>NZ_STGV01000009.1 GCF_004912165.1 Peteryoungia ipomoeae | reverse complement strand
ACTATTACGCCGCAATGAAAAATAAATAATAAAAACAAAGACCTACGGTAATTAGTGTGTCACGCCGAGCATCAATGCTCCCGATCCGGAGCTTGCCAAGGGACGTTTCCTGAGATCTCGCAACTCTGGAATCAAGAATCGTTGCAATCGTGGAGCAGCGTTCCAGAAATGCAGGGAAAGATATTGATGCTGGATAAGTTGCCTCCCTTGTCGACGACACACGGTTTGTCGAAATGTTGGCGGTGGGATTGGTGACTTTCGCCGCAAGCCGTCGCCGCCGTCGTACATTCGCAATTGTTGTTGGTGCATTCTGGCTTAGTGCTGCGAGCCCACCGATGGAGAGTTCGCGCCCATGTGTCTGCAAACTTGCGCAGAGGCTTTTTGACGCCGGGGTAAGCGCAGAGAATTCGAACTCTGGTCAGTTGCGAGGTGGCATGGCTATTCCTCCAGGGCCATAGGCACCCTCAGGTAGGCGTGATGCGCGGGAACCGAGTGCCAATCAGACGGTACAGCCATGGAGCAGATCAATCCCGCTCTCATTCGATGGCGTCCTGGCCCAGGTCCGGATCTTCCACGATCAACCCGCAAGGGGTCCGCTAGCCAGCTGCGGCCGCTCTCGGCTGCGCCTCCGCGGTGATCGCGCCCGTTCCCGGGCCTTTGAGGGAGCCATCGAGCGGGAATTGACCCGCTCCCGGATGGAGCCCCCGAAATGTCACACGATCTCTCTCTCGCACAGTCCCATGCCTTTCAGCTTTCCCGTGACCTGATGGTCCCGGTCACCGTCTTCGAAGTCGACGGCAAATACGGAGTGCTTCCCTCTGACGAGATCGACTCCGACGACGACCTGGAGATCCTGCATGAATTCTTCCCCTGGCCGGCTCACTGAGCCGGCATTTGCCGTTCCGGGTGCCGCTGGCGAGCTAGCGGCAGCAAGGGAAGCTCCGCCGCGGGCGGTGCAAAACTGCACCTTGCATCCCGCGCCCTTGCCTCCTCTGCTCTTCGCGGCGGCCGGAAGACGACCCGCCGATCATGCGGGGAGTTGAATCGAGGGACGATCGCAGGCGATCGGAAAAGTCATGAAAAGAGAAGAAATTGAGAGACTACGGGAGGCGGTCAGTTGCGCTGCCATCCTCGAACAGGCCGGGTTTGCGGTCGACATGAAAGAAAGCACGCGCCGAGCCGTAAAATTCCGGCGAGGCGCCGAGATCATCATCGTAACCCATGGCGGTCGAGGATGGTTTGATCCGTTGAGCGACGCAAAAGGCGATGTATTCTCGCTTGTTGCCACTCTTGAGAGTGTTGGATTTGTTGAAGGGGTGAGCCGGGTCGCGGCTCTCTGCGGATATTCTCCTTCCTTGCCTGCGTGGCGAGATACTGGAGAAAGGATGCCGCGGGCGTCCGTGCTTGATAGATGGGAGCAGCGCAAGCGCCCCAAGCCCGGCTCCGATACCTGGCGCTATCTCTGCTGGAGCCGTGCCCTTCCGGGCGCCGTCGTTCGCCACGCGGTGCAGGCGGGCGCCCTCCGAGAAGGACCGTTCGGAAGCATGTGGGCGGCTCACAGGGACAAGGATGGTGCAGTTTCCGGTTGGGAGGAGCGAGGCCCGGACTGGCGTGGCTTCGCATCCGGAGGGGTGAAGATCCTGTTCCGGTTTGGTGCTGCGGCTCCCATCCGGCTCTGCGTCACCGAGGCTGCCATCGATGCGATGAGCCTAGCGGCGATCGAGGGCGTTTGCGATGGCACGCTTTACGTCAGCACCGGCGGAGGCTGGTCGCCGGCAACTGAAGCTGCCTTGAGACAGCTCCTGTCCGACACGGGCGCACAACTCGTTGCCGCCACCGACGCCAACACCCAGGGAGAGAGCTTTGCCGACCGTCTTCGGGCTTTAAGCGATGAGATGTCGAGCGACTGGCTTCGCCTGCGGCCGCCGGCCGATGACTGGAATGCGGTCCTGCAGGAGAGAAGTGAGGAGAATGCGAAAAAGGAGGGTGGAAGGAGACGTGCCGCATCTCCATCGACCGCATCAAGGGAGGCTGCGCCCAGCTGACGCCGGCCCTTGACCCGGCCGAGCGGGATGCCGGCGGCCCGGAAGATATCACGAAGGACTGAAGAGGAAGATGATCAAACGGTTATCGCTTCGGTCTGGATATCTTGAAGGAGCCGACAATGAACGCTGCACACTCTGCCCGTAAAGTCTTCGAAGGGGTCGCTACCCGATCGCAGATGTTCAAGCTGTTTGACCGCCATAATCAGCGGCCAAACAGATGGGAGGCAGACCCTGCACCGCTTTACAGCGGTGAGTGGTTCGAGATCGAAGAGGCGCTCTATGACTACATGCTCGAAATCCTGCCTCCGCTCTGGATGCGCGGACCCATCTTTGCGCTCCGCGAATTCCTGACCGGCTCGGCCACAAGCGTCTTCTTCGCGCTGCGCATCGATAACAGAACCCGCTATTTCCACGGCTACTGCGATGTGTCCGATGGGACTGCGGTCGAGAGAATGCGCAAGGCAATCATTGAGCGAGAGACTCGGCCTGTTCGCGCCATGACCCGCGCAGAACGGCTTGAGCATATCTGGAGCAGTACAGCCGACGCCTATCGTGGCTATGCCGGCGATGGATTTCCGCAGGCGTTGCGAGGACGGCGAACCGTCATGTTCTGGAGCGCCGGCCATGGCACGCTCCTGAAACTGCTCGACCATCTGACAGACGACGAGATCGCCGTAAAACTGCCGGTTCACATGCGCCATCTCCCGTCCATCGCAGCCTAGCACCCGCCAATCGACCATTTCCCGCGCCCGCGACCCGCCATTTTCTGGCGGACGCTGGATGGCGCTCGTCCATGAAGGAGATTTACGATGATCAACAATTCCTTTTCGATCGGCCAGCCTGGCACTTTCGACATGTTTGGCAGTTCTGCCCTTTCATCCGGGCTCGGGCTTGGCCTCGAGCGTCTTGGGGGCTTCGATCCCATCGCCGCCAATGACGACGATCCGGATCCCATCCCGCCCTCACCTTCGCCAGCACATGTGCGTCCAGACAAACGACGACCCATTGTCCGCAAGCAGAACGCACGTGCCAATTTCTACCTCGATGACAAAGATCGTTCTCTCGCCTCGACCTGGAAGGAGCGAGGGCGGATCAACATTGCAGCCATCCTGACCGCAAACGAGATCGAGCGGAACGACGTGCCGGTCACGCGCGAGCATCAGGAACGGCTGATCCGCTTCACCGGTTTCGGTGCATCGGATCTGGCGAACGGGATGTTTCGGCGCCCGGGCGAGGCGGAATTCCGCGATGGTTGGGAAGATCTTGGTGCTTCACTTGAAACCGCGGTCAGTGAGGCAGACTATGCGTCGCTTGCCCGCTGCACCCAATATGCGCATTTCACGCCGGAGTTTATCATCAGGGCGATCTGGGCCGGGCTTCAGCGCCTTGGCTGGCGGGGTGGCCGCATTCTGGAACCGGGTATCGGCACAGGATTGTTCCCCGCTCTGATGCCGGCTGAGTACCGAGACTGCGCCTATGTCACCGGTATCGAACTCGATCCCGTGACGGCCAGGATTGCAAGGCTCCTGCAGCCCCGCGCCCGGATCATCAATGGCGACTTCGCCCGCACCGATCTGACCGCGATCTACGATCTCGCCGTCGGCAATCCACCGTTTTCCGATCGTACGGTCCGCTCGGACCGATCCTATCGTTCGCTTGGCTTGCGACTGCATGATTACTTCATCGCCCGGTCGATCGATCTCCTGAAACCAGGCGCGCTGGCCGCCTTCGTCACCAGTGCCGGCACGATGGACAAGGCCGACACCACTGCGCGGGAGCACATCGCCAAGTCCGCGAACCTGGTTGCGGCAATCCGTTTGCCCGAAGGCAGCTTTCGTCGCGACGCCGGCACGGATACGGTGGTCGATCTCCTCTTCTTTCGAAAGCGCAAGATGGGTGAACCCGAGGGCGATGCTCTTTGGCTCGACGTCGATGAGATCAGGCCAGCATCTGATGATGACGGTGCGATCCGCGTGAACCGCTGGTTCGCCCGTCATCCTGAGTTTGTGCTCGGCACGCACGCGCTGACCTCGGGTCCATTCGGAGAAACCTATACCTGCCGGCCGCGCGCCGGTGGTGATCTCGAAATGCATCTGAGCGCTGCGATCGCTCGTCTTCCCGAGGGGATCTATGACGGCGAGCCGACGTCAATCGATCTCGACATTGAGGACGAGCTGGGCGCTATCGTTGAATTTCGGCCGGCGGCCTCGCAGGTCCGTGAAGGAAGCTACATGATCGATGCGAGGCATGGCCTGATGCAGTTTGTCGACGGTGCGCCGGTTCCAGTCACCCTCCGCAATGGCCGCAGCGGCGACGGTATCCCGGAAAAGCACATCCGCATCATCAAGAAGCTGATCCCGATCCGGGATGCAGTGCGAGATGTCCTGAAGGCCCAGGAGGCCGATCGCCCCTGGCGTGATGCACAGGTGCAGTTGCGGGTCGCATGGTCGAGCTTTGTTCGAGAGTTTGGGCCGATCAATCATACCAGTGTTTCGATCCAGGAGGATGCAGAGACAAACGAAGTTCGCGAAACACATCGCCAGCCCAACCTTCAGCCTTTCCGGGACGATCCGGATTGCTGGCTGGTGGCCTCGATCGAGGATTATGATCTCGACACCGATATGGCAAAACCCGGCCCGATCTTTTCCGAACGGGTCATCGCTCCCCCTGCCCCGCCGGTTGTCTCCAGCGCTGCTGATGCGCTCGCCGTTGTTCTCAGTGAGGCTGGCCGCGTCGATCTCGATCAGATCGCAGAGCTTCTCCATTGCGAAAGTGATGCTGTCGTTGATCAGCTGGGCGACACGATCTTCCAGGATCCGGCCGATGGTCGCTGGCAAACGGCCGATGCTTATCTGTCAGGCCAGGTCCGCACGAAGCTCGCAGTCGCGGAGGCCGCCGCCAAACTCGATCCTGCCTTCAACCGGAATGTCAGATCTCTGCAAGAGGTTCAGCCGGCTGACCTGCGTCCATCCGATATCATCGCTCGACTTGGCGCACCGTGGATTCCGGCTTCGGATGTCGTCGGCTTCGTCAAAGAGATGATGGATGCCGATATCCGGATTCATCACATGCCGGAACTTGGCTCCTGGACGGTCGAAGCCCGTCAGCTCGGATATTCAGCCGCAGGCACCTCTGAATGGGGCACCAGCCGTCGCCATTCCGGCGAACTGCTGTCAGATGCGCTCAACAGCCGGGTTCCGCAGATCTTCGATGTCGTCAAGGATGTGAGCGGCGAGCGGCGGGTACTGAACGTCGTCGATACCGAGGCCGCGCGCGAAAAGTTGCAGAAGATCCGCAGTGAGTTCGAGCGCTGGGTGTGGACCGATCCGCACCGAACCGACCGGCTGGCGCGCGACTACAATGACCGCTTCAACAATATCGCGCCGCGCAAGTTCGATGGCTCCCATCTCCAATTGCCCGGCGCCTCTGGCGCCTTTGTTCTTTACGGGCATCAGAAACGCGGCATCTGGCGGATTATCGCTGACGGCTCGACTTATCTCGCCCATGCTGTGGGCGCCGGCAAGACGATGACCATGGCGGCTGCGATCATGGAACAGCGCCGGCTGGGTCTAATCGCCAAGGCAATGCTTGTCGTTCCCGGCCATTGCCTGGCCCAGGCCGCCCGCGAATTCCTGGGCCTCTACCCCAACGCCCGCATCCTCGTTGCCGACGAGACCAACTTCTCGAAAGACAAGCGGGCCCGCTTCCTCAGCCGAGCTGCAACCGCCACCTGGGACGCGATCATCATCACCCATTCGGCCTTCAAATTCATTGGCGTTCCCTCTGCCTTCGAGCTGCAGATAATCCAGGACGAAGTTCAGCTTTACGAGGATCTGCTGGTCAAGGTGGACAGCGAGGACCGGGTTTCGCGCAAACGGCTCGAGCGCTTGAAGGAGGGCTTGGCAGAGCGGCTGCAAGCGCTCACGACCCGCAAGGACGACCTGCTGACGATATCGGAGATCGGAGTGGACCAGATTGTTGTCGACGAGGCGCAGGAGTTCCGCAAGCTGTCGTTTGCCACGAACATGTCGACGCTGAAGGGCATCGATCCAAATGGCTCGCAGCGCGCCTGGGACCTTTATGTGAAGTCCCGCTTCATCGAAACGAAGAACCCTGGTCGGGCGCTGGTGCTGGCATCGGGCACGCCGATCACCAACACGCTTGGCGAGATGTTCTCGATCCAGCGCCTGCTCGGTCATGCTGATCTTTGCGAACGCGGACTGCATGAATTCGATGCATGGGCATCGTGCTTTGGCGACACGGTGACGGAACTCGAGATCCAGCCATCGGGCAAGTACAAGCCGGTCAGCCGCTTTGCTTCCTTCGTCAATGTCCCGGAGTTAATTGCGATGTTCCGCAGATTTGCGGATGTGGTCATGCCGTCTGACCTCAGGGAGCATGTTCGCGTGCCGGATGTTTCGACCGGCCACCGGCAGATCGTGACCGCCTCACCGACGCCGATGTTCAAGACCTACCAAAAACTCCTCGAAACCCGCATCAAGGCAATTGAAGAGCGTGAGGGTCCGGCAAAGTCCGGCGACGACATCCTGCTTTCGGTGATCACAGACGGCCGTCATGCCGCGATCGACTTGCGTCTGGTCATGCCGGCGGCAGACGATGAGCCTGAAAACAAGCTCAACCTACTGATCCGCAATGCCTTTCGCATCTGGCAGGAGACATCGGAGAACACCTATGTTCGCCCCGACGGCAAGCCATACGACTTGCCGGGCGCGGCACAGATGATCTTCTCTGACCTGGGCACGATCAATGTCGAGAAGTCCAGAGGCTTCTCAGCCTACCGCTGGATCCGGGACGAACTGATCCGGCGCGGCGTACCGCCGTCGCAAATTGCCTATATGCAGGACTTCAAGAAGACTGAAGCCAAGCAATGGCTGTTCGGCGATATCAGAGCCGGCCGCGTACGCTTCCTGATCGGCAGCTCGGAGACGATGGGGACCGGTGTCAATGCCCAGCTTCGCCTGAAGGCGCTCCACCATCTCGATGTGCCGTGGCTGCCATCGCAGATCGAACAGCGCGAGGGCCGGATCGTTCGTCAGGGCAACCAGCATGATGTCGTCGATATCTTCGCCTATGCGACGCAAGGGTCGCTTGATGCCTCGATGTGGCAAAACAATGAGCGCAAAGCCCGCTTCATCGCGGCTGCCCTTTCCGGCGACACCTCGATCCGGCGGCTTGAGGATATAGGCGAAGGTCAGGCAAACCAGTTCGCCATGGCCAAGGCGATAGCGTCCGGCGACGAGCGCCTGATGAAGAAGGCTGGGCTCGAAGCCGATATCGCGCGTCTTGAGCGTCTGCGTGCGGCCCATGAGGACGACCTCTATGCGGCGCGCCGGCAGATCCGGGATGCGGAGCGGGATATCCGGCATTCAATGCGGCGTATTGAGGAGATCGGACAGGATATTGGCCGGCTTATTCCGACCAATGGTGACGCCTTCGCAATGGAGGCACTCGGTAAACGCTTTACGGAGCGCAAGGAGGCGGGCCGAGCGATCATGAAGGAAATCCTGTCCCTCGTGCAGCTCCAGCAGGAGGGTGAGGTGCATCTGGCCACGATCGGTAGTTTTGATCTTGTTTTCGACGGCGAGCGGATCGGCAAGGACGGTTTCCACTACCAGACCGTCCTCAAGCGCACGGGTACCGATCATGAAATCGACCTGGCCGTCACCGTCACCCCTCTTGGAGCGATATCGAGGCTGGAACATGCGCTCGGTGGCTTTGACGAGGAACGGCGCCGATATCACCAGAAGCTCGATTGCGCAAAACAGCGCCTGAAATCCTATCGGTCTCGGGATGGGGGCGTGTTTGCATTCGCCGACGAGCTCGCTGAGAAACGCCGGCAGCTGCGGGAAAACGAGACGCTGCTTGCGGCGGATATCGAAGCGGATGCGGGTCAAGCGTCCGTGGCATAGCTGCACTGCGCATATTTTAGGTGCAATGCGATGAGAAATTCATCATAGTGTCTACAGCTGATGCATATGGCGGCTTCCTCCCAGTTCCGCCGCAGCAGCTGTTCCCCTCTGGAGGTTCAAGATCTCCACACTTTATGGGCCGCGGCTTTTGCCGGCGGCCCTTTTTTCTGGCCATCGTTTGGGCTGGGCTCTGGTTCCAGAAAGAAGCCCGCATTCGCGGTGAGCAGACGTGCGCGTCATTGTCCAAGATGGGATCGGCGCTTCCGCGCGTCGAAGAGCGAAGCCCTTGCAATGACAGTGCCGCAATCCAGTGCGGCACCTGATCTGTGCTCGTCCAATTTTGAAGCTGTCTCCGTCCAATCCGGAGGCAGGCACCGTCTGTCACAGAGACGATGTTGAGCCAGAAGCATTGGGAGGGAAAGAGGAACAGAGGAGGATACCGGTTCGCAGATCGGTCCTCCGGCCGTCGCTGTCGCTCAACTACCGCCTGCGCGATCCCGGCCGGTCGTCCATCGCAGGGCAGATGCCCCGCTTGTCCTGCGCGGCAGGCATGCTCGGCCGCAGTTGCGGCAATCCGGCCGCCCCGCGGTCCGGGTGATGTCTTCGGAAAAAATGAAGACAGGAAGGGCTGGCAAGGCGCCGGCTCGCATATCTCCTGGAAGGACCGTCCCATGCAGATCATGAAAGTTGACCCGCGCGCGCTGAAAGAAAATCCCGACCGCATGCGCCAGACGACATCGTCACCGCAGGCCGATGCCCTGATGCTGGCCACGATCAAGGCCGTTGGCATCGTCCAGCCGCCAGTCGTCGCTCCAGAAACGGGTGGTGGCAACGGCTACATCATCGATGCCGGCCACCGCCGTGTCCGGCTTGCGATCGCCGCTGGCCTGGAAGAAATCGAGATCCTGGTGGTGGACGCTGCAAACGACAATGGTGCCATGCGCTCGATGGTCGAAAACAGCGTGCGTGAAGCCTTGAACCCGGTCGACCAGTGGCGCGGTATCGAACGCCTGGTCGCGCTCGGTTGGACCGAGGAGGCGATCGCGGTCGCGCTGGCACTTCCCGTCCGCCAGATCCGCAAATTGCGCCTGCTCGCAAATGTTCTGCCGGCCATGCTCGAACAGATGGCGCTGGGCGATATGCCCTCCGAACAGCATCTGAAGATTATCGCAGCCGCGAGCGAGTTCGAACAGAAAGAGGTCTGGAAGGCCCACAAGCCCAAGAAAGGCGACACCGCTGCCTGGTGGTCAATTGCGAACGCGCTCACGAAAAAGCGGATGTATGCCAAGGATGCGAGCTTCGGCGAAGATTTGCGCGAAGCCTATGGCATCGCATGGGTCGAGGACCTCTTCGCACCAGCCGATCAGGACGGCCGCTATACAACCAATGTCGAGGGCTTTCTCGGCGCTCAGCACGAGTGGATGACATCGAATCTGCCGAAGCGTGGCGCCATCGTCGAGGTGAACACTTGGGGCCAGCCCGAACTGCCGAAGAAGGCTGCCCAGGTCTACGGAAAGCCTTCCAAAACTGACCATGCGGGCCTCTATCTCGACCGCGACGGCAAGGTCCAAACTGTCCATTACCGCATGCCGGAGGCAGCGAAGGCGAAGGGTGGCACGACGCCTGGTGGTGACGTCGTCGTCGATGGCGACAGCGCCGCAGCACCGAAGGCACGCCCCGATGTCACCCAGAAAGGCCAGGACATGATCGGTGATTTCCGCACCGACGCCCTGCACGACGCGCTCGGCCGCGCCCCGATCGAAGACGATATGCTGATGACGCTGCTCGTTCTGGCCTTTGCCGGTCAGAACGTGCGCGTCGATTCCGGCGCAGGCGGCGCCCTCTATGGCGGCGCTCGCTTTGGCCGTCATGTGGCTCGTCTGTTGACGGAGGATGGCAGGCTCTCATTCGATATGGATATTGTCCGCGTTGCGGCGCGAGCAACCTTGATCGATGTGCTTTCATGCCGCCGTGGCATGTCGAACAGCGGCGTCGTCTCTCGCCTTGCGGGCGAAGCGATCGGTGCGGACAGCTATCTGCCGAATATGGGGTCGGAGGAATTTTTCGCGTGCCTGTCGCGCCAGGCGCTGGAAACCGTTGCCAAGGATGCCGGTCTTGAACCGCGTGCGCGCGTCCGGGAGACCCGCTCCGCTCTCGTCGCCCATTTCGAAGGGGACCAGAACCTCGTGCATCCATCAGCCCTCTTCGCGCCGTCGCCGGCGGATACGCTCGCCCTCCTCAAGCATCTTGATCAGAAGACCGCTCTCCAAGACGAGGCCGAGACCACGGTGGATGGGGCGGCGGGCTTCACGACGGATGATGTCGGCGAAGAGGTGGGTCTCTCCGGTGGGACGGACGCCACGGAAGACGTGGCGACGCTGGACGACCTTGAAACGGCATACGGTATCGCTGCCGAATAGTCCTCAACCTTCCCAGATCAATCATTCCGCCGTCGGCCTCCCGCCGGCGGTTCGCTTTTCCGCACCCTTTTTAATGGAGCCCGGCAATGAACGGACCTTCAAGCACACCTACCAGCAAACAGGCCGCCGACAGCGTCGAATTCGGGACAAGCGCCGATGGGTTTGCCGTCGCGCGCATCGGTGACACACTCCTTGGCCTTATTGCCAATGGAAGCGGCGACTTCTTTCTCGCCAGTGCCTGGCGTTTCACCAAGCCTCTCGCTGAGGCGCGTCGTCATCATTTCTTCCGGCATGATGGTCGGATCGACAGCGAAGCTGCCTTCCGTGCGCGCGCAATCGAGACCGCCGAACACATGTCTGAGCTCTCAAGCCTCGCTCGCGTCCAGACCCGCATGACGGCGAGCACGCCTTGGGGTCGATCACAGCTGGCCATGATTTATGCCGAGGGAGTTGTCAGCCACTCTACCTCAGGACATGGAGGCTTCCACCTTTCTCCCGATCGAAACCTTCTGGTCGATGCATCCGTCCGCAGTGCAGGCGGCTGGTACGAAGAAGATTGCGAATGGGCGATCGTCGCCCTGACCTTTCCTGATATTTTCACGGGCTATGAACGCCGATGTGCGGATCAAATCGGAAAAGACACTTTTCCGGCCTTCTGGGAGAAGCTTCGCGGTCGCCAGCTTGGACCCGGGGAATCCCGGTCGAAAGATCGCGCGACCTTCGAGCGCAACCATGCCGGCGATTGGATCGTCATCTCGGCGATCGCCTCATCCCACCATACAGGCATGACAGAAGTGGTCGCCACGAGAGGCGGGAAGCGCGAATTCAATCAGGAAGAACGGCGTTTTCTCATTCCCGACGCGGATTATAGCAACCGTAGCAGCTTCGGCTTCGTCATCGATCTGGATGTGCACGCTCTCTATGAGGGGCAATCGAGCTTCTTAGGATGGAGCGCGAGCGCTGCATGATGAGATCACTCTTGTCCCCCGCGACTAAGTTATCCCGAATGGAGGATGCTCGCCGCCAGACCCAAAAGCAGCTGCAGATCATCGACCGGCAAATAACCCGTCGGATCACAGCGATCCTGCCCCAGATCGCCAGGCGGCAAAGCGGCTATCGTAGGGGAAAAGCGCCCGATGGCCGCACGTTGCTGGAGCGCTACCGCGCCAACCTTGCCGGCCTCACGGCGGAGCGACAGCTCGAGGTCGATGCGCTTTCGCGCAGGCTGGCTCGGCAGGAGGCTGCAATCGCAGCGCTGCGTGACCGTCTATCTTTGTCCGGAGCTTATCCGCACACGAACCGGGAGGCGTGAAATGGCAACGATCGGCGAGCTCGAGCAAAAAGCCGGGATTGGATCTACCGATGCCGAACGGACGGCGTTCTGGCGGCGCTTCCATCATCTCGAGGGTAAAGCATGTCTCGATGCAGGCGTGGCCGAGCTCAAGCGCATGATCGTAGCCCGCGACGGGACGGCTCCTCGAGCGACCAGACACAGGCGCGAGAGGTGGCCTGCATTGACCCACGATGAGCAGGCGGCGCTGCGTGCATATGCCGTCAAACATGGCCGACGCTGGAAGAGCGTCCTTGGCGATGTCTGGTTGGGTGGACCGCCTCATGACGATGGCGGGATCCTGCGGAGGCTTCGAAACACCCACGGTCCGACCTGGCTTCAATCTTATCGGCTGCCCAAGGCAGGCATGGGGAGCGGAGCGGACGGGAGCGCAGCGGTATCGGGCGAGCTTTCCGACCAGGCCAAGGAGCGGTAGCCGGGCGGGCTGGAGCCATGTCCCTTTCCGAGTCCAGTCATGGCACCGTGACGGTTTGTCCTTCGGTTTTGCTGCGGTCTGAACCAGCGGCCGTGCGCTTCAAGGCCGCTATCGCGCCGCGGGGCGGCCGGACCCGCCATCCTGCACGGAGCAGCTCTGCTCGACATCGCAGGGCTTTTGCCCTGCTCGCTCGCAAATCGGCTCCGCTTGGACTGGACGAGCCCGGACCTTGAAGCGCCCGTCTTCCGCCGGTTCGGGTCGACCGCACCGAAGGGCAAGCCGGCACGGGGCCGGAACCGCTTCGGCGTGAAAGGAAAAAACATGGCCAAGCCCGCAACCAATCCGCGCCAGCCCGCCCGCGTCGTGCAGCTCCGCAAGGGTGCCACCGTCGAAATGGTCCGGCTCACCTGCCCGGACAGCACCCAGGCGATCAAGATCGCCGAGAGCTTCGGGACCGCGGTCATCGACAGCGACGGGATCCGCGACCTCCACGAACGTCTCATCTCCGAGACAGCAAGCTGCTTAAGCGAAGGTCTTGGCGAACGCGCAATGCAGATCCACCTCCAGCGGATCGTCGGCGCTTATGTCGGCTCCGCCCATGGCGCAGGGCAATTCTACAGCAACGCCGTCACCCAGGCACGCGATGCCACAGCCAAGGCTGCAAACGACGCCCGCGACGAGGACCTTGATGGTCCCGTCGGTTACGACAGCGCCGCTCACCGCAAGCGGGAGTTCGCAGCCGACATGGGCATCCAGGCGCATGCGTTGCGGATGGCGGCCGAAGGCGCCGTCGCCGCCTACAAGCATATCGTCGGAGAGAGCTGGAAACCCTTCGATCGCCCGGTCGAAAATCAAGGGCAGTCCGTCGATCGCAAGGCAGCTGAGGCACAGATGTCCGCCTTCGACTAAGGACACGCACCAAGGTGGGGCTTCGGCCCCGCCTCTTCATCCGTCATTCAACAGTGAGCGGTGGCATGCCACCGCTCACTGTTGTTGTGGCTGCAATTCAAGTCACCTCTTTCCCTCGCCCTTGGCGACGGGAATGAATGGGGTGGGGAACTCTGTATCATCGGGCAGCTCGGCGAGCTTCGCCGTCAGTTTTCGTATACGATCGATCGAAAAGGCGTTGTCGGCGAACCACAACTCGATCACCGCAGGATCAAGAGAATCGACCATGGCGGAGGTTGGGACAGCGCAACCAGATGCCCTGATGGTGCGGATGTTTTCCTGATATCGCCGGATACGCTCTTCCATGGGAAGCTCCGGGCCATGTTTCAAAAGCTTCTCTTTGGGCCATTCCGGCATGTCTGGATCCCCTGCCCCGCCTATCGCTCCGATATTTTGGCTCGCGCCAAAATTGAAACAGTGAACCGATTCTAGCACATCAATGTCCTGTTGCGAGTGCGAAAAATCCGCACGGACTGAAGGTTGATCGCCACTTAACGTGGTCCCGTCTCGTGCTTCGGACCTGCAGGAGCCGCCGGCGCCAGGCAACGGCTTCGCCGTCCTCCACGCTGTTGCGGCCGTTCCGGTGCTTGGCCCCGCCTCCGGAGCTCCTGCCTTCTGCCTCCGCGACGGGACCGCGATTGGCGCGGTTCCTGAAACTATGGAGACGGAAATGAGCAGGAACCGGGAATCGAACCGTACGGACATCTATAACAAGATCACTGACCGGATTATTGAGGAACTGGCGGAGGGTGTCCGCCCGTGGATGAAGCCATGGAGTGCTGGCAAGACCGAGGGCCGCATCTCGCGGCCACTTCGTCACAATGGCCTTCCGTATTCAGGGATGAACGTGCTTCTGCTCTGGTCGGAGCAGATGTCGCGGGGTTTTTCCTCGTCGATGTGGATGACCTTCAAGCAGGCGCTCGAGTTGGGGGCCGCTGTCCGCAAGGGCGAGACAGGCTCGACGGTTGTCTTTGCCAGTCGGTTCACGAAGTCGGAGGCGGATGGAAATGGAGGCGCCATCGATCGGGAAATTCCGTTCCTCAAGGCCTACTCAGTCTTCAATATCGAGCAAATTGACGGTTTGCCCGACCATTTCCATGACCGGTCAACGCCCGATCTCGATCCGGTCGAACGGATTGAAGCTGCCGAGCGCTTCTTCCGGAATACCGGCGCGATCATCCGCCACGGCGGCAACCAGGCCTTCTACGCACCGGGATCGGATTTCATTCAGATGCCGCCGCTTCAGGCCTTCAAGGACGCGGCCAGCTATTACGCGACCCTGAGCCATGAAACGACCCATTGGACTTCGCCAAAAGATCGGGTTGGGCGTGACCTGTCGCGATACAGCAAGGACAGAAGTGAGAGGGCCCGGGAAGAGTTGATAGCCGAGCTCGGAAGTTGCTTTTTATGTGCCGATCTCGGCCTCGTTCCCGAGCTCGAGCCCCGGCCGGATCACGCTGCGTACCTCCAGTCCTGGCTGTCGGTGCTGGCTGACGACAAGCGGGCGATCTTCCAGGCGGCGGCCCACGCGCAACGCGCGGTCACATTCCTGCATGGTCTTCAGGCCACCGGGTCCGAAATCAGGGATGCAGCCTGATCGGCTTGTCTGAGCAGATGCGCTTGGACCGGTCGCCAGCGACGATGGCGGCCGGCTCGTCTGTCCGGTCCACCTCGGCTAAGCGATCATCGGCCATCCGCAGGTTCAACGAACCCCAGATCGACGGTTTTTGAACGCCGGTCTTCACTTTCCGGGACTGCTTGATTTCGACGATGAACGGTTTCGTCTGATTTGCCATAAATCCTCCAGGCGACGAATCGCCCGGCAACTCTACCGAGAAGGATTGGAGCGGCAAGCCTGGTGGGCCGGGAGGTCGCGAATATGAGGTGCCTAAGCCGCGAACTCAGCGATCAGACCGATCCGGTAAGGCATTCAATCGGGGCATGGTGTTGTCGGACGCCATTGCCGTATCCCTTTCCCTTGACGACTGGGCTCCATTCGCGGGCTCGATGAGGCATGTCTGGCCGAAGAACGGCTTTGCCTCGCTCGTACTCCCGCAACGGCGCTGCGATACTTTCATCCCCTGCCGGCTCAAGCCGTCATTCCTCACGAAACAAGAAAGTCTCTCCACGCCGCCCTCCACGGTGTTTCGGCCCTAAGGCCCACCCCATTGCGCAAGCGCAATGGGGACCCCGGGGGGTGCGGTCCGATCGTCTCCGGCCTTTGCGACTGCCATCGAGGCCGCAATGGAGCGGCCCGAAACAGCGAAAAGGAATACGATAATGGCTACCATCGGCACCTTCACCTCCACCGAAAACGGCTTCACTGGCTCGATCCGCACCCTCGCCCTCAACGTCAAGGCCCGCATTGCCCGCATCGAAAATCCCTCCGACAAGGGCCCGCAGTTCCGCATCTTCGCGGGAGCCGTTGAACTCGGCGCCGCCTGGCAGAAGCGCTCGGAACAGACCGACCGCGACTACCTCTCGGTCAAGCTCGACGACCCGAGCTTCCCAGCTCCGATCTACGCGACGCTCTCCGAGGTCGAAGGTGAAGATGGCTACCAGCTGATCTGGTCCCGCCCGAACCGGGACTAAGAAGCCCGGCCCCGCCCGAAAGGGCGCGGTCATTCCTTCAGCGAAGATCGAAAGCCGGATCAGGCATTGAGCCTGGTCCGGCTTTGTTGGTGGCACACGAGAGGGAGGGATGGCTGCTCAGGAACCAGGAGTGTGCCGCTCGCGCATGCCGGCTTCAAGGATGAGCGGTTCCCCCAATTTTCTCCAGCCGCCTGCGGCGCCTTCCGAAAATCGGCTCCCCCACTCCCCGGCCCTGCCGGTCGCTTGCGCGATCCCTGACCCCGCCATCCCCTCCCGGCTGGTGGCCTCGTCTTTCACAAACTCAAGGAGATGAGACGATGACGTTTTCCCTGGAACAGCACATCGAAGAACTGCGGGCCGAGTTCAGGAATGCCGTCGACGCCGATGAGCGCCGCCAGATTGCGGCTGAACTCGAACTGGCCCAGGCCGAGATGATAGTTGCCATGGCAGAACAGCATGGCATTCTCGACACCGAGCCGCCCTTCTAAGGGCGGCTCACTCTATTGCCTCATGGGGCAAGCGCGCCAAAACCGAACATACGGTCAGGCGCCGCCCGATTTGGGGCCGTCTGCGGACTGTCCGATGAAAGGGTACCGAACGGCGAAAGCGGACATCCGCCATCTGGCGACGTGGTCCGAATTCGGCCCGAAGCGGACATTGATCCTAAAACTAAGGCATCACCGAAGCACCCAGGCTTCGGGGATGCCTAGAACGCCCCGGAATCAGACTAGAAGGTCAGCCCACTGGCCCAACGAATAGAGGGCACAGATAGACCGGCTCCAACCTGTTGAAGCAATTCCGGCACAGTCTCCAAAGTGCTTCCGGCCATTGTGAGGTGTCGCTCGCTGCCGCTGGTCTGGTTCCAGTGCCGGCACCAGACGTCAAACTAACGCGCAAACGAGGCGATGGCCGCTACTATCGCGGCGTCCTGCCCGGCAAAACCATGATGAGACGCGTAGCGGCAAGGATTGCCCTCCTCTTTGCCTCCATCTATCCACAGCACCTTCGCTCGCCCTCGAGCCCAGTTCATGAAGGGGGATACGCCTTCCGGACGCGTGAACCGGCATCTATCCTGCCTATGGTGAACAACGAGAGTCTTGGGCAGAAGCTCGGGTCGCTGAAGGATATGAGCAACGCTGTCAGACGGGCCAGATGCCTTACTGAGAAAACCGGAGAGAAGCACTAGCTTGTCGGGACGGGCTCCAGCAAGAAGCCCTTCCGCAGCTCGAGGTGTCCCGGCGCTCGTTGCAACTACTGTGACAGGCCGTGGAACTGACCCAATGGCATCAGCGAGGTTTGTCCCGCCCTCAAGTAGCAGAACATTAAACCCCTCGGCTGTGAACGCCGAGTGATTACGGATTAGCACGTTCGTTTCGTTCTCAGTAATTATCGCGCCTGGAAGAACGCCAAGTTTTCCATTGCCGCCAGTCAGAAGAACCAACGTTCCTTTGGCACCTTCCTTCTTAATAAAGATGCTCGGAACACCGCCGATGGAGATGTTCCGTCCCGCGGGGACCTCGGCCGCCCGGGACAAAGGCGCAGACACAGTGGATAGCGCCAAAAGGAGGATAGTGCTCCGCGCTATCCGTACTGTTGTTCTTCCAGCGAACATTCGATTCTCCTATAGTCCCATCACCGAGACCAGTCTTGCCCGGTTTGGTGAATTTTTCGTGGTGGGGAGGGATGTGCCAACATGTGTGACGGCCAGATGACGATCTCTGCGAACGAAATGATACGCTAAGCGGAAGACGCTCTTTTGCCCGAAGCTGTCAAAGCAGTCGGGCGATCTGCTCGCGCAAATACCCCGCGACCGATCTTGCTGCCGCCTGCTTGTCTTCCCAAGCGTCGGCGGTTTCACCCAAGTAAGCCCGCCGCGCATAGTCGAGAATGGAGGCCTCCGGTTCTGGAAGTCGTTCGTAAGCCCAGGAAGCGGCCGCGTCCTTTGTCGCAAAGTCTCCGCGCTCTGAGGTCCACCACATTCGGGCCAGCGTCAGCAGGACATTACGTTCGTCACCATTTAGTCCGTCTAACAGGGCCGGAAGGCTATCGCGCATTGCCTCCCGAACTGCAGTGACCGGTATGTCGGGAAGCAGTTGGTCCGCTTTGGGACCTAGCAGTGCGAGGGAGTTTTTACGCGCTTGTGCAAGGATGAGCGTGTTCTCGGGGTCAACCGTCGGGCCCGCTGCCTCGCCACTGTCATAGCTATCACGAAGCCACTCTCCGTAGACCATCTCAGTCTGGGCCGGATTGGAACGGATGCCTTGCCCGTTTCGATCGAAGATCATGACCTCCAGGCATCTAGGCTCTCCCTCGCCACGCGGATGCCGGCCTGAAACTTGCACAAAAGCAGCCGTAAGTGCTCTTCGTTCACGCTCCATCATCGGCCTCGCTGTTATCACGAGTAGATCGATGTCGCTCTGTGCGCGCAACTGGCTCTGTACTGCCGAACCATGAAGATAGATGCCGAGCACCGCCTCTTGTAGAAGGCTGGAGACTGATACAACCACCTCGTTAATCTGGCTGCTGCTATCACCAAGATTCATCTGCCCTCCCGACGTCACCATAAATTACACATCGTCAAGCTGCGAGGACAACATCTCATGACCGCTATTGGCGCAAAGCTGCCTATCAGCTCGCGGTTCTCGATGTCCGCTTCGGACCGACGGCGGTTTTTTAGATCGCGCCTTGATACTTGACTGGCAGGATAACTCACCCAGCTCAGCAATGCCGTCGACGCCGATGAGCGCCGCCAGATTGCGGCTGAACTCGAACTGGCCCAGGCCGAGATGATCGTTACCATGGCAGAACAGCATGGCATTCTCGACGCCGAGCCGCCCTTCTAAGGGCGGTAGACCACACAGATGGGATCGGAGTTTCGCCGTGACTGGAAAAAGCGGGCGGCCACTGCAACTTCGCCAGGTCAGGCAATCGACATCCGGGTCCCATTGCCAAATGGGTGAGATCTCCTGTTTGGCATTTGTAGCGATGTTGTATGTGCCCTTCAGCCATTATCATGGTCTGAAACACTGTGCCTTCACTGCGAGGAGATGTTCAAATGGCCGGCACCAGCGGTTCGTATACCACCAGTGACCTCTCGCGGAAGTCGGGCGGCATTATTGCGGCGGCCCTGCGACGTCCCGTGATCATTACTCAGCGCAACAAGCCGCGCTTGGTGCTGCTCAATATCGCAGACTATGAACGGCTGAAGCGGCAGTCCGATGCGCGCGCCACCGGTACGCTTGAAACCGTATCGGATACCCTGCTTGCTGAGATTGAGAAGGCTGTCAACGGTTATGCCGGCAGTGATGGGTAAGGACGACGACGGAACGAGATCTGGACAGCGGCCGCCTTCACTGCCCCTCCCCAGGAGCCCCGAAGGTGGGAAGGCGAAAACCGAGGTCTATAAAGCAGGCGACAGTCATGGCGTCCGAGTGACGAATTTGATCCTCTGGCGAGTCAGGGATTGCAGTCCGACAGGGTTCTATAGCCCCGGTTCTGCTTCTGGCGGGTAAGGTCAAGGAATAGCACCACGGCATCCCGTTCCCGCTCGAAGTGATGGATCATGCTCTGGCCCTTTGCACCGATCCGCCCCCATCTCCTGACAAGGCAGGCTTCGCCAAAAAGGTTCGGCTCAATCGACATCGCATAGAACCGGGACACGTTTTTTGTCCGGTCTCTTCGCTCCACATATAGCTGGTAAGGTTGTGCGATCATAGCAGCAGAATCGCGTTTCCAGCCTTGAGCGTCCAACGACAAGTTTGAATCGGTCACTGGCCATTGATTCATTTCCGTGAAGTGGCAGAAGACCGGGCGGTCCGCCTGCGGCGTACGGCTCTATTCGCTTGACGCGAACGAAGCCCGTACGGTCTTGGCTCGGACGTGTTACGATCCTTCCGTGAGAGCATCTCTCGATATGCTCAGGGTTTGCCTTGCGGGCTGAACCTGCCCTCCGTCACGCAAGACTTCATGTCTTCCCGTCTGAACCAAATCGCGCGTCCGCAACGAAGCGGCGGATTGCCAGCCGTGAACACGATCTGTTCGTCGGCGCGCATTCGCAGCACCTCGTGCGGCTGAATGAGCGGCCGAGACGCCAGCTGTTTGGATCGGGTGCGGGAAGATCCGCGCGCCTGGAAACTACGGCTGACCTGGTCGATCTCGACCGTGGTCATGCCGCAGCGGCGGGAGATATAGTCCGCCGTTTCCGGATCATTGATCGCGGCGAACGAAATCCAGCTGGCGCTCTCGAACCATTTACTGGACGCGTCCCGTCCGCCATAGGTTTCTCTCAGCTGGCCGATCGACTGATAGATCATGGTGAGTGTGATGCCGTACTTGCGGCCGGCATCGCGGGCGGTTTCCAGAACCCGCATGTAACCGAGCCTGGCGACCTCATCGAGGAGGAACAAGGCCCTGCCTTCCATCTCGCCATTGCGATTGTAGATGGCATTCAGAAATGAACCGATGATGACCCTGGCGAGACCTGCATGGGTTTCCAGCGTCTTCAGGTCGATGTTGATGAATATGTCGGTGTCGCCATCGCCAAGGGCCTCGGTCGAAAAGTCGGAACCGGAAACCAGGCTCGCATAATTCGGATAGCTCAACCAATGGGTTTCCTTGATCGCATTGGCATAAACGCCCGAGAAGGTCTCAGGCGTCATGTTAACGAAGGCTGCGACATTCTCCTTCACGAATGTCGATCCGGAGCTGTCGTAGATCTCCTGCAGCCTGCCGCGCAGTTTTGGCTCCGGTTCGGAAAGGTTCATTCGAACCTGACGCAGCGTTTGATCCGGCTTTTCGGTATGTCCGGAGAGACAGACATCGGCGATCATCGCGGTCAAAAGCTGGAGACCGGACGCCCGGAAGAAGTCGTCGCGGACACCCGGCGCCCTGCCCGTGTCGCTCATGATCCATGAAGCCACGGCCGCGATATCTTCCTCTTTGGAGCCACCATTTCGGCCGATCCAGTCAAGCGCGTTGAAGCCTGATTGAGTATTCTTCGGATCAAGGACAATGACGCGTCGACCGGCTGCGCGCCGATGCTCGATCACCATGGGGGCCACTTCGTTGGACGGGTCGAGCACGATCAGCGAGCCTCCCCATTTGAGCGCTGTGGGCACTGTGACCGAGGTCGTCTTGAAGCCACCCGAACCGGCAAAGACGATCCCATGCGAGGATCCGAAGGAGCCGTCGAAACACAAAAGCGGAGCCCGCCCGCCCTGCCCCCAGCTTGACCGCTCGCTGGCGCGAAATGCGGTCAGGCTTGGACTGTCCCTGTCGACACGGTAACGCTCGCCAATGACGATGCCGCCACTTTCGGAAAACAATGCTTTCGCCTCCCGCATGGTCATCCATTCGGCATCGCCATGGAGCGCACGCCGACCCCGGATCCGCCTCGGCTCGCTCATCGGAAATGCTGCATTGCCCATTGTAGCGACGCGCAATGAAAACGCCGTCGTGAGAAGAGCAAGGCACCCACCAGCGACAGTTGAAGGATCGATGAAGGAGATCAGACGTCCACCAACCGGGATCTGATTGGACAAGCTTAGCAGTCTTGCCGCTTCGCGAGCGATCGCAATCAAAATGGTTCCCAGGCCGCCAGCCGCAGCACTCCATCCGGCAAGCTTGATGTTGGTCGATCCCTTTGCCGCAAACAGAAACATGGCGCCGATGGCTGCCGCCAGGACATATGGCAAGGCAAGCCCGATCCGGCCGAGCATGAGTTTTGCATCGGCTGTTGTCGCGATTGACGCCAGCGAATGCTCGAACCCAGATGTCACGATGACGATCGCAATCATTGCCATCGCTGGCGCACCGGCGATCAGGAGACGTCTAAGCATCGTCACCAAAGGTCTTCGCGCCAATATCCGACAGGCGCCGACGCTCTGTCTCGTCTGCCTTGATCCGATCGCAGCCGTCAATCAGCAGGCCGAACAGCAGCGCTCGTTTCTCGTGACGTAAGCCCGCCTTCACGATCAGGCCACCAAGTTCGATCTTCTCACGCGTGTCTTTCTTTCGCGCTTCAGATGCCGTCATTCGCACCATGCGCTCAGCCATCAGCAGTCTGGCCCTCAATCTGGCCAGCGGCGTGAGCCGGCGTCTTTGTGGCTGTTCGCCCAGCTGAAGTCTTGTCCCCCCGCCGAAACCTCGATGCCACGTCCTCGAATGCCGCAAGCAGCTCTGCCTCTTCGACGTCGATTTCACCGAGGCCAGCACGCAGCGCGACGCGACCGATGCGTTCGGCATCCCGTGTTTCCGCAAGTTTCAGCTGCTCCTGCAGACGTGCGATTTCTTGGCGGATCTTCGATGTCGGTTTTTTCATGGGCTCGCTCTCCAGGTTCTGACCAGTCAATCGAGGTCGTTGGGATCAGACCGTTTCCGACTTTCCTCCCGTTTGAAAGGTGCAGTTCTGCACCTCGCCAAAGCGCCGGCATTTGGCGAATGATCCCGCCGTTTCGAAGAAGCGGATCCGAAGGGCGCAATTATACGTCGCTGACACGACGCCTCGCTTAGGCGCCCGGGGCCGACCTCCGCTTTCGACGAACCCGCCGGTTTGGTTCGATTAAAGGAGTTTGTCTGCCGTGGCCGTCCCGCATTTCTCTGTCAGCATCGTTGCGCGCGGCTCGGGCCGTAGTGCCGTGATGTCGGCAGCTTACCGGCACTGCGCACAGATGGACTTCGAACGGGAAGCACGCACAGTCGACTATGGGCGCAAACAGGGCCTGGCGCATGAGGAGTTCGCCATTCCCGTTGATGCCCCAGAATGGCTCAGGGAGTTGATCGCCGATCGCTCGGTGTCGAAGGCGTCCGAAGCCTTCTGGAACAAAGTCGAGCTGTTTGAGAAACGCGCCGATGCACAACTGGCCAAGGACGTGACGATTGCGCTTCCGATCGAGCTGACGACGGAGCAGAATATCGCGCTGGTCCGCGATTTTGTGGAGCACCACATCACCGCCAAGGGCATGGTCGCCGACTGGGTCGTCCATGACAATCCGGGCAATCCGCATATCCACCTGATGACGACACTTCGGCCTTTGACCGAGACCGGCTTCGGGCCGAAGAAGGTGGCGTTGACCGGACTGGACGGTCAGGTTGTCCGCAACGATGCGGGAAAGATCGTCTACGAACTGTGGGCCGGCAGCACGCAGGACTTCAACACAGTCCGCGATGGCTGGTTTGCCTGCCAGAACAAACATCTCGCCATGGCGGGCCTCGATATCCGCATCGATGGCCGCTCCTTCAAGAAGCAGGGGATCGACCTCGAGCCGACCATCCATCTCGGCGTCGGGGTCAAGGCAATCGAGAGAAAGACGGATAGTGCGGAAGAGAAGGCAGCACTCGAGCGGCTCACCGTTCAGGAGGCAATCCGCTCCGAGAATGCCCGCCGTATCGAGAACAGACCGGAGCTCGTGCTCGACCTGATCACCCGCGAGAAGAGCGTCTTCGACATCAGCGATATCGCCAAGCTCCTGCATCGCTACATCGACGATCCCGCTCTCTTCCAGAACCTGATGGCCCGTATCCTGCAGAGCCCCGAAGTGCTTCGACTGGAGCGTGAGCGGATCGATCTGTCGAGCGGTGCGAAAGCCCCATCAAGGTACACGACACGCGAACTGATCCGGCTTGAGGCGGAGATGGCAAAGCGCGCCAGCTTCTTGTCTCGGGCTGCCAGCCATCATGTGCATAAGACCATGCTCAACTCCGTCTTCGCCAATCACAAGCGTCTGTCGGATGAGCAGAGAACGGCGATCGAACATGTGGCCGGGCCCCAGCGTATCGCGGCCGTCATTGGCCGTGCAGGTGCCGGCAAGACAACGATGATGAAGGCCGCCCGCGAGGCCTGGGAGGCGGCAGGTTACCGCGTCGTGGGTGCTGCCCTTGCCGGTAAGGCTGCGGAGGGTCTTGAGAGGGAAGCAGGCATCCCCTCGCGCACGCTGTCGTCATGGGAGTTGCGCTGGCGCCAGGGGCGAGATCTGCTCGATGCGCGTTCCGTGTTCGTCCTCGACGAGGCGGGCATGGTCTCGTCCCGGCAGATGGCGCTCTTTGTCGAAGCGGTGAGCTTAGCGGGCGCCAAACTTGTTCTGGTCGGTGATCCGGAACAGCTGCAGCCAATCGAAGCGGGGGCGGCCTTCCGCGCGATTACTGAGCGCATCGGTTATGCCGAACTCGAAACCATCTACCGACAGAATGCGCAATGGATGCGTGATGCGTCGCTCGATCTCGCCCGGGGACGGATCGACAGAGCCGTCGAGGCCTATAGCGCTCAAGGGCGAATGATCGGTGCGGAGTTGAAGGCGGACGCGGTCAATCGCCTGATTGACGACTGGACTCGCGACTATGATCCGGACAGGTCCATGCTGATGCTTGCCCATCTGCGCCGCGATGTCCGCATGTTGAACGAGATGGCCCGTGGCAAGCTTGTCGAGCGCGGCATCATCGACGCCGGTTCGTCGTTTATGACAGCCGAAGGCCATCGCCAATTTGCCGCCGGCGACCAGATCGTCTTCCTGAAGAACGAGGGTTCGCTGGGCGTTAAGAACGGCATGCTGGCCAAGGTCATAGAGGCATCGCCCGGCCGTCTCGTGGCTATGATCGGCGAGGCTGAGCATCGCCGGCAGGTCATCGTCGAGCAGCACTTCTACAACAATCTCGATCACGGCTACGCAACCACGGTTCACAAAGCCCAAGGTGCCACCGTCGATCGGGTCAAGGTTCTGGCCTCCCTCTCGCTCGATCGTCACCTGACCTATGTAGCCATGACCCGTCACAGGCATGATCTCACCGTCTATTACGGGACAAGATCCTTCGCCAAGGCAGGCGGCCTTGTCCGCGTTCTCGGTCGCTCCAATGCCAAGGAAACGACACTCGATTATGCCGGTGGTCGCTTCTATTCCGAAGCCCTGCGCTTTGCCGAGGCGCGAGGCCTGCATCTCGTCCGGGTCGCGCGCACGCTTGTTCGCGACCGGCTGGAATGGACCGTGAAGCAGGGCGCGAAACTGGCAGAGCTTAGGGCACGCCTTGCCGCGATCGGTGCACGCCTTGGGCTCGCAGCTCCCAAGGCTATGGCATCGGCGACTTCGTCGGCATCGCTTGCCTCCGCACCAACCCAAACAG
Organism: Peteryoungia ipomoeae; assembly: GCF_004912165.1. GTDB lineage: Bacteria > Pseudomonadota > Alphaproteobacteria > Rhizobiales > Rhizobiaceae > Allorhizobium > Allorhizobium ipomoeae. The sequence continues at coordinate 43,715 of NZ_STGV01000009.1, read as the reverse complement.
CAACAGTCGAGGCAAGGCCCATGGTCTCCGGCATCACCACATTCGCAAAACCGCTGGCTGAGGTTGTCGAGGAAAAGCTCCAGGCTGATCCCGCCCTGCAGCGGGCCTGGAAGGATGTCTCTGACCGCTTCCATCTCGTCTATGCCGACCCGCAATCTGCCTTCCGGGCGGTCAACGTCGAGACCATGCTGGAGAACAAGACAGTCGCCAGATCCACGATCACCGCGCTCATAGAGAAGCCGGAGAGCTTTGGGGTCATCAAGGGCAAGACCGGCCTCTTCGCCGGCAGCGTTGAGGTCCAGACACGCAAACGCGCGCTGACCAATTCACCGGCACTGGCGCGCGATCTTGAGGCCTATATCGCCAAGAGGTCGCTTGCTGCCGGCCGATACGAGCTAGACGAGGTTGGTATGCGGCAGAGCCTATCCCTCGACATCCCGGCGCTGTCGCCCGCAGCACGACACACTCTTGAACGCCTACGAGATGCGGTCGACCGCAACGCGCTATCGGTAGGTCCAGATCTCCTGTCCATGGACAATGCCATAAAGGCGGAACTCGATGGCTTTGCCAAGGCGGTGGCGACGCGCTTCGGTGAACGGAGCTTTCTGCCGATCATGGCCAAGGATGCCGATGGCAAGGCGTTCGAGGCACTTTCCACCGGCATGTCGCCTGCGCAAAAGACCGAGCTTCGATCCGCATGGGACATGCTGCGAACCGTCCAGAAGCTGGCAGCCTATGAGCGCACCACCGTGGCACTCAAACAGACCGAGGCATTGCGCCAGACACAGAAGAAGGGGTTGTCGCTGAAATGATAGCGCAGGCAGACACGACCTTGCGACTTGCTCGCCAGAGGCGCCGCGCAGGACGTCTTCTCGCCTCGGCAGTGGTCGTTGCGATGACCCTGTTTGCTGCTGGCCATATCGGCGGTTTGCGGATCAACACGACACCAAGTGAACCCATTGGTCTCTGGCGGATCGTGTTGCTACCGAGGCCCCCGCAAGTGGGCGACTTGGTGTTTGCTTGCCCCCCGGATGCCGGGCGGGCTCGAGAGGCAAGGGCAAGGGGCTATCTTCGCACGGGGCTTTGCAAGGGTGGGTTTGGTCCTTTGATCAAGACGGTGATTGCGACGCCAGGGCAAACAGTCGAAGTAACCACACATCTTCACGTCGACGGGGCACCGATAGCTGACTCTGCTGTTCTCGATCGTGACGGCAAGGGGCGACCTCTTGCAGCCTTTAGAGGCGGTGTCATTCCACCTGGAGAGGTATTTCTCCATTCACCCTTTCCGGCATCCTGGGACTCTCGCTATTCCGGTCCCGTTCCGATTGAAGGGATTCTTGGACTGGCCCGACCGGTGTTGACCCATGCACCGTGAGCCCCTGTCTTGCCTTGCGTTCGTCAGCGCTTGCGTGACATGCGGCATGGTGGCTTGGAGTGGTGTCACTCTGACCCTGCCGCTGGCCGCCGCTTTTCCCGCATTCTGGTCTCTGGCGCCAAATCGACGGACGGCAGCAATGGTTTCTGCAGGGTATTTCCTCGCGGCATCCCATGGATTGCCGCAGGGTGTCGCCACCTATTTCCGGGCCGACCTCTGGCTGGGTCTCGCGTTGTGGCTGGCCGCGTCCAGTGCCTTTGTCCTGGTCCATGCACTCCTTTGGTCACCAAGGACTGGATGGGTGACGGCCGCCAGATACGTGTTTGCCATGCTGGTTACGGCCCTGCCACCAATCGGTATTCTCGGCTGGGCCCATCCCATCACCGCAGCAGGCGTCCTCTTCCCTGGATTGGGTTGGATTGGGCTCATTGCAATGGCAGCCGGCCTTGCGTTGATGACAACGCGGTATCGGCCAGCTGCCATCGTCACTTTAGGGAGCCTATGGCTCTGGTCCGCCGCGTGCGGGACGACGCAGTACCTAGATCATGAGTGGCGTGGTGTCGACCTGAAGCTGGGAAAACACCTTGGCCGCAACAGGAGCCTTCAGTGGCATCGTGATCTGTTCAACCGCGTCAACTCAATCAGTGAACCTGGCGACCGCGTCGTCGTCCTGCCCGAGAGCGCTCTGGGATTGTGGACGCCGACTGTCGAGCGCTTGTGGAGGGAGAAACTCCGCGGGCTGGACATAACTGTCCTTGCCGGCGCCGCCATCGTCGACGCCGATGGCTACGACAATGTCATGGTTTCAATGTCCGCCACGCAGGCCCGGATCATTTACCGCGAGCGCATGCCGGTGCCCGTGTCGATGTGGCGGCCCTGGGCCAAGTGGGCAGGTCAGCAAGGTGGAGCAAGAGCGGACATGTTTGGCAATCCGGTCGTCGAGATTGCTGGAAGCCGGATCGCACCGCTGATCTGCTACGAGCAACTGATCGTTTGGCCTGTCCTCCAGTCCATGCGCCATTCCCCCGACCGGATTGTCCTCATCGGCAATGGATGGTGGACCGAGGGAACCAACATTGTTGCGATTCAGCGATCAAGTGCTGAGGCCTGGTCTCGGCTGTTCGCGGTCCCGATCACCATTTCATTCAACAGTTAAGACCTGGAGCCGTCTGCATGGATCTCGCCATCATCCAGTCCTGTAGCGATCCGGCGTTGAAGCCCGCCATCGTGGAACAGTTCGTTGCTCAAGCAGGCTCGACTGACCCGCTGGCGGTGACTGTCAAGATTGGTGGCAGGAGCGTCTCTGTCCCTGAGCCACGATCCGTGGAGGACGCCATGACGACCATTCGTCAGTATTCCGGCCAGGCCGTTGTCCGTGTCGGGATCACGCAGATGCCGGCAGGGATCGGGATACGGCAGATCGCCGATATCGACGACAGTCTCCTCGAACCTTGCGAAAATCTCCGCCAGGGCACTGCCATATTTGCCAAGATCATGCGCATCGTCACCAAATGGTATGGAAACCCGCAGGGCGAAGAGGCGTTTCCGCAGATCTTCGATGATGCTGTCTACGCCTGGAAAACCGGCGAGTTTGAAGGTGTCTCGGTGTTTCAGGCGGATGATCCTCTACAATCAGGCCTGCCGCCGGTTGAAATCTTGAGCTCTGAGGCGCCCGAGCAAAGGCAAGAAGCGGATGCAGCGGGCACCTCCGCACCTCTCATCGTCGAGCCTAAAGATGCCGAGATCCGAGTCGATCTGACACGCATTGGTGCGAGCACTCGGTAGTGCTAGCCGCCTGCCTCTACCGACAGGCTGACTCGTGAGTTGCAGGCGGTCCTTGTGGTCTTGTAGTTTGTCACTCTTCGTTATTTGTCAGAGGCTTATACCCATCCGTGAACGGCAGCTTTCCCAAAAAGAACAAATTGCGGGTCAGGAGTTTCCTTGGCGGACATCGGGTTCGAGGGCGCTGATTGTGGCAGTTCAAGCCACGCGCACTCGAACAAATCCAACTCCAAAACTGACGAATGCGATCAAGAATGGATCAAGCCTACCCCCAAAATTCCCCAGCCACGCGCAATCGAGAAGGTCGTCATTCGACGATCGGCCGCTTCCACTTGCCGTCGCCCCAACCCGCCATTCAATTTCCAACCCGCCAACTCGACCATTGGAGGGTCGCGCCTATGATCACGGCGCTGGGACGGGAGGCCGGCAATGGATCAGTGCATTGAACGCATCGTGGACATGACGGCGATCATACGCGACGAAGCGGGCTTGAAGACAGCACTCACCGATATCGCCGGCCGATACGACTTCTCAGGCTATGCTTTCGTCAGCCTTCGCCCAGGGCAATCATATGCAGTTTCGGACTACGACGAGGAATGGCGGGAGCGCTATCAGAAAGAAGACCTGAAACATGTCGATCCAGTGATCAGACAGGCACAGACACTGCGCCGTGCGTTCACATGGTCCGGTGAGAGCGATAGGGCATCGCTGTCGGTAGCCGAGCGTCGTTTCTTTGCAGATGCGTCAGACCATAATATTCGCTCGGGCGTCACCATTCCGATCGCCACTCCGAACGGTGCCGTTTCGATGCTGACCCTGGCATCCACAAAGCCTGTCTTGACGCCAGACAGGCACATTGATGCTATCGCGGCTGCATCCGCAATGGGACAGCTGCATGCACTGGTAGAGCATTTGCAGGTCAAGCCGACCGTACAGGAGACAGTGTATCTAAGCCCAAAGGAGGCAACCTTTGTACGTTGGATCGCCCTTGGCAAATCGATGGAGGACGTGGCAGTCATCGAGGGCGTCAAATACAACACTGTCCGCATCGCGCTCGCTGGCGTCCGGCACCGCTACGATCTCTGCAACAACAACCAATTGATTGGTCTTGCAGTCCGCCTCAACCTTGTTTGACGGATTGCGGTTAGATGGTTGGTGTCCGACCCAGGATAGCGATCAGGGTCGACAAAACGGACATCTGGGAGTGCATTTTGATCGTCGCGTTCAGATAGGCAAGGTGTTCGGCACTGCCGGCTTCCTTGCCTGTCCGGATCTCAGGCGCGAGGGCCTCGAACAGGTTTTCGGCTTTCTCGACCAAACTGCGGTGAGTCCCGATGGCCTCTATGGTCAATTGTTCGATCAATGGCTCCGGTACACCTGCCAGCAATCCGACGAGAGGTCTGAGTTCCACACAGCCATCCTCATTTATTCCCATGGTCACACCACCTCTCAGTGCCAAGCACGCAATGCACCGAGCCTATAACTCGGCTTCAGGTAGTGGTCGTCAAGCTTTAAATCTATTCACGGAACGCGCGGAGGAAACAGCTCTGAGACCACAGGGCTCTTTAGCGGTTGGGTGCGCAGTTGACCATTTGACTTCTGAGGGGTGTTTAGCTGGCCTCGCTAGCCGTGTCAGCCGTCGCCAGTGGCGATTGGCATATCGTGAGGTGCTTTTCGATGGCCTCGATGAGGCCCTCGTCTAGGGGTAAATGACCCTTCTCCGTCCCCATCGCTCAATGAATAATAACACGGCTACTGTATAGCGCCGGCATCAAAGATGGCAGTCCGCTTGCTGCGATACTCGGCAGGTTAAGTTTACTGTGCCCGATCCCTGCACCAAAGCTACCCGACGACGCTGGTATCCGGATCGAACTGACGAGATCCGGTGGCCAGGAGTTATAATCAGGATTGGACGCTTTCTGTGTTAAAAATAGACGGCGCACCACTTTAAAATAGACGCCCATTCAGTTAAGAGTGGCCGTATGAGCAAACACTCGAACTCGAAGTTCCTCGTGAACCGCAAGGCGCTGCCTCTCGTCGATGCAGCGCTAGCCGACACCCGTGTAGTTTTGATATCCGGACCTCGGCAAGCAGGGAAGACCACACTCGCGCGCATGTTCTCAGCTAGTGATCGACCCTACATCACATTGGATGATGCGGGTACGCTGAACGCCGCTAAAGCCGACCCCACAGGGTTTATACGAGGGATCAAGCGAGCGGTTATCGACGAGGTCCAACGGGCGCCTGATCTGATGCTTGCAATCAAGGCAAGCGTGGATGACGATCAGGAACCGGGAAGGTTTCTGCTAACGGGCTCCGCGAACCTCGCAACCATTCCGGCTATTGCTGACTCTCTGGCCGGCCGAATGGCGGTCATTCCACTTCTTCCCTTTGCGCAGGCCGAAATCAGATCAAGTCCTGGCCTCATGCTCGATCGGTTGTTTGCGGGGGAGGAACCAGCCATTGAGGGTGAGGTTGTTCTGGGCAAGGAAATGATGGGCATCGTTCTGGCGGGAGGATATCCTGAAGCCTTGAGACGAACCACGTCAGTCCGGCGCGCCTCGTGGCTCGAAGACTATGTTAGTCTTATCCTAGATCGCGACGTACGCGACATTGCCAACATCGATCAACTCGATCGTTTGCCGCGCCTCCTGAACATCCTCGCCGAACATGCCGGGCAATTGATCAACAATAGCAGTTTCGGCTCGGCGCTAGGATTGTCCGGGGTCACCGCTCAGAAATACATTGCCATCCTGGAGCGGCTATTCCTTGTCAAAACCTTGGCGCCATGGTCGAACAATCGGCTCAGCCGGCTTGTCAAAACACCAAAGCTCCATTTCATCGACACAGGACTTTTGGCGGCTTTGCGCGAGGACGAAATGGCCAGGCTGTCGGATGACAAGACCCGATTTGGCGCACTGCTAGAAAGTTTTGTCGTCTCAGAACTGATGAAGCTGGCGTCCTGGTCCGAGAGACGCGTTTCGTTCTCACACTATAGAACGAAGGATCTCGATGAGGTCGATGTCGTGATTGAAGATCGGCGTGGGCGGATAATTGGTATTGAAGTGAAAGCGTCTGCGACCGTCAAGGCCGATGATTTTCGCGGGTTGCGTCAGTTGCAGGCGGCGGTCGGCGACCGTTTCGTACGTGGTCTTGTCCTGCATGATCATGACCGCATCACGCCGTTTGCCGAACGCCTGCAGGCTGCGCCGCTCTCAATCTTGTGGTCGATGTGAATTGGGGGTGGCGTTGAACCGCTCCGGCTTGGCCGGAGACCTCGACGCGTGAGAAGCTAGGTCCAGACAGGCACGTCGACAAAAACGTTCTATCTCGAAGCTAGCTCCGCGCCGCGCCGTTTGGATGGTGTGGAAGGATAAGGTCGGGCCTCTGTGCCGCTGGGCCGCGGAATGATTAGTAGCGGCTCACATCAGCTGTTCGGCGCATACTTTCCGCGAATGGGTCAAGAGGGCAGAGCTTGGCTACGGCAAACATGCAGGTTTACCGGGCTAGTCGGAGGTCCTGATCGACAATAACATTGAATCGATACCCGGGACGGATCCTGATCGTCGGCTGAACATTTAGATTTTTCGATATCGTCTGATCAGCAGCGCGCCCGAACGACTGAGCGAAGTTGCGTCTCGCAGCATCTGAAGCCGTGTCCTGAGTACTGAGCGTAGAACTTTCAGGCACGGCCATGTCAATGCCCGTTCCGATCAGAGCCACGAGCGCAGCCGAGCCAAAAGTCCGCGCGTAGTGATTGTCGACTTTGTCCCTGAAGCCGCCATAGCCCTCGGCGTCCGTGCCAGCCATCCCGCCAATCTGCAGGGTTGAGCCATTTGGGAAGATGATATCCGTCCAGACGACGAGAACGCGGCTTTGTCCAAACGAAACCTTGCTGTCATAGCGTCCGAACAGCTTCGTTCCCTGTGGGATGAGCAGATGGCGCCCCGTTGCGCTGTCATAGACGTTCTGGCTGACCTGAGCGGTAATGCGACCGGGAAGATCCGAATTGATACCCGTAATAAGAGTGGCCGGGATGACGGAACCCCGCTTAAGTTCGTATGGTGACTGCTGCGGCACCACATGGTTCGGTAGATAACCAAGCTCCTTAAGGTCGGAGTTGAAAAACTCTTCCTTCGCCGCCTGGCCGTTCTGGTCACTCCCCTGCCCTGCTGCAGCCAACCTCAGCGCTGCGGAATAGAGATCTGAGGTGGAGTTGGCGGAGGCCGGCGCGGAGGCCCGGGGCGAGGTTCCAGTGATTGGCCCGCCATTGTCCGCCACATCGCTGATATCAACCTCGAGCGGTGAATCGAATGCGGCGCCCTTGGCCTGGAGGCTCGCCATGCGTTGTCGCTGCTGCTCGCGCAAGATCTGCTCCCTCTGCTCGCGGATCATCCGCGCATTCCATTCCTCCTCCGATTCCATGCGGGGCCGGCGTGCCTCGCGCGGCTCTACCCGCGGTTCCTGGACAGCAGCAGGAGGGGTGGCAGGTGCGTGAGGCATGGGTGTGGGCTGGAACACGCCTTGCTCGGCCCTATCGCCGATGATCCCGTCCTTCACGCCGCGCTTCATCTGTTCGGCAAAGTTCGATGCCGATCCGCCGGATGTGGCGCCATCCGATGTCTGCTGACCGAACCTCAGCCCACGCGACGAAAGGCCATAGACCAGCACTGCGAGGAACAGGACGGTGATCCCTATGCCGAAAAACACCGGCATGCGGTTGAGCCGCTTCATGCCACTTTGATTGGCTGGGTGAGATGGATTTCCAAGTTGCAGCGATTGAACCATGGTCGTTCCATTCCTCAGTTGAACGTCGTCAGGGACAAGGGGCTCGATGGTGCCGCTGTCCCGTTGTTGACCGAATAAGCCCTCCCCATGGCGAACGCGTCTGTCGAGATCCGTGCGAGCACCTGGCCTTCTGCGGCGCTCAGCCCGTAAGAGAGAGCAGTCGGCTTTGTAGCCTTTGCATTTTCCGTGTCCGGGCCCGCACCCTCCCTGACGACGGTGTAACCCCAACCTTTCAGGGCCGATTCGAGCGCGATGGAATATTCGGATGCATCAGCCTGCAGCTTGAGGGCTGTCTTTGCGGCACCCGCCTGTTCGGCAAAGCGCGCTGCCATATCGCCAGCAATTGCGCTGGCTGCCGGGCCAGAAATTTCTACCGGCGCTGAACTCGCATCAGATCCCGGCGCGCCCGTCTGGCACCCCGAAACGTTGAGGGGGATGAGAAGCGCGAGGAGGTAGCGGAAGCGCATGCCTTACCCTCCCCGCTTGATGGTGATTTTCTGCTGGCGCCATCCGACCCCGGACAAGAGGACCGCCTTGTCGATATTGTAGTCGACGATCATCATGTCGTTCTTCATGCGGTAGTTCACGACACGGTTCTGCCCGCCCGAAACGACGAAGAGAACCGGCGCATCCTGGCCGGATATCGAGCGTGCGAACTGGATGTAGGTCTTCTGGCCGTCGGAATAGACGCGTTTCGGCCGCCACGGGGCATTGCCACTCATCGAAAAGGAGAAGGAGAGCTGTTCGGGTGCCGTGCCCCCGCCGGGTCCATTCATCGCCTGAACCCTCGCATTGATATCCGCCAGTTTCGTTGCCGCATCCTCCGGATATTCGAACCCGACACGCGCCATGTATTGGCTTGGATGGGACTTCAGTTGAATATGATAGGTGCGGCGCGACGTGGTGACGACCATGGACGTCACGAGGCCCGGTTCTGAGGGTTTGACGATGAGGTGGATCGCTTGCCCGCCAGCAGCGCCCGACGTTGCCGGCTCAACTTTCCAGCGCACGGTATCGCCGACGAGAACGTCGCGAACGATCTCCCCGCCCTGCAGCTCGATATCGCAAACCTGCAAGGGAGAGCAGACGACCGAGGGCTGCGTTTCTCCGAAGAGGAAGATGACCTTGCCGTCTGGTCCGCGCGTGACGAGGCCAGCCTGACCTCGCCACTTGCCGGACAGATTGGTGGCGCGGGCTTCGTTGTTGGTCAGGCTCTGAGCACTCGCCGGCAGACTGAAGGCGAGCGAGACCGCAATCGCCAAGACCGAGCCAGCCAGCGCTTTGTTTTTTGTGATCGTCATTCCAGGATCCCTGCTGTCAAAGTTGCGCTGTCCAATCGAAGTCCGTGATGTAGACGCCGATTGGATTGAGACGGATGGTTGCTTCATCCTGGGGTGAGGTGATCGCGACCGTTGCGATCCCTCGGAAGCGCCGGGTGGCCAATTCCTTTCCCTTTCGGTCGCGTTCATACTCCGTCCAATCCAGCTGGTAGGTGTGATTGGACAGCGCAACGATGTTGTTGACTTCGATTGCGACGGTCGCGCTCACCGCTTTCTCAAAGGGGGAGTTTGCGCGGAACCAGGCATTGACCTTCTGCGTCGACGGGTCGCTCGTCCGCAAAAGCGCGTAGGTGCGATCGATGTACTGCTTCTGCACCACGGCATCCGGCGTGATGGAACGGAAACTCGCGACGAAATTTCCGAGTGTCGCCCGCACAACCCTCGGGTCGGCATATTCGATCTGCTGAGGGAAGCCGCCAGTGACGGTATTCCCGAGCTTGTCGACCTCGACGATGTAAGGCACGAGCTTGACCTGCGTGCTCAGATAAAGCGCATAGCTGAAGCCGATAACAGAAATGCCGAGGCTCAAGATGCCGACCGCCCGCCATGCCGCGGCCGCCTTGACGTAAGAGCCGTATCGTTCCGACCATTCCTGCCTTGCAGCAAGATACGGGTTTTCCGGTGCGCGTTGCACTGCCATCGGCATGTCCTTGTCAGTTCGTTCAAGATTGCTTGGGAGAAGCCGCAGACGGCATCTTCGCGCTGCTGCTGGCCTGATCGAGCTTGGCGTTCGCCAACCCGAGAAGCGTACTGGCATGGGCGCCGGGGGCTCCAATCGCCTTGTCCATCGCGGCGGATCCAACGGCCGCCAAGCCGGAACCGATACCCGCCACTGCGCCGTGGTAGGCGGCGCCTCCGACGGATGCCCCTTCAGCATGGGCAGTCTTTGCCGCTGCATATCCGGCAGCTGCCACTTTGCCGCCAAGGACGGCGCCTCCGAGTGCCATCTGGCCCGCTTGGGCTCCGTGCCTTATGGTTTCCATGCCGCCAGTGACGGATGCGCCCTGCACCACTCCTTGCATGATGTTGGGGACGTACATGGAGATGATGAAGACGACGACGGATATGCCGGCGATCGCAAGCGTTGTGATGAACTGGTCGGTTTCTGCGGTCGGCGCTTCAGCCAGGCCCAGCAGGACCTCTGAGCCGATTTTGGAGATCATCACGAGCGCCATCAGCTTCATGCCGACACCAAAGGCATAGACCAGATATCGAACCGCGAAATCCTTCGTATAGGAGGAACCGCCAAGACCCAGCATGATCATGCCGGCGAGCAAGCCGACATACATTTCGACCATGACGGAGACAAAGATCGCTGCAACGAGCGAGAAGCAGATGACCACGATGCCCATGGCAAGAACTGCAGCAATTGCGAGCGCATTGTCCTCGAAGACGCCGAACTTTGCCTGCTCCGACATTTGAGCGGCAACACGGATCCCCGCGTCGAAGACTTCAGCCGGTGAGGCCGTTCCGCTGCCAGATCCGATCTGGAACAGGCTGTCGACCACGGCCTTTGCAAATGTCGGCCCTTGGGCAAGAACGAATGCGAAGAAGCCGATGAACATGATGCGACGCACGAGTTCGGCAAACCAACTATCAAGGGATGCTGCCTGGATTGCGAGCCAAACGGCGGCGATCCCGACTTCGATACCAGCCAGGATCCAAAACAAGGATCGAGCAGCCTCAATGATTGTGTTCTCCCACCCCTTTGCTGCAGCGGAAACCTGGTTTTCCAGCTCCGTCAGGACCTGACCGGTCTGTGCAAGCGCCGGCGCGGTGGACAGGATGCAAGCGAAGCCTGCCGCAACGAGTGCTGCCAAAATTGGCTTGAGATCTCTCACCATCGCGGGCGCATCTCCTGACCCTTTTCGATTGCTTGAAGCGTGCCATTCGTGCCGAAGAATTTTTCCCGGGTTGAGCGTTGCTCATCACTCATTTCCGAGGTGGTCTGGATGACTGAGAATTTGGTGATCACGGCGGTTGCAGCTGAAGAAAGCGCAGCGACGACGATCAGGATGGTGACGAGTTTCAGGCGGATGTTCACCAGCGCGGCTCCATTTTCTGTCCCTCCGGGATGTCCTGAACGTCGGCATTGAAGAATGCTTCGCGGCGAGCCTGGGAAAGATCCTTGTCCGTTTGTTCACTTTGCAGCCAAGTGCCCATCATCGTCGTTTGCTGGGACACGATGCCGCGAAGCTTCTGGATCTGGGACACTTGCTGAGCCGCAATCTGGTGCCCAACCTGCAGCGCCTTCATCTGACCATCCGCCGACTGCGACATCGATCGAAGCTCGGTCATGGTGGCTTCTTCGCTGTCGAACTGCTCTGCCGTCAGTGACGCGGCTCTAAGGGTCCCGGCAATCGTGTCCCGGTTGGTGTCGGACCATGCCTGATAGGTGGAGGAGAAGCTCTCTGCATCCGGCAGGTCCGTCTTCAACTCGGCATAGCTCTTGAACCTTTGGCGCAGCAGATCGTCAGCATTGCCCATCGAGAATGCGATGCCCTGCCCCTGATCCACAATCTCGCGCAACTGCCCGAGGTCACGTTCGACCTGACCCCAGACATGGGATGGAAGCTGGGCGGTGTTCTGTAGCATGTTCTGATAGATTTTGAGCTGGTTTTGGATCTGCTCTGCAAGCTGGCTGATTTGGGTGATCTGATTTTCGATTTGCTGACCCGACTGCCCGACAAGCGAGACGAGTTCGCCATTGTTGAGAAGCTGCGTCCATTCCGTGGCACCACCGGTCGCCGCACCCGCATGCGATCGGACTGGGTTGGCGGTCAGGCATGTGGCAAGGACCAGGCTGAAGAATATCCGCTCCATCCCGTGATGCGGTCTGTCTTTAAACATCATGTTTGATCCCTCTCTCGGTAAGCCAGTGGATTGGCCAGTCCTTGCCGTGTTTGGATGAAAGGGCCCGAATGCGCGCCAGATCCGCCTTGCCGGAAGAACCGACGAAGGAAAGGGTGACGGGCCCAAGTGCCATATCGAAGAGCCGGCGGCCGTCAGCAGACGCCACGTAATAATCCCGCTTTGGAATGGCGTTTGCGACGATCTCGATCTGTCGTTCGTTGAAACCGATGCGCTCGTAGAATTCCCGCGTTCCCTTCTCGCGAGCAGCACCATTGGCAAGGCAGATCTTGGTTGGGCAAGATTCCTTGAGGACATCGATAATCCCCGATCGCTCCGCATCCGATATCGACTGGGTGGAAAGGACGACGGCGCAATTTGCCTTGCGCAGAACCTTGAGCCATTCGCGGATCTTCTCCCGAAACACCGAGTGGCCGAGCATCAGCCAGGCCTCATCCAGGATGATCAGGCTTGGAGACCCATCAAGCCTCTTTTCGATCCGCCGGAACAGGTATGTGAGGACAGGCACCAGGTTGCGCTCGCCCATGTTCATCAACTGCTCGATCTCGAAGCACTGAAACCGGCCCAGTTCGAGACCGTCGCTCTCGGCATCCAGAAGCTGACCCATTGGCCCGTCGACCGTGTAGTGGTGAAGCGCATCCTTGATGTCGCGCAGCTGCACGCCGCTGACAAAGTCGGAAAGAGATCGGCCCGACGCTGAGGACATCAGGCTGATCTGCCTGGAGATCGCATTGCGATGGTCTGGAGTCAGTGTGACCCCTTGCAGTGAAATGAGGATCTCGATCCATTTGCAGGCCCAGGCTCTGTCGGCTTCCGACGAAAGATCAGACAGCGGGCAGAATGCGAGGTGTCTTCCCTCCTCTTCCTCTCCGCCGATCTCGTAGTGATCGCCTCCGACACCCAGCGTCAGCGGCATCATCGAACAGCCCTTGTCGAAGGCAAAGACTTGCGCCTGTTCATATCGGCAGAATTGCGCTGCAATCAGCGACAGAAGCGTGGATTTACCGGACCCGGTCGGGCCAAAGATCAGCGTGTGACCAACATCGCCGACATGCAGGTTGAGCCGAAAGGGTGTCGACCCCGAAGCCACCTGCATCAGTGGCGGAGCAGCCTTGGGATAGAAGGGACAGGGCGCCACAGGACTTCCCGACCAGACCGAGTTTAGCGGTATGAGGTCTGCAAGGTTGCGGGTGTTGATCAGCGGTTCCCGGATATTGCAATACCAGTTGCCCGGCAGGCTTCCCAAAAATGCGTCCGTCGCATTCAGTGTCTCGATCCTGGCGCCGAACCCTTCGGCTTGAACCAGACGTCGAACGGCTTCTGCCTTCTCCTGCAGGCGCTCGCGGCTCTGGTCGAAAATGACGATGACCGGGGTGTAGTAGCCGTATGAAACGAGCTGCGATGAGGCCTCAGCGATTGCGTCCTCGGTCTCGGCCACCATCGCCAAGGCGTCCTGATCGATCGAACGGGACTGGGTCTGAAACAACTGGTCGAGAAAAGGCCTGACCTTTTGCAGCCATTTCTTGCGCGTTCGTTCAAGGCGCTCACGGGCCTCCTGCGGATCGAGGAAGATGAAGCGTGAGGACCAGCGATAGGTCAAGGGCATGAGGTCGAGGCTGTTGAGGATCCCGGGCCAGCTCTCGGCGGGCAGCCCGTCGATGGCAACCACGGCCAGGAACCGCCCTTCGATCCGCGGTGTCAGCCCATGTTCCAGCTCTGCTGTTGCAAGCCAGTCCAGGTACATCGGGATTTCTGGAAGCCGCACGGGGTGGTTTTCCCCGGTGATGGCAAAGCGGATGAATTGAAACAGCTCGTCATAGCGGGCCACCTGAGCGCCGCCGCGCTCGGGCACCTCTCGCGTCCGCATTCTCTGCAGCGAAATGACATTGCCAAGATACTGCTCGATCTCGCGGATCGAATGGCGAAACGCCTTGAGTGCCGTGTCGGCATAACTCTCGTTGCGGCTTTCCGCATCAGAATAGACGTAGCGGGTGAGCCGGGTTTTGCCGGGCTCCACCGGTCGGTATGTCAGAATGAGCGCATGGCGGCTCTCGAAGTGCCCAGCTTCCCTGCCGAAATGGCTGCGACGTTCCTCGTCTATCAGCCGCGTCACCATGTCCGTGAAATGGCTTCGCTCGGCCGACGGATATGCAGTGGTTTGCACCCGGACCGCTTCCACCTGGATCATCCACCCGGTGCCAAGCTGAGACAGGATTGCGTTGATCTGTCGGGACAGTTCGTTGCGCTCGAAATCGGTGGCGCTTTCGCTGTCGGGGCCGGCGAAGTACCAGCCGGCCATCAGGCTTCCGTCTTTCAGCAGCAGGATGCCATTGTCGACCAGGCCTGCATAGGGGACCAGATCTGCGAAGGACGGGTTCTTGGATCGAAACCTGCGTAGAGCAACCATCAACGACCCTCAGAATTGACGCCAGGGCGATGAGGTCGGCAGATAGTGACCGCGGTAGTTCAAATGGCGCACATAGACCTGGCGCATAAGCGGATCAGCCTTTGCCATCATGCGCAGAATGCCAACCAGCCCGATCCAGATTGCGATCCCGAAAATCGCGGAATAGACGGTCAGGACGACGAAGATCAGGATGACGGAGACAAGTCCGGTTAGAAGGACGAGTTCGCGATCGGCGCCGATCAAGAGTGTGGCTCGCGACAATGCCCGATGAATTCGGTTGCGGCGGAGACTGCTGCCGGCTTCAGCCATTTGCCCCCTCCCCTGCTCCGATCAAGACGGCGACATTGGCAATCCGACTTGTGCTGTTGAGCAAAGCGACAGAAGCGCCCGTCGATCCGAAAAGGCCAACAATGGTTGTCGCGCCAAGCAGAATGCCGGCGACCATGACGATGTAGATCAGGCGTCGCGCGAAATCATTGAGCTCGCCACCGAAAATCAGCATGGCGCCAGAAATTGCGACGGCAGCGAGCGCGATGTAGCCGGCAACTGGGCCGGTGATGGATTCCTGTATTTGTTCGAGTGGAGCCTCCCAGGGGAGGTTTCCGCCGGATCCAGCAAGTGCCGGGGCGGCAATGCAAGTAAAGCAGAGGGCAGTGAGAAGGCCCAGTTGGATGGGGCGTTTATGCAGCATGGCTGTTCTCATCAATCTGGGGGTAGTGTTCGGTCTGGTAGCGTGATCCGTTGAAGCCCTCGATGTGGAGCACTTCTCGCACCCGCCTTCCCCTGCCCGCTCGCTCGATGGAGATCACCAGGTCGATGGCCTCGCCGATCACGGCTTGCATCGGCTGTTGGCTCACCTCGGCAGTCAGCTGCTCGAGACGGCGAAGAGCAGACATCGCAGAGTTGGAATGGATCGTGGTTACACCTCCCGGATGACCCGTATTCCAGGCTTTGAGAAGTGTCAGCGCCGCTCCATCACGTACCTCCCCCACGATGATGCGGTCCGGCCGAAGGCGCATCGTGCTTTTGAGAAGGCGCGCCATATCGACGGCGTCACTCGTGTGGAGGCAGACTGCATTCTCGGCGCTGCATTGGATTTCGGCGGTGTCTTCGAGGATCACCATTCGATCCTCCGGGGCCGTGTTGATGACCTCGGCAATGACGGCGTTGGCAAGCGTTGTTTTTCCAGACCCAGTCCCACCGGCGATGACAATGTTCAGCCGGTCGGCAATGGCGCTGCGAATGATCGCCGCCTGTGCTTCCGTCATGATTTTCGAGGTGACGTAGTCCTCAAGCGGGATCAGTCGGGATGCACGGCGGCGGATCGTAAACGTCGGTGCCTGGACTACCGGCGGCAACAAGCCCTCGAAACGATGCCCGCCAATAGGAAGCTCACCTGAAACGATCGGTCTGTCAGCATCTGTCTCCGATTGCAGGGCATGTGCGACAGAGCCAATGACCGTTTCTGCAGCGGACGCGCACATCTCGCCCGCGGCGGCAACGCCATGCCCCAGTCTCTCGATGAAAAGCTTCCCATCTGGATTAAGCATGATCTCGACAACCGTCGGGTCATCAAGGGCGATGCATAAGCGTTCGCCGAGGGCGTCTTGTAATTTGCGGACAAGTCGGGAGTGCGATTGTAGCATGAACGGCACCGTCATCTCGTGGGTTTCGGCGCTAAACAAGCGAGATACGGGTTGGAAGTCGAGGTGCAGATCTGCACCTCGCAGCCTCTACCCGTTTCAGGCAAAGTTTTTCCTCGCCCATGATTTGACCGGTCCAACATCGGCGCCGCACTTTATGGATCGGAGAAAATTGACGTTCCAACGCCGGGTGTGAGCCTAAAGTCCTCCATTTATCGGCCACCACTCGGCGAAGACCTACCAAGGCGACATTCGGTGGTGACAGAAGCAGAGAGTTGAATTCAACGATGGTAAGCCAACAGCAGCAAAAGCAGCCCTGCGACTGCGATTCGGGCGAAGCGCAATTATTTGCGTTTGCTGCGGCGACCCGCAGTTCACCTCGCTTGAGCTTTGGACTCCTTTTTCGACGCTTTTATCCGAGTGTTGCAAAAAGCGTAAGGCATTGTTTTAACGAAATTAAATTCCCCATTTTAGTGACAACGTGAGCGAGCGTTAAGGTCTTGTTAACTTTAAAGCGCTTGCGGACCTGGCCAAATCGCGCCTTAGTGGTTGCGGAGTTTAGCCGAACGCAGGCTTAAGTCCGCGAATTTGGATAGGAAGGCGAGAATATGGTGAATTTGGAAATTGGCGGTGAGCAGGAGTTTTCCGGCTTTCGCGATCTGGTTCGTGAGCATTCTCATTCGCTTTCGACTCAGCTCCAAGCTTACCAGACCAAGATGTTTCCGCCGCACGCGCGGAAAACGATCCGTCATTTCTCCCCCGCCGAGGCAGAGAAGCTATTCGATGTCGCGGAGGGGTATCTTCGCACCATCGTCGCCGAGATGGAAAAGGACGAATCTCTGAATTTCAAGGTCGCTGCTGGTCCCGGGAATCGCCGCACCTATTCAGTCGAGGATTTGGCAACGATCCGCCAATACATGGATGCCGGCAGCCGTCCGGCCGGGCGCTACCTGCCCCATCGCCGCGACGGTGAAGAGCTTCAAGTTCTGGCGGTAATGAACTTCAAGGGCGGTTCTGGCAAGACAACGAGCTCGGCGCACCTGGCTCAGTATCTGGCGCTGCGTGGCTACCGCGTTCTCGCCATCGACCTCGACCCACAGGCGAGCCTTTCAGCCTTGTTCGGCAGCCAGCCGGAACTCGATGTTGGGGCCAACGATACCATCTACGGCGCGATCCGCTACGACGATGAGCGCAGGCCTATCCAGGACATAGTTCGGGCAACCTACATACCTGGACTCCATCTGATTCCCGGCAATCTGGAGCTGATGGAGTTTGAGCACACCACGCCGATGGCCCTGGCAAACAAGGGCAGTCATGACAAGATATTCTTCGCACGTGTTTCTGACGCTATCGAGGAGATCCAGGACGCTTATGATGTCGTGGTGATCGATTGCCCACCGCAGCTCGGCTACCTGACGCTCTCGGCGCTGACTGCGGCGACCTCCGTGGTGATCACAGTTCACCCACAGATGCTGGACGTGCTTTCAATGAACCAATTCTTGTCGATGATGTCCGACCTGATGGATACCATTGCCGACGCTGGAGCGCGCGACAAAATCAACTGGATGCGCTACCTGGTCACCCGCTTTGAGCCCTCCGATGGACCTCAGCATCAAATGCTTGCCTTCCTTAGATCGTTGTTCGGCGCCAATGTCATGGTCAACTCGATGGTAAAGAGCACAGCGATTTCTGATGCGGGCTTGACCAATCAGACGCTTTTCGAAGTTGACCGGAGTCAATTCACCCGCTCGACCTATGACCGGGCGTTAGAGTCGATGACCAGCGTGAATGCTGAAATCGAAGACTTGATCAAAAAGACATGGGGCCGAAAATGAGCCGAAAAAACCTTTTCGCCGATATCCCAGCAACGTCCTCGCCGTCGGCCGCTGCACCGCTTGCGCGTCCACTCCAAGGCGTCAGCAATGGGGCGATGTCTGCCGTCAAAAGATCGGTGAACGATTTGAAAGAGCGTAGCCGTCGCGCGGATGAAATTGAGAAGGGTTTGGCCGACGGCCAGATAGTCATCGAGATTGACCCGTCGCTCGTTGAGCCTTCCTTCGTCCAGGATCGCATGGAAGGCGATATCGACGGGCTTCGCGAATCCATCAAGGAGCAAGGGCAACAGGTCCCCATTCTGGTCCGTCTCCACCCGGAAAAGGACGGGCGATATCAGGTAGCCTTCGGACATCGGCGTTTAAGGGCCTTGAAGGATCTCGGCCTGCAAGCGAAAGCCATCGTACGTGAACTTTCCGACGAGCAGCTGGTCATCGCGCAAGGCCAGGAGAACAACGAGCGCGAAGATCTGTCGTTCATTGAAAAGGCACGGTTTGCTGCGCGGTTGAAGGAGCGCTTTAGCCGAGATGTGATTATGTCCTCGATGTCAGTCGCTAAGAGCGACCTATCGACAATGCTTACCTTGGTGGAGGCACTGCCCGCGGAGATCATCGATACGATAGGCCCAGCGCCCGGCGTCGGTCGGCGAAGCTGGCAGGAACTCTCCGAACTCTTGGAGAAAACCGGCGATCCTCAGGAAGCCCTGAGGGCGGCTAGGAGTATGCAGAATCTGCCTTCGCCGGAGCGCTTTAAGGCCGTGATCTCGATTTTGAAGCCGCGAAAGCCTGAGAAAGGTGCTCCGGGAGTTCTGTCCACCTCTGAAGGCGAGCGCTTGGCCCTGGTCAAGAACAGCAAATCGAAGGTCGAACTGACGATCGACAAGAAGACGTCGCCCGAATTTGCGGCGTTCGTGCTCGACAAGTTGCCGGATCTCTTCCGCGATTACCGGTTAAACTATCAACGGAAAACTGGAGAATAAACCGCAAAAGAAAAGGCCCCCAAAACGTCGCCGTTCCGGAAGCCCAATCTGTTTCTTAGCAAGCTCAGATTCGCATTTCCGGGAGACATCGTCAAGAGTCTTTGGCACCATTTTGGTGAGCGTTTTTCTATTGCCTACTGAAAGGTGAGAGATAATGCAGACGGGAAATGTGACGACGCCCTTTGGGCGGCGACCTATGACGCTTGCGCTGGTGCGCCGACAGCAGGCGACAACAGAGATCCCAGCGGGCAAATCCGTCGAAAAGTGGAAAGTGTTTCGCGATGCGGCAACCGCCATGGATCGCTTGGGACTTGCTCCAAACAGCCTTGCAGTGCTGAACGCTTTGCTGAGCTTTTTCCCCGACGCGGAACTACGCCAGGACGGCCAGTTAGTCGTCTTTCCGTCGAACGCCCAGCTAGCGCTCCGAGCTCACCAGATGGCTGGTGCCACGCTGCGCCGACATCTGGCTCTATTGGTAAACGGTGGACTGATCATTCGTCGCGACAGCGCCAACGGTAAACGTTACGCCCGCAAGGACAAAGAAGGACAGATCGAAAGCGCCTTCGGCTTCGACCTGTCCCCTCTTCTGGCCCGATCGGAAGAGCTCGCGCATCTGGCCCAGCAGGTCACGGCCGAGCGGACGGCCTTTCGTAAGGCAAAGGAAAATCTCACTATCTGCCGACGCGATGTGCGCAAGCTCATCTCCGCAGCAATCGAGGAAGGCGCTGGCGGTAATTGGCAGGTCGTCGAGGACACCTATTTGTCCATCATCAGTCGGCTTCCGCGCTCACCATCGACAGAAATTCTGGTGGAGGCCCTCGAAGAGATGGAGATGCTTCGGGAGGAAGTGCTCAACATGTTGAGCTTTCAAGAAAATTCAGAAAATGACAGCACCAATGATGCTCACAATGAGCAGCACATACAGAATTCAAAATCCGAATCCATCTATGAACTTGAACCTAGCTCCGGAAAGGAGCAGGGGCAAAAGTGGAGCCAAAAGAGCCCAAGACCGGGCAGTCGAGACCCTGCCTTTCCGTTGGCAATCGTACTGAAGGCCTGCCCAGACATGCGGGATTATGGGCCAGGCGGGGCGGTTGGAAACTGGCGCGACCTTATGTCCGCCGCGGTGGTGGTTCGCTCGATGTTGGGGGTCAGTCCATCGGCCTATCAGAAAGCCTGCGAGGTCATGGGGGCGGAGAATGCAGCGATCGCGATCGCCTGCATCCTAGCTCGAGCAAACTTTATCAGTTCGCCGGGCGGCTATCTGCGCAACCTTACGCAGCGCGCCGAAGACGGGGAATTTTCGCTTGGCCCGATGGTAATGGCTCAGCTACGTTCCGAGACGGTTGCTCGGAGGGTAGGTTGAGTGGCTAACGTCAGAGCTATACGCACGTGCTATGAAGCTGATTTGTCTTGACCGGAGGTTTGCTGAGATTGGTGTCCCACACATAACAATGCGATACTCGGAGCAGGGCAGGGCAGGGCATGACCTCCGTTCGGCACTTGCTTAATGAAGCATCAGTTGCGGAGATAAGACGGAAGGCAAGCCAATGATTTTTAGGCTAACAAGGTTGGTGGTCAGATATTTGGCAGGATGTTTCGCTCTTCTCTAACTTGTATTCGGCAGTGCAGGTTAACCTGTCGTGAGATATTCGGTGGGGATCAATTGGATCGCAATCGTCGGTACGTCTCGGGTGGCGCTGAACATTTACGGACGTCCACTTCACGAAGAACGTGTGGGATATGCCCATCAAGCAACGTGTTCGTGGACCAAAGAACGCCTGCGTTTAGCGTGCACTGTTAGATCATTGGAAGTGATGAAAGTCATCTTCTAAGCGGCACGGCCTAGCCCAGGTTAATTTCAATCACCTCGAGAATATGGTATCGCTTCTCGGCCAGAGGGGAAGCTGAGGCAAATTTCGTTCAGCGTAGTTGGCTCGGCTCCATCTACTCCGACCAATGAGACGGTTCAGAAAGGCTCTGTACTGCGCGCTTGTGCTTCTTTCCATCACTACCCAGTACAGTTCAAAAAGTTCGCCGCGGCGAACAGCTATAAAGCATTGAAACTGAACTGTTTTTCGAGATGCAATTTTGTGCTTGGGCTCTCCTGTATGTGTCAACGGTTTCACCCTCAATTGCATTGGGGTACAAACTGCTACGCAGACGCCCTTTGTCACTGCGGCGGAAGTTGAAACGCTCAATATGCTTCCTAGGCGTCAAGGGTCACCTAGGGCGACCTGGAGAAACAACAAGCTCCAACCCCCGTTCCATGCGGTCCCTTCGCCAAGGCCTGGCTGAAAAGGACTGTCGGAAACAGACCCACAACTTGCGTCGGTCTGGCCTACGCGAACGATGGGATACCCGTCGCACAATGCACGGCTAACGGTGTGGATCTCGCCGCCGAAATGCTGCGCGTCGGTTGGGCTCGTCTCGATTCCCCTTACATCAACGCCCAATATTACGCCTATCAGACCAACGCGATGGCCGCCCGGTATGGGATGTGGGGAACCTACGTGTTGGACATGAACGAATGGCGCCGCAAAGCCGTCGACAAGACGCTAGATCGGCATCCGATCGCCGACTTCAATCTATTGGCCGAGAGGAAAAGCGAGATCTCTCCTCCTTTTGCTGATGCGCGAAACAAGCCGAAGAGGACAGACCGATAGTTGCCAGACATCGCACATATTGCGAACTCTCTCGCAACGGATCCCTTGGCTGGCTTGCTGCTTGCCATCTCCCTCTCGATCGCCCTCATAATCCCGGCGCAGAGACTCTGGTGGATCCACGCGCTACTAGCGGCCTTCCTTCTCATCCTGTCGCTGGCTTTCCACGACAAGCGTCACTTGTCCTTCGACAGCTACCTAGTCGGGCTCCTAGCCTTCGCCGCGGTTTCTCGGGACATTCCCAATCAGCCACTGCTCTATCGCATCGGCATTTCCTGGTTTGCGTGCTTCACGCTGATCTCGGCCGTCATCTACGCCGCAGGCGAACGCATCCAGCACAGGACTCCGCTCGAAAGACCTTTTTCCGAGCCGGCAATTTCAGCAGCTTTGATCAAGAGGGACACCTGATATGAAACCAGTGCTTTTTGCCGCAGCCGGTCTCGCGGCTCTTGCCATCTCTCCAGCATCTACCAAGGCCGAGGATGCCTCATGGGGTTGCCAGATCCTCTTGTGCGCAGCCTCACAAAGCCCGTCATGGCATGGCGTCCCCTACTGCGTTCCCCCGATGAAAAGGCTCATATCAGCTATGGCGAAGCCCGGCTTCTCCTGGCCGATCTGCTATGAAGCAAAAGCCGGAAAACCGGGCTATGAACCTTACGAGGAATGCCCTGCCGGCATGACCGCCGTTTCCTCCCGCACCGATGGGGATCGGCCGTTCTTGGGCCGAGACGACAAGGATCAGTGCACGAAGACCGTCAACCAGTGCAGCAACCGTGCCGCCTTCCGTACCCAATTTGGTGACAAGCGCGAAAACGAGCGCAAGGGTGTCACGATCCGGCAGATCAACCAGAACAACGACAATGATGTTTTCAACCGAGACAATGGGTGCATGGTGCAGATCACTCAGCCCCGCCCTCGCCGCGCAGATCCTTATTATTTCGACATTCCGAACGATAAGGGCGTCAAGCAGCGCGCTTGGTTCAACCTGAATGACTGAGTGGATGACATGAACAGCAACATTCTCATCGTAGCAGCCGCAGGTATCGGCATTCTCGCCGGTGCTGGAGGTACTTATCTCGTCATGCCGGAGCCAGAGCCGGTTGTTCGGGCCCCTACTGATGCGGAGATCGCGGCCCTTATCGCAGCCAATCCCTCCCTAATTCCCGAACCTCCGGCCCCTGTGCTTGAGATACCGACAGAGGAGGAAGCTCTAGCCGCATACCGCAAGGCTTATGCCCGCAATCCTCTAAGGACCGGCCGCGGTGAAGCCGATGTAACCCTTGCTTTGGGAGAGTGTGACGAGAACGCCAGCGGTCCAGGCGTATCATGCGTTGCGGCCATCAAGAGGAATCCGAACGCAGCTCCTCTCGATCGCATCATTGGATTTGCCAAGTCTGCATCCGGCGAATGGGTTGCCACCAACTACTGATTTCAGGGCCAGATGCCTGTTGATCATCAATGCCCCGATAGTGAGGTGGAGCCTGAAAGAAGAAGCTCCATTTCCTCAGGGTTTAGGCTCCCCTTGGAGGCAATCAGATACCCTGCTACGTAAAGTAGCTTCTGATCTCTCTCATCCTGATCTGACGGCGCGTGCCTGATGATTTCCATACGTGCATTCGCTTCTTGATCCATGTCAGCGCCGCCCTCGCCGTTGACGGCTGCCAAGTAGACGGCTCGGTGACGTTCGACCTTCACGGACAATGGCTCGTTGGGTTGCAGCTCAAGCTTTTCTGTCATCTTTCCCTCTCCACAAGCGCAAGCGATCACTCCTTGACCTCCCGAAATCGAAGGGAGGGCAGGAGCCCCGCTCCTGCTCCCGAGCTCGTGCGGAACAGCTGGAGAGAGGGGGACAAGCGCTAAACCGGAGGGGGATCACCCACCCAGAGGGCCGAGACGGATTTCAGGGAAATGCGGCCGGTGCTGCAGGCCGCAGGCCGAAGCATGGGGAGACCGGTTTAGTGCTTGTGGGGGAGAGAGGGCAGAGCGCCTTTCTCCCTTCTCAATGAGTCGAATACCTCGCGGCTATATCCGCAGCAGCGACAAGCGAGCCGAGGGCGCCAACAAAATGACGATGCGGGGAAAGTTATCTCTCCCTTGCTCGCAACCGACCGTCACTACTACACCCCAGCCGACCTTCGTCGCGCAGGTCAACTCGATCAGGCTAGTTTCCTACTGACAGCGTGTTACGCCTCCGGTAGTAATTCAATTGGGGGATGGGGACCAAATGGAGACCACGAGCCGAAACATCGAGAATTTCGGGGTATTATTGCCGCCGCCCCTTTCTCCTGATGCTTGACCTCGTGTGGTGGCCGCCTTAGTGTCGTGTCGTTCATTATGGATCAAAAAAATGAGCCTCCGAAGCTCACCGCGAAGAACCGAACTCCGGTTTTTGGAAGTGGCGGGTGCGGATTGAACGGACGGCGTTAGATGTTAACAACTCGACCGCGGGCTGTGCCAATCTCCGTTCAGCGATCTAACGCCGAGGGCCACCGTTCCGCCTCCGGCCCAATCTGCCATGGCGCATCCTCCTGCCACCTGCCAGAGACGGATAAAGCGCTCATTGAGCGCCTTCAAGCGGTCGGGTAATAACCAGTTCTCTAACAGTAGCAAAAGCCGTGCCGCCAATATGAGCAAAGGGTATGTTCATGCGGCGTGCCCCTTTGCCATCGGTATCGAGATTGTCACCAATGAAGATTGCCTCGCCAGCTTTCGCCCCGGCGATCTTGAGAGCAATCTGAAATAGCGCCTCGTCAGGCTTTCCAATCGACCGATATTCTAGTTTTGGTAGACAAGTCGCAACCGCTGCCAATAGAGCCCCGGTTTCTGGGACGATACCTCCATGGGCACCGGGATGCGTTGCATCCACGTTTGCAACCAGAAGGGCAGCCCCAGTTCGGACCAAATTGACGATTCGGGTAAGCCGTTCATACGAGAAGCAGATATCCCGGGCAAGGAAGACGAAATCCACGTCCTCGTCCGCGAGGACAAGGCCGGAAGCTTCGGCGTGTGCTCGAAGTGCAGGCGAGGCGAAGGCCGCCACGCGAGCGCCTGGGAAATCTTTTGCCAGGATGTCCATTGCCGTCGCGCCGGCGAGGACCATGCGGTCCGCTGGGATAGTGAGACCGAGGTTTGCGAGCCGCAACGCGAGCGTTGTCGGCGTATCGGTAGAGTTGTTGGATACAGCAATCAATCGATCGCCGTATCCAGCCAAAAGCTCCCGCGCGCCTGGCAAAACAACTTCACCTGCGATCAGACAACCATCGAGGTCGCAGAGGATCGCCTTATATGAGGAAAGCCTGATGGTCATGCTGGGAACCGCCCCGAGACCGCATCGGCGTCATGAAGCCAGTAGGAAGGGCCCTCGTATAGAAACTGCCTATGATGGACGGCGATAGTATCCGTGCTGACACGGACAAGCGCGTAATCCGGACCTTCGAGTGATCCCGGTATCTTGTCGTCGGTGTCGAGGTCGAAACCTACCTGATGATTGACCCCGCGTTGAATGTGGTATGGTATGCCGTGCCACAGTCCGAAGATGGGGCGATGGATATGCCCATGGAACATGTAATCGGGTTTCCGACCCGCCCGCTGGAATACCGCCCACTGCTCTTCCGCATTGCGCACGTTGTAATGATCCATGGAGCGTAAGCCGACTTTCCCGGAATGATGATGTTGGAGGAGAAGGAGAGGACGATCCTTCGGCGCTTCATGAAGCGATCTCTCGAGAAACTCGAGACGCTTTGGGCATAGAATGCCGACGTGCGTGTTTCCGTCTTCATCAAGTGTGTCGAGCGTTAGGATGCTTGCTTGAGGAAGCACACGCAGCGCCTGGATGAAACCGGTGCCGTCGTCGTCGGCTTTAGGAAAAGACTCGCGGAAGGCTCCTCGCCGATCATGGTTACCCATCATAAGCACAAGCGGAGCGGCCAGTTTGCTCACTGAGTCTGCCAAGTTTTCGTATGCAGCGCGCTCCCCATTGTCTGCGAGATCACCGAGGATCACGACAAACTCCAAGTCCGGATGGTCGCGGTTGATGACTTCGATAGCCGCGTCCAGCCTCGCGCGCGGGTCCATGCCATACATCGTGCCGCCGCGGGGAAGAAAATGGGTGTCAGTTAAAATGACGAATTCAAGTGCTTTGCCGTCCATGGCTAACGCCTCCATTCCGGGTTTTCATCGTCTGGGCGGGCGGCCCGTATCATGGGCCGCCCGGTTAGATGTCACTCTGTTGGCATGAGGTCGTTGACCTCCTCCTGCAGTTCGCTCTGGAGGGTAGGCATATCAGTGGCCTCACCGGTGACGATGGACTCGATACCGTCATAAAGGACCTGCGTGATAGCAAGGCCGTTTGCACCGGGATAAGGCTGCCATTCCCGCAAAAGCGGAAGTTGACGCACCGCGGTCTCCTTATTTGGATTCTGCTTGTAGAAATCGGCTAGGATAATTTCATTTGCGGCCTTGTTCGGAGGCATGTACCCGGTGGTGCGAGCTACGTCGGCGGCGCCCTCGCCTGAAGTGATGAACTTCAGCCACTTCCATGCAGCCTCGATCTTTTTAGGGTCTTTGGAGTCGGACACGAGCATGGCCGCATTGCCGCCCGCAGGAAGCCCCGCCGGACCGGAAGCATCCATTCCAGGGAACTCGTTGGTCAGCAGCGTCCAATCGCCCTTAGATCGCTCGACGGCTCCCAGTTCGGATGTTGAGGTATAGTACATTGCGATCTGGCCAGCAGCGAATGCCTTCTGCGCGTCGCTGAAGGAGTAGTTCGGCATCTCGCAACCCCGGAAAAGCTTATTCATGGTCTCGAGGGAATTCAGGCCGGCCGGGCTGTCGAGGTTAACTTTGCCTGCCTTTAGCAGTGGCTCGTTCTGTGTCCACATCAACGACTGGAGGAACCAGTTGCCCGTGATGTTCCAGGTCCAGAACATCGGCGTCTTTATGCCTGCGGTCCGCATCTTAACGCACAGATCAACGACTTCGTCCCAGGTCTTGGGCAGCTTAGCGGCGTCCGTGACGCCGGCTTTCGCCATCAGGTCCATATTGTAGTAGCCGACCGGGAGCGAGATAGCGAACGGCAACCCGTACACGCTGCCGTTTGAGGTCCCAAGGTCGAGCATCGCCTCGTGGTAGCCGTCCCTGGAGAAGTCGACCTCCTCGGAAATGAATGGCTCGAGCGACTTCGCAATGCCTTTCTCGACTAGGATGGCCTGCCGATTCAAGCCTTGGATTGTAACGTCGGGAAGGTTGCCTGAGACAGCCTCGCGCAGGATGGTGTTGGTGCCGTCCTCGTAGTCCTTATACGCGGAGCGGACCTTGATTTCGATGTCCGGGTTCTCGGCCTGGAACTTGGGGAGAATCTTCTGGAACGTGACGTCGAAGAGGTAGGAATAGGTGTAGGCGAACTCAACGACGGTTTTTTCTTGAGCATAGGCACAAGCGGTCATTCCTGCCGTGAGAGCCACGGCGGATACAATGAGACGACGCATGGATTTGATCCTCAGTAGGGGTGGCTAGACGAACGGTATTCTCGGTAGTCATCCGCTGGTGCGGAAGTCTTTGGGGCTATTTCATGCCCGATAACGTGATGCCTTCAACGAAGCGGCGCTGTGCCAACAGGAAGGCTACGATCAAGGGAGCGACGATAACGGTTGCTGTCGCCATCATAGGTCCGTAGAGGCTGCCATCGCCCCCGCCGCCGCGAAATTCGTCGAGACCGAGTGGAGGCGTAAAGAGACTGCGATCGCCGGTCAAAACCATCCGCGGCCAAAAGTAGTCATTCCAATGGGCAACAACGGAGAAGATCGCGAAGGCCAGCAGTGCTGGAACTGCGGTTGGAAGCATGACTTTCCACACGATCGACCATTCACTCATTCCGTCCATGCGGGCGGCATCGATAAGGTCGTCAGGTACCGTCGTGAAAAATTGCCGCATCAGGAAAATCCCAAATACAGAGATAGTCCAAGGAATCACGAGGGCGGCGTAGGTGTTAGTAAGTCCCAGTTTTGCAAACACGATGTAGAGAGGTAGCGCTACGGCGTGTACCGGCAACAGTAGGCAGATTAGCACGAGGCTGAACACCCCATCCCGCCCCCAGAACCTAAGTTTCGACAGGGCGTATGCCGCAGGAACCGCGACGATGACTTGAAGGAAGAAGATGGAGGCTGTGACAATAATACCGTTGAGAAGGTAGCGAAGCAGCGGCGTTTCGGAAAACGCTGTAGTGTAATTGAAAAGCGCAGGACGCTTCTCGCAGCGTTCCCGAAGCTCTGTGTCAAGTCGCTCGCGAGCTGCGGCTTCGCTCGCTTGGTCCCCCGCCGAAATTGCTGCTTCCACTTGAGCGCGATCCGGCTCGCCTCTCTTCACGCAGTACTCGTCGACCATGAGGGCCTGAGAACCCAAGAAACCCCCTTCATTGCGTTCGATTTCCCCCGGTGACTTAAGGGACGAAGAGAGCATCACGTAGAACGGCAGGGCAACTATGATCGCGCCGAGCATCAGGACAAGGTGCTTGAGGGACTCTGTGATGTTGAACCGATGGGCGGTCATGCCTCTTGCTCCCTTTTTACGGCTACAGTTTTCTGGACAAAGGTAACGACGAGGACGAAGACCAGATACAGGACCGCGATCGCTGCGCCGATGCCGATCAGGTTCTCCTTCACGCCTTTCTCGTACATCGCGATGAGGATGACGTAGGCACTCCGTGATGGACCGGCACCCTGGTCGTAAAAACCATGCACGACATCGAAGACCTGAAATGCTTTGATCGCGGTGATCGCCATGACGAACACAGTCGTAGGCCACAACGTGGGCCACGTGACCAGACGGAAACGCTCCCAGGAACTACTCGCCCCGTCCATTTCCGCAGCATGATACAGCTCCGATGGAACCGATGTTAGACCAGCGAGGTAGAGGACCATGTTGAAGCCAAAGCCCTGCCAAATCCCGACAAAGCAGACGGTCCAGATGGCGTAGTTTCTGTCTCCCAGCCAGAGCGGAAATCCGTTCTCGCAGGAGCGATTAAACCAGCCCCAATATTGCAGGGCATCGACGTGGCAAAGGGATGCAAGCGACTGGTTTACGATGCCCAGCGTTGGATGCAGCGTGAAGCTCCACACGATAGACATAGCCATAAGAGTTGCCATGACAGGGAGGAAGTAGACGGTCTTGTAAAACGCTCCACCCCATCGCAAGGAGTTGATGAGGAGCGCGGCTCCCAATCCTATTCCGATCGACAGCGGGGTCACGACCAGCACATAGGTCAAAGTGGCTGCAATCATGCCCTGATAACGGGACTGGCTGAATATCTTGACGTAGTTTCCGAGACCGACCCAGTCAAAGTCTGGACTGCCGAGGCTGTAATCCGTCAATGAGAGAACAGCGACTGCAATTATCGGCAGTAACAAAATGCCAGCCATTAGCGTGACAGCAGGCGCCACAAAGAGGAGTCCGGCGCGCTGGGAGGCAATGCTGCTAGTTGCCATTCCACTAAGCTCCCACCGCTACTGCTTTGCCGATTTCCTTGGACGTGCCATTGGGGCGAGAAGGCAGACGTGAGTTATCTGCAGCGAATGCCATAACCCCCTCACCCGTCAAACCGATGCTGACCGATGAGCCTATGTGCAGCCGTCGGGCTCCTTCCCTAGCCAGCCGCACCACGATCCTGCGACCGGTTGCAGAACCCATGTCCGTGACGCTCGCATGTAGGAACACGTCGGACCCGAGGTT
Source organism: Peteryoungia ipomoeae (assembly GCF_004912165.1). Taxonomy (GTDB): domain Bacteria; phylum Pseudomonadota; class Alphaproteobacteria; order Rhizobiales; family Rhizobiaceae; genus Allorhizobium; species Allorhizobium ipomoeae. The sequence goes on along the minus strand of NZ_STGV01000009.1, from coordinate 14,309 downwards.
TTCCTTATGGATGATCCTCCCGGGAAGCCCGACCTCGTCTGCCTCGCAAAGCCTGAGGTGCTCCGATCTCACAGCTACGTTGATGTCTTGAGAGGTTGCATAGAGACTTTGACGAACCTGCACGCCGGGGGCATTGATTTGTCCCGTTGAATCGACTCTAGCTGGAAGAATGTTGATCTTCGGGCTACCGATAAATTCCGCCACGCGGAGGTCCTGAGGGTCGTCGTACACTTGATCCGGTGTAGCAAACTGAAGAATTTCGCCGCCCATCATGACCGCGATGCGATCTGACATGGTCAACGCTTCGGCTTGATCGTGGGTGACATAAATGAAAGTAGAACCCAGTGCCCGGTGAAGCTCGGACAGCTCCGACCGCATGTGCACACGTAGAGCAGCGTCGAGGTTGGAAAGCGGCTCGTCCATAAGGAAAGCAACGGGTTTCCTAACCATTGCCCGGCCAAGCGCCACGCGTTGACGCTGACCGCCCGATAACTGTCCAGGCTTCCTATGAAGTAGTGGCGTTATTTTGAGCGTTGCGGCTGTCTCGGCTACAGCGGATTTGATCGCGTTGAGTTTCCGGCGATGGCTCGGCAGCAGCGGCCCAATCAATGGCAACCGTTCAGTTGCGTTAAGGTCACGGAGACGCAGCGGAGTCATCATGTTCTCCTCGACGGATAGGTGCGGGTACAGGGCGTACGACTGGAAGACCATGGCGAGATCTCGCGCACTTGGACGGACGCCGACTACGCTCTTGCCGCCGATCAAGACATCACCCGAGGTCTGGTCTTCAAGCCCAGCAATAATTCTCAGCAGAGTTGATTTTCCACATCCTGATGGACCAACGAGAGAAACGAACTCGCCATCGCCGATGCGCAGATTGACCCCTTTAAGGACATCTGTCTTCGCAAACGCCTTCTTGATGTCACGCAGCTCGATTGTAGCCATGTCAGCCCCCTGTTCAGGTAAGTTTATTGAGGCGCTTTTAGGGGGCGACAACAACAGGTACGTGACATCTATAAGCTTTGCTTTTAGAAGCGCTCATGTCTTCCGCGATCAAAATTAAAGAGCAGGAGCCAGATATGTATCTTACAAGCCCAAGGATTCGGGCCTTCAACGCGGTAATGGAGACTGGTAGCTTTTCCGCTGCGGCAACAAAACTGGGTCTTTCTCAGCCCGCCATCACGCAGGCTGTCCGCGAAATAGAGCAGGCGGCGAAAATCACCCTCTTTGAACGGCAAGGGCGCGGTCTTGTTCAAACTGCGCTGTGCGCAGAACTCTATCGACTCACGTCAGAATCTGAACGTTTCGCGGCAGAGGCGTTTCGCGTCCTGGAGCAACACGCTAACCTCGAAACCGGAAAGTTTCGGATCGGCATCGGAAACTCGATGCCTGGCATGGCTCTTATTCGCGAATTTCGCCGCCGGCTACCGGGTGTCCAGGTGCAGGTCGAGCTTGGCTCATGGGCCACGGTCCTGAAGGCGGTGATGGAACAGCGTGTTGACGTCGGTGTGCTACCGAATGTTCCCGACGACGGACGTTTCGTACGCAAGGTCTGCCTAAAACAGGATGTCGTTGCTATTGTAGCGGAGGATTCACCTTTGGCCCGGTCCACACAGACGCACTGTGCCGAGCTTCTGCGCCACCCGCTGATTTTTCGTACTCAGACATCGTCCACTCAAAAAGTCGTTGACCAAGGTTTCAAGAGTGCAAAGTTGTCGCCTGTACCGATGATGATGCTCGACACACGCGACGGTGTTTACGAAGCAGCAGCGAATGGATTGGGGGTGGGGTTCATGTGGGAGTTTGGATCGAGCCGTCAGGATAAGGTACGTAAACTTCGAGTTATAGAATTCGAACAAGGGCATCCAGAACATGTGTTCCATCTCTCCGGACGTTCTAGCCCGCTAATTAGCGCTTTCGAAGCAATACAGCTCTGAACCGGGCCAAATGGGTCATGGCGTGCGCCACGACAGCTTTGGCGCAAAGCAGCCATCTGGTCCTAAGAGCGTGCGGTTTCTCTGAGGGCACGATAAACGCTTGCCCGACCTATGGTCAGCTTCTTAGCGATCTCTGTTGGTCCGATCCCTTCGGATCTAAGACGGCGGATCTCAGCAACGTCGACATGGGGCTTCCTGCCTTTGTACACCCCTCTGCTTTTTGCTGCGGCGATGCCTTCCATTTGCCGCTCTCTGCGAAGGTTTGTTTCGAACTCAGCGAACACGCCAAGCATATCGAGGAATGCTTTGCCAGCCGCAGAGCTGGTGTCGATCGGCTGTTCCGTTGCCTTCAGGGTTACACCCTTCTGTTTCAGCATCCGTACGATGTCTTGCAGATCCCCAACTGATCGCGCCAGCCGGTCGACCCGCGTTACCACTAGGCAGTCGCCGTCGCGCATGAATTCCAGAAGCGTGTTAAGCTCCTTCCGATCCTGCTTGCTCGATCCTGATTTCTTCTCTGCGCGGATAACTGTGCACCCGGCCGCCTTTAGAGTAGCCTCTTGGATCGCCAAATCTTGATCGACCGTGCTGACCCGAGCATACCCATAAATCGCCATGAAACGTCTCATTAGGTTCTAGATCTTCATTGGGTAGCGTCTCACAGCGGCAAAATCAACCCAAATGATACGCTCGTTACCGTCTCGCGGAAATCGTCTCAACGGGTATACTCCACCGGAACATTGGTGACGTCAGCATCCACCGTGTTCAGAGAACATCAATTGTTGGATTTCATATCGAGAACACTGCGCGGCAGATGCTGGAGGGATCCAGAAGCGGACGACTTCCGGCCCTTGTCGGGCTCTCTGGCAACTGGCCTTAATCTGATACTGTTCTATTGAGATGCAATCAGAATATCACCGGCGGATAGCCCTGATACAATCTCGACCCCTTCTGGAAAGGTTGTCCCGAGCAGGACAGGCTGCAATACACTCTGGCCGTGTTGCTGCAGCTTGACTTGAGGTCCAGCTTCGCTCCGGATTATCAGTGATGGTGGCACGATAAGCGCTGCCTCGTTTGAGTAGGTCTCGATTGTCATTCTGGCCGACATACCGATACGTATTGCTTGACGCAGTGCTTTGTCTTCGACCACGAACGACGCTCTGATGTCGAAGGAAGGTGGACGACCGCTGTTACCTGGCCCTGCCGCTTCCGCACTGACATTTACAACCTGCCCCTCGATCGCATGGTCGGGGAAGGCGTCACTGGTAACACTGACTCTTTGGCCCAACTTCACCCGATTGACGTCGATTTCGTCAACGGAGCCAGTGACGAGAAATGTACTGGTGTCGGCGACGGAAAAGAGTGCCGCTCCTCGTGTGACGCTTGCCCCGGGCTCTGTTGCGAGCGGGGTGTCTCCACTCTCGTTGACTGGCGGCCTTGTCAGTATGCCCGCCACGGCTGTGGCTACCTTTGCACCAGCCATCTGCTGCTTCAAATCGCTGAGTCGACTCTGCGCATTTTCAAGTTCCAACATGACGAGCTGGCGATTGTCGTCGTTCCCGCGCATCAGAGTTGCTGTCAGGTCGTCTTTTGCACCAGCGACTGTGTTTCGCTGCGCATCGCGCTGCTGAACCAGCCCTTCGTATTCACTTCGTGACACGATACCCTGGTCCAGAAGGGACTTCAGTTCATTGACTTGCCGATCAAGCATGGACAAGGAAACTTCGGCCGCCTCAAGCGATCGGCGCGCGCGCAGCACGTCCGGGCTGCTCTCCCAATTGGCAAGTGCGTCGGCAGCAATGGCCGCCTTGATATACGACGACTGAGCATCGCGGTAGCGACTTGCGATCTCGCTGGTGTCCATGACGACCAGCACATCACCGACATCGACGTGATCGCCGAGTTGAACCCGCTTTTCTCGGATTACTCCATCGAATGGGGCTACGATTGCGATTGCCTTGCCGGCCCCAATAGTCCCGGTGATGTCGAGGTGCTGCACTATAGACTGTGGCTGGACGATAATCGTTTGCTCTGTCGGAACAGCTTTTTCCAGAACGCTTGCAGGAGGGGCGCCATTTACCTGCCATAAGAAGGCACCGGCACCTAGCGCAAGCGCCACACTAGCAGCAGCAATCGCTGACCAAAGGATCGCTCGCCATGAGCGTTCTGCTCGGGAGGGGTGAGAATCCTGGTCGTGATTGCTAAACGGCGTTCGTGTTTCGGGCATTGGGTCGCTTGTCAGTTTCGTCATGGGTCAGCTTTTCAAATGAACGCGCCAGGTGTCCAGCGTTGTGCCCAGTTGAAGGTCAAGCCGTGTCAAGGCATTGAGATAGCCGATCCTTGCGGCAAGAAGCTGATTTTCCGCATTGCGCAGATTGTCTTCCAAGGATCGAACCTGGAAGGTGGTGGAGCGGCCGGCGTTCAGTTTCACCTTTTCGATGTCGATGGCACGTGCGGCCAGATCACGCGATTTCTCAGCGCTCGCAAGTTGCTGCCATAGCAGCCGTACTTCGGCAGCGCTCACGCGGATCTGCGTTTCGACGCCTGCACGGATTTCTTCCAATTGCAGCTCTGAACCACGATACGTTGTGTCTGCCTGAACGAGCTGCTGTTGCCGCGAAAGGTCGTTAATCGGAAAGGTGAAGCGCAGGCCACCGCTTATGTCTGAAATCGGCTGAGTAGAAGTGCCACTCGCAAATTCTCCACCGAGCCGGCCCCTCGCGAATAGTGAGATATCCCAGAGCTGTTCGTTCTTCGCAACGGTGATACCCAGGCGATTTTGCTCAATCACATACAGCTGTCCCTGGTAGTCTTGCCTTTTCGAGAGAGCCAAGGGGATCAGTCGGTCAAGATTGGTGTCAATCCTCTTTAGTGCGAGGCCTTCCTTCGCGACGATGTTCGTACCGAGATCCAGGCTGAGGAGATTGAGAAGCGAAAGCCGTGCAGCTTCAATCTGTTGTCGTGCCCGTAACACCCGCAACCGCTGACTTTCCACGTCTGCTTCGGTCTGCACAGCATCCATTGCCGCCATTCGGCCGGAGACAATCAAAGCTGCATTATTGTTCAGTAACTCCTCCCCTCTCGAAACTGCGTCCTCCGCAAGTTTCAGCTCCTCCTGCGCCAGCAGCAGCTCGCGATGAGCGAAGATAATGCTACCGATTGTCTCGGCGACCGTTGCGTTCAGTCGAAGCTGATTGATCTTTTCTCCGAGCCGAGCTTGTTGCACCGGCGCCATGTTCACTTTCACCCCTGCGCCACGCAGCAATGGCTGTTCCAAGGAAACTTCGGCTGCGGAGGTCAGTGTGCGGCCACCATCTTCAATTGATGCCGAGTTGCTCCATCCGAAATCGAAGATGGCGCCGGTCTTCGTCTTGAGTGACACACCAGGCGAGACATCGATCGTGGTACTGGTGACATCGCCGATCCGCTGACGCGCGATTTCTCCCGAAACCGAAAACTGAGGACGAAACCGGTCTTCGGCAACCCGCAGATCAAATTTTTGGGCGACACGTTCGATATAGGCGCTTCTGATGCTTCGGTTGTTACGAAGGCCGAGGAATATCGCGTCGGCAAGTGTCATCTGTGCGCCCTCAAGCCTGGTGCGCTGTGTCATTGGTCGCAGGGCTGCGGCTTGCGGTATGTAGTCTGGACGAGGGGGCGGGATAGGAATTTTCGTTTCGGCCGCCGCGCTGTAAGTCATCGCCAAAACACAAGAGAACGCCATGAAAGATAATTGCGGTGATTTCATCACTCACTCCTCAAGGCGACGACAGGGTCAAGGCGCGAGGCAAGAAATGCCGGGTAGACTCCGAAGAATAGACCCACGACAAGCGCCATGCCTGCTCCCAGTGGGACAGCGAGTGGTGCGGGTTCGAACTGCCAGTCCGAACCGTTGGCGAATAGCCATCCAGCGAGATAGCCGAGCATAGTTCCGAGTGCACTGCCAATCGTGGCCAGGATGATGGTCTCACAAAGGAACATGAGGCGGATATCATTGCGCCTAGCGCCAATCGCTAAGCGTAAGCCGATTTCCTGGCGGCGCTCCATCACGCTCATCAGCATCACGTTCATGATGCCGACGCCGCCGACCACCAGAGACACCGCACCGATCCCGAGGATCAAGGTGGCGTAGATCCTCATCTGATGCTCGATACTGGCGATCAACTGGCGTGCGGTCGCAACATGCATGAAGCCGTTCGTGACCAGAGGTTCGAAATATTTGGCAACGGCCTCGGCCGTTTTCTCGTCATTTGCACCTGAGGATAGCCGGCCTGCGACCTGGGAGATCGCCACTTGCGAAGTAACGCGCCGTGCTGCGGCAAACGGAATAATCACGGAGCGGTTAAGTTCGAGGTTCAGTAATAGGTTGGGTGGCGTATCCTCTAGGATACCAATGACGGTAAAGGTCTGGCCGTTGAAATTGACCCGTTCTCCCATGGCAATCTGGTCCTTGGCCGGACCTTGGAGACTGGAGGCTATTTCGGCGCCGAGGACAGCGAAAGAAGAGAAGCCATCCAGATCAGAAGTGAAGCGCCCATAGGCGAGCTTTCCCTTTGCAAGCGCATAGATGCCATCTGTTGCCGCAAGTATGTTCGCCTGAACGTTGGATCGTCTCGCTCGGATGCTTCCCCCAGTCTGTACAATGGCCGATACGTTCGAGATGCCGAGGCCCTTTTTAGGCAAATCAAGTACGTAACCAATCCTGACCTCGGGAGCGGCGCTGCCTGAGGGTTGTAGCTCCATCGTTACCAGATCAGTTCCAAGAGCCACGAATTGTCGCAATGCCTCACGGCTGGCATTGTGTCCGACATGCAACGTCGCAACCACGGCGGCGGTGCCAATGGCGATCCCTATGACCGCTAAAACGGCACGGCCTTTCACCAGACGTATATCCGCGATCGTTGCACGGATGATCTCCACCGTTCTGTCGGATACGCCCACAATCATGTGCTGACCGGCAATCGTGCAGACGCGGAATCCTCCACTATTTGACCGTCTCGCATCAATATCCGACGTGGGCACCGCGCGGCGATCTGTGGGTCATGGGTCACGATGATGATGGTCAGGCCGCGCTCCTCGTTCAGCTTCTTGAGCAGAGATATGATGGCCTCGGCAGAGCGACTATCGAGATTGCCTGTCGGTTCATCAGCGAGCAGCAGTGACGGACTGCCCACGAGAGCCCGCGCAATCGCGACACGTTGCCGTTGGCCGCCGGAAAGCTCGTCCGGCCGGTGCATCATGCGATCAGCAAGTCCAACCTCCCGCAGCGCAAGTGCCGCCATGGTACGGCGCTGCTGTTTACCGATTCCGCGGTAAATGAGCGGCAGGCCTACATTGTCGAGTGCGGTGAAGCGGGGTAGGAGGTGGAATGACTGAAAGACGAAACCAATGTAGCGGCTGCGCAATTCTGCTATCTGATCATCGACCAGATCGTCCGTCGGCATGCCGAGGATACGGATACGTCCGGCTGTAGGGCGATCCAGCAATCCTACGAGGTTCATCAGCGTCGTCTTGCCTGAGCCTGACGGGCCTGATAGCGCACAGAATTCACCATGGCCTGCGTGCAAGTTAACGCAGTTGAGAGCTACCTGTTGGCCAACCCCACCTCCACGGTACTCCTTTCGCAGATTGTCTACGCTCAGCACTTATAGATTCCTAGGTCAAATCGCCTCCTGAAAAAGGCTGTGATTTTGATGTGGAACGCCGATCTGCAATTTAAGGCAAATGTGAGCGGCAGGTGAGCACATTGGAGGGAGCCACGGTTGAGCGATGCAAACCTGTAGACAGGAGGGCGCTGGAGCGCGCCCTCCATAAATGAAAGCTGATTAGCTCGCATTGACATATACATTCCAGATCACTTGGCCAGCTCCGCTGAGAGATGGAGCAGGTCCGGAGCAAACTGACAGTCCAGTCTTCTGTATCGCATCGAAACTACTGATGCCTGTTACATTTCCTGCGCCATCAAGGAGCAAAGTGACGCTGAAATCACATCCCTTCTTTTGCCAGGAGGTTCCAAAATAGTTATAATAGCTAAATGTGTACGTCATTTCCGAAGCGCCAATTGTGGCGTCAGCGGTATTGGTCCTAGTGGAATTTTTCGGGATCGAAAGTGTTGTGGAAGCCGTGCATCCCGTGCAGGTGCGAGAATCGATGCTCCAGGTTGTTCCTGAGGTTGCGTTGTTAGTCGGGCCGGTCGATACGTTGACGGTGAGATCAGCAGCGTTGGCCGAGGCGATCGTCCCAATCAAATATGCCGCTGAAAAGGTAAGCAGTTTCGAAAGAAATTTCACAACTATCTCCTTATTGTATGCACGCTATCCGCGCACCGGCATCCTCCCCTTGTTGCCGCGAGAAATCCACATACAATTTTACCTTGCGCACCGAAAAATTTACCTAATGAAAATTAATACCTTCATAGGTTGAATTTAACGAAATGTTCAGAAATAAGGCCTAGCCTCGATTTAGGCATGACGCCGCCCTGCGATTGGCGGGACCCGAATGATCCGGGGAGAATATTCTAGCCGGGGAACGCGTTATGATTGCATCAACAAGTGGTATTTCTAGCAGTTCGGTTGCTATGTTGTTCGGGACGTCAGGAGCCAGTTCAACAGATTCCTCATCCGCGGCAACCACGATCCTTTCTATCGCAACAGGCCATACAGACGACGTCTTCAAGGCTGGTAACGCGATCGGCAAAATCATCGAGATCACCCAGCGTATGAAGCAGGACGCTGAGGCCGCTGGCGAAAAGGTTGAAGTCGAAGAAATCAAGCTGCCGAACGATACTGGCCGCTCGCTTTCAGAATTCGATGGAGATAGCCAGTGGTTTGCGCTGAACGGTACATTCACAAAGACCCAATATGGCAACGGTGAGAGCACGGAAACATTCGCCGGCGTGGGTCAGGTAATGACAGACGCAGCGTACAGGCAGTCTACGATCGATGGACTGAAACAAGATCAGTCTACACTGCGGAACAAGACGATGCTGGCGGCTTTCCAAAATGGAACCATCCAGGAAACTGACATATCAGAACTCGGTTTCAGCGAAGGGATGACGATGACGCTCAATCGCTACAGTGATGGGCATGCCGAGGTAAACGTGCAGTTCGATAATTCCGGCGCGCAGCAATTTCGTGAGCAACACACTGAATCAAGAGACGGCGTTCTCTATGACAAGGAGACGGGAAAATTTGCAGCCATCGGACAGAATGGCAGTAAATTCATCTATTTCACTTGGTAATTGAGGTTCGTCCACACTCCTTAAGAGCCTGACCGAAAAAGAGTTGAGTGAAATCAGCCGATTGTGGCGGGTAATCCTCCCCGCGAATAAGGGGCTTCAAAAGTAGAATTTTCTCAGGCTTGATGCTCGAGGAGATTTCGATGAAGAAGAGCCGATTTAGCGAACCGCAAATCCTTGCCATCCTGCGCCAGGCGGAAGGGGGCGTGCCAGTTCCTGAGCTTTGCCGGGAGCACGGCATCAGCAGTGCCAGTTTTTATATCTATGGACTGTTCCCCCGTTGCAAGCTTGATGTTGAAGCGGTTTGACGCGGGTCGATTGCAAACATCTATACGGCGTCATCATTTTCGAAGCGCCCAAATGGGGTATCCGCACACATACGCCTCAACAAATGGGAGACCTTGTCGGCCATTATAAAAGACAGGTTCCGTATGTGCCGGTCCGACCGTTCATTCCATTTCAACCTTCAGCCTGCAATTCGCATGCCTGCTCTCAGGGATTGGCTCGGTACTCGCCACCGTGCTGAAGCAAGGCCCAGATCACCCTTGCGTTCTTATTGGCGACAGCAACCGCTGCGCGGTTGTAACCACGCCTTTCCCTAAGCTCGTTGACCCATTCGCTCGCAGGGTCAGATTTTCGTTGCGCCGTTCGCACCACTGACCTTCCGCCGTGGACCAGAAGTGTTCGCAGATGCTGACTGCCTCGTTTGCTGATGCCAAGCAGTACGCGTCGATCGCCGCTGGAATGCTGTCGCGGCACCAAGCCCATCCAGGCGGCCAGATGTCGGCCATTCTTAAAGTCTGCTCCATCACCAACAGCCGCGACCACTGCCGTCGCAGTCTTCGGGCCGACGCCACGTATTTTGGCGATACGCTGACAAACATCGCTCTCGCGGAAGACGGCTTCGATCTGCTTGTCGAAGTATTTGATCTTTTCGTTGAGCTGCAAAAGGAATGCATGGAGCGTGCCGATGATATCGCGGGTCAGCTCGGTGATGTCGATCCTTGGATTATTGATGATCTCCGGTATCGTTCGCTGGGCGATCGAAGCCGACTTTGCGATCGCTACACCACGCTCGAGAAGCAAACCTCGCATCTGCGAGATCAGGGCGACACGATGATTGACCAATCTCTGCCGAGCACGGTGGAGGCCTTGGATGTCCTGCTGGATGATCGATTTCTTCGGTACGAAGCGCATGTGTGGCTGTTGAACGGCAATGCATATTGCCTGGGCATCGTTGCCGTCATTTTTCTGGCCCTTCAAAAAAGGCTTCACATACTGCGGTGCAATGATCTTCACAGTATGCCCCTGAGACTCAAAATGCCGCTGCCAGTGAAAGGCACCCGTGCAAGCTTCGATCCCGATCAAGCAAGGCGGCATAGCCTCGGTCACCTGAAGCAGTTGATCGCGCATCACACGTCGTCTCAGGACAACCTGACCATCGGCGCCCACGCCATGAAGCTGGAACACATTCTTGGCGATATCAATTCCCAGAACCGCAACGTTTGCCATGACAACCTCCTTCGTTGGCGCGACCAGTTTGACTGCGGGGTGGGGGAACAGTCCATCCCATTAAGTGGCGTTCGAAGTATGGCGGCATGGACGCCTCGATGATCAGCCAGATGAAGGCTCTTGAGGACGAGAGCCGCCGATTGAAGCGGATGTATGCAGATTTGAGCATGCAGGCGGATCTGCTGAAGGAGGCTCTCGGAAAAAAATGAGGCGGCCATCTCAGCGCCGAGAGCTGGCCGAGAAAGCAGTGGCGCAACGCGGCGTGAGTGTCGCGCTAGCATGCAGGACATTTGGCGTCAGCGAGACCTGTTTTCGGTATAGCCCAAAGCGCAATGCCGATAACGATGAGATCGCCGATCTGTTGCTTGGGCTTGTGGAGGTTAAGAAGACCTGGGGCTGCGGTCTCTGCTTCCTGCATATGCGCAATGTCCAAGGCTTTCGCTGGAACCACAAACGAGTCTACCGCATCTACCGCGAGCTTGAGCTGAACCTGAGGATCAAGCCCCGCCGGCGGCTGAAGCGCGAGAAGCCAGAGGAGCTGGCGGTGCCCGATGCGCCGAACGTGGTCTGGTCGATGGACTTCATGGCGGATCGCTTGGCGGACGGTCGCCAGTTCAGGCTTCTGAACGTGTTGGACGACTTCAATCGAGAGGGACTGGGGATCGAGGTTGACTTCTCACTGCCTGCCGAGCGGGTCGTGCGCAGCCTCAACCAGATTATCGAATGGCGGGGCAAGCCACTGGCAATCAGGGTCGATAACGGTCCCGAGTACGTCAGTTCGAAGCTGGTCGAATGGGCAGAGAAGCAAGGGATCGCATTGAACTATATCCAGCCCGGCAAGCCTCAGCAGAACGCCTATGTCGAGCGCTACAACCGAACTGTTCGGCATGAATGGCTCGATCTGTATATTTTTGACAGCATAACGGAGGTGCAGGAGATCGCCACTGAATGGCTTTGGACGTATAACCACGAACGGCCCAACATGGGCATTGGCGGCATTACACCCGCTCAGAAACTGAAAATGGCCGCGTGAATTCTACCGCTGAACCCCGTTAAAACGGGGAGGATTACCTGATCACCAAGATCGTCAATGGCCATCCCAACAGCCAGATCGACCAGTTGTTGCCGTGGTCATATCGCCCGGATAAGATGGCTAGGTAGCTCCACCAACGGGTACGCCATGACTGAGAAAAGCATCAATTGGGAACAGGACGGAATTGATTCCGGCTGGTTCTTTGCCAAGGACATTGGGTCGGTTCGCAGCAACTCCAGCTATCGCCCCGGCGGATGGTGGTTCCTGGCGAAATGGCTGCCAGATACCGAGGAGCACGATATCGGGCCATTCAGAACCAAGGCTGCGGCGATGGCCGAGGCGGAGCGCCTTGCTGCTTTGCAGTGACCACCGAACCGGTCAAGCCCTGAATACCGTGCTGTCAGAACAGCGCTAACAGCATAACGCATTGAGGAGTGGGTCCTGAACCACTGCCAGAGCTAGAGAAGCCGTGCCGCCCTTCCGCTCCGCCTGCTGGCGCTATTGTAGTATTCCGACGCCTGCTGAACGGATCTATGCCGCGACTGCTCCATGGCTTCGGGGAGGGGTATGCCCCGATTTGCTGCTTCGGTCAGATAGCCTGAGCGAAGCCCGTGGGCGGAAAACTCCCCAGGATCCAACCCGGCCATTTTGGCGCGCTGCTTGAGAATGTCATTGATGGCCTTGGGATCCAGCGGCCGGCGCGAAACATTCCCCCAGCGATCAATCGCCCTGAAGACACTGCCCTTGTCGATTTTTGCAGCCGCAAGCCACGCGTTCAGAGCATCAACGGGTCGACCGCTGAGATAGACGACTTCATCATTGTCGGCACCGCTGGTCTTGGTGCGACCGAGATGAATGGAGAGAGAGGGGAGGGGAGCCCCCCCTTCGATCGGGATCGGCGCTTCCGGCTGCAGCTGCTCGATCCTGAGGCCCGCAATCTCGCTGCGGCGCCGGCCACCGGAGCCGAAGGCAACCATCAAGATCGCGCGGTCCCTGACATCACGCAGGCTTCCCGTCGTGCAGGTGGCGATCACTTTCAGCAAAATATCCCCCGTGACCGCCTTGGCGCTCTTCCGCTTCCTTGGCCGCGGTGTCGCGCGCACAGCAAGGCGGATTGCGGACTTGAGGGCAGGGGAGCTGAATACACCCTCGAGCCCGCGCCATTTCGTCAGCGTCGACCAGGTGGCAAGGCGTCTCCGCACGGTGTCAGGCGCATGCGGGCCGGGCACTCGAAGCAATCCCTGGAGACGGAGCTTATGCTCGACGTCAGCCGGCATGCCGTGGCCCGGATCCGTCAGACGCTTTTCCGGATCCCAGAGATGATGTGCGACAAACTTGAGAAGCAGCGCTTCCGGTGCGGGCCAAGGGAGCGATCGGCCGGTCGCAGCGAGCGACCAGGCCTGCAGATAGGCCAGGTCGGATGTGAGCGCCCGAAGCGTATTGGCACCCATGCCCTCATTGACCAGATGACGCAGCGTCTCGACGTCCTGGTCGGTCAATAGCTCGGCCAGCTCGTCGCGGCGCTCCATTGGAAGAACGGCGGCGATCGTGTCGAGATCTTTGACGCGGCGATCAACCGCACTCATTTGGGCAGGCCGTGTTCGTCGTAAAAATCGGAATGGTCGGAGCTTGTGCCGGGCTGCACATTTTTACGCCCCTCCTCTGCCAGAGAGAGAAAATCCTCATGAGAGGTGATCTTTTGAGCGATTGGCGTTACCATCGCGACGGGTATCTCCTTTCGGCAGATGATGATCTCATCGCCACGCAATGAGAGTTCAACCAACTCCTCAAGCCGTTCTGCCGCTTCCGTCACGTCAACGAGAACTCTCACAGTTTTCTCCTCACCAGACCCTGTCCTGCAAGACGACATCGAACACCACATCCGTCGAGATCAGTGCGCAATGCTCAAGCCGTGTCTGCGCAGCGAGGATCCGGTCCCATGGGTCCCGATGCTCCCAGTCGAGGGCCGCCGCAAGTTCCGCATGCAAGTCACTGATGGCGAGTGTCTGGAAGCCGCTGGAGGTGATCGCGGCGCGCAGTTCCTGCGGCTTGAGATCCAGCTTCTTCAGCCGCATCTTGTTGTCGAGCTCATAGAAGGAGACGGCGCTGACGAGAACGGCGTTACTCTTGTCCTCGATAAGGGAACGTGCATGTGGTGAAAGTCGCGCACTGCCGATCGTCCACCAGTAGACGGCATGACTGTCGAGAAGAAGCTTCAAGAGCGCTTGTCCCCGTTCCGCGCGTCACCTTGGAAGACCCCGACGTCGTCGTTCCAGTCGCCGGCATCGATTGCGGCCTGTTGCGGATCATGCTCGTCGAACAGGTCGTCTGGAAGGCCGCGCCGCGCCAGGAGCCCGAAAGGTCTTTTGCCGGCGGGATCTGCCGGACCGATACGGGCATAGATCTCATTGCCGCGCATGATGATGATCTCTTCGCCCTGATTGGCGCGATCGAGAACCTCAGCGAAGTTCTTGCGCGCCTCGCTGATCTTGTAGTGCGTCTGGGGCATTGTCGGCTCCGGTTCTGGTGCTTTCACGGCAAGATAGCACCGGAATCGGAAGCGTACAACACGGATGTACAGATAGCCTTC
>NZ_STGV01000008.1 GCF_004912165.1 Peteryoungia ipomoeae | reverse complement strand
CAAATTGTCAAAAAACTGTCTTTTTCTCTAAACCATTGAATTTCATTGTATTTTTCGAGGGCGATTCTGGCGACACCATCGCGGACCATTCTCCAGGACCGGCTGGCGGTACCATTTACCCCCTAAAATCGGCTTTTTTCCTGGGGTCTTGGCTGTTTTTCATTCATGTCCGCCTCTCCACAAGCAGACCGGCGGGTGCAGAACTGCCTATGGCGAGGCCCCCTGCCCTTGCTCCCTTTATCCCATGGTGATCAGGACCAGGACAACGAATACCGCAGGTACTGCCACCAGTGCCGGGAGAATGATCGCCGGATAGCCGAAGGTAAAAATTGCCAGCAGCCACAGCAGCAGCAGATTGACGACAAACAGCACTTTCGCCGTGTTCGTCCCCTCTACAGCTTCCTTCAGCATCCAACCCAGAACCGGCACGCGATAGACAACAGCAGCAAACATCAAGCTTTCCTTCCGCGAGAAGAGTGTGATGACGCCGCGGTCTGCCGAGGGCGACCTGCGGCGGTCTCATACGCATTCTTGGCGGTTCCGCACCCGGCAGCAATGCGTCAAATTGGCATCGATCAAATCCACCGGCGGAATGAGGGCATAGATGTCGCATTTGGCTGGACAGATGCTGATTGGCCCCTCTAGGATTTCAGCCGATGGTTCCTGCCGTATCAAGACGACGGCTGGACGAAGAGGGAATACGGTGAGGACGACCCAAAAGGGGCCGAGACCGTGGCTGCCCCCGCAACTGTGAACGGTGAGCGACATCCGACATGCCATTGGCCGCAAGGCCGATAAGGCGGATCAAGCTTTGACCCGTGAGCCAGGAGACCTGCCATCGTCCGTCGCCGCATCTCTGCGGCAAATTCCAGTCTTGCGCGGTGGGCGCAGATGAAAGGACCATACCATGCATATCGAACCCGGCGTCGTTGATGGCGCCAAGATCGCACTTTCCTTTGCCACGGCAGCTGTTTCCCTTGGCCTCATTGCCAAGATGGTCAGGGATGACCTCGCTTCAAGAACGGCCCCGTTGGGTCTTGCCGCACGCGCCGCCGTCACCACGGCGCTTGTCTTCTGCTTCTTCGAGGTCTTGCCGCATCATCCTGTCGGCGTGTCGGAGGTGCATCTCATTCTCGGGTCCACACTCTTTCTGATGTTTGGAGCGGGCGCAGCTTCCATCGGACTGGCGCTTGGACTCCTCCTGCAGGGCCTGTTTTTCGCACCCTTCGACTTGCCCCAATACGGCATGAACGTCACGACACTGGTCGTTCCCTTGTTTGCGCTCCGCCAACTGGCCTTGCGGATCATTCCGAGAAACACAGCCTATGTTGACGTGCGCTATCGCGATGCGCTGGCGCTCTCGACGGCCTATCAGGGCGGTATCGTCGCCTGGGTCGCTTTCTGGGCCCTGTATGGGCACGGCTTCAGCCTCGCCAATCTCGGTGAGATCGCCGCATTCGGCGGCGCCTACATGCTGGTCGTCATCCTCGAGCCGTTGGTCGACCTTGCCGTGCTGGCAGCCGCCAAGTCACTGCGCGGCACTACAGATAATGCCATGTTCAACAGCCGGCTGCATTCGGCAGCGGCCTGACGATAGGGGTAACACGACCACTATCAAACCAAGGACGAACAAGCGCATGGTACCAGCCATGCGCTTTTTCTTTGAAAGCCGGCACGCTTTCGGTTACCGCGGGTCGAGATATGTTGAAGTCACAACATCACGACGACATCGACGGGGACGACCATGCGCATTCTCTCTGACGCCCACTATCCGGAATTGCCGAACTACTACCGCGGCAAGGTTCGCGAGAACTATGATCTGCCTGACGGCAGCCGCATCATCATCTCGACCGATCGTCTTAGCGCCTTTGATCGCATCCTGACCTCTATTCCCTATAAGGGGCAGGTGCTGACCCAGACGGCTCGCTACTGGTTTGAACATACCAGTGACATCTGCCCGAACCATGTCATCGCCTATCCCGATCCGAATGTCGTGGTCGGAAAACGCCTCGATATCCTCCCCGTCGAAATCGTTGTGCGGGGTTATCTCGCCGGCACCACGGGCACCTCCATCCTCACGCTTTATAAGAAGGGTGAGCGCAGCATGTACGGCATCACCCTGCCGGACGGTCTGCGCGACAATGAGAAGCTGCCAGCGCCGATCATCACGCCGACCAGCAAGGAGTTCGACGGCGGCCATGACGAGCCCCTCACACCATCGGAAATTGTCGATCGCGGGCTTTTGACGAGCGAGCAATGGGAGACGCTTTCTCGTTACGCACTCGCCCTCTTTGCCCGGGGTCAGGAAATGGCGGCGGCCCGCGGTCTTATCCTCGTCGACACGAAGTATGAATTCGGCACGGACGAGAACGGCACAATCATCCTCGCCGACGAGATCCATACGCCCGACAGCAGTCGCTACTGGATCGCCGACAGCTATCCCGCAAGCTTCGAAAAGGGAGAAAGACCCAAGAGCTTCGACAAGGATTTCGTGCGCGCCTGGGTGGCAGAACGCTGTGATCCATATCATGATGCAATACCGCAAATCCCCGAAAAGCTGGTCGAGGAGACCTCCCGGGTCTATATAGACGCCTACGAGGCCATTACTGGCCTGACCTTTCAACCTGACGATAGCGGTGCGACACCCTATGACCGCGTTCGCCAGAATCTGGAGCCATACTTTCCAGGGAAGTCATAGCGAGATGGATCAGGATTGCCGAAAGACAAAAGACTTGACGAGGACCGCACCAATCGAGCGGACCCCGAAACGTCCGCGACGATCGGCTGAGGAAACGCGCGGCGAAATTCTGGACACCGCGGAAGAGCTATTTCGGACCTACGGCTTCGCCAGCGTTTCCATCGCCGATATCGCGACGGATCTTTCCATGTCGCCGGCGAACGTCTTCAAACACTTCAGAACCAAGACGAGCCTGGTGGATGCCATCGCTGCACGCGCGATCGAGCAGAAGGTGCACGAGCTGGCACAACTGGATAGCACACCATCGCCGCGCGAGCGCATTCTGGCGCTTGCGACGCATCTGATGATGGACCATCTGAATGGGCGCAAGGACGCCCCGTTTGTCTTCGAGATGATCCTCGTCACGATTAAGGAAGAGCTTGATTGCGGCGAGCGCTTTCGCCACATGATTGTCGACATGCTCGCCCAGATCATTCGTGACGGCGCTGCCGATGGCACCTATCATGTCGATGATGTCGATAAGTTTGCAAATGCCGCGTTTGATGCGCTTGTCTGCGTGATCCACCCTGTCATGATAGGGTTGGAGAAACCTGACATATTGGCAACACGCTGCAATCAAGTTGTTGGATTGATCGACGCCGCATTGCGGTCCCCGCTTGCAAAGTGACGATAATTAACTTACGTCACTTTTCGCCAGCGATCTTCTGACAGGATGATCAGCGGGCCTCTGTGCTTGCGCCCTTTCAAGTGACAGAGACGCGACCTCATTTCTGACCTTTGGAAATTTTGATGACCCGACGCCTTTCCCTTGCCGCCGCCGTCGCGCTGTGCTGTGTCACACTCACTGCTTGCAGTGATTCCGGCTCTTCAGAAAATGCGGCACCAGCCGCCGGCCAGGAACGGCCACCTGCGCCGGTGAGCGTCGCCATCATGAAGAAAGCGCCTCATGCTTTGACCAGCGTGCTGCCGGGCCGTGCCTCTGCCTATCAGACGGCAGAGATCAGGCCACGTGTCAGCGGCGTGATCAAGGAAATCGCCTTCAAGGAAGGCAGTGAGGTGAAGCAGGGCGATCTGCTGTACAAAATCGAGGACGACACCTATCGCGCCGCCTATGCCCAGGCCGAGGCGACCTTGCAAAAGGCTGAAGCGGGCGTGCCGACGGCGCAGTCCAATCTGGCCCGTCAGGAGCGGCTCGTTGGCAGTGGTGCAACGCAGGTTGAGCTCGAAAATGCGAAAGTCACGCTGCTTCAAGCGGAGGCAGACGTGGCCGTTGCCAAGGCCGCGCTCCGCTCTGCGGAAATTGAGCTGGGCCTGACCGAGCTTCGCGCGCCCTTTGAAGGCGTGACCACTGCCTCTCGCTACTCGGTGGGCAATGTGGTCACGGCCAATCAGGCAGATTCTTTGACAACCCTGCGTCAGCTGGATCCAATCTATATCGACCTGACTGAATCGAGCGTCAATCTCCTGCGGCTTCGTGAAGCCATCAGGGAAGGACGCGTAAACCAGAGTGAAGCGGCGGAAATCCGTCTGACGCTCGAGGATGGCCATGACTACCCGGTCGTCGGCAAGCTCGACATGTCGGACATGGCAGTGTCCGAAACCACCGGCACCTATTCCATCCGCGCGGTGTTCGACAATCCCGACAACCTCGTTTTGCCTGGCATGTATGTCCGCGCGACGGTGACGGTTGGAACCGAAAATGGCTATCTGATCCCGCAGCTGGCGGCGACCAGGAACCCCAGCGGCCAATTGACGGCCAAGTTCGTCACCGCCGACAACAAGGTTCAGACGCGTACATTCCCAACAAGCCAGGTTTCCGGCAACAACTGGCTTGTGACGGAAGGCGTCGCTGATGGCGACAAGCTTATTCTCGATGGCTTCCAGTGGATCGCCGAGGACGCAGTCGTTGCCCCGGTCGAAGCCACGGTCAATGAGCAGGGCCTCGTTGAAGAAGTCGCCAAGCCTGAAGCCGCCCCCGCAGCAAAGCCTTGAGCTGAGCGCGAACGAGAGGCACCAGGGATAAACCAATGGCAAAATACTTCATTCATCGCCCGATCTTTGCGTGGGTCATTGCAATCGTCATCATGCTTGGCGGAGCGCTTGCAATCTCGACCCTTTCAATCGCGCAATACCCAGAAATCGCCCCGACAACGGTGCGTATTTCCGCAAGCTATAACGGGGCAAGCGCCGAGACGGTGGAAAAATCCGTCACGTCCATCATCGAAGACGGCATGACCGGTCTTGATGATCTGACCTATATGACGTCATCCTCCAGCACGGGTTCGGCCAGCGTAACCCTGACCTTCGGCAATTCGGTAGATCCGGAAATCGCTCAGGTCCAGGTTCAGAACAAGCTCCAGCTGGTCCAGTCACAGCTGCCGGATATCGTCCAGACATCGGGCATCTCGGTTACGCGCTCGACCTCCAGCATCCTTCTCGTCGGCGCCCTCGTGTCGACCGATGCCAAGCGCAGCAATGTCGAGCTGGGCGACATTTTCTCGACGCAGATTGAAGACCAGATCAAGCGTCTTGAAGGTGTTGGCAGCATCGAGGTTTTCGGCACCGGCTATGCCATGCGCATCTGGCTCGATCCCTTCAAGCTCAACAAGTTCCAGCTGACCCCAACCGACATCACCAGCGCGATCCAATCGCAAAACACGCAGGTTTCGGTCGGTTCTCTGGGCGCCCAGCCGATGGCCGATGGCCAGCAGCTCAATGTGACGGTCACCGCGCAAAGCCAGCTTCAATCGGTTGCGGAATTTGAATCGATCATCCTGAAAACGGAAACCGACGGCGCGACCGTCCGCCTCAGCGATGTCGCCCGTATCGAGATCGGTCAGGAAAGCTACGGCACCAACACCCGCGCCAACCGGAACCCCGCAACAGGCTTTGCTGTCAATCTGGCAACCGGTGCAAACGCGCTGGATACCGCTGCCCTGGTAAAGACCACGCTCGAATCGCTCAGTGGCGGTTTGCCGGAAAATGTCATTCTGACCTATCCCTACGACACGACGCCATTTGTGCAGCTGTCGATCGAGAAGGTCGTACACACGCTGATCGAAGCGATTGTCCTCGTCTTTGTCGTGCTTCTGATCTTCCTGCAGAACCTGCGCGCGACACTGATCCCGATGATCGCCGTTCCTGTGGTTCTGCTTGGAACATTCGGCATTCTCGCGATCACCGGCTACTCCATCAATACCTTGACGATGTTCGCCATGGTCTTGGCGATCGGCCTCTTGGTCGACGACGCGATCGTCGTGGTCGAGAACGTCGAGCGCATCATGAGCGAAGAGGGTCTCTCTCCCCTTGAGGCGACCGAGAAGTCGATGGGCGAAATCACCGGCGCGATCATCGGCATCGCCCTGGTGCTGACGGCCGTCTTCATTCCGATGGCCTTCTTTGGGGGCTCGACCGGCATCATCTACCGCCAGTTCTCCATCACCATCGTCTCGGCCATGGCGTTGTCGGCGCTGGTCGCCCTCATCCTGACGCCCGCGCTTTGCGCAACCATGCTGAAGCCGGTGAAGGATCACGGGCAGAAGCGCGGTCTGGCTGGGTGGTTCAATCGCAACTTTGACCGCACCACAAACGGTTATGTTTCGACGATCGGCTATCTGCTCAAGCGTCCGTTCCGTGTGATGCTGATGTTTGCCATCGTAATCGGCGGCATGAGCTGGTTCTTCCTCCGCCTCCCCTCCTCCTTCCTGCCGCAGGAAGACCAGGGCGTCCTGATGACGATTGTCCAACTGCCCAACGGCGCCACTGCCGGGCGGACAGAAGAAGTCATCAAGAAGATCGAAGACTACTACCTCGACAAGGAACAGGCCGCGATCCAGGACGTCTTCTCGGTCTCCGGCTTCTCCTTCGTCGGCGCTGGCCAGAACTATGCGCTCGTCTTCGCCAAGCTCAAGGATTTCGATGAGCGCACGGCACCTGAACTGGCGGCATCCGCTGTCGTCCAGCGTGCCATGGGCTATTTCTTCACGATCCGCGACGCACAGGTCTTCCCGTTGCAGCCACCGGCCATTCCCGGACTTGGCACCTCGAGCGGCTTCTCGATGTATCTCGTCGACAGCGGCAAGAATGGAACGGAGGCCTTGACGGCGGCTGCGCAGCAATTGATGCAGGCTGGCGGCAGCAACGCCAATGTCAGCTCGCTCCGCTCCAACAACCCGCCGGCTGAAACGCAGCTGAAGCTCCTTCTCGACCAGGAGAAGATGGGGGCAATGGGTCTGGATATCGCCAGCGTCAACAACATGCTGTCGACAATCTTTGCCGGTCGCGACGTCAATGACTTCACCCTCAACGACGAGCTGAAACCCGTCTATGTGCAGGGCGACGCCCCTTACCGGATGCAGGAAAACGCTGTCGATCACTGGTATGCCCGCAACACCGCCGGCGAGATGGTACCTTTCTCCTCCTTCGTGAAGACGGAATGGGTAAGCGGTGCTCCAACGCTGAGCCGCTTCAATGGTGTCGGCGCAATTTCCATGGAAGGTGCGGCAGGCCCAGGCGTGAGCTCCGGCACCGCGATGGACGAGATGGAAAAGCTGACGGCCGGTCTTCCCGGCGGCTATACCGTCGCCTGGCAGGGTATTTCCTACCAGGAACGGCTGTCGGGTTCGCAGGCGCCAATCCTCTACGCGCTCTCGGTCCTGATTGTCTTCCTCTGCCTGGCAGCACTTTACGAAAGCTGGACGATCCCGTTCTCGGTCATCATGGCCGTTCCGGTTGGGGTCCTCGGAGCGGTTGCCTCGGCCTATTATTTCGGCCAGTCCAACGACGTTTACTTCAAAGTCGGCCTTCTCACGACCATCGGTCTTGCGGCGAAAAACGCGATCCTGATCGTCGAATTCGCCAAGGACCGCCAAGGGCCGGGCGTGAGCCTCATGGACGCGACGCTCGAAGCCGCAAAGCTTCGTCTGCGGCCTATCATCATGACGTCGCTGGCCTTTGGTCTCGGCGTGGTGCCGCTTGCAATCGCCACGGGTGCGGGCTCGGCAGCGCAGAACTCGATCGGTATTGGCGTGCTCGGCGGTGTCTTTACGGCAACAGCGCTCGGGATTTTCTTCGTACCGTCATTCTTCGTGATTATTCGCAAGCTTTTCGGTGGTGCAAAGGCCGACCGGGGCGTGACATCCTAGAAGCTGACAAACTATGTTAACCGTCAAATGCAGAGGCTGCTTCGCTGGCCTCTGCGCGAACTCTGACCGCTTCTGCCATCAAGTTCTCAATGAAGACGTGGCCGGGATCTGAACAGGAAATCGTTATGCCATCCATTCGCGCTGCAGCTCCGCTATTCATGCTACTGCTGTCCGGCTGTGTCGTCGGTCCAAACCACGAGACGCCCCAGACCACCCTCCCCGTGAAGTTTTCCGAAGGCAGCTTAAAGCCGAATGGCGACGTGACGATGGCGGCCTGGTGGACAACCTTCAACGACCGTCGACTCAACGGCCTCGTCGAGACAGGCTTGCGCGAAAACCTTTCCGTACAGCAGGCCATCGAGCGCATCACAGCCGCCGAAGCCAACTTCCAGGCTGCAGATGCTGGCGCCTTCCCGCAGCTGAACAGTGCGGCTTCGTTCGAGGTTTCGGGCGCGCGCGGAACCGGCGACAGCGCAAGCCGGCCAACAACCAGGACGTCGGGCGGCCAGCTCAGCGCCTCCTGGCTCCTCGATCTCTTCGGCCAGTATCGCCGCTCGAAGGAAAGCGCCGGTGCAACGCTCGACGCGGCCTATGCCAGTGCCGATGTTGCGAAGCTGACTTACCTGTCGAGCGTCGTCTCGGCCTATATCGATGCCCGTTACTATCAGGAGCGGATCGCGATCGCCCGCAAGAACCTCGGTTCGCGCCGCGAAACGCTTGATCTCACGCGCCTGCAGCTGGAAGCCGGCGCAGCCTCGCGTCTGGATGTCGTTCAGGCAGAAGGCCTGGTCAATTCGACACTGGCTGAAATTCCAGGCCTGGAAACCCAGTTCCGTCAGGCGACCCATCGCATTGCCTTCCTGCTCGGCCTGCCGGCCGCAAGCCTGGTTGCCGATCTCCAGAAGGGTGCTCCGCAGCCCTATGCGCGTCGCAGCATCAGCGCTGGCGTCCCCGCCGACCTCATCCGCAATCGCCCGGATATTCGCGCGGCCGAACGCAGCCTTGCGGCCGCTGTCGCGGAAGTCGGCGTGGCAGAAGCCGCCCTTTATCCATCGATCTCGCTCAGCGGTTCGATTTCGCCGGCCCATATCGCGGCCTCCGGCGTTGACGGCAGTCTGACGACCTGGGGCTTCGGTCCGAGCCTCAACCTGCCGATCTTTGACGCCGGCGCACGCCGGGCGAACATCAAGGCAAAGGAATCGGCGGCACGCGAAGCCTATCTGACCTGGAAGGAAGCCGTTCTGAACGCCGTACAGGAAGTCGAGAACGCGATGGTGGCCGTGAACCGCGCCCGCCAGACCGTTTCGGCCCTCACCGCAACCGTGCGGTCCTATGAGGAAGCGTTGTCGCTTGCGACTGCAAGCTACCGCGACGGCGCCTCCTCGCTGCTCGACGTCCTCGACGCCCAGCGCAACGTCGCCAGCGCCCAGGCCAACCTCGCGCAGGCCGTCCAGCAGATGGCCACCAACTACGTCAACCTCAACGTTGCCATCGGCGGGGGTTATGCCTGGGGTGCGACGACGGTTGTCGCCAACAGGTAGTCCTGACAGACACAAGATCGAACGGCGGCTCTCGGGCCGCCGTTTTTCTTTGCCCCTCAGAATGTCGCCGGCGTGTTGATCCAGATGAGAATGGTTTCGCCCTCGGCGATGTTGCGCCAGGAATGCGGCCGGCGGCTTTCGAAATAGAAGCTGTCGCCGGCATTGAGTTCGAAGAACTTGTCCCCGTCGAGAATGATCTCCAGGCTGCCCTGCAGCATGTGGATGAATTCCTCGCCCTCGTGCTGGTAGGCGCCCTCACTGGATGCGCCCGGGGCAAGCTGGAAGCGATTGCATTCCATCTGGTTGCGCCCCTCCGCCAAGACCTGCACCTGGACGCCGGACGATGTTGTTGGCCAGGACGGCCAGCGACCCTCGCGGATCAGCGATTCTCCACCACTTGCCTCTTCTTGCCCGCTCAGCGATGCGAGCGTGGTTCCGAGGTTCTGCGCGACCGCATGCAGCGCCGTGAACGATAGCCCCTGCGAGGTGCGCTCGAAAGTCGAGAGCTGCGAAACCGAGACCCCGGTCGCCTGCGCGACATTGTCGAGCGTCCGACCGGCATCCCGACGCAGTCGCCGCATGCGCGTGCCAGGCCGGGTATCGGCGGCATCCAGCGCATCGTCATCGGCATCAACAGCTGTGTCCGTCGCCGCCGGCATGTCGTCGCGGAGCGTCTCGCGAATGGCCGCCGGATTGAGCCCCCTCTCTTGCCTGAGCCAGGCGATCCGCTTCAACCGATCAACGAGCGCCTTGTCATAGATACGCTGCCCGGTCGCAGTGCGGATGGGCTGCAGCAGATCCTGGCTCTCCCAAAGCCGCAAGGTCGACGGCGAAACGCCCGCCATTCTGGCGGCTTCGGCGATCTTGTAGCGGATCTCGTCCAAGGTAACCTCATTCTCGGTGTCGCAATGCGCGTGCATAATGCCGAAAAGCCATATTGCAAGTCTACAGAAAAAATGTAGGAAATATTGAAGGCCGCCGAAAATCGGCGGCACTGGCCAATGGCAACCCTTCGCACAGGATGAAAACGATGAAGAACGCCGAAATCTCAGCTCGCAAGAATGACGCCATTTCCCGTGGCGTTGGCATGACCACGCAGATCTATGCCGACAAGGCTGAGAATTCGGAAATCTGGGATGTCGAGGGAAAACGCTACATCGACTTCGCCGGCGGCATTGCCGTTCTCAACACCGGCCATCGCCACCCGAAGGTTGTCGAAGCCGTCAAGAACCAGCTCGACCGCTTCACTCACACCTGCCATCAGGTCGTGCCCTACGAGAACTATGTCGCGCTGGCCGAGCGCCTCAACAAGATCGTACCCGGCAACTTCGAGAAGAAGACGATCTTCGCCACCACCGGTGCCGAAGCCGTCGAGAACGCCATCAAGATCGCCCGTTGCGCGACCAACCGCTCCGCAGTCATCGCGTTTACCGGCGGCTTTCACGGCCGAACCTTCCTCGGCATGGCGCTGACCGGCAAGGTCGTGCCCTACAAGGTCGGCTTCGGCCCGATGATGGGCGATGTCTTCCATGTCCCCTTCCCGCTTGAAATGCACGGGATCGATGTCGAAACGACCCTCGACGTGCTCGACAAGCTGTTCAAGGCCGATGTCGACCCGAAGCGGGTCGCGGCGATCATTCTGGAGCCCGTGCAGGGTGAAGGCGGCTTCTATGACTTGCCGCGGGCCCTGATGAAGGCGCTCCGCGAGATCTGCGACGAACACGGCATCCTGCTGGTTGCCGATGAGGTGCAGACCGGCTTTGCCCGCACCGGCAAGCTCTTTGCCATGGAACACTATGACGTCGTACCGGACCTGACGACGATGGCGAAAAGCCTCGCCGGCGGCTTCCCGCTGTCTGCCGTCACCGGCCGCGCCGAACTGATGGATGCCCCCGGCCCCGGCGGCCTTGGCGGCACCTATGCCGGCAACCCGCTGGCGATCGCCGCCGCCCATGCCGTGCTCGACGTGATCGAAGAAGAAAACCTCTGCGATCGCGCCAACCAGCTCGGCAACCGTCTGAAACAGCGCCTCGAAGCGCTGCGCGCAGACATTCCTCACATCATGGACATTCGCGGCCTCGGCTTTATGAATGCCCTTGAGTTCAAGGTGCCGGGAACCGACAAGCCGAACGCGGATTTCACCAATGCGGTGCGTGTGAAGGCGCTGGAGAAGGGCCTGATCCTTCTGACCTGCGGCGTCTACAGCAACGTCATCCGCTTCCTTGCCCCGATCACCATTCAGGACGAGGTTTTCAACGAGGCACTCGACCTGATCGAAGCCTCGATCCGCGAAGTTGCAGCAGGAGCCTGAGGCATGACCCTTTCGAACGTTCTGACCGACAAACTGAAGGACAAAACGCTGGCGACAGACAGATCGCTTGTCGGCAACGACTGGCTGGCCGCCAGCCAATCCGGCAAGACCTTCGAGGTCACCAATCCTGCCACCGGCGATGTCATTGCCGTTCTGCCGGATGTGAACAAGGCCGAAGTCGCCAACGCAATCGACGCCGCCTTTACGGCTCAGAAGGCCTGGTCGAAGAAGACCGGCAAGGAACGCGCCGCGATCTTGCGCAAGTGGAACGACCTGATGGTCGCCAACGCCGATGACCTGGCGACGATCCTCACCATGGAAATGGGCAAGCCGTGGCCGGAAGCTCGCGGCGAAATCCTCTACGGCGCATCCTATGTCGAATGGTTCGCCGAGGAAGCCAAGCGCGTCTATGGCGATACGATACCCGGCCACCAGGCCGACAAGCGGATCATGGTGATCAAGCAGCCGGTCGGCGTCGTCGGCGCGATCACGCCGTGGAATTTCCCCAACGCCATGCTCGCCCGCAAGGTTGCCCCGGCACTCGCCGTCGGCTGTGCCATGGTGTCGAAGCCTGCCGCCCAGACCCCACTCTCGGCATTGGCGATAGCCATCCTCGCCGAGCGCGCCGGATTGCCTGCCGGCCTCTTCTCGGTCCTCACCTCGACCGACGCTGCCATGGTTGGCCAGGAACTCTGCGCCAACGACAAGGTACGCAAACTGACCTTCACCGGCTCCACCAATGTCGGCCGTATCCTGATGCGGCAGGGCGCCGACCAGATCATGAAGCTCGGCCTGGAACTGGGCGGCAACGCCCCCTTTATTGTCTTCGATGATGCGGATCTCGACGCAGCGGTCGAAGGGGCGATGATCTCCAAGTACCGCAATGCCGGCCAGACCTGCGTCTGCGCCAACCGGCTTTACGTCCAGTCCGGCGTCTACGATGCCTTCGCCAAGAAGCTCGCCGAGAAGGTCAGTCAGTTAAAGGTCGGCAACGGCTTTGCGGAAGGTGTCACCACAGGTCCGCTGATCGACGCCAAGGCAGTCGAGAAGGTGAAGGAGCATGTGGCGGATGCCGTTTCCAAGGGGGCCGAGATTGCGCTCGGCGGCAAGCCGTCGGCGGCTGGCGAACTCTTCTTCGAGCCGACGATCCTGACGGGTGTCACCACAGCCATGAAGGTTGCGACCGAAGAGACCTTCGGCCCGGTTGCTCCGCTCTTCAAATTCGAGACCGAAGAAGAAGTAATCGAGCTGGCGAATGCCACCGAATTCGGCCTTGCCTCCTATTTCTACTCGAAGGACATCGCCAAGGTCTTCCGCGTCGCGGAAGCGCTCGAATACGGCATGGTCGGCGTCAACACCGGGCTCATCTCCACCGAGGTCGCGCCCTTTGGCGGCATCAAGCAGTCCGGTCTTGGCCGTGAAGGCTCGAAATACGGCGCCGATGATTATACCGAGATCAAGTATATCTGCCTCGGCGGCATTGCCTGAACGCGGCACCACATTCCGACACCACGACACGAAAAAGCCCGGCGTCATCGACGCCGGGCTCTTCAATTCTGAACGACCGTCGCGCTTAGTTCTTGGCGCGTTCGACGTACGAGTTGTCTTCGGTCGCGATGACGACGCGAGTGCCAGCATCGATATGCGGCGGAACGCTCGTGCGGATGCCGTTGGAAAGCATCGCGGGCTTGTAGGAAGACGAGGCCGTCTGACCCTTGACGACCGGTTCGGTCTCGGTGATTTCGAGCGTCACGTGACGCGGAAGCTGGATGGCGAGCGCCACGCCTTCATGCATCGACAGGATGCAGGTCATGCCTTCCTGCAGGTAAGCCTTCTGCTCACCCATTGTCTCGACATCCACGACGACCTGGTCATAGTTTTCCGGGTTCATGAAGTGGAAGCCTTCGCCGTCCTCGTAGAGGAACTGGTGGTTGACGTCTTCCACGAACGCGCGCTCGACCTGCTCGGTGGTGCGCCAGCGCTCCGAAACCTTCACGCCGTCCACGATGCGGCGCATGTTGACCTGGGTCACCGGGGTGCCCTTGCCCGGGTGGAAGTTTTCAGCCGTCAGAACGACGTAGAGCTTGCCGTCGACGTCGATCACGTTGCCCTTGCGCACCGACGAGGCGATAATCTTGACCATTGGATTTCCTTGTATCTGCGTAAGACCCGTCGTAAAGGACGCCGTCCCGACCGACCTCTTTGAATTTCTCGGGCGCACCTAACCCAAATTGGGCGAAAATGCCAGCCCGTGTTGAGAAAAGGACAGAGATTCCGGCATGATTGACCGTCGGACTGCATCGCCCGCGTGGTGGACACCGTCGATCCATTCCGATCGCCGACCCTTTCTGCTGGGCCGCAACCGCATCCAGGCCGCCTTCCGGGCGCGTTTCGCCGCATGGGATTTCATCGAGGTCGACACGGCGACACTGCAGATTTCGCCCGGTAACGAAGCCCATCTCCACGCCTTTGCGACAGCTGCCATCGGTCATGACGGCACATCCGTGCCGCTCTATCTGCACACGTCGCCAGAATTCGCCTGCAAGAAGCTTCTGGCCGCCGGAGAGCCGCGGATTGCGTGCTTTGCACATGTCTACCGCAATCGTGAGCGCGGACCGCTGCACCATCCCGAATTCACCATGCTGGAATGGTACCGCGTTGGCGAAGGCTATGAGCGGCTGATGGAAGACTGCGCCGCCCTGGTTGCGCTTGCAGCGGAGACAGCAGAAACGCGCCGCTTCTCCCATGCCGGCAAGACCGCCGATCCTTTCGCCGAACCGGAACGACTGTCGGTCGCAGACGCTTTCCTGCGCCACGCCGGGATCGATCTCTTGGCGACCATCTCCGACAGCGGCGCGACGGACCGCGATGCGCTCGCAGAACAGCTGATCGCAAACCACATCCGCATGGCCGCCGACGACACCTGGGCAGACCTCTTCAGCCGCGTGATCGTCGAGAAGGTCGAGCCGCATCTTGGCCAGGGACGCTTGACCATTCTTGACCGCTATCCTGTGGCGGAGGCAGCGCTTGCCCGCCCCTGCGCCGACGATCCGCGCGTCGCGGAGCGCTTTGAGGTCTATGCCTGCGGCGTCGAACTGGCCAATGCCTTTGGCGAACTGACAGACGCTGCGGAACAGAGACGGCGCTTCGAAGCCGAAATGGCGGAAAAGACCCGCGTGTATGGTGAGACATACCCGCTCGACGAGGATTTCCTCTCGGCGATGGAGCTGATGCCGGAGGCGTCTGGGATCGCACTCGGCTTCGACCGGCTGGTGATGCTCGCAACCGGCGCCTTGCGCATCGATCAGGTCATCTGGGCGCCAGTCGCGGAGACGCATCTTGGCTGACGCAACGCTTCGCAGCCTCGGCGATCTCCACGCCGCCAAGCTGATTTCGGCGGAGGAGGTTGAGGGCCTCGCTTCCGTCGCCGAACGCTATGCCATCGCAGTCACACCCTCGATGCTGGACCTCATCGATCGCACCGATCCGGCGGATCCGATTGCAGCCCAGTTTCTGCCCTCCGCCTCCGAGCTTATCGAACTGCCGGGAGAGCGCGACGATCCGATCGGCGATCGTCCGCACACACCGGTCGAGGGCGTCGTCCATCGCTATCCCGACCGTGTCCTCCTGAAGCTTCTGCATGTCTGCCCGGTCTATTGCCGCTTCTGCTTTCGCCGCGAGATGGTCGGCCCCGAGGGCGACGGCACGCTGACGGCGGAAGCAATCGCCCGCGCGATCGACTATATCCGCGCCGACACCCGCATCTGGGAGGTCATCTTCACCGGTGGCGATCCGCTGATCCTATCGCCGCGCCGGCTTCGCGAGGTGATCGAGCAGCTGGCGACCATCGAGCATGTCAGGATCATCCGCTTCCACAGCCGCGTTCCGGCTGTCGACCCCGCGCGCATCACGCCTGAGTTGGTTGAAGCGCTGACATCGGCTGGCAAGACAGTCTATGTCGCGCTGCATGCCAACCATCCGCGCGAGCTGACGAGCGCCGTGCGCGACGCCTGCCGTCGCATGGTGGATGCGGGCATCGTGATGGTCAGCCAGAGCGTCTTGCTGAAGGGCGTCAACGCGGACGCATCGACGCTTGCCGACCTCATGCGCGCCTTTGTGGAGATGCGCGTGAAGCCCTACTATCTCCACCACCCAGACATGGCACCGGGCACGGGCCATTTCCGCCTTTCCATCGTGGAAGGACAGACAATCCTGCGGGAACTGCGCAAGCAGATTTCAGGCCTCTGCATCCCTCACTACATCCTCGATCTGCCCGGAGGACATGGCAAGGTCGAGCTTGGCCACGCGGCACTTCATGAGATTGAGCCAAATCGATACATCATCCTTGATCGATTCGATGAGAAAAAGATCTACCCCGAATAGGCAGGATCCGCGGCAGTTTAAGGCGCTAACCGCCAACAAACCTGCCTCCCATTTACAATTCGGTTGAATTTTATCGAAATCCTTAGTTCGAACTTCGTGTTTTCTCCGTAAGAAATCGCTCAACAATATTTCCGAGCGCTCTCCAGGGGAATGATGATGAACGAGACCATCCGCGCACTTGTTACCAAATTTGGCGGCCTTCCAGTCGGGGTTGAAACTCTTGCAGATGACGCGGATCTCTATGCGGCAGGTCTCTCCTCCTTCGCCTCCGTCCAGCTGATGCTGGGTCTTGAGGAAGCCTTTGACATGGAGTTTCCGGATCATCTGTTGAACCGCAAATCCTTCGCCAGCATCAAAACGATCGAAGCGACCGTGAACGCCATTCTCGGGGACAGAAAGGTCGCCTGATGGATCTCTCCAGCGCCAGCACGCAGGATGCGAGCCTGAAGGCACGTGCGAGCCGCGTGGCCAAGATCGCCGCGGCCCATGCAGATGATGTCGACAAGGCCGGTCGCTTCCCGCAGGAAGCGATCGAGGCCCTGAAGGCCGAGCGGCTGATGGGCATCCAGATCCCGCTGGACTGCGGCGGGGAAGCGCGATCCACATCGGAGATCGCCGAAGTCTGCACGATCCTTGGCCAGGCCTGCGCGGCAAGCGCGATGATCTTCGCCATGCATCAGATCAAGGTCTCGAGCCTGGTGTCGCACGGCACCGATGCGGATTGGCACCGGGGCTTCATGCAGCGCATCTGCAGCGAGCAGCTTCTGCTCGGTTCGGCCACGACAGAGGGCGGCATCGGCGGCAACTTGCGCAATTCGATCTGCGCGATCGATATCGACGGTGAGACCTGCCGGCTGGAAAAAGACGCGACCGTCATCTCCTATGGCAGCTATGCGGATGCCATCCTGATCACGTCACGGGCACACAAGGATGCACCGCCCAGCGACCAGGTCATGACCGTCTTTCTCAAGGACCAGTACACCCTCGAACAGACACATGTCTGGGACACGATGGGCATGCGCGGCACCTGCTCCGACGGCTTTCTTTTCAAGGGCGAGGCGCCCGCCGTCCAGATTCTGCCGAAACCCTTTGCCGAAATTGCGGCGCAATCAATGCTGGCGAGCTCGCATCTCCTCTGGAGCGCGCTGTGGTACGGCATTGCCGTCGATGCCTTCAGCAAGGCCCAGGCCTTCGTGCGCGCTGCTGCCCGTAAGACACCGGGAAGCCAGCCGCCGGGCCTTGTGCAGCTTGCCGAAATGTCGAGCCAGCTGCAGGTGATCCGTTCAAACATTCTCCACGGCCTCAACGCCTACGAGAACGCGATTGCAGATCATGACCGCCTGTCGTCGATGGGATTTGCGGTCGCCATGAACAACGTCAAGATCGCCTCTTCCGAGATGATCCTGCCGGTGATCAACCAGGCGCTCCGCATCTGCGGCATCATGGGCTACAAGAACGGCACCCCGTTCAGCCTCGGTCGCCATCTCCGGGATGCGCGCTCGGCCGAACTGATGATTTCCAATGACCGCATCCTCGGCAACACCGCGACGATGCTGCTCGTGCAAAAGCAAGAAACCGGACTGTTGGGGTGACACCATGGATATGCAGGTAAGCTTTCTCGATCGCCTCTTTGAGAGCGGTCTCCTGATCGAAACAGGTGTCGATGGACTATACGGCAGAAGTGGCCAGTTCGAGGATGTCATCGCCGCCTTCGAACGCCTGATTGATCGGATCGGCGGCGCCGATGGTGCGGAAGCGATCCGTTTTCCGCCGGGCATGAACCGCGCCTATTTCGAAAAGAGCGGTTACATGAAGAGCTTCCCGCAGCTCGCCGGCACAGTCCATTCCTTTTGCGGCAATGACCATGACCATCTGAGCCTTCTGCAGTGCATGGAAGAGGGCAAGGACTGGACGAAGGAGCAGAAGGCGACAGACATCGCATTGACGCCGGCTGCCT
Organism: Peteryoungia ipomoeae; assembly: GCF_004912165.1. Classification (GTDB taxonomy): domain Bacteria; phylum Pseudomonadota; class Alphaproteobacteria; order Rhizobiales; family Rhizobiaceae; genus Allorhizobium; species Allorhizobium ipomoeae. The sequence continues at coordinate 142,271 of NZ_STGV01000008.1, read as the reverse complement.
GCTATCCGCTCTATCCGACGGTCGCCAAGCGCGGCCCGATCTCGCAGAACGGCGGCCTCTACGACCTGCAGTCCTATTGCTTCCGTCACGAGCCGTCCAAGGACCCGGCGCGCCAGCAGCTGTTCCGCATGCGCGAATATGTCTGCATGGGCACGGAGGCCCATGTCACGACCTTCCGCCAGACCTGGATGGATCGCGGCGTCGAGATGATGAGGTCGATCGGCCTCGACGTCGAAATCGACGTGGCGAACGACCCGTTTTTCGGCCGCGCCGGCCGCTTGCTGGCCAACAACCAGCGCGACCAGAACCTGAAATTCGAACTGCTCATCCCTGTCACATCACAGGCCAACAAGACCGCCTGCATGAGCTTCAACTACCACCAGGACGCTTTCGGCCAGAAGTGGGGTCTAACGCTGGAAAACGGATCCGTCGCCCACACGGCCTGCGTCGGCTTCGGTCTTGAACGCATTGCACTCGCACTCTTTGCCAAGCATGGTCTCGATGTCGCCATCTGGCCCGAAGCCGTCCGCAAGACGCTCTGGGGCTAATGACGTGAGAGCATCCGTCTTCGAAGATCTCGATCCCGCGCACCACCAGCCGCATGCGCTGCATTCCAGCGAGCGCATGTGGCCGGAGACGAACTGCTACGTCGATCTCTGGATCGAAGTCCTCTCCGCTCAGGGCTCGCATCCTGAAGCCATGCTCGGCTTCACCCTGACCCAGGATTTCGAGGGCGACCAGTTCACCTTCTTCAAGGTGCCGCTAGAGGACCTGGAGGCGCTTTATGAAATCAGGGCCACCGAGCTCGCGATCTTCGACAGCGTCGAAGCCCATGTGCAGACGCAGATTGCCCGCGGCCGCCTTTGCCTGGTCGAGATGGACAGTTTCTTCATGCCGGATACCCGCGGTGTCGGTTACCGGCAGGACCATGGCAAGACCACGGTCGGCATCAATCGTCTCGACTTGACCGCACGCCGGATGGACTACTTCCACAATGGCGGTTTCTTCCGTCTGGAGGGTGAGGATTTCGACGGCGTCTTTCAGCTTGGCGCAGCGCAGGGTTCCATGCCCTTCCTGCCTTACACGGAATTTGCCAAGTTTCCGGAAAAGCCGACATCGTCAGCCCATCAACGCGAAGGTGCCCAACGCCTGCTGCAACAGCACTTCGCCAGACGGCCCGGCGCCAATCCGATCCGCACCTTCGCGGCCGAATTTCCCACACAGGTCGAGGCGATCGCCAAGCGTCCTTTCGGCTACTTCCACAAATACGCCTTCAACACGCTGCGGCAATTCGGTGCCAATTTCGAGCTCCTGGCGAGCCACCTCGCCTGGCTGGATGCACCATCACATGCACGTGCGATTGAAGCAGCGCTTGCGATCGCGGAAAATGCCAAGAGCGTCCAGTTCCAGCTGGCGCGCGCCGTAACCCGGAAGAAGTTTGATACACTTGGCGCAGCCCTTGATCCTGCAATCGCCGGCTGGGACAGGCTGATGAATGAACTCAAGCCCTGACGGAGCTGAAAGGACGCGCATGAGCACGAGGATCTATCTCGGAGCGGATGTCCGCCCGCTCGAACAGGGATGGACACTGCTCGTTACCGAAGCTGGCCGTCATGAGCATCCCTTTGACGCTCATCGACCGGCTGCGCGCATCCCTGCGACCGTTCCGGGCACGGTGGCCGGCGCCTTGGCCGATGCCGGTTTATTCGACCCCGCAGCGCCCACGCCGCTGCATGACAAGGACGTCTGGTATTTCCGCTCGCTGGAAGGTGAAGCGGCGGGGCCAGCCCTCTTGCGTTTTGAGGGTTTGGCAACAGTAGCGGAAGTCTATGTCAATGGCCGTCTCATGCTGGAAAGCGACAGCATGTTCGAGGCGCACGACGTGTCCCTGGAACTCACGGGCCGGGATGACCTTGCCATTTGCTTTCGTGCCCTGGAAACGAGACTGAACAGCAAGGGCCCCCGTGCCCGCTGGCGCCCCCAGATGATGGATCATCAAGCGCTGCGACTGGTCCGTACGACCGTTCTCGGCCATATGCCGGGCTGGTGCCCATCTATTCATCCGATGGGTCCCTACCGCTCCATCCAGCTCATCCGACCTGGTCGCGATTGCATCCGCAATCTGCGCGTATCTGCCGATCTTGATGCCTCGGGCACCGGCCATCTGTCGGTTCGCTTTGACACCGAGCATGGCCCTCGCGCCGCTTTGCGTTGCTGCGGCGTGACAACCGAGCTTGTGGCCGGTCCCGACGGTTCGATGCAGGCCGACATCGTGCTGCCTGACGTAGAGCCCTGGTGGCCGAGAACCCACGGCAAACCGAAGCTTCATGCCCTCGATATCGCTTTCGACGGACGCGTCCATTCCCTCGGCCTGATCGGCTTTCGTCGCATCGAAATCGACCGGGGAGCAGACGGCAAGGGTTTCGGCCTCAAGGTCAATGGCGTCAGGGTCTTCTGCCGCGGTGCCGTCTGGACCAATGCCGACATCCTGCGTCTTTCAGGTTCGGGCGAAGCCTATGCCCCCTGGTTGATCAAGGCAGCCGAAGCCAACATGAACATGATCCGCATCGGCGGCACCATGACCTATGAGACGAAGGAGTTCTTCGGCCTCTGTGACCAACTCGGTCTCCTGGTGTGGCAGGACATGATGTTTGCCAATTACGATTATCCGGTCAGCAATCCCGACTTCTTGATGCAGGCGAAAGACGAGGCCAAATCATTGCTCGGCCAACTGCAAGGGCATCCCTCGCTTGCGGTCGTCTGCGGCGGCAGCGAAGTATTTCAGCAGGGTGCCATGCTTGGTCTCAAGCCAGACACCTGGAACGGGGCATTCTTCAATGAAACGCTGGCGACGATAGCGGCAGAGATGCGACCGGACGCTGCCTATGTGCCCAATTCGCCCTTTGGCGGAGCAATGCCATTTGCACCGAGCGAAGGCGTCACCCACTACTACGGCGTTGGCGCCTACCAGCGCCCGCTTGAAGATGCGCGCCGTGCCGAGGTCCGCTTTGCCGCTGAGTGCCTGGCCTTTGCCAATGTACCGCAGCAAGAAACGCTCGACAGGCATCTTCCGGTGCCGCCGGTCCATGATCCCCGATGGAAGGCACGGGTACCGCGCGACCGCGCGGCCTCCTGGGACTTTGAGGATATTCGGGACCACTATCTGCAGCTGCTCTACGGGCACGATCCGGCAAGGCTTCGGCGCGAAGATCCCTCGCGCTATCTCGCCTATTCGCGTGCCACAACGACCGAGATCGTGACCGAAGCCTATGCCGAATGGCGACGCAAGGGCTCAAGCTGCAACGGCGCACTCGTCTGGACCCTTCAGGATCTCGAAGCCGGTCCGGGCTGGGGCGTCATCGACGCGACCGGTGAGCCGAAGTCGGTATGGTACGGGTTGAAGCGAGCTTTCAGGCCGGTCCAGATAAGCCTGACAGATGAGGGCACCAATGGGCTAATGGTCCACGTTCTTAATGATAGCGCTGCGACCGTTGAAACGACCGTCAGCCTGACTTGTCTGCGCGATGGACGACATCCGGCGGCACGCGGGACGGCTTCTCTCACGCTTTCAGCACATTCCTGGCAGGCGCTGCCGGCAACCGATCTCTTTGGCGCCTTCTTCGACACCACATATGCTTTCCGATTCGGCCCGCCATCGCATGATGTGACGGTAGCCGAATTGCACAGCCCAGATGGAGATCGGCTGGCCGATGCCTATCATTTTCCGCTCGGTCGCTCGCAATCCCTGCATGCGCCGGTCATTGAGCACCGGCTCGAACAGCAAGATGGAAACTGGGTTCTCATCCTTCGCTCTGACGTTTTTGCCCAATCGCTGCACGTGGCATGCGAGAACTATCGGGTGGAGGAAGACTGGTTCCATCTGCCGCCTGGACAGTGGAAACCCCTGCGCCTTCTCCCACGCGAGCAGGACGCACCGGCACCACGCGGCACCGTGCAAAGCCTTGGATCGCGCGGAATTTACGCCTGGTCTTGAGTGCGGCTGGCCGCCTGGATCCGATCGCACAGATCGACAATCCTTTCCTGATAGGCCGCTTGCGCGAATGGGGGGCTCAGATTGTGATCGGCCCCCTCGAGCACAGTCAGGTGCGCTGAGGGGAAACGCCGCAAGCCCCGACCATCGGCGCCAAATAGCTCTGCAAAATGCTGATAGCCGATATCGCCTCGGCTGTAGATCAGCTCGATAGCCACTCCCCGCGCCTCGAGCTTGGCAAATTCTGCAAGGATCGCCCGCTGCCTTACACCAACGGGAATGACCCGAGCCAGCACCGGCTTCACCGCGACACCGAGCCGGCGCATGATGCCCTTCAGGATGTTGCGAGCAGCACTGCGAAGATCAACCTCGCCGCGCCGGATGCGCTCAACGGTTTCCCATCGCAAGAGACGAGAGCCGTAGTCATCGAGGGACCGCGCGCCGCCCTTGAGGGCAACATCGACATCAATCGCCTTGTCCCAGGCAAAAACGAATGGATTGGCACACACGACCCCGTTGATCCGCGGGTCCGACAAAGCCGAGCGAATGGCCAGATAAGCACCACTGCACCGCCCAACGACGACGATCGGCGCGGCGGAGTGCTGCGCCAGAAAATCCAGCGCCTCCCGAACGTCATGCTCCTGGAAATCGCTGTAAAGAACCTGATCGGGCGCACCGGGTCGTGCAGGACTGTCCGCCACACCAGCAGCGTCAAATCGGAGCGACGGGATGCCACGACGGGCGAGGTTGCGCGCGAGATTGACAGTCGACCGGCCCCAGCCCGCATGGCGATCATATCCTGTCCCGAGCAGCAGGACCGATGGCCGGTCGGTTGAAGTGCGAGGCAGGCAATGGATGCCATAGAGATTGGCGCCGAACACGACCGGGTGTTCGACAAATCCGTCGCCCTGAAGCGATGCGTCTGTATCCAGGGGATTTCGGTACAGCTCGCCGCCCTCGATCACCGCGCTGGAAAGACCGACCGCCCACTCAATGACCGAGTTCAAGAGAGCAATCGGCAGGCGGGATTGGGATGGATTGGCGACAAAGGCATCGTAGTCTTCATACGGAACAAGAGAGACATCAGCACCGCGGGCCTTGAGGCTTTCACCAAGCTCGAGATCCCCTGCCCGACCCGGACGGGATGCGATCAGCGCGTGCGCAAGCGAAGGCAGCCTGTCATCCGACAAGGCCACACGTTTCAGCTGTCCCGCCAGCGGTTCGGGCAATACGTGCCCGCCAATCGCGACCTCGGAGACATTGCGATACGCCTCGCCAAGACCAAGGCCCTCATCCACCATGCGCGACCAGATCTGCAGTTCGCGCAGATAGGCTCGCCCGGAGACAACGGGCGCAAGGCAGGCGACCCCTGCCAGCCCCTCTATACGATCGGCAATGCGAAGCGCGAGTGTTGCGCCCAGACCGTGCCCGATCATCACGACACGCTTGGCTCCGCTATGTGCCCGCAAGACCCCGGCAGCGTCCACACTCGCCTCTTCCCACTGAGAGAGATCGAGGGTGCCGTTTTCGTGATCGAGCGCATCCCCCATGGCCGGATAGTCAAAACGCAGACTTTGAATTCCGACTCTGGCCAGGTCCTCGGCTCCGCGCCTGAAGAAGGCTCTGAGACACATGTCCTCCAGACCGAAAGAGCCGAGAAAAAGAACAGCCGTGCCGTCCGAAGGAAGCTTCGCGGGTTGCAGCAGCCCCACAGTCTTGGCGAAAGTAAGTGGAACGGCTTTCGCAATCTCTGGCACATCTACCTCCACTCGTCCGTGAAAAGCTGGTTCACCACCTCGCTCCAGGTCAGGATGGAGGAGCTGTCAACGACGAGATGATCCATTGCCGCAGCGCGGCTGAAGGCATCCACGATGGAGTGAGTGTTTCCGGGATCGTAGGCACAGACATGCGACCGTCCCGCAGCTGCAAAGCGGGGTGCGAGGATCGGCAGATGGCAATAGCTGTACTGAATCATCTTGAGGCTCGATTGGCTGAGGTAGTCAGCTCCGTCCCCCTCGCGATAGGGCGCCAAGCCTACATCGGCGAACTTGATGAACGGCACGATCACGTCGAACGCCACCTCGCCATGGACTTCAATGTTCGGCAACACCTCAAGCGGCAGCGCCTTCTTGCCGAAGAGGTGAAAGGTCCAGTCAGGATAAGCCCGGGCGAGACAGTCAATAACCTCGGCATCGAACTTCATGTCGCCGACGCTGACGGCCTGGCGTGGGCCGGGATAAGGGTTGATCGTTGCCCCGTCGAAAGGCTCCTTACTGATACCATGCGGTAGGTAGACGACCGGCGCATCATGCGGAAAATCGGCACGCATGGCCTCGGCCATAATCCGCACCCAGTCGTAAAGCGGCATTGTCGCCGTTAGCTCCCTGGCAATGCACGGATGGGTTCCGATGGTCTCGAGCCGGTCTGCCGCATGATAGATAAGCTTGGCTTGCGGCGCATACTTGTGCAGCCGCCTCGCAAGCAGGGGAGACGGGCCACTTTCAATTAAGATATGCGAATAGCCCGGCAGGCGATCCAGCACGGCCTTCGGCAGGAAAGCTGCATAGGCACAATAAAACGGTGCAACGATTGCATTCAGAACGGGGTTGCGGAGGTTCACCGGATGGAAGGGAGCAAACCAGATGAACTGCTCCAAGCGCTCGGCTCGGACATCCCACGCATTGCGTGGTAGCGACGCCGCCTGATCATAACGTCCATCGGTGATAAACCGGCTCAGGGGGCTGAGGCGACAGACGAGATAGTCGACGTGATCTCCGTCTTCGAGCAGTTGCTGCGTCATGAAGTGCAGATCGACACGGCGCGGTGAATCGGCGAAATGCTGACCGGTAACGATCAGGACGCGGTTCGGTTTCCGACCCATCATAACGTCCTCGGCTTACGGCTTTGCAGAACATCGCGATAGAGCGACATATGCGCTTCACGGACCCTCGCCCAGCCATATCCGCCAGCGGCTGCTTTCGCCTCATCGCGCATCAGGGGGTTCGACTGCAGGCGCGCCAAGGCGGCTTCAATCGCCGCGGCGCCTTCAGCAGGCCGGGCGAAGTCGGTCACCGCAATACAGCGGTGGCGAGCAGCAAGCGCCTGATAGGCTGCATTGTGATGCAAAACGGGAATGAGCCCCGCGCTCATGGCTTCCACCGCCACGAGGCCGAAGCCCTCATACTCGGAGGCCGAGATAAAAAGCGAGGCGCGACCAAAGATCTCGCGAACCTCATCTTCGTCGACACCGACATGGATTGTTGCGGCCTCAAAGAGAGCCCTTTGATCAATCATGGCTCGTAGCGCATCAGTCGATAAATCGGACGGAGTCCCGATGATGTCGAGCTGCCAGTCCGAGCATCTCGAACGCAGATCGGCCAAAACATCCAGCAAGCGGTCGAGCCGCTTGTTGTCGGAGAAGCGGCCGACCGTGACCAGCCTGCGTGTCGGTTTGGACGATGAAGCGTCAGCGTATTTCTCGATATCCACGCCATTCTCGATAAGCCTCAGTCGCGATCCTGCGATCTGCCGAAACATCGCGGCATCCGACTGGCTGCAGGCAATCAGCGCATCATAGGCTAAGCCCGAAAGCCGTGTGGCCGTGTGGAACCAAAGCGTCTTCAAACGAGCATATTTCGGCGTGTGAAAGAAGCCGCCATGTGTGGTCGCAAGCAGTGGCTTCCTGTGCATGAACCTGGTCAGCGCAACAAAATCGTAGAAGAAGTCGATTGCGTGAACATGGACAAGATCGGCGTCGGCGATGTGGTTCAAGACAGCCGGCGCCAGAGGATACCGGCTGCTTCCGCGCCACGGAATTCGAACCACCTCGATGCCGCCAATCATCTCAGACGCCGGCAAATGAACCGCGGGGTTGCGGAACAGCCGATCGAGGGTCACAACCCGCACGCGCCAGCCTTGGCGCATAAGTTGCCCGCAGAGGTTGGAAACGACGTCTTCAAGCCCGCCGCGACTGGGCGAAAACTGCCTCACAATGTGGACGACAAGAGGCGGCATCCTCTGCATCGGTGCAACCTCTTCATGCGGATCAATCATCTGCGCCTAACCGTCTTGCCTCTCGGGTCTGCATAAAGGACATAGTCATCGACTTAAGCAAAAACGGTTAAGACCGCGTGTTGGCCTGTCCGCATGCAGGGTACGTGAACGAGCACAACATCCGATCCGGCGAAGATGCGTCGCTGGAAGGCGCAATGGGAACGGAAAATCGCTTTGGCTGGCATAATCTTCCAGCAAAGGGGAAAGAGGCAGCGGATGCGGTCCCGGATCCCCGCCGAACATGTTGGCTTCGATCGCGACGCTGCACTTTCGGTCTCCAATGAGTTGCGATAGAGACATGCGGCCAGCCCCGCCCGAGGAGAATTATGTCGATGACGAGCTATGTACTGACCGTTTCCTGCCGCTCCAGCCGAGGCATCGTTGCTGCAATTTCCGGATATCTAGCCAATGAGGGCTGCAACATCGTCGATAGCTCGCAATTCGACGACCTCGACACCGGACAGTTTTTCATGCGCGTCTCTTTCATCTCGGAGCAAGGCGCAAGCCAGGCTGCTCTGGAAAAAGGTTTCGTTGCGGTCGCCGACGCCTTTGCCATGCAGTGGAATCTGCATGACGCGGCCAAGCGCGAAAAGGTGCTTCTGATGGTCTCCCGGTTCGGCCACTGCCTGAACGACCTGCTCTACCGGTGGAAGATTGGCGCGCTGCCGATCGACATCGTCGGCGTGGTTTCGAACCATTTCGAATACCAGAAGGTTGTCGTCAATCACGACATCCCCTTCCACCACATCAAGGTAACGAAGGAAAACAAGCCGCAGGCGGAAGCTCAGCTTCTCGAACTGGTCGAACAGACCGGTACCGAGCTCATCGTGCTGGCGCGCTACATGCAGGTTCTCTCAGACAGTCTGTGCAAGAAGATGTCTGGCCGCATCATCAACATCCATCACTCATTCCTGCCGAGCTTCAAGGGCGCCAACCCTTACAAGCAGGCCTTTGAACGCGGCGTGAAGCTGATCGGCGCCACGGCCCACTACGTGACCGCGGATCTCGACGAAGGACCGATCATCGAACAGGATGTTGCCCGGATCACCCATGCGCAGTCTGCCGAAGATTACGTGTCGATCGGCCGCGATGTCGAAAGCCAGGTGCTGGCCCGTGCCATCCATGCCCATATCCACCACCGCACCTTTATCAACGGCAACCGCACCGTGGTCTTCCCGGCAAGCCCAGGCTCCTATGCGTCGGAGCGCATGGGCTGAGGCATTTTCTCGGCAAGGCACAATCTGCCTTACGTTGGGATAGACGCAATCAAAGGCTCTGCTAATCTCCCAAACTGATCTTCATGGGGGAACGCGCATGGCCGATTCGGCACTTCTCCAACGTACGGAGCTGGCCAGGCCATCGGTAACGGTCGAGGATGCCAAAAGCATCCTCTCCGATTGCTTTGGTCTGCACGGAAGCATATCCGAGCTGGGCAGCCAGCAGGACCGAAATTTTCTGATCGACACCGGCGAGGAGAAGCTGGTGCTCAAGGTGACGCGGGCAGAATACCCGCGCCACGAACTGGAAGCGCAGAATCGGGCGATGGAACACCTGTTCCAGATGGAGCTTGGCATCCGCATTCCCGAACCGATCGCCTCTCTGACGGGAGAGCATGTCTCGCATTTCGAGATCAATGGCGATCACTATTGGGTTCGCGTTCTCACCTATCTGGATGGCGAGCCGCTGACCCGGCAGAAGCACCTCCCCGTCGAGGTCGTTGCTGAACTCGGCGATATCGGGGCAAAGATTGCCCTGGGGCTCAGCGATTTTCGCCATCACGGTCTCGACCGCGTCCTGCAGTGGGATTTGCGGCGCGCGGGGCCTGTCGCCCTTCATCTTCTGAAATCGCTGAAAGATCAGAAGCAGCGGGACCGCATTGCCAAAGCAATGATCGTTGCTGTGAAACGCCTGCAGCCGCTTGCGCCAGAATTGCGTGTCCAGCCGATCCACCACGACATCACGGACGATAATGTGGTGGCCCTGCTCAACGCCGACGGTCATGCGATCCCTGACGGGGTTATCGACTTTGGCGATATCATGAACGGCTGGCTGGTCGCCGACTTGGCGGTCACCTGCGCGGCACTTCTGCATCATGCAGACGGAGATCCGTTTTTCATCTTGCCTGCAGTCCAGGCCTTCCATGCCCGTTACCCGTTGCTGCCGTCAGAACTGAAAGCGCTATGGCCGCTCATCGTTGCCAGGGCCGGCATCCTGGTCGCCAGCAGCGAGCAGCAGCTCGCAATCGATCCGGACAACAATTACGTGCTGGGCAATATCGGGCATGAGCGGGAAATCTTCGATCTGGCGACATCCGTGCCCTATGCCCTGATGGAAGCCGCAATCTTTGACGCGGCGGGCTTACCCCTGCCCGACGCAATGCCGTTCATCACCAGCAGGCTGCTGCCTGCTCTTGTGCCGGAAGACGTGCGGCTGACCGATCTCAGCGTCACCAGTGACGCGCTGACCGGTGACAATTGGGCTGATCCGGAGATCGACTGGAAGCTTTTGGCAAGAGCGGCGCTCGAGACCGGTATCGCCTCGACCCGCTTCGGCGAATACCGACTTTCCTATACGAAGCCGCGGTCATCGCAACCTCCGGCAACCTTTGCCTTGCATGTCGATATCTGCCTGCCCGCAGGCACGGCAGCCAAAGCCCCCTTTGCCGGGACGATCCTGATCGACGGACACCACCTGATTTTGTCGACCAAGGACATGTCCCTTCATCTGGACGGTATCGATACGGCGCTGGAGCACAAACAGCACGTTTCTGCCGGTGAACTGATCGGACACGTCAGCGGAGCGGCAGGAAGCGTGGGTGGCTTGCGGGTGCAAATGTGCCGCGATCCCGATCTGGTTCCGCCGCTCTTTGCCAAGCCGCGGCAGAGCCGCATCTGGGCCTGGCTATGCCCCTCGCCATCTCTCTTGCTCGGCGCCGATGTCGATGCACCGGAAACGCATTCGACCGAGTTGCTGCAAACGAGACGCGCCCACTTCGCAGCCGCTCAGAAAAACTATTACGTCAACCCGCCCCAGATCGAGCGTGGCTGGCGTGAGCATCTGTTCGATGTTCACGGCCGCTGCTATCTCGACATGGTCAACAACGTCTCGATCCTGGGACACGGGCATCCGCGCCTTGCGGCCGCGGCCGGGCGGCAATGGTCGCTGTTGAATACCAATTCGCGCTTTCACTACTCAGCTGTGGCTGAGTTTTCCGAGCGACTGGCAGCCTTGGCGCCTCCTGGTCTCGACACCGTCTTCCTGGTGAACTCTGGCTCGGAAGCCGTTGACCTGGCCATAAGACTTGCCTGGGCGCATTCCGGTCGTCGCAATATCTTGAGCCTCTTGGAAGCCTATCATGGCTGGACCGTCGCCAGCGATGCCGTCTCGACATCGATTGCCGACAATCCCGGCGCGCTCGAATCACGACCTGACTGGGTGCGACCGATCCTGTCACCGAACACCTATCGCGGACGCTTCCGCGGCCGAAATGCGAGCGAAGGCTATATCGCCGCTGCAGTCGAAGAACTGGCACGCATCGACGAAAGCGGTGCCGGTCTTGCTGGTTTCATTGCCGAAAGCCCTTTCGGCAATGCCGGCGGCATCCCGCTTCCGCCCGGCTATCTCGAAGCAATCTACGCCATGGTGCGCGAACGCGGCGGCCTGTGCATCGCGGATGAAGTGCAGGTGGGATATGGAAGGCTTGGCCACCACTTTTGGGGCTTCGAGGAACAGAACGTGGTGCCTGACATCATCACGATTGCCAAGGGGATGGGCAACGGACAACCGCTCGGTGCCGTGATTACTCGTCGAGAGATTGCCGACAGCCTGGAGAACGAAGGATATTTCTTCTCTTCTTCCGGCGGCAGCCCGGTGAGCTGCGTCGTCGGAATGGAGGTGCTGGACGTGATGCGGGACGAAAATCTCCAGGCCAATGCGCGTGATGTCGGTGACCACCTCAAATCGCGTCTGATGGGCCTCATGGATGACTTCCCGATTGTCGGCGCGATCCATGGTCTCGGCCTCTATCTCGGTCTGGAGTTCGTCCGGGACCGTGAAAGCCTGGAGCCGGCGACCCTTGAAACAGCCGCCATCTGTAATCGGCTTCTCGACCTCGGCGTCATCATGCAGCCGACCGGAGATCATCTCAATGTCCTCAAGATCAAGCCACCCCTTTGCTTGAGCCGTGAGAGTGCAGACTATTTCGTCGACATGATTCAAAAAGTGCTCAGCGAGGGCTGGTGACGAGGAGATACGCCCCCTATTTGGCGTGAGATAAATCACGCCGCGGCCAGCCCAGACACTTTTTTGACACAAGCGCTCTCTGGCCAAACGTCCGTTTGGGTGTATTGAGACTGCGCTTCTCAGCGAATGGTCACCTCAACGATCGTTAGGCGACAGTGCCTTAAGGATACCGCATGTTCATCCCGACTGGTTCCATTTCTGCCAACGCCCTGATCCTCGGGATGGCGCTGTTCATTATCAAGCAGTTGTTTGCCGACTACATTTTCCAGACCACCTGGATGGCCTTGGGCAAGGATGACCAGAAGACCTGGTTTGCGCCCCTTCTCGCCCATGTCAGCATCCACGCGATGGGTACGCTGATCATCTGCCTTTTTCTCAATGCCGCCTTGTTCTGGCTGGCGCTCGTCGACTTTGTCGTCCACGGGACGATCGACCGGTCCAAGTCCTGGATCCAGGCGCGCTATAAGCTGACGGCCACGCAGGGCCATTTCTGGTGGCTGCTCGGCACCGACCAGACATTGCATCATCTGACGCACCTTGCGTTTGCCATTGCGCTTGCTGTGACCGCTGTCTCCTCGACCTGACGAAAGACTGCCCCTCCAAGGCCTAGCGGCCAGGGTCGCGCATCAGCGCAACCTCGTCCAGCATCCATGCGCGAAATGCGACGAGGGGTGGATACGAGGCACGCTCCTTCGGCATGGCCAGATAGTAGCGCTGGCTGCTGGTCATCCGGCGATCGATGGCGGGCACAAGCTCTCCGCGCTTCAACTCGTCTTCAATGAGAAATGTCGGCAGAAGCGCAGTGCCGAGACCACCAATTGCCGCCTGCGAGGCGGTTGCGAATTGATCAAACAACATGCCGTGCAGACTGCCGAAGGACACGTCTGCCTGTCGGAACCAACGCTCCCAGGCATCGGGCCGGGTTGTCAGGTGCAGAAGCGGCACGCCAAGCAGATCCTCTGGTGTCTCCAGTGCATGTACCCGCTTGAAATCGGGGCTGCAGGCCGGAAGGGTCTCTTCCTGCATCAACAAAGTCAGGTCGGCCCCGGGCCAGACGGCATCACCGAAGTGGATTGCGGCATCGATCGAATCCAGCCGGAAATCGAAAGGGGCGATCCGCGTTACGAGATTGATCGTGATACCGGGATTGACGGCCAGAAATCGACCAAGCCGCGGCGCAAGCCAGCGGGCGCCAAAGGTCGGGAGGATGGCGAGGTTCAGCGTTCCACCAAGCGGATTGGCCCTGAGGTTTAGCGAGGCGCTTGAAATTCGCCGCAAGGCCTCACGGATTTCCCGCGCATAGCTATCGCCAGCTATCGTCAACCGAATGGTCTGGCGTTCGCGCAGAAAGAGCGCGACGCCCAACTGATCTTCCAAGGCCTTGATCTGCCGGCTCACCGCGCTCTGCGTCAGATCCAGTTCACGGGCGGCTGCGGTCACGCTGCCGGTCCGGGCCGCAGCCTCGAAGGCGGTCAACAGAGAAAGCGACGGCAGAAAACGACGGGCCGGCAGCATGGTCATGCCTTTCAGGAATGAACTCTTGAGAATTTATCGCTGGAATGGCGTAGAATGCTCTTCTAGGAAGCTCAAGACTTTACCCAAAAGGAATGACAGGGGGAAAAATTGCTGCAGGATCCTCGTTCACACGGCCTATGGGAAAAGACGGCTCCCGCAGCGCCGGTAACATTGCATCTTGAAGGAAAAACCAAAGCCGATGTCGTCGTCGTGGGCGGTGGCTATACAGGGCTTTCGGCAGCACTGCACCTGGCAGAAGCAGGCACCGCGGTCGTGGTGCTGGAAGCGAAGGAAATCGGCTTCGGTGGCGCCGGCCGCAATGTCGGCCTGATCAATGCCGGCATGTGGGTCATGCCCGATGACCTGCCTTCGGAACTCGGCCCTGTTTACGGCGAGCGGTTGCTCGATCTTCTCGGCAACGGTCCACGGGCCGTCATGGAAATCATTGATCGCCACGCGATCGATTGCGAATTGGAGCGCGCTGGAACCTTGCATTGCGCCGTCGGACAGGCGGGGATGAAGGAAATCGAGCAGCGTGCGCGCCAATGGCAAAAGCGCGGCGCACCGGTGGAGGTGCTCGACGCTGCCGAGACCGAACGCAAGATCGGCACCAGCACTTACCCCGGCAGCCTTCTCGACCGGCGCGCCGGGACGCTCCAGCCGCTCGCCTATGTCCGCGGCCTGGCACGTGCGGCCTTGGAAGCCGGCGCAAGACTATTTACAGCGAGTCCCGTGATTGGCTATGCAAAAACGGCCAGCGGATGGCAAGTCGAGACTGCTGACGGCATGGTCGAGACCCAATGGATCATTGTCGCGACCGATGCCTATAGCGAAGGACCTTTCAAGGCTGTCCGTGATGAACAGGTGCATCTGCCCTACTTCAACTTTGCAACGCAGCCGCTGAGCGACAATCTGCAGAAGTCTATCCTGGCGGAGCGCCAGGGCTGCTGGGATACTCGGGAAGTCCTAACCTCATTTCGCATGGACAAGGCCGGTCGCATCGTCTTCGGCAGCGTTGGAGCCCTGAGAGGCACGGGTCTTTCCATTCACAAGGCCTGGGCTCACCGCGCCCTCAAGGCAATATTTCCGCAGGTTGGCGCAGTGGAATTCGAGAGCGAATGGTATGGCAAGATCGGCATGACCGGCAACGCCCTGCCACGCTTCCATAAATTCGCCCCCGGCGTGATCGGCTTTTCAGGCTATAACGGCCGCGGAATTGCACCTGGAACGGTATTCGGCAAGGTATTGGCCGATCACATCCTTGGACGCATTGAAGAGAGCGCTCTGCCGCTCCCCTTGACGGATCCGACTATGCCGGCCCTTAGGACGCTCAAGGAAACATGGTATGAGGCCGGTGCACAGCTTGCGCATCTGGCCGGCGCACGATTTTAAACAGACAAGAACCAGGCTTAGCTGACGGAAGGACCATCATGACCCTCGCTACCATAGACTTTTCCGCCGACATCAAGACCTTGATGGCAAGCTTCGGCGTGGATGCTGCCGCCCTTGCCGGAGGAACACTCGCGGTCCGCTCTCCGATCAACGGCCAGACGATTGCCTCGGTCAAGGAAATCTCGGCAGACGATACGAGGCGCGCGATCGATGCGGCCCATCAGGCTTTTCTCAAATGGCGTCTCGTGCCGGCGCCACAACGAGGCGAACTGATCCGTCTGCTGGGCGAGGAACTGCGCGCGTCCAAGACTGAACTCGGCCGCCTTGTGTCGATCGAAGTCGGCAAGATCACCTCGGAAGGCCTCGGCGAAGTCCAGGAAATGATCGATATCTGCGATTTCGCCGTCGGCCTCTCCCGCCAGCTCTACGGCTTGACCATTGCCACCGAACGCGCCGAACACCGCATGATGGAAACCTGGCATCCGCTGGGCGTCACCGGCATCATCTCCGCTTTCAACTTCCCCGTGGCTGTCTGGTCCTGGAATGCCGCACTGGCACTTGTCTGCGGCAATTCCACGATCTGGAAGCCTTCGGAAAAGACCCCACTCACAGCCATCGCCACCCAGGCGATCTTCGAAAAGGCCGTGAAGCGCCACAACGCGCAGGGCGGCAAGGCGCCGGCCAACCTTTCGACGCTTCTGATCGGTGGGCGTGACATTGGCGAAATCCTTGTCGACCACCCGAAGGTGCCGCTGATTTCGGCAACGGGATCAACTGCCATGGGCCGCGCCGTGGGACCTCGCGTTGCCGCCCGCTTCGGCCGCTCGATCCTCGAACTCGGCGGCAACAATGCAGCGATCGTCGGCCCAAGCGCCGATCTCGATCTGACACTGCGCGGCGTTGCCTTTGCCGCCATGGGCACGGCCGGCCAGCGCTGCACCACATTGCGCCGTCTCTTCGTGCACGAAAGCGTCTACGACACGCTCGTGCCGCGGCTGATCAAGGCCTATGGTTCCGTCACCGTTGGCAATCCGCTGGAAGCCGGCAATTTGATTGGCCCGCTGATCGACAAGGGGTCTTATGACCGCATGCAGCACGCGCTCGAAGCCGCCAAGGCCAACGGCGGCACCATTCATGGCGGCGAACGTGTCCATGCGGATGTGGCGGCGCAAGCCTTCTACGTGCGTCCGGCGCTCGTCGAGATGCCGCAGCAGTGCGGACCGGTGGTCGAGGAAACATTTGCGCCGATCCTTTATGTGATCAAGTACAGCGACTTCGATCAGGCACTGGCCCTCAACAATGATGTTCCGCAGGGGCTCTCCTCGTCGATCTTCACCAACGACATCCGCGAGGCGGAAGCCTTCGTCTCTGACCGCGGTTCTGATTGCGGTATTGCCAACGTCAATATCGGCCCTTCGGGCGCTGAAATCGGCGGCGCCTTCGGTGGCGAAAAGGAAACTGGCGGCGGCCGCGAATCCGGCTCCGACAGCTGGAAGGCCTATATGCGCCGCCAGACCAACACCGTGAACTACGGCCGCACCCTGCCGCTGGCGCAGGGCGTCAAGTTCGACATCGAATAGGACGACAAAAGGGGCCGGTGCCATCAGCACCGGCCTCTCTCTTTACACCAAAGACGGAGCCCGAAGCTCTGGTCTTTGGCGCACGCATCGCCGACACTGCGCCGTGAACAAAAACAGCGGACAGCCAATGCAGGTCGACAGCCAGACCGATGTCATCGCTTTCCTCTCAAGCGCCGGAACTTTTGGTGCCGACGCGGCGGAGATCATCGAGACGCATATATCCCTCGTGTTTCTTGCGGGCGATCGCGCTTACAAGCTGAAGCGCGCCGTCAAGCTTCCCTATGCCGATTTCACGACGCTCGACCTACGTCGGACCTATTGCCTCGCAGAGGTCCGCCTGAACAGCCGGACGGCGCCAGAGATCTATCTTGGCGTCCGCAGCGTGACACGAGAAGCGGACGGTTCGCTTGCCCTCGATGGCCAAGGCATCGTCCTCGACTATGTTGTCGAGATGCGCCGCTTTTCACAGGAACAGCTGTTTGACCGGCTGGCCGATGGCGATGGTCTGACCAAACCACTCATGGAAGCGACGGCAGAACAGATTGCCGCATTTCACCAGTCAGCTGACATCAGGCATGACGGAACTGGCGCGGACAATCTGGCCGGTGTCCTCGCAATCAACGAGGCGGCCTTTCAATCGACTTCGGTGTTCCCGACGGACCAGATCCAGCGCCTCAATCAAAGATTCCGGGCGTTGCACCGTGCCAATCATGCGCTCCTGGACCGTCGCGAACGGAATGGTGCAATCCGCCATTGCCATGGCGACTTGCATTTGCGGAACCTTTTTCTCGGCCCTGAAGGCCCGAGAATGTTCGATTGCATCGACTTCAACGACACCCTCGCGGTATGCGATGTGCTTTACGATCTGGCCTTCCTGCTCATGGATCTCTGGCATCGGCAGCAGGAGGACCTGGCAAATGCGGTCGCAAACCGCTATTTCGACAAAACCGGCGACGATGCAGGTTATCCGCTTCTGTCCCTGTTCATGGCGGTCCGCGCGGCAATTCGTGCCCATGTGGAAGCAACCCAGATCGCGCAGGCGGCCGATCCGCCCGAGGGTTTGCGCACCGAAGCTTGGCGCTATCTGGAGCTCGCGGAAACCCTGTTGCGCTCTGAGCCTGCTCGACTTGTTGCAATCGGCGGCCTTAGCGGCACCGGCAAATCAACCCTGGCGGAAGCATTGGCACCCGGGCTCGGCCTTGCGCCCGGCGCGCGCATACTGGAAAGCGACCGCCAGCGGCGCGCACTCTACGGCATAGCCAGAGGTCAAAAATTACCGGACGGGGCCTATGCCCACGCCGTCTCGGCGAGGGTCTATGAAACACTGCGCCAGAAGGCAGAGACTATCCTTGCCGCAGGCGGAAGCGTCATCATCGATGCGGTTTTCGATCGGCAAAGCGAAAGAGACGCCGTTCAAGCGCTTTCGAAGCGGCTCGGCATCCCGATGACGGGACTCTGGCTTGAGGCCCCGACGGACACCTTGCTGCAAAGGCTTCAAACCCGAGCCGCCGGCGATTCTGACGCCAACGGCGATGTTTTGCGGCTGCAACTGAGCCGTGACCTCGGTGATATAACCTGGCACAGACTGGGGAGCACAGCCGACATCCTGCATCTGGTTCGGCAGGTTTCAGCCCTTCTACCCCCTGCCTGACCTCAACGGATGTTGAAGCGCACCGGAGTGGTGATGGTCTTGTTGACCCCTGGCGGAGGCGCGGGAACCGGCGAAGCGCGGCGCACCATGTCGAGAACGGCATCGTCAAGTGCCGACGAACCGGACGAGCGCGTGACGGAAACGGCCAGCACATTGCCGCCATCGTCGATCTTGAAGCGGACATACACCGTGCCCTCTTCGCGGTTGCGCCGCGCCTCCGCTGGGTAGCGCTTGCGACGCTCCAGATGCGACGCCAGTCTCGACTGCCACTTTGCCGGCGAAACGCTGCTTCGCCCGCTGGCATTGCTGGCCGCGGATGCGGCGTTCCGCGTCGAAGGCTGAACCTCCGCTTTTGCCTTTCGCGCCGCGACCGACGCCTGCTGCTGGGGCTTTGGCTTTTCCTTTTTCACGACTTTCTTGACAGGCTCCTTGCGGGGCTCTGGCTTGGGCCGTGTCAGCGGAATGGGCACCTCGACATTCTCAAGCTGCGCCATTACCATTTCTTCGATCGGATCGATCTCCTCCTCCGGTTCCGGCAGGGGTTCCGGCTCGATCGGCGGGGGCTCCAACACTGGCTCGGCGACCTCTGGCACTGGCTCCGGCAATGGTTCCGGCTCGGGGAGCGACTCTGGTTCCGGTACAGGCTCGGGCAGCGGCTCAGCGATCGGCTCCGTACTTGCCGTCTTGACTTCCTCCGCGTCAGCCTCGTCTGTCGAAAGGTCCGTCTCTTCGGTGTTGATCGCTTCCGGCTCAGGCGCAAGCTCGATCATGATGGCGGGCGGCGGCCCGCCTTCCGCAACAACGACTTCCGGGCTGCGCATCAGAAACGCAACTGCGCCCGCATGCACGGCCCCGATGGTCAGGAAGGCAGCGGTCCAGAGCACCCATTCGCCCAGAACCCGGCCAGCCGATCGACGGTCTTCATAGGCATTCATGGGCTAGGCTCCGGCAGCGGCTGCGAGCCGGGCTCGGCTGCGGACTGCGGCATCGGCACCTGCTCCAGACCGACCAGCGCGATCTTCAGATATCCTGCATCGCGAAGGACATTCATGACTTCCATGAAACTTCCGTAGTCCACGGCCTTGTCTGCCCGCAGGAAGATCCGCGTCTCCTTGTCGCCGGATGTCAGCTGATCGAGCGAAGCGCCAAGCGCTTCCCGCGTTACGCTGTCATTGCCAAGCGCAAGCGACATGTCCTGCTTCACGGAAACATAGACAGGCTCGTCGGGCCGTTTTGCCGGCTGCGCTGTCGATGCCGGCAGGTCGATATTGACATCGACCGTAGAGAGCGGTGCTGCGACCATGAAAATGATCAGCAGCACCAACATGACGTCAATAAAGGGCGTGACGTTGATCTCATGGTTTTCAGAAAGGTCGTCGCCGGACCCGTTGTCGCGAATGCCGCCCGCCATGATCTTACTCCGCCGCGTGTCTGTGATCCTTGTCGCGTGCAGCGACAAGGGCGCTTCTGCGATAGTCGAGGTCTCGGCTGACCAACCGCTCGATCCCGGCAGCGGCATCCGCCAGCAACTGTCGGTAGCCTGTCACTGAACGGGCAAAGACGTTGTAGATGATGACAGCCGGAATCGCGGCCACGAGGCCGATGGCGGTGGCAAGCAACGCTTCTGCAATCCCAGGCGCGACGACGGCCAGATTGGTGGTCTGTGTCTCGGCGATACCGATGAAGGAATTCATGATGCCCCAGACAGTACCGAACAGACCGACAAAGGGCGCCGTCGAGCCGATGCTGGCCAGCACGCCTGTGCCTTTGGACATCTGACGTCCCGCGCGCGCCTCGATACGAGCGAGCGCCGACGCCACTCGCTCCTTGACGCCCTCGCCCCCTGCGAGGTCTATGGCGCCGTCCGAAGACTGCATTTCATGCTGCGCGGCGCGTACCATGCTTGCCACGACACCCTGACGCGTCTCGAGGACAGCCAAGGCATCAGCCAGATGGCGAGATTTGCTGATCGCCTTCAAGGCCTTGTTGGCGCGGATCTTCGCGCCGAACAGCTGCAGCGATTTTGCCACCCACACTGTCCATGTGACCAGAGATGCAAAGGCCAGCGACAGCATGACGGCTTTCACCACCCAGTCCGCCGCCATGAACATGCCCTCGGGGGACAAATCATGCGGCAAGGCGGCATCTTCTTCAGCGGCCTGAACGCCGGCGCCGGTAGCCGGCGATACGTCCATTGCAGCCGGCGCGGATGGTGCCGCGGGCGGTGCAGCCGGCGCGGGTACAGCGGGCGGCGCCACTGGAGTTTCAACGGGTGCCGCAGTTTGAGCGGGTACCGATGCCGGCGCTTCCACGGGCTCGACCGCAGTTGGACGAGCAGGATCAGAAGGCAACTGAGGCGCAACCGCCTGTCCACTGGCGGGCGCTGTCGGAGCGGACTGCGTGGGCGTCTCGACGGGCGCCTGCGCCTCTACCCGGGTCACCATGGAAAGGCAAAACAAAGCCACTGCGACAAACCGCAATGAAGGTCCCGAATGGATGAGCGACATTGGGAGCTCCCTGTAAACTCGTGCTGAAATTGCATTGCCGACAAGCCCGACAATGCAACTCCCATATTAAACTTGAGCGGGAGTGACAAGTAATATTGAGAGAAAACAGGAGTCTTTGCAGAAGCATTTTTGCCTCGCAGGATCAGCTTGCGCCCGAACGCTCCCCTTCCAGCAAAGCAAGAACGTCTTTGCGATGGCAAAGCTCGGTTCCAGCGGTCATGACGGTTGCAGCACCTGCTGCCTGGCCAAGACGAAACGCCTCTGCGACGGTACTTCCCTGCGCCAAAGACCAGACCATCCCGGCTACAAAGCTGTCACCGGCACCTGTTGCCGACTTCACGGGAACGTCGATGGCCGGAACTCGAAGGACATGATCGCCCGAGGCAAGCACGGCACCGTCCGAGCCAAGCGTTACCGCGATATGCTGCGCGCATCCCTTTCTGACGAACTCCTGCGCGACGGGCCCGACCTCGTCATGCTGAAGCTTGCGACCAACAAAGCTCTCGAATTCCCCAAGGCTCGGCTTGACGAGAAAGGCCTGGGCGTGACTGAGGCAGGCCGTCAGCGCCGGCCCTGATGTATCGAGCACAAAGCGCGCGCGCCGTTGATGCGCCATCTTCGCGATCTTGACATAGGTATCATCGGGCACGCCACGGGGAAGGCTTCCGCTTGCGACGACATAAGCTGCATCGGTTTCAGCCACAGCCTCCAGCAGAGGCTGCAATTCGACATCCGTGACGAGTGGTCCCTCCGGAACGAAGCGATACTCAAGTTGCGACGTCTCCTCACGCACCGCAAATGCAACGCGGACCGGATCATGGATCGGAAACGGTCGCTGCACGACGGGAAATGCGCGCAACATGGCTTGCAGCAGGTCGCCTGTCGCACCGCCGGAAAGGAACATCAGCTCGCAGTCGCCGGTCGCGCCCAATTCGCACAGCACGCGCGCAACATTGATTCCGCCTCCGCCCGGAAACTGCTGCTGATCATGCGTCCGTGTCTTGTGGGTATGCCGCACAACATCCGCGACGCTTGAGATATCGATCGCAGGATTCAATGCAATGCAGAGGATTTTTTCCATGAACAGCACTCCGTATACAAAGTGAAAATCTTAGTCTGGGTAAGCTCGTTGATGGCAATGCAGATCACGGTAACGCCGTGAGCCGCAAGTGGAACAGTGCCCCTTTTGCCGCAGTGGGCGGGATACGGTCTGTCACCGGCATTGCGTTTCGCCAAACAATCACTAGGTTCCGCTCATTCTGGAAAGAAAGGGCTTTCATGTATACCGGCATCGTCCAGGCCGTTGCGCCGATCTCCGACATCAAGCGCCATGACGGCTATACCACCTTCACCGTCCTCATGCCCGAGAGCTTGATGGTCGATCTGAAAATCGGCGCAAGCGTATCGGTTGAAGGCGTTTGTCTATCGGTAACCTCCATTGACGGCTGTTCCGTGACATTCGATGCAATGGACGCCACCTTGGAGAGAACGAATCTCGATAGCCGCGCCAGAGATGGGCGGGTCAACATCGAACGTTCCGCCAAGCCGAACGAGGAAAACGGCGGTCATAACATCGCGGGGCATATCGCCACGACCGCAGAACTTGTCGGCGCAAAGTTCTCGATGCCAGGCGCACATATCCGCTTCAAGGTTCCGGCGGACTGGGCAAAATATGTGTTCAAGCGAGGCTATCTCGCCGTCAACGGCGCAAGCCTTACCGTAGCCGAAGCCGATGGCGACGAGTTTACCATCAACCTCATTCCCGAAACGCTGCGCCAGACAACGTTCCCGGACTACCACGTTGGCGACAGGCTGAATATCGAGGTCGACCACCAGACGATGGTCATGGTGGATGTCGTGGAACGCACGCTTGAGCGCGTGATGGGGAGAAGAAGCGCTTAGTGGCGGAACTCACCAACGCCATTGCCGCCAGCCGACAAGGCAGCAACCACGCGACTGTAGTCCGCAGGTTTTGCGGTGCAGATGTTCTCCGGTATGCCGTTTTCGGCCAGCTCTCTGAGCGGTGATCCGGAGACGACCCGAAAGGGTATGCCGCTTCGGCGCAGTTTCTGGACGACAGGCGTAATGACGCCATCGCTCACTTGAAAGTCGAGAATGGCAGCGGAAACATGCTCTCGCTCGATGAGCGCGAGAGCCTCGCAAACACTTTCTGCCGTCACCACGTTCACACCGGCATGCATTGCAGCGTCAACTGCATCCATCGCGATGAAAGGGTCGTCCTCGACGATAAGGATTGTATCGATGGCCAAGGGCTTTGATGTTTGCATGATGAAACTCCTTTGAGCCATCAACGCAGTCGGGCAAGATTGGTTCGACCATAGTTAAAATTGAAAATATCATGGTAAACAATATCTTAACATAATATTCCTTTTTTCTTTTGCGTCCCGATGGTTGCTGAGCCCCAAACGTCACACGCAAACCCGATGGAACAATAGGCAGATGCATGCGTTGACCCGCGACCTTTACAGTGGGAGATCACCATGCAGATCATTTCAACCGAAGTGAGCCCCTCCTCCAAGCCCGGCGACATGACGCAAGTGGAGTTTCGTGGAGATGGCGGCGAACGGATTGTCGTATCCATGAAGAGTTCGGATCAGGACCTCGGCACCGAGGACACCCTGTCCAAGGCGCAGGTTATGCTGCTTCAGGCGGCCAACTTCGGCGCGAAGGTTGAGGGCGAGACCGGGGGCCCGGACAGCCCCACCGATGCAGTGGAGAGCCTGAGACAGGAACAATCGGAAAAGGCGAAGCAGCCGAGCGACCTTGAAGAAGGCCTGGAAGACACCTTTCCCGCCAGCGACCCCGTTTCTTCGACCTACACGTCGACGACCGCGACTGAGCGCGCTCACTGAGCCCAACTACAAATGCCTGATGCCATAGAGTGGAAGGAGCGCCGGATAGCATCCGGTGCTCCTTCTGCAATGGGATTGCAGTTTGCTGGCTCCGAAGTTGGTCGACGGCGCAGATCGTGTTCAACCGCAGTGTCGCAGCCTCCCTCATATGTCTCGTGTCTCGGCAATCCTGCTCGGCCGGCGGCAGGTTGGCGATAGTGGAACCCTAGGGGAGTGCGTTAAAGGTCAGCGCAACAGGCTTTGGCCACCATCGATCCAGATCGGCGTACCCGTGATATGCGCCCCATGGTCAGACGCGAGAAAGGCTATCGCTGCGGCAATATCTTCGGTTCTGCCCGGATTGCCATCGGTCAACGGGATATCGCCGTCCGGAAACTGAACGGGCTCCTGCGCTTCGGCACGGCTACGGATTTCGGTGTTGTCATCGATGTTCGTCGAGATCGCCCCGGGACAGACGGCATTGATCCTGATCTTGTGCTTTCCCAGTTCCACCGCCAATTGCTGCACCATGGCCAACTGCGCCGCCTTTGTCGCGGAATAGGCCGAAGCGCCAGGCGATGTGAACGTCCGAGTCCCGTTGATCGAAGAAACGACCACGATAGAACCGCCGGACTGCTTCATGTGCGGGACACCATAGTGAAGCGTCAGATAGGTGCCCCTGAGGTTAATGGAGACCGTCTGATCAAATTCATCAGGCATGAGTTCATCGATCGGCGCCCACGTCCCATTAATTCCGGCGTTCACAACAAGGACCTTGATCTGGTCCACCGAAGTGGCAAAGCGCCCCAGGGCTGATCGCATCTCATCCTCGCGGCTCACATCGGCCGTCAGGATCATGCCGTCGCCACCGCTGGCGCGGATCTCGGCAAGAGCGTCTTCCAACTCATTTTCAGTGCGACCCAACAGTCCGACGAACAATCCATCGGCAGCAAGTCTCACTGCCGCAGCACGCCCAATTCCTGAACCCGCACCAGTTACGAGCGCCCCGGATCGAGAAACCTTGGCCACGCTCATCGCTTGTCTCCCGCATGCTCGGGTTTTCCCGTTCGCTTGGTCGACGCCAGTTCCTCGAGTTCCTTCTCGGTCATGCTTTCACCCATATCGCGGGATGCACCTTTGAGCTTGGATTTCGCAGTCTCTCCGCGCTTGGCTGAAAGGGCGGCGCCTGCCGCCTTTTGTTGCGCCTTCGAACGTGCGGGCATAACGGGCCTCCTAGCTTGTGTTGGCTATTGCCAGAACAACCGACGTCCCCTTCGGAAAGTTCCGGTAGAGCGGTGGAACAAACGGCATGGCCATACGCTTTCTGAGCGCAAGTTAACCCCCACACATCGAGGCCTCCATGGACGCGAAACGCAAGCTTCATTCAATTGAGACGGGGCATTGGCAGACCCTCGGCGCCACATATGATGGCGAGGGCACGAATTTCGCATTGTTCTCAGCACATGCGGAACGGGTCGAACTATGCCTGTTCGACGACACAGGCAAAATTGAAACCGCCCGCATCACGCTGCCGGAATTCACCAACGAGGTCTGGCACGGCTATCTGCCTGGCGTCGGTCCTGGCCAACTCTACGGCTACCGCGTGCATGGTCCGTATGACCCTGGCAATGGTCACCGATTCAACGCCAACAAGCTCCTTCTCGACCCTTACGCACGAGAAATTCACGGCGATTTCCAATGGTCAAAGGCCCATTTCGGCTACGACATCGATAGCGACGACAAGGACCTCACCTTCAACGATCTGGATAGCGCACCGGTTTCACCGAAGGCACGTGTGGTGGATGCCAGGGCAAACCGCGAAAGCAACGGTTTTGCGGGTATCAAATGGGCTGATGCGATCGTCTACGAGACCCATGTAAAGGGCTTTACCAAGCTTCATCCCGCGATCCCGGAGGACCTGCGCGGCACCTTCGAAGGTTTGGGCCACAAGGCGGCCGTGGACTATATCAAGAGCCTGGGCATTACCTCGATTGAACTTCTGCCGATCCACGCCTTCCCGGATGACAGCCATCTGCTGGACAAGGGGCTCCACAACTATTGGGGTTACAACACGATCGGCTTCTTTGCGCCCGCCGCGCGCTATTACGGCCCAATGGGGCTTGCCGGCTTCCGCGACATGGTCCGCGCCTTCCATGATGCCGGCATCGAGGTCATTCTCGACGTCGTGTACAATCACACCGCTGAAGGCAATGAACTCGGGCCAACCCTGTCGTTCAAGGGGATCGATAACTTTTCGTACTATCGCACCCTGCCGGATGATCATCGCTACTACATCAACGATACCGGCACGGGAAACACCGTGAACACCTCTCATCCCCGCGTCCTGCAAATGGTCATGGACAGCTTGCGGTACTGGGCCGAGGAAATGCACGTCGATGGCTTCCGCTTTGATCTGGGAACCATCCTGGGTCGGGAACCGGACGGCTTCGACCAGAGAGGCGGATTCTTTGACGCCGTGACGCAGGATCCCGTTCTGTCAAAGGTTAAACTGATAGGCGAACCCTGGGATATCGGCCCTGGCGGCTATCAGGTCGGCGGTTTCCCGCCCGGTTGGGCCGAATGGAATGACAAGTACCGCGACTCCACGCGAGAATACTGGCTGAACGGCGATAACTGCGCTCCCGACTTTGCGGCGCGGCTCCTGGGTTCGGGCGATATCTACGATCAGCGTGGACGCCGCCCCTGGGCCAGCGTGAATTTCATCACCGCCCATGACGGCTTCACGCTGAACGACCTTGTCAGCTACGACCAGAAACACAACGAGGCGAATGGCGAAGACAATAACGACGGGCACGACCACAACCGCAGCCACAATTATGGCCACGAGGGTCCGACGGACGATGAAGGCATCAATGCGCTCCGCGAACGCCAGAAGCGAAACTTCCTTGCAACGCTGCTCTTTTCGCACGGAACGCCGATGATTCTTGCCGGCGACGAGTTCGGCCGGTCACAGATGGGCAACAACAACGGGTATTGCCAGGACAGCGAGATCAGTTGGCTTCATTGGGAAAACCTTCCGAAGACCTGTGACGACCTCCGCCAGTTTACCGCGCGCCTGATTGCGCTGCGCAAACAGCAGCCACTTTTGCGGCGTGAAAACTGGCGCGATGGAATGGTCATCGACTGGTACAATCTGCATGGCGGCGTTCAGGAACCGGAGCATTGGCTGGACGGCA
This sequence comes from Peteryoungia ipomoeae, assembly GCF_004912165.1. Lineage (GTDB taxonomy): Bacteria > Pseudomonadota > Alphaproteobacteria > Rhizobiales > Rhizobiaceae > Allorhizobium > Allorhizobium ipomoeae. Next base: position 115,291 of record NZ_STGV01000008.1, on the reverse strand, counting down.
ACCCCCTGGCCCTCAGGCTGCAACGATCGGATCTCGCCGACGTTCAGGACGTCTGGTCTGAGCTCATGCTGCTGTTTAACCCGGTGGACACCGACATTGATTTTGTCCTGCCGAGCACGGGCGCGGGCGACTGGCACCTGGAGCTGACGACAACGGACGTCGAACGGACCGGGGAAACAATGGCGGAAGGCCAGCCCTTCGCGATGCAAGCGCGTTCGCTGGCGCTTTTCCGACGCGCCGTCTGAGATCAGCGTTGCGGGGTGATGATCTCGAAATCGAAGAGCTGTCCGGCGATGGAAATGCGCCGGGCAGAAATGCTGACAGGGATTTTCTGTCCGGATGCGTGGAAAATCTCCGCCGGCTCGCTCACATAGCCACCGTCGGTATCGAGCAGGTGCAGTCTGCGTCTCCGCGCTTCGTCCGCCGAGACCACCCCGGTCGATAACATTTCGTGCTCACGAAGCTGATCCCAGCTACGCCCGACGAGATCGAGATAGGACTGATTGACCCTGATGTAATGCGATTGCGTTCCGCCAAGGGTCGAGAGCGAAAGAGCACAAGGAGACAGGTCGAACATCGCCTGGACGATGGGACCGGACATCGCTGTGGCAGCCGCTTTGGCAAGCGTATCGCGCGAGAAAAAAGGCTCCTCCTCAGGGGCCGTTAAATCCTGGTCGGCCGGGAAGGACAGCTCGTCGCGCAGAACAGCCACCACTCCCCAAAGGTCGAGCTGTGCCCAGGCCGGCATCTGCTCATCGGCCACGCCATTGAGCGTCGTTGGCAAGGCTGCCGCGATCTCTGTCAATCGGCCGATCGCAGCGGGAGACGCTGCTTTTGTCTTCTTATCCTCAATCTGCTGGAGGGCTATGTCTCGCAGCCGGTTGAAGGCATCGTCCAGCAGAGCGCGGCGTTCTTCTTCGACCCGCTCCACCTCGGCGGATTTCGTCACGCGCGGCAGAGATTCCAGAATCCGCCAGATCGGGCCAAGCTTCGGATTCTCGGGCTGAACGGTGACGCCATGCGGCGCATAGGCGACGAGCGCCAGAATGCATTCCGCGCCGAGGCTATCAATGTCAAAGGGAGACCGTTCCCCGTCTTGCGCCGCCTGAACAGCGGCCATCGACCGAGGACCACCATCCACACTGAAATGAATGGTGATTTCGACGACCTGCTCCGGCAGATCAAGCCACGGATGCTCCGCTCGAAATGCCGCCAGAGCTTCCTTGTCGAGAACGGTGATGGCATGCATGCGACAAACCTCCGGAATGGTCCCAGGCGGAATTTGACCTAAGCCATGTTCCGCCAAGGCGGCCGCTTGTGCAACCGCTTCCCCAACCGCACAAGGCCATTCCCGGGCACTATTCGCATGCCATGTTAGAAAACTGTCGCATGCCTGCGACAATGCAATGGGCGAAACCGGCGTCTCGTTCAGAAGAACGCTTGGATGCCGGTTTGCGCACGACCGAGGATAAGAGCATGCACGTCATGCGTACCCTCATAGGTATTGACCGTTTCCAGATTTTGCGCATGGCGCATCACATGGTATTCGATCTGGATGCCGTTGCCACCATGCATGTCCCGAGCCATGCGGGCAATATCGAGCGCCTTGCCGCAATTGTTGCGTTTGACCAGGGAGATCATCTCAGGCGCGAACTGATGGTCGTCCATCAGGCGGCCAACCCGGAGCGAGCCAAGCAGGCCCAACGAAATTTCTGTCTGCATGTCAGCGAGCTTCTTTTGGAAGAGCTGCGTGCCGGCGAGCGGCTTGCCGAACTGCTTGCGGTCCAGACCATATTGGCGTGCGCGGTGCCAGCAATCCTCCGCAGCTCCCATGACGCCCCAGGAAATGCCGTAGCGCGCACGATTGAGGCAGCCGAACGGGCCCTTCAGGCCGGACACGTTTGGAAGCAGCGCATCTTCACCCACTTCGACGCTATCCAGAACGATCTCGCCGGTCACCGACGCACGCAGCGAAAGCTTGCCACCGATCTTCGGCGCCGATAGCCCCTTCATACCCTTTTCAAGGACAAAGCCACGGATCTCTCCGCCATGCGCTTCCGATTTCGCCCAGACAACGAAGACATCGGCGATCGGCGCGTTCGAGATCCACATCTTCGAACCCTTCAGGCGATAACCGCCCTCGATCTTCTCAGCCCGCGTCTTCATTCCGCCTGGATCGGACCCGGCATCGGGCTCCGTCAGGCCGAAGCAACCGATCAGCTCACCGGAGACGAGACCCGGCAGATACTTGTCCTTCTGCTCCTCCGAGCCATAGGCATAGATGGGATAGATGACCAGCGAGGACTGGACACTCATCATCGAGCGGTAACCTGAATCGATCCGCTCGATCTCGCGCGCCACCAGACCATATGACACATAATTTGCGTCCGCGGCGCCGTATTTTTCCGGCAGCGTTACACCAAGAAGACCCGCCTGCCCCATCAGGCGGAACAGCTCGGGCTCAACGGTCTCACCGAGATAGGCATCGCTAATGCGCGGTGCGAGTTCGGCCTTGGCAAAGGCTGCGGCCGCATCCTGGATCATCCGCTCGTCCTCGCTGAGGACCTCCGACATCAGGAAGGGGTCACTCCAGGAAAAGGGTCGCATCTCGCTCATATCATTCATCCTCTGTTGCTGCCTCCGAGATTGCTCATATCGAGGCGCAATTCAACCCATGTTTACTCATGCTGCTATTAGATCTAATCATAACTCATGCTGACACATCAAAGACGTTTCCTTCCCTCGACCAGCGCTCTCGCCGCTTTCGATTCCGTTGCAAAGCTCGGCAGCTTCTCGGCAGCGGCCAATGAACTGGCCCTGACGCAGGGCGCTATCAGCCGCCAGATCGGCCTATTGGAAGATCAGCTGGGCGTCAGATTGTTCGAACGCACTAACAGGGGCGTCGAACTGACCCCAATTGGCAAGACCTACGCCAAGGGCATCGGCCAGGCGCTGGCGACAATTCGGACGCTGTCCCTGGAGGCGATGGCAACGCGGGATGACACGCATCTGCGTCTCGCCATATTGCCGACCTTCGGCACACGCTGGCTCATGCCGCGCATCCCGGATTTTCTCGCCAAGAACCCGTCGATCATTATCGATTTTGCCACACGCATAGGCCAGTTCGAGTTCGAGGGCTCCGGCATCGACGCAGCGATTCATATCGGCGAGCCAAACTGGCCTGGCACGGACAGCCAGTTCCTGATGCATGAAATGGTGGTGCCGGTCTGCAGCCCGACCTTCCTGACACAAAATCCGGTTCGGCGCGCCGAGGATCTTCTATCAAAGCCGCTTTTCGACATGGCCTCAAGACCGCGCGCCTGGGACCATTGGTTCGAAAGCCTTGGCATTTCAGAGGGACGTGGCGGCGGCATGCGGTTCGAGCAGTTTTCCAATGTCGTGCAAGCCTGCGTGGCAGGCCTTGGCATTGCGCTGGTGCCAACCTTCCTGATCGAACCGGAATTATCCGGCGGGCAATTGGTTCGTGCCTGGGATCACGAGACAAAAAGCGCGTCGGCCTACTATCTCGTGCGACCTCTTTCAAAAATGGCCTATCAGCCAGCCAGCAAGTTTGCCAACTGGATCATTGAGGAAGCGCGCGCCTTTAGCGGACACCCTGCCTCCAGTTCGTGAGTCGAGACAACGAACGCACTGTGCCCGGATACGATTGACAAGCAACTGTCATCGGCAAAGACTAATGTTCGCAAGCCATGATCAGGCTCTGGAGGGAAATATGTTCGCGCACCGCATTTCGGGATTTCTGGCACTCGCGATTGCCCTTTTTCCGATTTCCCCCTCTGCAACAGCCCAGGAAATCCGCTCTATCCAGAGGGTTCAGAATGGCGACTATTTCGGCTTCGACCTGAGAACCGAAAAGAACCTTTCGCTTGAGCAATGCGAGGCGAGCTGCATCGGCGATAGCGCCTGCCGGGCCTTCACCTACAACCCCAAGGTCAGCTGGTGCTTCCTGAAGTCGGATTTCGACAAACTGAACAGTTTTCCGGGCGCCGTTGCCGGTCGCATCGTCGAGACCGCCGCAGAGCCTGACATCGGCGCGCCGCCGTCCCTCGAATTCGTCTCCGAACAGCTTGGCACAGATGCGCGCAACCAGCGCGACCAGCTGGCAGTTGCGGCCGATCAACAGGGACTCGGTCGCGAGGCAATGATCGAGGCAGGTCGCGCAGCCTTCACGGGCGGCAACGTCGACGCAGCAATTCTGTCGCTCAAAGGCGCGCTTTCGATCGATGCGAATGATGCTGCCCTTTGGCTTGAGATGGCCAGGATGGCCAACACTGTGACGAACAACTACGGCATGGCGAACGAAGGGGCGATGGCGGCGATCAACGGCTATCTGCTGAGCCGCGGAACCGTCGTGCGGGCCGATGCGCTCGCGACACTTGCCCGCTCCTTTGAGCGCAGCGAAAACTGGCGTGCGGCGCTCAATGCCTACAAGGCGAGCCTGGAGCTTTCGGCCAATGCGGAGGTCCAGGCGGCGTTTGTCGATCTGAGATCCCGGCAGGGCTTCAGGATTGTCTCCAACAGCACGGATTCCGACAGCGCATCACCGCGTGTCTGCGTCGCCTTCTCAGAACCTCTGGTCAAACGGGGCGTCGACTACGCACCCTTCATCACCCTTGATGGCAAGGCGCCGAAGGCAATCGAAGCCAAGGACAACCAGATTTGCGTCGAAGGCCTTGCACATGGCAGTCGTTACCGGCTTGCCGTGCGCGCTGGCTTGCCCTCCTCTGTCGGTGAAAACCTCGAAAGCCCGGCCGAGATCGAGGTCTATATCCGCGACCGCAACCCTGCAATCCGTTTTACCGGCGACAGCTTCATTCTGCCGTCATCTGCGCGCCAGGGCATTCCACTCGTCTCGATCAATACGGACAGCGCGAAACTCGAACTTTATCGGATCGGTGACCGCAACATAGCCCCGCTCCTTTCGGCGTCGCAATTCCTCAGCCAGCTCGATGGCTATACCGCCGACCGCGTGCGCGATGAAATCGGCGAACGCGTATGGGAAGGTACTGTCGACATTGCCAATGAACTGAACAAGGAATTGGTGACCAGCATTCCGCTCCAGGAAGCGCTGCCAACCCGCAAACCCGGCATTTACGTGATGACGGCCGTCGTACCGAACGCGACGACCGAAAACTGGGATAGCCGTCCGACACAATGGTTTGTCGTGTCAGATATTGGCCTCTCGACCTTTGCCGGCAACGACGGACTGCACGTCTTTGCGCGCTCCCTGGCGAGTGCTGAACCCCTTTCCGGAGTGAGCCTGCAACTGATCGCAAAGAACAACGAGGTTCTTGCAACAGCCACCACCGACGCCGAGGGGCATGCGCGTTTCGATGCCGGGCTCATCCGCGGCAGCGCCTCCCTCGCGCCGGCCGTCATTGCCGCGCAGTCTTCCGGTGACGACAATGTCTTCCTCGACATGACCCGCGCCGGTTTCGATCTGTCGGATCGTGGTGTGACTGGACGCCCCGCGCCAGGCCCCGTCGATATCATGACATGGACCGAGCGGGGCATTTATCGCCCAGGCGAGACGGTGCATGTTGCAGCCCTTTCCCGCAACGGTCAGGCCGATGCCATCCCCAGCCTGCCGCTGACTTTCGTCTTCAGCCGCCCCGATGGCGTGGAATCGCAGCGAATCGCCGTCACCAGCCAGAGCCTCGGCGGCTATAGTGTCGATCTCCCCATCCTCGCCAACGCGATGCGCGGCACCTGGACCGTCGCGATCTACACCGACCCGAAAAAGCCATCCATTGCGCAGACCACGTACATGGTGGATGATTTCGTTCCGGATCGGCTTGATCTGAAGCTTTCCAGCGACGCCAAGGCGGTCTCTCCGGATGCGCCGGCAACGGTCCGGGCGGATGGTCTTTATCTCTACGGCGCGCCGGCCGCTGGCCTGACGCTGGAAGGCGAAGTTGTGGTGCGCCCGACGACGACGCATCCAGATTTTAAAGGCTACAAGTTCGGTCTGTCGGACGAAGAGGGCATCGAAGATGTTCAGACGACTTTCGAAAGCCTGGAGCCGCTCGATGGGGATGGCAAGACCGCGATCGAGGTGTCACTTGATGAGCTTCCGTCGACCACGCGCCTGATCAATGCCGATATCGTCCTGCGCCTTCGGGAAGCAGGCGGACGGGCGGTAGAGCGCAAGATCACGCTGCCGGTCACACCGGAAGGACCTGTCATCGGCATCAAGCCGGAATTTGAAAGCGAAGTGCCGGAGAATTCCAATGCGGCCTTCAATCTCATTGCGATCGGCCCGGATGGCTCTCGTACCGCGCTCTCCGGCGCGAAATGGAAGCTGGTCAAGCTTGAGCGAAACTACCAGTGGTATCGCGACGGCTCGGCCTGGCGCTACGAGCCGATCACCACGACGAAGCTTGTGGCTGATGGCACCACCGATATAAGCGCCGAGGGCACCGCTCTTTCGGTGCCGACCTCCTGGGGCAATCACCGGCTTGAGATCGAAGCAGACGGCGCCTTGTCGAGCATCGACTTCGACGCAGGATGGTATGTGGCTGCAAGTTCGACCGAGACGCCGGATGCGCTGGAAATCGGGCTCGATAAATCTGCCTACAGCATCGGCGAGACCGCCAAGCTGCGCATTTCGCCGCGCTTTGCCGGACAGGTGGTGGTGGCATCGGGCAGCGACACGCTGATCTCAACGCAAATTGAGAGCGTTCCGGCAGAAGGCACGGAAATCGAAATCCCCGTCACCGCCGAATTCGGCGCAGGCACTTATGTAACGGCAACCCTGTTTAGGCCGGGCAATGGCACCGAAAGCCGGATGCCCTCCCGCGCCATCGGCATTACCTGGTTGGCGGTGGACCCCGGTGCTGACAAGCTGGCGGTGAAACTGACCCCACCGGAAAAGACATTGCCGCGGCAATCTCTGGATATCCCGATCGAGGTGGCGGGAGCGGGCATTGGCGAGGAAGCCTATGTCATGGTTGCCGCCGTCGATGTCGGCATCCTGAACCTCACGCGTTACGAGACACCGGACCCGGAAACCTACTATTTTGGGCAGAGACGCCTAGGCCTTGAGTTGCGCGACCTCTATGGCCGTCTGATCGATGGCTCGCTGGGCACGACCGGCAAACTGCGGACCGGTGGCGACGGTGGTGAACTGACGCTTCAGGGCAATCCGCCCAAGGAAAAGCTCGTTGCCTTTTTCTCGGGCCCCTTGAAACTCGACGCCAACGGCAAGGCCACCGTTTCCTTCGATATACCGCAGTTCAATGGAACGGCCCGTGTTATGGCATGGGCCTGGTCGAAAGCCGGACTTGGCCATGCCGAAACCGATGTGATTATCCGTGATCCTGTGGTCGTGACGGCAAGTCTGCCCAAGTTCCTTGCACCGGCTGATGAGAGCAATCTGCGCCTCGACATTGCAGCGACCGATGCGCCTGCCGGGGCCTATACGCTTGCCGTGACCGGCAGTGCTCCGCTCACAGTGAGCGGCACCGCAAGTCAGACGGTCGATCTTGCGCCAGGAAAACCAGTCAGCGTCGTGCTGCCGATTTCCGCTCAGACAGCGGGTGAAGGTACGCTCGACATCGCCTTGTCCGGCGCGGACGGCATCGCCGTCAGCCAGTCGCTGAGCCTGCCCATCCGCCCGTCAACACTTCCGATCACGCAGCGTCAGGTCATCACATTGGCAGCTGGCAAGAGCCTCACCGTCGATGGTGATCTTCTCGCCGATAGCCTGCTGCAGGGCGCCTCGGTCAGCCTGAATGTGGCACGCGCTAACGGGCTCGATATCCCGGGCCTGCTGATGGCGCTCGACAAATACCCCTATGGCTGTGCCGAACAGACGACCAGTCGCGCTCTGCCCTTGCTCTATTATGATGAACTGGCCAAGCTTTCAGGCCTGCCTGAGGACGCGGACATCAACAAGCGCGTGCAGGACGCGATCCTGCGCGTCCTCTCCTATCAATCGTCGAGCGGCTCATTCGGGCTCTGGGCACCGGGATCGGAAAGCCTTTGGCTTGACGCATACGTGACAGACTTCCTGACCCGTGCACGCGAACAGAAGTTCGAAGTTCCGGACGAAGCTGTTGTCCAGGCCCTGCAGAACCTGCAAAACCGCCTCGCCTACGACAACGACATCCGCACCCGTGGCAATGACATTGCCTATGCACTCTACGTGCTGGCGCGCAGCCGTAAGGCTTCGCTCAGCGACCTCCGCTACTACGCCGACACCATGCTCGGTGACTTCCCGACGCCGCTCTCGAAGGCTCATCTTGCTGCGGCTTTGTCGCTCTACGGCGACAATGAGCGCGCCAAGGCCGTCTTTCTCGATGCGACAGGCATGAGCGAACAGGCGCGCCTGACGCCGGTCAGCTTCTCGCGTGCGGACTACGGCTCGGCCCTGCGCGACGCGGCAGGTGTTCTCGCCTTGGCCGCGGAAACCCGCCCAACGCCCCCCATCGTGCCGATCCTCACCAAACTGGTGGTCGACGAATGGGCGAAAAAGCAGACGCTCAGCACGCAGGAGCAGACTTGGATGCTGATGGCAGCCCGTGCCCTGCAACAGGATGATGCGTCCCTCAAGATCCAGGTAAATGGCGCTGATCGAACCGGTGCCTATGCAGCCACAATCCCCGGTGAGGCATTGCTGCAGGCGCCGCTCACCGTGACGAACACCAGCGCAGACCCCATCAGCGCTGCCGTGACAACGGTTGCAGCTCCGGTAGAGCCACCGGCTGCGGGCGGAGATGGTTTCTCGATCAATCGGACCTACTACACGCTGGATGGCGAAGAGGCCAACATCACGGAGGCCCTGCAGAACCAGCGATATGTCGTGGTGCTGCAAGTGACTGAAGAGGCGGAATGGCCAGCGCAGCTGATGATCACCGACCTTTTGCCGGCCGGTCTTGAAATCGACAATCCGAGCCTCGTTGATAGCGCGGCACTCACCAACTTTGACTGGCTTGCCCAGACGGAGCCGGCGCATCTCGAATTCCGAAACGACCGCTTTGTCGCCGCAGTCAGCAGAAGTGAGGGAGACAATTCACCGATCACGCTCGCCTATGTCGTGCGTGCGGTGACCCCGGGCAACTACGCGCTGCCAGCCGCAAGCGTCGAAGACATGTATCGTCCGCAGCTTTCGGCGCGCACGGCCGCTGGCGCCATGGTCGTCTCGGCAGCCCCCTGATGCGACGGGCAAGACGTATAGCTCTCATCGCAGCGACGGCAGTTGTCGTCGCTGCGTGTGGCTTTGCGTCCTTGAACTTTGCCGATAGACACTGGGCACCGCCCCTTGAAGCGGCGGCAGACGTGTCGACGGAAATTCTTGACCGAGACGGGCAATTGCTGCGGGCCTTTGCCACAAAGGATGGCCTATGGCGGCTCAAGACGACGGCCGAGGATGTTGACCCGGCCCTCATCCGCATACTTGTCGCCTATGAAGACAGGCGCTTTGAAAGCCATGCCGGTGTGGATTTCCTGGCCCTTGTACGAGCAGGTTGGCAGCTGCTCACCAATGGCCGCATCGTCTCCGGCGCCTCCACCCTTTCAATGCAAGTCGCGCGGTTGATAGAACCTCGGCAGGAACGCTCCCTGACCGCGAAACTTCGCCAGATCGCCCGCGCTCTGCAGATCGAACGCCGATTGTCGAAGGCCGAGATCCTGGATCTCTATCTGACCCACGCCCCTTACGGCGGCAATCTGGAAGGCGTGCGGGCGGCAAGCCTCGCCTGGTTCGGTAAGGAGCCAAAACGCCTGACCACGTCAGAAGCCGCACTGCTGGTGGCATTGCCGCAATTGCCGGAAAAGCGCCGACCAGACCGCTACCTGGACAATGCATTTCAGGCGCGCAAGCGCGTTCTGGACCGAGCCCGCGATGCCGGTGTCATCGAGCAGATGGAGGTGGCGCAGGCCATCAACGCGGCACTTCCCGTCACCCGCCGGCAGCTTCCGGCCCTTGCCCCGCATCTGGCCGAGGCTGCGAGGCTGAAGGACAGAAAGACGAGCGAACATCAAACCACGATCATCCGTGCCGTACAGCAGCGGCTGGAGGAGGTGGCATTGCATGCGGGACAGCGTCTCGACCCGAAAGTGTCACTCGCCATGCTGATGGCCGACGCTAAGACCGGCGAGATTGTTGCGAAGGTCGGCGCTGCAGACTATTTCGACGCCAGCAGATCCGGCTGGATCGACATGACCCGTGCCGAGCGCTCTCCGGGTTCGGCACTCAAACCCTTCATCTATGGTCTTGCCTTCGAGCAGGGTCTGGTTGCGCAGGAAACCATTATCGAGGACAGGCCTGCCGATTTCTATGGCTACCGGCCTAAGAATTTCGACATGCAGTATCAGGGCGATGTCAGCGTCCGCCAAGCATTGCAGCTGTCTCTGAACGTCCCCGCCGTAAGGCTTCTGGACGCGGTTGGACCAGCGCAGCTCATGGTGCGTTTGCGGCGCTCCGGAGTGACCTTGAAACTGCCCCCGAATGAGGCGCCGGGCTTGGCAATTGCGCTCGGCGGCGCCGGCATCACACTGAAAGACCTGGTCCAGCTCTATGCGGGGCTGGCAAACCGCGACCAGCCCGTGAAGCTCGGCGACGGCATTCGCGACGTGGCCGAGCTGCTTGACGATCAGCCCTTGTTCGAGGCCGGTGCGGCATGGACGGTCGGCGATGTCCTCGGCGCCGTCTTGCCGCCCACAGGCAGTCCGGCCGCTGGCATCGCCTACAAGACCGGGACAAGCTACGGCTATCGCGACGCCTGGTCCGTTGGCTATGACGGTCGTTATGTTTTGGGCGTCTGGATCGGACGGCCGGACAATGCCGCAGTGCCCGGCATATCCGGCTACAAGACGGCAGCCCCCTTGCTGTTTGAAGCCTTTGCGAAATCCGGACTTTCGGGCACGCCTCTTCCGCGTGCACCCAACGGGGCCTTGCGCCTTGCCGCCTCCGATCTGGCGCCCGGGCTGCGACGGTTTTCCACGGATGGCCGAGGCCTTGTCGCAACCCGCGCTCAGGAGAAGCCACCACAGATCGTCTATCCGCCACAGGGCGCGGTCCTTGAGCGCGGATACACGGCCGATGGCACTCCCCTTCCAATCATGGTGAAGCTTCAGGCAGGCCGCGCGCCGTTCCGCTGGCTGGTAGACGGCCGTGCCATCAACGAGTTGTCGCGCAGGCGAACAGGGGAATGGGTGCCAGCCGGCAAGGGCCAGTCGACGCTGACCATTATCGACGCAGAGGGACGCGCAGCTTCAGTCAGCATTTTCGTGAAGGATTGACGTGCAAAGCCGCGTTCTTTGATCCGCTCGCTTTCTGCCATCGTAGACGTCTCCGGTGATCACCTAATGGAGATATTTGCCATGGCCAATTCAGTCAGAGTGTCGGGACTTGTGGCGGCAACCCTCGCCCTTTCTGTCGCTGGAGCATCCGCCAACGAGCGCTATTCGGCTACAGACATTCGCGAAGATATCATCGGAAAGCGCATTTACCTTGCGACACCATTCGGGGGAGAATTCCCGCTCAACTATCGACCGAACGGTGTGGTTGACGGGTCTGGCGAAGCGCTTGGTCTCGGGCGGTTTGCAAAACCCGATGACAAGGGCCGCTGGTGGATCCGGGGAAATCGCCTCTGCCAACAGTTCACCAGTTGGTACAAGGGCGCGCCCATGTGTTTTGAACTGATCCGGACCGGTGAGCGCACCTTGAAATGGATTCGCGACAATGGTCAAACGGGCACGGCGCGCATCGGCAACAACATTTAGGCACACGCCGCCCTTTGCGCCTTCGGTACGATGCCAAGCATGAGAATGGACAAGGCATGGTTAACCTCAAGGCGCGCGTCATAGGGGCAACGGCAAAGCTCGGACGTGCCGGCTACCCGAGCGTCCGGTCCGCCTCCGGTGGCGAAATCGAGGTCGTCACCGGACCTTCGCATGTTGGCTTCGACCCCGTCGACCTCCTGCTCGCTTCGCTCGTTGCCTGCATCAGCATGAGTGTTCGCATCGCTGCACGTCGACTGGGACACGCCAATGGCTTCGAAGAGGTAAGGGTCGAAGCGAGCGCGGAAAAAGCCAAGGACGGCAGCCATCGCATCGATCGGTTCATCGTGACGGTTGCCTTGATGGGGCAGATATCTGCCGAGGATCAGCGGGCGATTGTGGAGCTTGCAGATAGCATCTGCACTGTCAGCAATTCGCTTTCTCCTCTACCGGAGATCCGGCTTTGCGAGGCCAAAGTGCAAGGGAATAACCCTCCGTCTATCGCGGCATCTTGACCTTGGCTCCCCTTTTGCTAACTAGGTCGTGAGTTGCCGTGACATCTTCGTGAGTACGGCCTCAAAACCTGGTGCCGGGCCCCTCTGGCGAGAGTTTGACGGCGCTCTCGTGATGTCGGTACCGCCAGCAAACAGCCGGCGGATTTAAACCCATGAAATCTTGGATCATGCTTCTAGCGCATGCGTCTATGGCGCATCGCACACCCTCCCATGGCAACCGGGTGGCCGGAGGTGAGCGTCGATGAGCGCACTTCCATCTGACACAACGACGACGACCCTCAGCTATTTCAAGTGGGCATTCATTGTCACGGCTGCCGGTCTCATTCTGGGAGCCGCCCTTGGCTGGCAGATGAGTGGCACGCTGTCTGGCATGGCGACCGTCTTCTTCATCTGCTGCGTGCTCGCGGTTCTGGAAATCTCGCTTTCCTTTGACAACGCAATCGTCAACGCCAACAAACTCAAGGACATGACACCGGTCTGGCAGCATCGCTTCCTGACCTGGGGTATCATTATCGCCGTTTTCGGCATGCGTATCGTCTTCCCGCTTCTGATCGTCGTTATCGCGGCCGGCATTGGCCCGATTGAGGCGATCGTGCTCGCTGCACGCGAGCCTGCCGAATATGCGCGCATCATGAACGACGCGCATCTGCCGATCGCAGCCTTCGGTGGAACCTTCCTGATGATGGTGGGCCTTTCCTACTTCTTCAACCAGGAGAAGGAAATCCACTGGATCGAAGTGATCGAATCGCGGATGGCCCGCTCGGCCTCCGTGAAAGGGATCGAGATCGCGGTGGTTCTGCTGCTCATCCTGCTCTTCTCGAATCTGCTCGAAGGCGCGGAAGCGGTGACATTCGTCTATTCGGCTATCTACGGCCTTGTGACCTTCCTTGCGGTTGAAGTGCTGGGCGGTTTGCTGGATGCATCGCAAAAGACAATGAGCGAAGCTGCAAAAGGCGGCCTTGGCGCATTCATCTATCTTGAAGTGCTCGATGCCAGCTTTTCGTTCGATGGCGTAATTGGCGCCTTCGCGCTGACACAGAACCTCTTCATCATCGCAATCGGCCTTGGCATCGGTGCCATGTATGTCCGATCGATGACGATCATGCTGGTCGAGAAGGGAACGCTTGCCGAATACCGCTACCTTGAGCACGGGGCGTTCTACGCAATCCTGATCCTCTCGGTCATCATGTATGTGCAGACCCTGCAGCATATCCCCGAGGTGATCACCGGCCTCGGCGGTGCAGCTCTTATCGGCATCTCCTTCTGGTCATCCGTCCGTTACAACAGGCAGGAACTGGCAGAAGAAGAGCGCCTGGCGCATGACAATGTCCGCAACGACATCTGACCGCCGGACATCGCAAGATTAATGCAAAAGGCCAGCGAAGAGTTCGCTGGCCTTTTGGTATGCAGCTCCCGGAAAATCAATCCGGACCGACATCAACGAGATCGTTTTCGTCATCATCGTTGAGCGAGCCTGTTCCTGGCGTCTTCATCTTGTCGGTTTGCTCCGGCGTCTCGTGCGGGCCGGCCGGCGGCAGGTCTTCCGCAGGCGTACCGGCATTCGTCTTATCCTCAGATAGATCTTTGTTCATAGCACATCTCCTTGTGGTGTGCCCTCAACTCGCACGAGCTGACAGGGGTTCCCTGTCGAAGCGTGCGGAACATTGCCCGTAAAAAAATCCGAACCACTCGGGAATAAAAGTCATTCGGCTTTCGTATATTGGGGCATGAAGACGACGAAGACACATTTCAATGTTCTTGGGCAGCTGGCGGCTCTACGCCGCTATGCCTACTCGCTCGTCAGAAACAGAGATGAGGCGGAAGATCTGGTTCAGGACACGCTGGTGCGTGCCCTCGAAAAGAAATCGACATTTCGCCCTGAAGGAAACCTGCGCAACTGGCTGCTCTCCATTTTGCACAACACCCATGTCGACCGATTGAGGGTGGTGCGCTCCAAGGAAGGACGGGAGGCCGCGTTTGCAGAGGTTTCGGAGGCAAGCGCACCCGCCGGCCAGGAGCACGCAACGCGGCTCTCGCAGATCCGGCAGGCCTTTCTCAATCTGCCGACGGAGCAAAGAGAAGCCTTGCATCTTGTCGTCATCGAAGCGCTGACCTATCAGGAGGCCGCAGATGCGCTCGGCATCCCGATCGGCACGCTCATGTCCAGGCTTTCGCGCGCTCGCCAGCGCTTGCGAAGCCTTGAAGCCGGAGGGGATACGGATGCCCTCCCCCATCTGAGAATCGTTGGAGGCAAATCCGATGAACCAAATTGATCCTGTGATCGATGCTGATCTGCATGCCTATGTCGATGACCAACTCGATGTCTCCAGACGTATCGATGTGGAAGCCTATCTGTCCGAGAGCCCCGAAAGCGCTGCAAAGGTGATGGCCGATCTGCGCATTCGCGATGAGTTGCGCCTGGCGCTGGCCGGATCTGCTTCGACCCCGCATCAAGATACGAGAGAGGCGGCGCGGCAACTGGAAAACGCCATCAACCGGCATCAGACGGTCGATATCTTCCGCCGCGCAGCGGCTATTGTCCTTCTTGTCGGTGCAGGTTGGATAGCTCACGGCTGGATTGCGCCAGCAAGCATCGGCGAAGTGGTGGCCTCAGTTCCGCCGCCGCAATTCGTTGCGGAAGCCATCCGTGCGCATCAAACAGCCGAACTTCGCGAAAACATTTCGTCGCTTTCGGCGACGGACCGGTTTGATCCGGCCGAGATCCGCTCGGCAACGGCAATCGTGTTACCGCAGATGCCGGCGAACTGGTCCGTACGTGACGCACAGGTGTTTCCCTCAACCTTCGGTCCAAGCGTGGAGCTTGAGATCGAAGCGGGAGAAGGCCGTCGCTTGGCACTCTTTGCCGTAAGACCGGGCGCTTTCGCCGTCCAGCAAGTGCTGATGCAGGAAAGCGACAACGCGAAAGCTGCTTACTGGCAGATTGGCGAGGTTGCCTACGCCTTGATTTCCGAAACCGAACAGGCCGACCGTCTTGCCGATGAGGCACGGCGGCTTGCGCGTACCCTTTATTGATCCAGTCAGGAGGTAATTGAATATGGATCCCATGCAGAACCGTTGGGGCTATGCCAGCCAGGCACAGTCCGGTGCCCTTTTCGACGAGGGCCTTCGCCAGCATATGCTGCGCGTCTATAATTATATGGGCCTTGGCCTTGTCATCACCGGCCTCATCGCCTTTATCGTCAGCCAGTCGCCGGCGCTTTACGTGCCGATCTTCCAGACGCCTCTCAAGTGGGTCGTGATGCTGGCGCCGCTCGCCTTTGTTTTCTTTTTCTCGTTCCGCATCCAGACAATGTCGGCGTCAACCGCTCAGATGACCTTCTGGGCCTTCTGCGCCGTGATGGGCCTGTCGCTGTCATCCGTCTTCCTGGTCTTCACCGGGACATCAATCGCGCGGACCTTTTTCATCACCGCCACCATGTTTGGCGCGATGAGCCTCTATGGCTATACGACCAAGCGTGATCTGGCGCAGTTCGGCTCCTTCCTCATGATGGGCCTGATCGGCATCATCATCGCCTCGATCGTGAACATTTTCCTCGGCTCGGGCGCGCTGCAGTTTGCCATCTCCATCATTGGCGTCTTCGTCTTCGTCGGCCTGACCGCCTGGGATACCCAGAACATCAAGCAGCAGTACGCCGAAAACTATGATCAGGAGAGCCAGCAGAAGCTTGCCGTGTTCGGCGCGCTTTCGCTCTACCTGAACTTCGTCAATCTCTTCCAGCTTCTCCTGAGCCTCACAGGCCAGCGCGAGGAATAGGTAGCAGTTGCGACAGACCGAAACAGCAACGCCCGGATCACAGATCCGGGCGTTTTGCTTTACAACACTGGTGTAGCAGCATGGCCGCTGAATATCGTCAGAGCGCCACCAGAAGGATGGCGATGAAGCCGATGCTAAGCCCTGCGATGACCATAGCAATGCGGGACTGGCAAACATCGGATGCGCGCCACGACCCCTGTTGCTCTACCCGCTTCAAATCTGCAAAAGACATCGCTGCTCTCCCCTAGATGGACAGACGGGGCTCATCCCCGGACGTCACATTCTTGACACATTTGCGGCTGCCGTCAACAATCACGACTAGATTAGTATGCTAAAGTTGAAGCCCGTTAGGGTTTTGGTAACGTTGATCCTGTCGATGCAAAAAACGCTGTTCCAAATAGCTTGAACAGCCTGCGCTTGCCTGCCACTCGCTATTCGGGATTGAAACTATTCAGATTGTCTGACAACGTGCGATCGGGCTTTTGGTTCAGGTGGTAACAACAGTTGCTGCGAAAGGGTATCAAACCCTGCCGATGAGCTCGCTGGATGCTCACATCCAGACCTGGCCAATTCGTTTGCTCTTTTCGCGACCTTGCGTCTTCGGAACCACAATGTCCTCTTCAGCTTCCACCACTTCGCTGCCCGCAACATCCCACCGTCTCGCTGCATTTGCCGGTCCCGCCGTCATGCTGCTCGGAATGCTGCTCTTCTCGCTCAATGACGCCATGGGCAAATGGCTGGTTGCAAGCTACGGCCTTGGGCAGGTCATCCTGATCCGCAGTGTCGCGGCTCTGATCATCCTTGCCCCCTTTCTGTTCATGGCAGGCTGGAAACCGATTGTTGACGCCGAACGCCCTTGGCTGCAGCTCGCGCGCGTGATCTTCTCAACCGTCGAGATCTTCAGCTTTTACTACGCAGTGATGTATCTGCCGCTTGCGGATGTGATGACCTACTGGCTTGCCGCACCGATCTACGTGGCAGCCTGTGCGCCGTTCCTGCTGGGTGAGAAAGTCGGATGGCGCCGCTGGACAGCCATTGCCATCGGCTTTGTCGGCGTCATCATCACACTTGAACCGTCCAGCGCGATGTTCACCATGCCGGCCCTGATCTCGGTCGTCGGCACGGCCGCTTTCGCCTTCATGATGCTTTCAGGCCGAAGCCTGCGTGCGACCCCGGACAAGACTCTGGTCCTGTTTCAGATCCTTGGTGCGGGCGTGGCAGGCCTGGTCTTCGCGCCCTTCGACTGGGCACCGATCGGATCGATGACAGAACTGCTTCTGCTCGGCCTTCTGGGGATTGTTGCCATGAGTGCGCATATGCTCGTCAACCGTGCACTCAAGATTTCAGATGCGGCGACCGTTGCGCCGTTGCAATACACGCTGCTTCTGTGGGCGGTGGTGTTCGGTTGGCTGTTCTTCGATGAAGTGCCGCGCCTAACAATGCTGTTTGGTGCTGCACTGATCGTCGGCTCGGGGCTGTTCATCTTCTTCCGCGAGCAGCAGTTGAAGAAGCGCGACCAGGTGCTGCCGGCAATCCCGGAATAAGCCCTGATAAAACCAAGGAAAAGGCCCGTGACGCATGAGCATCACGGGCCTTTCTTATTTCAGATAGAGAGATGACCGCGCTTACTTGCGGGCTTCTTCAATCTTGGCAAGGATCTGGTCAACGACGTCGGCGCCAATGGCATCCTTGTGCTTTTCATAGACCACCTTGGACTTCTCGCGAATGCGGGCCTGCTCGTCGGCAGACAGAACATTCACCTCAAGACCTGCTTCCTTGATCTTCTCAAGCGACGTCTTGTTGAGGTCGGCGATGACCGAACGCTCGACATCGCGGCCAACCGCTGCGCATTCACGCAGTGCTGCCTGCTCTTCAGGCGTATAGGTGTCGAAGATTGCCTTGGAGAAGAGGAAGAGGAACGGCGTGTAGGCGTGGTTGGTCTCGGTAACGTATTTCTGCACCTCGAAGAACTTCGAGGTATCGATCGTCACATAGGGATTTTCCTGCGCGTCGATCGTCTTTGTTTCCAGAGCCGAGAAGACTTCGCCAAACGCCATCGGGGTGGCATTGGCACCAAGGTTCTGGAAGGTATCGAGGAAGATGTTGTTCTGCATGACGCGAACCTTCATGCCCTCGAAGTCTTCCCACTTGGTGACCGGGCGAACCGAGTTCGACAGGTTGCGGAAGCCATTTTCCCAGTAAGCGAGATTGACGAGACCAACGGCCGCCATCTTCTCGTTCATCATGTTGCCGAAGTCGCCGTCGAGAACCTTGTAGGCCTCTTCAGCCGAAGAGAACAGGAATGGCAGGTCGAATACGCCAAGCGCCGGCTCGATGCCGACGAGCGGCGAGGACGAGGTGACGACGGCTTCCTGAACGCCCGAACGGAGAGCCTGGGTTGCCTGCAGGTCACCACCAAGAGCGCCGCCCCAGAATGCCTGCAGCTTCAGCTTGCCGCCGGACTTCTCGTCCAGGCACTTCTGCATGGCATCGATACCGTTGCCGACGGGGTGATCGGCATTGATGCCGTTCGAGACGCGGATCGTGCGCTCGTTGAATTCGGCGAATGCCGGGGCAGCACCGGATACGGCGAACGCGATGGCAGTGGTTGCAAGTAGTACTTTTCTCATAAGATATCCTCCCTTGGATTGACGATGAGACGGTAGAATAGCGTAAGCGTCACCTCAGCCACTGGGCTGGGACGATGACGATGTCGGGGAACACGACCAGCAGCATGAGGACTGCGATCTGTGCCAGCAGGAATGGCGTCACCCCGGTCACGACCTTGCCCAGCGGCACGCGGCCGACGCCACTGACAACGTTCAACACCACGCCCACGGGCGGCGTGATAAGGCCGATACAGCAATTCATGATGAACATGACGCCGAAATAGACCGGATCAATGCCTGCCTGCTTGATGATCGGCATCAGAACCGGCGTCAGGATCAGGATAGTTGGCGTCAGGTCGAGCGCCGTCCCGACAACAAGCACCAACAGCATGATGACAAACATCAGAAGCATAGGCCGGTCGATCAGCGGCTCGATAAAGCCCGTGATTTCACCTGGAATGTTGGCGGCGGTGATGAGCCAGGCCGAGACCAGTGCTGCGCAGACCAGGAACATGATGATCGACGTCGTCTTGGCCGCTTGCAGAATAACGTGCGGGAGATCCTTCGGCTTCAGTTCGCGATAAATGACCATGCCAACGAACAGGGCATAGGCTGCCGCGATAACGGCTGCTTCGGTCGGCGTCACAACGCCGGCCTTGATGCCGCCGAGAATGATTACTGGCATGCCAAGCGCCCAGGCGGCTCGGCCGGTGGCGCGAAGCCTCTCCTGCGCCGATGCTTTCGGCAGGGGTACGATGTTGTCCTTCCGCACAGTGATCTGCCAGGCAACCACCAACGCCAAGCCCATCAGGATGCCCGGTACGATGCCGGCCATAAAGAGCTGCGTGATGGAGACATTGGCCGCCACACCGAAGACGATGAAGGCCATGGATGGCGGAATGACCGGGGCGATGATGCCGCCCGAAGCAATCAATCCCGCAGATCGCGGCACGTTGTAACCGGCCTTGGCCATCATTGGAATAAGGATGGCCGCAAGCGCTGCCGTATCGGCTGCGGCCGATCCCGAGATGCTGGCCATGATTATGGCAGCAACGATGGCTACAATGCCCAGGCCACCACGCACGTGACCGACACAGGCAACGGCAAAATCGATAATCCGGCGGGACAGACCACCTGAGTTCATCAGTTCGCCTGCAAGCACGAAAAATGGGATGGCGAGCAGCGTGAACGTGTCAGCGCCGGCAATCATGTTCTGGGCAATGATCTGGCTGTTGAACATACCCATGTACCACATGAGCGTCACGCCGCAGAACATCAGGGCAAAGGAAACCGGAACACCGATTGCCATGGCACCGAGAAGCGAGACAATGAAGACGATAAGGGTCATCAGGCACGCTCCGACAGTTTTTCAATGCTGAGGTTTTCGCCGGCAAAGGCGGCGATTTCTTCTTCGGTAACCCGTCCTGTTACGAGGCGGATCAGTCGCTCAAGCGCAATCAGGGCACAGCCGCCTCCAGCGAAAAAACCGATCCCGTAGACCCAGCCCATCGACAGCCCCGTCACAGGTGCCGCCATGCTGGCGTTGATCGGGAGCTGCTTCCAGGTTCCCCAGAAGAACAGCAGCGACACGCCGAGAATGATGAGATTGGTCAGGATCATGCAGACAACACGACCACGGCGCCCTAGGATGGCAACAAGCGATTCTACACCAAGATGGCCGTACTCACGAAACCCGACGACCGCGCCGATAAAGGTCAGCCAGACGAAGAAATAGCGCGCCATTTCATCCGAGACCGTCAGGCCCGAGTTCATCGCGTAGCGCAGGATGACATTCACGAACACCATGATGGCCATACCGGAGAGCAGCAGGATCAGCAGCCATTCAAGAAATCGGTAGAACAGATCGACGATTTTGCTCATCCTGATCAAACCTTGTTAAGAAGGCCACGCTGGGCCAGATTGCGAAACAGGGCCCTGCTGCCGAATTCCCATTCCGGGCATGCATCGGTACGGTCCACCCAATTGACGAGACGGCCGAGCTTCGGCGTGAAGATCTCGACACGATCACCAACCTCATGGGTAAAGCCAAGACCGGCGCCACGGCGATCCTTGACCGGTGCAAACATCGTTCCGAGGAAGAGCACGGCGCCATCGGGATACTGATGATTTCGGTTGCGCAGCTGCGATGCGAGGTTTTGCGGCGAACGGCTGATCGCCTCCATCGGGCTTTCTCCCGTCATCTCGAAGCCGTCCTCGCCTTTCACCACCAGCGAAACACGCACCTTGCTCAAAACGTCGAGCGTGAAGCTGTCATCGAAGAGGCGGATAAACGGGCCAAGCGAGCAGGATGCATTGTTGTCCTTGGCCTTGCCCAGAAGAAGCGCCGAGCGACCCTCGACATCGCGCAGGTTGACGTCATTGCCGAGAGTTGCACCCAGAATCCTGCCATCGGACCGGATCGCCAGCACCACTTCGGGTTCGGGATTGTTCCATTGCGAGATGGGATGGATGCCGACCCGATCACCACAGGCGACAGACGACATCGGCTGAGCCTTGGTGAAGATTTCCGCATCCGGCCCGATGCCGACCTCAAGATACTGCGACCAGAGGCCCATGTCCTGCAGCAAGGCTTTGACTTCGGCGGCCTTTTCGGAGCCTGCCACGAGGCCACGCAGGCTATCGCCGAGAACCGGGGCAAGGCGTGCGCGAATATCCTGCGCGCGGCCCGCATCGCCCTTGGCCTGTTCTTCGATCACGCGTTCCAGCATGCTGTCGGCAAAGGTAACCCCGGCTGCCTTGATGGCCTGAAGGTCCACAGGCGCCAGCA
The DNA here is from genome assembly GCF_004912165.1 of Peteryoungia ipomoeae. Taxonomy (GTDB): domain Bacteria; phylum Pseudomonadota; class Alphaproteobacteria; order Rhizobiales; family Rhizobiaceae; genus Allorhizobium; species Allorhizobium ipomoeae. The sequence continues at coordinate 93,859 of NZ_STGV01000008.1, read as the reverse complement.
GTCTTCCAGCCGTACCGTCAAGGAATTCATCGACCGAACCGAGATCCTTGCCGGAGAGGTCTGCGGAAAGCCGCGCCGCCAGATCGTCGATTTCCAGAAGGCCTGACACAGTCGCAGCCAGATCCGTCAGATCAATGATCCGCCCATCCCGCACGCAGACAGGACAGGGGCCACCCTCGGCATCGGACCAGACTCGCCCGATGAGGATCGCCTGGCCGGCGTCCTCCGGCAGAATTTCGACGGATTTCAGGCTATGCATGGTTGGCAAGACGGGCCTCCTCCTCGTCCTTGGCGGGTAGCTCCTCAAGCTATCCCAACATTGTCAGGATGTCTGACAACATAGATCACTGTCAATAATCACATACGCTCAGCCTGTCTACCCCAAAGCCGCTCTTCCCCCTTTGTTTTAGGAGGGGCCAGGCAAGATCAAAATTGCTCGAGGCTCAGACCAATTCGGTCTGCAGCCCCGGAAAGATGTGCACGCATCGCAGCGCGTGCCGCCAGTGGATCTCGGGACGCAATCGCATCCCGCAAGGCAACATGCTCTGCAATCGTCGTTTCGACAATCTCTTCAAGCACGGCCCGGGCACGTGCCGCGGCAATGGCGAGACTGATGCGTTCGGCGATAAAGCCAACAAAGGTAGCAAAATAGGCGTTCTGAGTTGATTGGGCGACCGCACGATGAAACAAAAGATCGGCATCGATACCGTTCTCCGTCCACTTCTCATCGCCCGTCATCATGGCGAGCGCCGCGTCGATCCTCTTTAGATCATCGTCAGTGTGGTGAAGGGCGGCAAGACCGGCCGCTTCGATCTCAAGCGGGATACGGAGCTGAAACATCGCCCGAAAGCTGCCTGGATCGGAAAGCTCGTCGTCCTTGATCCGGATCAGTTGAGCAGAACGCTCACTGACGAATGCGCCAACACCCTGGCGCGTCTCGACCAGACCCTCATTGCGCAATTGCGCGATGGCTTCGCGGATCACCGAGCGACTGACCCCAAGCGTCTTTGCCAGGACGTGCTCGGTCGGCAGCTTGTCGCCGGGGTTCAGCCGCGCCTGGCTGATTTCAGCCGCCAGCTGCGATGCGATGCGGGTCGGCAAATGTTCGCTACGCCTGATTTCACCGATATTGAAATGCCCCATGTCGATCGCCATCGTCTGCTTGCTCCCTGGCCGGCGCCTTCGACAAAGCGCCTTCACTGTTTTCCTCAATCCGCAGTGAAATTCAATTGGCAGCCAGGATTCATCATCAGTTTCGGATCGATTGCATGCTTGACGGCAGACAGAAGACCGGCCTGCACATCCGGGATACGCGCCAGGAAATCGGCCTTTTTCAGCCGACCAATCCCATGCTCCGCGCTGATGGAACCACCGAATGTGTCAAGAACGTCGTTGATGACAGACTTGGCCTTATACAGGAAGGCATCCAGCTCAGCCCGTGGCAGGCCTGCCGGCGGCAAGACGTTGAGATGAACGTTGCCATCCCCGACATGCCCATAGGAAACGCAGAGGCAATCGGGCAAAGCCTTCATGACCGCAGCCTCCGACTGGTCGACAAACTCCGCAAGCCTCGAAAGCGGAACGGACAGATCGGTTCGCAGATGCGCGCCGCGTTTCGCCTGCCCCTCATTCATGCCTTCGCGGAAAAGCCAGAGGTTGCGCGATTGCGCCTTCGAACTTGCTATGACGCCATCAAGGACCAGCTCCTCTTCCATCACCCCTTCGAGGAAGCGCTGCATCAGATCCTCGATATCGACAAGACCCGACCCGCCGATCTCCATCAAGACATATGCGGGATAGTCTCCTGAGATCGGCATGGCGAGATCCGGCATCGCCTCCCGCGCCAAGGTGAAGGCAACCGGCGGCATGAATTCGAACGCCGACAGCAGGTCACAGCAATCGCGCCTTGCCCGGCGGTAAAGGGCAATCGCATCCGAAAGCGAAGCTAGACCGACCAGTGCGGTGGCCACCTGCTCGACCGGCGGCAGCAGTTTGACTGCAACGGCGGTGACGATACCCAAAGTTCCTTCCGCGCCAATGAACAGCTGCTTGAGATCGACACCCCTGTTGTCCTTGCGCAAGGTCGAGAGCCCCTCGAACACCGTCCCGTCGGGCAAGACGACCTCAAGCCCCAGCACAAGCTCACGCATCATGCCATAGCGGAGAACATTGATCCCCCCGGCATTGGTCGAGACGTTGCCACCAATCCGGCACGACCCCTGCGCTCCGAGAGCCAACGGAAAAAACAGTCCGGCCGCCTCGACCTTGTCCTTGAATTCGGAAAGGATGCAGCCGGCTTCCACCACTGCGGAAAAATCGTCGACATCGATGCGGCGAACCGCGGTCATTCGCTCAAGGCTGAGAACCACCTGGGCGAGCGGCTGATCCGGCGTAGCGCCGAGCACGAGACCCGTATTGCCCCCTTGGGGAACGATCGAAAGACCGAGGCTGGCGACTGCCGTGACGGCGGCAGATACATCAGCGGTGGACCTCGGCCGTATAACGGCCAACGCTCCAGTCGTGACATCGCCATGCCAGTCGCGGCAATAGCGCTCGACATCGTCCCCGACCAGAACCATGTCGGCACCCAGATGCTCTATCAGAGCGTCCGCTGCCGCGTGCACCGCAACTCCGTCGGCCATGTTCGCCTCCAAACTTTCATCCATACGCACCCGCTCACAGGGCAGGAGACGCCTTCAACATTTCGGTTTCCAAATGCATGATATAAGGTTATCAGACAACCTTACAAATGATTTTTTCAGACGGTCTCTTGCGTGGCTTTGGACGCAGGCGGAATGTCACTAAACCGGAGGAGAAACGCTATGCATGTTATGATTATCGGCGCGGCCGGCATGGTCGGTCGAAAGCTCGCAGAACGTCTGGCGCGTGACGGCCAGTTGCGCGGAGATGCCATTGCGTCGATGACGCTCGTTGACGTTGTTACGCCGGAATCCCCTGCGGGATTTGATGGGCAAGTTAGCCTCCAGATCGGCGACCTGTCGCAACTTGGTGTCGCTGAAGGCCTCGTTGCGCGGCGGCCGGATGTCATCTTCCACCTGGCAGCCATTGTTTCGGGCGAGGCAGAACTCGATTTCGACAAGGGATACGCTATCAATCTGGATGGAACTCGCTACCTTTTCGACGCAATCCGACTGGCGCAGCAGGCGGACGGCTATCGTCCGCGTCTTGTCTTTGCGTCATCGATTGCAGTCGTCGGCGCCCCCCTGCCCTATCCGATCCCGGACGATTTCCACACGACGCCCCTCACCAGCTACGGTACGCAGAAGGCCATCTGCGAACTGCTGCTCTCCGACTATGCGCGCAAGGGCTTTTTCGATGGCATCGGCATCCGCCTGCCAACCGTCTGCATCCGCCCCGGCAAGCCAAACAAGGCGGCTTCCGGCTTCTTCTCCAACATTTTGCGGGAACCCCTGGTGGGCAAGGAGGCAATCCTGCCGGTCAGCGACGACGTGCGTCATTGGCACACCTCCCCCCGGTCGGCTGTCGGCTTCATGATCCACGGCGCTACCATCGATCTGCAAAAGGTTGGCCCCCGTCGCAATCTCTCGATGCCGGGCCTGAGCGCCACTGTCGGCGAACAGATCGAAGCGCTGCGTCGGGTGGCAGGCGACGCTGCCGTTGCCCTGATCAAGCGCGAGCCGGATGAGATGATCATGCGCATGTGTGCCGGCTGGGCACCGGGCTTTGAGGCGACACGCGCCCGCGAACTCGGCTTCACGGCAGAAACCTCTTTCGACGAGATCATCCAGGCGCATATCGAAGACGAACTCGGAGGTTCGCTTTGAGCAAAGACACGAAACGCATCGCATTTCTCGGCACCGGGCTCATGGGCGCACCGATGGCGCGGCGCCTGCTCGGAGCCGGCTTCGAGGTGTCGGTCTGGAACCGTGACCCCCGCAAGGCGGAAGCACTTGCCGCACACGGAGCCCGTGTCTGCGCAACGCCAGCAGACGCAGTGGCAAAGGCCGATATCGTTTTTACAATGCTTTCGGACGGCAAGGCCGTCGGCGAGGTTCTCTTCGCTCCTGCCGTTCTCGATGCGCTTCCACAAGGAGCAATCGTCGTCGATACATCGTCGATCGCCCCTCCGATCGCCAGAGAACACGCCACTCGATTGGCGGAACGCGGTCTTGCCCATCTCGACGCACCGGTCTCCGGCGGCGTCGTCGGGGCTGAAGCGGGCACGCTCGCCATCATGGCAGGCGGGGATGCCCATACCGTTGCGCAACTCACCGAGGTGTTTGCCGCCCTTGGCCGCGTCACCCATGTCGGTCCATCCGGCGCGGGGCAAATCTGCAAACTCGCCAACCAGCAGATCGTCGCCATCACGATCGGAGCGGTGGCGGAAGCCATGATGCTGGTTGAGGCGGGCGGCGCATCGCGGGAGAAATTTCGCGAGGCCATCCGCGGCGGCTTCGCCGAAAGCCGGATCCTTGAGCTGCACGGCAAACGCATGGTGGATCGAGAGTTTCAGCCGGGCGGCCCTTCGCGACTTCAGTTGAAGGACCTCAATGCGGTCGCCGCCATGGCCGATGCCCTGTCTTTGACCCTGACTTTGACAACGGAGGTTCGAGCGGCATTTGCCGCATTTGTCGAAGAGGGTCATGGAGAGACCGACCACAGTGGACTATTGCTCCATCTGGAGAAGATCAATCATCGCCAGGAGGAAGGCCAGTGAGCGAGATGAGCACCCCCAAACGACGCCTGCGTTCACAGGACTGGTTCGACAACCCCGATCATCTCGACATGACGGCGCTCTATCTGGAGCGGTTCATGAACTATGGGACGACACCCGAGGAGCTGCGGTCCGGAAAGCCGATCATCGGCATTGCGCAATCCGGCAGCGACATCAATCCCTGCAATCGCCACCATATCGAGCTGGCGAAACGCGTGCGCGACGGCATCCGCGATGCAGGCGGCATTCCGATCGAGTTTCCGTCCCATCCCCTTTTCGAGAACTGCAAGCGCCCGACGGCGGCACTGGACCGCAATCTGGCCTATCTCGGCCTCGTTGAGCTGCTTTACGGCTATCCCTTCGACGGTGTGGTCCTGACCACCGGCTGCGACAAGACCACGCCGTCAGCGCTGATGGCGGCATCGACCGTGGATCTTCCCGCCATCGTGCTTTCCGGCGGCCCGATGCTGGATGGCTGGCATGACGGCGAGCTCGTAGGATCGGGCACCGTCATATGGCGTTCACGCCGTAAATATGCGGCCGGCGAGATCAGCAAGGAAGAATTCCTAGAACGCGCACTCGACTCCGCCCCATCCGCCGGTCACTGCAACACGATGGGAACGGCCTCGACGATGAATGCCATGGCCGAGGCGCTTGGCATGTCCCTGACGGGCTGTGCCGCCATTCCGGCCGCCTACCGCGAACGTGGCCAGATGGCTTACCGCACCGGTCGCCGCGCAGTTGAACTGGTGCTGGACGACATCAGGCCCTCGCACATCCTGACGCGTGAGGCCTTCCTCAACGCCATCAGGGTCAATTCGGCCATTGGCGGCTCGACCAATGCACAGCCACATCTGATGGCCATGGCGAAACATGCAGGCGTCGAGCTTTTGCCGGAAGATTGGCAGGTTCATGGTTTCGACATCCCGCTGCTCGCCAATGTGCAGCCGGCTGGCGCCTATCTCGGCGAACGTTTTCACCGCGCCGGTGGTGTTCCTGCCATCATGTGGGAGCTGCTCCAGGCTGGAAAGCTTGATGGCGGCTGTCCGACAGTGACGGGCAAGACAATGTCCGAGAACATCGAAGGGCGCGAGGCAACGGACCGCGAGGTGATCAAGCCGTATGACGAGCCAATGAAGGAACGCGCAGGCTTCCTGGTTCTGAAGGGCAATCTCTTCGACTTCGCCATCATGAAGACAAGCGTGATTTCCGAAGGCTTCCGCAACCGCTATCTGCAAGAACCCGGTCGCGAAGGAGTCTTTGAAGGACGTGCCATCGTCTTTGACGGGTCGGAAGACTATCATCACCGCATCAATGATCCCGCGCTCGACATCGACGAGAACTGTATTCTCGTGATCCGGGGTGCCGGGCCACTTGGCTGGCCGGGATCGGCAGAGGTGGTGAACATGCAGCCACCGGATCACCTCTTGAAGAAAGGCATCCTCAGCCTGCCGACCATCGGCGACGGACGCCAGTCCGGAACGGCCGACAGCCCGTCCATCCTCAACGCCTCCCCGGAAAGCGCGGCTGGCGGCGGACTGGCGTTTATCCGCACCGGCGACGTGATCCGCATCGACCTGAACAAGGGTCTTTGCGACATGCTTGTCAGTGACGCCGAGATTGAAAAGCGAAAGACCGAAGGTCTGCCACCTGTGCCGCCCGATGCCACACCGTGGCAAAGGCTTTACCGCCAGACAGTTACGCAACTTGCAGATGGCGCTACCATCAGGGGCGCCGATGAGTTCAAGCAAATCTCGAAAACGCCGCCACGGCACAACCATTGATAAAGAACACACGCAACCACGGCGCGATTTCCTTAATCGCGCCGTGACCATGTCCGAGGTCAACATCCAAGGCAGTGGAACAACCTGCTGGGGATCGACATTCTCCTGACAAATCAAGGGAGAATGACATGAAGTCCGCGATCTTGCTCTTGTCGGGAGTCAGCACGTCCGTTGCATTGCTGGTTGGTGGCCTGGCCGTTGTAGAGGCCGCATTGCCCTCCGATGATCCCCACATTTTCAAGGATGACAAAACGCCGCTTTGGACCAGCGCGCCGGTGAGCATCAGCGATCGCGACAACCAGCCGTATGAACGTGTCGCCGCGCAGCTCCCAGCCGATACCGTGGCAGTCGCCTCGCTGCCGCCGTCCAGCAAGCCAGACCTCAGCCGAGATCAGGAAAATCCGGAACTGGATATGATGGTGACAGCAGCGCTGAGCGATGACAGCAGGTCCGAAGAGGGTGTGATTGCTGTTGGCTATACGGCCGATCACATGGAGTGGTGCTCAAACAAATATCGCTCCTATCGTCCGGAAGACAATTCCTATCTGTCGTATTCGGGCGTGAGGAAGGACTGCACATCTCCCTATGGCGACGGCATGGACGAGCTGGCTGAACTCCAGCGCGCGCCCTGGCCATCCGAAGGGTCTGTGACTTACTATCGAACGTCAACCACGGGCGACACGGCAATGACGGTTGGCAGCGCCCAGGCCGAAGCCTGTGCCAGCCGCTACAACTCCTATCGGGCAAGCGACAACAGCTATCAGCCCTATGGCGGAGGTCCGCGCCGGCAGTGCGAAATCAGAAACTTCTGATTGTCGGCGGGCTTTACTCCGCGAGGATTAGCCCTGCAGGGGGTGAGTTGGTTTCGCCTTTCGCCACCCAGTCGCCGATATAGGTGAGCGCATTTTTCAGACCATGCATCGTGTAAGGCTTTTCGATTGCGCCGATCGCACCGACGAAGCCGGGTGGTATGCGCTTGATATTGCCCGTGACGAAAACGAAGGGAATGCCGAGCTCGCTTAAATGTTCGCCAATCTCGATACCGGTCGGTCCGTCATTGAGATGGACATCGACAAACGCAAATTCCGGCGCGGTTTGGCTGATCATCTCGAAGGCTGCTTTGCGCGACGCGGCAGTGCCAACCACACTGTGGCCTGCGGCTTCAACTTCATATTCCAGCTCGAGCGCCAGAAGAGCCTCGTCCTCGACAATCATAATTTTCAACGTATTCAATCCTTCGACATTTCAACCGGCATGGTGACCAGAACATCGGTCCGATTTCCGTCCCGGCTCCGCTCCACCTTGGCATTCAGCTGCTTGGCACAGGTATCCAGCATCAGCCGTCCAAAGACCTCCTCTTCGGGATTGACAGAAACAGGCGTGGTCGTATCGGTGACGCGAATGACAAAATGTCCGTTCGTTCTGCGTACCTGCAGATGGATTTCGCCACCGCCATCGCTCAGGCCTCGTCTCACCGCATCGACGACGAGTTCATTGACGATCAGTGCAAGCGCCGACGCCTTTACCGACGGCACAAGAACGGGCGAAAGATCGGTCGTGACGCGGATATCGTCACGGTTTAACGCGCCAACCAGATCCTGGATGAGATCCTTGGCAAAATCCGCGACGTCGAAACGGCCCAGATCGCTGCTGGTGAACAGTTTGCGCTGAACGGTGCTCAGTGCTTCCACCCGGTTCAGGACCGAGTAAAGCGTGCGGCGCACCACGTCATCCTCGGACGAACGAGCCTGCAATTTCACGATCGAAGCGATGGTCAGAAGATTGTTCTTTACCCGATGATCGACCTCATGAACGAGCATGGTCTTGGCCAAGAGGGCATCGCGCAGATCCTTGGTTCGGCTTGCGACTTCGTCTTCCGCAGAGCGCCGAGCGTCGGCCAGCTCCTGTTCTTTGATCTTGATGCCGGTAAAATCCAGCTGCGAGGCAAAGAAATAGATGACCTCGCCCGTATGGTCACGAACGGGGCTGACGAACAGCGCATTCCAGAATTTCGATCCATCCTTGCGATAGTTCAGAATGTCGAGGGCGACGTCCTCCGCCGCCTCTACTGCCGCTCGCAGCTTCGCCACCGCAGACGGATCGGTCTCCTCGCCCTGTAAAAGACGGCAGTTACGGCCTATCAACTCCTCTTCGGAGTAGCCTGTCAGCTTCATAAACGCGCTGTTGCAATAGATGATAGGATTGTCGTCCTGAGCGGGATCCGTGATCAGCATAGGCATCCGGGTCGCCTTGAACGCAGCCGCAAACGGATCTTCGGAAGGGTGGAGCGCAAGCAAGCGCTTCGCCGCATCTCGCGCATCCTGCTGCGAGGAGTCGAATTCACTCATAAACTGTTGTCCTACACTCGTGTGGGGAACAAATGCACCACTGCGGCGTTTGTTCCGACAATCGAGATAAAATTCGAGATTTCGGTTTCAAGACGGCATGGAAGCATTTGGTTGATTAAGTTTGCACTTGCACATAGGCTAAACGGGTAAAACGTGAGATCCACCATAGTATGACAGTGTTCAATGGAGCCGGCTTTCTGAGGCACGGCGGTACTATGGCGGAGATGATCCGCTGCCATGACTGGACGGGCACGCTCGGCCCGCCGCAATTCTGGCCGCCGGCATTGAGAGCGGCGCTTTCCATATGTCTCGGTTCAACCTTCCCCACGTGCATTTACTGGGGCCCCGATCTGCGTCTGATCTACAATGATGCGTGGGCCCATATCCCGGGTGAACGCCATCCATGGTGTCTCGGTCGACCGGCCAAGGAGGTTTGGTACGACATCTGGGACGTCGTTGGACCGCAGTTCCTGGGCGTCATGGCAAGCGGCGAAGGCGTCGCCGAATATGATCAACTCCTGGCCATGGTGCGCAACGGCGAGGCTCAGGAGACCTATTGGAATTATAGCCTGACAGCGATCCGTGACGAAAATGACGAGGTCGTCGGATTATTTAACCAAGGAAACGAGACGACAGCTTCGGTGCTGGCGAAACGGGAGGCGCAGGAGGAAATCGCACGACTCGGCCGCCTTTTTGCGGCAGCCCCTGCCGCGATTGCCATGACCGAGGGCAAGGATCACGTCTTCACTCTGGTCAATCCGTCCTACGAAGAGCTTGTAGGCCGCTCCGACCTTGTTGGCCATGCTGTGATCGAAACGATGCCCGAATTGGCCAATCAGGGCTTTATCGAGTTGCTCGATCATGTCCTGGAGACAGGACAGTCTCATATCGGTCGGGGTGTTCCCATTCGCCTGTCGCGCGACGGACTGGAGCCGGAACTGCGGTTCGTCGATTTCGTGTATCAGCCGATTAGCGATATCGAAGGCGCCGTGACGGGAATATTCATTCAGGCCACGGATGTCACCGAAACCAGCAAAGCCCTCTTGTCGCTACGCGAGAGCGAGCAACGCTTCGAAGCGATTGTAAATTCGATCGATCAGATGATCTGGTCGACGACTGCGGATGGCTACCACGATTACTTCAATGAGCGTTGGTACAAATTCACCGGCGTACCGCGTGGCACGACAGACGGCTACGATTGGGTGAGCGCGTTTCATCCTGAGGACCAGCCGATCAGTTGGGCCTTGTGGCAACAGAGCCTGGAAACGGGCAAGCCCTATCACGTCGAATACCGGTTGCGGCACGTCAGCGGCGGCTATCGCTGGGTTATCGGAAGGGCACAATGTGTCTATGACGAAGACGGCAAGATTAGCCGGTGGTATGGAACCTGCACTGATATCAACGATCTGAAGCTGGCCGAGGAAAGTCGGCAACTGCTGCTGAAGGAACTCAATCACAGGGTCAAGAACCTCTTTGCAGTGACATCGGGCATGGTGAACATGACCGCTCGAAGTGCAGCCTCGGTGCAGGAGATGGCGCAGGCCCTCCAAGGAAGGTTGCACACGCTGGCTAAGGCCCACGAACTCGTCCAGCCAGCCATTTCAGGCGATCCTGCCAAAGAGAGCATTTCTTTGGCTGTGCTCCTCCGCGAACTTGTCGGCCCGCATGCCGATCTTCAAAGCGAGCAGGTGGCCTTTGACGGACCGGAAGTTTCCGTTGGCGCCAAAGCGTCCGCCAGTCTGGCGCTGATCTTCCATGAACTGGCGACCAATGCCGCCAAATACGGTGCCTTCAGTCAGGCGCGAGGCCGGCTCGCCGTCCGCTGGGAGGCAATCGACGACAAGCTCCGCATCTCGTGGGCGGAGGATATCGAAGGGGCAGATCTCATTGCTCCCACGAAGCAGGGCTTCGGCAGCAAGCTCGCCAAGATGAGCGCCACACATCAGCTGGGCGGCGACATCGCCTTCGACTGGCAGCCAAGAGGCCTCAAGGTCACCCTTGATCTCTCCCTGAGCCAACTCGAGCGATAGGGTTGAATGACAGCTAGGCGTGACGGCGGAGAACCGCCGACCCGCCACAGGATCCGATCACCGACTGGAATCCGGAATTGGCACCTGCGAAAGATGGCGCAGAAGAAAGGCATGGGTCGACGGATTGGCAACGATGAGCACACCGGATCGCTCATAGTGCTCCGGCCCCCGCCCCCACCAGTCACTGACCAGACCACCAGCCTCCTGAACCAGAAGTATGCCGGCGGCGGTATCGATGAAGCCCGTCTGCTCGAAATAACCTGTAAACCGGCCAGCTGCGACATAGGCACAGCAATTGGCAGCGCTGCCGATGACCCGCACAGCGCCAATCTCCTGCCTGATCGCGTCGAGCCGTTGGTAAGCACCGGGATAAAGCGACAGAGAGGGCAAAGGCAGACCGGTTCCAACCACCATCTGCCCGACATCCCCGCCATCGCTCAGGGCCAGCCGACGGCCATCGAGATAGGCGCCGGCACCGGCAATCGCCGTGAACATCTCGTTGCGGACAGGATTGAAGACCAGTCCGCAGACTGTCTCCGTCCCCCGTCGAAGGGCAATCGTGATTGTATAATCCATGCCGGCCAGAAAATTGGTCGTGCCGTCGATCGGATCGAGAAGGAAGCGATAGGTTCGGTCCGCGCCATCCACCGGCGGAAACTCCTCACCGCTCAAACTCCAATCCGGATAGCGACTGAGCAGATGTCTGCGGATCAACAGCTCGGATTGCTCATCGGCTTCGCTGACAAAATCACCGGGGCCCTTGATGCCGATCTTGAGCGAGCCGCGGCGATGGAAATAGTCAAGGGTCAGCGTTCCGGCAAGTCGCGCCGCCTCGATCATGTCATCGAGAACAGCCCTGATATTGATCTCGCTCATGCCAGACTTCCTGCCAGTTTTTCATTCAAGCGCTCAATCAGCAGAGACGGATCATCCGTTGTTATCTGATCGACTTTCAGCGCGATCAGGCGAAGGGCCGCCGCAATGCTATCCGGATTGGTTTCCTTAAGCGTCCAGGCATCCACCCGCCGACCCTCAGCATGAACGGCTGCGATCAGGTCGACACCCTGAGCATTAGCCGCAAGCACCAGATCGTAGGCAAGATAGATCATCTCCGCCGTTGGCGCTGTTTCCAGGGCTTTCTGGATGAAATCCGCGAAATGCTGAGGTGTCTTGAGGTCATGAAGGACATCGGGATAGGTCGGATCATACCCCGTCTTCAGGCCGGGTGTCGCTTCAGCCAAGGCAGCCACGGCTTCTGCATCCCCTCCTGACAAGATCATGGTTGCAGCGACGGGGCTGACCGCAGCCGAAAAATTTGCAATGCTGCGGGCATCAACCCGCGTCCTGTCTTCCTTGAAATCGAGTTGGAGCAGCGCGTCTGGATGCGCCGGGTGGGCCGAGAGAAGCGCACAGAGATCTTCGAGCAGCATTACCCGTTCGGCAATCGGCTCGCCGTTCGGATCGCGGAGATGAAGCTGGCGCAAGGTCTCGGCAGACGTATCTCGCACAAGGCCGGTCCCGGTTGTCGCATGGTCGAGTTCCAGGTCGTGCAGAATGGCAAAACCACCATCGGCGTGAATGACGAGGTCGACCTCGACGCTCGCGCCAAGGCGCATGGCCTCAAGGATGCGCGATGCGGTGAATTCCGGGTCCGTTACAGTGCGCCGCGCCCGATGCCACTTTAGCCAGGTGCGGTGTCCGTTTGCGTCGATAAAGCAGGGGTCAGCCATGCAGATGGGTCCTGTAGAGTTGCTGGCCGTCACGGAAGACGGCAAAGGCGCGAGGCTTGAGGTCGACCTCCTGCCCCAAATGAAAATGATCCGGCGTATTGACCATCGACTTGAGCCGGGTCCCGTCTTCAAGCTGGATATCGACGAGGCCGTGGGTGCCGAAATCGGTCACACGGTGAACCCTTGCCTGCCCCCGAGGGCGAGCGGCGCCAGCCAGTTGCAGCGCTTCGGGACGCACGGCAAACGTCACAGGTCCGTCGGCGACTGGCACAGGCACGCTCACCTGATCATGGAGAAAGTGTCCCTTCTCAACCACGCCCTCGATGAAATTCATCGTGCCGATAAAACCGGCGACGAATGGCGTCTGCGGATTGCGGTATACGATGTCGGGGCGATCGGCCTGCTCGGTCCGCCCATTGCGCATGACAACGATCCGATCCGCCATGGAAAGCGCTTCATCCTGGCCATGGGTGACGAACAGCGTGGTGATCTTCAGCCTCAACTGGATGTCGCGCACCTCATCCCGCAGGCGTTCGCGCAGATGCTGATCGAGACTGGCGAAGGGTTCGTCGAGAAGCAGGATCTTGGGCTCCAGCGCCAGGGAACGCGCCAGCGCAACGCGCTGCTGCTGGCCGCCAGATAACTGCGTTGTCATGCGGCGCCCGTAACCGGTAAGGCCGACCAGCTCCAGCACGCCTTCGACCCGATCCCGGATTTCAGCGGGAGACAGACGGCGCAGTTTCAGGCCAAATGCGATGTTGTTGAACACAGTCATGTGGCTCCAAAGCGCGTGGCTTTGAAACACCATGCCGGTCGGCCGACGGTCGGGCGATTGGCGGGTGACGTCTTCCCCATCGATTGTGATCCTGCCGGCGCTTGGGCTTTCAAAGCCACCGACCATGCGAAGGACCGTGGATTTGCCCGATCCCGAAGGACCAAGCAGGCAAACGAGCTCGCCATCCCCTACTTCAAGGGAGAAATCGTCGACGGCAGTCGTGCCGCCCGGAAAGACCTTGGATACGCCGTGAATACTGAGAGCTGACATAGGCTTCTTCCTGATTGCGCCTGCTCAGCCGCCGAAGCCGCGAGCAAAGGATTGGCCACCGATGATCCGGCGCGCGAACATGAGGGCGATGAAGGACGGGACCCACAGCATGACCGAGAGCACAGCCCCGAACTGGATCACCATCTGGTTGTTGATGAAGCTGATCATCAGCACCGGCATGGTGCGGATACCGGGCGCGCCGATCAGCCAGGCGCCTTCTGTTTCGTAGAAGGTGCCGACAAAGGTCAGGAGAATCGCGGCTGCAATGGTGGGCGCGGCCTGCGGCAGCGTGATCGACCAGAAAACCCGCAACGGTCCGGCGCCCACGTCGCGTGCCGCTTCTTCCATCCGCCTGTCGACCGCCTGAAAGGCGGCAACCGGAATCCAGATCATGAACATCAGCGTATTGACGAGCTGGATGAGCGCCACGCCCCAGAAGGTGCCGATAAGATCGAGCTGCAGGAAGATCGCGGCAATCGCAACCAGCAGGCCGAACTTTGGAAAGGCGTGACCGGCAAGAAACGAGAAGAACAGGAGGTCACGACCGGGAAACCGCATGCGGGCAAAGGCATAGGCCGCCGGCAGGCAGATGACCGCCGAGGCAAGGGTTACCACCGTCGACAGGAGCAGGCTAAGCTTCAGCGCGCTCCAGACATCGGAACGATTGAGTGTCTGCCCCCAGAAACGCAAACCGAATTCTTGCGGCAGCAGGTTCGGATAGCGCCAGACATCGGTAAACGCCCAGATTGCGACGACGAGCAACGGCAGGACCACGACGATGGTCAGGATGAGAGCAAAAACGAGCCCCATGGCATCGATCGGACGCCGGGCGGAAGCAAGGCTGGTCATGATCTCACCTTCCCTGATTGCGGGCGACCGAGCGCACGTAGAAGAGACCGAAGACGATACAGAAGCCGAAGGTGATCACGGCCTGGGTGATGGCGCTGATCGGGTCATTGAGATCGCGGAAGGTCCGCTGCATGAAGGGACCCATCATCTCGGGTGACGCTGGCCCCAGGAGATAAGGCAACGTGAAGGAGGAGAAGATGCCGAGAACCGCAAACGAGAGCGCCACTAGGATCGAGTTGCCGATACGCGGCAGGATGATGTGCCAGAAGAGCTGCAGCCGGTTTGCCCCGACATCTCGGGCAGCTTCCACCGCCATGTTGCTGACCGAGCCAAGACCTGACAGCAGAATGAGGACTGTCAGCGGAATATTGTCCCAGACAAGACCGATGACAGGCCCCGCCGGCGTCAGGTATGGCGTGCGGATCTTCGGCAGACCGACCGAATTCAGGATGAGATCCACCATGCCGTTTGGCCCGAGAACGCGGATAAAGGCATAGGCGAGAATGATCGACGGCACGAACATCGGCAGGATCGCCAGTGCCTGGACATAGGCCGAGACGCGCCCTTGGGAAAACCGCAGATAAAGCGCAATCGGCAGGCAGACAACAAGCAGCAGCACTGCGCAAACCGCTGTGGTCCAGAGCGTCAATGCGAGATTATTGAGGCTATAGCCGTCCTGAAAGAAGAAGGCGTAACTTGAAAGGTCGAACCCGGCCGAGCCATCCGGCTGAACCCGCCAGATCGTGCGCAGGATGGCGCTGATGATGGGCCAGATGACGAGCCAGGCTCCAAGCGAAACGGGGATGGCGACAAGCAGGAGGCCGATTGGCCTCCTGCTTGCACCCATGTCAGGCGATGAAGACACGGTCGTGCTCACGCTTTGCGGTCGATGCTCGGGGCGACATTCCGATACCAGCCGTCATTGACTGCCGTCTCCCAGGCGCCAGCCGGGAAGGTTGGAATCGAGGCCGGAATGATATCGGCAAACTTGGCGCGAAGGTCAGCGGAGACATGGTCCCAGGCCACACCCGGGAAGCCGCCGAGTTCGGTCAGGATAGCCCCTTGAATCTCTTCCGTGAGGATGAAGTCAGCAAGCTTGAGGGCGGCATCGCGGTTCTTGCCATGGGCAAGAACGACAGCGCGCGAGAAATTGCCGCACAGCGCCAGATCCTGCAACTGCACGATGCCAGTCGTTTCCGGCAATACACCTTGGGCGATCGCCTGCAGCACCTGGTCGGACCAAACTGGCGTCATGGTGACGACACCCTGCGCCAGAAGCTGGATCGACTGGGTGTTGCCGGAAGAATAGGCACCGTTGTCGTAGAGAGCCGGCGCGAGATCCTTCAGGATGTCCCAGGCCTTGCCAAGCGCTTCATTGCCGAAGGCCTCGGTATAATTGTCGACGGTAAAGGCCTTCGGATCGAGACCATTGGCCTGATGTATGGCGCGACGGACGAAATTGCCGCCGGAACCGCCCTTGTCGGGACGGTTGTAGACGAACTGGCCCGGATTGGCCTTGATCCAGCTGACAAGAGCATCCCAGGTCCTCGGGGCATCGGCTGGCGAAAGCTTCGTCGTGTCGTAGGCAAGAAGCACCTGCGAACCGCGATACGGCAGGCTATAATCGCTGTCATAGGCAAGCGGATTGACCTTGGCATAGTTCGACAGGCCAGCCTCTTTCAAATTGACGTAGAGACCGGCTTCGATTGCCCCCTTCGGCAGGCGGGGATCGGTGTGCTCGAAATAATCGGCCTGCGGATCGGTCTTCGTCTGCATGGCGGCCATGGCCCGTTCGGCAATCGCCTGGATGCCGGCATTGTCACCGGCATCGACCAGATTGAGTTTGACACCGGCATTGGCTGCCTCGAAGGCAGGCTTCAACGTATTGGTCCAGAAGTCGAGAACATTGCTGTCCGAACCGGTGTACCAGTCGATCTGACCTTCAGCCGCGAAGGAAAGCTTCGGCAAGAGCATCATTCCAGCCACGGAGCTGGCGGTAGAAATCAAAAAGGCGCGACGCTTCATCGTCATCTCCAAGAGGTGGCCGGGGCAAGAGCCGGGCACAGGGCGACGGTCAGGTGGACGAGAGCCGGTTTGCACCAAAGGATGACAACTGACCGCCGCCGCCATCCGCTCTGAGCGAGACCCTCGACACGATGAGGGCCACCGATCGACAGCACAACACAAGCAGTGGTCGCAGTCCGGCTGCACATGATTGCAACCGAACTTCTATCGGCAGGACACGCCTACCGGAGCAACGCAAAGCTTTGATGACAGTGAAGCATTGCACACATGTGCAAGGAGAGGATCACGCGGGATGGGACCGGACAGACTGCCGCCAGATCGGCACCGGCTCAAAGACCGCAGCGGCCCGATCAGAGGAGCCGAGCGCCTCCGGCAACGACAGCAGATCGACCACATGGCGCGCCATCCGGTCCAGCGGCTGCTCGAACGTGGTCAATTGATAGGACTGCCAACCCGCCTCTTCGATATTGTCGAAGCCGACAAGGCACAGATCCTGCGGGATGCGGAGCCCGAAGGCGTGGCGCGCCGCATCCATGAACCCGAGCGCCAGAAGATCCGTCACGCAGAACACGCCATCTGGCGCTTGCGAGCGCGCAAACATCTTGAGCGCTGCATCATAGCCTGACCGATAGGTGGTCGGCCCTTCTTTCCAGAGGCTGATGGACAGGCCTTCCCGCTCCGCCGCATCGAAGAAGTGCCGCTCTCGCGCAATCAGGCTTGGCGTGCTTGCGGCGGATGTCAAAAGACCGATGCGCTCACATCCGGCCCTGCGTAGCAGGAAAAGCGCTTCTCTTGCCGCAATCGCATTGTCGACACCGACGTTTTCGCAACCGTCAAGACGGTCATCGCGATTGATAAGGATAACCTGCTGCCCGTTGGCCAGCGCGGTTTGGACCAGAGACGACGACGGCGTCCCGGACAAGACGACAGTTGCGTCCGCGCGGTAATGCAAGGTCAACTTCAGTGCCCGCCCGACACTCGCCTCGTCGCTTTCGGTGTTCAAGACGACTGTAATTTTTCCTGCCGCCTGAAGCCTGCGGGTGAGACTGTCGAGCAGTGCCGCCCGCACCGGTGTCGTCACATCCGAAACGATCAGGCAGACAATATTGCTCCGTTCGCGCAACTGCCGAGCCAGATGGTTGACGTGATAACCAAGCGCTTCGGCGGCCTCCAGCACCTTCTTCCGCGTTTCCTCGGAAACGCTGGCGCCGTCTGTGAAGGTTCGCGACACAGCCGAGCGAGATACGCCTGCGCGCTCCGCCACCATTTTCGCACTGACGAACGACGTCGGCTGCACTGTCTCGATACTCCCCACGTAGAACAAAGGCTTGCCCGCAGACACGCTTGCCATTCGGGGCACCTGAGCGTGCTTTGCTTACTAAGACAATATGACAGCCGCTCCAGAGACAAGTGGGCGATACACAGCTTTTCCCTGTATCGGCCCAATGGGCAAAAGCGCAATTTTTAAGCACGCCGAGGCCGGAACTATTTTTTATGCAGCCCGATTGCCAATCATGCTGCATTGCGTCATCAATTCCTGCATGAGCCATCTCGACCTCACCATTCTTGTCATCGATGAAAACGCCGTGCGTGCGGCCATCATCGAGGGCGGCCTGCATGAAGCAGGGCATACCCGGGTGACCGTGGTGCACGAGGTGAATGGCATTGCCCGCATCGTCGAGACCCTTTCGCCCGATGTCATCATCATCGACATCGAAAACCCCAATCGGGATATGATGGAGCATCTGTTCCAACTGACGCGCTCTGTCAGTCGCCCGATCGCCATGTTTGTCGACCGTTCCGATTCCGCCTCGATCGAGGCTGCCGTAGACGCGGGCGTTTCGGCCTATGTCGTCGACGGACTGCGCAAGGAGCGGGTCAAACCCATCCTCGATATGGCGGTCAGCCGATTCAATGCCTTCAGTCGCCTTCAGCGCGAACTCGCCGATGCAAGGTCGGCACTGGAAGAACGGAAAGTTATCGAACGGGCAAAAGGCATCCTGATGAAACTGAGGGGGATCTCTGAGGAAGAAGCCTTCAACCTGATGCGCCAGACCGCCATGAACGAAAAGAAGAAACTGGCCGACATCGCCCAGAGCGTGGTGACGGCAGCGGCGATGTTGTCATGACCCCAAGCAAGCTGGAGCAGCCGAGGTGAGACAGATGATCAACGAAAGCGGCGATGGCGCTCCGGCAGGCGGATCGAGCCTGCGCCATGGTGGCGAGCAAAAGACGCTGCGCGCCGGTTTCATCCCGCTGATGGATGCATCCATTCTGATCGTTGCCGCCGAACTGGGATTTGCCGCGCGCGAAGGCCTCACGCTCGATCTTGTCAAGGACGTCTCCTGGGCGAATGTCAGGGATCGCCTTGCCTTCCGGCAATTTGACATTGCCCATATGCTTTCACCAATGCCGGTCGCCTCCATGCTCGGCCTTGGCTCCAACCCCTCGCCGACAATCACGCCCTTCTCGCTCGGGCGCGGCGGCAATGCCATCACGCTTTCGCTCCGCCTCTTTGAACGGATGACCGAAGAGACGGGCTTGCCGGAGACCGCCGGCGCGCTTGAATGCGCCAAGGCCATGGCCGCCGTCGTCGAGCGGATGCGTGAAGCCGGGGAGCCGCCGCTGACGCTTGGCATGACCTACCCCTTCTCCTCGCACAATTACGAGTTCCGCTATTGGCTGGCGGCCGGCGGCATTGATCCGGACAGGGATGTTAAACTGGTTGTCGTCCCGCCCCCACTCGTCGCGGATGCTCTTTCAGCCGGCGCGATTGACGGCTTCTGCGTTGGCGCGCCCTGGAACATGGTGGCGTCGGAGCGCGGCGTCGGGCGCATTGTCGCCGCCAAGCAGGACATCTGGCCCTCTGCCCCCGAGAAGGTCTTGGGAATGCGTCCGGAATGGGCGAATGCGAATGCCGACACCGCGAGCCGCCTGCTTCTTGCCCTCGACCAGGCAGCACGCTGGTGCGACAGACCTGAGAACCACGTCCACCTTGCCGAAATCCTTTCAGCGCCCCGCTACATCGCCGCCCCCGAAGACATCATCCGCCGGGCACTGGCCGGCGAATTCAGCGTCGATGCGCGCGGCACCCGCCGCATCGTTCCGGACTACTTCGTCTTTCACCGCAAGGCTGCAAACTATCCGCGAAAGACCCAGGCCCTCTGGATCTACAGCCAGATGCTGCGCTGGGGCCAGGTGCGTTTTAGCGAAACCGGCATGGCAGCCGCGACAGACGCCTTCCGCGGCGACCTCTACGAAACTGCCCTCGGCAGGAAAGAGGATTTGTCCCACGCACAGGATCTGATAGGCGGCGCAACCGAGGATGACCGTTTCCTTGATGGACACGTGTTCGACCCCGCGCGAATGCAGGATTACGTGCGGGCCTTTGCCGTCAGATCCCGAACCCAGACGCCATCCGACACCACCGAAGACTGAGTGCGCTGCACAAAGCAACAGCGCGATTTCGTAGCATCGCGGCGCATTTGCCTATTTTTGCACCGCTTCCAAATCCTCCTGATATCCTCGACCAGCTTCAACGTTGGAATTTAAACCCTGAATTTTCAACGAGCTAGCTGCAGATTTCCAAACTGGCACGGAGCTTGCGTTACTAAATTCATCCGGTCAACGGCGACCGGAAACAAACGAACGCGGCAATACGCGTTCACCAGAGACATCGACGTCGCTTGGTTTTTGCATGCTGGATCCTCCCATCCCGCGATTGCAGTCACCACGCGGCGTTTTTTTGTTTTCCGATCTCCGTCACGCACCAGAGGGAAAAACGACAATGACGAAGACTACAGGAATGGGCTTCAGCCGCCGCCAGATCCTCAAGGTGAGCTCTGCCGCCGCACTCGTCACTGCAGCACGCATGGCATTTCCATCCGGTGCCTTTGCGGCAACCGCCGGCCCAGAGGTGACCGGCGTCAAGCTTGGCTTCATCGCCCTCACCGATGCCGCACCGCTGATCATCGCCAAGGAAAAGGGCCTCTTCGAAAAGCACGGGCTTCCCGATGTAGAGGTGTTGAAACAGGCCTCCTGGGGCGCCACCCGCGACAATCTCGTGCTGGGCGGCGAGGCGAATGGCATTGACGGCGCCCATATCCTGACGCCGATGCCGTATCTGATGGAAACCGGCAAGGTGACGCAGAACAGCGTCCCCGTGCCGATGTCGATCATTGCCCGCCTCAACCTGGACAGCCAGGGCATTTCGGTCGCCAAGGAATATGCCGAAACCGGTGTCCAGCTCGACGCTTCAAAATTGAAGGACGCTTTTGCCGCCAAGAAGGCGGCCGGCAACGAGATCAAGGTCGCCATGACCTTCCCCGGCGGCACCCACGATCTCTGGATCCGCTATTGGCTGGCCGCCGGCGGCATCGATCCGGACAAGGATGTCTCCACCATCGTCGTGCCGCCGCCGCAGATGGTTGCCAACATGAAGGTCGGCAACATGGATGCCTTCTGTGTGGGCGAACCGTGGAACGAGCAGCTCGTCAACCAGGGCATCGGCTTTACCGCCTGCACCACCGGCGAATTGTGGAAAGGCCACCCGGAAAAGGCGCTCGGCCTGCGCACGGACTGGATCGAGAAGAACCCGAATGCCGCCAAGGCGCTGATGATGGCCGTCATGGAAGCCCAGATCTGGGCCGACAGCATGGACAACAAGGAGGAAATGTCGGCGATCCTCGGCAAGCGCCAGTGGTTCAACGTGCCGCCGAAGGATGTCGCCGGCCGCCTCAAGGGCACGATCAACTACGGCAATGACCGTATCGTCGAGAATTCGGGCCTCGAAATGAAGTTCTGGAAGGACCATGCGTCCTATCCCTTCAAGAGCCACGACACCTGGTTCCTCACCGAAAATATCCGCTGGGGCAAGTTCGCTCCCGACACCGACATCAAGGCGCTGGTCGACAAGGTCAACCGCGAGGACATCTGGCGCGCCGCTGCCGCCGATCTCGGCATCGCCGCCGCCGACATCCCGGCTTCCTCGTCGCGCGGACCGGAAACCTTCTTCGACGGCAAGGTCTTCGATCCTGAAAACCCGAAGGCCTATCTCGACAGCCTGTCGATCAAGGCAGGGGCGTAATTTGCCTGCCCCTAGTCTCCCTCTCCCCGCTTGCGCGGAGAGGGCGGCAGCCGGGAGAGCCCCCCTCGACATGAACCGAACAACAATCGCCCAAGAGGACCACACCATGACCGCAACAGCCCGCAAGGCAGACCAGACGGCGACGCCGGCAGCGGCGGCCCATAAGGCATCCGACAAAGGCGCAACCGTCGTGATGATGGCACAGCGCCGCACCCGCAGGTTCGACATGCAGCACGCCATGGCAGCCGTCTGTCGCAACGTGCTTCCGCCACTGGTCGTGCTCGTCGCATTGCTTGCCATCTGGCAGCTCGCCTGCTCGCAGCCCGGCGCCTCCCTGCCCGCGCCGTCGCAGGTCTGGACCGACAGCTATGACCTGATCGCCTTCCCCTTCTTCGATTACGGCTCGCAGGACATCGGCCTTGCCTGGCGCGTGCTGATCTCGCTGCAGCGTGTCGCGATCGGTTTTGGTCTTGCCGCCGTGGTCGGCGTCTTCCTCGGCGCCGTGGTCGGCCAATCGGTCTGGGCCATGCGCGGCCTCGACCCGATCTTCCAGATCCTGCGCACCGTGCCGCCGCTCGCATGGCTGCCGCTGTCGCTCGCCGCCTTCCAGAATTCCAATCCGTCCGCGATCTTCGTGATCTTCATCACCTCGATCTGGCCTGTGATCATCAACACCGCCGTCGGCGTGCGCAACATTCCGGACGACTATCGCAACATCGCCCGCGTTCTGCGCCTGAACCCGCTGGAATTCTTCATCCGCATCATGGTGCCAGCCGCCGCTCCTTACATCTTCACCGGCCTTCGCATCGGCATCGGCCTGTCCTGGCTCGCCATCGTCGCAGCAGAAATGCTCACCGGCGGCGTCGGCATCGGCTTCTTCATCTGGGATGCCTGGAACTCCTCGCGTCTCTCCGACATCATCGTGGCGCTCGCTTACATCGGCGTGACCGGCTTTGTCCTCGACAAGCTCGTCGCCCTCCTCGGCAGTGTCATCACCCGCGGCACCGCGAAGAACTGAGGAGACGAACCCATGAGCGCCTATCTCAAGATCGACCATATCGACAAAAGCTTCGAACGCGGCGGCCAGACGACCGAGGTTCTGAAAGACGTCAGCCTGACCATCGACAAGGGCGAGTTCGTCTCGATCATCGGCCATTCCGGCTGCGGCAAGTCCACCCTGCTCAACCTGATCGCCGGCCTGACACGGGTTTCCTCGGGTGCCGTCCTGCTCGAAAACGTCGAGGTCAACGCCCCCGGCCCGGAACGCGCCGTCGTTTTCCAGAACCACTCGCTCCTGCCCTGGCTGACCGTCTACGAAAACGTCAATCTCGCCGTGTCCAAGGTCTTTGCCGGCCGCAAGACGAGAGCGGAAAAGCATGACTGGGTGATGCGCAATCTGGATCTCGTCCAGATGGGACATGCCAAGGACAAGCGCCCGGCGGAAATCTCCGGCGGCATGAAGCAGCGCGTCGGCATTGCCCGGGCGCTCGCCATGGAGCCAAAGATCCTGCTGCTCGACGAGCCCTTCGGCGCGCTCGACGCGCTGACCCGCGCCCATCTGCAGGATGCCGTCATGGAGATCCATGCCCGCCTCGGCAATACGATGATCATGATCACCCATGACGTCGACGAGGCCGTGCTGCTCTCCGACCGCATCGTCATGATGACCAATGGTCCGGCCGCCCGCATCGGCGAAGTGCTGGAGGTCCCGATCCCGCGTCCACGCGATCGCATCGCGCTCGCCGCTGACCGCACCTACCTCAAATCCCGCGAAGCCGTGTTGAAGTTCCTCTACGAACGCCACCGCTTCGTCGAAGCCGCGGAGTAAGCGACATGACACAAAAACTCGTGATCATCGGCAATGGCATGGCCCCGGGCCGCATGCTCGAAGAACTGTTCGAAAAGGCGCCCGGCCTTTACGACGTAACCATTTTCAACGCCGAGCCGCGCGTCAACTACGACCGCATCTTGCTTTCGCCAGTCCTGTCAGGCGAGAAAGCCTATGAAGACATCGTCATCCATAATGACGACTGGTACGCCACCCATGGCGTGACCCTGCACAAGGGCGCCAAGGTTACCGAGATCGACCGCCATGCCAAAACGGTGACATCGGCCAACGGCATCACCGTTTCCTACGACAAGCTGGTCATATCAACCGGCTCGCTGCCCTTCATCATCCCGGTTCCCGGCCACCAGCTGCCCGGTGTCCTGCCCTATCGCGATCTCGACGACGTCGACAACATGCTGAAGATCGCCGAAGGCAAGGGTCGCGCCATCGTCATCGGCGCCGGTCTCCTGGGTCTTGAAGCCGCCTATGGCCTCAAGCGCCAGGGCATGGATGTCACCGTCATCCACCTGATGCCGACCATCATGGAGCGCCAGCTCGATCCGGCCGCCGCCTATCTCCTTGAAAAGGCGCTGACCGAACGCGGCATCGACATCATCACCAAGGCCAACACTAAGCAGATCCTCGGAACCGACAAGGTCGAGGGCATCGAGCTGGAAGACGGCCGGGTGATCGAGGGTGACATGGTGATCATGGCCGTCGGCATTCGCCCGGCCTCAAACCTCGCCAAGGAAGCCGGCATCGCCGTCAACCGCGGCATCGTCGTCGACGACGGCATGATGACCTCGGATCCTAACGTCTTTGCGCTCGGCGAATGCGCCGAACATCGCGGCACCTGCTACGGCCTCGTCGCACCGCTTTATGAAGCCGCCCGCGTCCTTGCCGATCGCCTGACCGGCGGCAGCAGCGAATATCACGGCTCCGTCGTCAACACGAAGCTCAAGGTCACCGGCATCAACCTCTTCTCCGCCGGCGATTTTGCCGAGGCCCCCGACCGCGAGGAAATCGTGCTGCGCGATGCCTCTGCCGGCGTCTACAAGCGCCTGGTGCTCAAGGACAACAAGATCCTCGGCGCGGTGCTCTACGGCGAAACCGCCGACGGCTCCTGGTTCTTCGACCTGATGAAGCGCGGGACCGACATTTCGCAAATGCGCGAAACCCTGATTTTCGGCCAGTCCTACCAGGGGGGCACCCCGCTGGACCCTATGGCGGCCGTTGCAGCCTTGCCGGATGATGCAGAAATCTGCGGCTGCAACGGCGTCTGCAAGGGCAAGATCACATCCACGATCTCGTCCAAGGGCCTGACCTCGCTTGATGACGTGCGTGCCCACACCAAGGCCTCGGCGTCCTGCGGTTCCTGCACCGGCCTTGTCGAACAACTCATGGCCCTGACCTTGGGCGATGCCTACAATCCGGCCGCGGTCACGCCGATGTGCACCTGCACCGAGCTTGGCCACGACGACGTGCGTCGGCTGATCAAGGCCAAGGGCCTGAAGACCATCCCCGCCGTGATGCAGGAACTGGAGTGGAAGACCTCCTGCGGCTGCGCCAAGTGCCGCCCTGCCCTCAACTACTACCTCGTCTGCGACTGGCCGGATGAATATGCTGACGACTACCAGTCGCGCTACATCAATGAACGCGTGCATGCCAACATCCAGAAGGACGGCACCTATTCGGTCGTGCCGCGCATGTGGGGCGGCGTTACCAATGCCGCTGAACTGCGCGCCATTGCCGATGTCGTCGACAAGTTCGAGATCCCGCTGGTCAAAGTCACAGGCGGCCAGCGCATCGACCTTCTCGGCATCGAAAAGGAAGACCTGCCCGCCGTCTGGTCCGACCTTGGCAAGGCCGGTTTCGTCTCGGGCCAGGCCTATGCCAAGGGCCTTCGCACCGTGAAGACCTGCGTCGGCGAACAATGGTGCCGCTTCGGCACGCAGGACTCGACCGGCCTCGGCATCCGCATCGAGAAGTTCATGTGGGGATCCTGGACACCGGCAAAGCTGAAGCTCGCCGTGTCCGGGTGTCCGCGCAATTGCGCGGAAGCCACCTGCAAGGACATCGGCGTCATCTGTGTCGACTCCGGCTTCGAAATCCATTTCGCCGGCGCAGCAGGCCTCGACATCAAGGGCACGGAAGTGCTCGGCCTGGTCAAGACGGAGGACGAAGCCCTCGAATACATCGTCGCGCTGACGCAGATGTATCGCGAGCAAGCCCGTTATCTCGAGCGCATCTACAAATGGGCCAAGCGCATCGGCCTGGACGAGATCCGCCGCCAGATCATGACCGATGCGGAAAAGCGCAAGGGCTATTACGAGCGCTTCGTCTTCAGCCAGTCCTTCGCCCAGGTGGACCCCTGGTCGGAACGCGTCTCCGGCAAGGACAAGCACGAGTTCAAACCCATGGCCACCGTCGGGTTTTCGGCGGCAGCGGAATAAAAGACCCTCTCTGGCCTGCCGGCCATCTCCCCCGCAAGGGGGGAGAAGACCAAGCGGAAATCGCTCGGTTCTCTCACCAAGGGTTCGGCTGGGTTAAGCCCTCCCCCTTGTGGGGAGGGTGGGGAGGGGTCTTAGGGAACAACAAGGAAACGAACCCCATGAACTGGATCGCCATCGGCCATATCGACGACATTCCCCTGCGTGGCGCCCGTTGCGTCAAGACGCCCGAGGGCAAGATTGCCGTCTTTCGCACGGCCGAAAACGAGGTCTTTGCCATCGAGGACCATTGCCCCCACAAGGGCGGCCCGCTCTCCCAGGGCATCGTGCATGGCAAGGCCGTCACCTGCCCCTTGCACAACTTCGTCATCTCGCTCGAAAGCGGCAAGGCCCTTGGCGCTGACGAAGGCGAGGTCCGAACCATTCCTCTGCGCAATATCGACGGCCAGCTCTCCATCGCACTCGATGCGATGCTGGTGGCGGCGGAGTGAACGGATGATGCCTGCGGCCCGGACACCCCCCTCTGCCCTGCCGGGCATCTCCCCCACAAGGGGGGAGAACAGCGCGACGTACCCACGATGCACAACGCAACAAACGGCCACGAGACGACGCGCCTCATCCGCTCTTTTCAGTGTCGTGAAAGCCAGGGCACGGGGGCGTTGCGGTGGTCCGCTCTCCCCCCATGTGGAGGAGATGCCCGGCAGGGCAGAGGGGGGTGCCGCTCGCACCGTCAGGAGGCCTCATGTCCACTGAAACCAGGACCACCTGTCCCTATTGCGGCGTCGGTTGCGGCGTCATTGCCAGCGTCGATGACGCCGGCAAGGTCAGCGTCAGGGGCGACCCGGACCATCCCGCCAATTTCGGGCGCCTGTGCTCCAAGGGCTCGGCACTGGCGGAAACCCTCGATCTCGACGGCCGCGCCCTCTATCCCGAAATCCAGGGCGAACGCGCAGGATGGGATCAGGCCCTCGACCTCGTCGCCGAAACCTTCAGCCGGACGATTGCCGAGCACGGGCCTGATTCCGTCGCCTTCTACGTCTCCGGCCAGCTGCTCACCGAAGACTATTACGTCGCCAACAAGCTGATGAAGGGCTTCATCGGCTCAGGCAATATCGACACCAATTCCCGTCTCTGCATGGCCTCCTCGGTTGCCGGCCATCGCCGCGCCTTCGGCTCCGACACCGTGCCCGGTTGCTACGAGGATCTGGAACTGGCCGACCTTGTTGTCTTGGTCGGCTCCAACATGGCCTGGTGCCATCCGGTTCTCTATCAGCGCCTTGCTGCCGCCAAGGCCGCACGCCCGACGATGAAGGTCGTCGTCATCGATCCGCGGCGCACGGCGACCTCGGATCTGGCCGATCTGCATTTGTCCGTCCGCCCGGATGGCGATGTCGCCCTGTTCAATGGCCTGCTCGCCCATCTGGTTGAAACCGGCAAAACCGACGAGGCCTTTGTCGGCGCCCATACGACCGGGTTTGCCGATGCACTTCTGGCAGTATCGCGCCAAACTATGGCCGAACTGTCCGAAGCAACTGGTGTCTCCGGCATGCTGCTGCGCCAGTTCTTCTGGCTCTTCGGCCAGACGGAAAAGGTCGTCACCTGCTACAGCCAGGGCGTCAACCAGTCGGCCGTGGGCACGGACAAGGTCAATGCCATCGTCAACTGCCATCTTGCCACAGGCCGGATCGGCCAGCCGGGCATGGGCCCCTTCTCGCTCACCGGCCAGCCCAATGCCATGGGCGGGCGCGAAGTTGGCGGCCTGGCCAACATGCTCGCCGCCCATATGGCGATCGAAAATCCCGCCGACCGCGATCGGGTCCAGCGCTTCTGGAATGCGCCTGTTATCTCGAATAAAGCCGGATTGAAGGCCGTCGACATGTTCGATGCCGTGGCCGACGGCCGGATCAAGGCGCTGTGGATCATGTCCACCAATCCGGTGGTCTCCATGCCGGATGCCGATCGCGTCAAAGCAGCGATCAAGGCCTGCCCCTTCGTCGTCGTGTCGGACATGCAGAAGAATACGGATACCGCACGTCTGGCCCATGTCCTCCTGCCGGCCACCGGCTGGGGCGAAAAATCCGGCACAGTCACCAATTCCGAACGCCGCATTTCCCGCCAGCGCTCCTTTCTTGAAGTGCCCGGCGAGGCCCGGCCCGACTGGTGGCAGTTGGCGGAAATCGGCAAGCGCATGGGCTTTGCGCCACATTTCAGCTTCCCATCGCCGGCAGAGATTTTCGCCGAGCATGCCGCCTTGTCCGGCTTCGAGAATGACGGTGCGCGCGACTTTGACATCGGCGCCTATGCCGATATCGACGCCGAACGCTACGAGGGGCTGACGCCCTTCCAGTGGCCGCAGGCGGCAGGCAGCGCAGGCAGGGACACTCGCTTCTTCGCAGACGGCAGGTTCTATCACCCGGATGGCAAGGCACGCTTCGTCGCCACGCCAGCTTCCCCGCGCGGCTTAGCCCAGCCCTCCGACCTGCCCTTCATTCTGAACACCGGCCGCATCCGCGATCACTGGCATACCATGACGCGGACAGGCAAGAGCGCAAGGCTATCGGCCCACCTGGCCGAGCCTTTCGCCGAAATCAACCCGCAAGACGCGGCAAAGCTTGGCATCGACGATGCCGACCTGGTTGAGATCGCGGGTACCGCCGGTGCAACGGCAATCGTTCGTGCGCTGCTGACCGATCGCCAGGCGCAAGGCGGCCTTTTCGTTCCCATGCATTGGACCGGAGAAACCGCATCCCGCGGCCGGATCGACGCGCTGGTGCCATCGATGGTGGACCCGATTTCAGGCCAGCCAGCGCTGAAAAGTGCGCGCGTTTCGCTCAGGCGCTTCCAGGCGGCACGGCATGTCTTTCTCGTCACGGTCGCGCGTCCTCAAGACATCGACCTCGATTATTGGGCCATCGCCAAAACAGACGGCGGATACCGCCTTGAAATGGCCGGAGATGCGCCGGCTGACGGGTGGATGAGCTGGCTGAAATATCGGTTGAAGCTGCCTGACGGGATGGAGATTTCTCACTATCGCGATACATCCGGCGTCGATGAGCGCCTCGCCATCTTTTCCGAGGATCGGCTGTTGGCCGCCCTTTATGTATCGGCGCTGCCTGTCGCCGTATCTCGTCAATGGGCAGCCTCGCAGCTGACCGCAACCTGGCCCACGGGCAAGCCGCGCTCGTCCATCATCGCCGGACGTCCTTCCACCCACCAGCCAGACAAGGGCGCGATCGTCTGCTCCTGCCATTCTGTCGGCATCAACGAAATTGCCGCAGCCGCAAGAGCCGGATGCAGATCCCTTGAGGCAATAGGCGCGGCGACCCGCGCCGGAACCAATTGCGGCTCCTGCCGCCCGGAAATCAGGAGGCTTATCGATGCCCATCACGTTCTCGCAGCAGAGTGATCCAAGGCCACGAATTGCGCCGCTGGCAAAGCTCCCGATATTCTGGGACCTTCAGGGAAAGACCGTTCTGCTGGCTGGCGGCAGCGACGGCGCCGCCTGGAAGGCCGAACTCCTCGCCGCCTGTGGTGCCACCGTTCACGTCTGTTGTGAGCATGAGGACATGAGCCCGGCCATGCAGGCCCTCCTCGCGCAGGGCGCCATTATTCACCATCCGCGGCCATGGCAGGCTTCCGACTTGATCGGTGCATCACTGGCGCTTGGTGATTTCGAGGAGGAAAAGGATGCGCAAACTTTCCATGCGGCATCCTGCAGGGCCGGTGTACCCGTCAATGTCATCGACAAACCTGCCTACTGCCAGTTTCAGTTTGGCGCGATCGTCAATCGATCACCGGTCATCGTGTCGATCTCGACGGACGGCGCAGCCCCGATCCTTGGTCAGGCGATCCGTCGCAAGATCGAAACCCTGCTTCCCGCGGCATTGAGTGCCTGGGCCGAGCTTGCCGCCCAGATCCGCGAAACCGTCAACCGCAATTTGCCGGCGGGTCCGGGCCGCAGGCGCTTCTGGGAGCATTTCGTCGATCGGAGCTTCACGACATCGGCGCCTCCACAACACGGCGCTCGCCAAGCGCTCCTGGAGCGGATTGCCTCGATCGGCTCAGCCCCCTCCCTGGGCTCGGTCACGCTGGTGGGTGCCGGCCCCGGTGACGCAGAACTGCTGACCTTGAAGGCGATGCGCACGCTGCAAGCCGCCGACGTTATCCTGTTCGACGATCTCGTCTCCGCAGAGGTGCTGGAACTGGCACGCCGCGAAGCAAAACGGATGCTGGTCGGCAAGCGAGGAGGTCGGCAAAGCTGCAAACAGGAAGACATCAATGACATGATGGTAAAGTTTGCCCGCGCCGGCAAACGAGTGGTGCGGCTGAAGGCCGGCGACCCTATGATCTTCGGGCGTGCGGGTGAGGAAATCGAGCGCTTGCAGAAGGAGGGCATCGCAGTCGACATTATACCGGGCATTACCGCAGCCGTCGCGATGGCATCGAGCCTTGGTATTTCTCTGACCCATCGCGATCACGCCCAGCAGGTCCGCTTTGTCACCGGCCATTCCCGGCATGGAGGGCTTCCGGATACGATCGACTGGGTGGCGCTCGCAGATCCGCATCAGACCACGGTGTTTTACATGGGTGGACGCATGGCAGGGAAAATCGAAGAGGCGTTGCGGAGCGCAGGCCTGCCGAAGGAGACGCCGGCGGTCATCATGTCGTCAATAACGCGACCGGACGAAAGACGCTGGATTGGTCACCTGGCAAATGTACCGAGCGCCATGGATGAGATCGGCTATGACAAGCCGGTTCTGATTGGTGTTGGCAACGCGTTTTCGCCAGCCCTTGCAGCGACAGATCCCGTCAGACTGGCCGCGGCCTCCGGAGCACCCCAAGCACGGTAAAGAAGGCAGCTTTCGCCGCCTTCTCTCTGTACCTCGCCAGCACTTACATTGCCGGCAGCACTGCGATGTCGCGTAGGTCGCCATCAAGACCGGCGATCGCGCCGACTTCGGTTGCCGCACCGGTTTCCAGATTGACGGTATAGAGCATCTTGCTGGCAGCGAGATAGGCCGTGTTCTTGCCGCCTTCCATGCCCTGGATGTCGAAAGCATAGGTCGAAGGCATCTCCGTGATGCCAAGCTTTCCAATCGCCTTCAGTGTGCCGTCATTCGGCTTGGTCTGCTGGATCAGGGCACCGATGGTCGCATCGATGTTGTACATCGCGGTCTTTTCCGGCTTGCCGATGGAATTGATATAGGCGGCTGCAACCGTGTTCGGCGTTTCGCCCTTGTGCATGTCGCCCTCTTCAAAGGCGAGCGAGCCATCGACGGTAACCTCACCAGTATCCGGATGAACACGGTGATTGGTCGTGCCGGTCATGAAGCGCAGACGGTCTGCCATCGGGTTGAAGTCGACGACGACAGGCGCCTCGGTCAAAGGCAGCATCTTGTCCATCTTGGCAATCTCGGTTGCCGCACCACTTGAGAGATCGATCGTGACGATCGCCTGATCGGCCGTTACGCCGACGACAGTCTTGTTGCCGGGACGAAAGTCGATGCCAACAAGCTTGTCGACGCCGGTCACGTCCATCGTCTTGGTCACTTCAGGCTTCTCTGTATCGAACATGACAAGCGTCTTGTCACCCGTCAGACCCAGCACAGGTGCTGCGTGCGAAGCGGATGCCGTGGCGGCAAAAGCGGCGGAGGCGATCAAAGCGAAACGAATGGTCTTCATGTCTTTCTCCCTTGAATTGTCCAATGAAGGCCACCGGCGCACAGGGCAATTTGGGTGGCTTCATAGGCAAGACACCGCAGAAGTCCTCTTTGGATGCAGACAGCCCAAAAAAAAATCTTAGCCGCATCCATCGCCCGCTATGGCGGGTATAAGAGAAAATGCAGATTGACGTATTCGATCTGAAGGGGAGACGTTTATCGATGCTCATAACCGCTCAATCGGATGATCTTGGTCAGGCCTTGTCAGGCTGCGCCAGCGGCGACCGCATGGCCCTGCGCCGGATCTTCGATCAGGAATCAGGACGGCTAGTGTCGATTGCCCAGCGCATTGTCCGGCGGCGGGATTTGGCCGAGGAGGTCGTGCAGGAAAGCTTTATTCGCATCTGGACCCATGCGCATCAATATCAGCCAGACAGAGGCTCGGCCCGCGGCTGGATCTATGCAATTGTCCGCAATCGCGCGCTGAACCTTATCCGCGACGGCAAGCGCGAGCACAGCATGGAGGAAATCGAGAGCTTCAGGGAAAGCGAAGAGACGGAGGAGATCATGATTGCCTGGCAAAGGCTCGATCGCAATACGCGACTCTATGAATGCCTGGGCGCCCTGGAAGAAAGAAAGCGCAACGGCATTCTCATGGCCTATGTCGGCGGCTATTCGCATGGTGAAATCGCCGGGAAGCTTCAGCTTCCGCTTGGAACCGCGAAATCCTGGATAAGGCGCGGCCTGATGGCGCTCAGGGAGTGCATGGCATGAGCTATTCCCGTGATGAAATTCCGATGATCGCCGACGAATATGTCATTGGCCTGCTGGATGCCACGGAGGCGGCGAAAGTCGAGCTTGAGGCGGAACGCGACCCCGAGCTGAGGGCCGCGGTTGCCGCCAGCCGCGAACGCTTCCTGCCGCTGGACGAGCTGGCGCCACCACTGCCCACGAATGAAGCGCTCTGGCAACGGATCGAGGCGGCCCTTCCGCCGCAATCCGGCATGGCATCTGCCTCGGCTGCTCCCTCCCCGGCGAACGACAACAAGTCGGCTCGACGCTGGAAGCCGATTGCGCTTGCCGCGATGGCGGCAAGCCTCCTGCTCGCAGTCAGCCTTGGCTTCAGCCTGCTGCGCACGCAGGAGCCTCTGGTGATTGCGGTCCTCGTCAATGAGTCCGGAGAGGTCCAGGCCGTGGTGGAAGACTTCGGCAACCAACGTGCCATGGTCAGAATGCTGGCCGATTACGATGTCGCCCCTGACAAGACAATCCAGGTCTGGACCCTGCCGTCGAAAGAGACCGGCCCGGTTTCGCTCGGCCTCATCGAGCAGGCCCGCTCCACGACTTTGGATGGCCCCTCTTTGCCAAGTCCGCGTGGCGACCAACTCTATGAAATCACTCTGGAACCCGCCGGCGGTTCGCCCACGGGCCGACCGACGGGACCGATCTTGGCAAAGGGCCTGGCAAAGCTGCCGCTCTGATTTCAACCGCCCTGAGGGCCTGGTCAGGCGGCAGTTTCATGCCGCCTGCACTTCGTGAGTTCTGATCTCGACAGCGCATGCCTCACACGTGCGGCAGGAGCATTCGCCGCGCCACGAGAGAAGACTTCATTTGCTTTCCAGATCCGAGCGCGATAAAGAAACAAGAGTTTTTCATTCCACTTTTATTCTGCATTCGGAGCATGAGCGCACAACCACCGCGTCAGGTCGCATTTTTCCTTGAGCACAGACCGGCCCTCGTCGATTACGCCGCACGGCTGATCGGATCGCGAGACCTGGCGGAAGATATCGTGCAGGATGCATTTTTACGCCTGAAGCCAGCGGATACCGATGAGTATGCGCCACGTCAGCGTTTGGCCTATTACTACAGCATCGTGCGCAACCTTGCCTTCGACCAGCTAAAGCGCCGAAGGGTTGAAACCCGGGGTCGCGATGTCGACCCACCGTTCTGGGTTGTCCCGCAGGACACCGGTACGCCGGAGGAGGCCGTGCTGTTCTGTGATCAGGTCCGCGTGGCCTCAAAAGCGCTCGAGACGCTGCCGCAAGACGCGCGACGCGCGATCCAACTCTACCGCATCGAGGGCTGGACCTTGGAGTCAATCGCCACCGAATTGAATATCTCCGTGGCGACGGCCCATCGGCTGATCAAATCAGGCATGGTAAAGATCGCCCTATCCCTCGATCAGGCTGCCCATTGAAATCCTTGGCTCCCCGTGAAAAATCTTACCGCGCTGATCGTCTATAGTAGGACGGTGCCCGAGCGCCCTGCCCGCATGCGACGAAAATAACCAGGGACAACCCAGCTTTGACGACCGAACAGCATCCAGATCAAATGCGGGAATTGCTTCTCGAAGAAGCAATGGACTGGCTCATGCGGATGAACGAGACGCCGCAGGATGCTGAGGTTGACCGGCAATGGCAGGCCTGGATGCAAAGATCGGATATGCATGTTGCGGCCTGGACCCGGATCTGTCGCACCTGGGCGGCGCTCGGCGAACAGCCGCCGCTCATCAAGGCAAGGCTTGTTCAGCCAGAAGGGAACGCGCGGCGAACACCGCGCCGCCGGCCTTACGTCGCGACGGCCACCCTGCTGATCGCTGGCCTCGCGGCGGTAATTTTTGGACCCGCCCTGCGCATGCGACTCGAAGCGGATTTCCGCACGAGCGCCGGTGAAACGGAAGTCGTGACGCTTGCCGACGGATCGCGCGTCACACTCGCACCAGAAACCGCCATTGCCGAAGGCTTTGATCCCGCCTTACGCAGGATCAAACTTCTTTCGGGGGAAGCCTATTTCGAGGTGACGCGCGATCCGCAACGACCCTTCACCGTCGAGGCAAGCAATGCTTCCGTGCGCGTGCTCGGTACAGCATTCGGTGTACGGGAAACGCAAGAGGGAACGCGGGTGGAATTGGCGTCTGGCTCAATTTCCCTCACACCAGGGAGAGCAGAAGACGCCATCCCCCTTTCACCCGGCGACGTCGTCACGGTCGCCAAGGGAAGCGGAGAGGTCAAACACGGTCGTATCGATCCCGGCGAAATCGCCTTGTGGCGTGAGGGCAAGCTTTCCGTGAGCGATGAGACACTCGGGGATGTCGTTGCCCTGATCGAGCGTCAGCATCCAGCCTGGATCAGGCTGCCGGAGGATCTGGCGTCGCTGCGGGTAACGGGGCTCTATGATCTTCAAAATCCGGACCAGGCGCTGGCAGCTGTGGTCTCGCCGTTCGGCTTGCACGTCCAGACCATATCACCCTACCTCCGTATCATTTCTCGTAAATAAATACCGTTATATCAATAGATTAGAACAATTTCCCGGCCTTTGACGCAAAAATTTCGATGGCCCGTGAAAAACTTGCCTCTATCACTCGTATTTAACCCCGAACACGGCCTGAGGCCGTTTCTGTTTTGGGGACGAGTATGACAGTTAAGACATCTTCCACGCATCGCGCCTTGATCGGGGCAGCATCGCGCCGCCTGCTGACCACGACCGCCTGCGCCTTGGTTTTGTTTGCGGGCCCTTCCAGCCTGCCGGCCCTGGCGCAATCTGCCAGCGCGGTTTCCGCCACCCACAGCTTTGACATTCCCGCACAGCCGCTCTCAAGTGCCTTGAGAGCCTTCGGGCGCCAGGCGGGCCTGCAGGTTTCGCTGCCGGCCGCCGCTGCTCGCGGCGCAAGTTCTGCTGCCGTATCTGGCACCCTGACCACAGAGGCGGCTCTCTCTCGGCTTCTTGGCGGAACCGGCCTCTCCTATCGCATCAGCAATGGTGTCGTGGTGGTTGGTGATCAGCCGTCTGCCGCAACCGGCGCCGTGCCAGCCGCCGATGCTTCGACAATGCTGGGTGAAATCACGGTAACCGGCCAGGGGGATGCGACCAGCGTGGCCTCGGTCAATATCGGTGCAGAGGAGCTGGCCGCACGCAACCCGTCCAGCGTTGCAGACGTATTCCGTGATGAGGCCGGTGTCAGCGTCGGCAGTTCAATCCCGACCTCGCAAAAGGTCTATGTCAACGGCCTTGAAGAAACGACGCTCGCTGTCACGATCGACGGCAGCCGCCAGAACAACCGGGTCTTCCACCACAACGCCACGAACCTGATCGACCCCTCCCTGCTTAAAGCCGTCAACGTCGATGCAGGGATTGCCCCCGCCGATGCAGGCCCCGGCGCACTCGCGGGCTCCATTGCCTACGAGACCAAGGATGTAAAGGACATGCTGACCGAAGACGGCTTCGGCGGCATGGTTTCCGAAACCTACAATTCAAACAGCCAGACCTTCACCACCGGCCTTGGCGGCTGGGCCATGCAGGACGGTTTCGAGTTTCTCGGTTTTGTGAACTACGGCAAGGGCGGAAACTTCGAAGCCGGCAATGGCGAAGAGGTCTTGGGCACCGAGACCAATCTTCTCAGCGGCCTGGGCAAAGTCGCCTACGAAGCAGAATCGGGTGACCGTTTTGAGTTGAGCCATGAGCGCGTGCGTGATGATGCGGAACGGCCATTTCGTGCCAACGGCATCTTCCAAGGGCGGCCATGGCAGCCCGCCACCCGAAACTATCTTCTGGAGCGCCAGAATACGGTCTTCACCTATTCGGACACGACACCAGAGGGCTGGTGGGACCCGACTGTGCGGCTCGCCTACAGCACCAGCCTGGTTGACACCATGGCCTATCCGAGACCGACACCTGGCTGGCCGACCAGCTACCCGACGATTGGTGAAAGCCAGAGTCTGAACGGGAAGTTCGAAAACAAATTCGCACTCGATAACGGCAATATCGTCGCCGGTATCGATTTCTATCGCGACCAGATCGAACTCGATAGCGTTACCACTGTTCCCGCACTGATGGATGACGGAACTGAGAAGGCGACCAATATCGGCATCTATAGCCAGGCAAGGCTCGAACCTTTCGATCACACCCGCATCTCTTTTGGCGGTCGCGTCGACAAGCAGTGGTTTGAAGGTGTGAATGGCGAAGAATGGGATCACGCGGGCATCAGCGGCAATGCTGCGGTCGAATACGATCTGACGAGCTTCCTCACCGCCAAAGCAGGCGCGTCGCATGTCTGGGCGGGCATTCCGCTTGCCGAGAGCTTTATCATGGATCCCAATTGGGATTATACGGCTTCTGGACCGGACGTGACCACGGCCAACAACGTGATGGCGGGTCTGGAGCTTCACCATAGCGGCTACACAGCCGAAGCAAGCATCTTCCGCAGCAGCATCCAGAATGCTCGTGTGGCCAAATACACAGGCAGCCTCCCCGGCGTTGTCTATCCAAACCTCAACTACGACGTCGTCTCCGAAGGATACGAACTCGGTGTCGGCTACGACTGGGTCGATGGCTTCATCAAGGTGAAGTACGCGCACATCACCGGCGAAGTCGACGGGCAGCCAGTGAACTCTGATACTGGAAACTACTTGGCGACACCCGTGGGCGATATCATCACCCTCTCCGCGGCTCACACATTCACGGAATGGGGCCTGACCATCGGCGGTGATATGGAATTTGCACCGAAATACGAGTCGGGCGACACCACCTACAAGTCATATGAAGTGGTCAACATTTACACCGAGTGGAAGCCGGAGCAGCTCTCTCATATGACGTTCCGCGCGGAAGTTCAGAACCTCTTCAACGAGACCTATGCGAGCCGCGCCACTTACGGCCAGGAGTTCGAAGCGGATGTAACCCCCCTCTATGAGCAGGGCCGCACCTTCCTGGTTTCAGTCAAGGCAACCTTCTGACCCTGAGAGACTGCGCTGCGCCAGGAGACTGGCGCAGCGCTCACGTGTATCGAGTGACGAGGAACACCTCGATGAGCGACATGGATACCAAGCGGGCTATCCGCTGCAGTCTTCGTGGACCAGTATTTCGGCATAGCGGGGCGTCGTCCTGATGCAGCGCGCCCACACCCCGAACCCTCACGCGATTGCCGCGGCTGCAACCTTCCAGAGCTTCGCCAATTGCTATATCCGCGAGATCGATCCCGGCTGCACCACTTGCATGACGCTTGAAGGCTGCGAGCGAGACTGCCTCGACTGGTATCTGTCGGCACCCAGGCTTTATCTGCGGGCAGTTGTCGCCACCGACAGCCAGGTCGGACCAAAGGCCTTTGGTCAAATCTTTAGCCGCCATCCCGGCGAAAGCGTCTGGCATACAACCGATCCACTCTGGGCCGTCCAGTGCCTGGTCCACGATCTCAGCGAAAAAACCAAGGCCGAGAGCCGTCCCGGTGCCGGCCTCGAACTGATGCTGCGCACGCTGCAGAGCTGCGCCCGGATTGCGAGCTTGGCCGAAGAGGCGAGTGAGCGCGCTCTCGAAAACCGGCCCAACGGCTTTATCGAAAGCGAACAATCGCTCGTCTTCGGCCACTGGATGCATCCGACACCCAAGAGCCTGACCGGCATGAGCGACTGGCAGTCGGCAACCTATGCCCCGGAGGGTGGCGGGCGTTTTGCGCTCACCTATTTCGCCGCACCGCGGCAGAGGGTCCGGGCCCGCTCGGTCGCGGGCGATCTTGATGGGATCGTTCGTGAAATGGCGGGCGATCTGCTCGATGAGAACCCACTCGGTGACAACGAAATGATCCTGCCGATGCATCCGCTGCAGGCCGAGGCGCTGCTGCTGCAGCCGCAGATCCAGGCGCTGATGGCTGAGGGCGAGCTACGCCTGCTCGGCAGCGGTGGCGTCAAGTTCACCGCGACATCTTCCGTGCGCACCGTCGCCTCTGACGACTGCGACTGGATGCTGAAATTCTCGCTGCCGGTGAAGATCACCAATTCGCTGAGGCTCAACCGCGCCCATGAGCTGGAGGCCGGGGTGGTGATGGCGCAGCTGGTCGACCTGCTCGACCTTGAGACCCGGCTGCCGAAGCTCGGCTTCCTCCGCGATCCCGCCTATCTCACCCTCGATCTGCCGGGATCGAGCGAAAGCGGCTTCGAGGTGATCTTGCGGGAAAACCCCTATCGCGGCGAGAAGGGCGAAGGCGTGATCAGCCTTGCGGCGCTGACGGCACCGGCCCTTCCCGGTCGGCGCCAGCGGCTTGCGGCGCTCATCGAGCGGCTGGCCGGAGAGGCGGGACTGGCAAAGACCGAGGCCGCCCATCAGTGGTTCGACCGCTATCTCGACTGCGCCGTGACGGCCCTTGTCCGCCTCTATGACGAGACAGGCATCGCGCTCGAAGCGCATCAGCAGAACATGCTGGTGGATGTTGCCCAGGGCTGGCCGTCGAAAGTGATCTATCGCGACAGCCAGGGCTTCTATCTCTCGGAGCGGCACCGGCAGGGGCTGACGAACCTCCTGCCCGATCTCGCCGACGTGAACGATCTCTTCTATCCCGATACCGAGATCCGCCGTCGCTTCGGTTATTACCTTGTCGTCAATCAAGTCTTTGCCGTGATCCAGCGGATGAATGCCGAAGGCCTGGCCGATGAGGCGCACCTTCTGGGCAAGCTGCGCGGCCATTTGACCACATTGTCGAAGACCTTGCACGGCAGCGGGCTCGATCTCGTCCGCCACCTGCTCGACAACCGGACCATCACCACAAAGGCCAATCTCGGCGTGCGTGTCGCCGGCATAGACGAACTGGAAGGGGGCACTGGCATGGCCCTCTATCGCGAAATGCCGAACCCGCTGCATCCCGCCCACATCAAGACCGCGAGGCTTGCCGATGCCCTTGCCTCTTGATCTGCCGGCACAGCCGGAAGAGCGCGTCCTTCGGCAACTCGTCTCGGCGCTGCTTTTTGAAGGAATAGCATTAAGCGACAGTCGCGGCGCGAATGACGGTACGACAAACCTTCAAATTGGCGCTGGCGAGGCCCGCGCGGCGCTTCGAAGGGGTCCCTTCGGCCGGCCACGCCTCACACCCGGCTCCATCGAACTCCGCTGCCCCGAGACCCGCGGCTGGACGCTTGGGGACCTCAACAGGCTCATCGATGTCTTGCCCGCACCCGAGGCGTCGCGAAAGACCTTGCTTGACGAACTCAAAAGCACGATCCGCTTCCTCGATCAGGATGGGATCGTCACGACCGTCTCGGACCGGCGTGCCCTCTCCTTCGATCGCTTGGATTGCGCGCTAGCCGAAGCACATCCCTACCATCCGTGTTTCAAGTCGCGCACCGGCTTCAGCCTCGACGACAATGCCCTGTTTGGGCCGGAGGCAGGGCGAGCTTTCCGCCTGCACTGGCTTGCCGTCGAACGACAGCATGTACGCGAAGCCCTGCCTTGCGATTCCGATCAGTTTTGGCAAGACGAACTCGGCGAAGGCCATGCCGCCCGGGTGCTGTCGCGGATGAAGCGCAAGGGTTTGTCGCACGAAAGCCATGCGCTGGTGCCGATTCATCCCTGGCAGTGGCGGCATCTGAAGGACGGGCTTCTGGCCGACTGGATCGCCGACGGACGCGTGACCTCGCTCGGCGAAAACGGCGATCCCTACCGCGCGACGCAATCGATCAGGACGCTCGTCAACCATGCCGATCCGACCCGCGCGCATGTGAAACTGCCGCTCGATATCGTCAACACGTCGTCCATGCGGGGGCTGGAGCCGCATTCGATCGTGACGGCGCCGCATCTTAGCCACTGGCTAGCCGGACTGATCGAAGGCGATGAGGATTTCAACAGCCGCTATCCGGTCGAGGTGCTGCAGGAATATGCTGGAATTCGGGTCGACGCGCATGGCGCGCTCGATGGCAAACTGGGCGTGATGCTGCGCGAAAGCCCGAAGATCAGGCCCGGCGAACAGGCCGTGCCGTTCAATGCGCTGATGATGCTGGAGGCGGATGGCCAGCCCTTCATCGCGCCGTGGATCGCACAGCATGGCCTTCGTCCCTGGCTCCAGCGCATGCTGGAAGTGGCTATCCTGCCGGTCTGGCATCTGATGGTCCACCACGGCGTCGCACTGGAAGCGCATGGACAGAACATGATCCTCGTGTTGCGCAACGGCTGGCCCGAGCGGCTGATCCTGCGCGACTTTCACGAGAGCGTCGAATTTTGCCCGGCGCTTCTGCGCCGCCCTCAGGATCTGCCGAATTTTGTGGCCATCGACCCCGTCTATGAGGGGGCGCCGTCGGATGCCTATTACTGGACCGACCATGCCAATGAGCTGCGCGAGCTGGTGATGGACTGCCTGTTCATCTACTGCCTCACGGAGGTCTCGCTGTTGATCGAGACGGCCTATGGGCTCACGGAGCACGCGTTCTGGAGCATGGTCAGCGAGCTGCTCGATGGCTACGGCGAGCAGTATGCCGACGAGGCGCGGCTTTCGCTCTTTGCCCATGACCAGCCCGAAATTTCGACGGAATCGCTGCTGTCGCGCAAGCTCTTTCGCGATCGCAGCCTCTATCGCCACCGGGTGCCCAATCCGCTTGGCCCCAGAGAACGGAGCGACCAGCCATGATCCTCATCGACGGGACTTTCCATAGCGAGGCACAGATCAACGAGAGGGCCACGGCCTTCCTCGCCGCAACGGGCATCGTTGACCCGCGCCTCAGCGTCGCTGTCTGTTTCGACGAGACGGTCGACTGGCTCTCGGCCTTCTTCGCCATCCGGCAGCTCGGCGCGAGCATCCTGCCGCTTCTGCCCGGCACGCCGCTTGCGACCGCCCGCAAGCTCGCCAAGGAGGCCGGCTGCCACCGGCTATTCCACGGCGGGACGACAGCCGAATGGCTGGGCGAGCCCGACGACGACAGCCCGAGGGGACGGCTTTTGCAGATGAGCTCCGGCACCACGGGTGCCGCCAAATGCGTGGCGCGCGGATGGGACGATATAGAGCGGGAGCTTGAGGACTACGTCTGCTTCTTCCGCGAGCCCCAGGACATGACGCCTGTCGTCGCCTGCCCGACCACCCATTCCTACGGGCTGATCTGCGGTCTCCTGGTGGGATTGAAGCGCGGGCGCGTGTCGCATGTGGTGAACACCGGAAATCCCAAACACCTGATCAGGGTCCTCAGGGAAACCGAGCGACCGATCCTCTATTCCTCGCCCGCCATGCTGCACACATTGGCGCGCTTGCTGCCATTAGGCGAAAAGGTGCATGCGATCATGACCTCGGGCACGCTGTTGCCGGAGAGCTGGTTTTCGACCATCCGCGCCAAGTGCGAGCGTTTCTACCAGCAATATGGCTGCTCGGAGGCTGGCTGCGTTGCCATCAACAGCGACCTCACGCATCCCGCCGACATGGGCCGCATTCTGCCGCGCTTCTCGGTCGCCGAAACAGGCACCGCGGATGCGCCGGTCGAAATCGTGCTTCAGGGCCATGCCCGGATCGAGACAAAAGATCTCGGCTATGTCAGAGCCGACGGTATGCTCGTCTTCGTCTCCAGGCTCGATGACACGGTGAATGTCTCGGGCCTCAACGTCTATCCGCGCGATGTCGAGGACCAGGCGATTGCCGTCGACGGTGTAACAGATGCGGTGGCTTTCCGTGTGCCGGACAGCTTTGCCGGCGAGCGCGTGGCGCTCGTCTATTCGGCGAACAGGAACCTGCCATCCACCGAGTTGCGCGAGAAGCTGATTGCCCTCCTCCAACCGCACCAGGTGCCGATGCATTTGGTGCAGGTGGGCGAGGTACCCCGCCAGGCGAACGGCAAGATCAGCCGCCGCGAAATTGCCAGGCGCTTTTTGGCCGGCGAATTCAACGATCAGAAGGAGCGCGCCTCGTGACCCGAAGCGACATCATCGACGCCATTGCGCAAGTGTTGGCCGGCCCCATGCAGCATCGGCATATGGAGGCATTTTCGCCGGCGGCGCGGCTCAACCAGGATCTCTATCTCGATTCCGTGCTGATCCTGCAGATCTTCCTCAATCTCGAGCTCGAACACGGGCTGATGGTCGACGACGCCGTGATCAGCCGCAAGGATGTGGTGACGGTGGCCGATCTCGCCGATCTCTTCCTGCCTGAAGACGACACGGCACCCGCTGAACCGGAACCTGCCGCAGAGCCCATGCCGGAATTCGAAGGCGGGGTGCATGGCGAGGAATATTACGACATCAAGGTGCACTGCTTCGTCAGCTGCCTTTGCGACGGCTTGAAGCGGCGCGGCATCGATCACCGGCCCTTCTATTTCGGCATCTGGGATGCGCCCTTCGGGATAAGCCCGCGCCACGAGCTGCTCTATCACGACGCCACCGTCAGCCATGAGCCCTTCCGTCTCTGGTTCGAGCGCCTCTACCGCGCGCCCGTGACGCCCTGGTACGACCACGCCCGCTCGAAGGACGAG
The DNA here is from genome assembly GCF_004912165.1 of Peteryoungia ipomoeae. GTDB lineage: Bacteria > Pseudomonadota > Alphaproteobacteria > Rhizobiales > Rhizobiaceae > Allorhizobium > Allorhizobium ipomoeae. Next base: position 51,127 of record NZ_STGV01000008.1, on the reverse strand, counting down.
AATGTCGCGGCCTTCCTCGATCTGCTGGAAAAACGCAGCGAAACCGAAGGCGTGATGGTGATGCTCGACCTCTTCCATCTGCCGGAGCGGGAGAACAAGTTCAACCAGAACCCCTTCCCGCATTACCTGATGCCGGAAATGACCGAGGACGCGGATGTCTGGTTCATCCGCGACCCCGACTATCGCTGGGAAGGGCCGATCGAACGCGCGAAGGTGTTGAACGCGATTGCCCAGCCGACGGTTGCCGGCGGCTATCATTTCGACCGCGCCGCCTTCCAGCCGGCGGATGATGCCGATGTGGTGGCCTATCTGAACGAATGCCTGATCCGCGCGCGCAATCCGCTCATCGAAGCACTGCGATCGGTTCTTGCCGCCCATGTCGAAGGGCGAGACGGTCTGGTACTCTCCGATCTTACCTCTGGCCTGCGCGAGCTGCCGGTTCTCGCCATCCGCAAATATGCCTATGAGCATGGCTTTGCCTTTGTCTGGCGGGCGGCCAAGCTCGGCAACAGCGAATTCGAGCATTGGTGTAACGAAATCGAAGCGCTGCACCAGGAGTTGAAAAACATCCACTTTACCGCCATGAAACTGGCGCAGACGGGCGACCGACGGCTGATCGAGGATGTCGAGCGCCGGCTCGACCGGGCCGACCGCTTCGAGACCGCCATCAAGACCCGCCTTGGTGCCGCGTTCGACGCCTGGAGCGCCGGCTTTCAGGACGCAGATAGCCCACGCCTGAAAGCGCTGGCCTGATCCATGACCACCTGCTTACGTTTCGGAGAGACAGCCATGAGCATTCGCCACTTCACCCGCCGCGCGCTGATTGCCGCCAGCCTTTGCCTCGCCGCTTTGCCGGCGGTTGCGCTCGACGTCGAGACCTATGCCGGCAAGGTTACCGTCGAGGGCACGCCGTCGAAGGTTGCCGTCTTCGATATCGCCGCCCTCGACACGCTGCTGGCGATCGGCGTCATGCCCGCAGGCATCCCGGAGAACCTTTACCTCTCCGAACTCTCGGAGCTCAAAGGCAAGGCCGAGGTCGTCGGCGACATCTTCGAACCCGATCTCGAGGCTTTGAGCGCGCTTGAGCCCGACCTCATCATCCTCGGCGGCCGCTCCTCCGGCAAGGAGAAGGAGACGGTCAAGGTCGCGCCCTCGCTCGACATGACCATGGACGGCATCGATGTCATCGAGCAGGCGCGTGAGCGCGCCACGACCTATGGCGCGATCTTTGGCAAGCAAGCTGAGGCCGAGAAGGCCGTTGCTGAATTCGACGCAGCACTTGCCCGCGCCAAGGCCGCCATTCAGGGCAAGGGCAAGGGCCTGATCCTGATGACCAACGGGCCGAAAATCACCGCATACGGTGTCGATTCCCGCTTCGGTTGGGTGCACAAGGCGCTCGACCTGCCGCCAGCAGTGGAAGACGTCGAGGCCGCCACCCATGGTGAGCCGGTCTCCTTCGAATTCATCGCCAAGGCCAATCCCGACTGGCTGCTGGTGCTCGACCGCGCGGCAGCCATTGGCGCAAACGACCAGAATGCCAAGGCGACGCTCGACAATGCGCTGGTTGCTGGAACTACGGCCTGGAAGAGCGGCCAGGTGATCTACCTGCCCTCGGCGGATTTCTACATCGCAGCCGGAGGCTTGAAGGCCACCGAACGGGTGCTGGCGACGATTGAAGCCGGCTTTTCCGCCAGCCAGTGATGTTTGCCATCGCTGATGTAGGACGTCGTCGTGCAATGATCGGCGCCGGGCTCTGTCTGGCGCTTCTCATCGTCATGAGCATGGCAATCGGCGTGCAGGAGCTTTCGATTTCCGGCACTGATGGGGCGATGCCGCTTGCCGAGCTGCTCTCGATCAGCCGTCTGCCGCGCACGCTGGCCGCAGTCCTCTGTGGTGCAGGCCTTGCGGTCGCCGGGCAGATCATGCAGACGCTGACGCGCAACCGTTTCGTCGAGCCCTCAACGGCAGGCACCGCCCAGAGTGCAGCGCTCGGCATCCTGATCGTGACGCTCTTCCTGCCGGCAGCGGGTCTGGGCGTGAAGGCACTGGTTGCAAGTGGCAGCGCCATGGCCGGCACCGCGCTGTTCCTCGCCACCGCCCATCGCCTGCCGCCGGAACAGCCGCATCTCGTGCCGCTCTTCGGCCTTGTCTATGGCGGCGTGGTTGGGGCTGCCGTCACCTACGTCGCCTGGCAGAATGACCTGCTGCAATATCTCGATATCTGGACCAATGGCGAGTTTTCCGGCGTGTTGAAGGGCCGTTACGAACTGCTCTTCATCGCCGTCGTCATCGTCGCAGCCGCGATCCTGATTGCCGACCGGCTGACGATCATGGCACTCGGCGAGGACCAGGCGACCAGCCTCGGCATCGACTATCGCCGCATGACCCAGATCGGGCTGGTGCTGGTCTCCATCATGTCGGCGCTCTCGGTCGTCGTCGTCGGGCTCATACCCTTTGTAGGCCTTGTCGTCCCAAATCTCGTTTCACGCATCTCGGGCGACAATCTGCGTGGCACGCTGCCGCTCGTGGCACTCGGCGGCGCAATCCTTGTGCTCGCCTCCGACATCGCCGGTCGCGTCATCCGCTTTCCCTACGAAATCCCCGTGGGCACCGTGATGGGCGTCATCGGACCGGCCGTCTTTCTCTGGTTCATCCTTCGGGAGAGACGCGATGCGTGACCGGGTCGTGATTGCAGTGCTCCTCTGTCTGGCGCTCTTCGCCATCGCCGCCTTCATGACGATAAACCTGCGCGGCAACGTCGCTTTTGCCCTGGAGCTGCGCGGCATCCGGCTTGCAGCCCTGGTGACAGTCGCCGTCGCCATTGCGCTGTCGACCGTTACTTTCCAGACGATCACCGGCAACCGTATCCTCACGCCCTCGATCATGGGGCTCGATGCGCTTTACCAGTTTGGTCAGGCAGCCCTCGTCTTTACGCTTGGCGGGCTGGGCTATGTCTCGCTCTCGCCGCATCTGAAATTCGGCATGGAGACCTCCGCCCTGATGCTGCTGGCTATGGTCATCCTCTGGCCGGCGCTGAAAAGCCGGATGGACCTCACCTTGATGTTGCTCGCCGGCGTCGTCATCGGTGGCCTCTTCCGCAGCCTGACCAACCTTTTGGCCAGGTTGATCGATCCGCAGGAATTCGCGGTGGCGCAGCGGGCGATGTATGCCAACTTCTCGTCCCCGAACACCGACCTGCTGATGATCGCCGGCCTGATCACCATGCTCGCCAGCGCTTTCCTCGTCTCGCGCCGGCACCAGCTCGACATCGCAGCCCTTGGACGCGACACGGCGATTGGCCTCGGCATCGCCTGGAACCGCGAGATCATGATCCACCTCCTGGTGGTGTCGCTGCTGGTCGCGGTCTCCACAGCCCTGGTCGGCCCCGTTACCTTTTTCGGTCTGCTGATCGCGGCGCTGGCCGAGCGGCTGACGGCCTCGCGCCGCCATGCCGGTGTTTTTGTCGTGGCAAGCCTGCTCGGCGTGATTGTGCTGGTCGGCGGCCAGACGCTGCTGCAGCACGGGCTTGGCCAAGCAGGCACCCTCTCTATCGTCGTCGATTTTGTCGGCGGCCTTGTCTTTATCCTGCTTCTGTTTGCGAGGCGCACCCGATGATCGACATTCAATCCGTGAGCCTTGATCGCGAGGGCCAACGCGTTCTCGATGGCATCGACCTTACCCTGCCCAAAGGTGGGCTGACCGCACTGGTCGGTCCGAATGGGGCAGGCAAATCGACGCTGCTCTCGCTCACGGCAAGGCTCTTGCCGCTGAAACAGGGCAGCGTAACCATTGACGGCCTGTCTGTGGCCACCACACCGGGCAAGGTGCTGGCAAAGAAACTCGCGATACTGAGACAGGAGTCCGGACCGCCGCCGCGTGTGACCGTGCGCGAGATGATTGGCTTCGGCCGCTTCCCCCACAGTGGCGGACGTCTGACGGCCGAGGACAAGGCCATGGTGGAGGAGGCGTTCGCCCGCTTCGAACTGGAAGGGCTTGCCAACCGCCCACTCGACCGGCTCTCCGGCGGCCAGCGGCAACGCGTGATGGTGGCGATGACCTATGCGCAGGACACCGACTACATCCTGCTCGACGAACCCCTGAACAATCTCGACATGTATCACGCCCGCCAGTTGATGCTGGAACTACGCCGGCTGGCCGACGAGACGGGCCGCACCATCGTCATCGTGCTGCACGACATCAACCATGCCTCGGCAAGCGCCGACCGGATCATTGCGATGAAACATGGCCGGATTGCCGCCGATGGACCGCCCAACCAGATCATGTGTACAGAGGTGCTGGAGACGATATACGGCTTTGCCATCGAGGTGGTGGAAACGCAGGGCATGCGGATCGCACTGCAATACGCAAGGTCGGTTCGCTAGCCGATCCCACAGCCGCTTACGCCGGACGGTGCTTATCAGCATGCCTTGCCCTTCACCCTACCCCGGATTGAAACCATTGTCTGATCCGCGAGTTCCCCCAGGATGGCACCACCCTGGAGGCGATGGAACATGGCAAAGCGCGATGAGACGGTAACCTATGATGGTCCCGCTGGTGGCTGGGGTTCGCTGCGTGGGATCGCCGAGATAGCCGGCAAGGAAGGAGTGAGCGCCGGCGCCATGGCGACCCTCCTGGAGCAGAACAAGCCCGGCGGCTTTGCCTGTGTCTCCTGTGCCTGGACGAAGCGGGCAAACCACAAGGCCGTTGAGTTCTGCGAAAACGGCGCCAAGGCCACCCTTTGGGAACTGACCAGCCGCAAGGCGACCCTGGATGTCTTTGCCCGTCACACCCTTGCGGACTTGCGCGGCTTCTCGGATCATGATCTTGAACAGCTTGGCAGGCTGACCCATCCCTTGCGCTATGACAGTCGCAGCGATCGTTACATTCCCTGCTCCTGGGATGAGGCCTTTGCCGAGATCGGCAAGGAATTGCGGGCCATGGAGCCCAAGAAAACGGTCTTCTACACCTCCGGTCGCGCCAGCCTTGAGACGAGTTACTGCTGGGCTTTGTTCGCCCGAGCCTACGGCCACAACAACCTGCCCGACAGCTCGAACATGTGCCACGAGACAACCTCGGTCACGTTGAAAAAGGTCATTGGCTCGCCCGTCGGCACTGTGGTGCTCGACGATTTCGACCATTGCGACGCACTGTTCTTCTTCGGGCAGAACACCGGCACCAACAGCCCGCGCTTCCTGCATCAGCTTCAGGCAGCCGTGCGGCGCGGCTGCAAGATCGTCACCTTCAATCCCGTGCGCGAGCGCGGCCTTGAAAGCATGATCAATCCTCAGGAACCGACAGCCATGGTCAGCGGCCATGAGACCGCGCTGTCCTGCCAGTATCACCAAGTCAAGCCGGGCGGCGACATCGCGGTTCTCCTGGGGCTCTGCAAGCACGTTCTTGCCGCCGATGATGCAGCGCGTGCGGATGACAGGCAGATCATCGATCACGCGTTTATCGCCGAACATACCACTGGGTTCGAAGCCTTCGAGGCACGTCTGCGATCGCTCGACTGGTCGGACATCGAAGAGGTCTCCGGCGTCACCCGCGCCGCCATCGAGGCGGCGGGCACGGTCTATGTCGAGGCTGAGAATGCCATCGGCATATACGGCATGGGCCTGACCCAGCACATGCACGGCTTCGAAAACATCGCAACTTATGTGAACCTGCTGCTGATGAAGGGCAATATCGGGCGCAAGGGCGCCGGCATTTCGCCTGTGCGCGGTCACTCCAATGTTCAGGGTCAACGCACCGTCGGCATTGCGGAAAAACCGGAGCTTGTGCCGCTTGATCGACTGGCAGAGCTTTTCGATTTTGCGCCGCCACGGGAAAAGGGCATGAATACGGTCGAGGCCTGCGAAGCCATCCTGAAAGGCGAGGTGAGCGCCTTTATCAGCCTCGGCGGCAATTTTCTGCGCGCCGTTCCTGAGCAGAGAGCGATGGAAGAGGCGTGGCCGCGCATGCGCCTGACGGTGCAGATCGCAACCAAGCTCAATCGTAGCCACCTGATCAATGGCGAGATCGCGTATCTCCTGCCCTGCCTTGGGCGCAGCGAAATGGATCTGCTGACCGGCAAGCCGCAGGTGGTCTCAATGGAGGATAGCCTCAGCTGCGTGCATGGTTCGGTCGGCAAGCGTACGCCGGCCAGCAAAGACCTGAAGTCCGAGATAGAGATTGTCAGCCGCCTCGCTGAGGCGACACTTCCGCCGAACCCGAACATGCCCTGGGGCAACTGGGCCCGCGATACCGCCGCCGTGCGTGACCTGATCGAGAAAACCTATCCCGACGAATTCCGGGACTTCAATGCCCGCTTGTTCACGCCGGGCGGCTTCTATCGCGGCCATCCCGCCCGCGAGCGGCAATGGAAGACGGAAAGCGGCAAGGCCGAATTCGTGACTCCGGAGATGCTTTCGGCGACTGGCTACCAAACAGCGCCTGAGCGGTTCACCCTCATCACGCTGCGCAGCAACGATCAGTTCAACACCACGATTTATGGCTATAGCGACCGGCTGCGCGGCATCGAAGGCAAGCGTGACGTGTTGCTGATCAACCCCGGCGAAATCGACCGGCTCGGGCTGGCCGTGGGAGAGCGGGTCACCGTGGTATGCGATGCAGAAGATGATATCGATCGTCGCGTTACCGGCCTGGAGATCATGCCATTCGATCTCCCGGATGGCTGCGTGGCTGGCTACTATCCGGAACTCAATCCACTCGTCCCCCTGTCACATCATGACCGCGCGTCGAAGACCCCGGCCTATAAGTCCGTGCCGGTCAGGATCAAGCGCAACGGTGAGGCAAGATTGTCTTTCCCGGGAGCAGACAAGCCGTCGTCCTGATCAGGACCTATGGAACAATTCGGCCCCAGGCGTGTTGCCTTCCGCAAGGCAGCTGCTGCACCGGCCCGTAACTGGTCGACCGAGCGCGGCAAGCGACAGATCAGGACTGGAGCCGAGTGGGGGGACGATGAACCTGGACATATATTGCGGCCCTGCGCCCACCCCTGATGCAGTCTGGAGTGCGTGGAATTTTGACCCTCCGCTGCTTCTCATGATCGCCGCGGCTTTCGCGATCCTGATCACGTTAGCGAGCGGGTCACGGCAGCGACTGGCGGCAATTGCCGCACTCATCATCATGCTGATCGCGTTCGTTTCGCCTCTCTGCGCTCTCGCCTCGGCGCTGTTTTCCGCCCGCATTTTCCATCACATCCTGATTGTCTCTGTCCTTGGTCCCCTCATCGTGATGGCGATCCCCTTAAGATTGCGACCGGGGCGACGCCTTCCGCCGCAGCTTTCGTTCCTCGTGCACACACTTTCGATGTGGTTCTGGCATGCGCCGGAGCCCTACCTATTGGCGCTCTCGTCACCTGTTATCTACTGGTTGATGGAGCTCAGCCTGATTGGATCAGCCATCTGGCTCTGGGCTGATATCGTTTCCCCACGGCGCGCGGCGGGCTCGGCCATCGCGCTCCTGCTTGGAACGACCTTGCAGATGGGCATGCTGGGTGCACTTCTCACCTTCTCGCGCCAACCGCTTTTCGCCGCACATATGGATACGACCCTCGCCTTTGGACTTTCGCCACTGGCCGATCAGCAACTGGCCGGGCTGTTGATGTGGGTGCCGGCAGCACTTCCCTATCTATTTGCTGCGCTTCTCATCCTGCGCCGTGTCTTTGCCGGTCGCGGCCTCGACGGCGAGGCCTCCAGCCGATGATTGCCCTGTTGAAATTCGTTCACATCGCAGCGATTGCCATCTGGACAGCCGGTCTCATCAGCCTGCCCAGCCTCTATGTGCAGAGAGCGCATGTAAGAGACAAAGATGCGCTTTACCGCATGCAGCGGATGACGCGATTTGCCTTCGTGGCGCTGATATCGCCGGCGGCCTTTGTTGCGGTCGCAAGCGGCATAGGGCTCAGCTTTTTGCGAGAGGTCTTCTCTCCGTGGTTTTCCTGGAAGCTGGCATTCGTCGGTCTGCTTGCCGTTTTCCACGTCTTCTCTGGCCTGGTGGTCATCAAGCTTTTTCGCGAGGGCGAGGTCTATCCCGTATGGCGCTTCGTGGTCGCAACAGCGAGTTGCTGCGCGGTGGTGCTCGCCATCCTCGTTCTGGTCCTCGCCAAGCAGGCCCCGGACTGGTCACTCCCCTCCGTCATGTCGGAACCTGGCGGGCTCCAGCGGCTGCTCGCGCCGATCAATCCTTGGGCGACACCATGAGGCCGATACCGTGATCGAAAATCAGCTTGCCCCCATGCCATCCAGCAATACCCGTCAACACGGCGGCGAGACACGACAGGAGCATGCCATGCGGCAGAACCGCATCCGGATCGACCAGTCTCAGGCCCCAATTGGCACCGGCAACAGAGATCAGCGTGACAGCGGCGATTGCATGCGCCCAGCTCGCAGCCCGTGCACGAATGCCAGGAACGAGAAGGAGTTCCGCAGTGCCGACGATGCCGGCGGCAACACCCGCGAGAAATGCCGTCCCTGCGCTCCAGAGCCCGACCCGCAACCAGAAGGGATCGGCACTGAACCAGTAGAACACATCGGCTGCCAGCGTGCCGAACACCAGAGCGATCGGAAAATGCACGCTCATGGCATGGAGAGGATGACCGGCAACGGCGACCGCCGAGGTCTTGTCTTCCTTCTCCAGCTGCTCGATGACAGGGTTTGCGGTATCCGCGTCAGATGTTTCGGCCATGGGCATCCTCCATTCGCGTTGAAAAGGTCGGAGCGAGCGCAATTGTTCCAACGTGCCAGTTTGCTGACTGTTTCCACACTGCCGCTCGCCTCCTGTTCCGGAGACCTGTCGGCCCTGGATCCGGCAGGTCCCTACGCCGGCGCGATCGCCAATCTCTGGTGGATCATGCTTGCAGGTGCCGCAGCGATCCTCGCCCTTGTGCTTGTCCTGTTTGCACTGGTGTTCTTCCGACCCGGCTTCGGCCGCGGTCTCTCGCAGAAGGGCTGGATGATCGCGGGCGGCCTTGTCCTGCCGGTTCCCGTGTTGATCGCGCTGATGATCTACGGCATGGCGCAGGGAGAGTATCTGATTGGCGCATGGCAAAAGGAACCGGTGATCGCCCGTGTCGAAGCCAAGGGGGCCATGTGGCGCTGGAATTTCCGCTATCCCGATCTTGGACCGGATGTCGCGTCAGAAGAGACACTTCACATTCCCGTCGGCGGCGTCGTTGAGGTTCAGGTCACCAGTGACGATGTCGTGCACAGCTTCTGGATCCCCAGATTGGCGGGCAAGGTCGATGCCGTACCCGGCCATATCACGACCCTGAGGATCAGGGCCGATGTAGCCGGACGCTATGGCGGCGTCTGTGCCGAATATTGCGGTGTCGGACACACATCCATGCGCTTCACCGTCGAGGCCCACCCGCCCGAACTCTACGAACAACGCCTGACCGAGATGTCCGTAAGGGGGGCCGCGCCATGACAGAAGCAAAACCGGTTACCGGATTTGAGACCCCTGCGACACCGATCCGCCTGCATCGCCAACTGGATTCCGTCTGGGGATCGGGACAAGGCCTCGAACGCCTGTCCGCCGTCAACCACACAGTGGTTGGCAAACGCTTCATGCTGACAGCGCTGGTTTTTTTCGCCATCGGCGGCGTTCTCGCCATGCTGATCCGTGCGCAGCTCGCCACGACCAGCAGCGCCTTTCTCGATGCCGCCCAATATGCCCAGGTTTTTACCATGCATGGCGTCATCATGATGTTCCTGTTCGCCATCCCCTTCTTCGAGGGCCTGGCGATTTACCTGTTACCGAAGATGCTGGGAGCCCGTGACCTCGCCTTTCCGCGCATGTCGGCCTATGGCTACTGGTGCTACCTTTTCGGCGGCTCGTTTCTGGTCGCGGCACTTGTCTTTGGTATCGCGCCGGATGGCGGCTGGTTCATGTACACGCCGCTTTCGTCGCGGCCCTATTCGCCCGGCATCAACGCCGATGTCTGGCTGCTCGGGATCACCTTCGTCGAAATTTCCGCGCTGTCGGCTGCCATCGAAATCCTGGTGACGATTCTGAAGGTGCGCTCACCCGGGATGTCGCTCACACGGATGCCGATCTTTGCCTGGTACATGCTGGTCGTTGCCGCCATGATGCTAATTGGCTTTCCTCCACTCATCCTCGGCTCCATCCTGCTGGAGGTTGAGCGCGCCTTCGACCTCCCCTTCTTCGATCCGACGCGCGGCGGCGATCCGTTGCTCTGGCAGCATCTCTTCTGGCTTTTCGGCCACCCGGAAGTCTACATCATCTTCCTGCCAGCCGCCGGTGCGCTCTCGACCATCATCCCGGTGCTGTGCCGCACCAGGCTCGAAGGCTATGGGCTGATCGTTGCTGCCATCGTCGCCATGGCCTTCCTGTCCTTCGGCCTCTGGGTCCACCACATGTACACGGTTGGCATTCCGCATGTGGCGCTATCCTTCTTTTCCGCCGCAAGCGCACTGGTCGCCATACCCACAGGCATCCAGATCTTCGCGTGGCTTGCCACGATGGCGCATGGCAGCCCCCGCTCGTCCATTCCGATGTTGCATGTCTTCGGGTTTTTCTTCGTCTTCGTCGCTGGCGGTCTCACCGGCGTCATGCTTGCCATGGTCCCCTTCGACTGGCAGGCCCATGACACGCATTTTGTCGTCGCCCACCTTCACTACGTTCTCGTCGGCGGCTTCGTATTTCCGATGATGGCGGCAGCCTATTACTGGCTACCGCATATTGCCGGGCGCCAGCCGGTGCAGCACCTCTCGAAACCCGCCTTCTGGCTGGTCTTCATCGGCTTCAATCTAACCTTCTTCATCATGCATCTGACCGGGCTCCGCGGCATGCCGCGCCGGGTTTTCGAATATCCGCAGGCAGCAGGCTGGGAGGTTCTGAATTTCATTTCTTCGGTGGGCGGCTTCATCATGACGATCGGGTTTGCGCTGGTGGCCCTCGACCTCATTCTGCTCTTCATTCACGGCAAGCCCTTCCGCCGGGACCCGTTCGAGGCCGGGACGCTGGAATGGGCGACCCCGACGCCGCCGCCCTCCTACAACTTCGCTTCCCTGCCGCATATCGAGACCCGCGCCGACCAGTTACAGCCGCGCCAGCTCGGCCCCGAGCTTGCCGCAGGACGTGGCTATCTCGGCTTCATGCGAAACGGCTGGATGGAAACCCTGACCGTCGACATGACAGACGGTCGCCTCGATCATGTCGTCGTCCTGCCGGGTCCGACTTACTTGCCGCTCTGGACGGCGATCGCAACGGCCGGCTTTTTCGCCAGCCTGCTGGCAAAGCTCTATTGGCTGACGCCAATCGCGCTTATCGTCGTCATCGTGCTGTTCTTCCTGTGGACGCCGTCGACCGGCCTGAAACAGGATTTAGGCCCGCTTGAGGTCGGGCGCGGCTCAAAGGCCTGGCATCACCAGGAAGTCGACCAGCCGCCATCCTGGTGGGCCGTCGTCTTCGCCCTGGCCGCGGATGCCACCCTCTACACCTCGCTGATCTTCGGTGCCTTCTTCCTGTGGCTGTCCGCACCGAACTGGCCGCCGGCTAATCTCGACTTCACCTTTCCGCTGCCGGCGCTTCTCGCAGCGGCGTCGCTGACGATCGCCGCGATCGCCGGCCGCTATGCCGATGGCAGCGCCGGCCGGACCTCGTCAGCTCTCGGCGTCGTCCTTGCGGCACATCTGGTCAGCATCGTCGCTTTGGCGACCATCATGACCTCGATCCCGGCCCCGACAGGCCACGCAGCCTCCGCCGCGGCCTTCGCCGTCGCGGCCTACGGCTTGCTGCATGCCGGCATCGGCGCTCTGCTTGCCCTTTACGGGCTGTGGCGGTGGAGGACCGGCTATATCTCGCAGGCACGCAGGCTTGACCTGCGCATTGGCCGTCTCTGGCACGATTACACCGCCGTGACAGGCCTTGTCGGACTGGCCTTCCCCTTCATCCTGCAAAGCCTGACCGGCACCGGAGGAGTTTGAGATGAAGGCACCGAGCTTCACATTTCTGCTTTCGGGCTTCCTGGTCTGGTCCGTGGGATTCCTTCTGCTCTATGGCGTCCAGGCCACCGGCTGCCATCTTGGGTGGCACGAAGTTCCCATTGGACCGATCTCGGCACTGCGCCTGATCCTTCTTGCCCTGCTCGCGGCAATGCTTGCTCTGATCGGTGCACTGGTCTGGCACGCGACAAAAGCTCGTCGCACTGCGCAATCTGAAAACATCGGCATCCTCGCAGACATCGCCCGATTGCTGCAAATCGCCGCCCTCGCTTCGACGGTTCTGGTCTATGCGGGCGTGGCCTGGCTGACGCTCTGCTAGACCATTGCGAACCTACCCCGGATCGCGAATGCGCGGGGTAATGCGGCAAAAGGGAAATGGAGAGGAAGCCAGCGAGAACGCCTCAAACTGTTACCGGATCCTTCGGCCCAGCGCGTCAAAGAGGAAACAGGCCCTGGCGGATAGGCCGACGGTGATCTCCTCGCCCAGCCGACCGCCCTGCCGCCGTTCCTCCTGTTCGATGATGATCTGCTCGCCGGGCACCGTATGGGCGTAGACATAGCTGGTATTGCCAAGGTGTTCGACGACGTCGACATGGGCGGTAAATTGCGCATCGCCCTCACCATCGGATGAGAAGTGCTCAGGCCGAACGCCGAGCGTCACGCTGTCGCCGGTCTTCGGCGGCGCAGCGCAGGCGAACGTCAGTCGTGTCTCGGGCCGCGCGGTCAGCGCCACCGTGACTGCGCCGCCTTCTACCTGACCGACCACCGTTGCCGGCAAAAAATTCATCCGCGGCGAGCCGATAAAGCCCGCGACGAACATGTTGTCGGGGTCGTCGTAGAGCGCGAGCGGCGCCCCCACCTGCTCCACGATGCCACCACGCATGACGACAATCTTGTCGGCGAGGGTCATCGCCTCGACCTGGTCATGCGTGACATAGACGATGGTGGCGTTAAGCTCCTTGTGCAGCCGGGCGATCTCGACGCGCATATGCACGCGCAGCTCCGCATCAAGGTTCGACAGCGGCTCGTCGAACAGGAAGACATCTGGCTGGCGCACGATCGCACGACCGATCGCCACGCGCTGCCGCTGGCCGCCGGACAGGGCCTTGGGCTTGCGGTCCATCAGCGCATCGAGTTCAAGGATCTTCGCGGCGGCATCAACCCGCCGCGCAATCTCGTCCTTCGCCATGCCGGCAAAGCGCAAGGCAAAGCCCATGTTTTCACGCACAGTCATATGCGGATAAAGCGCATAGGTCTGGAAGACCATGGCGATCCCGCGTTTCGACGGATCGACATCGTTCATCACGGTTCCGCCGATAGTCAGTTCGCCCGAGGAGATATCCTCAAGCCCTGCGATCATCCGCAGCAGCGTGGACTTGCCGCAGCCGGACGGGCCAACGAAGACGACGAATTCGCCGGAGGAAACCTCAAGGTTCACCCCCTTGATGACCTCGAGCGAGCCGTAGGACTTGCGGATATCGGTGAGCCGAACCTCTGCCATCTTATCCCCGCTCAGGTGACGTTGAAGGTGATGCGTTGCGTCCCGAAAGGACGGCAGTTCGCGGATAACGTCAATTGACCGGCCTCGTTTCCGGCTTCGACATAGACGCCGACGGCGCCGCCCTTGAAGGAAAGAAGCGAGGGGCCGACGATGCGGCCCGGGCCCTCAAGCGAGACCTCAACCGGATCGTCGAAGAAGCCCATGACGTTGCCGCCCTGGTCAAGTGCCCGCAGGATCACCCTAACCGTGTCCTTCTCGCCGGCCCTAAGCTCGGTATCGTCAGCCGCGATCTCCAGCGTCGTCGGCAGCGGATCGGCCGGCAGATGGCGGCGAACCACTTCCTTGCCGTTGATAAAGCCGACAAGTTCGCCGTCCCGCCAGGTCATGCCCCATTCGCCGAATTCCTCCGGCGTCACCATGCTGTGGTCAAGGATACAGGGCGGATGCGGCAGATGCGGATAGGTCTTGGTATCGGGCTCGATCCGCTTGACGATATGGCCCATGCGGATTTCCACATAGTCACAATTGGTCAGCACGATGAGCGGCAGCACCCCGCCGATATTGCGCTCGCCGCGCGCCCAGAAGCTGACCGGCTGCATCACCACCTTGGCGGCTGGATCGCCCTGCGAAGCATAGGCATAGGCCGCGAATTTCGGTTCGCGATACATGTCGGTCACGCCATGATAGCAGATGCGGTCACCGGACCCGAAATCCTTGTGGGTGTTGTAGTCGAACATGCACCAGCCGGTAGAGCCGGAGATCGACGGGTCGCCGGCTGCCGCATTCAGGATCGCCAGATGCCGTCCGACATGCTCCGCCTGCCGCTGCTCCTGGTCGAAGCGCTTGGTCGGATACATGTGCCCGCCATATTCGGTGATCATGTAGGGCACCTTGCGGTCGAGCCCCGTCACCTCGCGCTGGTCGCGCAGCACCAGCCGCTCACGGTTGTGGCCCGGCATTTCCTCCATGCCGAGAATGAAGTCGTTCATCGTATAGACATCTTCGAGCAACTCGCTCTCGGTGATGTAACGGACGCCGCCGGTTTGCCGGGTCGTATCGAGCGAGCGGGCCATGGCATTCGTCTCGGCATAGAAATCATGGCTGTCCTGACTCTCGTTGATACGCACCCCCCAGATGATGATCGACGGATGGTTCCAGTCGCGCTCGATCATGCGGCGCACATTCTGCACGCTTTCCGCCTTCCAGGCATCTCCGCCGATATGCTGCCAGCCGGGGATCTCTTCGAAGACGAGCAGCCCGATCTCGTCGCATCGGTCGAGGAAGTATTTCGACTGCGGATAGTGCGAGGTGCGGGCAATGTTGCAGGCAAGATCGAATTTCAGGATGTCGGCATCCTTCTCCTGGCCGCGTCGTCCCATGGCGTAACCCAGATGCGGCCAGGCCTGGTGACGATTGAGGCCCCGCAGCTTGACCACACGACCATTTAGCTTGAAGCCCTCGATCGTGTATTCAGCCGAGCGGAAGCCGAAGCGGTTTGTCACTTCGTCGGTCCCGGCAGCGGTCTCCAGCGCCACCGTGAGGTGATACAGAACCGGATTGTCGATATCCCAGAGCGTGATGCCCTGAAGCCCAGAGAGGCCAAGCGAAACTTCTGCGCCCGCAACGTTCGCCTCATTGCGTGCAATCTCCTGCCCCGCGCCGTCCTTGAGTATAGCCGTCACCTTACCGGAAAGCGCCTGATCGGTCGGATTGGAAATCCACACCTTCGCGGTCACTTGCTTGGTGTCGGCAAGCACATCCGGCGTCTCGATCTTGACGTTCGCGATCGAAACCGGCGCCGCGATCTTCAGCCAGACGTCCCGGTAGATCCCCGCATAGGTGAGATAGTCGATGACGCCGCCAAAGGGCGGGATCTCAGGGTTTTCCGAACCGTCGATCTTCACCGTCAGCAGGTTGTCGCCGGCCTTCAGATGCGGTGTCAGCCGCGCCTCGAAAGGCGTGTAGCCATCCTTGTGCGCGGTTACCTCGACGCCGTTCAGATAGACGACGCTGTCGGCCATGGCGGCATCGAAGACCAGTGAAACCTCCTTGCCCTCGAAGCGCGGATCCCAGGCGATCACCTTCTGATAGGTAAAGGCCTTCTGATAGCTCTTCTCGTCGAAGTAGTTGTAAGGAAGCTCGACCGCCGTATGGGGGAGCTGAATCGTCTCGCCGGGCTGCGCAGCCGAGGCGAAAGCCGGCTCGAAGCCTGCGCGGAAGCTCCAGTCTCGGTTGAAAGTCTCGATAATGCGCATTTCAAAGTCCTATTTCACGGAGCCGAGCATGCCCTGCACGAACTGGCGTTGCATGGCGAAGAAGACGAGAAGGGTCGGAAGGGTGGCAAGGATCGTGCCGATCATCACCGTGCCGTATTCGGGCGAATAGGCGGATGCGAGCGACGAGACGACCAGCGTGATCGTCTTGGTATCGTTCGACTGCAGCACGATCAGTGGCCAGAGATAGTTGTTCCAGTTCAGCATGAAGACGATGACGAAGGCCGCCGCATAGGTGGATCGCATCACCGGAACATAGATGTAGAAGAAGATCTGCCATTCCTTGAGACCATCCACCTTCGCCGCATCGCGAAGTTCGGTCGGAAACGCCTTGGAAGCCTGGCGGAAGTAGAAGATGATGAAGGCGGAGGCGATCATCGGCAGCATGATCGCGGCATGGGTGTTGAGGAGCCCGGCCTTGCCCATCATCATGAAGAGCGGGATCATCAAGGCCGCAAACGGCACCATCAGCGTCAGCAGGATCAATGTATAGACCCGCTCGCGAAGCCTGGAGCGGAACATCTCGAAGCCGTAGCCGGCAAGGGATGAAACGAGCAGCGTCAACGCCGTGCCGACGAGCGCGATCTTCACCGAATTCCAGAACACCAGTGGCACATCCACCTGCGCGAAGAAGGACGCGATGTTGTCGAGGAGCGCGGCGCCGAAGGTGACCTTGCCACGGATGATCTCGCTCGTCGTATTGGTCGCCCCAATCACCATCCAGATGAACGGGAAGATCGACAGGAAGGCCGCAAGCGACAGAACGGCATACTGCACGATATCGGGCAGGCGGCGGCGAAGCGCAGTCATCGGCGTTCCCTCGCAGCATAGAATTGCAGGAAGGAGAGAACAGCCACCATCAGCACGATAACATAGGAAATGGTTGCCGCGTAACCGAAGCTCGGCATGAATCGGAAGGTCAGATTGTAGATGTAGAGCGAGAGCGTCAGCGTCGCATTGGCCGGCCCGCCCTTGCCTTCGGTGAAATTGTAGACCTCATCGAAGAGCTGCAGCGTGCCGATTGTCGAGGTGATCGTGGTGAACAGGATGACCGGCTTCAGCATCGGCACGGTGAGGAACGCAAAGCGCCCCCAGGACGGCACGCCGTCGATCTTCGCCGCCTCGTAGATCGAGCGATCGATATTCTGCAGGGCTGCTAGATAGAAGATCATGTTGTAGCCGGTCCACCGCCAGGTAATGGCGATGATGATCAACACCTTGGCCCAGAAGGGATCGGTCAGCCAGCCGATTGGCTCGCCGATGATGCCGATGGCGAGCAGCGTGTTGTTGACGACCCCATCCAGCGAGAACATGCTCTTGAACAGGATCGAATAGGCGACCAGCGACGAGACGCAGGGCAGAAAGATCATCGTCCGGAACAGGCCGGAATAGCGCAGCTTCGGATTATTCAGCATGGCTGCCAGGATCAGCGCCATGGTGATCATGATCGGCACCTGGACGATGAAGAAGATCACCGTGTTTTGCAGCGCCTGCCAGAAGACAGGGTCGTTCCACAGGCGCACGAGGTTGCCGGTGCCGGAGAAGCTCATCATCATCCCGCGGCCCGAATAGAAGGAGAGCGCAAGCGAGCGCAGGATCGGATAGACCAGGAAAATGCCAATCAGCGCGACGGCGGGCGCAACGAACAGCCAACCGTTCACGTCGTAATATCGCTTCAAACTCGATCTGGATGTGGTGGCCATGCGGTATCCCCGAACCCGATCAGTGATCAATCAACCTTGTATTGCGACCGGAAGCCGCGCGGCGTTTCCGCCGCACGTCTCCGGGAGGACAGAGGCCAAGCGCGAACGCCAAGCCCCTGAGGGATGGGTTTATTGGATCTGCCCGGCGGCCTGGCTCTCGATCGCCTTCAGAACATCGTCGACCGGCGTGCCCTTCAGCAAAGCGGGGAAGTTTGCCGTAACAGCCGTGTCGAGTTCGTTGGTGAAGATGCCGTAGTTCACGGCCGGCACCTGGACGAGCCAATCGGCAAAGTTTTGCCAGACCGTCTGACCACCGAAAAACTCATCCGGCTTCTGATAGGCTTCCCCCGTGCGGGCGGCGAGCAGCGAGCCGACAGCGCCACGCTCGGTCAGGATCTTCTGGTAGAAATCGAGATCCTTCGCATAGACCTCGTTGAGGAAGTCGATCGCTTCATCCTTTTCGGCAGATGCCTCGAGCACATACCAGCTCGAACCGCCGAGGTTCGATGCCGTCGTAGCGCCCTCGACATTGAGCTTCGGGATTGCGGTCAAAGCCCATTTCCCGGCCTGATCGGCCTGCGACTTGACGGTACCGGTGATCCACACGCCCATCAGCACCGAGGCGACATCGCCTGAGGTCAGGGCGTTGATACCGTCGTTCCAGCCGCTGGTCGGCTTGGCGACGCCCTCGTTCACGATGCGGGCCTGGGTTTCCAGCGCCGCCCTCAAGGCGGCATTGCCCGTGATGTTCAGGCTGCCGTCGTCGTTGAAATACCACTGGCCGCCGGACTGCATCATGATGCGGATCAGGCCGCCATCATTGCTGTCCAGCGCCATCATCTCGTGGCCGGTCTTGGCCTTGATGTCCTTGCCGATCTCAATGAAGCGGTCCCAGGTCAGGTTCTCCATGTCTGCGGGCTTGTAGCCGGCCTGCTCCAGGTAATCGGTACGATAGTAAAGGCCGGTGACGCCGGAATCGAAGGGAACGCCATAGACCTGACCCTCAAGCGTCATCAGGTCGACCTTGTACTTGGCAAAGCCGGAATAATCGATCTTGTCGGTCAGCGCCGCAAAGGAACCGGGGAAGGACTGCAGATACTTCTGCGCGCCGTAGTCCTCGATCAGCACGATATCCGGCAGCGTGTCGGTCATGCCCGAGGCGAGACCGGTCTGCAGCTTCTGCTCGACATCGGCCTTGGCAAAATCCACGATGTTGAAGGTCGTGTCGGGGTGCTTGGCGGTATAGCGCTCGGCCGCTTCCTTCATGATTGCGACGTTGAAGTTCGGGTCCCAGCACCAGATGGTGACTTCACCGGCAAAGGCGGCGGTGCTGCATAGAAGTGCGGCGCCAGCAACGGTGGCCGAAATCGAGCGCTTGAACGCGCGAGAATAATCCATGTCTTCCTCCCATGGTGTCGTTGATACGCGGCAGCTCCATCCCCTGCCTCGCTACCACTATTTCCGAAAATCGGGAGAGCGCCAAGAAAATTTTTACTAAAAGTTTTGTGCGCTGCGGTAAGCCGTCGAAATCTCTGGATTACCGGTGCAACTGCTTAGTCAGCAGGAGGCTTGCGGGCACTGCCGCGCCATATCATTTCCGTTGGGAGCGTCACGTGCTTGGAATAGTCCCGTCCATTCAGCCGCTCGACCAGGAGGTCCACAGCCACCTCTCCGATCAGTTCGCCAGGAATGCGCATGGTCGAGAGGGGTGGCATCAGGAACTGGGCAACCGGAATGTCGTTGAAGGCAACGACAGCAATATCCTCCGGAATCGAGAGCCCTGCCTCCTGGATGGCGC
The DNA here is from genome assembly GCF_004912165.1 of Peteryoungia ipomoeae. Lineage (GTDB taxonomy): Bacteria > Pseudomonadota > Alphaproteobacteria > Rhizobiales > Rhizobiaceae > Allorhizobium > Allorhizobium ipomoeae. Next base: position 31,883 of record NZ_STGV01000008.1, on the reverse strand, counting down.
GATAGGTCCCGATCGCCATATTGTCGTTTGCAGCCAGAATGGCATCTGGCCTGTTTTGAAGTGCGATGAGCGATTTCGCCTGCTGATATCCCGTTTCGAGCCTTAGGTTCTGGCCGAAACGCTCGCTCTGCCCGAGCGCCAGCAAGTTCTCGTCGAAGCGGCCCCGCGCTTGATGCCATTCGATATAGGCCTTGCACCGCTGCTCACCCTGCCGCAGCGCCTCGTTGTCCATCAGCTCATAGCCACCGACAAACCCGATCCGCTGGTATCCCGCGCTTTCCATGCTGTCGAGAATGGAGGTCGTCGCCTCTCCCAGATCCGCCCGCACGCAATCGAACTGCGGCATGCGCGGATTATAATCCGCCATGACGAGATGCGGGCACATTCTGGCAATCGCCTCGATTTCAGCCTTGGCTCGATGTCCAACAACGATCACCGCTGAAATGCCCGCCAGCTGTGCCAAATCAACGGGAACATCCGGATTGAACACCCGAGCAATTTCCAGCTTGTATTCACGACACCGCACCTCGATAGCGAGCCGCACGCCCACGTAATAAGGGTCAACGAGTTCCTCGTTCGGTGCCAGGAAGTGAATGACGGCAATACTTGCAGCGACTTCCGCATGCAGCCCCATGGGGATGGAAAGCTGTGGCAACAATGCATTTTTGCGCGCGCGCGGAGTTGCGTAGTTCAGCGCCTCCGCCGTTTCGATGATGGCTTGCCGCTTGATTTCCGAGATGGACAGCGTCTGGTCGTAGTTCAACACACGCGAGACCGTGCCGGGCGAAACGCCAACGGCCTTCGCGATTTCCTTGATTGTCACCACGACGTCCCGTCCCCTCGCACCGATATTTGCGACCTTGCTAGTAAATCAGCGGAAAATATTTACTAGGCCAGGCGCGTGACGGAGACAAGCATTTCGTTCAATGCTGGAGGCCAGCAGCCGACACGGGATCGGACTACCTCGGCATGCCCTTCGGTCGCAGATGCCGCTTGAGCGCCGCGATGCGGAAAATGGCATTGGGTGCGCCATAGCCCGCGTAACCACGGCGCTCGACAATCTCGAAGAAAAAGCCCTCGCCATAGGTCGGGGAATAAAGTTGGAAATATTCGCCGTGATCGTCCCGGTCGTAGAGAATATTGGCCATTTTCATGCGCTCGACCAGCACCGGATCAAGCCCAAAGCGGGCCTCTATGTCGTCGTAGTAGTTTGCCGAAATCGCGAGGGCCTTGAAGCCGTTCTGGGCAAGCGCTTCGGCCGAGGCAAAGATGTCGGCGGTCTCGAACGCGATGTGCTGGATGCCCGAGCCGAATGTTTCAGTGATGAACCGTCCGGCAAGCGTATTGCGGTTTTCCGCCCCGTTGAGCGTTATCCGCAGCCTCCCGTCCTCCGTTTCAACCACCTGGCTTCGAATCACGCCGGCAGGATCGATGATATCGACCATGGGCGTCTTCCTCGTCGCAAGCTGCGACGTGTAAAAAAGCAGCCAGGTCAGCATTTCCTCATAATGCGTCGTCTGGGCAAGATGGTCGATCCGTGTCAGGCCGATGGCGCCATGATCCTCTTCCACATCGGAAACCGGCTCGAACTCGATATCCCAGATGGCGCCAAGCCCGGTCTTCTGGTCGAGGAAATAGACAACCCCTCCCCCGACACCGCGAATGGCCGGCACCTGCATTTCTCCCGGTCCGACCGGCTGGCGAAAATCCTCCGACCCGAGCTGAAGCGCCCTTGCATGTGCGGCCAGCGCATCGTCAACCATCAGCCCGAAAGCATAGGCATTGGCGCCGTGCACGAGATAAGAGGCATTGGCGAACCCCTTTTCCTCGCGGTTGATCACGAGGTTGATCTCGCCCTGTCGCATCAGCGTCACCGCCTTGGTTCTATGGCGGCCAACGGTTTTGAACCCGAGGACTTTCAACAGTGCTTCGAGTTCCCGTCCATCGTCGTCACCCACGGCAAACTCGATGAACGCGACACCAGAGACTTGGCTGCGCGCCGGCATCGGCACAACGGGGATGCGCATGTCGGGCTCGACACGACGAACCTGATCCATCAGATAGACGAGAGACCGGTGACCATCGCGGGAGATTGCCTCGGGCGACCCGCCGCGGAACTGGTCATTGAATATCTCCAAAGAAAGATAGCCGTCATACCCCGTCGCCGCGACCGCCTGCATGAAGGATGTGACAGCCAGATCGCCTTCACCCGGCATATTTCGGAAGTGGCGCGACCAATAGAGGAGATCCATCTCGATCAGCGGCGCATCGGCAAGCTGGACGATGAAGATCCGGTCGCCCGGGATCGAGCGGATCGAATTCACATCGATCTTTCGAGCAAGCGTGTGGAAGCTGTCGAGGATCAGGCCGATATTCGGGTGATCGGCGCGGCGAACGATCTCCCAGGCATCGCGGTGATCATGAATGTGGCGACCCCAGGCAAGCGCTTCATAGCCGACACGCAGACCGCGCTTGGCCGCACGCTCGCCAAGTTCGCGGAAGTCCGCCGCCGCGCGATCAATGCCGCCCAGCGATACCGGCGAGGTATTCGAGCAGATCAACATCAGATCCGTGCCAAGTTCGGCCATCAGGTCGAACTTGCGTTCAGCGCGGTCGAAGTTTCGGCTGCGAAATGGTTCAGGCATGCCCTCGAAGTCGCGAAAGGGCTGGAACAGCGACACCGTCAGCCCGTGATCGCGCACCATCTGGCCGACATCTGCGGGCGATCGGTCGAAAGCCAGAAAGTCGTTCTCAAAGATCTCGATGCCGTCGAAGCCGGCTCGGGCAATGGCTGAGAGCTTTTCTTCGAATTCGCCGCTGATCGAGACCGTCGCAATCGAGGTTTTCATCGCCGTATTCTCCGTCTCGCCTGATGCGGCCTCACCGTTTGCCTTCGGATACCAGAAGCTTCAGCGCCCGCACCGCATGCGGGTAGCCCGTTGCCCCAAGCCCCGCCATGACGGCTGTCGCCGTTTTTGAGACCAGGGATTTGTGATAGATCTCTTCACGCCGGTGAACGTTGGATATGTGGAACTCGATGATCGGACCTTTGAACATCTTCAGCGCATCCAGAAGCGCCAGCGACGTGAAGGTAAAAGCCGCCGGGTTGATCAGGATCCCACATCCCTCATCGATCGCCTCATGGACGGAGTCGATCAACACGTCCTCACTGTTCGTCTGGCGAAAGACGACCGGCCAATCGCCGGCAGCCTCGCGGCACCAGGCCTCCACGTCGGCCAGTGTATGATGCCCGTAGATGTCCGGCTCGCGCCTGCCGAGCCGATTGAGGTTCGGTCCGTTCAGGATGAAAAGCGGCTTCTGATCGATCATGACCTTTTCCTCAACCCTGGTAACCGAGAAGGCGTGGAAGCCATAGGACAACATCCGGGATGAAGGTGATCACGGCCAGGCACAGCGCCATCCAGAGAATGAACGGCAGGGCATCACGAACTATGTCACGCAGCGGCGCACCGGAGATTTTCGCCACGATGAAGAGCAGCAGGCCATAGGGTGGCGTCACCAGCCCCAGCATGATGTTGACCACCACGACCACGCCGAAATGCACGAGATCGATGCCAAGCGCCTGCGCCGTCGGAATGAGCACCGGTACCACGATCAGCAGGATGGTCGTGCCCTCGAGGAAACAGCCGAGCAGCAAGAGCAGGATGTTGACGAAGATCAGGAAGACCACCGGCGACATATCCCAACTGGTCAGCACACCCTTGATGCTTTCGGGAATGTTCTCGATGGTGATCACATAATTGAAGACCAGGGCGCCGGCGATCAGCATGCCGATCGAAGCGGTTGTCTTGCTGCTCGATAGAAGCGCCCGGTAGAGCGCGTCCCAACGGATGCTGCGATAGAGAACCGCGGAAACAAGCAGCGCATAGGCTGCAGCGAGTGCGGCTGCCTCGGTGGGCGTCGTGACGCCGGAGTAGATGCAGCCAAGAAGCAGAACCGGCATGAAGAGAGCTGGCAGTGCCCGCCAGGTAATGCCGGGGATCTCGCGCAGGGGAACGGGCTCCTCGACCGGGAAATTCTGCCGCCGGGCGGTGATCGCAACCTGGACCATCTGCAGGCCGGCCATCAGCAGGCCGGGAACCATGCCGGCAAGGAACAGATAGCCGATCGAGGCATCAGACACGAGCGCATAGATCACCATGGGGATCGACGGCGGAATGATCGGGCCGATTACCGAGGTGACGGCGGTCAATGCCGCCGCAAAGCTCGGCGTGTAGCGGTTTCCATCCGTCATCAGCTTCTGCATCATGCTGCCGGTCCCTGCGGCATCGGCAATCGCCGAGCCGGACATGCCAGCAAAGATGATGCTCTGAACGACGTTAACCTGCGCCAGGCCACCGCGAAAGCGGCCAACCAGAACGTTGCAGAAAGACAAAAGCCGTTCAGTCATCGAGCCGATATTCATCAGTTCGGCTGCCAGGATGAAGAGCGGCACGGCCAGGATGACATAGTTCGAATACATGCCGTTGAGGAACTGCTCGGCGACGATGCCCATATCGGCACCGGACAGCGCCAGATAAAGAATGGAGCCGCAGATCATCGAGAGGCCAATGGGCAGGCCCAGAAAGGCGAGCGCCGTGATCGCCACGAGTGCGAGGGAAAAGGGACTGGCAAGGTTCATACGCCGGAACTCGCTTTCGTCGGGTCGAAGCCCTCGGGCGCCTTGCCGCGGATCGCGAGCACGCAGAGCCAGAGATGGCGCACGATCATGGCGATCGCGAAGACGACATAGATGGAATAGAGAAGGTCGAAGCGGATCTTCAGATACGCCGTGCTCTCCACCTTCATGAAGCTGACATAGTCGATGACGGCGGGCAGCGACCAGGTGAAGAGCGCCACGAGACTGGCAGAGCCGATGACCTGCATCACCCGTAGGCCGCGCGCCGTCGCCGCACCCCAGAACAGGTCGAACCTTATCTCATCGACTTCGCGCACAACGAAGGCAGAGCCGAACAGAACCATCCAGATCCAAAGCGCCACACTTGCCTCATGGGTCCAGCCAATCGACAGATTGAAGAGATAGCGCGAGAAGATCTGCAACAGGAAGATCACGAACATCGCCAGCAGCATCATGGCGAGCAGGTTCTCCGCCCGGTGCCTGAGCCAGCTCCCGATGGGGGAAAGTTGTCTGTTCATAGGCCGAGCCCTTTCTGATGGAACGGGAGCCGGAACTTGTCCGGCTCCCGGATCTCACTGGGATGAGCTCAGAGTGCGCCAACCTTGTCGAGAATACCTTCGGGCCAGGACTTGGCGAGATCGGAAGCAAGGTATTTCTCTTGCGCGAACTTGCGGAAAGCTGCGACGTCGGGTTCGTAGATCTCAAGGCCGGCAGCCTTGAATTCCTCGACCAGCGTCTTTTCCTGGGCAAGGTGCTGCTCTTCGCTCCACTGCATCGCCTTGTCGGCGGCGGCCTGAACCTTGGCCTGCTGCTCTGGCGAAAGAGACTTCCACGTTTCTGCAGAGATTGTGAGGAGGTCGTAGCCGATCAGATGCGAGGTCATGACGATCTGCGACATGACTTCATAGAATTTCATGTTCTTCACGTTCGGCAGCGGATTGTCCTGACCGTCGATCGCGCCGGTCTGCAGGCCGGTATAAACTTCGGCATAAGCCATAGGCACAGGGTTGGCACCGAGTGCTTCGCCGAGGAACTGCCAGGCATCGCCGCCCGGCATGCGCAGCTTCACGCCTGAAAGATCGGCTGGCGTGGAGATCTTCTTGTCGCTTTTCAGACCGACCTGGCGGGCGCCGAAATAGGTTGGCCCGAGTATGTAAACGCCTGCCTTTTCTTCAGCCATCTTCTTGAATTCCGCGCCGACGTCGCTTGCGAAGAAAGCGCGGACATGGGCAGCATCACGGAAGAGATAGGCAGAGGACAGGACCGACCATTCCGGCACCTGCTTGGCGATATCCTGCGGCGCGATATTGCCCATCTGCAGGTTGCCGCGCTGCAGCGCAACGAGTTCGGTGCCCTGCTTGAACAAGGTGCCACCGAAGAAGGGCTCGACCTTGAAGCCATCCTTCAGCTCGTCGGCAAACATCTTGACCATGCCGGCGCGGATGTCCTGCTCGGAGAACACGGCCGAAAGTTTGAGCGTCACCGGCTCCTGGGCAAGTGCCGGCATGGAGACGCCCATCATGGCGCCGAGAGCGACCGATCCTGCCAGAAACATGCGGCGTGAAATTTCCATCATCATGTCTTCCTCCTCTTGTCCCGGCCCCTCCTCGGGCTTCGGGATCCTTTCTCTCCCTGACCGGCCAAAACCGATCGACGAAAACGCATCGCTTTCCGGCAGCCTCTGCCGAGAAGTCTATCGCATCAGGCGGGCTGCGCCAGAACAGCTCCGCCGGCACCGGTAAGCTCTGCGAAGTGGGCCAGCATCCGCTCAGCATCTGGCGCAAGCCCCGTAAACAGCGCAAAGGCGCCGACCGCCTGGAAGACAGCCATGCCACCACCATTGGCCACCTGGCAGCCACGGTGCCGCGCGGCCTGCAACAAGGCCGTTTCCAATGGAAAATAAACGATTTCCGCCACCCAGATCGGCGGGTTCAGCAGTTCGGCGGACAGGGGCAAGCCCGGATGCCTGTCCATTCCCATGGGTGTCGCATGCACCAGGCCCGTGGCCGACAGCATGGTCGCGCCAAGGTCTTGGCCGGCAAGCACCTCCGCCTCCGGGAACAGCGTTGCCATGTCGGCTGCAAGCTCAGCCGAGCGCGCCTTGTCTATGTCGAAAATCGTCAGCTGCCGTGCCCCCATCTGCAACACGGCAAAGGCCGTGGCAGCACCGGCGCCGCCCGCCCCGATCTGCACGACGCGGGACATATCGGCATCCGGCAACTGAAGGCGGAGCCCCTCGGCGAAGCCGGACCAGTCCGTATTGTGTCCGATCCGTTTGCCGTCTCGCAAGACAACAGTATTGACCGCACCCAGGCGCCGGGCGTCATCGGAGATATCGGTCAGATGCGCGAGCACGCGCTGTTTGCAGGGATACGTGATGTTCAATCCGGAAAATCCGCGCGCCTCCGCTTCCGAAATCAGCGCCTCAAGATCGTCCGCGGTCATCTTGCGTTCGGCAAGATCGATAAGCTCGTAGGAATAGGCAAGACCGTGGGCGCGGCCTTCGCGCACGTGCATGGCGGGGGTCAGCGAGCGCTGAATGCCAAAGCCGATCAATCCGGCCTTCACCTCATTCCGCTGCTGCGTCATGCCCGCTCCCGTCTTCCATGCCCGGCAATCATCATCGCCAAGCGGCCTCCCAACCAAGATCAGCAATATTGTACGAACTAGTTAGTGTCAATGCCTTCGACACTTGATGTGACGATGGTGGAGTTCTATGAACGGAAAAACCGGCGCGCGGCACGATGAGCAGCGACCGCTGGCCTGGGGGGGCGGATAAGATGGCAAAGACCGCGAAGGACGCGCGCAAGAATGACCCTGAACGAACGAGGGAAGACATTCTTGAGGTTGCGACAGAAGAATTTTCCGAATTCGGGCTCTCGGGCGCGAGGGTCGATTCAATCGCCGAAAAGACGCGCACCTCAAAGCGAATGATCTACTACTACTACGGCAGCAAGGAAGGGCTATACCTTGCCGTGCTGGAGCGGGCCTATCGCAAGATACGGTCGCTGGAGTCAGACCTTCAGCTTTCCGCTCTACCGCCACAAGAAGCCTTGCGTCAGCTGATCGGAACGACCTTCGATCACGATGAAGAGAATCCTGATTTCGTGCGGCTGGTGAGCATCGAGAATATCCATCACGCCATGCATATGAAGCGATCGAGCGTGATTGCCGACCTCAACATCTCGGTTATCCGAACGATTCAGGACATTCTTGATCGGGGCCTTGCGACCGGTGCATTCAAGCGGCAGGCGGACGCGATCGACGTGCACATGCTGATCAGCGCCTTCTGCTTCTTCCGCGTCTCGAACCGCTATACATTCGGCACCATTTTCGAGCGCGACCTCTCGGAAGCCAACCTCTATGCGCGCCATAAATCATTGATAACGGATGCTGTCCTCTCCTATCTGCGATCTGACAATCTCGCAGGGGAAGGCGGAAGCTGAGTGCGGCCCGTCAGCGCTCTACTGAATGGGGAACAACAGGAATGCCGGTTTCCTCCACCCCGACCGAAAATTGATGCCGCCGGGAAACATCAGTTCCCGGCGGCATCGATCACAGGCTCATCGATTGGATGGGTTTACTTCGCGGCGGCAACGGCTGCGTCGATGCGCTCGCGGGCCTTTTTCGGAAGCTTGGCAGCGTTGAAGGCATCGAGATTGGCGGCAGGTGCATCGCCAACGACGATGGCTGCCACCATGCCCATGCCAACATGGGGAGCGCATTTTACGCCGTAGAGCCCCGGCACATCAAAGGTCACCTTGATCTGTTCGTTCATCTTGCCCTTGAACTCCGCAGCGCCCTCAGGGATCATGCCCTTGATGACTTCAGCATTGTGGCCCTTGTCGGTCGGGATGAAGGTCACGCTGTCGCCGGGGGCGATCTTCAGGCCTGCCGGCTCGAAAACCATGGCGCCTTCGGCGCCCTTGTTGAGCATCTTGACTTCGAAATCGGCAGCGAGCGAAAGCGCCGGGGTCGCAAGCAGAATAATGGCGGCCATTGTTGCACTACGAAGTTTCATTTCTCATCTCCTTACACAGGAACACCTCGTTCCGTTGAGCAAGAGATAGGCCAGGCTTGCGGAGCCTTCTTTGCGCAATATCAAGTAAGGGGCGCTTTACGCAGTTATCTGCGCTCGGGAAGCGATTCCGCCAGCGATGCCAGTTCAGCCATATCGCAGACGAGGAGCTTCTGCCGGCCACCTTCGATCAGCCCCCTGCTCTCCCAGGCACTCAATATGCGCGAGACTGTATGAACCGTCGTGCCGGTCATCTCGGCGATATCTTGCCTTGAAATCGGGAAGTCGATCCGTATGCCCGCAGCCTCTGCGCGTCCTGCCTTCTGGGCAAGCCTAAGCACGGTGTGCGCCACGCGCTTTTCGACTTCCTGCGTAGACATTTCGCGGATGCGGACATGCGCCTCTTCGAGCCGCTGCCCGATTGTCTCCATGGCACTGACAGCAAGCCTCGGATTTCGCTCGACAAATTTCGGCCACTGCTCGGTAGGCCACGACAGAACAATGCTTTCTGCGGCGGCCAATGCCGTTCCTGGATAATCGCTTCGTTGCAACGCCTTGGCAAAGCCGAAAAGATCACCCGGATGGACGACGCGGACAATGATCTGCTGGCCGGCACTGGTGACTTGGGTAACCTTGAGACGACCATGCAGAAGCAGAAAGAAATAGGAGGCTGGTTGACCCTGTTCAAAAACGGTCTCACCAATCGGCAGTCGTCGCGTTTGAGCGGGAACAAGCAGGGCATCCAGCTCTTCATCGGTCATCTTGTCGAACAATGACAAAGACTTAATGATTGTTCGATCAAGCTTCAAAACAAATCCCTTCACCGCCCTCAGCGAGCGGTCACCGGATCAAGAAGCCCGACACCGGCGGCTCCGGCGAGCGCTCCATACGACTGGTATAACCTATCTTACAAGGCACCGATCGAAAAGAGCAAGGGAGCGTACCAGCGACGATCTTCAACCAGCCGGAATCCGACGTGATCAGGAGGAACTCCGACTGAGCAGCCACCGCTTTTTGGATCGCGAACGAACGAACTCAGTGGTGATCTGTGTTTGCCGGCAGCGATGTAAACACCGCAGGCTTCGCTCGAAACGGTCTGTCCATTCTTGGCAAGATCGACCCGACGATTGCAGGTGGTCGTCCATTCCCAGATATTGCCTGCAAAATCAGCCAGACCATGCTCGTTTTCGCCAAAGCTTCCATAGGGGAGCGGCTCGGGCTCCTTCGATCTCTTGCGAGCCGCTTCGCGCTCATAGTCCGCCAGCCAGCGCAAGGCCGGGTTTCGATTGTCCGGGTCGATGCCAAGCGCATCATCCGGGAACTTTGAGCCGGCAGCAAAGGCCAGTTCCGCGTCACTTGGCAGCCGCCAGACGCCGCCGCTCTTTTCCGAAAACCAGTGCGCATAGTCGGTCGCATCGTCATGGCTGACGCCGGTAACCGGCATGTCCGCGCGCGATGGCGTAGCCGATTCCCGCGCCGGGCAGGCACCATCGGCGACACAGGCATCGTAGTCCTGGGTGCTCACCTGGTATTTCATGATGGTGACCGGGGCCACCATGGTTTCCTCTGTCTTGGGTCCGTCAACCGCATAGCCCGCACGATAAAATTCACCCGGCTGACGATAGGCGAATGCGCCGGGGGCAACCGAGATGGTCTGTGGCGCGGGGACCGTTGCTCCCTCCAGCCGCACAATGCCGGACTGTAAAACGACCGCGATCGACAGACTGCCGATCAGGAAAAGCGGCAAGGCCACCGAACCGACCGAATTGAAATGTCTGGGTGGGGTGAGGGCGCCGAACATGGCGATTTCCACAGCGTTTGAGAAGGAAAGCCCCCGGGGCGCCCCATCGAGCGCCCCGGGCTGACGTTGACAATCAGCTTTGCGGCTTGACCACGGCGGTCATGAGATCGTCGTTCCAGTCGCCGGTGACCTTGAAGTGGGCGGCTGCGCCCTTTTCGAAGGCTTCGATCAAGTTGTGGTTCACATAGGCGTAGATGCCCGGCTGCTGGAAGGTATAGTAGGCAGCACCCGCCGCACCGCCGGGAATGAACCAGGTCTCCTGGTCGAGCTCCGGCGGGTTGGCGAACTTGCCGGTTGCCCAGACATAGTCGCCGTGGCCACCGATCAGGTGCGGGCGGGTGTCGCGGTTGGCCTGCGAATGCAGGATCAGCACCCGGTCGCCCACTTCCGCCGTCATCGCCTTGTCGCCGGTCAGTGCCCCGACCGCGCCGTTGAAGACGATGTGGCTCGGGGTGAGCGTGTTCATGACTTCAAGCACGTCGGCATAGGCGTCACCGGCGCTCTCGTATTTCTTGTAGTTGCCGTCGGCATCCTTCGGCACGTAGAAATCCTGCTCGCCGACATAGTAGGCCTTGTCGTAAGGCAGATCATTGCCCTTGTGATCCTTCAGGCCTTCCCGCGGCAGAACCATGATCGCACCGTTCATGCCCGAGGTGACATGCCAAGGCACCATTCCGGGAGGGGCGCAGTGATAGACGAAAACGCCGGCCTTGGTGGCCTTGAAGCGTAGAACAGCCGTTTCACCCGGATTGACGAGCGTCAGCGCGCCACCGCCCAGAGCACCCGTGGCCGAGTGGAAATCGATATTGTGCTGAAGCGTGTTGGTATCGGGATTGATCAGGGTCACCTCGACGTAATCGTCCTGATGCACCACCATCATCGGACCCGGCACCGAACCGTTGAAGGTCATGGCATGCACTTCGGTGCCGGCATCATCGACGACGATCTTCTTTTCCTCGATCGTCAGCGTGAACTCGACAACCTTCGGCGCACCTTCTGCCTTCTGTGTATGGGCATGGACGAAGGGAGGTGCGACCAAGTCTACCTTGACCCGCTCGAGCTTGGCGATATCCGCGGCCACAGCCGCAGAATTCGTGTTGATGTCACCGCCTTCGGCGCGTGCCACCGTGCCCGTCATGACAGGCACGAGAGCGCTTGCGAAAACAGCCCCCGCAAGCATTGTTCGTCTGGTCAAATTGAGGCCCTGCGTCATGATCTCTTCTCCTATCCATCAGTGGGCGTCTCGCCCGAACTGTTGGTATTGTTTTACTTCAAGACGCACCGTTCTATTTGACCTGGAACAAAGATCTTCAGAGGCTGCAGTGCGACATTAGGCCGCCTACTTAGTTGAGCAAACAAAGAAGTTGCGTTGATCCAGATCAATTACTTTGCTCAAAAGCATCTTGCAGCAACACGATCGGCATTTTTGACGAGGTCAAATCCGTGACAGACCCAGAGAAATCGTCCAGTGGCGGCATTCCCCGCGGCCTTGCTCGCGATGGTTCGGTTCTCCTTTCCTACGGCTTCAGACCCTTCTATCTTGCGGCCGGTGTGTGGGCCGTTGCGACAATGGCAATCTGGGTATTGGCCCGTAAGGGCTTGCTCGACCTTCCAGACACCTATGGTCATTCGGCCTGGCACGCGCATGAACTGATCTTCGGTTTCATGCCGGCCGTTCTCATCGGCTATTTGATGACAACCGTACCAAACTGGACGGGTCGCTTTCCGCTTTCAGGCGCACCGCTTGCCCGTCTCGCCTTGGTCTGGCTTGCAGGTAGGATCTCGATGTTTCTGGTCGATGGAAACATTGTCCTCGTGGCCGTGGTGATCGACGGGGTCTTCCTTCCCCTCTTTGCATTTTTTTGCCTGAAGGAGGCCTGGGTTGCGAGGCGGATCGGCGATGGCAAACCGATCCTTGCGGTCTCGCTCCTTGCCTGTCTGAACCTCGGGTTTCATGCCGCCGCCATCACCGGAGGCGATGTCAGTGCCTGGGCACGGGCTGGACTGTCTGTCTACGTCGTGTTGATCGCGTCGACCGCCAGCAAGCTTGTCCCGAGCTTCACCAACAACTGGCTTGCCCAGAGAGGTAGGCCACGCCTTGCGCCTGCACGTCCTGTCATCGACCGCATCGTCGTCGGCACGACCTTGTTCGCAGCAATCCTTTGGACGCTTGCCCCCTTCAGCGCCCTGACGGCAATTGCGGCGATTGTCGCTGCAGGCTTGCATGTCCGTCGCGCCTCAGCCTGGTTAAGGCCAGCTGTCCTACGATCCTCGATGATTGTAGCGATCCAGATCTCCTACGCCTTCATCCCGCTCGGGCTCTTGGGCATTGGAGCAACCGCGCTCGGCATGTCGGGTCCGGTCTTAGCCTTGCACCTTCTTGCCATCGGTGCCGTCTCGGGCATGATGCTCGCAATCATGAACCGCTCTATCCGACTGCATACCGGCAGGAATGAAAGCTCATCCTGGCCGATGCGATTGTCCGTTCCATGTCTGCTGTTTTCGGCAGGCTTCCGCAGCGCTGCCGAATTTCTACCGGGACCTTACGAGGCCCTCATCCTGACATCTGGCCTATTGTGGATTGCGGGTTTCGTTTTCTTCCTCTGGGACAACGCAGGCCCCTTGTGCCGCGTGATGCGAAAGCCAGGCCGTCAGCCCTCTCCGCCAACGCGGATCAGCATACGATAGGCACCCTTGGTCGCATCCACATTGCCGACCCACTGGTGACCGCGCTTTTCCAGCTCGGCGGCGAGAAACCGCGACTCGTCGGAGAAAAGCGCAAACAGAACCTCCCCCGGCTCCATCAATTCGATCAGGGACAGAACCTTTTCCATCGGCCCCGGAGGCTCAAGCTCAGTGAGGTCCACCCGCCAAAGGGGATCGGGCCAAGCCGCTGCTTCTTCAGCCCCAAGAGAATGCAGTATTTTCGCGGATGCCTCTGGGGCCGGAGAGAACACGACCTCCCAATCGCCGCCCTCCAACTCGGTCAGCTTGGCGGAATAGCCGCGTCGGGCCATCACGCTCAACAGCGGAACGGGTTGAAAGGTTGCCAGAAGTCGCAGGCCTTCTCCCGGCTGCAAGGCGCGCACCGCGTCCATGATCGCGGGAAATGGCTCACCGCCCTCCCGAAGGATGGGCCGCACGTCAAGCTCTCTGCAAATGACGTCCGTCGACATGTGACCTCCCTGTTTGCCAATCGGCTACGATCTGACCCGGAATGAGCGGAGCAACCGATGGGTACCGGTCGCTCGCGCACAATTCAATGACCGCCGCCGCAATTGCAGTTGCAGCCTTCATGTTTTCTTCTCTGAATCCGCACTTCCCAGATCTCCGGGCCGCGGGACAGATATTCCCAGTCGAACATGCCGTCATAGTGCATCTCGAGATGGTAATAGAGCGGCACCGGATCGTGATCGACGGTCAGGATCAGATCATACCCCGGAACCAGCGAATTCAGCATCCCGAATATGCGGGGATGCCTTTCGGGGCGGGGAATTTCGCGCACATCGATTTTGAGGATATGGTCTTCGGCAACGGTCATTCGGTCGCTTTCTTGAATGGAAGTGTGTCTGTCTTCTGCAGCTTGGCCGCATCGCATCACCTTGAATAAAGACCTGCCCCGATCTTTCGTTGTGCTGCGACAAGCAAAACCTTGAAAGTGATGTTCCTCTTTGCCTTTCGACAACGAAACGCGCGCGCGCGGCACTATCGTGACGGCATCAAACCGGAGCGATACAATGAACGCAGAGATTATCCGCCGTTACGGCGAAAGCCGCCTGCCCCGTTACACGAGCTACCCGACCGCGCCGCGCTTCTCCGCCAGCATAGGAGCTGGCACCTATCGCGACTGGCTGATGGCCGTCCCGCAAGCCGAGCCGGTTTCGCTTTACCTTCACGTCCCCTTTTGCCGATCCATGTGCTGGTATTGCGGCTGCCACACCACCATCACCCAGAAGGACGCGCCGATCCTCGACTATCTGACCGTGCTGAAACAGGAAATCGGACTGGTGGCAAAGACGATCGGACGGCGACAGGAGGTCAGCGACATCCACTTCGGCGGCGGCACGCCCACCATCATAACGCCGGAAGAATTTCTCGACCTCACGGCCACCTTGACCGCCGCCTTTGGCATTGGCGCCACGACGGAGCTTGCGGTGGAAATCGATCCGAGAACGCTGACCGTCGAAATGGCAGAAGCCCTCGGCACCGCGGGGATTACGCGAGCGAGCCTCGGTGTGCAGAGTTTCGATCCCAAGGTGCAAAAGGCGATAAATCGCATCCAGTCCGCAGAGCAGACGGCAACGGCCCTTTCAAACCTGCGCAAGGCGGGTGCGAGAAGCGTCAACTTCGACCTGATCTACGGGCTGCCACATCAGACCGTCGAATCGGCGATCGACACCGCGCGGATTGCAGCGGCCATGCGGCCGGACCGCTTCGCCGTGTTCGGCTACGCCCATGTCCCGGCCTTCAAGAAGCATCAGCGCCTGATCGATACGGCAGCGCTCGGCGACGCCCATGAGCGACACGCGCAGGCGGAAGCGATCGCGGCGACGCTGTGCGAAGCCGGCTATCGCCGCATCGGTCTCGACCATTTTGCGCTTCCCGAGGATCAGCTTTCGATCGCAGCCGATCACCGCGCGCTGCATCGCAACTTTCAGGGATACACCACCGACAATGCATCGACACTGATCGGCTTCGGCTCATCGGCAATCGGGCGCCTTGCGGAGGGTTACGCGCAGAATGACGTCGCGATCGGACGTTATGCGAATCTGATTTCATCCGGCGAACTGGCCACGTCGAAAGGCTATCGCCTGACCCAAGAGGATCGCGTCCGAGCCTTTATCATCGAGCGGCTCATGTGCGATTTCCAGATCGATTTCGCAGCCATGCCGGATGGCTTCGCGCTTCCAGACGAGAGCATTGGCGCCGACAATTTGCCGCTTCAGGGCCTGTTGGCGGAAGGGATCGTGAACTGGCGCGGCGATATGCTGACGGTGGATACCGAGCACAGATTCCTGGTCAGAACCGTTGCTTCCTGTTTCGATGCTTATCTCGGCGAAGCGGGAAGAACCCACGCCACAGCGGCGTAGTGCAGCGTGACGAACACGAGAAAGCCCGGCCCGATCACTCGGTCCGGGCTTTCCCTTTGCGCGATCGCGGATCAGCGAACGAGCGCGCGGTAGATCTGCGGCAAAGCGGCTGGCAGGCGCCGGATATCAGGCACCACGGCATAACCGTGATGTCCGAAGACGGCGGGCACATAGGTCTTGGCATCCTGGTCCACGGTGACGCCGAAGACATGAATGCCGCGGCGACGCGCCTCGGTGACCGCCCGACGTGTATCCTCAAGCGCAAAACGACCCTCGTAATGATCGACATCGTTCGGCTTGCCATCGGTGAGCACCAGCAGCAGATGCTTGCGGTTGGGGCGTTCGGCAAGCTTGGCCGTCGCATGGCGAAGGGCTGCCCCCATCCGGGTATAGTAACCGGGCTTCAGCGCGGCGATGCGGTGGCGCACATGCGCGTTCATCGGCTCATCAAAGTCCTTGATTGTCTCGACACGCACCCAGTCGCGCCGTCTCGATGTGAAGCTCAGGATGGAATGCATATCGCCACAGGCGGCAAGCCCCTCGGCCAGAACCAATAGAGCCTCTTTCTCTACGTCAAGCACCCGTCGGTCGTTGAACCAGGCGTCGGTGGACAGCGACACATCGACAAGCAGGGTCACCGCAAGATCGTGCGCCTGCGGCCGGCTTGCGAGATGGATCCGGTCAGAGCATTCGCCGCTCGCGGCAAGCTCGGTCCGGCTGCGCACAACCGCATCGAGATCGAGATCGGCACCGTCGACCTGTGCACGCAGCATCTCGTGACGCGGACGCATCGCCTCGAACTGGCGCCGCACGCGACGAACCAGGGCCTTCATCTCCGGCGACGGGCCTGGCGAAAGGCCGGCGTCGGACGCCGGACCGGCAATGACCCGGCAGTGATCCTTCAGATAGACCCCGCGCCGGTAGTCCCATTCCGGATAGGTGAGTTCCGCCTCGAGCGCGGTATGAACGAGCGCTTCCGGCGGCAGGTCGAGGTCGAAGCGGAACTTCGCGGCAGGGCGGCCTTTTCGTTCGCCAAGCACCATCTCGTCGAGTTCATCGGCCGCTGAGGCATCGTGGTCGTCACTGTCGTCGGCAGGGCGCTCGACATTGACCATCTCGGCCATGGCGAGGATTTTTTCGAAACGATTGAGGATGAAGGGGCTGCGCTCACCCTTGGCGGCGGAATCCTTCTCGCGGATCGCCAAATGGCGTCCAGCCGCTTGCGCCTCCGCCTGATTGGAACCGACCGGCTGGTCCATTTCCTGTCGACCGCTCCACTCGTCTCTGATGACCGCCTGCGGCCACAGTGGCACGGGTAGCATCGGCAGATAGCCGGGGGGCGCCCGCCCCGGCATGTCATCCCCTGCCGAAAGAGGCGCAAGTCCGGCACCACGGCGCAGGAGATCGATGATGCGGTCCTCCAGCAATCCTTCCACCCGCGGCAGCGAGCCGCGCCGGCGCTCCGACAAGAGAGCGAGGCAAAGCCGGCGATAGCGCGCGACAAGACCGGGAAAGGCCTGCAGCACCTGTTCCTCGAGTGCCGACGCCGCCTCCAGCATGGCAAGATCGGCCTTGAGCGGATCACCGTCGGTCATCGGTTGCAGCGGCATCACGGCCATGGCAGCCGCGAGCCAGACATAGAGGTCGAGATTGAGCGACTGCTCCGGCATGAGGTCGAGGACAGGGGGCAGCATTACGCTTGCTTCGTCCCGCGCCGGATGGATGAGCTTCTCTTCGCCAAGGCCCATCCGTTGCCGAAACTTCAGCCGGTGCTGCGAGGTCTTGCCCCGTGCGGGCACCAGTTGCACCGTCCTTTCGCCCCCGAAGCCGCGAAAGCAGACGGAGAGCACCGGAAGCACATCTTCCAGCATGACAGCCGCTTCGGGGTAGCGCGGCCAGGTGCGCGTATCGCCGGCAAGCCTGTGCCAGGCACGCCCGACCGTCTCCTCAAGCTCCAGAAAGTCCAGCATGACATTCTCCTAGCGGATGACCGCCTGTGCCAGTTCCAGAAGCGCCGTGCGCACGTCGGGCTCGTCGGTCAGCGGCTCGATCATGGCGGCGCGAACGGCGTCGCGCGGAGAAAGACCGGCATCGATCAGGCTGGCACAATAGACGAGCAGACGCGTCGAGACCCCTTCCTCCAGATCGTGACCTTTCAGCGCACGCAGACGTCTGGCGAGCTCGACGAGGGGCTCGACCGCAACAGTCGACAGTCCGCTTTCTGCGGAGACGACCTCGATCTCCCGCGCCTTGGTCAGGAAGTCGAATTCGATGGCGACGAAACGCTGGCGGGTCGAAGGCTTCAGCGCCTTGAGCAGGCTCTGATAGCCGGGGTTATAGGAGACGACGAGCATGAAGGCCGGCGGCGCTTCAAGCTCTTCGCCCGTGCGTTCCAGTGGCAGGATGCGTCGGTCGTCGGTGAGAGGATGGAGCACGACGGCCACATCCTTGCGTGCCTCCACGATCTCGTCGAGGTAGCAGACACCGCCGTCACGGACTGCCCTGGTCAGTGGTCCGTCAACCCAGACAGTCTCTCCGCCCTTGAGCAGGAAGCGCCCCGTGAGATCGGCAGCGGCCAGATCGTCGTGGCAGGAAACGGTGGTCAGCGGCAGGCCGAGCTTTTCTGCCATATGGCTGACGAAGCGGGTCTTGCCGCAACCTGTCGGACCTTTGAGGAGAAGCGGAAGTTGCCGTGTCCAGGCTGTCTCGAACAGAGCGCATTCATTGCCGGCGGGGGAGTAGGCCGGGATATCAGGCTGAATTTTACGGGCGATGATGTTCATGATGCTGATCCTTCAAAAATTCGGAAGGGCCCCGCCACTTGGAAAGCAGCGGGGCCACTGCTTTACTCAGCGGGCTCGACATAGCCGCCAAAGGCAGGCTCTTTTTCCTTGCCCGGCATCAACACGGCCCAGACGAACATCAGCGCGGAGATCAAAACGACGGCACCGGAGCCGAGGCGCACCCAGTAGAACAGGGCCAGCTGGTCCTGAACCGCCATGTAGCTTTCACCAAGCACGCGCTGCAGATGCACTTGCAGGACACCGGCAAAGGTGAGCGCGAAAGTCATCACCGACATGGCCGTGCACATCATCCAGAAGCTCGCGATCGAGAGCCACTGATTGTAAGGCTGGCGGCCGCGCATTTCGGGAATGGCATAGGCCATGATGGCGAGGTTGAGCATGACATAGGCGCCGAAGAAGGCGAGGTGCCCGTGCGCAGCAGTGACCTGCGTGCCGTGGGTGTAGTAGTTCACCGACGACAGCGTGTGCAGGAAGCCCCAGACACCGGCGCCGAAGAAGGCCATGACCGAGCAGCCGATCGACCACAGAAGCGCTGCCTTGTTCGGGTGCTTGCGGCCAGCCTTCCAGGTCATGACGAAGGTAAAGATGACCATGGTGAAGAAAGGCGCGACTTCCAGCGTCGAGAAGAGCGAGCCGATCCACTGCCAGTAGCCAGGCGCACCGATCCAGTAATAGTGGTGACCCGTGCCGAGAATCCCCGAGAAGAGCGCCAGACCGATGATGACATAGAGCCACTTCTCGACCACTTCGCGGTCGATGCCGTTGAGCTTGATCATCAGGAAGGCGAGCACGGAGGCCATGATCAGTTCCCAGACGCCTTCGACCCAGAGATGGACGACGTACCACCAGTACATCTTGTCGAGGGCGAGATTGATCGGATTGTAGAAGGCAAACAGGAAGAAGATCGCCACACCCCAGAGCCCGAAGATCAGGATGTTGGTGACGACGGTCTTGCGTCCCTTGAGCGACGTCATGGTGACGTTGAACAGCAGCATCAGGGCAACGATGACGATGCCGACCTTGATGACGAAGGGCTGCTCGAGAAACTCGCGCCCCTCATGAATGCCGAAGAGATAACCGACGACCGCGGCGGCAGCGGCGATCAGGAAGATCCAGAACTGCGCAATGGCAAGCTTCGGGCTGTAAAGCTCGGTTTCCGCTTCTTCCGGCAGCAGATAATAGGTCGCACCCATGAAGCCCATCAGCAACCAGACGATCAGGGCGTTGGTGTGGATCATGCGAACGATGTTGAAAGGCAGGAGCTCGGAGAGCGTATTGGGCAGGACATAGATCGTGCCCGCGACGACCCCGAACAGAACCTGGGCAACGAAGAGGCCAAGCGCGCCGTAGAAATACAGCATCGCGACCTTTTGGCTTTGATATTTCATGGTGATGTCTCCTTGGGTCACGAAGGGCTCAGCCCGCCTCGTTCGGCGGCCAGTTCTGCGTCTTGATCTTGCTGGTCCATTCGAGGAAGTCGGCGAGGTCGTTGATCTCTTCGTCGGTCAGATTGAATTGCGGCATCTGCCGGCGACCTTCGACGCCAGAGGGCTGTGCCGCCATCCAGGAGCGAAGCGTCTCGCGTGCGCCGTCCCGGTCGTCCTGGCCACCCCAGCGGGTCCAGACATTGCCGAGTTCAGGCGCAAAATAGGCCCCTTCGCCCAGGATCGAGTGGCAGTTGATACAGGAGTGCTTTTCCCAGATATGCTTGCCGCGAGCGACGCTGTCGGTGAGCGTCGTCTCATCCGTCGAGGTGGTGCGGATGTAATAGTGGCTGTGGGCGGTGAGCCCCACGAAGATCGCAAAAAAGAATATGGAGCCGCCATAGAAGACGTTGCGCGCTCCGGTCTTGGTCAGGCGCTCTGCCATGCCTTTGTCCTTCCGTCTGCCGAGCTTGAAAGGCCCGACCTTGTTTCCCCGCCTTGAAGCCCTCGACGATCCCCTCGCCGGCTTTGCGGGACCTCTGTTTCATAGAGAGCGACGGGATTTGTTCTTTGCGCTTTGGCAAGCAACGGCGCGAATGTTCAGCCGAAGAACCCAACCAGCACGGACCGTAAGAGGGCTGCCACGAGGAGCACGCACAACCATCCGATCAGCGCTATCCTCATCGGATGATAGCCGCCCCTGAGTTCCAGAAAGTCGAGAACCACGAGCCGGCCCTTGGCAAAGGCAATCGCGAGCACGGCGGCAATCGGCACGATTGTCGGACCGGCGAGCGCCGCAACAATTGCGCCACCAACCGCAAAGGTGATCAGCATGGCAAGCACACCAGCCAGTTCTTCATGTTGTCTGCGGGTCATGATGGTCCTCACGCCAGATAGAGGATGGGGAAAATGACCAGCCAGACGAGGTCGATCACGTGCCAGAGGTTGGCGATCAGAACCAGGTTTTCCCGGCCCGGCCGCCAGGCGATCAGAAGAAGCGCGATGGCGCCGAAGAAGACATGCAGGAGATGGAAGCCGGTGATCATGAAATAGAGCTCGAAGAAGGTGTCGAGCGTCGCGTCTTGAGCGTAGCGGACCTCGCCCCAGTACTCGAAAAGCTTGATGGCAACGAAGCAGAAGCCCAGAAGCGCCGCCATGGTGAGCGGCCGTTTCACCGTGTCGAGATCATTCCGCTGTCGCATCGCCACGGCGACAAAGTAGCCGCTGATGAGCAGGACCAGCGTATTGGCTCCGGCAAGACCCGAGCGCAGATGCAGCCGGGCGAGCTCGAAGGCCTCCCGCTCGAAGGTCGAGACAACCAGAAAGCCAAGGATCAGGATGCCGAAGGCAATCAGCTCGCTCCACACCAGGATCCAGAGCAGCAGGTGGTCGTCCTTTGCCTCCTCCTGGAGGCTGGTTTGCATCGCCATGGTCGCATCTCCCTTTGGGTCGGGATGACCTTTAAGCGAGCAAACCCTGTTTCTCTTTGTGGAAGCGCAAAGAAGTCTGACGAAAGACAAGGCAGAGTGCGGACGAAATGGAACGGAGATCCGAGATGACGGATGCACAGATTGGCCTTGTTGTCGCAACACCGGTCATCATGGGGTTCGCCCTCATGCTGAAACGTATGGGCGTATTGCAGGGCGGCGGCACACTCGCCGCGGTTCTGGCGTCTTTGGCCATCGGCGTGATCCTGTTCCTCGAACAGTGAGGAGAAAACCATGGACACGACTGCATCAAACCTCACGGCGACCGAGGTCAGGGCGCTTGAGGACAAACACCGCGATCTGCTCCTTCTCTGCCTGAGGCTGGAGGAGCTGGCCGCGGACTTTGCAGCAGGAGAGGTCCCGCGCGGCATCCAGAAAGTTGCACGGCACATCGAGCCGATGGTCGCCGCAGCACAGACGCTCGAAGAGCAGAAATTCTATCCGGACCTGGAACTGCATGCCGGATCCTGTTTCGGCTCACTTCTCCTCGATCAGGTCAAGTCGGAGCATCGCGTCGACCGACGCGCCGCACGGGAGTTGGCCCTGACCTTGACTGCCGTCGCCCGCAAGCAATGCAGACTGAGCCTCGACACGGTCGCCCATATGGTGCGCGGTTTCCAGGAAGCAGTCAGACGCCACATCACGACAGAGCAGATGCTGCTGCAGCAACTTCTGAACATGGAACCGGAGCTGCCGGCATCCGCATTCTGATGGTCGTCATTGCGCCCCAGTGCTCCTCCCATCGCGCGACCGGTTAGCCCAACCAATCTCCATTCAGTTTGCGCTGTGACAAACAGCCAGTGCCAAAGCCAGATAACATGACTGTGTATATCATGTTTACGGAGACCATCATGTCGAATGCCCACGCCGCAGAAAACTGGACGAAGTCGGCTGGGCTCGCATCCGACCTCAGTCGTGATGTGTCCCGCCGTGCAGTCTGCACCGGCATCGCTTCAGCGCTGGCCCTGCCCTTCCTCAGCAGGTCCGCCTACGCCGCATCGCTTGAAAGCCTCGTGCTCTACGGACCGCCCGCCGGTCCCTCGATCACTTTGGCCTATGCGGTCGGCAAGGGCCTGCTCCGCGATGTCGCCGACAAGGTGGAGTTCAAGACATGGCGGACGCCAGACGAAATGCGGGCGGGTCTCTCCTCCGGTTCGATGCAGGCGGTCGTCATGCCGACGACAGTAGCGGCAAACCTGCACACGCGGGGACTTGGCCTGAAACTGGCCAATGTCATGACCAATGGCCTCCTTTACGTCGTGTCGCGCAATGACAAGATTGCCGACTTTGCCGATCTCGAAGGTCAAAGCGTGACGGTGCCCTTCCCCAATGACACGCCGGAACTCGTCTTCGACGCATCCCTTGCCCGTCATCGGATGGAGGGGAAGGTCGAGGTGGAGCGGGCGGGCTCGCCCATCGAAGCCGTACAGATGCTGCTTGCCGGCCGCATAGACACGGCCCTCCTGCCCGAGCCCGCAGTCTCAGCCGCCATCTTCAAGGCCAAGGCCAGTGGTCAGCCCCTGTACCGGGTGCTCGACATGCAGCGGGAATGGGGCATTGTCACTGCAACGACGCCGGTCATGCCGCAGGCGGGGCTTGCCCTGACGCAGAGCTTCCTGGACGCACATCCAGGCCAGGCGAAAGCGCTTCTGGCCGGACTTGAGCAGGCGGCAGCCGAGGTGAACGCCAATCCTGCAGCCGCCGCGAGCCAGGCCGCATCGGCGCTGGAATTGCCCTGGCCGGTGCTGGAGGCGTCGATCCCCTATTCGAACCTCGTCGCCATGAACGCGCTCGACGCACGTGGGTCGATCGAAACCTTGCTGAGAACGGTGGCGCAGAGCCATCCCGAGATGGTGGGCGGTCGCATGCCGGACGCCTCCCTCTATCTTTGAGGCCGGGACATGAAGGGCTTTGCAGATCGTGTGGGCAGGATAGGCCGCTTTTTCTGGTCCGGCTGGGCGGGCCTCGCCGGCCTCGCGGTTTTTGCGGCGGTCTGGCAGCTCGGCGCCGAAGCCTATGGCAGCTTCGTTCTGCCCACCCCGGCTGCGACGATCCGGACTCTGTTTGGTTTGGCCGCAGACACCGACAACCGGCTGCTGGTGCTTTCGACCAGCCTGCGAGCAATTGCAGGTTTCGCACTGGCGACCGTCCTTGGGACGATCGCGGGCGTGGTTGCCGGATATCACCCGGCGCTCATGCGCCTTGCGCGTCCGCAGGTGACATTGCTGATCGGTGTGCCGCCCATCGCCTGGATCGTTCTGTTGATGATCTGGTTCGGCATGGGTGCCGGCACGGTCATCGCGACCGCAGCCATCGCGGCCTTGCCGCTTGTGTTTGTGGGGGCCGCCGAGGGTATCCAGACGCGGGATCGGGCATTGGAAGACATGGCCCGCATGGCCGGCCTGTCGCCACTCGCGCGCCTGGTCAAGATATCGCTGCGGCAAATGCTGCACGCCCTCTTCCCGTCTCTGGTCATGGCGCTCGGCACAGCCTTCAAGGCGGCCGTCATGGCCGAGCTTCTGGCCAATGCCGGCGGCATCGGAGGGGCACTCGCCAATGCCCGGTCCGCACTCGATGTAGAGGCAGCCCTTGCCTGGATCCTCCTGTCGGTCATCGCCCTGATCGGCGTTGAATATGGAATTGTTCAGCCTTTGCGCGCCGAAGCCGAGGCGTGGCGGGAAGCCGCCCAACCCTGGGGCGTGCGCCGATGAGCCTTCTTCAGCTCAAGGCCGTTGGCCATGTCTTTCTCGGACGCGCCGTTCTCGAAAACGTCAGCCTGGACGTCGAGCAAGGGGAGATGGTCGCCCTGGTGGGCCCCTCCGGTTGCGGCAAGAGCACGCTCGCTCAGATCGCCGCCGGGCTGATTGCCCCGCGCCACGGGCAGATCGTGAGGAACTATGACCGCTGCGCCTTCGTCTTTCAGGAGCCACGCCTCCTTCCCTGGGCGACAGTCGAAACGAATGTCGCGCTTGGCCTGTCTGGCCTCAGTTTGTCTCGGGCCGAGCAAAGGACGAGAATTGCGGCTGCCTGTCATCGCGTGTCGCTGGAAGAGAGCGACTGGCGGAAATTTCCGTCGCAGCTGTCGGGTGGAATGCGCCAGCGCACGGCGCTCGCCCGCGCGCTCGTCGGCAACCCCGATTTCCTCTATTTCGATGAGCCCTTCACGGCACTCGATGCCGCGTTGCGCAGGCGAATGCAGGATCTCGTCGTCTCAACGGTCTCCGACAGCGGCAAGGGCGGGCTGTTCATCACCCATGACATTCACGAAGCGCTGCGGATCTGCCACCGGATTGCAGTGCTTGATCGTTCCGGCCATGGAATTCTCGACTGCGTCGCCGTTCCCGAAGCGCCCGGAAACCGCAGTGACAAGATGATCTTCGAGACGGCGCGTAGGCTCATTTCCGATCATCCGCTGTTTGCTGTGGTGGACGAGCATGACGAGCGGAGGCTGGCATGAGCGTACTCCCAGACATGCGGATCTGGCCCTCGACCGATCTTGCCACGGCCATGTCCGCGGAGGGGCTGAGGCTGATGTTCCCGCTTGCAGCCTTGCATGCGGCGGTCTGGCCATTTCTTTGGGTGGTCGTCTGGTCTTTCGATCTGCCCTTCGCCACCACCTCCCTTCCCGGCCAATGGCACGCCCAGGAAATGCTGGTCGGTTCCTTCGGAGGCGCGCTTTTGGGCTTTCTGACCTCTGCCCTGCCGGAATGGACGGATACGCAACGCCTCAGCGGTCGTCCCCTGTTCCTGGCTGCAGGTCTTTGGGGCGGCGCCCGTGTCCTCGGCTTGCTCGCCGTCGAAAACGGCTGGCTGTTCGGCTTGCTGTTCGATCAGGCCTGGATACTGTTCCTGCTGATTTATGCGCTCAATCTGTCCTGGATAAAGAAAAGCACCGATCTCCTGGGCTTTATCCTGTTCCTTTCAGCATTTGCTGCGGCTGCGGCCCTTTTGCGGATCGCCATGGCCTTCGAGGCCTACGATCTCTCGGAAAGCGCGATCAGAATTCTCGGCCTTTCGCTTCTCGGCCTGCTCGGTCTCGCCCTTGCCCGCATCACCGTGCCGGTCACCAATCTGATCCTCGACCCGACGGAAAAGACCTCGCCCTATAGACCGCATCCCGGCCGCGTGCATCTCTCGGCGGGATTGACCATGCTGGTAATTCTCGCAGAGGCAACCACGCTCTCGGACGCCGTGCGCGGCTATCTGATGTTGGCGGCGGGCGCTGCCTTTCTCGACCGTGTCGCCGAAGGCTTTGTCGGCCGCGAAGGCCTGTCCTTCGAACTTGGTGGTCTGTGGCTATCGAGCGCGCTTGCCGGCACCGGCCTTCTTGTCTGCGGCCTCGCCCTGATCGGCCTGCCCCTGCCCTGGCTCGGCGGCCTGCATCTGGCGCTAATGGGAGGCCTCGGTCTCGGCGTCCTGCAGGTTCTCTCGATTGCCGGTCTGCTTCATACCGGACAACCGCTGCGCTTTGTCCCGACAACCCGGTTGTCGATCCTGCTGCTCGTGCTTTCCGTGCTTCTGCGCATCCTGCCGGAATTCGCCCCAACTCTCGCGCTGCCCCTTGGGCCCCACGCGCTGGCATCGACGCTCTTTTCGCTTTCCTTCCTCCTCTGGGCTACGGCCTATATTCCTCTGCTCTGGTCGCCGCAAACGGTGAACCAGGAAAGGTGCTGACATGACGAGACTTCCCAGCCCCTCCATCACCAAGCGCCTGCTATCAGGCGGATTCCGCCTGTTCTTTCCGGGCAGCGCCCTCATCGCCGCCCTCTCGATTGCGATCTGGGTTCCGTGGTTTCTGGGCTTTATGCATGTTCCAACCCTCTTGCCCCCGCTTGCCTGGCACCAGCACGAGCTTCTCTTCGGCTTTGTCCCGGCGGTGATCGCGGGCTTTCTTCTGACCGCCGTGCCAAACTGGACCGGCCGTCCAGGTCTGAAGGGGCTGCCTCTTCTGGCGCTGTTTCTCCTCTGGATGGCCGGGCGGCTCGCCATCAGTCTTTCGGAATGGACGGGCCTGCCTGCCGCGACGCTTGCCGCCCTTGCCTTCCTGCCCGTGCTCGCCATTGTCGTTATGAAGGAACTGCTCGCGGCATCGAACCGGCGAAACTACAAGATCGTCGCCGTTCTTGCTCTCCTGAGTGCCGCGCAGATCCTCTTCCACTACGAAATCGACCGCTATGGTCGCGTCGAAATGGCGGACCGCCTCGCCTTGTCGGCCATCCTCATCCTGATCGCCCTTGTCGCAGGCCGCATCATTCCTGCTTTTACCGGCAACTGGCTGAAGGCAAACAATCCCGGACGACTGCCTGAAAATTTCTCCCGCTTCGATCTTGTCGTCATGATCCTTTCAGGACTGGCGCTTGCACTGTGGGTCACCGTCGCCGGAGGTGTGGAGACCCTCCGCTCCGCTGCTGGCGCTCTGATGATCCTCGCCGCCCTTGCACATCTCATCAGGCAGGCCCGATGGTGTCCCGAACGGACGCTGCGCGAACCGCTCGTCACCATCCTGCACGTCGGCTACCTGTTCATCCCCGTCGGCTTTCTGCTGACCGGATTGTCCATGGTCCTGGACCACTCCGGCCTCGCCTCCGCGGGCATCCATGCCTGGACCACAGGCGGGATCGGGGTGGTGACGCTGGCGGTAATGACCCGCGCGACCCGGGGGCATACGGGCCAGGCGCTCACCTCGCCTCGCAGCACGACCTGGCTTGTCTACGCGCCGATTGTTCTTTCTGCAGTGCTGAGAATTTTCGTCGCCCTTTCGCCACAGCACACCATGCTGCTTCTGCCGATTGCCGCCCTGGCCTGGATCGTCGCATTCCTGAGCTACATTGCCTTCTACATGCCGTTGATTGCGCGGAAAGGATAGGCGGGGGGCGACTGCACGCTCACCCCCGCCACTCTGGTATCAACGGCATGTCCGTCAGGCCAAGAACATCCACGGCCCGCGCTGCGATGTGGGCAACCACCTCCTCCACGGTCGCGGGATTGCGGTAGAAGGAGGGCACCGGCGGCATGACGACGGCGCCCATCTCGGTCACCGCCACCATGTTGCGCAGATGCCCGAGGTGAAGCGGCGTTTCACGGGCAAGAAGCACCAGCCTACGGCGCTCCTTGAGCTGTACATCGGCGGCACGCGTCAGAAGATTGTCGGTGATCCCCGTTGCGATCGCGGCCAGAGATCGCATCGAACAGGGCGCAACGATCATGCCGGCCGTGCGGAACGAGCCGCTGGCAATCGAGGCACCGATATTGCTTTCTGGATGGAAGTGATCGGCAAGACCGATCAGCCGCCCAAGCGCCTCGTTGCCCGCCTCATGCGCGATCGTCCGGCGCGCAGCCGACGTGACGACAAGATGCAGTTCCACATCATCCATGGCTGCCAGCAGCCGGCCGATCTGAACACCGATGGCTGCTCCCGAAGCGCCGGAAATACCGAGTATGACACGCCGGACCATCGCTACCCTGCCATCGTCTTGACGGATCCAAGTGCGAGATCACCCCAGATCGCATCGACGCGCGCTGCGACCTCCGGCGTCATCTGCAGAACCCGACCCCACTGCCGATCTGTTTCGGCCCCGAGCTTGTTGGTGGCATCAAGACCGAGCTTTCCTCCAAGCCCAGGTTTCGGTGAGGCAAAATCGAGATAATCAATCGGTGTATCATCCACCACAACGAGATCGCGGGAGGCATCGAAGCGTGTGGAAAGCGCCCAGATGACATCGCTCCAGTTCCTCACGTCGACATCGGGATCGACCACGATGATGAGCTTGGTATAGCTGAACTGCGGCAGCATCGACCACAGCCCAAGCATGATCCGACGCGCCTGCCCCGGATAGCGCTTGTCGATCGAGACGACGATCGCCCGGTAGGAGCAGGCCTCCGGCGGCAAATATAAATCGACGATTTCCGGAAACTGACGCTTCACCAGGGGAAGGAACAGGGCATTCATCGCCTCTCCGAGCACGGAAGGCTCATCCGGCGGACGGCCCGTGAAGGTCGAAAGATAAACCGGGTCGCGACGCATCGTCATCGCGCTCAAGGTCATGACGGGAAACGGCTCAACGGAATTGTAATAGCCGGTGTGATCGCCGTAAGGTCCCTCTGGAGCTGTCTCTGTGACCGAAACGGTCCCTTCCAGCACAATCTCAGCCGTAGCCGGAATGTCGAGCGGTTGGGTGAGCGCCCGCACCACGCGGCTGCGCTTTCCTCTGAGCACGCCGGCAAACGAAAGCTCGCTCATGGTTTCGGGCAGCGGCATGACGGCTGACAGGATGGTCTGGGGATCCGCACCGATCACCACCGCAATCGGCATATCCTGGCCCAAGGCCTGCCACTGCCGAAAATGTTTGGCAGCACCGCGATGGGCAAGCCAGCGCGTGATCAGGCGCCTGCGATCCATCGCTTGCAGCCGGTAGACGCCAACATTGACGTCCTTTGGATCGGAGGGGGATGCGGTAACGACCAGCCCCCAGGTGATCAGCGGCGCCGGTTCGCCGGGCCAGCACCACTGGATCGGCAACCTATTGAGATCGACGGCCTCGCCTAAGAAGGCGACCTCCTGGCATGCGGCCTCTCCCACCCGGCGGCATCCGAGCGCCATGGCGGAGCGAAGCACAGGCAGTTTCTTCAAGGCATCCCGGAGCGAGGCCGGAGGCCTTGGCTCACGCAACTCGGCGAGCAACTCCGCGAGATCGCCGATCTTGCCGCCCGGGATGCCATAGCCGAGTTCGATCCGCTCGCGCGCGCCAAACAGGTTGGCGAGGAGCGGTATTTCTGACATCGAGCCGTCCGGCCGAACCGGACGTTCGAAGAGCAAGGCCGGGCCGCGCTCGGCAAGCACCCGCCTGTGAATTTCGGTGATCTCATGGACGAGGCTGACCGGCTGCGAGATGCGCAAAAGCTGCCCTCGCCTTTCCAGTTCACGCATGAATGCCTGAAGGCCGTCGTAGCGACGCGGCGGTGCGATCTGTGTCATGCGAACCGCTATGGACCGCAGATTCGCTCCCGTCTTTGCGCTGGCGCAATCTGCATGCTGGGGCGCTCCCCTAGGTTTGCGCCGGTTCAACCATCAAAATTGGCGCAATGCAGATACCCTCTCTTCTGGCTCTCCCGCTCAAGGCCATGCCGCTTATGCCGCTCATGCCAATCGAGCGCGTGGCACGCCGCCTTTTCAGCCTCCTGCTTCTGGCCCATGGCGACATATTCGCGCGCCTGGGTGAATACAAAAACAGCCGCTTTTCGTTTGCCCCGACAGACCTGCCCCTTGTATTCCTGGTCGAGCCCGACACACACCGCCTGACTGTGATCCGCAAAGGCGAGGCGTTCACGGCAGATGCGGGCGTCGAGGCACCTCTGGTCATCCTGCTCGCGCTTCTCGAGGGGCGCTGCGATGCCGATGCCCTGTTCTTCTCTCGCGATCTCAGCGTGATCGGCGACATGGAGGCCATGCTTGCGATGCGAAACGCCCTCGACGATTGCGACATCGACCTGCCGCGCGACCTTGCGCGCATTGGCGGACCGGCAAGTGGCCTGATCCAGAAGATGGCCGAGGAAATCCGCAGACAGTCGATGAAGGAGATGCAGGGATGGAACTGATCTGTCCGGCGGGCACACCGGCTGCCTTTCGTGAAGCCGTCGATGCTGGCGCCGATGCTGTCTATTGCGGCTTCCGCGACGAGACGAATGCGCGCAATTTCCCGGGCCTCAATTTCAGCCGCGACGAACTGCGCGACGCCATTGCCTATGCCCGCAAGAAGGGCTGCATGACATTCGTCGCTCTCAACACCTTCATGCGGGCCGGGGATGAAGAGATCTGGTACTGCGCGGCGGCCGACGCGGTGAACCTCGGTGCCGACGCACTGATCCTTGCCGATTTCGGCCTCATGGCGCATGTCAGGGAGCACTATCCCGAACAGCGCCTCCATGTGTCGGTCCAGGCCTCCGCGTCCAACCCGGAAGCGATCAACTTCCTGGTCGAAGCCTTCGACGCCAAGCGGGTCGTCTTGCCGAGAACGCTGACGATCAGCGACATCGCCCGCATCGGCCGAAAGGTCAAATGCGAGATCGAGGTCTTCGTCTTCGGCGGTCTTTGCGTCATGGCCGAGGGACGCTGCTCACTGTCGTCATATGCCACTGGAAAATCGCCCAACATGAACGGCGCCTGCTCGCCGGCCAGCCATGTCCGATACCGCCAGGATGGCGCTGACATGGTGTCGGAACTCGGCCCCTACACGATCAACCGCTTCAGCCATGGAGAGGCCGCAGGCTATCCCACGCTCTGCAAGGGACGCTTCGACATTGGCGACGCGCGTGGCTATGCCTTCGAGGACCCCGTATCGCTCGACGTCATGGGCGAAATCGAAGCCCTGAAGGATGCCGGCGTCTCCGCTTTGAAAATCGAGGGTCGCCAGCGCGGCAAGGCCTATGTGGCGGAGGTCGTATCGACGCTGCGCCAGGCGCTCGCGACCGAACCGGCAGGACGCGGCCCCTTGCTGGCCCGGCTGCGAGCGTTAAGCGAAGGGCAAAAGACCACCATCGGCGCCTATGAGAAGCGCTGGAGATGAGCATAAGCGAATTGACCCTGGGCCCCGTCTATTATCTCTGGGACGGACCGAAATGGCGCGATTTTTATTTTCAGATCGCAGACGAGGCACCGGTCGAGCGGGTCATTCTGGGCGAGACCGTTTGCTCCAAACGCCAGCATTTCATCGAGCCGCACCTGGCAGAGGTGGTCGAACGCCTCGAAAAGGCGGGCAAAACCGTCGCCTTTTCCTCGCTGGCACTGGTTACACTGGAACGCGAAAGCCGTATCGTCAAAGATCTGATCGAAACCTCGGACCATGCCATAGAGGTCAACGACCTCTCCGCCATCAATCTCATCAAAGGTCAACGACACCTCGTCGGCCCCCTGGTCAATGTCTATAACGGCCCGACGGCACGTCTGATGGCACAGCGTGGAGCGGAACGCATCTGCCTGCCGCCCGAACTTCCGTTCCAGTCGATCGCTAGAATTGCCGCAGAGGCAAGCGGCGTTGCCTTCGAGGTGATGGTATTCGGCCGCATGCCGCTCGCCATATCGGCCCGCTGCGCCCATGCCCGCTCCAAAGGCAGGATCAAGGACAACTGCCAGTTCGTCTGCGGCGAAGAGCCGGACGGCTTGCCGATCAGGACGCTCGACCGCCAGTCCTTTCTCGTGCTGAACGGCGTGCAGACCATGTCGCATACCTGCCAGCTCTTGCTCAACGAATTGAAGGACTTGCAAGAGGCGGGGGTCAACGCCTTCCGTCTCTCGCCGCAGGACTGCGACATGGTGCGGATTGCCTCGATCTTCCAGGAGACGCTTTCGGGCCGGATGGAGACTGACGAGGCCGCGGCACGCATTGGGCATTGCTACCCCGGAGCGACATTCTCGAATGGCTTTTACCATGCCCGCGAAGGGGCAGCCTGGGTATCGAGGGCAAAGAGCGTGGCCCAATCCCAGTGACGGGGGTTTGGATTACCGCAAGCTCGAAACAGCGTGGCGGTGCCAACGATTGACGCGCTCACGCTTGTGGGGTTGTTGCACCCGACATGGGCGTGCGCCTTGTGATGTCGGTTGGTGATATCAGTTTTGTCTATTTC
>NZ_STGV01000007.1 GCF_004912165.1 Peteryoungia ipomoeae | reverse complement strand
GGCACACCCGGAGGGAGAGATCCCGACCGGTGGCGAAGCCTGGGTTTTTTGACAATTTGTTTAGGCGTGGCTCCCCGAAAGGTCGTTGCTGGGGATGCCTCGGCAGATCCTCGGGACATCTCTCGGGTTAGACCCGAGGACGAGGATGACGTTCCGCTGAAGGCGGTCCAATCAGATCCTCTGGTGTCAACGATGGGAAGCGGTAGCGGAGAATACCCTCCACCCCACACCCGCCGTCATCCTCGGGCTTGTCCCGAGGATCTGCCAGCGCCAGCAGCGGGGGTGACGGTGATAGCGAGTGGTTCGTTCGGCCAATCCCCCGGCCCAACCAACGACCGGAGGACGAGACGAGCGCGACACCCTTCCTCTCCCGCTCTGGCGGAGGAAGGAAAATCGAAGGTTAAGCCCTGATCGCCCTCAAGCCCTCGATTTTGCAACCTCTCCCACAGTGGGGAGAGGTGCCACCGCCGCCACCGCCAATACCCCCCGTTATCCTCGTCCTCGGGCCTAACCGGAGGGATGCCCCGAGGATCCAGACACAAGCCTTGCCAGCATCAAGGCGAAGGCTCTCCCTTGCGGAGCGGATCGGTGCGGCGGGCACGAGAGGATCCAGTCAACGCAATGTCGACCATCGCAGGCAGCACCCCTCAATCCTCGGCCTGCCCCTCGCCTGGCCTGTCCCGCACATATCGCTCGGCAACCGGAAATTCCGGCAACCATTCTTCCCGCCGCACCGTCCACAGTTCGTAGCTGGGCTGAAACACGTTGATGTCGTCGAAAGAGCCAAGATGCAGTTCCAGCTCGTCGTCACTGCGGTTAAAAACGCGTGCGCCACAGGTTGGGCAAAAGGCACGCCCGTCGAAAACCTGTGCCTCCCCCGTGATTTGCACGCGGGCTTCCGGATAGATCGCGGCGGCATAAAACAAGGCGCCGTGATACTTGCGGCAATCGAGACAATGGCAGATGCCGACACGATCCGGGGCGCCTTCGGCCTCGAACCGTATCTTGCCGCACACACAACCGCCCGTGATGATGGTCATCCTGGATCTCCCTTCGGATTGCTTGAGCTTTCGCACAAACGAGAAATGGCCGCAGCATGCGCCACGGCCATGACAGAACTCGCAAAGAGCCGGTTTGGTTTCCCGATCAGGCAGCCAGCGCCTTGGCGATCTGGCCGCGCAGTGTGCCCAGATCCTTGGCGAAGCCGCGAATGCCTTCGGCGAGCTTTTCGGTCGCCATGGCGTCCTCGTTCATCGCCCAGCGGAAGGCCTTCTCATCGAGCGAGACATGCGGCTCGGCCTTGACCGTGTCGGGCGACAGCGCGCGCTTGAGCGTGCCCTCGGCGCCATTCAGCTCGTCGAGCAGCTGCGGGCTGATCGTCAGGCGGTCGCAACCGGCCAGCGCTTCGATTTCGCCGGCATTGCGGAAGGACGCGCCCATCACGATCGTGCCGATGCCGTTGGCCTTGTAATAATTGTAGATCGAGCGGACCGAGACGACGCCCGGATCGGTCTCGGACGTATAGTCCTCGCCGGTCGACTTCTTGTACCAGTCGAGGATACGGCCGACGAAGGGCGAGATCAGGAAGACCTTGGCTTCGGCGCAGGCAATTGCCTGGGCCTTGGAGAAGAGCAGCGTCAGGTTGCAGTCAATGCCTTCCTTCTGCAGCACTTCGGCGGCGCGAATACCTTCCCAGGTCGAAGCAAGCTTGATCAGGATGCGGTCCTTCTCGATGCCGCGCTCCTTGTAGCCGGCAATGATCTGATGCGCCTTCTCGATCGAGGCCTTGGTGTCGAAGGAAAGATCGGCATCGACTTCGGTCGAAACGCGGCCCGGAACGAGCGCGGCCAGTGCTGCACCGACGGAGATCGCCATGCGGTCGGCAATGGCGCCGATCACGGCCTCATCCTGGCCACCCTTCGCCTTGCCCCAGGTGATGGCTTCCTGGAAGGCATCCTTGAAGGCATCCGTGCCGAGTGCCTTGAGCACGATCGAGGGATTGGTGGTGCAATCGACCGGCTTCAGGCGGGCAACGGCCTCGATATCGCCAGTATCGGCGACCACGGTCGTCATGGAACGAAGCTGTTCGAGTTTCGAGGTCATCGCATTATCCTTCGGCTCAGCGAAAAAAGGGAGTGACAGACGGCGGAAAAGCCGGCGGCCTTTGCCCGGACTATCGCCATCCGATCACGGCAAAGTCAAGACATATGTCCTTTGAATTTGACATAAGTATCATCCGAACGGATAGTGGAGGTCGAAAGTTCCCACCACGAGAGACATCTTGGCGAAGCTCAGACGCGAAAACCACACTTCCTTGTCGGACGCCTCCGCGCTGCGCATCCGCGCCGCATGGCTCTATTACAATGAAGGCCTGACACAAAAGGATGTGGCCGACAGACTGGGCATCAGCCGGCAGACCGTCATTCGCATGCTGGACGAGGCGCGCAAGCGGGCCGAGGTGCAGATCTGGATCAGCGACGGCATGGCCGACAGCATCGACCTCGCGCTCCGGCTGGAAAAGACCTACGGGCTGGATGAAGCAATCGTCGTACCCTCAGCCGACAAGGCGGAGGCCGCAGCGATCGCCAAGGCCGTCGGCCTGGCGCTCGGCCAGTTCCTCAGCGAAACCATCAGCGACGACATGACGATCGGGGTCGGCTGGGGCCGCACGATGACGGCCTCGCTCTCATCCTTTCGTCCGCCACGGCGGGAAAACTGCAAGGTCGTCTCGCTACTCGGCGGCATCGTCGCCGTCCACCAGACCAACCCGATCGACTACACCTGGCGGCTGGCAAGCCAGCTTGGTGCCGAATGTTACATGTTTCTCGCGCCGCTGATGGTCGACAGCATCGCCACCAAACGGGCGCTGATCGAGGATTGCGGCCTGAAGACCCTTTACGATCTGGCCGAAAACCTCGACCTCGCCGTCGTCTCTTGCGGCGACATCGGTCCGCACTCCACCTCGCTGTCGGAAGGCTTCATCAGCCATGAGACACTCGAAGAACTGGTCGAGGCGGGCTGCGTCTGCGACACCATGTTCAACTTCCTCGACGAAAACGGCAGGTCGGTTGACCACCCGATCAACGAACGCGCCATGGCAATCGATCTTGACACGCTGAAGAAGGCCGGACACATCATCATCGCCTCTGGCGGTGCACACCGCGCAAAGGCCATCCGCGCCACCATCCGCCGCATCGGCGGCAACACGCTGATCACGGATGAGGCGGCAGCGCGGGAATTGCTGAGGCTGGCGGCGCAATAAACCTCCTATTCGTCGCCAAATCTTTCCGGCAGATGCCGTTCCACCTCCATCACATCATGCAGAATGCGGCCAACGCCGATCAATTCAGGCAGAAGCTGTCGGTAGAGAATGAAATGCCGCGGTCGGCGAACAATCCCGGTCGGATGGCGGGCGCGCTCCCAGCTGTGGCGAAGATGATAGCTATGGATGCCAGGCCCAAATTCAGGCCGTGCCACCAGACCGCTTCGACGATGCGAGACGGCGACATCTGAGAGAGCTGTGACAATCAGGAGCTCGTAGCGAAGCAGCGCATCACTGCCGTACTCAGCATAGGTTCTTGTCAGAATATCCAGGAGGTCGGCATCCGCCTCGGCCGACAGCCTGACCTTAATCATCATCCTCTGCCCGCTTGCCAGCGCGTCTCACGGCCTCCCGACCGATATGGGCTATATGGTTTGAAAGTTCCGGCAGCGGGATGTCAGTAAACCGGCCTTGCTCAAGATCGGCGAACCCCAGAGCAGCGGCCTCCCGCAAGCCATCCACTTTGGCGGCCTCGCGTGCTGCCCTTTCTTCGACAAGACGAAGGCCTTCACGAAGCACATCATTCGCATCATCAAACCGACCGGATTCCACCAGATCATCGATCCGGCGGCTGATATCGTCAGGCAATTGTACCGTGTTGCGCATGGCCCATTCTCGCAGATGAGCGCGATTTCGCAAGATGCAGCAGGGTCACCCCTTCCCCGCCTCCCATCCCAGCATGGCGCGCTTGCGCGTCAGGCCCCAGTGATAGCCGGTCAGTGCGCCGCTCTTGCCGAGGGCCCGGTGGCAAGGCACCACAAACGAGATCGGGTTGCGGCCGACCGCGGCGCCAACGGCGCGGCTTGCCGTCGGCTGGCCGATCTTGCAGGCGATGTCGGAATAGGTGACGGCGCGACCGAGCGGGATTTCGAGCAGGCTTTCCCAAACGCGGATCTGAAAATCCGAGCCGATCAGCACGACGCGCAAGGGCTCATCGGCCGACCAGCGTTCCGGGTGGAAAACCCGCGCCGCATAGGGCGCCGTCGCATCGATATCCTCGACATAGACAGCATTCGGCCAGCGCTTCGCCATATCGTCGAAGCAGGCCACTTCGTCGCCGGGATCGGAAAAGGCAAGCCCCGCCAGCCCGCGATCGGTGATCATGACGAGCGCCAGCCCGAAAGGGGACGGATGGTAGCCGTAGCGGATGGTGAGCCCTGCCCCGCGCGCCTTCCACTCGCCGGGACTCATCGCTTCGTGGGAGACGAAGAGATCATGCAATCGACCCGGCCCGGAAAGGCCCAGTTCGAATGAGGTTTCCAGGAGCGGCAGTTCCTCCCTGCCCAGGAGCCGCTTGGCATGGTCGAGCGTCACGGCCTGTAGGAACGCCTTCGGGCTGAGGCCAGCCCAGCGGGTGAAGGTCTTCTGCAACTGCGTCGGCGATTGCGAAAGACGCTCGGCGATATCCTCCAGCGAGGGCTGGCTCTGATAGTCGAGCGTCAGCATCTCGATCACCTGCCGCACGGTCTCGTAATCCGATCCGTCTGGCGTGATGTCCGTGGTGCGCGAAAGGTCGATCTGCTGGGCGAGCGTCATGGCAAAATCCTCAATCTCGCAGAGACATCACCACGGCCAGCCGTCCGATGCCACCCGTTTCTTGCAGATGCTCCGCCACGCTTAGATCCGCTGTTTGGCGGTGGCGAGCGCGCCCGTGAAGGCCTTGGAAAAACTCTCACGATCATCAGGATTGAGAAAGGCGCCGACATCCGTGCGGCGTCCCTCGCCGGCAACGGTCATCGATGTAATGCCGAGCTCCTCGTGTCGATCGACGAAAAAGCGCGCCCAGAAGGTTCTGAACCGGTGCTCCGTCATCCGGCCTGCCGGGCTGAACTTCCGGATTGAAAGCTCGCTGCGCGACACGGTCACCTCCTCCCGCGCCCGCGCGGCCCGGTAGTTGAGCCAGAAGGCACCATAGAGCAGGAGGAAGTCGATGCCGAAGAAAAGCCCGATCGGCCAGGCACCGGTCGCCATGAAGAAGATGGCGTGGACGAGACACACGCTCCCTGTGATGGCGAAGAGAATGCGATAGCCCTTGCGGCCGAGCGACCGGTGGGGGGTGAGTTCCGCTGCGAAAATCGGCCGATCTGCCGCCTGCTCGAGATTGCCTTCCATCACCACGCCCGACTATAGGTTTTCCATGACTGAAGCGAAGCCGAAATCCAGCACCCAAACTTTGAAAAAGTCAAATCCGGCGGCCCGCCGCAAGCCGGCGACACGCCGTCGCACGGCCTATTCGCGGGCCGAACTGGAGGAGATCTTCCGCCGCTTGTCGATCCAGAGGCCTGAGCCCAAGGGCGAACTGGAACACGTCAACCCGTTCACGCTGGTCGTTGCCGTGGCCCTCTCCGCCCAGGCGACCGACGCGGGCGTAAATAAAGCGACACGCGCCCTCTTCAAGGTCGCCGATACGCCGGAAAAGATGCTGGCGCTGGGTGAAGACAGGGTTCGCGACTACATCAAGACGATCGGGCTTTATCGCAACAAGGCGAAGAATGTCATTGCGCTCAGCCAGAAGCTGGTCGACGATTTTGGCAGCGAAGTGCCCCGCACCCGCGAGGAACTGGTGACACTGCCGGGTGTTGGCCGCAAGACGGCGAATGTCGTGTTATCCATGGCCTTCGGCATCCCGACCATGGCCGTCGACACGCATATCCTTCGGATCGGCAATCGCATCAAGCTCGCGCCCGGCAAGACGCCCGACGAGATCGAGGAGATCCTCATGCGGATCATCCCGGATCAGTATCTCTTCCACGCCCATCACTGGCTGATCCTGCATGGACGCTATTGCTGCAAGGCGCGCAAGCCGGAATGCGAGCGTTGCGTGATCGCCGATATCTGCAAATCACCGGAAAAGACCTGCGACGTGCCCGCCCCGCTGGTCGAACTGCCGCCGCAGACATTCGCCACTAGCGAGGAATGAGCCCGTCGATCAACCGGGTGATCAAGGCTTCATAGACGGCGCGATCCCCGCCCCTCTCGATCTCGAGGACGGCGCGGTCAAAGGCGGCGGAGATGAGGTTGCTCATCGCGTGCAGATCCGCATCCGAGGCACTGTCTCCGAGGCTATCGGAAAGCCCCTTCAACAGCCGGTCCTCCGCATTTTCTCGTTCGATCTCGGCTGTGCCTTGCACGCCAAGTACCGCCGGAGCCTCCAGAAGCATCAGGCGCGCTCGGCCGGGTATGGCCATGGCATCAAAATATGCAGTGACCCCTGCCAGGAGAGCGTGGCGCGGCGTATCGGCCGGTGCCGCCAGCCGGTCGATTGCCTCGGCGACGGCTGAGGCTTCGTGCTCCACGACCGCACGCAACAACGCCTTCTTATCCGCGAAGTGATGGTAAAGAGCACCGCGTGTTACACCGGCCGCAGACACGATGTCAGGCGTGGCAGTCTCGGCATATCCCTTTTCAACGAAGCATTCTCGGGCCGCCGCAATCAGTGCGAGGCGCGTCGCCTCGGTGCCTTCTTTGGTATTGCGTGCCATGCTACCTCTTTACATACATACTGCATGTATGTTAATTACTCATTTAGATGCAGATTGTATGTTAAAAATGGGAGGAGAGGAAGAGATGAGGACGACAAGCTATTACCCGGTCATCATGACTGGTGATGTCTCTGGTACCGCAAATTTCTACCAGCGCCATTTTCGCTTTGAACCGCTCTTTTCGTCGGATTGGTATGTGCACCTTCAGTCAACGGAAGACGAAAAGGTCATTCTCGCCATTCTGGACGGCGATCACGAAACCATTCCAACAGGACACCGGGGACGTAGCACCGGTCTCCTGTTGAATTTCGAGGTGGACGATGTCGATGCGATTTATGCGCGGCTAAAAGAGGCGGATCTGCCGATGCTTCTCGACATTCGCAACGAAGCCTTTGGCCAGCGGCATTTCATCACCGCCGACCCAAATGGGGTTTTGATCGACATCATCACGCCCATTCCGCCAAGTCCGGAATTTGCCGCGCAATACCAAGCGTCAGCCCTGCCGCATGGGTGACACGGCACCATCGCGCGCGCTCAACGCCTTGTGCAGATGCACCATCAGGCCGGCGGCAAAGAGCGGCGTGAGGAGGTTCAGAAAGGGCACGGCCAGGAAGCCGGCAATCACCAGACCGCCAAGAAAAACGGTGCTGGAATGGCGTGACCGATAGAGCTTTGCCTCCTCGACGCTGCGAAAGCGCATGGCGGCGAATTCGAAGAATTCCCGCCCCAGCAGATAGCCGTTGACCAGGAAGAAGGCGATGAAATTGATGCCGGGGATGAAGAGCAGCATCAGCGCGATGACGTTGCCGACGACGACAACGCCGAAAAACTTGATGGAGGCGATGATGGCTTCGCTTGTGGGCAGGGCCTTGCCGGGAGGATCGTTCGGATAGTCGCGCTTCTCGACCACTTCGGCAACGTCATCGAGGAACAGGCCGGCAATGATGGCGGTCACCGGCGACAGCAACATGGCAAGACCAAGGGCAAGCCCGATGCTCGCCAGGATCCCGAAGACGAAGGTGAGCCAGCCTGCCCACTCCGGCAGATCGGGGATGAAACCGTCGATCATCGGCATGGCAAAGGCGATGAAGCTTTCGCGCAGCCCGAACCAGAGGCCGATCAGGACCAGAATCGTCAGGCCCAGCGACTTCCAGAAGACATTCCGGGTTTCCGGGGCAAACAGGTTGCGCAGGGATGCGGCGGCGGCGGCAAGGATCATTCGGCTCTCCATGGTCTGCAGGGAGATGTAGGCAGCCTTCCTGCCCGGCGCAATGCGCAGCATCACCCGAGGCGGTAAAGCCCGGGCCGGCGATCTCGCAGATAAGGGTTCTGCGCCTTCGCCTCGGCATACCCCTCTGGGTCGATATCGACCACCAGCAGTGTTTCTCGGGCACCGGCGCGCGCCAGCACGTCACCGTCAGGCGCGTAGATGCCCGACCAGCCGCCATAGGTCATCTGGCCTTCCTGCCCGCAAAGATCGGCATAGGCGATGAACAGACCATTCTCCAGCGCCCGCGTCGGCACAAGCGTCTCGGCAATCCGGCGGCTGACGGGGCCTTGCGGCAGTGCCGTCGGGACGAGCACGAGTTCGGCCCCGGCAAGGGCCAGCGAGCGCACCGTTTCGGGAAACTCGACATCGTAGCAGATTACCATGCCGGTGCGGATGCCATTGACCTCGAAGACCGAGGGCGGCGCCTGACCGACGGCGAAGGCAGCCCGCTCCGCCTCTCCGTAGAGATGGATTTTGCGGGTGAATTCGGCGCTGCCGTCCGGGCGGACCAGGACGGCCGTATTGTAGACGCGGCTGCCATCGCGTTCGGGAAAACCGGTACAGATGGCCATGCCGCAGTCAGCGGCCATTTCGCGCAGGGCATCGATGATCGAGCCTTCCCGATCCTGCGCAAGCTTCTGGAAGCCGGGGCCTTGCGCATAGCCACTTGTTGCAAGCTCAGGCGTGACCAGAAGCTCCGCCCCGAGTTCTGCCGCAGCAAGCGCCGCCTGGGCTATCTTGCCGAGATTGCCGGGTATATCGCCGACCAGGGGTTGCATCTGGTAAAGGGCAATCAGCATGGCACATCAACCGTTTTTCAAGGGATTGCCACAGGTTAGAACTCCAACTCTGCCACAGCAAGCAGCAAGTCGACATGCTGCCGCAAATTATGGTGGCACTGCGGAGCGCCCCCCGTTACTCAGCACGCCCTGATCAGATTAGCGCCCCAGAAACCAGCGAGAGACGAACCAGCTGGCGCATGCCCAGACTGTTCCAGCCGCCCAGCCGCCAAGGACATCCGTGGGGTAGTGAACGCCGAGATAGATGCGGCTGAGGCCGATGATCAGCGTCAGGAAGACCGCAACGAGCGGGAAGAAGTAACGCCGCACCCGCCCCTCATCCAGCCGGGACAGGAGAGCCCCCAGCGTCAGATAGGTGATGGCCGACAGCATCGCATGACCGCTCGGGAAGGAAAGGTCGGTTACCTCGACCAGATGCTGCACGACCTCGGGCCGGGGACGCGCGATGCCAAGTTTTAGCGCACTGCTCAACGCCCAACCGCCGAGGATCGAGCCCGTGACGAAGGCTGCAGTGCGGAACGACCGGCGAAGCAGAAGGTAAGTGACAACCATCAGTGTGATGAGGGAAAGGACGGTGACCCCGCCAAGCGCCGTGATATCGGTCATCACCTTGGTGAGCCAGGCGGGACCGACCGGCATGCCGACATCGGACGTGTCGCGCAGCATCAGGAGAATGCTTTCATCGAAGGCGCGCGTCTCGCCTTCCAGCACCTCGCCCGTCAGCTCGAACAGGCCATAGGCAACAATGGCCGCCACCAGAGCAAACAGCCAGACCCGGAACTCGGTCTCGGAGGCATAACGCACGATCCGATCCCGGATCGGCAGGATGGGGCGGAGGAAACGATAGCTGTCCTGGTCGGTCAAGGGCGGCCTCAAGCGTTGGAGATCTGGTGTTTTGACTGAGATGGGCTGTCACGTGTGTGCCGTCAATCCACAATCACCGAACGTTGTTCCATGTGGCGGATGAAGGCTTGATCTGCCCAGCGGAGAGACGCACCTTAGGGGCAGATGCATGGAGTGCCCGAATGCCCAATGCCCGCCTCAATCTCCTCACCGATATCGACGGCGTGTCCGTTGGCCATGCGACAGACCTTGCCCTCGGCTCCGGTGTCACCGTCATCCTGTTTGATGAACCGGCGACCGCATCCGGCACAGTGCTGGGCGGGGCGCCGGGTGGGCGCGATGTGAGCCTGCTTGATCCCTCCATGACCGTGCAAGAGGTCGATGCCTTCGTGCTCTCAGGCGGCTCGGCGTTCGGGCTGGATGCGGCAGGCGGCGTGCAATCGGGGCTACGCGCCGCCGGACGCGGCTTTGCCGTGGGATCAGTGCGGGTTCCGATCGTGCCGCAGGCGATCCTGATGGATCTCCTGAATGGCGGAAACAAGGATTGGGGGCTGCATGCACCCTATCGTGACCTTGGCTACGAGGCTTATCGCAAGGCCGAAAAGGGCGCGTTTGCGCTTGGCACGGTGGGGGCCGGAACAGGCGCGACGACTGCCACCTTCAAGGGCGGTCTCGGCTCTGCAAGCGCGGTCTCCTCCAGCGGCCATAAGATTGCCGCCCTTGTTGCGGTCAATGCCATGGGATCAGTGACCATTGGCGACGGGCCGCATTTCTGGGCCGCCCCGTTTGAGGAGCAGAGCGAGTTTGGCGGGCTCGGCCAGCCGCCGCATGTGACCGCGACTGATCGGTCCATGCGCATCAAGGGGCTGCGGCTGACGGCCACAACGATCGGCGCGGTGGTCACAGACTGCATCCTGTCGAAGGCCGAACTGCACCGTCTGTCGATTGCAGCGCATGACGGCCTTGCCCGTGCCCTTCTGCCGGGCCATCTGCCGCTTGACGGCGACACGATCTTCTCCGCCTCGACGGGCAAGCGTGAACGGACTGGTGCCGCCGATCTCCTGGAACTCTGCCATCTGGCAACACTCGTCACAGCGCGTGCAATCGCCCGCGGCGTCTATGAAGCTGCGGCCCTGCCATACCCGGATGCGCAGCCAGCCTGGCGGGACCGGTTCGCCTAGGCCTGCCGGTCGATGCCGGGCAAAATGGTTTCATTCAACACCAAGCCATGCGTTTCTTGACCCAAGTCAAGGACAGCCGCCCCCTGCCCGCCGAGATTGCCCGCCAAGGCCGGTCACGCTGATCAGCAGACCGGCTGCTAACTCGACTGATCGTGGGAGGACGATCCGACATGGAAGACGAAAGCGACATGGAAAGACCCGTTCTCACCAACAGCACCTTTGACGAACTGAAGCTTGGCGATGCTGCCAGCATGACCCGGGTCATCGGTCCCGATGACATCGAGCTGTTTGCCGCCATTTCCGGCGATCACAATCCGGTGCCGCTCGGCCAGTCGCTGATCCCCGCCGGCATGATCTCGGCGGTGCTCGACACACGCCTGCCCGGCCCCGGAACCGTCTATCTCGGACAGGACCTCGAATTCCAGAAGGAGGTCGCGACCGGCGACCGCATAACGGCGACAGTCACTCTTCTGAAGAAGGAGAGCGACGGCCAGACGCTGGTGTTCGACACGAGGTGCATCAACCAGCGTGGCGAACCGGTTCTCGCCGGCAAGGCACGCGTGCGTGCGCCCAGGGAACGCATCAGCTGGAGCGAGAACGCACCGCCTGAATTTTCCCTGCAGCGGCATGACCGCTTCGATGCGATCGTGGCGGAAGCAAAATCTCTGCCGATGGTCAAAACGGCACTCGTCCACCCCTGCTCGCCGGAGGCCATAGAAGGGGCGGTGGAAATCCGCGACGAAGGTCTGCTGGAGCCGATCCTGATCGGCCCGGAAGCGAAGATCCGTGCGGCCGCTTCGGCGGCCGGTATTTCGATCGACGGCCTGGAGATCATGCCGACGGAACACAGCCATGCAGCTGCAGCGCTCGCAGTGGAACTCGCGGTTGCTGGCAAGGTCGGCTCGGTGATGAAGGGCAGCCTGCATTCGGACGAACTGCTCGCCGCTGTCGTCGGCAGCGGATCGGGATTGAAGACGGATCGGCGGGTCAGCCATGTCTATCTCATGGACGTGCCGGCTTACTCCAAGCTGCTCGCCGTGACGGATGCCGCCATCAACATTGCCCCGACGCTGGAACAGAAGCGCGACATTTGCCAGAACGCCGTGGATCTCATGCATCTCCTCGGCGTGGCCGAACCAAAGGTCGCGGTGCTGGCCGCTGTCGAGACGGTCAATGACAAGATGCCGGCAACGCTGGAAGCAGCCGCCCTCACCGTGATGGCCGCGCGCGGCCAGATCCGCGGCGCAAAAGTGGACGGGCCGCTGGCCTTCGACAATGCGATTTCGATGGAGGCCGCGCGCACCAAGGGCATCCAGTCGCCGGTGGCGGGCGATGCCGATATCCTGCTCGTGCCCGATCTCGAAGCCGGCAATATGCTGGCCAAGCAGCTTCTCTACTTTGCCAATGCTGACGCCGCAGGTCTGGTGCTTGGCGCGCGTGTTCCCGTGATCCTCACAAGCCGTTCGGACAGCTTGAGAGTGCGCATCGCGTCGGCGGCTCTTGCCAAACTGGTTGCCGCCAAGCGGGCCGCAACGCTGGGCCGGACGGCATGAGCGACAAACTGCTTCTGACCTTCAATGCCGGCTCGTCCACGATCAAAATCGGCGTCTTTGTGAAGAGGAATGGCGGTGTCGAGCGCATTGGCAAGGGCGTCATCGATTTTCGTGCCGAACCGCTCACCTTCAACCTGGTCGAAGGACCGGCGATCTTCGATGTGCCGCTCAAGGCACGAAGCGGCGATCTGATACGAGACGCGCTGGAAGACGTGTTTGGCTGGCTTGGGGAACACTACGATTTCACGGCCGTCACCGCCGTCGGTCACCGGGTGGTGCATGGCGGAGACCTGTTCTCAGGCGCTATCCGCCTCGATGAGCCGGCCATCGCCGCAATCGAAACCCTGGTGCCGCTGGCGCCGCTGCACCAGCCGCAGAACCTGCATCTTATCCGGACAATCGCGGCACTGAAGCCGGGTCTGGTCCAGACAGCATCCTTCGATACTGCCTTCCATCGAACCCAATCGGATCTGGTGCGACGGTTCGCCATCCCGCGCGAGTGGTTCGACAAGGGCGTGAAACGCTACGGCTTCCACGGCCTCTCCTATACGCACATCGCCTGCCGGCTGAAGT
The DNA here is from genome assembly GCF_004912165.1 of Peteryoungia ipomoeae. Taxonomy (GTDB): domain Bacteria; phylum Pseudomonadota; class Alphaproteobacteria; order Rhizobiales; family Rhizobiaceae; genus Allorhizobium; species Allorhizobium ipomoeae. The sequence goes on along the minus strand of NZ_STGV01000007.1, from coordinate 243,919 downwards.
GCCTGGAACCCGACACCGCCGGTGGACTTGCGGTGGTTGCTCATCTTGGCAGCGGCGCAAGCCTGTGTGCCATCGACCACGGCGTGAGCCGCGACACCTCCATGGGATTTTCGACCATCGACGGCGTGCCGATGGCGACACGATCCGGCGCGATCGATCCCGGTGTCATCGTCCATCTCATGGCAGCGCATGGCCTTGACGCAAAGGCTGTCGAGGACCTGCTCTATCGTCAGTCGGGGCTGCTTGGCCTTTCCGGCATCAGTGCCGATAGCCGCACGCTTCTGGAGACGCCGGCAAGCACGGCGCACGAGGCGATCGAGGTCTTCACCTACCGCATTGCCGGCGAAGTGGCGCGTCTCAGTGCCTCGCTCGGTGGCCTCGACACGCTTGTGTTCACCGCCGGCATTGGCGAGAACCAGCCACAGATCCGCCGCATGGTCGTCGACCGGCTCGGCTATTTTGGCCTTATCCTCGACAGCGAGGCCAATGACCGCAATGAGGCGGTGGTCTCCACGAGCGAAAGCCGCGTGAAAATCCGGGTCATCGCCACGGATGAAGAGCAGGTGATTGCCAATGACTGCCTGCGGCTGAGCAGCTAGGGCATATCCGGCCACGACCGCAAACCTGACCCGCCCGGCATCAACCGAGGCGGGTTAGCGGGGATCGCCGCCTATTCGTGCCAGGCGGAGCCGAGAACCCGCAGCCAGTTTTCCCGGCAGATCTTGTCGAGATCCGCCTGACCATAGCCCCGATCCCTCAGCGCCTCGATCAGCCGCTGATTTCCAGAGGCGTCGCCGATAATCTCCGGAATGGTTGCACCATCGAAATCCGAGCCCAGGGCGACGCAATCGATGCCGATGCGCTCGACCAGGTAATCGATATGACGCAGCATATCCGAAAGCGGCGTGTCGGCATTGTCGGCACCATCGGCGCGCAACATGGTCACCGCGTAATTCAGCCCGACGAGACCCTGGCTTTCCTTGATCGCATCAAGCTGCTTGTCGGTGAGATTGCGGGCGACAGGCGTCAATGCGTGCGCATTGGTATGGCTGGCGATCAGCGGCTGGTCGCTGAGCCGCGCAACGTCCCAGAAGCCTTTCTCGGTGATGTGGGCAAGATCGATCAGGATGCCCAGTTCATTGCAGGCCTTGACCAGGGCATCCCCGGCAGCCGTCAGTCCCGGACCGGTATCCGGCGAACTCGGATAGGCGAAAGGCACACCATGGCCGAAGATGTTGTGCCGGCTCCAGACAGGGCCGAGCGAGCGCAGGCCTGCGGCGTAAAACACCTCGAGCGCATCAAGATCGGCGCCGATCGCCTCGCAGCCCTCCATGTGCAGGACGGCGGCAAAGACATTGTCGGCCATGGCAGAGCGGATATCGGCGGTACTGCGGCAGAGCTTCCAGCCGCCGGCCCGCTCCACTTGCTGGGCAAGAGCTGCCATGCCAAGGGCAATGTCCAGCGACGACTGCCGCTCCAGCGGCGGATCGAGCGGCGTTTCATAGTGACCGTTGGCATCGGGATGCTTGAGGTTGAAGTCATGCGGCGAGGGAATGTAGATCGCACAGAGCCCGCCGCTGAGGCCGCCCCGACGGGCACGCGGGAGATCGATATGGCCAGCCGAGGTGCCCTCGATGAAATCGCGAAAGGGATTGCCGCCCTCCTGCCGTTCGCGCCAGAGGCGAAGCAGAACGTCATTGTGACCGTCGAAGACCATATCCATGAAACTGACCTGAAAGTGTGAAACTGGGGCGCGACAAAGTCCACGGGAATCGTGGGCGCCCGCAGAAGGTTAGGACCAGAATCCGGGCGAACTCAAGGATATTCGGAGCTTCACCCAGTCAGCGGCGGCATCTGCTTGAGGAAATCCGTCGCGCCCTCATAGGCGGCTGCCAGCGACAGCACTGCCTGATCGGCACGCGGCGGACCGATCAGCTGGAAGCCGTTCGGCAGACCCTGATCGGAAAAGCCGGCCGGCAAGGCGGCCACCGGAAGCCCAGCCATGCTCGGCCCGATCACCACTTCCATCCAACGGTGATAGGTATCCATGGCGCGCCCGGCAATCGAGCGCGGCCAGGGAACATCGACCTCGAAGGGGAAGACCTGGGCGGAGGGCGCGATGAGGAAATCATGCGATGCGAACAGCTTCTGCATGGCCTGCAGCCAGGCGGTGCGGATGGCAGAGGCCTCGTAGACCTCGGCGGCGGAAATTCGCAGGCCTGCCCTCACCTCATGGAGGATCTCGGCCTTGAGATGGCCGCGCCGGCCCGGATCTTCGTAGAAGTCCTGCATGCTGCCGGCGGTAAAGAAGCTGCGCAATGTGGTCCAGGCCCACCAGAGACGCTCCATGTCGAAATCGGGCTTGACCGCTTCGACGGTGTAACCGAGGCCGGAAACGACCTTCAAAGCCCGCTCCGTCAAGGCAAGCACACCCGGCTCGAACGGCAGGCAGCCGTTGAAATCGCCGAGCCAGCCGATCCGCCGGCCTTGACCGCTGACGGGCGTATCGAGCGTGAAGCGCGGACTGTCGAGCGACAGCGGATCGCGCGCATCAAAACCGGACTGCACGTTGAGAAGGAGGACAATGTCCTCGACGCTGCGGGCCATAGGCCCGATGGTGGACAGCTGGTTGAGATAGGCATCGCGGCCCGGGAGCGTCGGCACGCGGCCGAAGCTCGGGCGAAAGCCGATGACATTGTTGAACGCGGCCGGATTGCGCAGGGAACCCATCATGTCCGAGCCATCGGCAAGTGGCAGAAGACGGGCGGCAAGGGCCGCGGCAGCCCCGCCGCTCGACCCACCGGCCGTGCGGCTCACGTCATAGGGATTGCGGGTCGGTCCGAAGACGGGATTGTAGGTCTGCGAACCAAATCCCCATTCCGGCGTATTGGTCTTGCCGATGATGATCGCCCCGGCGCGGCGGATGCGCTCGACCTGGATGTCGTCATAGTCCGGGATGTAATCGTGAAACAGCGTCGAGCCATAGGTGCAGCGGATACCGGCGGCCTCGCTCAAATCCTTGATCGCAATCGGCAGGCCGTGCAGCGGACCGAGGAGACGCCCCTGTGCCCGGGCCTGGTCTGCGCGCCGCGCCTCTTCAAGCAGATTGTCCGGCGAGCGCAGGCTGACAAGCGCATTGATCTGCGGATTGAGGCGGGCGATGCGGTCCAGATAGGCGGCCATCACCGCCTCCGCCTTGAGATCGCCGCAGGATAAGCCAGCAACGAGCGCGGTCGCGGAAAGAAGTGTCGGATCGGTCAATGCTGGCTCCAGGGATCTGAAACAGGGGCGTGCGCGTTGCGCATCAACTTAACGTGGGACGATGGACTAGGGGTGTCAACCGCCCGGCCACGCGCCCCCTGCAGCCCAGCCATGCGCCTGCAGAAATCGTCGGCATCTGCAAAAATAAAAATGGTCAAACGACCAAATCCGATGCAACATGCCTCAAACGGGATGCACCGCTGCCTGCTAGGCGCATCCCCAAAAGCACGGGAACAGCCAGGCAACGGAGCATTCAGTTGCATATCCGGCCTTTCCGGCATGTGACGGCTCAAGCCAACCGGGAGACGCCTTGCAATGCTTCAAAGCTGGCATGCGATTTGCGTTGATGGTGACGAGAGGTCACTGCATCCGCCCGTTTTCCTGATCTCACGTCATCAGCGGTCATAACATGCAAGGGCAAAGCGCCAGGGGGAATTGCTTGAGTTCCACATCTGAGAAGGCAGCCATCGAAATCCAGGGCGTCAGCCGCTACTACGGTCACGACCCCTACAAGGTAACAGCGCTCGAAAACATTCATCTCGCCATCCGCGAGAACGAGTTCTTCACGCTCCTCGGCCCGTCCGGCTGTGGCAAGACCACGCTTCTGAGGCTGATCGCCGGCTTCGATTTCCCAAGCGCCGGGGCCATTCTTCTCTACGGCGAAAACATTGCCCCCCTTCCGCCGTTCAAGCGCCCCGTCAACACCGTTTTCCAGAGCTATGCTCTCTTCCCCCACATGACCGTTGCCGAAAACATCGGCTTCGGGCTGAAGATGCTCGGCAAGCCGAAAGAAGAAATGCAGGCCCGCGTCGAGGAAATGCTCAGCCTCGTGCACATGGTGCCGATGCGCGACCGGCAGGTCAGCCAGATCTCCGGTGGCCAGCAGCAGCGCGTAGCGCTTGCCCGCGCGCTGGCGCCGAAGCCGAAGGTCCTGCTGCTCGACGAGCCGCTTTCGGCGCTCGACTACAAGCTGCGCAAGGAAATGCAGATCGAGCTGAAGCGGGTCCAGGCGGAAACCGGCATCACCTTCGTCTTCGTTACCCATGACCAGGAAGAGGCGCTGACCATGTCGGACCGCATTGCGGTCATGTCGAGCGGCTCCGTCCGCCAGGTGGGGACGCCGCGCGAGATCTACGACCGCCCCGCCGATCGCTTCGTCGCCGACTTTATCGGCGAAAGCAACTTCCTCTCGGCAAGCGTGCTTCAGCGCCACGGCGCGACGGCGGAGGTCCGGCTGTCGAACGGCGCGGTGATCGAAGCGGCGCTGCCCGCCATGCAGGCGGATCGCGACGCGATCACCATTGTCATCCGTCCGGAACACGCAGCGCTCACCCCCGCCGGTGGCGGCACGTTCGACGGCATTCTGACGGACGCGATCTATTTCGGCACGGACACCCACTATCACCTGACGCTCGATGACGGCACGGCCTTCATCGTGCGCGAACAGAACAGCCGCGCTGATAGACTGCTGCACGACAAGGGCGCGCGCGTCGGCGTGCAGCTCGGCCAGGCTGCCGCGCAAATATTGGGGGCTGAATGATGCAGACCGCGCAGGAAGCCGCAAGCGCAGCCGAGAACCGCGACATCCGCAATCGCTGGCTGCTCAGCACCCCTGCCCTGCTCATCGTCTTCTTCGCCGCCGTCGGCCCGCTCTTCGTCATGCTGCTCTATTCCTTCTTCGAGAAGGGCGCCTATGGCGACGTGAAGTTCGGGACCTTTTCGATGGAAGGCTGGATCTCGGTCTTTTTCCAACGCGATATCTTCGACGACACGCTGGGCCTGGCCGACGCGCATCTGTCGATCATCTGGCGGTCGCTGAAGCTCTCCTTCTTCACCACGGTTCTGACCCTGGTTCTCGGCTTTCCGACGGCCTATTTCATTGCCACCCGACCGCGCAGCACGCGCGAGATCTGGGTCTTCCTGGTGACCATCCCGTTCTGGACCAATCTGCTGATCCGCACCTTCGCCATGCAGCAGGTGATCCGCAACGAGGGTATCCTGAACAATCTGCTGATCTGGCTCGGTCTGATCGATAGCCCGCTGCAGATCATGTATACCGATACCGCCAATCTGCTCGGCATGACCTATGTCTACCTGCCGCTGATGGTGCTGCCGCTCTATGCCTCGATCGAGAAGCTGGATTTCCGCCTGATCGAGGCGGCCTACGACCTTTACGCCACCCGCTTCCAGGTGCTGTGGCGGATCATCCTGCCACTGGTCAAACCCGGCCTGATCGCCGGTTCCATTCTCGTCTTCATCCCCTCGCTCGGCGCCTATGTCATTCCGCGCGTGCTGGGCGGCGGCAAGACGATGATGCTCGGCAATCTGATCGAGCTGCAATTCGGCGCAGGCCGCAACTGGCCGCTCGGCGCGGCCATGTCGATCACACTAATGGCGCTCGTCATGCTGGCGCTGCTCGTCTATGTCCGCAACGCCTCGAAAACGGGGGCCGGCCATGCGTAGGCATTTCAACGTCGAGAGCCAGCCGGGTTTCGGCTTCATCGCGCTGATCACCTTCTTTGCGCTTTATCTGCCGATCGCGACGCTCGTCGCCTATTCCTTCAATGGCGCGGATTCGTTCTCTGTCTGGGAGGGTTTTTCGTGGCGCTGGTTCATTTCCGCCTCGCAGAACAGCGCCGTTCAGGATGCAGCGATCCGCTCGATGATCATCGCGCTCTGGGCCGCCTCACTTGCGACGATTGCAGCGACCATGGCGGCGATCGCCATGACACGCACGAAGCCGTATCGCGGCCTTACCTTCAAATACGCGCTGATCAACCAGCCGCTGATGGTGCCGGAGATCGTGACGGCGGTGGCGCTTCTGATCGTCTTTTCCCGCATCAAGGTCTGGACGGGGTATTCGGGTCTCGGCTTTCTCATCGCCGCCCACACCGCCTTCTGCCTGCCTTTCGCCTATCTGCCCATTCGGGCGCGCCTCGAAAGCATGGATCTGACGCTCGAACGGGCCGCAGCCGATCTCTACGCCACCCCGTGGCAGACCTTCCGGCATGTCACGCTACCGCTGCTGCGCCCGGCCATCATCGCCGGTTTCATGCTGGCGCTGGTGATCTCGCTCGACGACGTGGTCATCACCGAATTCGTCAAGTCCGGCGGCCAGGACACGCTGCCCACCTACATGCTCGGCCAGATCCGCCGCGAAACGACGCCCGAGATCAACGCCATCGCCACCATCTTCCTTGGTCTCTCGACGATCCTCGTCGTGATCTTCTTCTTCATCAGCAGACGCAAGCCATAACGACTGTCAAAAAACAGAGAGGAACGGACACATGAACAGACACTGGATGACGACGACAGCGCTTGCAGCGCTTTCGGTGCTTGCCGTTGCAGGCTCGGCATCGGCCGCGGGCGAACTCAATATCTACAACTGGGGTGACTACACGAGCCCCGACCTCATCAAGAAGTTCGAGCAGCAGTTCGACGTGAAGGTGACGATCACCGACTACGATTCCAACGACACGGCACTCGCCAAGGTCCGCGCCGGCGGCCACGGCTTCGACATCGTCGTGCCCTCGGCCAACTACATGCCGATCTGGATAGACGAGGGCCTACTCCTCGAAGCACGCCCCGACCAGATGGAGAACTTCAAGAATGTCGATCCGCGCTGGGCCGATGTGGAGTGGGATCCGGGCCGCCGCTATTCGGTGCCGTGGCAGTGGGGCGTGACCGGCATCGGCGTCAACACCAAGGTCTATGGCGGCGACATCAACACCTCCGCCATCTTCCTCGATCCACCGGCGGAACTCGTCGGCAAGCTGAACGTCACGCCGGAGATGAACGACGTGCTCTTTGCCACGATCCGTTATGTCGGCGGCAGTTGGTGCTCCGACGACAAGGAGATGCTGCGCAAGGTGCGCGACAAGCTCGTCGAAGCCAAGGCGAAGTGGCTCGCGATGGACTACAGCGTCACGGAAAAGCTCCCGGCTGGCGACTATTCCGGCGTCTACTACTGGAACGGCGCGATCATGCGGGCCCGCGAGAAGAACGCCGACATCAAGTTCGGCTATCCCAAGGAAGGCTATCCGGTCTTCATGGACAGCGTCGCAATCCTGAAAGACGCCAAGAATGCCGAGAATGCCAAGCTGTTCATGAACTTCATCATGGACCCGGAAAACGCCGCGATGATCTCCAACTTCGCGAAATACGCAAACGGCATCAAGGGCTCCGAGCAGTTTATGGACAAGGCCATGCAAGGCGCGCCGGAACTGGTGATCCCGGCGGAGCTGGAAAGCGCCGGCGAGTTCCTGCTGGCCTGCGATCCGGCGGTGCAGGAGATTTACACCAAGATCTGGACCGAAGTGCAGAAGTAAGCACCGACACCCGGCTGCAGACGACCAGACGGGAGGGCCGCCGGCCCTTCCGACAGACGAAACGCGTTCTCACGATACCGCGCGCAGGTGACGAGACGTCACCCGACGCGCCTTCAGTCGCCGCTGACCGTTGCGGCAAACCGACAGTCCACGGAGTATGACATGGTGCAGACAGCCGATATCATCATCATCAATGGCCGGGTCCTGCCGATGGACGGAGCAAGCCCGCCGGCGGAAGCGATCGCGCTTGCCGGCAACCGCATTCTCGCCCTCGGCGCAAACACCGACATCGAAGCGTTGGCCGGAACCGGCACCCGCCGCATCGATGCGAGGGGCGCGACCGTCATGCCAGGCTTCAATGAAGCGCATATGCACATCTTTCCAGGCTCGGTTTCGCTGCGACAGCTCAACCTGCACGGCGTGCAGGGGTTTGAAGCGCTGAAGGCGGCCATCCTAGACTATGCGGCAAAGAACCCGGAGGAGCCGCTGCTGATGGGCTTTTCCGCCGACTATTCGATCATCTCGCTGACCGAGCCCTGCACTCGCCATCACCTCGATGCGATCCTGCCCGATCGCTCCTTCATGATGTTCGCCCCCGACCACCACACCGCCTGGGCCAATACGCGCGCGCTGGAAGAGGCGGGCCTTTTGCACGGCAAGGATGTCGGCATCGGCAACGAGGTTGTCATGGGGCCGGACGGGCTTGCCAATGGAGAATTGCGCGAGGGCAATGCCTTCGGGCCCGTGGCAGCGCTCGCCTCGACAGGCGGCCGCGAGGAGCTCGGCATGGTGACCGGCATGGATCCCGAGAGCGTGACGCAGGAGCAATATGCGCTCGACCGCGCGATCCTGAAGGCCGGCCTAGACTATTGCGCCTCCTGGGGTATCACCTCGATCCAGAATTTCGACGGCAATCACTACCAGCTGCGGCTGATGCGCGATCTCATGCAATCCGGCGAGCTCTCCTGCCGCATTCGCATTCCCTATCACATGAAGAATTTCATGGCGCTTGATGACCTCGACAAGGCCGCGGACTGGAAGCAGGAATTCCAAAGCGACATGTTGCGCAGCGATTTCGTCAAGGTCTTCATGGATGGCGTTCTCGACAGCCAGACCGCCTATATGCTGGAGGGCTATGGTGATCGGCCCGGCTACACCTATGAGCCGCTCTTCACGCCCGAGGCCTTCAACGCGATTGCCACGAAGGCCGATGCGCTTGGGCTTCAGGTCGCGGTTCACGCGATCGGCAGTGCGGCGATCCGCCAGACGCTGAATGGTTACGAAGCGGCCGTGAAGGCGAACGGTGCGCGCGGCAACCGTCACCGGATCGAGCACATCGAGATCATTCACCCGGACGACATCCCCCGCTTCGCCGAGCTTGGTGTCGTTGCCTCGATGCAGCCGGTCCACTATCCGGGCGGCACCTGTTTTCCGGCCGAGCCGACCACCACGAGGATCGGTGAAGACCGCTGGGACCAGGCCTATGCCTGGCGCAGCATGAAAGAAGCTGGCGCACCCGTGGTCTTCGCCTCCGACTGGCCGGTCTCCCCGGTTTCGCCGTTCCAGTGCCTGCAGGACGCCGTGACACGCAAGCCATGGAAAGACGGACTGAAGGACCAGCGTTTCTCGCTCATGGAGGCGCTTGAGGCCTATACCGCGACCGGCGCCTGGGTGGAGTTCATGGAAGACCGCAAGGGCAAACTGATACCCGGTTACCTCGCCGATGTCGTGGTCCTGTCCACCGACATCGAGCAGGTGGCGCCGGATGCTCTGATGGGCGTCGAGTCACGCGTGACGATCTGCGACGGGAAGATCACCTTTGAACGAGACTAGGTGATGGAGGACGCGAAACCACGAGCCGCCGATCCCGGCCGGGACCAAGCCTTGAAGGAAAAGCTGCCGGGGGCGACGCCGAAGGGGCTGGAGACGCGGCAGCGGATCATCCGGGGTGCCCGCGAGGCGCTGGAAGAAGGCGGCATCCCCGCACTCACAACCCGGCGCATCGCGGCCTCCGCCGGCGTCAGGCTGGCGACGCTCCATTACTACTTCGACAGCAAGGAGAGCCTGCTGCTCGCCGTGCTCGACGACCTCATCTTGGACATGGACACCGCCTACCGGCAGGACGTGGCTCTGCCGCACGATCCGGAGGATCGGGTCGAGGCGCTGATCCGGGCAAGCTGGCGCTACATTCAGCGCACCCGCGACAAGCAGATCGCCCAGACGGAACTGACGCTTTACGCGCTGCGCAGCAAGGGTTCGGAATGGCTCGCCGCACGGCAGTACAACGCCTATATCGATTTTTACGGCCACCTCGTTTTCGAGGATGATACGGATGAGGAGCTGCGCCGTATCGGTCGTGCGGTTGCGCGCCAGATGCTGATCGGCATCGACGGCATCATTTTGCAAAGCTATGCGCTGCAGGATCTCTCCGCCTCCAATGCCGATATCGAGGCCCTGATCACGGCGATGCGCGGCTACCTGCGCCGGCTCATGAGCGAACGCGGCGAGACCGGCTAGAGTATTTCTGATTTTGCCGCATTGTCCGACGCCGAAGCGATCCCGCTTCGGCTGGAAATGCTCTAGTCAAGCTGCCAGATCGCCCGCGCATTGGCGGAGAAGAGCTTGTCCTTCTCCTCTGTCGTGCAACCGTGAAGAAGCGCCTGCGTCGTCGCAACCCAGGTGGAAAGCCCCCCGCCCAGGGTACAGACGGGCCAGTCCGATCCCCAGATTGCCCGGTCAAAGCCGAACAGCTCGATAACATGCTCGAAATACGGTTTCAGATCCTCGAGCGTCCAGCTTCCTGGATCGCCATAGGCCGGAATGCCGGAAATCTTGACGCGCACATTGTCCCGCCTGGCGATTTCGCGGACTCCGCTTTCCCACGCTTGATAGCCATGCCCCTTGATGTCAGGCACGCCGCAGTGATCGAGGATGAAGGTCACATCGGGCGCAAGATCGATGAGCGCGATCGCCTTGTCGACCTGATGCGGCAGCATGCAGAGATCGAAGGTCAGACCCGTGCCGGACAAACGCCGGATGTTCTCCCGGAACAGCGCGCCCTCGGAGACATCGTCGGGCACGACATGCAGAACCCGGCGAAGGCCTTTGACGAAGGGATTGGCTTTCTGCCTCTCGAGATAGGCGGCAAAACCCGGATCCTCCGGACGGCAGGAGGCGATGGCGCCGCGAAGCAGGCTGCCGGGTAATTGCGCCAACTCCTCGACCACAGCCGTTTCGGCCGATATGTCTTCCGGCGCCACATCGACCTCCATGTGCAAGACGGAGGAGATGCCGATCCGCCGGGCCTCGCGCTGATAGGTGTCCCAGGTGAAATCGGCATTCAGCGCGGGCTCGCTCTCCAGCCAGGGATAGGACAGGCGGTTGCGGTAGATCAGGTGAAGATGCGTGTCGACGATCATGGCTGGCCCCTCCCAAGGCCGATGGGGTCGTAAAGTCAGTCCGTCTGCGGGTCCGGCACGGCATGCGCCCCCTCGCCCGCAAGACGCGAGATCTGCCGCGCCGTGGCCAGCAGGGCATCCAGCGTCGTGTCGATATCGGGTGCGCCGGGCGAATTGATGAGCGCGATATAGGGGATTGTCAGTGCGCCGATGGCCTGCCCGTCGGCACTGGAGATCGGCGCCGAAAGATTGACGACACCTGGCGTTTCAGCGCTCGGCATGCGCTCATAGCCGCGCGCCGCAATCTCGGTGAGCCGCGCCTCGAAGGCGGGCGTCAGCCGCCCCGCAGGGCCGCCGCTTGCCTCGTGCTCCGCCACCATCATCTGCCGCAGGTCAGGGCTGCGGAAGGCCAGAAGCACATGGCCGGAGCCGGTGTCGAAAAGCCCCATGCGCGACCCGACCCGGATCGAAATGCCCCAGTAACCCGGTGCCTCGATCTGCGCGATGACGACGGGATGGCCGCGATCATAGACCACGATATGGTTCTCCTGGCGCGTCGCCTCGGCCAGTTCCCGCATCAGCGGCATGGCAAGCGCCGAGAGGCGCCGCATCGGCGCATGCCGATGCGCCAATCCGAAAAGCTTCAGCGTCAGCGCGTAGCGATCTCCCTCCAGCCGGGCGACATAGCCGCGCTTCACCAGGCGATCGAGCATGCGGTAGAATTCGTTGGGACTGCGGTCGAGCCGTTTGGCAATTTCGGACTGGCTCAAGCCGCCATCGACGCCGGCAAGAAGCTCGAGAATATCGAGCCCCTTGTCGAGGGCTGGCGCCCGATAACGATCCTGATCTGCCTCGTTCACGCAATTTGCTCCATCTTCGTTCGGCGCTGACCTTGACGATCATGAATAAATGTTTTGCATATGAATGATGCTCGCATTGCCCGGACGATTATGCAAGGGTGATCGCGGTCCGGGAAGCGCCGCCTTGAAGGCGAAAGGCAAGGCGTTAGCCGGTTCAGAGCGGGAATTTGGGAGGAGACATCATGTCAGGGTCGATGAAAGACAAGCATGTTCTGGTGACGGCAGCCGGCCAGGGGATCGGGCGCGCCAGCGCGCTGGCCTTCGCCCGTGCCGGCGCCACCGTTGTTGCCACGGATATCAATGCAGACGCGCTTGCCTCGCTTGCCGGCGAAGCCGGCATCACGACACGCGTTCTCGACGTCCTCAATGAAGAGGCCGTGCAATCCACCATCGCCGAAACCGGCCCCTTCGACGTGCTGTTCAACTGCGCCGGCGTGGTGCATGGCGGCACCGTGCTCGACATGGCCGACAAGGATCTCGATTTTGCGTTTGAGCTCAATGTCCGTGCCATGATCCGCACCATCCGTGCTGTTCTGCCCGCCATGCTGGAACGCGGCGGCGGCTCGATCATCAACATGGCCTCGGTTGCAAGCTCGGTGAAGGGCGTGCCGAACCGCTGCGCCTATACCGTGACCAAGGCTGCCGTAGTCGGCCTGACCAAATCCGTGGCCGCCGATTATGTAACCCAGGGCATTCGCTGCAATGCCATTTGCCCGGGTACGGTCGACAGTCCCTCGCTGCAGGACCGCATGCGCGCCCAGGGCGATTATGATGCCGCCCGCGCCGCCTTCGTCGCGCGCCAGCCCATGGGCCGGCTCGGGACACCGGAGGAAATCGCCGATCTCGCCGTCTACATTGCTGGCGCCACCTATACCTCCGGCCAGGCCTTCGCCATCGACGGCGGCTGGACGATTTGAGCAATGCCAGGAAAAGCGTCAGGCGGTTTTCCGGCCGGCATTGCGATCTAGACTACACTGAGCGGCACAGCCGCGACCTTCAGGAAGGAAGAAACCCATGAAACTCATGCGCGTCGGCCCGCTCGGCCAGGAAAAGCCCGCCATCCTCGACAAGGACGGCAAGGTTCGTGACCTCTCCGGCCATGTCGCCGATATCGGCGGCGCCGCCATTTCACCCGAGGGCCTGGCCAAGATCGCAGCGATCGATCCGGCCTCGCTGCCGGAAATCGCAGTCGACCGCATCGGCGCCTGCGTTGCCGGCACCGGCAAGTTCATCTGCATCGGCCTCAACTACTCCGACCATGCCGCCGAAACCGGCGCGACGGTTCCGCCGGAACCGGTGATCTTCATGAAGGCGACCTCGGCGATCTGTGGCCCGAACGACGACGTTCTGATCCCGCGCGGTTCGGAAAAGACCGACTGGGAAGTCGAACTCGGCGTCGTCATCGGCAAGACGGCGAAATACGTCTCGGAAGCCGACGCCATGGATTATGTCGCGGGTTACTGCGTTTCCCACGACGTCTCCGAACGCGCCTTCCAGACCGAGCGCGCGGGACAGTGGACCAAGGGCAAGTCCTGCGACACTTTTGGCCCGATCGGCCCCTGGCTCGTCACCAAGGACGAGATCGCCAACCCGCATGACCTCAAGATGTGGCTCTCGGTGAACGGCAAGATGATGCAGGACGGCTCGTCGAAGACCATGGTCTACGGCGTCGCCCACGTCGTCTCCTACCTCTCGCAGTTCATGAGCCTGCATCCCGGCGACGTCATCTCCACCGGTACGCCTCCGGGCGTGGGCCTCGGCATGAAGCCGCCGCAGTTCCTGAAGGCCGGCGACGTGGTGGAACTCGGTATCGAGGGGCTTGGTACGCAGAAGCAGACCTTCAAGGCGGATGCTTGAGCTCTGACACCTCGGCGAACTGTAGACCCCGCCCATGTGGCGGGGTTTGCGCCTGGAATTCGGACTAGCGGTTCACAGACCAGCTCATCCGAGTCGCGCTAAGCCGCGTCTCTCACTCGGATTTCAATCTCCAGCCGCGCTGTCGCAGCGATATTAACCAGCGCATCGAGTGAGAATTTCGCGAGCTTTCCTCTTAGAAGGTCGTTCGTCCTCGGTCGCGTCAGCCCGAGCCGCTTGGCGGCCTCATCCTGAGAGACATCCCACCCCAGAACGACCTTGCGAATCTCATAGAGCAGAGCAGAACGGGCCTTGAGATTGGCCGCGTCCTGTTCCGTATCTGCCAATGCATCCCAGACGCTGCGGTAGATCTCTTCTGTCATGTTTCTTGTCTCCATCGCTTCAGCCTCAGGATAGCAAGTTCGATATCTTTTTTAGTCGTCGCCTGCGTCTTTTTCTGGAAGGCGTGCAGAACAAGCACGCGATCCTCGAGCGTGGCGAGATACATGATGCGAAAGGCAGCAGACGCTTCCCGAATCCTTATTTCTCGAACACCGGGGCCAATCGTCGGCATCGGCTTCCAGTCATCAGGATCTTCGCCGCGTTGAACCAATTCCAACTGCCAGCCCGCATCAATCCGGGCGTCTTCAGGGAACGCACGAACATCGGTCCTGCTACTTCCAAGCCACTGGATCAGCTTCATCCTGACAATGTATCAAAACGAATACAGATCCGCCAACAAAAAAGCCGGGCGCTACCACCCGGCTTTTCATGTTCCAACCCATTCCGCCTTACCTGATCATCGGCAGGATGCTGTCGATCGACTTCTTCGCGTCACCGTAGAACATCCGCGTGTTCTCCTTGTAGAAAAGCGGGTTCTCGATGCCGGAATAGCCGGTGCCCTGGCCGCGCTTGGAGACGAAAACCTGCTTGGCCTTCCACACTTCCAGAACCGGCATGCCGGCGATGGGCGAGTTCGGGTCTTCCTGGGCTGCCGGATTGACGATGTCGTTCGAGCCGATGACGATGACCACATCCGTTTCGGGGAAGTCCTCGTTGATCTCGTCCATTTCCAGAACGATGTCATAAGGCACCTTGGCTTCGGCAAGCAGTACGTTCATGTGGCCCGGCAGACGGCCGGCGACCGGATGGATCGCGAAGCGTACTTCCTTGCCGGCAGCACGCAGCTTGCGAGTGAGTTCCGAGACCGACTGCTGCGCCTGCGCAACAGCCATACCGTAACCCGGAACGATGATGATCGAATCGGCCTCGTTCAGCGCGCTCGCCACGCCGTCGCCATCGATGGCGATCTGCTCTCCGGTCACTTCCATCTGCGGACCGGTCGTGCCGCCGAAGCCGCCGAGGATGACCGAGACGAAGCTTCGGTTCATCGCCTTGCACATGATGTAGGAGAGGATCGCACCGGAGGAGCCCACCAGCGCACCGACGACGATCAGGAGATCGTTCGACAGCGAAAAGCCGATGGCCGCGGCCGCCCAGCCGGAATAGCTGTTGAGCATGGAAACGACGACCGGCATGTCGGCGCCGCCAATGCCCATGATCAGGTGATAGCCGATGAAGAGCGCAAGCAGCGTCATCAGGATCAGCGTCCAGCTGCCGGCGCCCTGGAAGTAGAGCACGAGCAGGAGCAGCGAACCGAGTGCCGCGCCGGCATTCAGGAGATGGCCGCCGGGAAGCTTCGTCGCCTTGCCGTCTACCTTGCCGGCCAGCTTGCCATAGGCGACGACCGAGCCGGTGAAGGTGACCGCGCCGATGAAGACGCCGAGGAAGACCTCGATCTTCAGCACGGCGATTTCTGCTGTCGTCTTCTCGGCGATCTTCAGCGCAAAGCCGGTGAATTCGGAGAACAGGCCGGGCTTGCCCGCCTGCAGAGCACAGGCAACCGCGCTCAGCGGATCGCAGGCGGTGAGGCCTGCCTCAGACAGCGTGCTGGCAATGCGCCACATCTCGATTTCGGCGTTGAAGCCGATGAAGACGGCAGCGAGACCGACCAGAGAATGCATGGCCGCGACCAGCTGCGGCATTTCCGTCATCTGGACACGCTGCGCAACGACCCAGCCGATACCGCCACCGATGGCGATCATCACTGCCGAGACAAACCAGTTGCCGGCACCCGGGCCGTAAAGCGTCGCAACGACGGCAAGCCCCATGCCGACGATGCCGTACCAGACGGCGCGCTTGGCGCTTTCCTGCCCCGAGAGGCCGCCGAGCGAGAGGATGAAGAGAACAGCCGACACGACGTAGGCCGCTGTGGTAAATCCGTATTCCATATGTGTCCCCTCCCCTAACTCAAGACTTCTGGAACATGGCAAGCATGCGCCGGGTGACCATGAAGCCACCGAAGATGTTGATGCCGGCCATGAGGACCGACAATGCGGCGAGGATGATCACCAGGAAATTGCCCGAGCCAATCTGCATCAGGGCACCCAGAATGATGATCGAGGAAATGGCGTTGGTGATGGCCATCAGCGGCGTGTGCAGCGAATGGCTGACATTCCAGATGACCTGGAAGCCGACGAAACAGGCGAGCACGAAAACGATGAAATGGCTCATGAAACTGGCCGGCGCATAAAGACCGGCCAAAAGGATCAGCGCACCACCGCCGGCGAGCATCGCCACCTGGTTGCGGGTCTGGGTCTTGAACGCGGCGATTTCCTGCGCCCGCTTCTCCTCCGGCGTCAGCTCCTTCACCTTTTCCTTCGGCTTGGCAGCGGCGATCGCCTGGATCTTTGGCGGCGGCGGCGGATAGGTGATCTCGCCGGCCTTGGTCACGGTCGCACCCCGGATGACGTCGTCTTCCATGTTGTGCACCACGACGCCATCCTTGCCCGGCGTCAGATCCGTCATCATGTGGCGGATGTTCGTCGAGTAGAGCGTCGAAGACTGCGCCGCCATGCGGCTCGGGAAGTCGGTATAGCCGACGATCGTCACGCCGTTCTCGGAGACGATCTTCTGGTCTGCAACGGTCAGGTCGCAATTGCCGCCACGCTCGGCAGCAAGGTCGACGACGACGGAGCCGGGCTTCATCGCGGCCACCATATCGGCGAGCCAGAGCTTCGGCGCGTCACGGCCGGGGATGAGTGCCGTGGTGATGACGATATCCATCTCGGGCGCCAGTTCGCGGAACTTGGCAAGCTGCTTTTCGCGGAATTCCGGCGAAGACGGCGCTGCATAGCCGCCGGTCGCGGCACCATCCTGTGTTGCTTCGAAATCGAGGAAAACGAACTGCGCCCCCATGCTTTCGATCTGCTCGGCCACTTCAGGGCGAACGTCGAAGGCATAGGTGATCGCGCCAAGCGACGTCGCGGTGCCAATGGCGGCAAGTCCTGCCACGCCGGCGCCGATGACCAGGACCTTGGCCGGCGGTACCTTGCCGGCAGCTGTGACCTGGCCGGTGAAGAAGCGGCCGAAATTGTTGCCCGCCTCGATCACCGCCCGGTAGCCGGCGATGTTGGCCATCGACGACAGGGCATCCATCTTCTGGGCGCGAGAAATACGCGGCACCATGTCCATGGCAACGACGGTGGCGCCCTTCTCCCGCGCCTGCTCGAGCAGAGCCGCGTTCTGCGCGGGATAGAAGAAGGAAATCAGCGTCTTGCCGGGGCCGAGACGATCGACTTCCGATCCTTCCGGAGGACGAACCTTGGCAATGATGTCGGAAGCCTCGTAAAGAGCAGCCCCCGTCTCGACCACAGTCACGCCAACGGCCTGATAAGCGGCGTCGGAGAAGCCCGCGGCCTTGCCGGCACCGGCCTCGATGACGCAGTCGAAGCCCAGTTTCTGCAGCTGAACGGCGCTATCTGGCGTCATGGCAACGCGGGCTTCGCCAGCGTATAATTCCTTCGGTGATCCGATCCTCAATCCCATCTCCCTCGCTCCAAAATCGAACGATCAAACACAAACAAGGCCGCGCAAAATGACAGCCAGGCTGGCGCCGGAGACGATCAGATGTCAGCGCCGCTGTCTAGTCCGGCGTGACGGTGATGTGATGGTTTCGACGACGGGTCTACAGCCTTAAATCGATTTTACTGCGTATTTCCAAGGCCTGGCTGATCGGCAGCCATCGGGAACAATTCGCCGAGCTCCCGATTGTAGTTTTTGAAAACGCAAACGATGGAGAGACCCAATGCTGCAGTGGATCCTGATCCTGCTTCTCATCGCCGGTGTCGCAAGCCTGCTCGGCTTCCGCGGCGTGGCAGGCGCTTCTGCCGGAATCGCGAAAATCCTCATATTCATCGTGCTGGTCATCATGATCATCGCGCTCTTTACCGGCGTTTTGATCGTCGCCTGAGGCAAAATAGCTGAAATGAAAAAGGGTCCGGAATGGACCCTTTTTTACATCCTCAGATGAAGGGGCGCTGGCGCAGTTCTTCAGGCGCCCAGCTGGACAGCGTCTGAAGGCCTTCGGGATCGAGAATTTCGCAGCCACGCTCGCGCCAAAGGATCAGGCCCCGATCTGCGAGTTTCCGCAATGTCTTGTTTGTGTGGACGATCGAGAGGCCCAGCGTATCCGCAAAATGCATCTGCGTCACCGGAATGTGGCGATTGGTTTCGCTGAGCATCCCCGACTTGATGCCCCGATCATAGAGAAAGCCGAGCAGATAGGCCGCGCGTTCGACAGCCGAGCGGCGACCGATGCTGAGCAGGTGTTCGTCAAGGATCGCCTCCTCGCGAGCGGCAAGCCAGGTCAGATCGAAACCCAGTCCCGCATGGCGTTCGAAAAGGGAATAGAGCTTGGACCGCTCGAAGACACACAGTGTCATGGGGGTCAGCGCTTCGACCGAATGCTGCATCTCGGCCATCAGAGCCCCTTGCAGGCCCACCATGTCGCCCGGAACGACGTAGTTCAGGATCTGGCGCCTGCCATCCTCGAGAATCTTGTAGCGGAACCCCCAGCCGGAAAGCACCGTGTAGAGGTGCGCGCTCTTTGCCCCCTCCACCAGAATGGTCGAACTGGAATCCGCAAGCAGTTCGCCCCGCTTGAACTGCGAAACGAAATTCAACTCACTCTCGGAAAATGCTCGGAAACCTGCGAGTGACCGCAAGGGGCAATCGAAGCAGCTCACACGCGTTACGTTGGAGCGCGGTTCGGTTGTCATGGGTCCCCCTTATTAGCAGTCTTGCACGGCGTATGGAACAATTCGCATAATGCCATGTCTTTTTTAAATGCCGGCTCTTAACCCAACAGGATAATGCGGCCAGAAAAGAAGTGATGGATGATTATGCCGCAACCGCAGATCCTGATTGCTGAAACCCAGTATTTCATTGCCCTGGACGTCGAGCACCTGCTCGATGCCGCGATCAGCTGCGATATTCAGATCGTACCGCTGAACGCTCTTGCCGAAGCGCTTGAGAAGCAGCGCTTCGATATTGCAATCATCGAGGCCGAGGCGCGCACGACGGTCAACATTGAGCGCGCTGCCATGATCGAAGCCAAGGGTGCGACGGTCATCTTCCTTTCGTCCTATGCTGTGAATGAACCCGACCCGGTCCATGTTGGATCACGGCTTCAAGTGCAGAAGCCGCTGATCCATAATGAACTTCTCGGCGTCGTCAGACAGGTGCTGAAACAATTACCCGGATCAGACAGCGAAGGCCTTCTTGATAACAGCTGAACTGTTGGCATCGGGGCCATAGTCGCCTTCGCCGCTGACGCCCAACAGTTCCTGAAGCTTGTTGCGTGCACGATTGATGCGGCTCTTGATCGTGCCCACAGCGCAACCGCAGATCTCTGCCGCCTCTTCGTAGGCAAAACCCGAGGCACCAACGAGGATGATGGCTTCACGCTGATCGCTCGGCAGCTGATCGAGCGCGCGCTTGAAATCCTGCAGGTCGAGGGAACCATACTGCTGCGGATGCGTGGAAAGTTGCGATGTGAAGATACCGTCGGTATCCGACACTTCACGGCCGCGCTTTCGCATCTGGGAATAGAACTCGTTGCGCAGAATGGTGAACAGCCAGGCCTTCATGTTGGTACCGGGCTCGAAATGCGACTGCTTGGCCCAGGCCTTCATGATCGTGTCCTGCACCAGGTCATCGGCCACGTGGTGACGACCGGTAAGCGACACGGCGAAGGCCCGCAGGTTTGGCAGGGCGGCCAGTAGATCACGCTTGAAGGAGCGGTCAATTTCCTGCTGGTCCATTGTCATCGGGCATCGTCCTTCTCAGCAAGCGCGACGCCCCGCTCTGCTGCATCAAGCTTTTCCAGGAGCTGCATGAACCGGTCTGGAATACCTTCTTCCTGAACCGACTGATAATAATCGCGCAGCTGGTCGGCGACGCTTGGGTGAAATGGCTTCATCCCCGCCTGCCCTTGTTCTGTCATGCCTTTTTTCGGATGCTCTGTCATATTGTTCAATGTTCCAACACGTGTGGCAAATCTCGCGGATCAAACGTGGCGAGCGTCTCATTGTTCCGTCAAGGAAAGAAAAAATCTGAAGCGGATTTCGCGGCCGCATCAGCGCTCAGCCGGAACAATTCTTGAAGCATCCCGTTTATCCTGTCGTCGAACAAGGAGAAATCTCATGCTTTATTATGCACTCGTCTTTCTCGTCATCGCCCTGATCGCTGGCGTACTCGGTTTTGGCGGCGTTGCCGGCGCATCTGCTGGTATTGCCCAGGTATTGTTCGGGATCTTCATCATCCTGTTCCTGGTATCGCTGGCCATGCGCCTGTTCCGCCGCGCATAATGACAATGGGAGGCGCGGCTACGCGCCTCCCATGATACACTGCACAACTCAATCCTTGGCCAGGATCTTGCCAATGGACGCCTCGCAAACGCGAGGTCTCGAGAAAAATCTTCATCTTTATGGATTTTCATTGAATTGCTGGAGGCCGGACGGCGTTTCGGACCGTCTTTGCAATGCCTTAGACTGCGACCCACACCAAACCAACGATGATAACGACAAGCATTCCACCCAACAGCACGGTCGTGGAACGCTTGTAGAGCGGTGGCACTGAACTCCCCAAATCCTTGTCAGTTCCTGCCTCTTGCGCAAGCAACCGTGTACGGGCATCGACATGGGCGCGCGCCTCTGGTGGCGTCAGATCAGACATGACCTATCCTTTCCGATCACTAATAGCGATCAAGTGGAATTGGGATTACCCGAGGCAGGGGCATAACAGCCTGCGGCGTCACATCCTCGACATCAGCAGCGCGCGACGACCAGGCCACGAGGCGCTCAGGCGCAATCGACTTGCGGATTTCTTTTCCTGCGACCAGCTCGGCGTCGACTGGCACGCAGTCTCCGTAGACAACGTCCGTCAGCTTGCGCGCCCGCTGAAGCTCTTGCGGCAGCGCCGCAAAGCACTCTGTCAGCGTGGAGTGAGAAACCACCGACACCGGCTCATCCAGGCAGCTTGTGTCCTGGGAATGGCAAGCAACAATCACAAGCAAAGCAGCAAGACTGTTCATGATTTCTCTCCGCGTTACACAAATGTTAACGCGGAGAGCTTTGCCTTGTTCCAATTATCTGGTTTTCGACCTGCCAGGTTAACCGTGATGGCGCAGGAGATCGTGGATATAGGAGAGTTTCCGGAAAACGGGTTCGGGCATCACGAAGGGGTAGAGATCAGGCTGCCCCATGCTGCGGTTGATGCTGTTGATCGCCACTGTCAGCGGCACCCATGCGCGGATCAGGGCATCCACATTGACCGCGGCATAACTGTCAAATGTCCGCTTCAGTTGCAGGCCATCTGCGGGAACCTCGACGTCCGGATCAGTTCTGAGGCCGAAGGCATCCGCCGTATCGAGCGCATCGACGATGTGAAAGTAGTGCGCGAAGGTTTCGGCGAAGTCTTCCCATGGATGGCTTGCTGCATAGGCAGAGATATATTCCGTTTCCCAGCCCGCACTCGGACCATTGCGATAGTGGTCTTGAAGCGAGGCAGCATAATCCTGCCGCTCGTCGCCGAACACAGCGCGGAACGCCTCGAAAGCGTTGACGTCCCGCACGAGGACATTCCAGTAGTAATGGGCGATCTCATGGCGGAAATGTCCAAGCAAGGTGCGGAAGGGTTCGCCGAGCGTCACCCGGCGCGCCTCCCGCTCCGCATCGGAGGCTTCCGCAACATTGAGCGTGATCAACCCCTCGTCGTGCCCCGTGAGCACCGTTCCCTCCGCAGCCGGATCCGGATTGTCGGCCAGGAAGGCAAATCCAAGCCCTGACTGAGGGTTATCCCTGCGGGTGACGAGCGGGAGCTTGAAACGCAGAAGGGAATAAAAGAGCGATCGTTTGGCCAGCTCGATCTTCTGCCAATTGGCAACATTGTCAGGCACGGAGAGATCGGGGATCGTGACATTGTGCCGGCAGGCGAGGCAAAAGCGGCTCTCATCCCCGTCTTCGACCAGCCAGTTGCAGCCGCAAAGACCGCTATTGGCGCAGCGCTGTGGTGGGGGCGATCCGTCTCGTGGCAGCATCGCGCCGTCGGACGCATCCAGCGACGCCATATCCAGACGCGAGGGACGGAAGACGAGATGCGCGTCGCAAATCACGCAGGCCGTATTATCGAAATGCACGACATTGGGGCAGTTCGTGCAGTGAAACAGTCGCATTGCAGGCCTCCAGAGGAACCGTCCCCTGGGGCCAGGGGCCGTCAGTCAAAGATTTCGAGTGGAAATTGGAGCTCATAGCGCACTTCCCCATCACGCAAGTGATGCGAAGCCACGCCATTAACGGATGAGGGCACGACTCGTTCCAGCACCGTGCTGCCGAAGCGCCCGGATTTGCTGTCGATCTCTTCCCGGGCACCATAAGGCTCCACCCAGACGATTTTCACCTCGGGACCACCGGGCTTCTCGATGCGTTGACAGCTGACCTCGATGGGAATGCGCCTCTGGAGAAAATCTCCGTGGCTGACCGCATTGACCACCAGTTCATGCAGGGCAAGCCCGATATGCAGCGAGGCATTCGGGGTCAACAGCACATTGTCGCCACTGACCTTTACGAGATCTGCATTTTCCTGCACGTAGCGATCGACCTGCTGCTTCAGAAGGTCGCGGAAATAGGCGCCGCGCCAGCTGGAATCGGTGATCAGATCCTGCGATTGCGACAGCGCATGCAACCGTCCCCGGAACTTGCCGAGGAACATGTCTAGCGTGCCGGCATGCCGTGCCGTCTGCGATGCGATGGACTGGATGATCGCCAGCAGGTTTTTCGAGCGATGACTGACCTCTCTCAGCAGCGCTCGCAGCAGCCGCTCGCGACGCCGATCCTCCGTCCGATCGATCACAACGGTAATCAGATGAAGTTTCTTGTCGGCCATTTCCACGAGGCGGCAGCGGAACTCGAAGAAGGTGTCGTCACCAGCTTCCACCTCGAGTTCTGCCCTGTCACCGTGGCTGGTGAGGCCTGCCTTGAGTTCCTCCAGCCTGACGGCAATCTCCGAACCGAAAATGCTAAGGTCGGTTGGAGGAATCCCTTCCTTGAGCTGCCAGCGCGGAGGCAACGAGGTGATGCAAAGGTAGCGACCAGACTGATCCTGCAGGATCAGACTGGCTCCCAAATCCATCAAGGCGGTTATGAAAAACTCGCGCAGCTGGTCGTCGCCGCGCTGAGGTTCAAACCAGGTTAATCGATGTACCAATATTCCAGCTCCGCCATCATCGGAAGCTCATCCACGCCAAGCATGGCCGCGAAAAACCACCAGACTGAAAGTTTTTCAAGTTCATTACGCCTGCTCGCTGACCCGTTCGTTAAAGAACAGAGCCTGGCTAATCAACGCCTTGACCATATCAGGGTTAAACGGCTTCGTCACAAGGAAGGCGGGTTCCGGGCGCTCGCCCGTCAGAAGACGTTCCGGGAAGGCGGTGATGAAAATGACAGGTACGCTATCGACCTTGAGGATATCGTTGACCGCGTCGATGCCCGAGCTGCCGTCGGCAAGCTGGATATCGGCCAGCACCATCTTCGGGTTGGTGCGGTTGAACAGTTCGACGGCCTCCGCATGGGTGCGGGCAATGCCGGTGACGCGATGTCCGAGATCCTCGACCATCTGCTCGATATCAAGCGCAATCAGCGGCTCGTCTTCGATGATCATGATGTCGGTTGCGACCTGGCGGGAAATTTCCTGGGAGGCCTCGTTGAACAGGGCGTTGAACTCGGCATCGTTGACGTCGAGGATGCGGGCGGCCTCAGCAGCCGTAAAGCCCTCCACCGTGATCAGCAGGAAGGCGTGGCGCGCGCGGGTAGGTACAGCGGCCAGATTGGCCTGCGCCCGCTTTTCCCACGCAAAGGGCGAGGTGATCGGCGGCAGCTCGACCTTGGTGGAATCGTAAATGACGACAAACAATTTATAGAGCGAAACGCGATCGTCACCTTCGTCAGGGAAGATAGAAAGATCAGCGATCAAGGCCTCGAGCACTGCGGCAACATAGGCATCGCCAGAGGTCTGGGAGCCGGTGACGGCACGCGCATAACGCCTCAGATAGGGAAGATGACTAGCAACACGAGCAGTAAGGGACATGCAATTCTCCAATCAGTATGGAATAGGTGCGGACGCTGCCATAACGAAGCCTGGGAAAAATAGTTCCACCCATCTGGAACAATTTTTCCGGATCGTTTCTTATCAGGCTGCTATCCGCTTCGACAAATGAAAGTATCGGGCCAAATCAAGATGGATAACGAAAAAGCGCCGGGATCGGATCATGCCGGCGAGGATGCCGGGAAAACCGGCATTGTCGATGAAAAGATCGGCTCGCGTCTTAAAAGCTATTACGACAGCATCGTCGATGAAGGAACGCCTGCCCATCTGCTCGATCTCCTCGAGCGTCTGCATGAGGCGGAGTTGAAAGCCACAAAATCGGACCGACAATGAGGAAAGGCGAGGAATGCCTCCCCGCCTTTTCCAAAAGCCAGCCTTTTCCTAAGACTGTGTCAATCGTCGTAGCGGCCAGCGCCTTGCGACTTGGCAACCGCAAAGACCATGGCCGCGATGGCCGCCGTGGTGATGAGCGATCGTCCTTTTAGAAGCGCCGGAACGCTGGCGAGCAACTGGAGCGTGACGGGATCCGGCAGACGGGAGCGCGCCGCGCGCTGCTGCGCTTCCACCCTGCGCTGGGCCTGGCGGTTGGCGATCTTGACGCCGACAATGACGACGATCGCCAAGAGCGCATTGAGCATGGCAACGGCGAGAGCTGCCCACAAGGCGCCGTGGAAATCGGCGATGTAGATGCCGAGCGCAACCAGCAGAGCGACATAGGCGGTAAGCCCGAAGATCGCAGCCACGGCGCCCGCAATCACGGAGCGCGTGACCTGCTCATAGGTTGGCTTGATGCGGCCGAAAGCCACGACGCCGAGCTGTGTGAACAGTGGCAGCATGGATCAGCGACGGCTGAGAAGTGCGAGCACGTAGCCGACGCCGGCGGCAATGGCCAGCGACTGGAACGGCTTGGCATGCACATAGGCCTCGATGTCCTGCTCGGCATTGCGCAGCTGCTCGCGGGCGCTATCGACATATTCGCGCGACACATCACCGGCTTCCCGGATCTTGCCACTGCCATAGGAGGCAACAGTCTGGGTCAGGGCGGCAAGATCGCGGCGCAGCTGCTCCAGCTCGGCCTGAACGTCTTCGCTGGATGCAGCACCGGCGGTCGACAGATTGCTGTCGATACGCTCCGCTGCCTCGTCCGCGACAGACTTGATGGTGTTCGACGCCTGAACCATGATGTATCTCCTGAAATTGCACAGTGGAAATGGATCGGCTTGTCAGCAAGCCTCCGCCAAACAACGGCCTATATAGAGAAGTGTTCCATCGTCATCCGCCTTTGTTTTTGCGCGTCGATGTCTCGTCGAAATTGGTTTCTGGCGGAACTTCCCATCCCTCACCGCGTTGTTGAGCCGAGGACACGACACCTCGATGTTCAACATAACACGGGAGAAAAGCCATGAATTGGAATCAGGTTGAAGGCAATTGGGAGCAGTTTAAAGGCAAGGCCCAGACCCAGTGGGGCAAGCTGACCGGTGACGACCTCGACGTCATCAACGGCAAGCGCAAGGAACTGTCCGGCAAGATCCAGGCCGCCTACGGCAAGACCCAGGAAGAAGCCGACCGCGAGATCGATGACTGGGTATCCCGCAACTGATTTGCGAGACCTTTGAACCAGATGACCCGGGAGCTCGCTCCCGGGTTTTTTGTTGACACAATCCTCTATAGGCTCCGAGCGATTTAGTCGCCGATGAGAGTCACGAGCCTCTGCACCGCAGGGCCTGACGCCGGCACGTGCATAGGAGGACTGCCATGATCCGTATCGTTTTTCTCGACCGGGACACGCTCTCGCCCGAAACCGTGGTCAGGCCGCCGTCCTATGTGCACGAGATGATCGTCCATGCGCGCACCCGCCCCGACCAGGTGGCCGAGCGCATTCGCGATGCCGACATCGTCATCACGAACAAGGTACCGGTCCGCGCAGACGCACTCGCGCAGGCAACCCGATTGAAGCTGATCGCGGTCGCTGCGACAGGCACCGACATCATCGACCTTGCCGAAGCCAAAAACCGCGACATCGCCGTTTCAAACATCAGGAATTACGCCAGGCACACGGTGCCGGAACACACCTTCGCCCTGATGCTCGCCTTGCGCCGTTCGATCGTTCCCTATCGCCAATCGGTGATCGACGGTCGTTGGCAGCAGGCCGCGCAATTCTGCTATTTCGATTATCCCGTTGCCGATCTCGGCGGCGCAACGCTCGGCATCATCGGAAATGGCAGGCTTGGCCAATCCGTTGGAAAGATCGCCGAGGCGTTCGGCATGACGGTGCTAGCCGCCGGCCGTCGCGGCGCAACAAACCTGAAACCCGGCCAGACCGATTTCGATGAGGTCCTGAAGCGCTCCGACGTGATCACCCTGCATTGCCCGCTGACGCCGGAGACGCGCGGCGTGATCAGCGCGCGGGAATTTGCCCTGATGGAGAGAAAACCACTTCTCATCAACACCGGTCGCGGCGGCCTCGTCGACGAGCCTGCGCTCGAAGAGGCTCTCGACGCCGGCCAGATTTCCGGCGCCGGCTTCGACGTGACCGATGGCGAACCGCCCGCAGCCGACAGCCCGATGATGCGCATCGCCGCCCGCGACAACGTCATCCTCACACCGCATATTGCCTGGGCAAGCCGTGAGGCAATCCAGGCGCTGGCCGACCAGCTGATCGAAAACATCGAGCTGTTTGTGGCTGGCACGCCGCGCAACCTTGTTGGCTGATCCTTTCCAAGGCAGCTCACGGCTGTCGCATGGGGATACCCCCTCTGTCACTGCGTGACATCTCCCCCACAAGGGGGGGAGAGCGGAGCGCAGCGTTCGCCGATCCCTTTGCGGCACCAAAGGAATGTGAGGGGCCGACGGCTCAGCCAGTCTCCCCCCTTGTGGGGGAGATGCCCGGCAGGGCAGAGGGGGGTTCCCCTGCCTATGCAACACCCCGCCTCTTGCCCTTTCTCCGCGACGCATATCTAACTCTCTCAAAAGACGAGGGAGAACGGCATGCGCTATCTGGAGGCGGACTATCAGGGGGAGGAAATCCTGACGGCGAAAAAAGGAGCGCTCGGGCTGATTGCGCTCAACCGGCCGCGCGTGCTGAACAGCTTGAGCCATGCCATGGTGCTGGACTTCGGCAAGGCGCTCGATGCCCTTGAAACCGATCCACAGGTCGCAGCCGTGCTGGTCACCGGCGAAGGCGAGCGCGGGCTGTGTGCCGGCGGCGATATCAGGATGTTCTATGAAAGCGGCAAGGCCGGTGACGGCAAGGCTTCCGCCTTCCTGAAAGCCGAATACCGGCTGAATGCCCGCATTGCGCGCTTTACCAAGCCCTATGTCGTCGTCATGGACGGCATCACCATGGGCGGCGGTGTGGGCGTGTCCAGCCATGGCAGCCACCGCATCGTGACCGAAACAACGAAACTCGCCATGCCCGAAACCGGCATCGGCTTCTTTCCCGATATCGGCGCGACCTGGCTGCTCTCCCGCGCACCCGGCGAACTCGGCACCTGGATGGGGCTATCCGGCGAGGCGGTGAACGGTGCCGACGCCATCACCGCAGGTTTTGCCGACTGGTTCGTTCCGCAGGACCGGATTGCCGCCCTGCTGGAGCGGATCGCCGCCCTGCCCGCACCGGCCCTCGGGCCAACGATCGCCTCGATCATCCGCGATTACACGGTGGACGGCCCGACAGGCATCTTTTCCGAAGGCCGCGCCATGATCGACCGCTGCTTTTCCTTCGACACGGTGGAGGAGATCATTGCCGCCCTAGAAAAAGAACAGTCCGATCTCGCAGCCAGAACGCTCGCCGTCATGCGCGCGAAATCGCCGACCAGCCTGAAGGTGACGCTCAGGATGCTGCGCGAGGCCCGCCGCTCAAAAGACCTCGAAAGCTGCCTCGAACGTGAATTTTCGGGCACACTTCAGGTGGTGAAAGTCTCCGACTTCTACGAAGGCATACGTGCTGCGATCATCGACAAGGACCGAAACCCGAAATGGTCCCCGGCGACGCTGGAGGGGGTGGCGCCGGAGAGTGTCGAGGCGTTTTTTGTGGCGAGGGATGAGCGGTTGTTTGGGTAGATTAGGATATGATCAACCCGGTGTCGGCAGCGGATCGATGGCACTGACGACGCGCGCGACGATCTCATCGACGGTCGCCTTATCCAGCGTCTCGATGAAGCTCGCCGTGCGCTGCTGAACACGGGCTGCGATATCGAAACTGCGCACCTGATTACAGACCGCTACCCCGGTCGTATCATGCCCATGAATCGGGACGGCAAGGCCGATGTCGCGTGTGAAGCCACCGCCTGTGGTAACCGGCACGGTCATACAGACACCGAATATATTGATTTCGTGCGGCGTGATCACAACGAACCGATGCCGGTTCTTCATCTCGCGCCCGGCGACCGGATTGGGATCTATCCAGTAGACATCGCCCCGGCGAGGAACACCGCTGCGCACCATCAGCCGATCTCGCGACCGATGGCATCGCCCTCCATCGTCTCGGCCAGCGAAGTATTCAGCTGGGCGAGCTCTTCGGCGCCGACCAGCAATTCCGCTAAAGTATAGCGCTTGGCGCCGACTCGCAGCGGCTTTGCTACCAACTCGCCATTCTGGACGTCAAGTGAGAGCTGATCGCCGACCTCGACGGCCATGAGCTTGAGCAGCGCTGGTGGGATCGTGACCACGGCAGCCCCGCCCTGTTTGCGCACCTTTGTCGTCACCGTCATCGTCGCCTCCACATTGTGCTACAAATATAGCACACGAGGGCACGCAGACAACATCGCTTGATCAGAGGAGTGCCGATCATAACGGCAAGGTATCTGCTGAACTCTCGGCGACGGTCTCTTGCTCCGTCATCGCGCTTTCGCCGGATGCGAGCGGGCTGTCGGAGGAAGCAAGCCCGTCAATCATGTCTATGAAGTCAGTCCACAGAGATGTGTCACGCCACCCTTCCATGGCGTACATACCCGCAGCGCTCTTCAGATCCGCCATGGTGATCTCAGCATCAAGCCCAGCAAGGCCCTTTGCCGTATGAAAGGTGTGCCAGGCAGCCATGAGCCGATCAACCTCCTCATTCGGAGGAGATCGTCCATAGTCATCCACAATTGACCCCGCACCACCTGGCAACTCAATCAAATTATACCCGGTTATTTGCCGAAAAGCATCCAGCTCATTCGCAGTGAATGGGCGCAATACAGCCTCGTAGTCCGCATCGGGACCCGCAGCCTGCGCCTGAAGGAGCAGCCGTAAGGTACCTATTCGAGTGTCTACGGGCGAGCCCTCTGGATCTGCGATGATCTCATACGCGCCATCTGCACGCTGCACATAGTTATCCTGCAAACTGGGATCCATGAGCATAGTCTTGAAGAGGCCGTTCTCCTTGGAGGCATAGTCATGTTTATTCACAAACGCGCCAAAGCCCTGATCCGCGCTCTTCGCCCCGGAAGCAGAACTCGAACCGGCAAACTTTGCCGAATAAGTATTCGTAGATTGACTGATCTGCATCGCCCCACTCCGCTTCGCTCTTCTGATGCGAGAGGTAGAGGCCAAAGCTGGCGCGAAACTTACAACCCAAAATTGTCGACGAACTCACAACCTAAGCGCATTACTCAATCTCATAGGGCATCGGGTTCCTTACCCGATGATCCACCACCAGCTTCCTTTTCAGCGGCGGCACGGCGCGGCTGGTGCATTTGACGCGCTCGCAGATGCGGCAGGAAATGCCGATGGGGTCGAAGGCGCCGCGGTTGGAGAGGTCGAGGTCGTCGGCATAGACGAAGGCGCCGGCATAGGAGATCTCGCAGCCGAGCGCCAAGGCGTAACGCGGATTGGCGGCGCGGAAGCCGGCGGAGCCTTTTGACACCTGCGTTGCGATGCAGAGATAGCGCACGCCGTCGGGCGTTTCCGCCGTCTGGCGGATGATCCGGCCCGGCGTCTCGAAGGCCTGATGTGCATTCCACAGCGGACAGGCCGCCCCGAAGCGGGCGAATTGCAGGCGGGCAGCACTGTGCCGCTTGGTGATATTGCCGGCCCGGTCGATGCGGGCAAAGAAGATCGGCACACCCTTCAGCCCCGGCCTCTGCAGCGTCGATAGACGGTGAC
Source organism: Peteryoungia ipomoeae (assembly GCF_004912165.1). Classification (GTDB taxonomy): domain Bacteria; phylum Pseudomonadota; class Alphaproteobacteria; order Rhizobiales; family Rhizobiaceae; genus Allorhizobium; species Allorhizobium ipomoeae. The sequence continues at coordinate 213,628 of NZ_STGV01000007.1, read as the reverse complement.
AGACCTGTTCGAGCGAGGCTTCGAAACGGGCGGCGAGCAGTTCGATATCGTGGCGCAGATCCCGCGCGGCGGTGAGGAAGCTGCGATAGGGCAGGATCAGCGCCCCGGCGAAATAGTTGTAGAGACCCATGCGACAGATCTCGACCGCCTCTTCGCTGCGGAAATTCGCCTGTTTCAGCACCTGGTCGATCTTGGTGGCCGCCGCCAGCTGGGCAATCTGGATGGCGATCTGGAAATCGCGGGTCGGGGCAGAGGCATAGCGGCTGACGGTCAGGATGCGCCCCACCGGATCGAAGCGGCGGATCGCCTCGTCGCCGGCCTCGCCGCGCACCACGCGCACGCCATGGCGCGCTTCGAGATGGCCTGAAAGGGCCGCGTAATTCTCCCCCTCCCCGAGCTTCAGCTCTGTCGCCAGCTGCTCGGCGGCGAGGTCGAGATCGTGGATGTAATTGTCGACGAAGTGGAAGAAGTCGCGCACCTCGTCATACGGCGTCACCTCCTGGCTGGGGGCCGCCCCCAGCCGGTCGTCGAGGCTTGCCAGCTGCTCATTGCCGCGCCGGTAAGCCTGGTGGGCGGCAATCAGCGCATGGGCAAAACCCGGCGCATTCTGGGTGACGAGCTTCAGCTCCTGCAGGCTCGGCGAATAGGTTTCGAACAAGGGATCGGAGAGCGCCTCCGTCAGCGCCGACATCAGCCGGTCGTTCTGGCCGGAGGACAACTCCGTGATATCGATGCCGAACTTTTCCGCCAGCGACAACAGCACAGAGGCCGAGACCGGGCGCTGGTTGTTTTCGATCTGGTTGAGATAGCTGGTGGAAATGCCGACCATATCGGCAAACTGCGCCTGCGTGGCGCCATTTGCCTGGCGGATGTCGCGGACCTTGCGGCCGATGAAGAGTTTCCCGATGGCCATTTCACAAATTCGCAATTTTCACTTTGCAAATTCATAAATCCACAGATGCACCTGTTCAACCGTTTTCTTCTGCGGCACAGTGGAATAGGTGTCACATCAAGGCTTAAGAGCCAAAAGACCATTCGGGAGGACATATGCTGACGATCCTGGACCAGCTCGAAGCCCGTCGCGACGAGGCCCGCCTCGGCGGCGGCGAAAAGCGCATCGCCGCCCAGCACGGCAAGGGCAAGCTGACCGCCCGCGAGCGCATCGAGGTCCTGCTCGACGAAGGCTCCTTCGAAGAATACGACATGTATGTCACCCATCGCTGCGTGGATTTCGGGATGGAGACCCAAAAGGTGCCAGGCGATGGCGTCGTCACCGGCTGGGGCACGATCAATGGCCGTCAGGTCTATGTCTTCTCCCAGGATTTCACCGTGCTCGGCGGCTCGCTGTCGGAAACCCATGCTCAGAAGATCTGCAAGATCATGGACATGGCGATGAAGGTGGGAGCCCCCGTGATCGGCCTGAATGATAGTGGTGGCGCCCGCATCCAGGAAGGTGTGGCCTCGCTTGCCGGCTATGCCGATGTCTTCAAGCGCAATGTCGACGCATCGGGCGTGATCCCGCAGATCTCCGTCATCATGGGCCCCTGCGCCGGCGGTGCCGTCTATTCGCCTGCGATGACGGACTTCATCTTCATGGTGCGCGATAGCTCCTACATGTTCGTCACCGGCCCCGATGTGGTGAAGACCGTCACCAACGAGATCGTCACGGCGGAAGAACTGGGCGGCGCCTCGACCCACACGAAGAAATCCTCCGTTGCCGATGGCGCCTATGAGAACGACGTGGAAGCGCTGGAACAGGTCCGCCTGCTTTTCGATTTCCTGCCGCTCAACAACCGGGAGAAACCGCCGGTCCGGCCCTTCCATGATGATCCGGCCCGCATCGAAATGCGGCTGGACACGCTGATCCCCGACAGTTCCAACAAACCCTATGACATGAAGGAGCTGATCTACGCGCTGGCCGACGAAGGCGATTTCTTCGAGATCCAGGAAGCCTTTGCGAAGAACATCATCACCGGCTTCATCCGCATGGAAGGCCAGACGGTCGGCGTCGTTGCCAACCAGCCCATGGTGCTGGCCGGCTGCCTCGACATCGATTCATCGCGCAAGGCCGCTCGTTTCGTCCGCTTCTGCGATGCCTTCTCGATCCCGATCCTGACGCTGGTCGACGTGCCCGGCTTCCTGCCCGGCACCGCCCAGGAATATGGCGGGGTCATCAAGCATGGCGCAAAACTCCTCTTCGCCTATAGCCAGGCGACCGTGCCGATGGTGACCCTGATTACCCGCAAGGCCTATGGCGGCGCCTATGATGTGATGGCCTCCAAACATATCGGCGCCGACATCAACTATGCCTGGCCAACCGCCGAAATCGCCGTGATGGGCGCCAAGGGCGCGACCGAGATCCTCTACCGCTCCGAACTTGGCGACGCAGAAAAGATCGCCGAGCGCACGCGGGAATACGAAGTCAACTTCGCCAACCCGTTCAAGGCCGCCGAACGCGGCTTCGTCGACGAGGTGATCATGCCGCATTCCTCCCGCCGCCGTATTGCCAAGGCTTTCGCGAGCCTCCGCAACAAGCAGGTGAGTACTCATTGGAAGAAGCACGACACGATCCCGTTGTGAGAGGCCCGACAATGACCTCCAGTTATGCCGTGAAAGCATTCGCATCGTTTTTGGTATTGGGCACCCTAGTGGCAGACCTATCGCTGGCGCAACCGACTGAAGGGGAGATCGGCCACATCGATCCTAGTCAAATCCAAACTCTGGTCGTGCCCCCTTGGGAAAGACCGACGAATGACGAAACGAGAGCATGGGAAGATAGCGTTCGAGCATCGGTCACCGATGAGTTTGGTGGGGACTTCAGGAAAGCAGCTGGTGCTGCTGCAAATAAAGGGTTCCAAGCTCTGGATGAGCTGGACTTCGCTTCGGCCTCGAAAGCGTTTAGCGAGGCAGCTGTGCTCGACCCCAAGAGTCCCTACCCATATCTTGGTTTCGTGGACATCTATCGTTTGATGAACAAGTTGGAAAAGAAGGAATTCTGCCTACAAGCCGCCATCGACCGCAGTGAGAGACAAAGAGCAGCACTGATCATGATCGGAACTCACCTGGGGATCGATGGCGATTACAGGAAGGCTGTGGAGTTCTTTAACTCGGTGTTGGAGCTTGACGCCAAGGATCAAGGGGCTCACCTGATGCTGGCGAAGACATATCGACTTCTCAAAGATCCCGAGCGAGCCGAGTACCACGAAGAGCGTGCGAAAGAGTAAGCGGAAGTCGTCTTCGACCCTTCGTGAACCAAGGAACAGAGGCAATCCATGACCGACGAAAAATTCCCGCCCGAGAAGAACCTGCCCGCAGGCTATGTGCCGCCCAAGGTCTGGACCTGGGAGGCCGGCAATGGCGGCCAGTTCGCCAGCATCAACCGTCCGACGGCCGGCGCGCAGACGGAAGTCGAGCTGAAGGTCGGCAAACATCCGCTGCAGCTCTATTCTCTGGCCACCCCGAACGGCCAGAAGGTGACGATCCTGCTCGAAGAGCTGCTCGCCGCCGGTCATAACGGCGCCGAATATGACGCGTGGTTGATCAATATCGGCAAGGGCGATCAGTTCGGCTCGGGCTTTGTCGGTGTGAACCCGAACTCCAAGATCCCGGCGCTTGCAGACCATGCGCCTGTCGACGGCGGCAAGCCGATCCGGCTGTTCGAGTCTGCTTCGATCATGACCTATCTGGCGGAAAAATTCGGCGCCTTCCTGCCGACCGATCCGCGCGCCCGCGCCGAAACGCTCAACTGGCTGTTCTGGCAGATGGGCTCCGCCCCCTTCGTCGGCGGCGGCTTTGGCCACTTCTTCACCTATGCGCCGGTCAAGATCCAGTATGCGATCGACCGCTACGCCATGGAAACCAAGCGCCAGCTCGACGTCCTGAACCGTCAGCTTGCCGAAAACGAATTCGTCTCCGGCAGCGACTACACCATTGCCGACATGGCCATTTGGCCGTGGTATGGCCGTCTGGCGATGGACACATCCTATCCGGATGCCGGCACCTTCCTGTCGACCCATGAATACGCGCATATCCTGCGCTGGGCCAAGCAGCTTGCCGCCCGACCCGCCGTGCAGCGCGGCGTGATGGTCAACAAGACCTCCGGCCCGCTTTCCGAACAGCTGCATGAACGCCACGATGCCTCCGACTTCGACACGAAGACGCAGGACAAGATCGCTGCGGCGTAAGGAGAGACCATGCCAAGCCTCCCCGACATGACCAAACATCGCGGCTTCCCCGGCGGCATGCCGGGGACCGGTGTGCAGTTCACCATCCGCCGCGCCAATCCGCGCGGCGTCACCCCGATCAAGGCGCTGCCCAGAAAGGCAAGACCAGGCACCAAGGAACACCGGATCGACGCGGCCTTCCTGCATGCGCTCTGGCATCATTTCGGCGCCGAGCCCTTCGAGCGTGGCAATCTTGATGCCGCACGTTTGAGCCTGCTTTTCGGTCGCGAAGTGATATCGGCCACCAAGGAATTCGATCCTCTGTCCTATGAGGCCATGCTTGTCATCGATGAGAAGGTGGCGCGGAAGAACTTCCCCGAATCCTTCGAAGACGTGTTCGAGGTGTGAGGCCATGGCAAAAGATCCGCTCATGCCGAAACACCAGGGCTTTCCGCTCGGCCTGCCCGGAACGCAATGGCAATACACGATCCGCCGCGCCAACCCGAAAGTGACGCCGGTAACCAACTGGCCGCGCCACCGCACCATGGACCAGACGGTGGCACTCGCCGACCTCGGCTTCATGCAGGCGCTCTGGCAGTATTTCGGCACCGAACCCTTCGAGCGCGGCAATCTCGACGGCGAACGCCTCTGCCGTCTCTTTGGCCGCGAAGTCATCGCCGCCGAACGCGGCTTCGACCCGCAATCCTATTTCGCCAAGCTGAAGATCAACGAGCCGTTGGCGCGGAAGAACTTTCCGGAAGCCTTTGGCGAGGTGAAGGACGAAAAGAGCGTGGCGAAAGGCTTGAAAAAGAAGGTCAGGGAATAGCGGGCATGCCGACACTCCTTCTCTGGAAAGGACATCGTTTTCTTTTCTACTCGAAGGAGATCGGCGAGCCGCCACATATTCACGTCCTGAAGGACGGAAAACAGTTGAAAGTGTGGTTGCGGGATCTCGGTGTCGCCCGCAATGCAGGCTTCGCGGCCCATGAGGTGAATGCTATCCTCAAGGTTGTCGCGGAACACCGGCAGGGTTTCGAGGAGGCGTGGAATGACCACTTTGGACATTGATGAGCGACAGTTGCAGATCCAATCCGTTGAGGTCACGGACGACAGCATCATCTTCCAGATGGCAGATGGGCGCAGGATAGAGGCGCCACTCTGGTGGTATCCACGCCTGGCCAAGGCATCCCCCGAGCAGCGCGCCAAGGGTGAAATCCTGCCCTTCGGAGACGCCGTCGGTTGGGAAGAGATCGACGAGTACATCAGCGCCAAGGCGCTCATCATCGGAGGCGCCGCCCCTGGCGCCATCCCTCCCGCTCAAGCTGCCGAGTGATATCCATGATCCAGAAAATCCTCATCGCCAACCGGGGCGAAATTGCCTGCCGGGTCATCAAGACCGCGAAGAAGCTCGGCATCAAGACGGTCGCCGTCTATTCCGATGCCGATCGAAATGCGCTGCATGTCGAGATGGCCGATGAGGCCGTACATATCGGCCCGGCCCCATCGAACCAGTCCTATATCGTCATCGACAAGATCCTCGACGCGATCCGCCAAACCGGTGCCGATGCCGTGCATCCCGGCTACGGCTTCCTCTCGGAAAACGCAGCCTTTGCAGAGGCGCTGGAAAAGGCGGGCGTGACCTTCATTGGCCCGCCGGTGAACGCCATCCAGGCCATGGGCGACAAGATCACCTCGAAGAAACTGGCGGCCGAAGCCGGCGTCTCCACGGTGCCCGGCCATATGGGCCTGATCGCGGATGCCGACGAAGCGGTGAAAATCTCCGGCGAGATTGGCTATCCCGTCATGATCAAGGCCTCGGCCGGCGGCGGCGGCAAGGGCATGCGCATCGCCTGGAACGACGAAGAAGCCCGCGAAGGCTTCCAGTCCTCGAAGAACGAGGCGAAGAACTCGTTTGGCGACGACCGCATCTTCATCGAGAAATTTGTCACCGAACCGCGCCACATCGAAATCCAGGTGCTCGGCGACAAGCACGGTAATACGCTCTACCTCGGAGAGCGCGAATGCTCGATCCAGCGGCGAAACCAGAAGGTCATCGAAGAGGCCCCCTCGCCCTTCCTCGACGAAGCCACCCGCAAGGCCATGGGCGAACAGGCCGTCGCACTGGCAAAAGCCGTCGGTTACCACTCCGCCGGCACGGTCGAATTCATCGTCGATGGCAAGCAGAACAAGTTCTACTTCCTTGAGATGAACACCCGCCTGCAGGTCGAGCATCCGGTGACCGAGCTCATCACCGGGCTTGATCTCGTCGAACAGATGATCCGCGTGGCCGCGGGCGAAAAACTGTCCTTCGTTCAGGACGACGTGAAGCTGAATGGCTGGGCGATCGAGAGCCGCCTCTATGCCGAAGATCCCTATCGGAACTTCCTGCCCTCGATCGGTCGCCTGAGCCGCTATCGCCCGCCGGAAGAGGGCGAGCGTCCCGACGGCACCGTCGTTCGCAACGACACTGGCGTCTTCGAGGGCGGCGAGATCTCGATGTATTACGACCCGATGATCGCCAAGCTCTGCACCTGGGCGCCCGGCGAAGGCGCCATCGCACGGCAGGCGGTGATCAAGGCCATGGGCGCGGCCCTGAACAGCTTCGAGGTCGAGGGTATCGGCCACAACCTGCCCTTCCTCTCGGCCGTTATGGGTCAGGAGCGTTTCCGGTCCGGCAAAATCACCACCGCCTATATCGCCGAAGAATTCAAGGACGGCTTTACCGGTGTTGCGCCGGATACCGCAACGGAACGCCTGCTCGCAGCCTTCGCCGCCGTTGCCCATCACCGCCGCGAAAGCCGCGCGACACAGATTTCCGGCACGCTCGGCAACCATCCGCGCAAGCTCGGCCGCGACTGGGTCGTCACCCTTGCTGACAGCCACCACAGTGTCAGCCTTCGCCCCGAGGCAAACGAAACCATCGTGGATTTTGTGAGTGGCGAAAGCCTGCGGATCGACACGACATGGCAACCGGGACAGACACTCGCCCCTATCCTCGCCGACGGCGCCCCCGCCATCCTCAAGGTCGATCTCAAGGGTCCGGCCATCCGCCTGCGCCTGCACGGCATCGATGTAACGGCCCGCATCCGCTCGCCGCGCGTTGCGGCGCTCGCCAAACTCATGCCGGAAAAGCTGCCGCCGGACACCTCGAAAATGCTGCTCTGCCCCATGCCTGGCGTGATCACGGGGGTTGCAGTCAAGGAAGGCGAGACCGTGGAAGCCGGTCAGGCGCTCGCCACCGTCGAGGCGATGAAGATGGAAAACATCCTGCGCGCCGAACGCCGCGGCACAGTAAAGAAGATCGTCGTCACGCCGGGCCAGAGCCTGGCGGTCGACGAACTGATCATGGAGTTCGAGGGGTGATCGGATGCGCCTGAAGAAGGAGTTCGGCATCTTCGGCGCGTTGTTTTTCGCAATGGCCATCATGTCGATGCTGGACATCTACTCGATGGGCACAGCAGGTGGCTTCCTTCTTCTGACGGGAGTACCGACGCAGGGAGGAGCCCCATTGTGGGTGCATGTGATGAACATGGGCATCAAAGGATTTTGGGCAGCCATTGCCTACGGCGCAGCCATGAAGGCAGTCTTCGGCGGTGTCTCCGCAATTCGCGTAGCGGCGCTCTGGATCGCCGGTCTCTTGATCATAGGTTTTCTCGGGGGGCTGGCAGAGAACGGCGTCTTGCAGATTTCAACGGCGATGCTGGTCGGGATAGCAGCGTACTTTCTCATCGGCCAGATCATTGCGAGAGACTGGGTTTCTCGATGAAGCTGAACCAAGAACCATTTAATCATGGAGTTCGAGGGATGAAATCGCCGCCGATGATCGAAGGGAGTATCCACGCGGCAAGCTCACCAACGGTCGCCATCCATCTAGGACAGACGCTTCAGCATATGCCGCTGATGATCCTGTCCACCAAAAAACACAGCGAGCAGCCGGAGCACCTTTTGCGTCTCCTGGGTCTGAAAATAGAAGACCACCTTGTTTTTGGTTACATGCCTAACACCCTCAAATCCACGGTAAGAAGTGACGGTTCCCTGATGAGGCGCGCGAGCTATCGATTGAAGGTCGCGCTCAATCCCATCCATGCGCCGCAGCGCGCGATCGGCTGCCTGCGGGAGGTCATCTCCCAGCGCAACATAACTATCAATGAGATGTCGGAATATGATCCGGAGATCCTCGGTACTCGCCTGAGAACGGACGATCCTAAAGGCCATAGGACGCCTTCACCTCGGCTATCATCTCCTCGACTTGCACCCGGCTTTCTTCTTCCGAGAGAAACGGCCCTTCCATGCGTCGCAGGAGCAGCGCCCGCAACGCCGCCTGATCCTCTTCCCGCATCTTCGTCTCTTCCCGCACCAGATCCAGCCCTCGCTCGACGACAGCGGCAAGGCTCGGGAAATGGCCATCCTCGACCAGCTTGCGGGCGAATTCCTCCTGCTGGGGTGAGAGCGAGACAGAGGCTTTTACGGTCAAGGCAAGGCACTCCCAATGAGAACCTCAGAATAGCCCGGACCCGAAATCCCGTCAAACAGATCACCCTCGGCAAACCACCGAACCGCGCAATTGTCGCGAAAGGATCGCAGCCATGACCAAGAAGACCATCGCCGACTGGCAGGCGCTTGCCGAGAAGGAATTGAAGCGTCCGGCTGACAGCCTCGTCTGGAACACGCCGGAGGGGATTCCGGTGAAGCCGCTCTATACGGCAGACGACCTTGATGGCATCGGGCATCTCGACAGCCTGCCGGGTTTTGCGCCCTTCACTCGCGGCCCGCGCGCCACCATGTATGCCGGCCGCCCCTGGACGATCCGGCAATATGCCGGCTTCTCGACGGCGGAGGAATCGAACGCCTTCTATCGCAAGGCGCTCTTGGCCGGCCAGCAGGGTGTCTCCGTCGCCTTCGATCTCGCCACCCATCGCGGTTACGACAGTGACCATCCTCGTGTCGAGGGCGATGTCGGCAAGGCGGGCGTGGCGATCGACAGTGTCGAGGACATGAAGATCCTGTTCGACGGCATTCCACTTGAGGACATCTCCGTCTCGATGACCATGAACGGCGCGGTCATTCCGATCCTCGCCAATTTCATCGTGACCGGCGAGGAACAGGGTGTTTCGCGCGACAAGCTGTCGGGGACCATCCAGAACGACATCCTCAAGGAGTTCATGGTCCGCAACACCTATATCTATCCGCCGGAACCCTCGATGCGGATCATCGCCGACATCATCGAATACACGGCGAAAGAAATGCCGAAGTTCAACTCGATCTCGATCTCCGGCTATCACATGCAGGAGGCCGGTGCGACGCTGGTGCAGGAGCTGGCCTTCACGCTGGCCGACGGACGCGAATATGTGCGCGCCGCCATTGCCAAGGGCCTGAATGTCGATGAGTTCGCCGGCCGCCTCTCCTTCTTCTTCGCGATCGGCATGAACTTCTTCATGGAGGCGGCGAAGCTCCGCGCCGCCCGCCTGCTCTGGACCCGCATCATGCAGGAGTTCGAGCCGAAAAAGGCGTCGTCCCTGATGCTGCGCACCCATTGCCAGACCTCCGGCGTGTCGCTCGCCGAGCAGGATCCCTACAACAACATTGTGCGCACCGCCTTCGAGGCGATGTCGGCAGCGCTTGGCGGCACGCAGTCGCTGCACACCAATTCCTTCGACGAGGCGATCGCGCTGCCGACGGAATTCTCCGCCCGCATCGCCCGCAATACCCAACTGATCCTGCAGAACGAAACCGGCGTCACCAAGGTCGTCGATCCGCTCGCCGGCTCCTACTATGTCGAGAGCCTGACCAACGAGATGGCGGAGAAAGCCTGGGCGCTGATCGAAGAGGTCGAAAGCCTGGGTGGCATGACCAAGGCCGTCGATGACGGCCTGCCGAAACGCCTGATCGAGGAAGCCGCCACCCGCCGGCAAGCCGCCATCGACCGTGGCGAGGAGGTCATCGTCGGCGTCAACAAGTTCCGCCTAGAAAACGAACAGGCCATCGACATTCTTGAGATCGACAACACCGCCGTGCGCCTGTCGCAGGTCAAGCGCATCGAGCAGACGCGCCGCCAGCGCGACCCGAAGCGGGTGGAAGCGACACTGGCCCGCCTGACCGAGATCGCCCGCACCGGCACCGGCAATCTGCTTGAAGCCGCCGTCGAGGCCGCCCGCGCGCGCGCCACCGTCGGCGAGATTTCGGATGCCATGCGCGCCGTCTTTGGCGATCATGCAGCAACGCCGGAGGTAGTGCATGACATCTACGGCAAGGCCTATGAGGGCGATCCGGAAATGGAGACGCTGAGCAATCGCCTGAAGGACTATGGCAAGGCTGCCGCCAAGCCGCGTATCCTGATCGCCAAACTCGGCCAGGATGGCCATGATCGCGGCGCCAAGGTGATTGCGTCTGCCTTCGGCGATATCGGCTTCGATGTCGTGGCAGGTCCCCTCTTCCAGACGCCAGAGGAAGCGGCCGATCTCGCCGTCGAGAGCAAGGTGCAGGTGGTCGGCATGTCCTCGCTTGCCGCCGGGCACAAGACGCTCGCCCCGCAGTTGGTCGAAGCGCTGAAGGCCAGGGGCGCAAACGAGGTGATCGTCGTGGTCGGCGGGGTCATCCCGCGCCAGGATTACGATTTCCTGCTCGAGCATGGCGTCTCCGCCGTCTTCGGCCCTGGCACCAATGTCATGGATGCCGCGCGCTCGGTGCTTGACCTTCTGGAAGGCCGCCTGCGAAACAGTTGAGGCTTAGGGTCGAAACCCAATTAGGATAGTGGTTATGCAAGCTCAATCTTGTGACTGAGTAGGAGGAAAGGTGCAGGAAATGCTGATCATTTTCAAACCTTTCCGACGCCCGCAGGCACAAGAGTGAGCTTGTCCGAAGGATTGGCGATGATGGGCCGACTGATCGCAATCAATACTCGACAAGACCTATGGGTCTTGCCTTGCGCTTGTTTGCTTCCATTCAATCCCATTATCGTCAACAGAACCGCTATCCTAATTGGGTTTCGACCCTGAGGCTCGGGGAGGAGCATGGAGACCTACGATTATATCGTCATCGGTGCCGGCACCGCCGGCTGCCTGCTGGCTAACAGGCTCTCCGCCGATCCCGCGCGGCGCGTGCTGCTGCTCGAAGCCGGTGGCAGCGACAATTATCACTGGATCCATATTCCGGTCGGCTATCTCTACTGCATCAACAATCCGCGCACCGACTGGTGCTTCAGGACGGAAGCCGAGCCCGGCCTGAATGGCCGCGCCATCGGCTATCCCCGTGGCAAGGTGCTCGGTGGCTGCTCGTCGATCAACGGCATGATCTACATGCGCGGCCAGGCGCGCGACTACGACCAGTGGCGCCAGATGGGCTGCACCGGCTGGGGTTGGGATGACGTGCTGCCGATCTTCCGTCAGACGGAAGACTTTTACCGGGGTGCCGATGACAAACACGGCGCCGGCGGTGAATGGCGCGTCGAGAAGGCCCGGCTGCGCTGGGACGTGCTGGAAGCCTTTCGCGAGGCGGCAAAACAGGCAGGCATTCCGGAGACAAACGACTTCAATCGGGGTGACAACGAAGGCTCAGGCTTCTTCGAGGTCAACCAGCGCTCAGGCATTCGCTGGAACACGGCCAAGGCCTTCCTGAAACCGATCCGGCATCGGAAGAACCTGACGATCCTTACCCGCGCCCATGTGAAGCGGCTGACGATCGAGGGCGAGCGGGTGACCGGCGTCGAGGTGCATCACGACGGCGAGTTGAAGCGCTTCGCCGCCCGCCGCGAGGTGGTGCTGTCGGCGGGCGCCATCGGCTCACCGCAGATCCTCGAACTCTCCGGCATCGGTCGTGGCGATGTCCTGCAGAATGCTGGGGTCGAAACCGTCCGCGAGGTGCCCTCCGTTGGCGAAAACCTGCAGGACCACCTGCAACTCCGCCTTGTCTTCAAGGTCAAGGGCGTGCCGACGCTCAACGAGCGGGCCGCCAGCCTCTACGGCAAGGCGATGATCGGGCTGGAATATGCGCTGAGGCGCTCAGGGCCGATGTCCATGGCGCCGAGCCAGCTTGGCATCTTCACCCGCTCCGGCCCGGACAAGGAAACCGCCGATCTCGAATATCATGTCCAGCCGGTCTCGCTCGACAAGTTCGGCGATCCGGTTCACCCCTTCCCGGCGATCACCGCCAGCGTCTGCAATCTCAGGCCGGAAAGCCGGGGCTCCGTCCATATCGCCGGACCGGACTTCCCCGCGCAACCGAGGATCGCGCCGAATTATCTTTCAACACCTGGCGACCGCGACGTCGCGGTCCGCTCGATCCGACTGACGCGCCGCATCGCCGCCCAGCCCGCCTTTGCCCGCTACCACCCCGAGGAATATCGCCCCGGCCCAGCGCTGGAAAGCGATGCAGAGCTGGAACAGGCCGCAGGCGATATCGGCACGACGATCTTCCACCCCGTCGGCACTTGCCGCATGGGCGCGGATCCGGACAGTGTTATCGACCCGCGTTTGCGGCTAAGGGCCTTGAAAGGCCTGCGGATCGCCGATGCCTCGATCATGCCGACCATCGTTTCCGGCAACACCAACTCGCCGACCCTGATGATCGCCGAAAAGGCGGCAGCGATGATCATCGAGGACAACCGATGAAGCCGACGGCCCTTGGCGAAAACGGCCGCGTGCTGTAGCCAGACGGGCATGAGCACGGAAACCCTCTCCGATTTGAAAGAGCTGCAGGCCACCCGCCATTCGGTGGCGGTGATCGGTGGCGGCCCGGCAGGGCTGATGGCGGCGGAGCACCTGGCGGGCAAGGGTCATGCCGTGACGGTCTATGACGCCATGCCGACGGTTGGACGAAAGTTCCTGCTCGCGGGGAAATCGGGATTGAACATCACCCATTCCGAGGACTACGCCCGGTTCGTCACCCGCTACGGCGCGGCAAACGGGTGGATCCGCCCGATCCTTGACCGGATGACGCCGGATGCGATCCGGGCCTGGGCGGCAGACCTCGGCACTGAGACCTTTGTCGGCTCCTCCGGCCGCGTTTTCCCGAAAGCGATGAAGGCCTCGCCGCTCCTGCGCGCATGGCTCAGGCGGTTGGAGGCACTGGACGTCACGATCCTCACCCGCCACCGCTGGATGGGTTTTGACGGCGATGCCCTGCGCTTCGACACGCCAGACGGTGACCTGCGCGTATCGGCGGAGGCCACGCTGCTCGCCCTTGGCGGCGCGAGTTGGCCGAAACTCGGTTCCGATGCGGCTTGGGTGCCGGTGCTACAAGGCCAAGGTATCGAGATCACACCGCTCCGCGCGGCCAATTGCGGTTTCGACTGTGAGTTTTCCGAAGCCTTCAACGCTCGGTTTTCCGGCGAGCCGGTCAAATCCGTCAAGGCCACCTCGGCGGCTGGGACCACCCAGGGCGAATTCGTCATCAGCAAGGGCGGTGTCGAGGGCAGCCTGATCTATGCCCATTCGGCGGCACTGCGGGATGGGCTCGATGCGGACGGCCATGCTGAACTTCTGATGGATCTCACGCCAGGACGAACGGTGGAGCGGCTGACGGCCGATCTCGCCCGACAGGATCGCAAGGCGAGTTTTTCGACACGGCTCAAAAAGGCCGCCAACCTTGATGGCGTGAAGATCGCGCTGCTGCGGGAAGTCTATCCCGCAGTCAACCAGCGTGACGCGAGTGGCCTCGCAAGCCTCATCAAAGCTCTGCCGCTCCCAGTCAAACGACCGCGCCCGATCGCCGAGGCGATCTCGACGGCGGGCGGGATAGCCCTCGACGCGATCGATGATCGCTTCATGCTGAGAAATCGCCCCGGCACCTTCGTCGCCGGCGAAATGCTCGACTGGGAGGCGCCGACAGGCGGCTATCTGCTGACCGCCTGTTTTGCAACGGGCCTTGCCGCCGCCGAAGGTATCGACGGCTGGCTGAAGGATAAGTGCAACTGAGCCTCAGCGGCTCGCCGTCTTGTGCGCGGATCCCGGCTTGCGGAACTCGACCGTGGTCTTGGCTACCGGGATGCCGAACTTCGTCACGAGTGCCGTATTGAGCACTGTGCCGTCTTCCCTCAGCACCATCTTGTCCCAGAACCGCACCTTGTTGCCCTGGGTTTCCGGGCTCAGATAGACGAGGTAGTTGAAGCGTGCGACCGCGCCATTCAACGTTACCTTTGTCTCGCCAATGACATCCTCGCGCGTGCCGCTATAGGTCGTCGGGCTGGTCTTGGTGAAGCGCCAGGTCTTGCGGTCCTTGGTGCCATCATCGAAGACGAAATCCTCGCGCAGCGTCAGGGTCTTGCCGTCCCATTTGCCGGTCAGATCGACCTTGAAGCTGCGTTTGACACCATTGATCGCGCTGAACGAGCCGGTCGCTTCCGTGCGACCGGTGAAATAATCCTCGAAGGTGAACGTTTCGGCCGCCTGACCGGCGGATGGCAACAGGCTGAGGGCAAGCCCAACCAGGGCCAGACTGATCTTTGGCATGGGTGCGTCTCCATCATTGGCGCGGTTTTGCACCCATTACGGCGGCCATTCGCCAATGGATTTGAGACCGTTCCAGGAAATGCATTCATGCATGCAAAGACGTAGTAGGCGCCAACTTCAGGGATTGTCGCGCTTGTAGATCCAGTCGTGATCCGGGTGGTTCTGGAAGCGCCACTTGCGCAAGGGGCCGGCCATGACATTGAGATAATACATCTCGTAGCCATGCGGCACGCCGCAGGGATGGTGACCCTTCGGCACCAGCACCACATCGCCATCGGACACGGCCATGGTCTCGTCGAGCGATCCATCTTCGGTGAAGACGCGCTGGAAACCGAAACCCTGGGCGGGGTTCAGGCGGTGGTAATAGGTCTCCTCGAGATAGGTCATCTCGGGGAAATTGTCCTCGTCGTGCCGATGCGGCGGATAGGACGACCAGTTGCCCGACGGCGTGAAGACCTCGGTCACCAGCAGGCTGTCGGCAACATCCCGGTCTTCCATGGCGATGGGATAGATATGGCGGGTATTGGCGCCCTTGCCGCGATCGACAAGGGAAATGCCTTCCGGCCCGATCTGCTGGGCTTCGCGGCCCGGCATGGCGGGCGCGGTGCAGACTGCCAGCACACAGTCCGTGGTGGCCACGGCCGACCAGTCGGCCCCGGCCGGCACATAGACGCAGTGCGGCGGTGTCTTTTCGAAGACCGACATACGGTCGCCGATTTCGCCGAACTCCTTGCCGCCGCCCGAAATAATTGCCTTGCCCTCGACAAGCACGAGGATCACTTCGGTTTCACCGGTCTGTTCCGCAGCACGCTCGCCCGGCTTCAGCCGGTAAAGTCCGAAGCCCACATAGCCCCAGCCGGCATCGGCCGGCGTGATGTCATGCACCTTGCCGGTCGTACCGGAAGGCTTGCGCAACAGATCGGTCATTCCTCGTCTCCCTATTCGCTGTCGGGCCTCTCGGCTTCCGCCGCGATCCGCGCCCGTTCGGCCTCGGCTTTGGCCTCGGCCTTTTTCATCGTGTGGTCGTACATGAAAAGCAGCTCATAGGCCGCATAGAGACCGGCTGCGACGAAGATCATCGCCCAGCCGGTCGCACCGTTGGAGTACTCCACCCCCGCCCAGGCCAATGGCAGCACGACACACAGGATGCGGCGCCAGAGCGGCTTGAAGAAGGGATGGGTCGGATCGAGGATCTGGAATTTCAAGGTCTGCTCCCGGCAGTCAGAGTTTTAAACGTCGCCTGCAATAGAGCCCAAATCCGCGATCTGTCAAAACAGGAGGCCGAGGGCCTGCTCAGCCTCGTGGGGATTTTCAGATCAGGCCGGCATCCTTGGCAAAACCCTTCAGCGATTTCAGGCCGAGGCTCTGGTATTCGAAGGGATTGCGGACATTGGGATCCTGCTCGGCCTCGATGACCACCCAGCCCTCATAGCCATGCTCGGCGGCAATCTTCAGCACCGCGGTAAAGTCGACGCCACCTTCGGCATCACCCGGCACGGTGAAGACACCGCGGCGCACGCCTTCAAGGAAGGAGAGCTTCTCGTTGCGCACCTGATCGGCAATGACCGGACGCACGTTCTTGGCATGGATATGGCCGACGCGGTTCATGTATTTGCTTGCGACCGCGACCGGATTGCCGCCGCCGAAATAGCAATGGCCGGTGTCGAGCAGCAGCTTGGCATGCGGACCGGTATGCTGCATCAGCTTGTCGATTTCGGCCTCGGTCTCGACCACGGTTCCCATGTGGTGGTGATAGACCAGCGCAATGCCCTGGGCGGCGGCATATTCGGCCAGCGCCTCGACGCCGGCGCCAAACTTGGCCCAATCGGCTTCCGCGAGCACCGGACGATCTGCCAGTGCCGTATCATCCGCGCCATGGATGGCGTTCGAGGTTTCGCAGACGATGATGACCTTGCAGCCCATCTCCTTGAGAACGTCGAGGAAGGGCTGCATGGCCGCCTTTTCTTCCTCGATCGTGTTCGTCAGCAGGTTCAGCGAATGCCAGCCGGAAACGAATTTCAGGCCACGCGGCTCCAGCACGCCCTTCAGGCCCGCCGGATCGGTCGGCATTTTGTGCCCCTTCTCGATGCCGTCGAAGCCGATCTTCGCGGTCTCGTCCAGGCACTGTTCGAGGCTGATATGGGCGCCGAGCGTACGATCATCGTCGTTCGACCAGGCAATCGGATTAGTTCCGAACAGGATCATGATCAGTTTCTTTCCTTGAGGGCCGCTTCATAGGCTGCGCGGGCTTGTGTGACTTCGCTGCGGACCGAGACTTCCGGCACCGCGACATCCCACCAATAGCCGCCGGCCCCGGTGGTTGGATAAGGGTCTGTATCGATGACGATAACAGTGGTTTCCGTCGCCTCGCGGGCCGCATCGAGTGCGGCCTCGAGTTCGGCGATGCTGGAAACCTTCGTCGAACGCGCGCCCATGGCCGCCGTATGGGCGACGAAGTCGATCGCGATCGGATTGACGTTGGAATGGGCGTAGAGATTGTTGAACTCGGCGCCACCGGTGCCCATCTGCAGTCGGTTGATGCAGCCATAGCCACGGTTGTCGGTGATGACGAGCGTGATCTTGACGCCCATGCCGACCGCCGTCGCAAGCTCCGAATTCATCATCATGTAGGAGCCGTCGCCGACCATGACGATGACGTCGCGGTCGGGCTCGGCCATCTTGATGCCGAGACCGCCGGCCACTTCATAGCCCATGCAAGAGAAGCCGTATTCCATGTGATAGGAGAGCGGCAGCTTGGACTTCCACAGCTGGTGCAGTTCGCCCGGCATGGTGCCGGCCGCGCACATCACCACCGTATTGTCGCGCGAGGCGCGCTGCACGGCGCCGATCACCTGCATGTCGGTCGGCAGGGAATTGCTGTCGGCGGGGGCCGCCGTCACCGCATCCGCCTTGGCAAACCACGACGCCTTCACGGCCGCATCAGGACCGGCATACGTGTGACCGCCAAGCGCGCTTGAAAGCTTTTCAAGCCCGATCTTTGCATCCGCGGTCAGCGGGATCGCATCATGCTTGGCACTGTCATAGGACTGCACATTGAGCGCCAGGATTTTCCGGTCCGGGTTCTTGAACAGCGCCCAGGAACCCGTGGTGAAGTCCTGGAACCGCGTGCCGACGCCAAGCACGAGATCGGCCTTTTCCGAGACGATATTGGCACTTTCCGCCCCGGTGACACCGACCGGACCGAAATTCAGGTCATGATCCCATGCAAGTGCCGACTTGCCGGCCTGCGTCTCGACGACGGGGATCTTGTGCTTCTCGACAAAGGCCTTCAGCGTCTCGGTCGCACCGGCAAAATGCACGCCGCCACCGGCGACGATGACGGGGTTCTTCGCCGCCTTCAGGGCAGCAACTGCCGCCTCGAATTCCACCGCATCCGGTTCCGGACGACGGAAACGCCAGACCTTCTTAGCAAAGAAGCTCTCAGGATAATCATAGGCCTCGGCCTGCACATCCTGGCAGAAAGCCAGCGTGACAGGCCCGCAATCGGCCGGATCGGTCATGGTGCGGAAGGCACGCGGCAAGGCCGTCAACAACTGCTCAGGCCGCATGATGCGGTCGAAATAGCGCGAGACCGGCTTGAAGCAGTCATTCGCCGACATCGAGCCGTCACCAAAATCCTCGATCTGCTGCAGCACCGGATCCGGGCCGCGATTGGCGAAAACGTCGCCGGGGATGAAGAGGACCGGCAGGCGATTGACATGTGCAAGCGCTGCAGCCGTCACCATGTTGAGCGCGCCCGGGCCAATCGAGGACGTCACCGCCATGGCGCGGCGACGGCGCAACTGCTTGGCATAGGCAATCGCCGCATGGGCCATCGACTGCTCGTTCTGGCCGCGATAGGTCGGCAATTCGTTGCGGATGCCATGCAAGGCTTCGCCGATACCGGCGACATTGCCATGTCCGAAGATTGCCCAGACGCCCGCGATATAGGGCTCGCCGTCCTCGTTGAACTGGTTGGCGAGGTAACGCACCATTGCCTGCGCGGCGGTCAGCCGGATCGTCTTCATGCCTGTTCTCCCTTGGCGGCAACAGCCCCCGCTTGCGCCTTTGCCCGCGCCTCATCCCAGATGCCGCAAAGGCTCCGATAACGCGCCGCCATGTCCTCTACGGCCTCGGCATCGCTGATCGTGCCGGAAAGCCACTTGCGCGCGGCATCGGCGAAAATCGTCCGCCCCACCGCAAAACCCTTGACCAGATCAAAGCCAGCCGCAAGCTGGAAGCTTTCTTCAAGCTCCGCCTGGGGTGCATCGAGGCCAAGCACGACAATGCCGCGCGTGTGCTGGTCGTGGCGCTCGATGGCGGCACAGGCATTGGCCCAGGATGCCTTCGTCTTCATCGGCTCCAGCTTCCACCAGTCGGGATAGACGCCGATCTCGTAGAAACGGTCGATGATCCTGGCCGTCGTCTCGTCATCCGTGGAGCCGACCTTGGACGGAATGACCTCGAGAAGGAATTCCAGCCGGTTGCGGCGTGCGGCATGGAACAGCCGCTTCACCGTCTCTTCCTGCCCGGCCTTCATTTCGGCCGTGTCATCAGGATGATAGAAGCACAGCACCTTGACGACGTGCTCAACCGGCCATTCGACCAGCCCGCCGAAATCGGGGCCGATTTCCGGCTCCAGCGTCAGGGGCCGCGAACCCGGCCATTCGACGGGACGACCGATCCACAGGCCCTGGCCGGCGGCGCGGTAAAGCGCATCTCGCCCGACACGGCTGTCGCAGAGAAGACCGTAACCCGGCTGTCCAGCAGAGACGCCGAGTGCGGCATCAAGGCAAAGATTCTTGAAATCGCCGATCCGGTCGTCGGAAACGCCGATCTCTTTTGTCATGGCTTCGAGCTGCATGCGATGATCGAAGGCGAAGACCCGCATGGTCGACCAGTCACCCTTGCGGTTCGTCGACCAGTGCACCTGCTCCAGCGCTTCGTCCTTGCGCAACGCCTTGTTCCGGATGCCGGTGCGGAAGAAATATTGCAGTTCCTCCCAGCTCGGATAGGCCGGCGTGCAGCCGTGCCGCGACACGGCAAAGGCGCCGCAGGCATTGGCGAATTTCAGGCTGGTCGGCCAGTCTTCGCCGGTCAGCCAACCTTTCAGCAGGCCAGACATGAAGCCGTCGCCGGCACCGAGCACGTTGAACACTTCGATCGGGAAGCCTTCGCCGGTCTGGCCGTCGTCGAGGCTGTCGGGAATGGCATCCTCGAACACCACCGCGCCCATCGGCCCACGCTTGCACACCAGCGTCGCGGGCGACACCTGGCGAACGGCGCGCAGGGCTTCGATCGTATCGGTCGAGCCGCCGGCAATGTGGAACTCTTCCTCGGTTCCGACGATCAGGTTGAACAGATGCAGCGTCGACTGAAGCTTGGTGGTTACCTTGGCGGACTGGACGAACCGGCTTTCGCCATCGCCATGGCCGGCCAGCCCCCAGAGATTGGGGCGATAGTCGATGTCGAGCGCGGTCAAGCCGCCCGACTGGCGCGCGATTTCCAGCGCCTTCAGCACGGCCTGTTCGGTGCGCGGATTGGACAGATGCGTGCCCGTCACGCAGACGCAGCGCGCCTCGGCGACGAAATCCGGATCGATATCCTCTTCGGAAAGCGCCATGTCGGCGCAGTTCTCGCGGTAGAAGATCAGCGGAAACTGGTGTTCGTCTCGGATGCCGAGCAATACGAGCGCGGTCAGGCGCTCCTTGTCGGTCTTCACGCCGCGAACATCGACGCCCTCGCCCACCAGCTGCTCGCGGATGAAGCGCCCCATATGCTCGTCGCCGACGCGGGTGATCAATGCCGACTTCAGGCCGAGCCGCGCCGTACCGGCAGCAATATTGGTCGGCGAACCACCAATATATTTATTGAAGGAGGCCATGTCCTCCAGCCGTCCGCCAACCTGGGCCCCGTAAAGGTCCACGGATGAGCGACCGATCGTGATCAGATCGAGCGAAGCCAAGTCTATTCCTCCCTACAATACGAGGTCTCCAGCCCCGCCTCGCGACCATCCGATACGTTTGGAACGGCCACCGTCAAAATGGACTATAAATTCTATTTTTTTGAATTTCAATACGGACGTTCACTCATCCGGACGGGCCGTGCCGACGGCAACGGACAGCGCGATTGCAAGACAGAGCGTGGCTGACAACGAGCGGAAGGCGCCGAAATCGACCTCGGAAACGGACAGCAGCGTTGCCCCCATGCGCCGCAGCGGGCTGACGACGGTGTCGGTGACGGCGACGACAGGGACGCCCCGCGCCCGGACCTCATCAACGAGCTCCAGGGTCTCGGCTGAGTACGGCGAGAAGGTTACCGCGAGGAGCGCATCCCCCGGCCGGATGGCATGGTGATTGTCGAGCCGCCCGACGACACTGTGCAACATGGCCGGCACGCCCATCTTCTCGAAGGCATAGGCCATGTAGCTCGCGACAGGGAAGGACCGGCGCAAGCCGATGATATGGATCATGCGCGCGTCGGCCAACTGCTGGACGGCCGCCTCCAGCGCCTGCGGATCAACGGTCTGCACAAGGTTTTCCAGCGACATTCGCCCCGCTTCGACGAACTCGGCGAGCAGCGCCGAAGGCGACCCTTCCGCCTTTTCGCGCAGGTGCTGCAGCCGCGTCGAATAATCCGGCCAGCCGCCGACGAAGTTTTCGCGAAACAGTTTCTGCATCTCGGAAAAGCCCGAAAAACCCATGATCTGGCAAAACCGCATGAAGGCCGACGGCTGGACGCCCGCCCCTTCCGCCATTTCCGCGACCGTCGACACGGCGATGCGGTCCTTGTTGGCCGCGACATAATCGGCGCATTGCTTCAGTCGCTTCGGCAAGGCGCCGGAGACCTCCAGCAGCCGGTCCTCGAACGCCTTGATTGTTTGTGGTCCACCAGCGTCGCTCATCGCCTCTCCATTACCGCACACCGCCAGATCGTCACGCTTGACAGAAACCGTGCCACGATCTAGCAAAATAGAACATATATTCCAAAACGTCGTTTTTGCCAGCGACAAATGGAATAGAAATCCGGCGTCGTCACGAAGCGCTCCAGCACAGCACAATCGCCGCCTCCTGACGAAAGAGGAAGGCGTCAAGGGAGGAAATGAACATGGTCACGAAGCTGGCGCTTCTCGGCGCAGGTCGTATCGGCAAGGTGCACGCAAAGGCGATCGCCGAGGACAAGCGCGCGAAACTCGTCGCCGTTGCCGACGCCTTTGCGGAAGCCGCAAACGCAATCGCCGCCCAGACCGGCTGCGCGGTGAAGACGATCGAGGAGATCGAAGCCGACAAGGACATCAATGCCGTCATCATCTGCACGCCGACCAATACCCATGCCGACCTGATCGAGCGCTTCGCCAAGGCCGGCAAGGCAATCTTCTGCGAAAAGCCGATCGATCTGGACGTTGCGCGCGCGAAGGCCTGCCTTGAAACCGTGCGCGCCGTTGGCGGCAAGGTCATGCTCGGCTTCAATCGCCGCTTCGACCCGCATTTCCAGGCCGTGCGCAAGGAAATCGACAAGGGCTCGATCGGCAAGGTCGAGATGGTGACGATCACCAGCCGCGATCCGGGCGCCCCGCCGGCTGAATATATCAAGGTCTCCGGCGGCATCTTCCGCGACATGACCATCCACGACTTCGACATGGCGCGCTTCCTGCTCGGCGAAGAGATCGAGACCGTTCAAGCCTCGGCCTCCGTGCTCGTGGACCCGAAGATCGGCGAACTGGGTGACTATGACAGCGCCTCGCTGATCCTGACGACGAAGAGTGGCCGCCAGGCGATCATCTCCAACTCGCGCCGGGCATCCTACGGCTATGACCAGCGCATCGAAGTCCACGGCTCGCTGGGATCGGTCTCGGCTGAAAACCAGCGCCCCGTCTCGATCGAAGTCGCCAACAAGGACGGCTATACCCGCCCGCCGCTGCATGATTTCTTCATGACCCGCTACACGGCAGCTTACGCGGCCGAGATCTCCGCCTTCATCGACGCACTGGAGAACGGCACACCAATGGCACCTTCGGCCGAAGACGGTCTGATCGCGCTGGCGCTTGCCGATGCGGCGGTGAAGTCGGCCAAGGACAAGTCTGCGGTGACCGTCAGCTACTGACGACGCACGGGATCCTGCGCCGCTTGCGGGCGGTGCAGTCTGGAAACGCCGCCCGAACCTCCTCGGGCGGCGTTTTCGTTGGTCGGCTTTGCGGGCGCTAGACTGCGAGTTCGCGGCGCTCGACTTCCGTCAGCATGGCGAGATCGAGGATCTTCTGCAGGTCTGCCGCATGACGGAAGCTCGGCTCCTGCGCGTAACCGGAGCGGATGCCGGCGATGAACTTCTGATAGTTCGTTTCGACCGGATCGACCTCGATCTCGCGCCAGACGGCCTTTTCGACATCTTCCTGCAGGCAGGCCCGAAGGCTCGACCCGTCGAGCCTATGGATGACCTCGAGCGCGCCCTTGTCGCCATGGACACGCAGCCGCAGCTCGTTGAGATGTCCCGTTGCCCAGCGGCTGGCATGGATGACACCCATGGCACCGTTGGTAAACTCGGCCGTCATGGTGAAGCTGTCATTGGCGTCCAGATCATATTCGCCGATCCTGTTGCCCGGCGCCTTGTCGAAGGTCTTCAACCGCGCAAAGACATGATCGATATCGGTGGCCGCACCATAGCCGGCGAAATCGAGGATATGGATACCGACATCGCCCAGCACGCCGTTCGAGCCGTGTTTGGTCGACAGCCGCCAGAGCCACTGGCTCTCGCTCGCCCAGTCGCCCCAGGCCTTCGAAACCAGCCAGCTCTGCAGATAGGAGGCCTCGATATGGCGGACCTTACCGATCTCGCCATTGACCACCATCTGGCGAGCCTTCTGCACCTGCGCCACATTGCGATAGGTGAGATTGACCATGTTGATCAGGCCGCAGGCTTCCGCCGCCGTCGCCATCTCGTCGGCCTTGGCATAGTTTTCCGCCAGCGGCTTCTCGCACATCACATGCTTGCCTGCAGCGAGCAGCTTGAGCGTCGTGGGGTGATGAACGCGGTCCGGCGTCACGTTCGTGACCGCATCGAACTGCCCCCATGCGATCGCCTCGTCCAGCGAGGTGAAGGTGTTGGGAATATCGTGCCGGGCCGCGAAGGCGCGAACCGTCGCAAGGTCGAGATCGACGGCCGCCACGAGTTGCACACCCGAGATGGTCGAAAAATTCAGAACATGGGAATTGGCCATGCCGCCGGTGCCGAGGATCAGCAGGCGAATGGGATTGGAGCTCATTTGTATCCTTCCTCGCCATCCTGATGCAGGCGGGGTCCACGCTCGGTGATCGGCTCGAGCGCCTGCTCGACCGGCACATTCGGCGCGTCATGCACGGCCATGTAGCGCGGCATGGGATTGTAGGCCCATTTCACCGCATTGCTGATCACCTGCTGCACGGTGGCGTCGTGATAGGTGGGATAGGTCTCGTGACCCGGACGGAAGTAGAAGATATTGCCGGCGCCGCGACGCCAGGTGAGGCCCGAACGGAAGACCTCCCCACCGGCGAACCACGAGATGAATACCGTCTCGAGCGGCTCCGGCACGGAGAAGAATTCGCCGTACATTTCCTCGTTCTCGAGGACGAAGTTCTCTGGAATGCCTGCTGCAATCGGGTGTCCCGGATTGACCGTCCAGATACGCTCGCGCTCGCCGGCCTCGCGCCATTTCAGTGCGCAAGGCGTGCCCATCAGCCGCTTGAACGGCTTGGAAAAATGTCCCGAATGCAGGACGATCAGACCCATGCCTTCCCAGACGCGTTTGGCGACCCGCTCGACGATCTCGTCGGACACATCGCCATGCGCCTTGTGGCCCCACCAGATCAGCACATCCGTTTCCGCAAGCCGCGCTTCCGAAAGGCCGTGCTCCGGCTCCTGCAGCGTCGCGGCGCTGGCATCGATGCCGTCATCGCGGTTGAGAGCGGCGGCAATGGCCGTGTGCATTCCATCGGGATAGATCGAACGAACCACGGCATTTTCCCGCTCATGGATGTTCTCGCCCCAGACAACTGTTTTGATCGACACGCTCCATCTCCTTTGTGTGCACGGTGCGAAAGATAGCTTTCACCGGTTGGACGGCAACCGTCTATCGGACGGAAATATGGAGATATTTTGAAAGCGCTTTCAAGTGCGGCAGACGGTCACGGACCAGATTTTTTTCCCGGCCCTTCCCCCACGCCGGCCGCCCCGCGAGATCTTCGCGCGATCGAAGATGGCGACCCGCGCCGAAGGCAAATACATCAATGAGAGCCGCGAGCAGGCTTTGAAAGCGCTTTGACGGATCGCTGGATAATCTTGCCATGGTCGCGCCGCCCGTGAAATAAGGATCGATCAGCCGCTCCAGCCAAAGGACAATTCCACCGGATGAAACTGAAGGACTTCGCTGCCCAGATCGGCCTCTCACCGACCACCGTCAGCCGGGCGCTGAGCGGCTATCCGGAGGTGAGCGACAAGACGCGCAAGCGGGTGGAGGCGGAAGCGGCCCGTCTGGGCTACCATCCCGACGTCAATGCCGTGCGGCTTGCCACGGGCCGGGCGGGCGCGATTGGTGTCGCGATGACCCGCGCCGGCGACTACCAGTTCTCCGAATTCATCAATGGCATGGCCGAGCGGCTGAGCGGTGGGGAGCTGGATATTCTCCTCATTCCAATGGGCGAACACGAGACCGTGGACGAGTTGCAGGTGTTCCGGCGGCTCGCGCAAAGCCGCCGGGTCGATGCCGTCGTCATCCACTCCCCCGTGCCGGACGACCCGCGGATCGCCTTGCTCGACCGGCTGAAAATCCCCTTCATCGTGCATGGGCGTTCGCTGACGACCGTGCCGCATGCCTGGCTCGACATTGACAACGAGGCGGTGACCCGGCGCGCCACGGATCACCTGCTCGATCTCGGGCATAGACGCATCTGCCTGATCAACGGACCCGACAACTACACCTTCGCGAGGGATCGCGATCACGGTTATCGCACGGCACTGCAGGCACGACGGATCGCCTATGACGAGACACTCGTCCACCACGGCACCTTCTCCGATGAAACGGGATTCCGCTTCGCCAGCACTGCGCTGTCGAAACAAGCCCGACCGACCGCCTTCGTCGCCGGATCGATGATGACGGCGCTCGGTATCTACCGGGCCGCGAGAAGCCTCGGCCTGGCTGTCGGCTCCGATATTTCTGTCGTGGCGCATGATGACGTCTTTCCTTATCTGACGGCGGAAACCATGACCCCTGCTCTCTCAACGACGCGATCTTCGATCCGTGCAGCCGGGCGCGAGATCGCCGACCTCCTGCTGCAGATGCTGGACGGTCGAAAGCCCTCAGACATTGCCGAACTCTGGCCGGTTGACCTTATCTTGCGCGACAGCAGCCGGCCGGCACCGAAGGAGCCCACGCCATGACAGCAGACGCCGCAATGCCGGAGGTCGTCGTCATCGGCCATGTCAATCATGACCGGATCTGGCATCTGGCCGAGCCATTGCGGTCCGGGGCGCGCATCCTGTGGAAGCAGCGCGAAACACGGCTCGGCGGCGGCGGATACTTCACTGCGCGTCGCCTGGTCGAACTCGGACACCGCGTCTTGATCGTCTCCACCCTTGCGCAAGACGAAACCGGCCGGCAAGCCCTCGATCGCATGGCAGCAGAAGGGCTGGACACGCGCTTGATGGCCCTTCAGGAGGGACAGACCGAGATCACCGATATTCTGCTCGATCCCGAAGGCGAGCGAACCATTCTTGCGAGCGAAGGCAAACTCGCCCGCAACATTCCCCTTTCTCGCCCCGTCAGAGCAAAGGCGATTTACGTCAACACGCCGCATCTGCCAGAGGCCGCCATAGCCTCCATGCTCCAGGCCAAGCTCTCCATCTCCCAGCTTCCGCTGCGCAAGGCCACTCCGCGCCCAGCCGACGTGATCATTGGCTCGAAGGCCGACCTGCCGGACATGACGCTCCGCCAGATCTGGCAGCTGGCCAGCGAGCTTGCCGGTGATCGGCTCAAACATCTGGTCATGACCGATGGACCGGGTGCCGTGCATATTGCGGATGGCCAAGGCACCACCGCCGTGACGATCGAAAACCCGCTCGTCGTCCGCGACACTATCGGTGCCGGCGACAACTTCAGCGCGGGCTTGCTGGATGGCCTGCTCCGCGACATGCCGGTGGAAAAAGCCGTCCGTCACGCGAATAGTGTGACGGCAGAGTGGCTCTCACGACGCCAGCCGCAATGAGATCATTGAACGGCCCAATTATCTTCATCGAAAGCCCCCGATTTTTCTGTCTGATGGGAACCGATCTGAACGCCTGAGAGTTTGGGGGTGCCAAATGGAGACAGGAATGACAGAAGCCGATTTCACCTGGACCGTCCCAGTCGAACTGCAGCTCCCCTGCGGACTGACGCGCCGTTTCACCAATGCCTATGATGCCTTCGATTTTCTCGATGCAGAGTGGCCGACCCGCAGGGGCCAGCCCTATGAACACGCGCTGAAATTCTGCCGAAATGCGTTGCGGGGTGCCGGCGGCAAGGAACTCGCCCGCAAGGCCTTTCTGATCGCCGCCCAGGATGTCGGCATGCGCCAATGCAACGATCCGTCTCGCCGGCCGAGCTTTCTTCCCGGCAACCGGACGGCTGCCTGAACCGAAGGCAGGTGACCGGAAAGGGCGGAGCCTGCCAGAGCAATTGAACCGATGACGCAAGGTGACATCTTTCTGTTCACCTTGCCCGCAGGCATCAGCGTCGCTACGCAAGTGGCTTTTAAAAGCGCAAGTTATCTTTCCTGTTTTCGAAGACTTTTTTTGGATGCCGATTCCAGCCACCCGCACATTCAAATAGATTCATGGAAGAGCCGATTCGGGCGGCTCACGGGGCTAAATGACTTAGCTGGGATGCGGACATGACGGACAACAACGACATTGAAACCTGGGCGATGGTGCGCGCCCAGCAGATCGTGATGCAGCAAGGCGCCAATCTGGTCGTCGCGGCACAGCGGCTCGACCACAAGAAGACCACGGCCAACACCTATGCGCTAAGGGCAGCCATTGCGAGCTGCCTGATGGAAGCGCTCAGCGTTCCGGCGCCCGAGGTGATTGCGGCACACCAGATGCAGCCGAACCGGACGTCGATGTAAATTATCGTCCTGCTTGAGGCCGAGACGGCAAATGCCATTTCTCGCCGATCAGGCGGTCGTATTCCGGCGGCTCAAAGGCTTCAAAGCCACCGCCGGGATAAAGAGTGAGTTCGCCGACTTTCAAGCCATCATCGGTATCGAAGAAGTCCACGCGGACAAAATCCAGATCATGCACCAGCGCCTCGGCGAGCGCGACCATCTCTTCAAGCGTGTCGGGCCGTGGCATGTCCCCCGGATAGGGTGGGTAGTAGTCGGGATCGTAGAACGGCAGAGGTTGCCAGTCTCGTGAATAGGTCGCCGAATAGCCCGCATCGTTTTCGCGGGTATCGACAATGATGTGCGAGACCCGGCCATTGAACACGAAGAGGCGGTAATCCCAGGGCACGCCGCCATCCTTGGTCAACAGCTTTTCAATGACGATACGCCGCTCCACCTGGCTATAGGCCCATTCACGATTGTAGTGGGCGTGATCAATAGCCAACCACGCGGGACATGGATTGCTGGCCAGAAAAGCCTCTACATCCTCAGGCGAATACAGGAACGCACCAAGACCGCTGGCATGGTTCGGCTTGATGACTGCCGGCAAGGGGATCTTCGACCAGTCGACGGAGGCAAGGTCGGTGCCTTGCCAATAGGTCTCTATGGCATGCTCTGGACCAATCCGGTCGGCAATGAAATCCTTGACTGCAATCTTATCGACCAGCAGGCCGAAAAGCGGACGCCGGTCATAGAGCTTCCGATGCTGAACCTTTTCCGAGAATGTCTTCGGTGCATCGATATTGGGCCAGGCTCCCTTGATGCTCCAGAATTTGAGGAAAAGGTAAGGCTTGTCCGGCAAGGGAGCGATCAGCCGCCAGAACGCACGCCGTGCCAGATCGCGCCACGCGCCTTGCTCGTAGCCAGCGCGGATGAAGCTTTCCTTGCTGTCCTGCATGGCAAATCCTTTCCGATCGGGATGCTTATGAAGCCTGCACAGCGGCTTCTCGCATATCGTCGTTAAGATAATCGCCTCAGGCGCGCCTGCGTGTCCAAAACAGAAAACGCCGTGCCTGCGATGCAGAACACGGCGCTTCCTGGGAGGATCTGTCTTGTCCGCAGCCAGTATGGCCGCGAAGCGGTCAGATCGGGAGTTCGGCTGCAGCCTTCGCCTTTTTCTTCGCACGACGAGCGAGGAAAATCGGCAGGACGGCAACGAGGATGGCGAGCGCCCAGAGGATCTGCGAGATCGTGCTCTGGAACAGGATCGAAAGCTCGCCACCGCTGATCGCCAGCGCATTGCGCAGGTTCACTTCCATGACCTTGCCCAGCACGAAACCGAGGATGATCGGTGCCATGTCGAAACCGGCCTTGCGCAACAGCCATCCGGCAATGCCGATGGCGAGCATCAGGTAGATCGCGAAGACCGAGGCATGCGTGGAGTAAACGCCGATGACCGACAGCACCAGAATGCCCGGAACCAGGATCCAGTTCGGCATGGTGAGCACGCGGGCGAAGATGTTGACCAGCGGCAGGTTGAGCGCAAGCAGGATGAAATTGCCGACGAAGAGGGAGGCCACGAGGCCACCAACGATTTCTGGACGCTCGACGAGCAGCATCGGACCTGGCTGGATGTTGTAGAGCATCAAGGCGCCAAGCATGACGGCAGTCGTGCCGGAACCGGGAACGCCAAGCGTCAGCATTGGCACGAAGGCGCCGGCTGCCGTCGCGTTATTGGCTGCTTCAGGAGCCGCCAGACCACGCACGTCTCCCTTGCCGAAGGTGCCTTCCGTGTCGGAGAAGCGCTTTTCGGTGGTGTAGGACACCGCGCTCGACACTGAAGCGCCGGTCCCTGGCAGAACGCCGACTATAAAGCCGATGAAGGAACCGCGGAGTGTGGCACCCATGCTGAAGATGACGTCGGAGAACCGCGCCGTCATGCGTCCGAGTTCTCTTATGACGGTGGCGCCTTTGGTCTGGTGCTCAAGGATCAGCATGGCTTCCGAGATCGAGAAGAGACCAATGACGAGTGTGACGAATTCGATGCCGTCGCCAAGTTCCGGCTCGTTGAACGTGAAGCGATAGGCGCCTGAGGTCGCATCGAGGCCAACGGTTGCCAACATCAGGCCGAGAACACATCCGATCAACGTCTTGGCCGGTTGCGAGCCGACCATTGAACCGAGTGTCGCAAAGGCAAAGACCATCAGCACGAAATATTCGGCAGGGCCAAAGCCGATCGCGAGACCGGACAACAGAGGCGCAAAAAAGGCCAGTCCGATGACACCGATGATACCACCCACGAAGGATGCAATACCCGACAGTGCGAGAGCTTCACCCGCACGTCCCTGCTTCGCCATCGGATAGCCATCCATCGCGGTCATCACCGCACCCGCATCGCCGGGCACGTTGAGCAGAATGGAGGAGATGCGACCGCCGTATTCAGCGCCACAATAGACGGACGCCAAGAGGATCATGGTGCTTTCTGCCGGCAACCCCATTGTGTAGGCAATCGGCATGAGCAGCGCGATGCCGTTGATCGGACCGATAGCCGGAAGCGCACCGACGAGAGTGCCGATGAAGCAACCAATGAAACCGATCAGCAGGTTCTGCCAAGTGAGGGCAACGCCAAAGCCCTGCCAAAGATAGTCGAAATCCATGGAAATGTCCTTTCAGGTCAGGGCGACGGTCAGCCGAAAACGGCGCCGGTCGGCAAATAGACCTCGAGCAAGAAGGAGAAGATGAACCACCAGACGGCCGCATGCACCACGGCACCAATGACGGAAAGCTTGATCGTAGCGCCAAACAGCCAGCCGGTAACAGCCGTGAGCAGGAAGATCGACGCGACAAATCCGAGTGGCTCAAACAGGGCAACACTGACGATCAAAGTCAGCGGTATGGCGAGAATTCTAACAAGCGAAGAGCCCGTCGGAAAGTCTTCTGCCGATCCCGGAAATCTCAGATAGATCAGCACAAGGATACCCAGCAGGACAGCCAGAGCGACCGGCATGACGCGCGGTCCGAGCGGATCGGAAGCGAAAGCATATTCGATCTGGCTACCGCCGATGCCATAGGCCACGGCAAGGATAAACAGGACGATTGCGCTGATCCGCCCAATCAGGAGATGGGTTCTGGTATTATCGGACATGTGGTGCTCCCAGAAACTGAAACAGCGCCGGATTGGAATCGGGCCTGTGCAGCATTCATGATGCCGGTTTGGGCATACCGGCAATGGTTGAGATCGATGTTCGGCGCAATTCCAGCAGCCGAAAGGGGGTGGCGCCGCCGAACCCGGCGGCACCACCGCGCAAATTACAGACCGGCTTCCTTGGCCAGGGTCTTGAACTTGGCAACGTCAGCCTTGACGCGATCGTCAAATTCCTTGCCGACCATGGTGAATTCGAACAGGCCACGCTCCTGGCGTTCCTTTTCGAACTCAGGCGTCTTGGCCATTGCCTGGAAGGCGTTGACCCACCAGTCGTAATCGGCATCGCTGACATCCTTGCCAACGTAGTAACCGCGCCAGACCGGCCATTCGATGTCGAAACCGGATTCCTTGGCGGTCGGGATTTCAGCCAGTTCGCCCGGCAGGCGATCGGCAGACATGACGGCGAGGATGCGAACCTTGCCGGCAACGTGATGCTTGCCCATTTCGGCCGCATCGCCAGCGCCGATCTTGACGTGGCCGCCTTCGAGCGCTGTCAGAACGGCGCCGCCGCCTTCAAGCGCGACGTAGCGCATTTCCTTCGGCTCCTTGCCGGCTGCCTTGGCAATCAGCGAACCCTTCATCCAGTCCTGCGAACCGATGGCACCGCCGCCGGCAATCGCGAAGGATGCCGGATCTTCCTTATAGGCGGCAACGAGGTCTGCCATGGTCTTGTAGGGCGAGTCAGCGGCAACGACGATAACGCCGTAGTCAGCGCCGAGCGCGCCGAGCCAACGGACAGCGCTTTCGTCGTACTGGCCGAACTTGCCCTGGGCGATCAGAAGAGCCGAGCCGGACGAAGCAGCCGTGATCAGGTTCGGGTCGCTCGCGCGCTTGCCGATAACGTGGTTATAGGCAACGGCGCCAACGCCGCCTTCCATGTAGGTGACGGCCATCGGCTCAGCGATCTGCTTGGTGGCCAAAAGCGCGTTCGCGGCCAGACGGCAGGTCAGGTCGAAGCCACCGCCCGGCTTTGCGCCAGCAAGGCATTCAGGCTTTGTCGCCTCGGCCATTGCGCCGCCTGCAGCAACGGCAGCAAAGACTGCGGCGCCGGCCAGCATCTTGAAGGTGGTGTGAATCATATGTCTCTCCCGAGTTCGATTGAACGGGAGGCCTCGCGCATTCTCACGCCCAGCGCTGGCATCGTCGACGCCGCACAATCGGTGAAATCTGAACGCTGAGGTTCCTCCCTCATTGACCGGCCGCAGCTCACTCCCTTGACCGGCGAGGGAACGCTATGCCCCAAACCTGTCACAATGCTGTCTAAACCGTAAACGCGTGGAGGACGCCGCCCGACCGCTTGATCCCTGCCTCTATCCGTGTCAGCGTTCCACAATGCGCATTTTACTCGTGGAAGACACTCTCGATGTCGGCGAGGCCATCAGCCGTCGCTTCGAAACGATCGGCCACACGGTTGATTGGCAGACGGATGGCCGGGCCGCCGCAGATATTCTCGACTTCACCGAATATGACCTCGTCATCCTGGATGTGATGCTCCCCGGTCTCGACGGGTTTTCCATCCTGCGGCAGATCCGGCAAAACAAGAACCCGGTGCCCGTCCTCATTCTGACCGCCCGGTCTGAAATTGACGATCGGGTTGGCGCGCTTGATCTCGGCGCGGACGACTATCTGGTAAAACCCTTTGATTTCCGGGAGCTTGAAGCCCGTGCCCGCGTGCTGCTGCGCCGCCGCGCCGGCGGCGAGGCAACCAATATCATCACGGTGGGCGACATTGTGCTCGACCGATCCCAGCGCTCCGTCCGTGTCGGAAAGCGGGAAGTTCAGCTCAAGCGGCGCGAGATGACCCTTCTGGAAATATTCGCAACCCGACCGGGCCGGGTGTTTTCCAAGGAACAGCTTCTCGATCAGCTGTTCGGCTTCGATGAAGCCGCCGGACCGAACGCGATCGAGCTTTATGTCGGTCGGCTGCGCAAGAAGATCGAGGGCGGCGGCGCGCGCATCATCACGGTTCGCGGTGTCGGCTATCAGCTGGTGACCGATGCGGAAGACTGAACCCTCACTCTTTTCACGGCTTGTGATCCGCGTCACCATGGTACTGGCCGCGGGCGCCGCAATCCTGGTGACCGCGGCATGGATCTACGCCAAGGCCGCGGCAGACGAAGCCTATGACAGGCTGTTGCAGGGTGCCGCGACGCAGATCCTCGAAAGTCTGGCCGTTGTCGACGGAGACATCGAGGTCAATCTGCCACCCAGCGCCTTCGAGCTTTTGGGATTGGCGTCCCGTGACAAGGTGTTCTACCGCGTGGTCAAGCCCGAGGGCGAAACGGTGACCGGCTATGAAGATCTCGGGCGTGAGGCCGATGTGCGCGCGCCGCGCGCCGAACCGACATTTCGAACCACAAAGTATCGCGGCCAGCAAGTCCGGCTCGTTGTCGCCAGCCGCGCTGTCGCCGATCCGCGCGTCGGCGGCTGGATTCATGTGATCATCGCCCAGACGACCGAGGCGCGACAGAGCCTGACGGCCGAATTGACCACGCGGGCGCTGCTGCTTGTCGTGCTGATGAGTGTGCTCGCTCTGGGAGGCACGGTGCTGGCAGTCCGCTATTCGCTGCGACCGCTCGATATGCTTGGAGACACGTTGCGCCGCCGCGATTCTCAGGACCTGACCCCGCTCGACATTGCTGTGCCGCGCGAACTCAGCCCCTTTGTCGATTCCATCAACCACTTCATGCGTAGGCTGGATGAACGCCTGAGGGTCCTACAGCGCTTCATTGCCGACAGCGCCCATCAGATCCGCACTCCCTTGACCGCGCTGTCGGCCCAGGTCAGCCTGATCGACGAGGGTTCCCTTTCCGAGGATGATCGGCGGCATCTGAGCCGCGTCAAGAGCCGGACAAACGAGCTTGCCCGCTTCACCACCCAGCTGCTCAATCATGCCATGGTCATTCATCGCTTCGATTCCGTGCAGCTTTCGCCTGTCGACCTGACCGACATCGCGCGCAAGGCCTTCCACGCGGCCGTCCCCATCACGATCGATCCGGACACGGTGGTCTCCTTCGAGGCTGCCGATGAAGATCTGCTCGTCATGGGCGATGGCCTGAGCCTGCGGGAAGCGATCGTCAACATCATCGACAATTCGCTGCGCCACGGGACATTGCAGATGCTCGAAGTCAGGGTTCTCAGGCGCGGCGATTTCGCGCGTCTTGAGGTGATGGACGATGGTCCGGGTATCGCGCCCGGCGATTGGGCAAAGGTCACGGGGCGCTTTGTCTCGTCCAAATCCGGCGAGGGAAGTTCAGGCCTCGGTTTCGCCATTGCCGCCGAAGTGGCAACAGCGCTCGGCGGGACCCTGTCCTTTATCGAGAAGACCCCGACGAACAATTTTGCAGTCATCCTGGAACTGCCACTGATCAAGGATGAGAGCCGATGACAAGGTTTCTGACGACAGTCGGCGCGATGACGCTTCTGGCGGTCGGGTTCGGCGCGCCTCAGGCAGTCGCCGCCGAAGGCGAGCAGACAATACTGCCTGCCCTTGGCACTGAGCGGGTGCGCCTGGTGATCAATGCAGCAACCGATGCGGATGCCATGCGGCCGCTGATCATCGATTTTCAGCAGATGGCCCCGGATGTCGCCGTGGAGTTCAACGATTACGTCACCAACGACCTGTTCCGCGATGCCGAGGCCGCCTGCGTCGAAGACCGGCCTTTCGGCGACCTCTTGCTGTCGTCCTCCGTCGATCAACTGGTGAAGCTCGCCAATGACGGCTGCGCCCAGGCACATGTCTCGGAAGAAACCCGCAGCGTTCCCAACTGGGCCAACTGGCGCGATGAGGTGTTCGGCTTCACGTTCGAACCTGCCGTGATTGTCTACGACAGTCGCCGGGTGCCGCCGGAGGATGTGCCGCGCAGTCATGTGGACATTGCCGAACTCGTGCGTGCCAAACCCGAGATCTACAGTGGCCGGATCGGCACCTACGACATCGAGGCCTCCGGGGTTGGCTATCTCCTGGCTTTCCACGATGCGCTGCAGGCGCCGACAAGCTTTGGCCGGCTGCTGGAAAGTCTGAGCCGGGCCGACGTCATCACGCGATGCTGCAACAACGAGGTTCTGGGCGAAATTGCCAATGGCCGACTGAGGATCGCCTACAACGTGCTGGGTCCGTATGCCTACGCGGCTGCACTGCGCAACCCCGACCTCAAGGTTGTGATCCCCGGAGACTATACCCTCATCCTGTCGCGTGGCGCTCTCATTCCCCGCCATTCGCCACAGCAGCGGGAGGCGCAGCGCTTCCTGGACTATCTGCTCTCCGACAGGGGCCGCGACGTTGCGCGCAGGGAGGCTTTCTTCTTTGCGGAAAATGCCCCCCTGCCCGAAGGCGTCGAGGGGCCGGAGGCGCTGATCGAGTCCGGCATTGGCCGTCCGATCCGCATCAGCCCGGCGCTCCTTGCAGCACAGGACAGGGCAACGCGTGCAAGGTTTATCGATAACTGGAAAGCGCTGTTCCGTCGCCCGGCCAATTGACGGCTGTGAGGTGACGCGTGCCGCGCCACCTCACAGCCGATGATCAGGCTGCCTGGCCCATGCTGCGCTGGCCGGAGGTTGATCCAGGCGCAAGCTTGAAGCGATTGACAAGCTGCATCAGCGTATCGGCTTCCTCCGCCAATTGACGGGTTGCAGCCGTGGTTTCCTCGACCATGGCGGCATTGCGCTGGGTCATCTGGTCCATCTGGTTGACCGAGGCGTTGACCTCGGCAAGCCCTGTCGACTGATCGCGGCTAGCGGTCGCGATGGCAGCCACACGATCGGCGACCGTGACAATATTGGTCGAGATTTCGGAGAGAACCGCACCTGTTTCCTGGACAAGCTTGGCGCCCGAGGCAACCTCGGAGCCGGACTTGTTGATGAGATCCTTGATCTGCTGGGCAGCCCCTGCCGATCGCTGGGCAAGTTCGCGCACTTCCTGGGCAACGACCGCAAAGCCCTTGCCCGCTTCGCCGGCCCGCGCAGCCTCGATCCCGGCATTGAGCGCAAGAAGATTGGTCTGGAAGGCGATCTCGTCGATCACGTCGATGATCTGCACGATCTGACCGGACGCCGCCTCGATGCGACCCATGGCATCGATCGCATTGCCGACAACGACCGAAGACGTATCGGCACGCGACTTGGTCTCGGCAACGATCTGGTTTGCCTCCTGTGCCCGCTCCGCCGACAGGCGCACCGTCACCGTGATTTCATCGACGGAGGCCGCAGTCTCTTCGAGCGAGGCCGCCTGCTGCTCGGTCCGCTTCGACAGCTGGTCGGCAGCGCCGGTCATTTCGACGGCGTTGCGTTGAATGTGCTGCGTGTTTGCGCGGATCTGCGTCAGCGTATCCTGCAGCCGGGCAAGCGACTGGTTGAAGTCGGTGCGCAACTGTTCGAGACGACCGTGGAAAGGCGTGTCGATGACTTCGGAAATATCGCCTTGCGACAGGCGGCGCAGACCGGCGGCCAGTGCGTTGACCGCAAAATCGATCTGGCGGTCGGTTTCCTGCTTTTCCATATCGTTGCGTCGGCGTTCTTCTTCCGCCTGCGCCCGCTCCGCTTCGCTGCGGCTTTCAATCTCGATCTTGGACAGCGCGTTCTGCTTGAAGACGCCAAGGGCGCGGGCCATCTCGCCGATTTCGTCGACACGGCTCTCGCCGCTGATGCTAGTATCAAGCCCCCCTTCGGCCAGACGGCGCATGGCACCCGTGATCTGGCCGATTGGCCCCTTGAAGGTGAGAACGAGACCAATACCGGCAAAGATCGAAATCAGAATGCCGAGAATGGTGGCGCCGATGGAAATCGAATTGGCATCCTGGCGCTCTTCGCCGGCGCTGACCTTTTGCACCTCGGCAAAATTGGTAAGCTTGCCCCAGATGACGTTGAGATCGGAGCCGGCACGGAGATAGCTTTCGCCGCTTTCCTTGCTGACGGCAACGAGATCGGCGCTTGCCGTTTCCATGGTTGCGAGCGAAGGGCCGAGGTCGTTGACGATCGAGACCAGTGCTTGATCCTCGGCGGCAACCTTGCCAAGCGATGCCAGAGCTTCGCGCGCTGCGTCGATTTGCGTTTTCAGAAGCGTGCGATTTTCGTCGCTCGGCTCGAGCAGAAAACGCGCCATGACGATCTGCAAGGCATAACCCACCGTCGTGACCTGACGGCCGCTGGCAAGAAGGGCCTCTGCCTTGAGGAGCGGACCATCGAGCTCGGCAAACCGGATGGTTGCCTCCTTCATCTTCTGCTGGGCAGCAAGACCAAGATAGGCATTGAGCTGGGTGAAGTTGCGCAGACTGCCAGCCATGGTCTTGACCGCGTCCTCTGACGTATCGCCGGCGGCAAGCATGGTCTTGAGATCGGCGATTATCTTGTCGAGCGTCTTGGCCGCGGACTGGTTGGCGGCAGGAAGCGCCTCAACGAGCATCGTCTGACGGGTGGCCAGTTCGTCGAGCCGCCCCTTGATGAACTCGTATTTCAGTTCAGGCGTGGCAGCTTTGGTAAAGCCGGAATTCGTTTCGGTGAGGAAGGTGCCGGTGCTGCGAATGTTTTCCGCTTCGCGCAACATCGATTTCGCGGCCGTGTCATCGGATTTCAGCTTGGCTTCGGTTTCCAGCATGCTGGCAGCCACTCGCCCCTGGGCCACAACGACAGCTTCATTGCCCTTTTGCAGAAGGCCGACCAGCTCGCCTTCGCGCTCATGCAAATTCCAGAGCTCGCCAACATGGCTGACGACCGTATCCACCAGGCCACTCGCCTGTTCGAGTTCGGTGCGACCATCGGCATCGGCCGGAAGCTGCGAAAGCGTGGTGTGCAGATTGTCCTGCTGCTGCTTCAGGCGACCGGTGACATCCTCGCGCGTCTCGTCGTTCGTCTCCGCCAGAAATGTCGACATGGCCGCTGAAACATCGCGAAAGCCACTCAGCGACTGCAACACGCTGTTGGAAATCTCGATACGCCCCTGCAGAAGGCCGGAGGCATAAAGCCCGGTAAACCCGACGGCAGAAATGCTGACGACAAAAGGCAATATGAAAATCAGCACCTTGGTTTGGATGCTGAAGCGCGACAAAATGCGGTCGATGAACACGTGCTTCTCCCCCAATCCCGCTTTGATACCGAGCACGGGACAGTCTCTTTCAAACGATCAAAATGGGATGAGAAACCTAATTCCAGCTTAATAAAGTAAACCTAGATCTTCCATGCTGAGGGGCGCACCGCAAGGCGGAGGATTTCGGCCTGGCCGCAACCGCACAGGCGAGGATGAACGCGGACAAATCAGTCCGCCTGCCCCAGCGCTTCGATGGAGGCAAGAAGATCAAGGGCAATTCGGGTGGCCGCACCTGCGGCAATCGCCATCTGCGGCAGGAGCAACCATTCGAGCGTCCAGGCGGCACCGGATCGTTCCTGCTCATGCACCAGCGACTGATGCAGACCCGCCACCTGTACGGCATTGAAGCGGGCAAGCGTCACCAGGATCTCCGCCTTTACCGGATTGCGCTTGTGCGGCATGGCAGAGGAAGCGCCGCCGCCGCCGATGATAGCCGTGCCAGATTGCGCCATCAGAGCCAGATCCTGGCCGATCTTGCCGAGGCTGCCGCTGACAAGCGATAGCGTATTGCCGACATCGGCAATGATGGCGCGTTGGGCGTGCCATTGCGGCCGATCGGCAAGGCCAAGCCTTTGAGCGAGCTGGCTTCGCACGATGGCACCCTGATCGCCAAGTTTATCCAAGGTTCCGGCTGCTCCGCCGAACTGCAAGGGCAGCCCGGCACTCTGCCAATGCGCAAGCCGCCCCTGCAGCTCTGCAAGCGGTGCCTGCCATGCGACAATCCTGTCGGCGACGGAAATCTCGATGGCGGCCTGCATGCGGGTATGGCCCATGAGCCTTGCTGCACCGAATTTTTGATTGAGCTGACCGAGATTGGCTTCCAGGCGTTCGAGCCTCCCAGTCAAAAGTTGGCAGAGAGACTGGAGCCGCAGCATCAGGCTGGTATCGATCACATCCTGGCTGGTTGCGCCGAAATGCAGATCCTTGCCCGCTTCGCCCAAAGCCGCGCGCCACTGACGCACCAGTTCCGGGATGACGACACCGTCCCGCGCCGTCGCCACCGCGAGCATATGCATATCCGGCACGAAGGTCTCGGCGAGCCCGGCAATGGTTTCAGCGGAGGCCTTTGGAACAAGACCACATGCCGCTTGCACGTCCGCCAGGGCAACTTCGATGCGCAGCATGGCGGCCAGATCCGCTTGAGCGGAAAACAGGGCTGCCGTTTCCGGGTCGCCGAGCAGGCCGGACAGGAAGGGATGATCGAAGACGGATGCGGTCATGATGAAGCAAAAACGGTCCTAGATGTCGAAAAAGACCGTTTCCTTGTCTCCCTGCAGGTGAATGTCGAAATGGTAGGTGGCGCCGTCCTTGCGCGCAATCAGCGTTGGCACCCGGACACGATGCTCGATGCGCGACAGGATAGGATCCTCCGCATTGGCCGCCTCTTCATCAGGAAAATAAAGCCGCGTGTTGAGACCGAGATTGATACCACGGGCAACCACAAAGAACGAGATATGCGGCGCCATCAGGCGCCCATCCCGGAAGGGCACACGGCCCGGCTTGACCGTATCGAACCGGTATTCGCCGGTCGAGAGATCGCAGGGACAACGCCCCCAACAGGTAAAATTGGGATCGGCACTGCCGCGCGTTTCGGACGGGCTATTGTAAAGCCCGTCGCAATCAGCCTGCCAGATCTCGATCAGCGCATCCCTGAGCGGTGTCCCAGAGCCATCGATCACCCGGCCCGTTATGGTGATGCGCTCGCCACGCGTCCGGTCGTTGACCATGGCCGTGCCGAGATCAGAAGGATAGACGCCCTGGATATCGGCGAAGTTCGGGGTCAGGCCGATATGCACATAAGGGCCAGCGGTCTGCGAAGGGCTCTCCTTCAGATAGTCGAGAGACTGCACCATCAATTGCCCTCCATCCGATTTTCAAACAGCGTCGAACGGCGTCCCCGCAGAATAATGTCGAACTTGTAGGCGCGCGCATCCATCGGGATCGTCGCCGACCAGTCGAGCGCTGCCACCAGTTGCTCGATCGCCCGTCGATCCGGGATCGTCATGACGATCGGACACTTCCAGATCATCGGATCGCCCTCGAAATACATCTGGGTGATCAGGCGCTGCGAAAAGCCGTGCCCGAAGATCGAGAAATGAATATGCGCCGGGCGCCAGTCGTTGACCCCGTTCGGCCAAGGATAGGGGCCGGGCTTGATGGTTCGGAAGGCGTAATAACCGTTCTCGTCGGTTATGGTCCGCCCACACCCTCCGAAGTTCGGATCAAGCGCTGCGAGATAACTTTCCTTCTTGTGACGGTAGCGACCACCGGCATTGGCCTGCCAAAATTCGAGCAAAGCGCCGGGAACGGGCTGGCCCCGTTCGTCCAGCACCCGGCCATGCACGATGATGCGCTCGCCGATCGCACTCTCGCCCGGTTTGGCGAAGTTGTGGATCAGGTCGTTGTCGAGTTCGCCAAGTATCGAATGGCCGAAGACGGGGCCGGTGATCTCGGACCTGGTGCCATCCAGCGACAGAAGTGCCTTTTGCGGTGAGCGTAAGACGGATGTCTTGTAGCCCGGCGTATAGGCCGGCGGATGCCAGTCCCGGTCGCGTGGAAAGAAAGCCCCCGTCTCGGGCTTCCTGTTCAATAGATCAGACATCCGCCCCTCCCCCGTTTGCTGCCATATCCATCTCCTCGAAAACCTGCTTGGCGATCTTGAACGCCCGGTTGGCCGCCGGCACGCCGGCATAGACGCCGACATGCAAAAGAGCCTCGCAGATATCCTCCCGGCTCGCTCCCGTATTCGCGGTAGCACGCACATGCATGGCCACCTCCTCATCATGGCCTAAGGCCGCGAGAAGCGCGATGGTTACCATCGAGCGCTCGCGCTTCGACCAGGTGGGACGCGACCAGACTGTTCCCCAGGCGCCTTCGGTGATCATCTCCTGAAACGGTCGGTCGAAGGGCGTGGTTGCCGATGACGCACGGTCCACATGGGCATCACCCAGGACCGAACGGCGCGTCGCCATGCCCTGCGAATACCGTTTGGAGGAAGTTTCGGCCTCAGCCATGAATGGCATCTCCTGAGACAAGTGTTTGGAGGAAGGCTTCGATGACATGCGTCATGGCCTCCGGTTGCTCCACTGAGGGAATGTGACCGGCATTCTTGATGACTTCATACCGCGCCTTTGGAATGCGCCTAGCCATATCGAGCACCAGATCCGGGGGTGTCGCGCCATCCTGATCCCCCACCAGACACAGCGTCGGCACGGCAATCTGCGCGAGGGCATCGGTGTAATCCGCATCGCGAATTGCAGCGCAGGTCGCTATGTAACCTTCTGCCGACTGGCGCTGCATCATGTTGCGATAGCCGGCGTAGCCCGGGTTGTCTTCGGCGCGGAAGGCCGGCGAAAACCACCGCTGCATGACCCCATCGACGATGGACGACAGGCCGCCGTCCCGGACGGCTTCAATGCGCATATTCCAGCTCTCGGCGCTTCCGATCTTGGCAGCAGTGTCACAAAGAATAAGCGCCTGAACGCGATCGGGATGGCGCTGATAGAGGCGTTGTGCAATCAGCCCGCCGACCGAAAGGCCGCAGATGACGCAGCTGCGGATATCAAGATGCGTCAGCAGTCCGAAGAGATCATCGACATGGTCGTCGATTGAAGCATGGCCGGCATCTTCATCCGAGAGGCCATGGCCGCGCTTGTCGTAGACCAGCAGCGGGCACGAGCCGACAAGCCTCACCAGCACATCGCGCCAGATGCGAAAATCGGTTCCCAACGAATTTATGAAGACCAGGACGGGGCGATCCGGAGGACCGCTGATGGTCTGGTAGTGAAGCGCGACCTTGCCGATTTGAACGAATTGCACGGACTATCCTCCCTGACCGGCATATTGCGCAGGCGATTTGGTTAGGTAAAATGATGTTTTAGGCTCAATCCTTAACCGTCAGGTTATGAAATTGCTATGATCGACAACCGCGTCAAGTTTCGCCATCTCCAGACCTTCGTAGAAGTCGCACGCCAGAAAAGCGTGATGAAGGCGGCAGAACTTTTGCATGTCAGTCAGCCGGCGGTGACGAAGACCATCCGGGAACTCGAGGAAGTCCTGGGAGTGGCGGTCTTCGAGCGCGACGGACGCGGCATCCGCATCACGCGGTATGGCGAAGCCTTTTTGAAACATGCGGGCGCGGCGCTGACGGCACTCAGACAGGGGTTCGATTCCGTCTCCCATGCCGTGCATGCGGATGCCCCTCCTATTCGCATCGGCGCCTTGCCGACCGTCTCGACCCGGATCATGCCGCAGGCGATGACACGCTTTCTCGCGGAAGGTATTCCGGCGCGCATCAAGATCGTCACGGGCGAGAACGCCGTTCTCCTGGAGCAGCTCCGCGTGGGCGATCTTGACCTTGTGGTAGGCCGCCTTGCGGCACCCGAACAGATGGTCGGATTCTCCTTTGAGCATCTTTATTCCGAGCAGGTCATCTTTTGCGTTCGAAACGGTCATCCGCTGACGGCCGACAGCTCGGACCTGTTTACCGAACTGGAGCGCTATCCCGTGCTGATGCCGACGCGCGCCTCCATCATTCGGCCCTTTGTCGAGCGTTTCCTCATTGCGAACGGCATTTCTGCCCTGCCCACACAGATCGAAACGGTGTCCGACAGCTTTGGCCGTGCCTTTGTCCGGTCAACCGATGCGATCTGGATCATTTCAGCCGGCGTCGTGGCGAGGGATCTCGCGGACCAGGTTTTGGTCGCCCTTCCCATCGACACGAGCGAGACGAAAGGCCCTGTTGGACTGACTGTGCGATCGGATGCAATTCCCTCGATGCCACTTGCCTTGCTGATGCAGACACTGCGCGACGTGGCAAATGCGCTGGCGTAACCCGTGTTACGGGAGCAGCGGCGCAAGCCGGTCTTGAACCTCCCTCATTGCGGTCAGGCAGTATGAAGGCAAGTCGCGCGCGGCAAGAACTGCCGCCGACGCCCCGACATTGATGGCAGCCACGATCCGCCCTCGCCCATTGCGGATCGGCACGGCGATGGAGCAAAGACCGATTTCCAGTTCCTGATCGATGACCGCATAGCCCTGCTCACGAACCATGGCGATCTCCGCCAGCAATTGCTGCGGATCGGCCAGCGTATGCGGCGTATTGGCCTTCAGCTCCGAAGCGGCAAGGATGGCCATCACCTCGGCGTCGGCAAGGCCCGACAACAGCACCCGGCCCATTGACGCGCTATAGGCGGGAAGCCGCGATCCCGGCATCAGATTGATCGACATGACCCGCTTTTGTGCAGCGCGCGCGATATAGACGATCTCCGTTCCATCCAGAACCGAGGCCGAAGCGCTGTGCCCGACACGCTCCGACAGCTGATCGAGGTGCGGTTGCAGAAGAAGCGGCAGCGGCGTTGATGACAGCCAGGCATGGCCGAGCCGCAGGACCTTCGATGTAAGTGCGAAAAACTTGCCATCGTAATCCGCATAGCCATGCTCGGCGAGCGTGAGCAAACAGCGGCGGGTCGTCGCCCGATCGAGCCCGCTGCGCTCCGCGGCCTCGGCAATGCTCAACCGCTGGTGATCCGGCCCGAAGGCTTCCATGACCCTCAAACCTTTTACAAAGCCGCCCATCACATCGCGCGCGTCCACCATGATCGTATGCCCTACATTTTGTGCGATTATCGAACAAATATCGAATAACGCACAAATCGCTTGCTGTCGACAGAAGGCCCGCCTTATGTCTGAAGGAAAGGGCGGCATGCAGCTGCAACGGGAGGTTCGATGGACAAGACAATCCCACATATTGCCGAGGCGATCGCAAGGATCGGCGATGGCGCAACGGTGATGATCGGGGGCTTCGGCGGCTCCGGCGCACCGATCGAACTCATCCATGCCCTGATCGATAGGTTCCGCCAGACGAGCAGCCCGAAGAACCTCACGGTCATCAACAACAATGCCGGCAATGGCCGGATCGGCATCGCCGCGATGATCGATGCGGGCATGGTGAAGAAGATGATCTGCTCCTTCCCCCGCTCCTCCGATCCGCGCGCCTTCACCGACCGCTATCTTGCCGGTGAGATCGAGCTGGAACTTGTACCGCAGGGTACGCTGGCCGAGCGCATCCGGGCCGGGGGGGCAGGCATTCCGGCCTTCTACACCCCGACCGGCTACGGCACTGAACTGGCGGAGGGCAAGGTGATCGCCGAATTCGACGGCCGCAAATACGTGCAGGAACGCTGGTTGAAGGCAGACTTCGCCATCGTCAAGGCGCATCTCGGCGACACGATGGGCAACCTGACCTACCGGATGGCCGGCCGCAACTTCAATCCGCTGATGTGTATGGCGGCTGCCAAAACCATCGCCCAGGTCTCGAAGATCGTGCAGCCCGGCGAAATCGATCCCGAGCAGGTGATCACACCCGGCATCTTCGTCGATGGCGTGGTGGAAGTCGCCAATCCGCAACAGGAAGAAGAGCTGATCCGAGCCGGAGTGGCCCACGCATGACCGACGCACCAGCAATCGACACCCGCGACGACATCAAGCTCTCCAACGCCCAGATCGCCTGGCGCGCCGCCCAGGACATCGCCGACGGCGCCTATGTGAACCTCGGCATCGGCTTTCCGGAAATGGTCGCCAAATTCCAGCCGGAAGGGCGTCAGGCCATCTTCCACACGGAAAACGGCGTGCTGAACTTCGGTGAGGCACCACCCGCCGGCGAAGAAGACTGGGACCTGATCAATGCCGGCAAGA
Organism: Peteryoungia ipomoeae; assembly: GCF_004912165.1. Classification (GTDB taxonomy): domain Bacteria; phylum Pseudomonadota; class Alphaproteobacteria; order Rhizobiales; family Rhizobiaceae; genus Allorhizobium; species Allorhizobium ipomoeae. The sequence goes on along the minus strand of NZ_STGV01000007.1, from coordinate 168,932 downwards.
AGGCCATCACGCTGAAGCCGGGTGCCGCCTTCTTCCACCATGCCGACAGCTTTGCCATGGTCCGCGGTGGCCATCTCGATGTTGCGATCCTCGGGGCCTATCAGGTCGCCGAAAACGGCGACCTCGCCAACTGGCGCGTCGGCTCCAAGGGCGTTCCCGCTGTCGGCGGCGCCATGGATCTGGTGCATGGGGCAAAGCAGGTGGTCGTGATCACCGAACATGTGACCAAGGACGGCAAGCCGAAGCTGGTCGAGCGCTGCAGCTTCCCGCTGACCGGGGTCGGCTGCATCACCCGCATTTATACGAGCCATGCCGTGATCGACGTGGTCGACGGCAGGTTCGTGGTGCGCGAGAAGCTTGCCGCGATGACCATGGACGAACTCCAGGCCATGACCGGCGCCAAGCTCCACACCGACGGTCCGGTTGCCGACCTCGTCGTGCCCGCACTGTAAGGAGGAGACGTCATGACCGAAGCCTATATCTGCGACTATATCCGCACGCCCATCGGCCGTTTCGGCGGCTCTCTCTCCTCTGTGCGCGCCGACGACCTAGGTGCCGTGCCGCTGAAGTCGCTGATGGAACGCCATGCCGGCATCGACTGGGAAGCCGTCGACGATGTGATTTTCGGTTGCGCCAACCAGGCGGGCGAAGACAACCGCAATGTCGCGCGTATGTCCGCGCTGCTTGCCGGCCTGCCGGTCACGGTGACCGGAACCACGATCAACCGCCTCTGCGGCTCCGGCATGGATGCCGTCATCACCGCCGCCCGCGCCATCAAATCCGGCGAGGCAGGGCTGATGATCGCAGGCGGCGTCGAAAGCATGAGCCGCGCGCCCTTCGTCATGCCCAAGGCCGACACGGCCTTTTCGCGCAATGCCGAAATCTACGACACCACGATCGGCTGGCGCTTTGTCAACCCGCTGATGAAGCGGCAATACGGCGTCGATTCCATGCCGGAGACCGGTGACAACGTGGCGATCGACTTCAAGGTCTCGCGCGAGGACCAGGACGCCTTTGCGGTGCGCAGTCAGGCCAAGGCAGCAGAAGCGCAAGCCAATGGCCGGCTGGCGAAAGAGATCGTGGCCGTCAGCGTGCCGCAGCGCAAGGGCGACCCCATGATCGTCGACCGCGACGAGCACCCGCGCACCACCTCCGTCGAGGCGCTGGCCAAGCTGAAGCCGATCAACCGGAAGGACGGTGCCACCGTCACCGCCGGCAATGCCTCCGGCGTCAATGACGGTGCCGCCGCCCTGATCATCGCCTCGGACGTGGCCGTCAAGACCTACGGCTTGACGCCCATCGCCCGTATTCTGGGCGGTGCGACCGCGGGCGTGCCCCCCCGCATCATGGGCTTCGGCCCGGCCCCGGCCTCGAAGAAGCTCCTCGCGCGGCTCGGACTGATACAGCAGCAGATCGACGTCATCGAACTGAACGAGGCATTCGCCAGTCAGGGCCTCGCCACGCTGCGCGATCTCGGCATCGCGGACGACGACCCGCGCGTCAACCGCAATGGCGGCGCGATTGCCCTTGGCCATCCGCTCGGCATGTCGGGCGCCCGCATCGCCGGAACGGCAGCTTTGGAACTAAAGGAAGCTGGTGGACGCTACGCGCTCGCAACCATGTGCATCGGCGTCGGGCAGGGCATCGCCATCGCGCTCGAGCGGGTCTGACGCCGAAAAAGGCGCCCTCCCTGCGGGCGCCGTTAACGTCAAGGGTTCAGGAAGGTCAGGATCAGCTGATGCACAGCACCGCCCGGTGACATCTCGACACGGTCGTACTCGCCGTGGCGCGCCACATGCGCGTCCGAAATCGGCTTGAGCTGCGCCTGCAAGGCTGCGCGCACCTTCTTGCAGCCCGGATCGTTTTCATTCCTGAGACCGATGGAGACATCCTGGATCTGCTGGGTCAGGTCCTTCATGAACTCGCCATGCAGCTTCTCGTGTTCGACGATGCCGTCTGAAAAGGCCTTCCATTTGGCGGCGACGGCGGGCGGCAGCGACTGCGCCGCCTTGGGCAGGGTATAGGTGATGATGAGCTTCGGTTTTGCCGTTGCCAAGACGCAAGCCTGCCCCTGCTGCTGATAGTCCCGCTGCCAGGTGAGCTTGAAGCTCGTATGGGCGATCGTGCGGCCAAGGCTGATCTTGGGGCCGCGCTCGCCGATTGACCGATAGAGTTCGATCGGCTCCGTGCCATTCACCTTGTAATGCTCGACCCTCTCGATGGCCTCCCAGGACTGGGCCTCTGCGGTGCCGGCGGCAAGCGTCAGGCTCAGGGAAAAAGCGATGCAAACACGTCTGATCAAATCGTCGCCTCCGATAGTGCGGGCAAGACTTAAACGCAGTGCTCGGCTTCGGCAAGCTTGGCCGACACCCGGCGGCGATGGTTCCAAGGTGCGGCTTTCCGATATCTTAAGACCATCTGTTGTAGAAGTTGGAAAACTAACGCGACGGGAATGGGCACCGAGTGGCGGATCAGACTTTGACATCCAGCATGCGCGCGAAACTCGCTGATCTGGTGCGCATTTTGAGCGTGCCCGACGAGAACCCGCAATTGACGCTTGCGCAGTTCCAGGCGTTTTCAAAGCAGGTGCCGATCCTCTATTTTATTCTGGCCACGAACATGCTGTCGCTGGCATGGACGCATCAGGGTACAGCACCCTTCGCACTGGTGACCGTCGTACCCGGTGTCTTGGTGCTCCTGTTCTTCCTGCGATCCATCATCTGGCTGAAGGGACGCCAGCGGGAATATACCCCGCAACAAGCAATCAAACAGCTGCGGGCAACCAATCTTCTTTCCTTCCCGATTGCCGTTGTGTGCACGCTCTGGGCGCTCTCGGTCCTGCCGTATGGCGACGCCTATCAGAAGGCGCATGTCGTCTTCTTCATGGGCATTACCGTCATCGGCTGCATCTTCAGCCTGATGCACCTGCGATCGGCGGCGCTCATCGTCACCGGCACCGTCACGGTCCCCTTCTTCATCGCGATGTGCCTGACAGGCGAGCCGACCTTTATCGCCACGGGGGCCAATGTCATCCTGGTCACGATCCCGATGATCATGATCCTGTTGACCCACTATCAGAACTTCCGGCAGCTGATGGAATCGCGGCAGACCTTGCTGCAACAACAGAATGCGATGCGCGAGCAAAACCTGGCAATGCAATCGCTTTCGGATGAAAACCTGCGACTTGCCAATCTCGACACCCTGACCTTGCTCGCCAACAGGCGAAGCTTCTTCCAGATGCTGGAGCGGGCGTTCGCGCGCGCTGAGGAACAGTCCGGCGCACTCGCTGTCGGCGTCATCGATCTCGACGGCTTCAAACCGGTCAATGACATGTATGGTCATGCTGCCGGCGACAAGGTTCTGGTCGAAATCGGCAAGCGGCTTTCGCAACTGGCCGAGCGCGATCTGACGATCTACCGGCTGGGGGGAGACGAATTCGCCCTCCTGCTTGAAGGAGACGCCTCGGAAGCCAGGGCAAATACCATCGGACAAGCAATTTGCGACCTCATTGCGCAAAGGATCAATATCGGCAGTGGTCTGGTGCAGGTCACGGCTTCGGTCGGATTTGCGCTCTACCCGGATGTGGGGCAAACGGGTCAGGAAGTGTATGAGCGCGCCGATTACGCGCTCTATACGGCAAAGAGACGCCACCGGGCTGGTACCGTGATCTTCAGTGCCGACCAGGCGAACGAACTCTCGCGCCAGGCTGTGGTCGAAGACGCGATGATCACAGCCGATCTCGAAAATGAGCTTTACCTTGTCTACCAGCCGATCAGTCGCGCCACCGATCTGAAATGCATCGGCTATGAAACGCTGGCACGGTGGAACAGCCCAAGGATCGGCCCCGTGTCGCCGGCTGAATTCATTCCCGTTGCTGAACACAATGGCCGGATCACCCTGATGACCCGCCTGTTGCTGGAGCGCGCGCTGTCCGTCGCGTCGAAATGGCCGAAGGATGTCTATCTATCCTTCAATCTCTCGGCCCATGACCTGAGTTCGCCGGACAACTGCCTGAAGATCGTCGCGATCGTGCTGAAAAGCGGCTTCGATCCGGCAAGGATCAATTTTGAAGTCACGGAGACGGCCATCCTGCACGACTTCGACCAGGCGAGCAACTCGATCCAGATGCTGAGAGAACTCGGCGCCGGCATTGCGCTCGATGACTTCGGCACCGGCTTTTCAAGCCTCAACCACGTCCACAAGCTGCCACTCACCAAGATCAAGATCGACGGCAGCTTTGTCCGCGACATCCATCAGCGTAAGACGAGTTTCAAGATCGTCAAATCCGTACTCGCGCTCAGCGCCGACATGGGGCTCGATGCGATTGCCGAAGGCGTCGAAACGCTGGAGGAACTCCAGGTTCTGCAGACCCTCGGCGTTGGCTCGGTCCAGGGATATTACATCAGCAAGCCCGTGAGCGCCGATGAAACGATAGCGGCCTTCGCACCGCCGCGCGCGAACACGGCTTGAAGCACGGCTACGCACCGGAAGCCGCCACCATCACCTGTTTCAGCCGACGGACCGTGTCGCCATCCGTCTGACGCCGAGATGGCGCCTCGAAGCCGAATGCCACAAGCCCTGCATCGACGGCGACAGGTGCGCTGCATGACGCATGCAGCTCGTGAATGCCGGGAAGCGACAGGAAGTCTGCCGCATTCTCCGGCCGGATCCCGCCGCCCGGCATGATGGACACCCGCCCTGCCCCTTGAGCCGCGAGCTTTCGCAGCATCTCCCGACCGCTTTCGGCATGCCGCGCGCCGCCCGAGGTAAGGATGCGACGGAAGCCGAGCGATATGGCATGATCGAGCGCGACGGCAAGATCGGGAGCGACATCGAAGGCGCGATGCAGCGTCACGTCCATGCCATCGGCGGCTGAAAGAAGTGCGCGCAGCAGGTCGCCATCGAGGCTGCCATCGGTCCGTGAGGCGCCGATTACCACGCCCGCAAGTCCCGCCTCGCGCGCCGAACGGATATCCGCAAGCATCACCGCCGTCTCCTCGGTTCCATAACGGAAGTTGCCGACCCGTGGGCGTATCAGGGCATGCACCGGTATTGGCCCTCTTATGGCCAGCTCCATAAGCCCGCGCGAGGGGGTGAGCCCACCCGACTCCAGGCTGGAGCAGAGCTCGATCCGGTCAGCCCCGCCGAGCACTGCTTGCCGCAGGCCCTCCGCATCGTCGACACAGACTTCAAGCAATGGCTTCACCGATGACCTCCAGTCCCGTCTGTTATCCCCGCCGGTGCCGCGAGAACCGCGGCCCATCCAGCAGCCAGAGAAGCCCGACACCGCACGCGCCAGCAAGCGCGCCGATCAGCGCCGTTCCGGAATAATTGCTGATACCCGTGCCAACACCAAACAACAAGGAACTCAGTCCGCCGCTGACGAAGACGTTGACGGCGATCAGCGAACTGCCAAGCCCGGCCCGATCGGAGATCAGGTTCTGCAGATAGCTGATCGGCACCGCGATGATCGCCGCCGCTCCGAGCCCGCTGATCAGCGTCAGGACATAGACGTCCACCCGGCTGTCGGCGAGGCCGAGAAAGACCAGATAGAGGCAGTAGATGGCCGCGCCGACGCCGACGGCAAAGACGGTGGACGTGCGCGCTTCAACCCACCCCCAGAAAAGGATGAAGATAATCTCGAGGAAGGCGACGATACCGACGATGACGCCGACATCCGCCGGCGCACCACCGGCGGCACCGGTGACGATCAGCGGCAGGATGGTGCCGTTGATATGCAGCATCGACGAGATCAGCGCGATGGCGAGGAGCCGCACCAGCACAGGTGCCGCCACGATTTGCCCCAGCGAACGCAGGAACGAATGATTGACCGGCACGGCGCTGCCGGATGCCCCCTCCGGCCCCATGCCGAACGAAAAGAGCAGCACGCAAACCAGACAGGCAAGGCTTGCCAGGAGAAAGGCCGGCAACATGCTCGGCGCGCCCGCGAGCGCAATGCCGACGAGGCCGGGGACCAGCACCCAAGACGCTGACAGCACAGCGCGAATGGCCGAGTTGACCGCCATCAGCTCGCGCGCCGGCATATGCCCGGCATTGGCACGGATATTGGCGAATATCAACGAATTGAGCGCTCCGAAGATCGGCAGGAAGACCAGTGCGGCAAGGACGAAGGTGGGCGCAGTCGGGAAGGCATAGACCATGCCGAAGCCGGCGACGCCGAACAGGGAGGCGGCGATCATCGACGAGCGGAAACGGCCAAGCCTATCGGCGACGATGCCCGCGGTGACGCTGGCGCTGACATTGACCAGCGCCGCAACGAAAGTGATCGCCGAATAGAAGGCGTCGGACAGTCCGAGCTCGCGAATGCCGATCAGCGACATGTAGGGCGACGTTGCCGCTCCGGTGAAGCCGAAGAAGAAGATGGCCAGGGCACTGACCCGGATGGGCGGATGCCGCAAAAGCAGCGAAAGCGTCGACGACATCGGTGCACTCGAAAGGAATAGGACTGCCGTCCCCTGACGGCAGCCACGCGCTTGCCCGAAATCTTAAACCGGGAAACGCCTGGAGAACTGAACGACAGGGCTATACGGGAAATCCTTGACGAAAGGATAGGTCGGTTGATGCCGCCTGAGGCTCGTCTGGTTCTCGATGTCCTGGTTGATGACGCCATCAGTCAACGCCATCAGGTTGGGATTGGCAATTGGCGCCAGTTCCGGCGACAGGTAGCCTGATTTGACCACCAGCAGCCGCACCGCCTTCGGATCGAGGCCGAGCGCCACGAAATCCGCGATGTTGTGATATGGGCGCCGTTTGGCCGCAAGCACAAGCGTGATGCCACCGATCCGCACCACCGCTTGTCGATCCGCAGCATCGCCGGGTGCGTCGAGCTTCAACACCAAGGCATCGGCGAACACGCTCGGGCTTGCCGGATCAAGCGAGCCGCCGATCTTCAGCGAGATCACAGCACCCTCGCCCGCGGCAAAGCAGGCGTCCACCGCGGGACGATCCGTGATTCCGGCAATCAGCGCATCCTGTGTCTGCCGGGCGATCAGGGCTCCAAGCACATCCGCCCGGTCGCCGACACCGCCACCGGTCGGATTGTCGCCGGAATCGGCGAGGGTGATCGGCCGGCTCTCCGTGTTCGCAGCGATCTCCAGCATCTCCTCGAGCGGGCCGGTGACCGGACCGAAGCGGAACGCCTCGCGGGCATCCCAGTAGGACTGGGCGATCGTCGCTGCGACCGTTTCGGCCGCCTGCCTGTCGGTTGCCGTCACGACGGCACAGGCTGTTGCCCTGGGTTCGTCGGCCCAGACATAGCCCACCATCAGATTGGCGTCCCAGATGCCGGAAACGGCATCGTGCTCGGGGAGCCTGAGGTAAAGGCTTTTCGCCGGCTCGTCCTCCGTCGACGTCCGCTCGCCGGGCAGAAGGACCGGCACCGGCGCCCAGGCGACGCCCGGCCGCTCATCGGTCTGCAAGGCCCGGACCAGCATCGACCAGGCGCGCACCATGGTCTCACGGACATCGATGTGCGGCGCCGTGCGATAGCCGGAAAAGATATTGAGCTGGTCGATGATTTTCTGGCTGACATTGCCGTGCAGGTCGTAGCTTGCCGCCACGATGACATCGGGGCCGACCACAGCCCGGGCCGCGGCAATCCAGTCGCCTTCGGCATCGTCCATTCCCTCGACATTCATCGCGCCGTGCATGGCGAGATAGAGGCCGTCGATCGGCAAGGCCGCCTTCAGCCGGTCGAGGAATTCGACCTTGAACCCTTCATAGGTTGCGCGTGCCACGGGACCGCCCGGCGTGGCGCGGGCATGCAGGAGCGGTAAGTGCAGCACGTCTTCGGCATCGAGAAAGTCGAAATAAGCCGCCCCCAGCAGCTCACCTTCCCGCAGCACGCGAAAATCTTCCGGCCGCATCAGAACCGGCGAGGAGGTCGAGCACTCGGTGTGTATTCCGCCAACAGCAATGCGAAGGGTCATCGGACAATCCTCAAAAAGGGGGCCTCAATAGCGGGGGCTCAGGCGCACAATGGCGGCAAAGCGCAGCCAGTCTTTGTTGGCTTTCGGCGTCCAGGCCGCTTCGGCGATAGCAGGAAGGCGCGGGAAGACGAGGTGGTTGAAGTAGTCCCGCGTCAGGAAGTGCTCCGACCAGATGCAGGCCTGCACGCCGCGCATGCGTGCCGCAAGCTCGGCCGGGAATTCGGCGACGGCTTCGTAGGTGTAGGTGTGGTGCGGCGGCACTGTGCCCGCCCAGCTTCCGCCCGGCTCCTGGAATGCTTCATCCTGCACCATGTCGAGGTAATACGCCTGCCCCGGCGTCATGACGACGTCGTAGCCCTGGCGCGCCAGTTCCAGCCCGACCTCGGGCTTCTGCCAGGCCATCAGCAGGGTGCCCTCGGGATCGACACCGCCGCCGTGGCTCACTTCATCCCAGCCGGCAAGCTTGCGGCCGCGTTCGGCGAGCATGCCCTGGACCCGCTTCATGAAGTGGCTCTGCAAGCCGAAGGTGCCCTCGATGCCCTCCTGCTCCATCAGCTTGCGGGCAAGCGGGGATGCCATCCAGGTGTTGGACGCGACCTCGTCGCCACCGATGTGGAGAAGCTTTGACGGGAAGAGTTCGACCATCTCGTCGAACACCTTGCCGAGAACCTCGTAGGTATATTCGATCGCCGGGTTCAGCGCGTTGTTCGGGTAGCCCTGGACGGAGCGGTAGCTGTCCGGCGCCTCCTGGCCGTCGACCAGTTCCGGCAGGGCCACCAGCATGGCGGTGCTGTGACCGGGAATGTCGATTTCCGGCACCACCTCGACCTGCAAGGCGCTCGCATGGGCAACGATATCCTTCACGTCTTCCTGCGAGTAGAAACCGCCGACGGGATCGACGCCATTGCCGAGCTGCGGCAGAAGCGGCTCGTCCGGACCACGAAGCACGCCTGTCGTGGTGAGCTCAGGGAAAGCCTTGATCTCGAGCCGCCAGGCCTCGTCATCCGAAAGGTGCCAATGGAACGTGTTCATGCGGAACCAGGCGAGGATGTCGATCAACCGCTTGACGTCGTCGACGGGATAGAACTGCCGCGACACGTCGAGATGGCAGCCACGCCAGCCATAGCGCGGCGCATCGTCGATCGTACCGCCAGCCGGGAAGCGGAAAGTCGCAGTCTCGCTGCGCGCGCCGTGCAGCATCTGCGCCAGCAGCGTCAACGCATATTGCAGGCCCGAGACATCGCCGTAGCGGACAGCGACCGTCTCGGCGGAAAAGGCGAGCGCATAAGCGGAGACGCCGAGGGTCTCGTCCTGCGAGAAAGACAAGGCCCTGCCCTCATGGACCGGCGCAAGCGACAGCGGCGCATGACCGGCGGCAAAGAGCCGGCAGAACAGGCGCAGCACATTTTCGACGGCGCGCAGTTCCGTCAGGGAGGCACCCTCGGCAGGATATAGCGCGACGGGAACGGTTTCGCCGGCAACAAGCTTGGCAGCGGCCGGCCATGGCAACATCGCGAAGGGCTCGGTGACCTTGCCTTCGGGCAGAAGCGCCGGCGGCGGCCCGCTGTGACCGCCGCCCAGCATCAGGTCGGCGACCGCGACTGCGGCATGTTGGCCGGACGAAAGCGTGAGATAGGCGGATTTGGCGCCGTCGGTGCGATGCTTGGCGGCGCGCCACAGGCCACCGACTCGAAACTGCCAGGATGCACCGGGCCTCAATACGAAACCACTCGGCGGCGCGAACTGGTGAAAATTGGCATTGCGCTTGAGGAAGACGGCGTTTTCGCAGATCGGCTCCTCGGTATCCTTCACGCGGGTCAGGGAGGTGTAGGCCAGCTTGAAGTTCTCGATCGTGGCATCCGACAAATTGACGAGGGTGAATACGAAGGCGCCGCACGGATCGCCCTCGACGGGCACCCAAGTGTTTTCGAGGCGAAACTGGACGGCTGTGGCCATGGTGATGCTCCCGGCTTTGGAAAATCAATAATTGTCGGATTGCGAAAAAGTGCGGGCAAGCTCGGCCTGACCGGCCGTCAGGCCGCAATCGACCGGCAGGCAGACGCCGGTGATGGCAGCGGCCTGCTCGCTTGCAAGAAAGAAGACCGCATTGGCCACGTCTTCCGCCGTGGCGATGCGCTGCAGCGCATACCAGCGCTTGGCCTCTTCGAAGACTTGCGGATTGGCGCGGGCGCGCGCCTCCCAGGCCTGCGTACGCACGGTGCCTGGGGCCACAGCATTGGCGCGGATCCCGTGCTTGCCGTATTCGACCGCAATCAGCCGTGTCAGATGGATCAAGCCCGCCTTTGCAGCGCTGTAGGCCGGATGACCGAAGACGGCGAGGCCGTTGACGGAGGCAATGTTGACCACCGCGCCACGACTTTCCTTCAGGGCGTTTTCGAAGGCGCGGAAGCAGAGATAAGGCGCCTCCAGATTGAGCGCGGTGTCCTGACGCCAGATGTCGCCATCGGTATCACCGAGCGACACTGCCCGTGCAGCGCCGGCATTGTTGACGAGCGTATGGACGGTACCATGACGGGCAATTGTCACAGCCGCCTCGCTCAGATCCGCTTCGCGCGTGACGTCGCAGACATAGGCGTCGAACGTGCCGCTATCACCGAGTGCGACCATCGCCGCGTCGAGCGCCTGCGGGTCGAGATCCAGCAGCGCGACACGGTCGTGGCTCTCTGCAAGGCGCTTGGCAATGGCCCGCCCGATATCGCCTGCGGCCCCGGTGACGACGGCGATCCTGCTCATGGGAGCCGAGCCTTGCAAGGACGCGGGAACGGGATCGGGCGCATTGGACTAGTCTCCCAGAAGCTGACGGTCGTCGCTGCCATCGCGGTGCTCGACCAGTTGCTGCTTGATATGGCGCAGGGTCACCTGCGATTGCTTGCGGTTGCGATAGGCGACGAGGCTCGCGATGACATCGACAACCGCAAGATAGGCAAAGCGCGTCGAGGTCGGCCGAAAGATGTTTTCCCCCTCCGGCAGATCGATGCCGACCACCAGTTCCGACGCTTGTGCCACCGGGCTGTCGGCGCGGGTCAGGGCAATCGTGGTGATGCCGTTGTCGCGGGCGAGCTTGAAACACTTGACCAGCTCGGCATTGCGGCCCGAAAAGGACGATCCGATCAGCACGTCGTTGGAGCGGGCCGCTGCCGTCAGCATCAGCTGCATGTTGTTGTCGGCCGATGCCGTGACGCGTGATCCCAAGCGAAAAAGCCGGTTCTGGATTTCGCCTGCGATCATCGAGGAGTTGCCGCCGGAACCGAAGGCATAGACCATTTCGGCGCGGGCAAGCCTGTCCGCCACCTTGTCCAGCATGGCCGGATCAAGCGCCCGGTGCACCATGTACATGGCGTTCTGCGCCTTGGTGATCACGTCCGTCGCGACATCGGCGGGTTCGGTGCTTTGCGCCTCCGGATTGAGGTAACGCACGCCGACATAGGCCGTGCGGGCAAGGTTGACCTTGAAGTCGGCAAAGCTCTGATAGCCCAGCCGGCGGCAGAAACGGGTGACGGTGGGCGGCGAGACCTCGGCGCGCTCGGCAAGCTCGATGATCGAGGCATTGACCGCGAAATCAAAGGCATTGAGCAGGATTTCGCTGATGCGCTGCTCGGAGGCCGAGAATTGGGCTGCCTCATCCTGAATGCGCGCGAAAATATCCATATCGACCCCTCTCAACTATTCCGAGGGCCGGGAAACTAGGCGCTCGACTGCAAGGATGCAATCGGCGATATCAGCCGCCTTGGCAGACCGGCAGGCCATGCGTGCAGGCACAGGCAGACGGATTCCTCCCGTCGCCTCGCGGTTGATCGACATCAGTTCCCCATATGCAAATTATTTTCTTCGATCGTTGACAAGCCACCACAAAAAACTGAATTTGACCAGAGTAATTCGTCAGGAATGAAAAGAATTTAGGGAAGCAGTGTATGCGCGATCCGTTCATCAATCCATTTCCCGCGACCGACTCTGCCCGGCACAGCATCTGGGAGATGCTGGTGCCGCGCGACATCGATGCCTTTCTCGCCGCAGACTGGGGCATGGTGGCCGGTGATTTCGTCGAGGACGGATTTATCGGCATCAGCGGCAACCGCAGCCCCGATCCCGACCGATGGACCCTCACCTTTCCGAACCTCGCCGCTTACCGCGACGAATGGCTGAAACAGGCCCGTGATTTCCAGTCGCAGAGTTATGGTGAGGATCCCCGGACAGCCATCTTCACCACGACGACGCTTGAAGAAATCGAGGTACAGGGCGAGACGGCGCTGGTGCGCAAGAAATTCGACGGCGGCATCCGCAAGGCGGACGGAACGCTTGATGTGATGCGTTGGCAGACGCTCTATTACTGCCGCCTGCACGACGGACGATGGAAGATTTCCGGCTTCACCGGTTATCTGCCCAACCCGATGGGCAAGGACTGAGCCGATTGGAAAGCGGCGCCCCGCGCCGTCTCAACACCCGAAGACAAAAGCATAAGGCCTGAGACATATCCGATGATGGACCTCCCCCGCCCGAAAGCAGGACAGCCGATCCTGGACCTGTCGACGCCTCTGCCGCTGATCGATGAGGATGTGCTTTCTGCCAATATCGCTCGCGTCCAGGCCTATATGGATGCACATGGCCTGAAATTCCGCCCGCATATCAAGACCCACAAGATCCCGGCGATTGCGAAGGCCCAGGTGGAAGCCGGAGCCAAAGGCATCAACTGCCAGAAGATCACCGAAGCAGAAGTCTTTGCCGATGCCGGCTTTGATGATCTGCTGATTACCTTCAACATCCTAGGACTGGAAAAGCTTGAACGCTTGAAGGCCTTGAACGACAGGATCGGCGGCCTGAAGGTCGTCGCCGACAGCCGGACCACCGTCGACGGACTGTCGCAAGGCTTTGCCGCCGGGAGACCGCTGACCGTGCTCGTGGAATGTGACACAGGCGGCGGACGGTGTGGCGTGCGGGGACCGGAAGCAGCAGTCGAACTTGCCGAGGCGATCGTTTCGGCACCGGGGCTGACATTTGGCGGTCTCCTCACCTATCCCAAGCCGGACAGCGAGGCGCAGGTCGAAGCCTTCTTCAGCGCCACGCTCTCGGCCCTTGAAGCGCGGGGCATCGCCTGCCCTATCGTCTCGAATGGCGGATCACCAAGCCTCTTTTCGGCCCATAAGGTGCCGTCTGCGACCGAGCATCGTTCGGGCACCTATGTCTATAACGACCGTTCCATGGTGCGTGCAGGCCATTGCGGCTTCGAGGATTGCGCCATGCACATTCTCGCCACCGTCGTCTCTCGCCCGACCGAAGACCGTGCCATCCTCGACGCCGGCTCGAAGGCGCTGACATCAGACCTTCTCGGCTTTGCCGATTTCGGCCTGATCCTCGACTATCCGGAGGCTGTCATTACGGGGCTTTCGGAAGAACATGGCACGGTCGACCTGTCGAAGGTGACCGGACGCAAACCTGAGATCGGCGAAAAGGTCCGGATCATCCCCAACCACACCTGCGTAGTCTCGAACCTCTTTGACAGCATGACCTTCCAACGCAATGGCATCGTCACGCGGGTCGAGGAGGTCAAGGCACGCGGATTGGTTTGGTAGGCCTGCCACCGCTCGCCATCGCCATTAATCGCTATTTCGCCGAAGGCTTCAAAACTTGGTTGAGTGCCGCTGCGAGTTCTTGCGCGACACACGCAAGTGACGGCAGCGTCGTAATGCCCGATCTTGAACGCCTTTTCTCTTCTGCATCCGACACGCCCTTGTGAGAGCAGAGGCGCACGTAGTCCACGAGAACAAGTCGAACACCGTGATCGGGTAAAAGTGTCTGATCAAAAGAATTGCTCTTCAAAGGCAATCCATCGACAGCATCAAAGCCGGCCAAGACACAGTCGATTCCCGATCTTGAATGCTCACGGTGATAACCGAGATCGACAAGGACGTAGCCGCCACCGGCCCAACCGAAATTTTGGAAATTTGCGGCATGGCAACCAAGGTCGGACTGAGGCAAAGCGAGCATGTCCTCCTTGATGAATTGCGGCAGCGGAAGGTCTCTCAGTTGCGCTTCCCGTGCTTCCTGATCGGCCGTGAAGAAATTATCGACGGCGACGATTGCTATATCCTCCCTACCCCAGGCCTGCCGATAACGCCCTGGTCTTTCATGGACAAGACTGTCCGCGATTTCGCGTTTAAATGTCGTACTCGCGTAAATCTTGGTGGTCGGTTGACCATCTGGATAGAGGAAAATCTGAGTATCCGGCCCAATGGCCTGCACGTAATCGAGGGCTTGCTGAAGTTGCGCTGCCGCGTAGTCGTCGCCCGGCTTATACGGGCTGCTCGTGAGGAAGATCACCAGGAAAAACACGATAAAAATCAGCAGCACATAGCCTTGGCGAGCCAGCTCATCCCTCTTGGATACTCTAAACACCGATCCCAATCCATCTGAACACTTGAAAGCGCAAGTCCCTCAAAACCGTGAGGGAGCCGCCTAAGAATAGTTGCAATCCTTGCGAGCCTGTACACTCATATCGCGCAACTGACCAGCGCCGGATTTGCCAGCAATGCGCAATGACTCCACGCAAAAAAGATCCGCCCGGAGGCGGATCAGTTCAGCCGTCAGTGGCTGGGAGGATTGGTTCAGCTCGCCGCTGTGACCGAGGCCGGCAGGTCGAGCGAGTGCCAGTCGATTAAGCGCTCCAGCGCCTCGCCCTTGGCATCAAAAAGATGGCAATCGGCTGCCATGATGGCCGTGCTCATGGCTTCGCCGACGCGGACCGGCGCAGAGCCCGGCAGGAGGGAGCAATAGGCCGCGTCATTCGGCAAGGTGGCATAGGCGATCGTATTGATGCCAAGCCGCTCGATGACATTGGGTGTGGCGAGCACATTGAGATCGCCCTCGCCCAGACGCGTATGCTCTGGCCGGATACCAAGGGTCAGGACGTGACCGACAAGCCCCTCGCGCGGTTTGACCGGGATGATCGTCGTCTGACCCTCGTAATTGATCCGGACACCGGTCGGATCGACTCCCACGCAGGTCACGGGCAGGAAGTTCATCTTGGGATTGCCAATGAAGCTCGCGACAAAGGTATTCTGCGGCTTGTGGTAGAGCTCAAGCGGCGCGCCGACCTGGGCGATGTCGCCGGCATTCAGCACGACGATACGGTCGGCCATCGTCATCGCCTCGATCTGGTCATGCGTGACGTAGATCATGGTGGCGGCGAGATCGCGGTGGAGATTGGTAAGCTCGATGCGCATATCGGCGCGAAGGGCTGCGTCCAGGTTGGACAAGGGCTCGTCGAACAGGAAGATCTTTGGCTCGCGAACGATGGCCCGCCCGATTGCCACGCGCTGACGCTGACCGCCGGAAAGCTGGCCCGGGCGCTGCTCAAGGCGTTGATCAAGCTGCAGGATTTTGGCAACGGCGCCGACCTTCTCGCGGATCTGCTCTTCCGGCAGCTTCTCGACGCGCAAGGGAAAGGCTATGTTTTCGAAAACCGACATGTGGGGATAGAGCGCGTAAGACTGGAACACCATGGCAATGCCGCGCTCGACCGGAGGCTTGTCGTTCACACGCTCTCCGTCGATCAGGATGTCACCGTCTGTGGTGTCGTCCAGGCCCGCGATCATGCGCAAAAGGGTGGACTTGCCACAGCCCGACGGTCCGACGAAGACGACGAATTCGCCGTCCCTGACCTCAAGGCTGACGCCCTTGATCACCTCGAAATGTCCGTAGGACTTGCGCACCTTGTTGAGAAATAGCTGACCCACGCGCTCACGTCTCCAATACCGATCCGTGGACCGGTCAATCTACTGTCTTTGGTGGTGACCGCGGGCCGGTGGACCGGCCCGCGGATTGCAACTGACGCTTACTTGTACTGCTCGAGATCGGCAGCGGCCTTCTTCAGCGCGTCGGCCGGTTCAGCCTTGCCGGTGACGACGGACTGGACCATCTCGATCATCACGTTCTGGAAGCCCTTGTAGTCGGTGAACAGCGGCTCAGGCCCACCATAGGCGATGCCGTCGATGAACGGCTTCCAGAAGGGCTCGTTGGCGACGAACTGGTCGACGACGGCGCCCGGACGCAGCGGGGTGAGGCCGGCGCCGCCCTGCAGTTCGTACTCATGCTGGATATCGGTCGAGGTGATGTACTTGGCGAATTCGATCGCCTTTTCTTCAACGCCCGAGCCGGAGAAGATCGCCAGGCTGTCGGTGATCAGCAGCGTGCCCTCGCCCTTCGCAGACGGGCCCTTCGGCAGCGGCGCGACACCCCATTCGACCTTGGTGTCCTTCAGGCGGTAAGCAGCACCGGAACCGGCCTGGATCATGCCGACCTTACCATCGAGGAAGATGGCGCGGATTTCGTTCTGCTCGTAAGCAGTCGCACCTTCGACAGAGTAAGGGGTGATGTCCTTGTAGGCCTGAAGCGCTGCCAGCACTTCCGGGCTGTCGATGACGATCTTGTCGCCGTCGATGACCTTGCCGTTGTTGGTGTAAACCCAGTGCATGAACTGGTGCATGGTGTTGTCAAAGGTCTTGGCCGGCAGGCCGTAACCGGCGATACCCGTCTTTTCCTTGATCTGCTTGGCAAAAGCGATCTCTTCTTCCCAGGTCTTCGGCGGGGTTTCCGGATCGAGACCGGCTTCCTTGAACAGCGCCTTGTTCCAGTAGAGCGCCTTGGTCGAAAACGCGACTGGAACGCCCCACTGGGTGCCGTCGAAGGTCACGGTATCGACGATGTTGGGATAGTAGGAGGCCTTTTCCTCGTCGGTCATCGGAACCTGGACGATCAGCTCGTTCTGCGCGAATTCCTTCAGCGTGCGCGAGCCGACATAGGCCATGGCAACGGGGGTACCGGCAACGGCGAGCGTGGTCGCCTTGTCCTGGCACTGCTCCCAGCCGACGACTTCGGCCTTGACCTTCCAGCCCTCGTTCTTGCCTTCCCATTCCTTGATGTATTTCTCGTGGATCGGGTCGATCTTGTCGCCGCAATAGATCCAGCTGATTTCCTGGTCGGCGGCCAGGGTGGTCAGTGCCGAACTCGCCAGCAGGACAAAAGAGCCTGCCAGCATGGTAAGAGACTTGGTCATCGATAATTCCCCTTTGTTGACTGGTTGAAACGTCCGGTTCGCCCGAATTCTGTTGGCAACACTCATTTGATGGCGCCGGCGGTAAGCCCGCTGACGAGGTAGCGTTGCAGGAAGAAGATCACGATCATGGCCGGCGCGATGCCGACAAAGCTTGCCGCCATCAACTCGTTCCAGATCACTTCCTGGCGGCCGAAATAGGCAAACAGCCCTATCGGCAGCGGCATGTATTCGGTCTTGGAGTTGAAGGTGAGCGCGAAGATGAACTGCTGGGCATAGGCGCCGATGAAGGTGGTGATGGCGACAACGGCAATGCCTGGGGTCGCCAACGGCAGGATGACCCGGCGGAAGGTATAGAAATAGCCGGCACCGTCGACATAAGCCGCCTCTTCCAGTTCCCGCGGGATGCGCGCCATGTAGGTGCGCAGCAGCCAGATGGCGGAGGGAATGAGGAAGGCCACCCCCGGAACGATCATGGCGAAATAGGTGTTGAGCACGCCCATCGACCGCATCAGCCGGAAAAGCGGGATGAGCAGTACGGCGCCTGAGAACATGTTCACGGCAAGGAAGGCGCCGAGCAGCTGGCCCCGTCCCTTGAACTCGAAACGGGCAAAGGCATAGGCCGCCGGAACGATCAGGATCAGCACCACGACGGTGGCGATGGTCGAGATCAGGAACGAGTTGAAGATGTAGCGGGCAAAGCCTGGAACGCTGACCCACATCGTCCTGTAGGCCTCGAAGGAACCGTTTTCCGGCCAGAAGCGGTAGGGCGACGAGAAGAGCTGGCTGAGCGGCTTGAGGGAGACCAGGAAGCCCTCGACGAAGGGAGCCAGCACGAAGGTGAGGAAAAGCGCAATGCCTGCATAGATCCCGATGAGTTCATACCAGCGATAGCGGTTGATCAGGGCTGTCTTGTCGTAGCTCATCGGGCAGGCTCCTGCGAAAGACGGCTCGTCACACGGAAATAGGCGACGCAGAAGATCGACAGGAAGATGCAGATCAGCACGGCGCGAGCAGCACCCTCTCCGTACTTCTTCGAGCCGATGGCGGTGTGATAGGTGTCGATGATCATCGTCGTGGTCTCGCCGCTCGGGCCGCCTCGCGTCAGGATCCAGATAATGTCGAAGGAGTTGAACGTGGCGATCAGCGACAGCATCGACATGGTGATCATGGCGGGCAGGATCAGCGGCAGCGTGATGCGGCGGAAGCGGTAGAAACGCCCGGCTCCGTCGGTCCATGCGGCCTCGTAGAGATCCTGCGGAATCGCCTGCATGGCGGCCAGCATATAGAGCGTCACCATCGGCACGCCGATCCAGACATCGGTGAAGATCGTCGCCCAAAAGGCGGTCGAGCCATAGGCGAGGAAGGCGACCGGACCATCGACCACGCCAGCGCGCTGCAGGACGCCGGAGATCATGCCGAACTGGCCGTTATACATCCAGCCCCACATGAAGATGCCGATGGCCATTGGCACGATCCATGGCGGCATGGTCAGGATGCGAAACAGCGTGCGCCCTGGAACGGCCGTGTTCAGCATGGCCGCGCCGAAGGTGCCGATGATCATCTTGATCGAGACCGAAAAGAAGGTCCAGACGAAGGTCCGCACGATGACCGTGGCGAAGGTATCGTTGAAGATCTTCTCGTAGTTCACCCAACCGACCCAATTGGTCGTCTTCTTTAACGAAGCGTCGGTGAAGGACAGGATGAAGGTATCGACCAGCGGATAGGCGACGATGACGGCGATGTAGAGGATCGCCGGCGCAACGAGCAGCCAGGCGAAGGTGACGGCACTGCTGCGGGCTTGCATGGCGATCCCTCCTAAGCCGACCGGACGCGGGCAGACGAATCTGCCGGGCCATGGAGGCAATCGTCGAACTTTTCCCAGACCGGCTTCAGATCGACGACCTTGCGTGTCAGCCGCGCCTCGTCCATCGTCAGCGCCAGGATGCCGGCCTCGAGCGCATTGATCGCGGAAACCGGCTGCTTGGCGCCCGTCTTGACGAAGGCGATCACATCCTCTGCCATCTGCTCGTCGGCACCATAGTGATGAGAGGTCGCCGATGGCGTCTGGTACGTGTTCGCCACGACCTTCTCGTTGGTCCGCGCATTGTGCACATCCATGAAGCCGCGGACGAAATCGCCCTCCGCCATGCCCTTGGAGCCGATGACGCAGAACCGCCGAAACTCGTCCGGGACGTTGAGGTTGGTGTGGAAGGTCATCGACACGCCATTCTCGTATTCGACGATGGCGGTCTGGTAATCGATGATATCGCCGTCGCTATCGAAGACCTTGTCGGAGCCCTGCCAGCCGCTCGGCTTGCGGTGATAGACCTCAAGATCGTTGATGCCGTCATGCTCGGGCGAATTTTCCGGCGTGAAGCTTTTCCGGCCGCCGAAGCTTGCGACGAAGCGCGGCCGCGCGCCGACCACGCCATTGTAGAGGTCGAGATCGTGGCAGCACTTCTCCAGCATGAAACCGCCGGCATAATGACCATAGCGGCGCCAGTCACGCATGAAGAAGGCGCCGTGATAGGGCTGGATGTGTTCCGAGGCCTCGATGGAAACAATATTGCCGAGCAGCCCTTCGTCCTGCGCCTTGCGCAGGTCGCGGTAGAGTGGCGAATAGCGCAGCACCAGACCGACCAGCAGCTGGTCGTGGCCGTATTTGTTCAGAAGGGTAGCCAGCGCGTAGCTTTCCTCGACCGTGGTGACGATCGGCTTTTCGGTGAAGACCGTCAGCCCCGCTTCCAGGCCCAGACGAATATGGTCGAGATGCATGTGGTTCGGCGAACCGATCATCAGGAGATCGAAGGTCTCGCCTGCAAGCAGAGCCTCCGGCGTCTCGTAGACCCGGCCGGGAGAGATGCCGTTTTCCTGAAGCGTCGCCATGCCGGCGGGAGCCGGATCGACATACCCGACGATCTCAAAGCTTGGATCGATCTCCCTGAACACACGCCCGAGATAACCCAGGCGGAATCCGAGTCCGATAACGGCCACCTTCATTCTGCATTCCCCTGCATTCGTAATTTTTTTTCTCAGACTGCGTCAAAACACCGACATCGTCAACATAGAGCGTCACTGATCGCAAGCTCATGAAAAATGTTTTCAACGCAGTCTGATATTTTATGGTTGCCACCGACCTGTCCCTCGCAGACGTTTCCTCTCGTCTCCGATGATGCTGAGCGGACGATGCCTGCACCCATTCGTTAATGGACGATACCAAATACAGTCCAATCGTAAAGCCAAAATTTTCCCTTTGTGACAAAACAGCGTCAAAGCCATGGTTTCATGAGGGAATTTCTTCACAATATGTGAATTTTTCCCGGAAATCGAAAACCGTTTGCAAATAGGTCTTTCGTTGGTATTGTTTTGGACGTGTAAATTTGGGATGAGCAGGTTCGGGACGGCGGCCAGCAGACGCCCTCCCCCTCGTGATCGGGAGCCATAACGGTAATGAGCCAAGCCCTTCCGCTTGCCCAACTTCAATCCGCCTCCGGCGGACCGCTCTATGTAAAGCTGCGGATGATGATCGAGGATGCCGTGGCGACAGGTCGGCTGAAGCATGGCGATGCCCTGCCCGCCGAGCGCGACATCGCCGAAGCCGCCAATATCAGCCGCGTGACCGTGCGCAAGGCCATCGACGAACTGGTCAACGAGGGGCTGCTGGTGCGCCGCCGTGGTTCCGGCACTTTCGTCGTCAAGCCCGTTGCCCGCATGCAGCAGCCGCTCAGCCAGCTGACCTCTTTTACCGAGGACATGCGCCGGCGCGGCATGACTGCCGGCTCCCGATGGATCGGCCGTGGCCTGTTCTACCCGAATGCCGAGGAAACCATGATGCTCGGCCTCAACGGCGGCGCCCGCGTTGCCCGGATCGACCGGCTGCGCACCGCTGACGATATGCCGATTGCGCTCGAGCGCACCAGTCTGCCTGAGGACCTGTTGCCCGACCCGGAGGCCATCGAGGATTCGCTCTATCTCTGCCTGCTCAAGGCCGGGATCCGCCCCGTGCGCGCTAATCAGCGCATATCGGCCGTTCTTCTCAAGGACGACGAAACCAAACTGCTCGGCGTGCCGCCGGGATCCGCGGCCCTTTCGGTCCAGCGGATCGCCTATCTCGAAAGCGGTCGCGTGATGGAAATGTCGCGCGCGCTCTACCGCAGCGACGCCTATGACCTCGTGGCCGAACTTTCCGTCGGCTCTCCGATGAAGCCTGAAACCTGAAAGCCCTGCCATGACCACCAAAATGCGCGAGGAGATCGACGAGATTCCGGCCGCCGCGGCCCGTCTGCTCGAAACCCAGTCCGCCGTGATCCGAGACTGCGCGGATGCCCTGAAGGCGGCGTCCCCGAACACCGTCGTCACGATTGCCCGCGGCTCTTCCGATCACGCGGCCCATTTTCTGAAATATGCAATCGAACTGCAGCTCGGCTTGCCTGTCGCCTCGCTCGGCCCGTCACTCGCCTCGATCTATGAGGCGCCACTGAAGCTTGGTCATGCCGCGGCGTTTGCCGTATCGCAATCCGGCGCCAGCCCTGACATCGTCGCCATGGCCCGCGGTGCTCGAACCGGTGGCGCCACCACGATCAGCCTCGTCAACACCATCGGCTCACCGCTGGCCGAAGCAGCCGATTTTGCCATCGACATCAAGGCAGGACCCGAGATCGCGGTTGCGGCAACCAAATCCTTTGTGAACTCGATTGTCGCCGGGTTGGCGATCATTGCCGAATGGGGCGACGACAAAAAGCTCCAGGCCGCAGTCGCGAGCCTGCCGGAGCACCTCGATCAGGCGCTGTCGCTCGACTGGTCGACCCTTCTGGAACCGCTCCGGCCTGCCGAATCCCTCTACATGCTGGGCCGCGGTCCATCGCTGGCCATTGCCGCCGAAGCAGCCTTGAAATGCAAGGAGACCTGCGAGTTGCACGCCGAGGCCTATTCGTCCGCTGAGGTGCTCCATGGTCCGGTATCGATCGTCGGACGCAATTTTCCGGTTGTCGCCTTTACCGCCCGCGATCGCGCCGAGGCCTCCGTTGCCCAGACGATTGCCGGGTTGGCCTCGGGCAATGCCGCCTGCTTCATCACCTCGGATCAGGCGACGGGTGGGGAAAAGCTGCCCTTTATCGCCACCGGTCACCCGATCACCGATGCGCTTGCCCTCATCGTTCCCTATTATGGGTTCATCGAGTCCCTGTCGCGCGCCCGCGGCTTCAATCCGGACAAGCCCGTTGCGCTGAAAAAGGTCACCGAGACACAATGAACCCCCGCTTTGCCCTGGCCGCAACCCGCGTCTTCGATGGTCACATCACGCATGAGAATGCGGCCGTGCTCGTCGAGGCGGGCAGGATCATTGAGGTCCTTCCGAGGTCAGCGCTGCCGACGGACATGGAGGTGCATGAGGCGGGTGACGCACTGATTGCCCCGGGCTATGTCGACCTGCAGGTCAATGGCGGCGGCGGCGTGCTTTTCAACAATGACCCCAGCGTGCACGGCATCGAAACGATCTGCCGTGCGCATGCGCGCTTCGGCACCACGGCGCTGATGGTCACCCTGATCACCGATACGCCGGACCTGAAGAAAACGGCAATCGAGGCCGGAGCCCGTGCGTCCGAGGCCGCCCTTCCCGGTTATCTCGGTTTGCACCTTGAGGGACCGCATCTGTCGCTGGCGCGCAAGGGCACGCATGACCCCGCCCTGATCCGGGAGATGACCGAGCAGGACCTCGCCTTTCTTGAGGCCGAGGCGGGACGCTTCGGCCGGCAGATGATCACCATCGCACCGGAAAGCGTCTCGGCCGGGCAGGTAGCAAGGCTCGTCGCCGCCGGCTATCACGTCAGCCTTGGACACACCGACACGCCCTGCGCCGCGGTCGCAGCCTATGTCGAAGCCGGCGCTAGCATGGTTACCCATCTGTTCAACGCCATGAGCCAACTTGGCAATCGCGAGCCGGGACTGGTCGGCGCTGCCCTTGCCTCCCCCGCGCTGCATTGCGGACTGATCGCCGACGGCTTTCACGTCGACCCGGTGACGATGCGGATCGCGCTCGCCGCCAAACGCGGGCCTGCCCGTATCTTTCTTGTCACCGACGCGATGTCGACGATCGGCACCGAAGCGACCGGTTTCAATCTCAACGGCCGTTCGGTCTATCGCAGCGGCGGCCGGTTGACGCTAGCCGACGGCACGCTGGCAGGCGCCGATATCGACATGCATTCCTGCGTCCGGTTCGTGCATGACGAGCTGGATCTGCCGCTTGAGGAGAGCCTTCGCATGGCCTCGCTCTACGCCGCCGATGCCATCGGCGCCACCACCAAGGGGCAGCTTACCGCAGGATCTGACGCGGATTTCGTCGTCATCGCACCGGACCTGTCGCTGTGCTCCACCTGGATTGCCGGCGAATGCGTGCATCAGGCGGACCAGCAGATCGGCAGGATGAGCGCATGATCGTCTGTTTCGACATTGGCGGCACCGCCATCAAGGGTGCTGTGGCCTTCAGCGCCGAGGACATCAGGCCCTTTCCACGCAAGCCGACGCCCATTCATGATTTCGACGCCTTTGTTGCGACGCTTGCCGAAGTGATTGCGGCCGCAGACGGCACGCCCGACTGCGTCGCCATCTCCATTGCCGGCGTCATCGACCCCGACACTGCGAAGGCGGTCGTCGCCAACATCCCCTGCATTCATGGACGTCGGCTGCAGGCGGAACTGGAAGCAGCCCTTGGACTTCGCGTCATCATCGCCAATGATGCGGATTGCTTCGTGCTCGCGGAGGACGGCATCGGTGCCGGTCGCGGACATCGCGTCGTCTTCGGCGTCATCCTCGGCACCGGCGTCGGCGGCGGCCTCGTCATCGACGGCAGGCTGATCAACAGCGCCGGCGGCTTTGCCGGCGAATGGGGCCATGGCCCGATCCAGCCGCAGGAGGCCGGCACGCCGCCGGTCCGTGTGCCGCGATTTGCCTGCGGCTGCGGCCAGACCGGCTGCATCGATGCGATCGGCAGCGCGCGCGGCCTGGAAAAGCTGCATTTCGAACTGCATCGGGAAACCCTGACCAGCGAGGCGATCATCACTGCCTGGCAGGCAGGCGAGACGAGTGCTGCCCGCACGATCAACGTCTATCTCGACATCGTCGCCGATCCGCTGGCACTCGTGGTCAACGTGACCGGCACGACGATCGTGCCCGTCGGCGGCGGCCTGTCAAACGTCCCAGAATTGCTGAGCGAGATTGATCGCGCCGTGCGTCGGCGGATCCTGCGCAAGTTCGACCGGCCGCTCGTCGTGCCCGCCGAATGCCGTGTCGAGCCGGGCCTGATCGGCGCGGCTGTCCTCGGCCTCACGACCGCCAACGGCTCGGGGGACTGACCCAATGGCAAGCGACATGCTCGTCAAGCTCTACACGCTCAAGCCCGATCCGGCCCTGGATCGGCGGATGGCGGAGCAAGGCATCATCATCCGCAAGGCGATGGTGCCAGAGCTTGAGGTGATCGTCGACTGGATCCGGCAACGTTTCGGCAGCGGCTGGGCGTCGGAGGCACAGACGGCCATCCTGCGGCAGCCGGTCAGCTGCTTCATCGCGCATCGCGGCGAAGACATGCTCGGTTTTGCCTGCCACGAGGCGACGATGAAGGGCTTTTTCGGCCCAACCGGCGTCGATGAGACTGCGCGTGGCAAAGGCGTCGGCATGGCGCTGCTTCTGCACACGCTGCTCGACATGCGCGCCCAGGGATATGCCTATGCAATCATCGGTGGCGCAGGCCCCGTCGCCTTCTATCAGAGAAGCGTCGGCGCTATCGAGATCGAGGGATCGTCGCCGGGCGTCTACACACACATGCTCCCATTGCAAAAAAGCTGAATTTGCGCTGTATTCGATCACAGAGACTGCGACGAGACCAGCGAAGCGTTCAGAAAACTAATTTAAAGTTAACCATATTTGTTAATTCTATTTGGGCACGATGACAGTGCCGCCGGAGCGAGATGAACTCGATTGCTGAGGGGGTTCATTATGACTGTCATCACATTTGCCAATACCAAAGGCGGCGCCGGTAAGACGACGGCTGCGGTCCTTTTCACCAGCGAACTTCTGCACCGCGGCTATCGGGTCTGCATCCTCGATGCCGATCCGCAGCGCTGGCTGGCGCGTTGGGTGGAGCAGATGGGTGGCCTTCCGGGTCTCAGCGTCGATTCCTACATCACGGCCGCCACCCTGCAACGCACAGTCGCCGAAAAGCGCAAGATGTTCGAATATGTGGTGGTCGACATGCCGGGCATCCAGTCCTCTCTGCTCGCCTCGGCTGTCGGTTTCTCCAACCATGTCATCGTACCGATCCAAGGCTCCCAGATGGATGCGCAGGGCGGCGCGCAGGTGCTCGACCTGATCCGCTATCTCGATCGCAGCGCCGGCATCTCCGTGCCGCACTCCGTGCTCCTGTCGCGCGTCAACCCCTGCGTCACCACACGCTCCATGCAGGTGGTGAAGAAACTGCTCGCCGATCAATCGATCCGTGTCCTGAATACGCCGATTGTGGAGCGCTCCGCCTATCGCGAAATGTTCGATTTCCACTGCCTTTTGCGCCGTCTCGATCCGCAGAAGGTGAGCAACCTCGACAAGGCGATTGAGAACGCCTCTCGCTACGCCGAAGAGATCATGGCGCTGGCGCCCGCCAGCCAGAGACTTGAGCCCGCACTGATGCAGAGCCGCCGCATGCCTGGACTTGAAATCGCGGCTTGACCTTTAGAAATCCCCTGGGGTGCGCAAGGCGCGCGGCAACGCGCGCCTTTGTCGTTCGCAAAGCAATCTTGGGGAACATTGAAGGTCGTCAAAAAGCAAAACCGCGGCAGAGCGAACTGCCGCGGTCCAAAGATGCGCCTCAAATCTCGATCAGGCAGCCATGCCCCAGGAGGCCGGATCGTCCTCGCCGAACATGCGTTCCAGGCTGAGGAAGCAGATCATGCTCTTGTCATGGGCAATGATACCATCCGAGAAGGCGGCGCTCGACCCGGTGGCCGCCGGCAGCGGCTGGAGGGTGCTGGCCGAAACGGTGAGAATGTCGGAAACGCCATCCACCAGAAGCCCCACGGTCATGCCGCTGACTTCGGTCACAACGACGGCACTCCGCTCGGTTGCCTGAGCAGCCGGCATGCCCAGCTTCACGGCAAGGTCGACGATCGGGATGACGGTGCCGCGCAGGTTCATCACACCCAGCACCTCATAAGGGGAATGCGGGATCGGCGTCACCGGTGCCCATCCACGGATCTCGCGGATCGACGTGGTCTTGACGCAGAATTCTTGCTGGTGAAGCCGGAATGCAATGATCTCGAGTGCGTCTGCAGCATTTGCAATGGCATTCATCCGCAGTCTCTCCCGTGGGTATCCACCCACCCTCTGCGGCGACCGATGCCAGATGCATCGCCCGCCTTCTGTTGATTCGAGCCTCTAGGCTAACCGACGCCAATTAACGAATCTCTAAAACACATGAAGACTTTGAAGCTACGGTCAGGCTATTTCCTGCGATTTGGCCAAAACCCGTTCTGCCGCGCTGCGGTAGAGCGCCATTTGACCTGCACACCATGACATGAATTGCCAGACCAGCGTTGCTTCGATCCGGCTGATCTGGCCATGCCGAATGTCGATCAAGCCTTGATCCGCAGCCCCCGTCAGAAGGTTGCCGATATGCTGGCGCGAGACACCGAAACGTTTCGCCAAAGCATCATAACTCAACGGCAGTTCCCAGGGCTCTCCCCGACGATCGGCCAAATGACGGCCGAGAATGGCGCAAAGCAGGGAGTACCCACAATCTCGCTCGGCAAACGAAACGACGTCGCGAAAGGGTCTGAAGAAAACGTCACGCGCCGAATAGCTCATCTCGGCAAGCGCCATGCAATCGGCGACGATTTCGAAATTGTTCGCCAGTCTGGGGAGAATACTCTCGATTTCCAGGCTATCCGCAGCCTCAAGAAAAGCAACCGGCGATCGCGCGACTGCCTGCACGAGGGAGGCAGAGGGGCGCAGATGAATGGAGCGGAGGTCGCGCGCATTCGTCTCAACCCGGATATACCCCCCGGCACGCAGTCCCGAAATCAGAGAACTGACCTGACGCGGGCTGCTTGGCACAGATGCCTGCAACATTTTCAGATTCGGCGCCGGCCCCTCCCCGGCGCGATAGCGGGCATCGAGCGCGACGAGCGTGAAACACGTGGTGTAGCGCGATGTCTGTGCGAAGATCTTGCTGCTCGGCCACATGACCGGCGCCGCCGCCGTCACGAGACCACAGTAACGCAGCACGCCCCGCTCAAAATCCTCGTGATTGAGATAGCGCTCAGCGCGTGTCCATACGGGATGACTGGCGTGGTCACGGACGAAGGGATGAAGATTTTGCGGCGACCGAAAATTTGCACCTCCTCCATCCTGCATCCCAATCTCCTCTACAACCCCTTGGCGCATGAGAGTTGAAAATACACCGTGTGTCGAGCAAAAAATCAGCCAGCGTCAGGCAAGATCCGTCAATTGGTAAAGAGCCGCACAGCGTTGACCTGACGCGCAGAAGGCAAGAACAGGACCGGCTTCCTGGTTCAGAACCGCTTTCAGTTGTTGCGCCTAATCCAGGTTCACTCGACCTGGAACCACGGGAATATGGTGGATGGTCAGACCACAACCGACGGCAGCCTTTTCGACGGCGGCAAAATCCGGTTGACCCGGTCCCTCCCGATCCGGACGCATGCAGATGATCGTCTTGTACCCCAAATCGGCGACCTGCTTCATGTGCTCGGGCAACAACTGGCCGGTGACATGAAGCCGTGAATCGATTTTGCGAATGCTCATTTTTGCTCCTATTCGACAGGCACGCAGGCAAAACACACACATATATATACATATATTCGAATCTACCAAGAAATGGAAGAGACCTGCGGCTTGCAATTCTCCACCCGCAATTTATATTCGTATCTATGAAGATAGATCCTGAAGCAATGAAAGCCGGAGCCGACATGGCCAGCGAACTTTTGAAGTCGCTGTCTAACCGCTACCGGCTCCTGATTCTCTGCCGCCTTTCCGATGGCGAATATTCCGTCGGCCAGCTCGCCGAGTTCCTCGGCATCCGCGACAGCACCGTTTCCCAGCATCTGGCGCTCCTGCGCCGAGAAAAAATCATTGCCGGGCGACGGGATGGCCAGACAATCTGGTACCGCATTGAAAGCGAGCCGGCACGGGCCTTGATCGCCGTGCTCTACGCCAATTTCTGTCCCGCGGAAAATTGCGCGGGCTGACAGCCTCAGTTCAAATCCGCCCCCCCATAGCGAGCCGCAACACGACGGGCTTGACACTTTTGCATCCAATATATACATAACATCGTAGATATGAATATTAAGGAGAAGGTCATGTCTGTGGATCGCGCCGTGCTGGTTTTTGCTGGAATGATGATCTTTGTTTCGCTGCTACTGACCCATTTCGTGCACCCTGCATTCGTATGGTTCACCGCCTTCATCGGACTGAATATGATACAATCCGCATTCACCGGATTTTGCCCGGCAGCCTCCGTTTTTCGTAAGCTTGGACTGCGCAGCGGGCCGGCCTTTTGAGGGAGACCATCGCCATGCGCTTGACCCTGATTGCATTGCTGTTGTCGTCGGTCGCCAGCGGCTCCGGCACCGTGCTTGCCGCCGATTTGACACTGGAGCCCAGAGAGATCGTTGAGACGAAAGCGGTCTATGGGCAGGTTCAGCCGCGCAACAGCATCCCCGCACGGGCCAGAATCGGGGGAACCGTGGTGGAACTCTCGGTCACCGAAGGCGATCAGGTAGAGACAGGCGATGTGCTCGCCCGGGTTAAGGACGACAAGATCGGCTTCCAGATCGATGCCGTGAACGCGCAGTTGTCAGCCCTTGAGGCAACGCTGCGCGACGTCAATGTCGAGCTGGAACGCGCCGAACGCCTGTTGCGCAGCGGCACGACGACGGCCCAGCGACTGGATCAGCTGACGACCCAGCGTGATGTCACCAAGAACCAGATCCTCGCAGCGGAAGCCCAGCGCTCCCTGCTTGAACAGCAAGCGGCAGAAGGCGCAATCCTTGCGCCGGCCGATGGGATGATCGTTACCGTACCGGTTACGGAGCAGTCGGTTGTCATGCCTGGCGAAACCATTGCAACGGTGGCCGGCGGCGGGCTTTTCCTCCGCCTCTCAATTCCGGAACGCCACGCGAGCGACCTGAGGCAAGGTGCTGGCATAAACATCGCCCTGAGCGAGGGGCCGGCGGTCGGTCGCCTCGCCAAGATCTATCCTGCTATCGAAGGCGGCCGCGTGACGGCTGATGTCGAGATTGACGGGTTGGACATGCGCTATATCGGTGCACGCCTGCCCGTCGACGTTCCCGTCGGGACGAGACAGGGGCTTTTTGTTCCCTCGGAAACCCTCACCACCCGCGTGGGTGTCGACTTCGTCAGGGTCCGCGTCAATGAGGCGCTTGTTGAACGTGTGGTCGTGGCTGGCGATACGCAGAGGATCGACGGCGAGGATCTGACCGAAATCATAAGCGGGCTGCAGCCCGGCGATATCGTGGTGACCCAATGACCAGACAGTCCCCCAGCGACGATATCAGGAGCGATGAAAACGACGCCCCGCATGGCAGCCTTGGCATTGCCGGCGAGCTGACGCGCGCATTCATCAAATCGCCGCTTACGCCGCTGTTTCTGATCGCCGCCTTTGCCTTTGGTCTTGTTGCCCTGTTCTCGCTTCCGCGCGAGGAGGAGCCGCAGATTTCCGTGCCCATGGTCGACATCATTGTCCAGGCACCCGGCCTGAGGGCAGCAGATGCCGAGAAGCTGATCACCGAGCCCCTCGAAACCGTCGTGAAGAGCATCAACGACATCGAGCACATCTACTCGCAATCCATGGACAACCAGGTGATGGTGACGGCACGGTTCCTCGTCGGCACCTCCGCCGATGCGGCCGTCTTGCGCGTTCATGACAAGGTCAGGGCCAATCTCGACCGCATCCCCGTTGGTATTCCCGAACCCAAGGTCGTCGGACGCGGCATTGACGATGTGGCCATCACCACGCTTACATTTGCGCCCCGTCCCGAGGCTGCAGCGCGCATCAGCGCCAACGATCTGACCCGCATTGTGCGGGAGGTGAGAAACGAAATCGCAAAGACCGACAATGTTGGCCTCACCTATGTCGTCGGCGAGGTCAACGAGATCATTCGGGTCTCTCCGCAGCCGGACAAACTGGCGCTTTATGGCGTGACCCTGCAACAACTTGCAGGCAAGGTCGGCGGGGCAAACACGGCAATGCCGGCGGGCATGGTCCGCGACAATGGCGCACAGATCGACGTCATTGCCGGTGAGACACTGTCTACGCCAGCAGACATCGGCAATCTGCTGCTGACCACCCGTGACGGTCGGCCGGTCTATGTGCGCGATGTTGCAACGATCGCCTTTGGCAGCGATGCCAGCGAACAGCGGGTTGCCACGCTTCGCCGCAACGGTGACCAGATCGAGCGGGTAGCCGCCGTTACCCTTGCCGTCGCCAAACGCGCAGGTTCCAATGCCGTCATCGTGGCCGAAGCGGTGCTTGAGCGCGTCGAGGCGCTGAAGGGCAAGCTTATTCCCGACGACGTCACGGTTGAAGTCACGCGCGATTATGGCGAAACCGCAAACGAGAAAGCCAACGAGCTTCTTTACCACCTTGGCCTCGCCACGGTCTCGATCATTGCACTCGTCTGGCTCGCCATTGGCAGGCGCGAGGCCCTGGTCGTTGCCATCGTCATTCCGATCACGATTCTGCTGACCCTGTTTGCCTCCTGGCTCATGGGCTACACGCTGAATCGGGTCTCGCTGTTTGCGCTGATCTTCTCCATCGGCATTCTCGTCGACGACGCCATCGTCGTGATCGAGAACATCGCGCGCCACTGGGGCATGGGTGACCAACGCAGCCGGCGTCGCAGCGCCATTGAGGCCGTCGCCGAAGTCGGCAATCCGACCATCGTTGCAACACTGACCGTGGTCGCAGCGCTCCTGCCGATGCTCTTCGTCTCCGGCATGATGGGCCCCTATATGAGCCCTATCCCGGCGAACGCGTCGGCTGCGATGATCTTCTCCTTCTTCGTTGCCGTTATCGTCACGCCCTGGCTGATGCTTAAAGTTTCCGGCAATGCACCCGTCCATGCGCAGAGCAGCCATGACCACGAAGCCGGCGGAATGCTGGGCCGTGCCTATGCAGCCGTTGCCCGACCCATCCTTGAAAGCAAGGCACGCAGCTGGATCTTCCTCCTGCTGGTCGGCCTGCTGACCCTTGGCTCCCTGACGCTTTTCTACACGCAGCACGTGACGGTGAAGCTCTTGCCCTTCGACAACAAATCCGAGCTGCAGGTCACAATCGACCTGCCGGAAGGATCCTCGGTCGAGGCAACGGACGCGATTGCCCAGACGGTCGGACGTCTGACGCTCGAGCTCCCGGAGGTCGTCAGCGTCCAGAGCCATGCTGGCACTGCCGCCCCTTTCAATTTCAATGGGTTGGTGCGCCACGCCTATATGCGCAGCGCCCCCTATCAGGGCGATGTGGCGATCAACCTCAGCCCCAAGGCAGACCGCGACCGCTCAAGCCACGACATTGCGCTTGACCTCAGGCAGCGGATCGCGGCCATCGACACGCCCGCCGGCACCAGCCTGAAGGTTGTCGAACCGCCGCCGGGCCCGCCCGTCATGGCAACACTGCTCGCCGAGATCTACGGACCGACGCCTGAGATCCGTCGTACCGTTGCCGCCAAGGTGGAGGCAGCCTTCCGCTCGGTGCCCTTCATTGTCGATGTCGACAATTCCTATGGTGTCGAGGCCAATCGCAAACGGCTCTTGATCTCCACCGATGACGCAGAGTTCTACCGCGTACAGGAAGGCGACGTCTTCGACACGATCGCAATCCTGTCGAACGGTCGCACGATCGGCTATTCGCATCGCGGCGAGGGCCGTCCGCCCGTTCCGATCCGCCTGGAGCGGGATAAGGCTGAAAAGGTCATCGACGAAATGTACATGACCACGCCAATCCCGGCCAATTCTCTGCCCGGCGACCGTGGTGTGGTGGAACTCGGCGATGTCGTTCGCGTATCGGACGAAAAAACATCGCAGCCGATTTTCCGGCACAATGGCATCAATGCCGAAATGGTGACTGCCGAACTGGCGGGCGACTTTGAGGCGCCGCTCTATGGTATGCTGGCAGTCCAGGAGGCAATCGATGCACAGGACTGGGCTGGCCTGCCTAAACCTGTGATCGCCTTGCACGGCCAGCCGCATGACGAGGAAGTCTCCACCCTTCTCTGGGATGGCGAATGGGAAGTGACCTGGGTGACCTTCCGTGACATGGGCGCCGCCTTCATGATTGCCCTGCTCGGCATCTATATCCTCGTCGTCGCCCAGTTCGGCTCGTTCAAGGTGCCGCTGGTGATCCTGACCCCCGTGCCGCTGACCTTCATCGGCATTCTCGGCGGACACTGGCTGTTCGGCGCGCCGTTTTCGGCGACATCGATGATCGGTTTCATCGCGCTGGCCGGCATCATCGTACGCAACTCGATCCTGCTGGTCGATTTCATTCGCCACGCCGACCACGGCGATCGCCCGCTGACGGATGTGCTGATCGAAGCCGGCTCGATCCGCTTCAAGCCGATCCTTCTGACGGCGCTCGCCGCCATCATCGGCGCCGCCGTGATCCTGACCGACCCGATCTTCCAGGGGTTGGCGATCTCGCTGCTGTTCGGCCTGATTTCTTCAACGCTGCTCACGGTGCTCGTCATCCCGGCGATCTACAGGGTGCTTCGGACCTGACGCAAATACTGACCTCCACCCGGCGCGGTGGAGGTCAGTGGGTCCGAAGCCAATCGGCGAGTTCCGCCTCGGCGCGCTCCAGCGCGCTGTAGTTCAACAGCTTGCGCAAGAGGGCGACTGTCACCGCCCGCGCTCTGAGGTTAAAACGGCCCTCGTCGCTATCCTCTGCACTCGACTGATAGACATCGAGCTTCTCGTAGAGCTGCTGCAGCCGGTTCTGCACGCTGCGAATAGACAGGCCGCGCCGCCGGGCAATGGCGCGATCGGTCAGCCCAAGCGCGATGTCGATCAGGATCTCGTATTCGCTGTCGCTGAACCCGCGGACCTGGCCGAGGCTCTTCTGCTGCATGCCGCGCACTTCGCGGTCGATGACGCATTGCGCCTCGACGAAGATGCTGCGCAGCGCCAGCCGCAGACGTTCATCCGACGCCGATTTCAGCACATAGCCATAGGCCGCCCCATCCGGCACGATACGCGAGACCCCGCGCACATAGGCCTCGTCGGAATAGTTCGACCAGAAGAGGATGCGCGTATCGGGCCGCTCCTTCCAGATCGTGCGAGCCGCCTCGATGCCGTTGCGCGCATTCATCTGCAGATCCATCACCACATGCGCCGACTTGTTGTCGCGCGCCAGCCGCTCGCCCTCCGCTCCGTTTTCAGCCTCGAGCACCGTCTGGCATTCGGGCAGCGCCGCATAGACCGCCTCCAGCAGATAGGATCGATGCAGCGGATCATCCTCGACGATCAGGACCTTCATGCTTCAATTCCCCCAACCCGCTTCTGCAGCGTCTTCAGTGGCAACTGCACCCGAACCGTGGTGCCGTGCCCTCCACGTCCAGCACCAAGCATGAACTTCGCCGAGATCAGCCTTGCTCGTGTCATCATGTTGTCGATACCGCCGCGGTGGCGCACGTCCGCCGGCAGGCCCTGCCCGTCATCCGTGACCTCGATGACCACGGCCTGCGCGCTTCTGCGCAGCTTAACCTCGACGAGATCCGCCTGGGCGTGACGCACGGCATTGTTGATCGCCTCCTGGGCAATGCGGAACAGCGCGATGCGCTCGGTCTGGTCGAGCTGGTCGATCAGACCCTCCGTCTCGTCGGCGAAGGCCCGGAGCGCCGTCGCCCCCTGATCGCGCACCGCGCGTTCCAGATGATTCTCCACCGCATGCGCGAAGCCGAACAACTGCAGCACCGAGGGCTTTGCCTCCTCGATGATCTCGCGCAGATCCTGCATGCAATGCTGCAGGCTTCGGCTCACCGGCTCCAGCATCTCGGCATGCAGATCCTTTTCCTGCATCAACCGGTCGAGCCGTCTTGAAAGCCGTGTTAGATCCGCAAGCGTCTGATCGTGCAGATCCATGCCGATCCGCTGACGCTCCCACTCCAGCGCCTCGGTCAGGTTCAACGCGCCGAGGCGCAGGCCTTCCTCGCGCGCCCGCGCTTCCGCCTCGACAATGGCAGACTGTTTCGCCTGATCGGCCGATCGCAAGGCGAAGAAATAGGGCGACAGGAGATCGGCGATGGACAGGGCATTGGCCACATCCTCATTTGTATAGAAGCCGACGCGATGCGACGAGCAGCTGAGCGCACCGATGATTTCTCCGCTGACCTTCAGCGGCACGTGTATACGGCTTCTGAGGTTCTGCTCGAAGATTGGCCGGGTAAAGGCATTCTCAAAATGGAACTGCGGGTCGACCTGAGCGTCCTCGGTCAGCATGACCTCCACCTCGCCCCAGAGCAGCGCACGGATCGGACTGTTGCCGACGGGGGCCGGCGCGAGCTCGCCCCAGGCCGTGTCGAGCCCGCTCTCATAGGCCGTATGATAGTGACCGTTATCCATGGTCATGCAGACGTCGAGATGATCGTGCGGAATGATGTGCGCCACTTCCGCGCCAACAGCCTTGATCGCCGAGCGGAAATCGAGCTGGCCGGCCAGGAGCCGTGAAATTCCGAGATAGTGATCGAGCAGCGCCGATGGCGCGACCTTGAGCATGATGTCCTCCCGCGGCCTCCACCGCAGCCCCAGCATAAGGCGGTCACCTTGAACGTCTTGCGGGATCCCGCATCATATTCGGTAGTTTACGCAAACGCGATGCTGCCCTGAACCTATACAGCTCCGGCAATCTATTCCATCTTCCATATACCGGGAGGAGGAACCCGGTGGGGAGATCCCGGAGCCCTGCGGCTCGACGGGACAGGAGGAACCGGCCACCCGATGGCTGGACAACAGGGAGTGAGACAATGAAAATGAGCAGATTGCTTCTGGCGACGGCGGCCTTGTGCCTTGCCGCGACGCCGATGACCGCGCTCGCAGATACGTCGGGCAAGAAGATTGCCCTTTCCAACAACTATGCCGGCAATTCCTGGCGCCAGGCCATGCTGACGAGCTGGGAGAAGGTGACCGGCGAAGCCGTGAAGGCTGGCCAGGTTGCCGCCGCCGACCCGTTCACCACGGCGGAAAACCAGGCCACCGAACAGGCCGCCCAGATCCAGAACATGATCCTGCAGGGCTATGACGCCATCGTCGTCAATGCCGCCTCGCCGACCGCGCTGAACGGCGCCGTCAAGGAAGCCTGTGACGCCGGCATCACCGTCGTCTCCTTCGACGGCATCGTCACCGAACCCTGCGCCTGGCGGATCGCCGTCGACTTCAAGGAAATGGGTCGCAGTCAGGTCGAATATCTCTCCAAGAAGCTGCCGCAGGGCGGCAACCTGCTGGAGATCCGCGGTCTGGCCGGCGTCTTCGTCGATGACGAGATCTCGGCCGGCATTCATGCCGGTGTCGAGCAGTTCCCGCAGTTCAAGATCGTCGGCTCCGTGCATGGCGACTGGGCGCAGGACGTGGCGCAGAAGGCCGTGGCCGGCATCCTGCCGAGCCTGCCGGACATCGTCGGTGTCGTCACCCAGGGCGGTGACGGTTATGGTGCGGCACAGGCGATTGCCGCCGCCAAGCGTCCGATGCCGGTCATCGTCATGGGCAACCGTGAAGACGAGTTGAAGTGGTGGAAGGAACAGAAGGACGCCAACGGCTATGAGACCATGTCGGTCTCGATCGCGCCCGGCGTCTCCACCCTCGCCTTCTGGGTCGCCCAACAGATCCTGGACGGCAAGGAAGTGAAGAAGGACCTCGTCGTACCTTTCCTGCGCATCGACCAGGACAATCTCGAAGCCAACCTCGCCAACACGCAGGCCGGTGGCGTCGCCAATGTCGAGTACTCCCTCGAAGACGCCCAGAAGGTCATTGCCTCGGCAAAATGACAAAAGCCCGAAACCCCTCCCCGATCCGTCCGGCACCCTGCCGGGCGGGACGGGAAGCATCGGCGAGGCAGGCAGCAAGATCGCACAGGTGAAGGCATGATGATGAACGGCGAGAGCCCACCGGTCGTGAGCGTGACCGATGCGAGGGTCAGCTTCGGCGCTGTGAAGGCGCTTGACGGCGTGACGCTTTCGATCCGCCCCGGCGAATGCGTCGGCCTTGTCGGCCACAATGGCGCCGGCAAGTCCACCATCGTCAACGTCATCAATGGCGGTCTGAGCCCACATCAGGGCGAAGTTCGTTATGCCCTGCCGAAGACGGGCCGTGGCATCCGCGCTGCCCGTGAAGCCGGCATTCGCTGCGTCTTCCAGGAACTCTCGCTCTGCCCGAACCTGACGGTCGTCGAAAACACCCGCGTCATGCATCCGGACCTCAATGGCTGGGGCTGGCGCAAGCGGGGAGCGGAGATCATAACCGGAAAGCTCGACGAGATCTTTCCGGGCCACGGCATCGACAGCGAAGACCAGGTCGGCACACTGACCATTGCTGAGCGGCAGATGGTGGAAATCGCCACAACCTTCTGCGCGGTCGGCAACCGGGTGCGCCTGGTCATCCTTGATGAACCGACATCATCGCTCGACGCGCGCCTTGCCGAACAGCTTCTTGCCTATGTCCGGCATTTTATCGCCTCGGGCGGCTCGGTTCTGTTCATCTCGCATATTCTGAGCGAAATCCTCTCCATTGCCGATCGCATCGTGGTGATGAAGGATGGAAGGATCGTCGCCGAGCGGGCCGCCCTGGCCTTCACCGAACACAGACTGATCGAGGCCATGGGCAGCGTGGTGAAGGCCCGCCAGGCGCGGCAGGCCGCAAGCGCCCGTGACGGTGCGCCCTTGATCGCATTGCCCCCGGCCCGCGACCGCGGGCTGGGATTTCAGGCCTTCCGCGGCGAAATCGTCGGCTTCGCCGGGCTTGGCGGCCATGGACAGACCGACATGCTGATCAGACTTTTCAACGACAGAAGCGGCAATTGGCGCCAGCCTTCCACCCCTGAAGTGGCCTTTGTTGCCGGCGACAGGGCGGTCAACGGCACCTTTTCCCTGTGGAGCATCCTGCGCAACCTGACCGTCGGCGTTCTCCCCGACCTCTCCCGTCTCGGCACACTCGACGAGCGGCGGGAGGTCGATCTGGGGGAAAGCTGGAAGTCCCGGATCGGCATCCGCACGCCCGACATGGACAACGGCATTCTCTCACTGTCGGGCGGCAACCAGCAAAAGGTCCTCTTTGCCCGCGCCCTCGCCAGCCGCGCCCCGGTTGTCCTGATGGACGATCCCATGCGCGGCGTCGACTTCGGCACCAAGCAGGAGGTCTACGGCATCCTGCGCGAGGAGGCGACAGCGGGCCGGACCTTCGTCTGGTACTCGACGGAGATGGACGAGGTTTGCCTGTGCGACCGTGTCTATGTGTTCAACAACGGCGCCATCGTCGCCGAATTGACCGGCGATGCCGTGACCGAGGAAAACATCCTGGCCGCATCCTTCAGGGAGGCGGCATGAGCAGGCATATTTCCGCAGACACGCTTCGCCTCCTAATCCCCGTTCTGTCCCTGACCGCTCTGCTGGCAGCCGTCTTTTATCTGCAGCCACGCGCCATGAGCTATACCGGCCTCAACCTGCTGTTCAATCTTGCGGTGCCGATCGCGCTCGCCACCATCGCGCAGATGCTGATCATGACGGTGAACGATCTCGATCTATCGATGGGCACCTTCGTCAGCTTCGTCGCCTGCGTAACAGCCACCTTTTTGAACAGCGCGCCGCTGCTGGGTCTCCTGATCCTTGCCGGTGCGATCGGGGTATACGCGGTGATCGGCGTCCTCATCCACATCCGCGACCTGCCGTCCATTGTCGTGACACTCGGGATGAGCTTCGTTTGGGGCGGACTTGCCGTGCTGATCCTGCCCGCTCCGGGTGGCGAGGCGCCAGCATATCTCAGGGCCATAATGACCTCCAAACCGCCGCTTGTGCCGATGGCAATCGTCGCGAGCGTCCTGATCGCCGCAATCAGCCATTTTGTCATCATGCGTTCTTCTTTCGGGGTCGTGCTGCGCGGCGTTGGCGGCAATGCCCGCTCCGTCGAGCGTGCCGGCTGGTCGATCATCCGCGCAAGGGCTGCCATCTATGCGCTCGCCGGCGTCTTCGCCGTGCTCTCCGGCATGGCGCTTGTCGGGCTCACAACCTCGGCAGATGCCAACATCGCCCTGCGCTACACGCTTCTGTCGATCGCAGGCGTCATCCTCGGC
Source organism: Peteryoungia ipomoeae (assembly GCF_004912165.1). Taxonomy (GTDB): domain Bacteria; phylum Pseudomonadota; class Alphaproteobacteria; order Rhizobiales; family Rhizobiaceae; genus Allorhizobium; species Allorhizobium ipomoeae. Next base: position 130,561 of record NZ_STGV01000007.1, on the reverse strand, counting down.
GGCGGTGAATTCGTCGGCGGTCGCGTTTCGCCAATCGGCGCCGTAATCGGTGCTCTGACCCTGACACTTGCCGGTTCCTTCCTTTCGTTTCTGCGGATTTCGCCGGATTGGCAGATCGGCGCGCAGGGCGGCATCCTCATCCTCGTGCTGACGCTGCGCCTGGCGCTCAACCGCTTCGAAGGCCGGAGGTCGAAATGAGCACATCCCTTCTGCGCAGACCGTGGATCTGGTCCTTCGCCGCGGCCGCCCTCGTCTTCATCACCACCGTTGTCTTTACCGGTGGCGCAAGCACGCTCGGCCTCGCCCAGGCGGCATTCACCTTCGCCGCCTTCTCCATTCTTGTCGGCCTCGGCCAGATGCTGGTCATCACCCTTGGCCCCGGCAATATCGACCTCTCGGTCCCCGCCACGATGACACTTGCGGGAACCGTGGCGCTCAAGGTAATGAATGTCGAGAACGGCATGATCGCAATCGGGTTTCTGGTCGCCATCGTCATTGGCATCGCAATCGGCCTTGGCAACTACGCCCTGATCAAGCTCTTGCGCATCCCGCCGATCATCGCGACGCTGTCGATGAGCTTCATCATCCAGTCCACGGCGATCTGGACCAATCGCGGCCTCAGGATCAAGCCGCCGAGCGGGCTTGCGGAATTTACCACCGGGTCGACTGCGGGCCTGCCGAACGTCGCGATCGTCGCCCTGATCCTGTCCCTGCTGGTCTGGTTCGTGCTCAATCGAACGGTTTACGGTCGCTGGATCTCCGCCATCGGGCAAAGCCTGCAGGCCGCGAGGATGGCGGGTATCCCCGTCGACGGCACGCGCCTCATCACCTACGTGCTCTGCGCGCTCCTTGCTGCCATCTGCGGCTATCTGCTCGCCAGCTTCTCAGGCGGTGCCGCACTCAACATGGGAAGCGAATACCTCTTGATGTCGATTGCTGTCGTCGTGATCGGCGGCACTGCGGTTGCCGGCGGCAATTCCAATGTGCCGGGCATCTGGGGCGCCTCGCTCTTCATGTTCCTTGTCGTCTCGATGCTCAACACCTATGGCTTCGGCGCAGGCATCCGGCTGATCCTCACCGGACTCATCATCATCGCGGTCATCATGCTGCCGGGCGCCCGCGCCCTCGGCAAACGATAGAAGAACCAGGACACGCACCATGTCGGACAATCCCGTTTACAAGATCAGCGATCCCAGCTTTCGCGACCTTACTGTTCCGAGTGCCCAACTCGACGAACTGCACACCGGATGCCGCTGGACCGAAGGCCCGGTCTGGTTCGACGACGCGCAGCATCTGCTCTTCAGCGATATCCCCAACCAGCGGGTTCTGCGCTGGGTCGAAGGCGGTGGCGTGTCGGTCTTCCGTGCGCCATCACATTTCATCAACGGCAACACCCGCGACCGGAAAGGGCGCCTGGTCTCCTGCGAGCACGGCGGACGGCGGGTCATCCGAACCGAGGTGGATGGTACGATCACTGTCTTGGCCGACACTTATAACGGCAAACGGCTGAACTCGCCCAATGACGTCATCGTGCGCTCCGATAGCTCGGTCTGGTTCACCGATCCATCCTACGGCATACTCTCAGACTATGAAGGCTACAGATCCGAGCAGGAACAACCGAGCCGCAACGTCTATCGTCTTGACCCGGACTCCGGCGCTCTTGACGTCATGGTGGATGACTTCCTGCAGCCGAATGGTCTTGCCTTCTCGCCGGATGAAACCTTGCTCTACGTCGCGGATTCCGGCGCAAGTCATGCGCCGGAGGCACCACGCCACATTCGCGTCTTCGACGTGGTTGACGGTAAACGGCTTCAGAACGGCCGGGTGTTTGCCGAAATCGACAAGGGCATTCCCGATGGCATGCGCGTCGACCTCCATGGAAATCTCTGGTCGAGTGCTGCCGACGGTGTGCATTGCTTTGCGCCCGATGGTCGGCTTCTCGGCAAGATCCTCGTGCCCCAGGCCGTCTCGAACCTGACCTTCGGCGGCCCGCGCCGCAACCGGCTGTTCATTACAGCCTCAACCTCGCTCTACGCGATTTACACGGCAACGACCGGCGCCCAGCAGCCTTGACCAGGAAAGCAGCAGGCGGCGGATCGGTGTGCCGCTGCCTGATCGCTTGACAGATTGTATACATGCTGCCCTAATCCTCTGATCTGAGGAGGACAGATGATGACTACACAGACCTTTCCGCTGAATGCCTGGTATGCGGCGGCTTATGACGTCGAGCTGAAGCGCGCCCTCTTGCCGCGCACCATATGCAACAAGCAGATCGTGCTTTACCGCAAGGAGAACGGCCAGGCCGTGGCGCTGGCAGATGCCTGCTGGCACCGCCTTGTTCCGCTGTCCCTGGGACGTCTGGAGGGCGACAATGTCGTCTGCGGTTATCACGGACTGGAATTCGATGACACCGGTCGATGTGTATACATGCCGTCACAAGACACCATCAATCCTTCGGCCTGCGTCAAGTCCTATCCGATTGCCGAGAAACACCGTCTCATCTGGATCTGGCCCGGCGACCCGGCACGCGCAGACCCTGCCCTCATCCCGGACCTGCACTGGAACGACGATCCGGACTGGGCTTCGGATGGCAAGCTAATCGAGGTCGCCTGCGACTATCGTCTCGTCGTCGACAATCTGATGGATCTGACCCACGAAACCTTCGTGCACGGCTCCTCGATCGGCAATCGCGCCGTGGCCGAAGCCCCGTTCGAGGCCACCCATTCCGATCGCTTCGCCTATATCACCCGCTGGATGGAGGATATCGATCCCCCGCCCTTCTGGCGCAAACAGTATGGCAAGGCCGGCAAGGTAGACCGTTGGCAGATCATTCGCTTCGAGGCGCCTTGCACCATCTCCATTGATGTCGGCGTTGCCGAAGCCGGGACCGGCGCCAAATCCGGAGACCGATCGCGCGGCGTCAACGGCTATGTGCTGAACACGATCACACCGGCAACCGACAAAACCTGCCTCTATTTCTGGGCCTTTGCCCGCAACTATGACCTCAAGAACCAGGCACGCACTCACGAGTTGCGCGAGGGGGTGGCGGGCGTCTTTCGCGAAGACGAGGCGGTGCTGGAAGCCCAGCAACGGGCGATCGACGCCAATCCCGATCACAAATTCTACAACCTCAACATTGATGCGGGCTCGATGTGGGCCCGTCGGCTGATCGATCAGATGATCGAGGCAGAGCAAAAGCCGGGTCGCGGCCTTCCGGCTGCGGCGGAATAGGCTCATGGCAACAGAACATGGCGGCGGTCGTCAGCAGACGGAACGCGCACTGTCGGAACTGCGAGATCTGGTTCTGAAGGGCGCGATCGAACCGGGCGAGCGCCTGTCGGAAGTCGCCCTGTCGGCGCGCCTTTCCGTCTCGCGCACCCCCTTGCGCAGTGCCCTGCAGAAACTGGAGCTTGAGGGGCTGGTGACACTCATCCCCTCCGGCGGGTATCAGGTCCGCCGCTTCAGCCGCGAGGATGTCTTTGACGCGATCGAGTTGCGCGGCGTCCTGGAAGGGACAGCCGCACGGCTTGCCGCCGAGCGAGGGTATTCCGCGGATGCGATGATGGCCTTGCAGACGATTGTTGCAGATCTGGACGTCACTCTGGCGCTGGCGCCCGGGGAGATCGATCTCGAGCGATATGCGGCTTTGAACGACGGATTTCACCAGGGTCTGGCAAACCTGTCCGGCAGCCGGGTGATTGCGGACGAACTGGCACGCGCATGCCGCCTACCGTTCGCAAGTCCCAATGCCTTTGTCGGGGCAGAACCAGGGGCGATGGCCTTTCGCCAGAGCCTGATCATCGGTCAGGCGCAGCACAAGGCGATCCTGCAGGCGATTGAAGCCAGAGAGGGCGCGCGCGCGGAAGCAGTTGCGCGCGAACACGCCCGGCTTGCCCGCCAGAATCTGCACTTTGTGCTGGAGGAGCAGCCGGATTTGAAGGATCGGGTTCTGGCGCTGGCCATGCTGGCGAGCTGAGCCAGGGACATGCCTGACGCCAGCAACAAGGCCGGGCAAGGTGGAGGAGGAAAAATGCGCTCACAACAGATTTGGCGGCCGGCACGGGTGATCGCGGCAGAGGAGATCGCCGAGGACATCAGACAGATCACTTTTGCGGTGGACGGCTTTCATGGCGCCTTCGACCCCGGGTCGCACACCAATATCAAGGTATCGATCAAGGGAGTTCCGGCCATTCGAACCTATACGGTTGTGCCGAGCGCAGCAGGCACTCTTGCGATTGCCGTCAAGCTGCATCCCAACAGCCGTGGCGGATCGGCTTTCATCTGGCAGCTTCAGGTGGGAGACAGAACCGAAATGACCGAACCGGAGAACCGCTTCGAACTCTCCTGGCGGGCGGAGCACTACCTGTTGATTGCCGGCGGCATCGGCATCACGCCAATCTACGGCATGGCGAAAGCCCTGGCAGCAAGGGGGCGCCCGCTCAAGCTCCTCTACGCCGCCCGGCGGCGGGACGCGATGGCCTTCGCCTCCGATCTGCAATCACTGCTCGGAGAGAGGCTTGCAACCTTTGCCCAGGACGAGGGGCAGACACTCAATCTTCAAGAAGCCTTCGCCGACCTCCCTTCGGACACGGAAGCGTATGTCTGCGGCCCCTTGGCTCTTCTGGACGCCGCAAAGGCTGCCTGGATCGCGTCTGGTCGCCCCATCAGCCGCTTCCGATACGAGGTTTTTGGCGATAGCGGCCTGTTCCCGGAGGAAAGTTTCACGGTTTCAGTGCAGGGCCTCGATCTTTCGGTCGATGTCCGACCCGATCAGACCATGCTGGAAGCTTTGGAAGAAGCTGGCGTGCCGATGATCCATGATTGCCGCCGCGGCGAATGCGGGCTCTGTGCGGTCAAGATCGTCTCCGCCACCGCTCCGCTCGATCATCGCGACGTGTTCTTTTCCGAAGAAGAACGGCAGCACGATCCGAGGATCTGCGCCTGCGTCTCCCGCGCCCGCGGAGGTCAGCTTGTCATCGATACCGGCTATGTAAGCGAAAGCGTATCCATGCGACCCATGGGCGACCAGCTGACGCACGCGTGAGAAATTGCCCGACTACAGCCATGACTTGAATTAAGAATTACTAAACCATGAGGCCTTATGGTTAACCGTTAGAAAACAACCGGTGTCGGCCTCATGAAATCTCCCGTGCTTTTGGCGTCACTTCTGTCCATATCTGCCGTTCTGGCTGCCTGTGCCGAGACGAGGAACCCTCCGCGACCAACGACCAACCTGACGGACAGGTTCACGACCGGATCCGTGCAGCCCATGCGCGAGGATATCACACTGCTGGTCTGGTGGCGCGCCTTCGATGATCCGGTCCTCGATGCGCTGATCCGGCGGGGTATGGTCGAAAACGTATCCATCCAGCAGGCGCGTCATCGGCTGGACATCGCGCGCCTCCGTGAGGTTCTGGCCACATCGACCTATCTCCCGCAGATCCAGGCGGGCGCCTCGGCAAGCCGCGCGCTTGATCGCGTCGACGGCCAGGGAGCGCCGCAGTCAAGCTACGGTGCTTCCGCCACCTTCTCCATGCTGGTCGACCTCTTCGGCGGCGGGCGGGCAGCGCGTCGTGAAAGCCTGGCCAACACCTCCGCTGCCGCTACCGATGTCGAACTGGTGCGCCTTGCCTTCCTCGCCGACCTCGCGGCGACCTATATCGACCTCCGGTTCAACGAACAGGCAATCAGCATCAGCAGGGCCAATCTCGCATCGAGCGAGAAGACGAGAAGCCTGACGGAAGATATGCTTGAAACGGGAACGGCCAGCAATCTTGATACTGCGCAGGCGCAAGCGCTTGTTGACGATGCCAAGGCGCAAATCCCACCCTATGAGCGCAACCGTCAGCAGGCCATCAACCATCTTGCCACACTGCTCGGCACCACCAATGTGGAAATCGCGCGACTGACGCAAGGCAAGAGCAAGCAGCCGCGCCTGACCCATCGTGTCGAAACCGGCTTCCCGGCAGATCTCTTGCGCAATCGTCCGGATATCCGCCGCGAGGAGCGATTGCTCGCGGCGGCGGCGGCACGGATAGATGTAGCCAGATCTCAGCTTTATCCAGCGCTCAGCCTCAATGGTACGATCGATGTTGCACGGCTGATCGCCTCGGGCCTGACTGCCAGCACGACATCCTGGGGCTTCGGCCCTTCGCTTCTGGCGCCGATATTCGAGGGTGGGCGCTTGCGCCGGCAGGTCGACATCCAGACGGCGGAAACGCGCATCCAATATCTGCGCTGGAAAGACACGGTCTTCCGCGCGGTCGAGGAAGTCGAGAACGCGCTCGTCGCCCTCAATCGTGGCCAGGCGGAAACGGAAGCCCATCGTCGCAAGGTGGCTTCCTACGGCACAGCGCGCGACCTCGCGCGTGAGAGCTATATCGGCGGCACCGGCCTGATCCTCGATATCCTTGAGGCGGAAAGATCCCTTGGCGAGGCCCGGCTGGACTTGGCCGAAAGCGTGCGCGCCAATGCCATTGCGGCGATCCGCCTGCACGTGGCAATCGGCAGCGGATCGGCCGTGGAACTGCCCGCGCCGGCGCCATCCCCAAACGCCGCGCCGGCAGCGAAACTGGCAACACATGCCAAGATCGCAACCCCGACAAAGGCGGGCGGCTGAGACCTATTCCGCTGCCGCCTGGATTTGCTTTTCCATCAGCCTGTCGATCGCAGCCAGGGTCGCTTCAAACACCTTGTCCATCTTGTCTGAAAGAGCCTGCAGTTCTGCTGGACTTGTACCCTGTCCCAACCGCAGTCGCTTCTCCATGTTTTCCGCCAGGGCAGACAGACCCGAAGCGCCAATCATGCGGCTGGCACTCTTGATCGTATGCGCCGGCAGGATAGCCTCCTGGAGGTTGTTCATCCCCAGTTCCAGGCGGATCACCTTGAGGTATTCGGAGGTGTCATTGCGGTAGAGCGATAGCAGCAGATCGAATTTCTTCATTGCCGATCGCGTGCGCTCAAATTCGGCAACATCCATGAGCGGAACCCTGGCTGTTGCCGCTGACTTGGCCTCAGCCTCTCTGCTTGCAACGGCAGCGGCGTCGACCGGTCGCGGCGACGGGACACCGCCAGCCTGTGCGGCAGGTGAAGGCATCGCCACGGGTGTCGATGTTGTCGCCGGTGCCTGCTTGCGGATGACAGGAGAAGCCTCCGGCGCACCGGCTGGTGGTTGGTGGGGCGTAGATGGCATTGTCTGATCACCGGATTGGAGGGAATTTCTATCAACAGAACCTTGTGCAGCCGTGCTCGCCTTCACCACTTGCGCCGCGCCGGCCTCGGGTCGAGCGCGTCCAGGAGACGCCAGCTCGACCATCTGTGGCGCGGCATTCGCTCGTGGTTTTCCTGCATCTTGAATGGGCAGTCCCAGCCATTCGAATTCCGGCATCTCGATCAACCGGTCGAAGACGCCCATCAGGGCTGCGTCCTGCAGAGGCTTGGATAGAAAATCGTCCATGCCAGCCTCAAGGCAACGCTCCCGGTCGCCCTTGAGCGCATTTGCGGTGAGAGCGAGAATCGGTGCCCGACGAATGGTGCCGTCGGCCATCTTGCGACGAATGATCCCCGTGGCTTCGTACCCATCCATCTCGGGCATCTGGCAGTCCATGAAGATGATGTCGAAGTCGCCATCCTCCGCCGCCTTGACCGCTTTTATGCCGTTGGTCGCAGTGGAAATTGCGAACCCATAGCGAGACAGATACTCCTCGGCGATCAGCAGATTGACATGGTTGTCATCGACGAGCAGCAGGCGTCGGTCCTGGAACAGAAGCCTGGCCTCCTTTTTCTCGGCCTGTTCGACCGCAGGTTCGACAGGTAGGCTGCGGCGCTCCTCCAGCAGTTCGGCGGCAAGATCCAGCAACTGGCTTGGCAGAAATGGCTTTGGCACCGCGCCATCGAATGCGAGATAACTGCGATTGGCCTCTTGGTGACCAAGGATGATGGACTTGGCCGAGGGAATGATCTTGGTGGCGATTGATTGCCACAGATCCTTTGCAGCATGAATATCGCGCTCTTCATTGAAGATGACGAGACCAAAGGGCGTGCCATAGGCATCGCCAAGGACGAGGCGGCTTGCAAGATCATCCGTGTATGGAAACACGACAAGGTCGATCCCCTTCGTCCTGAAGGTCTTTCGAACAATGTCTGAGACGATCGGAGAATCGCATACGAGCGCAACACTGCAGCTAAGCCGGGCAGTGACTTCAGCGGTCTTGCTGATCTCAATCGGCAGACGGAACGTGAATCTGCTTCCGCGGTTGATTTCGCTCTGCACATCGATCGACCCGCCGAGCGTCTCGCAAAGCTGTTTGCAGATCGCAAGTCCCAGGCCCGTGCCACCATATTTGCGGGTTGTCCCGGTATTGGCCTGATTGAATCGGGTAAACAGACGTGCCCGCTCATCCGCTGTCATGCCGATGCCTTGGTCGGTGACAGCGACCGTCAGTTCACCATCCGCGCCCGATCCAGGTTTAAACATTGCAGAGACAAGGATCTCGCCGCGGTCGGTGAACTTGATCGCGTTCGAGACGAGGTTGGACAATATCTGGCGGAAACGCATCGGATCCATTTCGATGGCGCGGGGGACGTCGGGCTCGATGTCGAGGAGGAGGTTCAGCCCCTTCTCCTGGGCATTCGGGACAAAGAACCGCACCGTCTCCTGCATGACCGCATGCAGGTCCATCCGGACCAAATCGACAGCGAGCTTACCGCTCTCAAGCTTGGACATGTCGAGGACATCGTTGAGAATTCCGAGCAGCATTGACCCCGACTGTCTGATCTGTTCGGCATAGCGACGCTGGGTCGGCGTCAGCTCTGACCGCGTCAGGAGTTCTGCCATGCCGAGAACCCCGTTCAGAGGAGTTCGGATTTCATGACTCATCGTCGCGAGGAAGTCCGATTTTGCCGAGTTGGCCTGCCGTTCCGCATCCGCCGCCAGCTTCAGTTGAAGGCGTGCGTCCCTGTGCCGGCTCTCCGAAAGGAAAAACAGGCCCGCAGCGATACTGGCGAGGATGAGTATGCCAAAGGAGAAGACGACGACGTGTACACTCGAAGCCAGCGTTCGCACGAATTCCAGCGTCAGGCTCAGGTTACGTGTCACGACAAGTGAGATCTGGCGACGGTCTCCATTCCAATCCTGATCGACTGGAGCGCCCTGGGCCCTAACTCGTCTTGCCTGACCTTCGACAAGGAAGCGGCTTTCCAGAAAGCGGGAATTCCGCAGGTCAAAGGTCGTATCGTAGAGAATGCCATCGAGATCGACCACGGCGTAGGTGATCAGAAACCTGCTCCTATTGGTTTTCAAGCCGAGCGGGTCTTTTGCGTACAAGCTCTGCATCAAGACAAGGTGGTTGGGATCAATGGACTTGAAGGCACCCTTGCCGCCTGCGGCAAATGATATCACCAACCCCGGCTGCGCGTTCAATCGCCCCAAAATCTGGCCAAAATCAGCGGTGTTAAAGTCGAGCGTGGTATTCTTTGCGTAGTAAACCCGCGATTTGGAAGGATCGTCCGAATAGAAATACCCAAGCTCGATCAGATTGTTAGACACCCTGCTTGCCTGTCGCAGCTTGGTGTCGACATCAGCCTCCATTCCAGCGGACACAAAGCCAGCAAGATCCTTGACCCTGACCACCACGGCATCGAATTGCTGCTGGACATTCTTGCCGACATTGTTGATCTCAACCTCGAAATCCGTCTTATTTTGCCGTGATGCCGAGATCAGAAACCAGGTGACCATGGAAATCGCCAGCCCAAGGATCAGGCTAATGACGATAAGCTTGTTGCCGACGTTGATGACGGTTCGTGACATAGGAAGCTACCATTTTGCGCGTTGCTGCAACCGCATCAAGGCCGTGGCCTCGTTTCCGGCCTCGTTGTAGACGAGCCTGTCGAAAATCAGCGTGTTGGCGCGCGCCACACCACGCCCACATGCTGCTGACGAGCGCGAGGGATCGACCGTAAGGTGATTGCGCCAGGCGAAACCGGGGCCAGGATCCTTGACCGTCAGGACAAGCGCCTCATCCTTGCGCACGATGGTTGCCTCGACCTCCCCGCGATACGCCGGATCGAGCGATCGTTCGGCAAGCGCGTCCTGCCACTTTCCAAGACCGACGAGCCGCTGCTTTTCTTGCAGGCCGAAACGCAACAGCCCGTGCTCGATCGCATTCTGAACGAGTTCGAAAATTCCCTGCACCACCTTGTCAGGCTGCGGATGAACACTGGCAAGCAGGCTGCACACGGGCTCCACCTCCCGCGGCGTCGTCAGCACCATGCGCAGGATGCGCACATTTGCAAACGCAGACTGATGCGCGCCCACCTGCGCATTGAAGCTTTCGCGACGGCGGACGTCCTGCATGGCCGAGTTCAGGACCGACGTCACCAACTCTTCTGCTGCCGGCTTGACGAGGTAGTAGAAAGCGCCCGCCTCCAGCCCGGCTGCAATGTCGCTTGTCTCCGTCGCACCCGTCAGCATGACGACGGGGATCCCGGCGGTCTCTGGGTCGCGCTTTAGCCGTCGCGTCAGCGCCAGTCCATCCATCACCGGCATCATGCGGTCCGTCACCACAAGATCGGCCCGGCCGGGATCTTCGCGAAGCATGGCATAGGCTTCCGCGCCGTTCACCGCCGTTTCGACACGATAGCCAAGCTCTTCGACCATGGACGACAAAACGGTCAGGCCCATCCGGTCGTCATCGACAATCAGAACACGACCTGCCGAAGCGGGCTGCGCCGCCTTGTCGGCTAAAACATGATTGGGATCTCGTGCAAGCATCAGCGCTCTCCAAATGCGGTGCCGAAGCTGCGTTGCAGCGGCGTGAGCAGATATTGAAAGACGGTCTTGTCGCCCGTGATGATGTCTGCGGTGAGTTCCATTCCGGGCAGGATCGGCGCATCGGGCAGTCGTGGCAGGTGATTGCCATCAAGCCGCAGCTTGACCATGTAGTAGGAACCGCGGCCCTCTTCCTGGAAGGCGGAAGGCGATATGGACGCGACCTGCCCGGTCAGCCAGCCGAACCGCGTGAAGTCATAGGCCGTGAGCTTGACATTGGCCTTCTGGCCTTCCGTCAGGTATCCAACCTGGCTTGCTGGAACCCTTGTCTGGGCGACAAGTGGACCGGTGGTGGGAACGATGATTGCAATCTGCTCCCCTGGCGTGACCACCTCTCCCGGACCGCGGACCGCAAGGTATTTCACGATCCCCGCAATCGGTGCCTGCACATCCAGGCGCTCGCGTCGACCATCCTTCTTTCTGATATTTCCCTCAAGTGCGGTCAACGCTCCCTCAAGCTCGAGGATCCGCTGGTTGCTGGTCGATCTTGCCCGCGCCACCACGCTTGCCTTCTGCTGTTCGACCTCTGCCAGTCTTTCGGCCGCCGCGGCCTCCCGGCTTGCCGCGGTTGCAACGTTTGTGCGGGCCCGCCCAACAATCCGGCTTCTCTCACTCACCTGCAGCTTTGTTGCGACCCCCTTCTTCAAGAGGGCATTGAAGCGATCGAGCTCGAATTCGGCATCGTCAAGTTCCGCCTCGGCATTGGCCAACTCGCTCTTTGCCACGTCATAGGACAATCGCGCCTGGCTGATCTGTCGATCGACTTCCTGGAGCTGTGAGCTCAGATTGGCGCGTTCTGCCTCGAAGGCATTGAGATTGTTCTGGCGCTCCGCCACGAAGCTGGTCGGAAGGAAGGAAAAATCAGGCTGACGGTCTTCGGCCATCGCCTTTTGCGTTTCCAGCTGCGCGAGCAGATCGCCCTTTTGCCGCTCCATCGTCTCGCCATCCTCGAATGTGGAGGCATCCTTGAGCGTCATGATCCTTTGGCCTGCCTCGACGATCTGTCCTTCCTCCACATCGATGGACCGGACGATCCCGCCTTCGAGATGCTGGACGGACTGCTCGAAACCCACCGGCAGCAGCGAACCGGTGGCGACGGCGACCTCGCTCACCCGGGCAACCGTGGTCCAGGCTACCCCGCAGAAGACTGCAGTGGAGACGCTCAGACCAACAATGCGCGCATAGCGCCGGGGCACGGTTTCGCGCACCATGATGGGCTGGCCCATTGTCTGCGACAGCTCTCCCGAATGCGGCAGGATGCTGGAGGACAGAAGCTTGACGATTTCTCGCACGCTTTTCACGATGCTCGCTCCATAATTGATTGTGGCTTGTTGACGAGGGGGACCTTGCCATAGCGGAGCGCCACCACCCGGTCTGCCTGTTGCAGAAAATCGGACCGATGCGAGATGAAGATGACCGTCCGCTTGCCTTTGAAATCCTTGAGAAGCCGCATGAGCAGCTGGCCGACCTCCGCATCCAGGAGCGCGTTCGAGATTTCGTCGATAAGGAAGATCTTGCTGTTGATCAGAAGCGCCCGGGCAAAGGCGAAACGATAGCGGAAGCTCTCCGAATAGCGCTCCTCGTCGTTGATCGTTACGCGCTCATCGAGCCCATTGGGAAACCCTTGAATGGTCGACAAAAGCCCGACAGTCTCGAGCACGCGCCGCAAATGCTGATCGCTGGCCAGCGGATTGGCCGTGAGCAGATTTTGCCTGAGCGTGCCGGGAAAAAGCTTCGGTTGCTGCGGCACATAGGAAACCCGTCGTCGCAGCTCATGCAGGGGCAATTGCCTTATATCGACACCATCGATACGCACGGCGCCAAGACTGGTATCGACCATTCCCAGGATCATTTTGAAGATCGTCGATTTTCCAGTGCCATTGGCACCATAGATGCCGACGACCTCCCCGGGTTCGACCTCCAGATCGAGCCCTACAAAAACCGGACGGGTATCGGCGGCCTTGAAGCCGACATTGACGAGGCTCACCCGTCCTGTCAGCGGCTGCAGGCGGTTTTTTTCCCGTTCGGCCTGACGCTCGGTGGGCAAATCCATCAGCGCATTGATCTGCACCAGGCTCCGACGGATCTGCTCAAAGCGCAACACCGACATGCACATTGTCTGGAAAGGCAAGAGGATCCTGAGACTGATGATCACGAGCGCCAGAAGCGATGGACCCGTGATGCTGCCGGCCCATACTTCTGTTGCGCTGATGCTCATGACCGCGATGATCGAGAAGGTGTAGATGGCAGCGGCAATGCTATCGGCAACCTGCCCCGCGAAGCGCAGCCGCATCTGCGCGTTCTGCTCGCGATCAGCAATCCTGTCTATGCGCTGACACCAGATGTCCTGCATACCCGCATTGCGAATGACGTCGAGCTTGTCGAGTGTTTCGATGGCGAGCCTCTGCATCTCCGTCGCTTCGTCAGCAGCAATGCTCGTCAACACCGCAGCCTTTCGCCATGTCAGTCCGAAAACGACCAGAAGGAGGATGATCGAGGCAACAAGGATGCCAAGCGCCGAAAGCGACAGAAAACCGACGAATATCAATGACAGGAGCGCAATCGGCAGATCCAGCAGGGCTGAAAAGGTTGGCCCGCTGCAGAAATCGCGAATGCTTTCAAACGAGCGTAGGCGTGCCGCTTGGGTGGTCGGCGACGCCCTTTCCGAGATCATCGGCGACAGCCTGAGAATCTGCGCGAAGGATGACGTATTGACCAGAAACTCCAGACGGCTGGCAAGCCAGGATGCAATCTTTGCCCGCTGCAGCACGAACACCATTTCAAAGCCGGCCAGGAGCAGCAATCCGGCCACCAGTTGCGGCATTGTCTGAAAGGTTGATAGCCGGATGACTTCGCCGAAGAAGACCGCGATGGAAAGCGGGAAGAGAATTCCGGTGACCGCCAGCGCCAGACTGAGCATCAGGATGACGAGCGGTACTCGCGGAAACCGGTCTAGCAGCGCGCGCGCCCAGCTATACGTCGTATGCGTCCGGGTTGCCGAAGACAGAGGATTTTGCGCACTTTCGAAGCGGAAGATCCAGCAGGCCTGGCCTTCCAACTGCTCAAGATCTGTTTTCACTTCCGAGGAATTTTTGCCGTCGAACACATGTGCAAGACAGGGTTCTCCATCGCCGCCAGGCACAAGGAGCAGCAGACCACGATGGTCCGTCAAGAGGACAGGTAGCCGTGCACGAATCCAGCGATCCGCATTGAAGCGGTGCTCGCTGACGTAGAAGCCAAGATTGGCCATGGCTGCGATGATCGTATCCGTGTCATCGCGCAGGCCACCGGCGGGAATGGCACTCAACAGGCTCTTCACCGGAAACTGCTGTCCGCAACTGAGGACAAGGCGGCAAAAGAGATCGGCGGCCCGTGGCGAGCTACCCTGCAGAACGAAAACCTCCGCAGTTTTCGACATCGACGACTGAGGTTCATCGGCAGGTGGCGTGGACGAGAGGTCCGATAGATGCCCCCCTTCGGCCACAACGGGAGACCCGACCGGCAGATCGCCAAAGGCAGCTTGCAAACGCCTGCGCATATCAAGGGCGACATTCACAGCTTGAGGCTCCTGTAGGTCGACAGCCCGCGCTGAACGGCGGTGTCATCCGCGTGCAGTCCGGTTGGGGTGATAATCAGGCGGCGTTCGGCACCAGCCATCAGATTGCGGTCATCGGATACGATCACGATGGTCGCCTGTCCGCGTATCGTGGCGATAAACCTCTGCAGATTGCCATAGCCTTGCCGATCCAGGCCGCGATCGACATCGTCCAGGAGAAGGATGCGCGGGCGAAGTACGATGGAGCGCAAAATTGATATCTGCTGACAAAGGCTCGTCGGAATACTTTCGCTCGACGTGCCGGTGACCTGCGTATCGAGACCTCTCGGCAGCTCGTTCAGAGAGCCTTGCAGGCCAAGCATGTTGGCCACGCTCCACACCTCCTCAAGCGCAACCTCGCCGAACCGCGTGATGTTGTCCCTGATCGTACCCGCAAAGAGGACAGGATTGCCGACGACATAGCCGACAGCACGGTTAAGCTGCGCGAGCGGGTATTGGTCAGCCGGTATCCCGTTCAACTTCACACTGCCTTCAGCAGGATGCGAAAGACCGGCCATGATGCGCAGAAGCTCCGTCGATGCGCGCTTCGAAGGGCCGCTGAGCGCGATCATCTCTCCGGGCTGAAGGGTGAGGTCGAGACCGTGGAAACCCTGCGAGGGCGAATCCGGATCGGCAAAACCAACCCGTTGCAGTTCGACACGACCGACGTTTTCGATCTGGATTGGCGCCGCTGCCTGGCGCGCGATCGGCCGGTGCATGAGATCGGAGACGACCTCTTCGGCATCGCAAAGGTCGCGCGCCTGGACGAGAATGAAGACTGCGCGCTGGACCGGCGCAATCAGACGGCCGCCGAGGAGAATGACGGCGGAGAGCGCGCCGAGGGTCATCAGGCCGTTGTTGATCGCATAGGCGCCGTAAAGGAGCGCGGTGATTGTAATCGCCTGGTTTGTCAGCATGACGCCATTCAGGAGACTGTTCGAGGCATCCGCTGTTTTCATGCTGGTGCGGGCGATACCTCGTTGAAGGTTCTCGTACTGGCGCAAAAGCATCTCTTCGATAACCTGGGCCTTGAGAGGGTGAATCGCCGACAGGATGCCCAACAAGAAGCGGTAACGACGCTCAACAAGTCGATTGAGCAGCGTGGAATGCCGGCGCAGAGCCGTGGCGCCCGTCAAGGAGAGATGCAGCCCCCCGACCAGACATATGCTGAACAACACGCCCAGGACCGGCGAAATTGCAAAGATCAGAGCGAGGATGACGGGCAGGAACATCAACTCCGCGGCGCCAACGAGAAGCTTGCCACTATGCCGCTCGGAGACCTGCGCGATGCGGGTGAAGTAGTCCAGACTGCGAGCGGCACCGCGTGTTCCCGCAACAAAATCGCTCTGCACGAGCCGGCCAAGCACCTTGCGGGTGATATCGGAGGTGGTTACCCGACTGGCTTCCAGCAGGATGAAGCCGCGTGCGAGACGCAGAAGGGCTTCCATGAGTGCCAGGATTGCGACGCCGCCAACGACCACAGAAAGCGTTGACGACCCCGGCGACGGCAAAATCCGGTTGAAGACCAGCTGCGCCGCCAGCGGCACAGTCAGGCTAAGGATGTTGAGTGCCATCGTCATGGTCAAGAGAATGGCAACGGGCGCCCGATAAAGCATTGCCGGCTTGACGGAGGTCTGGCCTGCGATCGTCTTCATTTCAGCCTTTTCACTTTATCCAAAGAGACCACCGCCGAAACCTGAGAAGAGAGAGGGCGGACTGCTCGCCGTCGAGCCGCTGCTTGTCGAAGTTGCTGCAAACAGCGATCCGGAAACCGCCGTCAGGCTGCCCGTGAGCGACCCCGTCGATACGCTTCCGACGTCAATGGTCATCAACTGGTCGAGTGTCAGGTTGCCGCCCGAAAGGTCACCTCCACTCAGGAGCGAATCGAAGCTCGCGAGATCGAGGCCAAGATCGATGTTCACATCGATATCCGTTCCAAGAACGCTTTCGATGAGATCGAGATTGACGTCGGCATCAGCTACGATGGCGTCCACCAAGTCTATATCGAGTGTCAGATCCGTATCGCCGGTGGTGCCGGTATCTGAACCTCCGACATCCAGCAAAGATCCAGCACCGCCTGTTGTATCGACACCTGCCAGCAGGCCACCGACATCGGCAACGGCGTCAAGGTCGACGTCTATGTCGGTGCCGAGCAGATCCTCCACAGGGTCGAGCACAATTTCAGAATCGACGAGCTGAGGCATGCCAAGACCAAGATCCGCGACGGCATCGATCGTCAGATCGGTGTCCGCATCCTGAGAGGGCGCCGCACCCAAAAGACCGCCATCGCCGAGAAGGCCATCACCACCCAGCAGACCGCCATCGGTGAGGCCCGAAACCAGGCCGCCTGCCCCGTTCGCCAGATCGGCAAGATCTGCATCCACATTGACATCGATATCCGTGCCGAGCAGGTTTTCGACAGGATCAAGCACAACGTCGACATCGGCTACCAGCGGTGGACCAAGACCAAGATCGGCGACGGCATCGATCGTCAGATCGCTATCCGCATCCTGAGCGGGTGCAGCACCCAGAAGGCCGCCATCGCCGAGAAGGCCATCACCACCCAGCAGACCGCCATCGGTGAGGCCCGAAACTAGGCCGCCTGCCCCGTTCGCCAGATCGGCAAGATCTGCATCCAGATCGACATCGATATCCGTGCCGAGCAGGTTTTCGACAGGATCAAGCACAACGTCGACATCGGCTACCAGCGGTGCACCAAGACCAAGATCGGCGACGGCATCGATCGTCAGATCGCTATCCGCATCCTGAGCGGGTGCAGCACCCAGAAGGCCGCCATCGCCGAGAAGGCCATCACCACCCAGAAGACCGCTATCGGTGAGGCCCGAAACCAGGCCGCCGGCCCCGTTCGCCACATCGGCAAGATCTGCATCCACATTGACATCGATATCCGTGCCGAGCAGGTTTTCGACAGGATCAAGCACAACGTCGACATCGGCTACCAGCGGTGCACCAAGACCAAGATCGGCGACGGCATCGATCGTCAGATCGCTATCCGCATCCTGAGCGGGTGCAGCACCCAGAAGGCCGCCATCGCCGAGAAGGCCATCACCACCCAGCAGACCGCCATCGGTGAGGCCCGAAACCAGGCCGCCTGCCCCGTTCGCCAGATCGGCAAGGTCTGCATCCAGATCGACATCGATATCCGTGCCGAGCAGGTTTTCGACCAGATCAAGCACAACATCGACATCAGCCACCAGCGGTGCACCAAGACCAAGATCCACGACGGCATCGACCGTCAGATCGGTGTCCGCATCCTGATCGGGCGCCGCGCCTAAGAGGCCGCCATCGCCGAGAAGGCCGCTCCCATCAAGCAAACTGTCGAGCAGGGAGCCCGTCGCACCGCCAACGCTGGTCACGACTTCACCCAAAACGCCGCCGCCGGTAGCGTCGACGAGAGCATCGAGATCGACATCAATGTCGCTGCCCAGCAAGGTTTCCACCAGGTCCAGGTTGACATCCAGATCCGCCAGAACCGGAGTGCCCAGACCAAGATCGACGAGACCATCGACCGTCAGATCGGTATCACCATGCTGGTCCGGTGCTGCGCCGAGGAGGCCGCCGCCCAATCCTACGAGGCTATCGATCAGCGATCCAGCGCCTCCCTCGAGCACGCTCGTCGCACCACTCACGATGTCGGAAAGCACTTCGGTGTCGACGATCGCATCCACGTCGATATCAATGTCAGTTCCGAGAAGGTTCTCGACGGGATCGAGGATGACATCGACGTCGCCAATGATCGGCGATCCGAGGCCAAGATCGGCAAGGAGGTCAACGGTCAGATCGGTATCTCCCGATTGATCTGGCCCCGTACCCAACAGCCCGCCCGGCAGCGTGCCCAGAACCTGGTCGACAACCGGAGTGAGATGATCAAGGTCAAGATCCGCGCCGACAATGATGTCAATATCCTTGCCAACCAGCGTCTCGATCGGATCCAAGATCACATCAACATCCGCAACGATCGGGTCTATGAGCGGCAAGTCAACGACTGTATCGAGAACAAGATCGATGTCGTCCTCCGGATCACCCGTCCCCGGACCGCCGGGACCGCCAGGGCCTCCTGGGCCTCCAGGATCATCAGGGCCTCCAGGACCGGCTGGCCCGCCGCCGGGACCGTCTGGGCCCGGACCATCACCGGGTTCGCTGGGATCATCGGAATCTCCAGGACCGTCGGGATCTCCAGGACCCTCGCTATCATCGGGACCATCGGGGTTTTCCGCTGGCAGATCATCGCCTGGCGCCGGGGTTTCGCCTTCGGGTCCAGCACCTGCGTCTTCATCAAGGAAATTTGTTGCCTGCGACACCATTCCGGTCGCTGTTGCGGTATCCAAAGGCAGAGCGTCGCTGCCTTCGAGTGCGGCCTGCTGAGTGGGGTCGGTCGCGCGTTGCTGTGCGCCACCTGCACGAGCCGCATTGGCGGAGGTCCCCGCCACCGGGCTAGCCGCATCATTTTCACCGAGGCTTTGTCCGAGGGTGCCGCCCGGCGCACTGGATGTCACGCCCGAGACCACCACCGACGACGGCGTCTGGCCAGACTCGCCGGCGCTTATGGCCGATCGATCATCTTCCGCACTTTGAACAACTGAGGCTTCATCGGATCGCGCACCGGCAATTCCACTCAGTGTCGAAAACTGGTCCGTCGCTTCATAGAGCTTCGCTTCCAGAACATTTGTGACGTCTTCGCTCATGGTAATCTCCCTTCCGGAAGATTACATGCAGCTATTCTAATTATACCTTAACGGAGCAACGACGAAATTAACTCAATGTCAGATAGATAACGTGCCCTTAAATCATGCACAAAAATGGCAGCGCCGAACAGCTAAAGAGCTGATATTGCGCATATTAGGCAAACCCGCCTACTCGCCGGCAATCGTCATGACATGTCGTTGCGGCGCTGTCGCACGGTATCGATACTGCCAAATCGGCTCGGTTACGGGCAGGAACCTCAGCCGCTAGCTTGACTTTTATTGGTCACGGCCAGGCAGCAAACGACGCCGCAGGCACGTCCTCGCGAGAGGCGAGACCACGTCGCTGCCGCTTGGGCGATCCGCCGGTATGGCGTTTGTAGAAACGGCTGAAATAAGCGGCATCGCTGAAGCCGAGTTCCTCGGCAATCTCACGGATCTGCAGGCGGGAGTCGTCCAGGAGCGCTTCGGCTTCCAGCACCAGCCGTTCATGGATCAGCGCGCGCGCAGACCGCCCCGTCGCCCGCCGCAGGGTGGCATTGAGCTGATCGGCTGAAACGCCGACCTCGCTCGCATACTGGGTTGTCGTCCAGTGTTCCCGCAAATGCAGTTCGACGGCATGCAGAAAACGATGGACGATCGCTGCCGGCAAAGGTGGACTTTCCCGCGGGACCGGACCGGCAAGGCGCCAGGTTGCAATGAAGAAGATCGCAAGATGATGCTTCACGCAGTCCTGCACTCCCGGACGCTCATGACGACCCTCGTCCAGGATTGCCTCCAACGTCTCCGCCAGACGTCGCGCTTGACGCGGTTCGAGCTTCGAGGCTGTTGTTGGACGCGCAAGCGCTGCACGGATCTGCGCCGCATCGGCGCCGACAGGAATGGACCGCGCCAATCCCACTTCGGTGAGGGCAAGGGCCATACCCCTTGTGCCGGCTTCTACGAAAAGCCGCGCAGCTCTGCTTGCCGGCAGCCAGATGAGGCACGGCGCGACAAAAGACAAATCTGACCCTTCAAAGGAAAGGCGACCGCGGCCAGTAACGAGGACGACCCCGCGATAGTGCTCATCACGAAAGGTCCATTCGCAGTCTGTAAGTTGACTGCGGATCTCGGTCACATCCGCATCGGGCCTCCTGTCCGTGACCGAAGCGAGCTCTACCATCGTGTCCGCTCCTCCCAAAACTGACAGATAGAGACCTACAATTTAGCAAGGGTCGTGTCCATTGCGGCTTTGAAACGAAGGCCTTGGAGCAAAGGAGGGGGCGAGTTCACACAAACCGCAAAAGCAAACCGCTGCCGACCGATGAGGGCGGCAGCGGGCAAATCTCACGATCGACGAACAGAGGATCAAATCGGGTAGTGGAGGTCACCATCCTGGATGGTAATCCAGCGAAGGTCGGTGAACTCGGCAATGCCCGCCTTGCCGCCAAAGCGGCCGTAGCCCGAGGCCTTGACGCCGCCAAACGGCATCTGAGCCTCATCATGCACAGTTGGTCCGTTCACGTGGCAGATGCCGGATTCGATCCGGCGGGCAACGGCAAGCGCCCGATTGACATCACGACCAAAGACCGCAGCAGAAAGCCCGTATTCGGTATCATTGGCGACACGCACCGCCTCATCCACGGAGCCCACACGCACGACACTGACCACCGGTCCGAAGGATTCCTCGGAATAGATCCGCATCGAAGGCGTCACCTTGTCGAGCACCGTCGCCTGGACGACGGTTCCCTCCACCTGCCCACCCGCGACGAGCACGGCACCCTTGTTCACGGCATCCTTGACCAGCTGACCGATGCGATCTGCCGCCGTTGCATCCACCACGCAGCCGAGCGGTGTATCGCCGACGGTCGGATCGCCAGCCTTCAGCGTCTTTGCCTTGGCACCAAGCGCCGCGACGAAAGCGTCGGCGATCTTGTCGTCAACGACAAGAC
Organism: Peteryoungia ipomoeae; assembly: GCF_004912165.1. GTDB lineage: Bacteria > Pseudomonadota > Alphaproteobacteria > Rhizobiales > Rhizobiaceae > Allorhizobium > Allorhizobium ipomoeae. Next base: position 109,504 of record NZ_STGV01000007.1, on the reverse strand, counting down.
GTTCGGTCGACATGCAGATCTGGCCCTGGTTCATATAGGCGCCGAAGGCAGCAGCCGCGACTGCCGCCTCGATATCGGCATCGTCAAGCACCACCAACGGCGCCTTGCCACCGAGTTCCAGAAGGGCCGGTTTCAGATGCCGCCCCGCGGTTTCTGCAATGATGCGGCCAACGCGAGTCGAGCCGGTAAAGTTGACCCGCCGAACCGCCGGCTGGGCAATCAGCGTTTCAACGATGGTGGCAGCATCTTCGGGGGCGTTGGAGATGGCATTCAGGACACCGCTTGGAAGGCCGGCTTCGTTGAGGGCGTCCACGATCAGACGGTGCGTGCGCGGGCAGATCTCCGACGTTTTCATGACCACGCAATTGCCGCAGGCAAGCGGTGTGGCAAGCGATCGTACACCAAGGATGACGGGAGCATTCCACGGTGCCATCGACAGCACCACGCCTGCCGGCTGGCGAACGGCCATGGCAAGCGACCCCGGACGGTTTGATGGAATGACTTCGCCGGAAATCTGGGTGGTCAGGGCTGCCGCCTCACGCAGCATGTCGGAGGCCAGCATGACATTGAAATGGGCCCAGCCGGCAGTTGCGCCGATTTCTGCCCCCATGGCCTCGACGAATTGCGGCGCCTTGGACGACAGGATATCGGCGGCCTTCGAGAGGATGGTCCGGCGCTCCTTGGGCGATGTGCGTGACCAGGCCGGGAATGCGGCAGCGGCCGCATCCACGGCTGCAATCGCATCATCGACCGAGGCCGCGGCGGCCCGTGTGGCAACCTTTCCGGATATCGGATTGAGGCGTTCGAATGTGGCTCCGTTGGAAGCTTCCGCCTCCTCGTGACGAATGATCAAACCAAGCGCGTCCATATTTGTCTCCTTCCTCTAAAATGACGTGACCTAAATCAAACTCGGTGACAGACGGTCAGATGCCAACGACATGAGGCAAGTGTCCCGCAACAGTCGGAAACTGCAGGAGCGCTCATCATCATTGTCGGGAGCCACTTCTCTCCGCTGTTCGTTTGCCCCGACGCCACCAGAATACCGATCGAACCTGTCCAGACCGACAGCGATGCACCCTCCCTCAGAAAGAATGCGCCGCGATGGCGTCGGCCGAGACCTGACTTAAACGATCAGCGTACCCGGATTTTGCATCAAGCTTTACAGCGGTGAAGATTTCTCTCTCCCTTGCCGTCGCCGGACGGTCTCCTCCTGATCAAGGACAGCTCCTCCCTGCCCCTTTCGCGCACCGCACGTCGCACGGCGCGAACCAAAAGCTAGGGCCATAGCCCAAACTGCGAAATGGACTGTTTGGGGAAAAAATTGGACTTTTGCGGGCTTAGCCAGGCAGGCGTTGCCAAAGGTGTCCAATCACTCAAGCCGCTCAGGGAAGTTGAGGATCGCAGTCGGTGACAGACAAAACCGCACCGCCGGTGCTTACACTGATCCGCCATTCACCTGCGGTGCGGTGTAGGTCGCCACGCAGTTGGGCGTCTCCCAGACATCGATGCGCAGCAGCGTGGCCTGGTTGCCGCTGCGGGCTTTGACGCGCGGCGCCAGTAGGTTGAACCAGTGCCGCGCAAGGTTCTCCGCCGTCGGCACTGTTGTCATAAGCAGGGTTTTCCCGAATGGCCCCATGATCAGCTTCTGGCCGGTCTCGCGCATCTCAGCGCGATATTGCTCCAAGGTCGCAACGCCTTGCGGGCTCTCCGGCAAAGCAAGAAAAGAACGGATCCAGGGATCGTCAATCCAGATCATCATGCCATGGTCACAAGCGGCGTCGATCTGCTCCATCATTTCAGCCTTGAGGAAGCCGAAGTCGAGAACCATGCCCTCCTGCTCGCCAGCATCAAACAGCGGTCCGCTGCAGGTTGCGGCGATCCGGTAACGATGGCCATGCAGATTGCAGCATTTGCTCGCATGAAATGGAATTCGATGCGCCGCATCGATGCCGATCTCCCGTGTAATCAGATGTCCGTCCGCCATCCATCACCCCCATTCTGATTTACCGTCTCAACGTGTGGAGCATTCTTGCATTGCAATTTGAAGTATGCAACAATCTAATTAATAAACTTATTGGTTGCATTTTTCGCAGACTTCGAAACGCAATTTTCCACACGGAGCAGCGCATTATGGAGCTTTGGAAGGGCAAAAGACTGCTGCAACTCAGCTGGCAGGACTTTGGAACTGCTGCGGAGAAACTCTACCAAGAGATTGCAGCAGACGGCTTTGTACCGGATGCGATTGTGGCTCTCGCGCGCGGCGGATTGCCGCTCGCGACGGTGATGGCGCACCGGTTCTCGCTCCACGATCTCAGAGTGGTCTCCATCGTTCGCAACGCAAGCGACGACAGATATGCCAAGCGTGACCGGCCAAGTCTGCACTGGATCGCCCCGCCGAGACAGGAATGGGGTCCCGGCAACCTTCTCATCTGCGACGATATCGCGGGAGATGGCGCAACGCTTGCCGCAACTGTCGACACCCTTGGGGAAATTGGTGGCCTGACGCTCAGGTCGGCAGCCCTGGTTTGCAATGTCAATTGCCGAAACCGTCCGGATTACTGGGCAACGGAATCGGACGACTGGGTCGTTTTCCCGTGGGAAAGCCAGCGCCAGGGAAATGAGCCAAGAGAGCCGCTTAGGGTCGCGGCTTCCTGAGCGAAACACGACGCGAGCCGGGAGATCGATGGATGATCAAGGCAATCATATTCGACCGCGACGGCACACTCGTCGACTTCTCCGGCATGTTTCTAGCCTTTGTGGACGATCTGCACACCGGCCAGGGATTGCCCGCCCCCAACGACCGAGCCTGGATCCTGAGCCTGGAGTATTGGCACAGGATTGAGGAAGGCCTGATGATCGGAGATGTCATCGTCAAAGATCAGCTTGATCGGGTGCCGCGGATCTACATGACCCAAGCCAGCCTCTTTCCCGGCACGGCACAGACGTTGCGCACGCTCCAAAGGACGGGGGTGCGCATGACACTTGCCAGCAGTTGGGTTGCGACCGAGCAGACAAGAGATCTTCTGGCGCGTGAAGGCATTGCCGATTGCTTTCAATCGGTTCTGACCCGGGACGATCTCTCCGCTGAACCGACCTATGCCACAGCAGGCCCCCTCGAGGTCAAGGCAGCATTGGTGGACCGGACGCTTGCCATTCTGGGGCTTGATCCCCAAGAGGTCGCAATCGTTGGCGACGCCCCTCCCGACATTGCTGTGGGCAAGAAGAAAGGGATGCGAACCATCGCTGTTCGAACCGGGAACTTCAAGTTTCTGGGGGATCACCTTGAGGGACTGGGCCCGGATCACATCGTCTCGAGCGCGGCAGACCTCGATCCGCACCTCCATTTCAACTGACGGAGAAATCGTGAAAGCAAGCGCAAGCAGTGCAGTCGTTTTGTCATCCAGGAGGATTTGCAATGTCCCAATCGAAAGCCGTGGTCTTGGTCAGTGGCGGTCTGGATTCAGCCACCGCACTGGCAATCGCCAAACACCAAGGATTTGAAGTATACGCCCTGAGCTTCCGTTATGGGCAGAGACATGCGGTTGAGCTCGAAGCCGCCAAGAAGGTCGCAGCGGAAGCGGGTGTCTCTGATCATGTCATTGCTTCCATCGATCTGCGTCAATTCGGTGGCTCGGCACTGACGCAGGACATCGAGGTTCCGAAGGGACGCGCCGCATCGGAAATGGGTGTCGGCATTCCTGTCACCTATGTTCCCGCGCGCAATACCATCTTTCTCTCCTTCGCCCTGGCCTGGGCCGAGGTCCTGAAGGCATCTGACATCTTTATCGGTGTCAACGCACTTGATTATTCGGGCTATCCAGACTGCCGGCCCGAATATATCGAGGCCTATACCCGCATGGCCAATCTCGCCACCAAGGCCGGGGTGACGGGAGAGACGAAGCTCACCATCCACACGCCGCTCATCCACATGACCAAGGCGGAGATCATCCGCCAGGGGACTGCCTTGAACGTGGATTATGGCCTGACCCACAGCTGCTATGATCCCACGCCTGAAGGGCATGCCTGTGGCGAATGCGATTCATGTCTCCTGCGCCTCAAAGGCTTTTCTGAAGCTGGCCTGAAAGACCCGGTCGTTTACGCGCAGCGCGGTGCGGCTTGATGGATGCAGCGGGCAGTTTCCCCCTTCCGCTTGGCTCGCACCTCGTCGCGCGCGCCTGGCGCGATCCTGATTTTGCGACCCGGCTCAAGGGAGAAACTGCCGCAGTGCTTGCGGAACATGGTTGTCACCTGCAGGCAGGCACGAACCTGATCGTTCTGGCAAACACGCCGGAGCTTCACCACGCCGTCGTCTGCACCTTGTGTTCATGCTACCCGACCACCCTCCTTGGAATGCCTCCGTTCTGGTACCGCAGCGCTGAGTACCGACACCGGATGGCGCGTGATCCGCGCGATTTCCTCGCCCGGCAGTTCGATCTGCATATCCCGGCGAAAACGGAAATCCGTGTCTACGATTCCACCTATCGCGACCGCTATCTGGTTTTGCCACTGATGCCGGCGGGCTTTGAAGGTGTGGAATTGGACGATCTGGCGCGGTGCGTGACACTGGATAGCCTGATCGGAACGGGAATACCGGGTGTGGAAAGCCATTGGCGGCACCGGCCTTTTGGCGACGAAGCAGAGATCTATTCCGACCACAGAACAGCGGGACGGCTTCTGTTGCGATGCGAAGCCAGCTGACGCAGCTCAACAGCAATCGTCCCCAAGCCAACGAGGAGCAAGGTGAACGCGATGTCGAAACTCGTTCAGATGGGCCTGTCCTTCGATGATGTCCTGCTTGTCCCCCAGCGGACCAGCGCAAAAAGTCGCAAGGACGTGGATATTTCCAGCAGCCTGACCCGACGAACCAGACTTGCAGTGCCAATTCTATCCGCCAACGTTCCATGGTGCACAGACGCACGCATGGCAATCGCGATGGGGCAGCTCGGTGCCCTTGGCGTTCTACACAGAATGCTGCCGATCGAGGATCAGGTGGCCGCGGTCAGGCAGGTGAAGTCTCAACCCGTCGATGCGCTGATGACACCAAAGGCGACGCTGGCCCGCGACGGTCGACTGCTGGTGGCGGCCGCTATCGGCGCCAAACCCGAAGCGCTGAACCGCGCCAGGGCGTTGGTGGACGCCGGAGCGGATATTCTGGTGCTGGATGTGGCGCACGGCCATTCCGACTACGTCATCGATACCTTGTCGCGACTGAAGGACCGGTTTGCCGATGTCGAGGTCATTGCCGGCAATGTTGCAACGGCGCACGCCACGAGCGACCTTATCGAGGCCGGCGCGGATGCGATCAAGGTCGGCATCGGCCCGGGTGGCATATGCACGACCCGCATGGTCGCTGGCGCCGGTGTGCCGCAATTGACCGCGATCTTCGATTGCGTTGCCGTCGCCAGGGACCATGGTATCCCGATCATCGCTGACGGCGGCATAAGGCGGTCAGGAGATCTTGCGAAAGCCATCGGCGCTGGCGCCTCAACGGCAATGCTGGGCAGCATGCTGGCCGGCGCGGAGGAAAGCGCAGCCAGACTGATCGAGAAGGACGGCCGACGCTACAAGATTTCCACTGGCTTTGTCTCGCTCGGGGTCGATCTGACGATCCGGCGCCAACAAGGCGACAGCATTCTGGAAGACGAAATCGCCGACTACGAGCCGGAAGGAATGGAAGCGACCTTCGAATATCGCGGCCCGCTTGCGCATGTCATCCGGTCGCTGGTCAACGGCTTGCGCTCCGGCCTGTCCTATTGTGGCGCCATGACGATGGAAGACATGCAGCATAAGGCGCAATTCACGCAGATTACCGGCGCCGGCATGGCCGAGAGCCGGCCACACGCCACGGAACTCGTGCCGCAGATCCAGCCCAACTATCGTGAGCGGTTCCTTCACGAGGCAAGTTCCCGGCAACCCGATCGAGCACTGTCTGCACAGGAGATGTCATCATGAAGGGCAAGAACCCGTTGAGGCGGCAAGAACGCGACGACGGACAGACACTTTGGATCCAGGAGGTCTTTTACACCCTGCAAGGGGAAGGACCTTATAGTGGACAGCCAAGCGTCTTCGTCCGCACATGCGGTTGCAACCTTAGATGCTATTGGTGCGACACGGATTTCGAATCGTCCACCTGGCGCCCGAGCCTTGAAGACCTGCTCCAAGCCATCGACGCCGTTTGCCCGGCCTTTTGCGACTTGATCGTTATCACCGGCGGCGAACCATTCCGGCAAAATATCGGGCCGCTCGTCGAGACCCTGCTTACGCGCGGCAAGCGCGTCCAGATCGAGACCAATGGAACGCTGTGGCTGGATCTGCCGTTGAGCGATCGCCTTACGATTGTCTGCAGTCCAAAAACCAGCAGTCTGCATCCGAAGCTCGTTCCACGCATATCCGCCTACAAATATGTCGTGGCAGCCGGCGATGCGGATCCGCAAGACGGTCTGCCGATCAACTCGACGCAGAAGCAGGACGCGGAAATGCGGCTATTCCGCCATGATGGCCATGTCGGTGCAATTTACGTCATGCCCCGCGACGACAATGACGAGGTGCTAAACCGCCGCAACCGGGACTTCTGCGCAGAGCTTGCGCTGCAGCACGGGTACAGACTGTGTTTGCAGACTCACAAGCTGCTCAATTTACGCTGATCGCAAGCTCTGCCGCGAGAAAGTCCGCGAGAGAACGGGGAAGAAGGTGTGCGACGTCCATGACCCATAACCCTATAGCTCAGACCTGCCTGCTGACGGGTCAACCGGTGGGCCAAAGGTGCGATTGAAGATATAGTCGACCGACGCCACATAGCCGCGCGGATCCATAGCGCGCTCGATTGCGCTTTCCGTGAGATTGGCCGCGATTTCCGGCTCGCTTTCCACCGCATGGCGAAAATCGATGCCCTTCAATCGTGCCTGATGCGCGACCCGTTGAACCAGCTCATAGGCCTGTTCGCGGGCAAATCCGCCATCGATGAGCGACAGCATCAGACGTTGTGATCCATAGGCGCCGCCCATCTTTTCAAGGTTCGCGCGCATTCGATCTTCGTCGACAATCAGGTTTTGGATGATGCCGGTTAAACGATGCACGGCAAAGTCGCTGAGGATGAAGGCATCCGGCAAGGCTACACGCTCGACGGAGGAATGCGACATGTCGCGCTCATGCCAAAGCGCGATGTTTTCCAGGAAGGGCATGGCGGACGATCGAATGAGCCTCGCAAGACCGGTCAGATTTTCGCAGAAGATCGGATTGCGTTTGTGGGGCATCGCGGACGATCCCTTTTGTCCTTGCCCGAACCCCTCCCAAACCTCTTCGACTTCCTGACGCTGCAGATGGCGCAATTCGGTCGCGAGGCGTTCGATGGCACCCGCCAGAAGAGCAAGCGTGGTCATGACGGCTGCATGCCTGTCCCGCGCCACCGCCTGTGTGGCCACGGTCTCGGGCGCTAGGCCAAGAACCGCGGCGACATGAAGCTCCACGCGCGGATCGATTGTGGCATAGGTGCCGACGGCTCCGCCGATCTTGCAGATCGCAATCTCTGCTCTCGCCAAGCGCAATCGGTCTGCCGAACGGACGAACTCCGCATAGAAGCCCGCAAGTTTCAAACCGAATGTCGTGGGTTCAGCGCCCCGGCCGTGGGTTCTGGCCAGACAAAGCGTATCGCGGTGCTCTTCGGCGCGCGCGCGCAAGCTATCCGTGAGACCTCGGAGACTCTCAAGGAGCAAATCGATCGATCGGCAAATCTGCACGGCCAGCGCTGTATCCAGCATGTCCGACGACGTCATGCCGTAGTGAAGAAAACGCGCGTCTTCGCCCACCTGCTCGGAGACCGACGTCAGAAAAGCAAGCGCCTCGTGCTGGAGCCGCTTTTCCAGATCCGCAATCCTCTTGATGTCGATGAAGGCACGGTCGCGAATCCTGGCTGCGGTTCCCGGCGGGATGGCCTCGATCCTTTCCATTCCCTCAAGCGCGAACAGCTCAACCTCAAGCCATAAGCGATAACCCTGCTGCTGCGACCAGATTGCCACCATCTCGTCGCGACCATAACGCGGGATCATGACGCCCGCCGGCGGTCGACGATGTCGTATGTATCGGGGCCGGTTCCGAGCAAGGTCGCAGGTCTGTTGCAAGCGTCTTCCACTCGCTCGATGAAGCGCAGTAGTTTCGGCTGCCAATCGCTCATTGGGCGATGACGGCAATCCGGGTCCAGCCAATCCAGATGCGTCAGGGCAATCTGCGTTGCGCCATTGACCCGGGCAGCGTCCGCCGCCGCGGCGAAATCGAACTCCCCCACCCGACGCAGGCGGCCGGTGACGGTCCCGAATTGCTGAAAGCCCCTGGTCTCGGCTTCTGCAGCCGGCATCTCGGTGGCAAAAGGCCCTGGTCCGACACGGGTCGGATAGCTCTTGAAGGTGACAATCACCTCCTCCACCCGCGTTGGGCCGATCCCGATATCGGCAGCGGCAGTGCTCGCCGTCGAATCCTTGCCAACGGTGAAAGGATAGGTGCCGTAGAGGACGGAGAGAAGATAGCCGTTCGTGCCCTCAACGAGAACCGTTTCTCCGCGATCCAGACAATCATTGGCCTCCTTGGCAACATCGGTGAGGAGATGCTGAAGTCTCGGCTCATCGGCGGCGAGACGCGCTCTGCGCAGCGCTCGATCTGCAAGCCCCGGTCCATGACCGCTGCCGGTGGAGCCGATCGTCCTGGAAAGGTTCGCATCATCGCCCTCGGCCGACCGATGATGCTGTTCCAGCAAGGTGGCACGGGGATCTATACCGACACGCCCTTCGATACCCAGACGTTCGACTTCTTCAAGCAGGACATCGGTGTTCAGGAGCACGCCTGCACCAAGCAACAGACGTGTCTGGTTGTTGATGAATGCGCTGGCCGTTTGCCGCAGCTTGAAATCGCGCCCGCCATGCACGACGGTATGCCCGGCCCCTGGCCCCAAACCTGCGCGGCACGATAGGGCAATATTGTCGGCAAGTGCGAGATAACTGCAGATTTTGCCCTTGGCCTCGTCACCCCATTGGCCTCCAACGACGATGCTGCAGCCCATCAATATGCCCCCGTTGGCAGCGCCTCACAGCGCAGGCGCTGATAAAACTCCTGCCGCAGACCATGGTCCGAGGAGAAGGCTCCCACGAAATGACTGGTTGTCAGCCTGCTCCCATTCTTCCGGACGCCTCTGCATTTCATGCAGAAGTGCTCTGCCTCGATGATGCACGCCACCCCTTTCGGTTTCAGCACTTCGCCAATGGCCTGTGCAATCTCAAACGTCAGCCGTTCCTGGATCTGAAGACGACGTGCATATCCATCCACGAGACGCGCCAGCTTGCTGATGCCCACCACCCGTCCAACCGGAATATAGGCGATATGCGCATTCCCGACGATCGGTGCGAGGTGGTGCTCACACATGGATTCGAACGGAATGTGCCGCAGCACAACCATGTCCTCATAGCCGACAGCATCCTCGAATGTCCGATACAGGACATCGCGCGGATCCATGGCATAGCCCGCGCAATACTCCTTGAACGCCTTTGCCACGCGCTTGGGGGTTTCGAGCAACCCCTCCCGGTAGGGATCTTCACCGACCCAGATCAGCAGCGTGCGAATGGCATCTTCGACCTCTTCTCGGGTCACCTGGCGATCAAGCTTCTCAAGATTGGCTTTTGCGGCACTGGTATCCATCATCACGACCTTCACTGTTGGTGTTAATCAAGGCGCAGCACTCAGTTCAGCAAGCGCCCTTTCCACATTCACAAGCCCGTAACCGGTTGCCAGATTGGGGATGGGTTCACCGGCCGGGTTGCCCTCCGAGGACTGACCGATGAGAACAGGGTCAGAGCATCGGGACAGGAGACGCTTGATGGCAACCTGATCCAGTTCTGGCCGGATTTGCTTGATGAGAGCGATGGCACCGGAAACCTGCGCTGACCCGGAGGAGGTGCCACTGATCACCACCCAGCCATCATAAGGCAGCCACGTACCGTCCCCTTCCGGATAGGGCTTTTCAGCAAACGCGACATCGATCTGCGAGCCCGGCATGGTGGGCATCATCAGATACACGCCTTCAGGCTTCAGTCCCACGACGCCGCAAAAATCAGGAACACACCGGCCGGGCACAAGATCGCTCGCATAACCGCTGGCGTAACTGGCGGCCTCGAGCGTGCCGTCGGGGCACACATAGGCACCACCAACGGAAATCGCCTGCTTCATTTGCTGTGGGAAGAGTTTCTTGCCATTGCCGCCGGCAAAAACCACCACGATGCCGCGGCTGATCGCATCGAGGACACTCAGTGCAACCAGCCGATCCGCAGCACTGAGGGGGGGCTGCTCCACTATGTTCCCCCAGGTGTTCTGGATGATATCGGGCCTTCGGGCAATAGCCATCTTGAAGGCCGTGAACGCATCATCGTCGCACTGTTTGATCAAGGTCACCTGCGCGGCAGGAGCAAGCGACATCAAGCTCGCACAGACCATTGTTCCATGACCCACTTCATCCAGATCAGGTGCCACGGCCCCAGGGGCAAGAACCACCTCGACATGCAATCCGCGATCCTGGAACCAGGGATGGTACCAGAATCCGCTATCCACCACGACCACCTTCACGCCTTCCCCGCGGATGTTGTCAGCATAGGCCCTTTGCGCGTTCAACGCACTCCTGAGATCCGTCGGTGCATTCAGGTGATAATAATCGACATGAGGCTTTGGAAGCGGACGGTCGCCGGTCGCAAGACCACGCCCCCCGGAACGGCGACTTTCCGTGGAGACAAGCACGATGGCCTCCAGATCTCTCCAGTGAGGTCCGGACAATCGGTGCAGCGACGGATCCTCGCCTGCAAACGCGGCTTTGCCGCCCTTGAGACTATCCTCTGTAAAGCGGCAGCCGAAGATCTCGACATACTGCTGCGGCGTTGCGCGAACGGAGATGGACCAGGGGCCGGTGAGAAGCACCTGCAGGCCCTGCGCTTCCAGAAATGCCTGTGTGCGATCAAGATGCGCGCGCTCCGGCAGATGCGGGAGGTCAGACACGTCGGCATAGACGCCGTCGACAAGAGAGCCCTGAGGATGCGCAAGCACGATTTCCGCGGTGAGCATCCGTTGGCCTGCCGCGATCTCTGGGTCTTCACCAGGGGAAACGGAGATCTCGCTCATATCTTGATGACAATCGGTTCGTTGAGTTGTTCGGGTGCGAAGAAGACAACGTTGAAGACGACCTCGCCGCTATCCAGAGCGCTTCCCAAAACGGTATCGGGCACGGCCCGCAACGCTTCGGTGATCCCTTGACGCAGGTCCGCGCAGCGCTTCCGATGCAGGTGCGGGGCGTAGCGCAGCTCGAGCGAGAGCGTGATGGTCACGACGTTCCCATTGTCCTGAGACTTGAGGGACATGATCGGCAACGATCCGACGGTTCTGTCCCGAGCGACACGGACATTCGAAAACCAGTCATAGACCCGGATATCCGGTATGGCCGACAGCACATCGTTGAGGGGAGCAGAGAAGATCAGCCACTCGCGCCGACCGTCCTTGACGCGTGATACGGCATTCTTGACCCGTCCCAGGAACTCAAACACCAGGCGGCCATTGGCTGAAGGAAGACGCCGCACCAGATCGCCGTTCTGATAGCGAATGAGCGGCTGCATCTGGACGAAGGGATAGAGATTTGTAAGTACAAGCTTACCGACCCCTTGCTCCAGACCCACATCGCTATCGACGTCGAGGACTTCGGCGATCAGATGCGGATCCAGAACGAAGCGATGTGTCGGTGCGATGCAGGATGCCCCGCCAATGGTTTCGGTCATGGAGAAGCGAATGTTGATCTGGCATTTCCAGGCATCGGCCAAAAATTCGAACATGGTCGAGGACAGGTATCCGCCGGTGACATTGACGCATTCCATGCGGTAGTCAGCGGGATCAACGCCCTGTTCAATCAGGTAACTGGTGAAGAAAAGAATGTGGTGTCCAAGACCTCCCAACATCCGAACCTGACTGTCATATCCGGGCATATCGTAGGTGGTATCCAAGATCCGCCGCGCGTCCTGTATCAGGGTGTCGTCTGTGACGCCGCTGACAAAAGACATGCCGAGGCTCGGCATGGGAACGGGAACGCCGTGGTAAAAATTCGGAAATGACAGGCTGAGCGGTTTATCTCGCTCGCGGTTCTGCAGGGAGCCGAACATGCGAGAGAAATAATCATTGATGAAACGCACCTCCTCGAAGGATTTGTAGACATCAAGGGGGCGGCCCGTCGTTCCCGACGTATGGCAAAGCGATCGCAACTGCACATCACGCGCCAGGAAATCCGCAAGACGCTCGGCAATGATCTGGCGATCGATGATGGGGAAAGCCGAAAGATCCGGCGGTGCATCAATGTCAGTGGCAGGAGTGCTTAAATACGCGACATTCTCTGAGTAGAATTGCGTGTTCTTGCGCGCATGGCCAACTGTCCAATTCAAAAGAAACTTTTGCAGCGCGAACAGAAGAAGCCGGTGAACCTTGTGAAATCCTTCAGCCGTACGGAAGAGATCAGCGAGCGCTGCCGGATCGATTTCGGTCAGAGAACCGAGACGTTGCTGTAAATCGAGAATGAATTGGCGAGGATGAAGTTGCGCATTGCGTTCAAGTTCGAGCGTGTCAGCCATAACCCCTCCACAGACGGCGCGATGAACACCTCGCCAATCCCCAAATTCAGCGAAAGTTTGCAGGCAGTTGAGTGGCCGTCAGTATGGACGACGAATTCCTGCCATCGCTGCTTCGGCTGTGGCTTCGTTTACCGCCTCCATCGCAGCCTCCGATGCGTATTCCTGGTTTGCTTCGCTGGCAGCTTCACTATTGGCCTCACCAGAGGTCTCCAGGTTGGCCTCGGCTTGCGCTTCGCTCATGACTTCAGAAGCCAGTTCACCCGCAAGCTTCTTCTGATCTGGCTCCTCAAGCTTAAGGCCAAGCTCACCAAGGTATTTTTCGACACCTGCTGCTATTTCCCTCATGACATCCTCCTGAGATGTGTGCCCAAAGAAATTTTGCGGCAACCAGCCGCGCCACTCGCGACCGGCTTCACTATGCCATGGCTTCGCCAAAATGCAACCAAAAGTAATTTATAGATTCCATTATAAACCTATAGAGGTATGCAGCATCCAACCTGACCGGAGTGTTTGTCCTTCCGCCTGAGCATTGAAATTCGTTGAAAAAGATCGGCGGCAAACCGGCCAAGCCCACGGCAAATGGGCCTGCAGACATCCTCTCTCGAGAAAGAAATCCCGCTTCAGCCTGCCGATCTCAACCAAAAATGGCCCCGCCGTCGTTAACCGAAAGTTAATTAAGAACTTTCTGAATCGCCCCACCTGTGCTAGCAATCCCCTAAGGAGGTAGGGGGCAATGTTAGTTCGTGTCGCGTTCGTTGACGATCATCCAATACTGTTGGAAGGCCTGGTCAGCCTCTACAAAACGAAGTCAGATCTTGACGTCGTGGCGATGGGCCACACCACAATTGACGCCCTCAACATCCTCGAAAATCATCATCCTGATGTCATCGTGATGGATCTAAGCATGCCGGGAGATTGCTTCGAAGCGATCGATCTTATCCTGGCATCCCATCCCGATACGAAGGTGATCGTGTTCACGGCATCAAGCGCCATTCAACCGGCTGTGGAACTTATCGAGGCCGGTATAAGCGGCTATGTTCTCAAAGGTGCATCGTCCTCTGATCTGCATCACGCCATCATCAGCGCTTACAATGGTGAAACCTATATCACGCCCGAATTCGCCACAAAGGTGATCGTATCGATGAAGACGGCGGAGCTGCGGCGGAAGGCCCAGCGCCCCGAACGCCTGCACCACCGGGAAGAGCAGATCGTCAGCGCCCTGCTCAAGGGTCTCACGAACCGCGAAATCGGACACAGCCTGAGCATCAGCGAAAAAACCGTGAAGCACTACATGACCTCGCTGATGAGCAAGCTCAGTGTGCGCAATCGCGTCGAACTCGTTATTGCGGTCAAGAACCGGACCTCGCCACGGGATCGCATGGTACAGTGAAACAAAGCTGTCAGTCGTCGCTGCCAATCGGCAGGCTTGCAATGGCAAACGTTCCATTGCGGCGCGGAAAATAGCGCATGCGCCCGCCAAAACTGCGAATGCGCCGCTTCTGGCTGACCTTGCCAAGCCGTGCTCTCTGCACTTCGCGTTTCGATGACAGAACCGGGCGCTGACCAATATCGATCACAGCGACGAAGAGTCGGCCACGCTTGAAGCTGCAACGGACCATATGGGTGTTGCCGCTCGCATGACGATAGCTATTCATCAGGCCTTCAAGCACAAATCGATAGAGGCAGATCGACAGATCCGGAAGGCGCAAATCCAGACCGGCACTGCCGGAAAGGGGGGCATTCCGTCCCGTGATCTCGAGAAATCGCTTGATTGCCAGCTGCAACGCTTCGTCGATTGTCGCATTTTCAAGTTCCGGGAGAACGAGCCCCGAAGACAGATTACGCACCTCGTCAAGAATATTGCTCACCAGGTCCATGATCTTGTTGAGAGCCTCGCGCGTGGCCTCGGAAACATCAGGACGCGGCACCACAAGGTCGCTCAACCGCAGCTTCACGAGCGTGAGCAACTGCACCGACCCATCATGCAGATCCGCACCGATCTGATCGAGAATACGCTCATTAAGCTTGCCGGCCTCGACACGGGCATTGTCCGCGAGCAACCGCAAACGGTTGTTTTCCACGGAGAGTTCGATGGCATGGCGCAGACTTTCCCGCAACGTTCGCCGCTGCTCCTCAATCAGGCGCGCCCCCCGCCTGACAACGAGGTAAAGCAAAGACAACATCGGAACGGACAGAAGAAAGACGCCGATCATCGAGCTTCGCCGGGTTTCGGCGATCTGCCGCTCAAGCACCTCGCTTTCTTCGTAGATTTCGCCCGCGAGCAAGACTTCGCCTGTGGCAGATCGGATCAGAGGACCATAAATCTCCAGCAGCGATTGGGATGTTTCTTCGTCACTGTAATTGTGCTTGGCAACCGTTGTGCGCGAGACAACCATTTGTCCGGCAAGCGCCCGCCGAAGCTCTTCGAACAGCACAGGCTGCTGGCCGGAGCCGCCAGGCGGATAGATCTGCTGGCCATCGGCGGTCCAGATCTTGATATTGATAATCCGCTGGCCCGCTGGTCCTTGACCGATCAGGCTGTTGATCCTGCTCTGGAACACGTCATCAAACAGGAAATCACCATCATCGGATCGCTCGACAAGCGGAGCGATGAGCGTCTCCATTCTCACGGCGCCCGCCAAACCCGCCGCATTCTGCGCGGCCTTCTCAACCTGGGCTGCGACGAAGAAACTGACGCCTGCCATGAGGCCGAACACGATAAACGACGCCGCAATCAAAAACTGCGCCGACAAGGACAGAGAGCCAAGCCATTGCCAAGGGAACCTCGGCTGGTCTGCCACTGGTTGGGCGCTATCGCGTTTCTTCGATTTTATGTGCATCACGCCGGACCGAGTTCCGCGCAGAACGCCAACATGCTGCTCCCCGCATCTCCTGAAATCCCAAGCAACGTGACTGGGAATTTCGCTCTCCTCTTCGGTCTATAGTCATGCACCCATGAAAGCTGCTTGTCGACAGGCTCGAGCGAAAGTTCAGACCAAGGTCTGAACTTAGTTTGGACCTTGATCCGAGAATTCGAGGGACCAAGTTCCCTTACGATTTTTGCGCGTTGTGCAAACCTGCTTGCTGACAAATCTCTGACAAAACGGACAGGGATGCGAACGGGAGGCGGGGGAGCGACCCCGAAAAGACATGGTCCAGATCAATCAGCACGACCTCGAATTCATTCTGCGCCAGATCAAGATTGCCGAAGCAAATTCGATCGCCCATTCACTCGGCGAAGCTAGACCGCTCACCGATATCTGGGTCGACGAGCTTGGAAATGTCGTGCCTGAAGGTACGGCTGGCGCCATGCTTGCAATCAGCGCCGAGCATGTTCCCTACGGCTTGCGAACCGTTGACGGCAGCTTCAACAATCTGGGTGCCGGGCGAGAAAACTGGGGCGCTGTGGACCAGCCTTTCCTCGACCTTCTCGGAAACGAATGGCGTGCCAATGACGGCGATACCTTCCAGCTGCGCACGGGCGCTACCAGCTCGGTGACGATTGGCGGAGGCTATGCACAAACGGGTGCCGTGGCGGATGCCGATCCGCGCCTCATATCAAACCTTATCGTTGACCAGACATTGTCGAACCCCGCAGCGATCTACACGGCGCTCGTACAGGCCGGCTACGACGGCAACCTGCTCGCAGCCGTGACATCGATCAAGACACGGTTTGATGCGGAACTTGCGGTGGCGAAGTCTGCCAACGAAATGTTGGCTCCAACGCTGCAGAAAACCGATGCGGTCCTGATTGCCGATGTAACAAAGACACTCTCGACCTCGATCTCGACCACCTACGGTATCGCCTTCGATGGACCCTCGATCCTCATCGAAAACATCGCGCCCGATGAAGGCCTGTCTGCGCCTTACAATTCCTGGTTCACGCTCTTCGGCCAGTTTTTCGACCATGGTCTTGACCTCGTCCAGAAGGGTGGCAACGACAAGATCTACATTCCCCTGTCGCCGGATGACCCGCTCTATGTCGAAGGCAGCCGCACCAACTACATGGTGCTGACCCGCGCGCCACAGACGCCGCTCAATCTCACCACGCCCTTTGTCGACCAGAACCAGACCTATTCGTCTGTCGCATCGAAACAGCTCTTCCTGCGCGAGTACAAGCTCGTGGACAACAAACCGGTCTCGACCGGCCATCTGCTTGAAGGCACTAAAGGTATAGCCACCTGGGGCGAAGTGAAGGAACAGGCCCGCAAGATGCTCGGCATCGAGCTCACGGACGAATTCGTCGGCACGGTTCCCCTGTTCAAAATGGATGCCTATGGCGAGTTCGTTCGGGGACCGAACGGGCTGCCGATGGTTGCAACCGGCACGCCGAACAACATCGTCTGGGTCGAAGGCAATCTGACCACGCCGATCAGCCTGGCAAATGCGGTGCTGACCAACCATGCCTTCCTCGACGATATCGCCCACAATGCCGTACCGGGCCTGGTCGATCACGACCGTGATCCTGTAACACCCGATGTGATGAAGGCGCCTGACGCAGACCTGGTCGCCAACAATCAGATACCGCTCAACCAGATGGGTCAGGCCACGACCTATGACAATGAGCTTCTTGACGCGCATTTCGTCACAGGTGACGGCCGCGGCAACGAGAACATCGGTCTAACGGCGGTTCATCACGTCTTCCACTCGGAACACAACCGCCTCGTTGATGAGGTCAAGGATCGGGCAATCGCCGCGGCCCGCGATGGCAATTTCAACTTCCTGAACGAATGGCTGACGACAAAGGTCACCGCCCTGCCCGGCGATCTTTCAACGCTCAACTGGGACGGCGAGCGTCTCTTCCAGGCGGCTCGTTTCACGACCGAAATGGAGTACCAGCACCTCGTATTCGAGGAATTCGCCCGCAAGGTGCAGCCAGACGTCGATGCGTTTGTCTTCAATCCGTCGATGGACATCAATCCGGCAATCTTCGCTGAATTCGCTCACGTGGTCTATCGCTTCGGCCACTCGATGCTGAACGAGACTGTCGACAGCGTCAGCGCCACAGGCGTCAAGTCGTCGATGGATCTCTTCGAGGCCTTCCTCAATCCGACGGCCTACGCGCCCAATCAGATCACGGCGGACCAGGGAGCCGGCGCCGTCATCCGCGGCATGACCGGCCAGGTCGGCAACGAAATCGACGAGTTTGTAACGGACGTTCTGCGCAACCACCTCGTCGGCATTCCGCTCGATCTCGCAGCACTCAATATCGCCCGCGGTCGCGAGACCGGCATTCCGAGCTTGAATGCCGCGCGCGCGCAGTTCAAGGCGATCGCTAACGGCGACACGCAGCTCGACCCCTACAAGAACTGGGTCGACTTTGGCATGAACCTCAAGAACCCGGCCTCGATCGTCAACTTCATCGCAGCCTACGGCACGCATTCCTCGTTAACGAGTCTGGTTGCGGTGCCGATCAGCCAGCAATTCCCCACAGGCTTCCGGGAGAAGACTGGCGAGGAAAAGCGCGACGCAGCGATGAAGCTTGTTTTTGGTGATTCAAGCCTCACGGGCCAAGCCAAAACCAACTTCGATGCAGACCGGATGGCTTTCCTCAATGGCACCGGCAACTATACCGATCTTGGCGGTCTCAACGACGTCGATCTCTGGATCGGTGGCCTGGCCGAGAAGAAAATGGCCTTCGGCGGCATGCTGGGCTCAACCTTCTCCTTCGTCTTCGAGCTGCAGCTCGAAAACCTGCAGAATGGCGACCGCTTCTACTATCTCTCCCGCACGCAGGGCCTAAACCTTCTCAACGAACTGGAAGCCAACTCCTTTGCGGAAATGGTCATCCGAAACACCGATATCGGCCAATCGGGCTACGCTGTGCCGGGCGACATCTTCTCCGTTCCAGACCATGTCCTCTATGTCGACAGGGCCGAACAGACGAAGTGGGGCTACACCGACCCGGTCGGTGAGGATGCATTCCAGAACGCGCTCTCTCCCCTGGTCGAACGCGGCGCCAACTCGATCAAGTTTAATGGTCTTGATCATGTCCTGATCCAGGGAACAAACGGCGATGACACCATTGTCGCCGGCGGCGGTGACGACACCGTCTGGGGCCGCGGCGGAAACGATCGCATCGAAGCCGGCTACGGGGTCGACAAGGTCCATGGCGGCCAGGGCGATGATATCATCACCAATTCCGGTACCGATATCGGCGAAGTCGACTTCCTGATGGGCGAGGAAGGAAACGACGTCATCCATGGCGGCTCGGGCCTTGCGCTGGTCTTCGGCAACCAGGGATCAGACGTGCTGATGGCGGGTCCGGACGGCAAGGAAATGTTCGGCGGCGAAGGCGACGACTTCATGCTCGGCGGCGAAGGTGGCGACTTCCTGCTCGGCAACGAAGGCGACGACTGGATCGAGGGCGGCAACGGCTTCGACGTTATCGCCGGCGACAATTCCGAGCTCTTCTTCAATTCGACCATTCTCGGCCACGACGTCATGTTTGCGGGTGAGAACGAAAATGACTTCGACGCCGAATCTGGCGACGACATCATGGTCCAGGGCGAAAGCGTCATGCGCAATGAGGGCATGTGGGGCTATGACTGGGCGATTTACAAGGGCAGCACCAAGTCGGCTGACGCTGATCTTCTGCGTCCGATCTTCACGACCGACCAACAGGATATCCTGCGCAACCGCTTTGATGCCGTTGAAGGTGTTTCCGGCTACAGCCAGAACGACGTGCTGAAGGGCGACAACCGCTCAACCGCTTTCCCAACTGAGCCAGATGCAGAAGCCGAACCCGCTGCAAACCTCGCGGGCGCCGAGAACACAATGGTCAAGCACCATCTCAGCCAGGCCGGCATTGATCGCATCGACGGACTTCGCGAACTGCTGGGCAATCTCGTTCAGTCGTCGGCCACGGTTGGTGCCGCGGCTCGCGAAGCCGAAATCGCCTTCGACGATGGCAACATAATGCTCGGCGGCGGCGGCAGCGATCTGATCGAAGGCCGGGGCGGCGATGACGTCATCGACGGTGACGCCTGGCTCAATGTCCGCATCCGGATCACAGCCGGCAATGTCATCTACACAGCAGACAGTCTGGCAGGCCCCGTCTATCTTCAGTCGCAGCTGGTCAATGGCGAGATCCCGGCAGGGGCAACGCCTGCCTTGGGTGGCAAGGCTCTATCCGACCTCCTGCTTGAGCGCACCGTGACACCGGGTCAGATGGAAATCGTCCGGGAAATCGTCAACGGCGGCAAAACGGGTGACCTGGACATCGCCGTGTATTCGGATGTGCGGGAGAACTATTCCTTCGTTCGCAATGCGGATGGCAGCATCACGGTCAGCCATGTCACCGTAGATCCAGACGGTACCCTCGGCCTCATCAACTCGGATGGAACCGACAGGCTGACGAACATTGAAGCCCTGCGCTTCGCCGATGGCACAACGGTGTCCGTCAGTGACCTTCTCAACCGGGCACCGGCGATCACCTCCAACGGTGGAGGCGCGACCGCAGCCATTTCGCGTGCGGAAAACACCACACTCGCCACGACTGTCACGGCGATAGACCCGGATGCCGGCCAGCTGCTCACCTATTCGATCGCTGGCGGCGCTGACGCTGCACTCTTCACGATCGATCCGGCAACGGGCGTGCTCTCATTTATAAACTCGCCGAACTTCGAAGCCCCGACGGATGCCGGCGGCAACAATGTCTACGATGTCATCGTTGAGGCCACGGACGGCATCGCCGTTGATAGCCAGGCACTCGCAATCACGGTGACCAATGCCCAGGAAGGTCAGAGTGGCGCGCCGACAATATCGGATCTCACCCCGACCCGCTCGCAGCAGTTGTCCGTCAATACGGCCAGCATGACGGATCCGGATGGTCTCGGCACCTTTTCGTATCGGTGGCAAGTTTCCACCAACAATGGCGCGACCTGGACCAACATTGCCGGGGCAACCGGCACCACGTTTACCCCGGGCAACGGACAGGTCGATGACCTGTTGCGCGTCCAGGTGACCTACACGGACGGTGCGGGCACTGTGACCACCGTAAACTCGGGCCCCACAGGGGTCGTGGGCGATACGATCTTGAGTGGCAATGGAAACAACAACATCACTGGGACAGCCGGTGCCGACATCATCGCCGGCAATGGAGGCAATGACACGATCAACGCTGGCGCTGGCGACGACACGATCAGCTGGACCGTGGACGATCCGATTGTCATCGGAGGCCTGACATTCACGGCGACCGATGGTCGAGACGTTATCAACGGCGGTGCCGGCACCGACGACACCTTTATCGTCAACGGCAACAACACATCGGAAACCTATAGCATCTACGCCAGGGCTGACTGGGTTGCGCTCGGTGGTAACAGGCCACTGAACGCCAACACAGAGATCGTGATTACCCGCAACGGCACAGCCAACGGCAACGTCATCGCCGAACTCGACAACATTGAAGAGATCATCATCAACACCGGTGCGGGGAATGACCAGGTATCCACAATCGGGAACTTCAATGCGACCAGCCTGAGCTTCAACACCATCACGATCGAAGGCTCCGAAGGCAACGATACCGTCAATATTTCGAACCTGTCTTCCGCGCATCGCATCCTGTTTCGTTCGGCCGGTGGTCAGGACACCATCATCGGCACGCTGCGTGCCCAGGACGTCGTCGAAATCCCCGAAGGCGTGAATGCTGCGGACTACGTGCTGACCCTGAATGGCAATGGGACGAAGACGCTTTCCAACGGAGCGCACTCGATTACCTTCTCGGGCGAGGCACCGCTGCTTCAGTCCCCTGGCAATCACGGCGGTGCCAACCCCGATCCGGTCCCCGGCACGGCGGGCAGCTTCGAATACACTGCGCGCGACATCCAGGGCATCACCAATCTGGTCAAGGGGCTTGCGGCCTTTGAGGATGATGACGATACGGCGGGCTCGGGTGGCACTCGTGACCTTTCAGGCAATGGCAACAACGTCGACAATCCAGATTTCGGATCGGCAGATCAGGCATTCATCCGCCTGACCGAAGCCCGCTACGGTGCCGGCGTTGAGGTCGATGCCCAGAACAACATCATCAACCGGGCACTCAACCCGATCTTCGACGGGCTCGATCCACGTGCAATCTCGAATGCGATCGGTGCACAGGAAGCCAACCTGCCAAAAGCGCCAAACGAGGCGAACATCTTCTTCATGGCCTTCGGTCAGTATTTCGACCACGGGCTGGACTTCCTGCCGAAGGGAGGTGCTGGCAAGGTGATCATTGACGGTGCGGATATTCCCGGACCGACAGCGGCGAACTTTACCGACCTGACCCGTGGCTCGCTGAAGCAACCGCTGGAATCGGCAACCGACATTCCCGAGCATCTGAACAAGACCTCGCCGTTTGTCGACCAGAACCAGGTCTATGGTTCCAACGTCATCGTCGGGCAGTTCCTGCGTGAAAGCGATGGCCACTTCGGTGTGGGCTCGCGCATCCTCATGGGGCCTGAGGACTCGTCGGCGCCAGGCTTCGATCTGATGTCGACGCTTCGCGAATTGCTTGATCATCATCGGACCGCCGAAACCGTGTTCAAGGGACCAGGGCTCGAAGGCGGCAAGACCCTTCTCCAGTATTATCCGACACTCTGGAGTGAGCAGTCCGGCTATAACCCGACGGTGGTGCGCGCACTCGCCAGCGATTTCATGGGGTCGAGCCACGCCCTGCTGCTCGACGCCAATCCGGCTATCAGTCCGCTCGATCACTACATCGGCGGCGACGGTCGCACGAACGAGAATTTCACGCTGACCTCGATGCATACGATCTGGGCCCGCAACCACAATTTCCATGTCGAGAAGTTGCAGGCTGCCGGTTTCCAGGGCACCCCGGAAGAACTTTTCCAGGCTGCGAAGATGGTCAATGAGGCCGAGTACCAGCGTGTTGTCTTCACCGAATTCGCCGATGCCCTCATCGGCGGCATCCAGGGTAACGGCAGCCATGGCTTCGAGGCGTATAATGATCAGGCAAGCGCCAGCATCAGCCACGAATTTGCGGCAGCGGTCTACCGCATCGGCCATTCGCTGATCGGCGACACCATTACCGTCAAGGGCGAGGATGGACAGAACTATCAGGTCAACCTGTTCGACGCTTTCTTGAACCCGACCAACGACGTGTTCACGCCTGAGGAACTGACCGCATTGAGGGCCAGGGGTTACGATCCGAAGCCGGGCTACGAACAGCTCGGAACCGGCGCGATCCTCTCCGGCATCGTCGAGCAGCCGGCAGAAGATGTCGACTTCAACATCGTCGATGCAGTCCGCAACGACCTCGTACGCATCCGGGCCGATCTCTTCGCCTTCAACGTGGCGCGCGGTCGCGACGTGGGTCTTGGCACACTCAACCAGGTAAAGGCCGATCTGAAGGCCTCGACCGACCCCTACATCAAGTTCGCCGTGGAATTTCTGGAGGCCAATGGCGGTTCGATGAACCCCTATTCAAGCTGGCAGAACTTCCAGCAGCGCAACGGGATCAGCGATGCCGTGCTCGTGCAGTTCATGGCTGCCTATCCGGACCTGGTGCTGCAGGCCAACCAGATTGCCGAATTCAAGGCGATCAACGGCAATATCGTCACGGTCCAGAGCGATGGCACAGGTCTCGTGAAGGGTATCGACCGCGTCGACCTTTGGGTCGGCGGTTTGGCCGAAAAGCATTTCAACGGCGGCATGGCAGGCGATACCTTCTGGGTTGTTCTGCACGAACAGTTCGATCGGCTGCAGGAGGCAGATCGCTTCTATTATCTGGAGCGCTTCGACAATTTCGATCTCTATGAAAACTTCATCGACGGTCAGGGCTTCTCGGACATCGTCGCCCGCAACACCGGCCTCACGGGTTTGCCGGAAGACATCTTCTCCTCGGATATCGAGGATGATGCCAATGGCGATGGCAATGGCAATGGCAATGGCAATGGCAATGGCGAGGATGATGGCGACGGCAATGGCGATGGCCAGACCGACGGCGAAGACGACGGCATCGGCAATGACGATGACGATGACGATGAAGGTGAAGAAGAGGACGAGGACGAGGACGCTTCTTCGGACGGCGACAGCGACGGTGAAGGCGAAGACGAAGATGACGGAGATGGTGCCGGCTCCGGTAACGGCTCTGGCAACGGTTCCGGCTCCGGCACGGGTGGCGGCACAACGCCGACTCCGACTCCGGTGGCAGCCCTCACCCTCATCGGCACGGCCTCCGCCGATGCGCTCCTTGGCGCCGGTGGAAACGATACGATCCTTGGCGGTGCCGGGACGGATGTTCTGGTTGGCGAGGCTGGTTCGGACATTCTGCGTGGTGAGGATGGCGATGACGTTATCACCGGCGGCGACGGAGATGACTTCATCAACGCGGGTGTTGGCGACGACGAAGTGCATGCCGGCGACGGCAAGGACATCGTCTTCGGCGGCGCGGGCTCCGATCAGATATTTGCCGGGGCCGGCAATGACGTGATCGAGGGCGGCGCGGGCGATGACCGTGTCTGGGCAGGTGCCGGTGACGATACCGTGATTGCGACCCTCAACGACGGCAATGACGTTTACTACGGCGAAGACGGCGTTGACACGCTCGATTACGCCGCAAGCAGCGCCAACCTGACGGTGGATCTCGGCAACGGCTTCAATGAGCGCGGCTCTGTTTCGGGCGGCACGACCGGGGCCGATACTTTCTACGGCTTCGAGAACATCGTCACGGGTGCGGGACACGACAAGATCACGGCGTCAACGGCGGTCAACGTCATCGACGGCGGACTTGGCGACGACGTCTTCAAGTTCACCTCGGCGGCAGCCGCCAATGGCGACACGATCTACGGCTTCCAGACCGGCGACCGGATCGACTTCAACGGGATGGGTGCTCTGAAGCTCGAGGCAGGTCAGACGATCGATGCCATCGGCGACGTGACCATCACGCATGAGGTTCGTGATGGCGAGGAGTTCACCGTCATCCGCGGCAACACGCAAGGCGACAATGCCGCCGACTTCGAACTGTCGCTGCACGGCCGCCACAACCTGACGATCAACGACTTCCTCGGCATTTCCTGAGGACACCATGGCACATCTGTCCGGCCCATGGGGCGGCCGGACAGGCAAGTTCAAGTGGGGGAAGCCATGAGTAAGCAGTCAAGCTACAAACTGTCCGGTGTCGGTCTTGTAACCGGTTTCGTCTTCGGCCTGTCCGGGATCATCAACATTCTTGCGCTGACAGGCGCCTTCTACATGCTGCAGATCTATGATCGGGCGCTGACCAGCGGCAGCATCCCGACATTGGTCTGGCTCTCGGTGATCGCGGTCGGGCTTTACCTTTTCCAGGGCCTGTTTGACATTCTTCGCTCTCAGATTCTGGTCCGCTTCGGCTCCAACGTCGACCGGCAGATCGCACCGCTCGTGCATCGGGTGGTCATCGACATGCCGCGCTTCGGTTACTCCGCAGCGGAAGCCTCCGAGCGTGGTCGCGACGTCGACACGGTGCGCGGCTTCCTGTCCGGGGCCGGCCCGGTGGCGCTCTTCGATCTGCCCTGGATTCCGGTCTATCTCGTCTTTGTCTGGATGCTGCATCCGGTGCTCGGCATGCTGACGCTCGGTGGGGCCGCCTTCCTCGCCTGCCTGACGATTGCCGCCGAACTCCTGTCGCGCCGGCATGCCAAGGAGATGACGCGGGCCGCGATCCAGCGCAACAACGTCTCGGACAACCATGTCCGCAACGGTGACATTCTCTATTCCATGGGCATGACGGATCGCGCGATCGACCGTTTCGAAAGCGCCAATCGGCGTCACCTCGACACCCAGACCGCCACGTCGGACATCGCAGGCACCTTTGCCGGCATTTCCAAGGTGCTGCGCATGATGCTGCAATCGGCAACGCTTGGACTTGGTGCCTATCTCACCATCCAGGGGGAAATGTCGGCCGGTGCCATCATTGCCTCGTCGATCGTCACGGGTCGGGCGCTCGCCCCTGTCGATCAGGCAATCGCCCAGTGGAAGGGCGTGATCTCGGCACGCCGGAGCTGGTCCCGCATCAAGGACACGCTTGCCGTGCTCGATCGGCCAAGCACGCAATTCGACCTGCCGGCCCCGAGCGAGGCCCTGGTCGTGGAGGGCATGACGACGGTCGCACCAACAACGGGCACCGTGCTCCTGAGCGACGTCTCCTTCAAGCTCACGGCCGGCCAGGCCTTGGCACTGATCGGTCCGTCCGGCGGCGGCAAGACGACGCTGGCGCGCTCGCTGCTTGGCATCTGGCCGATGTTGCGGGGGTCTGTCCGGGTCGATGGCGCCGACCTCAAGCAGTGGCCGACCCGCTTCTTCACCGAAAATGTCGGCTACCTTCCACAAGAGGTGGCGCTGCTCGACGGCACCGTCGCCGACAACATCGCCCGCTTCGATCCGGATGCCAATGCAAAGATGATATTCCGGGCTGCGCGGGCAGCGGGCATTCATGAGTTGATCGTGCGCCTGCCGAACGGCTACCAGACGCAGATCGGGCCTGGCGGACAGTCGCTTTCCGCAGGCCAGCGGCAACGCCTGGCACTTGCCCGTGCGCTTTACGGCGATCCTTTCCTGCTTGTGCTCGACGAGCCGAACTCCAACCTCGATTCCGAAGGCGAAGAGGCCCTGATGAAGGCCATCGTCAAGGTGCGCGAGCGTGGCGGCATCGTCGTCATTGTCGCCCATCGTCCAAGTGTTCTTCAGGCCGTGGACATGGTCGGCGTCGTGCAGGGCGGCAAGCTGTCTTCGTTCGGGCCAAAGGAGGACATCATCAAGGTGCCCGCCAACACACCCTTAAGGAAACCGGCGCGCCACAGCCCGACATTGTCTGTTGCAGCGGAGTGAGCCATCATGAGCACCGCCGTTACCGATCAAGAGGACGTTCTGAAACTTGGCCATGGCGACGCGCAGTCGGCCAAGGCGCCGGCGCGCAAGTTTGCGATTGCGGAGCATCCGGACAGGACGCTGTGGTCGCCCGGGATTTTCGCCGTTCTCTCCATAGGTATCGGCGCCTATCTCGGTCGTCTCCGCGAGATCGTCAACCCGGCGCCCAATATGCAAGCACCCGATGACCGCCAGCCGGAAACGCTTGATGAGACAGGGGGAGAGCCCCAGGACCACCAGGTGGACGGTAGTCTCGACATGGCAGCCTTCTGGCAGGAGATCCAGCAGCTTTACAATGCAGCGGCCGAGCAAGTCGATCCGCCGCGCCGGCTCTATTCGTCGATCCGCTTCAATACCCAGGACTTTATCCTTGAGGTGCCCTATGCCGCTCGCCCCTTCCAGGGCGTTTCAATCGACGTTTCAGCCAACAGCTTTCGCTTCCTGTCTCCGCCAGTTGCCAATGCAGGGTTCGGCAATCTGTTTCGGACAGGGGCAACGAACACCCCTTTCGACCGTCCCCCCGCGTCTGGCGATCAAAGCGACGGCGCCACGCCTCCGATTGACACCAAGCCGCCGGTCGATGGCGGGTCGACCGACGGCGGCAAACAGCCCCCGACTGGCGGCGGTACGGGCGGCGGCACAGGTGGCGGCAATCAGCCCGTTAACCGCGCACCCGTGTCCCGCGGACCGATCTATCTCGGATCGGGGCTCATCAATGTCTCCATGCTGCTGATGTGGGCCGATCTGGCTCGTGCCGCCACGGATCCGGACGGCGATGTCCTGACTGTCTCGGATATACGGGCGACCTTCGGCGAGATCCGCGCCTACGGCAGTGACGCCTGGATCTACCGGCCCGAACGCGACAAGGAGGGCATGGTCACGCTGACCTTCAAACTGAGCGACGGCAAGGCGACGGTGGAGGGCCAGGCCTTTCTCGATCTGCGCCCCCACCCGGAGACCGAGATCAGCGGAACCGATGCAGACGACGTGCTTCTGGGAACGCCGAACAAGGACGTTATCGATGCGGGAGCCGGGAACGACATTGTCTATGGTCGCGAAGATGACGACCTGATCCTGGGCGGTGCAGGCGACGATCTGCTGATTGGCGGGGACGGTCGAGACGTGATCCATGGCGGAGCGGGCAATGACCGCATCTTCGGCGGCGATGGCAGCGACGTCTTGTTCGGTGACGCCGGCAACGACACGCTGTTCGGTGAAGCTGGAAACGATAGCCTGATCGGCGGCACGGGCGATGACCGTCTGTCCGGGGGCGACGGAGACGACCGGCTGTTCGGCGAAGCGGGAGACGACGTCTTGTCGGGAGACGCCGGCAAAGACGTGCTGGAAGGCGGGGCCGGACAAGACACCCTTGCCGGTGGCGCAGGAGACGACATCCTCGTCGGCAATCTCGGCGACGATGTTTTTGTTGCCGGGACTGGACCCGTTCTCGAGCTCGCGAGCCTGTCGCCCGATGATGCGGTTAGATCGGCGGGTGATCCCGATTCCGTCTTGAATGACGTCAGTGGAGCAACGACCGGTACCACCATTCAAAACGACGGGGACGACGTTCTGAATGGTGGGGACGGAAGCGATACCTATGACGCATCATCTGCGTCGAGCGCCGTCCTGATCGATCTCGACACCGGCATCGCATCCGGCGAGGAAATCGGACAGGACCGCCTGATATCGATTGAAAACGCGATTGGCGGCGGCGGCAACGATGTGATAACGGCCAGCGCATCAGTAAACGTGTTTTATGGCAAGGGCGGCAACGATACCTTCGTCTTCGGGTCGGTCGCTTCGATTGCAAACAGCGGCGCAGGTTTGGATGAAATCCGCGACTTCAAGGTCGGCGACAAGGTCGATCTGTCAAAGCTTGAACGCGAACTCGGCCGGCTCCATTTCGACGACGGCGAGACCTCCCTTGAGCTAAACCGCGACGAGCACAAGACGCTCGTCAAGCTCTACAAGAAGATGATCGATGACGAGGACAGAGGCCACCATGTGCTGCAACTCGCAACCGACATCGATGGCGACCAAGACTACGAGATTGTCATCATCAGCGCCGATGGCCTCGGTGCAGACGACCTCATTCTGACCGCCATTCATCTGCCCGGACAACCCGAAGCGCTCATGACGTGATGCCAAAGCCGACCTCCGGCGCAATCGAACCCCAGACTGTAACCTGCGTATGAGAGAACCAAGATGACACAGCGACTTGATACTGCCGACACGAATGTCTCGCTGGCCGGCAAGGGCTTGAAAGGACGCATGCTCGCGGCAACCGCACTCGGCCTGGCTCTCACCATCGGGATCGGTGGCTGGGCCGCCCAGGCGAAGCTCGCCGGCGCCGTGATTTCCCAAGGGGAACTCGTCGTAACGGGCGAAACCAAACAGGTGCAGCATGTCGATGGTGGGACGATCGTGGCAATTCCGGTCAAGATCGGCTCCTCCGTCAAGAAGGGAGAAGTCGTGCTGCGTCTGGACGACACACAGCTTCGCCTGGAACTTGGCATCGTTCAGTCGCAATTGGCCCAATTGCAAGCCATGAGGGCCCGCCTTGTCGCCGAGCGCGATGGCGCTGATCTCCTCTCTTTTGACGGGCTGACGCTCGCATCCGACATCACCCGCGAAGAGCGCAAGCTGTTTGACGAGAACCGCGAGATGCGGGAGAACCAGAGACAACAGATCAAGATGCAGATCGCCCAGCTGCACAACCAGATCGACGGCTTGCGTGAGCAGGAAAAGGCAAATCTTGCGGAAAACGATCTGCTTGCCGAGGATCTCGCCGCACAGGAAGGTCTGGTGGAAAAGGGGCTCGCCAAAGCCTCCGAGCTGCGCGGACTGCGCCGGCAGATGGTTCGCATCGAAGGCACAATCGGCGATCTCGTTGCGCGTGTCGCCGAAGCGCAAGGCCAGATCAGCGAGCTCAATGTCCGTCTGATGTCAGTCGATCAGACCAGCAAGACCGAGCTGCAGAAAGAGATTGTCGCCGTGGAATCACGCCTGACCGAACTCGAGCAGCGTGCCCTGCAATTGACGGACCGGCTGGAACGCACGGTCGTCAAGGCGCCTGAGAGTGGCACTGTCTACGATCTGCAAGCCCACACGATCGGTGGCGTCGTTGCACCCGGCCAGGTGATCATGGCGATCGTTCCCCAAGACAGCGAACTCAACGTCCATGTCAAAGTCGCGCCGACCGAGATCGACCGCATCTTCGTTGGTCAGGTTGCCCGCATGCGCTTTACCGCCTTCAATCGCCAGACCACACCCGAAATCGTCGGCGCCGTCGACGTCATCCCCGCCGCCACGGTTGTCGACAAGGCAACGAACCTGCCGTTCTACAAGACAAGCGTCACTTTCGCGCCCGATGCCCTTGGCGAGCTCGCAACAAAATTGACACCTGGAATGCCCGTCGAAGTTTACATCGAAACCGAAGAGCGAACCGTTATCTCCTTCCTCGCAAAACCGTTCACCGACCAGATCAGCCGAGCATTCCGCGAAGAGTGAGAGATCTGGAGGCTGATCTATGTTGCGGGCGGCTCTGTCGGGCAGTTTGGAAACCCGGCAGGCCGGCTCGAACCGTATCCACGCATGCTGCGTGAGGGGAAAATCCCGGCATCGGTTCATCGGGGCCTTTGGCGATCGCCTGCGATGGCGATAGCCCGCTGCTTTCAAAGCAGATCCTCCAGGGGTGCATGGCACATCGCCTGATGCAACGCCAAAGCGGCAGGTCCGCCTGACACAGTGCCTGGGGTGGCGATCAGTGTTCCACATGCCCGCCACACGCGACCGCATCGCATCGGACGCTAGACGACCATGCGCCATCCGGGTCTCTTGTGAAAACCGGATCTCAGCCTTGCCGCCTGCATGGCGACGAAAAGCCCCATCATCTGACGCAGCCAATGAGATCAGAAGCGGACGGTCAGTCCCAGCCTCGCCCCGCCTGAAGTTTCTCCGTCTCCCTCGATGTTGAAGCGAAGGGCTGCATCAAGGCTCCAATTGCCGCCGTCCGTGAGGGCGAACCCCGTCCCGACCGAACCGAAGAGGCCGGAGCCGTCGAGACCGGAGACCCCGCTGGTGAGCGCAAGGCTCGGCGTGAGGAGCAGCCCGTTGTCGAGCACGTACTGACGAGCAAGCTCCGCTCCGAGGCTGATCCGTAACTGCTCCTCCAAAAAGCCGTCGAAGGAGAGGATATCGCCGTTCTCGTTTTCAACGGCGTAGTCATCCACCGTTTCTGAAAAATAGACCGCACGCAGTTTTGGCGTGAGCGTGGTTGCCGGATCGAGATACCACTGGCCACTGATCGACGTATCGAACAGGAAACGTCGCGTTTCGAACTCGCCATCCCAGAAGGCAGTCTCGATCTCGTTGGACGAGCCGCCATAGAGCAGACTGCTGTCCCAGAACACGCCGCGGCCAAGTTCAAGCGAGGCGTAGGGCCCGGCCAACCAGCCATTGCCTGTCAGGTCCGCATCCTCGGCCGCAGGATCGGTCATGCGGTCATAATGGAAGGAAAGGCCGACGAGAGCCCTTTCCGTCAAAAGGTAGTCCGCCCCAGCCGAGATCATGGCGAAACTGCCCCAGCGATCGTCATTGTCCTCGCGATTATGCGTGGCAATCGTGGCATCCATCCAGATGTTGAAGGGAGATGTATCGCCCCCCTCCCCGGCCTCGACCGCCCTGATCTGCGCCAGGCTGGTGGCAAAACCGAAGGTCACGCCGTCCGCAGAGGGCGACATGCGCGCATCGACAGGACTTCCCCCCGCCTGCATGCGCCGCCGCTGCAGAAGCCCTGGAACCTCGATCATATTCGAAATGAGGTTCTGGCGCGTTCGAACGAAATCGTGGACGAGACCGTCGATCTCTTCGGCGACGGCTAAAGGATCATATGAAAGTATATAGACCACACTGCCCAAGTTCGACGTGCCGAGAGCGCTGGTGAGGGTAAACCTGACAGTGACCTCACCGGAATAGGACGGGTTGGGCGTAAACTTCAGATAGAGGCCCAGGGGCCCCGGTGGGCCTGCCTGTGCAAATTCGCCGTTGACGATCTCGGCCGTTCCGCCGTTTGGCGGATCGACGGAGGCGACTGCCGCAGAAAGGAACGGGCCGCCCGTGGCGCCTGTTGCAAGATTTACGTTTGCCGGAACGGACCCTGGCGGCACGGGGACCTGCTTGTCGGTGACGGTCACCTCCCGCTCCGAGACGACAAGACTGTAAGCACCTGTGGCCGTGACATTGTTGGTATCGCGCGCCTCGATCGTGAAGCTGTAACCGCCCTCCGTCCCGACATCGAGCGGGCCGCGCAACTCACCGGTCGACACATTCAAGACCATCCCATCCGGCAGCGTTCCCGAAATGAGGCTGTACAGATAGGGGCCTGTCCCGCCCGAGGCGGTGATGGAAGCACTGTAGTCTTCACCGGCCATGGCCTCTGGAAGCGTGCCGGACGCGGGAGAAAGCGAGACCGATGTAGGAGGAGCCGGGTTGATCTGCAGGCTATAGGCGGCGCTGCCCGTAGCATTGCTGGCATCAGTTGCGGTGATGGTGAAGGTCGCGGTACCCGCCGTCGTCGGCGTGCCGGTCAACTGGCCATTGCCGGTGTTGAGCCCGAGGCCCGCAGGGAGAGTGCCGCCCGTGACGGAATAGCTGTAAGGACTCGTGCCGCCGGATGCACCAATGGATTGACTATAGGCAGCACCCACCTGGCCGGCTGCCAGCGCGCCGGATGCGGGTGACAGACTGATGCTGACCGCAGGTGCAGCACGGTTGACGATTACTGTATAAGTCCCGGTCGTGACGCCGTCCTGCGCCGTGACCACGACTGTGATGAAGTTGTCGCCCACGTTGAGATTGATGGCGCCCGAGGCGTTGCCGGAGGCGACTGCAACCGAGTTTACCGTGATGGTGGCGGTGGCATCCGTTACGGTCGGGGTGACGGTCAGTGACGTCACGGCATTGCCGACGGACGCGGTGTAACTGGTGGTGCCGCTGGCAAAGCCGGGCACCAGCGTGCCCTGAGATAAGACAAGCGCCGATAGGCTGGCATCGGTCGAGAGCGGGGCAGCACGGGTGGCGGTTACCGTGTAGGTCCCGGTCGTAACGCCGTCCTGCGCCGTGACCACGACGGTGATTGTATTGCTGCCGACACTCAGATTTATGGCATTGGAAGCATTGCCGGAAGCCACCGTAACGGAGTTCACCGTCACCGTCGCATTGAGGCTTGTCGCCGTCGGGGTTACAGTCAGCGAGGTCACTGCATTGCCGACGGACGCAGTGTAACTGTTGGTGCCGCTGGCAAAGCCGGGCGTCAGCGTGCCCTGAGATAAGACAAGCGCTGACAGGCTGGCATCCGTCGAGAGCGGGGCAGCACGGGTGACGGTTACCGTGTAGGTTCCGGTCGTGACGCCATCCTGCGCGGTCACCACCACAGTGACAACATTGCTGCCAACGTCGAGATTGATTGCACCTGAGGCATTGCCGGAGGTGACCGCAACCGAGTTTACCGTGATAGTTGCTGTGGCGTCCGTGAGGGTCGGGGTGACGGTCAGTGACGTCACGGCATTGCCGACGGATGCTGTGTAACTGGTGGTTCCGCTGGCAAAGCCGGGCACCAGCGTGCCCTGAGATAAGACCAGCGCCGATAGGCTGGCATTAGTCGAGACCGGCGCATCACGGGTGATCGTTACCGTGTAGGTCCCGGTCGTGACGCCATCCTGCGCCGTGACCACAACAGTGATGACATTGCTGCCGACATTGAGCGCGATAGCGCCCGAGGCATTGCCGGAGGTGACGGAAACCGAGTTTACCGTGATGGTGGCGGTGGCATCTGTCACCGTCGGGGTGACGGTCAGCGACGTCACGGCATTGCCGACGGACGCGGTGTAACTGGTTGTGCCGCTGGCAAAGGCAGGTGTCAGCGTACCCGCCGACAGGGTGAGGTTCGACAGGGTGGCGATCGTCGAGGCAGCACGCGTGACAGTCACCGTATAGGTCCCGGTCGTGACGCCATCCTGCGCCGTCACCACGACAGTGATGACATTGCTGCCGACATCGAGATTGATGGCATCAGAGGCGTTGCCGGAAGCCACCGCAACCGAGTTTACCGTGATGGTGGCGGTGGCATCTGTCACCGTCGGGGTGACGGTCAGCGACGTCACGGCATTGCCGACGGACGCGGTATAACTGGTTGTGCCGCTGGCAAAGGCAGGTGTCAGCGTACCAGCCGACAGGGTGAGGTTCGACAGGGTGGCAATCGTCGAGGTAGCACGCGTGACAGTCACCGTATAGGTCGCGGTCGTGACGCCATCCTGTGCCGTGACCACAACAGTGATGACATTGCTGCCGACGTTGAGCGCGATGGCGCCCGAGGCATTGCCGGAGGTGACGGAAACCGAGTTCACCGTGATGGTGGCGGTGGCATCTGTCACCGTCGGGGTGACGGTCAGCGACGTCACGGCATTGCCGACGGACGCGGTGTAACTGGTGGTGCCGCTGGCAAAGCCGGGCACCAGCGTGCCCGCCGACAGGGTGAGGTTCGACAGGGTGGCGATCGTTGAGGCAGCACGCGTGACAGTCACCGTATAGGTCGCGGTGGTGACGCCGTCCTGCGCCGTGACCACAACAGTGATGACATTGCTGCCAACATCGAGATCAATGGCATCAGAGACATCGCCGGAGGTGGTTGGAGCGCCGTTTACCGTCACTGTGGCATACGTATTCGTCAATGTGGGGGTGACGGTCAGTGACGTCACGGCATTGCCAACAGAGGCGGTATAGCTGGTTGTGCCGCTGGCAAAGATCGGCGACAGCATGCCCTCCGACAAAACAAGATTCGACAAGGTTGCAGTACTGGAGGGATTGATCTGCACTGTATATGTGGCGCTTCCGAAGGAGCCGTTTTCATCGGTTGCGGTGACAGTGAATGTCGACGTCCCTGCCATTGTCGGCTCGCCAGTCAACTGGCCGGTTGCGGGATCCAAGTTGAGACCCGCAGGCAGGGTGCCGCTGAATGTATAGCTGTAATCACCTGTTCCATTAGATGCGGTGATCGTTTGATCATAGTCCAAGCCGACCTGGCCGGCAGGAAGGGCACCTGCGGCCGGCGAGAGGCTCACTGGCGGCCCCTCAGTGCAGGAGACCCGGAGGGTTACCGACGCACCAGTGGTCAGATTTTCGTTGTTTCTTTGGACTTCAATCGTAATGAAAACCTCGCTTGGCGAAATAAGTGTTCGGCTGCCACTTGCACTAAAAGAACCGTCAGAACTTGTAATGGCACCCGACACCCAGTCTAGATCAGCGAAATCACCGACTTCATACCTAGCATTTGTATTTCCTGACGGATCAGCATTTCCATTTGCGAACCAAGATAGCGATTCACCGTCATTAAAATTGAAGCCGCTATCGTATTCCGAGGAATATGTCGTGCTGGAATCATTTCCCTGCATATCGGCGATAGTTATAGTCTTACCGTTTCTCCATTCATTATTTACGTCCTGACACGCCGCGGAAAGCGCTGCCTCGGAACGAGTCGCAGTCAAGACAAGTGCTGCCAGAGCCAGGCAGAAGAAGAGACAAACACGGCACAGAGCGTTGAACCGCGAATTGGTACAGATTGCGGCGGAAGATCGACTAGCCTGGGTTGCTTCGGGGAGCGTTGCCCCATCCAGCCCAACGGCGTCCAGCCATCCATATCCGTCGGCTGCCGGCAGGCCGCTTCTAATACCCCACATGCGTCGTCCCCCATGGCCGGGATGCCCCGTATCCCGCAAGCTCAACCCCTGTGGAAGCCATCGATGACCCGCAGTGTTACCCGGGCGTACTCAGCTCTGCGCTGCTATCGCCCCGGATACTCCGCGGTTTGCGCGAATCGCCCCAGCGGCTCACGCAATCATAGAGTGCTTCCAATGGTTTTACTTGCCATGGTTTGCGTGCATCAGCAACAGCTTCTGCAACCAAATTCGTGCACTTTATGCGAGAAGCTGTTATGGTCTGCTCGGGTATAGGCCGTCGACTTGAATACAGTAGCTCATGCCAAGAGACGGCGACTGGTTGGAAAAGGCATTTGCACCACCGGTGTTGCCAATGCTCACGGACCCACCGGTGATGCCAGACTGGTAGGTAAAACTGATCGCCCCGTTCCCGGCTGAACCTGTCAACTGTATGTCAAGGCCACTCAATTCCAGATCGGCTGAGGTGCTGTCGGATGGAACGTAGATGCTTGCTGCGCCGCCGCCTGATGTTGCCCCCTTGCCGAGATAGGAACCGGCGGCAAGGGTGGCACTGCCAGACTGATCCTTTGCATTGAACTTGCCCGCAACGCCGAGTGTGCCCGCAGAGGCTGGGATATTGACCGTCTGGGTCCCGCCACCGGTACCGTTGAAAGTTGCCCCGTGATTGTGCGGCGGAAGATTGGCCACGCTGAGGGTTGTGTTTGGTACGCCAGACGCGGTAGCAAAGGGCTGGGGTGGCAAGCCTGGGCCTGTGCCACTGCTGACGACGGCCCGACCACGCAGATCCGGAAGGGCAAACTGGCCGCTTTGCACAGAGCCACCATACTGGTTCGAGATCAGGCTAAAAAGTGCCTGGTTGCTGTTGATTGCAACCATTCTTCCGTCTGCCGGCAGCCAGCCTTGCGGGCAAAAATTGAATGCAAAGGCGCAGACCGTACCGATATAGGATTCAGGTCCACAGGCTTGAGCGGGTGCCGTCATGCTCACCACAGACGCAAATGCGCCTAGCCCCAATTTGCCAACCAAGCCGAGCCCCGACAGGCCGTGACTGATGACGCAACGGACGTTATGCTTACCCCTCATACCCAAGCCCCTCCAGACTGTTCAGAACGGGTTGCACCAAATCAACCTATCCGTGTTTAAGGTATACGTCACGTTTTTAAGTAGGTCTAGAGGGAATGTGAGCAAAACGGGTTATACGCCGCTCTAGGCGAGAGGTGCTTGAGGTCGTGAGGCGGTGCCTCTGATGCCAGCTTGCCGTCAACCTTCCTCTCGGCCTCGTTTCTGTCGTGAACGGCATCAACCCAAGGCTTGTGATGTCATGAAAGAGATTCCAGCCGGGCTCCTGGGAAACTCTGCACAAGTGCGGCCACCTGGCGATGGCTCTCGAGCAGGCATGCTGTCGTTGAAAGGGCATCCGCAATGGCCGCTGACGGTGCGGAGATTGAGACAGGTCCTCCGCTCGCTCTGGTGGGCAGGCCGCTGCGCGGATCAAGAATGTGCCCATGCCGCCCCCCGGCATCGAAGGTCGTGCCCAGTGGCAACGATGTGGCAAGCGCCCGCTGGCGCAGGCCGATCCGCTCGCCGCTCTCCAGCCGAACCGGCCACTCGCCGCCCTCCGGACTGCCGCCAAGAGCACGAAATTCTCCTGTATCGATGAGGATGTCCGTCAGTCCCTCGGCCTCCAGAAACGCAGCCACCCGGTCGGCGACATAGCCCTGGCCGATGCCGTTCAGCGTCAGCGCCATGCCCGGCCGCAGGGTGATTTTTGCCGCATCCAGCTCGACTCTATGCCAGCCGACCAAGGTTTTCGCCGCAGTGATCGCCTGCTGATCCGGGCGGCCGCCACGGGCTGCAGCCTCCGCCCACAGCACCCAGAGCGGCTGCACTGTCGGATCGAACCGTCCGTTGCTGGCATGGGTCACGGCGCTGGCCAGTGACAGGCATTCCAGCAGTTCGAATGGCGGCTCTTCGAGATGGCCCTGCCGGTTGAGCCTCGCCAGGGCGCTATCGGCGCGGTAGAGGCTGAGAATATTTTCCAGCCGGTCGATCTCGGCCATCACGCGGGCGGCGATTGCTTCACCATCGGGATGGTCGATCCGGATCGAAGCGCGCGCGCCAAGCGCCTGACCGGTCCAGCGCTTCGATGTTTGCGGTGCGGCGCGCGCCATCGCCGGCAGAAAGGCAAGCGCTGCGGAAATCGTGATCAGTCGGCGGCGGGTGATCGGCATGGCTCAGCCTCCAGCTTTGTTGGGCAGCGCGCGCAGGCGGTTCTGAAAATCGGCATCGCCGCTCTCCGGGCTCGGATCGGCGTCAACCTCGACCGGCGCCAAAACCATGTCGTCGGTGATCTCGGCAAAGGACAGCACGTGGCCACCTTCGGCGCGGGCAAACGCATCAGCCTTTTCGCGGTTCGAAAACGGCACGGTCTCGGGCGCGCCCATGCCGCCCTGCCGGGCCGAACCGACGACATAGACGGCCTTGTCGACGGCGATCCAGTTGCCGGCGCCGGGATGATCCCAAGTCGTGCCCGCAGCTCCCATGTCATTGACATAGACGGCGAGGATCGGCGCCATCTGCTCGGGCCCGCGCATATAGGCGATGGCGTCACGCACCTGGCTGAAGAACAGGGGCGCTGGCATGCCCTCAAGAAACACCTGGCCCTTGGGACCGGGATGTTCAAGCAGGTTCATCTGGCAGTAGTGGCCAAGCGTTTCGGCTGTCATGTCCTTGGGCGTCGTATCCTGCGCAGCCTTTTCCTGGCAACCGGCAAGAAGCGTCAGCGCGAGGGTGAATAGCACAGGGCGCAGCAGCGCTTTCAAGAGCTCTCTCATGGCGTCACCTTTCGAAACGCGGATACGGCAAGTGCGATAGCGAGGAGCGGCCAGAGGAACAGCGAGGCGGCCGATTGCCACAGCGGGATCGCGCCAGCCGCACCGCCAATGCCGCCGGCCGCGGCCACCGCCTGACCGGCGGACAGATTGAAAACGCGGAAGGCATCGGCGGGATTGGCCAGCAGGGCGACGGGCAGAGCCTGCGTGGTGAAGGCACCACCACCATCCGTCACGATCAGCGCCAGAAGCGCCAGATCGTAAAGCACGACCGCAACCAGCCAGAGCGCGATTGCAAGACCCGCCGCCCCAGAGGGCCGGCGCGCCAGCGCGGACAGTGCATAACCCGCGCCAAGGAAAGTGGCGCCCAAAATCACCGAAGACCAGATCAGCCGCCACAGCGAGCCGATCCCCTGGATCGCGTCTGGATCGGACCACACCGCCACCACCAGTGCAGCGCCATAGCCAAGCGTGACGGCCAGCGCGAGGATCGCCAGATGCGCGAGAAGCTTGCCGAGCAGGATCTCAAGCCGCGAAACAGGGTAGGTCAGAAGCAGCGGCAGTGTGCCGCGTTCCACTTCACCCGCCACGGCATCAAAGCTCATCAGCAGCGCGAGAAGCGGCACGAGATAGACGGCAAGCGAGGTCAGCGAGGCGACCGTGACCGACAGACGGTCGACGCCCACATCGCCTGTTGGCGCGGAGCCGGCAGCGGCCAGCACGAGCGCAAACAGCACCATCATACCTGTGGCGATCAGAACCCAGCGATTGCGAAACGCGATACGGAATTCGCTGGTCGCGGTGGCGAGGATGCGGCTCATTGCCCATCCCTCCGGCTGAAATGGCTATAGATGTCCTCAAGGCTCGGCGGAATCACATCGAGGTCAGCGACCTCGGTGCCACGCGCCGTGATCCGGGCGAGAAGCGGCAGCTTCTCTGCCTGCGCGCAGGAGATACGCAGCATGCCCTCGGCACCGATGGCGGCCTCGGGAAATGCGGCTGCCAGCGATGCCGCATGGCCCTGTGCCGGCCGAACAAGAAGCGTGATCGGCAGGGCCGCCCGTGTCCGAAGATCGGCAAGCGTGCCTTCCGCCACGAGCTGGCCGCCGGACAGGATCAGGATGCTGTCGGTGCGTGCCTCGACCTCGGTCAGGACGTGCGAGGACAGGAGGATCGCGGTACCATCGGCAGAAAGACCGTCGAGCAGGTCGTAGAAATCCCGCCGCGAGACCGGATCGAGGCCCGAGGTCGGCTCGTCGAGCACCAGAAGACGCGGCCGGCCGATCAGGGTCTGGGCGAGGCCGACGCGCTGGCGCATGCCCTTGGAATAGGTGCCGATCCGTCGCCGGGCCGCATGGGCAAGCCCCACGCGAGCCAGAAGCTCCGGCGCCATGCGGGGACTTTCCCCACGCAATGAGAGATAGTGGCGGATCTGTTCCTCGCCTGTCAGGGCCGGATGGAAGGCGACGTTTTCCGGCAGATAGGCCACCTGCATGCGCGCGGCAGCCGTTCCCGGCATCTCGCCGCAGACGGTGACGTCACCACTGTCGAAGGGGATCAGCCCGAGGATGATCTTCATCATCGTCGACTTGCCGGCGCCGTTATGTCCAAGAAGCGCGGCGCGCTTTCCCGGCTGCAAGGTCAGCGACACCTGCCGGAGCGCCTCGACGGACTGAAAGCGCTTAGTGAGCCGAGAGATTGTCAGGGTCGGTGTCATCATAATTTCCTGTCGCCCAACGGCCGGCGGCCTCGGCTTCGTAGCCCAGGATTTCCGGGGGAACGGCAATTGTCAGGGGGTGCATCAATGGGGCGCTGTCGCGTACGCCGCCCGGCAGCGTGGCAGGGAAGTCCCGCTGGCTCCAGCGCACCAGTTGGACCGCCGGTGACCCGATCAACAGGCTTGCGGCGGGTTGCGACCAGAGGATCTGGTCCATCAAGTCATTGGGGCGATAAAAACTGTCGGCGATACCGTCGCCATTAAGGTCGAAGGCCGGATGGTCGGACCAGAAATTACCCCTGCCCTCATGGCTCCATTCCATGTTGCGGGTTCCGACATATTTCACCTGCTCACGATTGGCGATGAAGGCGTTGCCGGTCAACACGTTCTTCTCCGAACCGGCGGTAAAGTGGATGCCGATGCCGCAGCCCTCGAAGCGGTTGTCCCAGATCAGGTTCTTGTGGGCGTTGTAGATGAAGAAGCACTTCTTCGTGCCGCCGCGCACCAGATTGCCGGTGACGTCGGCATTGTTGGCATAGTTCAGCATCAGCCCGTGCTCGCGGTCGCCGAGGCTCATATTGTTGAGGATTTTTGCCTGGTTCGAAAACATGATGGCAAAGCCGAGATGGTTGCCGATCGAGATATTGCCGGAGACCTCGGTGTTGCGGGTGTACATGAAATGTACGGCAAAACGCAGGTCGCGCATGACATTGCCGCGATAGATGCTGTTCGAGCTGGCATTGGAAAAGATGCCGTCGCGCCCGAACCGGATGACATTGTTCTCCAGCAGGGTGCCGGGGCTGTTCCAGACATAAATGCCATTGCCGCGCTCGTTCATGCGCGGGCTGTCGAGGCCAGTAATCTCGTTGCCAGCCACCACCGCATCGCGACCGCCATGCACGTCGATGCCATGCATGTTGCCTGTGACATGCAGCTTTTCGATACGGGCGCGATCGGCGCCCTTTTCGATCTTCACGCCGGCATCGAGGTTCTCATTGACCCGGCCCGAGCCGGTCACGGTGAAGCCGGTCAAGCGGACATCGGATGCGGTAATCGTCATGACGCTGCCCAAGCCCTCTCCATCGACGACCGCGCCGCGTGGGCCGGCGATGGCAAGGGACCGGTCGATGGTGACGGGGCCGAGATAGGCCCCGTCGCTCAGTGTCAGCACATCGCCGGGCGCCGCCCCGGCGATGGCGGCGGCAAGACTGCCCGTGCCCGGCGCGACCATACGCTCCGCCGCCGCAAGCGGCGAGGCGAGAACAAGGCCGATCAGGACGACGAACAACCGCATGGCTCAGACGCCCTTCGGCTCGACGAACATGCGTCCGCGCATTTCCATGTGCAGGGCATGGCAGAACCACTGGCAATAATACCAGTAGACGCCCGGATTGGCGGCGACGAAGGTGACCGAACTCGTCTGCTGCGGGCCGATTTCGATGGCCACGCCATGATTGCCCATGGTGAAGCCGTGCGTCAGATCATC
Source organism: Peteryoungia ipomoeae (assembly GCF_004912165.1). Classification (GTDB taxonomy): domain Bacteria; phylum Pseudomonadota; class Alphaproteobacteria; order Rhizobiales; family Rhizobiaceae; genus Allorhizobium; species Allorhizobium ipomoeae. The sequence continues at coordinate 68,252 of NZ_STGV01000007.1, read as the reverse complement.
GATGTCATCGAGATTGGTGACGATCACCGTGACCTCGTCGCCTTCCTTGACCGTGAAGCTCTCCTGGCTGAAGGCCGGAGCGACCGAGGTCATGTAGACGCGCACCTTGTTGCCGTCGCGGATCACCGCATCGGTCCACTCGTCGATGTTGACGCCATCGGCCTCAGCCTGCTTGCGGGTTTCGGCCCAGAACGGATCCTTGCGGTCCCAGGTGGAGCGGATGTTCGGCAGAATCGACGGCGCAACCGCGATCGCGTCATGTGGTTCGGCGAAATTCGGGCCGTCATGCACGAGCTTCATCTTGTCGCCGGAGATGTCGATCAGCTGGTCATTTTCCGGCTTCAGCGGACCGACATTCAGGAAGCGATCCTTGGAGAACTTGCACAGGCACACCAGCCAGTCGCTCGAGGCATCCAGCGTTTCGCCCATGACCGTCTTCAGGTGGCCCGGCTGATACTGGACATCGATCTTGTCCTTGATCGGATTGATCTTTTCGCCGGCATAGGCCTTGATCGCGTCCTCGATGTTCCACTTGGCCACCTGGCTGTCCAGGAAGAGCGAGGTATAGGCATTGCCGCGACCGTCAAAGGCCGTGTGCAATGGGCCGAGACCAAGTTCCGGTTCAGCGACGACGGCGCTGCGCGGCTCGGCATTGTCATAGAACAGCGCATCGAACTTGGTCACGTCAAGCACGGTGACCGTCGGCGAAAGTTTGCCGCCGATGCACAAATGCTTCTTGTCCGGCGCCATGTTGCAGCCATGCGGATTGTTCGCGATCGGGATGTAGCGGGTGAAGAGGGACTTGGCCTCCTTGCGGCCGTCGAGCACCTTGACGCCGTTGACTTCCTTGAACTGGCCGGCGGCGATGGCCTTTTCGATCTCGGCCAGATTGAAGATGACGACATGGTCCATCTCGGACTTGGTCATTTCTTCAAGCGTCATGCCCATTTCGGAGTTGTAGCTGGTCGAGAAGGCCCATTTGCCCTCATAGTCAGCGTCGCAATTGTCGAGATTGCCGGACACCTGAACCTGCCACGCCACGTCCCACTTTTCCGCATCAACGGCGGTGAAGATGTTCACATAGGTCGACACGTCCTTCATGGTCGATCCGTCATTGACCAGCGGCGCTTCGTCCTCGCCATTGCAGAAGACGTAGTTCGTCTTGGGCCACTTCTGCGGACGCATGCCATGGATGCCCTTGGCATTCGGGATTTCCAGGATGGCGTCGGTCTTCATCACGTCACAACGGACGCGGGCAACACGGGTATTGGCCTTGTCGTTCATGAACAGGAAGCGGCCGTCATATTTGCCCTCGGTGAAGGACATGTGGACGTGGTGCAGATCTCCATTGTCGTGGATCTTCTTGCCGTTGGCGGCGAGCTGCTTCTTGGTCTTCTCCGACATGGTCCGCTGGTGGATGCGGATCGATTCATTGGTCAGGCCCCAGCCGGTGGCCGAGCAACGGTTGAACACCGGAACGCGCATCAGTTCGCGCATCGAGGGGATGCCGAGAATGCGCATTTCACCTGTCTGGCCGGAGGACCAGAAGCCGTAGTAATCGTCGAGCTTGCCGGGTGCGACCGAGCCATCGCCCTCGGCGGCAGCGAGCGCCGGTGTCGCCATGACGGCCGCGCCGAGGCCAAGCGCGCCGGCCCCCATGCTTCCGGCCAGAACGGCAGTGCCGGCCGTGGCGCTGAACAGCTCTCGCCGGCTCAGGCCCTTGGTTTCTTTCGTTTCCATCGTCGATGTCCTTCTTCGGTTAGACTTTGGCTTCGGTTAGACTTTGGCTGCGGATTGGCCGATCGGCGCCCCGCCCGGGCTTGCCGCCAGCTTGGCCCGCGATTTCATCTTCTTCATCACCACGGGACAGACGCTCTCGGACTGGTAGAGCACCTGGCAGTGCAGGCAGTTGATGCACTCGTTCGGATTGATCTCGCCGGTCTTGTGGATGGCCTGCACCGGACACTGGTTGGAGCAGGTCTGGCAGGGATTTCCGCACTCGTGGTAGCGCTTCAGCCAGTCGAACATGCGGATGCGGGCGGGTATCGCGAGTGCCGCGCCGAGCGGGCAGAGATAGCGACAGTAGAAGCGTTCGACGAACAGGCCGGCCACAAGAAGAGCGCTCGCATAGGCGACAAACGGCCAGGCGCGGATGAATTTCAGGATGATCGCGGTCTTGAAGGGTTCGATCTCGGCCAGGTGCTCTGCCTGCTCGACGCTCATAAGCGAAACCCCGAACAGGCCGAGAAAGATCATGTATTTGAGCGGCCACAGGCGCTCATGCAGCCCCCAGGGCAAAGTCCATTGCGGAATATGCAGCTTGCGGGCGATCTGGTTGGTCAGCTCCTGCAGGGCACCGAAGGGGCAGAGCCAGCCGCAATAGGCGCCACGTCCCCAGAAGAGCAACGCCGCCGCCACCGAGAACCAAAGGATGAAGGTAAGCGGATCGAGCAGGAAGGCCTGCCAGCTGAAACCGGTGACCAGACTGCCGAACAGGGCCATCAGGTTGACCACCGACAACTGGGCATTGGCATACCAGCCGAGGAAAACCAGCGTTACCGTGAGAAAAGCGATGCGGAAAATGTAGAAGGCACGGGCGTTTCTGACGGCATAGGTCTGGAAGAAGAAGACCGCCGTCAGCACGAAGAGCATGGTGCCGAGAACCGCGATCTCCAGCGTCTTGTCACGCCAAATGCGCTTCCAAAGATCCGCCTGGGCAGAGCCCTCATCCTTGTCGGCTACACTCGCAACCTCGACGGGCACGGCGGCGACGGCCTTCAGATACTTCTGCGGCAACTGGTAGCCGAGATCGAAGGTATGGAAGACCTTCTCGATCGGCCCGACCTCGCGATGCGCCAGAAGCTGGATGCGGAAGGGTTTGGCTGGATCGAAACCGACATTGGCCGGAATGCGAAACAGGTCCATCTCGGTGAATTCGGGTGCGCCCGAGAGCGCGATCCCGCCCAGACGACGATGGTCGCGATCGCGGAAACGCACCGACACGTCGTCCTGGATCAGCACGATGCGGTCGAAGATGCCGCCGCGTACATAGCCCGAGCCCTTGAACGAGTAGAGCCCCCTGCCGACGATGGAGATGGCGCTCTCACCCTCTTTCAGCCAGGTTTTCAGATTGGCCTCCTCGGCCGTCCCGAGCAGGGACTTGCCGATGGCGGGAACAGAGACAAGCGCCGCATGCATGTCGATGAAGGTGGTATCAGGTGCTTCCGTCAGCGCACGTTCGCGGGCACGCGCATCGGCATGTTCGGCAAAGGCGGCATTGACCTGTGCAACGTCGAGCGACAGCCGCCGGATTGTGCCGTCACCTTCCGCCTCGATCCAATCGACAGGTGCTGCAGCGTCGGCATCGACCGTGAAGCGTGGTCCGGCCTCACCGCTCTCCGGCGTCAGCCCCCCGAGCCCCAGCGCCCGCGCCACCTTCAAGCCGGACCGCACGATCGAATCGTCGATCACCATGACGGTGACCGTGGCGCCGGAGATGATGTCTACTTCATGCGCCGTGCCGCCGGACTTCGCCTCGGCGACGAGGTCGAGGCCGGCATAACCTGATACTAACGCCTTGACCTTGGCTTCGGGAATGCCAATGAGCACGATCGGCTCGGAATGTTTCACCAGTTGCACGCCGAGTATTTTCGCGTCGAGACCGACCGCCACCAGCGTGTGGATCGGCTTGCCGGAATAACCGGTCGTGCCGACGAAATCCGACGTGGCGAACACCCAGGCGACCGTCTTTCCGCCCTCGAGCACGGGGGCGACCGCCAGATCCTCGCGGATGGGTCCGAAACTGTCAGCGCCCGGCACAAGATCGGAGACCTTGGCCGCGGGGAGATACTCCTGCAGCACCGGCGCCGCGCTGGCCGAGACAGCCAAGCAGAGGGAGGCACAAAACAAAAGGACCAGACGGAAGAATTTCATTCCAGTTTTCCCGCGTAACGTCGCAGGAGCATTGGCGGCTTCCCGGTGCAGGATCGTTGCGCTGGAGCAAGCAGTTCGGAAATTCCTGAATGATTGCGTGGGGCTAAAATCATTCCGCCACAGCGCGCAGCCATCAACCGGCAAACATCCGCCCGCCGATCAGGCTCTCGACTTCGCCTGTAAACGATGACATTCCACAGCTTGGCGAGCCGCGGAGCACGCTTAAGGAACATGCTAGAACTCAGCGACGGTGACCATGACGATCGAGAGCAGCGCAAACGCGGATCCACTCAACCGCCCTGCCCTCGGCATCTTCCTACGCATTCTGTCTGGTGCGCTTTTTGCGGCCATGGCTGTGTTCGTCAAAGCGGTGTCTGTCGATGTGCCGGTGGGACAGATCGTTTTCTTCCGGTCGGCCTTCGCGCTTATTCCCCTCGTTGTTTTCCTCTGGATCAGAGGTGAGTTTCCCGGCGGACTGGCGACAAAGCGTCCGCTCGATCACCTGCTGAGATCGGCACTCGGTACCGCCGCCATGTTTGCCTCCTTTGCCTCGATTGCCCGCCTGCCGCTCGCCGAGGCAACCCTTTTGGGCTACCTCTCGCCCGTCTTCACGGCTATCGCCGGTGTGATCATTCTCTCCGAGCGGGCAACGGTCTGGCGGGCAGCCGGTGTGCTTCTGGGAACGGTCGGCGTGGTGGCGCTCGTCTGGCCTGAACTCGGACAGACGGCAGCGGACGAAACCCGTCTGATCGGCTACGGCTTCGGACTCTTGATGGGGCTGCTGACCGCATTCGCCCTGATCATGGTTCGCAGCCTGAGCCGGACAGAAAGTCCGGGCGCCATCGCCTTCTATTTCGTCGTGGCGTCCATGGCCGGTGGCATCGCAACGCTGCCATTCGGATGGGCTACGCCGAGCCTGAACCAATTGCTGTACCTGGTAGGTGCCGGCATTTTCGGAGGCTTTGCACACATCTGCATGACGCTCGCATTCCGCTACACGGAAGCCTCGCGCCTTGCGCCCTTTGAATATCTGGCGATCGTGTGGCCGATCCTTGCCGATCTCATCCTGTTCGGCGAGCCGCTGACGCATCCCTTTCTGCTCGCCTTGCCACTGGTTCTGTCAGGCGCCGCCGTTGCGGCGCTTGAGGCAAGGCGGCGAGCATAAACCCTTCGCTGACTGCACAGTTTCGCTTTCCATCCCTGCCGCTTTTAAAACAAATGGCATGGCAGGCCGCCATCTCCAGGCCGCCATCTCCAGGCTGCCAACGAACAGGAGCAAGGTTTATGGCAGCCCTTCAGGCGACGCCGGCCGACGCGGCCCCATCCGCAATCGCCTGAAGAGCTGGAAGATCCAGGAGCGTAACAATCTCGGGATCCTCGAAATCGATCAGACCAGCCCGCTTCAAACGGGTGAACCAGCGGCTGACTGTCTCCAGTGACAGACCTAGCCAATCGGCAAGATCGCCGCGGCCGAGATAGAGATTGAAGATGCGGCATCCACGATTGACGCGTTGGGCGCGCGCAAAGCGCGCTGACAGATCAAGAATGGCGGTTGCCACACGTTCCGGTGCAGTCTTTCGTCCAAGCAACATGGTATGCGCTTCGATGCGCATCATCGCTTCGGCCATCGCGCTGTAGATCTTGCCAATCTCGTCGGCTTGATATCGCTCGATGTGGCAATAGCTGAGTGTTTCGGCGGTCATCCGGTTCCGATCGCCGAGAGGGATGCCGACCAAGCCGCCCGGTCCAACGATATCGACGATTTGACGGCGCCCGTCAGCGAGCGTCTGCGAGAGGGCTATGCAGCCTTGTGAGAGCCTGTACTGGGGACCCGCTGGCTCCCCTTGATAAAACAGAACGGTGCCGGGCGCGACAAAGTCGTGCTGCTTGAAAAAGCTGCTTTGCGGCCCCTGCGATACGGGGATACTGGATTGCGAGCTGGATGAAGTGCGGACTGGCAGGACGTGCAACATGACGTTTCCGGAGCTGGCCGGTCACGATGCATAGACATCCGCCGGCGACAAAACGAGATCGATCCGGACGATTGATGTCAAGTTCGGACCGGATTCAGATGGAATCCGGTACCGGTGGTGCACGCGGTGCAGTGTTCGGGCTAAATTCGCGGCGATAGCCCGTGTCATCGTGCTGACGCACCTCGATTTTCAAGGCGGCGACCATACGACGACCGACACGGTCCGTTGGTTCAGGCAGCAGCAGCGCGGAAGCAATCAGACAGGCGTCGCAGATAAAGGTCGCATCATGGTGCTGCCCGTCGCGATCATCCATCGACACGCACAACTCCGGAACCGTGCCGTCGGGCAGCACATAGGCGGCGACGTCATGCGGAGCGGCAACTGCCAAACCTGCCGGCGGCTGGTGTGACAGCCCGACAAGGATGAGCAGCAATGCGAGGATGATGCGAATAGCCCTATCCACGACGCCAATAGTCCCGGTTTCCATTGTTTCGAAGGCAGCCCTACCATGCCAAGGTCGGGAAAACGTTGATCTGGAACAAGGATCCTTGCAGGGAAGGAACAAAACATTCGGCAAGGCTACCCCCCAGAGGCGGAGGACCTTTTCAGGTCGACCTTCCGGCTGCCCACTACCCCCTACGCCCCTTACGAACATTCTTCAGCTGGCTAGCTTGACAGCAAGCCTGAAAAAAACCTTAATGAGAATTGGTCAGACAATCTGACCGGATGCGCATCGGGGAGTGATGCGTTGGGAGGCGTTTCATGTTCGTGGCTTTGGAGCCGCGCCGGCTTTATCGCCAGGTCGCGGAGCAGATCCGTATGCTGATTGAATCCGGTGAGTTGCAAGCCGGGTTCAGGCTTCCGCCTGAGCGGGAACTCGCCGATCGCTTTTCGGTATCGCGTCCAACGGTCCGCGAGGCTTTGATCGTGCTCGAGGTGGAAGGGCATATTCAGATCCGTATGGGTTCGGGTGTTTATGTCAGCAACCGCCCCCGACCACTCCCACATGTGCGGAGTGACGACAGCGAAGGGCCACTCGAAATTCTTCAGGCGCGCTGCCTGATCGAGAGTGGCATTGCTGAGGAAGCCGCGCGGTTGGCAAGACCGGAAAGCATCGCCCGTATCGACGCCATTCTTGAGCGCATGGAGGGGGCGCTTGACGATGGCGCGGTGGCTTTGGATTGTGACCGCGATTTCCATACGGCGATTGCAGACATCATCGGAAATTCGGCCCTGAAGCATTTCACCGGCCTGATCTACGATTCCCGCATGTCGCCTTACTTCAAGAAATTGGCCAGCTACTTTGAAGGCCCGCACACCTGGAAACTGGCACTCGAAGAGCATCGCATCATCCGCGACGCCATTGCGGCAAGGGATCCCGATGCGGCACGCGAGGCCATGCGGAGTCACCTGACGCTAGCACAGAAGAGATTCTCGGAAAGCTTTGAGGAGGAGCCGACCAGAGAAGACTGACCGTCCAGGCCTTGGGCCGGCGGTATTCCAAAAGTTCCGTTTCAATGGGAGGAATACATGAAACTGACACTTAAAACGCTTCTTGGAGCAGCGGCCGTCATTGTCGCATCCGCCGTTTCGGCCCACGCCGAGACTGTTCTGAAATGGGCCCATGTCTATGAGACATCCGAGCCCTTCCACACCGACTCTGTCTGGGCTGCAGAAGAAATCAACAAGCGGACAAGTGGCCGTTACAAGATCGATGTGTTCCCGGCCTCTCAACTCGGCAAGGAAGCCGATATCAATCAGGGTCTCAAGCTCGGCACCGTCGACATCATCATCTCGGGCTCCAGCTTCGCCGCGCGTGACCACAATCCGATCGGCGTCACCTATTACCCCTACATCTTCAGAGACCCGAGCCATCTCCTGGCCTATACGAAGAGCGACGTCTTCAAAAAGCTGTCTGCGGGTTACGAAGAAAAAACCGGCAACCGTATCGTTGCCGTCAGCTACTACGGAACGCGCCACACCACCTCGAACCGCCCGATCGCCAAATGCGCCGACATGGAAGGCTTAAAGATCCGCGTACCCGATGTGCCGGCCTATCTGGCGATGCCGCGCGCCTGCGGTGCCAACACAACACCGATCGCCTTTGCGGAAGTCTACCTCGCCTTGCAGAACGGTACTGTCGAGGCCCAGGAAAATCCGCTGACGACGATCGAGGCCAAGAAGTTCTACGAGGTTCAGAAGAACATCGTGCTCACCGGCCATATTGTCGACCATCTGAACACGCTCGTCTCCAAGTCGCGTTGGGCAAGCCTGTCTGAGGAAGACAAGGCAATCTTCAGCGAGGTCATGCTGGAAGCTGCAGCGCGGACCACCAAGACCATCGAGGCGCGCGAGAAGGCGCTGGTCGACGAGTTCAAGGCAAAGGGCATCACCGTTACCGAAGTCGACAAGGCCGATTTCGAGAAGACCGTGCTCGAAAAGGCAAAGTTCGAAGACTTCGGCTACGACAAGGCCGATTGGGAAGCCATCCGCGCCATCCAGTAATGGGTGCCGTCCCGACGTCTTTGAGGCGTCGGGACACCTGATTTTGATCCTATAGAATTGGAGCCGACCCATGACGGAGCAGCCGCACGCGCCGATCAGTGTGGAGGAGATGGCGCATGCTTTCGAAGAGGAAGCGGCACCAGTTGATCTATCCCATCATGCCATCGAGGACTGGTTCACACTCGTGATCTTCTGGGGCATGGGCCTGTCCGTATTCTTGCAGTTCTTCACTCGCTATGTCCTCAACAACAGCTTTTCCTGGACAGAGGAAATCGCGGCAAACTGCCTGGTTGTGGTCGTCTTCATGGGCTCGGTGATGTGTGTACGCACCATGCGGCATATCCAGGTGGATCTGTTGTACCGTTTCCTGCCCAATCGGCTGGTGAGGATCCTCGAATTGCTCGTCGATGCGGTCGGCATCGCCTTCTTCGCCTACATGACCTGGCTCATGTGGCGCTATCTCGAAATCGTCGGCGAAGAGCGCATGGTCACCGTCGACCTGCCGCGCGGGATCGTCTTCTACACCGTCTTTGCAGCCTTTGCGCTGATGTTTGCCCGCTCCGTCCATAACCTCGTGAAGGATCTGACGGGGCAAAGAACAACGCGCCAGAAAGCGCAGGACGAGATCAACGCAGGGGGGATCTGATACATGCTGCTTCTCATTGGTTCCTTTCTGTTTCTTTTGATCATCGGCACACCGGTTGCCGTCTCCATGGCCGTCGCTTCGCTTGCCTATCTCGTGGTCTATGGTGTTGCGCCTGATATCATCGCGGCCCAACGCATGATCGCCGGTGTGGAGAGCTTTCCGCTGATTGCGGTCCCCTTCTTCATTCTGGCCGGCAATCTCATGAACATTGCCGGGGTCACAGGCCGGATCTATCGCTTCGCACTGGCCCTCGTCGGCTGGATGAAGGGTGGCCTGGCCCAGGTCAACATCATCGGTTCGGTCGTCTTTTCCGGCATGTCCGGCACAGCACTTGCCGATGCGGCCGGCATCGGCACAATCGAAATCAAAGCGATGAAGGATCACGGCTATCCGGTTGAAGCGGCCGTCGGCGTGACTGCCGCATCTGCAACGCTTGGCCCGATCTTCCCACCGTCACTGCCCTTCGTCATCTACGGCATGATGGCCAATGCCTCGATTGGGGCGCTGTTCATGGCCGGCATCGTGCCGGGGGTCGTGATGACAATCCTGATGATGTTGACGGTCTACATATTTGCCAAGCGCAAGGGCTGGGGATCTGATACGCCATTCGAGCTCAAGCAGTTGATGGGCGCCTCACTGGAAGTGCTGATCGTTCTCGCCTTCCCTGTCGCCATTTACCTCATGATCCTGGCGGGTCTGTCGGTCAATATCTCGGTGCTGATCGGGCTTGCCGTGCTGGTGGCGCTGGACTGGTATTTCGACTTCTCCGCCGTCATGGCGTTGATGACACCGGTTCTCCTGATCGGCGGCATGACGATGGGTTGGTTCACGCCGACGGAAGCAGCTGTCGCCGCTGTCATGTGGTCGCTCTTTCTGGGCCTCGTGCGCTACCGCACCATGACGGTGCGCACACTCGCCAAAGCCTCCTTCGATACGATCGAGACGACGGCCTCGGTTCTCTTCATCGTCACGGCCGCCTCGATCTTTGCCTGGCTCCTGACGGTGAGCCAGGCGGCACAGCTATTCTCCGACTTCATGTTCAGCCTCACCGACAACTGGTGGACTTTCCTCATCATCGTCAACATCCTGCTTCTGGTGGTCGGGGCGTTTCTCGATACGATTGCGGCGATCAGCATTCTGGTGCCAATCCTGATGCCAGTCGCGGCACGCTATGGCATCGACCCAGTGCATTTGGGCGTCATCATCACGCTCAACCTGATGATCGGGCTGCTGACACCGCCCGTCGGGATGGTGCTCTTCGTGTTGTCGCGCATCTCCAAACTTTCGGTAGAAAAGACGACGCTTGCCATCCTGCCGTGGATGATCCCGCTGTTCATCGCACTTGGTCTCATCACCTTTATCCCCGCCATCACGATGTGGCTGCCAACACAACTCGGCCTGATCCGCTAAACCGCTGACCCGCCGGCATGCCCGGCGGACCGGTGTTCATCTGAAACGAAAGGTATTCGTGCGATGCACATTCGCGTTGCCCGTCTTCATGCAGAGCGCGACCTGCGCGTCGAGCACGACGAGGATCGCATCTGCGGTCCCGGAGAAGTGCGGCTTTCCATGGCCGCGGGCGGGATCTGCGGGTCCGACCTGCATTACTACCAGGATGGCGGATTTGGCCCCGTCCGTGTCCGCGAACCGATCATCGTCGGTCATGAGGGTTCCGGCTATGTCGCAGCACTGGGCGACGGTGTCTCCGATCTTGCGATTGGACAGCTCGTGGCGGTCAATCCGTCGCAGCCCTGCGGAGAGTGTGAGTATTGTCAGATTGGCCAGCCGATTCACTGCCTGGACATGCGCTTCATGGGCTCTGCCATGCGGCTGCCGCATGAGAACGGCATGTTCCGCGAGACACTGGTCGTTCCCGCCATTCAATGTCATCCGGTTTCCAGCGGCGTGACGCCGGGGGAGGCTGCTTGCGCTGAACCGCTTGCGGTCTGCCTGCATGCGGTGGCGCAGGCCGGTGACCTCTCCGGAAAGGCCGTTCTGGTCTCTGGTGCTGGGCCGATCGGCCTGTTGACGGTGGCCTGCGTGCGCCATGCCGGGGCACGCGAGATCATTGTCACGGATCTCACCGATGCCGCTCTGGCGCGCGCACCGGCCATGGGGGCGACACAGACGATCAATGTCGCAAGAGATCCGGATGCATTGACGCCATTTCAGAAGAACAAAGGTCACTTCGACGTTGTGTTTGATTGCTCGGCCGCCGGTCCTGCCCTGCGTTCCGCCTTTGCCGCCATCAAACCACGCGGCACCCTTGTTCAGGTCGGCGTTACCGGAGACATAACGATTCCGCTCAATGCTCTGGTGGGCAAGGAAATCACCTGGCGCGGTTCGCAGCGCTTCCATGCGGAGTTCAACACAGCCGTGGAACTGATCTCGACACGCGAGGTCGATGTGCGTCCGATCATCTCCCACAGTTTTCCCCTTGAGAGGGTAACGGAGGCCTTCAACCAGGCGGGGGACCGCTCCCAAGCCTGCAAGGTGCAGATCACATTTCAACAGCTTGATGAAAGCGCGAGGAACGGGAAATGAGACACACGTGGCGCTGGTTCGGCCCGATCGACAAAGTCAGCGTGAAGGATGCCGCCCAGGCCGGCGCTGAGGGCATTGTTTCGGCACTGCATCACATTGCAACTGGCGAGGTTTGGCCAGAAGACGAGATCGCCCGGCGGCACGAGGCGATCGAGGCTGGTGGACTGGTCTGGGATGTGGTTGAAAGCATTCCTGTGTCGGAGGACATCAAGACCCAGTCAGGCGAGTGGAAGCACCATATCGCCAACTGGCAGGAAACGCTCAGGCGCCTCTCCACCTCCGGCATTCGCACTGTCTGCTACAACTTCATGCCGATCCTCGACTGGACGCGCACCGATCTGCGCTGGGAAACCGGCCATGGCGCGAGGGCCATGCGTTTCGATCTCGTCGATTTCGCTGCCTTTGACATTCACATCCTGAAGCGGCCTGCCGCTGCGGCCGACTATCCGGACTGGCTGACAGAAGAAGCCACACATCGGTTTTCCGGCATGCCCGACGCCCGCATCCTGGCGCTCGGCAAGAATATCGGTGCCGGCTTGCCCGGTTCGGCCGACGGCTACACGCTCGATCAACTGCTGGAGAAGCTGCGTTCCTATCACGGGATCGATCGTCATCGGCTGCAGCAGAACCTCGTTGATTTCTTGAGCGAAGTAGCACCGGTGGCAGAAGAGGTTGGCATCAACATCTGCGCGCACGGCGATGATCCGCCTTGGCCGCTGCTCGGTCTGCCACGCATCCTGTCGACGGAGGCCGACTATGCCCATATGCTTGATGCCGTCGACATCCGCGCGAATGGCGTGACGCTTTGTACCGGATCGCTTGGAGCGCGTCCCGACAACGACCTTCCTTTCATTGCAAAGCGCTTTGCCGATCGCATCCATTTCGTCCATCTGCGCAATGTCACCCGCGACACGGATACGGTGCCCTGCTCCTTCTTCGAGGATGAGCATCTGGAAGGCGCGACCGACATGGTCGCGGTGATTGCCGCGCTGGTGTCGGAAGAGGCACGACGACGCAAGGAGGGCCGCGCCGATCATCAGATTCCCATGCGCCCGGACCATGGACAGGAGATTCTCGATGACATCACGCGCGGCGCGCAACCGGGCTACCCAGCTATCGGTCGATTGAAGGGGCTGGCAGAGCTTCGCGGCATTGAGCGCACGCTTACCCATGCCCGCTACGGACTGGGAGTATGAAGATGGACCGACTATCCAGAGGCACGCGCCTGCCATCGACCGTGCACCAACCGCAATTCGACCGGTCGAAGCTTATGCCGGGCATCGTGCATATCGGCCTCGGGGCCTTCCACCGCGCGCATCAGGCGGTCTTCACCCAGCGTGCTCTGGAGCGTGACTTCGGACCCTTTGGGATTGTGGCCGTCAACCTGCGCTCGCCCGAGCCCGTCGAAGCCTTGGCGGCGCAGGACGGGCTCTATTCCATTACGACGCGCAGTGAAATGGGGGATCGGTCGGAAATCATCGGCGCAACCGTGGACTGGATGTGCGCAGCAACCGACCGGGACCGTGTTCTGGCAGTACTGGCCGATCCGGCTATCCGAGTGGTGACGATGACCGTGTCCGAAAAGGCCTATGGCCTTGATCCGGCAACCGGCGGGCTTAACCTCGCACATCCGGCCGTCGCAGCAGACATCAAGACCCCGCAAGCCCCCACAGGCGTGCTCGGTTACATCGTCGAGGGGCTTGCCCGACGCCGTGCAGCAGGCGCCTCGCCCTATACCGTGCTATGCTGCGACAATCTTCCATCAAACGGAAGGGTTGTTCGCCGCCTGGTGCTGGAAATGGCCGCCTTGCGTGACGCGGCGCTGGCCGATTGGATAGCAACATACGGTCGCTTCCCCTGCTCAATGGTGGACCGCATCGTACCGGCCGCCACCGATGCCACGCGAGATCGCGCCGAAAACCTGCTTGGCGTGCATGACGCCCTGGCAATCGATACCGAACCGTTTCTGCAATGGGTCATCGAGGATGACTTCGTCTCCGGCCGCCCAGCCTGGGAGGCCGGTGGCGCAATCTTTGCCGATAATGTCGAGCCCTACGAGAAAATGAAGCTCAGATTGCTGAATGGCACCCACACGCTTCTCGCCCATCTCGGCATCCTGGCGAACCTCGATTACATTCGTGACGTCATGGCCATACCGGAGCTTGCAGCAAGGGCACGCACGCATATGGAAGAGGTGGTCTCGACGCTCGATCCCGTTCCGGGCATCGACCTGCCGGCCTATATCGATGAGCTCGTGGCGCGCTTTTCCAATCCGACCATCGACCATCGCAACATCCAGATTTCGCTCGACACGACGCAGAAGCTGCCGCAGCGATTGCTTTCGCCCGCCGTCGACGCGCTGGCCGGCGGAGAGACCGGTGCCGCAACGGCCTATGCGGTGGGTGTGTGGATGGCAGCGGTCAAAAAACGGGGTGAGTGCGACGACCCTCGTCGGCATGAGGTGCTTGCCGCCGCGGCGAAGATGGACGGACCAGACCCGTCGGCTGCCTTCTTTGCTATTCCCGGCTTGTTCCCCCCGGAATTGCTCGCTGCACGCGGTTGGCGAGACAGGGTCAATGCCGCCATTCAGTCGTTCAATGCAGGCTGACTTGTTGTTCAAACCTGTTTGAATGCAGCCAAGTCCGCCGGAAGGCGCGATGACCTCCTCCTCAACGGGGAAAGGTCGGCGCCGTCTTTCACCCTCGGCAATGAGGTGAGCGGGCTGACAAACCTATACGGCGGCGGTCATGATACGCCGGCTGGGCTTGACCAGCCGGCCACCAACGCTCGGCCTCGAAGGAGAACCCTAGACAATCCCGCCCGAGCCACCCTTCACCGCCGGCCGCTCGGCGGCAACCTTGGCCCGGTAGCCGCTTGCCCGGTATGTAGCGACCGGATCGATCGCACCGCCGGCACGGCGACGTGCTTCGGCAAGGATCGCCTCGACGTCGGTGCGGTAGGCACGCTTCAGCGTCTCAGACGCCATCAGCGCATCATTGCCATTCTGGTAGCCTTCCAATTCCACGCGATCGACCAGCAAGGCCTGCGCATAGGCGCGTCGGATTTCATTGGCGCTGGAGATCAGGCTTTCGATCGGATCCGTCACATTATGGCTTTGGTCGATCATGTGGGCGGGGTGGAAGCCCTTGACGCCGCGATGCTCGGCGTCAACCAGCTCGTTGAACACCAGGAACAGGCGATAGGGTTCGACCGAACCGGCATCGAGATCGTCATCGCCATATTTGGAATCGTTGAAGTGGAAGCCGCCGAGCTTGCCGAACTGGATCAGCCGCGCGACGATCATTTCGATATTCGTATTCGGCGCATGATGGCCGAGATCGACCAAGCAGAAAGCCTTCGGCCCCAGCGTCTGGGCGATCAGGAAGTTCGTGCCCCAGTCCTGCACGACCGTCGAATAGAAGGCCGGCTCGTACATCTTGTGTTCGGAGAACAGACGCCAGTCGTCCGGCAGCGCCTTGTAGATATCGGCCATCGAAGCGAGGTAGCGTTCAAACTGGCGGGTGAAGTTGCTCTGGCCGGGGAAGTTCGAGCCATCGCCGAGCCAGACCGTCAGCGCCTTGGAGCCGATCGCATTGCCGATCTCGATGCATTCGATGTTGTGTTCGATAGCCTGCGCGCGGGTTGCCGCATCCACATGGCTGAGCGAACCGTATTTGTAGGACCTCGCCTGATCCGGCGTATCGGAGAAAGTGTTGGAATTCATCGCGTCGAAACCGAGACCGAGTTGCTCGCCCTTCGCCTTCAATTCCTTCGGATCGGTCTTGTCCCACGGAATATGCAGGGAGACGGTCGGGGTCGCGCGGGTCAGCTCATTGATGACAGAGCAATCCTCGAGCTTGTCGAAGATATGACGCGGCTCGCCGAGACCCGGGAAACGGGCAAAACGCGTGCCGCCGGTGCCCACACCCCAGGAGGGAACGGCCACGAAGAATTCGGCAACCTTGGCGGTGACCGCCTCGATATCGATATTGCCGCGCGCCAGTTTTTCACCCAGAGCCGCGTAATCGGATTTGAGCGCAGCTGCGCGCTTTTCATTCTCGGCCGAAATCACGTCGGCTGCGATTTTCTGATCGGTCATTATTTCCTCCCAAAGGGTTGCCCCTCTTCCGGCTGCCATCCCCCTCCCCCGCATCACGGGGGAAAGGGTCTGCACAAGTCAATTATCGCGTGAAGCTCTGGGCGTTGCCGGCATCGACATTGATGATGTTGCCGGTCGACTTGGCCGAAAGATCGGACGCCAGGAAATAGATCGCTTCGGCGATGTCTTCCGGGAAGACGTTGAGCTTCAGCATCGAACGCTTGCGGTAATGTTCCTCGAGATCGTCCACCTCGATCTTGGAGGATGCCGCACGCTGTTCACGCCATTCGCCGTTCCAGATCTTCGAACCGCGCAGGACCGCATCCGGATTGACGGTGTTGACGCGGATGCCGGCATCCGCCCCTTCCAGCGCCAGGCACCGGGCGAGATGGATTTCGGCAGCCTTGGCCGTGCAATAGGCCGAGGCATTCGGCGATGAGGCAAGACCGTTCTTTGACGCGACGAAGACGACATTGCCGCCGAGGCCCTGACGCCGGAACAGGCGGAAAGCTTCGCGCGACACGAGGAAATAGCCGGTCGCGAGAATGTCGATATTCTTGTTCCACATCGCAAGCGTCGTATCTTCGACCGGAGCCGACGAAGCGATACCCGCATTCGACACCAGAATGTCGACGCCGCCGAATTCGACCGATGCTTCGAGGAAGGATTGCAGAACTGCATCTTCCTTGGTCACGTCGAGCTGAACCGAACGCACCGCATCGCCGCCATGGCGCTTGGAAAAATCGGCCGTGGTATCCGCAAGCGCCTTGGCATCGATATCCGCCAGCACCACGCAGGCACCTTCTGCGACCAGCCGTTCGGCCGTGGCGCGGCCGATGCCGCCGGCACCGCCGGTGACGAAGGCAACCTTGCCGGCAAGGCTCTTCGGCTTCGGCATGCGCTGGAGCTTCGCCTCCTCAAGCAGCCAGTATTCGATGTCGAAGGCTTCCTGTTCCGGCAGGCCCTGATATTCGGAAACCGTCGAGGCGCCCTTCATCACGTTGATCGCGTTGACGTAGAATTCGCCGGCGATGCGGGCGGTCGCCTTGTCCTTGGCGAAGGACAGCATGCCGACGCCCGGCACGAGGAAGATCACCGGATTGGGGTCGCGGATCTTGGGCGAATTGTC
Source organism: Peteryoungia ipomoeae (assembly GCF_004912165.1). Lineage (GTDB taxonomy): Bacteria > Pseudomonadota > Alphaproteobacteria > Rhizobiales > Rhizobiaceae > Allorhizobium > Allorhizobium ipomoeae. The sequence goes on along the minus strand of NZ_STGV01000007.1, from coordinate 51,423 downwards.
GTGCTTGCAGGCCTCATAATAGCGCGTGTAGTCGGCGCGGTAGTCTTCCAGCGCCTTGTCGAGACCGGCAAGAACCGCTTCGACATCCGGCTTGGCCGGATCGAAATCGACGATCAGCGGACGGATCTTGGTGCGCAGGAAGTGGTCCGGGCAGGACGTGCCAAGCGCGCCGAGCGGCTGAAGCTGCTTGGAGTTGACGAAATCGAGCACGGCATCCCGATCGTCGAAATGACCGAGCTTGCGCTCCGCCTTGCCAATCCGGCCACGGATTTCCGGCATCAGCCTTGCCGCAATGGCGCGGCGCTCCGCAGCCGGCAGGCTTGTGGAATTGGCGCCGCCGAAGATCACCTTGCCTTCGGTTTCCTTGGCAAACCACTCGATCGCCTTGTTGATGATTTCAAGCGTCAGCAGGTAGCAATCCTTGGCGTCGTTTGCCCAGGTGAAAAGACCGTGGCTTTCGAGCACGACACCCTTGGCGGTCGGATTGGCCTTCACGAAGGCTTCAAGGTCGAGACCGAGCTGGAAGCCCGGACGGCGCCAGGGCAGCCAGCCGATATCGGCGCCAAAGATCTTTTGCGTCAGTTCCTTGGAATTCTTGGAAGCCGCAATCGCGATGATCGCGTCCGGATGCATGTGATCGACATGCGTGAACGGCACGAAACCATGCAGCGGCGTATCGATCGAGGCTGCACGCGGATTCAGGTTGAAGGTGCAATGGGGCAGGAAGCCGACCATGCGGTCTTCGTCTGCCACGCCCTTGTAGATGCCCTTCAAGGCTTCAAGCTTGTCCTGATAGAGGGTGGAGAAGCCGTCGAGCTTGATCGTGCCGACATCGCCGCCCGAGCCCTTGACCCAGAGAACCTTGACCTTTTCGCCGGTCAGCGGATCAGTTTCGATCACTTTTGCAGACGTATTGCCGCCGCCGTAATTGGTGATGCGCTTGTCGGCACCGAGCAGGTTCGACCGGTAGAGCAGCTTGCCGGGCTCATCGAGCCCCGCGGCATAGGCATCGTCCCAACGGCTTTCGAGAAGGCTGGTTTGGCCCGACATGACATCCTCCCTAATAATGATTCATGGGCCGAACAGACGAACCCATCTCCTTCTTGCCCGCTGGTATCGCGCATGGATCTCATCGTTGTCAATCATATTCGATCAATTCTTTTCATTGTGCGGTGCAATATTATTATTTTTGATCGTTTGTGATTGACAGCGTAAAATCTTTACGAATAAATCACGGTCAGGAGGACCCCCCATGCACGAACGCGAACGACATCGCATTATTCTGAGCGCGATCCAGGAAAAGCCTGTGGTCACGGTGCAGGATATTGCTGAACTGACCGAGGCTTCAGAGGCCACGATCCGTCGGGATATCGCGTCCCTGCACGTTCAGGGAAAGCTGCGCCGGGTGCGCGGCGGCGCCGAGGCGGTTCACCCGCCACAGCTCGGCAATCTGGCCGCCCGGCCGTTCCGCGTTTCGGAATCGGTCAACATCGACAAGAAACGCGCAATTGCGCGCGCTGCCGTGGATCTCTGCGCAGAAGGCGATTCGGTCATCATCAATGGTGGCACGACCACCTTTCAGATGGTCCATTTCATGTCCGCCCGCAGGCTTCAGGTCATGACCAATTCCTTCGCCATTGCCGAACATCTGGTCAAGCATTCGAAATGCACGGTCTCGGTTCCGGGCGGCGCGATCTATCGCGACCAGAGCCTGATCCTTTCGCCTTTTGAAAACGATGCCATCCGGAATTTCTATGCCCGCCGCATCTTCATCGGTGCACAGGGCATCAGCGCCCTCGGCGTGATGGAATCCGACGCGCTTGTCATCCAGAGCGAGCAGAAGCTTGTCCGCCAGGCCGAGGAACTGATCGTGATGGTCGACTCAAGCAAGTTCGCCAAGCGCTCGAGCCTGATCCTGTGCCCGCTCGACAAGGTCTCGACCATCATTACGGACGACAGGATTTCCGACGAGGCGGCCGCCATGGTCACCGACGCCGGCATAAAACTCATGACCGTCAAACCAATGGCGTCGTCTGAGAAGGAGAATACCACTTCGGTCGCCTAGTTGGACGTGATCGAAGCGGGAGGAGTTTGGAAGTTCAACAACCTGGGAGGAAGACATGAAACTCACGAAAATTCTGCTGGCTACTGCCGCCATTGCACTCGCCACCATGGGCTCGGCCGCACAGGCCGCCGACATGAAGATTGCGCTGGTCGTCAAGTCGCTCGGCAACGGCTTCTTCGAAGCTGCAAACAAGGGCGCTGAAGAAGCTGCCAAGGAACTCGGCGGCGTCGAGATCATCTATACCGGCCCGACCTCGACTACGGCGGAAGGCCAGATCGAAGTGATCAACTCGCTGATCGCCCAGGGCGTCGATGCCATCGCGATCTCCGCCAATGACCCGGACGCCGTCGTTCCGGCACTCAAGAAGGCTGCCCAGCGCGGCATCAAGGTCATCTCGTGGGATTCGGGCGTTGCTGCCGAAGGCCGCATCCTGCACCTCAACCCGTCGTCGAACGAACTGATCGGCAAGATGTGCCTGCAGCTGGCCGCCAATCACCTCGAAGGCGGAAAGGGTGACTTCGCCATCCTGTCTGCCACCACGACCTCGACCAACCAGAATATCTGGATCGAGGAAATGAAGAAGCAGCTGAAGGACTTCCCCGGCCTCAACCTCGCCACCACCGTCTATGGTGACGACCTCGCCGACAAGAGCTACCGCGAAGCTCAGGGCCTCCTGACCTCGCAGCCGAACGTCAAGGTCATCGTCGCCCCGACGACTGTCGGCGTTCTCGCCGCTTCGCAGGCCGTCAAGGATGCCGGCAAGATCGGCGAAGTCTACGTCACCGGTCTCGGCCTCCCGTCCGAAATGGCTGGCGCCATCAAGTCCGGCGCGACCAAGGAATTCGCCATCTGGAACCCGATCGACCTCGGTTACTCGGCAGCCCAGATCTCGTATCACCTGGTCAAGGGTGACACCGACGGCGCTCCGGGCTCGGAAATCCCGGCCGGCCGCATGGGCACGATCAAGATCGGCGACAATGGCGAAGCCGCCATGGCAGACCCCTTCGTCTACAATTCGTCGAACATCGACGAGTTCTCGAAGATCTTCTGATCCACAAAACGCGTTGATCGATTAAACCAAGTCCTCCTCTGGCCTGCCGGCCATCTCCCCCACGAAGGGGGAGAAACTTTGCCGCAACCGTCTTGCCCCAATTGGGTTTCGACGCTGCGGCCAGGTTAAGCCCTCCCCCTTGTGGGGAGGGTGGGGAGGGGTTTTAAAGCAAAGCCCGATGATGACCGTTCAAACCCAGACATTGCAGGCTGCCGCCTTGCAGGCCGACACCCCCATTCTCGAAATGCGCGGCATTTCGCAGATCTTTCCCGGCGTAAAAGCACTCGATGGCGTCAACATCGCGCTCTATCCGGGCAAGGTGACCGCCCTGATCGGCGAAAACGGGGCCGGCAAGTCGACGCTGGTCAAGATCCTGACCGGCATATATCGCCCCAATGAGGGTGAAATCCTGATCGACGGCAAACCGACCGCATTCACCAATGCGCAGGATGCGATCGACGCTGGCGTCACCGCCATTCACCAGGAAACGGTCCTCTTCGATGAGTTGACCGTTGGTGAAAACATTTTCCTCGGCCATCCGCCGAAAACCCGGTTCGGCCTGATCGACTGGCGACTGATCAACGAACGCTCCCGCACACTGATGCAGGCCCTCGAAAGCGACATCGATCCGACGACCAAGCTCAAGGACTTCTCGATCGCCCAGCGCCATCTGGTCGCGATTGCCCGCGCGCTCTCCGTCGAAGCCCGCATCGTCATCATGGACGAGCCGACCGCCGCCCTTTCCCGCAAGGAGATCGACGATCTCTTCCGCATCGTCGAAGGCCTGAAGCGCCAGGGCAAGGCGATCCTCTTCATCAGCCACAAGTTCGACGAACTCTACGAGATTGCCGACAACTACGCCGTCTTCCGCGACGGCCGGATGGTCGGCAGCGGCGATCTGAAGTCTACCCCGCAGGATGAAATCGTCCGCCTCATGGTCGGACGCGATGTGCATGACGTCTTCCCCAAGACCCCTGCCGTCATTGGTGCGCCGGTCCTCTCCGTTCAGGGCTACAGCCATGACACGGAATTCCGCGACATCTCCTTCGACCTGAAGAAGGGCGAAATCTTAGGTGTCTATGGCCTGATCGGCGCCGGCCGTTCCGAGCTCTGTCAGTCGCTGTTCGGCATCACACGTCCCGTCTCCGGCACGCTGTCGCTTGAGGGTAAGCCGATCATCGTCAACTCTCCCGCCGACGCGATCGCCGCCGGTATCGTCTATGTTCCGGAAGAACGCGGCCGCCATGGTCTGGCGCTTGAGATGCCGATCTACCAGAACATGTCGCTGCCATCGCTCATCCGCACTTCGGTATCCGGCTTCCTGAAGGCTGCCAACGAGTTGAAGCTCGCCCGCAAATATGCCGAGCGTCTCGATCTCCGCGCAGCCGCGCTCTCCGTTCCCGTTGGCACGCTGTCAGGCGGCAACCAGCAGAAGGTCGTTATCGGCAAGTGGCTGGCAACCGCCCCCAAGGTCATCATTCTCGACGAACCGACCAAGGGCATCGACATCGGTTCCAAGGCCGCCGTGCACGGCTTCATTTCCGAACTCGCCGGCGAAGGCCTGTCGATCATCATGATCTCGTCCGAACTGCCGGAAATTCTCGGCATGTCGGACCGCGTCATGGTCATGCGCGAAGGCCTCGCCGCCGGCATCTATGAACGCGAAGGGTTGTCGGCCGAAACGCTGGTGCGTGCCGCTACTGGCAATGCGTAAGGATCACGTCATGCAAAATCTGCTGAAAAACCGCGAATTGTTGCTGGGTCTGATCATCGTCGGGATGATCCTCGGCTTCTCGACTCGCGCCGACAATTTCGCCTCGCCCGGCAATCTCGCCAATATCTTCAACGACACCTCGATCCTGATCATCCTGGCGCTCGGCCAGATGGTGGTCATCCTGACCAAGTCGATCGATCTCTCGGTGGCAGCCAACCTCGCCTTCACCGGCATGGCCGTCGCCATGCTGGATGCCACCTATCCCGGTCTGCCGCTGGCGCTGCTGATCGTGCTGGCCATCGGCATCGGCGCGGCCCTTGGCGCCATCAACGGCTTCCTCGTCTGGGCGCTGCAAATCCCGCCAATTGTCGTCACCCTCGGCACGCTCACCATCTATCGCGGTATGACTTTCGTGCTATCAGGTGGCGCCTGGGTCAACGCGCACCAGATGCAGCCGGACTTTCTCGGCTTTCCCCGCATGACGGTGCTCGGCCTGCCGATCCTCTCATGGGTCGCGATCGGGATCGTCGTCCTCGTCTCCTTCATCCTGACCCGCACCACCTTCGGTCGCTCAACCTATGCCGCGGGCGGCAATCCCATCGCCGCCGTCTATGCCGGCATCGATGTCGGCCGTGCGCGCTTCCTCGCCTTCGTCCTCTCCGGCGCGCTGGCCGGCCTCTCCGGTTATCTCTGGGTCTCCCGCTACGCTGTCGCTTATGTCGATATCGCAGGCGGTTTCGAATTGGACAGCGTCGCGGCCAACGTCATCGGCGGCATCTCGATTGCCGGCGGTATCGGCACCGTTATCGGCACCGTGCTCGGCGCCCTCTTCCTTGGCGTCATCAAGAATGCGCTGCCGGTCATCGGCATCTCGCCCTTCGCGCAGATGGCAATCTCCGGCATCGTCATCGTTCTTGCCGTCGTCTTCAATGCCCGCGCCGAGCGCAAGAAGGGCCGTATCATCCTGCGCGATCGCGCGCCGAAGTCCGAGGTGACGGCATGAGCACCACCCATATCGAACCGCGCGAAAAGCGCGTCATCCCCGATCGACTGGGAACGCCCCTCCGCCGTGTCCTGGCAAGCTGGGAAGTGCTGCTCTTCGGCGTCGCCGTCCTGATCTTCATCGCCAATTCGCTCGCATCGCCCTACTTCCTCGATGCGTGGAACCTGTCGGACGCGACCTTCAACTTCACCGAAAAGGCGATGATCGCCTTTGCCATGGCGCTACTGATCATCGCCGGTGAAATCGACCTCTCGGTCGCGGCCATCATCGCGCTGGCCTCGACCGCCATGGGCTATGCCGTGCAGATGGGCGTGGGAACACCGGGCCTCGTTGCCATCGGCATCACCACGGGTCTGGCATGCGGCGCCTTCAATGGCTTCCTCGTGGCCGTTCTCCGCCTGCCCTCGATCGTCGTCACCATCGGCACGATGAGCCTGTTCCGCGGCATCTCCTACATCGTGCTCGGTGACCAGGCCTTTGGCAAATATCCTGCCGACTTCGCCTATTTCGGCCAGGGCTATGTCTTCTGGGTCTTCTCCTTCGAATTCGTCCTGTTCCTTGGCATGGCGCTCGTCTTCGGCATCCTGCTGCACAGGACCAATTTCGGCCGCCACGTCTATGTCATCGGCAACAATCCGCTGGCTGCCCGGTTCTCGGGCATCCCGGTCGAACGGGTGAAGTTCATCCTCTTCCTGCTGACCGGCCTGATGAGCGGCATCGCCGCCGTCTGCCTCACCTCGCGCCTCGGCTCCACCCGCCCATCGATCGCGCAAGGCTGGGAACTGGAAGTGGTCACCATGGTCGTGCTCGGCGGCGTCTCCATCCTTGGTGGCGCGGGCACCATTGCCGGCGTCGTCATCGCCGCCTTCGTCATGGGCCTCGTCACCTTCGGCCTCGGTCTGCTCAATGTGCCCGGCATCGTCATGTCGATCTTCATCGGCCTGCTGCTGATCATCACCATCGCCCTGCCGATCGTTGCCCGCCGGATCAAGAATGCGAGGAACGCCTGATGGCTGAAACCGAACGCCACGTCTTCAGAATGAAGCTCAATCCGGGCATGGAGGCGGAATATCGCAAGCGCCACGACGAAATCTGGCCGGACCTGGCCGATCTTCTCCATCAGGCCGGGATCAGCGACTATTCCATCCACCTCGATCCCGAGACAAACAGCCTGATCGGCGTGCTGACCCGCACGAAGGATCACGGCATGGCATCCCTGCCCGACCATCCGGTGATGAAGCGCTGGTGGACGCATATGGCCGACATCATGGAAAGCAATCCGGACAACTCCCCGGTCGCCGTCGATCTGGTCAAGGTTTTTCACCTCCCATGACGAAACCGCAGCATGACCGCATCGCCGTCATCGACATCGGCAAGACCAATGCCAAGGTGGTCGTGGTCGACGCGCATTCGGGCGCCGAGATCGCGCTGCGCAAGACCGCGAATACGGTTCTGAAGACCGCGCCCTATCCGCACTACGATACAGACCACCTCTGGTCCTTCATTCTGGACACCTTGCGGGAGTTCGCCGCCGAACCGGGCTACGACGCGATTTCCATCACCACCCATGGCGCAAGCTGCGCCCTCCTCGATGAAGATGGCGCGCTTGCCCTGCCGGTTCTCGACTACGAGCATCTTTATCCCGAAGCCATGAACCGCGCCTATGACGCGGTCCGGCCGGATTTCGCCAGCACCTTCTCGCCGCGACTGACGGGCGGCCTCAATCTCGGCGCACAGCTGCGCTATCAGCAGACGCTCTTTCCCGATCTCATGGCCCAGGTTGCGACAGTTCTCACCTATCCGCAGTATTGGGCTTTTCGCCTGACAGGTGTGACCGCCAACGAGAAGACCTCGCTCGGCTGCCATACCGACCTCTGGCTTCCCTTCGCTGATGGATTCTCACCCCTCGTCGATACCCTGGGCCTGACGGCAAAAATGGCGCCGATCCGCTCGGCTTTCGATGTTCTCGGTGACATTCGCACAGACCTTGCAACGCAGATTGGACTTTCTGGGCCGGTCCCTGTCTATTGCGGCATCCACGATTCAAACGCATCGCTGCTACCGCATCTGGTCGATCGCACCAAGCCCTGCACGGTGATTTCGACTGGCACATGGGTCGTGTGTTTCGCCCCCGGCGGCAGCCCTTCGAGCCTTGATGCCGCACGCGACACGCTCGTCAATGTCGACGCCTTCGGCACACCTGTGCCGTCTGCCCGCTATATGGGTGGTCGCGAATGGGAGATGACGATGACAACGGAGCCTGCTGTCACACCGGATGAGGAAGACAAGGCTCTTGCGAGGGTTCTCGCACGTGAGAGCATGCTTCTACCGAGTTTGGTAAAAGGCACAGGCCCCTTTCCTGCGGCAATGGGAGGATGGCACTTGGAGCCGGAAACGCCCCTGGAGCGCCGCGCTGCAGCGAGCCTTTACCAGGGTCTGATGACGATGACATGCCTCGACATGATAGGCTCCAGAGGGCGAATTGTGGTCGAAGGCCCCTTCGCAAGAAACCAGATATACCTTGCCGCCTTGGCCAGCCTTAGCAACAGGCCTGTCCATGCATCTGCCTCTGAGACCGGTACAGCGCTCGGGGCCGCCGTTCTGGCAGGCTTGAAACCGCGTCTCTCCCTGACGAGTGTCGAAAGGGGAATTCATGGGTTGGAGGCCTATGCCAAAGCCTGGCAGCGCAGAGCAATGGCATCGCTGGATAAGGGTACGACCGGCTGAGGCGCAGATTGGATTGGCAGCGTCTTTACCTCGGCTAGGGCATTTGAAGGCTTCGGCTCACATCCGATCCGCTGGTTGCCAACCATCCGTCAGCGCGTGATCACGCGGCAGCGGAAGATCGACGATACGGGAGTTCTGCGCCGACTCGTAAATCGCTGTGATCAACTCGATGGAGTGCTCAGCGTCTGCAAATGTCGGAAGGTAGAGGTCGGGCATGCCTCGAAGCCGGGCGAAAATATCCGCGAACTGTCCGGCAAAGCGATCCGCAACAGCCGGAACGCTTGCGACAACGGCATCGAACTCTGCCTGCCGTGCGGGGTCCGTTGCAAGGAATACCCATGGCCCGGCACCTACATGGTAGGGCTCGCTGCCGGATGTGAGCGTGACATGTTCGAAGCACGCGCGGAACCGCGATTTGCTGCCAGCGGCGCCAAGCGTAATCGACGAGGTCACGAGAGCGCCCTCGACCGTCTTCATGCTGATCGCCGCACAATCTTCCGTTTCGATCGGGTTCACCCGCGTGTCCAGAAATGCCGCCACAGACCTGACGTTTCCGGCCAGAAGTGTCACAAGATTGTGGGCGTGAATGGCGTGGCTGACAACGGCACCACCCAACTCGCCACGCCAGCTTCCGCGCCACCGCTCGGCATAGTAGTCGGCTCCACGCTGCCAGTGGGTCTCCAAAGACAAAACAAAGGGTTTGCCCAGCATCCCCTTTTCCTTGAGTGTATGGGCCGCCCGGTAGCCGGAGCCGTATCGATATTGGAACACCGGAAACATCTGTCGTGCGGCGCGCTTTGCTGCCTCGGCAATACGATGGACTTCCGCAACGGAACCTGCGATCGGTTTCTCGCAAACGACGTGCTTGCCGGCATCAAGGGCCGCAATTGTCATCGTTGAATGCAGGTGCGGCGGCAGGCAGATATCAACCAGATCAACGCTTGGGTCCGAAAAGACATCTGCGACAGCACTGACAGGCCGAGCGCCTTTGGCAAGCGCGGCGCCCACTTTTGCTTTCTCCGGGTCAAGGTCGCAGACATAGACGACCTCATAGAGGTCCGAAAGCTCGGCATAGGCCTCGATATGCGACAGGCCGATGCCAGCCCCCAAGACAGCCACCTTGATCCGGTCACTCATCTCGCCTTCTCCCCTTCCGCCATGTGCTGCGCCTGCAACGATAATTCGGTGGCGAGAAAGGCATGGTCCTGCCGCATCGCCGTCTCGGTACGCTGTTCGAGGTCGTGCAGGAACTTGGCAAAGAAAGGCGTACCGGCACCGCTTGCGTTGAAGCGCTCGATCCCCTTGCCATCGACCAGGATGACGTGATCGCCACCGGACTGCCCTGCTATATCGACATACTTGCGCATCTCGATGTAACCCTCGGTCCCGAGGATGGTCATCCGGCCATCGCCCCAGGTCGGCAGTCCATCGGGCGTCAACCAGTCGACGCGGGCATAACCTCGCCCACCATTTCCCTCCAGCAACACCTCCCCGAAGTCCATGAAGTCGGGCCGCTCCGGATTGGCGACATTGGATATATGCGCGGCAACGACACGCGCCTCGGTGGAGCCCGTAAAATGCAGGAACTGGTCGTATTGGTGGGCACAGATATCGTTCAGGATACCGCCGGTGCGCTGCCTCTGCCAAAACCACTCTGGACGGCGATGCGCATTGCGGCGATGGGGCCCAAGCCCGACCGTCTGGATCACCTGCCCGATGCGGCCCTCGCCGATCAGCCGGTCAACGACCGTCGTGCTCTCGACCGTCAATCGCTCCGAGAAGCAGACGATCCAGCGACGTCCCGTCTCGCGGACGGCATCCTTCAGCAGCAACAATTGCTCTGATGTCGTGCAGCCCGGTTTATCGACCAGGACATCCTTGCCATGCCGCATGGCCCGGATTGCGATATCGGCCCTGTCACTGTTGATGGCTGCCGACAGGATCAAGCTGACGCGCGCATCCTCCAGGATTTCTGCCTCGGAAAGCTCCGGAAATTCGGGATAGGAGGTCGCGAAAGCGCCTTTGACCTCCGGCGGCGTTTCGAGGCCCGTGCACCAGCCGACGCACGCGGCACCCGCCGCAAGAAGGCCGTCGATCATGCCGTGGATATGGCCGTGATCCACACCGATGACGCCAAACTTCACCCTTGATACCATGTTTCTAGCGTTCCAGGCTGATGCCGCGTGCTCGCAGCATGGATTGGATATCGACGACTGAGCCGGTTTCGATCGACATGTTCGCAGCGATGCCCGTCAGGATCGACCATGCTCCGGCGACGTGATCGGAGGCGCGGCCATATCGATCCGGCGCCATGCCTTCGGGATCGAAAATGTAGCCCAGCATCACGGGATCGGCGCCGCCGTGGTGACCGCTGGCGATTGGCACGTCCAGCAGGCGGGGCGCTTCCCCGGCCAGATGCAACTCGGTGGTAACGGCATCGGCGTCGGCATGCGCACGGGTACCGCCAAAGACGCCATGAACCTCGACATGACGGTGCGTGATGTCGCCCTTGGTGCCCTGGAACTTGATCTCAAGTCCTTCCCAGGGTGAATAGGCCGTCAGCGTGTAGTTGGCAGAGACACCCGAAGCATACCGGATATGGGCCTGCATGGTGTCCTCGATGCCGATATCCTGATCGAAGACACAGAGGTCGCGGAAATAGCCGTCCGCATGTTCGGCCTCGAGATAGAGGCTCCGCAGAGCATCATCCTCCGACAGATCGAGTTCGAAATCGCATTTGTTCGCCACCGGACAGCCATGACATCGCGCGCCACGTCCTTCGAGACCCAGCACGAGCGCTGTCTCGGGGCGATAGAAGGCTCGCCTGCCGGAGGCGAATACGGTCGTCGGCACCGTCCCGAGCCACCAGTTCAGCAGGTCGAAATGGTGGGTCGATTTGTGAACAAGCAGCCCCCCGGAATTCTCTTTCTGACGATGCCATCTGCGGAAGTAGTCTGCGCCATGAACCCGATCGAGATGCCAGCGGAAGTCGACCGCAGTCACTTCGCCAATCGTGCCAGCGGCGATCAGCTCCTTGATCTGGGTGCGCGCCGGTGAATAGCGATAATTGAAGGTGACCTGCACCTTGCGCCCCGTGCGCGCCTGAGCATCAACAATCATCTTGAGGCGGGCGAGGTCAATCGTGAGCGGCTTTTCGCAGATCACATCACAGCCAGCCTCGAACGCTTTGACGATGTAGTCGGCATGCAGAAAGTCTGGTGTCGCGACGACGACCGTGTCTGGTTTCTGCTCTGCGATCAGCCGATCGAAATCACCGGCCAGATAGGTCGCGACACCGTTGGTGCCTGGCTTTGCCAAGGCTTTGGCAGCCTCACCCAGGCGATGCGGATTGCTGTCGCAAAGGGCGAGGATTTCGTGCCTGTCAGCGTAATCATTCGCGACGGAGTCGCGAAACATGGCATGTCGGGAGCCACAGCCTACTATTGCGATCTTCACGGTCTCAAACCTTCTCGCGAGCGGGTTCGATCCGCTGGCCCGATGCGTCGAAATAATGGATTGCGTCCGGCTCGAAGCCGATCGTGGCGGCATCTCCTTGCCGATAGGAGGCCTTGCCATAATCACTGACCAGGACGATTTGCCCGTTCGGCAAGGCCATGTGCAGCAATGTTTCGCTGCCGAGATACTCAACGAGGCGCACCGTCGCCTCAGTCTGGATCGATCCGCCGCCCACAAGAAGGGCGTTCGGCCGAACACAGAGCGTAAGCTCGAGGTCGGCTGTCGGCAGGTCGGCGATGGCGAATTCGGGCCATCCCTCGACGCGAACGCGCGCATCTGCGCCGTCTCGCAGGACTGTTGCCTTCAGCATGTTGATCTTCGGCGAACCAATGAAGCCTGCGACGAACAGGTTCTGAGGGCGCGTATAGAGTTCTTGCGGCGTCCCGACCTGCTCTATCTTGCCAGCACGCAAAACCACAATCCGGCTCGCCATGGTCATGGCCTCCACCTGATCGTGGGTGACATAGATCATGGTCGTGCCGAGCCGTGAATAGAGCGAGGCAAGTTCCGCGCGCATCTGGACGCGCAGCTCGGCATCGAGGTTGGAAAGCGGTTCATCGAACAGGAAGAGCTTGGGCTCCCGGACGATCGCACGGCCAATCGCGACACGCTGCTTCTGACCGCCCGAAAGTTGCCGCGGCTTGCGGTCCATCAAGGGTTCGATCTGGAGGATACGGGCGGCCTCCGCAACACGGCGCTCGACTTCGGCCTTGGACATCTTGAAGTTCTGCAAGCCGAAGGCAAGGTTCTTGCGCACCGTCATATGCGGGTAGAGCGCATAGCTCTGAAACACCATCGAGAGCTCGCGCTTGGACGCAGGCAGGTCGTTCACGACCTTGTCGCCGATGGAAATCGTGCCGTCGGAGATATCCTCCAGACCGGCAATCATGCGCAGCAAAGTCGACTTGCCGCAGCCCGAGGGGCCGACGAGCACGAGAAATTCGCCATCATGTATGTCGAGGTTCAGCCCCTTGATGATCGAGAGCGCCCCATAGCGCTTGCCGACATTGCGAAGCATCAATCCAGCCATGTCATTTCAATCCTTATTTCATTCCGGATGTGGCGATGCCACGTACGATCAGCTTCTGGAACAGGACGAAGAAGATCACGACCGGAACCAGGGAGAGCACAGACATGGCGAACATCTGGCCATAGGCGGACTGTCCTTCCTGATCGAGGAAGAGACGAAGTCCGAGCGGCACGGTGTAGCTCTTGATGTCGTTGAGATAGATGAGAGGCGCCAGGAAATCCTCCCATGTCCAGATCAGCGAGAAGATGGCCGCCGTGCCCATCGCCGGCAGCGACAGCGGCAGGATGATCGCCCAATAGATCTTGAAGGGCGAGCAGCCGTCGATCATCGCCGCCTCGTCCAGCTCCTTCGGCAGTTGCCGGAAGAACTGCACCATGAGAAAGATGAAGAAGGCTTCTGACGCCAGAAACCGTGGCACGACCAGCGGAAGATAGGTGTCGATCCAGCCCAGCTGGAGGAAGAGGACATACTGCGGGATAAGGACCACGTGATAGGGGATCATCAGCGTCATCATCATCAGGGCGAAGAAGAAATTGCGGCCGGTAAAGCGCAGCCGGGCAAAGGCATAGGCGGCAAAAGAGCAGGAGACGAGATTGCCGATCACCGACAATAGCGTGACGACGGTCGAGTTCCAGTAGAAGACGGTGAAGGACACCGGCAAAGCAAACCAGCCCTTCGTATAGTTCTCGAAGCGGAACTCAGACGGCCAGAGCGTAAGGCTGCCGAAGATCTCGTTTTCGGGTTTGAATGACGATGCCAGCAGCCAGAACAGCGGATAGAGCATGATTACGGAAACACCGATGAGAAACAGGTGTTTCAGAATACGTCCGTGTCTGTCGCGCCGCTCCCGTTTCAGGCGCAGTGCGTGAGCGATCCGCGCAGCGTCATCGAGCTGCATCGCCAACTCGAGTTCAGTCGCGTTCGTTTTCATAATGCACCCAGTATTTGGAGGTCGCGAAGGCCAGTGCCGTGAAGAGGGCGATGATAAGCAGCAACACCCAGGCCAGCGCCGAGGCATAGCCCATGCGGAAGAACTTGAAGGCCTCGTTGAACAGATAGACTGTGTAGAACAGCAGGCTGTCGGCCGGCGCCCCGGTGCCGTTCGAGATGATGAAGGCGCTCGAAAAGGTCTTGAAGGCCTCGATCGTCTGCAAGACGAGGTTGAAGAAGATCACGGGAGCGAGCAGCGGCAGCGTGATGCGGGTGAACTGCCGCCACTTCGGCGTGCCGTCGATCTCGGCTGCTTCGTAGAGATCATGCGGGATTCCCCGCAGACCGGCCAGGAAGATCAGCATCGGCGAGCCGAACTGCCACATGGCAAGGATCACCAGCGTGTAGAGCGAGGTATTGGGATCGGTGATCCAGGAAGAGGCCTGAATGCCGAACTGGGCAAGCACCTGATTGACCACCCCTTCCGCCGCGAACAATTCCCGCCACAAAATAGCGATGGCGATGGACGCTCCCAGAAGAGACGGTAGATAGAAAATTGCCCGGTAAAAGCCGATCGTCCGCAGCCCCTTGTCGAGCAACATCGCAACCGCCAGAGCCATGATCAGCCGAGCTGGAACAGAAAGCGCGACATAATGGAAGGTGACCTCAAGCGCCTTCCAGAAACGTCGATCGCGGGTAAACATGTATTCGTAATTGGCCAAGCCCGTCCAGCGCGGCGCCCCGACCATATCGTAGCGGGTGAAGGACAGGTAGAGCGAGGCCAGGATCGGCCCGAGCGCCAGGAGGAAAAACCCCAGTAACCAGGGCAGCAGGAACATGTAGGCCGGCGCATTGCGCGCGAAAAAGCGTCTCATTCACGGAACCTTCTGGCGGGAAAACAAGCCCCGGGACAGGATAGACCGAACCCGGGGCTGCTGCCTCAGGAGCGACTAAAGCGCCCGTTCGACAATGGCCTGGGCGTCCTCGACGAAGACCGCCGCCGCGTCCTGAGCTTCCATGTTGCCGAGCACCACTTCGGTTCCGATGCGCATGAAGGCATCACGCACCTCGCCTGCCCCCTTCGGTGCCGGCAGCGGGAGTGGGCCGACCTTGTCCCCGATGGCTTCGAAGTAATCGACGGAAAGCTTTTCCACATCCGTGAGGTTGGGCTGCAGCGCTTCGCGCACCTTCGGCGAGGCAGGGATTCCGCGTTCAAGGCCGAGGATACCGGTGATTTCGGGATCGTTCACCCAGGCGTTCATATAGGCGATCGCCGCATCGACATCCTTGGCATCGCGGCTGAGCGACATGAACATCGAAGGCTTGATGAACTGACCCGGCTGGCCGCCACCGACCTTGTGCGGGACCATTGCCGCGCCAATCTTATCCTTGGCGACGGCCTGGATGCCGACGAGCTGGTTGGACCAGAAATGGGAAACCGCCGTATCGCCAACGGGAACCCCCATCTCGGCGATAGGAGCGTCGAGAATAAGGGTCCGATCCTTGTCGCGAACCAGCCCTGCCTTGCGCAAATCCGCCCAATATTGCCAGTAGCCGGCCACATCGTCAGCAGTTACCGCCACCTTGCCGTTTTCATCATAGAACTCACGTCCGTTCTGGCGGGCCCAGGACTCGAATGTCTCGATCATCAGCGCCATGTCGTCGGCGCCTCGGACGGATCCGCCCGACTTGGTGGTGATTTTCTCACAGGCCGTGGCAAAATCGTCCCAGGTCCAGTTGATCAGGTCGGCATCGACACCGGCCTCCTCAAACACACGTGTATTGTAGACCATGACCTGCGTGTTGGAGCCGATATTGAGAGCAAAGAGCTGACCATCGACCTTGCCGCCGGACATCGGACCCTCATCGAAATCGGCGATCATCAGGCCCTTGCCAACATGTGGATCAAGTGGCTGCAAGGCGCCGCGCCGCACGTATTCGAAGAGAAAGCGGTAGTCCATCTGGACCAGGTCGGCCATGTTGCGGCCGGCTGTCTGCGTCGCCATCTTCGTCCAATAATCACCCCAGCCGATCGTCTCTCCCGAGACCGCAATATCCGCGTTCTTCTTCTGGAAAGCTTCGATAACGGCAAATGTGCGCTTGTCGCGTTCGGGGTTCCCCCACCAATAGTGCCGGATGGTCCGGTTGTTCGCAAAAGCGGGCAAGGCTGGAAGGAGCGATGTGGCGGCGACGCCCCCCATGGCTCCCAACATGCTGCGTCTCGTCAGTTTTGTCATGATCTCCTCCTCCTGAGACTGACGGGACAGCGACTGTGCTCCCGTCCGGTGTCACTCCTGTCTGCATCGCCGGCAAACCGCCTCCTCCAGGCCGGTTCACCGTCGTCTTCTTTCTGCGCAACCTAGATGTGGCTGCGCAGAAGCTCGGTCAGGCAGAACATCGCCATGGCCTGTCCATAAGGCATGGCGGTGCGCTTTATCTGCCGGTAGAAATCGAGGTCATGTCCCATGGCTGTCCCGAAGGAGACCTGCTGCAACTCCCCATCGGCGCTGATGTTATCGATGACAGCCTTCATGGCGCGCTCTGCAACGGGCAGATAGCTTTGGTCGAGGTAGCGTTTGCGCACGCCCTTCATCAGACCATAGGCAAATCCGGCGGTGGCCGAGGCCTCCAGATAGCTCGACCGATCATCAATGAGCGTATGCCAAAGGCCACTCTCATCCTGAAATTCCTTCAGCGTCTCAGCCTGTCGCGACAGGATCGAGATCAACTGACGGCGAATGGGGTCACCTTCGGCAAGTCCAAGCAGCTCGATGAATTCTGGAATGGCGATTGTCACCCAGCTATTGCCGCGCGCCCAGCGCGCACGGGCAAAATTGTGGTTTCCGTCGAAGGTCCAGCCGTGGAACCAGAGACCCGTCTCGGTATCCATCAGGTACTGCGCATGCACCAGGAACTGATACTTGGCCTCCTCGACAAACTCCGGGCGTCCGAGCAGCAAGCCAATCTTGGCGAGCGGCAGAACGCTCATCATCAGCGTGTCGTCCCACAGCTGCTGATCATTGACGTTGTTGTAGACGATATGCTGCAAGCCGCCTTCGCGGGTCCTAGGCATCTCGTACATGACCCATTCGGCCCAGGTCTCGAGATAGGCCCGCCACTGTGGCTCCGGAGAAACCTCATAAAGATGCGCAAGCGTCAGGAACGGCGCCATTGTGTTGATGTTCTTTGTCGGCGTTCCCTCGGCAAGCCGTGCATCGAACCAGGCGCGGATGATCGCCATGGCATCCTGGCTGCCGGTGAGCTGCCAGTATTTCAACAGGCCATAAAGGCCGATCCCATGGGTCCATTCCCAACCCGCCCAGCCCTTGGTGTCGATGACGCGCCCATCTTCGAGCTTGAGCAGAAATTCGCCCGTCACGTCTTCGATGTTCACAAGGTTATGAGCAAGGCGATCGATGAGATTACAGACCGACTGACGGTCGAGAATGTGTCGCTTTTCCTGAAGGAGCGGATGCATGGAAGCGCAGTCTCCGTTAATCTATTTTCGGAACCAAATTCCGAAAAATAAGAAATCACACTCCTAAAGACTTTTCAACTCGCAATTTTCAACGCAATATTCAACCCAGCGAAAGTGATGACCGCCACCAGGCACCACTGATGCGCGCATATTGACACAACCGCGCCAAAATTCCAGAATGGAATTCCGAAAAATGCAGAACGTTCATGTCTGATACCGCCCCCAGAGCAGAGCCCAAATCCGAGAACGTCGCTGCCGTCCTCAAGGTGTTTGCCGTCATCGAGGCCCTTGTTGATGACAAGAAGATGGGACTTGCGGACTTGGCGCACCGCGCCATGACGTCAAAGACAACGGCCCATCGTCTGCTGCAGACCATGGTGGAACTCGGTTATGTCGAACAGGATCCGGAAACCGAGAAATATGGACTGACCCTCAAGCTGTTCAGTCTTGGGGCGCGTTCGTTGACCGAACAGACCGAACTCTTGCGAGTGGCGGATCAGGCGATGGGCAAGCTTTCGCGCGCGACGGGAGAATCGATCAATCTCGGTATCCTGGATGACCGAGACCAGCGGGTTGTCTACATCCACAAATACGATTCAGCCTATAATCTCTCGATGAAATCCACGCTCGGCCTGCGCAACCCGCTGCACAGCACATCGCTCGGCAAGGCGCTGCTCGCCTGGCGCGACGACGACGAAATCAGGGAGCGACTGTCAAAGACAGAGCTGACAAAGAGCGCACCTCGCACCATCACAGACCTTGAGACACTGATCGAGGTGCTTCACGCAACCAGACATCAGGGCTTTGCCGAGGAAGTGGAAGAAAGCGAGGCCGGCGTGCGATGCATGGCGATCCCAATCTTCAACTACATGGGCAAGCCTGTTGCCGCCATGTCGATCGCTTTCCCCCTGTTTCGCTTCAGCGAAGAACGAAAAGGCGACTATGTGAAGCTTCTGAAGGAAGCAAGCGCGGCCGCATCCTCGGCGCTGGGATATAGCGGAAAACCAATAATCGGATCGACGGAAACTTGATCCATGAAGGTAAGCGGCTCTTATCATGCCGCTGAGGGCAACGTGGGTATCGCGGGCATAGAGCGTGCCGCAAGCCTACTGACGAGGCCTTGCACCTACCTACAAATTCAAATAGCGCCGCGTGAAGCCCACTCATCAACCGGGGGCATGGGATGCAAGCCCACGCCCGCTTACGATCCTGCCCATCCCCTCCCCGCGATGCTTGGTATCCCATAGTCGATCTACGGGCCTACTGTTTATCTTGTCGTGGGCGGTGAGTTCAGGCTGAACCGCGACTTGCGTTCCCCTTCCAAGCTAGCCTCCGTGTGCTGATTTCCAGAGCCAGACCACCAAAGGACAGCGCTGCCTAATATTGCCCCTTTGAGGCAATACTCGAATACATCCCGGTCGTACGGAATTCTGTCGGGCTTGCCCCGAAATGGCGCCGGAACACTTTGGCGAAATAGTTTGGGTCCTCAAACCCGGACATGATCGATACTTCCTTGACTGACAGCTGGGCTGACTTGGTCAGGAGCTTGGTTGCCTTTTGCAGGCGCTTTTGCAGAACGAATTCCGCCGGTGGCATGCCTTCGCTTGCCGCAAAGACGCGCGAGAAATGCGCGCGGCTGAGACCGGAGACCCGGGCCAGCGTCTCGACCGGCAGGGGATGTTCCAGATTGGCCGCGATGTGGTTGATGACATGCTGCATCGCCCGGTATTCCTGGCTCACTACCGGATGCGAGCCGAAAACGTCGTCATAAAGCAGCATGGCCGCCTCATAGGCGATGGCCGAGGCGCTGCCCGGCTGATCCGCGCCGCCGGCGATCAGCCGCAAGGAACAGTCGGCCAGCCGCTCGATCGTCTCAGGCTTCAGGTTGAGGATCGGGCCTGTGGCCGACAGGATCGCCTGATGAATGCGAAGGGCCTCCTCGCCATTCATCGAGATCCAGAAAAACTCCCATCGGCCATCCTGTTCCAGCCAGTAGCGGTGGTTGTGCGGCACGAGAACGAGCAGTGTTTCGCCGGGTCGAACCCGGTAGGTTCTGTTCTCGTAGCGCAGATTGCCGGCACCCGCGATGGTGTACTGCATCACGGTAAAGGGCGTCTGCCCGCGCTTTCTGCCGTCCCAGTCATAGCTCGCATCGGTGCGGATCTCATAGCCTGTGCTGGTCGGCATCGTGTGCAGGCTGTGGCGTCCCCGCGGCAGCGAAACGGTCCGCATGACGGGTCCATTTTCAATCAGTCGTTTGAGCACAGAATTACCCATTAAAGCACAATACCTCTCTGGTAGCGTCGCGCATTATACGCATAATGACCTCCAGGATTGCAAGATGACCGGGTTGGAGCGGCATCGGCAGGGAGGTTTGGGAGGAGAAGGTGCTGCGGCGCCTCGGTCTTCTGCGCGTTGATTTTACCCTGTCCGCTCTTTTCGGCCGAATGACCAGCGACGAGGACAGCATGAGCAGCTTCAAGATAGCGATTATTGGCGCAGGCAGCGTCGGCTTCACCAAGAAACTCTTCACCGACATTCTCTGCGTGCCGGAGTTTCATGACGTCGAATTCGCACTCACGGATGTGAGCGAGCACAACCTCGGCATGATCAAGTCGATCCTCGACAAGATCTTGCAGGCCAACAACCTCCCGGCGAAGGTCACAGCCTCGACGGATCGCCGTCAGGCGATTGCCGGCGCGCGCTATATCATCAGCTGCGTGCGGGTCGGCGGCCTCCAGGCCTATGCGGACGATATCCGCATTCCCCTGAAATACGGCGTCGACCAGTGCGTCGGCGATACCATCTGCGCCGGCGGCATTCTCTATGGTCAGCGCAACATCCCCGTCATCCTCGACTTCTGCAAGGATATCCGCGAACTGGCCGAGCCCGGCGCGAAATTCCTCAACTATGCCAATCCGATGGCCATGAACACCTGGGCTGCGATCGAATATGGCAAGGTCGATACGATCGGCCTTTGCCACGGCGTCCAGCACGGGGCCGAGCAGATCGCAGAAATCCTCGGAGCGGCTGAGGGTGAACTGGACTATGTCTGCTCGGGCATCAACCACCAGACCTGGTTTGTCGATGTGCGTGTCAAGGGCCGCAAGATCGGCAGGCAAGAGCTGGTCGACGCCTTCGAGGCGCATCCGGTGTTTTCCCAGCAGGAAAAGCTGCGCATCGATGTGCTCAAGCGCTTCGGCGTCTATTCGACCGAGAGCAACGGTCACCTGTCGGAATACCTGCCCTGGTATCGCAAGCGGCCGGAGGAAATCACTCGCTGGATCGACATGTCCGACTGGATCCATGGCGAAACCGGGGGTTACCTGCGCTACTCGACGGAAACCCGCAACTGGTTCGAGACCGAATTCCCGCGCTTCCTCGAAGAGGCGGTGAGGCCAATCGATCCCGCCCGTCGTTCCAACGAGCATGCCAGCCACATTCTGGAAGCGCTGGAGACCGGCCGGGTCTATCGCGGTCACTTCAACGTCAAGAATAACGGCGTCATCACCAACCTGCCGGCCGACGCGATCATCGAGAGCCCTGGTTTCGTCGACCGCTTCGGCATCAACATGGTCGCCGGCATCACGCTGCCGGAAGCCTGTGCCGCAACCTGCATTTCCTCGATCAATGTTCAGCGCATGTCGGTCCATGCGGCCATCTCCGGCGACATCGATCTCCTGAAGCTGGCAGTCCTGCATGATCCGCTGGTCGGCGCGATCTGCACGCCGGAAGAGGTCTGGCAGATGGTCGACGAGATGGTCGTCGCCCAGGCTGAGTGGCTGCCGCAATATGCCCATGCGGTTCCGGCCGCGAAGGAAAGGCTCAGCCGTTCGACGGTCAAGACGCGGGACTGGAAGGGCGTCGCCCGCCGTGAGGTCCGCTCGATCGACGAGCTGCGCGCCGAGAAGGAAGCCAGGAAACTGCAGCCGGCGGGCTGAGCGCGTGGCGCATGAAGGCCGGCTGTCTGAGGAGGAGCCGGCCGGGGAGGGGCGAGCTTTCGCCCCCTCGTTTCCGGCTGGCGCATGATGGCGCCGCGCCGGGTGCTTTTAGGAGGAGAGCCGCCCATTCCGGGTGGTCTGGAGCATGAGGGATAGATAACGACAATGAACCGCTTTCGTCACCTGAGATCCACTGCAGCCCTTTTGTTGGGCGTGTCGACGTTTGCAATCACCGCCATGGCGTCCGAACCGACGGTGGTACCCGAGCAGCCGCCATTCCCTGCACAGGGCAAGATCACCTATGTGCCGCGCGATTCCATCCTCGAATTCAAGGCGCTGCCAGAATATCACGAGCCGGAATGGGTCACCGAAAAATTCGTCAAGACGGGCAAGCTGCCGCCGGTTGCCGAGCGTCTGCCCAAGGAACCCATGGTCTTCAAGTCCGGCAACATGCCGGATGGCATCGGCGTCTACGGCGATACGCTTCGCCACGTCATCGGTGGGCGGCCGGAAGGCTGGAACTATTCCGCGGGCCAGACCCAGGGCTGGGGCGGCATCGATATCGCCATGTCTGAGTGCCTGACCCGTACGGCGCCGCTTTTCCAGGTCGAAGCCAAGGATGTCGAGCCGTTGCCGAATCTTGCCCGCAGCTGGGAATGGTCTGAAGACGGCCACAAGCTCACCATGCACCTGATCGAAGGCGCGAAATGGTCCGACGGCGTTCCCTTCACCTCCGAAGACGTGATGTTCTACTGGGACGACAATGTCGTCGATCCGAATGTCTCGCCGCTCAACGGCGCGACGCCTGAGACCTTCGGGGAAGGCACGGTGCTGAAGGCGATCGACGCCAATACCGTCGAATGGACCTTCAAGGAGGCCTTCCCGCGGCAATATCTCTATTCCATGGCCTATGGCACATTCTGCCCGGGACCGGCCCATATCCTGAAGACCAAGCATCCGAAATACAACAAGGATATGACCTATGATCAGTACAAGAACGGCTTTCCGCCGGAGTATCTGAACATCCCGGTCATGGGGGCCTGGGCGCCGGTGGAATATCGGTCCGACGATATCATCGTGCTGCGCCGCAATCCCTACTACTGGAAGGTCGATGAAGCCGGAAACCAGCTGCCTTACCTGAACGAGCTGCAATACAAGCTCTCGACCTGGGCCGACCGCGACGTCCAGGCGATTGCCGGCTCGGGCGACTTTTCCAATCTCGAACAGCCGGAAAACTTCGTTGAATCGCTGAAGCGCGCAGCCGAGGATAGCGCTCCGGCGCGTCTGGCCTTCGGCGCACGCCTGATTGGCTACAATCTCTACATGAACTTCTCCGGCAATGGCTGGGGCGAACCGGATGCGCGCGGTCAGGCGGTGCGTGAGCTCAATCGCAATGAGGATTTCCGCAAGGCGATCACCATGGCCGTCGACCGCAAGAAACTCGGCGATTCCCTAGTCAAGGGACCCTTCACGGCGATCTATCCCGGCGGCCTGTCGTCCGGAACCAGCTTCTATGACCGCAACTCGACGGTCTACTATCCCTTCGATCTCGATGGCGCCAAGGCCCTGCTCGAGAAGGCGGGCCTCAAGGACACGGACGGAAACGGCTTCGTCAATTATCCGGCCGAAACGCTTGGCGGCAAGGATGTCGAGATCGTTCTGCTCGTCACCTCCGATTACAACACCGACAAGAACCTGGCGGAAGGTGTGGTGGGCCAGATGGAACAGCTCGGCATCCGTGTCGTGCTCAATTCCCTGGACGGCAAGCAGCGTGACGCCGCCAATTACGGCGGTCGTTGGGACTGGATGGTCCTGCGCAACGGCGCGGAACTCTCCTCGGTCGTGCAGAACACGCCGCAGCTGGCCGCGACCGGTCCGCGCACGAGCTGGAACCACCGGGTTCCCGAAGGCGGTGAACTGGATCTGATGCCGTTCGAGCAGGAACTCGTCGACATCGTCAACAAGTTCATTGCCAGCAGCGACAATGACGAGCGCACCGAGCTGATGAAGCAGTACCAGAAGGTGGCAACGACCAATGTGAATTCGGTCGGCCTGACCGAATATCCGGGGGCGCTCATCATCAACAAGCGCTTCTCGAACATTCCGGTCGGAGCCCCGATCTTCATGTTCAACTGGGCCGAAGACACGATCATCCGCGAACGCGTCTTCGTCGCCAACGACAAGCAGGGCGATTACGAACTCTTCCCCGAGCAGCTTCCGGGCAAGCCGGGCGAAAAGGGTCCGATGAACTGATCGGTAGAGATCGCGTCCCGGGCCGGGCATTTGCCTGGCCCGGGATCCCTGAACACACAAGAGAACCTAACAGCCATGTTCCGATTTCTGCTTGTGCGCATTGCGTCAGCCATACCCGTCCTGTTCGTCCTCAGCGTCGTCACCTTCGCCATCATCCAGGCGCCGCCGGGTGACTACAGCGATTACATTCGCTCGCAGATGATCAACCAGGGTGGCGCGTCCTTCGAGGAGGCGGATGCCCAGGCCAGGGCCTATAGCGTGGCCAACGGGCTCGATAAGCCCATGGTCGTGCAATATGTGAACTGGATCACCGGCATCGTGACGCGCGGCGATTTCGGCCATAGCCTTTTCTACAACAAGCCGGTTGCCGATGTCGTCGGCGAGCGCCTGCCGCGCACCCTGCTTCTGGCACTTGTCTGCCACATCCTGGCATCGGTCATCGGCATCACCTTCGGCATTCTGGCAGCCACCCGCCAGTATACCTGGGTCGACACGCTGCTGTCGGGCATATCCTTCCTCGGCATGACCGTGCCGCGCTTTCTCATGGCGCTGATCATCGTCTATATCCTGGTCTTCCATTTCAACGTGACCGAGATCAACAGCTTCCATTCGGCCAAATATGGCGGGGCGCCATGGTCGTGGGACAAGTTCGTCGATCTCCTGAAACATGTCTGGCCGGTCATCGCCATCGCCACCTTCGGCGGCCTCGCCTACAATATGCGGGTCATGCGCGGGAACCTGCTCGACACGCTGAACGCCCAGTATGTCGAGACGGCGCGTGCCAAGGGCCTCTCCGAGAGCCGGGTGATCCTGCGCCACGCCGTGCCCAATGCGCTGCATCCGCTGGTCATGTATCAGGGCGTCGTCCTGCCCTACATGCTAACCGGTGAGATCGAGACGGCGATCATCTTCGCCCTGCCCACCGTCGGCCCGGCCATCGTCGGCTCGATGTGGGTCGGCGATGTCTATGTTACCGCCACATTCATGCTGGTCCTCTCGGCAACCCTGATCGTCGGCAACATCATCGCCGACATGCTCCTGGCCTTGCTCGATCCACGCGTCCGTCTGGGTGGAGGAGCACACGCATGAACGCCAACGTCCATCCTGCCGTCGTTGCAAAGGCAACCGACCATCATCACAGCGAAACCTATACCGCCCTGGTCTGGCGCCGCCTGAAACGCTCCTGGACCGGCATGACCGGCCTCGTGCTCGTCTGCCTTCTGATGCTGATCACGGTCTTTGCCGAGTTCTTCTCTCCCGTTGATCCCAAGCTGACGGGGATTGCCTTCTCAGCCCCTCAGACGATCAGCATCACCGATCAGGACGGTGGCTTCGTCTGGCCGCGCACCTACCAGATCGGCGAGGGCACGGAGCTCGACCCCATCACCTTCCAGCCGATCGTCGGACCAGACTATGCCAATCCGCTCGACCTCGGTTTCTTCGTCCGGGGCTTCAAATACAAGCTGTTCGGCCTGATCCCGACAGAGCGCCACTTCTTTGGCGCGGTCGACGGCACGCCGGTCAACTTTCTCGGCACGGACAAGTTCGGCCGTGACGTGCTCTCCCGCATCCTGCATGGATCACGCGTATCGCTGATGATCGCGCTCACCGTTGTCTTCATCGTCACCGTCATAGGCACCACGGTCGGCATGGTCTCGGGCTATTTCGGTGGCCGCTTCGACACCTGGATGCAACGCTTTGTGGAACTCGTTCTCGCCTTTCCGCAATTGCCGCTCTATCTCGCCTTGACCTCGCTGATCCCGGTGACGGCCCCGACCCATGTCTTCCTCGCCTTCGTCATCTTCGTCATGTCGGCGCTCGGCTGGGCGCAGATGTCGCGGGAGGTCCGGGGCAAGACGCTGGCGCTCGCCCGCATCGACTATGTGCGCGCCGCCATGGCGATCGGCGCGACCGACCGGCGCATCATCTTCCAGCACATCTTTCCCAATGTGATGAGCCACGTGATTGTTTCGGTGACGCTCGCCATTCCCAGTGTCGTGCTGCTCGAATCCTTCCTCGGCTTCCTCGGCTTTGCCGTGAAGCCGCCCCTGATGTCCTGGGGCCTGATGCTGCAGGATACCGCCACCTATTCCGTCATCGGGTCCTATCCCTGGATCCTGTCTCCCGTCGCCTTCGTGCTCGTCACCGTCTTTGCGTTCAATGCGCTGGGCGATGGCCTGCGCGATGCGATCGATCCCTATTGAGGAGCCCAGCATGGCACTTGCAGATCCCGGCACGCTTGCTCCCGAGACCCGTCACGATCATGCAGAGGCGGTTGGCAAGCCGATCATTGACGCCCGCCATGTCGCGGTAAAATTCAAGGTCGAAGGCGGCGAGGTGGATGCCGTCAAGGACGTGTCCTTCCAGCTCTATCGCGGTGAGACCATCGCGGTCGTGGGCGAATCCGGTTCTGGTAAATCCGTGACGGCGCGGGCCGTGATGGGCTTGCTGACCAAGCGTGCCTCGGTCTCCGCCGGCTCCAGCATCGCCTATGACGGCAGGAACGTGCTGAAATTCTCCGAGCGCCAGCGCCGTGCGCTCAGGGGCAATCGCATCTCGATGATCTTCCAGGAGCCGATGAGCTCGCTCAACCCGGTCTATACGATCGGCGCGCAGATCATCGAGGCCATCCGTGTTCATCAGAAGATGAGCCACAAGCAGGCGGCCGAACGGACGCTGGAACTGCTGCGCCAGGTGCAGATCCCCGATCCCGAGGCGCGCATCAACCAATATCCGCATCAACTCTCCGGCGGCCAGCGCCAGCGCATCATGATCGCCATGGCGCTCGCCAACAATCCCGACGTGCTGATCGCCGACGAACCGACGACGGCGCTGGATGTCACGGTGCAGGCGCAGATCCTCAACCTGATCCGCGATTTGCAGAAGACGCTGGGCATGGCGGTGATCCTCATCACCCATGACCTCACGGTCGTGCGCAAGTTTTCCGACTATGTCTATGTCATGCAGAGCGGCGAGGTGAAGGAGCACAACACGACCAGTGCCCTCTTCGACAATCCGCGGCATCCCTATACCCGTCACCTGCTGCAGTCGGAGCCGAAGGGCATGGCAAATCCGCTGCCGGTCGGCTCCTCCGCCATCCTTGAAGGCCGCGATGTGAGGGTGTCCTTCATGCTCAGGGCCGGCGGTTTCTTCAAACCGCAACTGAAGGAACTGGTTGCGGTCGACAGTCTCAATCTCAAGCTTCATCGTCACGAGACGCTCGGCCTTGTCGGGGAATCCGGCTCGGGCAAGACCACATTCGGCCAGGCTCTGGTCAAGCTGCTGAAAGCCGAAGGCGGTGAGATCCTCTTCGATGGCCAGTCGATCGAAAACAGGTCGCGCGAAGAAATGCGTCCCCTGCGCTCACGCATGCAGGTGGTCTTCCAGGATCCGTTCTCCTCGCTCAACCCGCGCATGTCGGTCGGCCAGATCATCGAGGAGGGGCTGATCGTCAACCGCCTCGGGGCGACCCGCAGCGAGCGTCTGGACCGGGTGCGCGATGCGCTGGTCAGCGCAGGTCTGCCGGCCAACATCCTGTCGCGTTTCCCGCACGAATTCTCCGGCGGCCAGCGCCAGCGTATCGCGATTGCCCGTGCGATCGCGCTTGAACCCGAATTCATCCTGCTCGACGAGCCCACTTCGGCGCTCGATCTCTCGGTGCAGGCGCAGATCATCGAACTGCTGCGAAAGCTGCAGGACGAAAAAGGCCTGAGCTATCTCTTCATCTCCCACGATCTCAAGGTCGTGCGCGCGCTCTGCCACCGTGTGGTGGTGATGCAGCATGGCCGGATCGTTGAAGAGGGGCCGGTCGAAGACGTGCTTTCCCATCCCCGGACCGCCTATACCGAACGGCTCGTCAGAGCCGCCTTCGATGTTGCCGCATAACTCCCAGACAAGAGGCTTCTCTCATGACGAAACAACCCAAGATCACCTTCATCGGCGCCGGCTCCACGGTGTTCATGAAGAACATTATCGGCGATGTGCTCCAGCGCCCCGCGCTGTCAGGCGCGCGGATCGCCCTGATGGACATCAATCCGCAGCGGCTGGAAGAAAGCGAAATCGTCGTTCGCAAGCTGATTTCGACCCTGGGTGCCAAGGCAACGATCGAGCTGCATTCCAACCAGCGGCAGGCGCTCGATGGCGCGCATTTCGTCGTCGTCGCCTTCCAGATCGGCGGCTATGAGCCTTCCACGGTCACGGATTTCGAAGTGCCGAAGAAATACGGCCTGCGTCAGACCATTGCCGATACGCTCGGGGTCGGTGGCATCATGCGGGGCCTGCGCACGGTGCCGCATCTGTGGAAGATCTGCGAGGACATGATGCAGGTCTGCCCGGAGGCGATCCTGTTGCAGTATGTCAATCCGATGGCGATCAACACCTGGGCCATTGCCGAGAAATATCCGAAGATCAGGCAGGTCGGCCTGTGCCACTCCGTCCAGGGCACGGCGATGGAACTGGCCCATGACCTCGACATTCCCTATGAGGAAATCCGCTACCGCTCGGCCGGTATCAATCACATGGCCTTCTACCTGAAGTTCGAGCATCGCCAGCCCGACGGGTCTTACCGCGACCTCTATCCGGATCTCCTGCGCGGCTACCGCGAGGGGCGTGCGCCAAAGCCGACCTGGAACCCGCGTTGCCCCAACACAGTGCGCTACGAAATGCTGACCCGGCTCGGTTATTTCGTCACCGAAAGCTCGGAGCATTTCGCCGAATACACACCCTATTTCATCAAGGAGGGACGCGCGGACCTGATCGAGAAATTCGGCATTCCGCTCGATGAATATCCGAAGCGCTGCATCGAACAGGTGGAGAAGTGGAAGGGGCAGGCCGCGGCCTACCGGTCGGCCGAAAAGATCGAGGTGGCGCAGTCGAAGGAATATGCCTCCTCGATCATCAATTCCGTCTGGACCGGCGAACCCTCTGTCATCTACGGCAACCTGCGCAACAATGGCTGCATCACGTCTCTGCCGGACAATTGCGCCGCCGAAGTGCCGTGCCTTGTCGACGAAAACGGCATCCAGCCGACCTATATCGGCGACCTGCCACCGCAACTGACGGCCCTGATCCGCACCAATATCAACGTTCAGGAACTGACCGTGGCAGCCCTGATGACCGAGAACCGCGACCATCTCTACCATGCGGCAATGATGGATCCGCATACGGCAGCCGAGTTGGACCTCGACCAGATCTGGTCGCTCACGGACGACCTGCTCTCTGCCCATGGTAAGTGGATCCCGGAATGGGCCCGCGTTTCACGGAAGTTCCAAGCGGCCTAGCTTACTCCTGTGATATGAATAGTCCCTAGATGTGTAGAGGCCTTCTCCCCTATATTTGGGGCAGAAGGCCTACATGGACAAAGTCAACTTCACGGAAGAGTTCAATCGCAAATCGGTGCGTTAGATCACCGAGCGGCCTATCCGGTAGCGGAGGTCTGACAGCGGCTTGGGGTCACCCAGCATTGCTCTCCGAATGGAAGAAGTTCGGCCATCGAACAGCAAGGCCGGCAACGAGGCCGATAAGGTCAGGCGGCTTAAGGAGGAATTGGCTCGCGTCACTGAAGAGCGCGACATCCTGAAAAAGCGGCCGCGTACTTCGCCAGGGATGCAAAGTGAAGTACGCGTTCGTCTTCTCGCTCAGCGCCTCCTGGCGAGAAAACCTGAGATGAGCTGCGCGACCATGGAAAGCGAAATCGCTCCGGGATCCGGATGCCCGATGCTCTTTTCCGCCAGTGGGCGTGCACGGCCGAGGCGCGGGGTCAGCGACGCCGTTGCCTCGGCGGCAGCCTCCGATGCGGTGGCTGCCGATTTCCATGCGTCGACCGCAGAGTTGCCGGCTGCAGTTTGTGCTGTCAGAGTATCGACAAATGGGACGAACGAATCCACCAGTGTCTTATCGCCGACACGGGCGCGGCCAAGGCGGGTGACGCCATCGAGCGCCTGGCGCGCAGCTTCGGCTATCGCCGCGTCGCTCGGCGCATCGCTGTCGTTCAGCGCATTGCTCCAAGACCGCAGCAGCAGCCCCCAGATTGCGCCGGACGTGCCACCTGCCCTGTCGGCCCAGGCATCACCGCCGAGCGCCAGCGTCGTCTGGGCACCGGCACCGGCCGAAACGGCAGCCGCCATTGCCTTGGCCGCTGCATCGGAGCCGCGCCGCATGCCCTGTCCATGGTCGCCGTCGCCGGCGATCGCATCGATGCCGCCAAGCTCGGCTTCTTTTTCCTTCAGCATCGCGGCGATTTCACCGAACAGGTCGGTGATGCAGGCCGCCGACTTGCAGGAGGCTTCGGATGCCGCTGGGATCGCCGGGACGACTTCCTCGTCGACGATGAGATCGGCACGGAGTTCGGCGGCGTCTGGACGCCCCCTGCGAAATGCCGGAGCATCGCAAGGGGCCGCCCAGTACCGCTCCAGCTCCTCATCGAGCCATGTCAGGGTCAGCGAGCACCCCTGCATATCGAGGCTGGTGACGAACTCGCCGGCCTCCGGCTGGACGATCTCGAGCCCAGCTCCATTCAATTTTTTCTGCACGGCCGTCCAGAGGACGAAAAGCTCCTCGTACTTCGTCGATCCGAGACCGTTCAGCACAGCCGCGACGCGCGTACAGCCCGGAGGCTTCTCGGCCAACAATCTGTCTGCGAGAACATCGGCAAGATCGGTGGCGCTGGCGATATCCTGTTCGCTGATGCCCGGTTCGCCATGGATGCCGAGACCGAGCGCCATGCGACCCTTGGGCACCGTGAACAGCGGCTCGTTTGCGCCCGGCAGCGTGCAGCCGGCAAAAGCTACGCCGAAGGAAACGGTCCGGTCGTTGGCATGACGTGCGACACGTTCCACGTCATCGAGCGACAGCCCGGCCTCCGCCGCGGCGCCCGCGATCTTGAAGATCATGAAGTCACCGGCGATACCGCGGCGTTTCGCGTGCTCGCCGGCCACCGCACTTGCGACATCGTCAGTTACCGCGACGATCCGCACATCGATGCCTTCGGCGCGCAGGCGCTCTGCGGCCACACCGAAATTCAGCACGTCGCCCGCGTAATTTCCAAACCCGAGAAGGATGCCGCCGCCGTGATGCGCGTGTCGGCAGACCCGCGCGACTGCGGCGGTGGACGGCGAAGCGAAGACGTCACCGGCAACTGCGGCATCGGCCATTCCCTGCCCGACATAGCCGGCAAAGGCCGGGTAATGGCCGGAGCCGCCACCGACGACCACGGAAACCTTGCCCTTAGGCACGGTCGTGGCGCGGACGACGCCATTGCGGATCAGGCGCACATGATTCGGATAGATCTGGCAGAAACCGGCAAGCGCGGTCGAGGC
Source organism: Peteryoungia ipomoeae (assembly GCF_004912165.1). GTDB lineage: Bacteria > Pseudomonadota > Alphaproteobacteria > Rhizobiales > Rhizobiaceae > Allorhizobium > Allorhizobium ipomoeae. The sequence continues at coordinate 20,399 of NZ_STGV01000007.1, read as the reverse complement.
AAACTCCTCGGGAGCGTCAAAGATCGTCGTCATACAAGTGTTCCTCAATTGCGCGGCAGGATAGGGCGGACATAGTTTTAGCTGTCGGCGCCGACGGAAGACCATCACCACCATCACACTCGCTCGGAACGCGTCGCCTGCCATGGTCCCGCGCCAGCTTGATTGTCGCCGGGCATTTGATCAAGCCCGATTCAACTGAAACGACATGGCTGGCGATCACACCGTTACTCTCCTGCATGTCAGCCATCCCTGCGCCGATCCGGAGGCGAAACGCGGTCAGTGCGGAGCCCTTTGTCCGTCAGACGCTGGCTATGGAAACGGTCGAGTTGGGTGACGACGTCGTCGATCTCCACCGCAACGCGCCCGGCGTCCCAGGATAAAGCGGTGCCCGCAATGCCGGCAATCTCCCGTAGCCCTGCCAGCGTCAATCGCCCTTCGATGGCCAAGGTCGTGCGACGCAGAACGATGTCGGACAGATGGACGACCATCTCGTTTCGAACGATCCAGTCGATCTCCCTGAAACTATAGTCGGGCACTCCGGACAGCCGCCGATGATCCGAAGTGGTGAGATCCGCGGAAAGAACCGCCGCCGCAGTTGTCCCGTAGCGACGGAGCAATTCTTCCGCCCGTTCGGCCGAGACACCTGCCCGTTCGGCAATCGCCGTCGCCCAGTCGCCACGCGCCCGTTCGCTTGCCGGAAAGTCCTTGCCGCCGCCAATCGCGAGATAGCGGGTGGATTGGCGGCGCGAGCGCTGCAGGCGAGACAGGACCGTGTCGGCCACCTCCTCGGCAAAACCGCGGAATGTCGTCCACTTGCCGCCGACCAGCGAGATGATCGGAAACGGCCGCCCGGCCTCTGCTTCTCGGACCGGAGCCGAGTGATCGCGGCTGATGAGGCCCGGCGCGGTCGCATCGGATGCCGGCAGCGGCCGGATGCCGCTATAGCTGTAGACGACCTGGCTGCGATCGAATTGCAGGCTCGGCAGCAGCGAGCGGAGGCTTTCTAGGAAATAATCGGTTTCCGGCTCTTCGCAGCGGACGGTGTCCGGATCGTTGGCCGGGATGTCGGTGGAGCCGACCAGAGCCAGACCCAAATAGTCGTAGACCAGGCATATGCGTCCATCATCCGCCTCGAAATAGATCATGTGGCCGTTGAGGCTCTTCACCAGTGCCGGATGGTCGAGCAGGATGTGGGAGCCCTTGGTGCCGCCGATCAGCTTGGAGGGATAGCCGAGTGCCGTATTGACGTGATCTATCCAGGGACCGGCCGCGTTGATGACGAGCTTAGGAGCGACGGTAAATTCGCGGCCATCGGCTTTCCGGTAGGTTACGCGGCCGGCCCGGCTTTCAACCAGCGTCGCGAAATTGGCGGCGAGGCTTTTCTCGTTTGCGTCGAGCCCGTCACCGACAAGCTCATAGACGAGCCGCTCGGGCCGGCTGACCTTGGCGTCGTAATAGATCCCGCCGGCAACGATTGCCGGCGTCACATGCGGCATTTCCCGCCGCGCCCTGCCCTTCAGAACGACGCGATGGCGCGGCATCACCTGGTCGCGCGAGCCGAAGAAGTCATAGAGCCCGAGACCGATCTTGACCAGAATGGCGCCGCGGCTGCGCGGTGCGGTTTTCGAGCCTAACAGCGTGCGCAGCGCCGCCCAGATGCCACGGGTCCAGGAAAATACCGGAATGAAGGTTGGCAGCGGCTCGACACAATGGGGCGCATTCTTCAGCAGAAGGTTGCGCTCCAGCGTCGACTGGGCGACGAGGCCGAATTCTCCCGTCTCCAGATATTTCAAGCCGCCATGGATGAGACGGGACGGTGCGGCACTGGTGCCCGAGCCGAAATCTGCCTTGTCGACAATGGCGCAATTGACGCCCTGCACGCAAAGATCGCGAAAGAGCCCTGCGCCGTTTATGCCGGCGCCGATGATCAGGACATCGATGTCGGTTTCGCGGAGGGTGTCGAAGCGCGGCTGCAGATCGGGTGTCATTGTCCTGTCGTCCTGAAGGATGATTCACGGCGGTCCAGCATATCAGTTCGCCGGCGGTTCCTGTGCCAACGCACCGATCTTCGGCCAGAGCGGTGCCATTGTTTCGGCGATCTCGCAAAAGACCCGATAGCGCTTGTCCATGTCGGCGCTGCGGCTTGGGTCCGGTTGGTAGGTTTTGGCGATGCGGTCGATATCGCGCGGATCGCTTTGCGGATCAGCATAGATGCCGGCGCCAGATCCGGCGCAAAGGGCTGCACCCCAGGCGGCCGCCTCGTCGGTTTCCGTCACCGTCACCGGCATGCCGAGCACATCGGCGAACATCTGCGCGACCGCCGGGTTGCGGGAGACGCCGCCGGTCAGGCTTGCCTTGTCGAAAGAGAAGCCATCGCGCAACGCGTCCACATGGACACGGTGGTTGAAGGCGATGCCCTCCAGGACGGCCCGTAGCATGTCGCCCCGATCATGCCAGCCGCCGAGGCCGAAAAAACTTGCGCTGGCGGCCGCTCCATAGGGCGAACCGAACAGGAAGGGATGAAACAGCACCGTCGATCGCCTCTCCATCGCCGCATCTATTTCTGGGGCCAGCAGCGCGTGGATCGATCGGCCACTCGCCTCGCCAACGGCCTGCTCGGCGCCGCAGAGCGTGTCCAGGAACCATTCGTAATTCGCCGACGATGCAGGCGAGATCGACATGTTGTTCCAAGTACCGGGTGCGATGCCGTTGCGGCAAAACCAGCGCCTGCCGACGTGCGGCTCGGAAGATAGTGTTTCGTTGATCGAATAGGTTCCGGCAATCAGCGCCACCGTCCCCTCGACATAACGCCCTGCCCCCAGCGCGGATGCCATGACGTCGTGCAGGCCGGCTACGACCGCGGTTCCCGCGGCAAGCCCTGTCTTCTCCGCCGCATCCTGTGTGACATATCCGACGATCCGGTCGGATCGAGATATGGGAGGTAGAGCATGAGCAATGTCCTGCAGACCGAATAGACGAAGTGCCTCGTCGCTGTAGTCTTGCGTGCGTAAATCCGTGAAGGATGTGCTCGCTTCTGTGCGATCGGTGCCAATGATCCCCGACAGGCAGTATGTCAGCCAGTCCTTGCAGCTCATCGCGTGGCCGATGCGCCTGAATCGCTCCGGCTCTTCCTCGCGAAGAAAAGCGAGCAGAGCCGACGGCGCAGAGACATGCGGCACCTGCCCGGTCATCGCCAAGGAGCGCTCGGAGACCCCATCCGACTCCCACCGCTCGACAATAGGGCCGGCGCGACTGTCGAGCGACAGGATAGCCCGGCCGAGCGGCTTTTGCTCCTTGTCCGCCAAATAGATGCCGTCGCCATGGGCGGTGGCGGCGATCGCCTGTATGTCGCGGGCCGGCCGGCCACTCAGATCAATCGCCTCCCTGATCGCATCGGCCGTTGCGTTCCACAGTTCATCCATGTCGCGCTCGACGCGATGCGCTTTCGGCATGAACTGCGTGATGCGACGTCTGGCGACGGCAAGCTGCGTGCCGTCGATATCGAAAATGACCGCCTTCGTGACTGTCAGCCCACTGTCGATCCCAAGCAAACTCGGCATACCTGCATCAAGCCTCGCAATGCGCCAACATCGACCCGTTCGATCACAACCCCGGTCATGACCGCGCGGTCGCACTCCTGGCGACAACTACATCAATATTTTTCGCCCGCATGCGATCGACCTGCTCCGCTGGAAGCTTGTCGTCGACGATGACGACATCGAATTCCTTGAGCGCCGCAAAACTGTGAAGGGCCCGCCGCTCGAACTTGGTGTGATCGGCAAGCAAGATGCGCTTGACGGAACAGTCGAACATCGCACGCTTGGTATCGATCGTCTCGGGCGACTGGTGCAGCACCACGCCGTCGCTGATCGCCGACATGGAGATGAAGGCTATGTCGGCCCTCAGCGCCTTTATCTCGTTGATCGTCATCCGCCCCATGAAGGCGTTGCACCAATTGTAATACTGCCCGCCGAGCGCCAGCAGCGTCACGTCATGGGCACCCGTTAGCGCGTTCATCAGCGTCAGCGAGTTGGTGATCGCCGTGACCGGCGCCTTCGACGTCAGATGCGGCACCATCTGCAGCACGGTGGTGGAATCGTCGAAGAAGATCGCCTGCCCCGGCTCGACGAACTCCATCGCGGCCGCGGCGATCACTTTCTTCTCGGCCGCCTGGCGGTTGGAGCGGTAGACATCGCTGGATTCAATCAGGTTCGTCGCCGCAGCGGTGACGATGCCACGCGTTTTGCGGAAAAGACCACGGCTCACCAGTTCGTCGACGTCACGATGCGCCGTCATCAGACTGATACCGAAACGATCCGTCAGGTCCTCGATCCGCATCGAGCCTTCGTTCATCACCGCCTCTGCGATCATGCGGCGGCGTGCGACCTGCCGCGTCTGGCGGCTGTCGCTCGTCAATTCTTCCAATAGGTCTTCGCCTGGGTTGGTCTTCTCTTTCACGGATCACCCTGTCGCTGACATTTGATGCTTCGGCTTCGTACCGCGATTGGCCAGAAGAGGCAAAACAGCGAAGCGAGATGGACGAGAGAACCTATGAGTCTGGCCTGCGTGAGGCCATGGCGCTCAATGCGGATGCCACGGGCAACAAGTGAGCGCCCCCCGGAAAAGGGAGCGCCCGTTTCAACATTACTGTTCGAGAACGAACGGCGCGGTGTACTTGTCGACATTGTCCTTGGTGATCAGAAGGCAGTCGAAGAGCTGCTTTTCGCTGTCGACGCCGGTCTTGCCGGTCTTGATCACGCTATCGGCCTGCTTGACCGCCTCTTCGGAGAAAATTGCGACCGGCTGCAGAACGCTGTACTGAAGCTCGCCCGCCTTGATCGCCGCAACCGCATCCGGCGAACCGTCGAAACCGCCAACCTTGACGTCCTTCAGCTTGCCGGCTTCCTTCAGCGCGGCGATCGCGCCGAGGGCCATTTCGTCATTGCCCGAGATTACGCCGATGATGTCGGGATTGGCCTGCAGCAGGGACTGCATCTTGTTGTGGCCCTGAGTACGATCCCAATTGGCGACCTCCTTGCCGGATTTCTGCAGGTCAGGATACTGCGTCAGCACGGTCTCATAGCCGTTCGAGCGCGTTGCCGCATTGTTGTCGGAAGGTGCGCCAAACAATTCGACATACTTGCCCTTGTCGCCGACTGCTTCCACCCACTGCTGGGCACCGATCGCGGCGCCCTGCGCGTTGTTGGAAACGAGCTGTGCCTTGGCCAGGCCTTCCTGGTTGATCTCGGCATTGACGAGGATAACCGGAATGCCGGCAGCAACTGCCTTCTTCACCGCACCCACGGAACCATCGGCATTGGCCGGATCGAGAATGATCGCGACCGACTTGTTGGTGATCGCGGTGTCGATCAGGTTGCTTTCGGTGTTGGTGTCCCCCTTGTGGGCGCCGACGGTCGCGGTATAGCCAAGCTTTTCGGCCGCGGCCTTGGCGACATTGCCCTCGGTCAGCCAGTAGGGGTTGGACGGATCGTTGACGATGATCGTCATCAAGCCAGCCGCCCAGGCGGGGTTGACCAGCAGAGGTGCGACAGCTGCAGCTGCCATGATAACGCGCATGCCTTTTTTAAACATTCTCTCTCTCCCATTGAGTGCCTTGATATTACCGGTTTCCCGGCGGTGCTTTCCGCAATCGGCCTTTGCGCGAATCGAGCCTGCCGTCGTGGATAAGTTTCGTCGGCCGCCGATCAGGATGATGGCGCGCGGCGGCCGTATTGAATGCTGTTCATCAGGACGGCGAGAACGATCACCGCGCCGGTAAAGACGGTCTGCCAGTAGGCCGAGACGCCGATGATCACGAGCCCGTCCGACAGGAAGCCAATGACGAAGGCGCCGAGCATGGTGCCGCGGATCGTGCCGCGGCCGCCGGTAAGCGCTGCGCCGCCGATGACGACGGCCGCAATCGCCGTCAGTTCGTAGGTCGTGCCGGCGGTGGGACCTGCAGACGTCAGCTGCGACGACAGCACCAGGCCAGCAATGGCCGCACATATGCCCGACAGGACGTAGACCAACACCTTGACGCGGATGACCGGAACGCCCGACAGTTCTGCAGCGCGCTCATTGCCGCCCGAGGCATAAAGCCAACGGCCGAAAGCCGTGCGGCTCAAAACGATACCGCAGAGGATTGCCAGCACGGCCAGCACGATGACGCCGATCGGAATTCCGGCGAGGCGATTGAAACCGAGCCAGTCGAAGCCGGTATTGCCAAGTTCTGGACGACCGCCGAGATTGTTGTAAGTCAGGCCGTTGGTCATCAGCAGCGCGATGCCGCGGGCAACATAGAGCACACCGAGCGATGCGACGAAGGCGGGGACCCGCAGATAGGCGATCAGCACACCGTTGACCGCGCCGACAAGCGCGCCGACCGCACAGGTAACGACGACGACCGCCCAGACCGGTAGATACAGGATCACGCCGAACTGCGGCAGCGCTACCCCCTGCATCAGGAAGCCGGCGATACATCCGGCAAGGCCGAGCGTCGAGCCGACCGACAGGTCGATGCCGCCATTGAGAATGACCAGCAGCATGCCTATCGCCAGGATGCCGAAGATTGCCACATGGGACGCCATGGTCAGGAAGTTGTTGACCGAGAAGTAGTAGGGCGACAGGAAGGAAAAGACCGCGATGATGACGATCAGCGCAAAGAATGCGCGGCCTTCCAGCAGCAGGTGCACGAAATTGACTTTGCGCTTCTGCCCGGTTGCGACTGACTTGTTCTCGGCAGCATTCGTCACTGACATAATCAGCTCTCCATATTCCGGGCTAGTGCGCGACCAAGGCTTCGCCAGAGGCTGCCATGATCTTTTCCTTGGTGACGTTCGAATCGAATTCGGCCGAGATTTTGCCGCGGTGCATGACGATGATGCGGTGAGCAATGCTGAGGCACTCGTTGACTTCGGACGTCGAGTAGATGACCGCGAGGCCCTGTTTGGCGCGCTCGGCGAGCAGCTTGAAGACTTCCGCCTTGGCGCCGATGTCGATCCCGCGGCTCGGCTCGTCGAGCAGGATGACCTTCGGATGAGTGGCGAGCATCTTGCCGATGACGACCTTCTGCTGATTACCACCGGACAGGGAACCGATCGCCGCCTCGCCACCATCTGTCTTCACGTGAACACTGCGGATCGATTCATCCACGAGGCTCCGTTCGCGGCTGCCTGAGGTGAACAGACCCTTGGTGAAGGCGCCGATGCTGGCGAGCGAGAGGTTCGAACCCACTGTCATCGTCTGCACGAGGCCGTCTCGCTGGCGGTCCTCCGGCACGAGGACGAGGCCTTCGGCAATACGCGCCGCGATGCTGAGCGCACCAACATCGTGTCCTTCGAGCAGCACCCGCCCTCCGCTGGATCTCAACCGTCCGGCGACACATTCGAGCAGCTCCGTGCGGCCCGCTCCCATGAGCCCGTAGATGCAGACGATCTCGCCGGCGCGGACATCGAGCGAAAGCCGGTCGACGGCGTCATACGCGGCGCCCGAAGGCCCCGGAACCGAAAGGCTTTCTATGGAGAGCGCAACTTGACCGAACTGGCTGTCCGGTGGGCTGCCGAGATCGAAATTGTCGCCGACCATGTTACGGACGATCCACTCGAGATCGATTTCCTCACGTTTGGCATAGGCCGTCATCATGCCGTCGCGCAGCACGACGGCATGGTCGGTTATCTGCAGCGCCTCTTCAAGATGGTGCGATATATAGACGATGGACACGCCGCGGGCGGTCAGGTCGTGGATGACCTTGAACAGAACCTCGACCTCGGTCGCACTCAGTGCCGAAGTCGGCTCGTCCATGATCAGGATGCGTGAATTGACGGAGAGTGCGCGGGCAATCTCGACGATCTGCTGCTGCCCGAGGCGCAGGTCCTCGACCGGCGTCAGCGGGTCTATGTCCTCTTCCAACTCCTCCATCAGGATCCGGGTCTGCCGTTCTTCCTCAGCGAAATCGACCGAGCCGCCCTTGATGATCTCGCGGCCCATGAAGATGTTGTCGCGGACGCTCAGATTGGGCGCCAGGCTCAGTTCCTGGTGAATGATGGAAATGCCGCGATCGCGCGCATGGGTGGCGGAATTGAAGCTGATCGGCGCACCGTCGAGGATGATCTCCCCCGAGGTCGGCCTGACCACGCCCGAGAGGATCTTCATCAGCGTCGATTTGCCGGCGCCGTTTTCACCGAACAGCGTCGTCACCTGGCCGCGGTGAATGTCAAAATTGACGCCCTTCAACGCATGAACGCTGCCATAGGACTTGGCGACATCGCGGGCGGCCAGAACGACCTCGCGCTGGTCAACGGAATGGGCGCTCGGCTCGCTCATTTGACTTCGACCTTTACTGGCGTCACCAGCCAATTCTTCGGATTGATGAGCCTGAACACGCCGACCACGGTGGCGGTTTTTCCGTCGAGCGTCTCGACGTCGAGGCCACCCAGTACCGCTTTCTTCATCTCGTTATTGATGGCCGACCCGGCGTCCTGATACTGGATCTGGTTGGTAAACTGGCCGAACTCGATCGTGCCCGTGGCATCGCGGAGGTCCGTGCCGTTGACCGCAGGGCCGGTCTGGACACGGACCACCGTCTCGGGAGGCAGCCCATCGATCTTCATTTCGTTTATGCTCGATTTGCGGGTCGAGAACGTCCCGGTCAGCATCACCGGAATGACGGGACCGGTGCTGGTCGCAATGCCGTACTTTTCGCCTGCCGCCTTCTTGTCGGCCGCAATAGCGGTCGCGAGCTCACCCGCCGCAACGGCGCGCTTTTCGATATCCGCCTGGATCTTGGGGAATTGCTCCGCGCCATAGGTTTCCGGCGAAAAGGCCTGCTGCCTGACGTCACCTTCCGAACCGATCTCGACGATCTTCGTGTCGAAGGCGATGGCCCCGACGATGAAGACGACAAGCGCTGCGCCTGCGATGAGCTTGAAGTCGCGCTTGCCGGGCTTGCCGGCTGCATAGGCGGGGTGTGTAGTCATGTCCCTACGGCCTTCCGATTGTGAATAGGTGTCGTAAAGAGGTTAGCGTGAAACCGGACGCGAAGACGCGTGTGCGCCATGCGGCATCGACGCGCTGTTCGGTCGAACGGTCATAGAAGCGCTATCGTGGATCATCATCCGCATTAACTCCTCCCTGCAAGATCCGGGCGCCTGTCTCCTCCAACCGCCTGGACCTAGAACTTCAATCAGGGACACGGCTCCGTGATAGAAGTATGTTACTTATGACGGGAAGACTGTTAGAAATATTAGCGCTTGTCAACGGTGCTTCCGCCGAAAATTGAACACACCGCCGATCCGTAATGCAGCATGCAAGTTGCTGCAGTGCACCTATTTTGCGCACATGCAACGAACCGCGAGAAGCTGAAACCTGCCAGGATTTTCCGATCAAGTATCTGATATTAATGCTTAATTGTCACTCCCTTCACAAGTCGCACGCCCGTGTGCTCTGACGGTGTACCGATCGAATTCCACGACCGCGGCTTTGTTCCTCGCCAACAATGGTAGTTGAAAAAAAATTCATTTCCAGAAAATTATTGCTAGAATAATGGTATCTCTATGTTATGTTTGATGGAGGCTCAGGGAGCCTCGTATCCGGCAGATCAATCCGGCACACTGAGAGCTCGGAAGTGGATCTGTGAGGCAAATATCGCGGATCAAAGATGCGAAGGGGCTACTGGAGGCAGTCGCCGGCCGATTGGGAGGAATAGGATGAACATCAAGCGTGTATCGCCCTCCGCCGGACCAACATTGTTGGCAAGATAGCCCTGCAATGACATCGGCTCACAACATCATCATTGGCATCGATGCCGGCACCTCCGTCATCAAGGCGGTTGCCTTCGATCTTTCCGGTCGGCAGCTCGCGACCGCTTCGGCTCGCAATCGGTATGCGACCGGAGACGATGGCTCGGCGACCCAGTCGTTGGTCCAGACCTGGATTGATTGCGCCAGCGCGTTGCGTGGCCTCGGCGAGAAGGTGACAGATCTAGCCGCGCGCACGGCCGCGGTTGCCGTCACCGGACAAGGAGACGGCACCTGGCTTGTCGGTCGCGACAACCGGCCCACGGCGGACGCCTGGCTCTGGCTCGATGCCCGCGCAGCGCCGACCGTCATTTCGCTGGCCTCGGGAGACAGGAACAGGGCCCGTTTCGAAGCGACGGGAACAGGTCTCAACACATGCCAGCAAGGCGCTCAGCTTGCCCATATGGACAGGCTCATGCCCGATCTTCTGGACAGGGCCGAGGTCGCCCTGCATTGCAAGGACTGGCTCTATCTGAATCTCACCGGCGTGCGCGCCACCGACCCGTCTGAAGCGAGTTTCACCTTCGGCAATTTTCGCACCCGTCAGTATGATGATGTGGTGATCGATGCACTCGGTCTCGGCCACCGCCGCTCGCTGCTGCCTGAGATCATCGACGGGACGGAGATCAGTCATCCATTGACGGTGGAGGCCGCTGAGGCCTGCGGTCTTCTTGCCGGCACACCCGTTTGCCTCGGCTATGTGGACATGGTCATGACGGCGCTTGGCGCCGGCGTCAGAAGCGGCGGTCTCAATGCTGCCTGCTCGACGATCGGCTCCACCGGCGTTCACATGCGCGCCAAGTCCGTTTCCAATGTTCACCTGAACCGTGAGGGCACCGGCTATGTGATCGCCCTGCCTATTCCCGACATCGTGACGCAGGTCCAGACCAACATGGGCTCGACGATCAATATCGACTGGATCCTCGGCATCGCGTCGTCCCTGATGGCGGATGCCGGCAAGTCTGTCTCGCATGCCGAACTGATCGCCCGCATCGATGGCTGGTTCGCCGACTCTAAGCGCGGCTCGGTTCTCTACCATCCCTATATCTCGGAGGCGGGCGAGCGCGGCCCCTTCGTCAACGCCAATGCGCGGGCGGGCTTTACCGGCCTGTCGACCCGCCACGGCTTCCCCGATCTCATCCGGAGCGTCGTCGAGGGGCTGGGGCTCGCGACCCGCGATTGCTACGCGGCGATGGGTGAAACGCCGGAAGAGCTGCGCGTCACCGGCGGCGCGACTCGGTCCAACGCCTTGCGCCGCTCGCTATCGGCGGCCGTCGGTGCGCCGATCCGACAGTCTCTGCGGGAGGAGACAGGCGCTGCCGGCGTCGCAATGATGGCGGCAGTTGCCGTCGGCATCTATCCGACCATGGACGATTGCATCGCCGACTGGGTGACGCCGTTCCTCGGTGAGACTGAAAAGCCGGATTCGGCGGAAGCGGAGCGGTTCGACCGGCTGTTTGCCGCCTATGCAGATATCCGCACAGCAATCGCGCCTGCCTGGGACAAGCTCGCCGCCGCCACGAACACGCAGCCCGACAGCGCATAAATCGATTTTTGATGCAAAGGCATCGAAGGAGCATGACATGAGCAAACCGGAAACACTCGATCTTTTCGTCATCGGCGGCGGCATCAACGGCGCTGGCATCGCCCGCGATGCGGCGGGTCGCGGCTTGAAGGTGGCCTTGTGCGAAAAGGACGATCTGGCGCAGGGAACGTCTTCCCGCTCCGGCAAGCTGGTTCATGGCGGCCTGCGCTATCTCGAATACTACGAGTTCCGACTGGTGCGCGAGGCGCTGATCGAACGCGAAGTGCTGCTCAACGCCGCACCCCACGTCATCTGGCCTCTGCGCTTCGTGCTGCCGCACAGCCCGCAGGACCGGCCGGCCTGGCTCGTGCGCCTGGGCCTGTTCCTTTATGACCATCTGGGTGGCCGCAAGAAGCTGCCGGGCACGCGTACGCTGAACCTCTTGCGCGATCCGGAAGGCACGCCGATCCTCGATCAATACCCGCGCGGATTCGAATATTCCGACTGTTGGGTCGATGACGCGCGCCTGGTCGTTCTCAACGCCGTGAGTGCTGCAGAAAAGGGCGCGATTGTGCTCACCCGCACCGCAGCCGTTTCTGCTCGGCACGAAAACGGTGCTTGGACGGTTGTTACCAAGAACACTCTCACGGGAGAGGAACGGACGTTCTACGCCAAATGCCTGGTCAACTGCGCCGGCCCCTGGGTTACGGACATCATCAACCGCGTGGCGGGCTCGAACTCCAGCCGCAACGTGCGCCTGGTCAAGGGCAGCCACATCATCGTGCCGAAGTTTTGGGCCGGGGCGAACGCCTATCTCGTGCAGAACCACGACAAGCGCGTTATCTTCATCAATCCCTATGAGGGCGACAAGGCGCTGATCGGCACGACCGACATCGCCTATGAGGGTCGCGCCGAGGATGTGTCGGCCGACGAAGGCGAGATCGACTACCTGCTGAAGGCCGTCAATCGCTATTTCAAGGAAAAGCTGCGGCGTCAGGACGTGCTTCATTCCTTCTCCGGCGTCCGTCCGCTCTTCGACGACGGCAAGGGCAACCCGTCCGCCGTCACGCGCGACTATGTCTTCGATCTGGACGAGACCGGCGGCGCGCCGTTGCTCAACGTCTTCGGCGGCAAGATCACCACCTTCCGCGAGCTTGCTGAACGCGGCATGCAGCGCCTGAAAAACATCTTCCCGAACATGGGCGACGACTGGACGGAAAAGGCCCCCCTCCCCGGTGGCGATATGCCGAATGCCGACTACGAGACCTTCGCCGATGGCCTGCGCGACTCCTATCCCTGGATGCCGCGCGCATTGGTGCATCATTACGGCCGACTCTATGGCACACTGACCCGCAGGATCGTCGGCAGTGCCGCCAATATCGAAGGCCTCGGCCGCCATTTCGGCGGAAAGCTCTACGAGGCGGAAGCCCGTTACCTGACCGAAAATGAGTGGGCCCAGACGGCGGAAGACATCCTCTATCGCCGCACCAAGCATTACCTCCACATGACGGAGGCTGAAATGGCCACCTTCAGCGCGTGGTTTGCGTCCACCCGTCCAGTTGCTGCCTAAGGGAAACCGACATGCCGCTGACCCTTTCGCTCAACACCAATCCGCTGGTCAATCGCTTCGCCGATCCCGACGACCTGATCGACACGGTGGCCCGCGACCTGAAGATCCGCGACCTGCAGCTTACTCACGAGTTTATCAATCCGAGCTGGCAGGCGCCGGTCATCCGCCGTCTGACCCGGCAGATGAGCGCAGCGTTGAAGCGGACCGGCGTCCGCGTCACCTCGGGCATGACCGGCCCCTATGGCCGCCTCAACCATTTCGGCCATTCCGACGCCGACGTGCGCCGTTACTATGTCGACTGGTTCAAGACCTTTGCCGATATCACCGCTGATCTCGGCGGCACCTCCGTTGGCACGCAGTTCGCCATCTTCACCTACAAGGACTTCGACGATCCGGCCCGGCGCGAGGAACTGATCGAGATTGCCATCGACTGCTGGGCGGAAGTCGCCGAGCATTCCCGCGCCGCAGGCCTTTCCTACGTCTTCTGGGAACCGATGAGCATCGGCCGCGAGTTCGGCGAGACGATCGAGGCCTGCATGGCGCTGCAGAAACGGTTGACGGCAGCCAACATGGCCGTGCCGATGTGGATGATGGCGGATATCGACCATGGCGATGTCACCTCCGCCAACCCGGAGGATTTCGATCCTTACGCCTGGGCGCGCGCAGTGCCGCCCGTTTCGCCGATCATCCACATCAAGCAGAGCCTGATGGACAAGGGCGGGCATCGCCCCTTCACTGCGGAATTCAATGCCAAGGGGCGAATCCAGCCTGCGCCACTGCTCGAGGCTTTCGCCGCGGGCGGCGCCAGGGACAATGAAATCTGCCTCGAACTCTCCTTCAAGGAACGCGAACCGAACGACCGGCAGGTCGTGTCGCAGATCGCTGAGAGCGTCGCCTTCTGGGCGCCGCATATCGATACCGGTATCGCCGACTTGAACATTTGAGGCCAAGACCTTCTGAATGCATTTGCACCGAAGGCGGCAATCGCCGCATAGACATCGAAAGGAGGCGCCATGGCGGACGCCGATGATACGCTGGCCGTGCGCGCTGCCTGGCTGCACTACGCGGGCGGGCTAACCCAGTCCGAGGTTGCAAAGCGCCTCGGTGTACCGTCGGTCAAGGCGCATCGCTTGATCGCCAGGGCAGTGGCGGAAGGCGTGGTGAAGGTGACCATCGACGGCGATATCGTCGAATGTGTCGAACTGGAAATGCAGCTCTCCAAGCGCTTCGGGCTTCAATATTGCGAGGTGGCGCCCAATCTCGGCGAAGAGGGATTGCCCCTGCGCGCCCTCGGCCACGCCGGCGCCGGTTATCTCAAGCGCGAGATCGAGCGCGGCGACAACAGGGTGATCGGCCTCGGCCATGGCCGCACGCTTTCTGCCGCCGTGCAATACATGCCGCGGATCAATGCGAAGAACCTGCGCTTCGTTTCGCTGCTCGGCGGTCTCACCCGCAACTACGGCGCCAATCCCTATGACGTGATGCATCGCATCGCCGAAAAAACCGGCAGCCAGGCCTATGTCATGCCCGTACCTTTCTTCGCCAACACCGGCGAAGACCGAAAGGTTCTCAAGGCACAGCGCGCGGTCAAGGAAGTCTTCGACCTCGCGAACAATGCCGATCTCAAGCTGGTCGGCATTGGCAACGTCGAATCCGATGCGCAATTGGTTTCAACCGGCATGGTCGAACCGAATGAATTCGCCGATATCGCAGCCGCCGGCGGCGTCGGTGAGATTCTCGGTCATTTTTTCGACAGGGATGGCCGCATTCTCGATACTGCGCTCAGCGCCCGCATGCTCTCCGCGTCTTTCCCCAAAACCCGAACCGAGCGCCTCGTTGCCTTGGCGGGCGGACATGACAAGGTTGCCGCGATCAGGGCCATTCTGAACAGCGGCCGGCTCTTCGGATTGATCACGGACGAGCGGACAGCCGAGTTTCTGCTGAAGTAACGCCGATCGGCAACAATGTCACATTGAGTATGTTGTAAATCACGATTTTTTGTTACTTTAGGGCGAACTCATTGGTGGGGGATCCATTGTGAAGCGCGAGGAGCGGCTCGAAGGCATTGTCAACCTGCTCGTTGAGCGGCGCACCGTCGGCCTTGACGATCTGGCAACCCGCTTTGCCGTATCCAAAATGACCATCCATCGCGACCTCGACGAACTCGAACAAGCCGGCGTGCTGCGCAAGGTGCGCGGCGGCGCGACCATCGACGCCGGTACGCAATTCGAGAGTGATTTTAGGATCCGCGAACGCCAGGACCTCGGTGCCAAGCAAGCCATTACCCAAGCCGCGCTCGAGCTCGTCGAACCGGGCATGACGGTGATGGTCAACGACGGCTCCATGGCGGCTGTGCTCGGCGAGGCATTGGCCACCAAACGGCCGCTGACCGTCATCACCAACAACGCTGCCGTTGTCGAGCGCCTCAAGGGTGAGCATGGGATTACGCTGATCGCACTCGGCGGCGTCTATTCCACAAAGTTCAATGCTTTCTTCGGCGTCGTCACCGAGGAAACCTTGGCCCGGCTGCGAGCCGACATCGGCTTCATCTCGACACCCGGCGTTGCAGCCGGCAAGGCCTATCATATGGACGATAACGTCGTGCGCACGAAGCGTGCAATGATGGCCTCGTCGACCCGCAACTGTCTGCTGGTCAATCACGAGCGGATTGGCAAGACGGCGCTCCATGTGCTTGCAGGTCTCCGCGAATTCGACGCTGTGATCACCGATCATCAGCCGGACCCAACAGCGCTCGCAGAGATCGAAGAGACGGGTATCACGCTGACAATCGCATCATCGGGAGGTTAATATCCATGACGTCATCGCCCCTCTTCTGGATCGGCACCAGTTGGAAGATGAACAAGACCTTGGCAGAGGCCCTGCATTTTGCGACTGCCTTGAAGGCAGCCGACGCAGGCAGGGATGCGCGTATCCAGCGGTTCGTTATTCCCCCCTTCACCGCCGTCCGTGAAGTCAAGGCGGTACTTGCCGAAACATCGGTCAAGGTCGGCGCCCAGAACATGCACTGGGCAGACCAAGGCGCCTGGACCGGCGAGGTCTCGCCATTGATGTTGAAGGACTGCAACCTCGATATAGTCGAGCTCGGTCATTCGGAGCGCCGCGAGCATTTCGGTGAGACGGACGAGACCGTCGGCCTGAAGACGGAAGCAGCCGTTCGCCACGGCCTTGTCCCTCTGATCTGCATCGGCGAAACGCTTGCCGATCGGGACAGCGGACAGGCACCTGAAATTCTCGCAAGGGAAGTGCGCGGCGCCCTGTCGAAGCTTTCCGGCGACCAGAAGAACGCGCAAATCTTGCTCGCATACGAACCGGTCTGGGCGATCGGTGATAACGGCATTCCGGCCACCGCCGATTATGCCTCGGCCCGACAGGCGGAGATCATCAATGTCGCAGAATCCGTGCTCGGCCGCCGCATTCCCTGCCTCTACGGCGGGTCGGTCAATCCGGGCAATTGCGAGGAACTGATTTCGAGCCCTCATATCGACGGGCTCTTCATCGGCCGTTCCGCCTGGAACGTCGAGGGTTACCTCGACATCCTGGCAAAATGCGCCGCCAAACTCTGAGGAGAAAAGACCATGAAGCTTGCAATCGCAGGAGACAGCGCCGGTGAAGGCCTTGCCAAGGTACTCGCCGAGTATCTGAAGGACCGGTTCGAGGTAAGCGAAGTCTCGCGTACCGATGCCGGCGCGGAAGCCTATTACGCGAACCTATCCGACCGCGTCGCCTCTGGCGTCGTCGACGGCACCTATGACAAGGCGATACTCGTCTGCGGCACGGGCATCGGCGTCTGCATCTCAGCGAACAAGGTGCCCGGCATCCGCGCGGCGTTGACCCACGACACCTATTCGGCGGAACGAGCGGCGCTGTCGAACAACGCCCAGATCATCACGATGGGAGCCCGCGTCATCGGCACGGAACTCGCCAAGGCCATTGCCGACGCCTTCCTCGCGCAGACTTTCGACGAAGCTGGACGCTCCGCCGGAAACGTCAAGGCGATCAATGACGTCGATAGCAAGTACAAGGCTCGCTGAACCGACATGGCGGCCGACCTTGGTCAGCCGCCATAATCGCCTGGATCGCTCGTGACGCTGCCCTGCGCTGCACCAATCCGATTTAATGTAGCCTCTCTGACCACATTGCGAGGAGTGAAGAGGTTCCTGACATCCGTGCCAAATTGTCGAGGATAAGGCTTGGGAAATTGGTTTCGAAAGGGGGCAGCGGTGATCGGTCTCAGCCTGTTCGACCCGCATGTCAGACCTATTCTGTGACTGCCTTCCTCCTGGGAGAGCTGCCCGGCAGACACAAATCGGTAACCGTTGTTCTGCTCCCACATTGCCCGCCGTCGCCTGATCTGTGATCGAACATTCCGTGGATGAGCGACAAGGAGTTTCTCCATGGAGTCTACGTTGGAGGTTCTCACGACGCGGTGGAACAGGCGTGGGGCGCACCGCCATTGGCCTGACGAGGTGAAGGCACGCATCGTTTCGGAGAGCTTGCGTCCGGGCGTGACGGTGAATGAAGTCGCGGGGCGCTATGGGCTGAAGGCCAACCACCTGTCGTCCTGGCGCACGCTGGCGCGGCAGGGCAAGTTGGTGTTGCCAGAGCCGGAAGACGCTGTCGAGTTTGCGGCAATGGTTATCGAGACGCCATTGCCGGAGCCGCCGACGGCAAAGGCTGCCACGCGCGCCGAGATTGCCGTCGGTCCCGTCACAATCCGTCTTGAGGAAGGTGCGTCTGCTGCCCGGATCGCTGCCATCGCCCGCGCTCTGGCGGCGGCGACACGATCTTTCCGTCGAACCTCGTACGGATCATGGTGGCGACAAAACCCGTCGACTTCCGCAAAGGGCACGATGGTTTGGCTGCGCTGGTGAAGAACGAGCTGCACAAGGACCCGTTCACCGGAACGGTCTTTGTATTCCGCTCACGCAAGGCGGACCGGTTGAAGCTGATCTACTGGGATGGCTCCGGGATCGTCATGGGCCTACAAGCGGCTGGAAGAGCACGCATTCACCTGGCCTGGCATCAAGGATGGTCTGATGACGCTCACCCACGCCCAGTTCGAGGCCCTGTTTGCGGGCCTTGATTGGCGACGTGTTCATGCCATCCAGACACGAACACCGGAGGCCATCGAATAGCTGCGGCACGATGACTCAGCAAGGCAGATTCAGAGGACAAATCGGCGCGGGATTTGGTAGTTTACGGCCATGCTCGAAGCCGCCGATCTTCCCGATGATGTTGCCGCCCTGAAGGCGCTGCTGATCGCGGCGCAGGCACGCGAGGCGGCCAAGGATGTCGCGATAGCCAGCAAGGACGAGCATATCGCCCGCAAAGATGAGCGGATCGAGCGGCTTGAGAAGCTGGTCGCCGCCTTCAAGCAGGCAGCCTTCGGGCGCAAATCCGAGAAGACCGATCCCGACCAATTCGATCTGGCGCTGGAGGACCTGGAGACGGCTATGGCCGTGATCCATGCCGAGGATGAGGCGGACGTTCCTCCTGGAAACAGGATCAGCAAGCCGCGCGCGATCAATCGTGGCTCCCTTCCGAAGCATCTCCCGCGTATCGAGGAGGTTATTGAGCCAGAAAGCCTGATTTGTGGCTGCGGCGGTTGCCTGCATTGCATTGGCGAGGATGTCTCCGAACGGCTGGACGTGATCCCGGCACAGTTCCGCGTGATCGTCACCCGCCGCCCTAAATATGCCTGCCGTGCCTGCACCGACGGTGTCGTCCAAGCCCCAGCTCCGGCACGGCTGATCCAGGCAGGGCTGCCGACGGAAGCGACCGTCGCCCATGTTCTCGTCTCCAAGTATGCCGATCACCTTCCGCTCTATCGGCAGGCCCAGATCATGAGCCGCCAGGGGATGGATCTCGACCGATCAACACTTGCCGACTGGGTCGGTCGGGCAGCCTATGAACTGCGGCCCGTCTTCGATGCGTTGATCGCCGACCTGAAGCGCTCAACCAAGCTGTTCATGGATGAGACCCGTGCCCCAGTTCTCGATCCTGGCTCCCGTAAAACCAAGACCGGATACTTCTGGGCGCTTGCGCGGGATGATCGCCCATGGGGCGGCGGTGCTCCGCCAGGTGTCGCCTTCACATACGCTCCCGGTCGCGGGGGCATTCATGCGGAACGGATATTGCAGGGCTTCTCCGGTATCCTGCAGGTCGATGGCTATGCCGGATACAACAGGCTGATCGCTCCTGACCGTGTCGGATCAGACATTCAGCTTGCCTATTGTTGGGCCCATGCCCGGCGCAAGCTGGTGGAGATCACCCGCAATGGCACAGCACCCATTGCCGAGGACGGCGTGAAGCGGATTGGTGAGCTGTATCGGATCGAGGCCGAGCTGCGAGGCCTTAATGCGGAGGCTCGACTTGCCGGACGACAGGAACGCTCAGCGCCACTGGTTGCCGACATGCAGACCTGGCTCGTCCATCACCGTGCCCGTGTCGCGGCAAAGTCGCCACTCGGCGAGGCCTTGGCCTACATTGCCAAATACTGGGATGGTTTGAAGCTCTTCCTGAGCGACGGGCGTATCGAGATCGACAACAACAGCGTCGAGCGGACCATCCGGCCGATAGCGCTCAATCGCAAAAACGCACTCTTTGCCGGGCACGACGCCGGAGCCGAGAACTGGGCGACAATCGCTTCGCTGATCGAGACCTGCAAGCTCAACAATGTTGATCCACTGGCCTACCTAACAAGCACGCTCACCGGCATCGTCAACGGCCACAGGCAGAGCCGAATTGAGAAACTTCTGCCGTGGAATTATCGGGCGGAGTTATACATGCAAACAGATTTCGTCGATCTGACGAGGACGAAGTTGTGAGCAAATCATCAATAATCAACTCCATGCCGCCGCGCAAAAGCCGCGCGCCCTTCAATCTCGGCATCGTGTAAGTATGCGTAAATACCCTCTCCGGGGAGAGTGCCCCAACCTTCGGCTACAATTTTCCCCTCATGTTTCGATACAAAGTGATATTGCTCTGCGTAGGCGTAAAAACCATCTTCCCGCTGAACGATGATAACACGGCGTGCCGGATGAAGGTCATTATTGACCTCCACGACGTCAAGCTCCCGCACGATTTGCATCGCAGACCTCCAGTGGCATGTAGTCTCCATAAGAGCATCGAGAACTTAGGCAAATTGACTGATAACGGTCGCGATAATCGTAAATCTGCGGCATGGCAACGGCGATCAAGGATGTCCGTTCTCAGCGTAGAGTTCAAATTTTGCGGTCAACGTGCGAGGGAAACATCGCTTACACAAATCGGCCATCACAAGTGCGATAACCTTCCCCTTCCCTATCCCCTGGATTCGGACGGGTGCGCGGTTCGGCGCTCATGGTATAAGTGAGCGCCATGGTCGTTATTGGCGAAATTCGTCGCCGACCACGCTGCAAGAAGGAAGATCTGCAATGTCCCGGTATTGGAATAGGCTCGACGGTTCCGGCCTTCAGCAGGCATCACACGCCTGCGTCAGGGGTCATTT
>NZ_STGV01000006.1 GCF_004912165.1 Peteryoungia ipomoeae | reverse complement strand
TACTGCGAGCCATCTCAGGGCTTGCCGTTGCCATCATTGACCACCCCGCTTATACTATCACCATCAGAAAAGCAGGAAACGTCATGTCCGAACCGCAACTGTCCATTCGCAGCAGCAAGGCGCGCGACCTCGCCCATGCCCTGTCCCGCCAGACAGGCCAACCTATCAACCGGTTGGTCGAAGTTGCGCTCGAACGCTATGAGCAGGAGCTGCGCGAAAAATCTTCCCAAACGCCCGCTGATGCCCTTTGGGCGCTGATGGCTGAGGGCCGGCGCACTGTTGCGGCAGGCACCACCTCTGCCCATGACGATTTCTATGACGAAAACGGCCTGCCAATATGATCGTCATCGATACTTCGGTGATCCTTGCGACGTCGCTCAACGAACCGGAGGCAAGCCTCTTCCATTCGCTCGTGTCTCGCGAAGAGATCCTCGTTGGCTGGCCGACCCTGGTTGAGGCCCGCATGGTGCTTGCGGGCCGGAAATTTTCCAATGCGGCCGACATCATCAAACAACTCGCCGAATTGCCCAACGTCACCGCTATCGCATTCGGCGAACGTCACTATTTCGCGGCAGAGAAAGCCTTCGACAAGTTTGGCAAAGGACGCCACCCGGCTGGCCTGAACATGGGAGACTGCTTCTCCTATGCGGTATCCTCGGTTGCAAAGGCCCCCCTGCTCTTCAAGGGGCGGGATTTCAGCCAGACCGATTTGAAGCTCCATCCGGCCTCGTCCACATCATGAGCAATACTCCTGAAACAGGCCTTGCTCATCGCCTTGGCACGCTCGACACGATCGCCGCGGTCCTGCCGATGGAGCGGCGTGACGAGCTCGCCGAGCTGCTGACGGATCAGGATGTCGAGACGCTCCGTCATCTGGTCAACGAGGGTATGGGCGCAAATACGCTGCGGGCCCTGACCTCCGATCTTGCTTATCTGCAGGCCTGGTCGCTCGCTGCAACCGGCCGGTCGCTTCTCTGGCCCGCCCCTGAAGCACTGCTTCTCAAGTTTGTTGCACATCATCTATGGGATCCGGAAAAGCGTCTGACGGATCCGGGCCACGGCATGCCAGCTGACGTCGAACAGAAGCTCCGTCTCCAGGGGTTGCTTCGAGTGTCCGGCCCGCATGCGCCTGACACCGTGCGACGGCGTCTTGCCACCTGGTCGACCCTGACGAAATGGCGCGGGCTCGAGGGTGTGTTCAGCTCCCCTGCCCTCAAGTCCGCAATCCGCCTTGCCGTGCGCGCGACACCGCGGCCAAGGAAGCGCAAAAGCGCCAAGGCCATCACCGGAGATATTCTGCTGAAACTGATCGCCACCTGCACGACGGGAAGCCTGCGTGATGTCAGGGACCGCGCGATATTGATGGTTGCCTTCGGCTCCGGTGGCCGGCGCCGCAGCGAGATTGCGGGCCTCAGGATCGAGCAGCTGCAGCCGGAAGAGCCGATCCCGAACGAAGGGGGTTCTCCCCTCCCCTCTCTTTCCATTCATCTCGGTCGCACCAAGACCAGCGGTGCTGACGTTGATGAAGTCGTCTATCTCAGCGGTCGACCGGTCGACGCGCTGAATGTGTGGCTTGCGGCTGCAAAAATCGACAAGGGCAGTGTCTTCCGGGCGATTGATCGCTGGGGGAATGTTTCGCGCCGGCCGCTGGATCCCAAGGCGATCAATGACATTCTCAAGCAGCGCGCAAAGATGGCCGGGTTGGCCCCGGGGGAGTTTTCCGCCCACGGCCTGCGATCAGGCTATCTGACCGAAGCGGCCAATCGCGGCATTCCACTCCCTGAAGCCATGGAGCAATCCCGCCATCGATCCGTCCAGCAGGCCTTCGATTACTACAATAGTGCAACTAGGCGGAGTGGCGCAGCAACCAGGCTTCTATAGTTCCCTGATAGACACTTCAAGCTGTGCTCAGCGGATATAGGGGGCTCTACCGTTGCGATTATCATCGTGAAACGCAGGCAACCATATCAGCCAAATTGATTTTTCAGTTATAGCACCTGACCGAAGGAGCCTCTAAATCCATGAGGCGCTTGAGGTTCCTGGGGGAAATGCCCACGCCGGCACCATCGATCAGATCTAAAAATACAGGCCGCCGCTCTGAAAGCGACCGGATAGAACATCTGTTAACTCGACCGCACGTGCGAGGGCAATCAGCTCTTCGCGAGGTCGGACAGGCGGTTGAGAGCAGCCTTGAAGACCTTCAGGGCAAACTCCAAGATCGAACGGCTGGCCCTAATGTAGCGAGGTTGCTGCGACGTTGAGTATGGCGACGCCGGAAAGGGCGGTGACGTCGGTAGAGGCGAAAGTCACAGACAGGATGCAGCCAAGCGTCATACAAGTGTAGAATTTCAGAACCGCAACGTGGCGGGCCGCTAATCTCAGCTAACTACGCGCAATGTCAAGCGCAGGAAGTATTTGCAGCACACGAGCCGCGTTTTTGTGCAGGGAATAGGCAGACTGCGGACAGACCAACTAACCGCACCTGGCCGCAACCACATTCCCTGAAGCGGGATCCGTCTCGATTGTCACGCGATCCTCTCGGAAGTCCTGCGTGACCATGTCTCCGGGCTTTATCTGCCGTACAGCAGTTGCCCCGGTAAGCCGCATGGCTTCCTCGTCTGTCGGCTTGGCCTTGTTGACGAGTTTCTGAGCCGCTTCGAGGCTGCACCGGCTTTCCTCCTGAGGCTGCTGTGCATCGTCGGCTGTGCACCCGACAAAAGCCAGAACAACGCAAATGACGATAGCGGAAGTTGAATATGGCGACTTTATCATCCTCAATCTCCTTGCACTTATGCTCCTGCGCATGGGTGGGAGCGGGCTTTATTGAGTCTCAGACTGCAGACTAACGGCAGGTCCATGATGCGCTCCATAGACAGCTATACAACCAAATAGGACGAGCGCCCTCCCCTACCCCAGATAATCTGGAGCCAATCCGGCATGCTTTGGCCGGCGTGTTGACTTCTGCACATGGGCGAATTACGACTGACGAAATTTAAAATTCGTCAGTCGTAAGGAATGTAATGTCCCAGTCCCTCGAAATCACGTCCGATCTCCAGCGTCAGGATACCTACATGCGCATACTTGACGCGGCCGAAAGGCTGTTTCGTCACTATGGATACGCAAAGACGACGGTCGCTGATATCGCCAAGGATCTTGGCATGTCACCCGCCAATATCTATCGCTTCTTCACCTCGAAGGTCGAAATCCACCAGGCGATCTGTGGGCGGATGCTGCAGCAAAGCATTGCCTTGGCCGAAGAAGCAGCATCCATGCCGGGCAGCGCGGAAGAGCGTTTGCGCCACTATACCCTTGCCCATTTCAAGTTCACGGTCGACACGATGATCGACGAGCACCGGGTCCATGAAATGGTGATCGTGGCCATCGAACGCGACTGGAGCGTTATCGATCAATACATCGACACGCTACAGGATATCATCGCACGGATTATTGCCGATGGCATGGCCTCTGGCGAGTTTCCCATAGGCGATGCTGGCGCCTCGGCACGAGCATTTGGCGCCGCGACATCCGCGCTGCACCACCCCCAATTGGTCGCCCAATGCATAAACAAGCCAAACCGGGCGACGCCGGAAGAACTGACCGATTTCGCCATCTGTGCCTTGAAAGCCCCCCGTTGAGGATCCCTCCGATGCACCTCGTTGTTTCGCGTCTATCACTCCCAATTCTCATGATGCTGGCTCTGACGGCCTGCAATGACAGTGTCGCGCAAGCGCCCGCGGAAACTTCACCTCGCCCGGTCAAGGTGATTGAAGTACAGCCTTTGCAGAACGGCAGTGTGCTGCGGTATTCCGGCATTGTCACGGCCCGCAGCGAAGCGCCGACTGGTTTTCGGGTTGCAGGCAAGATCACCGAAAGATTGGTCGATGTGGGCGACCGCGTGAGCGCGGGGCAGCTCCTCGCGCGTCTTGACGGCACAGATCTTGCTCTGCAGCTTGATAGCGCCAAGGCCAGTCTTGAAGCGGCTGAGCGTCAGGTCGAAACCGCACAATTCGCAGAGACGCGTGCAGCAAACTTGTTCGCGCAGAAGGTGACGACGAAGGCTCAGCTGGAGCAGGCCGAGCTATCGCTCAATCAAGCCATCGCCAACAGAGACAGTGCTCGGGCAGCTCTGGCTCAAGCGCAGAACCAGCTTTCGTACAGTGAATTGCGGGCCGACACGGATGGTATCGTGACGGCTGTCAGCGCCGACGCGGGGCAGGTGCTCCCGGCTGGCAATCCGGTCGTTACCCTGGCAACGGATGGCGAGCGGGATGCGCTGATTGCCGTTCCCGAAAACGAGATCCTTTCTTTCTCTGCTGGCAAGAAGGTGCAGGTAAACCTCTGGGCAAAGGAGGGCGTCTCCTTCGAGGGCACCATCCGCGAGGTCGCAGGCAGCGCTGATCCGGCATCCCGCACGTTCGCGGTCAAGATCGGTCTTGGCAATCGCAATGATGCGCTCCTCGGAATGACGGCGCGCGTGCTTGTCAACACGGATGCGAAGGCCACCCGCTTTGAACTGCCCCTTTCTGCGCTCACGCAAGATGGCGCCCGGCAAGCAATTGTCTGGAAGGTCGATCGCGGCGGACAAACCGCCCATGCCAAGCCCGTTACGCTCGAGGCATTTTCCGATAAGGGCGTTCAGATATCGGAAGGCCTGAGCGCCGGCGACCTTGTTGTCGTCGCGGGCACGCAATTCATGCAGGAAAATCTGAAGGTCGCTTTGGACGACGAGCATTTGGCTCGGGTTGCCAGCACCGAGCTTTCCGCACCGACCCACTGATTACGTCCCCGTTTCCTTCGGAGCCATTTCCATGACCGTGTCACCTGTTCAAACGGGGCGTTTCAACCTGTCTCGATGGGCCATTCAACACCCTTCGATCGCCCGCTTTCTATTCGGGCTCATTCTTCTAACTGGTCTCTTCGGCCTGATGGAAATGGGCCAGAAGGAGGATCCAGATTTCACTTTCCGCGTCATGGTCGTCCAGGCCTTCTGGCCGGGGGCGTCACTGACCGACATGCAGGACCAGGTGGTCAACAAGATTGAGCGCAAGCTCCAGGAGACACCGCACCTCGATTGGGTGAAGTCCTATACCCGACCCGGGTCAGCCATCATTACGCTGCAGGTCAAGGGCGACACCGACGCACAGGATGTGGCTGACGCGTTTTATCAGGTGCGCAAAAAGGTCGGCGATATTGAGAACGAGTTGCCAGAAGGGTTGCTCGGTCCTTACTTCAACGACGAATTCGGCGATACCTTTATCACGCTTTACGCTTTGACCGGAGAAGGATTTGGGTATCCGGAACTGAAGACCTACGCGATCCAGGCCCGCGATGTATTGCTGGCGACCGAAGGCGTTGAAAAGGCGGTGATCCTGGGCGATCAGCCTCAGAAAATCTTCATCGATGTCTCCTCGCAAACACTGGCTGATCGCGGCCTGACATTCACCGATCTGCAGCAGGCCTTAGCAGGCCAGAACGCCATTGACGCCACGGGGAGCATCGACACCGGTTCGCGGTCCGTGCGTATTACCGTCGATGGCGGGTTGAGTGCTGCGGACGATATCCGGGATCTGCGCCTGCAGGCCGGAGAGCAGGTCACACGGCTCGGTGATATCGCCACGGTAACCGAGGGCCTTGAAGACCCCTATCAGCGCAAGTTCCGATTCAATGGCCAGGACTCTGTCCAGCTTGGCGTTGTCATGGCCAAGGGCTTCAAGGTGACGGATGTCGGCAAGGCAGTCGAGGAGACGCTTGCGCGGTTTGAGGCCGGGTTACCGCTGGGTGTCGAGGTTTCGCAGATTTCGAACCAGCCAGAAGTGGTAACCGAGGCGATTGGAGAGTTTTCCAAGGCGCTGGGCGAGGCCTTGCTCATCGTTCTCGTGGTGTCCTTTCTCTCTATCGGCTGGCGCTCTGGCCTCGTCATCGCAATCGCCATTCCGCTGGTTCTCGCGGCGACCTTTGCCATCATGTACGAACTCGGTCTCGACCTGCAGCGTATCTCGCTCGGCGCCCTGATCATCGCGCTCGGCCTTCTCGTCGACGACGCCATGATCGTCGTCGAACTCATGGAACGAAAGCTTGAGGAGGGCCTCAGCAAGGTCGATGCGGCAAGCTTTGCCTATACCTCGACCGCCTTCCCCATGCTGACGGGTACGCTCATTACGACTGCGGGCTTCATTCCAGTGGGATTTGCCGAGTCCACAGCCGGCGAATATGTCCGCTCGCTCTTCTACGTCGTTGGAATTTCGCTTGTTGTCTCCTGGTTCGTTGCGGTCTATTTCACGCCTTGGCTCGGCTACCTGCTTTTGAAGCACCGCCCTCAGTCCGGTGAGCACAAGGATGTCTTCGACACGCCGTTCTACAGGCGTCTCCGCTCAGCCGTCTTCTTTGCGGTCAAGCATCGAATTCTTGTCGTCGTCACGACGCTCGGCATATTTGCGACAAGCCTCTGGTCCTTCCAGTTCATCCCGCAAAACTTCTTCCCCCAGTCGTCCCGTCCCGAAATCCTCGTGGATATGTGGCTGCCCGAAGGAACCTCGATAAAGGAAGTCGAGGCCGAGGCGGCCCGGCTCGAGGCGGAGGTCTTGAAGGACGACGATCAGCGCTTTGTCGCGACCTATATCGGCGAAGGTGCTCCGCGCTTCTTCCTGCCGCTCGACCAACAGCTGCGCAACCCCAACTACGCCCAGCTCCTCGTCATGGCGAAGGATGAAGACGCACGCGAACGGCTGATTGCAAAGATGCGGGATCTGCTGGCCACGGAATTCCCTGCGGTGCGCGGCAAAGTGGACCGCCTCTTCCTTGGCCCCCCAACCGGCTGGGCCGTCCAGATGCGCGTGACCGGACCTGACCGGCAGGTCGTGCGCGGCATCGCCGATCAGGTCAAGCAGGCTTTCCACAAGGAACCCTTGGCGCAGGCCATCCATGACGATTGGCTCGAGCCGGTTGCGGCAATGACGCTCGTCGTAGATCAGGATCGGGCGAGGGCACTGGGCGTCAGCTCGCAGCGCCTGCGGCAGATGTTGCAGGCGACAATGAGTGGCGCGCCGCTGGCTGACGTGCGGGCAGGCGAGGAGACAATATCGATTGTTGCTCGCGAACCGGCAGAGAGCCGAACCCTGTTGACAGCTGTCAACTCGATTTATGTGCCGACCGATCGAGGCGCCTTTATCCCTCTTTCGCAGATCGCAAAGGTGGTGCCTACCCTTGAGCAGGGCATCGAATGGCGCCGCAACCGGCTGCCCACAATCACGGTCAGGGCCACCCTCCCCGATGGCGTCCAGTCCAACGATGTGTCGGCACGCCTCTACGAGAGCCTCGCCCCGCTGCGCGAAAACCTGCCGACAGGCTACGCCATCGAGATTCAGGGCGGCGCAGAGGACAGCGCCGAAAGCCAGGCCTCCATCGCGGCAAAGGCTCCGATCATGCTGGCCGTCATCGTCATCCTGCTGATGGTCCAGCTTCAGCATTTCGGCAAATCAATGCTCGTGCTTGCGACCGGCCCCCTCGGCATCATCGGTGCAGCCGCGGCATTGCTGATCTCGGGAGCGCCCTTTGGCTTCGTCGCCATCCTTGGCGTCATAGCACTGCTCGGGATCATTATTCGCAACTCGATCATTTTGATCGACCAGATCGATCAGGATCTTGCCGCAGGCATGGAGAGATCAGAAGCCATCATAGGCTCAGCGGTCAGACGCTTCCGGCCGATTGTGCTCACCGCACTGACCGCTGTCCTTGCCCTCATCCCGATCTCTCGGGGCATATTCTGGGGACCGCTTGCCTACGCGATGATGGGCGGCATCCTAGTGGCGACGCTTCTGACGATTTTTGTCCTGCCAGCCAGTTACGCTCTCTTCTTCGGCCGATCCTCCGAAACAAGCAAAGCGGAATGAAAGGGGAGGGGCGTGTCGCCCGTCCCTCAATTCTTTCGAACGTCAATTTCTTGACTGAATGATAAAAATTTCGTTTACGGCAAGTCTACCGCTCAGAAGAACCAGTGCCACCATTCTTGATTGCAGTTAATCGCGACAATATCCCCTGATTCTGTGGGGCATCGCGTAAAGCGCTAAACAAAGTGAAGCGAAACAGTTTCACGGGCAAATCGAGCATCAATCTCCACATTTTCTTGATCCTGGCGAAAATCAGCCCGAAATGCAGGGAGAATGCGGCAGATTCTCTCTTTACATCGTTTCAGGAGCCGATAAGAAACTGCAGCAGTGGCTAGAATGTAAGGCATGGCATGGTGGCTCATCTGCGACCAGACCACCAAGCGTCCAAGCTACGCGAGTAGCAGCTACGGCTGCTGTTCAACAAACACGGGCGCGGTTCACGCGCCGCGGGACCAAAAGAACCGGTGAAGGGCTCGCTCCTCACCATTGGGAGACTACTCATGAAAACCAAGTTCGCCTTTGCTGCTGCAGCCCTGCTCGCGGCGACGTTCCTCTCGGGCGCCGCAAGCGCCAAGACTTTCGTCTACTGCTCGGAAGGTTCGCCTGAGGGCTTCGACCCGGGCATGTACACCGCCGGTACTACCTTCGACGCTTCGGCCCATCCGATCTACAGCCGTCTGATGGAATTCACGCCGGGCACGACTGAGGCCGAGCCTGGTCTCGCCGAAAGCTACGAAGTCAACGCCGACGGCACCGAATACACGTTCAAGCTCCGCTCGGGCGTCAAGTTCCACACCACCGAGTTCTTCACACCGAGCCGCGACCTCAACGCTGACGACGTCATCTTCTCGCTTGAGCGTCAGATCAAGGCCGACCATCCCTGGAACCAGTACGTCGCCGGTTCTGCCTGGGAATATGCCTCCTCGATGGGTTTCCCTGACCTGATCAAGTCGATGGAAAAGGTAGACGACCTGACCATCAAGATCACGCTCAACCGTCCGGAAGCGCCGTTCATTGCAAACCTTGCAATGCCGTTCGCCTCGATCGTCTCCAAGGAATATGCTGACAAGCTCGACGCTGAAGGCAAGCGCGAACAGCTGAACCAGATGCCGGTCGGCACGGGTCCGTTCTCCTTCGTCGCCTATCAGCAGGACGCGGCAATCCGCTTCAAGAAGAATGCCGACTATTGGGGTGGCGCACCGAAGATCGACGACCTCGTCTTCGCAATCACCACTGACGCGGCTGTTCGCTTCCAGAAGCTGAAGGCTGGCGAATGCCACCTGATGCCGTTCCCGAACGCTGCTGACGTCGAGGCCATGAAGAACGACCCGGCCCTGACCGTCATGGAGCAGGAAGGTCTGAACGTTGCATACCTCGCCTACAACACGACGCAGGCTCCGTTCGACAAGCCTGAAGTCCGCAAGGCGCTGAACAAAGCGATCAACAAGGAAGCCATCGTTGATGCTGTCTTCCAGGGCATGGCAACACCGGCCAAGAACCCGATCCCGCCGACCATGTGGTCTTACAACGAAGCGACCCAGGACGACGCCTACGATCTGGATGCCGCCAAGAAGGAACTCGAAGCTGCTGGCGTAACCGGCCTGTCGATGAAGATCTGGGCAATGCCGGTTTCTCGTCCGTACATGCTGAATGCACGTCGTGCCGCTGAAATCATGCAGGACGACTTCTCCAAGATCGGCGTCAACGTCGAGATCGTTTCCTACGAGTGGGCCGAATACCTCGACCGTTCGAAGGCCAAGGATCGCGACGGCGCTGTCATGCTCGGCTGGACCGGCGACAACGGCGACCCGGACAACTTCCTCGACACCCTCCTGGGTTGCGACGGCGTGGGCGGCAACAACCGTGCACAGTGGTGCAACGAAGAGTTCGATGCACTGGTGAAGAAGGCCAAGGTCACCTCGGATCAGGCAGAGCGCACCAAGCTCTACGAAGAAGCCCAGACGGTCTTCAAGCGTGAAGCACCGTGGGCCACCATCGACCACTCGCTTGCCGTGGTTCCGATGCGCAAGGAAGTCACCGGCTTCGTTCAGAGCCCGCTCGGCGACTTCACCTTCGAAAACGTCGACATCGCCGAGTAATCGGTCCAACATCATCCTCGCCGCGGGCCATTGCGCCCGCGGCGAATTTTGTTGATGCTTGTCAGTAAATGGCAGTATCGACCGGGAGCGTAAATCGCTTCCTGTAACCTAAGGATGGCTCCGACCCTCTGGGTATGGCCCCTTCAAGAGAACAACAACAGGTCACACATATGTTCGGCTTTCTGTTGCGACGGCTCGCCGTCCTGATCCCGACTTTCCTCGGTGTCTCGGTCATCGCTTTCGCATTCATCCGGCTCTTGCCCGGCGACCCCGTCGCACTCCTTTCCGGCGAGCGCGTCATGTCGCCCGAGCGCCATGCGCTGATCAGCGCACAACTCGGTCTCGATCGCCCCATCGTCGTGCAGTACTTCGATTATCTCGGTGGCGTGCTGACGGGTGATTTTGGTACGTCGATCGTTTCCAAGAGCCCTATCATCGATCAGTTCTTCGCCCTGTTCCCGGCTACCGTCGAACTGTCGCTCTGTGCGATCCTGCTCGCGGTAGCCATCGGCGTCCCTGCCGGTATCATCGCGGCCATCAAGCGCG
This sequence comes from Peteryoungia ipomoeae, assembly GCF_004912165.1. Taxonomy (GTDB): domain Bacteria; phylum Pseudomonadota; class Alphaproteobacteria; order Rhizobiales; family Rhizobiaceae; genus Allorhizobium; species Allorhizobium ipomoeae. The sequence goes on along the minus strand of NZ_STGV01000006.1, from coordinate 295,914 downwards.
GCTCCTTCTTCGACCAGACCATGATGGGCATTGCGCTCGTCGGCTATTCGATGCCGATTTTCTGGTGGGGCCTGCTGCTGGTGATCCTGTTCTCCGGCATTCTGCAGTGGACGCCGGTATCGGGGCGCATCTCGCTAATGTTCTTCTTCCCACCGGTCACGGGGTTCATGCTGATCGACAGTCTCCTGTCGGGCCAGAAAGGCGCTTTTGCCTCCGCCCTCAGCCACTTGATCCTGCCGTCGATCGTGCTTGCCACCATTCCGCTTGCCGTTATTGCGCGCCAGACCCGCTCGGCGATGCTGGAAGTTCTCTCCGAGGACTATATCCGCACCGCGCGCGCCAAGGGCCTGTCGCCATTCCGCGTCGTCGGCATGCATGCACTGCGCAATGCAATGATCCCTGTCATTACCACGATCGGTCTGCAGATCGGCGTCATGCTGGCAGGAGCAATCCTCACCGAAACGATCTTCTCCTGGCCTGGTATCGGCAAATGGATGGTCGACAGCGTATTCCGCCGCGACTACCCGGTCATTCAGGGCGGTCTTCTGTTGATCGCGGGCATCATCATGGTCGTCAATCTCATCGTTGACCTCCTGTATGGCCTGATCAATCCGCGCATCCGCCACTAGAAGGATAAAGTCCCATGGCAGAGATAACTTCCACCCAGCCCGTCAGCACGGCGCAGATGCGCCGCCAGATGCTGGCAGAGTTCTGGTTCTATTTCTCCGAAAACCGCGGCGCCGTCATCGGCCTCGTCGTCTTCGTCGCCCTCGTACTCACCGCTGCCTTTGCGAGCATCATCGCGCCGCACTCGCCGTTCGAACAGTATCGCGACGTTGTGCTGCTTCCGCCAGCCTGGCTGGAAGGGGGCAACTGGAGCTATCCGCTCGGTACGGATCCCGTCGGACGCGATATCCTCTCGCGCCTGATTTATGGCGCGCAGTATTCGCTGTTCATCGGCGTCTTTGTCACGACGCTGTCGTTGACGACGGGCATCGCGATCGGCGTCTTTGCCGGTTACTACGGTGGCTGGCTCGACACGGCGATCATGCGTCTGATGGACATCATCCTAGCATTTCCGTCGCTTCTGCTCGCGCTCGTTCTCGTCGCAATCCTCGGCCCGGGCCTGACCAATGGTATGATCGCCATCGCGCTCGTCCTGCAGCCGCATTTTGTGCGGCTGACGCGTGCAGCCGTCATGACGGAAAAGACGCGCGACTATGTCACCGCCGCGCGGCTGGCCGGGGCAGGGCCGTTCCGCCTGATGTTCCGCACCATCCTGCCGAACTGCATGGCGCCGCTGATCGTCCAGGCAACGCTCTCCTTCTCGAACGCCATCCTCGATGCCGCAGCCCTTGGCTTCCTCGGCATGGGCGCACAGCCGCCGGCACCCGAATGGGGCACGATGCTTGCCGAAGCGCGCGAATTCATTCTGCGCGCCTGGTGGGTCGTTACCTTCCCGGGTCTAGCGATCCTGATCACCGTGCTTGCCATCAACCTTATGGGCGACGGCCTGCGTGACGCCCTCGATCCCAAGCTGAAGAGGTCCTGACATGGCGCTTCTCGACATTCAGAATCTCACGGTCGAATTCCAGACCTCCACAGGCTGGTTCAAGGCTGTCGACGGCGTATCGATGTCCGTCAACGCAGGCGAAGTTCTCGCCATCGTCGGTGAGAGCGGCTCCGGCAAGTCGGTCGCCATGCTCGCCGTGATGGGCCTGCTGCCATGGACCGCGAAAATCACGGCCGACAAGATGCAGTTCCAGGGACGCGACATCCAGAAGCTCAGCCCGGCAGACCGCCGCAAGCTGATCGGCAAGGATGTGGCGATGATCTTCCAGGAACCGGTGGCCAGCCTCAATCCATGCTTCACGGTCGGCTTCCAGATTGAGGAAGTCCTGCGTCTGCACATGGGGCTGGGCAAGGCCGAACGCCGCGCCCGCGCCATCGAGCTCTTCAAGCTGGTCGGCCTGCCTTCGCCGGAAGATCGACTCAACCACTTTCCGCATCAGATGTCGGGCGGCCAGTGTCAACGCGTCATGATCGCCATTGCGATCGCCTGCAATCCGAAACTTCTGATTGCTGACGAGCCGACAACGGCGCTCGACGTAACGATTCAGAAGCAGATCCTCGATCTGTTGATGACACTGCAGGCTGAGACCGGTATGGGCCTCATCATGATCACGCACGATATGGGTGTGGTTGCCGAGACCGCAGACCGCGTCATCGTCCAATATAAGGGTCGCAAGATGGAGGAAGCCGACGTGCTTTCGCTGTTCGAGAACCCGCAGAACCCTTACACCAAGGCGCTGCTGTCGGCTCTGCCGGAAAATGCCACAGGTGATCGCCTGACGACCGTTTCCGACTTCCTCACCGTCGCCGATTTGGGAGGTGCCGCATGAGCGCCGACATCACGACGAGCACCCCAATGCTCGAGATCCGCGACATCAAACGCGATTATCACGTCCCCGGTGGTTTCCTTAAGCCGTCCAAAACAGTTCACGCCGTCAAGGGCGTGTCGTTTTCGCTCGATAAGGGCAAGACACTCGCGATCGTCGGTGAAAGCGGTTGCGGCAAGTCGACTCTTGCCCGTATCCTGACCTTCATCGACGAACCGACAGGCGGCGAACTGCTGATCGATGGCCAGAAGGTGGATACGCGTCCGGGACACCTGACCGCGGACATGCGCCAGAAGGTTCAGATCGTCTTCCAAAACCCCTATGGATCGCTGAACCCACGCCAGAAGATCGGCGACGTGCTGGGCGAACCGCTTCTCATCAACACCAAGATGAGCCCTGCCGAACGGCGCGAGCGTGCGACCGAAATGCTGATCAAGGTCGGCCTCGGCCCGGAGCACTATAACCGCTATCCGCACATGTTCTCGGGCGGTCAGCGCCAGCGTATCGCCATCGCGCGTGCGCTGATGCTCAACCCGAAACTGCTTGTGCTGGATGAGCCCGTCTCGGCGCTCGATCTCTCGGTTCAGGCACAGGTGCTCAATCTGCTTGCAGATCTGCAGGACGAGTTCGGGCTGACCTATGTTTTCATCAGCCACGATCTCTCTGTGGTCAAATACATCGCAGACGAAGTGATGGTGATGTATTTCGGCGAAGCGGTCGAATACGGCACCCGTGACGCTGTCTTTTCGGATCCGCAGCACGAATACACCCGCACGCTATTTGCCGCGACCCCGCGGGCGGATGTGGAATCCATCCGGGCGCGTGTGGCGAAGCGAAAGCTGGCAATCGCCGGATGACGGGGAGGGGAGGGGAGGGCGCCAAAAGGCGCCCTTTTCATTTCGTCGAGTGTAGATAGAGCGCTTGCAGACGAGCAGCCGTTCCAACCACGGACAGGTGCTCACGGAAAATTAGCTCTTCATACCTGCACGTGATTCCTACAGGGACAATGATCGCTATATGCCCCTCAAGCGGGGGAGCAGACAAAATATGCTCATTTTCGCAACTTAGGAGACAATCTGTGCCTTCCCAAGGAAATTATTGAACCCTAATAGTCCGATTTGCGCAGAGACTTTAGGGAGCGAGATTGCTAGAGTCTCGCAACTCCGATTTGCTTTCTCAGGCACCCCAATGTTCGAAAAACTCGCCTCTCAGCCCAGCGATCCGTTGCTCGCGCTCATCAGACTTTTCAAGGATGACAAACGCAGCGACAAGATAGATCTCGGTGTCGGGGTATACCGTGATGAAACCGGTGCGACGCCGGTCATGCGCTCGGTGAAGGCGGCGGAAGCGCTGCTCCTCGAAACACAGGACAGCAAGTCCTATGTTGCCCCCGAAGGCGACACCGAATTCCTCGATCTTCTATGGGACCTCGTCTGCGGAAAAGCGACGGGAAAGCATCATGCCGGTGTCCAAACCCCTGGAGGCTCGGGGGCGCTTCGCCTAGCGTCCGAATTGATGTCTCGATCGGGAACGCGGCGTCTGCATCTGGGCCTCCCGAGCTGGCCCAACCATTCGGCCATCTTTACCGCAACTGGGCTACCAATTGAAACGCACGAATTTTTCGATGTCGAGCAGCAGGAAATTCGCTTCTCCAGTGTGATGAAGGCCCTTTCCAGCGCGCAGCGTGGCGATGCCATTCTTCTGCACGCAAGCTGCCATAACCCAACCGGGGCGACGCTGACATCCACCCAATGGAGCGAGCTTGCCCATGTCATCGCCGAACGGCGCCTCGTGCCGCTGATCGATTCCGCTTACCAGGGCTTTGGCGCCGGGATCGACGAGGATGTAAAAGGTCTGCGCCAAATCATCGCTGCCGCACCAGAAGCCTTGATCGCCGTATCCTGTTCGAAATCATTCGGGCTCTACCGTGAACGCACCGGCGCGATTTTCGCAGTGGCCGAGACGCAGAGTTCGGCCGAGATTGCGCGTTCCAATCTCGTCACTCTCGCCCGTACAAGCTATTCCATGCCACCAGATCACGGTGCCGCCGTTGTCAGGACAATCCTGACTTTCGAGAAACTGCGGCAGGAGTGGACAGACGAAATGAACGCCATGCGCTATCGGTTGAACGACCTGAGGCGGCAGCTGGCCAAGGCTTTGTCTGCAGGTTGGCAAATGGCGCCACAAATCGCTGCGCAGCAAGGTATTTTTTCGCTTCTGCCGCTTTCAGAGGCAAATGTAATGACATTGCGCCATGAACACGGCATCTACATGCCCGTATCCGGACGGATCAATGTGGCGGGCTTGAAGGCGGCCGAAATCAACCGCGTCGCGGATGTGCTTAAACCTTTGCTCGGATGATGGAATGACACAGACAAATGCCGCGCTTTTCGAGGGGAGGGGAGAACGCCATCGCCTCTATGAGGATATCCTCGCGATGATTGCGGGGACAATGTTCGTCTCACTCGGAACGCTGATCTATGCGCAAAGCCTGTTGACCGTCGGATCAACCGCAGGCTTCGCTCTGCTTGCCTCCTATGTCAGCGGCTGGGGATTTGGACCGATATTTTTCATCGTCAATCTGCCATTCTACATCCTCGCTATCAAACGCATGGGTTGGGCCTTCGCAATCCGTACATTCACCGCAGTTGCCCTTGTTTCCATTCTGTCGAAATTCAACGCTCAATGGATCAGCTTTTCGCATCTCGATCCGCTCTATGCGACAATCATAGGGGGTGGATTGATCGGTACCGGGCTCCTCATGCTCTTTCGCCACCGTACGGGCCTCGGCGGCATCAACATCCTGGCAATGTATCTTCAAGAGCGTCTTGGCCTTCGCGCCGGTTACTTTCAGCTTGGCGTGGATCTCGCCATCTTGGCCGCCGCATCCGTCATTCTACCGGCAGACCGTCTGGCGCTCTCGGTGCTGGGTGCTGCCATCACCAATCTGATCCTGGCAATCAATCATAAGCCAGGACGGTACATGGGCCTCAGCTGAGGCAATCGCCGGTTCCGCGCCAGATCTGCGTCGCATCCAAGCGGACATTCACCGCGAATGACGATCTTTCCGCAGGTCAGGAAGTCTAGTATCGCGCCAGATCAGACCTTCGTTCCCGGCAGGAGCCCCCATTGACGACAGTCCGCCTCGACGCGCGTCCTCTCGACTTCCAGCGGCTGCATGCAATCGGGCAAAGCGGCGCCCGATGTCTGCTGACAGCGGACGGGATGGCAAGAGTCCGCGCAGGTCGCCAGGCCTTCGAAAGAGCGATCGCAAGCGGGCAGACCATCTATGGCGCCAACACCGGCGTTGGCGCCATGAAGGACCGCGACTGGACAGCCGATGACATCGAACAATTCAATACCGGTCTTGTCCATGCTCACCATTTCGGTACCGGCGCGCCGTTTCCACTGCCGACCGTCCGACAGGCAATTGCGATCCGCATCAATACCGCACTGAGTGGCCACAGCGGCTGCTCGCCGGAGCTCGTCCAGGCATTCTCCGCCTTGCTCGACAAGGATGTGGTTCCTGTCGTCCGCAGAACCGGCTCGATCGGTTGCGCTGATATCGGGCTGATGGGGCAGGTCGGATCGGTTCTGACGGGGGTAGGGGAGGTCTATTATCAAGGCTTGCGCCGTCGCACGGCGGATGTTTTCGCCGAGGTCGGCATAAGCCCAATCCGGCTCAAGCCACGCGACGCCCTTGCATCCCTATCGGTCAACGGCGTTGCTTACGCCGCAAGCGCCGAAGCCATCCGCGAGGCGGCGAAAGTCTTGAGGCTGCTGATGTCGAGCGCGTTGATGTCATCAGCCACACTCGGTGCAGCAAGAACGCCGTGGCGATCTGCCATGACGGTCGGCTGCGATACCCAATCCGAGATCGGACGGTGGCTCACGGAAACCTCGGCCGACTGGCTGTGGAGCGACGCCTCACATGTCCAGGATCCACTCAGTTTGCGCATGTTGCCGCAGATCTTCGGAGTCGCCATCGCCGAAATTCAGCGTATCGGGCAAGTGATCCTCAAAGCAACGGGCCGAAGTGACGACAATCCGGTAATCGTCGGCGACGAAGTCCTGACCTCGGGTGGTTCGCTTCCGCTTGAAGTGGCAATCGCCATGCAGGCCGGTCAGCTCGTACTCGCGCATGTCGCGCGCAACGCGTTCAACCGCTGTTCGATCCTCGTCAACGGCAAGCGCCGCGATCTCCCCGTCAATCTTGTGCCGGGCGGCGCCGTCGCGACCGGCTTTGGTCCGGCACTGAAACTGGCGGGCGACCTTTATATGCGCGTCTTGTCCATGACCTCCGCCCTTTCTCCTCAATCGCTTGTCGTGGCAGACGGAATTGAAGACGAGGCGGCTTTTCTGCCTCTGATCGTTGAGCGGTTTGAACGCCAGGTCGAGGCGCTGAAACGCATGGCTGCCCTCGAGGTCCTCTTCGCTGCCCAGGGTAACGACATCCTGCGTGCGCCTCTCACAGGCCTTGCGCAAATCCTTCAGGATACCGCACGCAAGCATTCCGATTTTTATCGGTCCGACCGCCCTCTCTCATCCGAAGTCGAGGCATTGGAGGACGATCTCTGTGCCGTTACCAGCGCCGAACTTGTCAGGACAGCTCCGCTCACGGACTTCGACACCTTCTTTTTTCTGTAAGACAAGTCGACCCAGACGACATCACCATCGACCGTTTACCTTCCAGCGACCTTGATGTAGCAGTGGTGCCACCGATTGGCTGAATGACGAAAGGGCAGGATGCGCTGGCCCCTTTCTGATCAATCGCTGTAAGCTGCTGGCCGGTCTTCGTTTTTGCCATGGCGATAACTGAGGCCTGTCTATGAGACGTGCAAGGGGAGCAAGACGGATATGGTGCGGTTTGTTGCGATCGGAGAATGCATGGGCGAATTGGCGGAGACCGGCACACCCGGCACTCTGACCATGGGCTTTGCCGGCGATACGCTCAACACAGCCTGGTATCTTCGTCGCCTGCTCACCGCCGATCACCAAGTCGACTATATCACCGCGATTGGAACCGACGGCTTGTCAGACAAGATGATCGAGTTCTTCGCGGCGGAAGGCCTCGGTACGCAGTATATCCAGCGGATCTCAGAAAAGACGATTGGTCTCTACTATATCACCCTGAAAGACGGGGAGAGGTCCTTTACCTATTGGCGCAACGACAGCGCTGCCCGACGCCTCGCCAGCGATCCGGAGCAACTTGAAATCGCGCTCGAGAAGGCGGACATCGCCTATTGGTCTGGCATAACCCTGGCCATATTGCCCGTGCAAGACAGACTGACACTCCTGGAGGCTCTTGGCCGGTTTGCCGGCCGCGGGGGCAGGGTGGTCTTTGATCCCAATCTGAGGCCTCGGCTCTGGGACACCGTCGAGACAATGCGTGGATGGATCAATCGCGCTATCGCCGTTAGTGATCTTTGCCTGCCGTCATTTGAGGACGAGGCCATTCACTACGGTGACGACGCGCCCGACATTACCGCCCGACGCTTTCGCGATGCGGGCGCTAAGCGCGTCGTCGTCAAGAACGGAGCGGGCGAGATCCTGCTGTGCGATGCTACCGGAGACATGACGTCCGTCTCGCCGCCGGTTGTCGATACCATCGTCGACACAACAGCTGCAGGCGACAGCTTTAACGCAGGCTTCCTTGCCGCCGAACTCGCGGGCTCGACAATGCAGGAAGCCGCTCTTGCCGGGGCAAGGCTTGCCGGGCGCGTCATTGGGGCAAGGGGCGCCCTTGTGGCGGCAGCGATCAACCCCACCTGACGCCGGCCGGCTTCAGCCGCCGGTCAGCGTGAAAAACACCCAAACTGCAGCAAAGGTCAGAGACAAGCAGATCCAAGTCAAAATCCGACGTTGCCCGATCGTCAGTGACTTTTTGGGTTTTGGCGCTTTGGGTTCCGGTGGGCGCTCAAACTTCACAACATTCGACATCATGTCCTCGTACAACTTTGCCTGCTTTTTTCCTGCCACGAAAAAGCCGCGAATCACAAGCTGCAGGTGCTCGTAATTCGTTCGCGCCTGCTTCTAAAGTCGCGCGCAGCGGTCCATATTCGATATAATAATTGTCAAACATACTCGCTCAGGTTACTTATCGACTTTTGTACAATTGACAATTGTCGACAACAGAAACAATTTTGATTAATTTTGGGCATTCGCTCGGATTGCGAGCAAAACTACTTGCTACATGGCGATATTCTTTTTTATCGTTTTCTTAATCCTGAAGAACCCTTCCACATGATCAGAGGAGGAGCCGTTTTATGCAACGTGCGCAGGAAAAAGGATTGAGAAAATACAATCAAACGACGTAGGCGGGAATAACTTAGATGCAATCTATTGAAGTTGCGGGCAGTCCACCCGAACTGGGCGTGCCAACATTTAAATCCTCTGGCGTGTCCTCCGCTCATTTTCTAAAGCTGGTCGAGGACCGCAGAACGATCGGCTTCTGGTCATGCGACGTCGCGAGCGGCAAATGCTGGCCGAGTAGCGGGTTCTACAGGGTGCTCGGCTTGCAACCGGGCTCACCCTTCGAGATTGCCCATCTCAGCCAGCACGTTCATCCCGACGATCGTGTGCTCGTCGAGGACATATGGTCGATGATCCGCCTCGGCGTTCCCGTCAACCGGGACTTCCGAGTTATAAGGTCAGATAGAACCGTGCGCTGGATCGAACTGCGGTCCGAAATCATCCTGGATCAGCACGATCAGCCAAGTCGGGCGATCGGAATGATCTTCGATGTCACAGTCATGCATGAATCGCGCCAGGCTTTGGAGGACATGCTGGACCGTCAGAAGGCACTTGGTGCCTTGGTCAGCATGGAATGGCGCATCGGTGCCGATGGCACATCCCTGACGCAGTCGAACTGGCACGGGCTTACCGGTCAGAATGAAATGCAGTCATCGGGTGCTGGTTGGCTTGCCGCCGTTCATCCCGACGACCAGGCACGCGTTGCCGCCGATTGGGCCCGCGCGACTGCCGCAAACTTGCCATACCGAAACAATCTGCGCATTCGCCGCGCCGATGGCATCTATGAATGGTTCCACGCGCGGGCCGTGCCGATCACCAAAAAGAGTGGGCAGGCGCACGAATGGGTCGGCATCCTGATCCGAACGGACGAAGTGCAGGGCCATCACCAGTCTGATGACGCTCTTTGTCCAACGATCATGCCAGCGCAGATTCGCGGTGGGCGCGCCATTCTGGAGTGGACGCTGGAGGATCTCTCGCGCATCTCGGGTGTTTCGGTCTCGTCCATCAGACGCATCGAGGCTGGTGGCGAACGGGTGACACGTCCGGCATCGCTGATCGCCATCCGCGAAGCTTTCGAAAACGAGGGGCTTCACTTTCCCGACGACACCTCGGTTTCCTTTAGTCGCGTCAGGACGCAGGCACAGGACTGAAACACCTTGTGTCAGGGCAGGGGCTACAGGCAACGCTAACGATGCACCGATCCGCTTCTGGCCGCGCGACCTGCAACGTTGCGGAAACCGGACCTTCCTTTCTCCCACGGAAGGCATCACGGTTTCCGCACTCGACGTTTGCTTGAAGGATCGATGGCTGTCATCCCGCGGCCGTGACAGCTTGCCCGCTGCACCAGCATACGCATGCCAAGCCCCAATCCCGACATGCTCTTGTGGACAAGTCGTGTCTCGTGAACGCCCGACTTCATTCCTGAAAGGAATAGACATGGCAGGTCCAATTCTCGTCAGCGGCGCCAGCGGGCAACTTGGCCAAAGAGTTTTGCACCATCTCTTGCACACCTATTCCGTTCCCGGCGGCGATATCATCGCGGCAACGCGGACCCCGGATGCTCTGCGGGCGCTTGTGGATCTGGGCGTTACCGTTCGCCGGGCCGACTTTGACGATGTGGCCTCGCTGGATACCGCTTTCGCTGGGGCCGAACGGCTGCTTTTGATTAGCACCGACAGGATCGACCGTCCCGGCGACCGGCTACTGCAGCATCAGACGGCTGTCGCAATCGCCGAACAATGTAGCGTCCGTTATCTCGTTTACACGTCCATGCCGGACCCGACCAATTCGCCGCTTTTGTTCGCGCCGGATCACGAAGGGACCGAAGCTGCAATAGCCGCGAGCGCAGTGCCAACCTGGACCATTCTGCGCAACAATCCGTTTTTTGAAACCGTGTATTGCTCTGGACAATCTGCCATCTCGACTGGCCGCTGGCCATCTGCAGCCGGAAATGGTCGCATTGCCTATATTGCCAGAGACGACGTCGCCCGGGCCGCCGCCCACGCACTCGTCAACCCCTCAAAGGCTAAGGTCACGCTGACGCTGACTGGGTCAGAGAGCTATTCCTATCGCGAGGTTGCCGACATTCTGTCTCGCACGATCGGCACCCCGATCTCTGTCCAGGACGTGTCAATCGAAGGCCTGATCAACGGCCTGGTCGCTTCGGGACAGTCTGCGACGCTCGCGCATATTCGAGCGTCGATCGAGACAGCCGTCGGTGTCGGAGGATTGTCGCGGATCACCGACGACTTTCGCAGGCTCACGGGATCAGACCCTCAACGCCTTGAAAGCTGGGTTCGCCAGTCGATCGACCATCTGGCTCTGCGTGCCGCATAGGCAAAATGCGCAAAAAGTTCCATAAGCTATCTTACGCCACATAGTGATGTAGCCGGGGTGGGTTCAAGGATGAAGTGCGACTTGCCCTGATCTATTCGCTTCCGTTAGCGCCTGTGCTCAGCCGAATGGAAGCACGATATCTTCGCGGTTTACCTTTGCTCCATCGAGCAACTGGATCTTCAACCGCTCTGCATCGACTTCCGGCAGCATTGCCGCCCCGATACGGATTTCTTCCTGCCAGGAAGGTCCTCGCTCCCAGGCTTCGTTGTAGACCAGCGCGAGATCAGCGGAACGCCGTGTCTGCTGCAGGGCTTGGAAAAGCAAAGCGGCCTGGCGAATGTCCTTCTCGCGCTTTGCTGGGCCCTGTCCGTCAACGTGCCGGCGACTGGCGACGATCAACTTGTGAACAGCGTAGCGGGACGGATCCGGAACGACCACCGGGACGCCGCTTCGGTGGAGCAGCATCGTCCTCACGGGGTCCCGGATCAGGAAGTCAAGAAAGCGGAGTGGATCTGCGCTGGCACCGCCCAGAGCCGGCATCTTGGCCGGTTGCTCGACATAGTCGTCGGAGCCACGGTTCGACGTCAGGAACTCGACCCGATACCCTTCAGCATTCTGGAACGCGGATGATGCTGCGACGCCTGAGCGATGCGGAACTGGCCGAAAGCTGGCGTCAACACCCTGCAGCAAATCGACGATGGGCGGTAGGCTGTCTTCCACCTCCCGGCTAATCGCATAATCCTGGGCAATGTCCGCATCGCCGGTCAGGATCGATGCCATGGGAAGGCGTACGCCGAGCAGCCCCGAATAGCACTGAAAGGCCACAGTGCCGATCAGCACAGCCCGGAGCCGGAAAAGCCCGCCGTCGGCCAGCGCGGCAACGATATCGCCGGACATCGCGTCAGGCGCAATCATCCCACCTTCGCGGGTGAGCGTATTGACCATGCGTCGTCGCGCGCGCAAATCGTCTTTGTCTCGTTTATGATCGGCAACGCGCGCGGCGATATCGGGATCTTCCGCGGGGCCAACATAACGGCGTTTTGTGCCACCTTGCCCGTCAGGCGTGTCGAAGTACCAGTACTTGCGCCCTTTCACAGTCGCGGGAGTGAACCGGCCGGCCGGAGGAAAGTCAGCCGTCCATGCCGCATCCAGCGAACGCTGCCCGAGTTCGGCAAGCATTGTCTGGTACATGAGGTCAATGGATTTCATCGGCACGCCTCCGGCGTTATACTGTTTTTCAAAAACAGTATAACTGGCAAGGATACGGCGAGCAAGTCAAAGCCAATGCAGATGGCTGGATCTGCGCCCCGAGAAGTCGACACCGTCGTGTCGCCCTCAAAATTGAGCTGCCTGCCACAATTTTGAGCAGGAAACTTTTTTGCATAAAAAGCAGGTTGACGAACGGTTGGATTCGGCATTCACTGAACCAATCGCCAATTGGTTCGAACCAATGATGTCAGAGAACCTGCCCACTGAAAACTCGAACTACGCTCTGCACAAGCTGCGAGAGCTTCTGCGGCACGGCGACATTGGCTTGAATGGAAAGCTGCCGACCGAACGGACGCTCAGCGACAAACTCGGGCTGAGCCGCCGGGCGATCCGTCGGGCGCTTGAAGTTCTGGAGGCCGAAGGTGCGATCTGGCGAAAGCAAGGGTCGGGCACCTATGCAGGCAAGAAGCCTGACGACTGGGGCGAGCAGCTTGAGACCATCGTCGCCGGAACCAATTTCATGGAGATCATGGAGGTTCGCCTGCGCATCGAACCACAGCTGGCGCAGCTTGCAGCCCTTCGCGCCAAGGGCAGCGACATCGACCGCATGCGCGAACTGGCTCAGAAGATCGCCGCCAGTGAAGACGCCGACGCAAAGGAACTCTGGGACGGCGCCTTGCACAGACTGATTGCGCAGGCGGCAGGCAACCAGCTGTTTCTCTCCATCTTCGACGTGATCAACCGGGTGCGCCAGGACGACGCCTGGCAGTCCATCCGAGAGCGCGCCCGAAGCCGGACAGACACCATGAGCATGTCCAACGCCCAGCATGCCGCAATCATCGATGCGATTGCCTCGCATGATCCAGCCAAGGCGGGCGAAGCCATGCGGCAGCATCTCCTGATGCTGCAGGAGCGGCTGATCCGCCAGACATCCATGGATCACCTAGGAGGCGACATACCGGGCGAGGTCTCCTGACCGACAGAATTCCGGCCAAGGCCGGCAAAACCTGAACGCCGGAGCCATAACCGGCGACACGCATGAGAACAGAAAACCAGACCAGAGGATTTTTCGACCATGACGATACTGTCCCGTTTATCGACCCTATTTCTGGCGAGCGCCATGTTCGTTGGGCCCGCTCTCTCTGCCGAATTGCGCATCGGCCTCCAGGATGACGCCGACGTGCTGGATCCTGCCCAGTCCCGCACCTTTGTCGGCCGCATCGTCTATACAGCAATGTGTGACAAGCTCGTTGACGTTTCGCCGGAGCTGAAGATCGTGCCGCAACTGGCCACCGAATGGGCCTGGTCTGCCGATGGCACGCAACTGACCATGAAACTGCGCGAAGGCGTCAAGTTTCACGACGGTACGCCCTTCAATGCAGCGGCCGTTGTTGCCACCATCGAGCGCAACAAGAGCTTGCCGGAATCCCGCCGCAAAAGCGAATTGAGCTCGGTGGAAAAGGTGGAAGCGACGGGGGACTACGAGGTCACCTTCACGCTCAAGGCGCCAGACGTGACCCTTCTGGCCCAGTTGTCCGACCGCGCCGGGATGATCGTTTCGCCAAAGGCGGCCGCCGAACTTGGCGCCAATTTCGGCTCCGCACCAGTCTGCGCCGGCCCATTCAAATTCGTCGAGCGTGTCCAGCAGGACCGGATCGTCCTCGAAAAATTCGCCGACTACTGGGACAAGGACAAGGTCTTTATCGACAAGGTCACCTACCTGCCGATCCCTGACACCACTGTGCGGCTTGCCAACCTGCGCTCCGGCGAGCTTGACATGATCGAGCGACTTGCCGCCACAGATGCGGCTTCGGTCAAGGCCGATGAGAGCCTCAACTATGCCGATGTCGTCAACATTGGCTACATGGCGCTCTATGTGAACATTGCAAATGGCGCACGGGCCGAAAATCCGCTCGGCATAGACAAGCGTCTGCGTCAGGCGTTCTCGCTTGCAATCGATCGGGAAGCATTGACCCAGGTCGTCTATGAAGGCACCGCCGTGGGCGGCAACCAGCCCTTCCCGCCGAACAGCCCGTGGTTCAACAAGGATCTGCCGGTCCCTGCCCGCGATCTCGAAAAGGCCAAAGCGCTGATCAAGGAGGCTGGTTTCGAACGCGTGCCGATCGAAATGCAGATCCCAAACAACCCGGTTGCCGCCCAGATGATGCAGATCGTCCAGGCAATGGTGGCCGAGGCCGGCTTCGATGTCAGCCTGAAGACCACCGAGTTCGCCACGCTGCTCAGCGAACAAACTGCGGGCAATTATCAGCTCAGCCGGTCGGATTGGTCCGGACGCGTCGATCCTGACGGTAACCTGCATCAGTTCGTCACCTGCGAGGGCGGTATCAATGACACCAAATACTGCAACCCTGAAGTCGACACGCTACTGAACGAAGCGCGTGCTTCGACCGATGATGCCGTGCGCAAACAGAAATACGATGCCGCCGGCAAGATCCTCAACGAAGACCTTCCGGTGATCTATCTCGGCCACCAGTCCTGGATCTGGGCAACCAAGAAAGAGGTTACAGGCTTCGTGCCCTCACCAGACGGCATGATCCGCCTGATCGGCGTCAAGAAAGGCTGATCCGTCTCGATCTCTCCTGCGGAGCATTGGTCGCTCCGCAGGAACCTCCCGAAATCAGGACCGGATGTTCATGCATATCTACATCGGAAAACGGCTGCTGGTCGCCATCCCGACGCTGTTGATCATATCGATCTTCGTCTTCTCGCTGCAAAAGCTCTTGCCTGGCGATCCCATCCTCGCGATGGCGGGCGAGGAGCGCGACCCTGAGGTCTTGGCGTTCCTGCGAGACAAATATCGCTTGAACGACCCTGTGATCTATCAATACGGCTATTGGATCGCCAATGTGCTGCAGGGTGATTTCGGCATATCGCTGCGCACCAACCAGCCCGTTCTGGAACTGATCGGCGAAAAGCTGCCAGTCACAATCCAGCTGGCAATCATGTCTATGATCTTCGCCTTCGTCATCGGCGTCCCCATGGGGATCCTGGCCGCCGTCAAGAAGAACACAGTCATAGACTATGTCGCCAATATCGTCGCTCTGTCGGGTCTCTCCATTCCGAACTTCTGGCTCGGGATCATGTTGATCCTGCTGGTCTCGGTCAAACTCGGCTGGCTACCCGCCTCAGGCTATGAATCGATCTTTGTCGATCCGGTTCGCTCCATCGAAACAATGATCATGCCGGCCTTCGTGCTGGGGACTGCCCTTGCCGCCACTCTGATGCGCCACACCCGGTCGGCCATGTTGAGCGTGATGAAGTCCGACTACATCCGCACCGCCCGCGCCAAGGGCTTGTCGGAACGGGTCGTCATTCTCAGCCACACCTTCCGCAATGCGTTGCTGCCTATCGTCACTCTCAGTGCGCTTCTCTTTGGCGAACTCCTGGCAGGCGCCGTGCTGACTGAGCAGATCTTTACCATTCCGGGCTTCGGCAAGTTGATCGTCGATGCCGTATTCAACCGCGATTATGCCGTGGTCCAGGGCGTTGTGCTGTGCACCGCCGTCGGTTTCATCCTGATGAACCTGGTTGCCGACGTGCTTTACGTCATCCTGAATCCACGCATGAGGGCCAGCCTATGACAACACTTGATGTTACGGTGACAGGTGGCGTCCCTGCGAAAAGCGGCAATCGGGCCTGGCGCAAGCTCAGGGCTAATCGCAGCGCCCTTGCCGGTCTGGCCGTCATCCTGTTTTTCGCCATGCTGGCGCTCATCGCCCCCCTCCTCCCGATCGCTGATCCGTTGGCCACCAGTTGGACCGCGATCAGGAAAGCGCCATCGGCGGCGCACTGGATGGGTACCGACGAAATTGGTCGCGATATCCTGTCCCGGATGATCTGGGGGGCGCAGGCGTCGCTGATGGCCGGCATATTCTCTGTCGGCATCGCCATCGCTATCGGCGTGCCCTTCGGTCTGATCGCCGGTTATTTCGGTGGCTGGATCGATCAGATCATCTCGCGGATCACCGAGGCATTTCTCGCCCTGCCCTTCCTGATCATGGCGATTGCGCTCGCAGCCTTTCTGGGACCGAGCCTCAGCAATGCCATGATTGCCATCGGCCTCTCGGCGATGCCGGTTTTCGTGCGCCTGACGCGCGGCCAGGTGCTGGCCGTGAAGACAGAAGACTATGTCGAAGGCGCCCGCTCAATCGGTCTTGGCCATCTCGACATCATGCTCCGTTACATCCTGCCGAACATCACCGCCCCAATCATCGTCCAGGGAACCCTGACCGTTGCAACCGCCATCATCGCGGAGGCAAGCCTCTCATTCCTCGGGCTTGGCCAGCAGCCACCCGCACCAAGCTGGGGCTCGATGCTCAATGTCGCAAAGAACTTTCTCGATCAGGCGCCCTGGATGGCCATGTGGCCGGGAGCAGCGATCTTCCTGGTCGTGATCGGTTTCAATCTGCTCGGCGATGGTCTGCGCGATGCGCTCGACCCCCGAGAATCCTGAGGACTACCTGCAAAGGAACATTGCATGACTGAGTTTACCACCCGCCCGGAGATCCTCGGAACATTTGGTGTCGTCACCTCCACCCACTGGATCGCCTCTGCCGTCGGCATGAGCATCCTGGAAAACGGCGGCAATGCTTTTGATGCAGCGGTTGCAACCGGCTTTGTGCTGCAGATTCTGGAGCCGCATCTTGTGGGCCCGGGCGGTGATATGCCGGCGCTGATCTATTCGGCGAAGACCGGTAAGGTCGAGGTAATCTGCGCGCAGGGGCCTTCCCCGGCTGGCGCGACCATCGAGCATTATACGTGCGAGGGGCTGTCGATCATCCCCGGCGATGGCCTGCTCGCCACCGTCATTCCCGGCGCCTTTGACGGCTGGATGCTGATGCTGCGGAACTACGGCACGATGACCGTACGCGACGTGCTCGAACCTGCCATCCACTATGCGCAGCACGGCCACCCAATGCTGTCGCGCGTCTCGGCCACGATCAAGGGGCTAGCGGAGTTCTTCGAGAAGGAGTGGCCGACGTCCTATGAGACCTGGCTTCCCGGCGGCGTGGCGCCTGAGCCGCATGCACTGTTTTGCAATCCGGTTCTTGCCGCCACCTACA
This sequence comes from Peteryoungia ipomoeae, assembly GCF_004912165.1. Lineage (GTDB taxonomy): Bacteria > Pseudomonadota > Alphaproteobacteria > Rhizobiales > Rhizobiaceae > Allorhizobium > Allorhizobium ipomoeae. Next base: position 278,633 of record NZ_STGV01000006.1, on the reverse strand, counting down.
CCCGCATCATCAATGAGGCAGAATGCGCGACCGGTCGCGAGAACCAGATCGATGCTGCCCGCGACGCCTTCTACCGGGGCTTCGTCGCCGAAGCGATCGAGGACTATCTGAAGACCGCCGACGTGATGGATGCCAGCGGCAGCCGGCACAAGGGTGTCTTGACCGCTGACGATATGGCCGGCTGGTCCGCAACCGTGGAAGCACCACAGACCTTCGACTATCACGGCTGGACGGTTGCCAAGACAGGGCCGTGGGGCCAGGGCCCGGTGCTGCTACAATCTCTGGCGCTGCTCAAGGAATTTGATATCGCGGCGATGGACCCGCTGGGTGCGGATTTCGTGCACACGGTCGTCGAGACAATGAAACTCTCCTATGCCGACCGTGAAGTCTACTACGGTGACCCAGACTTTGCCACCGTACCGATGGAACAGCTTCTTGCGGATGCCTACAATGCTGAACGCCGAAAGCTGATCAGCAATGTCGCATCCATGGAGCTGCGCCCAGGCAGATTGCCGGGTTTTGAAAGCCAGCACGACCAGACCATGACGATGCTTGCGTCCATGTCCGGAACGGGCGCCGTCTACGAGCCGACCATGGCCCACCTCACTGAAAAGCGCGGCGATACCGTCCATGTGGACGTCATCGACCGTGAGGGCAACATGGTCTCGGTGACGCCATCGGGCGGCTGGCTGCAATCCTCGCCGATCATTCCCGGCCTCGGCTTTTGCCTGAATTCACGTGCCCAGATGTTCTGGCTGAAGCCCGGTCTGCCGACCTCGCTCGCCCCTGGAAAGCGGCCGCGCACTACGCTCACACCATCGATTGCGCTCCACGAAGGCCGACCGACCCTGGCCTTTGGAACGCCGGGCGGTGATCAGCAGGACCAGTGGCAGCTGTCCTTCTTCCTGCGGTATGTGCACCACAGGCAGAACCTACAGGCAGCCATCGACATGCCGCTGTTCCACACCGCCCACTTCCCCGGCTCCTTCTATCCGCGCACCAGCCAGCCGGGCAATGTGATGATCGAAAGCTCAATTGGTGCTGAGACCATCAAGCAACTGAGATCCATGGGCCACGACATCACCGAGGCCGATCCCTGGACTGTCGGACGGCTTACCGCTGCTCGTCGCGACGGGAACGGATTGCTTCGGGCAGCCGCCACGCCGCGGCTCATGCAAGCCTATGCGATCGGCAGGTGATCCATGACCTGGTCTATCGTCGCACGCGATCCTGACACCGGCCATCTCGGCATTGCAGTCGCCAGCCGCTTCTTCGCGGTCGGCGCCGTCGTACCCTTCATCCGCGGCGGGATCGGCGCCATCGCGACCCAGGCCTTTGTCAGCCCGCTCTACGGATCGGATGGCCTTGCACTCCTGGCCGATGGCCATGCGCCGGATGCGGTCGTGGAGTTCCTGACCGCCCGAGACAATGGATCCCAGCAACGGCAATTGCATCTGATCGATGCGACAGGACGCAATGCTGCCTTCACAGGTGAAAAATGCATCGAGTGGGCCGGGCACTTGATCGACGAGAATGTTTCCGTCGCCGGCAACATGCTGGCCGGCCCGGCCGTCATTGCCGAAACCCTGCGTGTGTACAAGGCGAATTCCGGCACGCCGCTTGCCGAACGGCTTCTGGCGGCGATGGATGCCGGAGAAGCCGCCGGTGGCGACAAGCGGGGACGGCAGTCAGCAACGCTCAAAGTCTTCCGAGACCAGGACTATCCCTGGCTCGACATTCGCGCCGACGATCATCCCAATCCGCTGAGCGAGTTGAGGAGACTTTACGCGGTGGCGCAGGAACGCTTTCTGCATGTGGCCGAGACTATGCCGACCCGCGCCAATCCTCACGGTCTGACCGACCGGCGACTGATCGACGAAAAGATCGCCGCCCTTGAAGCGGCCCGCATTGCAGAGGGACGTCCCTCGCCTTCCTTCGCCACGCCGCTCAAGCCTGCCTGACACAGACCGCATCAGAAGCGCACGTCAAGTACCCGACCCGGAAAGCAATGAACGCCATGAAAACAGCTGCCGCAAAGATCGAGACATCAGCCGTTCTCTCCGTCGAGGACCTGACCACGTCTTTCCTCGTCGATGGCCAGTGGCGGACGGTGGTGCGCAACATTTCCTTCGACGTGAAGCCTGGAGAAACCGTCGCCATTGTCGGCGAATCCGGCTCGGGCAAGAGTGTCACTTCGCTCTCGATCATGCGACTGCTGGCCCGCGAACAAAGTCGTGTCGAGGGGCGCATCTGGCTGAACGGACGGGACATTCTGGCATTGCCGGAAAAGGACATGCAGACCGTGCGCGGCAATGAAGCTGCGATGATCTTCCAGGAGCCGATGACGAGCCTCAATCCGATTTTCACGATTGGGCGACAGATCTCAGAAGTGCTGACGCGGCACAAGGGCATGACAAAGGCCGAAGCCCGTGCCGAGACGATCCGCATGCTGGAGAAGGTACGCATTCCCAATGCGACGAACCGTTTCGACGACTATCCGCACCAGTTCTCCGGCGGCATGCGCCAGCGCGTGATGATCGCCATGGCACTCGCCTCGCGCCCGAACCTGTTGATTGCCGACGAACCGACAACGGCACTCGACGTGACCATCCAGGGCCAGATCCTCGATCTGATCAAGGAGCTGCAGGAGGAGGACGGCATGTCCGTTCTCTTCATCACCCACGACATGGGCGTGGTGGCCGAGATCGCCGACCGGACCATCGTCATGCTGCGCGGAGACGTGGTCGAGCAGGGAGGTACAGCCAACGTCTTTCATCGCGGCCAGCACCCCTACACACGGGCGCTCCTCGCCGCCGTACCAAAACTCGGCTCGATGCACGGCCATGCCTGGCCACTGCGTTTTCCGATCGTCGACATCGGGTCGGGCGAGGCGAGCAAACCAACGGAAGTCGCAGATACCGTCGATACGCGACAGACGCCGGTGCTCTCGGTCAAGAACCTGGTGACGCGGTTTGCCATCCGCAGCGGCCTCTTCGGTCGGCAGACGGGTGCTGTCCATGCCGTGGAAAACGTCTCGTTCGACCTCTTCCAGGGCGAGACCCTGTCGATCGTCGGAGAGAGCGGCTGCGGCAAATCGACAACGGGGCGATCGATCACCCGTTTGGTCGAGCCGTATAGCGGCGAAGTCCAGCTCGACGGTTACAACGTTCTTCGGCTCGATCAGCCAAGTCTGCGCGCGATGCGCCGCAGCGTCCAGATGATTTTCCAGGACCCGTTTTCAAGCCTCAACCCGCGCATGACGGTTGGCGCCGCCATCGCCGAGCCATTCCTCAAACATCGCCTCGGAACGCGCCAGCAAGCCCAGGACAAAGTCGCAGATCTCCTGCGCAAAGTCGGGCTCGATCCGGAAATGATGGATCGCTATCCGCACGAATTCTCCGGCGGCCAGCGCCAGCGCATCGCGATTGCCCGGGCGCTCGCGCTCAACCCGAAGGTCATCGTGGCGGACGAAAGCGTCTCGGCGCTCGACGTGTCGATCAAGGCGCAGGTCTGCAATCTGCTGATGGATCTGCAGGAAGAGTTCAATATCGCCTTCCTGTTCATCAGTCATGACATGGCTGTGGTTGAACGGATCAGCCACCGGGTGGCTGTGATGTATCTCGGTGAAATCGTCGAGATCGGTCCGCGCGCCGCCATCTTCGACAATCCGCAGCACGCCTACACGAAGAAGCTGATGGCCGCTGTTCCAGTACCCGACCCTGAGCGGCGTGGCCTGAGGCGGAGCGCGGCCATCGACGAACTGAAAAGCCCCGTCCGGCCCGTCGGCTATGTGCCGCCTCAGCGAGAATACCGCGAAGTCACACCGGGGCATTTCGTACAGATGTGATCGGCGTACCATACGTCCGCCAAAGGGCCTTTTCAGGCGCTTTCGCTTTGTCCTAGTCTGCCAAGATGGGCATAAGCGCCCTTCGAGTGCAAGGAAGGCAAAGCATGGACGAGACGAAGCATGACACCAGCCAGCTGGAGATGGTGGTGTTGATGACGCCCGATATGGCGAATTTTTCTGGCAAGGTCCATGGCGGTGCCCTTCTCAACATTCTCGACCGCGTGGCCTATTCCTGCGCCTCGCGCTATTCCCAGCACTATGCGGTAACACTTTCCGTAGACCAGGTGGTTTTCCGTCAGCCGATCCATGTTGGCGAGCTCGTCACGTTTCGCTCTTCGATCAATCAGGCCGGGCGAACCTCGATGGAGGTCGGCATCCGGGTCGAAGCCGAAAACATCAGAACCGGCGAGCGCCGGCACACCAATTCCTGTTATTTCACCATGGTCGCAGTCGATGCCGAGGGTCGGCCGATTGCGGTTCCGCCCTATGTGGCAAAGACAGAGGCCCGCAAGCGGCGCCAACGGGCGGCAGATATTCGCCGCGCTCTCCGGCTTGAATTTGAAGCGCGCTTCAAGGAAGCAAGCCTGAAGGCTGAGGAACAAGTCTGAGCCTGGACGTTTGCCATAGGGCAGAGATCCTTAAGAAGAACGGGAAAACCCAAAAAGGGAGACGCGCCGATGAGCCGCACTCTATTTGACCTCACCGGGCGCCGGGCGCTCGTTACCGGATCCTCGCAAGGCATTGGTCTTGCCCTTGCCCGCGGGCTTCAGGACGCCGGCGCCGAGGTGGTACTTAATGGGCGAGATCTCTCCAAGCTGGAACAGGCCGGTGAAACTCTAGGCAGCGACGTCAGGCTTCTTCCATTCGACGTGACCGATCACGCCGCGGTGCGGCAGGCGATCGATGGATTTGAAGAGGCGACCGGCCCGATCGACATTCTCGTCAACAATGCTGGCATGCAGCACCGCGCCCCGCTTGAGGATTTTCCCGCGGAAGCCTTTGAGCGACTTCTTGGCACCAATGTGTCCAGCGTTTTCAATACCGGCCAGGCCGTTGCGCGCCACATGATCAGCCGCGGCCGCGGCAAGATCATCAACATTGCCAGTGTCCAGACGGCGCTCGCCCGACCGTCGATTGCCCCCTACACCGCAACCAAGGGTGCCGTTGGCAACCTGACCAAAGGCATGGCAACCGATTGGGCGAAATATGGCCTCAATTGCAATGCCATTGCGCCGGGCTATTTCGAAACGCCGCTCAATGCCGCACTGGTCGCCGATCCTGAATTCAGCGGCTGGCTTGCCAAGCGCACGCCCGCAGGGCGTTGGGGCAAGGTGGAAGAGCTGGTCGGAGCCTGCATTTTCCTTGCGTCAGACGCTGCCTCCTTCGTCAACGGGCACGTGCTCTATGTCGACGGCGGGATCACGGCATCGCTCTGATCAGAGCGAGATCAAGACTTCGTGTCGATCCGCGAAAAGGCGGCGAGGACCGTCCTTTCAGATTGCTGCAAATAGGCCTCGAGCGCGCTTGCAGCACCTCCCGGATCGCCTGCCGAGAGACGCTCCAGAATACCCGCGTTCAGCGCGACATAGGGTGCATGCAAAAGTTCCGGATCATGCAGGAGCCCGAAGCTCAGGCGAAGCTCGGCTGCGATCTGGGCGTAGAAAGTACTGAGCCGCTGGCTGTCTGCCAGATCAACAATGGCGGCATGGAAGGCCATATTGGCGTTACCGACCACGGCCCAGTCCTTAAGCTCGCGAGCCGCCTCCGCCGTCTTCACGGCCTCGCGCATGCGCGACACAGCCGGGTGGTTCGGATAGGCATTGGCGAGCGCCTGGCACTCGACCAGGCGCCGGACGCGGTAGATATCGATGATCGACGCCATGCTTGGGCTCGCAACAAAAACGCCGCGGTTCGGCTCATGACGCAGCAGTCCTTCTTTTGTCAGCAGGCGAAATGCCTCACGCAGCGAGTTGCGTGACACATCGAGGTCCACACTTAGTGCAGCCTCGGAGACCCGCTGCCCCGGTTTCAGCTCCCCACCGATCAGCTTGTCGCGGATCGCCTGTGCCAGACGTGCGGCAAGTGTTGTCGTTTCAAGTTCCGTCATTCTCTCATGGCCACCATGTCGCGGCCCCTCCATCGGCGCTGTTGAATGCCGATCTGATTTGTCAGCTGGTTATCCCGCAGCCGGCAGAGTGGAACAAGGCCCAGCCGGGTTCGTCCAAAGATTGTTCTTGTCGAGGCAACGCGCCCTTTTCAACGTCATCAAGCCTATAGTTTAAGCAGAATAGTCGAACGATCAAAATAAAATCGTTGAACGATCTTGACAGAATTGTGAAACGCAAGGAACCTGGACTTGCTGATTAACAAATCCTGCCGGGCTTACCGGCGCATGATCGGTCAACCAAAGAGGGAACCATGGAACAGACTTCGACGGACACGGCACCCGCCGGCATGTCCACCCGCACGCGCCGCGCCGCGCTGATCGCTGCCATCTTCCTGATGGCCACCTCGGCCATCGGCCCCGGCTTCATCACCCAGACCGCGACCTTCACCACCAAGCTTGGTGCGGCCTTCGCCTTCGCCATCCTGGCATCGATCCTGATCGACTTCGTCGTTCAGCTGAACATCTGGCGGATCGTCACGCTCACCAAGATGCGCGCTTCCGACATCGCCAATGCGGCAATCCCAGGGACCGGTTACGTGCTTGCCGTTCTGGTCATCATTGGGGGCCTGTTCTTCAACATCGGCAATATCGGCGGCGCCGGCCTCGGCCTCAATGCATTGCTTGGAGTTGACCCGAAAATCGGTGGCGCGATCAGCGCACTGATCGCCATCGGCATCTTCACGTCGCATCGTGCCGGCGTTGCAATCGACCGCCTGATCGTCGTGGCCGGCATCGCCATGATCCTGCTGACGCTCTACGTGGCCATCGTCTCGCAGCCCCCGGTCGGCGATGCCATCTTCCAGACCTTCCTGCCATCCACGATCGACTTTGCCACCATCACCACCATCGTCGGCGGCACGGTTGGCGGCTACATCACTTATTCCGGTGCGCATCGCCTGCTCGACAAGGGCACGGTCGGGATCGAAAATCTCGGCGCCGTCAACCGCGCAGCCCTGACCGGCATCGCCGTCACCGGCCTGATGCGCTACGTTCTGTTCCTCGCCATTCTCGGCGTGGTTGCCAGCGGCGTCGTCATCGACGTCTCCGGCAAGGGCGCAAACCCGGCGGCCCAGGCCTTTCAGGCCGCGGCTGGCGATGTCGGATATCGCATCTTCGGTGCCGTGCTCTGGTTCGCCGCCATCACCTCGGTCATTGGTGCCGCCTATACCTCGGTTTCTTTCATCACCGTGTTCAAGCAGGACATCAACGAGCGCGCCCGCAACATCGCGACCGTCATCTTCATCGCCGTCTCGCTGTTCTTCTACGTGATCATCACGACGCCTCCGGCACAGATGCTGGTCTTCGTCGGTGGTCTGAACGGCTTGATCCTGCCGATCGGCCTGTCCATCTTCATCTATGCAGCATGGGCCCGCGCAGACCTGATGGGCGGATATCGCTATCCGCGCTGGCTGCTGGTGCTGGGCGCCCTCACCTGCGCGCTCACCTGGTACATGGGCTACAAGTCCATTGGCCCGATCTTCGCGCTGCTGACGGCAACAGCCTGATTTCGACAAGGGAGGACGACATGACCGCCATCGACCTGAACAGCGACCTCGGTGAAAGCTACGGCGCATGGACCATGGGGGACGACGAAACCATGCTTTCGATCGTTTCCAGCGCCAACGTCGCCTGCGGATTTCACGCCGGCGATCCCGTCGGCATCCTGAAGACGGTCAGGGACGCAGCCGCCAAGGGTGTGTCGATCGGTGCGCATGTCTCCTATCCCGACCGCGTCGGCTTTGGCCGGCGCGACATGGACGTGACCTCGGCGGAACTGACCGCCGACGTCATCTACCAGATCGGCGCCCTCAAGGGCGTCGCTCAGGCGGCCGGCGTTTCGGTCGGCTACGTCAAGCCGCATGGCGCCCTGTACAACCGCATCGCCAATGATGCGAAACAGGGCCAGGCGGTGATCGACGGCATCAAGGCTGTCGATCCCTCGCTGGTGCTGATGGGACTTGCCGGCGCGCCGATCCTCGATCTGGCGCGCAAGTCAGGCCTCAAGGTTGTCGCCGAAGCATTTGCGGACCGGGCCTATACGTCGGACGGCCAACTGGTTTCCCGCCGCGAAGCGGGTGCCGTGCTGCATGACACGGACCTCATCGCCCGCCGGATGCTGCAGCTTGCCAAGCACGGCACTCTGGAGGCCATTGACGGTTCGACGATCAAGGTCGATGCGCAATCGATCTGCGTGCATGGCGACAGCCCCGGCGCCGTTGCCATTGCACGGGAGATCCGCAAGGCCTTCGAAGCCGATGGCATCACCATCCGCTCGTTCCTTACCCGCTGAGCCGACAGGGAGGACCAGACATGATCTCCATCGACAATCTCCGCCACGTCAATGCGGAACCAGCGCGCATCGCCCGCGATCGCTATCGCCAGGGTGCCATCGAACCCACGGCCGGCATTGCGCCCGGCTTTACCCAGGCCAACATGATCGTGCTGCCGCGCGACTGGGCCTTCGACTTCCTGCTCTATGCACAGCGCAATCCCAAGGCATGCCCGGTGCTCGACGTCTCCGATCCCGGTTCACACGCCACCCTGCTTGCGCCCGGCGCGGACCTGCGCAAGGACCTGCCCCTTTACCGGATCTGGCGCGACGGCAAGCTGGCCGAAGAGACGGCGGATGCAACGGCCGCATGGGCCGAGCATCCGGATCTCGTCAGCTTCCTGATCGGCTGCTCGTTCACCTTTGAGACCCCGATGGTCGAAGCCGGTATCGAGATCCGCCACATCACTGACAAGACCAATGTGCCGATGTATCTGACCAGCACGCCCTGCCGGCCCGCAGGTCGCCTGCATGGCAACATGGTCGTGTCGATGCGCCCGATCCCCGCCTCCCGCGTCGCCGATGCGGCCACCATTTCCGGCCGGTTCCCGGCCGTGCATGGATCGCCCGTGCATGTCGGCGCGCCCTCGGAGATCGGCATCAAGGATCTGGCAAAGCCGGAATTCGGCGATCCCGTCCGCATCGAGCCCGGCGAAGTGCCCGTGTTCTGGGCTTGTGGCGTGACACCCCAGGCCGCTGTTATGGCTTCAGGTGTTCCCTTTGCCATTACCCATGCGCCGGGACACATGTTCATCACCGATATCCCCGATTCCGCTTACCACGCCTGAGGTTCCGATGCGTTTCCTGCCCGTCAGCCTGAGCGTGCTGCTTGTCGAACTGAAGGATCTCGACGAGACACTGGCGCTCTTTGCCTCGCTCGAAGCCGATCCTGTCGACGGCATCGAGGACATGGTGCCGGCCGCCCGTACACTGATGATCCGCTTCCGGCCGGAAAAGCTGACGCCCGAGCGTCTCGCCGGCGCCATTGCCGGCCGCGATCTCTCGGCAAAGATCGCTCCATCCGACAAGCTGGTGGAGATCCCCGTTCACTATGACGGCGAGGATCTGGCGGATGTTGCCGGCCTGACAGGCCTCTCAGTCGAGGAGGTCATCCGTCGTCATACGGAAAGTGTCTTCACCGTCGCCTTCTGCGGATTTGCGCCCGGTTTCGGTTATCTCGTCGGCGGCGATCCGGCCCTTCAGGTGCCGCGCCGCCAGAGCCCACGCACCAAGATCCCGGCAGGCTCCGTGGCGCTTGCCGGTGCCTTTTCAGGCGTCTATCCACAAAACAGCCCCGGCGGCTGGCAGATCATCGGTACGACACCGCTGAAAATGTGGGATCTTACCCGTGACCCACCGGCCCTGTTCCAGCCTGGCTACCGCGTGCGCTTCACCGATATGGCTCGGCAAACCCATGCGGTTGCGGCACCAGCCGGCCTCGCGACCTCGCAAGGCAAGACACCGGCGAAGAAGAGCGATGAAGTCACGCTCAAGGTGCTTGCATCGCCCATGCCCGCCCTGTTCCAGGATCTCGGCCGCTTTGGCCAGACCGGCCAGGGTGTGTCGGCCTCCGGCGCGCTCGACCAGGGAGCCATCAAGGCTGCCAACCGCACTGTCGGCAATCCGGTGGAGACACCCGCACTGGAAATCACACTTGGCGGATTTTCCTTTGAAGTCACGGGCCGTACCGTCATGGCCCTGACCGGTGCACCCTGCCCGATCACCATTCGCAATGCGGCTGGCTCCCTGTGGTCTGCGGAAACCTATCGCCCGATCTCGCTCGAAGCGGGCGATGTGGTCACCTTCGGCTTTGCGCCGCACGGTGCCCGCAGCTATCTCGCGATCCGTGGCGGGCTTGAGGTTTCCCCCGTGCTGGGAAGTGCCTCAACCGACACACTCGCCGTCGTCGGGCCGGACCCTGTGATGGCCGGAGCCGAACTGACTGTGAAGGCGGACCGCACCGGTCTCATGCCGGTTTCGCTCGACGAGGCACCAGCCTTCGACCATCCTGCCCCCGGTGACATCGTGACCCTCGACGTCGTCATGGGACCGCGTAGCGACTGGTTCACCGATCGAGGCATCGAAACGCTGAGCGCGCAGGTCTACACCGTCACGCCGCAATCCAACCGTGTCGGTATCCGGATCGAAGGCGCTGCGGCGCTGGAACGCAGGGATGCCGCGGAATTGCCAAGCGAAGGCACGGCCACGGGCGCCATCCAGGTGCCCCATAGCGGCCAGCCGGTGCTGTTCCTCGCCGATCATCCGTTGACCGGCGGCTATCCGGTCATCGGAACCGTCGCCGACTACCATCTCGATCTCGCCGGGCAGATCCCGGTCAATGCCCGGATCCAATTCCGGCCGATCACGCGCTTTGCCGAGATCGAGCCCGTCAGGGGCTGATCCGCAACACGCCATGACAGGCCGCAACACGACTGTGAGGAAACATTCGATGAAGAAAGTGCTGATTGCCAATCGCGGCGAGATTGCCGTGCGCATCATCCGCGCCTGCCATGACCATGGCCTGCAATCGGTCGCCGTCTATGCCGATCCCGACGTAGACGCCGTCTACGTCTCGCTTGCCGACGAAGCCTACGGCCTCGATGGAAGCCGACCGACTGAGACCTATCTCGACATGGACAAGCTGATCGCGATTGCCAAGAAATCCGGCGCCGATGCGGTTCATCCCGGCTATGGTTTCCTCTCCGAGCGAGCCGAATTCGCCCGCGCTGTGCAGGAAGCGGGCCTCACCTGGATCGGTCCCGACCCGCATGTCATCGATGCGCTCGGCGACAAGGTCGAGGCGCGCCGCATCGCCCTTTCGGTCGGCGCTCCCCTGGTTGCCGGCAGCGACGGCCCGGTCGAGACCGCAGCGGAAGTGGTTGCCTTTGCCGAAAAGCACGGCCTGCCGGTGGCGATCAAGGCGGCCTTTGGCGGTGGCGGTCGCGGCCTGAAGGTCGCGTGGAAGATGGAAGAAGTGGTGGAGCTTTACGAATCTGCCGTGCGCGAGGCCAAGGCCGCCTTTGGTCGCGGCGAATGTTTCCTGGAGCGCTTTCTCGATCGCCCGCGCCATATCGAGGCGCAGGTTCTCGCCGACAAGCATGGCAATGTGCTCGTTCTCGGCACGCGCGACTGCTCGCTTCAGCGCCGCAATCAGAAGCTCGTCGAAGAGGCCCCGGCGCCCTTCCTGTCCGACAGCCAGCGACAGTCGATCCATGATGCGGCCAAGCGCATCTGTGCGGCCGCCGGTTACTCCGGCGCGGGCACGGTGGAGTTCCTGCTCGGCGCAGACGGCACGATTTCCTTCCTCGAGGTCAATACCCGCCTGCAGGTCGAGCATCCCGTCACTGAGGAGACGACGGGCATCGATCTCGTGATCGAGCAGTTCCGTATCGCGGCCGGCGAAAAGCTTGGCGTCACCGAGACACCCGCACCACGCGGCCACTCGATCGAGTTCCGCATCAATGCCGAGGATCCCGGTCGCGGCTTCCTGCCGACGCCTGGCAAAATCACCGCATTCGACGCACCCTCCGGCCCCGGCATCCGGCTCGACAGCGGCGTGCAGACCGGCTCGACGGTTCCCGGCACCTTCGACAGCCTGATGGCCAAGCTGATCGTCACGGGCGCCACACGCGAACAGGCGATCGCCCGCGCCCGCCGCGCATTGAAGGAGTTCAACATCGAAGGACTGGCAACCGTGCTGCCCTTCGACCGCGCTATCCTGGAAGAAAGAGACTTCACCGGCGAGAACGGCTTCAAGGTCCACACCCGCTGGATCGAAACCGATTTCGCCGACAAGCTCGATGCGATGGCGCGCCCGGAACCGCTGGGCGATGCTTCGATGATCCGTACCCATGTCGAGATCGACGGCAAGCGCCATGCGCTGGGCATTCCGGCATCCTTGCTTGCAGGCCTCGGCGGCCTCTCCGCTCCGGGCACTCAGACCGAAGGCACGGCGCAGGCGGTGGATGCGTCCGCCATTGCCGCTCCGATTGCCGGCACATTGCAGGCCTTCAAGGTCGAAGATGGCGCCAGCGTCGAAGCCGGAGACCTGATCGCTGTGATGGAAGCGATGAAGATGGAAACGCAGGTGACGGCAAGCCGCGCCGGCATCATCCGCCTCGAAGCCGCCGCCGGCGCCTATCTGCAGGCCGGAGCAGTGATTGCGCGTTTTGAGGGGTAGGGTCTAGCGCGCTCTGGCTTCATGCATTCGGCATCGAAATCCTGTCAGCGAAGCGCTTCTTCCAGATCGCGCAGACTGATCATGAGCGTCATCGGATCGAGCGGGGACGGGATAAACCCGACCCGCTCGTAAAATGCGCGGGCATTCTCAGAGAGCGCGTGAACCAATATGCCGCGAATACCCAGGATTTCCGCGGCATTCAGCAGACGAAGGCACGCATCCCGGACCAGGGCCCTTCCTATGAACCGCCCTTGATAGGCCTTGTCGACGGCAAGCCGCCCGAGAACCGCGACAGGGATGGGATCCGGCATGTTGCGCTTGAGCCGTCCCGGCGCTTCTGCCACGCTCACGGAGCCGGAAGCCAGCGCGTAATAGGCAACCACCTTGCCCTCATCGCAGACGACGAAGGTGCGGGAAGCCCCATTCACCTGGTTGGTCCACGCCCGCCGTCGCAACCAGTTATCCAGTTCGGGCACACCCGAAGAAAAATCAGCCAATTGGTGATGATCTGCCAGCGGAACCGGCTTGCTCAGTCTCACTCTGCATCCCACGACGCTTTGGCGGCCATAGTGTGCCGCAGCTTTTCATTGGGGCGGACAGGCTCGTCCAGCCGAGCGAGATATTCGGCATAGACCTCCGGGCTCACCCTGAAGACTGTCCGGTCCAGCAAGACTTCTTCCGCCCGGCGCTCGGATGCCTCCAGCATGAAGTCCGTTCGCGTCTTGCCAAGCAATTCTGCCGCCCGATCAATCAGATTGCGAGTCTGAGGTTTGATCCGCATGTTCAGCGGAATGCTTGCTGTGGACCTGTTCTCAGTTTGCGTCATGAGGCTGCTCCGTTGTTCCTCGGCATCATAACGCAAAGACATAATCATTACAATCCATGCAATGACGATGTCATTACAAGCGCGGTGATTGCGACCCTCAGCGCTTATAGGCCCCAAGCCCCGGCCTGTAGGTCTTGTCATCGAGAAACTGCTTGAGGCCCTCGGCGCGACCGTTGCTCTTGTCGAGCAGCAGCATCTGTTCGAGCTTGGCATAGATGTAGTCATCCGCCTGCTCCCAAGGCATGTGGCGCACCCGTTTGAAGGTATCCTTGGCGGCCTTGAGGACTGTCGGATTCTTCTCCAGAAGCGTGGCACAAAGCGACCGAACACGAGTCTCGAGATCGGCAAGCGGCACGGATTCATTGACGAGGCCCATCTCGCGCGCCTTCTGGCCGCCAAAGGTCTCGCCGGTCATGATGTAGTAGAGCGCATCGCGGTGGCCCATGACTTCGGCAACCGCGCGGGTCACATTGCCGCCCGGCAGGATGCCCCAGTTGATCTCCGAAAGCCCGAAGGTCGCCTCATCGGCGGCAATCGCAAGATCGCAGGCGACAAGCGGAGTGAAGGCACCACCGAAGCACCAGCCATTGACCATGGCGATGGTCGGCTTTTCGAAATACATCAGCCGGTTCCACCAGCCGCCGGATTGACGGCGACTTTTCAGTACCGCAGCGCGGCCCTTGCCGTCGTTCTCTCGGAAATATTCCTTGAGATCCATTCCGGCTGACCAGGACTGGCCCGCACCGCGTATGACCAAAACGCCGCAGCGCTCGTCTGCCTCCAGTTCATCGAGCACATCCATCATACGGATATTCAAGGCCGGGTTCATCGCATTGCGCTTTTCCGGACGATTAAGCGTGACAAAGGCAATTCCATTGTCGAATTCAACGAGAACGGGCTCTGCAGAGACGGTTTTAGGATCGGTCATAGATTTGCTCCTGGGACAAGTCTGTTTGCCCTCAACCGGGACGAAGTGCTTTCAACGCACCGCATGGTTGGCGCGCAGAACATGTTTCTGCGCCTTTCCGGATGCGGTACGCGGGATGGATTCGACAAAAAGAAACTGACTGGGGCGCTTGTAGTGCGCGAGCCGTTCGCCGCACAGCATGACAATTTCGTCCAAGTTCGGCGGCTCTTTGCCCGCGACAATGAAGGCAAGCCCCGTTTCGCCCCATTTCGGATCTGGCACGCCAATCACGGCAACATCCACCACACGCGGATGGGCGCCGATCACCGCTTCGACTTCCGCTGGAAACACATTCTCGCCGCCCGTGATGTACATGTCTTTGAGACGATCCGGCACGAAATAGACTCCAGACGCATCCTTGCGACCCAGATCGCCGGTGCGGTACCAGCCGTCGACAAATGCGCGGGTTGTCTCTTCCGGCTTGTTCCAATAGCCCGGCGTTACGGACGGCCCCCGCAGCCAGATCTCGCCCACCGCACCGTCGTCAACATCCTCACCATTGTCATCGACCAGACGCATGTCGAGCAAGGGAGCCGGATAGCCTACGCTGCCCGGATGAGCGCGGACAGCGTCCCGATCAAGCGGCATGTGCAGGGCGGTTCCGGCTTCGCTCATGCCGTAGCCGTTGACCAGCGGGATGCCGTCGGCAAGGAATGACTCAATCAGGCTGGGCGAGAGCGGCGCGCCGCCGATGAAAATTGCCTGGAGCGCGGTCAAAGCCTTTGGGTTCCAATGAGCTGAGGACTTCAGCGCCGCGGCCATCTGTGGGACAGCAAAGTAATGGGTGACGCCAAGCTTCGGATCGCCCAGCGTTGCGAGGCTTCTCTCGGGCAGGAACCTGTCCGAGATCACCAGACGCCCACCCATTGTCAGCGTTGTTCTGCCAATCGCCACCAGGCCGATTGTGTGAAAAAATGGCAGGTCGCACAGGGTGACAGACTGCGCGGTCAAATTGCCGACCATCGCGAAATTGAGGGCTGAGGCATAGGCGTTTCCACGCGTGATCACCACGCCCTTCGGCTTGCCTGTCGTGCCGGACGTGTAAAGCATTATGCAGGGATGATCGCAGGGAAAGCGCACTTCGGCGGGATCACTGCACTGCGCAGCTTGTGCAAGCAGTCCTTGTTCGCCCTCGATTGCGACGATTTCGCGGGCATCGACACCTGACAAAACAGGCAAAAATTCCGCGTCAGACAGGATAAGATCCGGTGCGCAATCCTCGATGATTGCCGCAAGCTCGCGCGCGCCCAACCGCCAATTCAGTGGGACGAATACAAAGCCAATCCGCTGGCAGGCGAGGCATGTCGCAATCTGGGCAATGGAATTGCGCCCGAGATAGGCGATCCGCGACGGCTTCTGCGCAGACCCGAAGGCTTGCAACCAACCACCGATCCTGCCTGTGAGTTCGTTCAACTCGCGATAGCTCAATGCCAGGCCGGTGGCGATTTCCACCACCGCACTGCGACCAGGTCCGGTTCTTGCCTGATAGGCCAAGGGATCGTCCGTCTCAAGCCCGACGCCCTCCGACGTCGTCGCCCGTTTCTGCATAGCGCTCCTCCTCGCGTCTGCAACCCACCCATGGAATTTAGTATGCTACACAAACTATACTATTGTCTACCGCAGACAAGCGCTTATTTCTTTGATAGAACAGAATATGCCGATACAAGACTTTTGATCTTTTTTTGACCAGAAAAGGCGCGCGATGGCCCAACCTGTAGACCTGAAACCGGCGAATGATGACGAAACCTTCGAGCTTGGCGGTCGCCTTCGGACGGGCCGTCTCGACGATATTCTCGGGTTTCACATGCGAATGGCCAATGTCGCCATCTACCAGGACTACTCTGCGACGATGGGAGAGCTCGGGTTGACGCAGAAGCAGTTTGCGGTGCTCGAACTGATCGCCGCAAATCCCGGCGTCGGGCAAATCGACATTGCCCATCAGCTCAGCATGGATCGCGCGACGATGATGGCCCTGGTCAACCGCCTCGAAGCCCGGAACCTGATCGTGCGGCAGCCCTCGTCAATCGATCGTCGCCGTCAGGAGTTGCGCATGACGGGAGACGGTGCAAGCCTGCTTACCCATGCACGCCGCCTGCAGCGAGAACACGAAGAACGCTTTACCAGCCGCTTCACACCGCAAGAGCTACAAGTCTTCATCGGCGCCCTCAAGCGGATCTACGAAGACATCATCCCTGGCGACGACGATATCGACTGACCGGCTGAAAGGCTACGCGATTTAGTAGGGCAGGCCGATATAGTTCTCGGCCATTGCCGTCGAGGCGGACCGCGACTGTGTCAGGTAATCCAGCTCCGCCTCCTGAATTTTTTGGCCGAAATCTCCCGTGTCTGGAAATCGATGCAGCAGCGTCGTCATGGACCAGGAGAAGCGAACGGCCTTCCAAACGCGCCGCAGTGCCGTATCCGAATAGTGATCGATGCCGGCATTCGAGCGCTCCTGATAGTGCTGCAGCAGACCCTCGAACAGGTAGTGCACATCGGAAGCGGCAAGGTTCAGCCCTTTGGCGCCTGTCGGCGGTACGATATGAGCCGCATCCCCTACGAGGAAAAGCCGACCAAAACGCATGGGTTCAGCGACAAAGGAACGGAGCGGCGCAATCGATTTTTCAAAGCTTGGCCCTGTCGTCAGCGCCTCGGCATGATGCGCGGGAAGTCTTCGGCGCAACTCGTCCCAGAAGCGATCGTCAGACCACATATCGACGGTGTCATCGAGCGAGCACTGTACATAATAGCGGCTGCGGGTCGGCGATCGCATGGAGCAGAGAGCGAAGCCGCGGGGATGGTTGGCATAGATCAGCTCGTGATTGACCGGGGGCACCTCGGCCAGAATGCCAAGCCAGCCGAAGGGATAGACGCGTTCAAAAGTCTTGATGGCACCCTCAGGCACCGCTTTGCGACTGGCTCCGTGAAAGCCATCGCAGCCCGCGATGAAATCGCAATCGATACGATACGTCACCCCGTCCTTCTCGTAGGTAACATAGGGATTGGGGCCATCGAAACCGGCGAGCGCAACGTTTCCGGCGTCATATATTGTCACTCTGCCGTCGCGCTCGCGCTGCTCGATCAGGTCGAGGGTCAATTCCGTCTGCCCGTAGACCATGACCCGCTTGCCCCCGGTCAAATCGAACAAGTCGATGCGGTGGTCCCGTCCGTCAAAGGCCAGCGAAAAACCTTCGTGCAGCAGCCCCTCTCGGTGCATGCGAGCACCCACGCCGGCCTTATCCAAAAGGCCTACGGTGCCCTCCTCCAGGACACCTGCCCGGACGCGCGACAGAATATGCGCGTTGCTCACCCGGTCGAGGATCACAGTGTCAATTCCCGCCTTGCCGAGCAACTGGCCTAGCAAGAGGCCTGATGGTCCAGAGCCGATGATAACAACTTGCGTGCGCATGCGTTCTCCCGCGGATCAGTGCGTTCTGCAAAACTGGCTTTTCACAATTTGTCGGCTGAAAGGGGCTTCCATACAATGGACGCATGAGACACAGTCTTGCACAAATCGAACATCGTCGTGGTATTCATGGCAGCAACTCAACCCGTACCAACTTATGAGCTCTACGGAGAGGACGAGGGCCATGCTGGTCCATTCTGGGTGCATTGCGAGACGATTCCCGCGAGAAGCAGTCTGCATCACTGGGAAATCGGGATGCATCGGCATTCGCATTTCTTCCAGATCCTGTCCGTCACCGAGGGATCTGGCGATGCCGTCTTCAGCGACGAGATTGTGCGATTCGAACCAGTCTCATTGATCACCATCCCGCCGGGTCTCATCCACGGGTTCCGATTTTCTCCTGATGTCGACGGCCATGTCATCACCGTTTCACATGACAGGGTGCAGGCACGGGTAGGAGAACAAGGCTGGATGCGTGAGTTCCTCTCTGAACCGCGAGTGACGCGGATTTCCGAGGCAGACCATAGGTCCTGCCTGCCGATCGCAATCAGCCAGATCGCGGATGAATGCCAGAAGAGGCAGGCGGGTTGGCCTGTATTCGTCGAGAGCGCGATTTCCCAGGTTCTGGTTATGTTGGCGCGCGCAGCAAACATGGAACGCCGCCGGCATTTGGCTGTCGATACGGACGACATCAGGCTCGAACTCTTGCTGTCACTCGTCCATCGACATGTTCGTGAGCATCGACCGGTCACCTTTTTTGCCGAGGCCGTTGGCATTTCGCCGACGCATCTCAACAGGATCGTGAAAGCCAAGACGGGGTTGAGCACCCAGTCTCTGATTTCCGCCCGCTTGCTGGACGAGGCACAGCGAGAACTGTTGTTTACCGCCGGAACCGTGCAGGAAATTGCCTTTAGACTCGGTTTTGGCGACCCGGCCTATTTTTCGCGCTTCTTCCTGAAGCAGGTCGGCATGACCCCGCGACACTGGAAAGCGCAGCACCAGCAGCGGCTCGGCACACGTGACGAAAGTGATCCCTAGCGACCGGAAAATGTATCGATCAGGATCTGACGGACAGTGTTCATCGGCATTTCGACCGCATCGAGGGATGGCTTCATGCCGGGGGATAAGCCCTTTTCTTTAAAGGAGCCGATAAGGTCTGCATCCGCACTGACGATATGAACCGGGACAGCGCGCGAGGCATTGGGACCGGTAATGATGCGCGCCGGCTGATGGTCGCCCAGGATCACGAAGACCGCATCCGATCCATAGTTTGCGATGTAGCTGGAGACAGCCTGCAGTGCGTAGTCAATCGTTCCGATATACTGTCGCCGCACCCTCTCCGGATCAGCCCAGACCACGGATGGCGGATCGCCGCTTGTCGCCTGTTCGTCGAAGATGGAGCCATCGCCAACCGCGCTCCAGTCAAGCATCGTAGCCACGGGCGTCCAGGGGGCGTGGCTCGAAATGAGGGCAATTTCCGCCATCACCTTTTCCCCTTTGGCGCGCGCAGGCACCCGCGCCAGTCGCTCGAAGGCGGAAAGCGTGTATTGGTCCGGCATAGTCACCCAGTTGAAGGGTTTTCCTTTATATCCTAGGTCCTTGGCGGCGAGGATCTGGCGATAGCCGTAGTAGCCGGCTTCTGGCCAATCCATCGTGATCGCCGGCATGACGGCAACCGTCTGCCACCCTGCCTCCGAAAACAGCCTGTTCAGGCTCGGCTGGGCACTGATCATCAAACGATCATAACGTGCCTGGTTATCCACCCAAAGGCCCGACATCAGAGTGCCATGCGCCAGCCAGCTCAAGCCGCCCACTGTTGGCGATGTAACCCATGTGCTGGATGACTGCAGACCCGCTGTGGCAATCTCTTGTTCCATTGCAGCCAATCGCGGACCAGTCACGTTAGCATATTGCGGATCCTCAATCGCGCTTCGACCATAGGACTCGATGAAGATGACGATCACATCGCGGCCTTGCAGACGGCCGAAGAGTCCAGCTCCCTGCCTCGGGCCTTCGCCCCGCGCGACCACGGCTTCAAAAGCCCGCATGTCCTCGACCGACCGGGCCACGTGATGTATCCGATTGGTCAGATCTGCAGCGACCCGCAGATCAGCATAGGAACTTCCCATCTGGAGCAGACCGGCACCAAACGCTGCGAGCAGACCGAAACCGACCAAGAGACCGGTGCGCAGCATCCCGCTGGCGCTGACCATCAGGCGCCAGGACCGGGCCAGAAGCACGACAAGCACTGCGAGCAGCAGCAGCACCACAACGACCGCAATCAAGGCGACACCCTGCCCGACTGAACCGGAGACGATGTTCCAGCCATCCATCACCATCTTGATATCGAGATAGGGGTTGAACGAGCGCTCGAGTGCGATCTGCGCTCCTGTATCGGCAAGCTTAAGCATCAGGATGAGCACGACAAAGAGCGCAAGCAGATAGCCCAGCAGACGCGCCAGCAGAAAGGGCAAGAGTAGACCGAGCAGGCAGATGAGCGGCCATTCGACCGGTATCCGCAAGAATGCAGGCCATGCGAAGCCATCCGGGTGATCCGGGAGACGCGTGGCTGCGAATAAGATTATGGAAACGATCAAGGTTCCGAAGAGGACGCGTGCCGGACGCGGGCTGCCGCCTTTAAACGATGTCATTGGCAGGTCGTCCTTTTCTCGCCGTATATCCGCCTGGAAAGCCGTCGCGAATCTCCAACTCCGAAAGTCCCGCCTGTTGCGCACAAACAGACCCCTGATTGCCGCCTTTGTAGTGATTCTCGCCGGTATCCTTGCTTTCCAGCTGGACTGGAGGGATTTGGTGCAAACGCTGAACAATGTCAGCCTCGCGCATCTCGCAATAGGCTTGATACTCGTTCAAACGCAAATCGTGCTGTCTGCCGTGCGGTGGCAGTTCACAGCTGGCCGTCTTGGCCAGGAGATCGGTTACGGCAAAGCAATCCGCGAATATTATGTCGCCAGTTTTCTCAATCAAACGCTGCCCGGAGGAATGGCCGGCGACGCCGCGCGTGCCTACCGCATGCGCGATGAGGGACCGGGTGGATGGAAGATACCCGCGAAGGCGGTTCTGTTCGAACGTATCTCCGGCCAGATTGGCTTCTTCCTGTTTGCGGCCCTCGGCCTGCCAGCCTGGCAAGGGATAGCGGCCTCTCAACGCCCCACTTATGATATGGTGGCACTGACCATGACAGCAGTCGCGGTCCTTGCTGTCATATTCGTCGGTTTCCAATTGGCGAAGCGAAACCGAATTCTCGCGGGCAGCCTGCCCACGGGTGACCTTTACGCCGTTTTCATCAGGGACAGGGCCTGGATCGTTCAACTGGGTCTCAGCCTTACGGTGGTGCTCTCCTACATCGTGACCTTCATGGTGGCCGCGGATGCCGTTGGCGCGGATCTCCCATGGTTTGCCGGATTGACCATCATCCCGCTTTGCTTGCTCGCAATGTTGATCCCAACAGGTTTTGGCGGATGGGGCACGAGAGAGGCCGCTGCAATGGCGCTCTTCCCCCTGCTCGGGGGCATGGCAGCGCACGGGTTGGCGGCAAGCCTGCTTTACGGCGGACTGTCCCTGGCTGGCGCCTTGCCCGGCCTTGTTCTTCTGGTCTTGAGCCGCTCGCGCCATAGATCTGCCGCCTGAGATCGCGCGAACCCACCGAAGACTTGGCGTGCCGCGCGACATCGGGAGTGTATCCAAGCGGAGCATTGTCATCAGACGCCGCCATCGGCAGCAAAGCGGCTGCCATTCAATGGCGATGACAGCTTACCGAGATCCATCAACCTGCTTCGCATGGTACTGGAGGTAAAGACTGTCTACGGCGAAGGAATAGATAAGCGCCGCAAGAGCTGGCACTGCCATCACGACTGCGATCGCGGGCGATACGATCGGAAGGAGGATCGCGCAAAGCACGGCAATCTGTACAACGCAGACCAGCTTTCTGCGAAACGATGGCGGCAGTTCACCTTTCAAGGCAGGCAGGACTTCGGCTGCAGCGATGAAGACATAACGCATCAGCCCCATCAAAAGAACCCAGTAGCCCAGCTTGCCCATCAGAACAGCCGCGAGCGACAGGACCAGAATGAGAAACGCGTCTACTTCCATGTCATAGCGCGCACCGAAATCGGACTGCAGACCTTGTCGTCTTGCGAGGTAACCGTCGACACCATCCAGCGCAAAGGCGAGGACCACAAGGCAGAACAGAGCCCACCCGCTTACGGGATCGGATGCGATCGCCTCTGTCGACACGACCGCACCGGCAATGACGCTAACCATGCCCGCCCTTGCCGAAGTCACGATATTTGCGCCGCCAAAACGCGCATGGCCGTGATGCCGCAAAGTCCTCCAGACAAGCGTGAAGATGACGGCAAAAACACCCAATGCCACGCAGACGAAGAGAGCACCCAACGGCAGGAACAGGACACCCGCGATCAGCAGACTCAGCACCATCACGGCGATGGCGGATATGGTCGTCAATGCGCCCAGCTGCAATGTATCCAGCTCGCTGTAGCCCACGGAGGCGCGTGCGATCATCCCCTCATGGCTCTGTTCAGGCGAACGCGGCACTTCCATCGGCTTTTCCATAGGGACTATTCCGCAGCCACCAACGTGTCCAGATCCATGATATGGCCACCACGGATGGTCTTGGTGCGAAGGTAATTCTGATTTTCCGGTGTAACACGTCCCGTGACAGGAGAGCGCCCTTCAACCACGATACCACCCAGTCGCAAGCCTGCAATTTTTGTCGGGTTGTTCGTGTGCAGTTCCACCCGAGCAATTCCGAGATCCCGCAGCATTGCGACAGCAGCTTCGTAGCGTCGATGATCCTCGCTCAGGCCCAGTTCCGCATCCGCATCAATCGTATCCAGGCCGAGATGCTGATAGCCATAAGCTCTCATTTTAGCGCCGATACCCGTGCCGCGTCCTTCCTGGTCAAGATAAAGGAGAACGCCACCGCCTGCGGCATCCAGCGCCTTCAAGCCGTTGCGAAGCTGGTCGCCGCAGTCGCATTTCAGCGAGCCGCACAGATCGCCCGTCAGGCACGACGAATGGATGCGAACAGGGACAGGACCGGAAACGTCAGGCGAGCCGACGACAATCGCGACCTGATCCTTCTGCGCCAAGCCACCGCGGAAGACGACGAATTCGGCCCGAGAAATGTCTTCCAGTGGAACGCGGGTGCGGACAACCTGCTCGAAGCGCTGGCGTGCTTCGTCTGCACCTTTCAGTGCAGCATGCGCAATACACGTACAGGCCGAGAACCGCTCTGCGCGATCAGTGACATCGGCGATGACCATCGCAGGTAGCAGCAAGGCGAGACGCGCGAGTTCCTGGCTGTTCGCCGCCATCGGATCCGCGGGCTGCCAGGACCTGGGCGCCTCAACGCCCAGCGAATAGGAAAGGCGCGACGCCTGTTCAAAACTCGTGCCAGCGAGCGGGACAAGCACATCGCCGTGATGCGGCACACCAAGACGGGAAGCCCGCGGAGCCGTCAAAAGTAGTGCATGCGTGTCAGAGGTTGCCTGAGCAAACTGCTCGTAGACGGATGGCGATACGCAATCCAGAGCCAGAACCGCAAGCCGCCGTGCACCGTCCGACATCAGGACCGGGCGACCATAGCGCAGCTCGGACACGGCACGCTCGATCTCGATGGCAGAGGAGGCTTTTGCGAATACTGACTGGCTCGTTTCTGTCATAATGTTGCTCCCTGGGGTCATGCTAGTTGCTACTACGCGTGAAAATTCAGGCTGGATTACGGAGTGGGCCAGAATAAAAATCTAAGTTTTGTGTGGGAACAAAGGGCGCAGTGGATCATCTGTTCCATCAAAGGCAATTTCATCGAAAAGATATATGGGGAAGCGGTGACCGAATTCGAAGAGAAACACCTCAATGACCGCAATGCGCGCGCCCTCTGGCAGGTCGCACCCGGTGCTGTTGCGTTGCGCGAGGAAACGCTATCCCTCGACCAGGACACCGTGCTTTTGCTCACGAAGTTCAGCGGTATCAGCCGCGGAACAGAGGGCTTGGTTCTGCAGGGCAAAGTGCCACCGAGCGAATACGAGCGGATGCGCGGACCCAATATGGAGGGACAATTCCCCTTCCCCGTGAAGTATGGCTATTCGAATGTGGGGCGCGTGGAATGGGGACCGAGCGAGCTTGTCGGGCGTCATGTCTTCGTGCTCTACCCACATCAAGATATCGTGAAGACAAGGTTGGAGGACATCAACCTTATTCCCGAAAGCGTCCCACCGTCACGTGCGGTACTCGCAGCCAATATGGAAACCGCATTGAACATTGTTTGGGACGCACAGATCCAACCCGGCGATCGCGTTGCAGTTTTTGGTGCCGGTGTCGTCGGCTGCCTCACGGCCTATCTTGCCGGACGGATAGCGGGAACAGAAACGATCCTCATCGATACAAATGGGCAGCGCCAGCCGATCGCGGACGCCCTTGGCGTGACCTTTAGCTCGCCTCATCATCTTTCCGGCTCGTTTGACGTGCTGATCAATGCCACAGCATCCGATGAGGCGCTCAATCTCGCTATCGCCCATGCGGGAAAGGAAGCGCGTATCGTAGAGGCAAGCTGGTATGGCGATCGCAGAGCCTCCATCACACTCGGCGGCGCTTTTCATGCGAACCGCCTGCAGCTTGTCAGTTCTCAGGTCGGCACCATCCCCGCCCATAAGACTGCCCGCTGGACTTACAAACGCCGCATGACGAAAGCACTCGAACTGCTGTCCGATGCCCGCCTGGATATTCTGATCTCAGGAGAAACCGCATTCGAAGATCTGGAAGCCGCCTATCCACGTATCGTCAATGCACCAGACACACTTTGCCACCGTATTCGATATTGATGAGAGAGAACCGATGTTTGCAGTAGAAGTCAGAGACCACATCATGATCGCCCACAGCCTGCAGCGCCCTGTCTTTGGGCCTGCGCAGGGGATGCATGGCGCAACCTTCGTGGTCGACGCCGCCTTTTTCACCAAGGATGTCGATGAGGATGGCCTTGCCGTCGATATTGGCGCAGCGACCACCGTACTGGCCGAAGTCTTGAAGCCGCTGAACTATCAGAACCTGGACGAACACGCAGCCTTTGCCGGCAAGATCAGCACGACTGAAGTCATTGCCAAGCACATCTTCGATGAGCTCGCGGCGGCGGTGCGTGAGAAGCGCCTGGGTGCCGGCAGCCACCGCATTTGCCGGCTGCGGGTGTTGCTGCATGAATCCCACGCCGCCCGGGGCTGGTACGAGGCGGATCTTTGAACCGCCGCCTGACATTTGCCTATCCGGGCGATCTCAACCTGAAAACCGGTGGATACGCTTATGATCGCGAGCTCATCGCGGGCCTTCGTGCTCTCGGCTGGGAGATCGACCTCCTCGCGCTGGGTGATGGTTTTCCTTCGCCATCTGGGGAGACCTTGCGCCTGGCAGAAGAAAAACTCTCTTCGGTATCCGACGGAGAGTTGCTCGTCATTGACGGGCTGGCCTTTGGTGTTCTCGACGGTTGGGCCGTTGCCAACCATGACCGGCTCGGGATCATCGCCCTCGTGCATCATCCACTTGCCCTTGAAACAGGCATTGCAGGTGATGCCCGAGATGCTCTTTTGGCAAGCGAGCGAGACGCATTGGCCGTCGCCCGACACGTTGTCGTCACGTCGAACGCGACGGCACGCGAAGTTGCAACGCTCTTCGGTGTCGACCCAACGCGGATCACGACGGCCCTGCCGGGCACCAAAAACGGACGACCATCCACGTCGAATGGCATCGTACCGCATATACTTGCCGTCGGAACACTCATCGAGCGCAAGGGCCACGACATCCTGGTCGACGCCCTGAAATCAATCGAACACCTGGAATGGCGCACCTCGATCGTCGGCAGCCGCACGCTCGACCCTGTCACAAGTCTTTCCCTGGAAAAGCGGATTGCCGAGCATGATCTGCAATCGCGCATCACACTCTGTGGCGAAGTCGAGGACACGAGGAGCCTGATGGCAGATGCCGACATCTTTGCACTGGCCAGCCGCTATGAAGGCTATGGCATGGTGTTTGCCGAGGCGCTTGCACAAGGTCTGCCCATCGTTGCCTGCCGCGCCGGCGCCATTCCCGAAGTGGTTCCGGAAGAGGCAGGGTTTCTGGTTGCTGTCGACGATGTCACGGCATTCGCGCAGGCTCTCGAAACCTTGATCCTGGATCCCAAGATGCGTGCACTCAAGGCTGAAGGGTCTGCACGCGCGGGACAAAAATTGCCCGGCTGGGAAGAGACAGCTCAAGCGGTATCGAAGCTCCTGGAGACCCTGAAATGAGTGGCTTTGACAAGGACTGGCTTGCGCTTCGCGAGCCCGCAGATATGGCCGCGCGTGATCCGGCGCTGGTGGAGCAACTGGCGCGGGCGCTCACAACATCCTCGCCTCAACTGCTCGACATCGGCTGTGGGACGGGTTCGACCTATCGGACACTCCGCCCCAAACTGCCTGAGCCCACGCGCTGGACGTTGCTCGACTATGATCCGACATTGATTGCGGAGGCCCGCAGGCGGATTGGCAGCGAAAACGGCGTCACCTTTTGCCAGCTCGACTTGAACCAACTTGACGATTTGCCGCTTGAGGGCATCGATTGCATCACCGCCTCCGCCTTGTTCGACCTTTGCTCTGCGGCATTCTGCGATCGCTTTACCGCTCGAGTTGCCGGTGAAAACGTCGGGCTTTATGCGGCACTGAATTACGACGGGGTAATGACCTGGACCGTCCCCCATGCCCTCGACGCCGAAGTCGTCAGAGACTTCAACACGCATCAGCAGGGCGACAAGGGGCTGGGTCCAGCCCTCGGCCCGTCTGCCACAAGCTATCTGAAGGACGCGTTGACGAAGGAAGACTATACGGTCCTGGTGGCAGATAGCCCCTGGATTCTGGAGAGCGACGCCGGCGAACTCCAGGCTGAGCTGCTTCGCGGAATAGCGAATGCCGTGCTGGAAGTCGGTAATCTGCCCCCCGAAGCTGTTTCGGTCTGGCTCGCTTTCCGAAGAGATGCAGTCGCTCAGGAAGGCAGCTCATGCAGGATCGGCCATACGGACCTTCTCGCCATGCCGAGCCTCAACGCGCGCTGACCCGGCGCGCAAATGGCAATCAAACAGCACGTCAGAACCGAGGCTGAAGACATCAGCCACGGGCCTGTGTGCCTCGTTGAGAGCCGTGATGGGCGCAAGCGAAATGCCCATCGGGCCAGAGCCGATGATCAGCGGGGCAATGGAGACATGCAGGCGATCAACAAGGTCCGCCTCGATGAAGCGTGCAATGGTTCTCGCACCGCCCTCAACCAGAATGCGGGACAGGCCGCGCGCGGACAAAGCGTCGAGCATAGCCTGCGGCTCCAAACCATTGTCACCGGTTGGCAAGCGAATGATATCGGCATCGTATTGTCGAAGCGGTGCATCGACTGACTGGAACACGATGACGGGCGCTCCGCCGTCGTGAAACAGCCGCTCTTCACCCGTCAATTCGGCCCGGCAGTCCACGATCACCCGCACCGGATTTGGCCCTTTGACAGCACGAACCGACAGCTGCGGGTCGTCGCACTGAACCGTGCCAACCCCCACCATGACGGCCTCCACCAGAGCGCGGCAGCGATGCAGATGGCCAATTCCTTCTGGACCGGAGATGTCGCGCGCGTCCCCGGCAGGCGTTGCAACGCGACCATCCAACGACTGACCAACCTGTGCCAGCACAAAACCACGAGACGCGGATGCGATTGGACCGTAAAGCGACAGACAGGCATCGCTGTCATCGTAAGCTGACGCTGAACTCCCGCTGCCACGCATGGCCAGCAATCGGGTCCAGAGCTGCTCGGTCATTTCGATCTTGCGCATAATGGGTTTTCCAGGCGTCCTCAAAGAATTCGGTAGAGCGTGGCGTCGCGCCGGATGATGTGGTGAAAGAGCGCGGCCGCAATGTGCAACGCGACGAGAGCCAATAAGGTCCATGCACTCCAGAAATGGATCGCGGACAGGATCGGAGCGATCTCAGGGCTTTTGCCAATGGGGCTCCAGATCGGGACAAGCCAGAACCACTGCAAGGGGAAACCGTGGGCATTGGTCGCCAGGAACCCGGAAACCGGCATGATGATCAGGAAGGCGTAGAGGAGGCCATGAACCGTGCTGGCGGCAAGCTTTTCCCCGCGAGGCGCGTCCACCTGAACCGCTCCGCCGCTCATGCGGATACCCAACCGCAGCAACATGAACCACAACACCAGGAAGCCGATGCTCTCGTGGACCACATAAAAATCAAGCTTCACCTGATCTTTGACGAAGCCAATCATCAGACCCAAAGGCCAGGTGACAAACACGAGCGCAACGACAATCCAATGCGCTATGCGCAATGCAGGAGAGTGGCGTTGTTCAACGCCTTTCGGGAGTTCCGATAACAAAGCGCTTGCCAAAACAACGTCCTCCGGCCCATCAGAATTTCCAGCTTGCAATGTAGATCAATTAGAAAATTCGGCAATGGAGACCCGTCACACACCTTCTTGACAAACGTTAAAGTGTTGGTGGCGCCTTCTGAAAGAAGACGTATGATCCTTTGGCAACTTTAAAGACGTCGCAGTTGCGCCGAACATCTCCATTCTCCTCAAAGCGGAAAATCCCGAGAGACCCCGAGAAACCGGAGGGGCTACGCAGGCGCTCCGCGGCAAATGCCCCGTCTCCGAAGGCATTGACGAGCCCAATGGCCATCGCCATGGCATCAAATCCGTAAGCTGCCGAGGTCGACGCCGGCAGGCCATACGTTGCCATGTAACGCCGGCCAAGCCGCGCCTCTATGTTCTGGTCGTAGCGGCAGACTATCGTGCCCGTCATTTTGGGGTCCACAAGATCCGACGCAGCAAGCGCTGTGCTTGCAACCTGACGGCGGCCAGGGCGCGGCGGCTTTGCACTGTCGGCCTTCTTCAAGACCACGCCTGGCGACTTCACCCCCGACATGAAAATCAGCAGATCCACCTTATTCCAGGATGCAAGGGAGCGTGCCGGTACATCGCCGCCAGACAGTAGCGCCACAGGTTCAACCTTCGCTCCGAACGCCTTGATCTGCTGCGCAAGCCGCTCGGCTGCGGGCACCTCGGTTTGCGACCCTGCAATCACCATGGCATGCGTTGCGCCTTCCGCCAGCGCAAAGGTCGATCCTTCCAGCAGGCTGTCGGTCGGGCTTGATCGGAACGGGTAGACATTCTCCGGCAAGGAGACATCATTGGTTTCGAAACTGATGACGGGAACATCGCGCCCGACCATGGCGGCCTGCACGGCGCTCAGTTCTGCGCCGCGCGCCGTCGTCATCAGAAGTCCGATACCCTGGGACGCCAGTGATCGTGCCGCAGTTTCAATGGCCGGGAGACTTTCCGCACTCTCCAGCATGGTCAATTTGACGATGTCAGAACCGAGGCTGCTGACAGCCAGTGCAGCGCCATCCCGAGCTTCACTGTCAGCCTGCCGCGCCGCATGATCGCTTCGACGGACGCCAAGATACCCGACGCGGACACGCCCTGCCCCCAGTGTCTGGTTGTAAAAACCGCCATTTCCGGGTGTCTTGGCTGCGGCTGCGGCACCTTCACTCTTCCCGCCCTCGGTGGGCTTCAGATCATCCGTCTGGCACCCCGCGATCAGCAGCATCCCCGTGATCGCGAGGAAGTGCCACGCCTTGCAAATCACACCTGATTTCCCAAAAGAATACATTGTCTGCAGCACCCTACCCGCTCCACCTTGGTTCGACCGTAAGCACTGCAGAACGTCCAAGCAAGGGAAGCAATGCACCATCTTCGGGGTAAACGTGCTCATCCAATGCGATCGCGACGGAAAAGCTCGGCTCCCCCACCCAAGGAAAACAGCACTGCATCAGGGAGACCTTGCCTAATGCTTGGTAAACGGAATACGCAGCATTTTTCTAAAGTATATCTCATTGATTTTCAATACTATACACCAGAAATACGAACCGTTATTTCATATGGATCGTGCATTCTTCGACCAACATCGGAGAAACCGCGATGCTCAAGAAAAAGAACAATATCGTCGCAGCCTCAGCTCTCGCCTTTGCCAGTATTCTGGCATCCGCTCCTTCGGCCCAAGCGACATCCACCGCAGTCTTGCTTCAGCACTCTTCCGCTGCGCAGATCCTGGCAATCGGGGTGACACCGCTTCGTTTTACGGGCCTGATTTCTGCGGCATCCGCACGGGTCGATGAGGGTCGCAAATTTGCTCTCGGCGCGCTGAGGTCCATGGGTACCGAGGTTAGCATTGCGGCACACTCTCCGGTTCCACCTGCCAATGACGACATCCTGACCGGTGCCATCTCCGGCAAGAAAGCCGCATCCGCACAGGCCCGCCGCCAAACCGGCGGCGATGTGTTCAATTCGGTTGCCATACCCTTCAGAAAGCTGGGCGCACTGAAGAAATCGGCTGAGACATTCCGCGAAATCAAAAATGGAAGCGCACTGGAATGCCAGGCTGCGCACTGTCGGGCGTTTGCCAAGGTATCGCTGATCAAGGCAGAAGCTGGCTCAATCCGGGCAAAACTGGATAGCGTCAACGCCGAGATCAACAACCGCATCCAGTATCGTCGCGACATCGACACCCATGGGCGCATGGATCAGTGGTCTTCCCCGTCGCAGACACTCGCCCGCGGAACAGGCGACTGTGAGGATTATGCCCTGTTGAAGATGGCCGTCCTTGCTGCCCGCGGCATTCCGCTTGACGATATGACCGTCGTCATCCTCTTCGACACAAAGCGCAAGTTCTACCATGCCGTCCTGTCGGTAGAGGTCAACGGCAACCACTATATCCTGGACAACATGCGCAATCAGGTACTGGCCGACAGCCAGCTTCCCAATTACCAGCCACTGTTCTCGATCTCGAACGGTCGCGGCTTCCTGCATGGAACCAAAACCAAGGGCAAGGCACTCGCCATGACGAGCCTCGACAACGTGGCTCCTGGAGAAGGCGGCGCGCTTTGACAGCATTGCCGTCGTCGACCTCTGGTACACAGATCTCACGCTCGGAAGCGGGATGGAACCAGGCTTAACTAGCGGAGAACCGCAGCCCTAGTGGCGAACGATGTAGCCGATGACCATGGGCTTGCGATGTGTGGGGACCATGGCGAGGTTAATCTGGCCGGAGAGCTGGCGCCCGCCGCAGCTGGCGGTAAAGCCTGTGGTGATCATCTTGCCCTTGCTCGCCAAAATCTCCAGGGCCTCTTCCACCTGCGTTTCCAAAACGAAGCGGAAGCCCGTCGATAGCTGAAGAACATTGCCGAGAGCAAGCCGTTGTTTCAGCAGTGTCACAAACGCCTCATTGAACAGCTGGATCTTCTTGTCCCGGGTCAGCACGATGACTGGGCTGGGGCAGGCATGCACCAGCGTGTTCAGCGTATCGGCCGAATATGCCGCCTGAAGATCGGAATAGCGGCGCCACATCCAGCGAAATGCCAGCACCCGCAACATGGACGCGAGATTGCTTCCCTCGCCAACCTGTACCGATGCCCGTTCCACGATATCCGACAAAGAGTGGCGCGAGCCGGCGACCAGAGACGCCAGACCATCCCAATAGATGGTTTCCAGCCTGATCCCCCGCCGCACGCCATCGGCGCAGGCGATCGCGCGGAATTTCGGTTCCGCATCGCCTTCTTCAAGCTCCGGCACGATCTGAGCCGCCAGATCACTGGCTTCAGATTTAGATGAATGGGGATCAGCGACGGTCATGGCCTCACCGCTCCGTCAGGGCCACGGACTGGGCCTTGTTGATCGGCTTCATCAGATAGCTCAGGATCGTCTTGCGCCCGGTCATGATCTCGGCCGAGGCCACCATGCCTGGAATGATCGGATAGCTGACGCCATTGCGCACCAGTTGCGACTCCTGCGTCTTCACCTGAACCAGATAGAAGGTTTCGCCCTTTTCCTTGTCGACGATACTGTCAGCAGAGACATTCGTGACTTCGCCTTCCAGCCCACCAAAGATCGAGAAGTCGTAGGCCGTGACCTTGACGATTGCCTTCTGACCGCGGCGGATAAAGGCCACATCGCGCGGCGAAATCTTCGCCTCGATCAGCAGCGTGTCTGCGGTGGGCACGATACCCGCAACCACCGTTCCAGGATCGACATAGGCGCCGATCGTATTGACCTCGAGTGTGTTGACGATGCCGTCCACCGGCGAGCGGATGTCGGTGCGGCTGACGC
The DNA here is from genome assembly GCF_004912165.1 of Peteryoungia ipomoeae. Lineage (GTDB taxonomy): Bacteria > Pseudomonadota > Alphaproteobacteria > Rhizobiales > Rhizobiaceae > Allorhizobium > Allorhizobium ipomoeae. Next base: position 246,694 of record NZ_STGV01000006.1, on the reverse strand, counting down.
GATCAGACGCACCACGGATCGTTTCATCAATGACCGATAGCTCTGAAAGCGTCTGCGCCTTCTCGGTCAGAGCCTGCTGCCGAAGTTGCAACGACAACTCATCGACCTGAAGGCGGGCCTCTTCGACGGCACCCCGCAAGCGCTCGAGGCTCTCCTGGTACACCGTGATCTGGCCGCGTTGATCGGTCAGTTCCCGCTCCAGCGAAATGACCTCCGTCTGCGCCACCAGGCCCTTCTTGGCGAGTGGACTCATCAGATCGTACTGGCGCGTTGCCTGTGTGATGTTCTGCTCAAGGCGGGCGATATTGGCATGCGCTTCGCTCAGCTCGTTTTCCCGCTGGCGGACCCGCTCACGCAAAACTCCGGCCTTGTTCTCATAGGCTGCCTTGTTGGCCGCAAACAGCCGCTCCTCGTTTTCGCAGACACTGCTTGCAACTTCGAGTACTCTTGGCGGGCAGACGAACTGTTCGTCATAGGCGCCGGCCTCTTCCAGCGCCAACCGCGCAACCTTGGCACCGAGCGCGCGCGCCTTGGCCTCAGCCTCACCGAGCGAGGATTCCGTCGTCGTGTTGTTGATCTGCACGAGCAACTCGCCCTTGCGAACCACTTGGCCGAGCTGCACGGCGATCGTCTGAACAATACCCGCCTCGGACGACTGGATGATTTGCGTCTTGGAGAGTGGAATGACCTTGCCTTCCCCACGCGCGATCTCATCGATCTCGGCAATGGCCGCCCAAGCGACGAAAATCACGATCATGGCGCCGATCAGGCCAACGATCATACGCGCCATGAAAGGAGGAGCATCAACGATGGCACGACTCATGGCTTCATCCCCCTCGCCTGCATCGCCTCAATGACGGATTTCTTAGGCCCATCAGCCACGATCTTGCCCTTGTCGAGCACGATGAGGCGATCAACGAGATCGAGCATCGAAAAACGGTGCGTTGCCACCAGCAGCGTCGTATTCCGGTCGAAGGCCGTCGACAGACGGTTGAGCAGATGCCGCTCGCTTGCAAGATCCATGGCGCCGGACGGCTCATCCAGGAAGACAATCTTGGGCTTGGTCAAAAGAAGCCGGGCGATGGTCATCGCCTGCTTCTGACCATTGGACAGATTGTTGCCGCGCTCGCCAACCGGCATGTCGAAGCCACGGGGGTGACGAGCGACAAACTCCTCGACGCCAGTCATCCGGGCCACTTCGAGAAGTTCTTCATCGGTCGCATCGGCCCGACCAATCAACAGGTTCTCCTTGACCGTTCCGGAAAAGAGATCGGAGGACTGGCCCGCGACCGCAACGGAAGCACGCACCTCTGACATGTGATACTGACGAATATCCACGCCATCGATCAGTATCCGACCTTCGGACGGAACGAAGAGACCATCGAGCAGGCGACCGAGCGTGGTCTTGCCCGAGCCGATGCGACCGATAATGCCGATGCGCTCTCCGGGCGCGACGGTCAGCGAAAGTTTGCTGATAACAGGCTGGTCCGATCCCGGATACTGGAAGGACACATCCTGAAACGCAAAGCCGCCTTGCCTGATTTCGCGATTGACGAAGCCGACGGTGGCAGGCCGGTCTTCCGGCTGCTCCATGACCTGATCGAGAATGCGTAGCGATAGCGATGCCTGGCGAAACCGCGCCAGAGTCATGGCAATCTGCCCCAATGGAGCGCCGGCCCGGCTGGCCAGCATCACGGTCGCGATGATCGCGCCCATGGCAAGTCGCCCCTCGCTGAATTCATAGGTACCGGCGATGACGATGAGCACACCAACCAACTGCTGTATCAGGGCAGTCAGATTGATGGCATTTGTCGAGATATGCTTGATCTCTTCGCTGGTCCGGCTCGAATGCTTCATCAGCTCCTGCCAGCGGCGCAACATGGTTGCTTCGGCGCGCAAACTTTTCAGCGTTTCGATCGTCGAGATCGTCTCAACGAGCAGAGACTGGCGCTTGGAGGCCTCGTTCGCGGAGGCTGCCATCCGGTGACCGATCTTTGCCTGGGCGTAAAAGCCGATCGCGACGGACAGGATGAGCGCGACGGCCGGAATGACGGCCAGCCATCCGGAAATCAGGTAGATGACGATCAGGAACACGACGACGAAAGCGGTATCGATGACCAGACCGATCGTGTTCGACGTGAAGAATTCCCGCACGAACTCATATTGCATGACGCGGTTCGCATACTCGCCCGTGGACAGCGGCCGCGAGGCAAGCGTCGTGTTCAAGACCTTGTCGAAGATCATCTGGGACAGCCGTAAATCAGCGCTTCGCCCGGCGTGGTCGATCAGCGACGCGCGCGCTGTTTTCAGCAGAAAGTCGAAGAGATAGGCGACCATGATGCCGATCGCGAGCACCCAGAGCGTGGGGATCGCCTTGTTTGGCAAAACCCGGTCATAGACGTTCATGGTGAAAAGCGGCGAGGCCAGCGCAATCAGGTTGATAAACAAGGCCGCAACCACAACACGCAGATAGGTGCGCCAATAGGGCGCCAGTGCGCGCACCAACCAATGGCGAGATTCGATCTTCTCCGCCTCGCCAAGGACTGCCTCTTCGGCATCATTGCGATAAAACAGGGTAAAGGCAAAGGCGAATTGCGGGCCCATGGCCGCAAGCTCCTCGCGCCCAATTCGGGCAGCACCCGAGCCGTCTCGCAGATCGAGGGTGAAAACGCCATCCTCGCTGACATCGAGCAAGGGCAGCGTGCCGCCATCCTCAAGAACGACGATTGCCGGACAGTCGAAGTCCCCCGTTTTCAGTGCCCGCTGGCCAACCCGCGTGACCTGCAGGCCAATGCGCTCAGCCATATGTTCGACATCATCAGGTTCCAGCGACTCGACGATTTCGTCCGGCAGTCCGGAGAACAAGACAGTATCTGAGCTGGGCCGTCCATAGTAGGCAGCCACAGCTTTGAAGGACGCACGAAAACTTGCGCGGGCACGAGTGCCCGTCGCTTCTACCATGACATTCAACATTTCATCCTATTGGATGGGCGGTTACTGAAGCGGCGCCAGGAGGTCCATCGGAACACCCGCCTGTTGCCGCGGATCCCGCTTGGCATACCCCCCAGTCTGGTTTGCCTTCACGGAAAACTCGTTGCGCGCGTAAGCTTCTGACTGGCCGACGGGCTTGACACTCATCGACTTCAACAATGAACCCGAAGCGGCCAGGATTTTGTATTCGGCAAACAGCGCGGCAAAACGTGCCGTTTCGGCGACAATGCTCGTATTGAAGCGCGTGTTCTGCGCATCGAGCACGTCGAGCAGCGAACGCTGGCCGATCTTGAACTGCTCGCCGTAAGACGAGACGAGCTTCGCATTCTGCGACGACTGCGAACCGAGGATCTGCGAGAGTTCGCCACGGCTGCTGCGCTCGTTCCAGGCCGAGCGGACAGACTCTTCGATCTCCCGGTGAACCTGGTCAGACGCGAAACGCTGTTCGCTCGCACGGCGGATCTGCTCCTGCTCGCGAGCCTGATCGATACCGCCACGATAGAGGTTCCAACGCGCCACAAGACGAACCTGCACATCGTTGGTATTGCCCTGGCTCGTGCCAACATCGTTGCCGACGCTTGCCCGACCTTCAAGGTCGACGGTCGGTGCATAGTTGGAGCGCGAATTGCGCACCGCCGCATCAGCGGCATCGATATCGGCGCGGGCCGCATAAATCCGCGGATTGCTGGTTTTTGCAGCAGCAATGGCATCCTGTAGAGAACGCGGCAGGAACTTGCCCATCGACGGCGGCATCTTGGCATTGGTGATCGGCTCGCCCACCGTTTTCAGGAAACGGATCTTGGTCAGCTCCAGCTCTTCCTGGGCTTCGCGCAGACGGGCGCGCGCCGCATCCAGACGTTCACGCCCCTGCAGGGCGTCGACATCGGTCAGAGCGCCGCCGGAGATGCCCTGGCGGATGTCGCCGAGAATGCCACCGTGGAAATCGACATTCTGCTTGGCAATGCCGACGATCTTGGCCTGCAGGATATATTCAAGATAGTCCTGCACGACCTGAAGCGCGACGGTTTCCGAGCGATCCAGAACGCGGAACGACGCGCTGTCCACGCGAGAGGCCTGCTGATCGACCTGTGCACGACGACCGCCACCATCCAGCAGACGTTGGGTAACAGTCAGGCCGACTTCGGCATTCGAGAAGTTCTCATAATCCTGCGTGAGAGTGCCGGTGCTGTCATTCGACAGGCGACGTCGGCCAACGCTTGCCTCCAGATCGACAGACGGCAGATAAAGCCCGCGCGCCTGACGGAGTTCAAATTCCACCGCTTCCCGGTTTTCGACTGCCTGCGAAATCTGCGGATTGGTGGTCATCGCCTTCTGAATGGCTTCCTGCAACGACATTGCGCTCGCTGGAGACCAGGATGTAACTGCGATGGCGGCCGAGGTATACAAGGCTGCAAACAATGTCTTCTTGATAATCAATTTAGTGCCCCTACCCAATTCTTAGGTGAGGCTCGTTATATACCGGCACACTGGAGCCTGGGAAGTCTATTCGACCAGTCCAAAATATACACCCAATTTTGATCGGTTAGAAATACCAAGTGGATTAAGGGATGAGGGAAGGAATATTTTTGTGCCTTTCAGACAGCGTCTGCGGGATCCACTCGTTCAGAGTGCCTGCAAAGCGATTCGTTTTCCTCTTAACTAGGAATTTTAACCCCTGCTTTTCTGGTGTTTTTTAGTTAACAGCCGCCGGTTTCGAAAGAACCTGTCGCCGTTTCGCAACAGACGAAATCGACCTGATCGGGCTCGCGCTCCCAGCCTGGTCGACGATCGAGACCATCGAGAGACCATGCCGCTCGAATCGTGAACGAAAAAAGGGGCCCTTGCGGACCCCTTCTCCATCTTTGATCACGGATCAGCCATGCAGGTCCGGATTGATCGTGGTCGAATGATTGTCGTCGAACAGGATCTTCACCGCTTCGGTGTGGTTCTGCAGGACCGCGACATCCTTCCATCCGCTTTCGCCCATATCGACACTCAGCGTCGTATCCGTGCCATCGGTCGCGACCTTCACATGCTCAGCCATCTGGCTTGCATCCGCTTCGGCACCAAGCAAGGTGTCGAGGAGGGCTGATACATCGAGCGCATCGCCTTCAGACAGACTGTAGTCGGTGATGACATCGGCGACATCGAATTCGCTGAGCGCCGTCGCATCGAAGACGAAGGTGTCAGCGCCGGCACCGCCGGTCATCACCACCTGGCCCATGCCGCCATGCAGGATGTCGTTGCCATCCGTTCCCATGACGGTCAGCGGATCCGCATCCGATCCGAAGATCGCGTCGAAGCCGACTTCCATGAAGTCACCCGTCGAGCCATCCGCGAAGGTGAAGGTGCCCTTCGAGAAGACCGTCTGACCGTCTTCCTCACCGCCGGTGTTATCGGTGGTCAGCGATATGCTGGTGACACCGTTGTCGATGAGGCTCGACAGCTCACCTTCGTCGCTGATGCCGTTATTGTCAGCATCAACCCAAATCGAAAGCTTGGAGAAGGCATCGTCGCTTGCATCGATCTTGCCATCGCCATTCGTATCGAGCGAAGCCAGAGCCGCCACACCGCTCGCATATTTCCCGCCGTTGAAGTCCGGCGTGAAGATTTCCGAGCCGTTGTAGATCAGACCGTTGCCATCGACGTCATAGGCGAGGATGCCGTCGTCGCTCGTCCAGGCGATCTGATCCTTGTGGCCGTCGGCATCGATGTCGAACGTGACACCGTTGTCGATCGACGAGAGGGCGAAGCCGTTCTTGTCGAGGTCGAGGACGACGGGGTCGGTGACGTTGCTGTAAGCGTAAAAGCTATTTTCGGCTAAGTTCTTCACCTGGTCAGCCGTTACACCTTCCAGAATAGCAACCAGCTTACGATCCTCCTTAGTGTACCAGTTGTCATCGAACCAGACCTCAGCGCGCCCCTTGTCCGAGTTGTAAACCACGACGTAGGTATTGTCGGCGTGGTTGCTACCATTCTGGCCGCCAATCGCCGCTTTAATATGGGCCTCTGCCTGCTGTGCAGTTATCACCACGACCCTGTTGTCGAAGCCATTGCTGTTACCCCAAGCCATATCTGAAGACGTCTTGACGTCACCGCTATGCAACGTTGAGCCAGCACTGGTACTGCCGAAATTGACACTCCCATTACTAGAGTTGCTGGCGGTCCCGTTATCCAGAAGCCCAATCTGATCAGTTCCGATCTTGAAATCCTTGATCGTGTCGGTACCCGAAGTCGTGCTCAGCTTAAACAGATCGGCTCCGCCGCCGCCGAACAAGATATCATTTCCGGCTCCACCACTGAGTTTATCGTTGCCAGAACTGCCGACCAGCACGTCGTTTCCATCATTGCCGTTCAGGTTACCTGAGCCAATCAGAATATCGGCACCAGATGTTCCGTTCAGACTGCTTTTGTATTCGACGTTCGCTGTCACAGATGACGACATGCCGCCATGATTATCGGCAACGGTGTACCTGAAGGAGCCACCTTCGGGGTTCGATATACCCCAGATCGACGGTTTGTCGGAGTATGTGGTCGTCGAGCCTGTGTCGGACACAACGTCATCATCGGACCAGACACCGGACTGCGCCGAACTCGGATCCGCAGTCACCGAAAGCACGTCCCCCACGTTTGCGTCACTATCATTCAGCAGCAGAACCCAATCCGGGATGACCGTGGTGTATGAGTTCGTGATGATCGTCTCACCGACAGCCGTCGGTGCGGCGTTGTTGGCAATCCCCGTGACCGTCCACGACACCTGAGCAGAGGTCGCTGCCAATCCATCAGACACCTGATAAGAAACGGTGACAGTTGTCGTCGCACCAGCAGCAAGCGAAGTATAGGCGCTGTTCGTTGGATCGAGCGTGAAGGTCTTGTTCGTCTGATTGTATGTGACACCAGCTGGCAATGCACCAATGTTGACAACCGAAAGTGTCGAGCCTTCGGGGTCTGTGGCGTTTGCAAGGGCGTTCAGTGTGGAGGTCACTCCACCTTCAGTCGCAACGCCGGTGACGGGAGCAGTGACAACTGGCGCGTCGTTGGTACCCAGGATGTGGATCGACACCGTCTGCTTCGTGCCATCGATCGTCTCGACCACAAAGGAGTCGTCGAGCTTCATGCCCGGCTTCAAGGCATCGACCGTCGGATTGGCATTGTTGATGACATAGCTCCAGGTGCCTGCGGCATCGATCGAGAAGGTGCCGTAGGTCGAGGTGCCGGAGGTCACGACCTTCCAGGTGTCCGGCGTGTTGTCGACATCGCCGGCGTAGAGGTCACCCGTATAGGCGGTCGTGGTGTTTTCCGCGACATCGCGGCCAACAATCCCGGTAATTACCGCAGGGTCGTTCACCGGCGCCACGTCGATGGTCACCACAGCCGTTTGGGCCGGAGAAACATCCTCGTTGCCATCCTCAAGCAGGACCTTGAAGGAGGCCGTGTTCTGTTCCGCGCCGTTATGCACGAAGGTCACCTGGCCCGACTGGAGCTGCTCGCCGGTAAACTGCCAGGCGGGAGCCCCGTTCACATGGATGCCTCCATGCAAACTTTCGGTCACCGCGAACGTGACACCGGACGGCAGATCGTCGACATCGGTGAAGCCAAGATCGGCGATGGTGACGGGCACGCTTTGGCCTTCAACAACATTCAGAGCCAAATCACCGGTGATCACCGGAGCGTCGTTTGTACCCTGGATGTAAATCGAAATCGTCTGCGGCGTGCCGTCGATCGTCTCTACCTTGAAGTAGTCGGTAATTTTATCACCAGGCTTCAATGCATCGACGGTCGGATTGGCGTTGTCGATGACATAGCTCCACGTGCCGTGCACATCGATGGAGAAGGTGCCGTAGGTCGACGTGCCGGAGGTCACGACCTTCCAGGTGTCTGGCGGGTTATCCACATCGCCGGCATAGAGTTCACCGGAGTAAGCGAGGCTGATGTTTTCCTGGACCTCGCGACCGACAATACCAGAGATGCTTGCGGGATCGTTGACCGGGGTGACTTCAAAGGAGACTGTGCCGACACTCGCCTGGAAGTCGTTCACGCCATTGCTCTGGCCGTTGTCCGACACCGTGTAGTCGAACGAGGCCGTGCCAAAGAAATTCGGCGTCGGATAGAACAGGATGTCGTTACCAGCGATGATCGCGGTCCCGCCGACGACGTTCGACAGAGCCGTGATCGTCAGCGTCTGACCGTTTTCATTGGCCGGACCCGCGCTGTCGTTGCCAAGCAGCGAGGCGATGCTGATGACGCGAACGCCGCTGTCTTCCGCAACAGACGAAAGGCTGTCATCTGCCGCAGTCGGATTATCATTCACTGCCGCAACATTAACAGTCACGACGATGTTCGAGCTATCGCCATCGTCATCCACCACTGCCACGGTGAAGGTTTCAGTACCATGCCAGTCCTTGGCTGGCTGATAGGTGAAATTGCCATCCGCCTGCAGCGTGAGTGTCCCGTTTTCCGGCCCCGTCACGAGCTCGAACTGACCGCCCTCTTCGCCGGCCGTTGCGATAATCTTATCGCTCACGCTGTTATCTTCCAATGTCTGGAAGGTCTGAGCCTCGCCGGCGGGAACACCATCGAGCGTCACAGTGAACTTGCCCGGGGCGAGCGAAACGGCGTCGCCGTCGCGGTCTTCAGCCTGGATAAGCGTCGAGAAGTCGATGACCTTGTCACCAGGGCCGTCAACCGGCTTGTTCAGCGTGAAGGTACCCTGGCCATTGGCCTGGAGCACCAACGTGAAGACCACAGTCGAGCCGACCTTGGCCGTGACGGTGTTCCCTTCAATTTCGTAATCCAGATCATTGCCGCCGTATTTCAGGCCCTCTGCTCTGAGGGCCTCCACTGATGCAGAGGTGTCCTTCAGGGTGAAGGCGATAGGCTGGTCAGCACCAACAGTAACGAGGCTGCCGATATTGAACGCAACTGGCGCTGTGCCCGTCTGAGAGCCTTCGACGCCCCCCAGACTATCAATCAAGTCAGCGAATTCTTTGACCAGAGTGGTGTCTTTCAGGTCCTGGGCGGTGCCATTTTCGACCTGACCGAGAACAGTCAGGTTCGGAGCGGAACCGACCGCAAAAGCTTCGATTTCGAAGGCCTGGTCACCCGGGCGATTGCCCTGCTGGACGATAGCTTCAAGCTCTTCCTTGATAGCATCCATCGCCTCAATGGGCGTGGCATTGTTATCGCCGACGGCCCTGTTTGGCAGGCCATCCGAGATGAAGATCAGCTGGTTGACATCGGCATCCGGGATCGTGCCCGGGGGAACTGGAGCCGTTTGGACAGTGTCGAGATCAACGTCCCCGCGACCGGAAGTCACACGGAATTCGATGTAGGCGATCTGCTTTCCAGCATTTCCATCCAGTCCCACAATCGTCAGCGGGGCGTCATGACCCGAGACCGGCAAAGAACCTGTTTGTGCCAGAGAACCATCGACGAAGTATGCGGTATACTCGAAGTTGGTGACCCCAGAACTCGCCTGACGGTCAAGATTGAATGTCGCGCTCGTCACCGGAACGCCATTGAAGCTTTCCCTGTTATGGTAAGCGCCGTCGTTGTCGAAGTCGTTGAACGTTCCAAAGTCAAAACGCAGCACCTCCGTCGATGGAGCAGGCTCAAGGTCATGCGGCTCGGAATTGTTGCCGTTATTGCCGTCCACACCCCAGCCATTGGTGATATCACCGTCGGCGCTGCGCAGATGACCAACCTGGTTAGCAGGCGCAACCCAGCCTGAGACCAGCGCAAACTGCGTAGAACCATTGCCGATAATGAAAGCCTTATCGGTATTGCCTTGGCCCTGGCCCTGGCCGTTCGCATTTGCGTCGAACTCCTTGAGTTCGCTAGTCACATTGATGGTCTTGGACGGAATGCCTTCAATCCACTGCAAGGCCTGCTGCAGACCGGCCTCATAATTGGTTTCACCACCAAAGTTGAGGTCTTCGATATCGTCAAACGCGCGCTGAAGCTCATTATCGTCGGGGCCATCAGCCTTGATAAGGTCATAGGTACCGATCGGCGCCGCATTGTCCCCAAACTCCACGAGGTGAACACGGACCAAATCGGCTCCAGACCCCTCAAGGCTCTCAAGAAAATCCTTTACCTGTGTTTCGATCTGCTCGGCGGTCACGCTGCCCGACGTATCAATGACGAGGACGAAGTTTGCGACCTTGCCTGGTACCGGCTCAACAACGACAGGCGCATCAACCTTGACGTTGACAGATTCGCCAGCCTTAACGGCCGGAATATCGTCCTGCACGTTGATCACGAACTTGCCGGGGGTGAGCGACACCGTATCGCCATCGCCGTCCTTGCCGACGATGTAGGCTGAAAGATCGAGCGGGAGGGAGTTTTCGGTGTTATCGTCCGTTGTACCATACAGCGACGGATGATCGATCTGGCCATTGAGTTCGAAGCCATAGGTCTTGCCATCATCGCTCAACTTGAGCGTGAAGACTGGGCTGTTATCAGCGGTACCCGTCAGCGTTTTGCCATCACTGCTCACCGTAATCTGGATCGGCTTGCCCTGCGAGGTCAGCTCCGGCGCGCCACTGGCAGGTGCCTTCAGCGAAATCGCCTCGCTTGCATGCGCACCGTCAGCACCAAAATTGAACAGCGCCTTGAGGTCGGCAACCGTCACGGAGGTGGTGGCACTGTTGGTGCCCTGGACTTCGCCCGCCAAGGCGGTCGGCTGCGCGTCCTTGGCAGCACCCGGCAAACCGTCTTCATCGACGGAAAGCGAGATCGAGCCGGACTTCACGCTCGGACCGTCATCACGGAACTTGATGACCGAACCGAGATCAGCACTCTGGCTATGTATATCGCCATCGCCGTCCTTGATCGTCACCGAAAGCCTCAAAACACCCGCGGTGATCTGGGACGACAATTCGTCATGGCTGGTCGTATCGGTGTGCTTAATCCCACTTAGCTGTGTCACTGTCACTTCGCCGGTGGCGGCATTGACGGACACGGTGAAGATTACGGGCGAAGTCGCGCCGACACGGCCTTCGATCACGCCGTTGTTGTTGTACAGACGGATGGCCATGTTCGATGCCGGATCGACAAGTCCGGTGTCAACACCACCCGTAGACACTGAAAGACCATAGACCTTGGCGCCCTGCGCTGCCGCGCCATCAGCCCCGTAGTTAAAGACCTGGTCAAACACTGCCGACGCCGCGACAGTGGCCGTGCCGAGGTTTCCGCCGAGCTCGTCAACCTCGTCAGTGGCCGGAACGCCATCGGTTTCGTCGATGACGATCTCAGCACCCTGCCTGCTCGTCAGCGTGACCTTGGGGCCATCGTCCTTGAAGCCGATCTTGTCGCCGATTTCGACGCGCTGTTCGACCTTGTCGCCATCGGCATCCTCGACCGACACAGTAACGCGCAGCGTATTCTTGCCAAGGGCCAGAAGTTCGTTGTGGCTGTCACCGCCATTTGGATGCTGAAGCGCCACATATTGCGCAATGGTGACGACGCCTGTGGTCGGGTCAATGTGAATGGCGAATGCCGCAGGATCCTTGTCGCCGACCGACAGGTCTCCATCTGCGCCATCGTAGCGGCCAACCACGAGTGTCGGGCTCACTTCGAAAAGGGTGATCGGCTTGCCGCTTGTGGTGAAGAGCCCAGACGAAATCTTGTCGCCGCCTGGTACATCAATTGCGTAACGAACAGATCCCTGACCATCCGCACCGTAACGCGGATCGACGGTGACGATCGCAGTTGCGGACTGGGCAACGCCGATCGGCGATCCGCCGGCGTGCGGTACACTCGGGAAGCTGCTGTTCACGTCATTTTCCTGCAGGCCTGCAGTCTCGTCATGCACAACCACAGTGCCAGTCGGGACCGTCACCTTCGGATCCGGCATGTCGTCGTCGATGGTGACTTTCAGCGTACCGTTGGCCGTGTCGTTGTCACCATCTGTGACACGATACTTGATGGTGAAATCGACGTTGTTTTCCTTATTGTCTCCGTCATCACCGTTCAACGACGGGTGACGGATTGGGGCCAGTTGCGTGACAGCGTAGACTCCGGTTTGAGGATCAATGACAACCTTCAAAACAGGAACGTCCTTGTCGCCCTGCGCCTGCATCACCACCAGTTCCGAAGCAGTGTGTGGCGACACCTTGAACCCGAGGTCTTTCGGAAGATCCACGCCGGTCAGCGCAATCGACCCACCGTCTGTGCCGAAATGATGCGACAAGGTGCCGGTCGAGTTATTCGGCGCTTCATTGTCCCAGTCACCGCCGTCGATGCCGTTCGGTAGATCGTCGTCTTCAAGAACGACAGTCTCGTTGGCTCCGACTTTCGGGCCATCGTCACGGAACTGGATGATCGAACCGAGATCGATGCTGTCGTGATCGGTGTCGTTATCACCATCCTTGACGGTGACCGTCAGCTCGAGCTTGGCGCTCGTGATCGCCCTAGATAGTTCGTCATGTGAGTTCTTGTCCGAGTGCTCGACGGCGCGCCACTGCGTCACCGTGACTTCGCCGCTCTCAGCGTTGACTGCGATCGTAAACACGACGCGACCACCGGAGATCTGGCCCTCGATCACGCCGTTTTTGTCAACGAGCATTACTTTCTCGTTGGTTACCGCATCAAGCAGACCCGATTCCCTGTTCGCACCCTTGATCGCCAGAGAATAGACTTTCGACGCCTGGCTGGCAGCACCGTCGGCGCCGTAGGAGACAGACTCAGTGAACAGCGACTTGGCAGAGATCTTGACTGAGCCCAGATCGTGACCGACACGGTCGGTTTCCAGGTTGCTTTCCCGAACTCCATCCGTCTCGTCTATGATGATCGAGGCCTTCTTGTTTAGGGTCAGCTTGACGCTCGGACCATCGTCCTCAAACTGGATACGATCACCGACGGCGACCTTGCTGACGGCCTTGTCGCCGTCGAAGTCGGTGACGGTCAGAATGGCATTGATCTTACCGGCAAGCGTCTGCAGATCCGTCGCGGAAATACCATCATTCGCATCGTTGGACTCGTCGTGATCGTACGCGTCATCGTGTTTGATCGAAACATACTGGACCATCGACAAAGTGCCGTCATCGGCAATGTGGATCGCGAAGGCCGCGTCACCCTTGTTGCTACCCCCGGCATGGCCGTGTCCGTGACCATGTGTCTGGCTATTGCTACGACCGTCTTCGTAGCGGCCGACGATCAAATCACCCTCAACATAGAGCTTGATGGTCTTGCCATCGGTGGTCTTCAGGCCGGAGTCGAGCCCGTCGCGACCGGTCAGCTCGAGCGACCAATCGACGTCGACATCGTCGTCTGCACCGCCGTTGATTATCGCCTTCACGAAATTCTCTTGCCGGGCGAATTGCGGATCCATGTCACGGTCGGAACCGACGTCGCGAAGGCCTCTAAAGATTGCAATAGCATCCCTGACATCGTCATTCTGGCGATCGTCGGTCTCGTCGACGATCAACGTTTCACAGGTGTTTTCCGCTTTTGCCGTAGGGATATCATCCCGGATTTCGATATTGAAGGCACCATCAAGCGTAATGGAGTCGCCGTCGTAGTCGGTGACCTTGATGATCTTGCCGAAGTCGAGGTCGGTGACATCGAAGCGCGACGACCCGTCCTGGAGGTCAAAGTTCTCACCCTTCGCCCAGTCGTGATCCAGCTGATCGTGCAGTTCGAACTCGTAGGAGCCGTCCTGGTTCAGCGTCAGCTTGAACACCAGGCGATCGCCGTCACCAAAACCTGGGCCGCCACGGTCGTTGTCATAGGCGTAGAGAACACCATTCTTCACTTCATAGCTGAGTTCTTCGCCCTTTGACGACAAGCCGAGGCGATCCATGACCTGCGCGGCATCACGACCATCGATGAAGGAGAAGCGGACCGTGTCGTCCGCACCGCCATTGACGAGGCGCGTCAGCGAGCCAGAGATGAAGGCTGGCCCCCTATCTGCGCTCGGCGGATTGCCTGTCAGCGAGTCATCATTCTGATCGCCGTCGTTCGGGCTCGTACCCCTCGAATCCCGCGTCGCGATGTCGTCTTCGTCAACGGTGCGGGTTTCCTTCTTGCCGCTCAGCTCCGGAACATCGTCGCGGATCTTGATAGAGAAGGCATCATTCAGAGTAACGCTATCGCCATCGTTATCGGTTGCCTTGATCAGCGAGCCGAAATCGATTGCCGTAACATCACCCTCAATTTTATCCTGAAGGTCTTCATTTTGATCTGCATCGGTCTCACGATCCCACCGGTCATCGCGGGGGGCATCATGATCCAGCTGGTCATAAAGGCTGAATGCGTAGGAGCCGTCCGCCTTGAGTTCCAACGTAAAGACCAGACGATCGGCGGCCGACTGGTAGGCGCCGTCGCTATTTTCGTTGTCGAAAGCATAGAGAACACCATCCTTCAGCTCGTAGCTAAGGGGCTGGCCCTTCGAGGACAGACCAAGGGTCGTCAGCGTGCTGACAACTGTCGCGCTCTCGATGAAGGAGAAAGTCACCTTGTTATCGGCACCAACCTTAACCAGGCCGGTGAGCGAACCGGAGAGGAAGGCCGGGCCTGTGCTCGCACTCGGCGGATTGCCGGTATAGGTTCCGTCACGGTTGCCGTCATTGGGACTCGTGCCAAGCGATGCACCCGGGTGAGCCGAACCGATTGTGCTGATGTCGTCTTCGTTGGCCGTTTCCTCGATCGGGCAGACCTTGGCCAGCTCAGGTTTGTCGTCAACGACGGTGACCTTGAAGCTGCTGGTTACCGTATCCCCGTCGCTGTCGGTGGCGTTGAAATTGAAGGTTAGGTCCAGGCTGTTTTCAGAGTTTGTGCCGTCATTGGCATGATCAAGCGGCTTGACCAGGGTAAAGGTGTAGGCACCCTTGTTATCGACCCCCGTATCCGAAAGCTCGACATAGAATACGACGTTTTCCGCGCCGTCACCCGTGGCAGCGGTCGGCGCATTGTTGCCAGTGTAAGCAATAAGCGTACCGTCCTTGAGAACCACAGTGTTCACTGGCATGCCGAGCGAAGTGAACTTGCCGTCCAGGCCGCCGCTGATGGTCACGTCTTTGCTGACAAAGCTGACGGAGCGATCGCCAAGGCCGCCCGAGCCATTGTTGCCGTTGTCGGAACCCCAGTTGATCGAGAGGCTGCCGGTGGCCTGGCCGGCCAGATTGTTTGGAGACTCAGTCTCGTCATTGCCGTTGGCTGCTTTTTCATCTTCGACTGTCGTGGCAACGGGGGCAACGATGACCGGAGCGTCATCGTCGATCGTTATGGAGAAACCGGACGTCGCCTTGTCGCCGTCGCTGTCAGTTGCAACAACCTTGAAATCTATGCGCAGATCATCCTCGGTCCCGGCTACCGCGTGGTCGAGGTTTTTATAAAGAGTGAAGGAATAGGATCCGCTTCCGCCATCACCCAGGCCGATCGTAAAAACAACCTGTGACTGCTGTGGCGGAAAGTCCCCCACCACTTCGCCGGTGTAGCCCCACACATAGTCGCCATCTGAAGACACCCACATCTTTACGGTTTCACCGTTGTGTGTCAGCGGCGAAGGTGTCGAGGCCCCGTCCTGAACAACCTGAACGACCGCACCGGTCTGGAAGACTGTACCGGCACCAACAGCCGTAAGACTAACAGATCGATCCGCAGAACCGTCGAGGAAGCCCTGGTTATCATCCGCACCCCAGTCTATGTTGAGGTTGCCGTACACCACACGGCCTCCATCCCAGTTGTTGTAGAAGCCGGAACCAGTCCCAGGCCACGGCAGATCATCTGCAGCAGGCGTGTCCGCATAGCTGTCGCCGGAGTTCCCGATCCCGGGGCTCTGCTCCTTGCCCGGAATATCCTCTTCGTCAATCGATGCGTTGGTCGGCGCGGATTCAAATACCGGGCTGTCGTCATTCACGTTGACGGTAAATTTGGAGCCGGCCGTATCGCCATCACTATCCTTGGCCGTGAACTTGAAGCTAATGGAAAGATCTTCCTCTGCCTCTGGGCTCGTTCCGGAAACCTGGTGGTCCAGGTTGCCGTATAGGGTGAAATCATAAGTGCCGTTAAGAACATCGGACAATGTCACGGTAAATACGACATGCCCCTGAACGTTCTCAAAATACGGAGAACTGATACCGCCTTCGAAGAACTTGGCGCTTACAAGGCCGCCCTTGTCGCCGCCATCGTAATACGGCTTGTAGGCATAAACGGTGATGCCATCATCAGATAGCTTGTATTCAAGGTCCACACCATCTGACGAGAGCCCCTGCTCTACCAAATCGTCCAAGGTGCCTTGCGTGAAGGCAACGCCGCGATCGTTAACCGCATCGGTAAGCCCACCATCGACAACCGCATTGCCGTTGTCAGCGCCCCAGTTGATACCAAGCGAGCCCTGCACGGACGGGAACGGCGATGACGGCTCATCGGACGGCGAAGGCGAAATCTCGGAAGAAGGCTCACCATCAAAAACGGCTCGGTCTCCTTCGGGAACTTCGTCAAAACCTTCAGGCAGCTTATCCTCATCGACAAATCCAGGCGTCGGCGCGCCAAAAGACGGCGCATCGTCGAGAATGTCGACCTCGAAATCGCCAGTGACGCTGTCGCCGTCATTGTCGGTCACTGTATAGTTGAAGCCAAGACGGATGATGTCGGAGGCGTCAGCCTGGCTGTCATCGGCGCCAGCATCCGGGTGGTCGAGCTTGCCGATCAGCTTGAACGTGAAGTCGCCGCTCGTGCGATCGTCGACGGTGATCTCAAAAATCGGTGTCTTGACGCCATCAACGACAATAAAGCCGCGCAGGGCGAGAAAATTGAGGGCGGTGCCAGTGGGTGCCGGGAAAGTCTCGAACTGGACCGGCAAGCCACCGGATGTCAGAGATAGCGTGGTGCTGCTACCGTCACCTTCTTCATCGACATTTCCTGCCCCGGCAAAACCGATCGCGGAAATCGTGCCATCATCCGGACCCGGATTAAACGGCAATCTTCCGCTGAAGCTTTCATTGCCGGCAACGCCATCGGCAATAAACGCTTCGTCAAAACGGAAGGACCCTTCTAACGCGCCATCGATTGAAGGCCGGCCATTGCCGCCGAAGATCTGCGCAGTGCGGAACTCGTCGCCAAAGCTCGTGTCACCGAGCAGGTCGATCAGTCCGAGCTCAGCCGGGCCGTCGCCATAAGGGTCGTCGTTGAAGTCGGCACCGTTGCTGGGCGAACCGGCCTGGGCGCTGAAGCTGCCGTCCAGACCCGCCGCAACGTTGATGTTGCTGTCCTCAAGCGCTGCAAAGAGAACCACCTGAGGCAGTTCGACTTCACCGATCACGAACGTCGGAATGTTGGCCGCGCCACCCTGCACCGTGATTTCGGTCCCATCGGCGAGAACGAGTACCAGGTCGTTTCCGGCAACTTCGAACTCCAGGTTGTCGAGATCGACAGTGGCAGGCAGCGTCACCACATTGTTATCGTCAGGCTTGACGAGCGTCGGGATGGCTGTCGGTGCGGCCTCGACGGGAGCTGCATCCGTCGAGACAGACGATGCCGGGTCAGCCTGAGCAATCTCCAGAGCATCCTCAGCCTCGGGCAGGATGTTCAGATGCTGTTCAGCCACTTCACTGAAGTCGGTATTCGCGGAAGTATTGTCGATGCCAGACTGGCGGAGATCTTCGATGGACATGGTTACTCACCCCTTAACGCTTTGTCGGCATTAAAATCCCGGGCGAGATCGGGGCGCAACGCTTTCTTAACCCCTTCGATATAACGGGTTATGCATCCAGCGACCATTATTGAAAAATCTGTTAACGGATAGACGAAATCCGTTTTGATTTCTGCAATTTTAATAAAATTCCAACAATAAATCAGTTGGATATCCGCTATACTCAACGAGCATGAAGTATCGTCGAACGATCCTTCATGAAATCAGGCGGGGGCCAGTGTGCCCCTTGTAACTTAGATTTTGCCGTTTCTGGTATAGTGCCAGTTGCGGTGGCGGACGGGAGACCGATCCCCCTCTGGGACGCCAAGCCCGTGGGTGAGCAAGGGTCCTCGTCCGCCGTTCCATCGACCCCGAACAGTCGCTTGGGCCGCTCGAAGCGAAGCCCGCTTGTGCAAGGATGGGATAAGATGGACGCTCTCCACATTGGTATCGACGTCTCGAAAGATCGTCTGGATGTCGCCGCAAACACTCCCTCGATAGCCCCTTTTCATGTCCCGCGTGATCATGCTGGGCTCGCCGACCTGGTCGAGCGATTGAAGCCTCTTCAGGCCGAACGGATCGCTATTGAGGCGACCGGTGGCTTTGAAACCGTCGTTACGGCGGCGCTTGCGGCGGCCGGGTTGCCGGTTGTCATCGTCAATCCGGCGCAAGTGCGGGCCTTTGCGCAGGCGCTCGGCAAAAGGGCCAAGACCGATCCGATCGATGCGGCAGTGATTGCCCGTTTCGCCGCAGCCACCAAGCCCGACCTGCGCCCGTTGCCGGACGCCGAGACGGAGGCCCTGGGTGATTTCGTCGCCCGCCGGCGACAGATCGTCGCCATGATCGGCGCCTAAAATCAACGCCTTAAACGGGCATCGACCCGCACGGCCAACAGCATCAAGCGGCTCCTGAAGGCGCTGGAGAAGGAGCTTGCCGACATTGATCAGGACATCGACGAAACCATCCGCCGTTCGCCAAACTGGCTCGACAAGGTCGAGCTCATGAAATCGGTCCCCGGCATTGGCGACCAGATCGCCCGCACGCTGATTGCCGAATTGCCGGAACTCGGCAAGCTCGATCGACGCCAGATCGCCGCTCTGGTCGGCCTTGCTCCCTGGACACGTCAATCCGGCCAATGGCGCGGCAAGAGCTTCATCGGCGGAGGTCGCGCCGCCGTCAGAACGGCGCTCTACATGGGCGCACTCGTTGCCGCGCGCCATAATCACACCCTCAAAACCTTCCGTGATCGCCTCGTCGCTCAGGGAAAGCCAAAGCTCGTCGCCATCATCGCTGTCGCCAGAAAGCTCATAACCATCCTCAACGCTCTCATAAGGGACAATCAATCATGGCGCGAACAAAACGCTTGACTGACAAGACA
This sequence comes from Peteryoungia ipomoeae, assembly GCF_004912165.1. Lineage (GTDB taxonomy): Bacteria > Pseudomonadota > Alphaproteobacteria > Rhizobiales > Rhizobiaceae > Allorhizobium > Allorhizobium ipomoeae. Next base: position 227,690 of record NZ_STGV01000006.1, on the reverse strand, counting down.
GTCGCTCACTCCTCGCTGAAAATTGGATCGAGCACAAAGGGCCCGCCTTGATAAACGGCGGTGGCGTGGTCAGGCGCCGGCTTGGCAACGGCCGCATCGATATCTTTCCGAAATCTCTCGGCATTATCTTTCGGACGCCAGCCCAGGTAAGACACGTGCTCATTGCTCCACCAACGACTGTCATTGTCCGAGCATCCCCAGATCACGGGGCATCCGAGGCGGGGAACGCGAAAGATGCACTCGATCATGCTGAGAAAATCATCGTAGCTCATCCAGGTCGACAGCATGCGATGGTTGGTCGGCCTCTCCATGCAACTGCCGATCCGAACCAGCGCCGTTTCCTGGCCGAATTTTTCGAAATACATCCGCGCCAGCGCTTCGCCGAAGCACTTTGAGACGCCGTAGAGGCCGTCGGGACGCTGCGGCATGGTGTGATCGAGATACTCATCCTGACGATAAAACCCAATCGTATGATTGGAACTGGCAAACAGGATGCGCGGCATGCCGTTGGCCCGCGCAGCCTCATAGAGATTGTGAAGTCCCAGAATGTTGGCGTTGAGGATCTTGGAAAACTTGTCTTCTACCGAGATTCCACCCAGATGGATGATGCCATCGCAGCCATCCACCAATCGGTCAACCGCAGCCCGGTCCCCAAGATCGCATTGCATCTCCTCCTCGTGGTCCGCAACTGCGCCGAGGTCGCTAATATCGGACACGCGAAGGATCTCAGCCATTCCTGCCAGCCGCGGCCGCATCGCACGACCCAGTCCTCCGGCGGCACCCGTCAACAATAGCCGTTTCATCCGCATCTCCCCCTGAGCCAAGTCATCATACAAGCTATTCTTAACTGTTCGTATGGTGCCATTCAAGTGGCAAGCCCATTGCAAACCTGACAGACGAGTTTATGACTGTTTAACGAATGACTGGCGGCAAGGGGAAGTTACATGACACAGGCAAAGTCCGAGGCGGGAGGCGGTACGCTAACCCAGCGGTTGGCCGAGGTCCTGCGAAAGGCGATCCTTGCCGGCCAATTCCCTCCGGGCGGAAAACTGCCGAGCGAGGCGCAGCTTTCAGAGGCACACGGCGTTTCAAGAACCGTTGTGCGTGAAGCGATTGCCGCCTTGAGGGCTGATCGGCTCGTTGAGGCGCGTCAAGGTGCGGGTGTCTTTGTACTCCAGCCCCCTGAAGCGCCCGCTCCGTCGCTTGGCCTCGGCGAGATTGATCCGGCGCGCGTTTCCTCCATGATCGAATTGCTGGAACTGCGCACAGCCGTCGAGGTAGAGGCCGCGGGACTCGCCGCCCTGCGCCGCTCGCCGGCGCAGGAAGAGGTGATCCATGAGCGGCACCATGCCGTTCTTGCCTGTCTCAAGGCCGGCCAATCGACCACCGAAGCGGATTTTGCCCTGCATCTGGCGATCGCAGAAGCCACCAACAATCCGCGCTTTCGCGAGTTCCTGGCGATGATCGGTCGCAATGTCATTCCCCGCGCCGCCCTGCGAGACGAGGACAAGGAAGAAGACCAGACCGCCTATCTGCAGCTCATTCACGACGAACATGCCGAGATTGTCGAGGCCATCTCCGCCGCCGACGAAGAAGGCGCGCGCGACGCCATGCGCCGCCATCTGCGCGGCAGCCAGAGCCGATACCGGGCGCTTTTGCGGGAGCAACGCCAACCTGTACGATGACTGTTGACTCAATGGCGCATAACACGTATGACAACTTGGCCGGAGGAGGCCAACAGAGGATATTCGATTATGACGCCGCAAGAAATCAAGGTCGCGCTCGGCGCGGGCCTGCTGTCCTTCCCTGTCACCCATTTCGATAGCGAAGGTCAGTTCCAGCCGGACAGCTATGCCAAGCATGTAGAATGGCTGTCCGGATATGATGCTCCGGTCCTGTTTGCCGCTGGTGGCACGGGTGAATTCTTCTCCCTTTCGCCGAGTGAAATTCCGCGCATCGTGGCAACCGCCAAGGAAGCCGCCGGCAAGACCGCGATCGTATCCGGCTGTGGTTACGGCACGGACATGGCCATCGAGATTGCCCGCGCTGCCGAAAAGGCCGGCGCTGACGGCATCCTGCTCCTGCCGCATTATCTGATCGATGCACCGCAGGAAGGCATCTACCACCACGTCAAGCGCGTTTGCCAGTCGATCGGGATCGGCGTCATGGTCTACAACCGCGACAATTCGGTCATCGGCGTCGACACGCTGAAGCGTCTCTGCGACGAGTGCCCCAACCTCGTTGGCTTCAAGGACGGCACGGGCGAGATCGGCCTTATCCGCCAGATCACGGCCACCATGGGCGACCGCCTGACCTATCTCGGCGGCATGCCGACAGCCGAACTGTTCGCCGAAGCCTATCTCGGTGCCGGCTTTACCACCTATTCGTCTGCCGTCTTCAACTTCGTGCCTGGCCTTGCAGTCGAGTTCTACAACGCCTTGCGCGCCGGCAATCGCGCCCGTTGCGAAGAGATCCTGCGGGACTTCTTCTACCCGTTCATGGCGCTTAGGGCCCGTCGCAAGGGTTATGCTGTCGCTGCCGTCAAGGCGGGCGTTCGTCTGCAAGGCTTCAATGCCGGCAAGGTGCGTTCTCCGCTCGATGACCTGACCCGCGAAGAAGAAGAGATTCTCGCAAAGCTGATCGAACCCTGGAAGCGCTAAAATGAAGATTGTCGACGTTCGCACCCATCTCCTTGAGCATCGGCTCTCCGTTCCGTTCCAGAGCGCATCCATGCGCTTTGACCGGCGGGCGCATGTGCTGGTCGAGATCGTGTGCGACGACGGCACCACGGGCTGGGGCGAATGCCTCGGCCCGGCTCGCCCAAATGCTGCGGTGGTTGCCGCCTACAAGCCCTGGCTGATCGGCGCCAATCCGCTGGAAACGGAAAAGATCTGGGCGACGCTCTACAACGCCCTGCGCGATCAGGGCCAGCGCGGGCTGACGATCACAGCGCTTTCCGGCATCGACATCGCACTCTGGGACATCAAGGGCAAACACTTCAAAGCCCCCGTCTCGGTTCTGCTCGGCGGACGTTTCCGCGAGACCGTCAGGGCCTATGCTACCGGCAGCTTCAAGCGGGACGGGGTCGACCGCGTCGAAGACAATGCCACCGACATTGCAGCCTATCGGGCCCAGGGTTTCCACGCCTCCAAGATCAAGGTGGGCTTCGGCATCGAGGAAGACCTGCGCGTCATCAAGGCTGCCCGAGACGCCGCCGGATCCGAGATGCGCCTGATGGCCGACGGCAATCACGGATATGGCGTGCTGGAAGCCGTCGAATTCGGCCGGCGTGCGGCAGAATACGGCCTCGATTGGTTCGAGGAGCCTGTCGTGCCCGAACAGCTGGCGGCCTATCGCGAGGTCCGTGCCAAGCAGCCGATCCCGGTGGCCGGTGGCGAAACCTGGCACAGTCGCTGGGGCATGAAGGAACCGATCGAGACACGCTGCATCGATATCGTGCAGCCGGACCTTGCCGGCGTGGGCGGATTTACCGAAGCCAAGCGCGTGGCCGATTTGGCCGCCTTGCATGGCGTTCGCGTGGTCCCGCATGTCTGGGGCACCGCCGTGCATATCGCCGCTGCCCTTCAGTTCATTGCCGCCATGGTTCCGGATCCGGTGCGCGTCAATCCGATCGAACCGATCCTCGAATTCGACCGCACGGACAACCCTTTCCGCCAGGCGGTGATCAAGACGCCGATCGAACATCTGAACGGCGTGGTTTCCATCCCGGATGGCCCGGGCCTCGGCATCGAGATCAATCGCGATGCCCTGGCCGACTTCAAGATGAAGGATGATTGATGGCACTCGTTCGCCCCCTGATCGGCCGCAAACCAAAGATCGCGCTGCCAAAGGGGGCGATCGATACACAGATGCATGCCTATCTGCCGGGCTTCCCTTCGCTTGAAGGTGGCCCCAGCCTTCCTGCTGGCGACCTGCCGACCCCGGAACAGTATCGCGCCTTCATGCGCTGGATCGGTATCGACCGCGTCATCATCACCCAGGGCAATGCACACCAGCGCGACAATTCTAATCTGATCGCTTGCCTCAACGATTTCGGCGATCTCGCCTGGGGTGTCGCAGCCGTAGACGGCTCCGTATCGGAGGCCGAGCTGGCGGAACTGGCGGAAACACGTGTCATCGGCCTGCGCATCATGGACCTGCCCGGCGGCGGCGTCGATCTCAGCCAGCTCGAAGCGGTCGATGCCATTGCAGCAAGCCGCAACTGGATGCTCGCGGTCCAGTTCGACGGCAGCAACATTCTCGATCATGAGGCACGCCTTTCCCGGCTGAAATCGCGCTGGGTGCTGGATCACCATGGCAAATTCTTCTGCGGCGTTACACCCGACAGCCCGCAGATTGCCGCCGTGAGGCGTCTGATCGATGGCGGAAACTGCTGGTTCAAATTTGCCGGCGCCTATGAATCCTCGAAGTCTGGCGGACCGGACTTTGCCGATATCGCCGCCGTCGCCCGACAGATTGCTCAGCATGCGCCGGAGCGCATCGTCTGGGGTTCGAACTGGCCGCATAACCTCGCGCGCTCACAAGACGACTATCCCGATGACGCGGCACTGACGGACACAGTGCTCGGCTGGCTGCCCGACGATCCGGCGCGCCATCTCGCTCTCGTGGATAACCCGCAAGAACTTTTCGGTCTCAAACCTGCGGGGAGCAGGTAGCCGATGAGCAATCCGCCGTTACGGGAGGTTTCGGCGGTTCAATCAAGGAGGAGGAAAACACATGAAAACGACCGCAATGCTCAGCCTGGCAATGGGTTTGACCCTTGGCGCCAGCGCCGTCTTCGCACAGGAAATGACCCTGCGCTCTGCCGATATTCACCCCGACGGCTATCCGACTGTCGATGCCGTCAAGTTCATGGGCGAACTGGTTTCACAAAAGACCAATGGCCGCATCAAAATCGAGGTCATGAACAACGCATCGCTCGGTTCAGAAAAGGACACGATCGAGCAGACGCGCTTTGGCGTCATCGATATGAACCGCGTCAACAGCGCGCCTTTCAATAACCTCGTACCGGAAACCGTCGTCTTCGGCCTGCCCTTCCTGTTTCGCGACACCGAACATATGCACAAGGTGGTCGATGGCGAAATCGGTGACGAGGTGCTGGCCGCCTTTGAGCCGCATGGCCTGATCGGTCTTGCCTGGTATGATTCCGGCGCTCGGTCCTTCTATTCAACCAAGAAGCCGATCGAAAAACTCAGCGATCTTGCCGGCATGAAGGTCCGCGTCCAGCAATCCGATCTCTGGATCGCGATGATGGAAGCTTTTGGCGCCAACCCGACCCCGATGCCCTTTGGTGAAGTCTATTCGTCGCTGGAAACAGGCGTCGTCGATGCGGCTGAAAACAACTGGCCATCCTATGAATCCTCGCGCCACTTCGAGGTGGCAAAAAACTACACGCTGACCGATCACTCCCTGACACCGGAAATCCTCGCGATCTCCAAGGTCACATGGGACAAGCTCTCCCCCGAAGATCAGGCCATCATGCGCGAAGCGGCGAAGGAATCCGTTGGCAAGATGCGTGAACTTTGGCAGGCACGCGAAAAAGCATCCGAGGAAAAGATCCGCGCTTCCGGTGCCAACATCATTACGGTCGACAAGGCAGAATTCTCCGCCGCCATGCAACCTGTCTATGACAAGTTCATCACGGATCCGAAGATGAAAGAGCTCGTCGAGCGCGTCCGCGCCGTCAAGTGACCTGAAGGCAATTGGCGGGCCGAGCGTCAGGTTCGGCCCGCCTTCTTCAAGCGCATCGCCTCAGGAGAACATCATGGAGCGCTTTCTCGGGGCCATCAGGCCCTCCTTGGGGAGGTTAAGCCTCCTATGCCTTTATCTCGCAGCGTTCGGCGTTGTCGCCATGACCGCCATCATTGGCTGGCAGGTCTTTGCTCGTTACATGCTCAACGATACGCCAAGTTGGTCCGAGCCGTTGTCACTCCAGCTCATGTCCTGGTTCATCCTGCTGGGGGCCGCCGTCGGGGTCCGCGAAAGCGTTCATCTCGGCCTCGATTTTGTCCGACACGGCATGCCTGTTCGGATACAGCGGCTCATGGATCTGCTCAGCATGGGGCTGGTCGTGGTTTTCGGCTCAGCCATGAGTTATCACGGGCTTCAGCTTGCAATGGGCACCTGGACGGCTCGGATACCGGTTCTCGGCTGGCCAGGCGGCGTCGACTTCTTTCCGCTGATCGCCGGCGGCGCGCTGATTGCGCTTTTTGCCCTTGAGCGCTTCCTCGACATTCTCATCGCCAGACCTGCGTTGGACAACGCGCCGGAGCACAGCTGATGGCCTACACAATCCTGTTTGGCACCTTCGTGACCCTGATGCTGATCGGCATGCCGATCGCATTCTGCCTTGGTCTCGCTTCGCTTGCGACGGTCCTCTATCTCGGCCTGCCGCCGATCGTGGTCTTCCAGCAGATGAATTCCGGCATGAACGTCTTTGCCATGATGGCGATCCCGTTCTTCATCTTCGCCGGCGATCTCATGGTGCGTGGTGGTATTGCGCATCGCCTGATCCGCTTTGCCGCCGGTCTCGTCGGGCATCTGCGCGGCGGGCTCGGGCAGGTGAACATCATCGCCTCAACTCTTTTCGGCGGTATTTCCGGCTCCGCCGTTGCGGATGCATCGGCTGTTGGCGGGTTGATGGTCCCGCAGATGGCCGCTCGAGGCTATGATCGGGGCTATGCTGTCAACGTGACCGTGACGTCGGCCATCATCGCGTTGCTCATCCCTCCCTCGCACAACATGATCCTCTACTCCATCTCCGCCGGAGGCACCGTCTCCGTCGCCGACCTCTTCACCGCAGGCATCATTCCCGGTCTGATGATGACGATCGCGCTGATGATCACAGCCTATATCGTCGCGCGGCGGCGAGGCTATCCGTCTGAACCCTTCCCGGGATTTGCAAGGCTAGGCTATTTCCTCGCCGCCGCCCTTCCCGGCCTTCTCCTGATCGGGATCATTTTTGGCGGCGTTCGCTCTGGTATCTTCACCGCCACCGAAAGCTCCTGCATCGCCGTCATCTACGCGTTGCTCGTCGCACTTCTCGTTTACAGGGAACTGGACTGGGCAGGTTTCCAGGAGGCCGTCCTTGGTGCCGTTCGCACCACGTCGCTCGTACTTCTCGTCATCGGAACGGCGGCATCCTTTGCCTGGCTGATGTCCTTTCTCCAGGTGCAGACGTCGCTGATCCAGTTCGTCCGCTCGGTCTCCGACAATCCGATCATCGTCTTGCTGTTGATCAATGTTGCCCTGCTTGTCCTTGGAACCTTCATGGATATGGCACCGCTGGTCATCATCTCGACGCCGGTGCTCCTTCCAATCGTCAAAGCCTTCGGGATCGATCCGGTGCATTTCGGCGTGATCATCATCCTGAATGCAGGCATTGGCCTGGTAACGCCTCCAGTGGGAACCGTGCTCTTTGTCGGTTGCGCCGTCGGCAAGATCACCATCCGGGAAGCGATGAAGACGATTTGGCCGTTCTTTGGCGCCATGTTGGTCGTGCTCGCATTGGTGATTTACATACCCGCGCTTTCCCTCTGGTTACCGAGCCTCTTCAAGTAAGACGCTGAATCAGCCGACGAACCTGAAGAGGGTCTCCTATCGGAGGCCCTTTTCGCATTCTGGCCAGAATGAACAATCAGACACTCATTTGTGCGCAATGCGCGCGACAGAACGATAGCTTTTCGACATTTCGATAAGAACTTGACGGCAATACACTGGAGTGAGTTCATCCTTACAACGGTGGCCCATGACAGCACCCACGCCTTCCGAAAAAGCTCTCGTCCCCTTCGTCAGCGTTGAAAACATGATGCGCCTGGTGCACCAGGTCGGCATCGAGAGGTTGCTGGTCGAATTGACCGATGTCATCGAGGAGGACTTCCGCCGTTGGCCGCTCTTCGACAAGACGCCGCGCGTTGCCTCTCATTCGAGGGATGGCGTCATCGAACTCATGCCCACGTCGGACGGCGAGATCTACGCATTCAAATATGTGAACGGCCATCCGAAAAACATGGGTCAGGGCCTGCAGACCGTGACGGCCTTCGGACTGCTCGCCGAAGTGTCGACAGGCTACCCTGTTCTGTTGACAGAGATGACGCTGCTGACCGCGCTGCGCACGGCCGCAACATCGGCGATGGTCGCGCGGAAGCTGGCGCCCTCTGGCTCGACAACCATGGCCATGATTGGCAACGGCGCCCAAGCAGAATTTCAGGCGCTGGCGATGAAATCCGTGCTTGGCGTCAGCAGGCTCAGGCTCTTCGACATCGACCGACGTGCAAGTGAAAAGACAAAGCGTAACCTTGATGGCTTTTGCTTCGAGATCGAAATCTGCAACTCGGCCCAATCTGCGATCGAAGGCGCCCAGATCATAACGACCTGCACTGCCGACAAGCAGTTTGCGACCATCCTGACAGACAACATGGTCGGGTCGGGCGTGCACATCAACGCAATTGGCGGGGATTGTCCGGGCAAAACCGAACTTCATCCCGACATCCTGCGCCGCTCGAAAACCTTCGTCGAGTATCCGCCGCAAACCTGGATTGAAGGTGAGATCCAGCAAATGGAGAAGGATTACCCGGTCACCGAAATCTGGCAGGTGCTTTCCGGTCAGGCGGAAGGTCGCACCAGCAGCACGCAGATCACCCTATTTGACAGTGTCGGCTTCGCGATCGAGGATTTTTCGGCTCTGCGCTATGTCAAAAACCGTATCCGCGGAACCAACCTCTTTCAGGAGATTGATCTGATCGCGGATCCGGACGAGCCGCGCGATCTCTTCGGTATGCTGGAGCGGGCGAAAAGCTGAGGAAGCTCAGCCGGCAAGAACGTCCTCTGCCTCGGTCCGCGACATTGCCATCACGCGCCGGATCAAATCAAAGCCGTATCCCTGACGCGCAAAAGAAGCGATTTCCCTGTTCCGCGATGCTTCATCCCCCTCCTTGCGACGGAAAGGTCCAAAGGCTTTCTTGCGGGCATAGACCACGGCCGGCCGGAAATCGTCCTGTTCGGACAGCACCTCGGAGATGATTGAGATCTCGATGCCCTTCTCTGCTAGCTTCCGTGCCACCGCCCGTTTCGATTTGCCGCCGCGGGCTGCTGAATTGGCGCGGATCTCCGCGTAAGCCTGATCGTCCAGCGCCAACATTGAACGACCAAAGGCGATTGCTGCCTCAGCAAGTTCGGCGAGCTGACGCTCGTTGATGGGATCAAACTTAGACTTGGCCTTGCGCCTGATCGCGTCACCCAATTCCTTCTCGGTCATCATCCGCCGCCCCAGCCGATAGGCGGCAGAATTGCGCGCCCAGGTTAGCATCCGCGGTGTGGCGGCGGCCTCTGAAGCATCGTCCGAAGCAAAGTCGTTGGGTGCGGTTACGTCCATTTTTCTTCCGATATCAATGGTTTCGGTCATCGCCCGTTGACAGCCGTCAACCTGGTCACGCTATTCCCGGTTCCTTTCAAGCGCCTGCATCATCGGGAAGATGCTGAAAGTCTTCCGCTCCGCTTTTGCCGTCAAGTCTCGCAAATAGCCGCCTGGCGAACGGATGTCCTCTGCGCGTTCGAGCATCATCGCAATCACGATCGAAGCCGCCTGCTCGCCCATGGCTTTTTTCGCTTTCGCCCAGGCATCCGGCGAAATGCCGAGCATGGATCGAACGAGGTCCGCGGCTCGCTGCAAATCCTGCCAGGTTTTCATACCACCGCTGCAATAGTCGCCAATCTGCGGGCAAATTCTGCGCAGTCGCTCAAGGCTCACCGCCACCCTCCGCGGTTCTGGCTTCCCCGGCGCTTCCGCCCCCTCACTTGTCTCTTGGCCGTTTAATTCAAATGGTAGGTCTGTGTTTGAATTCTGATAGTGGCGCTCGTTTTGAAGGTCATTGCCGCTCATTTCTTCTTCAGAAAGGCTTGAAAGATATGCGTTTTCCACTTCCGAACGAAAAGCCACCAGGCGATCACGCAACGACCTTAGGCTTGGCGCGTCGACGTTGCGTGGAAGAGCGCCAAAGGAGAGTTCGTGAAAGCGCATCAGGAACTGATCCCAGTCGCCAGAACGCACTTCTTCGAGGGCTGCTGTGATGATCTTCGAGATATCCCGCAGATGGAGGGAAACCTCTGTCCTGACCAAACGAAGTGCCTTCGCCTCAGCCCGCGCCTGCTCTGCCAGAGAGAGGATCTCGGCTGCCTTGAGCGCCAAGGGAGAAAGATCAAAGCCAAAAGCATCCTCAACGTCACCATGGTCGCCCCGCAAGCAATAGCGCTTGCCATTGGCGCTGTCGCGACGGAACAGAAGACCGGCATCGATCAATGCTGCGATATGCCGGCGGATTGTTGCCGGCGCCATGCCGCGCGCGCGCAGAGACAGCTCGCGATTGGATGGAAAGACGATGATCGGCTTGGAGCCATCCAGTTCCCGGTCCGGGGTAAAGCTGACCAGCGCTTCGAGCAGACCTATCGCGCGGTCGCTCAGGCCGAAATGGCCGCGTGCTTCCGTGAGCGCCCGCAGTAGCTGCCACTTGTCGGCACGGCCCGTGTCATTGCCACCCGTGCCAGCTTGCAGTTTCTCCTGCCGTTCCGCAACCTTGGCCTGGCGCGCAAAAACGCGCGCAGACATCCGGCCGCCGCCGAATGGCGTCGTTCCAACTCTCTCAATCATCGCATTGTCCCCTTTTTGAAGAGGCAAGAGGAGGCCTGCGAAACGTCTCTAGAGCACAAGAGATCGCCTTCGGGGTCACATGATCTGTGCCCGACTCTTGACTTTGCGTGTTGGAAGTGATTCTCTCAGATTGCTACATAGGAGAGGGGCTTCCGGAACGTGACGTTTTGGGGGCCTTTTTTCTTGTCTCCGCGTTTCCTTTCCGTGGTTTCGCGTTGATGCAGAGGACCCAATTTCACCGGATCCAAGCTCGAATCAGAAAGGCCGGCAATGCGGCCTCCCAGGTTTCAGTGTTTCGTTTTCACGTGATCCGCATAAGCGCGGCTCAATAGCTCTGACAGATGGTCGAGAAATGCCGGGTCTGCGTCCTTGGCAAAATCGATCTTCACCGCACGTCCCTGCCGCCGGTATTCGGCGAAGCTGCGACCATCTTCCGCCACCAGCTTGATCGGTTCATTCACGGTGCGCGTTACCGCAATAGGCGTCATCAGGCGCGTGAAGAGAAGCTCAAAGCGGCGGTCGCTGTCGGCTGTGCGAAATGTCTCCCGCGCGATTTCTTCCCGCGCAGCATCGTCGGCCGACTTTGCCGAGAGAAGTTCAACCATTTTCATCCAACGATCCCGGCCCGCCTTAGGCGCAGGGCCAATGGCGCGCACGACGAGATCCGGCAACCCGTCTGCGACCTGCAGCAATCGCGACAGCTCGGACTTCTGCACGGCCAGGGCATCGCCGATCAGTTTGCGATCGAAGCCGCGCGCGGCAAGTGTCTTGGCAAACAGCGCGCGCTCGATGAAGGACAGATTGCGCCGCTCGGCGTTTTCCTTACCCTGAGCAACAACCAGTTCATCGTCTGTCAGGGGCCGAACCAGCGCCTTGACCTCAAGGCCCAGCGCTTGCGCCGCCCGCAGTCGCCGGTGACCGTAGGCAACCTGGAAGCGCCCTTCCTGATCCGGATGCGGGCGAACGAGGATCGGCACCTGCTGACCGCTTTCACGCATGCTTTCGATCAGCTCGGCAAACTGCGGATCGTCCACCTCGCCGCTCGTCAGGCGGTCCTGGACAAAGGAAACCTCAATGCGGCTCGTCGGCAGGGAAAGCACACGCTCGCCCTCCTCCAGTGCCTGGCGCAACTGACGCGCTTCTTCGGCTTCCCGGGCAATCGTCGAAAGGGAGAGGCCCATGGCCTTGACCGCACCGGAGGCCGCGCGTGCAGGTCCAGACTGACCCTCCGTGCCGCGCGACTCTGCCGCTGCCTTCGATGCCTCTTCTGCCGAATTCAGGCCCGCGCCCGATTTCGTCTCTGGTGCCAATGGCGTCGCATCGCCGAAGAGCGCCTTGATGGAATTCTTCCTGTCGCGTCCGCTTATCATGTCCGCCTCCAGGCTGCGTGGATCAGTGCCTCGATTTCTCCATTGACGGAATCAAGAGATTCCATCGCGCGGTCATAGGTGCCGCGTGAAAAGTTCTCGCGCCCGACTTCGTACAATGTCTGCTTGGTCAGACCGGCATCTGAAATCGCCGTCGATTTCAACATCGGCGCGGTCAAGACGCGATTGCCAAACAGCGAGCGCAGGAAACCGACGATCTGGGTCTGCGGTCCGTCATGCGGCTCGAAGCGCGTGACCAAATAACGAAGAAAGTCAAAATTCAGCTGGCCGCCAGCCTCCCGCACAACGGACAAAAGGTCTGACGTCATGAACAGGAACTGGCTCATGGAAGCGACGTCGAGCATTTGCGGGTGAACGGTCACCACAACGGATGTGGACGCACAGAGTGCCGACAGCGTCAGATAGCCAAGCTGCGGCGGGCAGTCGATGACGACAACGTCGTAGTCATCCGCAACGGTCGCCAGCGCTGCCTGAACTCTGGTGAAGAAGAGCGAATGCGTGTCGCCCGACCGGCGCTCGGCCAGGGCACGCGGTGTCGCATGCTCGAACTCTTGCAGTTCGAGATTGCCGGGAACGAGGTCCAGACCGTGGAAATAGGTCTTGCGAATGATATCCTTCAGCGGCCTTGCATCACCGTCATAGCGGATTGCGCCATAGATCGTGTCATTGCCCTCGAGGTCGAGTTCCGGCTGATAGCCGAAAAGGGCCGACAGTGAGGCCTGAGGATCGAGGTCGACGGCCAACACGCGATGACCGGTCATGGCGAGGTACTGCGCCAGATGCACCGAAGACGTCGTCTTGCCTGAGCCGCCCTTGAAGTTGGTGACCGAGATGACCTGCAGATGTTCTCCGCGCGCCGGATCGCGCCATTTCACGTAGGAACGGGCCTTCCCATCATTGCCCTTGGCGCGCGCCTGTTCAGCCAGGAAGTGGCGCAGCGCATCGATGTCCGACAGGGAATAATAGCGCCGTCCACCGGCGCCAACATCGGGCTGCGGCCCCTCGCCGGCCAGCGACAACTGGCGCAAATAGCCATCGGAGACGCCGATCAAACGCGCCGCCTCACCCGAGGTAAAAGAACGCAAGGACTTCTGCGCTGTGGGCGGAAACAGCCGCTCGCGCATGGCCTGCAACTGCGCTGAAAGCGCCTGCGCGTCTTCCGCGATCGTTTCGTCTGCCGGGCGCAAATGCACGTTCTCCTCCGAATTGGCCCCGATCGATGGCTGACCCATCATCCACTCCAAAATTTGGCCCTTTGTTCAACGCCAACGACGCTGAGTATTTTTGGGCGAACTGCACGCAGCTTCCGCGATTCTTTCAGCAATGAAAATACGTGGCGCTGGCGAACTAACAGAAAGCAATCTCAGTAACGGACAATGTGACAAGTTATGGTCCATTCCCGTAACGGGACCGTGGGGCATCGAACGATTCGGGTCAAGCGATTTTGCGTTAACGAAACCTTAACGGCTGACCTGTGCTTTGGGAAGAAATCGGCTGATTAAACGCGTACTTCCAACAATTTAGGTTCTCATCAGCGTGCGTGGCGAAGTTGTCACATCTGCAACTGATCCCACAGAGACGGCTCATTCAGTCTCGATTTCCTGGCTCGGTGCTGCCGCCGGAACCTCCTGATGCGTGAATCCGGAGAGATCGGAAATTTCGTCCGCATCTCGCTCGATCTCAACGTCGCTTGCGCCATAAAGTGCACATAGGCGCGCATTGGAGACGAGAGCGTGCAGATGAATTCGTTCATAACCATGTGACCCATCGACCCCGAACGTCACCAGGGCGGTGCGCACATCGTGTCCGGCCTCAACGGCGGATGCGGCGTCCGAGCGGTAGTAAAGAAAGACGTCCTTCTGCAGGGGAATGCCATGGCTGCGGCAGAGATAGGCGAGCTTTTTCGACAGATGGTAGTCGAAGGGGCCGGTTTGATCTGCCATGGCGAGGGTGACGCCGAACTCGCTCGAATTCTGACCCGGTGCAGAGGTTCCATTGTCGACCGCAACAAGGGAGGCAATCTCGGGTGTCAGCACGGCGGAGGCACCGACACCCACCTCCTCCCCGATCGTAAAGAGCCAATAGGTATCAACCGGCGTCTCAATGGATTGGCGTTGCATCGCCTCGAGTGCTGCCAGCATGATGGCAACGCCTGCCTTGTCATCGAGATGGCGGGAAACGATGAAGCCGTTGTCCAAAAATTCCGGCTGGGGGTCGATGGCGACGATGTCGCCGACTTCAATTCCCAATTGGACAAGATCGTTCCGATCGCGGCTGAGGGCGTCCACACGCAGTTCTACATGCGGCCAACCGCTTGGCTGCGTATCGACCTCATCGTTGAACACATGGCCTGATGCCTTCAGAGGCAGAATTGTGCCGCGATAGGTGCCTTTGTCCGAAAAGATCGAGACACGCGCGCCCTCGGCAAACCGGGCAGACCAGTGGCCGATCGACACCAGCTCCAGTCGACCATTTGTCTTCAGTGCCTTGACCTGCGCACCGAGCGTATCGAGATGGGAAACGATCGCGCGTGCCGGACGCCGGCTTCGTCCCTTGCGCAGGGCGCGAATTGCGCCGCGGCGAGTGAGCTTCACCTCAAGTCCCAAGCGCTCCAGTTCCCGTGCAGTATAACGCACCGCCTCATCGGTAAATCCGGTTGGGCTTGCGATGGAAAGTAGGGCATTTAGGTGCCTGGTCAGGTAGTCGGCGTCGATCGTCAAAGCTTCGGTCATCCATGCCTATCTCTGGCAGTTGTCCGAAAGATCAAGCCTTTGCGCGGAAAAAAGCGCACCTGCATAATTGGCGCCGGCACGCTACGGAACTCTCAGAGGATTAGGATCGCGCGGATATCGTTGACATTGGTCAGCGTCGGTCCCGTCACGACCAGGTCGCCAATCGCTGAAAAGGCCGAAAAACTGTCATGTCCCATAAGGCAGCCGCGGGGATCGATCTGCGCTTCGCGCAGTCTTGCCAAGGTATCGGGGGTGACGATCGCGCCTGCGGCGTCCTCGACACCGTCGATACCGTCAGTGTCTCCCGCCAGTGCATAAACACCGTCACAGCCTCTGAGGCCAAGGGCCAGCGACAGGAGAAATTCGGTGTTCCTGCCCCCCTTTCCAGCGTTCCCCTTGCCAATGGTCACCGTGGTTTCACCGCCGGACAGAAGGACGGCGGGCGGGGCGATGGGGTATGCGTGGAGACGAATGGATCGAGCAATCCCAGCCATGACCGTGCCGACGTCGCGCGCCTCTCCCTCCAAGGCATCGCCCAGGATCAGAGAAGGCAGTCCCCACGCCGCCGCCTCTTCAGCTGCGGCTTCAAGCGCGAGCTTCGGCGACGCGATGAGACGGACGTCATCAGGGCTTTCGCCTAAATTTGGCGTTTCCTCACCGCTCTCCAGAACGGCGCGCGCGGCCTCTGGGAGCTCGATTTGATAGCGTGCTATGATCTCTTGCACTTCAGCAAGGCTCGTTGAATCAGGTACCGTCGGTCCAGAGGCAATCTCTGAAGGGTCGTCGCCGGGAACATCCGAGATCAAGAGCGATACGACGCGCGCAGGCGATGCCGCTTGCGCAAGGCGCCCACCTTTGATGCGGGACAAATGCTTTCGCACCGTATTCATTTCCGCAATGGTTGCACCGCTTGCAAGCAGGGCCTTGTTGACCAGTTTTTTGTCCTCAAGCGTCATGCGCCCGGCTGGCGCAACCATCAGCGCTGAGCCGCCGCCGGACAGAAGCGCAATCACCAGATCATTCGCCGTGAGCCCTTGCACGCACTCAAGAATCCGGTTGGCAGCGGAAAGGCTGTTTTCATCGGGAACCGGATGGGCGGCCTCAATAATCTCGATGCGGCCGGCGGGAACGGCATGACCATATCGCGTGACCACAACACCTGACAGATCGACGTCCGACCATGCCTCGTCGAGCGCGGCAGCCATTGCTGCGGAAGCTTTGCCGGCGCCAACGACCACACAGCGACCTGTCGGCTTCTCCGGCAAATGGGAGGGCAAGACAGCGGCAGGGTCGGCGCTTCGAATGGCGGCATCGAATACAGCCCTCAAGACCAGTCTTATCTTGGTTTCATCCCACGACGCCGGGAAGGGAATTTCCATATCTGCCTCCTCACTCACCGCGACAAGACTATCCTCAGTCTCTCACACTGCAATGCCTCCTGACCCATACACCGAGCCAGATATCGCTTTTTCAGCCACCCAACCTCGCCGCAGAGATCGGAAACGCAGCTCTCAATTGACATCGCGTTGAAAACGTTCCAGCCATGAATTGAGGTTGGAGGAATGCATGGCTAAGCGCAACGAGGCACAGACACGGCTGGATGATGCGGCAAGGGCCGGCTGGCTCTACTATGTCGCCGGTCGCACCCAGGATGAAATCGCGCATATTCTCGGCGTCTCGCGCCAGACGGCGCAACGCCTGGTCTCGCTCGCTGTTGCCGAAAAACTGGTCAAGGTGCGGCTCGATCACCCGATTGCAGAATGCCTGGAGCTCGCCGAAGCCGTCAAGGCACGCTACAATCTGAAATCCGTGGAAGTCGTGCCGAGCGATCCATCCTCAACCTCGACGACCACAGGCGTTGCTGAGGCGGGAGCTGCCGAGCTTGAACGCTGGCTCAAGCGCAACGATCCCCTGATCGTCGCCATGGGCACCGGGCGGACGCTGCGTGCACTTATCGATCAGCTCTCCCCGATGGAATGTCCGCAGCACAAGGTTGTTTCGCTGACCGGCAATATCAGTCCGGATGGTTCTGCTGCCTATTTCAACGTCATCTTTTCCATGGCGGACGCCATCAAGGCTCCACATTTCCCGATGCCTCTCCCGGTTATCGTTTCGTCGAGAGAAGAACGCGACCTTTTGCACAGACAGCCTCTGGTGGCCCCAACCATCGCCCTTGGCCATCGAACGGACGTCGCCTTTGTCGGCGTTGGCGAAATCACCATGCAGGCGCCGCTGCTGGTCGATGGATTCCTCGATGAAGCCGAGATGCGCCAGTTGCTCGATATCGGCGCTGTCGGCGAAATCTGCGGCTGGATCTTCGATGGTGATGGCAATCTCATCGATCATCCCGTCAACGAACGGGTCGCCAGCCTGCCACTTCCGCCGCGAGATCGCGCAACTGTTCTGGGTCTCGGGCAGGGTACAAGAAAGCATACCGCAATCCGTGCAGCCTTGCGTGGTGGCCATTTGAATGGCCTGATCACCGACGAAATGACCGCGCGTTATCTGCTTCAATCCTAGTCCCTTAACAAATTTTTTGCATAGAATTCAGGCAGTTCGTGTCTGGAAACAGCGAATCCGTGCCTTCCCCCCATTGACAGCGGCCACCTCTTTGATGAGTAATTGCCCACGAGCTAAGCGAATGCTCATTATCCTTCTGGGAGGAAGACATGAAATTGAAGTCTGTGCTGCTGGGCGCGTGCTCGGCAATCGTTCTCGCCGGCATCGCACATGCCGAAACGCTCACCATCGCAACCGTCAACAACGGCGACATGATCCGCATGCAGGGTCTGACGTCCGAATTCACGACCGCGAATCCGGACATTCAGGTCGAGTGGGTCACGCTGGAAGAAAACGTCCTGCGCGAGCGCGTCACGACTGACATCGCCACCAAGGGCGGCCAGTATGACATCATGACCATCGGCACTTATGAAGTTCCGATCTGGGCCAAGCAGGGCTGGCTCGTTGCCCTCGACAACCTCGGCGCCGACTACGACGTCGATGACCTTCTGCCGGCCATCCGTTCCGGTCTGACGGGCGAAGACGGCAAGCTCTATGCGGCTCCGTTCTACGGCGAATCCTCGTTCATCATGTACCGCAAGGACCTGATGGAGAAGGCCGGCCTCACCATGCCCGACGCCCCGACCTGGGAATTCGTGGCTGATGCAGCCCGCAAGATGACCGACCGCGCCAACGACATCAACGGCATCTGCCTGCGCGGCAAGGCCGGCTGGGGCGAGAACATTGCCTTCCTGACGGCTACGTCCAACGCCTTCGGCGCCCGCTGGTTCGACGAAAAGTGGCAGCCGCAGTTCGATCAACCGGAATGGAAGAACACGCTCGACTTCTACGTCAAGCTGATGAACGATGCCGGCCCGCAGGGTGCGTCCTCGAACGGCTTCAACGAAAACCTCGCGCTGTTCCAGCAGGGCAAGTGCGGCATGTGGATCGATGCCACGGTTGCGGCTTCCTTCGTGACGAACCCGAAGGACTCCACCGTTGCTGACAAGGTCGGCTTCGCGCTCGCTCCGGACACCGGTCTCGGCAAGCGTGGCAATTGGCTCTGGGCCTGGAACCTTGCCATCCCGGCTGGCTCGCAGAAGACGGCGTCTGCCGAGAAGTTCATCTCCTGGGCAACCAGCAAGGCCTATGCCGAGCTCGTCGCCTCCAAGGAAGGCTGGGCAAACGTTCCTCCGGGCACCCGTACGTCTCTCTATGAGAACGCCGAGTACCAGAAGGCTGCTCCTTTTGCCAAGATGACGCTGGACTCGATCAACGCGGCGGACCCGAAGGCACCGACCGTCAAGCCGGTTCCGTATGTCGGCGTCCAGTTCGTCGCCATCCCGGAATTCCAGGGTCTGGGCACCACGGTTGGCCAGCTGTTCTCGGCTGCCCTTGCCGGCCAGATGTCGGTTGACGATGCTCTGAAGCAGGCCCAGGACGTTTCGGTCCGCGAAATGACCCGCGGCGGTTACATCAAGTAAGCTCCTCCCGAAGACGCCGTCCGGATCCCGTGTCCGGGCGGCCCCTATAGCGGATCGACCAGGCGGACCGGCGGTTCCGCTCCGTCTCAAGGCCGCAGACTGTGTCCGCCTGGAATGACGAGCCGCAGCGCCCGATAACGGAGACGCCGGCCTCTAGCAAGAGATCTAAACCCATGGCTACCCAAAACACCCGGACGCTTGCCCGTCTGATGATGGCGCCTTCCGTCGGCCTTCTCCTTGTGTGGATGATTGTGCCGCTGGCGATGACGCTCTGGTTCTCGTTCCAGAACTACAATCTGCTCAATCCGGCCAATGTTAGCTTTGCCGGCCTGTTCAACTACAAGTATTTCTACACGGATCCGGCCTTCTTCCAGTCGATCTGGAACACGATGCTGATCGTCGGCGGCGTTCTTGCGATCACGGTCGGCGGCGGCATTGCCATCGCGCTCCTGCTCGACCAGCCGATCTTCGGTCAGGGCATCGTCCGCATCATGATCATCTCGCCCTTCTTCGTCATGCCGCCGGTCGCAGCGCTGGTGTGGAAGAACATGATTATGCATCCGGGCTACGGGGTTCTCGCCGATATCAGCCGATTTTTCGGCTTCCAGCCCGTCGACTGGTTTGCCCATTATCCTCTGTTTTCGATCATCGTGATTGTCGCCTGGCAGTGGCTGCCCTTTGCCACCCTCATTCTGCTCACAGCCCTTCAGTCGCTTGACGGCGAGCAGAAGGAAGCGGCGGAAATGGACGGTGCCGGCTTCATCAACCAGTTCATCTACCTGACACTGCCGCATCTCGCCCGCGCGATCACCGTCGTCGTTCTGATCCAAACGATCTTCCTGCTCGGCGTCTACGCGGAAATCCTGGTCACAACCAATGGCGGCCCCGGCTATGCCTCCACCAATCTGGTGTTCCTGATCTATCGCACAGCCCTTCTCGGCTACGACGTTGGCGGTGCATCCGCCGGCGGCATCATCGCCATCATCCTCGCCAACATCGTCGCCTTTTTCCTGATGCGCGCGGTCGGCAAGAACCTGGACCGCTGAGGAGACCGACCATGGCAAGAGCTGCTTCCACCCGCAAGAAAATCGCCTTCACCGCCTTGGCCTGGCTGGTCGCGATGGTGATCTTCTTCCCGATCCTCTACACGATCATCACCTCGCTGAAGACAGAGACGGAGGCCATCCAGGGTTTCGACCTTCTCCCGTCCTTCACGCTGGAAAACTATGTCACGGTGCAGACGCAGCGCGACTACTTCAAGCCCTTCATGAATTCGGTCGTGATCTCTGTCGGATCGACCATCCTTGCCCTGCTGATCGCCATTCCGGCAGCCTGGGCCATGGCCTTTTCCCCAACGAAGAAGACCAAGGACATCCTGATGTGGATGCTCTCCACCAAGATGATGCCGGCGGTCGCCGTGCTCGTGCCGATCTACCTGATGTTCCGCGACTTTGGCCTGCTCGACACGCGGATCGGCCTGACCATCATGCTGATGATGATCAACCTGCCGATCGTGGTCTGGATGCTCTATACCTATTTCCGGGAAATCCCGGGTGAGATCCTCGAAGCCGCGCGCATGGATGGCGCGTCGCTCCTCAACGAGATCGTCTATGTCCTGACACCGATGGCGGTGCCTGGCATTGCTTCCACCATGCTGCTCAACGTCATCCTGGCGTGGAACGAAGCCTTCTGGACCATCCGCCTCACCACCACGAATGCGGCCCCGCTCACCGCCTTCATCGCCTCCTTCTCCAGCCCGCAGGGTCTCTTCTGGGCCAAGCTTTCGGCAGCCTCGACGCTTGCCATCGCCCCGATCGTCATCCTCGGCTGGTTCAGCCAGAAACAACTCGTCCGCGGCCTCACCTTTGGCGCTGTGAAGTAAGGAACAAGAAGATGGGTAGCATCACACTTCAGAACGTGTCGAAGACCTTCGGCGAAGTCTCGGTCATTCCCTCCATCGACCTCGAAATCAACAATGGCGAATTTGCCGTCTTCGTTGGCCCGTCCGGCTGCGGCAAGTCCACGCTGCTGCGCCTGATCGCAGGTCTGGAAGACGTATCCGGCGGCAAGATCCTGATCGATGGCAAGGACGCAACCGACAAGGCGCCGTCGCAGCGTGGCCTTGCCATGGTCTTCCAGTCCTATGCGCTCTACCCGCATATGAGCGTGCGATCCAATATCGGCTTTCCGCTGAAGATGGCGAAGGTCGACAAGGCCGAGATCGACCGCAAGGTCGAGGAAGCCGCAAAGATCCTGAACCTCACGGACTATCTGGAGCGCAAGCCGCGCAACCTGTCGGGCGGCCAGCGCCAGCGCGTCGCCATCGGCCGGGCCATCGTGCGTTCACCGGAATGCTTCCTGTTCGATGAACCGCTGTCGAACCTGGATGCCGCATTGCGCGTCAACATGCGCCTCGAAATCTCGGAGCTTCACCAGAAGCTGAAGGCGACGTCGATCTACGTCACCCATGACCAGGTGGAAGCCATGACCATGGCCGACAAGATCGTCGTCCTGAACAAGGGCCGCATCGAACAGGTCGGCTCGCCGCTCGAACTCTATCGCAGCCCGCGCAACCTCTTCGTCGCCGGCTTCATCGGCTCGCCGAAGATGAACTTCATCACCGGCGCCAAGGCCGCCGAAAAGGGTGCTCACACGATCGGCATCCGGCCCGAGCACATGACACTCTCGACCACCGAAGGCGCCTGGAAGGGCAAGGTGACCGTGGCCGAACATCTGGGCTCTGACACCTTCCTGCATATCGCGACCGAAGATTTCGGCACGATCACGGCGCGTTGCAGCGGCGAAATGCCGGTGCGCCACGGCGACACCGTCTATGCGACACCGGATGAAACCCGCCTTCACCGTTTTGACGAAAAGGGATTGGCGCGATGAGCGGCAGGCTATCAGGCAAATCGGCGCTGATCACGGGTTCCGCCCGCGGAATCGGCCGCGCTTTCGCGGAGGCCTATGTCCGCGAAGGCGCAACGGTCGCCATTGCCGATATCGATCTTGCCAGCGCAGAGAAAACGGCTGCCGAAATCGGCCCACAGGCCTATGCCATCAAGCTCGACGTCACCGACCAGGCCTCGGTCGATGCAGCCATTGCGTCGGTGGAAGCGCGTGCTGGCGGCATCGACATCCTGATCAACAATGCAGCCCTGTTCGACCTCGCGCCGATCGTCGAGATCACGCGCGAAAGCTATGACAAGCTTTTCTCGATCAATGTCGCCGGCTCGCTCTTCATGCTGCAGGCGGCGGCGAAATCCATGATCGCCCGCGGCAAAGGCGGCAAGATCGTCAATATGGCGAGCCAGGCGGGGCGGCGGGGCGAAGCCTTGGTGGCGGTCTATTGCGCCACCAAGGCTGCCATCATCTCGCTGACCCAATCTGCCGGCCTAGACCTGATCAAGCATGGCATCAACGTCAATGCCATCGCACCTGGTGTCGTCGATGGCGAGCACTGGGACGGCGTCGACGCGCTGTTTGCAAGACATGAAAACCGACCGCTCGGCGAGAAGAAGAAGCTTGTCGGCGCAGCCGTTCCCTTCGGCCGCATGGGCCGGGCGGAAGACCTGACCGGCATGGCGATCTTCCTCGCCAGCACAGAAGCCGACTATATCGTTGCCCAGACTTACAATGTCGACGGCGGAAACTGGATGAGCTGACGGGCATAATCTGCGCCCAGAGCCAAGGAATGCGACCATGACGACCAAACTCTCGCTCGCCACTCTTTCTTCGATCACCTCGGCCGCGCTACCGAGCTATAACCGCGATCAGATCAGCGCCGGTATCCTGCATTTCGGCGTGGGAAACTTTCACCGCGCCCATATGGCTGTTTACCTGCACGAGTTGTTCAATCAGGGCCTCGATCATGACTGGGGTATCATCGGCGCCGGTGTCATGCCCTCCGATCAGAAGATGCGCGACACGTTGAAGGCGCAGGATTTTCTGACCACGGTCGTTGAACAGGACACAAGCCGTTCTGCCGCGACGATCACCGGTCCGATGATCGATATTCTCACCGCTCCCGATTTCGATCGCATCATCGAGGCACTCGCAGATCCGAAAATTCGGATCGTATCGATGACGATCACGGAGGGCGGCTACTTCCTAGATCCGGCCACCGGAAAGTTCGACCCCAAACATCCAGCAATCGTCGCCGACGCCGAAGATCCGGCTCATCCGAAGACCGTCTTCGGTCTCATCATCGCCGGCTTGAAGCTGCGCCGTGAGCGCGGCATCGCACCCTTCACGGTCATGTGCTGCGACAATATTCCTGGAAATGGTGAAGTCACCGAGGCCACCGTCTGCGGTCTGGCAAAACTCTCCGATCCGGACTTCGCCCACTGGATTCACGAAAACGTCGCCTTCCCCAACGCGATGGTCGATCGCATCACGCCCGCCACCGGCGCCCGCGAAATCGACATCACGCGCGACACTTACGGCATCGCGGACGGTTGGCCGGTTTTCTGCGAAGAGTTCAAACAGTGGGTGCTGGAAGACAAGTTCCCGCTCGGTCGCCCTGCGCTTGAGAAGGTCGGCGTTACCTTTGTTCCGGATGTCGCCCCTTATGAGTTGATGAAGCTGCGCATCCTCAATGGTGGTCATGCGGCAATTGCCTATCCGGCAGCACTGATGGATATTCACTTTGTCCATGAAGCGATGGAAAACGAGCTGATCCGCGCCTTCCTGGCCAAGCTTGAGAATGAGGAAATCATTCCGGTGGTGCCCCCGGTACCGGACACCAGCCTCAGCGACTATTTCGACCTGATCGAGCGGCGCTTTTCCAACCCGAAAATCGGCGATACCATTCCGCGCCTGGCACAGGACGGTTCCAACCGCCAGCCGAAATTCATTCTACCGTCGACGGCCGACCGCCTTGCCAAGGGCATGGATGTTCAGGGCCTTGCGCTCGTTTCCGCGCTGTGGTGCCGTTATTTTGAAGGTCAAAGCGATAGCGGCAAGGCGATCGTGTTCAATGACGGCAGCGCCGAGCGTCTGCACGCCGCGGCTCTTGCCTCGCGCGACAACCCAACGGCCTTCCTGGCACTCGACGACATCTTCGGCGCTGTCGGCACGCATCCGCAGTTCGTCAAGCGCTTTGAAGAGGCACTGAGCAGCTTACGACAAGAAGGAACTGCAGAAACGTTGCGCCGCTATTTGAACGGCACGCTCGCAGCGTAAACTGGACGGAGCAATGGACCTGACACGAAAGACACTCGTGATTTTCGACTGCGACGGAGTCCTCGTCGACAGCGAACCGATTGCTCTTGAGGTGCTTGTCGACGCATTGGCTGCGAAGGGTGTTGTGATCGATGCAGAAAGCGCTTCCGAGCGCTTTCTCGGCCGCAGTCTTGCCCACCTTGCCGGGAGCATACAGGCAGAATTCGGTGTGGATATCGACGCGGATTTTCTATCGCGGATGCGCGACAGCCTTTACACCCGGTTTCGTGCGCACCTTACGGGAATCCCCGGTGTCCCGGACCTCATCGACGACTTGCGCGAGGCGCAAATGCGGTGGTGTGTCGCCTCCTCCAGTCAGGTCGAAAGGGTCGAACTTTCCTTGAGCCTGACCGGTCTTCTGCCCTCTTTCACTCCGCATATATTCAGCGCGACTATGGTCGAAAACGGCAAACCCGCACCCGACCTGTTTCTCCATGCGGCCCAAAAGATGGGCTTCGAGCCCCATCAATGCATCGTTGTGGAAGACAGCCGCGCCGGCATTCAAGCCGCTCAGGCCGCAGGTATGCGGGTCTGCGCGTTTACCGGCGGCTCGCATGCATCGAGCGAAGCTTACCGAGCCGAAATGCGGGCGCTCAATCCTGATTGTTCAGCCACCCGAATGAACGAGGTTGCGGATTATATCCTCAATCAGGATACCGCATGATCCTGCAGACACGATCAAGGATGGTGGGCGCGGCGACGGTCGCCCGTCGCGCTTCAATCGTCTCGTTGCGGTTTGACCTTGCCTTCTGCTTGCTTCAGTTTACGAAACAGGACATGCCGAAAATACGGAACGGAAACGAGCCAGTATGCGCGACCACGTAATTGCAGTGGATGTCGGAACAGGCAGTGCGCGCGCTGGCGTGGTGGACCGCTCAGGCCGCCTTTTGGCCCGCAGCGAACATCCGCTGGTCACGCACGTCGTTGGCGAAGAAGTCGCAGAGCAGTCTTCCGAACAGATTTGGGCTGCCGTCTGCATGGCGGTACGTGCAGCCGTTCAGGCAAGCGGCGTAGCGCCGGCCGATGTTGCGGGCATTTCTTTCGATGCGACATGCTCTCTCGTGTTGCGAGACACCAGCGGCGCCTCCATTCCCTTGACGCATACCGATCGTCACTCCTTTGATACCATCCTCTGGATGGATCACCGTGCGATCGAGGAAGCGCGGATTTGTACCGAGACGGGACATCGGGTCATCCGGCACGCTGGCAACAGCCTGTCACCCGAAATGCAAATCCCAAAGCTTCTGTGGCTGAAGACGCATCGCCCCGACCTTTGGTCAAGACTTGGGTTTGCGTTCGATTTGGCAGACTTTCTGACCTGGAGAGCAAGCGGATCGAATGAGCGGTCGATCTGCACCCTGACATCCAAATGGGGCTATCTGCATGGCGAGCCCGATCCTTGGCCGACAGACTTTCTGGCCGAGATCGGCCTGTCGGATCTGTTGGAGAAATGCGGCCTGTCAGCGAGTGCCACACCGGTTGGGAAGCCGGTCGGTACGATCAGCACAGAAGCGGCAAAGGACCTTGGGCTCATGCCCGGCATTGCCGTCGCCGCTGGCATGGTCGATGCCTATGCAGGCACGCTTGGCGTTCTCGGTGGTCAGGCAGGCAAAGGCGCAGATGCCTTGACGGGCCAATATGCTCTCATTGGCGGCACGTCGAGTTGCGTCGTCGCCTTCTCGCGCGAACCGCTCTTTCAAAACAGCGTGTGGGGGCCGTATTTCGAGACCGTTTTCCCGAATTGCTGGTTGTCGGAAGCTGGGCAGTCAGCCACCGGTGCCCTGCTCAACCATCTTGTTGCGATGCATTCTGCAGGCGGTGAGGCGACTGTCGCGCGCCACCGCGCAATTATAGACCGCGTCCAGGAGCTGCGCACCGTGGAGGGACACCGGCTTGCGGAAGACATCAACATCCTTCCCGACTTCCATGGAAACCGATCGCCCTTTGCCGATCCGACGCTGACCGGCATCGTGACCGGCATGCGCCTTGATCAAAGTTTCGATGGGTTGTGCCGGCTCTATTGGCGGGCCTGTCTCTCCATTGCGCTTGGACTTCGGCAGGTGATCGAGACCATGCAGGCGGGGACGGCCGTGCCGGCGCGCCTTTATCTGACCGGCGGCCATGTCAAGAACGCCTTGCTGAATGAGCTTTACGGCGATGTTTCCGGCTGCGAAGTCGTGATACCGCAGACGGACGACGCCGTTCTGATCGGCACCGCAATGAATGCCGCAACTGCCGCGGGGTTATATCCCGATCTTTCGGAAGCTGGCGCAGCAATGGCGCCCAACGCCGTCTCGCGCGCTCCCAAGCTTGCAG
Organism: Peteryoungia ipomoeae; assembly: GCF_004912165.1. Lineage (GTDB taxonomy): Bacteria > Pseudomonadota > Alphaproteobacteria > Rhizobiales > Rhizobiaceae > Allorhizobium > Allorhizobium ipomoeae. Next base: position 201,382 of record NZ_STGV01000006.1, on the reverse strand, counting down.
TAAAAGGCGAGCAATATGATCGGGACTACCAGCGGTTTCAGCTGATGCAGGAGATGCGTCTGCGCTTGCGAGATATCTGAGCGTTGAATGGGATCAGCTCGGTTCGATGGCAATCGATTTCAGTTTGTCGATGCCAAGAGCCTGCAGCGCCAGCTTCTCATAAAACGGTTCAGATTTTCCGAGCCTGACCTTGTAGAGAAAATATTTCTCGAAGCCGATCTTAGCGGCGTGCACCCATCGCCCCGACGCAGACCAGTTCACGTTGCGCGGTGGAATTTGTGGCTGCGCGACGAAGGCAATCCCGCCATCGCCAAAATCCGCAAGGCACACTGCGTTCCACGTGCCCTGGGCATTCGGCGCCTCTCCTTTGAGCAACCGGGCGATATTGTGCGCCGTTGCAGTGACCATAGACTCAATCATGAAGCCTGTTTTCGGCACGCCGACTGGAACAGGTGTTTTGCCCATCGGGGGAATTGCCACTCCGACTCCAACGGAGAAGACATTCGAGAAAGCCGGATTTTGCTGATGTTTGTCTGCCAGTATGAAGCCGCGCGGATTGGTGAGGCCTTCGATATCCCTGACTGCCTGCACGCCGCGAAACGCTGGCAACATCATCGTAAACTTGGAGGCTATGGCGTGTGTTGTCTTGACGCTGCCGTCTTCGTTGATTTCCTCGACATCTAGCCCAGCCGCGTCGAAATGCGTCACGCGCGCATTCGTAATCCACTTGATGTGATGGTTTCGGAGCTCGCTCTCCAGCAGGCCCTTTGTATCTCCAACGCCGTCAAGTCCGAGATGGCCGATATACGGCTCCGAGGTGACGAATGTCATCGGAACGCGGTCACGCACTTTCGCGTCGCGCAAGGCCTTATCGAGAATAAACGCGAATTCGTAGGCGGGTCCGAAACAGGATGCTCCCTGCACGGCACCGATGACGACCGGTCCTGGATTCGCGACCAGTTCACGAAAGACATCACGCGTCATCATCGCGTGGTCGATTTGGCAGACCGAGTGCGTATGGTGCTGCGGACCAAAGCCGGGAATTTCGTCAAAAGCCAATTCAGGGCCTGTGGCGATGACAAGGAAGTCGTAATCGACTGATGATCCATCAGTCAGGCCAATGCGGTTCTCCGATGGATAAATCCGCTCCGCCCCTTGCGGAAGGAGGGTGATATTGCGTTTTGTGCAGGCGGCAACAAGGTCCACTTCTATGTCTTCTCGCTCGCGCCATCCTACTGCCACCCAAGGATTGGACGGGACGAAGGAGTATGTCGTCCCCTTGCTGATCAACAGGATTTCAACCTCTGGGGGAACCTGGTCTCGAAGCTCGTACGCCATAATCGTACCGCCAAGTCCGGCGCCCAGCACAGCAATCGTAACCATCGTACACCCTCCCGATGACGCAAATCTCCTTATATACTAATCTTCGTAGTTTCGTTGTCAATAGACACACTAGGCTCTTGAATGCATAACCTGGAACAGAAACGGCCGATCGGAAGAATCCGATCGGCCGCAGGTAGAATGGGAAAATTCGGTCCAATCGTGTGGACGGACGGAAGGCTCAGATCACTTCCGCAGAATGACCCAGATTGCATGGATAATGCCGGGTAGATAGCCAAACAAGGTCAGGAGAATGTTCAGCCAGAAGTGCAAGCCAATGCCAACCTGGAGGAAAACTCCAACGGGCGGGAGAAGGATGGCGAGAAGGATGCGAACAACGTCCATGATAGCTCCGGTCAAAATTACACTGCCGCAACAACTCGGCATGAGCCAAATCGTTCAATGTCACTCGTCGCTTCACGCGATCGTCATGTCAGAAAAATGCCAGCAAGAATGCTCTCCGCATAGGCCATCATCAAGGGCCCCGTGCCCTTGGCGTCATCCTCCACCACAGGCTCGGTCAGATAATAGGCAGGAGATCCATCACGATACCGATCTTCATATCCGCCGAGACCAGCAACGTGGACGATACCGCCGAAATGGAGCTTTTGATCCTCTCCGAGCCTGATCCTTTTGTCGATAAGGGCCTGCAAGGCGCGTTTACCGGCAGCAGCGAACCGCTGCGGCTCCGAGCCGCTGGCCAGATCCAGCCTCGCTGCCCGCAGCAATGCATAGGCAAACATCGCCGAGGCCGAGCTTTCCTCGTAATTGCCAGCCAGATTGTCTGCATCGAAAACCTGCATCCACAAGCCGTCCGGCGTCTGGCGAAGCATGACGGCCTCCAGAAGTGCAGCAAGCCCTGAGCTTAGGACCGACGTGCCTTCATCCTTCGGAAGGAGTGCCAGCGCGTCGGTGAGTGCCATGGCAAGCCATCCGAGCGCGCGCGCCCAGACCGCAGCCGACTTCCCGGTGATCGGGTCGGCCCAGGCCTGTGCCCGGGCATCATCATAGCCGTGAACATAGAGCCCGTCCGGCGCTGTGGTCAGAGCCAGGGCCGTTGCGAATTGTTGCAAGGCATCCGCGATCAGCCCTGGTTTCCCGCGAACCTGTCCATACTCGATCTGAAACGGCAGCCCCATGTAGAGACCATCCAGCCACACCTGGTGCGGGTAACGTTGCTTGTGCCAGTAGTTGCCGGCAGAAATGCGCGGATGGGTTTGCAGCTGGGCAAACAGGCGGTCCGCCGCCAGAAGGTAACGCTCGTCGCCGCTTTCCCGGTGAAGCGCAAACAGCACGCGCCCGGAGAGGATATGATCGATATTGTATTCCATCGGATCATAGCCAAGCAGAGTGCCGTCCGGACCTATCTGCCGATCCGCCAGCCGATGCAGATGGGCAAACCAGCGCGGATCCTTTGTCGCGTCGCCTAGGAGTTCGAGACCACGATAGATGCATCCGTCCTCATAACACCAGCTGGACCCCTTGTAGGGTTTGTACGCATCGAGAAAATCCTCGAAGTATGCAGGAAGAGCCATCAGACCGCCTCACGGATAGGAAAAAGGGAAATGGGTGCAGACGACATAAGTGTCGGGTCATCGCAGGTGACCTCGGCGTGTTCAGCGAGGATCCTTTCGTGACGCATCGGTCTTACGTGGTCGGCCATGATCGGCGGCGTCGCCTCGGCTTCCTCGGCATGGGAGACAATCCGCAGACGCGAGATGGCGATGTTGCGCAGAGGCGCTTCAGGCAGTCCGAGAAAGACGCCTGCCGCATGGGCTAGATCGCGGATCTCGACGTCATCAACGGTGATATCGCTGATGATGGGCGTGCCCGCATCGAAGGTCCGGGGCACGCGGCTCTGCACCCAGTCGGCATGGCCATCGGCATCGCAGTGATAATGGGCGTTGACGGAAATCGCGGTCTCGACGCCATCGAGCAGGACACGCCGCATGAAGATGGCCCCGATCGCCCCTCCCCGTCCCCTGCGGGTCTTCACCCTCAGACCCCGGTCGGTGCCGATCATGTCGCAATCCTCGACCATTACATCATGGACACCGCCCGACATTTCCGAGCCGATGACCACGCCGCCATGTCCGCGTTCCATCAGGCAATGCCGCACGGCAATTCCACGTGTTTCTGCGAGATGCTCGGCCTCTCCCTCTGCGCCGCGCTTGCCCGCCTTGATCGCGATGCAATCATCGCCGACCGAGAAATGGGTGCCTGCTATCAAGACGTTGCGGCAGGACTCCGGATTGAAGCCATCCGTATTGGGGCTATCGTGGGGTGCAAGGATATGCAGGCCCACAGCCGTCAGTCCCTCGCATCCATGAGGATGGATGGTCCAGGAGGGCGCGTTTCGGATCGTGAAGCCGAAGAGACAGATATTGTCACAACGGACCAGATGGAGACCACGCGGCCGGCGCGCGCCATCGCGCGTCTCCTTCGGCCAGGACCACCAGTCGCCGGCAGAACCGGAACCATCAATTATGCCCTGCCCCTCAATCGTCAGGTTTCGTGCGCCGACTGCGTGAATACCCGCTGCATAACAGGCAGCTGGCAGGCCTTCCCAACTGCCGAGCAGACGGCCATCCGCATCGCGTGCCGGCATGATCGGCCAGCCCTCGCGGCTTGAAGGCGCTCTGAGGACGGCCCCCTCGGCCAGATGGAACGTTATGTCACTTTTCAAGGCGACCGGTGATGCGGTCCAGATGCCTGCCGGCAATCGCAACGTGCCTCCCTCAGGAACGGCCTTGATAGCCCGCGCCAGACACACCGCGTTTGCCACAGCTCCGGCAGGATCGTCGAGCGCCACATCAGCCGTCAATCCGAACGCGCTGGCATCGACGAGGCCACGGCAGGCCGCAGTCTCGAAAAAGACTGCCTCGCATCCGTCCACCTCCAGCCGGTAGCGCGTCGAGGGGTTCAAGCCGTGCAGCAGCAGTACCGCGGTCTCGACCTTGCCCTCCTCCTGCTGCAGAAGCTCCTCGGCTCCATCGGCATGGCCGGCGGCTTTGGACGACATTGCCTGCTCCGCGGTCAAGCGATAGGCCAGTGGCTGTGGCAATCGATAGCGCGCGCCGGGCAAAGGCAGGCAAACGGCGGCTGTTCGCGCGGAATGCGCGATGAGGTAGGGTCGGGTCATGATCTCGATCCTCGGGCTTTCGCCCGCTTGGAAGATTGTGGCCCGCCGCAAGATACGCATGGCGGGCCACATCGCACTCAGTCGAACTTGGCCAGGACGTCGTTCACCGTATCGATGATCTGCTCGGCACCATCCTCCGCGCTGATCTGGCCATAGGCATATTCCTCAAGCGTATCGATGAAGGCCGAACGGATTTCGGGATGTTCGTTGAAGGGCGAGACGACCGGTCCGGACGCAGCCATGACAATGGCATTCGCCGCGCGCACTTCCGGCTCGCCGCTTTCGCCCAGACGTGCTGCGGCGGCCTTTGATGCCGGCAGACCACGTGACGTGCCGAGCGCATCGATGCCTTCCGGCTCGTTCAAGAGGCAATTCAGGATCTGCGCAGCCGCTTCCTGGTTGGGCGAGTTGCGTGAGATCGAGAAGACCATCGAGGGCTTGCGATAGACGCCATCCGTGACAGCGTCGGAAGATTTCAGCATAGCGGATGGAACGAGGACCTGCCCCTCCTTCAAGGGATCGGCGTATTTCGAGTAGGTCGAGTCCCACTCGTAGGAACCGGCAATCTTGCCTTCCGACCATGCCGGCTTCTCGAAAAGATTGACGTTGCCATCCGCTGCCTCTTCCTTCTGAGAGCGGATGACCTTGGCCTCAACGAGCTGGCCAAGGAACGAGATGCCGGCGGCGAGTTCTTCCGGTGTCCAGGCAACACGATTGGTCGCAGGATCGACGAGATCCTTGCCGGTCTTCTGCACCACGGCCAGCGTCACGACGAGCTGTGCGGTCTCCTTGACGGCATTGAACGTATAGTGATCTTCGCCGAGCTTTTCCTTGATGGTCTTGGTCGCGGCGAACAGCTCGTCCCAGGTGGTCGGAATGGCAACGCCGGCCTTGTCGAAGGTCGTTTTGTTGAAGAAGAACACGCGACCCGTGGTGGAAACGGAGATACCCTGCAGCACGCCGTTCATCGAGCCGGCTTCAAGATCGCTCTCGGCCCAGTTGGAGAGGTCGATCGCCGACAGTTTGCGCAGATCCGCAAACCCCTCGCCATTGCGCGAGAACAGCGGCAGCCAAGGCCAGTTGACCTGCATGATGTCCGCCTCGGTCTTGCCCGCCATCTGCGTGGTCAGCTTCTCCAAGTAGCCGTCGAAACCCGTGAACTCGCCCTTCACAGTGTGGCCGTGCTTTGCACCGCAGGCCTCGATGGCCTTCTGCGTTGCCACATGGCGGCTTTCTCCGCCCCACCATGACATACGCAGCTCTGCGGACTGTGCTGGGGCTGCGAGCGTCAGGGCGCCATAGGCGACTCCTGCGAGTGCTGTCAGTATTTTTTTCTGTTTCATGTCTTTCCTCCTGGGGTTAAAGCCGCGCGCTGCCTCCTCACAGCGAGACGTTGCGGCCGTCGGTTTTGTCGAAAATGTGGATGTGATCAAAATCCGGCCGGAGCCGAACCGTGCCGGAGCCGCCAAGCGCTTCGAAATCAGCTGCGCCGACGACGGCGACCAGCTTGCGGCCCTCCAGCTCGGCATGCAGGTAGACTTCATGGCCCATGAACTCGGCATTGGTGAGCCGCGTCTCGAATGCTTCGCCCTCAGGCGCGAGTACCAGATGCTGCGGCCGGATGCCGACGACAGCATCCTTCGGGCGAGACGAAAGGCGGGCGGAAAGGTTGGCGCCCAGTGGCAGGCTCTGACCGCCGATGGCAAAACGGTCACCCTCGATTGAGGCATCCACGAGGTTCATCTCGGGGCTGCCAATGAAGCCCGCGACAAAGAGATTGGCCGGGTGATTGTAGAGCTCCTTCGGCGTCGCGACCTGCATGATATGTCCAGCCTGCATGACGCAGATCCGGTCGCCCATGGTCATCGCTTCCGTCTGGTCATGGGTGACATAAATGACCGTCGACGACAGGCCACCGGCCTTGAGTTGCCGGTGCAGGTCGGTGATGCGCACGCGCATCGAGGCACGTAGCTTGGCATCCAGATTCGACAGCGGTTCATCGAAGAGGAAGACGCCCGGCTGTTTGATCAGGGCGCGGCCAAGGGCCACGCGCTGCGCCTGGCCGCCGGACAGCTGCTTCGGCAAGCGATCTAGCAGGGGTTCGATTTCCAGCATCTTGGCAACGCGGTCGATAGCCTCTGCGATCTCCGGCTTCGACTTGCCGGCGATCTTCAGACCGAAGGCGAGATTGTTGCGCACCTTCATATGCGGATAGAGCGCATAGTTCTGAAAGACCATGGCGATCGAGCGCTTGCCGGGTGGCAGATCGTTCACCCGGCGGTCACCGATGAGGATCTCGCCGCCGGAAATCTCCTCGAGACCAGCGACCATTCTGAGCGTCGTTGACTTGGCGCAGCCGGACGGTCCGACCAGCACCATGAACTCCCCATCCTCGATATCGAGATTGATCCCGTGCACTGCCTTGAACGCATTGCCATAGACCTTTTCGAGACTTTTCAACTGTACTCTTGCCATGCTCAGCCCTTGACCCCGCCGGACGAGATCCCTTCAATGAAGTAACGTTGCGCTGCGAAGAAGACGATCAGCGCAGGGGTTATGGTCAGCACTGACATCGCAAGGATGCGGTTCCACTCGAAGGCTTCCGTCGTATCGATCGAGAGCTTGAGCGCGAGGCTGACCGGGTATTTGTCGACCGATGAGAGGTAGATCAGCGGCCCAAGGAAGTCGTTCATTGTCCACATGAACTGGAAGAGGCAGACCGAAATCAGGGCCGGCGCCAGCATGGGCACGACGATATAAAGAAGCGTCTGCAGCGAGTTCGCACCATCCACTCGCGCTGCCTCTTCCATATCCGGCGGCAGCGATCGCAAGAACTGCACGAGCATGAAGACGAAGAAGGCATCGCCAGCAAAGGCGGAAGGCACCCAGAGCGGCAGGAAGCTGTCGAGCCAGCCGAGATCGCGGAACAGGATGTATTGCGGGATCCGCGTCACGACATTTGGCAAAAGCAGGATCGCGATCACAGAGCCGAAAAACAGCTTCTTCAACGGGAAGTCGAAGCGGGCAAATGCATAGGCCGCCAGCGTGCATGAGATCGCGGTGCCGATGACCTTGGGCAGGATGATCAGGAAGGAGTTCCAGAAAAATCGGCCGAAGGTATAGGGCGTCGACGTCTCCCAGCCCTTGATGTAGCCCTCGAGCGTGGGCTGTTCCGGCCAGAAGCCAGCACCGGCGAAAATCTCGGAATTCGTCTTGAAGCTCGCGCCGACCAGCCAGATCAGCGGATAGAGCATCACAAGCCCGACCACCATCAGCAGCGTGTAGCGAAGCGCGGTCGAGAGAAGCGCAAGGCGCTGGCGGCGAACAGCCTGTTGTTCATTGAGCGTCGTCAGATCCGTCACCGTTCAGCTCCTCTTGTCGCCGGCGTAATAGACCCATTTCTTCGAGGACCAGAAGGCGACGAGGGTCAGCACGGTGATGATGGTGAAGAGCACCCAGGCAATGGCAGAGGCATAGCCCATGTTGAACTTCTTGAACGCCTCGTCATAGATGTAGAGAGGCAGGAGATAGGTCGACTTCAAGGGACCGCCCTGGGTGATGATGTAGGGCCCGTTGAACTCCTGGAAGGCCTGGACCATCTGCATGATCAGGTTGAAGAAGATCACCGGCGTCAAAAGCGGCAGGGTGATGAAGAAGAACGTCCTCACCTTGCCCGCCCCATCAATCGCCGCGGCTTCGTAGAGCGACTTGTCGATCGACTGGAGGGCGGCAAGGAAGATCACCATGGCCGAGCCGAACTGCCAGCAGCGCAGAAGCGTAATGGTGAACAGCGCATTGGTCGGGTCTCCGAACCAGTCAACCGGCGCAAAGCCGATCGCGGCAAGGGCCATGTTGGCCAGCCCCTCGCTCGAGAAGATATAGCGCCAAAGGACCGCGATCGCGATCGACCCGCCCAGGATGGAGGGGACGTAGAATGCCGTGCGGAAGAAGCCGATGAATTGAAGGCGATAGTTCAGGATCGCCGCAATGAAGAGCGCGAAAGCGAGCTTGAGAGGGACGGTCAGGAAGACATAGATCAGCGTCACATTCAGCGATTTGACGAAGGTCCGGTCGCGTGTGAACAGCCGCTCGTAGTTCGCAAAACCCGTCCAGCGTGGCTCCGTCATCAGATCGTAGCTGGTAAAGCTGAGATAGAACGAGGCGAGAAAGGGCAGTGTGGTAAAAACCAGGAGGCCTATGATGTACGGCGCCAGGTAGGCATAGCCGATAAAGCGCTGACCTCTCATGACAAAGGCCTCAGACACCTGGATCCGCAGCGAATCAAAGATGCAATTTCGTACAAGTTCCACTCCCGTCTAGGCGCAAGAAATCCTGCCAAACTGGCCGTCAAATCGGTCGCCTGGGCCTCCTCCCCGGAAGAACCCTTGATATCCTTGCTTTGTGGCGTGACATTCACCGATTTCATCGTCAGAATACATTGACGATCGAGAGGAAAAAGATGGACAAAATCGAAGGTGAAGTTTTATCCGCCATTCCTCCTGCTGCCTTGTCGCTCAATCTGACGCGCGCGGCCATCCGCATGGAACATTCCCAGACATGGAGGATCGACAAGACAAACAGTGTCGAAGACCTCGTCATCTGCCTTAATGGGCGGGGCCATTATCATGTCGACGGCGAGCCTCGCACGATGGAACCCGGCGACGCGATGCTGATCAGGCGTGGCGAACGCTTTCTCGGCTGGAATGAAAACCCCGAACTTTACCTCGGCCTCGCCCAGCACTTCACGATCGACATTTATGGTCGGCACAACTTTCTGACGCAGATGGATCTGAAGCCCAAGGTTCGCCTGACACGATGGCCACTACTGGAACCGCTGGCGCGCCACTATCGGCGCACGGCGCCCGCCTCCTCTGTGACGCTGGCCCAGCATCACCTCTTCATGGTGCTGCTGATCGCCTATGTGGAAGATGCGTTTGTCGGGTGGCGAGACCAGTCCGCCTTTCAGCCGGAAGGCGCTGATGCCATCAACATTGCGGTGATGAAAGCGGCATCGATGATTTCGGCCGCACCGCTCGATGGCGACATCGCGGCGCGCGCAATCGAGCTTGCGCCCTACAATCCGGATTATTTTCTCCGCGAGTTTCAAAAGCGGATCGGCAAGACGCCGCGCAAGTTCCAGGAATTCAAGCGGATGGAAAGGGCCATGCATTTTCTTGAGGCGGGCCTGACCGTTTCCGCCGCTGCGGCGGAAATCGGCTATGCGGATCCCTACTACTTCTCCCGCATGTTCAAACGCACGATCGGCATCAGCCCGCGCGAACACATTGCCAAGGTCCGCCAAAGCCGACATGGCGGCCTGATGATGCTGGACGAGGAAGCGCAGGCGATTGAACTTGCGGCCGTGCCCGCGCGCGGCAGCAATTGAGGGTCTCGCCCCTCCCCGCGCTCGGCGAGACCGGAATGAGACGATGGCGCTGATCTCAGCGCGCCATCCAGCCCCCGTCGACATTCAGGATCGCGCCGTGGACGTAGTCAGCCGCCGACGATGCAAGAAACACGGCGGCGCCGGCAATATCTTCTGCACGTCCCCAGCGCCCTGCCGGAATGCGCTCAAGGATGGCACGGTTGCGGTCCTGGTCAGCCCTGAGCGCTTCAGTGTTGTTCGTCTCGATGTATCCGGGCGCGATCGCGTTGACGTTGATCCCGCGCGCGGCCCATTCGTTGGCCAGCAGCTTGGTCAGACCGGCCACCCCATGCTTCGAGGCCGTGTATGAGGGAACGCGAATACCCCCCTGGAACGACAGAAGCGACGCAATATTGATGATCTTGCCGGGCTTTCCAGCCGCAAGTCTCGCGCGCGCAAAGGCTTGGCTGGTAAAGAACAGCGCCTTCAGGTTGACATCCATCACGTCATCCCAATCCGCTTCCGAAAAGTCGACGGAATCGGCGCGGCGAATGATCCCGGCATTGTTGACCAGGATGTCGAAAGCGCCATCTTCGAAGACAGAGGCCGCCGCCATGGGATCGCTGAAATCCAGGAGCATGGCTGAGGCGTTTCCGCCAGCCGCCTGAATGAGGGACAGGGTTTCGTCCGGCGCCCGGCGAGCTGCACAAACGACGTCCGCACCGGCCTGCGCAAGGCCAAGCGCGATCGCCTGGCCAAGGCCGGTGTTGGAGCCGGTGACCAGGGCCTTGCGACCCTGAAGCGAGAAAGCACCACTCATCGCAACTCTCCAGGCTGGACGAATTCCATGTCGGTATAGTCGACGTTGTCGCCGGCCATCGCCCAGATGAAGGTGTAGGAGCCGATACCGGCACCTGAATGGACCGACCATGGTGGCGAAATCGCGCCTTCTTCGTTGGCGATGAACAGGTGGCGCGTTTCCTGCGGCTCACCCATCAGATGCAGAACACGCGAAGTCTCGTCCATACCGAAATAGAGGTAGGCTTCCATGCGGCGATCATGAACATGCGCCGGCATCGTGTTCCAGACAGAACCGTCTTTCAAGGTCGTGTAGCCGAGCACCAGCTGGCAGCTTTCCATGACAAGTGGATGGATGAACTGGTTGATGGTGCGCTTGTTGGAGGTTTCGACAGCGCCGAGTTTCACCTCCTTGCTGTCAGCAAGGGTCACGAGCTTCGCCGGCAGGCTGCGATGGGCTGGGCAGGAGGTGATGTAGAAACGTCCATTGCCCGAGAAGACGACCGGTCCGCTTCCTGCGCCGAGATAGAGCACATCACCCCGATTGAGGGTGTAGGTCTCCCCCGCAGATGTCACCGTGCCGACCTCGCCGATGTTGACGATCCCCATCTCGCGCCGGTCGAGGAAGGACGGCGTCTTCGTCTCCTCGACACGGTCGAGGGTCAGCGACTGGCCCTCAGGCACCACGCCGCCCATGACGAAGCGGTCATAGTGGGTGTAGATCAGCCGGATTTCACCCGAACGGAACATGGATTGGGCGAGAAAATGCTGTCGCAGCCCTGCCGTATCCAGCGTTTTTGCGTGGTCAGGGTGAACCGCCTGTCTGGTTTCAACGTGCAGCATGATTTCCTCCGTCAACTTGTACTATCTATTTTCACTTATTGTATGATGAGTGAGCGGGGTCAAGCGATGGGTAGCAGAAAATTGTGCGCCCAGCGCCGCGAAAAGAGCGCGGAGCAGGATTTGCCGACCTTCTACCGGCCGATGAGCGAGCGCGATTGCGGCCCGTCCTGGTGCAACGCGTCAGAAGCGCAATTAGACCTCTGCTCGAGCCAAACCGCGCGCCATTGCTGCAATCAGGTCGGTCCTCGTCACGATACCGATCAGCTTTCCGTATTCCAATATGGGTACGGCATCGACGTCTGTATCGCCCATCAATGGCAACAAGGCCCCTAACGGGGTGGTCGCAATGGCACGAGGAACAGTGACGCTCATGATATCGATTGCCCTTACAGGCTTATCTCTTTCAGGGTCGATCAGCCTGCGCAAAGCGGGCATGAGGCCTCGATCGAGGCGAAGCGCATCGTCTCTTGCGCGCGTGATCAGGTGCATTTGAAAGATGATCCCGAGGAACCGCTGTTCGTCATCGACCACGGGCAACGATGTGAAACGATGGCGCCTGAAGAGATCGGCAACCTCGCCCAGATCGGTCTCTGCCTTCACGGTGATCAGCTTCGTGGACATGATGGCGCCCGCGGTCGAGGCGCCGGTATGATGGGCTGCAGCCTGGAGTTCGGCAGCGCCGATAAGACGCGCCAGATCCTCTACACCCAGATTGAATGACTGCCGATAGCGTTGGAGGATATCACTCAGTTCGGCCTCAGAAAGCCCCAGCCGTTCAACGGCAACCCTGTCCGACGTGCCATGGCGGTTTTGTTGCTCGAACTGACGAAAGGGATAGCGACGCCCTGTCAGCCTTGCATACGCCGTGGCAATCAGAACAAGGCTGGCAGTGCCTGTTGCGATCGGAGCAAGCGCGAACCAGAAGCCGAGATGCTCAATGGCATCCGGGCTCATGGCAGCGGTCATTGCGACGGCCCCTGCGGGAGGATGGACCGCCCGCACCATGAATGTCCCGGCAATCGCCAGCCCGACTGCGAGCGCGATCCTCAGCGTGGGCTCGTGAACAGTCAATGAGATTGCAACGCCAATGAGGGCCGCGAGCGTGTTGCCGATGACGGCAGACCACGGCTGGGCAAGCGGACTGTTGGGAACAGCGAACAATAGAACCGCACTCGCACCCAGCGGGGCGACAAGATAGAGGCCACTTTCCAGGTCAATGCCTGGAGAAAGTACAAGATAGCCTGTCAGGCAAAGGCCCAGAAAAGCCCCAAGGCCAGCGCGCAGAGCCTCCATGGGAGCAGTGCGAGCAACCGCCGGCCCGAATGAACGTAAAAACTGCAATGTGATGTTCCCGATGGATGGACAGCACAAACTTTCAGCAAATGATGAAAACTTCAACCTTAAGCGCAGGCGCTGATCAAACAGGTTGAAGAGCCCCCGTCTTTCCCCGCATCCATCGGAGATCAGCGATCTGCTCCCCACGCGGTAGATAAACTGAAGCTCCAACGGTGCGAACGATGCGGCTGCTCATGCGCCAGACCCCATTCGAACACAGGGAACATTTTTTCCCACTTGAACGACGGGGCTTTCTCGCCCTAGGCTGAGGCGAACATTCAAGAGTCTTCTCCGCATCCCCGCCTTGGGGAACAGGCCCCGTTAAAGCAGCACGCTATTGGGATCATGCTCATGGACCTGAATTTGAAGAGCGGCAATCGCCTCCTCTGCCCTGAGGCTGGGGCACGGGTCCACCACGAACCAGCAGCGCCAGGTGCCCACATGCGCCGCATGCGTGCCGCTCCTGGATCGGCCTAGAACGAACACACTGCAGTCTTTGCCTACCCATAAAAACAATAGGGAACAGTAATATGACAATGTTCGACAACCGCCTGCGCCTCCTCACAACAAGTGGAATGTTTGCGCTAATGCTCGCAGCGATGCCGCAAGCCTATGCAGCAACGCCTGCCGATACACTCGTCCAAGCCTGGGCGATCGACGACATCATCACGCTGGACCCGGGCGAGGCTTTCGAGATTTCAACCGCCGAAGTCACTGCCAACACCTATAGCAAGCTGGTGGCACTTGATCCGAACGACACGTCAAAAATTGTCAGCGACATTGCTGAAAGCTGGGATGTGTCCGAAGACGGCCTGACCTTTACCTTCAAGCTGAAACCAAACCTGACATTTGCGTCCGGCAATCCGATCACGGCTGAAGATGTCGCGTTCTCCTTCGAGCGTGTGATCAAGCTCGACAAATCGCCCGCCTTCCTTCTCACCCAATTTGGCATGAATGCCGACAACGTCACCGAGACCGCAAAGGCCGCGGACGCCTCGACCTTTGTCATGACCGTCGACAAGCCCTATGCGCCAAGCTTTGTGCTCAACGTACTGACTGCAACGGTCGCCTCGGTCGTTGACAAAAAAGTTGTGATGGAGAATGCAAAGTCGGTCACGCCGACCGACGAATACAAATACGACACCGATTTCGGCAACGAGTTTCTCAAGACCGGCTATGCGGGTTCGGGCCCCTTTAAGATCCGCGAATGGCGCGCCAACGAAGTTGTGGTCCTTGAGCGCAACGACAATTACTATGGCGAAAAAGCCAAGCTTGCCCGTGTGATCTACCGCTATATGAAAGAAAGCGCCGGCCAGCGACTGGCGCTTGAAAACGGTGACATTGATGTCGCACGCAACCTCGATCCGGGCGATTTTGATGCCGTGTCCAGCAAGGATGGTATCGCCACCACTTCGGCACCGAAGGGCACGCTCTACTACTTCAGCCTGAACCAGAAGAACCCGAACCTCGCCAAGCCCGAGGTCATCGAGGCGTTCAAGTATCTCGTCGACTACGATGCGCTGGGCGAAACCCTCATCAAGGGCATCGGTACGATCCATCAGACCTTCCTGCCGTCCGGCCAGCTCGGAGCGCTCGACGACACGCCCTATACGCTCGATGTCGAGAAGGCCAAGGAGCTGCTGGCAAAGGCCGGCCTTGCCGACGGCTTTACTGTCACAATGGATGTGCGCAACACCCAACCTGTCACCGGGATTGCCGAAAACATTCAGCAGACACTTGCCCAAGCCGGCATCAAACTCGAAATCATTCCGGGAGATGGCAAGCAGACGCTGACGAAGTATCGCGCGCGCCAGCATGACATCTATATCGGACAGTGGGGCTCGGACTATTTCGATCCGAATTCGAATGCCGAGACCTTTACCTTCAATCCGGACAATTCCGACGAGGGCACCAACAAGACACTCGCCTGGCGCAATGCCTGGGACCCGAAGGAGTTGTCTGCCAAGACGTCTGCGGCCCTCCTCGAGAAGGATGCCGACAAGCGCGCGGCGATTTACGAAGACCTGCAGAAACAGGTTCTGGCGACCGGGCCCTTCGTTGTTATCTTTCAGCAGACGGAAATCGCCGGGTATTCAAGCAAGGTGCAGAACTACAAGCTCGGCCCGAGCTTCGACACCAACTATGTCTACACGGTCACCAAGGAATAATGCTCCTTGTCCCCCGTTGACAGTCAGGTCCACCGGAGGCGCGCGCCCGAGCGCGCCTTCGCGATCGCAACTGCCATCAGCAAATTCCTGCTGACAGTGGTGACCACCTATCTCGGCTTGCTCGCCGTCACCTTTTTCATCGGCCGCGTGGTGCCCATCGATCCGGCGCTTGCCATTGTCGGTGACCGCGCGCCGGCTCACGTCGTCGAGCGTGTCCGCGAAGAGCTTGGTCTTAACCTGCCGCTCTGGCAGCAGTTCGTCATCTATGTCAGGCAAGCGCTCTCAGGTGATTTCGGCGTGTCGGTTCTGACGACCAATCCCGTCATGAAGGACATCGCCCGCGTCTTTCCCGCCACGATCGAACTTGCGACCGTCGGCACGATCATTGGTGCCGTTTTCGGCGTTCCACTCGGCGTTCTTGCAGCCGTCAAACGCGGCTCGATTGCAGACCAACTTGTCCGGGTGATCGGCCTTGTCGGCTATTCCGTGCCAATCTTCTGGCTCGGACTGCTGGCGCTAGTTCTCTTCTATGCAAAGCTCAACTGGGTCGCCTATCCGGGCCGCATCGATATCGTCTACGAATACAGTTTCACCCCAGTCACGGGCTTCCACCTCCTGGACGCGACGATGCAGCGGCAGTGGGATGTGCTGTGGGATCTTTTCCGTCACATCATCCTGCCCGGCGGCCTGCTTGGCTATTTCTCGATGGCCTATATCAGTCGCATGACGCGATCCTTCATGCTCAACGAACTGGCGCAGGAATATATTGTGGCCGCCCGCGCCAAGGGGTTGAGCGAAGCGCGCATCATCTGGTTCCACGCCTTGCGCAACGCTGCCGTTCCCCTGGTGACGGTTATTGCGCTGTCTTATGCGGGACTTCTCGAAGGCTCAGTCTTGACCGAAACCATCTTCTCCTGGCCCGGGCTGGGCCTCTACATCACAAACTCCTTGCAGAATGCCGATCTTAACGCCGTTCTCGGCGGAACGATCGTGATCGGGTCGGTCTTCATCGGCATCAATCTTCTGTCGGATGTTCTCTACCGCACCTTGGACCCGAGGACGCGCAGCCGATGACCACATCCCCTCCCACCTCCGAACCGAGCTGGAAAGCCTGGCTCACTTCCGACAAACCACAATCCCGCATGCAGGCTCGATTTGGCAGGGCCTACAACATCTGGCAGCGTTTCGCAGAAAACCGATTGGCGCTGGTGGGTCTCGCCCTCTTGATCGGGCTCCTTTTTGTTGCGGCTTTTGCCGACCTTCTGGCGCCGCATTCGCCGGTTCAGGGCGATCTTCGCAACGCGCGCCTGTTGCCGCCCGGCAGTGCCGGCTATCTGCTCGGCACTGACGACCAAGGGCGCGACATCCTCTCGCGCCTCATCCATGGCTCTCGGCTGACGCTTTTCGTGGTCGCGCTGGTTGCGATGATTGCGGCACCCGTCGGGCTGATCGTCGGCACGATCGCCGGCTATGCTGGCGGCTGGATCGATGCGGTGTTGATGCGCATCACCGACATCTTCCTCGCGTTTCCGAAGCTGGTACTGGCACTGGCACTTGTTGCAGCCCTTGGCCCGGGCATTGAGAATGCCGTCCTTGCCATCGCCATCACCTCCTGGCCACCCTATGCCCGCATTGCGCGCGCCGAAACGCTAACCTTCCGCAATTCGGACTTCATTGCCTCTGTCCAGTTGATGGGCGCTTCTCCCTTGCGGGTCGTGCTGTCGCATATCGTGCCACTCTGTCTCTCCTCGGTGATCGTGCGCGTGACGCTCGACATGGCGGGCATCATTCTGACGGCCGCAGGTCTCGGCTTTCTCGGCCTTGGCGCACAGCCGCCACTGCCGGAATGGGGAGCCATGATTGCCTCTGGGCGTCGGTTCATTCTCGATCAATGGTGGGTCGCGGCGATGCCGGGTTTTGCTATCTTGTTCGTCTCGCTGGGCTTCAATCTCTTAGGGGATGGCCTGCGCGACGCGCTCGACCCGAAGGAGGCCGGGCAATGAGCGCGCTTCTGACTGTCGACAATCTCCGCGTCAGCTTCCCGACCCGCACCGGTCTGATCGAGGCCGTGCGCGGCGTATCCTTTACCCTCGGGCGCGAACGGCTCGGCATCGTCGGCGAATCCGGATCCGGAAAATCGCAGACGGGGCGGGCCATCATGGGGCTGACACCGCCGCAAGGAGAGATTTCAGCCGATCAACTGCAATTTGGTGACATCGATCTCCTGAGGGCCAGCACCGCCCGTCGTCGGTCACTGCGCGGAAAGCAGATGGCCATGATCCTGCAGGATCCGAAATACTCCCTAAACCCGGTCATGACCGTGGGACGCCAGATCATGGAAACGCTCCGAACCCATGAAGAGGTCTCATCGAGCGAGGCCCGCGGCCGGGTCCTTGCAATGCTGGAGGCAGTTCAGATCCACAATCCCGAACGGGTGTTCAGTCTCTATCCGCACGAAGTATCCGGCGGCATGGGCCAGCGCGTGATGATCGCGATGATGCTTATTTGCGGGCCGGAACTGCTGATCGCCGATGAGCCAACATCCGCACTGGACGTAACCGTCCAGCTTGAAGTCCTCGCGATTCTCGACACCCTGGTTCGTGATCGCGGCATGGGCCTCATCTTCATCAGTCACGACCTGCGCCTCGTTTCATCCTTCTGCGATCGTGTGCTGGTCATGTATGCAGGCCGGGTTGTCGAGGAAATCGAGGCGTCGCGGCTTCACGCTGCAGAACATCCCTACACCAGAGGGCTTCTCGAATGCCTGCCCCAGATCACCGCGGACGTGCATCCTTTGCCGGTGCTTACGCGCCAGCCGGAGTGGAAGCTGTGAGGCCTGTGCTTGCTATTCGCGACATGATCGTCAGCTTTGATGGCTACCGCGCACTCGACAGCGTCAGCGTCGATGTGGAAGACGGGGCCTCCTTCGGTATTGTCGGCGAATCCGGTTCGGGAAAATCCACCCTCTTGCGGGCGATAACCGGGCTCAGCGCCTTTAGCGACGGCATTCTCTCGGTCAACGGCAGGCTCTATGAAGGGCGCAAACGCGACAAGGACTTCTATCGGCAGGTCCAGATGGTCTTCCAGGATCCCTATGGTTCGCTGCATCCGCGCCAGACGGTGGACCGGCTTTTGCGTGAGCCGCTGACAATCCACGGATTTGCCGATGCTGAAACCCGGATCGCCCGAGCGCTCGACGAAGTTGGCCTTGGTGCTGGCTTCCGCTTCCGCTTCTCACACCAACTCTCCGGCGGCCAGCGACAGCGGATCGCGATTGCCCGTGCGCTGATCCTGGAGCCGAAGGTGCTTCTTCTCGACGAGCCCACATCTGCATTGGACGCATCAATTCAGGCTGAAGTTCTCAACCTGCTTGAACAAGTCCGCAAGGACCGCGGATTGACCTTCGTGATGGTCAGCCATGACCTCGCTGTGATCAGCCACATGTGCGAGCACCTGGCCGTGATGAAATCCGGCAAGATCGTCGAAACGCTCAGCGTCGCACAATTGCGCAGCGGCGATTTTTCAACCGAGTACACCCGCGAGCTTCTTTTGGCGAGCGAGGGGTTTCGGCGCCAGTGATGACCTAGATTGCAGAATCGCAATCGGGTATTCAGGTTTGAGCGTTGGCTCGCGACGAACGGAGACATGAGGTCGACCCTGGCGCCGACAACTCACCCTGCGCCCGAAGCTTTTTGAAAGGCAGCATGCGGTGGACCTCCGAGGCTCTACGTCACGCCGCGGTTCAGTCGCTCGCGCCCTCGATCAGTTCCATCGGCCACAAATGCCGGCGTTCCGCCTCGGGATAGGCCTCGGCAAAATCAGACATTGTGGCAAGAAGCGTTTCGGCAAGCGCCACGCCGAGCGCGCGGAGATCCGGTCGAAAACAGGTCAAGGTGGGGTGAAGAAACTGTGCCTGGGGACTGTGCTGGCCAATCACGGCGATGTCGCGGCCAGGTTGGAGGCCCGCTTCCTGCAGACCACGATAGAACCCGACGACGGTTGCCTCATTCAGGAGAACAATGGCCGAGGGGCGTGTTTTCGCGGCAATCACCTGCCGCGCAACATCGTAGCCCCCGGCCTCGTTCGGACTGCAACGAAAGACATGATCCGTGTCTAATCGCAGGCCGCGATCCGACAGCAGAGATATGCACTTTGCTTCGAATAAGTAGCCGAGATTGATCTCGCCGAAGGGACGACTGATCGCGATATGGCGATGTCCTTTCTCCACAAACCGGCCGAGCGCGGCTTCAGCCATGCCCTCGAAGTCGAGATCGTACCAGGGCTGGCCGACATCGGTCTGGCTTCGGCCGAGCGTGATGAAGGGGATCTTCGCCTTGTGCAGCAGTTCGAAGCGGGCATCCTTGTGGCGTGTCGCCGAAAGAATGATGCCATCGGCAAAGCCCCGGGCCACAATCCGTTTCAGATAGGCTTCGGGATCTTCCTCGGATGAGCACAGAAGCGCGACCAAGTCGAGGTTGTGCCGCGAGAGCACGGTCTGCACGCCGTCGAAAACCCGCATGAAGAAACTGTCGCCCTGGCCGGTGATGTCGTGGCCGGTCTGCATCATGAAACCGATGATGCCGGTAGCACCCTTGCGCAGCGAACGGCCGGCCTGGTTCGCGACATAACCCAGCTTTTCTGCAGCCTCGAGGACGCGCTTGCGCGTCTCCTCGTTCACATCCGGTTTGCCATTCAGCGCACGCGATACCGTTCCGATCGAGATGTCGAGATGCTCGGCGAGTTGTCGAATGCCCTTCATGAATGCCCCCAGCCGACGATCTTCCGTAATCGTTTACGAAATCCTATTGACACATGCAAAGTCTCGTTCATAGTTCCGTAAACGTTTACGGTGTTTGCAGGGCGTGCGGAAGAGGAGTTCCGCTCATCCTTTGGGAGGACAGCAGTGACATCAAGAGCCGTTTTGTGCGGGTGCGGAGCTATGGCCAAAGGCTGGCTCCGGGCGATCCAGTCGAACCCTGAAATCGGGGCAGCAGTGACGATCGTCGGCCTCGTTGACATCAACCGCGATACGGCATCGGCGCTGGCTGCCGAGTTCGGCCTTGAGGACGTGGTCATCGGGACCAGCCTCGCCAATGTGCTGATCGACACCCAGGCCGACATGCTATTCGACGTCGTCATTCCTTCGGCGCGGGCGGAGGTCGTGTCGACAGCCTTGCGGCTCGGCTGCCATGTCCTTTCCGAAAAACCGCTGGCGAACTCGATGGAGGAAGCCAATGCGCTGCTGGCACTTGCTGCCACTACCGGCCGTGTCCATGCCGTCGTGCAAAACCGCCGCTTCATTTCTGGTGTCCGGCGCATGCGACGGGCGGTTGCGGAAGGGCTGATCGGTGAGCTGACCGCGATCCATTGCGACTTCTTCATCGGGCCCCATTTCGGCGGTTTCCGCGAAGCGATGGACAATGTGCTGCTGCTGGATATGGCGATCCACACCTTCGATGCCGCCCGTTTCGTTTCGGGCAAGCTGCCGCTTTCCGTCTATTGCGTCGAAACCAATCCGTCCGGCTCGTGGTATGCGCATGGCGCCGCAGCCAATGCGGTTTTCCGCCTGTCCGGCGATGCCGTCTTTACCTATCGCGGCTCCTGGTGCGCGGAAGGTCGCCGCACCAGCTGGGAGAGCAGTTGGCGGCTTGTCGGCTCCAGGGGCATGCTGACCTGGGATGGCGAGGACGCATTCGAGGCGACCGTGGCCGGTGATGAGCCCGGCCTCCTGCATGGGCACCGCACGCTTGTCGTGCCGGAGGTGCCGGCCGAGGAAGAGACGCACGGCCACAGAAGCGTCCTCGTCGATTTCATCCGCGCAGTCAGGTCCGACCGTTCGCCGGAGACCGTCGCCACAGACAATGTTCGAAGCCTCGCCATGGTGTTCGGCGCAATCGAAAGCGCGCGCACCGGGCTTCCCGTCGATCTTTCAGCACAAGGATATTGAAACCCGTGAGCAATCCCGCAAAAGCCATTCGCATCGGAACCATGGTGAGCGCCAGCGCCGGCAAGGCGGCCGAGCGGATAGGCCAGATCGCCGACATGGGCTTCGAGAGCTTCGAGCCCTTCTTCTGGCAAACGACGAACGGCCAGGACATTGCCGATCTCGGCAAACGCTGCGTCGAGGCGATCGGCGACCGCGACATCACGATCTCGACCATCGGCATGTTCGGCAATCCGCTGGAAGAGACGGATATGGACCTGCAGACGCTGCAGGGCTGGAAAGACTGCATCGACAATGCGCATCATTTCGGTGCCACTTGCGTGGCCGGCTTCACCGGCCGCATCCGTAACCGCCCACTGACGGAGAGCCTGCCGCGCTACCGGGAAATCTGGGGCGAGCTTGCCAAGCGTGCGGCCGACAAGGGCATAAAGATCGCCTTTGAAAACTGCGCCATGGATGGCAATTGGCAGACGGGTGACTGGAACATCGCCCATAATCCCGATGCCTGGGAGCTGATCTTCAACGAGACGCCGGACGAGCATATCGGGCTCGAATGGGAGCCCTGCCACCAGATGGTCTATCTCATCGACCCGATCCCGCAGATCCGCAAATGGGCATCGAAGATTTTCCATGTGCACGGCAAGGACGCCACGATCCGCTGGGATGTGATCCGCGAGCACGGGATTTTCGGCAAGCATCCTTTCGTCTTCATGCGCACGCCGGGTTTCGGCGACACCAACTGGACGGATGTCATTTCCGAGCTTCGGCTCGCTGGCTGGTCCGGATCGATCGACATCGAGGGCTGGCATGATCCCGTCTATCGCAATCAGCTGGAGATGACGGGACAGGTGCATGGCCTGAACTATCTGAAGAATTGCCGGGGTGGAGACTTCGTCACCGACCCGCAATGAAGACTGCCTGCCGGCTTGGAGGAAGTCGGCAAGATCAATGGTCAACCCAAAGGAGGAGAGCATGTCTATCAAGAATTGCCTGATGGTCGGCGCGTTTGCACTGGCCTCCGTGTCCGGCTTCGCCCTGCAGGCGCATGCCCAGGAAGAAGTCACCATCACCATCTGGAGCCTCGACAAGCCGGAACAGCCGGCCTGGAATCTGGCCCGCGAATTCGACGAGAAGGAGCCGGGCATCAAGGTCGAATACCGGCTGGTGCAGTTCGATGACGTCGTCAGCGAAGCCATGCGCGCCTATTCGACCGGTCAGGCGCCTGACATCATCGCCGTCGACAATCCCGAGCATGCGCTCTTTGCCTCGCGCGGCGCCTTCCTCGACATCACCGACATGGTCGCAAAGTCGGAAGTGATCAAGACTGCGAACTATTTCCCGGGTCCGCTGAACTCCGTCACCTGGGACGGCAAGCTCTTCGGCGTGCCGAAGGCGACCAACACGATCGCGCTCTACTACAATGCCGACATGTTCAAGGCGAAGGGGCTTGATCCGGACAAGCCGCCGCAGACCTGGGCGGAGCTCATCGACGCGGCGCGCAAGCTGACCGATCCCTCGAAGAACGTCTATGGTCTCGCTTTCTCGGCCAAGGCCAGCGAAGAGGGCACCTTCCAGTTCCTGCCCTGGGCCCAGATGGGCGGCGGCGGCTATGAGAAGATCAATGCCGATGGCGCGGTCAAGGCGCTGGAAGCCTGGAAGACCATCATGGACGAGAAGCTCGCTTCGCCCGACAGCCTGACGCGCGGCCAGTGGGATTCGACCGGCACCTTCAATTCCGGCAATGCCGCCATGGCAATTTCCGGTCCCTGGGAACTCAACCGCATGTCGGAAGAGGCCAAGTTCGACTGGCGCGTGGCACTTCTGCCGGTGCCGCAGGAAGGCGCGGAGCGTTCGTCGGCCATGGGCGACTTCAACTATGCGATCTTCTCCAACAGCAAGCATCCTGAGGCCGCGTTCAAGGCGCTGGAATTTTTTGCCTCGCAGGACAATGTGATGTTCGAGAAATACGGCCAGCTTCCGGCCCGTTCCGACATCACCCTGCCGGCCACCGGCAATGAGAAGAAGGATGCCGGGCTGAAGGTCTTCCAGGAGCAGCTGAAATACGCCAAGGCCCGTGGCCCGCATCCGGAATGGCCGAAGATTTCCAAGGCGATCCAGGACGCGATCCAGGCCGCGCTGACTGGCCAGATGACGCCGAAGGAAGCGCTGGATCAGGCAGCTGAAACGATCAGCGCGGTCACCGGCTGAGCTATCGGTCGAGGCGCAAGTGCTGCCCGATTATGGGCGGAGATCGCCTCGACCATTCGAACCTCCCGGAGGGCCGCTCTCGTTCCCCAAACTGCGGGGGCGGCCCGACCGGAGCCATGATCGCTTCAGCGGAGACTGCGATGCGCAAGATCCTATCCAGCCTGACCGATGGACGCGGCTTCGACATCACTCTCGTTGCCTTTCCACTCGGTTTCCTCATTCTTCTGTCCGGCCTGCCGCTGCTCTACAACGTGCTGATGAGTTTCCAGGAAGTCGACATGTTCTCGCTCGGAACCTTCTTCCGGCCCTTTGTCGGCTTCAAGAACTATGTCGCGCTTTTCTCCCAGCGCGAGACGTGGCCGATCTTCACCAATACCGCGATCTTCGTGATTGCCTCGATTGCCGGCCAGTTTGTCATCGGTTTTGGCCTTGCCCTGTTCTTCTGGACGAATTTTCCGGGCGCATCCTGGCTGCGCGGCCTCTTCCTCGTCTCCTGGGTCATGCCGGGTCTGGTGGTAGGCGCAATCTGGAACTGGATACTTTCCGGCGATTTCGGCGTGTTCAACTATTTCCTGCGCGAGACCGGGATCATTTCCGCCAACATCTTCTGGCGCTCGGACCCGACCTATTCGCTCTGGGCCGTGATCATTGCCAATATCTGGCTCGGGGCCTCCTTCAACATGATCCTGCTCTCGGTCGGCCTGTCCGGCATCCCCAAGGATCTCTATGAGGCGGCCGAACTCGATGGCGCCAATGTCTGGCAGCGGTTCACCACGATCACGCTGCCGATGATGCGCTCCACGATCGGCGCCATCGTCTCGCTCGGGCTGATCTTCACGCTGCAGCAATTCGACCTGTTTGCCGCGATCACGGCGGGCGGGCCGAACAATTCCTCCAATGTCGCGCAGTACTGGGCCTGGGACCTTTCCTTCAAGCAATATGACTTTGCCCGGGGGGCGACGATCTCGGTAATCATGATCATCTTCGTCATGCTGGCCTCGGTCGTTTATGTCCGGTCCACCCGGCAGGAGGTGCGCGGATGAGCGAGACTGTACGCAACCGACTGATGCTCGCCATCGCGCTCCTGCTGGCCGCCATCTATCTCTTCCCGCTCTACTGGATGTATATCACCACGGTGAAGAACGGTTCGGCGATGTTCGCCACGCCGCCGAGTTTCTGGCCGAGCGACCCGCAATGGGCCGCTTTCCCCTATGTCTGGGAAAGCCGGAACCTCGCCCGCTACATGTGGAATTCGCTTGTCATCGCCTTCGGCGCGGTGGCGCTGATCACCGTGCTCGGCACAGGCTGCGCCTATGTGCTGGCCCGTTATCGCAATGGCTGGGTCGATGTCGGGCTATTCCTCATCCTCATGCTGCAGGTCCTGCCTGCGTCGCTGATGATCACGCCGATCTTTGTCGGCTTCTCGCAGATCGGCCTGCTCGAGACGCCGCGTCTCGCCGTCATCATCGCGATTGCCGCGAAAAGCATGCCCTTCTTCGTGGTTCTTGTCCGCGCAACCTTCATGAGCGTGCCGATGGAACTGGAGGAGGCGGCGCTTGTCGATGGCAATTCGCGGGTCGGTGCCTTCTTCAACATCGTGCTGCCGCTGGCCCGTAACGGCATCCTCGTCTCCGCAATCCTGATCTTCATGCAGGCCTTCGGGGAGTTCGTCTATTCGAAGTCGATCATCCAGGCGGCGGAGTACCAACCCGCCAGCGTCGGCCTCAATTCCTTCATGGGTCCGAACACCAATGAATGGAACAACATCATGGCCTTTGCCACCATGTATGTAACCCCTATCCTCGCCGTCTTCGTCCTTCTGCAGCGCCGGATCGTTTCCGGTCTCACGTCTGGAGCTCTCAAATGACCCATCAGATCGAACTCTCCGGCGTCAACAAGTATTACGGTGCCTATCACGCGCTGCGGGACATTGACTTGAAGATCCGCAAGGGATCCTTCGTCGCACTTGTCGGCCCGTCCGGTTGCGGCAAGTCCACGCTGCTGCGCTCGCTGGCCGGCCTTGAAAGCATTTCCGCAGGGGATCTCGTCATTGGGGGCGAGCGGATGAACGGGGTGCCGCCGCGCAAGCGGGATCTTGCCATGGTGTTCCAGTCCTATGCGCTTTACCCACATATGACGGTGGAGGAAAACCTCACCTATTCGCTGCGCATTCGCGGGGTGAAGAAGGCCGAGGCGAAGAAGGCTGCGGAAGAGGTGGCCGTCACCACGGGCTTGTCCAATCTCCTGCATCGCTATCCGCGCGAACTCTCCGGTGGCCAGCGACAGCGCGTGGCGATGAGCCGGGCGATCATCCGGCACCCGAAGGCCTTCCTGTTCGACGAGCCGCTTTCCAATCTCGATGCGGCGCTGCGCGTACATATGCGCAAGGAGATCCGCTCGCTGCATGATCGCCTTGGTGCGACCTCCGTCTATGTCACGCATGACCAGATCGAGGCGATGACCATGGCCGACCATGTCGTCGTCATGCGCCAGGGCGTGATCGAACAGCAGGGCGCGCCCCTCGACCTCTATGACCGTCCGGTCAGCAAGTTCGTGGCCGGCTTTATCGGCTCGCCGGCAATGAACTTCATCCCGGCGACGGTTGGCGAGAGCGGGCGATCACTGCTTGTCGATGTCGGCGGACGCCAGGAGATCCGCCTTGACCGGGAACTGCCGACCGGGCTCTCTCTGACCATCGGTCTCAGGCCCGAACATCTGCGTCTGGTTCCGGTTGAGCAGGCGATGATGACAATGCCGGTCGGCTCGATTGAGAGCACGGGAGCAATGACCTATCTCGGATCGGCGACAAAACCTGAGATCAACGTCGTAACGGCAGATCGCCATCGTTTCACCCCCGGCGACGCCCTGCCGCTTGCCTTCGACATCGCCAACCTTCATCTGTTCGACGACAAGACGGAACGAAGAATGGACCTTTGATGGCGCGGCACGCCAAATCGCTCAGCGAGGCTCGGATTGAGAAATTCGCATGCCGCGGGCCTGCTCATGGAGGTGGCATCGGCGACGTTCATCACTCGTCGACTGTCTGACCTTCTGGATTGCCTTCATGCGTGCCGCAAGTTGACAATGGCGGGCGCTGGCGGATCCTCAGATATGGCGACATTTGCATCTCTGGACCCGCAAACCATCATCGTTGGGACGCTTGTCGAGTGACGGTACGGCGTGCTTCAGTGAGGCATGGCTTTTACCTTTCGTCAGCTTCAGTATTTCATCGCCGTCGCCGAACAGGGCTCCGTCACGCGTGCCGCCCAGAACCTCTCGATCTCGCAGTCTTCAGTAACCGAGGCAATCAAGGAACTTGAGGGCGATCTCGGCGTGGAACTGTTCGAACGACATCCGCGCGGCCTCACCATCACCTATAACGGTCACCAGTTTCTCCGGCATGCAACGAAGATCCTCGCGGACGTCTCGGATGCCCGCAACGTCTTCGCCGAAACCCGGAACGACACTGGCGGCACGCTGAACATCGGCGTCACCTCGCTCGTTGCTGGCTATGTCCTCTCCGATCTCCTCGCCCGCTATCGCCGAGCCTGCCCGGGCGTCGAGGTTTCCGCCCTGGAGGATAACGGGTCTTATCTGGAACACCTGCTGATCGGCGGCGAACTCGATGTCGCCGTCATGGTCATCTCCAACCTGCGCGACCGCATGGCGCTGCAGGCAGAGATCTTGGAAACCTCGCCATACAGACTCTGGCTGCCGATTGGCCATCCCCTCGTCTCGGCCGACATCATCTCGGTGCAGGACATCGCCCGCGAGCCGCTGATCATGCTGACGGTCGACGAAATCGAGGAAAATACCGGCAAGCTCCTCTCGGCACTGGGCGCCCGCCCCCATGTTGCCTTCCGCACCCGCTCCGTGGAAGCCGTCCGCAGCCTGGTCGCGACAGGCGCCGGCGTGGCCCTGCTCCCCGATCTCGTCTACCGTCCCTGGTCGCTCGAAGGCGACCGCATCGAAAGCCGAGATGTGTCAGGTGCGCTGCCGGTGGTGCAGGTCGGCATGGTCTGGCGCAAGGGCTCGAGCCTGCCGCAATCGGCACGCGATTTTGTCGGGATTGCGGAGGCAAGCCGGAGTGGAAGGCTGCGGTGACCGTTCTGTCCGGCCACGCACATCTGACGGGCTTATGTAGAGGGTGCCACCAGTCGACGGTGGTGTCACGTTACCGCTTTGCGCCAACTGCGGTCATTGACCAACGTTTGGTGACGACCGATCTTTCAGTTTTTCAGCCCATTTAGAGGCTAGATAGAAAATTACCGCACCTACTCCAAAACCTAGCCACTTGTTGATCAGGTATGCAATGATGGGCAAACAGATCGCGCTGGAAATAGTGATGCTTGAAACGAACGCTGAGACCGAAAGCGAACGCCAGATCATCATGAAGATCGCAATGGTTGCCCACATCACAGCGACAAGCCCATAGGGTCCCAACGCTTGAACATAATGTCTTGCGCCAATTCCAGTTGCCGCGACCGCCAGACCAAAAAGCAAAGTAAAAACAAATCGACTCATTGCACTCTCCGCAAATTCGTTCGCGAAGGATAGCGGAGCCTGTTCTGGCAACCTGTTAATTTCTGAAGGCAAATGCAATGTTACTTTGTTTGTCTGAAGTCCGCTTCGGGCCGGTTGAGGTCATGGCACAGAAGCGCCGATCGTGCCCGTCAGGCGAGCCCGTTGAATGCATCGGCCTCGCTTTGGGTAGCGAAGGTGAACGTGACCAGCTCACTCTCGTCGGCTTGGCGGATGCCGATCGCAGTCACGATCAATCGAGCGATCTCGTCCTGTGCCTCCTGTCCGGAACGGGATGATTTCACAGCCTTCTCGATGGCCGCCGCGAAGATTTCGCTGATCAGGCCGAGGCGCATATTGTGTTTCATGATGATGTCCCGGTCCTCGATGATCGCCGCCTGTTCTTCCTTGGGGATTTCGGCATTGTCCATCGCGGTGATCGTGGCATTGGTCGCAAGCTTGATCGGACCTTCCTGAAGCCACCGCTCGACCATCTGGTGGAACTGATGCATTCGCGCAGCAGGGATTGTTTTCTGGACCGTGATCGACATCTGCATTCCTCTGTCAGCTTCCATTCAAACCGATACACGCTCCGAGGACAGAGATCGGCTGCCGCAATCAAAAAATAGCGCCAGCAGGTTTTATGGGGCTGAGCCACAAGCTTCAATTCAATTATGCCGGAGATCGACCAGTCGAGAGCCGTAGGGGGCGATCGGGTCGGCGGTTTGATGGCCGCAATAGGCGATGCGGTCTACCCCTCATCCGCCTCCTGAGCTTGTCGAACGCCAGCACCTCCTCCTGGTGAACGTGCAGAAGAACACCAGGGCCAGCCGTCGGCACCTTCCCCCCTGCGGAGAGAAGGTGCCGGCAGGGGATGAATGGCACACACCGCAAAAAAACGTAGAGCTATCGGAAAAGCCGATATCGACATTCTGGCGAATGAATTTGCGAATGCGGCGTAATCGCGGCACCTTCACCTCGGGAACATTGAGCCGCACAAGTGGCCACTCACAACCGGGAGACGTCGCGATGAAATCGATACTGAAATGCTGCACAGCCCTTGCTTCCGTCCTCAGCATGACCACGGCATCGTTTGCCCAGGAACCGCTAAAGGAACTGGGATCGGGTGAAGGCGCGCTGTCGATCGTTGCCTGGGCCGGCTATATCGAGCGCGGTGAAACTGACAAGAATTACGACTGGGTCACCGAGTTCGAAAAGTCGAGCGGCTGCAAGGTCTCGGTCAAGACCGCGGCCACCTCGGATGAAATGGTGGCGCTGATGAACGAGGGCGGCTTTGACCTAGTCACCGCCTCGGGCGATGCGTCGCTGCGCCTCGTGGCCGGCAAGCGCGTCCAGCCGATCAACACCGATCTCATCCCCTCCTGGAAGACCATCGACGAGCGCCTGCAGAATGCGCCCTGGCACACCAAGGACGGCGTGCACTACGGCACGCCTTATGTCTGGGGCGCCAATGTCCTGATGTACAACACCGATGTCTTCAAGGGCGAGGCTCCGAAGAGCTGGAAGGTCGTGTTCGAGGAAATGAACCTTCCCGACGGCAAGTCCAACAAGGGCCGCGTCCAGGCCTATGACGGCCCGATTTATGTGGCGGATGCCGCCCTCTACCTGATGGCCCATAAGCCCGAACTCGGCATCAAGGACCCTTACGAGCTGAACGAGGACCAGTACAAGGCGGCGCTTGACCTCCTGCGTGGCCAGCGTCAGCTCGTCGGCCGCTACTGGCACGACGCCATGATCCAAATCGACGACTTCAAGAACGAAGGCGTCGCGGCCTCCGGCTCCTGGCCCTTCCAGGTCAACCTGATGAAGGCCGAAGGCGCCAAGATCGCATCCACCTTCCCCGAGGAAGGCGTCACCGGCTGGGCCGATACGACCATGCTACATGCCGAAAGCGAGCACCCCAACTGCGCCTATATGTGGATGGAGCACTCGCTCTCGCCCAAGGTCCAGGGTGATGTCTCCGCCTGGTTCGGCACAGTCCCTTCCGTTCCCGCCGCCTGCAAGGGCAATGCGCTTTATGGCGACGAAGGCTGCAAGACCAACGGCTACGAGAACTTCGACAAGATCAAGTTCTGGCGCACCCCGACCTCGAAATGCAGCCAGGGCGAATGCGTGCCCTATCACCGCTGGGTTTCCGACTACATCGGCGTCATCGGCGGCCGTTAAGCAACGCTCTGGGGCATCTGGCCCTTCACCCTAACCCTCTCCCCGTGAACGGGGAGAGGGGACTTGCCCCGAACCACCGCTCTGAATGATGTCAGCTGACGCTCTGCGAGGCCGGCGAAATTGCGCCCTTCTCCCCGCCTGCGGGGCGAAGGTGCCGGCAGGCGGATGAGGGGCCAATAGACAACGCTGGAGCCCTTCCATGACCGCAGCCGTCTCCTTCTCGAAGGTCTCGCGCCATTTCGGCACCGTCAAAGCCGTCGATGCCGTCGACCTGACCGTGGCACCCGGCGAATTCTTCGCCATGCTGGGGCCTTCGGGGTCGGGCAAGACGACCTGCCTGCGCCTGATCGCGGGCTTCGAACAGCCGACATCGGGCGAGATCGAAATCTTTGGAGAGGCCGCAGGCGGCGTGCCGCCCTATCGGCGCAACGTCAACACGGTTTTCCAGGACTACGCCCTCTTCCCGCATTTGAACATTCTCGACAATGTCGCCTATGGCCTGATGGTGAAGGGCATGGGCAAGGCCGAGCGCCACCGCGCAGCCGAACAGGCGCTCGACATGGTCAAGCTACCCGGTTACGGCGCCCGCAAGCCCGGCCAACTCTCCGGCGGCCAGCGTCAGCGCGTCGCCCTTGCCCGCGCGCTGGTCAACAAGCCGAAGGTTCTGCTGCTCGACGAACCGCTCGGCGCACTGGACCTGAAGCTGCGCGAGCAGATGCAGGAAGAGCTGAAAAGCCTGCAGCGGGCGCTCGGCATCACCTTCGTCTTCGTCACCCATGACCAGGGCGAGGCGCTCTCCATGGCCGACCGCGTTGCCGTCTTCAACGACGGAAAGATCGTCCAGGCCGGCACACCGCACGACATCTACAACCGCCCGAAAACCCGCTTCGTCGCGGATTTCGTCGGCTCCTCCAATGTCATCGCGCCTGAGGCGATGAAGGCGCTTGGCGGCGAAGCCCGCTGGACGAGCCTGAGGCCAGAGGCAATCCGCCTTGTCTCCGAAGGCGGCGTCAGCGCCACCGTGCGCTCGACGAGCTTCCTCGGCGCCTCGACGAAACTCTTCGTCGATACCGCGATCGCACCGCTTGCCCTGTCCGTGCCCGCCGGCCAGCCCGCACCGCAGGCGGGAGAGACCGTGCGCATCGCCTGGGCGCCGTCGGATCTGCATGCCATGGAGGACGCGGCATGACCGCATCCACCCAGACCGCCATCCTGCCCGGCCGGCAGGGCGCGATTGGCAGGCTGTCAGACCTGTTCTGGCGCAAGCCCGGCCTCCTGCTCTTCCTGATGCTGACCCCGCCCCTGCTCTGGCTGGGCATCGTCTATGTCGGCTCGCTGCTGGCGCTCCTGCTGCAGAGCTTCTTTTCGATCGACGAGTTTTCCGGCCTGATCAATTACGAGTTCACGCTGGCGACCTACGGCCAGTTGCTGCAGCCGGCCAATTTCGACATCATCCTGCGCACGCTGCTGATGGCGGCCGCCGTCACGCTCGCCTCTGCCGCCATAGCCTTTCCCATCGCCTACTATGCCGCGCGTTATGCCAGGGGAAAATGGAAGGCGGTCTTCTATCTCGGCATCATGCTGCCGCTCTGGTCGAGCTATCTCGTCAAGGTCTATGCCTGGAAACTGATCCTCGCCAAGGAAGGCATCCTCACCTGGCTCTTTGCCAAGCTGCATCTGACCTGGCTGCTTGATGACCTGCTCGCCATCCCCGTCATCGGCGGCAATTCGCTGTCGATCAGCTATATCGGCACCTTCATCGTCTTCGTTTACGTCTGGCTCCCCTTCATGATCCTGCCGGTCCAGGCGGCGCTTGAGCGTGTGCCCGCCAATCTTGTCGAGGCGTCAGGCGATCTCGGTGCCGATCCGCGCCAGACCTTCCGCTACGTGCTCTTTCCGCTCGCTCTGCCCGGCATCGTCGCCGGCTCCATCTTCACCTTCTCTCTGACCATGGGCGATTACATCATCCCGCAGATCATCGGCACGTCACGGCTCTTCATCGGCCAGGCCGTCTATGCCCAGCAGGGCACGACCGGCAATATCCCTCTCGCCGCCGCCTTCTCCGTGGTGCCGATCGTCATCATGGGGCTCTACCTCGCCCTCGCCAAACGCATGGGGGCATTCGATGCGCTCTGATCGTTCCCAATCCTCCGGCTTCGGCCTGAAGCTCGCAGCCGGTCTTGGCCTTGCATTCCTGCATCTGCCGGTCCTCTTGATCTTCGTCTATGCCTTCACCACGGAGGAAAAGAGCTTCCAGTGGCCACCACCGGGCTTCACCACCAAGTGGTTCGCCGTCGCCTGGAACCGGCCTGACATCTGGGAAGCGCTGACGCTCTCCGTCAAGGTCGCCTCGATTGCGACGGCCATTGCGCTCGTGCTCGGCACGCTTGCCGCCGCCGCCGTGGCCCGCACAAAATTCTTCGGCCGGGAAGTGGTCTCGCTGCTCGTCATCCTGCCGATCGCGCTTCCCGGCATCGTCACGGGTATCGCGCTGCGCTCGGCCTTCTCGATAGGCGACATCCCCTTTTCCTTCTGGACGATCATCCTTGGCCACGCCACCTTCTGCGTCGTCGTCGTCTACAACAATGCGGTCGCCCGCTTTCGCCGCACCTCCGGCTCGCTGATCGAAGCCTCGATGGATCTCGGCGCCGACGGATTCCAGACCTTCCGCCACGTGATCCTGCCGAACATCGCAACCGCGCTTCTGGCCGGCGGCATGCTTGCCTTTGCGCTGTCGTTTGACGAGGTCATCGTCACCACCTTCACCGCCGGTCAGCAGGCCACCCTGCCGATCTGGATGCTGGAAGAACTGATTCGCCCGCGCCAGCGCCCGGTCACCAATGTCGTGGCCATGGTCGTCGTCATCGTCACCTTCCTGCCCATCCTGGCGGCCTATTACCTGACCCGAGACACAGACCAGATTGCCGGAAGCGGCAAATGAATCATCAAACAAAGAGGGAGAACGCCATGAACGCCCAGATTGACACCCGGATGCTGATCGGCGCGAGTTTCGAAGCCGGCTCGGAAACGGAGGAAAAGATCCTCAATCCGAAAACCGGCGAGGTCATTGTCGATCTGCCGGAAGCTTCGATCGCCCAGGTCGAAGCGGCCGTGGATGCCGCCGAAGGCGCCTTCGTCTCGTGGTCCCAGACGACACCCGGCCAGCGCGCCGGTTATCTGCTCGCCATTGCCGATGCGATCGAAAAGGACGCCGCCGGTTTCGCAGCGTTGGAGAGCCTCAATTGCGGCAAGCCGATCAATGCCGTGCTGAATGACGAAATCCCCGCCATCGTCGATTGTTACCGCTTCTTCGCCGGCGCGATCCGCACGCTGCAGGCACCGGCCTCGGGTGAATATCTGCCGGGCTTCACCTCGATGATCCGCCGCGACGCAATCGGCATCGTCGGCTCCATCGCCCCCTGGAACTACCCGCTGATGATGATGGCCTGGAAGCTTGCCCCGGCACTCGCCGGCGGCAACACCATCGTCTTCAAGCCGTCGGAACAGACACCGCTGACGGCGCTGAAACTCGCGAAGGTCATGGCTGACATCCTGCCCGAGGGCGTGGTCAATGTCGTGCTCGGCCGTGGCGAAAGCGTTGGTAATGCGCTGATCAACCACCCGAAGATCCAGATGCTTTCGATCACCGGCGATATCGCGACCGGCAAGAAGGTGCTGACCGCCGCGGCCAAGACCGTCAAGCGCACCCATCTTGAACTCGGCGGCAAGGCCCCGGTCATCATCCATGACGATGCCAATATTGACGCGGCCGTCGCAGCTATCCGCACCTTCGGCTACTACAATGCCGGCCAGGACTGCACCGCCGCCTGCCGCATCTATGCGAGCGACAAGATCTACGACCGCTTCGTTGCCGATCTCGCTTCCGCCGTCTCGACCATCAAGTTCAACCAGGCAGACGATGCCGAAAATGAAATCGGCCCGCTGATCTCCAAGCGCCAGCGCGACCGCGTCGAAAGCTTCGTCACGCGGGCTGCCGAACACAAGCACATGGAAGTCGTCACTGGCGGCAAGCTAGGCTCCGACAGGGGTTTCTTCTACACCCCCACCGTCATTGCCGGCGCCACGCAGGACGACGAAATCGTCCGCCGCGAAGTCTTCGGCCCTGTTGTCTCGGTCACCCGTTTCTCCGATGCGGATCAGGCCGTGACCTGGGCAAACGACAGCGACTACGGCCTCGCTTCCTCCGTCTGGACCAAGGACATTTCCCGCGCCATGCAGACGGCCGCCAAGCTTCGCTACGGCTGCACCTGGGTCAATACGCATTTCATGCTCTGCAACGAAATGCCCCATGGCGGCATGAAACAGTCCGGCTATGGCAAGGACATGTCGATCTACGCGTTGGAAGACTACACCGCCGTACGCCACGTGATGATCGCGCATTGAGCTGAGAGCGGCCCGCAATTGGGCCGGACTATATCCGAGCTCAGATTCTGCAAACAAGCTGGTGGCGGATGTCGCCATCAGCCGCTCGGCCTAGGCAGGCAAGGAAACAGATCCTGTTTGGCCTCGCCCTGTTCTGAACCGTCCAGTCCAATATTGTGCTGGATTTCGACGCTCTTGAGAACGAGAACCTGTTCGGAATTCCGAATTCCCACACCTTAGCCATTCGGAAATCTGAACACATCTCAAGAACGCTCCATACTAAGATATTGATTTTTATATATTTTCAGATTGGCACACCTCTTGCTGTCCTTTGATGGACAACAAGAGGAACTCGTACCGTGACCTTTGAGTGGACCATATTGATCGCACTGGCCGGGGCCATCTTGGCCAAACCGGCCTCCTCGTTGCTCGGGCGATACACCGGCTGGGCGTTGAGCCTCATACCTCTGTTCATCTTCTCCTCGCTTCTCACGCATGTCGAGCCGTTGGCAGGCGGGCAGGCCCTGATCGCGCAGATGCAATGGGTGCCCTCCCTTGGTGTCGAACTTGCGTTCCGCCTGGACGGTTTCGCTTTGCTGTTCGGGCTGCTGATCAGCGGCATCGGAACGCTCGTGGTGATTTATGCGGGGGCATATTTTGCTGAAAAGCCGAGTGCCGAGACCGGTCGCTTCCTAACCCTGATCATGTTGTTCATGACAGCGATGCTCGGCACCGTCCTGTCGGACAATCTCATTGTCATGTTCGTCTTCTGGGAACTGACAAGCCTTGCCTCCTTCCTGCTGATCGGCTTTGACGGTCACAAGGAAGCGGCACGCAAGTCAGCACTACAGTCCCTCATCGTCACGGGCGGTGGCGGTCTCGCGCTGTTTGCCGGCATCCTTCTCATCGGCATGACGCTCGGCACCTTCTCCTTCACGGAAGTGCTCGCACGCTCGAGAGAACTGGTCGAAAGCGCCTGGGCTATACCGATCGCAGTCCTGGTCATGATCGGCGCCTTCACCAAGAGCGCGCAGTTCCCGTTCCACTTCTGGCTACCCAATGCCATGGCCGCGCCGACGCCTGCGTCTGCCTATCTGCATTCGGCGACCATGGTGAAGCTCGGCGTCTTCCTGCTCGCGCGCTTCGACGGTGTGTTTGCCGGTATGCCGGGCTTCGGACACACGCTGGTGATTTTCGGGTCCTTGACCATGATCATTGCTGCTCTGCAGGCGCTTCGCGCAGAAGGCTTCAAGGCGGTGCTCGCCCAGTCCACCGTCGCCTCGCTCGGCATCCTCGTCATGCTGATCGGCCTGACAGGCGAAGTTGCCGCTGTTGCCACCGTCGGCTTTATTCTCACCCATGCGCTCTACAAGGCGGCACTGTTCTTCTGTGCCGGCACCGCCATCCATGCGACCGGTGAAACCCGATTGGACAAGTTGGCGGGTCTCGCCCGCTTCCTGCCGGTCACCGCCGTTGCTGCCGTGCTTGCCAGCCTCTCGATGGCCGGTCTGCCGCCCTTTGTCGGCTTCATCTCGAAGGAATATTTGTTCGAGGCGCAGCTTGCAAATGACTGGAACATCCTGCCGATCGCGGCTGCGGTTCTCGTCAATGCCGTCATGGTCGGCGTGGCCGGCGTGGTGTCGATCCGTCCCTTCTACTTCAAATCCAAGACCGAACGTGAGATCCATCATGGCGAGACATCCGGTCTTCTGGCAGGCCCCTTGCTACTGGCAGCCGGCGGCATTCTGATCGGTCTTATCCCTGCGCCTGCTGGACAGTGGCTCATCGGCCCGGCCGCCTCTGCACTGCTCGGTCAGCCGGTCGATGTTTCGTTCAAGCTCTGGCACGGCCTGACGCCCATGCTGCTCCTGTCCATGCTCGTCGTCGCGATCGGTGCGGTCATCATCATAAAGTGGACCCGGATTCACAACGCGCTCCGCCGTTACGACACGCTTTACGCCTTCCTCGGCGATCGCTTCTATCACAAGGCCCTGAACGGCGTTCTGGCGACGGCACGCCTGTCAACCAGGGTGCTCCAGAACGGCGATCAGCATCGCTACACAACACTGGTCGTTCTGGTGGTCACGCTTGGCCTGGCAATCGCCTTCCTGGCGGCTCCGTCGGCAGACTTCCTCGCCTCCGAGGGCAGCATCCGCATCTCGGTTGCCCTTGTCCTAATGCTGACAGTCGTCGGCGCGATTGCCACAATCATCGTCCGCTCGCTGATTGCCGGCCTTGTCTCCGTCGGCATCGTAGGCTTCGGCTCGGCCGTGATCTTCATGCTGAACGGCGCTCCGGACCTCGCTCTGACACAGATGGCCGTGGAAACGCTGATCGTGATCCTAATGACGGCCGTGCTTCTCAAGCTGCCATCGCGACGGCGGCATTCACGCACGCTGTCCGAGCGGCGGCGCGACGGCATGATCGCCGTGGGCTTTGCCGGGATGATGTTCATCGCGCTCGCCTCCATCGGCGTCACGCCCATAGACCTTCGTCTCTCCGAATACTTCGGCGAAACGAGCTACCTCGAAGCCTATGGCCGCAATGTCGTGAACGTCATTCTCGTCGATTACCGCGCCATCGATACGCTCGGCGAAATCGTGGTCGTCGCCATTGCCACCATTGCCGCCTGGGGACTGCTGCGCGGCTCCCTCAAACCCGCCCGCAACAAGGAGTGATCGGCCATGTCCGTCATCTTTTCCACCATGTCCCGCCTTTTCTTCGTGCTGCTGCTGGGCGTGTCTGTCTTCATGTTGTTTCGCGGCCATAACGAGCCGGGCGGCGGCTTCATCGGCGGCCTGTTTGCAGCTCTTGCCTTTGCGCTTCTTGCGCTCTCCGACAGCGTCGCAAAGGCTCGCAAGGCCCTGATCGTTCACCCGGTTGGTCTGATCGGGGCCGGCCTCGTGCTTGCCTTTCTCAGCGGCCTTCCCGGTCTCGTCTCGGATCGATCGTTCCTCACGCATTGGTGGTTCGAGCTCGGCTCCACGCATCTCGGCACCGCCACCGCCTTCGATATCGGCGTCTTCATGGTCGTCATCGGCGGTGTGCTCTCCCTGGTCTTTCGTTTTTATGAAGGAGTAGAACAGTGAGCCTGATCTACGCGTTTGCCGTTGCGGCCCAGATGGGTGCCGGCATCTACCTCCTCCTGTCGCGCCACGTGATGCGCATCTTGTTCGGGATCGTCCTGCTGTCCACTGCGGCGAACCTTCTGATCTTCATCGCAGGCGGCCTGCAATTCACGGCGCCCCCCGTCATCGCGCAGGGATCGCAGACACTGGGCGAAGGGGCTGCAAATCCCTTACCCCAGGCGCTCATCCTCACAGCAATCGTGATCGGCTTTGCGCTCGTCTCATTCGCCGCCGCCCTCGTGCTCAAGGCCTACTACACGCTTGGCTCGGTGTTCACCGACGAACATAACGATGCCGAAGACCTGGGCTCACCCTTCGAAAAGGAGGCCATCCGCAATGGCTGACACGCTTCTCCTGTGGCCCGTCGTTCTACCGCTCATCGGAGCGGCGCTGGCTGCCGCCTTTCATTCGCGGCCAAAGCTGCAGCGCGTCATCGCGCTCACGGCCATGATCCTGACATTCGGCGCGTCCGTTACGCTCGCCAACGCGATCATGGTCGGCGGCATTCTGACCAAGACCTTCGGCAGCTGGATGCCACCCTTCGGCGTCGTCTTCGTCGCCGACCGCTTCAGCGCCGCAATGGTTGTAATTTCCAGCCTTCTGGCGCTGTGTGCCCTGATCTTCTCCGTCGCTGACCTTCGCCAGCGACAGGTTCGATCCGGCTTCTACCCGCTGTTTCTGGGCTTGATGATCGGGGTCAATGGCGCATTTCTAACCGGCGACATCTTCAATCTCTATGTCTGGTTCGAAGTGATGCTGATCGCAACACTCGGCCTGATCACGCTGGACCGAACGCGCGCCCAGATCGACGGGGCGATCAAATATGCCGTCCTAAATCTCCTTTCGACCATCCTCTTCCTGATGGCGACCGGGCTGCTCTACGGCGCAACCGGCACCTTGAACATGGCAGACCTGGCCATGGTGCTTCCGCAGACAGAGTCCTCGGCGGCACTCACCCTGTCGGCGATGATGTTCCTGCTCGCCTTCGGTATCAAAGCCGGCTTCTTCCCGATGTTCTTCTGGCTTCCGGCCTCCTACCACACGGCATCGATCATCGTGTCTGCCGTGTTCGCGGGCCTCCTGACCAAGGTCGGCGTCTACGCCCTCTTCCGGGTCTTCACCCTTCTTTTCGAGGTCGACAACGGGATCTTGAAGCCACTGATTGCCGTGTTTGCGGCAGGCACCATGCTGTTCGGCGTTTTCGGGGCCGCCGTGCAATGGGATGTGCGTCGTATCCTGTCGTTCCACATCATCAGCCAGATCGGCTACATCATGCTGGGGCTGGCGATCGCCACCCCGCTCGCCATGGCAGGCGCGGTCTTCTACATCATCCACCACATCGTGGTGAAGGCGAACCTGTTCTTCGTTGCAGGCGCCATCCACCGGGCGACCGGGACATTCGACTTGCGCAAATCCGGTGGACTGATGAAGTCCTCGCCGATGCTGGCCGTGCTATTCGCCATTCCTGCCCTGTCCCTGGCCGGCATCCCGCCGCTTTCCGGCTTCTGGGCGAAACTGATGGTTGTCGACGCCTCCTTCCAGGGCGACGCGGCCTGGCTCGCAGGCATCGCCCTCTTCGTCGGTCTTTTGACGATTTTCTCGATGACCAAGATCTGGATCGAGGCCTTCTGGAAAGAGCCGCTGCGCAAGACCCGGGTGCGCACGGTGCCCGCCGCGATGATCGCGCCGATCGCAGTGCTCGGAGCTATCACGCTTGCGATTGGGTTCAATCCCGAACCGCTCATCGTTTTCTCAAACCTCGCCGCAGACAGCATCGGCAACCGTACCGAGCTGATGGGCGCCATAATTGATCAAAGCACCACGGCAGGAGTGACGCCATGAGCATCATCAAACGCATCGGCAGATCGGTGACCCTGGGACTGGTCTTCATCAACGAACTCTTCCGTTCGTCCATGGCCGTCGCCCGACAGGTGCTTGGCGACAGCTCGCAGCTCAAGCCGGCAATCCTCGCCGTTCCACTTGATCTGCACAGCAGGGCCGGCGTTACGACACT
This sequence comes from Peteryoungia ipomoeae, assembly GCF_004912165.1. Lineage (GTDB taxonomy): Bacteria > Pseudomonadota > Alphaproteobacteria > Rhizobiales > Rhizobiaceae > Allorhizobium > Allorhizobium ipomoeae. Next base: position 161,966 of record NZ_STGV01000006.1, on the reverse strand, counting down.
TGCGAACTGCGTGAGCCTCACGCCGGGCACAACCTCGCTGCATGTCAGCGAGGATCTGAGCACCCTCTATGTTCATGTTCTCGATGCGCCACAGCCCGATGCGGTGGTGGAGAGCATCAAGAGCACGTTCGAAACACGGATAAAGGAGATCGAAGGATGATTGCGCTTCTGGATGGGTTTCTATCAACATTCGCCGCCATCATGATCGCCGTCCTGATGGTTCCCTTGCTGCTTGCGGCCGTCCGCATGGTGACGGGTCCCGGCTATGCCGACCGCTTCATTGCGCTGGACATGCTGACCGGGATTGCCGTCGCGATCGCCGCCTTGACGATGATCGTCACCGGCCGCCGTGAATTCCTCGACGTCGCCTTCGGGATCGCGTTGATCGGCTTCCTCGCGACGTGTTCGCTGTCGGCACTTCTGGAGAAGAAAAAGGAGGACGCGTGATGCTCGCTATCCTGTCCATTCTGTTCAAGCTTGCCGGCGTCGTGTTTCTCTGCATCGCCGCATACGGCGTGATCAAGCTTGCCGATCCGTTCCAGCGCATGCATGCCGCCACAAAAGCGGGAACGCTGGGCGCGGGCCTGGTCATCATCGGCAGCGTCATTGCCCATGGAGCGTTCGACGCGACGGTGATGGGTGTCCTGACCGTCGTCTTCCTGCTGCTCACCGTTCCGGTCGCCGGCCATCTCCTTGGTCGCGCAGCCTACGTCTCGGGGGCGCAGCTGACGCTCTCCGGCGACGACGCTCTTTCCGGCGTGTTGACACGCGCCGATCAATCGCTCGGCACGCGGAGCGGTTGGGTTTCCGTGGCTCCGAAAACATTGGTAGGCGAGACGGAAAACAGAGCGCCCGGGTCGAAGCCGGCACCGCGCATCGATATGCCGGTCCTCCCGGCTCTCGGGGCTGTCCGGTTCGCCGTGATCGACGGACAGGTCGCACACGTCGCGGAGCGCGCTTGCGCCATTGCCAAGCAATCCGGGGCGAGCCTCTCGGCACACACCATCATCGACACGCATGCGATCCATGCCGCAGCTGATCAGGCGCGAGTACGTCGGCTGATCCGCGAGCGGGCAAGCGACGCCATCAGCGATCTCAAGTCGGTTACGGCGGAGACGGACGTGGCGTCGATTCTGCACTATGATGAAGGCGATCCCGAAGCCATTCTCCGCTGTGAGACACAGCCGGGCCAGACCCTGCTCGTCCTGCCCTGCCAGGGCTGGTTTCATCATCAGGTCGAGGCCCGGATGGACCGCACCACCTGGGATCCGGATGGCCTGTTGCGCCTGCCGAGCTGCCATGGCGGCCCGGTACTCTTCGTCGCCAAGACGCCGTTGCCAGATACGGCACAGACGCTGGTGGTCCGCGATTGCGGCGAAGATCACCTGGCCCCACTCGTCGAATGGTCCCTTCTCAACAATCTCTGGAAGGTGACCCAGATTGTGCATGTTGCGGACAAGCAGTTGAAAGACAAAGGGTTTGCCGAGATCGCAGACCGTTTCGGTTGCAGCTATGCGCGCCATGCTGCACCGGACACTGCCTGCGCCATACCTGCCGGTATCGTCGGCATGCGTGCGGTGGTGCTCGGTCGCACACCACGGCCACTGCGGACGAACTGGTTTGGCGCGCCCTGGCTCAGCCGGATCACACCAGAGATGGCAGGTGACGTCCTGATCATGGAACGGTGAGGGCTCGCTTGAGAAATATGTGTTGGCAGGCAAAGCGCGACTTGGTCTAATCAGTCTGCATGGCCTCATTTTCGCGTCCCAAACTGCCACTCTCCGTCGCGCTGCCATTGTTCGTGGCAGTCGCGATGTTCCTGGTCGCAGTCGGCACCACGCAGCTCGGCATCATGGCTCTGCGATCGAGCAACGAGACGGGCCTGCGCGATCAGGCACTGGTCTTCCTCGATGCTGTTGCGGGCAATATTGCCGCTGAGATAAACGAAGCCGATGCGCGGCAATCCGTGCAGCGCACGCTGGCGGCATCGCTTGAGTTTCGCACAGCGCTTCTCGAAGAAAGCATTGCAGCCCGCTGGACGGACCAATCCGGTGAAGCAATCACGGTGACGCTGGCCGAGAGGGATGGAGATCTGCTCAACGCTGCCTTGACCGAGGTGCAATCCAGCGGCCTCGACGATGCCAGCGCGCGCCTGGTTTCGGAGAGATCCGTTCTTCTGGTTGCGCGCAGCTATGGCATGACCGAGGGGCGTCTCTATCTCGCCGCGACCTTTGACACCGAGCCGCTTGAGGCGGCCACGGATGCCGCGTCCAATGCGGCACTCGGGATCGATATCCTGGTGGCGATTGTCGCGGCGGCGGCGGCCTATGCCGTGACACGGCGTTCGCTGAAGCCACTCGATCAGTTCATCGAGCGGCTGGCTGATCCGGAGGGTTCTTCAACACCCGGCGCAGACTGGCGGCGCGGCAACGAATTGCGCCAGTTGGAGGCGGCTCTGGCGATGCGCGAGCAATCTGAAGCCCAAAGGGTCACCATCCTCGAACAGATGGCGCAGCAGGAACGTGATGGACTTTTGGCACGCATGGCAGCCAGCATTGCTCACGAGGTGCGCAATCCGCTGGCCGGACTGAAAAATGGTATCTCCACGCTCAAGCGCTTTGGCGACCGAGAGGATGTGCGGAAGGAAACGCTGGCCTTTCTGGAGAACGGGCTCGACAGCATCGGCCGGGTGGTCGACGTCACGCTCTCGACCTATCGCCGAAGGTCGGGATCGCGAATGATCACCGCTCAGGACATTCGCGACCTTGAGATCCTGATCGCTCCGGAAGCCGGTCGTGCCTGCGTCGGGCTTGCCTGGAGGTTCGAGGAGCCGACAGAATTCCGGGTGGACGTTGACGCACTCCGGCAGATCCTCATCAATCTGATGCTGAATGCCGTCAGGGCCTCCCCGCCGGGATCCACTGTCACCGTCTCTCTCATCCGCAAGGATGCCCAGACGGTCGTACTCAGCGTCGCCGACGAGGGACCGGGAATGCCCCCCGAGATCGTCGCTGCGATGATTTCGGGCCGGGTCAACGATATTCCCATGGAGCGCAGCATCGGGATCTGGATCGTCGCCTCCCTGGTGGAGCGGATTGGAGCCGATTTGTCGATCCGCAGCGACAGCGCGGGAACCAATGTCCAGCTAACGCTGGTGACGGCACAGCAGGGCGGGGCGGAGACATGACATCATGACGGCAGGTCGTATATTGGTGGTCGAGGACGACGCGACGCTCGGCCAATCGCTGCAACAGAGATTGGTGCTGGAAGGCTACACCGTCAGATGGGCGCGGTCGGCAGCTGAAGCCGATTCAGCACTGAAGGGCGTAGCACCCGACATCATCCTTTCGGATATCCGGCTGCCGGATGGCGACGGCGAGACCATCATGCGCCGGCATTTCGAACGCTTCGGCTTGGTCCCGGTCATTTTCATGACGGCCTATGGCGACATAGACCAGGCCGTTCGCCTGGTGCGGGACGGCGCGGTCGATTACGTCAGCAAACCCTTCGATCTCGATGAGCTTGTCGAGACCTTGCACAGCATCAGCCGCCGCAAGAGCAGCAGCGCCCAGATCGGGGCCGCCTTTGCCGGAAGCCAGGCGATGCGCAAGATCGGTGCGACACTCCTGCGTGCAGCGGAAATCGACCTGCCCGTTCTCATCCTCGGCGAGACGGGAACAGGCAAGGAGGTCGCCGCCCGCTATGTCCATGAGGCCGGCCCGCGCAAAAAACTGCCCTTTATCCCGGTCAACTGCGGTGCATTGCCGGCAGAACTCGCAGACTCGCTGCTCTTCGGCCATGAGCGTGGTTCCTTTACCGGCGCTACGGGGGTTCATCGCGGCTTTTTCGAGGAAGCGGACGGAGGGACGCTGTTTCTGGACGAAATCGGCGATCTGTCCCCCGTGTTGCAGGTCAAGTTGCTGCGCGTGCTGGAAACGCGGGAATTTCGCCGGCTCGGTGGAAGCGAGACGCGCAAATTCGCAGCCCGCCTTGTCTGTGCCACCAACAGGGATCTCGGTGCGATGGTCGCCGAAGGCCAGTTTCGCGAGGATCTCTGGTTTCGCATCAATGTCATTGCCTGCAAGCTGCCGCCGCTCAGGGAAAGACAGGAAGAACTGCCATCGCTGCTCGAGAGTTTTGCATCTGCTGCGGCAGCAAGGCTCGGACACGGCAGGATCGTCGTTGACGAGGCGGCGTATGAAGCGGCAAAACGCCACCGCTGGCCCGGCAATATCCGCGAGCTGATCAACCGCGTCGACCGCGCCGTTGCCCTGGGTGACGGCAAGGCCTTGTTCGAGGCGGACTTGTTTCCCGAAGGTCTGGTCCAGATGCCTACCGATTTGGGGGGCAGTGCCGGCGCAAACGCCACACTCTCGGATGTGCGCAACGCTGCCGAGCGTGCTCACATCAAGGCCGCACTTGCGCGCGCCGACGGATCTGCCAAGGAAGCCGCCGAAAGCCTTGGGGTCTCGCGGACAACCTTGTGGGAGAAGATGCGGCGCCTGAACATCGGTCCAGACGACACATAACGTGTTCATCTCAATTCCTGTCAGCATGGGGTCTTGCATTGCAGAAAGCGACACATGCGACACTGCGGGCATTTCGAGTAACTGCAGCTGCCGGCGCGCCAGAGTTTGACGCCTCAACGCTCGCGATCCCGGTGTCGAAGCCAATTGAAAAGCCTTTGCAAATTGCCGGATTTCTTCGACATTCAAATGTCAGCAGCCTCAAAATTACCGGGTGAAATTTCGCCCTCTACATCCGACGCGGCGCGATTAGTTTACTAATGTAGAAGCACGCGGGGGTAGAAATGCGGTCAGTGAAAATCATTGCAGGTTTGGTGATTGTATTTGTCTCGCTGTTTGTCATCGTAAGAGAGCAGACCGTCGGGGTAAGCGCCGATGCCTTCATCAACACCCGCCTCACCACCGTCAGAGCCCCGATTGCTGGAACCTTGGAACTGGTACAGCGGCCTCTCGGTGCTCGCGTCAACGAGAGCGACAATCTCGGAACGATTGTCGACCCGCTGGTTGACAACGTGCGTCTCGCTGATCTCCAGCAGCAACGCATGGCATCCAAAGCCGAACTTGACCGATTGACTCAGGAGGCGGCCGACCTGACGCGCTCGATCGAGGAGCTTGAAACGCGTGCAGACAACTATCGCCGCGAGCGCATCGAGCAATTGAAGGCGCAGATCGAGGGGGCTGAGGCATCCTCAAAGGCGGCCGAAGCGCGACTGCGCTATGCACAGCTGAGCCTCAACCGTTCGAGCAGATTGAGCGATCAGGGTGTGCGCACCGGTGAGGCGCTGGAGCAATCGCAGTCGCTCGCCGAAGTGGCAGAACTGGACCTCGCGAACGCGCAGGAAACGGTCAGGATTGCTCGGATCAATCTCGCAGCTGCCGAAAGGGGCATTTTTCTCGGAGACGGCTACAATGATGCGCCCTATTCCGAGCAACGGATCTCTGAGCTTGCGGTTTCCAGAGATCGGCTGCAAAGCAGCGCCGCGGCGCAGGATACCGTGCTGCAGGCTCTGGATGCGAGAATCCGTGCGGAGCAGGTCCGGGTCAATCGGCTCAATTCCGCCTCACTCACTGCCAATGTCTCCGGTCTGATCTGGGACTATCTCGCGATTTCCGGGGAAACTGTGCAACGTGGTCAGGATGTGATCCGCCTCGTGGATTGCCAATCCACCATCGTGACCCTCTCTGTAACCGAACGCGTCTACAATCGCATCACCCTTGGCAGTTCCGCCCAGTTTCGCATGAACGGCAGCGACCGCCTGCTTCCCGGCGTGATCACGCGCGTGGCAGGCGCCGGTGCCTCCACTGTCTATCAGAACCTCGCAATTGCCCCAAGCGAGCAGCATCTCGAACGCTTCGACGTCACGCTCGATGTGCCAGCTCTTCGCCAGGATGCGTCTCTGCGCTGCCTGATTGGCCGCACCGGCCGGGTCTTTTTTGAAGAGCGACCTTTGGACTGGCTGCGGCGTTTCTGGGCCTGACCATGACGGATCTGCTCTATGGCAGCGAGCTCTGGTCGGCCGCGATGCTCTGCCTCCTGGTCTTCGGCGTGACCTTTCTGAGTTCAGTGACGCTCGACCGCAACAACGACCTGCACCGCAGCCTGCTGTTCTTCGTTAGCGGCGTCCTGACATGCCGTTACATCTGGTGGCGCGCCACCGAGACCCTCGCTCCGGCGGACTGGTCGCTCGAATGCTTCTTCAGCTGGTCCTTCTTTGCCCTGGAAGCGGTCGCCGCCCTGTCCTCGATGAGCGCATTTCTGATCCTCAGCCGAACGCGATCCCGCACGCCGGACGTCAACGAAACCATGGGGTGGTGGGAGCTGGACCTGCCAAAAGTTGCGATCCTGATTGCAACCTATAATGAGGATCGCAGCGTTCTGGAGCGAACCATCATCGGCGCGAAATCCAGTACACATCCGAGATGTGACGTTTTGGTGCTCGACGACGGTCGGCGAGACTGGCTCGAGCAGTTCTGTGTGATGCAGGGTGTCCGCTATGTGCGGCGTCCCGACAACAAGGGCTCGAAAGCAGGCAATATCAATCATGCGCTTTCGTTGCTGGCAGCCGAAGGCAATGGACCTGACTTCATCGCCGTGCTGGATGCGGATTTCGTGCCGCACACTGATTTCGTGCCGAGGGCGCTCGCACTCTTCCGGGAGGCGGATGTCGGTCTGGTGCAAACGCCCCAGCATTTCTTCAATCCCGATCCCATTCAGCATAATCTGGGTCTCAGCCGCTCCTATCCTGATGAGCAGCGCTTCTTTTTCGACCACCTTCAACCCAGCCGGGATGCCTGGGGGATCGCCTTCTGCTGCGGCACCTCCTCCGTTATCCGATGGGATGCACTGCAGGCAGTTGGCGGCTTCCCGACGGAGAGCATTACCGAAGACTTCATGCTGACCCTCGTACTGCAGGAGGCAGGCTATCGGACCCTCTACTTGAACGAAGCGCTGACCGAAGGCCTGGCGCCAGAGGGTTTGAAGGAATACGTGACGCAGAGGGCCAGGTGGTGCCTTGGCCTGATGCAGATCGCCAGGAGCCGGCTCGGCCCCTTCGGCCAAAACAATCTACGGCTTCGCGATCGCTGGAGCGTGGCGGACTCGGTCATTTTCTGGCTCAGCACCTTCTCGTTCAGGCTCGCAGCCGTCACCTTCCCTCTGCTCTACTGGTTCTTCAACATCACGGTCGTCGATGCCGAAGTCCCGGATATCATCGCCTATTTCGCGCCGTACTACATGTGGGTGCTGTTTTCGCTGAACTTCGTTTCGCGCGGCCTCATCATTCCCATCGTCAACGATGTGAGCCAGCTTCTCGGCGCCATTCCCATCACCCGAGCGGCAATCGTCGGTCTGATCAAGCCGAAAGGGCATCCGTTCAGTGTCACCGCCAAGGGCGGGGATAGAACCAAGGTGGTGATCCAATGGCGCCTGATGATGCCATTCCTCATCCTGTTTCTGGCGACAGCCATCGGCCTCATGATCGGGATCTTCATCGATGCCTTCGCCTTCAACGACGCGGGCGATGGGAAGATCGTCATTCTGTTTTGGACGATCTACAACCTTCTGATCCTTGCAGTCACGCTGGCCGTCTGTGTGGAATTGCCGCGCGTCGAGCAGCATCTGGCGGATCATCCCGAGCGCTGCGTGATCCTCTACGAGGGCCGCCTGAGGCGCGTCTGGCTGACGGACCTGACACAGGGAACAGCGCGCATCCGGGGGTTGGTCATGACAGTCGGCGCGCCTCTGGAGATCAAGTTCCGCGATCTCGGCGATATGCACGCCCACGTGCTGGAAGCGAAGGGTGATGGATCACTTCTCTCCCTCAATCTCTCGGAACAGCAATACGAGCTCTTGCTCAAGCGATTGTACGTCGAAGGCGCGGTGCCAAGCATCACCTCGACGCGCCTCAGCGCGATTGTGAGCGCTGTCTTCAAACGTGCAAGCCGCCTCTGACGAGGCTTCACTCGTGCCGCTTGCTGTCGGCCTGCAATCTCGCCAAGGCCGAACTGATCATGCTCATTTCACGCGTCCGGTTGCTTTCCATGGGATAGGCATCATGTCCTTCGGCAATCTCCGTCGCATTGACTGCCAACCGCGAAAAGGGACGGATGAAGGCCACGACATAGAGCGCCGTCAGCAAGAGCAGCATGGTGGCCAGACCTACCAGCCGCACAATCAGATAGTCCGACATCTGCCGCGCCGGGATCGTCGCCGCGCTGCCGTCAATGCGCGCCACGATGTTCCAGCCGAATTTTGGCAGGCCTTTGTAATCCAGTTCGGAAACCGTCAGGGTATAGTAGACGCCACCATCAGGCCACTCTTCGAGACTTGTGCCGAGCGCACCGGCGCGAGCCCGCTGCAAGCTGCCCAGATTGGAAAGATCAGGAAGATTGGGCACTGATGATGCCGAAATTCCGCCCGTAGCACCGACGATCACGATATCCAGATCGAGAGCTTCCGCCATCTCATCGATGAATCGCTCGATCCAGGCCACGTTGAGGTGGAGGCCAAGCACGCCTCGCACTGCACCCTCACTATCCTTGAGGTCTACCGCAAAATCAACGAAGCGCAGCGGCTCATCCTGGCTGGGCAAGAGGGAGGATAACAGCAATGCTTCATGCGCGTCGCCGGCAAATTCTCCCTTCAATCCCTCGCGAAACCATTGGCGCTCGCCAACATTCTGACCGAGAAGAAGACCGCCAGAAGCAGCGATAACAGTGCCATCCGTTTCCGCAAATCCTGCCCATGAGATGACCTCGCCGTTGCCAACGATCGTATCGAGGCGTCGCTGCATATCGTCAGGCGATTGATCCACGGCCTGATTCCGTATCGCATTCAATCCATTCCATTCGCGATACAATCCTTGGGCGAGCGCGGTTTGGATGCCGCGGGTCCGGGTTTCGAGTGCTCGCTGGAGGCTGGCCTCTTCAAACGCTCGCGCCCGCTCGCTTATCACGCCGTATGCAATGCCAAGTCCAACGACCGCGCTGACGAACACGAAGGCAACAGTGATCGTTGCCAGACTTGGCAAGCGCGACTGCGCCGTGTTTTTACCCATGTCGGTACCTCCATTAGTAAGCACATGGATACAGAGGTCACCAACAGGGATCGACTACAGGTTTTACCCCGCAAGTTCATGCACTTTTCTGAAAGTTCTAACCCACTGACACAGTCGTCCACACGCCCATCCCCGAGCGCGGAGAGACGGCTGTATGACACGGGCGGATCCGGCAGCCCAAAACACGATAGCGATCGAAGACTATCTATCGCGGCGACAACGAAACTGATCGAGTTTCACATCGCTGTGCGTCGCTCAGCTTCTTGGCCAGCCAGTCGACGAAAACGCGGACCTTGTTGCTCAGGTGACGCGTCTGGGGATAAACGATGTAGAGGGGGATCGGATCCCGCGGCCAGTCGGGAAGGATCTCAACGAGTTCGCCGCGGTCGACATAGTCTCGGACGGTAAAGGCAACCGCCTGCGCGACCCCGATCCCGGCAACCGTTGCGGCCATGTAGCTGCGGAACTCGTTGACCGATATGACGTAGTCCAGCTGGATTTCAACCTCTTCTTCGCTCTTGCGAAATTCCAGTGGGAAGACCCGACCTTCATAGGCCTTCATGTAACCGACGCCGAAATGGCCCTTCTCGAGATCCCGCGGATGACGCGGCATACCCTGACGCTCTAGGTAGAGGGGGGCCGCATAGGTTCGCACATCGAGATCCGCCACCTTGCGCGCCACCAGCGACTGGTCGCTCGGCGTGCCGGCACGCAGGGCGCAGTCGATGTTTTCGGCGACGTAGTCGACGATGCGATCACCGATATCGAATTCGAGCTGTATCTTCGGATAGCGCTGATGAAAGTCGCAAAGCGCCGGCATGATTATCTGGTCTGCAAAAGCGCCCGAGAGCGCGACGCGCACTTTCCCGGAAGGCTGCGCTTGAGAACTCGAAAGACTTCCATCGAGTTCATCGAGCTCCGACAGGATGCGGGCCGCCCGTTCATAGTAGAGAGCACCGTCAGTGGTCACCACCACCCGTCTCGTCGTCCGGTTCAGCAACCTGGTGGCGAGATGGGCCTCAAGCGCCTGCACCGCCGTCGTGACCGTGGTCTTGGGCATCTTCAATGAAGCCGCAGCCTTGGAAAAATTCCCGGTTTCAACCACCCGGGTGAAAACGCGCATTGCAGAAAGCTGATCCATTCAACTCGCCTTGCTAAAAAAGAGATGGATTATCCAAAATTTCGGAACAGAGTTCTCTTGATTCCATGCCTTGTACTGGATCTTGGGATAATAATATATGGAACCGAGAAGCGAAAGACATTTCCAACACGCAAGCGGCTATTCGATGATCAGGATGTGGCAGACAGGGGAGGACCCGGAGATGCGGTTTCCCCTGCCCTTCCGCATCTACGGCGGCCAAGGCAAGTCGACGCGGCGACGGCCGCTTGTGCTTTACTTTGCTGCCAGTGCATTTGGACGCACGGCCCGACGAGAGACAGACGCCCCGGCCGCTGTCGCGATGGCGGAAGCCGGTGCGCTGGTGGTGGAGGCGGACTGCGCAAGCGCCTCCCGATTTGCCTTTCCGGAGACCCTGGAAAGGGGTTTTGAGGCATTGAAGCATCTGTTTGCCAAGCGGAAATGCTTTGCAAACCTTCGCTCGCCAGTTCTGGTCGCCGGCGATGAGGCCGGCGGCAACCTGGCTGCAAGCCTGGCGCTCAAGGCACGTGACGCCCTGCCGGGTGAACTTGCTGGCCAGATACTGTTGTCGCCGATGCTCGATCCGCGCATGGTGACGATCTCCTTCCGGCAGGCCGAGGAGATCGGCCTGCAACAGCGTTGGTCGGAGGGCTGGAGCCACTATCTGGCGCAGGCAAGCGACGGCCAGCATCCCTATGCCGCACCGTGCCTCTGCACGCGGCTGATGGGAACGGCTCCGGCGATGGTCGTGACATCGGATGACGATCCCTTGCGCGACGAAGCGCTTGACTACGCGAAGTGCCTGCAAGCGGCCGGCGTCTGCGTGAAAACAAGCGTTTTGCCGCAGCAGCTTGGATGGACAAGCCTCTACGATGGGAAGGACGGCGAATGGCATTCGCGCTTCTCGACAGATTTTTCGCAGTTCCTTGAGGGGCTGCCAGCCTGACGGCGGGTCTTCCACCCGCCCCCATAACAGAGCGGTTCGCAACGAACCGAAGGAGACGATCATGACCGCAAGGATCAGACGTGCGGCCCTGTGGGGCTGCGCGATGGGGACCGCTTTGGCCATTGCCGGCGCAAGTTTCTATTTCGAACCAATGCTGCAGGCAAATGCGGCTTCCACCGAAACGGCAGAGGCAGCGCCACCTGCCGTGCCGGTTACGGTGACGACAGTCAAACCGCGTGCCGTGCATATCTGGCGCGAGGTCTCAGGGCGCTTCGAAGCCGTGGACCGCGTGGAGATCCGCTCTCGCGTCGCGGGCGCGATCCAGGCGGTGCATTTCCGCGAAGGCAGCGCAGTTGAGAAGGGTGATCTTCTCTTTTCGATCGATCCTGAGCCCTATCAAGCCGTTGTCGATCAGGCACGCGGCGCCGTCGCATCGGCCGAAGCGCGCCTTGTCCTTGCGACGACCGAACTTGATCGCGGCAATGCCCTGCTCGGCCGAAACACTATCTCCCAGAGCGAGGTCGCCCAGCGCAAGAGCACCAAGGCCTCCACCGAGGCGGACCTCCAGTCGGCCCGCGCTGCCCTGAAGCTTGCCGAGCTGGATCTCGCCTATACCGAGATCCGCGCCCCGATTGCCGGTCGCATCGGCACGCTCGACGTCACCGTCGGCAATCTCGTGGCGGCGGGCCCCGCCTCATCCTCACTTGTCACGCTCGTCTCGATCAATCCGATCTATGCGAGCTTCACGATCGACGAGGATCACCTGCGCGACGTGCTCTCCAGCCTGCCGGCCGGTGATGCCGGGTCGGAACTCGATCAGATCCCTGTCGAGGTCGAAACCGACAGCGCCGCTGCTCCGATCCCGGGTCGGCTGCAATTGATCAACAATGAGATCGACGCTTCAACCGGGACGATCCGCATGCGCGCCGTCTTCGACAACCCCGAGGGCCGCCTGATCCCAGGTCAGTTCGCCCGTTTGCGGCTTGGCCAGGCTGAGGCGAAACAGCGCCTTACGATCAGCGAACGGGCAGTGGGCACGGACCAGGACAAGAAGTTTGTCTTCGTCGTCGCGCCCGACAACACGGTTGGCTACCGTCAGGTCGAACTGGGCGCAGCCGTCGATGGCGAGCGCATCGTCGAAGCGGGCCTCAATGCCGGAGATCGCATTGTCGTCAGCGGCCTGCAGCGTATCCGTCCCGGCGCGGTGGTCGCGCCGCAGGACCAGACCGCGCTGAAAAACTGACGGGCCAGACGACGGCAAGGCTTCAGCGCCGATCATAAGGCACACCACGTCGTCGTCCCGCTTCACTCTTATTCCCGCCTCCCAACCCCGCAACTCCGGTTACGGGGTCGCTCCTCCCTTGTCCGCCTATGGGGCTTCGTGATGAATTTTTCCCGCTTTTTTGTCGACCGACCGGTCTTCGCCGCCGTCCTCTCGATCTTGATCCTCGTGGCAGGCCTGATCGGCCTTCGCGCGCTGCCGATCTCCGAATATCCTGAGGTGGTGCCGCCCTCCGTGGTTGTCCGCGCCGTCTATCCCGGCGCCAATCCCACCGTCATTGCCGAAACCGTCGCCACGCCGCTCGAAGAGCAGATCAACGGTGTCGAGAACATGCTCTACATGTCGAGCCAGGCGACATCGGACGGTGTGCTGACGCTGACCGTCACATTCCGCCTGGGCACCGATCCGGACAAGGCGCAGCAGCTCGTCCAGAACCGCGTTGCCCAGGCGGAGCCCCGGCTCCCCGGCGAAGTCCGGGCGCTTGGCATCACGACGGTCAAGAGCTCGCCTGATCTCATGATGGTGGTCCATCTCGTCTCCACCGGAGATCGCTATGACCTCACCTATCTGCGCAACTATGCGACGCTGAACATCAAGGATCGGCTGGCACGCATCGAAGGCGTTGGTCAGGTCCAGGTCTTCGGCGCGGGCGATTACTCCATGCGCATCTGGCTCGATCCGCAAAAGGTCGCCGAGCATGGCCTCGCGGCAAGCGACATCACCGCCGCAATCGCCCAGCAGAATGTCCAGGCCGCCGCCGGCACCATCGGCGCCTCTCCCTCGCCGCAGGGTGTGGATCTGCAATTGAATGTCAATGCACGCGGTCGCCTGCAGACGCCGGAGGAATTCGGCGCCATCGTCGTGAAGTCGGGCCCGAACGGCGAGATCACCCGGCTATCGGATGTCGCACGCATCGAACTGGGGGCTGCGGAATACGCATTGCGCTCGCTTCTGGATGGCGAGCCGGCCGTTGCCATGCCGATCTTCCAGGCGCCCGGCTCCAACGCCATCGCCATCTCCGACGCCGTCCAGCAGACCATGGCGGACCTGAAGCAGGCGATGCCGGATGGCGTGCGCTTCGAGATCGTTTACGACACGACCGAATTTGTCCGCGCGTCGATCGACAAGGTGGTCGATACGCTGCTCGAGGCGATCGCGCTGGTCGTTCTCGTCGTGATCCTCTTCCTGCAGACCTGGCGCGCATCGATCATTCCGCTGATTGCCGTACCTGTCTCCATCGTCGGTACCTTTGCCGTCATGTATGCATTCGGTTTCTCGATCAATGCGCTCACCTTGTTCGGCCTGGTGCTGGCAATCGGCATCGTGGTCGACGACGCGATCGTCGTTGTCGAAAATGTCGAACGCAACATCGAGAACGGGCTCTCGCCTAGAGACGCAACCTACAAGGCGATGAAGGAAGTCTCCGGACCAATCATCGCGATCGCTCTGGTGCTGGTCGCGGTTTTCGTGCCGCTGGCCTTCATCACCGGCCTTTCGGGTCAGTTCTACCGGCAGTTCGCGCTGACCATCGCGATCTCGACCGTGATTTCTGCGCTGAATTCGCTGACCCTTTCGCCGGCCCTTGCAGCCCTGCTTCTGAAGGACCACCACGCGCCGAAGGATCGGCTCACCCGCATCATGGACGCCCTGCTCGGCTGGTTCTTCCGTGGCTTCAACCGTGCCTTCGGCGCAGCCTCAAGCGGCTATGGCCGCAGCGTCGGCGGTCTTCTCGGTCGCAAGAGCTTCGTCATGGTTCTCTACCTTGCGCTGGTCGCAGCGACTTACGGCATGTTCACCACCGTGCCCGGCGGCTTCGTGCCGGCGCAGGACAAGCAGTATCTCATCGGTTTTGCACAATTGCCCGATGGCGCCACACTCGATCGCACGGAAGAAGTCATCCGCCAGATGAGCGACATTGCGCTGCAGGAACCGGGGGTCAAAAACGCGCTTGCCTTCCCCGGCCTGTCGATCAACGGCTTCACCATCGGCTCGAACGCCGGCATCGTCTTTGCCGTGCTGGACGATTTCGAGGAGCGGCGCGATCCGTCCCTCGCGGGCGGGGCGATCGCCATGGCTCTCAACCAGAAATTCGCCGCGATCGACGGCGCCTTCATCGCAATGTTCCCGCCACCGCCCGTAAACGGGCTGGGCTCGACCGGCGGCTTCAAGCTGCAGATCGAGGATCGTGCCGGATTCGGCTACCAGACACTCGACGAAACGACGAAGGCCGTTCTCGCCAAGGCCTATCAGACCCCGGAACTCGCCGGCATTTTCTCGAGCTTCCAGGTCAACGTGCCGCAACTCTTCGCCGATCTCGACCGCATCAAGGCACAGCAACTCGGCGTTTCCGTCACCGACGTCTTCCAGACGCTCCAGATCTACCTGGGCTCGCTCTACGTCAACGACTTCAATGCCTTCGGCCGTACCTACAGCGTCCGGGTGCAGGCCGATGCCCAGTATCGCGCAGCGCCCGAGGATATCGGACAGCTGAAGGTTCGCTCGGCCAGCGGGGAAATGATCCCGCTGTCAGCGCTGCTGAACGTGGAAACGTCGACCGGGCCGGAACGCACCACGCGCTACAACGGTTTCCTGGCGGCTGACATCAACGGCGGCCCGGCCCCGGGCTTTTCGTCAGGCCAGGCCGAGGCGGCAATGGACAAGATCCTCAAGGAGACCATGCCTGCTGGCGTCGACTACGAATGGACGGACCTGACCTACCAGCAGATCCTTGCCGGTAACTCGAGCATCATCGTCTTCCCGCTGGCCCTGCTGCTCGTCTATCTTGTGCTGGCTGCACAGTATGAAAGTCTGACGCTGCCTCTATCGATCATCATGATCGTTCCGATGGGCGTTCTCGCGGCACTGGTCGGTGTCTGGTATACGGGGGGAGACAACAACATCTTCACCCAGATCGGACTGGTGGTGCTGGTGGGCTTGTCGGCGAAGAACGCCATCCTGATCGTCGAGTTTGCCCGCGAGCTCGAGTTTGAAGGCCGCACGCCCTATGAGGCCGCAATCGAAGCAAGCCGGCTTCGCCTTCGACCGATCCTGATGACGTCGATGGCGTTCATCATGGGCGTCATTCCGCTCGTCATCTCGACCGGCGCAGGCGCGGAGATGCGCGCTGCCATGGGTGTCGCTGTCTTCTCGGGCATGATCGGCGTCACGCTGTTCGGCATATTCATGACGCCGGTCTTCTATCTGCTTGCCCGCCTGCTCGCCGGCAACAGGCCGCTGCGCCAGCACGGGTTGGAGGATATCCAGACCGCGAATGCGATGGAAAAAGCCTAGGCACGCCTGGTTAGGCCGGCCTCAAGCGGCCGGCTTTTCCACCGCTGTCTCCTCCTCGGCCTGCTTCGGCAAGAGGAGTGGAACCGCTGCCAGAATGAGGAAGACGATCAGCGTCGACAGGACCGCGGTTCCCTCCAGACCAAGCCCGGCAATCACCCCGATCCCGGCCGTCGCCCAGATATTGGCGGCGGTCGTCAGTCCCTCAACCTGCCGCTGCGCCGAGCGAACCATGATTGCGCCTGCGCCGAGAAAGCCAATGCCCTGGACCACGCCCTGCAGGACGCGCGAGAGATCGCCGATCTGCATCCCCGCCTGCTGCGGTCCGATGACGAAAAGTGCGGCTCCCACGGCCACCAACATATGTGTGCGAACGCCGGCACTGCGACCCTTCCGCTCGCGCTCATAGCCGAGAATACCGCCGAGAACGGCAGCAATCGTCAGCCGCACGGTAATGCGGACGATCGTCGACAAATCGGGCAGATCGGAAAATTCACTGACCAGCGTCGAGCCGATTTCGTCCAGCATCTGGTACCCCTCATCTTTATGGTCCAACCTCCGGCGTCGAAAGCAGCTGATCACGCGGGACACAGTGCCTGCGCTGCACAAGCTCCCTGCCCACACAGATCCTGTACAGGTGCAAGGATCAGACGCCTCCGTGATCGGCTAAGGGTATGACCAGACCAATTGTTCCATCGCCACGGTGGGACGAGCCTAAAATTCGTCCATCATCGAATTCCAGACGACCATACCGAAATCACAGCCTGGCGTCCTCCGCCGCTTCTTTTCAGGCAGATGAGACGGCTATGCAAAAAATCATACCCTCGATCGCCATTCCGCCGACGAACGGCGCCCCATCTCGCATCAGCTCCGGGCGACAAGACCAAAGCGGTGAAGAATGTCGGCAATCTTGGCGTCTTGCTCTGGATCCGGCAATAGCGCTGGCTGACGGCTCGCGCCAACCGAGGCATCCTGGAGAAAGAGCGCCCGTTTGACCATCGCGGGTGCAAAGCCCAGCGCATAAAGATCGGTGCGGAACGCGGTGAAAATCTCCTGCTGACGTTCGGCTTCAGCGATGTCACCACTGTTGTAGCCTTTCAGTATCCCTGCAAGCACATCCGGAATCGCGTTGCCAAGGCCGGAGATGCAGCCGGCCGTACCATTCTGAAGCGCCCAGAGCACGAGGTGGTCGGGGCCGGAATAGACGTCGAAGCCGGGCATGTCGCGGGATACGGCGAGATAGGCCTCCAGCGTTTCCTTGGCGCCGCCAGAATCCTTGATACCGGCGATATTGCCATGCGCGGCGAGCTTGCGGGCCGTATCCGGCTCGATATGGTTCTGCGTGCGGGCCGGAATGTCGTAGAGGTAGATCGGTGTCGCCACCGCGTCTGCCACGGTTGAGAAATGCCGGATAAGGCCATCCTGGGTACAGGCGATGAAAAAGGGCGTGATGACGGCAATCGCCGTCACGCCGATGCGATCGAATTCTTTCGCGAGCTTGATCGTTTCGAAGGTCGCTGGCATGCCGGCATTGACGATGACATCGACCTTGCCGCCAACCTCATCGACCACGGCTTCCGCAAGCTTCACCTTTTCGTCGAAAGTCAACGCGGTGAAATCACCATTGGTACCGGCGCACATGATGTTGTTGCCGGCCGCCACCTGACGGCGGACCTGGGCGCGGGTGGCTTCGTAATTGATCGTCTCGTCCTCGTTGAAGCAGGTGACGAGCGCGACGAAGGCCTTTTTGGACATGGGTTTTCTCCAAGGATGCTTGATGTCAGGACGCACGGGTCAGGCGCTGGGCCCGGTTCTGAGCCTGCACGTCCGGATCGGGATCGAGCCCGGCGGCAAGCAGCGCCTGCGTGTATGCTTTCTTCGGCGTCTCGAAGATCTCGCGCACGGTTCCGAGCTCGACCACTTCCCCCTTCTGCATGACCATTACATGGTCAGCGAAATCGCGCACCACGGGCAGATCATGCGCGATGAAGATGAAGGCGATCCCCATCTCGCGGCGAAGCTTGTCGAGAAGCGCGATAACCTGCGCCTGAACCGAGACGTCGAGCGCTGAGACCGCCTCGTCGCAGATGATCAGCTGCGGCTCGAGCGCCAGCGCCCGGGCGATCGCGATGCGCTGCCGCTGACCGCCAGAGAATTGGTGCGGATAGCGCCCCATATGCTCAGGTCCGAGACCGACCTGGGTCAGAAGCTCCGACACGCGCTCGCGCCATTTCGACTTCGGCAGGATATCGGGATGGATAAGCCAGGCTTCCGAGATGAGCTGATAGACCGTCATGCGCGGGTTGAGTGATTGGGTGGGGTCCTGGAAAACCATCTGCAGATCGCGCCGGAGCTTGTAGAGTTCGGCAGCTGACAGCTGGAACAGATCCCTGCCCTTCCATAGCGCTGATCCTGAATCCGGCTCGTCGAGCCTCAGCAGAATGCGGGCAAGCGTCGATTTGCCTGACCCGCTTTCGCCGACGACGGCAAGCGTCTCACCGGCGAGGAGGTCGAAGGAGACACCCTTAAGTGCTGCAAAGGCGCCGTAGTTCTTGCGAACGTCCCGAACGCTCAAGACAGGCTCTGCCCCCTTGAACGGCTGGTGCATCTCACCTTTGCCCGGGGCGGCCGCAATCAGCTTCCTGGTATAGGGATGCTGGGGGTTCTTGTAGACCTCGCGCACCGTGCCGGCCTCGACCAGGACGCCTTTCTCCATCACCACGACACGGTCCGCGATCTCGGCGACAACGCCGAGATCGTGTGTGATGATGAGGACGGCCATCCCGGTCTCGCGCTGCAACTCCTTGAGAAGCGCCAGCACTTCGGCCTGCACGGTGACATCGAGTGCGGTCGTCGGTTCGTCCGCGATCAGCAGATCGGGCCTGAGCGCCAACGCCATGGCGATCATGACACGTTGGCGCTGGCCGCCGGAAAACTCGTGCGGATATTTGTCCAGCGCCTGCGCAGGATCGGGGATACCGACACGACCAAGCAGGCGCAGCGCTTCGGCCTGCGCCTTGGACGAACCCGTTCCGTGGGCTGTCAGCGCTTCTCGGACCTGCCAGCCGACCGTATAGACCGGATTGAGATGGCTGAGCGGATCCTGAAAGATCATCGCGATCTTACGACCATTGATCTCGCGTCGCTCCGACACGGGCATTTTCAGCAGATCGACGCCGTCGAGAAGGATTTCGCCGGAGCTGATGCGTCCCGGCGGCATGTCAATGAGGTTCATGATCGCCGAAGACGACACGGACTTGCCCGAGCCACTCTCGCCAAGGATCGCAAGCGTCTCGCCCCGATCGAGGTGATAGGACATGTTTCTAACGGCTTTCACAACGCCGACAGCCGTGTGAAACTCGACCGAGAGGTTACGGACTTCGAGCAGATGGTCAGCCATTCTTGGCCCCTTTCATTTCCAGCCGCCAGCGCTGCACCGGATCGAGCGCGATACGCATCCAGTTCGACAGGAGGTTCAGCGACATCGTCGTCAGAATGATCGCAAGCCCCGGCCAGAAAGACAGCCACCAGGCATTGGTCAGATATTGCCGCCCCTGGCTGATCATCAGCCCCCAGGTGATCTCGGGCGGCTGGATGCCGATACCGAGAAAGGACAGGGCACTTTCCGCCAGCATCACATAGGCAAAGTCGAGGGTGGCAAGCGTGGTGAGCGTCGGCAAAACGACCGGCAGGATATGCCGGAACAGAATGCGTTTGCTGGATGCTCCCATGACTCTAGCTGCCTGAACGAACATGCGTTCCCGGATTTCAAGCACTTCGGCACGCGTCGTGCGCAGATAGACGGGGATGCGTGTGATCGCCAGCACCAGCATCAGGTTCAGAATGGACGAACCGAGGATGTAAAGCACGATGACCGCGATCAGCAGCGACGGGAAGGACATGATGACGTCCGCGAGCCGCATGATGATCTGGCTGACGCGCGGCGAGGAAAAGCCGGCAATTAGGCCGAGAACCGTTCCGGTGACGGCCGAAATCAGGACGGCACCCGCTGCGACCATGACGGTGTTCTGCGTGGCGACAATAATGCGCGCGAGCAGCGGACGGCCGAGCGCATCGGCGCCCATCCACCAGACCCATGCCTTTTCGAAATCAAAGGGAGCCGCGTTTCTTCCGCGCAGGTTCTGCTTGGTGGCGAGATCTCCCAACCAGCTCGGACCGATGATCGCCATGATCAGAATGACGAGGAGGAAAATGGCCGCGCATAGAGCGAACTTGTCGGCGAGCAGCATGCGATACATGCGCTTTGCCACATGCGGCTCATCGATCAGGGCGGTTGTTTCAATGGACATTGGCGCCCCCTCAGTTCCGGATACGGGGATCGAGCAGCGCATAGGCGAGATCGATCAGCAGGTTCATGAGGAAGATGGCGAGTGCCGTAACGAGGATCGCTGCCAGAACGACGTTAAAGTCACGTTGCAGAATGGAATCGATCATAAGCTTGCCGACGCCCGGAAAGCCGAAAATGGTCTCGATAATGACGGCACCGTTAAGAAGGCTGGCTGCCTGGTCCCCGATAACGGTGATCACCGGCAGCATGGCATTGCGCAGAGCGTGGACGAAGATGATCGGCGTCGATTTCACACCCTTGGCGCGGGCAGTCTTCACATATGCGGAGGAAAGTGCCGAAATCATCGAGCCTCGCACGACCTGCACGATAATGCCGAAAGGGCGAACAAAGAGCACGGCGATTGGCAGAACCCAATGCCAGATGCTGCCCGTGCCCGATGTCGGCAGCCAGGACAGGTTGACGGCAAAGATTACGATCGCGACGATCGCCAGCCAGAAATCGGGAACTGACGCGCCGACCAGCGAGACGATCGAAGAAAAGCGGTCGAAGAAGCCACCCGCGCGAAAGGCGGCGAGCGAGCCGACAACGATGGCAGCCACCGTGACGAGGCTCATGGTGATGACCGCAAGCCAGAGAGTCCAGACAAACGCTTCGAGCACAACGTCGAGCGCCGGCCGGGCCTTGCGCAGAGATTCACCGAGATCGCCTGTTATGACGTCGCCGACATAGCGGCCAAACTGGGCGAGCAGAGGATCGTTCAGCCCATGCAACTCGCGAAACTGGTTCTTCATCTCCTCCGAGGCTTCAACCGGCAGAAACAAGGCTGCCGGATCGCCAGTCAGGCGCGACAGGAAGAAGACCATAACCACGAGCCCGACCAGGGAGATCAGACTGGCGACGGCGCGTTTTCGGATGAAGCTCAGCATGGCGTCCTCGAAGAAAACGGTGCGGCGGGATCATCCCGCCGCATGAATTGCCTTGGAATGGGCGACCATAGCCGCCCGACGATTACTTGATCTTGATCTCGGAGAGCTGCAGCATGGAATTCGTCGCCATCGTCGGCTTGAAGTCCAGACGCTCGGAAACACGCGAGAAGCCGACCATGTGGAAGAGAAGCACATCTGCGACCACTTCGTCATGCAGATAGGCGATCAATTCGGACCAGAGCTTTGCGCGTTCATCACCGACGGCCGCGGAAGCACGCTTGATCAGGTCATCGACCTTCGGATCCGAGAAACCAGACTGCGTGCCCTCCGTTGCATACTTGAAGAACATCGAGAAGGACGGATCACCCTTCGAGTTGTCATGCATGGCAGCCACGATCTGCGGACCACGCCCCTCGGCGAACGGCTTCGAGTAGTATTGCTCGTGCTCGGCCACTTCAACGAACTTCAGTTCGATCTGCAGGCCGACGTCCTGCAATTGCTGCTGGATCGCTTCCATGATTTCCGTGACGTTCGGGAAATTGGCAGAACGGGCGATGATGGTAATCGGCGTATCGACCTTAACACCGTCTGCCTTTGCCTCTTCGATCAGCTTTTTGGCTGCTTCTGGATCATAGGCCGGCACCTTCACGTCCGGGTTCCAGCCCAGGGTCGGCGGCGGCACGATTGCAGTCGCGAGCAAGGCGCTGTCAGGCAGCAGTGTCCCAAGGAACGCTTCGCGATCGACGGCAAGGTTCAGGGCGCGACGGACACGCACGTCGTTCAGCGGCTCGATATTGTGATCGATGCGCAGATAGACGGTTTCACTGTCGAGATAGGAGAAATCGGTCGCAGGGTTGGTGGCTTCGACCTGCGAGATCGAGGGAGACAAGTCGGCTTCACCGGCCTGCACCATCGCAGCGCGGACGGCTGGATCGGCACGGAACAGGTAGGTCGCCTCGGTCACCTCGGGCTTCTCACCCCAATAGTCTTCGCGTGCGGACAAAACGATCTGTTGTCCAGGGGTCCAGTTGGTCAACTTGAAAGGACCGGTGCCAACCGGTTCGCGAACGAATTCAAGGGGAGTTTCTTCAGGAACCATGGTCACCAGGCTGAGGAGCAGCGGCAGGATCGGCTGGACCGGGTCGGCCTTGAAATCGACGGTGTAATCATCGACGATGGTCGGCGTCACTGTCATGCCGCCGAAGTAACGGCGAGACTCGCAGGCGTTCTTGTCGCTCATGATGCGATCGAAGCTGTGCTTGACGTCTTTTGCATCGAAGGCGCTACCATCCGAGAACTTGACGCCCTGGCGCAGATGAAAACGCCAGCTGCCATCGGCATTCTGCTCCCACTTCTCAGCGAGGCGTGGCTGAACCCCTTTGCCACCGCGGATATCCAGCTCCGTCAGCGTTTCACTGACGTTCTCCATGATGATACGGCCGATATTCGAGCGCGTCGCCATGCACGGCTCAAGCAGATCGGCCTCTTCCGGCAGCACAATCTTGATCGGACCAGAACCGGCATAGGCTGGCGACAGGGACGTGCCCATGACGAGGGCACAAAGCAATGCAGTCTTTCTCATTTTCATTCTCCTCCCAGATGAATTCAGTTTGAAGCTTTCGCACCTCGGGCACGCGCAGCGATGAGCGCCGCGAGGCAGATCAGCAAAGCGCCGACAACAGTCGTCAGTGCGATGGTTTCGTTGAAAAAGGCGATGCCGCCGAGCGCCACGAGCGGCAGGCGCAGAAAGTCCACCGGCGCGACGACGCTTGCCGGCGCAAGAGACATGGCATGGGTCATTAGCCCCATGCAGCTGGTACCGACCACGCCCTGAAGCGCAAGCAACATGAGCTCGCGGTGTCCGGGCATTGTAAAGAATGGGATAGCCAGAACCAGCGAGATTGGCACGGTCAAAAGCAGGTTCCAGACGACGAGAGTCGATGTTGAATCGCCCTTCGACATCGACTTGAGGATCAGCTGTATTCCGGCCTGCAGCAGCGCGCCGATCAGAGCCAAAAAAATGGCCAGGGACAAGCCTGCCGGAGATGGCCCGACAATGACCATGGCGCCAGCAAAGCCGATCAAGGCCGCAGCGAACATTCGCGCACCGGGTCTTTCGCCCAGCAGAAACGCGGCACCAAGGACGACGAAAATCGGGGACATGAAGGCAATCGCTGTCACATCGGCAAGCGGCCCCATGCCAAAGGCGGCGAAGAAGGCGACCATCGCAAACAGCTTGAACACTGCACGAATGGCATGCTGCCCCACCGAATGCGTCGAGGAGAGCACCTGGGGGCGCACAGCCAGAAACGGGACAAGCAGAATGGCACCGAAGAGTGCGCGGTAAAAGGCGATCACGAAAGGATGGACGGCACCATCGAGAGCGCGAACGATGACGGCATCCGACGCAGCAAGTGCTGCAGCACCGACTGCGAACAGGATTGCTGCGGTTAGTCGCTCACCTTTCTGCCCTGTCTGCATGTCACCCCCCATCCGACTTCCACGTCGGCACCGGCAGAACATCCAACGCCCAGAGTACTTTGTCAAATGATTTCCTGATGTAAAATTTATTCTTTCCGATAAGCAGATTTTTATATTTATAAATCAATGTTTTAATTTTCAAACCGCTCCAATTCGATGACTTGAGATACATAAACAAACTTGACAACTTTGTAAAAACGCTCGATTTCAATGGGCAAGAGGAGCAGTCCATGACACCCAATGAAATTGCCCGACACATGACCGGGATGCTTGCCCCTGTCGGCGCCGGACGCATGGAGGCCTACCTCCCGTCGCCAATGGTGCAAAACCACGCATCCTTCCTCCACATGCGCGCGGATGGCAGCCTTATCTGCGCCTGGTTCGGCGGCTCGCTGGAAGGCAAGTCCGACATATCGATCTATGCATCCGTGCTGGCGGTTGGTGCCTCGGCGTGGGGACCACCGCAGAGGCTGAGCTTCGACGATGATCATTCCGAGCAGAACCCTGTCCTGTTTCACGCACCAGACGGCCGGCTGCTGCTGTTCCACACCTCGCAGCCGTCAGGAAATCAGGACGAATGCCGGATCCGCATGGCCGAAGTCCTCTCCGATGCTTCAGACCCTACAAGATTGACGACAGCCGAGGGCCGCTACCTCGATTTGCCGCGCGGCAGCTTCGTGCGTGCGCCGGTCGTGATCCGGTCGGACGGTGCCTGGCTGCTCCCTATTTTCCGCTGCATTCCCCGCCCGGGCCAAAAATGGAACGGCAGCCACGACACGGCCGCCCTCGGCATCAGCGAGGATGGCGGTGCAAACTGGCGGCTCGATGAACTGGGCCAGTCGACCGGCTGCGTGCACATGTCGCCCGTCTCGACAAGCGAGAAGGGCCTCGTCGCCTTCTTCCGTCGCCGTCAGGCAGATTTCGTCTATCGCACGGAAAGTGCCGACGAAGGCAGGACCTGGAGTGATCCGGCACCGAGCGACCTGCCCAACAACAATTCGTCCATCGCAGCCATAGCCTTGGGTGATGGACGCCTTGCGGTGATTTGCAATCCCGTCAACGCTGCGACCTCCCCGGACCGCCGGACGTCTCTCTATGATGAACTCGGAGAGGAAGACGACAGGCCTGAGGCCGACCCGACCGGGGGCTGCACTCCGATCTGGGGCGTGCCGCGCGCGCCGGTCTCGGTCTGCATCTCGAGCGACGGCGGACTGAGATTCCCACACCATATCCAGATCGAGGATGGTTCGGGGACCTGCCTCTCCAACGACTCGACAGATGGACGGAACAAGGAAATGTCCTATCCCTGGCTGCTGGCAGGTCCCGATGGGACACTGCACATTGCCTACACCTATCATCGACGCGCGATCAAATATTTACGGCTCGCACCCGGTTGGGATCGCCCCGAAAACGGAGAATAACATGAGCCGCATCATCGGCATCACCATGGGCGACCCTTGCGGAGTGGGCCCCGAGATCTCAGTTCGCGCATTGACCGACATGTCGGGCGACGATCGCGCAGCAACCCGCATCTACGGCAATCTCGCAACGTTGAATGCGGCGCGTGAGGCCTTGGGACTGTCGATCGATCTCGAACCTTATGTAGTGGATATAGAGGTCGAAGGCGCGCCCCTTCCCTGGGGAAGCCTGAGCCCGGTCGCTGGCGATGCCGCCTTTCGCTTCATCGAAAAGGCCGTGCGCGATGCAGAAGCCGGAGCCATTGGCTGCATCGTCACAGCGCCGATCAACAAGGAAGCGCTGAACCTCGCCGGCCACCACTATGACGGCCATACCGGCATGCTGCGCAGTCTGACAGGCTCCAAGGCTGCCTACATGCTGCTCGCCTCGGAGCGGCTGAAGGTCATCCACGTCTCGACCCATGTCTCCCTGCAGGAGGCGATCCGCCGGGCGACGACGGAGCGTGTATTGGCGACGATCCGCGCCGGCAACGATCATCTGAACCGTATCGGCTTTGACAGACCGCGCATTGCAGTCGCCGGTATCAATCCGCATTGCGGCGAAAACGGCCTCTTTGGAACCGAGGACGACGACCAGATTGCACCGGCAGTTGCCGCCGCACGCGCCGAAGGCATCGACGTCTCCGGTCCGATCTCGGCGGACACAGTGTTTTACCGGGCGTATTCCGGCGCCTTCGATCTGGTGGTCGCACAGTATCACGACCAGGGCCACATCCCAATCAAGCTCGTGGCCTTCGATACGGCCGTCAATGTCTCTGTCGAACTGCCGATCGACCGCACGTCGGTCGATCATGGCACCGCCTTCGACATTGCCGGCAAGGGCATCGCCAATCACGGCAACATGAATTCTGCCATCGCTTATGCCCGCAAGCTGGTTGCCGGCAAAGCCACGCGAGGATGACATCGATGACCGCAGCCATCACTCTTCACCAGCCACGACGGCTGATCGTCGGGGCCGGGACCATCGGCGAGGTCGGTGGGCTCGTTTCCGATGCGAGAACGGCGCTCGTCATCGCCACGCCGATCACCGCGGGTTTTGTCGATCGGTTGCAGCTTCCGGGCAAGATCGAAATATTCGATGCGATCCCGGGTGAACCCGATGTGGCGACGCTTGATGCCGCACTGGCCGTCGCCCGGCGGGTGAAGCCGCAGGTCGTGGTGGGCCTTGGCGGTGGGTCGGTGCTCGACGTTGCAAAACTCGTTGCCGCACTGTGGAACAGCGAACAGACGCTAGCCGACGTAGCGGGCCCCAACCGGGTGGCCGGTCGCAGCACGCAACTCATTCAGATTGCAACGACTGCGGGAACCGGCTCGGAAGCGGGTATTCGCTCGCTCATCACCGACCCGGCCAAGGGCGCAAAGATCGCGGTCGAAAGCCCGCACATGATTGCCGATATCGCCGTGCTCGATCCGCAGCTGACATTTACCGTTCCGCCCTCCGTCACGGCCGCGACGGGCGTGGATGCCATGGCGCATTGCGTTGAAGCCTTCACCAACAAGCGCGCCCATCCGATGATTGATGGTTTCGCCCGCATGGGATTTCGTCTCGTCGGCAAATATCTGGCCCGCGCCGTCAAGGATGGATCAGACACCGAAGCCCGCGAGGGGATGATGCTCGCCTCCTACTACGGTGGCATCTGCCTCGGCCCGGTGAATACGGCTGCGGGGCACGCGATCGCCTATCCGCTCGGCACCCGTCTCGGCCTGCCACATGGACTGGCCAATGCGATCGTCTTTCCCCATGTGCTTGCCTTCAACCAGCCGGTGATCCCCGAGAAGACGGCAGAGGTAGCGGAAGCGCTCGGCTTCGCCAGCGGCTCGCCGGAGGTGTTGCTGGACAATGCCTGCCGCTTCTGCACCGATCTCGGCATCGAAATGCAGCTCTCGCGGCATGGAGCGCGAGAGGATGCCTTGGAAGGCTACGCTGCTGAGGCCCACGCCAACCGACGCCTGATGGACAACAATCCAGCCGACATGGCTGTCGATGATATTTTGGCAATCTATCGGGCAGCCTATTGAGAATCGTCCGTCCGCGTTGATTGCTCAAGAGTCCGAACGGCCCCTTTGAAGATCGACTTAAGGAAAGGCGCTGGAGCCGACTTATGCCTCGCCGGCAACGGCAAGCGAGGCGCTTGCCTGGAAGAGACGGGCGCGCGAGCCCGTCAGATGCGCATGCATCAGTTCCCGGGCCCGCCCCCCTTCGCCGGCAGCAATAGCCTCTGCGATCGCCTCATGCTCGGCGAAAACACGGGAAAGTCCGGCATTGTCGCGCTTGATCGAAACGCCATGGAAGCGCATGCCGACCGCAATATGATCCTTCAACGCCTCCATGGCCGTTGAGAAATAGGCATTGTTCGCCGCCCGGGCGATGGAAAGATGGAACTGGAAATCGGCGTCCTCGCGGTGCGCCTGACGATTTGTCGCGTCACGCATCAGTTCCAGCGCCTCGCGGATCGCCGCAAGCGTCTGCGGCGTATGGCGGGATGCCGCCGCTTCGGCCGCAGCCGGCTCCATGGTCAGGCGAAACTCGTAGCAATTGAGGAGATCAGCCACATTCTCGAGTTGGCCGAACCCAAGCGGCTGCTTCATGCCGACAGAGCGGACAAAGCTGCCGGCTCCGCGACGGGAATAGATCAGCCCCTGATCCCGCAGGCGGCGCAGCGCCTCACGGATGATCGGCCGTGACACCTCAAATTCGATCGCAAGGTCATGCTCCGTCGGCAGGCGCTCGTCCGGCTGATAGGCGCCCGATTTGATCGCCCTGTGCATTCGCTCGAACACCAGATCGGCCAGGCTCTTGCGTGGCGTTCCGTCTTGAAGTCCCATCGTCAGCCCCTGCCCCCAAGCAGTCTTTTGGCAAGTGTCAGCAAAGTGTCCGGTTCGCCGAATCCTCCGGATTTTGCAATGATACATTGCTCGCCAGCATAGGCGAGCCCAAGACCCGGCAAACACTCCCCCTGCAGTCTGAAACACTTGATGCCCATGCGAGACAAGACGGCCTCTGCCGTCGCTCCTCCACACAAGAGGAGAGTTCGGGCAGCATGGGTCAGCTCAGGATGCGCTGAGAGCGCGAGATTCTGCGCAACCTTTTCCGCGGCCACGTCCGTATCTCCAGGCGTTGCCTGCAAAAGAACGATTGGCATCTGCTGAAGGTCGACAGGCTCAGACACGCCGTTGGGAGCCGGGCGGTAACAGAGCCCCTCCAGGCTGCGCATCCGATCTGCCTGCTCAAGAGTGATGTTATCATGCGAACCAATGACAAAAAGTGCCGGTCCTGTCGGAGGCGCAACAAGGTTCGCCTGCTCCTTCCCGGTCATCTTCACGGCCAACGCCTCTGCAAGCCCTCTAGCTCCGACCAGCAGATCGATGCGCTCTTGCTCAGCATGGGCCAGAGCCTTGTGTAGATCCTGATCGGTCAAGGCATCAGCGATATCGCAGCGAACGGCATGGTGTTCCAAGGCATCGATCACAGAGATCGGCTTCGCAACGCCAAAACCCTCGACATGGCCTCCGCGCACAAAGCGGCCGAAGCTCGGAATAGCCGGCGCGACCAAGGCGCGTCGGTAGTCGATGCCGTCGAGTTCTGCGGCAACATGGCCCTTGAGGCGGGAATCGATCTTCTTGAACAGGGTGACGTCAGGTGGAAGCGCTCCAACAGCCTTGAGCATCAACCGCAGGGCATCAGCGGGCGACATCTCCCGCGAGGCCAGATTGATCGAGAGCACGTCAGGCTTGTGCAAGAGCCCAGCCGGCACTGCATCGGCTGTCAACGCGACCTGTGTGTGCAATCCGCGCGCCGCGAAAGGTGCAGCCGTGTCCAATGCACCGGTCAAATCATCGGCAATGATGACAAGCACCACGATGCTCCTTGTTGTTATCTATTGCGATACAGAGATGGTCCATTTTTCAGTATGATGCAATATCTCAATAACAAATTAGAGCGACCCAACCTGGTCCAGGAGCATGACCACGAGAGGAAAGCGAATGCCATGCTTACAGTAGTGCCAAATTCGACACCTTCTTCGCTGCGTTGGGCCATTGTTGGGTGAAGTTTTCACCCCTGAGAGCACGACCGCATACTGTCTGGCAGATACCAGGCGCGGTGAGGTCGATGTTCGCCCTGGCGCATCACATACGCCAATCACCGCAAGCATATGATTATGAGAGCTTAATTTGACAGACGCAATCTGAGCTGCTCAAATCCAGCTGATGCATTCATGGGGCGCTGGGCAGTGCAACGCCCCGAAACCGGCTTGTGGGCTACTGGTGCTGCCCGGCCAAGGGGCCGTGTACTTTTTGCAGCAACATGATACGCGTATTGCGCGTAATATTGCTCAGTGATTTGGTGCAAACGGTCGGGACAGAAGCCGCAACGGCCCAACGATGTCGGCCAGCCACGCCCTGGGATTTTCGAGTATAAAATAGCAACGTTTGGCACCATCGGCGTTATCGTCGAAGCGGTGCACATATCGAGCGAATAAATATGAGCCGTTTTATTCAAATGATATCGCGTCTGACAAAATACCATCACAAGACATCCCCCACAACGCCGATTGGGAACGCAAAGCCATTGTTTGCCTGGAGGCCTCTGAAAAGCGTTGCGTACGTTTACGCGGCAGGTGGCTTGGTGGTGATGACCCTGGCCACCGTGCCGGCATCGGCCCAGAGCACCAAAGGCGGCAATGGCGGACAGGGGAATGTCGCCGGTTCGCCACTGGGTGGAACCAGCAGCCTGACCGGCCCAGGAGGCGTTGGGGGCGTTACCGGCGAAAGTTACGAAGGTGCAGGTGGAGGGGGCGCAGGTGCGACTGGGGGCGATGGCGGCGTTTCGTCGTTGGGCTCTGCAGGTGGCCTGGGAGGGACAACGCCGGGTGCGTCAGGCGGCGACGGTATCGGTGGCGGCTCGGGTAGCAGAGCAAGCGGCGGCGGCGGCGGTGCGCATGGCGCGGTTTATACGTCGTCGGGCAGTTCGGCCGCCCCGACGGCCGGCGGCGCTGGTGGCGCGGGCGGAGATTCAAGTGATGGAGATGGCGGTGGTGGCGGTGCGAGTGGATACGGCATTGTCATCGATACCAGCGGGCCTTTCGTCGTCAATCACCTAATCACTGGCGGCAACGGCGGCCGCGGCGGAAATGGTTGGTTCTATGGTGGCGGCGGTGGCGACGGTGGGCATGGCATAGCCTTCACTGGCGCAGCAACGGCCACAATCAACTCCGCAATCGCGGGCGGAAATGGCGGTGCGGGAGGCACGTTCATTAGCACCTGTTGCGCGGCGGGCGGAAATGGCGCCGGCGGCATAGGGCTTGTCGGCAGCGATATCAATCTATCTCTCAACGCGGCTGTTTCCGGCGGCTTAGCGGGCGACGGGGTCACGCGTGCGGCTGCGTTACAGCTGGGAGGTTCGAGCAGCTTAACGCTCGGAACGGGATGGTCACTGACTGGCGGCATTGTTGTTGAGAGCGGTGGCAATGTCGATTTTTTCCAATCGACTAACTTGACCCTGGCGGACCCCATTTCGGGTGCCGGATCGATCAGCAAGAGTGGCGCTGGCACGCTGACGCTCAGCGGAAACAATACCTACACCGGGGGAACGACGCTTCTTGGTGGCGTTGTCGAGGTGTCGAGCGACAACAATCTGGGTGCGTCATCCGGTGGCCTAACCTTCAACGGTGGAACGCTGGCCACAACAGCCAGCTTCAATTCCGGCCGCGCGGTCACGCTGTCGGGCAATGGTGAACTCGATGTCGCTGGAAGCACCGAACTCGGATTGACCGGTGTGGTGACGGGGACCGGATCGCTGACCAAAAGCGGTGCTGGCACCCTAACGCTTAGCGGAAACAATACCTATACTGGTGGGACGGTGCTTCTCGGTGGCGTGGTCGAGGTGTCGAGCGACAGCAATCTGGGTACCGGCGGCCTGACCTTCAACGGCGGCAGGCTGGACACCACGGCGAGCTTCAATTCAAGCCGGGCGGTCACGCTGTCGGGCAATGGTGAACTCGATGTCACGGCGAGCACCGAACTCGGATTGACCGGCGTGGTGACGGGGACCGGATCGCTGACCAAAAGCGGTGCTGGCACGCTGACGCTCAGCGGAAACAATACCTATACTGGTGGGACGGTGCTTCTCGGTGGCGTCGTGGCGGTGTCGAGCGACAGCAATCTGGGTACCGGCGGCCTGACCTTCAACGGCGGCAGGCTGGACACAACGGCGAGCTTCAATTCAAGCCGGACGGTCACGCTCTCGGGAAATGGAGAACTCGATGTCACGGCGAGCACCAACCTCGGATTGACGGGTGTGGTGTCAGGCACCGGATCGCTTACCAAGAGTGGCGCCGGCACATTGACGCTCAGCGGGAACAATACTTACACTGGCGGAACGGTTCTTCTTGGTGGCGTTGTCGAGGTGTCGAGCGACAGTAATCTGGGTGCGTCATCCGGTGGCCTAACCTTCAACGGCGGCACACTGGCCACAAGGGCCAGCTTCAATTCCGGCCGCGCGGTCACGCTGTCGGGGAATGCAGAACTCGATGTCGCGGGGAGCACCAACCTCGGATTGACGGGTGTGCTGTCGGGTAGCGGATCGCTGACCAAAAGTGGCGCCGGCACGCTGACGCTCAGCGGAACCAACACCTACACCGGGGGAACGGTGCTTCTCGGTGGCGTGATCGTAGTGTCGAGCGACAGCAGTCTCGGTACTGGCGGCCTCACTTTCAGCGGCGGCACACTGGTCACGACGGCCGGCTTCAGTTCCGGCCGCGCGGTCACGCTCGGGGCGAATGAACAATTCGATGTCGCGGGGAGCACCAATCTCGGATTGACGGGTGTGCTGTCGGGCACCGGATCGCTCACCAAGAGTGGCACCGGCACGCTGACGCTTAGCGGAAACAACACCTACACCGGCGGAACGGTGCTTCTCGGTGGCGTGGTCGAGGTGTCGAGCGACGGCAATCTCGGTACTGGCGGCCTTACCTTTAGCGGCGGCACACTGGCCACGACGGCGAGCTTCAGTTCGGGTCGGGCGGTCACACTGTCGACCAACGGAGTACTCGATGTCGCGGCAAGTACAGAACTCGGGCTAACGGGTTCGGTGACGGGCCCAGGCAATCTGGTGAAGCGCGGCGCAGGCACACTGAGCCTCGACAATGGCACCAACGCTTACGGGAACACCCTCGTTGAGGCCGGCACCTTGATCGGCAACGCAACGTCAATCTCGGGCAGCATCGGCAATGCTGCGACCGTCGTATTCGATCAAGCGATCGATGTTAGCTTTGCTGGAGACATCGTTAGCCTCAGCGCCGTGAGCGGCGCGATGGTCAAGCGCGGCGCCGGCAATCTCGCTCTGACCGGACACTCTTTTCTGGATTGGTCCATCGAGTCCGGCGCCCTTACCACTGCAGCCGGACGCTTCGAGGGCAATTCATTCATCGACGCAAATGGAACGTTGATCTTCGATCAGGGCAGCAGTGCGGTCTACGGCGGAGTGTTCACCGGCTCCGGCGATATCGCAAAGTCCGGTGCAGGAACACTATTCTATAACGGGGACAGCCGCGCCTTTAGTGGCACCACCACGGTCGCGACGGGCATGCTGATCGTCGGCACGGATGTGGCTCATGGCGGCGCGGTGCTCGGCGGTACTTTCGATGTCGGCAATGGCGCAATCCTTGGCGGCCATGGCACGCTGGGTTCGGGTATCGGCTCGACGGTTACGATCGGCACTGGCGGAACGGCAGCGCCAGGCAACTCCATCGGCACACTGACCGTCAACGGCAATTATGTGCAGTCTGCTGGTTCAGTCTATCTTGCAGAGATCGCTCCTGGTGGGACTTCGGATCTGATTGATGTGATCGGCACCGCCACGCTCAACGGCGGTACAGTGTTCGTCGACAAGACTCCTGGTATCTATGCGCCGGGCACGCGTTACACGCTCTTGACGGCCACCGGTGGGGTGATCGGACAATTCGCCACGCTCGATCAGAACATGCCTTTCATCGATTTGGCTCTCGCTTATGATCCCGGCAACGTATTCCTCGACGTGACGCGTAACGATGTCACATTTCCTACTTTGGGCATTACCCGCAACCAGGTCGAAACGGCAGCCGCGCTGGAAAGTCTGGGCAGCGGCAACGCCCTTTACGACGCCGTCGCGAGCACGCCGGATACCCGCACAGCACTCGCCAGCTTTGAGGCCCTGTCTGGCGAAGTTCTTGCCAGCGCAAAATCGGCTCTGATCGATGACAGCCGTTTTGTCCGCGATGCGGCCAACAACCGCATGCGGTCCGCCTACGGGGGAGAAACCGGATCAAACATGCCGACGGTTGGCTATGGGCAAAATGGCATGACGCCTGCTGCTATAGACAGCAGCTCGCCCGCACTATGGGGAGAGGCTTTCGGCGCATGGGGTACCTATGAGGGTGACGGCAATGCTGCCAGCATGGACAGCACCACGGGTGGCTTCCTGACAGGTCTCGATGGGGAGCTCGCCCAAGGCGTGCGTCTTGGTCTTCTGGCGGGCTATAGCCATACTACCTTCGATGTCGCTGCGCGCGCCTCATCAGGCAACAGCGAGAACTGGCATCTGGGTGTCTACGGTGGCCAGAGGTGGAACGCTCTGCGCCTTTCGGGTGGCCTCGCCTACAGCTGGCACGATATTTCCACCGACCGGTCCGTTGCTATCCCCGGCTTTACGGACAGCCTTAGCGGCAACTATGATGCCAGTACGTTCCAGGCATTCGGGGAAGCTGGCTATCAAATTCAGACGACAGGTGGCCTGTCGTTTGAACCGTTTGCCAATCTGAACTACGTCAACCTGAATACGGACGGCTTCGCCGAAGAGGGCGGCCTTGCAGCATTGCGCTCTGGCGGTGATGATACAGACGCCGTCTTTACGACGCTGGGCATAAATCTGGCCTCCGCATTCGATCTGGACGGATTGAATGCCAAGGCGCATGGCAAGCTGGGCTGGCGTCACGCCTTCGGTGATATGACACCTTTGTCGGAACAGAGCTTCTCAGGTTCCGACGCTTTCACGGTCGCCGGCATCCCGATTGGCAGAGATACAGTTGCGATCGAAGCTGGTCTCAACATCGATCTGAGCGAGTCCGCGACTTTTGGTATAGCCTATCAGGGCCAGTTTGGTGATGGCGCTGCACAGAACGGTCTGAAGGCGGATCTTAACGTCAGATTCTAATCCGAAACGGCGGCATCCTGCCAAGCGCCCGACGAGGGAAGGCGGCGGAAATCAGCAGCACGGCCCCCCGGCAATGCAAGCCTGATGACGATCGGCCGAGCCGCATAAGTCAGGCTCGATTTTAATGCACAGGGCCGCACCGCTTGAGAAGCGATGCGGCCCAGAATGTTTGGTGCGGGTTCAGCCTCAGGCAGCGTAACGATGACCAGGCTGACGCGAGGTGGACGACGAATACTCGGGGCCCCGCATCTCGAAACGTTGCAGAAGCTCGGAAAGACGAGCGCTTTCCTGCGCCAGATGGGCGCCGGCTGCGCTCATCTCTTCCACCATGGCGGCATTCTGCTGGGTCATCTGGTCCATGTGGTTGACCGAGGTGTTGATCTCGGAGAGACCCGACGCCTGTTCCCTGGCAGCCGTTGCAATCGCATCCATGTGCTGGTTGATGGCAGTGACAAGACCGGCAATTTCCCTGAGCCCTGCCCCGGTATCGTTGACCAGGGTCACGCCCTGCGTGACGGCAGCTTCCGAATTTCCGATCAGCGACTTGATCTCCTTGGCCGCATTCGCCGAACGCTGGGCCAACTCGCGGACTTCCTGGGCAACGACGGCAAAACCCTTGCCGGCTTCACCTGCGCGGGCAGCCTCGACACCCGCATTGAGCGCCAGAAGGTTGGTCTGGAAAGCGATCTCGTCGATCACGCCAATGATGTTGGTGATCTGGCTGGAGGCCATCTCGATCTTTTGCATGGCTTCGACAGCATTCGACACGATATCGCTTGAAGACGCAGCACGGGTACTGGCATGGCGCACCATCTCGCGCGCTTCGCTGGCCCGTTCCGAGGTCTGCTTGACATTGGTGGTCACTTCTTCAAGCGCAGCGGCAGTCTCCTCGAGCGAGGCGGCCTGTTGTTCCGTGCGCTTCGACAGCTGATCGGACGCCATGGAGATTTCCCCACTGCCGCTGCGAACATTCAGGGCCGTCTGACTAACACCTTCGAGCGCGCTGCGAAGCTGATGCACCGAGGTGTTGAAGTCGTGGCGCAGGGATTCGAACTGTTCGCTGAAGACTTCGTCGATCTGGCAGGCCAGATTGCCGGAGGCAAGAGCCTGCAGGCCGCGGGCCAGACCGGACGTGGCCTGCGTCAGGCGCTCTTCTGCTTCGCGCTCGGCCTTCTGCTGGAAAGCGATCCGTTCGCGTTCCGCCGTCTTGCGGTTTTCCTCGGCCGCGGCTTCCAGCGTCCTGTTGTGGACGGCGGCTTCCTTGAAGACTTCGACGGCACGCGCCATTTCGCCGATTTCATCGGTACGACCCGAGGCGGGAATCACCACCGACAGATCGCCACCGGCGAGCTTGCGCATGATGCTCGTGAGCTGGGCGATCGGATTGGCAACCCGGAAGATCACCATCAGGATTCCGGCCATCGAGAGCGCGAGCGTGATCAGCATGGCGACGCCGTAGATCACGATCGAACGAGTGGAGGATGCAACATTGGCAGCGGTGATCGCGGTCATCTGTTCAAGCGAGATCTGCGCGATATTCGCGAGCGAAGCCTGTGCCGGACCAGCTGGCTTGCGCCAGTCGTCAACAGCCATGTCCATCGGTTGACCGGCCTCGAAAGCGGCAAGGGCTGCGGCCTTCTGCTCGGCATAGGCGCCGCCGAAATAGATGGATTCGGCCACCTTATATTGTTCCGTGATGGCAGTCGGGACTGCCGGGCTCCTGACGATCTGGGTTATGAGGTTCCAGGCGAAATTGACCCGGGCGTCCTGAACCGCGATCTCCGACAGCTTGGCAGCATTGAGCGGTTCCTTGGCGATGACCGCGCCGACCAGGGTCGAGTTTGCCGAGCCTCCATGGGTGCGCATGGACCACCCAAGCGACCGTAGCTGTGTAAACATCATCAGCTGCGGATTGCGGTCGGCGATGATAACTTCCACGGTATTTGCCGCAGCCTCAAGGTCGGCCAGCATCTGGTCGGCCAGCGCGAGCACCTGTTTCGTCAGCGCCGGATCGCGATCTGCCACGGTTTTTTGAAACGCGGCATCTATCTGTGGCCGGAGCGCAAGCCAGCGCCCATAGGCGTCCATCAGCGGAACAAGCGAGCGGCCGAGTTCGGCCGAGCCGATCTCCTCCGTCAGTGCCTTTGCCTGGGCGAAGGCCGGATCGACTGCCTTGCGTCCTTCCTGCAGATTGACAAGACTCGACTGAATGTCCGCCGGCTCCAGTTTTGCGGCCGAAGACGCAGCACCGCGCTCGCCCCGCATACCAAGCAACGCATCGAAGAGCCGTGCGTCGAGCTGGGCCAGTTGTGAAAGCTCGGTCGAATTCCTGTAGACATTGACCTCCTGCAGCAGAAGCCGACCGACCAGGCCGATCACGGCAAGGCTCAACACTGCAAAACCGAGAACGAGAGTATGCTTGATGGAAAGTTTCATGGAGTTCCTCGAGACGCTGTGCGCTTGACTGAAGCTGCACGCGCCACGGTCAAGTCAGACAAGTTTGGGCATACTTGTCATGACAAGATAAAAAGGCGATTAATCCGAGCCGCTTTGAACCGCAGATTGCGCGATATTGTGACGTATTTTTTGTCTACCATGGAAAACTTGCGGAAATATCTGGGTTTCGAGTCCAGAAATGGTGCGCAGCGGACGATCTGTTGTCTTGGCCAAGCGCCTTTGTAGGGGCCTCTTGGCAGGGGGAAAGGAAATCGCTAGACTTGCCAGACAAGTAATCGCATCAAGGATAGTGGATGGCGAGCGAAGCGCAAATCGAGGTCCAGCAGGGGCAATCCCTGGCCTCCATGATCAGTTCCGCATTGCGACAGGATCTCCAGGCAGGCACCTTTCTGCCGGGGGATCGTTTGCCGAGTGAGAGTACGCTGACCCGGCAATATTCTGTCAGCCGCACGGTTGTGCGGGAAGCCATTGCCATTTTGCGCGCCGATGGGCTCGTCGAGGCGCGGAAGGGTGCCGGTGTTTTCGCTTTGCCAGCCAGACAGGTTCCCGAGCAACCCTTCAACGATCTCGCAACGCAGCGCATCTCCTCTGTCATCGAACTTCTGGAGCTTCGGACCGTCTTTGAAGTCGAATCGGCTGCCCTTGCCGCCCTCAGACGGTCGGCTGTGCAGATCGAGGAAATCCTCGATGCCCATCGAACGGTCGGTCAGTGCCTGCAAGACGGAGCGCCAACTCGCGACGCTGATTTCAAGCTGCATTTCGCCATCGCGGAAGCGACCCAGAACCGGCGCTTCCCCGAATTCCTGCAATTGATCAGGACAGGCATTATTCCGCGCGGAGATCTACAGGGCGAGGCGCCTGGCTCTCGCCCGAAGGATTATAACCTCCATCTGCAGGAAGAACACGGCCTGATCGTCGATGCCATCATCGAAGGGGATGCGGATGCGGCGCGCGCCCATATGAAGTCGCATCTCCGCGGCAGTCTCGAGCGCTACAAGGCGCTTCTGCGGCATCAGCGCTCGGACCCGGCCTAGCCAACCTGCGCCGGCGACCTTGTCAGATAGATTTTTAATCTTGTATGATGAGCCTGTTATTCATACAGGAGAATCCCATGTCCCTACCCAGATTTGACGCAACCTCTCCCAATCCGGGTGTCACCCGCCGTATTCTCGCGGAAGCCCCCGAGTTGATGGTCGTGTCTTTCCGCTTCGAAGCCGGTGCGGAGGGGAAGCTTCACAGCCATCCGCATGTGCAATCAACCTTCGTGGCAAGCGGTCGTTTCCAATTCTTCCGCGATGGCGTGACTTACGAACTCGCGGCGGGTGACAGCCTCGTCATTCCCGGTGGCGTCGAGCATGGATGCCGCTGCATCGAAAGCGGAGAGTTGATTGATAACTTCACGCCGCGCCGCGATGATTTTCTGCCTGCGCCGAGCGCGTCGTAAACAGGCGAAAGGCGGCGGCCTCGCCGGCTCCGCCAGCGCGGTTTTGCTGCGCTGGTGCAGGCTCACTGTCGCGAGCGGCTTGACACCGCAACAAGCCTGTGACAGGTTTGCGTTAGTTGTCTGACAGGCTGGGAACCTGTCCCCGCTTTCGCGGCGGTCGATGTTTGGAGGATCCATGTCAATCAAACGCCTGCATCTTGCCGGTTTCACCGGGCAGCTGGGCAGCATCGCCGTCACGCTGCTCGGCCTGCTGATGCTGACCTTTTTCATCGGGCGGATGATGCCGGCCGATCCTGTCCGCGCGATCGTCGGTGAGGATGCCACGCCCGAGACCTATGAGCAGGTCTATCGCTCGCTCGGCCTCGACCGGCCCGTCTACGAACAATTCGTCTATTTCCTCGGCGATATCGTCACCGGCGATTTCGGCACGTCGATCCGCACCGGCCAGCCGGTGATCGAGGATATCCTGCATGTCATGCCGGCGACGATCGAGCTTGCCACCTTTGCCATCATCATCGGCGCGACCCTGGGCGTAACCATGGGCGTGATCGCTGCCGTCAACAAGGATCGCTGGCCGGATCATCTCGTGCGCGTGTTCAGCCTGTTCGGCCATTCCATGCCGATCTTCTGGACCGGTATGATTGCACTCATCGTGTTCTACGCCCATCTCGGCCTTGTCGGCGGAAGCGGGCGGATGGACCAGTTCTATATCGGTCTGGTCGAGGAGCGCACAGGCTTCCTGCTGATCGACAGTCTCATGGCAGGTGAGATGGAGGTCTTCTGGTCGGCTCTCAACCATCTGATCCTGCCGGCCGCCCTGCTCGGCTATTCCTCCTCCGCCTATATCACCCGCATGACCCGCAGTTTCATGCTGGACCAGCTGGGCCAGGAATACGTCACCACGGCGCGGGTCAAAGGCCTTTCGCAGAATCAGACGATCTGGCGGCACGCTTTCGGTAACATCCGGGTGCAGCTGGTGACGATCATTGCGCTTGCCTATGGCTCGTTGCTGGAGGGCGCGGTGCTGATCGAGACAGTCTTTGCCTGGCCGGGATTCGGCCAGTACCTGACGAGCAACCTGATCATTGGCGACATGAATGCCGTGATGACCTGCGTGCTGATCGTCGGCGTCATCTTTATCGGGCTCAATCTTCTGTCCGACATCCTCTACCGCATCTTTGACCCCA
Source organism: Peteryoungia ipomoeae (assembly GCF_004912165.1). GTDB lineage: Bacteria > Pseudomonadota > Alphaproteobacteria > Rhizobiales > Rhizobiaceae > Allorhizobium > Allorhizobium ipomoeae. The sequence goes on along the minus strand of NZ_STGV01000006.1, from coordinate 122,758 downwards.
GGACACGCTGATGGCCACCAAGACGCACACACAAAGCCTGCCGGGATGGTTGCTCGCACTGAAGAACATCATTGCCTTCCTTTTGCGCAGCCCAACCTCGGCATTCGGACTGGCCGTGCTTGCGGTTCTCGTCCTCACCGCACTTTTCGCACCGCTGATCGCCACGCATGATCCTTATGTGCAGGCTCTGGGCAACGTGCTGCAACCGCCTGGCGGAGAGCATCTGTTCGGCACCGACGAGCTGGGTCGCGACATCTTCAGCCGGCTGGTCTTTGGTGCGCGCATCACGCTCACCATCATCTTCCTCGTCTCGATCGTGGTCGGGCCGATCGGTCTGATTATCGGCACCTCCGCCGGTTATCTCGGCGGCCGGTTCGATACGGTAATGATGCGCATCACCGATATCTTCCTGTCCTTTCCGAGCCTCATCCTCTCGCTGGCCTTCGTCGCGGCATTGGGTCCGAGCCTGAACAATGCGATCATCGCGATTGCGCTCACCTCATGGCCGCCGATTGCCCGCCTGGCGCGCGCCGAAGCCATGACGTTCCGCAATGCGGACTATATCGCAGCAGCCCGTCTTCAGGGCGCCTCGACCAGCCGGATCATCGTCAAGTCCATCATGCCGATGTGCCTGCCCTCTGTCCTGATCCGTTTGACGCTCAACATGGCAACGGTCATCCTGACGGCTGCCGGTCTTGGTTTTCTGGGTCTGGGGGCGCAGCCGCCGATGCCGGAATGGGGCGCCATGATCGCGACCGGCCGGCGCTACATGCTGGACAGCTGGTGGCTGGTCACCTTCCCCGGCGTTTCCATTCTCTCGGTCAGCCTCGCCTTCAATCTTCTGGGCGATGGCCTGCGCGATGCGCTCGATCCCAAGCAGATGAACCGGAGGTAAGGCGATGGAAAAGACCATACTCGACGTCCAGAACCTGCGCATCCGCTATGGCGGCTCACCGGTCGAGGCCGTACGTGGCGTGTCCTTCACGCTGGGCTGCGAGCGTCTGGGCATTGTCGGCGAATCCGGGTCCGGCAAATCCACGGTCGGTCGGGCCCTGCTGCGTCTTCTGCCGGGCGCGACGATGACGGCGGACACGCTGCGCTTCGAGGAGCTGGATCTCCTGACGCTCTCCGAAAAGGAGATGCTGAAGGTGCGTGGCCGGCGCATGTCGATGATCCTGCAGGATCCGAAATTCTCGCTCAATCCCATTCGCCGCGTCGGTGACCAGGTCGCCGAAACTTATCTGCGGCACTTCAAGTGCAGCCGCAGCGAGGCCCATGACAAGGCCATCGCCATGCTGGAAGCGGTGAAGATCCGCGACGCGGAACGGGTGTTCAAGCAGTATCCGCACGAAATTTCCGGCGGCATGGGCCAGCGCGTGATGATTGCGATGATGCTGCTGGCTGATCCTGACCTGGTCATCGCCGACGAGCCGACATCGGCGCTCGATGTTACCGTCCGGCTGCAGGTTCTCAACATTCTGGATGGGCTTGTCCGTGACCGCGGCATTGGCCTGATCATGATCAGCCATGACCTCAACCTTGTGCGCAATTTCTGTGACCGGGTGCTGATCATGTATGCCGGCAAGGTGGTCGAAACCCTGAAGGCATCGGAACTGGATAAGGCTGAGCACCCCTATACGCGCGGCCTCCTCGCAGCACAGCCGCGCATCGGGGGCACACGCCAGCCGCTTGCCGTGCTGGATCGTAAGCCTGAATGGCTGGAGGAGAAGGTCTGATGTCCGTTTCTGTCGAGGTTCGTGATCTCTCCATCGTTTTTGGGTCAGGCCCTTCCGCCGTGAAGGTGCTGCCGAGTGTTTCGTTCAGCGTGAAGGCCGGAGAGTGCTTCGGGCTTGTCGGCGAATCCGGGTCCGGAAAATCCACCGTGTTGCGGTGCATGTCGATGCTCACTGATTTCTGGAAGGGTGAGGTGCTGATCGACGGACGGTCGGTACGCGACATTCCGCTGATCGAAAGATGCCGCATGCTGCAGATGGTGTTTCAGGATCCCTATGGCTCCCTCCATCCCCGCCAGTCCGTGCGCACCGTGCTGAATGAGCCACTCGTCATTCATAAGCTGGATGACCGCGAGGAGCGCATGCGCCGGGCGATCACCGATGTCGGCCTGCCCGTCTCGTTCCTCGATCGTTTTCCCCATCAGCTGTCCGGCGGCCAGCGCCAGCGCGTGGCGATTGCGCGCGCCTTGATCCTGGAGCCCTCGCTGCTGCTGCTCGATGAGCCGACCTCTGCGCTCGACGTCTCTGTTCAGGCGGAAATCCTCAATCTCCTGCAGCGCCTGCGCGAAGAGCGCGGCTTCACCTATATCATGGTGACCCATGACCTCGCGGTGGTCGATCACATGTGCGACCGCTTCGCCGTGATGCTGCGCGGTGAGGTGACAGAGATCCTGCCGCATGAAGCCATTGCCACCAATGGCGCAACCCATGCCTATGCGCGTGAGCTGATCGGCGCATCGCTGGAATATGAAGGCATCCGCTGATCCCTGCCCTCCCCTTCTGGACAGCTTTCAAAACCCGGCTTTCACGCCGGGTTTTTCTTGTCTGGTGAATGATGCCGGACGGATGGATCCCGAAACAAAGAGAGGCGCGTGTTGCCACGCGCCTCAAGGTTCCTTGGGAGGAAGTCGGGTCTGACCCTGAGCGCAGGCCTGGGAGGGTGCCGCGCGCTCAGGGACGTGTCGCTTTGGATCAGCGGTTCTTGGTGATCCCTTCAAAGCGCGACAGCCAGGGGCTGACGATCATGCCTTCGACATCGCTGCGATAGGCTGCGGTATCGACGACTTCCGAGAAGGGCTGGATGGGCATGACGATTTCATCCATGTAGGCCTGCAGCTCTTCATAGAGCTTGGCCTGCTTGGCCGAATCGCGCTCGACCAGAGCGGTCTCGATCATCTCATTCAGCTTCTTATCCTGGAAACTCGTGCGCCAGCTCTGATAGTTGGTCAGCTTGGCCTCGTCCGAATTATCAGGGTTATAGGCCATGGAGCGCAGGTTGTTGTCAGGATGCGGCTGCTGCCCGCCACCGCCGCGACCGACGAGAAGCTCGAACTTGCGCTCGCGCATCGCGCCATAGATCTGGTCGCCGGAACCGCTGATCAGCTCGGCCTTGATGCCGGCCTGGCCAAGCGTATTCTGGATGGCGGTTGCCGCCTTCAGGAAGGGATCCTCGGAAAGCACGCGCAAGGTGGTCTCGAAGCCGTTCGGGAAGCCCGCTTCGGAAAGAAGTGCCTTGGCCTTTTCCACATCCAGTTTATAGCCCTGATCCGGCAGCGAGCCCATGACATCAGTGCTCAGCGAGCGCTGATGCAGCTTGCCGTAGAAAGGCATGACGGCCTCGTCGAGACCCTGGTAGTCGATGAGATAACGCAGCGCCTCGCGCACCTTCTTGTTGGCGAAACGCTCGTCCTTCATCGATACGGCGAGGTAGTAGAAGCCCGATCCCGGCACGGAGGCGATGGCGATCGCCTTGTCGCTTTCCAGTGCCTTGAGGTCAGGCGCCTGCAGCGAATAGGCAACGTCAATGTCGCCCTTTTCGATCATCAGGCGCTGCGACTGGGATTCCGGCAGGTGGCGCATCAGAACGCGGCGCATGGCCGGGGCCTCACCCCAGTAGTCGTCATTGCGCGTCAGGATGATGAATTCGTTCGACTTCCACTGCGTCAGCGTGAACGGGCCGGAGCCTGCAGAATTCGTGGTAAGCCATGCGGCACCGAGATCGCCATCCTTCTCGTTCTCGAGGGCGGCCTTGCTGTCGATGATCGAGCCCGGGCCATTCTGCGCCAGGATCATCAGCAGCAGATTGGGGTCATCGGCGCCGGGCAGGTTGAGGACGAAGGTATGCTCGTCTTCGGCGACAAAATGCTTGTCGGCCGCTTCCAGTGTGAAGCCACGGGTCTTCAGGAATGAGGACTGGGCGAGATTGCGCGTCAGCAGGCGCTTCAGGCTCCAGGCCACATCCTGGGCAGTGACCGGATTGCCGGAGGCGAATTTGACATCCTTGCGGAGGTGAAAGCGGATCGACATGCGGTCTTCCGCAATCTCCCACTTTTCGGCGAGGCGGGACTGCAGGCTGCGATCTTCGGGGGAAAGCATGACCAGCGTGTCATAGACATTGTTCAGGACCTGAACCGTCTCGCGCCCGGTGATCGCCGCCGGATCTAGCGTCAGGATATTGCTCATGGTGGTCGCCACCACGAGCTGATCCTTTGGCGTCTCGGCAAGGCTTGCCAGCGGCGAGACGCCAGACAGAAGCGCAGCGATCGCTACGGATAGAAAAAACTTCTTCATGCTTCCTCCCTTTCGGTGCCATTCCATCATGGCGACCTCTAACGTTATGATCGGGCACTGCTCCTCCACGAGCAGCGCGGGATCAGGCGAGTATGCTGCGAACAGGCGCGACGAGCGCCTGTCCTATGGCACGGGTTGCCTCTCTGCCCAGATGCACTCCATCGACGGGCGAGGCCGTGGCGACGGCGCCCGCGTCGAAGAACTCAGCGCCGACTTCCGCGGCAAGCTGGCGAAATAGAGGCGAAAGCCGTTCGGATTCGGAAATTCTGCGGCCGGCGGCCGGTGCGCCTTGGGGACCCGCGACGCAAGCCGGCGGCGCGACGATCATCAACCGCGGGATCGCCGTTCGTGGCTTGTAGGGAAAGGTCTCGACGATCTGCGCCAGCCGGCGCATGCCGGAGACCGCAGGCTCCGCCTGTCCACCATGGCTCGGCTTCAGGTCATTGGTGCCGAGCATGATGATGACGAGATCGAGCGGCATGTGGCTGCCCAGGGCAACCAGAAGCGCCTTTGCGCCGTTGCGGCAGGCCGGCCCCGTATGGTCGTCATAGCAGGTGGTTCGCCCGCCGAGCCCGTCGCCGATCACCCGCGCCAGATCGCCAAGCCCAGCCTCAAGCACTTCGGGCCAGCGAAATTCCGGCGGATGCCGCAATCCCGTTGCAGGGTCGGCGCCCCAGGTCAGGCTGTCACCAAATGCGAGGACCGTCTTCATCGTGGTTATCCGACCCGATTGTTTTCGATGAAGTCGAAATCGATATCCTCGCCAAGGCCCGGACGGTCAGGAACATGGACAAATCCATCTGCATCCATGGGGTCGGACAGGGATTTCAGGTAGTCGTGGCCATCGTCATATTCGAGGAAGGGATGCAGCAGGCCGCGCTCATACCAGCGGCAGTTCTTCGAGGCCGCCACCACATGCAGGTTCATCGCCGTATTGCCATGGACCTCGCATTCCATGCCGAAGCATTCGGCCATGCGCATGGTTTTCAGTGCCGGCGTGATGCCGCCGACATCGTTGACGCCGGTCCTGAGGATATCGCAGGCCCCGGCCTTCACCCATTCGGCGCGGTGCCAGTGCTTGCCAGAGGCGCTTTCCGGTCCGACGACCGGGATATCGAGATTGTCGGCCAGCCACTTGTAGGAGGACATGGACTGCTCATCCATCGGCTCCTCGATCCAGTCGAAGCCAAGCTTTTCCAGGCCGCGGCCGAGGTCCAGCGCATCCGTGCGCGAATACCAGTGGAAGGCATCGATCATCAGGCGGATATCGGGGCCGACAGCCTCGCGCACTGCGGCGCAGGCCTTCAGGTCCATCTTCACATCCGGCGCCCAGCTGACCGGCGGCATCCAGGTATGCAGCTTGATGCCCTTGTAGCCGCGCTTGACCAGCGTTTCAGCAAAACGGCCATAATCTTCCGGCGTGGCCAGGCCACCCTCCAGCTCGTCGCCGCACATGATCGAGCCATAGGCCAGAACCTTGTCGCGATAGGCGCCGATCAACTTGTGTACAGGTGTATCGAGCATGCGGCCGGCGAGATCCCAAAGCGCGCAGTCGACGACGGCCAGCGTGCGGTCGGTCAACTGGGCGGCGGATCCGCGCTGCCAATGGGCCAAATCCTGCCACAGGCGCTCCCGGTCGCGATGATCCTGCCCGATCAGGACCTTCTTGACGAACTTGTCGATCACATGCGGACGCACGATTTCCGGCGCGGTAAAGGAATGGCCCTCATGACCGTCCTCGGTGCGGATCGTCAGGATTGCCTGCTCGACCTGATGCGGAGGTCCGGGATGGGCATGGCCGGCGCTGTCGGAGTGGCGGCGCGTGGTCGTGCGAAATCGTCTTACAATGACGTCGGAAATGATCATCGGTATTCCTGCTCACCAAGTTGAGGTGCGTGTCTTCAACATGTCAGATAGATTTTAGCTTAACCGGCGATAACTGTCAAATCTGTAATACAGGTTTGTTGTCGGTGGTCATTCCGGCATGTTTCCCCGGGGCGGCATTGCGAGCGAAGGCGCGAGGGGAAGTGGGATGTGGTCGTCGGGAGGGCCGGCGGGCGCTCGCCGGGCTATACATTCCGTTAAGACATGAGGCGGAACTGAGGTGTGCTTGGGCAGCATGCCTCCCATGCGAGCACGTGCATTTTATTTCATCATGGAGCGGGCTATATATTGTGCATAGCACAAGATGAATGGAACGAAACGATGCGTATCGCTAGCAAGCTCAAGACCTACCTCGAAAATCGCCGCGCTATCCGCGAACTGTCGGCCCTCGACGATCGCGCCCTGAGCGACCTCGGCATTTCTCGCCACAACCTGCGCGCCGCCGTCGAAGGCCGCCGTTGATACCTTTCGGCTCTCCCAGCCTGCAGAGCGGCATAGGTTCGCTCGCAAGCTGATCGGAGCCGATCGCTGACGCCCATGCGGACCTGTTCGAGGTCCGCATCATATCCCGCTGCCAGTCTATTCGCGGTTGCCGGATTTTGAAGCACAGCCGACCATCTCGATGGTGGTCCCGCGTGGCGCAATACCCCCATGCTTCACCAAGCTTGCCTCCATCAAGCGCGCGGCGGAACCCGTCTTCCGATCCAGTCAGGCAAGCTTGAAGTTACTCGCCCCGCCCAAAACCGCTCCGATCAAAAAACTGACATTCTCCGCAGAGTTCCCCCGGCATGGAGACGCGGCGGGAGAGTGATTGCGCCTCGAGGCCCGCTTTCCCGGCGCTTTCTACCTCTCTTTTACCCCCCACAAGCCGCGATCACCGCCCTTCGTCGCAATTATCCCGACATCACGAGACTTCACTTTCCTTGACAGAAGAGTGATGAAAACGCACACTGATTGCGAGCAGGAGGAGGAGCCCGTGCGTCACAGCACCGAGAACACCACCGCGTTGTCTGCCTCCGACCGCCGTTTGCGGCGTCGATCCGAGCTTGCGACATTTTTCATACTCGCCTTCGGCATCTGGCCAATCCTTGCAGTAGCGGCCGTCGGTGGCTTCGGCTTCATTGTCTGGATGTACCAGATCATCGCCGGTCCGCCCGGCCCTCCAGCGTAGCGAGGATCCGATGGTGACCCTACTATCGCGACGATCGTTGCTTCGAGGACAGATAAGGGAAGAAGTGCATATTCTCCCACCGGGCCTCGGGAGTCCTGTTTCGGAGATCTGCGAACAATGCCGGGCATGCGTTGATCACTGTCCGAAATCAATCATCTCGATGCAGTCCGGCATGCCCACGCTCGATTTTTCCATTGATGGGTGTGATTTCTGCGGCATATGTCGCGAGAATTGTCCGCATTCCGACATGTTTTTCGACGCGGACCTCTCCTTCTCCCACACAGCACTAGTGCTCTCGCACTGTCTGGCGCTCAATGGCGTCGACTGTCAGTCATGCCGTGATCATTGTCCGGCCGACGCCATCCGCTTTCGCCCGCGCGCTGGCGGACCATGGCATCCGGACATTGCTGACCAAGATTGCACCGGCTGCGGCGCCTGCATCGGCCACTGCCCGACGAGCGCAATTTCCATATCGCTGAGGAGTAGTCCGCATGTCGACGCGCGCGCCTGACCGCTTTCATGTCTCCAGTGCCGTTGTCCTGTGCACGCCCGGTGCGGCTGATCGCCTTGTCGAAACTTTGGCAGAAATGCCGAACGTCGAAGTTCATGCCGCTGAACAGGGCAAGATCATCATCGTGATCGAGGGCAAGTCCAGCGGCGAAATGGGCGCCACATTGGCGGCCATTTCAAGCCTTCCGGATGTCATGGCGGCAAACATGGTTTTCGAGCATGCAGAGAATTTGGAGGAGGGATTGATCAATGGACACAGAACTGACGCGGCGTAGTCTGCTCAAGGCCCATGCCGCCGCGATTGCAGCGGCCACCGCCGGCATCAGCTTGCCGGCCAATGCCCAGTCTGTTCCGGGTGGCGTCCAGTCGCTTGAAATCAAATGGTCAAAGGCACCCTGTCGCTTCTGTGGCACCGGTTGCGGGGTCATGGTCGGCGTCAAGGAAGGACAGGTCGTCGCCACGCACGGCGACATGCAGGCCGAGGTGAACCGCGGCCTCAACTGTATCAAGGGCTATTTCCTCTCGAAGATCATGTACGGCGAGGATCGTCTGACAACCCCCCTTCTGCGCAAGCGCAACGGGCAATTTGCCAAGGACGGCGAATTCGAACCGGTGAGTTGGGACGAAGCTTTCGACGTCATGGCCGAGCAGTGCAAGAAGGTTCTGCGTGAGAAGGGACCGACAGCCGTCGGCATGTTCGGCTCCGGTCAGTGGACCATTTTCGAGGGCTATGCCGCGACCAAGCTGATGCGCGCCGGCTTCCGCTCCAACAACCTGGACCCCAATGCCCGCCATTGCATGGCATCTGCGGCTTACGCCTTCATGCGGACCTTCGGCATGGACGAACCGATGGGCTGCTACGATGACTTTGAGCACGCCGACGCCTTTGTGCTCTGGGGCTCGAACATGGCGGAGATGCATCCGATCCTGTGGACACGCCTCGCAGACAGGCGGCTCGGCCACGAGCATGTGAAAGTTGCGGTGCTATCGACTTTTACCCACCGCAGCATGGACCTTGCCGACGTTCCGATCATCTTCAAGCCGAGCACCGATCTGGCGATCATGAACTACATCGCCAACCACATCATCTCGACCGGTCGGGTGAACGAGGAATTCGTGCGCGCGCATACGACCTTTATGAAGGGCGTGGACGATATCGGTTATGGCCTTCGACCGGACGATCCGCTCGAGGTGAAGGCAAAAAATGCCGGTGATCCGACCAAGATGGAGCCGATCGACTTCGACAGCTTCAAGGCTTTCGTCTCGGACTATACGTTGGAGAAAGTAGCCGAACTGACAGGGTCCGATCCCGGCTTCCTGGAACAGCTCGCCGAGCTCTATGCCAATCCCGACACCAAGGTCATGTCGCTTTGGACCATGGGCTTCAACCAGCACACGCGCGGTGTCTGGGCCAATCACATGATCTATAATTTGCATCTGCTGACGGGAAAGATCTCGGAGCCAGGCAATGGCCCTTTCTCCCTGACTGGCCAGCCTTCGGCCTGCGGAACCGCACGCGAAGTCGGCACCTTCGCGCATCGCCTGCCCGCGGACATGGTGGTGACCAATCCCGAGCACCGGCATCATGCCGAGGAGATCTGGAAGCTGCCCGACGGCCTCCTCCCTGACAAGCCGGGTTACCATGCCGTGCAACAGGACAGGATGCTGAAGGATGGCAAGCTGAACTTCTATTGGGTCCAGGTGAACAACAACGTTCAGGCAGCCCCCAATACCAGCAATGAAACCTATCTCGGTTACAGAAACCCGGACAACTTCGTTGTCGTCTCAGACGCTTATCCCACCGTCACCGCCATGTCGGCCGACCTCATTCTGCCGGCCGCCATGTGGGTTGAGAAAGAGGGCGCCTATGGCAATGCAGAACGCCGAACGCATGTCTGGCATCAACTGGTCAATGCACCGGGAGACGCACGCTCGGACCTCTGGCAATTGGTGGAGTTCTCCAAGCGCTTTACGACCGATGAGGTCTGGACCGAGGAGATCTTGGCGCAGAATCCTGACTACCGCGGAAAGACGCTTTTTGAGGTGCTGTTCGCAAACGGCAAGGTTGACCGATATCCCCTATCCGAAGTTGACCCGGACTACACAAATCGCGAAGCCGAAGCCTTCGGCTTTTATCTCCAGAAGGGCCTCTTTGAGGAGTACGCGGAGTTTGGGCGCGGACATGGGCATGATCTGGCGCCCTACGACGTCTATCACCAGGAACGGGGCCTTCGTTGGCCGGTCGTCGACGGCAAGGAAACGAAGTGGCGCTACCGCGAAGGCTATGACCCCTATGTGAAACCGGGCGAAGGGGTGCGCTTCTATGGCAAACCCGATGGGCGTGCAGTCATCCTCGCAGTCCCTTATGAGCCGCCGGCGGAATCCCCGGACGAGGAGTTCGATTTCTGGCTGGTGACCGGCCGCGTGCTGGAACACTGGCATTCCGGTTCGATGACGATGAGAGTGCCCGAGCTCTACAAGGCCTTTCCCGGCGCCCGCTGTTTCATGAACGCCGACGACGCACGAAAACGCGGGATCAATCAGGGGGCGGAGATCACCATCGTCTCGCGTCGCGGCGAGATGCGGACCCGCGTCGAGACGCGTGGTCGCAACCGCATGCCTCCCGGCGTGATCTTCGTTCCATGGTTCGATGCCAGCCAGTTGATCAACAAGGTGACGCTTGACGCCACCGATCCGATCTCCAAACAAACGGATTTCAAAAAATGCGCAGTCAAGATCGTTCCCGTGGCCTGACAAGAGGCCGGCTCGGCGCCCTTGCCATGTTCGCAGCCTGCCTCATCGGTGGCGGCGTGGTTGCTCAATCGGTTCCGCAACTGTCCGGCCCGCCTCAACAGATGGATAGTCTCCCGGCAAAACCATTGCCGAAATGGAATGTGGATGACGTGCGCAAAATGCGCGCCTACCCGGACCAACCTCCCGTCATTCCACACTCCATCGAAGGCTACCAACTGTCGGTCAACACCAACAGATGTCTCTCCTGCCACAAGCGCGAATTTACGGAAGGCTCCGGCGCTCCGATGATCAGCGTGACCCACTACATCACGCGTGAAGGGCAGATGCTGGCAGACGTTTCGCCGAGACGGTACTTTTGCACGGCCTGCCACGTGCCCCAGGCAGAGACCAACCCTTTGGTCGGCAACACCTTTCGCGACATGAGCGAGATGGGGGTTAAACTGATGGGGGAGGAGCATTAAAGATGCAGAGGCTCCGCAACCTGCTCGCATGGACATGGCGCATCCTCACGACACCAGCGGCGACACTCAGCCTGGCCTTCCTGACGCTGGGCGGCTTTGTCGGCGGCGTCATGTTTTGGGGTGCGTTCAACACGGCGCTTGAACTGACGAATACGGAGGAATTCTGCGTCAGCTGCCACGAGATGAAGACCAACGTCTACGAGGAGATGACCAGGACCATACACTTCTCCAACCGATCCGGCGTCAGGGCCTCCTGTCCAGACTGTCACGTCCCGCATGAGTGGACAGACAAGATCGCGCGCAAGATGCAGGCCTCCAAGGAAGTCTGGGGCAAGATTTTCGGAACGATCAATACGCGTCAGAAATTTCTGGATGAGAGATTGCGGTTGGCACAGCACGAATGGGCAAGACTGAAAGCCAATGACAGCCTCGAGTGCAGAAACTGCCACTCCTCCATCGCCATGGACCTGTCGAAACAGACGGAACGTGCTGCGGAGATCCACACGCGCTTTCTTCTGAATGGCAAAGCAACGTGCATCGATTGCCACAAGGGTATCGCTCACGAGCTTCCGAACATGCAAGGCGTTGATCCCGGCTGGAAAATGCCGGAAGAACTGCAAGGCGAAAAGCTCCCAACGGCATCGGCAATTGATCAGCTACGCAACGCCGTCGACCGCGCGCACAGTGGGTTGCTTGCCGATGGGGGGATCTGATACGGGTTGCACCCGTCTTCGGCGAGACACCTTTGGGCGGCACAGAACCTGAAAAGGCTTCAGCCCTGCTCAGGCTGACGGGTTCCGCTGCGATACTCTCAATGAGCTTCCATCATATCCGCGATGGCGCAGCCTTGGTCATTGCGGTCGTTGCGGGCGAGCACCACTCCGCAAGGTCTGTGGCATCGCGCAACCTGCCGACGTCATGTTGTTTGCGGAAGCGCAACGACCCAATCAGTGCGGGTGTCCATAGTCCGCTCCAAAGCGGAAATGCGCGAGAGCTCAAGCAAGGTGAACCCCATGGAACTCCAGCAAAGTCAGACGGTCGGCAAGATCGCCACATCCATCCCCGGTGCAGCAGAACTTTTCCGCCAACATGGGATCAGCTTCTGCTGCGGCGGTTCAGACAGCATTCAGGAGGCGGCGGTCGCTGCAGGCCTTTCACCCGAAGCTATGCTGAGCGAATTGCAGAGCCTTGTACGCGCCGCTTCGACTGAAGCGCCAGAGGGAACGATCGACCTGATCCATCACCTTCGAACGCGCTACCATGACACCCATCGGGCGGAACTCATCTCGCTCATTCCACTTGCGGCCAAGGTCGAGCGCGTGCATGCCGATCATCCCGATGCTCCGCTCGGACTGGCAGATCTCCTCGAACGGATTAAGAGCGATCTCGGCGATCACATGCATCGCGAGGAGGTGTTTCTCTTCCCGCTCATGGAACGCGATGACCAGCCGATGCTGACGAGACCCATCGAACAAATGCGCCACGAGCATGATGTCGAGGCGCAGCATCTGGCGGAACTGGAACACGTGACGGGTGGATTTCATCTGCCGGAAGGCGCCTGCAATTCATGGCGCGCGCTTTACACGAACGCGAAGAAGTTTTCCGACGATCTCGTCCGTCATATGCATCTGGAAAATGAGATCCTCTTTCCCCGCTTCACCAGCGCAAAAGTCTAGGGCAGACACCAGCAGGCGGACGGGATCATGTTTAAAGACAACAGATTGAGCATGAGCGCGGACGGTGACAGCCTCACCCTCGCGGTCACGAACGCGCGGCGCGAGCGCGTCTGCAATACCGTTTGCGACATGCATGAATGCATCATCAGCGGCTGCACCGTGGCCGATACTGTCGGCTTCCTGATGGACCGGTTGCTGTCTCTTGAACCCCGTGACGTCCCTGAGCAACGCTGACTCGTTGCCGCACGGCCTTTAGTCGAGCGCCTGGGGCGCGCGCTCAGTTTTAGTGCAACGACGGCTGAAATTCTTCAGGTCAGGGCCGGTTGCATTCGGCAAGCCACTACCCACACCCCCCACAGCCCCAGATAGTCTGGTGACTGCGCACCACCTTTTTTGATCAACAAGCGCCTCTGGCTCGACATCGTAATTTGTCGAGCTGCGTGGCCGCGCGCAGGCAACTCCGTTGACAAGAGGCGTTGCGGCTGATTGATATGATGTCAGACCAATTTAAAGGGCGACAATGAAATCCACCCTTTCTCCGCTTCCGCCTGCAGATCGAGGCCGACAGGTCATGGAGTCACTCGCAGCCTATATCCAGCAGGCGCGGTTGGCCGCCGGTGATAGGCTTCCGGCAGAGCGGGAGCTGATGGCGGCCCTCGGCGTCGGTCGCTCGACCATCCGCGAAGTTATCCGGCAGTTTCAGGCGCTGGGCGTCATGGAAACCCGCAAGGGAAGCGGCACCTATCTTTTGAAACCGATCACCTCCGGCACGGTCCACATGCCATTGTCCGTCACCATGGACAATCTCCGAGACGTGCTTCTCCAAACGCTTGAGGTTCGCCGCGGGATCGAGTGTGAGGCCTGTATGGTTGCGGCCCGCAAACGCACCGATGGCGACTTGCAGCATATCAGCAGGGCATTGGACGAGATGGAACGGGTGCATCTGGAAAAGGGAACGGCCGGAAAAGAAGACCTCGCGTTTCACCTTGCCATTTACGACGCCACGCACAATCCCCTTTTCCGGCAATTGCTGGAGCAGATGCGGGAGGCCTTCGAAAGCTTCTGGGAAACGCCCTTTGACCGTCCGGATTTTGCCCGCAGGTCCTTCCCCTATCACCGCACCCTGTTCAACGCGATTGCGGCCCAGGACACCGAGGCCGCGCGGCGGGAAACCATCAAGATCCTCGATATCGTCGAGGAAGACATCAAGGAAATGTCCAAATGATCACCGGCATCGACCCGTTCGACCACGCCTCCTTCGTCGTTGCCCATGACGAGACCAATGCCTTCGAGGCGGTTGTTCCTCCGATCGTCCAGACCTCGCTTTTCACCTTCGAAACCTACGATGAAATGGTCGCGACCTATCGTGGAGAGAAGACCAGACCGGTCTATTCGCGTGGGCTCAATCCGACGGTCCGACATTTCGAGGACATGCTGGCGAAGCTCGAGGGCGGTGAGGATGCGCTCGCTTTTGGTAGTGGCATGGCGGCCATCTCCTCCACAGTGATCACCTTCATCGAGCCAGGGGACCGAATCGTTGCGGTGAAACATCTCTATCCGGACGCCTTCCGGCTGTTCGGGACGCTTCTGAAACGGATGAAAGTCGACGTCACCTATGTCGATGGCACCGACCTCGAAGCGGTCGAAAAGGCCATGCCGGGCGCAAAGCTCTTCTACATGGAAAGCCCGACAAGCTGGATCATGGAGCCCCATGATGTCGCGGCACTGTCCGTGATTGCGAAAAAGCACGGCGCCGTCAGCGTCATCGACAACAGCTGGGCGAGCCCCATCTTCCAGCGCCCGCTGTCGCTCGGCGTCGATCTCGTTCTGCATTCCGCCTCGAAATATCTTGGCGGCCATAGCGACGTGGTTGCCGGCGTCGTGACCGGATCGAAGGACCTCATCGATCGCATTCGCGGCGAGGCCCTGCCCTATCTCGGTGGCAAGATGTCACCTTTCGACGCCTGGCTATTGATCCGTGGCCTGAGGACCCTGCCGATCCGCATGAAGGCTCATGAGGCGGCAGGGCTTGATATCGCCCGCCGCCTTCAGGCGCGGCCAGAGGTCGAGAAAGTCAACCATCCGGGACTTGCCAACCAGTTGCCGCCGGGGCTTTCCGGCACATCGGGCCTTTTCTCCTTCGTCTTCCGCGAGGGTGTCGACATCCGTGCCTTCGCCGACAAGCTTCAATTGTTCAAGCTCGGTGTGAGCTGGGGCGGACACGAAAGCCTGATCGTGCCGGGTCAAGTCGTGCTGCAACAGAAAGCCCAACCGAATTCCGCCCATGCCTTCGGCATGCATCCGCGGTCCGTGCGTCTTCATGTCGGCCTCGAAGGAACCGAGGCCCTGTGGAGAGATCTGGAGGAGGCCATCGACGCCGCCCGCCAACCTTGAGTCTGTCAAACAAATCTCAACAAGAGGGGAACCATTCAATGAAAACGTTTCTGACAGCAGCCCTGATGACGGCCCTGATGGCCGGTACCGCACTCGCCGACACGACGCTCAAGCTGGTGGAAGTCATCACCAGCCCGGAACGCACCGAAACATTGAAGTCGATCGTATCGACTTTCGAAAAAGAAAACCCGGGCACCAAGGTCGAGATCATCTCCCTGCCCTGGGGTGAAGCCTTTCAGAAATTTGCGACCATGGTCTCAGCCGGCGAGATTCCGGATGTCATGGAGATGCCCGACACCTGGCTGTCGCTCTATGCCAACAACGGCATTGTCGAAAGCCTTGAACCCTACCTCAAGGAATGGGACCAGACTGCGGATCTTTCCGATCGGGCGCTGGAGCTTGGCCGCGACGTCAAGGACACAGCCTATATGCTGCCCTACGGCTTCTATCTGCGGGCCATGTTCTACAACAAGAAGCTTTTGGCAGAAGCCGGTGTTTCCGAACCGCCCAAGACCATGGAGGAATTCGCCGAAGCTTCCAAAAAAGTGTCTGCCCTGCCCGGCAAATATGGCTATTGCCTGCGTGGCGGCCCCGGTGGCCTCAATGGCTGGGTCATGTTCGGCGCATCGATGGCAGGTGACAATTCCTTTTTCAAGGAAGACGGCACGTCGACCATCAATAACGAAGGTTGGGTCAAGGGCCTGACCTGGCTGATCGACCTTTACAAGAATGGTTACGCGCCAAAGGACAGCGTTAACTGGGGCTTCAACGAAATCGTTGCCGGCTTCTACAGCGGCACCTGCGCTTTCCTCGACCAGGATCCCGATGCCCTTATCGCGATTGCCGAGCACATGGGCGAAGACGATTATGGCGTCATGACCATGCCGAAGGGACCCGATGGCAAGACCTTCCCGACCATCGGCTATGCAGGCTGGTCGATGATGTCGGCAAGCGAGAACAAGGATCTGGCCTGGAAACTGATCGCCACGCTGGAAGGCAAGGACGGCAATATCGCCTGGAACAAGCGGACCGGCGCCCTTCCGGCGCTGAAATCTGCGGAAAGCGATCCCTTCTATTCCAGCCCGCAGTTCAAGGGCTGGTTCGAGGAACTCGCCGACAAGGATGCGGTGCCGACCGTCATGCCGACGCATCTCGAGGAATTCGCCTTCTTCAAGGACTCGCTGGTGATCAAGACATCGCAGCAGGCCCTTTTGGGTGACATCACCCCGCAGGAGCTGGCTGACCAGTGGGCCGAATATCTGACCAAGGCGCAGCAGAAGCATCTGGCAAAGCAGTGACCCCTTGACGACCGGGCGGAGCAGTAACGCTCCGCCCGGCTCGACCACTCCAGAAACCGGAAGTCAGAACGATGATCTCACCCCGCCACCCGGGTGATCGACGGCCGCTGCTCAGGCGGATCGCCGACGCAGCCGACCCCTATCTCTACAGCGCGCCAGCGTTGATCCTGATCGTGGCCGTCATGCTCGTGCCGCTTGTCCTTGGCATTTCCTATGCCTTTCGTGACATCCAGCTTCTCAATCCGTTTTCCGGCGGCTTCATCGGGCTCGATCATTTCCGTACGCTGGGCCAGGACGCGGATTTCTATCGCGCCCTGAAAAACACCCTTTGGTGGACAGGTGCATCCGTTGCCCTGCAGTTCTTCTTTGGGCTCATCCTGGCGCTTCTGCTGGACAAGCCCTTCTATGGCCGGGGCCTGGCGCAAGCCCTCGTTTTCCTTCCCTGGGCGGTGCCGAGTTTTCTCGCGGGTCTCAACTGGGCCTGGTTGTTCAATCCGGTCATTGGACCACTGCCACATTGGCTGCATGCGCTCGGCATTCTGTCGGAACCAAACAACATTCTTGCAGACCCGCAGCTTGCGATGTGGGGGCCGATCCTTGCCAATGTCTGGTGGGGCATTCCATTCTTTGCCATCACACTTCTGGCGGCACTTCAATCTATTCCCCGCGACCTCTACGAAGCGGCCGCCATCGATGGCGCGGGTCCGGTGCAGCGCTTCCTTTCGATCACCTTGCCCTTCCTGGCTCCGACAATCGCAATTACCGTCTTGCTGCGCACCGTGTGGGTCTCAAACTTTGCAGACCTGATCATCGTCATGACCAATGGCGGTCCGGCGGATCGAACCCAGATCGTCGCCTCCTACATCTTCACCCAGGCCTTCAAGCGGCTCGACTTCGGCTATGCCTCGGCAATCGCGCTGGTGCTGCTCGTCCTGCTGCTCGCCTATTCCATGCTGATCGTGCTGCTGCGGCAGTCGCTCCTCAACAAGGATTGAGCCTATGAGGACCTCTCGTATCGCCCGCACGATCGCCCATCGGCTCGCGATCCTCGCCTATATCGTTGCGGCGCTCTTCCCGCTTTACTGGCTGCTCAAGGTCTCCGTGACACCGAACGAGCTTCTTTACAGCGAAGGTGTGCGGATGTGGCCCTCGCGCACAACCTTTGAGCATTTCAGCTTCGTGATCACGCACAGCGCCTTCCCAACCTTTTTCAAGAACAGCCTGATCGTGGCAGGCTGCACGGCACTCGTGGTAACGGTGCTTGCGTCGCTCTCGGGCTATGCCCTCTCCCGCTTCAATTTCCGGGCAAAATACTGGATCGTCGCTTTGATGCTGCTGACCCAGATGTTTCCTCTGGTCATGCTGGTCGCCCCTATCTTCAAGATGCTGTCGCCCCTCGGCCTGACGAACAGCCTGACAGGCCTCGTTATCGTCTATTCGGCGTTTAACGTGCCTTTCGCCACCTTCCTGATGCAGTCCTTCTTTGATGGAATTCCGAAGGATCTTGAGGAAGCTGCGATGATCGATGGTGCCACCCAGTTTGTTGCCTTCCGGCAGATCATCCTGCCGCTGACGCTGCCAGGTATCGCGGCAACGCTCGGCTTTGTCTTCACCGCCGCGTGGTCGGAACTGCTCTTTGCCCTCATGTTGATCTCCGGCAATGACTCTGCGACCTTTCCGGTCGGGCTCCTGTCCTTCGTGTCGAAATTCTCCGTCAATTTCGGGCAGATGATGGCGGCCGGCGTGCTTGCCCTGATCCCCGCCTGCCTCTTCTTCCTCCTCATCCAACGCTATCTCGTCCAGGGCCTCACGGCCGGTGCGGTCAAAGGCTGAAAGGTATTTCCATGGCTTCCATCAGTATTTCGGCCGTCAAGAAGAACTACGGCCACTTTCCGGTTCTCCACGGCGTCGATCTCTCGATCAAGGACGGTGAGTTCATCGTGCTTGTCGGCCCTTCGGGCTGCGGCAAGTCGACCCTGCTGCGCATGATTGCCGGTCTGGAAGATATCAGCGCCGGTGAGATCGCGATTGAAGGTCAAAAAGTCAACGACCTGCCCCCCAAGGATCGGGACATCGCCATGGTGTTCCAGTCCTATGCTCTCTACCCCCATATGACGGTGGCCGAGAACATGAGCTACAGCCTGCGGCTTCGCAAGACCGCCAAGGAGCGGATTGCCGACATCGTCGCCAATGCCTCCACAAAGCTCGGCCTCGACGCTCTTTTGCAACGCCGCCCGAAGGCTCTGTCGGGCGGACAGCGCCAGCGTGTCGCCATGGGACGCGCCATCGTTCGCCGGCCGAAAGCCTTCCTCTTTGACGAACCGCTCTCCAACCTCGACGCGCGCTTGCGCGAGCAGATGCGGGCTGAAATCAAGAAGTTGCACGCGGACCTCGGCGCAACCTCGATCTACGTGACACATGACCAGATCGAGGCCATGACGCTCGCCGATCGTATCGTTGCCATGCATGGCGGCGTCGTTCAGCAGGTGGGGCCGCCGCTCGAACTCTATGACCGTCCGGCCAATCTCTTCGTCGCAGGCTTCATCGGATCACCGGGGATGAACTTTATAAACGGGTACTATGTCGCCCGTGAAGACGGCGCCGCCGTCCGCTTTGCGGACGGGACCTTGGTTGAGGTGGAAGCCCGCGGCACGCTTGCCAACGATACGGCTGTTACACTGGGCATTCGTCCGGAGCACGTGGTGATCGCCCCGAACGGGGCCATCGAGGCCGGCGTCGACCTGATCGAGCCGACCGGGTTTGGCATCATCATGCATCTCTCCGTGCATGGCCTGCCCTTCAAGGTCTTCACACTGGACCGCGCCGTGCTTGAATCTAGATCCACCATACGCGTCGATTTCCCGAGGCAGACATTGCATGTCTTCGATGGGGAAGGTCGCCGGGTCGACTGATCCACGCAGGCAGCCAGCGGGTCATAAAAGCGAAGTTGGGGCATGACAGAGCGTGCCCCCTCTTGTTCAGCAAGCACTGCCCTCCACACACTGTGACAGTAGCGGCGCGGCGGGCGCCTGTGTGGCCGACTACCATTTTCCGGCGTTTGCGGCGCGGTGTATGCCCCTCCCACCCAAGCCTGCGAAAACCACCGTTCAGGTCTCTGTCAGCTTTACCCGGCAGTGCATCGGATATCTTTGATCCATGCACGAAAGGACGCGGGCTTGTTCAAGACGTTTGCGAGCTTCAGACCGCGGATGCGCAGCGAGTGGTTGAGCCTTCTCACCGCCATCTACCTTCTCTTCTTCATGAATGGGACATTCTGGACGAAGTCCTCCGTTTTTCTCAAGGGCGATGCTTTTGCAGTGATTGCGCTCGGCATCGGGCTGCTTGCTGCTTTCACGGCGCTGACCGTCACCTTTTCGGCAAAATACGTGATCAAGCCGGTTCTGATTGCGGCCGTTCTGGCGAGCGTTTCGGGAGCCTGGTTCATGGACCGGTTCGGGGTCATCATCGATGGCGAGATGATCCGCAATGCCATGGAGACCAATCGGGCGGAAGCCGGTCACCTGATCACACCCGCCTTCATCCTTCACATGGTGCTGTTCGGCCTTTTGCCGACACTCTTCATCTTCATAGTGGACGTGGTGCATCGGCCGATCCTGAAGAAGGTCGCGGTCAACCTCATGATCATCCTGCCCTGCCTGTTGATCTTTGGGCTGGCGGGGCTGTCCAACAGCGGCACTTACATTTTCAACATTCGCCAGCATCGAGACTGGTTCCGCAGCTTGAACCCGGTCTTCCCCATGGCCAGCGCTGCCGGTTTCCTGATCGGGGAAAGCAAGGAGAAAGACATCGTCGTTCAGCCGCTCGGCATGGATGCGAAGGTCTCGGATGCCATCACAAACGGCGAGCGCAAGCCGCGGGTGACCATCATTGTTGTCGGCGAGACTGCACGGGCTGAGAATTTTCAGCTCGGCGGCTATGTACGCCAAACCAATCCCGAGCTCTCAAAGCGCGACATCGTCTATTTCAAGAACACATCGAGTTGCGGAACGGCAACGGCCGTGTCTGTCCCCTGCATGTTCTCCGTCTATGGCCGCAGCGATTATTCCCACGCAAAGGCACTGGCCACCGAAGACCTGATGGATGTTCTGAGCCACGCCGCTATCAAGACGGAGTGGTGGGACAACAACACCGGCGACAAGCACGTCGCCGACAGAATAAAAAAGACAGAGCTGTTCAAGTCGGATGATCTGCGCTTTTGCAAGGATGGTGAATGCCTGGACCAAATCCTGGTCGACGGTCTCGACGCATGGCTGGAGAAGGTCGATGGCGACTCCGTTTTGGTGCTGCACCAACTCGGCAATCATGGCCCCGCCTACTATCTGCGTTATCCCGAGGAATTCCGGAAATTCGGGCCGGATTGCCGCTCGGTCGAATTCGACACCTGCACGCCAGAGACAATCGCCAACGCCTATGACAATGCCCTGCTCTACACCGACCACATCTTGGCGCAGGTGATCGACACGCTTGAGGCGCATGGAAATCGGCTGGACACGGCGATGATTTACATGTCGGACCACGGCGAGTCACTCGGAGAGAACGGTCTTTACCTGCATGGCGCGCCCTACATGTTTGCACCGACGCAGCAGACCCATGTGCCATTTGTGCTCTGGGCGTCGCCGGGTCTGCAACAGTCGACCGGGATAGACAAGGCTTGCCTGGCAGCGAAGGCGGATGCGCCCCTGTCTCACGACAACCTCTTCCACAGTGTTCTCGGCCTGATGCAGGTGACGACGCAGATCCATGATCCCGCACTCGACATCTTTGCACACTGCCGCAACGGAGTATCCTCATGACGCATGACATAAAATATGCCCCATTGAAGCACACGGGGCTTGCCCATCTTTGGTCTGCTGCCGGTTACTCGGCTGGCGGCCTAGCGCGACTGGCGAAGGAAGCGGCCTTTCGTCAGGAGATCCTGGCCGGCGCCGGATTGGCGTTGGCCTATGGCGTGATGGATGTGGCGACAGCAATCCGGCTCTCCGCCGCTGTCCTGTTCCTGCTGTTGGTTGCGATGGAAGCGGTCAACACAGCGATCGAGGAGATCATCGACCGCATCTCTCCCGAGCTGTCGGAGACAGGCAAACACGCCAAGGATCTCGGCTCGCTGGCCGTCTTTTGCCTGATCTCAGCCAATTCCATTCTTCTGCTTTACGCGCTGTCGATTGAATTCACGACGTGAGTCCCTTGCTCCTGTTGAGAGGGTCGACGGGAGCGGTTTCGCAAGGTGCAGAATGCAATGAGGACGCCGCAAGTTGCGGCGTCCTCATTTGTTTTGAAGGAATTTGCGAGATCAGAAGATATCACCGGGAGCGGGTGCCCGCTTGCGGCCGGTGATCATGGATGCCACCAAGTTCTCGTGGTGCCGAAGACTTGCATGGACGACACCAATCACATGCAGCGCGATGGCGACGAGCAGCAGTTCCGCCAGCACTTCGTGGGTTTCCTCGACCCACTCCACGCCCCAATAGGCATCCGTTGTTTGCATGAAGCCGGTGAGCGCGATGCCAGCGACCATAACAAGCAACGCGACGACCATGGCCGCACCGAGCGGGTTGTGGCCGATGTAACGCGGCTCCTTGTGGTGCAGCGTTTCGCTGGCATAGCGAAGCGTTCGCTGCGGCGAACGGATGAACTGGGTGAAGCGTGCATACCGCGTCCCGGCCAATCCGAGGACGAGCCGCAGGCCAACCAGGCCGGCGGCCGCATAGCCTGCCACTTCGTGCACACTCTGCAAATCGTCCGCCGTTAACCAGCACAAGGCGACACTGCCCGCAAGGCTCCAGTGGAAGAGCCGGATTGGACGATCCCAGACCTTGACTGTCGACGCCATCGATCAATCCTCGATCTTCATGTCGACGGATTCAAGAGTCTGCGGATTGAAATAGGCCTCGACCTTTTCGCCCTTGGCATTGATGACATAGGCTTCGTAGCAACCGTCTTCCGTCTTGATCGAACGGACTTTCCAGCCTTCGCCCTCGAGCTTGGTCTGCAGGGTCTCGCGCGGCTTCCAGTCGGCCATGGCGACTTTGCATTTTTCCGAGGCGAGAGCCGTACCGGCGAATGCTGTTGCAAGGCTGAGAGCAATGATAATCTTGCGCATGGGAGGTGTTCCTTTCCTGTGTTGGACACGGATTGCAAGATCGAGCTTCAAGCTGACAACCACCTGAAGACATCCTTCAACCTTGCGGGTGGTTCAGCGGCCTGTCAGTTTCAGCTGCAATGAATGATGACATAGCCGCTTGAATAGAGGTTATCGGGATGCGGGTTCTCTTGGTGGAAGACGACGAGATGCTGGGCGATGCTGTGAAGACCTATGTGGACCGCCAGGGCCATGCCGTGGACTGGGCGCTCACGCGAGACGAGGCTGAAGCGAGCCTCGAGGCCGCCGCATATGATCTCGTTCTCCTGGATTTGCGATTGCCGGATGGCAGCGGGCTCGACATCCTCAAGGCCATGCGCGCCCGCCGCGACGAAATGCCGGTCATCATCATGACGGCGCATGACCAAGTGTCCGACCGGATCGCCGGACTGAACGCCGGAGCAGACGACTATCTGGTGAAGCCTGTCGATCTCGGCGAATTGCAGGCGCGCATACACGCCGTGTCACGGCGCTATGGAACGCACAAATTGCCTGATCTCCTGATCGGTGGCATCGCGATTTACGCTTCCGAGCGACGGATCACTGCCGAGGACGGCGAGGAGATTCTGCTTTCGTCACGCGAATGGGCCGTGCTGGACCGGTTGATCGCGCGAAAGCGCGCCATCGTTTCCAAAGCACAGATCGAAGAGGCGCTCTATGCCTTCGGGGCGGAGGTCGAGAGCAATACTGTGGAAGTTTATGTCAGCCGCCTGCGCAGAAAGCTGGGCAGGCAAGCTATCGAGACCGTGCGAGGCGTCGGCTACAGGATTTCTGCCGATGCGATTTGAGACCCGAAGCCTTGCCGGACGCCTCGTCTGGTCACTGTCGATCCTGCTTGCCGTCTTCTGGACAATCGCAGTCGGGCTTTCGATCCATGTCATGCGCGCGGAATTTGACGAGGTCTTCGATAGCGCCCTGCAGGAAACCACGGAACGTCTGGCCCCTCTGGTGGTCGACGACCATTTCCGCCGTGACGCCGGCAGCGAGCCGAACCGGGTCGCCGCCCTTACCCCGGGCGCAGCCGACGAATACCTGACCTACCAGGTGCGCGATGCCGCAGGACGCGTGCTGATGCATTCGCACAATGTCGGGACGGAGCCTTATCCCGCGCCACTTGCCCCAGGTTTCTGGAGCGGCGACGGCGTCAGGATCTTCACCATCGCGACCGTCAGCGATACGCTCTTCATACAGGTGGCAGATTCACTCGCGCATCGCCGCGAAGCGACACTCGAAAGCGCCTTGACGCTGCTCTTGCCTATCCTGCTGCTTCTGCCGCTTGGCATGGTCGCGACCCGCTGGATTGTGGTGCGCGCGACACGCCCCGTCAACGCATTGCGGGACGCGATCAGCGTACGAGACGGAAGCAATCTCGAACCGATCGCTCTCGGTGGCCTGCCGACAGAAATTGCGACGATCCCGGGCTCGATAAACACGCTGCTCGCACGTCTGAAACAGGCAATAGAGGCCGAGCGGGACCTTGCTGCCAACAGCGCGCACGAACTGCGCACACCCCTTGCCGGGGCGCTCGCCCAGATGGAACTGCTCTCCCAACAATTGAGCGAGCCGCAGGACAAGTCTCGATCGGAACGTGTCCTTGAAGCGCTGCGCCGCTTATCTCTGATGCTGGAGAAACTGTTGCAACTCTCCCGCGCGGAGGCAGGCATCGGGTTCGCGCGCACACCGGTCGACTTGATCGCCCTCGTCGATCTGCTTGTCGAAAGCTTTCAGCGCTCCCATCCGACGGCAACCATCATAGTTCAGCCATCGCCGGGCCTGTCGGAGCTCATGCGGGCGATTGACCCTGACGCCTTCGCGATTGCCTTCAACAATCTTCTGGAAAATGCAGCCCGCTATGGGTCCGAGGGAGAGCCCATCATGGTCGCCGTAACGAAGGATGGGCTGATCACCATGACCAACAGCGTTTCAGTCCTCTCCGATCCCGATCCAAATGTCTACCGGACGCGTTTCAAGCGCGGCCAGACCAGCAAACCTGGAGCCGGTCTCGGTCTTGCGATCGTCGACAAGCTCATGGCGCAGATGAACGGTACAATGGCCTTAAGGACCGTGACATTAGCGAGCGGGCGCTCGGGCTTTCAGTGCGAACTCTCTTTTCCAGCCGATGAAAATGAAGATCGAGGTCTTCCTGCACCTCTCGGCGAAACCGGTTGATATTGATAGCTCACTCCAACGCTGCGGCGAAGCGCACGAACTGCCGTCCGCCGCCATTGCCAAGCTCCGACTTGTGATCTTGTGGCGCTCCTTCAGGCCGTCCATGTCCATTCTCTCGATGGCAGGGCTTCAAACACAATCCCGGCCAAAACATTACCCATGCCGAGCAGCCACAATTGGAATCTTTGTGCACCTTTGGCGTTTTGGCAAAGCCAGAACGGGTTCAGAGCACGATGCGGCCTGCGAAACCCAATCGGATAATCTCCTAAATTTCAAATGAAAGCGTTAGCGGCATGGTCATCGCCGTCTGCAAGTGTTTGCGCTGTTAAGCGTGCCGACGCGAGCACGGTGTTCTGGTGCGGAGGATACAGATGCAGTTTGCTAAATTGGCCGCCGCGGCCTGTCTTTCTCTGGCTATTTCCGTTGCACCCTTTGCACTGATTGCAGACGGAGCTGGGATCGGCACAACTGCTGCCTTTGCCAAGGACAAGGGCGGTGGCAGCGGTAACGGGGGCGGGAAGAGCGGAGGTAGCGGCGGCAAAGATGGCGGGAAGAGCAGCGGCAAGAGCGGGAATAACAGTGGCGGAAACAGCCGCGGCCATGAGAGCAAGAATGCACGCAGCATCGACCGCGGCCAGAGAGCAAACGTCTTCTCCGATGCTATCGCGACGATCACCGGCAAGAAGGCCAAATCCAGCAAGACACACCTTTCCGATAAGCGGGCCAAGCGACCCGCCGCTAAACCAACTGTAGGTCATATAATCGAACCTGTAACGACGTTGGCATCTGTTCCGCGGGAGAAGCCGAAGACCAGACCGATCCAGGCGAAGCTCGCAGGACTGAATTCGCTGAACCGCAACTACCACGCATACCTCAACTCGTCGGATCCTCGCATGGCCGCTATCCGTGACTATGCCGTGGCCTATGCGACCTATGAACTTTCCAACGGTGTCGACATCCTGCCAACCGATGCAGCAGTTGATGACGAAGCGCTGCGAGCAGCGCTCGAGGCGACCGCCAGGCCCGGCACCGTAATCGATGATGAGATGCTCGAATGGGCAAAGACAACGCTCGGCGTCGGACCGGCTGTGGGCAAGATCGACGAGATCCGAGAGGAGCTGGCTGCAGCCGCGCCGGTCGAACCGGTCGTCGATCCCGTGCTGGATCCAGTCATCGAGCTGGAGACTCCTCCGACAATCGAGCCGGGTGACGACATGGTAACTGAGCCAGATCCGGTAGGGCCAGATCCAGAAGACGTTGCCCTTGCCAGAGACTCGACAGACTCTACTGACACCGGAAGCGTCACTCCTTGAGTCATCGGTCGACACCTTCATGAGAGGGCGTCGGCCCCGTTCAAGCGCCTTTCTAAACGGCCGCACCTCTAAGCATGATTTGTCGGTTACTTTAGGAGCGGAACCTTTGCCGTCGACCAGCCAGCCGTGTTCAACCGCTTGATTGTGAGTAGGCTGAAACACTGGCTGGGATCAGAATTCTTATCTCCCGATAAAAATCAGGTCTTGTTGTCCGACAGCATTCTATATCCTCGTCTCCGCTTCTGACGAATAAGTTCAAGGAATAGCGCAACGGCATCCTGTTCGCGCTCAAACTGATGCGTCATGGTCCGACCATTTGCGCCTATCCGTCCCCATCGACGTATCAGGCAAGCTTCACCAAACAGGTTTGCCTCGATCGACAATGCATAGAACCGGGACATGTTTTTTGTCCCGTCCCGTCGCTCCACATAATGCTGGTAAGGTTGTACGACCATTGCAGCAGAATCGCGCTTTCACCCTCCAGTGTCCAACGAGAGTTTCGAATCGGGAACTGACTATCGATTCATGTCTGTGAAGTGACACACGATCGGCAGGAGCGAGATGAAGCAGACGTTTACGTTCGTTATCGTCGACTTTGATCCGCCCGGCAGCGTCAAGCAGAAGACCGTAGAGCAATGCGCGCTTCTCGTAGCGCAGGCCTGCCTTCACGATCAGTCCTCCAAATTCGATCTTGTCTCTGGCATCTTTCTTTCTGGCCTCGGCAACTGTCATCTTGATCATACGTTCAGCCTTCTGCAATTTGCCCCTCAGTTTCGCCAGGGTGGAGCGTCGTGGCCTTCGAAGTGCGACCGGCATCTGTGCGTTTTCCGGCGGCTCCTCGAAACCGCGCAGCAAGCTCTTCGAATGCTGCAAGGAGCTGTGTTTCTTCGAGATCGAGCTCACCAAGCCCCGCGCGAAGGGCAAGGCGTCCGATGCGCTCTGCATCCCGGGTTTCTGCCTGCTTGAGTTGTTCCTGCAGGCGCGCGATCTCTTCCCTGATCTTTGAGGTTGGCTTCTTCATCCGCTGTCTTCCCGTAATCTCGCTGTCGCTATCCTGGATCGGAGTGGGGGGCAGCGTCCTTCACTTTTCCTCCGGTTGGAAGGTGCAGATCTGCATCTCGCCAAAGCGTCAGCATTTGGCCAATGATCCCGCCGGTTCGAAGAAGCGGATCTAAGGGCGCAATTATACGTCGCTTAAGCGACGCCCTGAATTTGAGCGGTTGCGCCTGACCTCCCTGCTCGACGAACCACCTGGATTGTTGCGTTCAAAGGAGGCTTGCCACCGTGGCTGTGCCGCACTTCTCAGTCAGCATCATTACTCGCGGCTCCGGTCGCAGCGCCTTGCTGTCGGCGGCCTACCGGCATTGCGCCAAGATGGATTTTGAGCGGGAAGCGAGGACCATCGACTATTCCCGCAAGCAGGACCTGCTTCACGAAGAGTTCGTCATCCCTGAGAACGCGCCAGAATGGCTGCGGTCGATGATTGCCGATCGATCGGTATCAGGCTCATCGGAAGCCTTCTGGAACAAGGTCGAAGCATTCGAGAAACGTGCCGATGCCCAGCTCGCCAAGGATGTCACCATCGCCCTGCCGATCGAACTTTCCCCCGAGCAGAACATCGATCTGGTGCGGGACTTCGTCGCCAACTACATCACGGCCAAGGGCATGGTGGCCGACTGGGTCTTTCATGATGCCCCCGGCAACCCGCACATCCACCTGATGACGACATTGCGGCCGCTTTCTGAAGACGGGTTCGGGCCGAAGAAGGTAGCACTGACCGGACCTGATGGTCAGGTTGTCCGCAATGATGCCGGCAAGATCGTCTACGAGCTTTGGGCCGGCAGCACGCAGGACTTCAACACATTCCGCGATGGCTGGTTTGCCTTCCAGAATAAGCACCTCGCAATGGCTGGTCTCGATATCCGTGTCGATGGCCGTTCGTTCAAGAAGCAGGATATCGATCTTGAACCGACCATCCATCTCGGCGTCGACGTCAAGGCTATCGAGCGGAAGGCGGAAAGCGCGGAAGAGAAAGCAGCGCTGGAGCGGCTGGCGCTTCAAGAAGCAATCCGCTCCGAAAATGCCCGTCGTATCGAGATCAGGCCGGAGATCGTGCTCGACCTGATCAGCCGCGAAAAAAGCGTCTTCGACGAGCGCGATGTCGCCAAAATCCTGGCGCGCTACATCGATGATGCAGCTGTCTTCCAAAGCCTGATGGCGAGGGTCCTGCAGCACCCGCAGACGCTACGCCTCGACCGCGAGCGGATCGGGTTCTCGACCGGGATGAGGCAGCCCGCGAAATACACGACGCGGGAGCTCATCAAGCTCGAAACCATCATGGCCAACCAGGCGATCTGGCTGTCTCGGCGCGCGTCGCATGGGGTCAGTGGCACCGCCCTTTCGGCCGTCTTCGGGCGCCACAGACATTTGTCGGATGAACAGAAGGTCGCGATCGAACAGATCTCCGGCCCGCCGCGCATCGCCGCTGTGATTGGCCGCGCCGGCGCCGGCAAGACGACCATGATGAAGGCTGCCCGTGAAGCCTGGGAGGCAGAAGGTTACCGCGTTGTTGGTGGTGCTCTGGCGGGCAAGGCGGCGGAGGGGTTGGAAAAGGAAGCCGGCATTGTCTCGCGCACATTGTCGTCCTGGGAGTTGCGCTGGAGCCAGGGGAAAGACCTGCTGGATGACAAGACGGTTCTCGTGATGGACGAGGCCGGCATGGTCTCATCCCGGCAGATGGCCCTCTTCGTCGAAGCCGTGACCTCGTCCGGTGCCAAGCTTGTTCTGGTCGGCGATCCCGAACAGCTTCAGCCGATTGAAGCAGGTGCCGCTTTCCGCGCCATTGCAGACCGGATCGGCTATGCGGAGCTCCAGACAATCTATCGTCAGCGCGAACAGTGGATGCGTGATGCCTCCCTTAATCTGGCGCGCGGAAACGTATCGGCAGCGCTCGACGCTTATGCTGAACAGAACAGGGTACGGACCGGCTGGACCAGGGGCGATGCGGTCGCGGCATTGATTGACGACTGGAACAACGAATACGATCCGACCAAGTCTGCACTGATCCTTGCCCATCGCCGCGTGGACGTGCGTCAGCTGAACGACTTGGCGCGCGGCAAGCTCATCGAGCGCGGCCTGATCGAGACTGGCCATGCCTTCAAGACAGAAGAAGGAACACGGCACTTTGCGGCTGGCGATCAGATCGTGTTCCTGAAAAATGAAACATCGCTTGGGGTCAAGAATGGCATGCTGGCGCGTGTCGTCGAAGCTGAGCCTGGGCGGATTGTTGCAGAAGTCGGCAATGGGGAAGAACGACATCATGTCGTGGTCGAGCAGCGGTTTTATGCCAATGTCGATCACGGCTACGCCACCACCGTGCACAAGAGCCAAGGTGCCACAGTCGATCGCGTCAAGGTGCTGGCGTCGAGCACGCTCGACCGGCACCTGACCTATGTCGCCATGACCCGCCACCGCGAGACAGCGGCGCTCTATGTCGGGCTGGAAGAGTTCACGCAACGGCACGGCGGCGTGCTGATCGATCATGGCAAGGCGCCATACGAGCACCAGCCGGGCAACCGGGACAGCTACTATGTGACGCTCGGCTTCGCCGATGGTCAGGAGCGCACTGTCTGGGGTGTCGATCTCGCCCGGGCGATGCAAGCGTCGAGCGCCAGGATCGGTGATCGTATCGGCCTTAAGCACGTTGGCTCTGAGCGTATGATGCTCCCCGACGGCACTGAGGTCGAACGCAATAGCTGGAACGTCGTGCCTGTCGAGAAACTGGCAATGGCGGGGTTGCATGAACGGCTTTCGCGTGCCGGCTCAAAGGAGACGACGCTCGACTACCGGGGTGCCTCGCACGATCGCGCCGCACTTCGTTTCGCCGATGCGCGTGGCCTGCATCTGCTGAATGTCGCCCGCACGATCGCACACGATCGGCTCCAATGGACCATCCGTCAATCGGCGAAGCTAGCTGAGCTTGGTGCGCGTCTTGTCGCTGTCGCTGCCAAGCTCGGTCTTGGCAAAGCGACGTCGGCTCTATCGCCGACATCTGCAAAGAAGGAGTCAAAACCCATGGTCTCTGGCACCACGATCTTCCCCCGATCGATTGGTCAAACTGTCGAAGACAGGCTCTCGACCGATCCGCGCCTCAAGGACAGTTGGCAGGAAGTATCGGCTCGCTTTCATCTCGTCTTTGCGGACCCACAGACCGCCTTCAAGGCGGTGAACGTCGATGCAATGCTGGTGGATACAGCCGTGGCTGCAACGACCATCGCAAAGATTACTGAACAGCCTGAGAGCTTTGGTGCGCTGAAGGGGAAGACGGGGCTGTTTGCGGCCCGCGCAGACAAGCAGGCTCGCGATATAGCGCTACTCAATGTGACCGGGCTGGCCCGCGATCTCAAGCAGTTCATTGCCAAACGCGCGGAGGCGGTCACCCGCTTTGAAGGTGAGGAGCGCGCGCTCCGCGCCAGGCTGTCTCTCGATATTCCTGCTCTATCTCCATCGGCAAGGCAGATGCTTCAGCGTGTGCGTGATGCGATTGATCGAAACGACCTGCCCGCCGGCCTCGCATATGCCCTGGCAAACAGAGATGTGAAGGCCGAGCTTGAGGATTTTGCCAAGGCCGTAGCGGAGCGATTTGGGGAACGCGTCTTTCTGCCGCTCGCGGCCAAGACCGCGGGCGGAAAGGCGTTTGAGAAGGCCTCTGCCGGGATGCAGCCCGCACAGAAAGATGAACTGCGCGCCGCTTGGGACACGATCCGGACCGTGCAGCAACTGGCAGCCCATGAACGAACGACAGTCGCGCTCAAACAGGCCGAGACCCTGCGGCTGGCGCAGTCAAAGGGGATGGTATTGAAATGACGGCGGGGGAAAATTTGCGACATGCTCGCCAGAGCCGCCACACGGTGCGGCTGCAACCCGCCTCGACCGTGCGAGCAACGGCTTCACTCCGCACGCGTGCCAAGAAATGTTGATCTGCCCTAGTTGCGTATCGACATGATTGAGAACCTTCTCCGGAGCACCTGATATGCCGAGAGACCACCAAACTTCAATGATGCGCTCGACCGGATCGACTACCCCCGCTTCCTCAGCAACGCGCGGTAGCCGCACGTCATCCTTGAATCCATCTGCCCATTTGGGAACGATCTGCATCATGCACAGTTGAACCTCGAATTCTGGTCAGGAGAGTGGGCAATGGCATCCCCAAGGGCGAATTGGAAGGGTTACATCAAGTTCGGTGAGGTCTCCTGTCCGGTAGCCCTCTATACGGCGACCTCTTCGTCCGAGCGGATCGCCTTCAACACGCTCAATCGCAAAACCGGAAACCGCGTCAGCCGCGAGTTTGTCGACAGTGAAACCGGGGAGACGGTCGAGCGTGACGATCAGGTGAAAGGCTATGAGGTGGAGGACGGACAGTATGTCATCTTCGAGCCGGAAGAAGTCGCAGCCGTCGTTCCCGAGAGCGACAAGACACTGATGATCGGCAGCTTCATTCCCTGTTCGCAGATCGACACGACCTATTTCGACAAGCCCTATTATCTGGCTCCGGACAAGATGGGCATGGAGGCCTTCATCACGCTCCGCGACGGCATGAAAAAGGCGAAGGTCGCGGCACTCGCAACAACCGTCCTCTTCAGGCGGCTGCGCACCGTGCTCATTCGCCCGCATGGAAGGGGCTTGATCGCGTCCACCTTGAATTTCGACTATGAGGTCCGCTCGGCCGCGGAAGCGTTCGAGGATCTGCCGGATCTCAAGATCGAAGGCGAGATGCTTGAACTTGCCGAACACATCATCGGGACGAAGAAGGGCAGCTTCGACGCAAGCGCATTCGATGACCGCTATGAGGAGGCCGTAGCCGACCTCGTCAAAGCCAAGATCGAAGGACGTGGTCTGCCAAAGAAGAAGAGGGCGAAGGCAGCAAAAACCGTAGACCTCCTGCAGGCACTGCGCGAAAGCGCCGGCTTCAAACCGAAGGGCAAGACCTCAAAGCGCAAAGCGGCAAATGCAAACAGCGGCGGTGGCCGCGCCAAGGCAGCAAAGAGCGAGACCAAGTCGAAGAGTTCGAAAGCACCTTCGCGGCGGGCGGGTTAAAGGGAGGAGGTATCCATGGCAGTTCGACCCTATTGGAAGGGCTATTTGAAGCTTTCGCTCGTCACATGCTCTGTACAGATGATGCCGGCGACATCGGAGGGTGAAAAGGTCCGGTTTCACACGCTGAACCGGCAGACGAAAAATCGTGTCGTCAGCCAGTATGTCGATAGCGTCACTGGCGCGACGGTGGACAGCGACGACGAGGTCAAAGGATATCCGCGCGGCGAAGACGATTACGTCGTTCTCGAAGACGACGAACTGGAAAATGTCGCGCTCGAAAGCACCAAAACCATCGATATTTCGACCTTCACGCCGCGCGATAGTATTGAGTGGATCTGGCTGGACACGCCCTATTACCTCTCCCCCAATGATACCGTGGGTGAAGAAGCCTTCCTTGTCATCCGGGACGCCATGAGGGCGCAGGATATGGTCGGCATTTCACGGCTTGTGATCTCCCGGCGAGAACGGGCCATCATGCTTGAGCCGCGGGACAAGGGCATTGTGCTCTGGACGCTGCGTTTCGGCGACGAAGTGCGGGATGAAAAGGACTATTTCGACGCGATTGGCGATGAGAAGGCGGATGGTGAGCTGATGCCGCTCATCCAGAGGCTTATCAGGCAGCAGACACGTGACTGGTCACCCGACTTGGTCTCGGATCCGGTCCAGGAAAATCTTTTGCAGCTGATCAAATCGAAGAAAAAGGCGCTGAAGAAGCCGCTCCGAAAGAAAGCCAAAGCGCCCGATAGCCCACAGGAACCCAGCAACGTCATCAACATAATGGATGCGCTGAAAAAGTCGCTGAAGTCTGAAGCGCGTTCGAGAAAGTAAGCCCGCCCCTTCCGCCGCCTGCAGGAACACTTTCAGATCTATCCGGTTGAACACTCTGACAACGGCAGAGAGGTGGAAATGCAAAATCAATCCGAGGTAGTGAAAAGGCCGCGGGTAGTGATTGTCGGCGCTGGTTTCGGCGGCCTAGCCTGCGCACAGGCTCTGGGCAACACCGCAATCGAGGTTGTTGTCATCGACCGGCGAAACCACAACCTTTTCCAACCCCTGCTTTATCAGGTCGCCACTGCAGCGCTGTCCCCAGCCGACATTTCCGAACCGATCCGCCGCACGCTCGGTCGATATCACAACATCCGCGTCGTCATGGGAGAGGTCGTCGCAGTGCACCCGGCAACAGGATGCGTCGAACTGAAGGACGGAGAAGAGATTGCCTATGACCGGCTCGTTCTGGCGACTGGCTCGGACTACAACTATTTCGGTCATGAAGAGTGGCGCAAGCATGCACCCGGCCTGAAGTCTATCCATGAGGCCCGAGACATCCGCCAACGACTTCTCCTGGCGTTTGAAAAGGCTGAACGCTGCGAAGACGAGGAGGAGAAGCGTCGACTTCTGACCACCGTCGTGATTGGCGGCGGCCCCACCGGCGTGGAGATGGCGGGCGCCATTTCCGAGCTGGGACGATTTATGATCGGCCGGGATTTCCGCACTCTGAAAGAGGATCAGCTTCACGTGTTGCTGATCGAGGCCGGTCCCCGGATCCTGGCGACTTTTCCCGAAGACCTCTCGCAATATGCCAGCGACTATCTCTCGCGCATTGGTGTAGCCATCCGCGTGAACACGCCGGTAGAAGACGTCACGGCGGAAGGGGTGCAGATCGGTGGCACTCTGTTGCCCGCAAGCTGTATGGTCTGGGGCGCGGGCGTCAAGGCGTCACCGGCCGCCACCTGGCTGCAGGTTGAGGCTGGACCCGGCGGTCGGCTGCCGGTCGCGGCGGATCTCTCTGTAAAGGGGGCTGCCGGCGTCTACGCCTTGGGCGACACGGCTTTTACTCGGGGTGAAGACGGCCAGCCTCTCCCAGCACTCGCCCAAGTCGCCAAGCAGCAGGGCAAGTTTCTTGGAATGGCGCTTGCAGCCAACCTTTTGCTGGGGGAAGCACCGCCTGCGTTTCGCTTCCAGAATCGTGGAAACACAGCCGTCATCGGACGCAATGCTGCGATCTTCGATTTTGGCTCTTGGCAGCTCAAGGGGCGTCTCGCCTGGATGCTTTGGGCCATTGTACACGTCTATCTCCTCGTCAATTTCGAGAAGCGACTCCTGGTCAGCGTTCAGTGGATATGGCGCTACGCTACCCGTCAAAGGGGCGCGCGCCTGATCGACGAGACATAGCGGAAGCTGCGCGCGAATTCGGGCATCGCTTCTCCTGCAAAGGCGAACGGGAACTCTTGGCTCTCTACCGCAGTTAGGTCAGGGCGAACACCAAGGAGCACATGCAATGGCTGATCGAACCCCGTCACAACCGACAGGCGCGCAGGTGCGAGGCGATATCCAGGCTGGCCTGACCGGCGACAAGCAGCCCGGCTTTGACCCCGCCATGGCGCCCATGGAAACGGATGCCGAAGCGGGCGGCACGCCTCCGAACCCTGGCGAAGCATTGACGGCACGGACAGAGCAGCGCCAGGGAAAGCAGCAGGAGGTATCGCGAGATTCCGGTAACGCCATGCGACCCGTTTTCTCAGGCAATCAGCCGCAACGAGCTGGATTCTGGCCCGTCTTCGTGCTGATCCTCGCCACCGTTTCCGCTTTGTTGCTCATGCTGGGGTATGCTTTCAAATCCTGATCGCTGGTAAATGCCGAAGGTATCCGATCTCGATCATCGTTTGAGCCGCTTGATCGCTCGCTCCAGGGAGCGTTTGCTCTCGCGATAGTCCTGCCATGCGGCAGATTTTGCCAACAGCGCTGGCACGGTCCTGATGGTGAAGCGGCTGGGATCAAGATCACTCCTCACCTGCGTCCATGTCAGGGGCATCGAGACCAGTGCGCCGGGCCTTGCACGCGGCGAAAGCGGCGCTACTGCGGTCGCCATGCGGTCATTGCGAAGATAATCGAGAAATATCCGACCCTTTCGCATGCTCTTGGTCATCTTGATCAGGTAGCGATCTGGGGCGTCATCGGCCATTTTCTGGCAGACGTCGCGCGCAAATCCCTTTGCCTCGTCCCACGAGAGCGGCGCTTTGGTGTTGGGGGCCAATGGAGCCACAACATGAAGTCCCTTGCCGCCTGTGGTCTTGCAGAAGCTGATCAGGCCCAGCTCTTCCAGACGGTCGCGCATTTCCCGGGCCGCTTCGACGACCGCGGAGAAAGCAACATCCGGACCCGGATCAAGATCGAACACCAGTCGACCGGGGACATCCGGTTGGCCGGGCTCACAATTCCAGGGGTGAAGTTCCAGGCCACCAATTTGCGCAATGGCGATCAGACCTTCGACGCGATCGACCTGCAGATAGGGTTTTTTGTCGCCGGAGACTTTGACGAGCTCCACAAGGTTTGAGCTCCCCGGCATGGCATGGCGCTGAAAAAACTGCTCTCCTCCAATTCCGTCGGGTGCGCGGATGATCGAGCAGGGACGGCCGCGGATGTGGTCGATCATCCAGGAGCCTACGGTTTCGTGATAGTGAGCGAGATCTTCTTTTGTCACCGGCTGGTCATCGCCCGCGTCAGGCCAGAGCGCTTTGTCGGGGCTTGAGATCATGACCCCCATCACATCGACTTTCGCGCCCTTTGGCCGGACCTTCTTCGAAGAACCCGGCCGGGCGGGCGTGGAAGCATCCGTAACTTCCGGCGATACGGGGCGTTCGGCTTCGACTTCATCCGCAGGTTTATCATCACGCAAACCCTTGAAGGCGGCTTGCCGCACCTGTCCATCAGCCGTCCATCCGGCAAATTCGATCTCCGCGACCAGTTCAGGCTTAAGCCAGGTGATGTCTCGCGATTTCTTCGGCGCACCAATGCCGGTGAAAGGAGACTTGGAACTCTCGATCTCTTGCAGCTTTGGCAGGAGCTGAGCCACGACCTTTGCGCCATATCCCGTGCCGATGCGGCCGACATAGACGAAATGGTTGCCGCGGTTGACGCCTACGAGCAGAGAGCGAAACTTGCCGTTTGTCGTGGCATAGGCACCGATCACGACCTCATGGCCCGCGCGGCATTTGGACTTCGCCCAGCTGTCGCTGCGCCCGGAGCGATATGGTGCATCCGCCTTCTTGGAGACGATGCCTTCCAGCGACAATCGGCAGGCGGACTTAAGCACCGCATCGCCACCTGTCTCGAAGTGTTCGGCAAACCGCAAACGCGGGTCCTGCCCGGCATCAGTCAACAAGGCTTCAAGTCGATCCTTGCGATCGATCAGGGGAAGCGCACGCAGGTCTTCCCTACCGCTGAAAAGAAGGTCGAACGCAAAGAAGACGAGATCGTCGGTTTTTCCTTCCGAGAGGGCAGCCTGCAGGGCTGCGAAATCGGGAGCACCGTTTTCATCGAGCGCACAGATCTCGCCATCGATCAGGCAGTCAGGCAGTTTTGCCGCCGCTCCCGCAATTGCCGGCCATTTGTCCGTCCAGTCCAACCCCTTGCGTGTCTTGAGCGTCACATCACCTTCTTCGACCCGCATCTGAATCCGGTAGCCATCGAATTTGATTTCGTGAACCCAACCACTGCCGGAAGGTGGTCTGCTTAGGGACTGGCAAAGTTGCGGCGCGACAAACTTCGGCATGGTCGACTTCCCCGCGTGTTTTGGCACTTTGGTTTTTTTACCCGCCGGCTTCAAATTGATACCTGCCTTGCGCTCTTCGGCGGCCAGACCTTCGCTGCTATCCCACACCGCATCGGCATCCACGGCAGCTGCATTCAATAGGAAGGGTTTTGGCTTGCGGCCCTTTCCGGATGCGATGGCCTCCATGGTTCGGCCCGAGGCAACCGATGTCAGATTGGCTTCAAGGATCGCAGCGCCGTCCTTGTTTACCGAATGCTCGTCCTGATGCTTGATTAGAAGCCAATTGGTGCGTTTCCCACCCTCACGATCATTGCGCATCCTGACCAGCACGAAACTGCCATGCAGGCGCTGTCCTTCGAGGGTAAATTTGAAATCGCCCTTCTCAAGTGCTTCCCCCGGCGTCTTGTTGCCTTCCGGTTCCCAATAGCCGCGATCCCAGAGCATGACGGTTCCGCCGCCATATTGCCCTTTCGGGATGGTTCCTTCGAAATCACCGTAGTCCAGCGGATGGTCCTCGACCTCCACCGCGAGGCGTTTGTCCTGCGGATCCAGCGATGGGCCCCGGGTAACCGCCCAGGATTTGAACACGCCATCGAGTTCAAGCCGCACGTCATAATGCAGCCGCTTCGCTTC
The DNA here is from genome assembly GCF_004912165.1 of Peteryoungia ipomoeae. Lineage (GTDB taxonomy): Bacteria > Pseudomonadota > Alphaproteobacteria > Rhizobiales > Rhizobiaceae > Allorhizobium > Allorhizobium ipomoeae. Next base: position 85,383 of record NZ_STGV01000006.1, on the reverse strand, counting down.
GTGTTTCTGGATGACGAAACGTCGACGGTTCGAGGATTTCACCTCGACCTCTCCGCTGGGCTCCCTGGTTTTCTTGAAGTCTCGTTTGGCTCGATACGTTCTGAGATTGTCTGCCATGAGCGGACACCTTGATGATTCACACTGAAGGCAGCAACGCCCAGGCAGACCAACGGTTTCCTATGTCGATGAGGTTGCCCGCTTCACCGTGCCGAAATCGGTTCCAGTCAGCGAGAGGAGGAAATAGACACGCTTCCTTTTATCGCTCGCCTTTGTGTCGTCACGCCTGTCAGTGCCTGATGAAATGCAGGGACAGGAACCTTCCACCCGCCATGCCGTTGACCGAAATGCACAGGTATTTCTTTCACATCCGCGAATGTAACGGCCTAGAGCTCGATGACGAAGGAATTGAGTTTGCCGACGATGTTGCCGCCCGATTTGGTGCCATATCCGCTGCGAAGGAAATGGTCGTGGAGGCCGTCACTTGCGATTTGAAGATAGATGGCCGCCAGCTCGAAGTGATGTCTGCCAGCGGTGAGTTGGTCGCGGTCATACCGTTGCGGTCTGTCATCAAGGTCTAGTGGCGGCTCTGGTCTTCATCTTAGCATGATCAGCCGATCTTCCGGCAGCAGTCACTTTCCGCAAATGATCTGCGCTTGGGCGCCCCATTTCCAGTCGCACCTTTCGGCTCCTCCCAACGCCAAGCGGAGATCCTGCTCGAACGGGAGAGATCGCGCTATGCTCACCAGCACCAGCGGTCATGGATCACCAATCAGCTCTGCCAGCGCATCCTTATCTTTTCTTTATCCCGAGCCGATCTCTTCCCCATCGAAGTCTGACCTGAAGCGCCCTTAATCCTGTGTGGGTATCAACAGGAGACATTCGTATGTCCGACTTCATTTTTATCGCGCTTGGCGGCGGCACGCTTCTCGTGCTCGCCCTCTATGCCCGCGCGCTCGACCGGCTGTGAGGACAAGGCAGATGCTTGAACCTCTCTTCGGCCTCCTCGTCGCCGCCGGCCTCGGCATTTATCTCGTCGTGACGCTCCTGCGTCCCGAGCGTTTCTGATCGGGAGAGACCGATGACCACAATCGGATGGCTGCAGATCAGCCTCTTCTTCCTCGTCGTCCTCATCACGATCAAGCCACTCGGCCTCTACATGGCGCGGGTGTTTTCCGGCGAGCGGACCTTCCTCTCCCTCGTGCTCGGCCGTGTCGAGCGTGACCTCTACCGGGTGAGCGGCATTAACCCCGAGAAGGAGCAGAGCTGGCTCGGCTATACGCTGGCCATGCTTGCCTTCTCGCTTGCCGGTTTCCTGGTGCTTTATGCCCTGCTGCGGCTGCAGGCCTATCTGCCGCTCAATCCGCAAGGCTTCGCCGGCATGGCGCCCGATCTCGCCTTCAATACGGCCGTCTCCTTCGTCACCAACACCAACTGGCAGAACTACGCAGGCGAAACTACGCTCAGCCATTTCTCCCAGATGGCGGGCCTCACTGTTCAGAACTTCCTCTCGGCCGCGACCGGTATGGCACTTGCGGTTGCCGTGACCCGCGCGCTTGCCCGCTCCAAGGTTGCGACACTTGGCAATTTCTGGGTCGATATGACGAGGGCCACGCTCTACGTGCTGCTGCCGCTTGCCATCGTCGTCGCTCTTGCCTTCGTCGCCATAGGCCTGCCGCAGACGCTCGACGCATCGGTCACGGCAACGACGCTCGAAGGCACCAATCAGGTGATCTCGCTCGGCCCCGTCGCGAGCCAGGAAGCGATCAAGCAGCTCGGCACCAATGGCGGCGGCTTCTTCAACGTCAACGCCGCACATCCTTTCGAGAACCCGACCGCCTGGTCGAACTATCTCAACATCTTCGCCATGCTGTCGATCTCGGCGGCCTTGGTCTACACCTTCGGCCAGATGGTCGGAAATCGCCGCCAAGGCTGGGCACTGATCTCGGCCATGGCGGTGTTGCTGATTGCCGGTGTGGGCGTCACCTATTGGGCCGAAGCCCAGGGCAACACCATCCTGACGTCCATCGGCGTCGATCCGGCACTCGGCAATATGGAAGGCAAGGAAGTCCGCTTCGGCCAGGCCATGACAGCCCTTTATGCGACTGTCACGACGGGCCTTTCGGATGGCGGCGTCAACGGCATGCACGGCTCGTTCACAGGGATTGGCGGTCTTGTGCCAATGTTCCTGATCCAGCTCGGCGAGGTGTTGCCGGGCGGTGTCGGTTCCGGTCTCTACGGCATGCTGGTCTTCGCTCTGCTCTCCGTCTTCGTTGCGGGCCTGATGGTCGGCCGCACGCCGGAATTCCTCGGCAAGAAGATCGAAGGCCGCGAGATGAAGTTCGCCATGCTGGCCGTCCTCATCCTGCCGCTGGTGATCCTCGGCTTTACCGCCGTCTCGGCCATGCTGCCCTTTGCTGTGGCAAGCATCGGCACAGCGGGCCCGCACGGCCTGTCGGAAATCCTCTATGCCTATACCTCGGCTGCCGGCAACAACGGCTCGGCTTTCGGTGGCCTCACCGGCAACACGGTCTGGTACAACACCACGCTCGGCATCGCGATGCTGCTGGGCCGCTTCGCCTATGTCGTGCCGGTCATGGCAATTGCCGGATCGCTCGCCGCCAAGGTCAAGTCGCCCGCTTCCGCCGGCACCTTCCCGACCGATGGCCCGCTCTTCGTCGGCCTCCTGATCGGAATCATCCTCATTCTCGGCGGCCTGCAGTTCCTGCCCGCACTGGTGCTCGGCCCCATCGTCGAACACTTCGCCATGCTCGCTGGCCAGACCTTCTAAAGGACCCATCATGTCAAAAGACCAAAAAGCATCAGGTCTTCTCGACCCTGCAATCCTGTTTCCGGCGATCCGCGATGCCGTCGTGAAGCTCGATCCGCGCAAACTCCTGCGCAACCCGGTCATCTTCGTGACCGAGATCGTCGCCGTCATCGTGACGATCCTCTTCATCCGCGACCTCGCCGGCAATCCCGGCGAGGCAGGCTTCTCCGGCCAGATCGCCGCATGGCTCTGGTTCACCGTGCTCTTCGCCACCTTCGCCGAAGCCGTGGCGGAAGGCCGTGGCCGCGCCCAGGCAGACAGCCTGAAGAAGACCAAGTCGGAACTCGTTGCCTGTAGGCTCGCCGGAAGCGGCAAGACGGAAACCATCCCGGCCTCCAGCCTCAAGGTCGGCGATATCGTTCTCGTCGCGGCAGGTGAACTCATCCCCGGCGACGGCGAAGTCATCGAGGGTGTCGCCTCGGTCAACGAAAGCGCCATAACAGGCGAATCCGCTCCGGTTATCCGCGAATCCGGTGGCGATCGTTCGGCAGTCACCGGCGGCACGCAGGTTCTCTCCGACGAGATCAAGATCAGGATCACCGTCCAGCCCGGCTCCTCCTTCGTCGACCGGATGATCGCGCTGATCGAAGGCGCGCAACGCCAGAAGACGCCGAACGAGATCGCGCTCTCGATCCTGCTGTCGGGCCTGACGCTGATCTTCCTGTTCGTCTGCGTCGCGATCTGGGGCCTGGCTGGCTATTCCGGCACGGTTCTTTCGGTCACGGTGCTGGCTGCCCTCTTGGTCACGCTGATCCCGACCACGATCGGCGGCCTGCTCTCGGCCATCGGCATCGCCGGCATGGATCGCCTGGTGCGCTTCAACGTGATCGCCACCTCCGGCCGCGCCGTCGAGGCTGCAGGCGATGTTGACACGCTGCTCCTCGACAAGACCGGCACAATCACCTTCGGCAACCGCATGGCCAGCGACTTTCTGGCTGCTCCCGGTGTTACGCCGACGGAACTGGCAGAGGCAGCATTGATCGCCTCCCTGTCGGACGAAACGCCGGAAGGGCGCTCTGTCGTGGCGCTCGCCACCGGCGAATTCGGTGTGCCCATGCCGAAGGCCGAGTTCGACGCCGTCATCGGCTTCACCGCCGAAACCCGCCTTTCCGGCGTCGACATCGGTTCGCGCCGCTTGCGCAAGGGGGCCGTCGATGCGGTGCTGAAGTTTGCCGGCCTGACCGATCAGGATGCGCCGGCCGAATTCCGCCGCGCCGTCGATCAGGTTGCCCGCACCGGCGGCACGCCGCTCGGCGTTGCCGATGGCAACCGCCTGCTCGGCGTCATCCACCTGAAGGACGTGGTCAAACCCGGCATCAAGGACCGCTTTGCAGCGCTGCGCGCCATGGGCATCCGCACGGTCATGGTCACAGGTGACAACCCGGTGACGGCCGCAGCTATCGCCTCCGAAGCCGGCGTCGATGACTTCCTCGCCCAGGCAACCCCGGAAGACAAGCTCGCCTATATCCGCCGCGAACAGCAGGGCGGTCGCCTGATCGCCATGTGCGGCGACGGCACCAACGATGCCCCGGCGCTTGCCCAGGCCGATGTCGGGGTCGCCATGCAGACCGGCACCCAGGCCGCCCGCGAGGCCGCCAACATGGTGGACCTTGATTCAAGCCCCACCAAGCTCATCGAGATCGTCGAGATCGGCAAGCAGCTGCTGATGACGCGCGGTTCGCTGACGACGTTTTCGATCGCCAACGATGTGGCCAAATACTTCGCCATTATCCCGGCGCTCTTCGTCGCCACCTATCCGGCGCTCGAGGCCCTCAACATCATGGGGCTTGCCTCGCCGCAGTCTGCCATCCTGTCTGCCGTTATCTTCAACGCGCTGATCATCGTGGCACTCATCCCGCTGGCCTTGAAGGGCGTGGCCTACCGTCCGTCCGGTGCGGCGGCACTCCTGCGCCGCAACCTTCTCGTCTACGGCGTCGGCGGCCTGATCCTGCCCTTTGCAGGCATCAAGGTCATCGACATCGCCGTCAGCGCTCTCCATCTGGTGTAATCATGCTCAACCAACTCAGACCCGCAATCACTCTGGTCGTCGTCTTCACCACTCTCCTCGGCCTTGCCTTTCCGCTCGGTATCACAGGCATTGCCCAGGCCGTCATGCCGGCGAAAGCCAATGGCAGCCTCATCGAACGCGACGGCAAGGTCATCGGCTCAAGCCTGATTGGCCAGGCCTTCACCACCGACCGCTATTTCTGGCCACGCCCCTCCGCGACCGGCCCCGATCCCTACAACGCTGCTGCATCCTCCGGCTCGAACCTTGGCACGACCTCGGTGAAGCTGAAGGAGCGTGTCGCAGCCGATGTCGCGCGGCTGGCAGCGACCGGCATCGCCCAGCCGGTTCCGGGCGATGCGGTCACCACCTCGGGCTCCGGTCTGGATCCGCATATTTCGCCAGCCTTTGCTAAGGCGCAGATTGCGCGTGTCGCTGAGGCAAGAGGGCTGCAACCCGCAGCCGTCGCTGCCCTTGTGGAGCAAACGATCGAAAAACCCGACTTCGGCGTTATCGGCGAAACAAGGGTCAATGTGCTAGAGCTCAACCTGGCCCTCGATGCCCTGAACAGATGAGAGTTTGATGGCGGATGACGACCGCAGGGACGAACGACGTCCCGATCCCGATGCCCTGCTTGCCCTGGCGGAGAAAGACCGCCGGGGCAAGCTCACCGTTTTTCTGGGGGCCGCCCCCGGCGTTGGCAAGACCTATGCGATGCTGTCGCGCGCCCGACGCCTCAAGGCTGACGGCATCGACGTCGTCATCGGACTGGTCGAAACCCACGGGCGGAGCGAGACGGCGAGCTTGCTCGACGGCTTGGAGATCCTGCCGCGCCGTCGCGCAGCCCATCGCGGACGCATGCTGGAGGAGTTCGATCTCGATGCCGCCCTTGCAAGACGGCCGCGCATGATCATCGTCGACGAGCTCGCCCATTCCAATCCGGAGGACAGTCGCCATCCGAAGCGCTATCAGGACATCGAGGAGCTGATTGCGGCCGGCATCGACGTCTGGACGGCGCTCAACATCCAGCACCTCGAAAGCCTTGCCGATCTCGTCGCCCAGATCACCGGCGTGACCGTGCGCGAGCGGGTGCCGGACGTGGTGCTGAAACGGGCCGACGACGTTCTGCTGGTCGATCTCGCCCCCTCGGAACTGATCGAGCGTCTGAAGGAGGGCAAGGTCTATCTGCCCGAAAGTGCCAACCGCGCCGTCGACCGCTTCTTCCGCCTCGGCAACCTGACGGCCCTGCGTGAACTGGCGCTCCGCCGCACCGCCGACCGGGTCGACGACCAGATGGTCGACTATCTCCGCCAGAATGCCATTGACGGTCCCTGGGCGACAGGCGAACGCCTGCTGGTCTGCGTCGGCTCGGACGCCCTGTCTGAAAAGGTCGTGCGCGTGGCAAGCCGCCTTGCCTCGGGCCTCAACGCCCCGTGGCTGGTCGTCTCGATCGAGCGGGCCGATCGCGAAGTCGAGACGCCGGAACGCCTGCAGCGCATCGAGGCCCTGTTCCGGCTGGCCGAGCAGCTGGGCGCCGAGACGCGCCGCATCATCGGCAATGATTTCGTCGAGGAGATCCTCAAACTTGCCCGGCGCGAGCATGCGACCCAGATCGTCATCGGCACCCGCAAGCGCAAGCCTTGGGCGAAGTTCCTGACCCGCTCGCTGCCCGATGCACTGGCGGTCAGGGCATCGGGTGTCGGTATCCATATCGTCACGCCCGACGCTACTCCGACGGAAGCACGACGCATGGCTTTCGCCATGCCCAAAGCCGAGACGCTGCGCCAGTCCGCGCTTTCGGCACTTGGGATTGTCGCCCTGACCGCCCTGATCGGCAAGGGCATCGACCTGTTCGTCGATCTCCCCAACATCTCGCTGCTCTTTCTGCTGGCCGTGCTCGGCGCCTCCGTCACCGGCGGCTATGTCGCGGCCTTCCTAGCGGCGGCGCTGTCGGCGCTTGCCTACAATTTCTTCTTCATCGACCCGATCCACACCTTCACCATTGCCGCGCCGCACGAAGTCTTCGCTCTCGTCATCTTCCTGGTCGTGGCGGTGATTGCCGGCGGCTTTGCCTCGCGCATCCGCGAACAGGCCGAAGTGGCACGGATCCGGGCGACAGCGCTGCAATCGCTTTATGATTTCTCCCGCAAGCTTGCGAGCACGGCCAAGGGAGACGACGCCATCTGGCTCGCGGTTTCGCAATTGCAGGCCAGCCTCAAGCGCAAGGTCGTGCTTCTCGTGCCGCTGAAGGGTGATCTCGGCGTGGCCGCCGCCTGGCCGCCGGATACCGAACTCGACGTCACCGATATGACGGCCGCCCGCTGGAGCCACGACAAGCGCGAACCCGCCGGACACGGCACAGGCACGCTGCCGAACAGCCGTTTCGAGTTTCGACCGCTGCTTGGACCCCACGGCATCGTCGGCGTCTGCGGGATCGAACAGACTGCCGAACGCCTCGATCAGAATGCCGAACGATCGCTGTCAGCCATCCTCGATCAGACGGCCATCGCGCTCGACCGTGCACGCCTTGCCGACGAGACCGTCGAGCAGGCGGCAAGGCTGGAAGGCGAACGTTATCGCGAGGCGCTTCTGTCTTCCATCTCGCATGATCTGCGCACGCCGCTCGCGACCATCACCGGCGCCGTCACAGGCTTGCGCGAACTCGGCGAACGGATGACACCGGAGAACCGCGACGATCTTCTCCAGTCGATCGAGGAGGAAAGCGGCCGCATGAGCCGCTTCGTTGCCAATCTGCTCGACATGACGCGCATCGAGGCCGGCACGCTGAAGCCGAAACGGGATTGGGTCGATGTGGCAGATGTCGTGCAGTCGGCGGTCGAGCGCACCCGAAAGCACGCACCGGGGCGCATCATCGAACCGGGGATCGCCGCCGACCTGCCGCTGATCAGGGGCGACAGCGTGCTTCTGGGTCAGGTTCTGTTCAACCTTCTGGACAATGCGGTGAAGTACGGGGGCGACGAGCCGATCAATGTCTATGCCCGCCGTGACGGCAAGGATGTGCTGGTTTCGGTGACCGATCTTGGAAAGGGCATTCCGCCCGAAGATCTGGACCGCATCTTCGAAAAATTCTATCGCAGGGGAAAGCCGGACGGGCGCGCCCCTGGAACGGGGCTAGGCCTCTCCATCGCCCGTGGTTTTATCGAGGCCATGGGTGGCCGGATCCATGCGGAGAGCCCGGCGGTGAAGAAACGCGGCACGCGCATCGTCTTGCGTTTTCCGGAAAGCAATGAAGCAAGGGGCAAGGCCCAATGACCCAGCCACGTATTCTCGTGGTCGATGATGAACCACAGATCCAGCGCTTTCTGAAACCGTCCCTGTCGGCTACCGGTTATGAGGTGATGGAGGCTGGCACGGGCGCGGATGCATTGAAGGCCGTTGCCACCCAGGCGCCTGACCTCGTCATCCTCGATCTCGGCCTGCCGGATATGGATGGCAAGGACGTTGTCGCCAGTCTGCGCGGCTGGTCGGATATTCCGATCGTCATCCTCTCGGCGCGCGACCGCGAAAGCGAAAAGATCGCGGCGCTCGATCTTGGCGCGGACGACTATATAGAAAAGCCCTTCGGTATTGGGGAACTGACCGCCCGCATCCGGACAGCGCTCCGTCATCGAGGCCGCAGAGACGCGATCCCGACCATCACGGAAATCGATGGCTTGACGATCGATCCGGTCAGGCGTCTCGTCTCGCGCGACGGTGAGCCCCTTCATCTCACGCCGAAGGAATACGACCTCCTCCTGCTGCTCGCCCGCCATGCCGGCCGGGTGGTGACACACCGAACCTTGTTGACCTCAGTCTGGGGTCCCGCCCACAGCGACGACCTGCACTATCTGCGCGTCTTCATCGGCCAATTGCGCCAGAAGATCGAGCGGGATCCAACCCAACCCCGCATCGTGCGCACGGAACCGGGTGTGGGCTATCGCATGGCGGAGCATGAATGACCTCGAACGCGTGCGTCACAGAGTATGGCACTCGTGGCACGGCATAGGGTCCGGGTGTATCGGAACCGTCTTGTCATCCACTCGAGCGAAAGGACCGTCATTGACGCATCCGTTCCCAACGTCTGCTACACCTCGCAGCTTCATGCTCCATTAATGCGAACTGCGCTGAAAGCTGCTTGCATGTTATCGCCACAGGATATTAACATGAGTCTTTAAGACATGTTTATTTTCCGCCTAGTGCGGTCAAGAGTTCAGGCCCGTGCACCTACCGACCGTTCTGCCAAAAAAGCAGCTGAAGCTGAGAGCGAGTACAGATAGCAATCGGCTGCGCATCCGCGATGACGCCGTTTCCCGACTCTGTCGGAATGCATCGTTGCGAAAGGCAGGCAGCAATTGACTTGGGACATCCACACTCTCTTTCGGCGCCACGCGCAGGGAATGGCCAGATCGTTGCAGCGCAGCGGGATCGACCCTGATGTCGCGGCAGATCTGACGCAAGACGCCTTCGTGCGCGTGATTGCAAAGCCACCCGGGCAAGCTGCGGAGCATCACAATCCAGGCGCCTATCTCTATAAGGCGGCTCGAAATCTCGGGATCAACCACAAGCGACGCGAAGCACTGATCCAGACGGTGCCGCTTGATGACGAAGAGGCCATCAACATCGCCGATCCGGCCCCGTCCCCGGAGAGAATAGTCTATTCTCGTCAATGCCTTGTACAAACGCATCAGGCACTGTCCGAATTGCCGGAACGCACCCGACGGGCCTTCGAGATGCACCGCCTTGGCGAAAGGACGATCGCCGAAGTGGCAGAAGAACTCGGCGTCTCGACAACAAGAGCCTGGTCCCTCATCCGCGACGCCTACCGTCATCTCGTCCTGCGCGTGGATGTGCTCTGATTTTTCAGCCAAAGGCGGAAAATTCGCAATGCTCGATTGTATTGAGTATCAGAGGCGGTTGAGACAGCCACGCCGTGTGGAAGAGATCAGATGACCAAGACGATACCTGATCAGGAGCGATTGCTGGACGAAGCGATCGATCTGATCATCCGGCAGCAAAACGACCCGGACAATCCCGTTTGCGAGGAGTTGATCCGGGCCTGGCGCGGTCGCAGCCAGTACCATCAGGATATCTGGGCACGCGTGTCCAGGGTTCATGGTGCATCAGGCACGCTTCTGAACGAGAAGCGACGCATCGAGCGCAGCGAGAGCCTGGGCCTGACGCGCCGCAATTTCATGGCGGGCGGCCTGACCATTCTGGGGCTCGGATCGGCAGCCTATTCTTTCGCCCCCGGCATGCTGATCGAAGCCCGTGCGGACCACGTGAGCGGCAAGGGAGAAATTCGCCGCGTCACACTTCCCGACGGTAGCATCGCAACCCTCGGCCCCGAAAGCGCCATCGCCGTGAACTTTGGCATGGAGCGCCGCGAGATCGCACTTTTGGCCGGCATGTGTTTTTTCGAAGTAGCCCGGGAGTTGAGCCATCCGTTTTCGGTCGTCTGCAAGGATTTGCGCGCCACGGCTCTCGGGACCGCCTTCGACGTTTCCAACGACAATGACAGCGTGACGGTAGCCGTGGATCATGGCCTCGTGGATGTGCATGCCTCGAATGCAGTCCTTCAGGCCGGCGTCCAACTCCAAGAAGGGCAATGGCTCGCGATGCACACCGACTCGGGCCGGATCGATCGGGGCCAAAGGGAAAGCGGCCAGATCGCCACATGGCGCGACAACTTGATCATCGCCGATCAAGAAAGGGTAGATGCTCTCGTTTCGCGTATCGGTCGCTGGATACCGGGACGCATCGTCATCGCCGATTCTTCCGTCGGCGCCCAACGCGTTAGCGGCATTTTCGATCTCACCGACCCGCTTCGAACGCTCGAAGCGGTGGTGCATCCGACCGGCTCCCGCGTCCATCAGGTCACGTCGTTTGTCACGGTGATCTCGCCTCTCTAAAGCTAGCGGAAAAACTTGAGAAATAAGTGAAAATTTCCGGAGCCCGGCTGTAACAGTCTCAGGGACAGAAATCGACTGAAGCTCAGGCACGGCCTGTCCCTGCACATGCGTTGCAGAGTTGGAGAGGTCAAAAGGCTATGGGGCACGGGATTCGTCGTAAGGTTTTCAATGGCAATGTAAGGGCGCTGGCAACCGCGCTTCTGGTTTCGACCGCAATCGCTGCGGGCCTGACCACCCCGGTCGATCAGGCTTTTGCGCAAAGCGGCGCGCAGCCCTTTTCCGTGCCAGGAGGTCCGATCCACCGCGCCTTGACCGTTTTCGGTCGTCAGGCTGGCCTGCAGGTCACCTATCTGTCAGCCGCAGCGACGGGCAAGATGTCCACCGGATACTCCGGTTCGGCAACACGCGAACAGGCGCTTGCCGCAATCCTTGCGGGCTCCGGCCTGACTTATTCCTTCCCGAATGCCGGCACAGTCGCAATTTCGGCACCAGCATCGGGTGCTGGCGATGTTGCTGCTGACGGCTCGACCCAGCTGAACACGATCGAGGTCCAGGGAGAAAACGCCTGGGGGCCGGTGAATGGCATCGTGGCAACCCAGAGTGCGACCGGCACAAAGACGGGCACGCCGCTGAAGAACACACCGCAGGCCGTGAACGTGGTGACCCGAGACCAGATGGAAGCGCAGGGTGCCGCGACCGTTACCCAGGTCTTGCGCTATACGCCGGGCGTCGTGGCGCAATATTCGGATACCGATGTCAGGCATGACTGGTTGACCGTTCGCGGCTTCGTGCCCGGTCGCTACCGCGATGGATTGCGGCTTCCCTTCGGAGCACGCGGATACTCCCAGCCGAAAATCGAGCCCTATGGTCTGGAGCGCACCGAGATCATGAAGGGGCCGGCTTCGGTGCTTTACGGTCAGGGCCTTCCCGGCGGCATGCTCAACATGGTGAGCAAGCGTCCGCGCAATGAGGAAATCCGGGAGGTCGAATTGCAGTATGGCAGTCACGATCGCTTCCAGGCAGCCTTCGATGTCGGCGGAAAGCTTGATGAAGAAGGAACGTTGCTCTATCGCATGGTCGGCGTTGGCCGGCTGAGCGATACGCAATACGACTATGTCGAGGAACGCAAAGGCTATATCGCGCCGTCCTTTACCTTCCAGCCAGATGACGGAACGTCGCTGACCATCCTCGGCGAATACCAGAACATCGATTCGCCCGGCGGCGGTGGCGCCCCGGCGCTGACTGCGAACGGTACGCTCTACACCGACGTCTACGCCGAACTGCCGCGCGATGCCTTCCTCGGAGAACCCGGCTACGACCGCTTCAGGAACGAGCAGGCCTTCCTCGGTTACGAGTTCGCCCATGAATTCGACGAGACATGGACCTTCAAACAGAACCTGCGCTACGGCCATGTCGACACGGACACCCAGCGCGTTCAGGCATTCTGCTTGTCCATATGCGACCCCTCGGCGCTCCTTCGTTACGCTTGGGCTTTTCCCGAAAGCTCTCGGCTATTCACGGTCGACAATCAGGCCATAGCCCGCTTCCAGACCGGCGACGCGTCCCACACCGCAGTCATTGGACTGGATTACTCGTTCGAAGACAGCCGGTTTGAGGAATCTGCGCTCTCACCGATTTACACGCCAATCAACCTCTACGATCCGGTTTATAGCGCAACCAGCATCACGCGACCGGCAACAGCCCTTCGCATCGATCAGGATCGTTCGCAGGCAGGATTCTATGCGCAGGACCAGATCGAATGGGGCAATGCGATCTTCTCGCTTGGCGGTCGCTATGACTGGGCCGATACCGAGACGCGCAACCGAACCAGCAGCGCGGACACGACCGTTGATCAGCAAGACGGAGAATTCACCTGGCGAACCGGGCTCGTCTACAATTTTGACAACGGCTTCTCGCCTTATGCGAGTTACTCGACTTCGTTTAATCCCGCGAGCGGCGCGAGCCGGGTTGGCGTTCCGTTCGATCCGACCACCGGCGAGCAGTTCGAAGTCGGCCTGAGGTACCAGCCCGAAGGCATGAACAGCTTCGTCTCCGTTTCGGCCTACCAGTTGACACAGCAGAATGTGCTGACGCCCGACCCGGTGAACACGAGCTACCGTGTGCAGACCGGTGAGGTGCGCATGCGCGGTCTTGAATTTGAAGGCAAGGCAGAGATCAATGACGCATTCTCCGTGATTGCCTCCTATGCCTATACCGACAGCGAAATCACCCGCGACAATCCGAACAGCTCAGGCGTCAGCAACCAGGGCAAACGCCTTGCCTTTGTCCCGGAACATCAGGCAGCCCTCTGGTTGGATTACAGCGTCCAGTCCGATGACGCCTGGGGCGGTCTGAGCTTCGGCGGCGGTGCGCGTTACGTCGGCCAGACCTATGGCGACAATGCCAACGCTTATGATGTGCCCGGCTACGCCCTCTTCGACGCGGCCATCCGTTATGATTTCGGCAAGGCGGATCCCAAGCTGGAGGGCCTCAAAGCGTCGCTCAACATCAGCAACCTTTTCGACAAAAAATATGTTTCCTCCTGCATCGGCGCCACAGGTTGCTATTGGGGCGAAGGGCGGACGGTCTACGGAACGTTGAAATACAGCTGGTGACCGCCTCCGTGAAAGCCATCGCAAATCTTGCCTTGTCGCGGCGGAGTTTTTCCGCCGCGATCCTGGCGGTTCTGGCCATGCCGCAGCATGTCCGCGCGCAACAGCCTGAGCCGCGCATCACCGCGCTCGATTGGGCCTGGGCCGAAACGCTGCTTGCGCTCGGTACTCGCCCCTCTGCGATTGCGGAAGCCGAACTCTACCGGGAACGCGTGGTGACGCCCGAACTGCCGCGTGACGTCATCGACCTCGGCTTGCGCTCCTGGCCCAACATGGAACTACTCAAATCCCTGCGGCCGGATCTCATCCTCAGCCAGGCTGGTTATGGCGTACAGGCAACGAGTCTGGAAGCAGTGGCACCGACACTGGCCTTGCCGCTCTTCACACCGGAGCGCCGCCCATTGCAGCTCGCGGAAGCCGGCCTCGATGCTATCGCCGCGCGAATACAGCGCGAGCAGAAGGCCCTCCAATACAAGACCGAGTTCGAGCAGAAATTGTCAGAGGTCCGAGCCAGTCTGCGTTCCTATGACGGGCGCCCCCTGTTGATCGCCAAATTCGCCGACGAGCGCATTTTCGACATATATGGCCCCGGCAGCCTGTTTGATGACGTGCTTGGCCGGCTCGGTCTTGAGAACGCCTGGACGAAATCCGGCAATCACTGGGGGTTCTCGACCTCGGGCTTGGATGCGGTTGCGCGAAACCCGGAGGCAAGGCTCGTGATCATCGAGCCGGGCCCACCCGAAAAACTTTTCGATAGCGCCTTGTGGAGAGCAATTCCGTCCGTGAAGGCCAACCGGGTCGTGACTATCCCGCCGACCTGGGTCTTCGGCGCGCTGCCGTCTGCCCTGCGCTTTGCGAGCATCCTCGGAAGGGCGCTGCAACCGTCATGACGCTTCGCCCCTCAATCCTGTTCATACTGCTGCTTCTGTCGGCATTTACCCTCACCATTGTGGGCTACAGCAGCCATGTACCTCTGTCGCGGATCATGGTGGCGATCCTCAATCCTGCAGCAGACAGCTTCGGCGAGACCTATCTACACTACGCCCTTTTTCCCCGAATATTTGTGGCGCTGTTCGCTGGAGCGGCCCTGTCACTGTCTGGAATAGTCTTCCAGCAGGTTCTGAAAAACCCGCTCGCCGAACCCAGCACCCTGGGACTTCTCTCCGGCGCGCAGCTTGCCATCACGCTCGCGGCGCTCGCAGCGCCGGGAATGGCGACATGGTCCATTGAGTTAGCCGCGATCACCGGCGCCCTGGCCACACTGGGGCTTGTTACGCTGCTCGCGTCTAAAGGCGGTTTTTCACCTGTCACCATGCTTCTTGCCGGGATGATCGTCAGTTTCTTTGCCGGAACTGCCTCAGTCGTGCTCGCACTCTTCAACCATGAATATCTGCGCTCTGTCTTCATCTGGGCCAGCGGCTCCCTCGTTCAGAACGACTTTTCAAATGCCTTGGCGCTCGCGTGGCGCTTGGCGATCTGCATTCCGATGCTTGTACTACTCGCCCGTCCGCTGGCGATTGCCGGGCTCGACGATGCAAGCGGCCGCAGCCTCGGCGTACCCGTGCGGACACTGAGGCTCGCAAGCTTGTTTCTCGCATCAGTCCTCGCTGCCTTCGTCGTGGCAAGGGTCGGCGTCATCGCTTTCATTGGGCTTGCGGCGCCGCACCTGGCGCGATTTGCAGGCGCTCGAACCTTTTCGGAGCGCCTGTTGTGGTCGCCGCTTCTGGGCGGAGCGCTCCTGCTTCTTGCCGATGGTTCGGTCCTGGTGATGGCCCCCTACATCGCTGAGGTTCCCACCGGCACGGCAACCGCATTTTTCGGCGCCTTCCTGCTGCTACTACTTTTGAAAAACATGCCTTTAACGGCGCTGCACGCTGAAGCACGGGCGCCCAATTCCAGCCCGCGCCACCGCCCGCACTTCGCCCTTGTCATCGCGATCGTCGTGATGGGCGCCATCGCCATCTTTTCACTGGGCGAGCAGCTGTTCATCGACAACCTTCCATTGGCGGATCTGTTTTTGGGTCGATGGCCGCGCGTTCTTGCAGCCGCCTCGGCTGGGGCGATGCTGGCTCTGGCCGGCACGATCATGCAGTCGGTCACGGCCAATCCGCTCGCAAGCCCCGAAGGCCTCGGCGTGAGTTCCGGCGCAGCGCTTGGCATAGTCGCAACCCTTCTCCTGGCTGGCATCTTCTCTCCGCTGGCCCTTTTGCTGGGCGGCATTGGAGGGGCGCTCGCGACATTTCTGGTCATGATGACCATCACGGCCAAATCCGCCCACGCGCCCGGACCTGTCCTGCTCGCGGGCGCCGCCATCGGCACCTTTGCCGCCGCGCTCATCACGTTTGTGCTCGCAAGCGGTGATCCGCGTGCGGTCTATGTGCTGGCCTGGTCGATGGGCCCCACCTACCGCGCCACCGCAATCACCGGATTGGCGGGATTGATAGTCTTGCTGGTCGCACTTCCTTTGCTCCCGCTTGTTCGCCGCTGGTTGCAAATCCTGCCACTCGGAGACCAGGCGGCGCGCGAACTGGGGCTTGCCCCGCGACGGTCCCGAACCGCCCTTCTGTCGCTGTCAGCCGTCCTGACTGCCGCGGCGACCCTGATCGTAGGCCCCTTGAGCTTTGTCGGCCTCATCGCCCCCCATATCGCGGCAATGACCACGCCTCCAAAACCACTGAACCGAGCCTTGTGTGCGGCAGCCATCGGGGCAGCCTTGATGACCACGGCTGACTGGCTCGGTCGCAGCATTCACTTTCCTTACGAGATCCCAGCAGGCGTGCTCGCCGCCTTTGTCGGCGGACCTTACTTCCTCTGGCTCCTTTACCGGAGACACCCATGAGCGGCATCGCCAGCCCACAGGATTTGCTCGCGCGATTGATCGGCCCGTTGGCGCCTATTCGCGGCAGACTATCCGATGGTGCGGAAATCCGCAGGGTGGTGCCATCAGCGCAGGTGCTGGAGGCCGATGCCTTTGCTTTTCTCATCGAAAGCTATGCACGACGCTTTGGCGTCAAACCCGATAGCTATCTGGTTTCCCTGTGGTCGCAGAAATATCTGGCGACCGTGATCATCCCCGTCATGGCCCTGTCCGTGATCGGGGGAAGAGCCGTTCGTGCCGACATCGAGACTACAGAGATCGTCGTCGATGATGACGGCCAGCCGGTCGCACTGCGCGTCCCTTCCGATTTCACGACAGAAGATGGAGATCAGGCAGCCTCCCTGCTGGTCTCCACACATCTGACCCCGCTCATTGAGGCTTTGGCAAGGCGGAGCGGCCTGTCGAAAAAGATCTTCTGGGGCAATGCGGCGCATTATCTCGAGTGGATTGTTCGCCAGCTTCCTGGGAAAATCTCGGGCTTTGCCCTCCCCGCCCCGATGACGGACGCCATCCGCTATGTCGAGGAAGAAGGGTTGCGCGTGCGTCGTCGAAAAGTCTGCTGTTTGAGGGACCGCGTTCGGGGCGTCGAGAATTGCGGCACCCTTTGCCCAGATCGAGTAAAAAGGATCAAATCTTGAACAGACAGAGATCGACCTTCTCACTTTGCAACGTCGGTTTCGACGTGGCCGAGCGACCCATTCTTGCACCGCTGACGCTTGAGATCCCGCTGGATGGCGAGGTTCTCGGACTGATCGGGCACAACGGCTCCGGCAAATCGACGCTTTTGAAGCTTTTGGCGCGCCAGCAGGCGCCCAGCAGTGGCACCATCATGCTGGACGGACGACCGCTCGACACTTGGGGAGATCGGTCGCTGGCGCGCAAGATCGCCTATCTGGCGCAGCACTTGCCCTCAGCAGCCGGATTGACCGTCCGCGAACTTGTATCGCTTGGACGCTATCCCTGGCACGGCGCGCTGGGTCGGTTTGGCGAGGTGGACAGACAAAAGACAGAGGAAGCAATTGCGATGACCGGTGTCGCACCGCTCGCCGACCGCCTCGTCGACACGCTCTCCGGCGGCGAACGACAGCGCGCATGGCTCGCCATGCTGGTGGCTCAGGATACGGAATGCCTGTTGCTTGACGAACCAATCTCGGCCCTCGACATTGCCCACCAGATCGAGGTGCTAACACTGATCCGCAAACTGTCTCAGGAGAAAGGTCTCGGTATCATTATCGTGCTGCACGATATCAACATGGCGTCCCGCTTCTGCGATACCATCACCGCTCTCCATTCTGGCCGCATGATCATAGAGGGAGCACCGGAGACGATCATGACGCCGGGAGCACTTCAACGCATCTATGGTTTGCCGATGGACGTCATGCCGCATGTCCCTACAGGCAAGTTTTTGGCTTTTGCCAGATAAAGAGGGCGCTTCAGATCGCTGGATCAGGACCGAACAACGTGCCTGTCTTTTCGACTAGCCAAGACGATGCGTTGCCCTGAACTGGCGTCCAGAAGTCCCACCATGGTCCGCCGGAGCTACGCATTGACTTGGTGGACGCCATCGCAAGGCGGATGGTGTGTCATCGCCCGCTGAGAGTCGTATCCGCGATCCAAGATCGAGAGATCTCTTTCGGGACGATGGCTGAGCTTGTCAGTCGATGAACTCGCATCCCGCCTCGATGAGGGCCTTGTCGACCCAATCGCGGTTGACCGTGCCGGCCTCGGTTTCCGCCATCTGCTTGTTTTCCGCCTGGTTTTTCTTGATTGTCGCGGCAAGGATGGCGGCAGCTTCCGCCTTCGGCACACTGACCACGCCATCGAGATCACCGAGGATCAGATCGCCCGACTCGATGACGGTGCCATTGATGGCGATCGGCAGACCGATCTCGCCCGGACCTGTGCGATAGGGACCACGATGGGTCACGCCGACGGCAAAGGTCGGGAGGTTGCGCTCGAGGAACGCTTCCGCATCCCGAAGCGCTCCGTTGAGCACGAAGCCTGCAACGCCGCGGCGGATTGCGTGGGCCAGCATCAACTCGCCCATCAGCGAATTGGCCATATCGGCTGCAGCATCGACCACAATCACGTCGCCGGGCTTCGCCATGTCGATCGCCTTGTGCAGCATCAGGTTGTCACCAGGCCGGGTGCGTACCGTCAACGCCGGCCCGGCGAGCGTGCCGGAGCGATGCATCGGCCGCATGCCGGCGCCAAATGCGCAGAGGCGCGACATGGAATCGCTGACATTGGCCACGGGGAGACTGCGAAATTCCTCCACGAGCGACGGCGTGATGCGATCCCAGTTCTGTTTGACGCGAAATCCGTAAGTCATCAAATACCTCAGGCAGAAAGTTCGGTTGGACGGGCGATCGAGCGTTCATCCGGCGCATTGCCGTCGAGAACGCTGATAATGTGCTGGGCGGCAATGATTGCCATCGCGTCGGCGGAGCCATAGGTGACACCGCCGATATGGGGCGTCGCGATCAGTGTTTTCAGCGACCAGAGCGGGCTGTCGGCGGCCGGCGGCTCGGTTTCGAAGCTGTCCAGCGCCGCCCCTGCAATCGTTCCACTTTCAAGTGCCTCTGCAAGGTCGGCCTCGTTGATGATGCCGCCGCGGGCGGTGTTCACCAGAACCGCAGAGGCTTTCATGAGACCAAGACGACGGGCATCGATGAGATTGCGCGTCGCTGCCGTCAGGGGGCAATGAATGCTCAGGATGTCGAGCGACGGCAGCATCGCGTCGACATCGGCGGCCGATGCAAAGCCGTCGGCCTCTGCGGCGGTTGGCGCATAGGGGTCGTAGACCACCACTTCCATTCCAAGCGCTTGCGCCATGCGCGCTGTCTCGCGCCCGATCCCGCCATAACCGACAAGACCGATCGTGGCGCCGAGGAAATCCTTGCCGACAAAGGTCGGCTTGGGCCAAGCACCGGACTTTACTGCCTTGTCGAGTGGCAAGACCTCCTTGACCAGGCTAAGTGCCAGGGCAATCGTATGCTCGGCCACTGCCCGGGAATTCGATCCCATGGCGCGAAGCACGGGAATGCCGAGCTTCGCTGCGGCCTCAAGGTCGACATTGTCGACGCCGACGCCATGCTTTGCGATCACCTTGAGTTTGGGGGAGGCTGCGATCACTTCGGCATTGATACGCCCCTGACGCACCATGAAGCCATCGATTGCAAGCTCGGCCGCACGTCTCGCCACCACATCAGAGGGGTCGTAGGGCGGTGAGAAGAACACGTCGATATCGTGCTGGTTCAGGAGCCGGATCGCTTTTTCGGCAATCGTGTTGTGGCTGACAAGGATACGCCGGCCGCGTGTGCCGTGCTCGGCGCCTTGGAGGATGTCTTGGGTCATGCGGTGAGCCGCCCTTTCTCGAATTTCTGCAGAAGATTGCGGGCACGCGTCACGATCGGTGCATCGATGAACCGGTCGTCCAGCATGAAGGCACCCCGCCCCGCGGCCTCCTCCTGCTGGCTTGCGGCAATGACCTTCCGCGCCCAGGAAACCTCTTCCTCCGTCGGTGCGAACCCTGCATTGAGAATCGGCACCACCGAGGGATGGATGCAGGTGGCACCATCGAAACCGAAGTCGCGCGCTTCCAATGCGGCGGCGCGCAAGGCGTCGGTGTCGGCGAAGTCGACGGTCGTCCGAAGCATTCCGAAGGACAGGATCCCCGCCTCCTTGGCCGCATAGTGGATCATCAGCTTGGGATAGCGCAGGACCTCCGGCGTCGGGCGGGCGCCCATCGCGGTAGCGAGATCCTCTCCGCCCGAGGTCAGCGCGAAGACCCGCGCAGCTTGAGCGATGCTGCGAACCTCGAAAAGCCCCTTCATGTCCTCGATCAGCGGCACGAAACCGATAGGCGCCCGATCGGCCTCGTGCGGGGTAACGACCTCGGCAAGATTGACCAGGATATTCGGGCTGTTGACCTTCGGAATGTAGAGCGCATCGGCCCCCGCAAGCGTCGCAGCGATGGCGTCGTCTGCCAGGCGATCGGACTGGTTGACGCGCACGAAGACCTGGCAACCGCTTTTTCGGATCGCGGGAACCCATCGTGCAAGGCCGTCGCGCGCCTCGGTCTTGGCGGCCTCCGGCACGGCATCCTCGAGGTCGATGATGACAACGTCAGCGCCCCGCTGCCCCGCCTTTTCGAGAAACCGTGGCGCATTGCCCGGTACGTAGAGGAGCGATGCGATCATGCGTCGCCCTCCAGATCCGCTGGCGTCAAGCCGATTTCCGCCAGGATTGCCGCGGTCTGCTGGCCGACTTCGGGTGCGGGATGACGAAACGCCCCCGGCGTCTGCGACAGACGTGGGAAGATATTGTGCTGGGGTATGCTGCCGAGATCAACGTCTTCGACATCGACAACGATTTCCCGCTCGGCGAAATGCCGGTCGATGCTGATATCGGCGATGTCGTAGACGGGGCCGACGGTCGCGCCCGCGGCGCGCATTCCGGCAAGCGCCTCGTCACGGGTCCTTGCGGCGAACCACGGAGCGAGCGCGGCATCGACCAATTCCCGGTGCCTGACCCGTTCGACATTGGTGGAAAAGCGAGGGTCATCCTTCATGTCGGGCCGACCGACAATATCGAAGATCCGCATCGCGATGACCTGGGTCGACCCGGACAGCGCCACATATTTCCCGTCGCCGCACAGATAGACATTGCGCGGTGACACCGTGTTTGAACCGGAGCCGGACCGCTGCTTGACCTTGCCGGTGACCTTGTAGATCGAAGCTTCCGGCCCGAGCGAAGCGAAAATTGGTTCGAGCAGCGACAGATCAATCACCTGCCCCGCAGCATCGCCACGCTCGCGGGCAAACAGCGCCATCATGACGGCATTCGCGCCCGTCAGTCCGGAAATCATGTCGGCCAGAGCCAAGGGCGGCAGGACGGGCTCGCGGTCCGGAAAGCCGGTGCGAGACGCAAAGCCGCTCATCGCCTCGACCAGCGTGCCGAAACCGGGGAGCCTGGCATAGGGGCCTGTCTGGCCGAAACCCGAAATCCGCACGATGATCAGCCGAGGATTGAGCGCCAGCAAGGTTTCTGGCGAAAGCCCCATTTCCTCCAGCGTTCCCGGACGGAAGTTCTCGATAAAGACATCCGCGGTCTCGAGCAGCTTTTTCAGCGCTTCCAGCGCCTTCGGCTGACGCAGGTTGAGCGCGATCGACCGCTTGTTGCGGCCATAGGTTTTCCAGTGCAGCGAATGCCCATTGTCGCGCCATTCCCGCAGCGCATCGCCCTGCGGCGGCTCGACCTTAACGACGTCGGCACCGAAATCGCCGAGCTGCAGTGACAGCATGTTGCCCGCCACGACGCGACTGAGATCAATGACGCGGATCCCGTGCAGCAAACCCTTCTGACCAGCATCGAAACGAACCGTCTTTTTCTCTTTTGTCATGAGACCCTCAATTGACGCCAGGCTTGTCGGGGAACACGGCACAGTGTTCATGCGGGATGCGCACCCGAAGAGAGTCCTGCGCCAGCTCGGATGGCGTCTGGATGCGAAACTCGATCGGGCCCGATCGTACGGCGTATTGCCAGACGGAGCCGAGATAGGTTCGCTGCTCGATCGACACGCGCATCGTGTTCGGACCGGCCGCGTCGGTCAGCTCGATCCTTTCTGGACGGATAGCGACGACGACCGAACCATTCGTGCCTGCCTCGCCCGGTGGCGTCACCAGCTCGCTGCCATCGGCCAACCGGATCCGGGCCTGGTCCGTGCCGCTTTCGATCATCGTGCCTGTGAGGAAGTTCGAGGAGCCAATGAAGTCGGCGACAAAGCTGTCGGCAGGCCGTTCGTAGATTTCGCGCGGGGTGCCGAGCTGGCGCATTCGCCCCATGCTCATGACGGCGATGCGGTCCGATACGGCCAAAGCCTCGGCCTGGTCGTGGGTGACGTAGATGGTGGTGACGTTGAGGCGCTCCTGCAGTTCGCGCAGCCAGACCCGTGCCCGCTCGCGCAGTTTCGCGTCGAGGTTTGACAAGGGTTCGTCGAGCAGCAGAAGCGGCGGGCGATAGACGAGCGCACGGGCAAGCGCCACGCGCTGCTGCTGGCCGCCGGAAAGCTCGAAGGGATAGCGATCGGCATAGGGAAGCATTTCGACGAGGCCGAGCGCCTCCTTGATGCGCTCGTCACGCTCCGCCCGCCCGATCTTGCGCAGGGTCAAGGGGAAGGCCAGGTTTTCCGCAACTGTCTTGTGCGGCCACAATGCGTAGGACTGAAAGACAAGACCGATGTTGCGCTTTTCCGGGGGCACGGTGTTGTTCGGGTTGCCGTCGAACAGCACCCGGTCGCCGACGCGGATCGTACCCGATGTCGCATGGTTGAGGCCAGCGACAGAAAAGAGCGAGGTGGACTTGCCGCAGCCAGAGGGGCCGAGCAACGTCAGGAACTCGCCGGACGCTACATGGATGTTGAGATCCTCGACAGCCGTGACTGCGCCGTACTTGATCGTGAGGTTCTGAAGGACAAGATCAGCCATAGATTTTGGCTCCCATGACGCGGCGTGCCAGGATGACGAACGCGGCGGTAATGATGACTTGGATGGTTGCAAGGGCGGAGACCGGGCCGTTGTCGCCTTGGGCGACGAGCTGCAGCATGGTGGTTCCGATGATTTCGGAGCCGGGCTGGTAGAGGAAGGCGGCCGTCACATATTCCTTGAAGAAATGGATGAAGAGCAGAGCGTAGCAGCTGAACAACGCGGGCTTCAGGATAGGCACGATGATGCGTGTCACCGTGGTCCACCAGTCTGCCCCCGAAATGCGCGCGCCGCGGTCGAGTTCCTCGCCGACCTGTGCCAGCGCCGGCGCGATGGCGCCGAAGCCGACCGGGATGTAGCGGATCATGAAGGCGAGGATCAGCACTGCGATCGTGCCACGGATGATGTCTGCTCCGGGAAGCCAGATGACGGCGTAGAAGAAGCCGAGGCCGGCAATAATGCCTGGCAGCGCGCGCGGGAACAGCGCGATATATTCTAGGGCACGATTGTGCCGGAAGTCCGAGCGGCGGGCGACGAGCGCAATGACCAGAATGAAGAAGGTACCGATAGCCGCCCCGATCGTGGCGACGAGCACCGAGTTGACGATCGAGCGCACATAGGTGGCCGAGCCGAGCACATGCTCGAAATTGGCCGTGGTCATCACTTTCCAGAACGGGATGAGGGGCGTCAGGAAGCTCACCGCCGAGCGCATGAAGATGCCACCGAAAATCGAGATGATCGTCAGGAAGGCAAAGGCGAAGACAAACAAGAAGGCAGGCCAGCGCCATGCGCCGAGATCAAGCGTCGAGGGGCGGCTCGCCTTGCCGCGCACGGTCACGAAGCGTCCAGCACCCTTCATCAGGAAGCCCTGCAACCAGACGAGAAAAGCGACGACGATCAGCAGAATCACGGCTGCGGCGCCGACGATCCCGTATTCCGGACGAACGGCGGCGTTGATGCCGGCGTTGTAGAGGAAGGTCGTAACCGTCTGGATCCCGGAGGGACCACCGAAAAGCAGCGGGATTGCCAGCATCTCGATTCCAACGACGAAATTCAGCACGGCCGAATAGATGATCGCCGGACGGATCATCGGGATGGTGACCGAGAACAAAGCCCGGAACGGGCCGGCGCCGGTCGACCGCGCGGCATCCTCAAGCAGCGGATCCGCTTTGGTCACGGCCGCAAGGCACATAAGATAGGTCAGCGGTGCCTGGCTCAAGCCCGCAACGATACCCATGCCGGTGACAGTGTAGAGGTTCCAAGGTGCGCCACCGAGATAGGTCTTGGCAGCCAGCGTCATGAAGCCCGAGGGGCCGTACATGGTGAACCAGCCGAAGGCGATGACAAGGTTCGAGACAAAGAGCGGCCAGATAAAGATCTCGCCGAGCCATTTGCGTCCGGGCAGATTGGTGCGTCCGACAAGAACCGCCATGACTGCACCGAACACCTGCGCGACGATCATCGTCAGAGCGCCGAAATAGAGCGTATTGAAGAATACGCCCGCCATGCCGGGCTCGTTCACCAGACGGGTGAAGTTGCCGATCGTCGGGACGGCCGTTTCGTCGTAGAGTGGCTTGTCGAGAAATGCCTGGAAGACTATCGGGGTGATCGGACCGAATACGAGGATCGTCGTCAGCGCCGCAACGCCCCAGTAGATCGCACGCGATCGGTCTATCCCTCGCCCGGCCGCGCCGGCGTGGCTGATATCCGTCATCGATTTTTCCTGTCAGAGTTGGTGGAAGGGCCAGCCCGCGGCCGGCCCTTCGGCCTGGCTGTTACTTGCCGGCGATAGCGGCGTTCCACTTTTCGACAAAGGGACCCGCTTCGGTAATCAGACGCTGGTCGAAACCGGCGGCAATGACATTGTCCGCACCGACGATCTCGCTGATCTTCTGGTAGGTGTAGCGGACCTGGTCTTCGGCGACGTCCTCGCGGTATGGCACGAGACCGCCCTTGCCGACCTGGGTCTGGCCTTCTTGGCTCAGGGCGTAGTCGACGAAAAGCTTAGCCGAGTTCGGATTGGCGGCACCCTTGGGAATGCCCATGCCGCGCAGCATCATGATCGTGCCATCGTCGGGGAAGGCGAAGCCGAGGATTTCACCACCCGGCTGCTCAAGCCGCGGGAAGATGGTGATGCCGGAAACAGCGATGCCCATCAGATACTCGCCGGTCGCGATCTTTTCGTTCATCGGACCGCCGGATGTCTCACCGCGGATCATCGGGCCGATCTTGCGCAGGCCATCCCAACCGGCTTCACCCTTCTTGTTCATGTAGGACCACCACGCCGTCAGGCCGAAGCTGTTGCGCGCCGCGTCGTAGGTGGTGATCTTGCCTTGGAAACTGTCCGGGTTGGCGACTGCGTCCTCAACCAGCGAGGCGAAGCCTGTCGGGCGCTGGTCTTCGGGCAGAAGCGCTGCGTTGTAGGTGATGACCAAAGGATCGGTCGACAGCACGTTCACGCCCGGATACGGATAGGCAAAGTCTGGCAGGTTGGTGATTTCAGGGCTCTTGTAGTCTTCCATCAGACCTTCCTTGCCGTAGGATGCCCAGCGGTCGTTTGCACCTGAAACAAGAAGATCGGCAGTGCGGGCGCTCGAGCCCTTTTCCGCCTCCCAGCGCGAATGGACGGTACCGGAGCCGAGATCGACGGTCTCCACTTTCACCCAGGGATACTTGGCATTGAAGCCCTGGATCAGCGGCTGCCAGTTGTTGTCGGCCATGTTGGAATAGATCATCAGACCGGCCTCGCTGCGCGAGCCCTCAATGATCGTCGCATAGTCCGCAGGATAGCCTGCCGGCACCTCCTGCGCCTGCGCGAAACCGGCAATGCCGACGAACAATCCGACGATTGCCGATTGTGTTACGAACTTCATGTCTTACCTCCCTTTGATAAACGACGACCGCGGCGCGATAGCTCCTCACTGATCGCAACGGCGGTTCTTCTGACCACTTCGGAAATGCGGTCGGAATTGGCGACAAAGCGGGCCTGGGGGCCCGAGATGTTGAGGGCGGCAACCGCCCTGCCATCGGCGCCGATGATCGGGGCGGCCGCACCGGCCGCGCCTTCCACGACGCCCATGGAATTTACGTAAAAGCCGTCCGCCCGTGCCATTGCAACGGCGCGGGAGAGGCTGGAGACCTCTTCATCGGACAGCGCCTCTGCCGCCGAATAGGCCGCGATTTCGGCGTCGCTCTGTGCCGCAAGCAAAACAATCCCGCTGGCCACCTTGTGGGCCGGGCGCTTGGGACCGATGTCGCGGTCATAGAGGATCTCGCGCGTCGGCAGCACCTTGTTGAGATACCGGATCGAGCGGTCTTCGAGCACGGCAATGAAACCACTCTCACCTGTCTCATCGACGGCCTGTGTGAGATGGGAGGAAACCAGCGCGATCAGTGCGCCATGGCTTCGGCCGTCCTTCGCGATATCGCCGGGCAGCCGGACGAGGCAGTACTCACCGTTCTCCTGCCTGCGGATATAGCCGCGGTCGGCAAGCGACTGCAGCATCTGCAAGGCGCTGGACTTTGGGATCGCCAAGGTCGCGGCGATCTCCGAAAGGCTTGCACCGTCGGGAGCAGCGGCGAACCACTCGATCATATCCAGAATGCGCTCAACGCCTCGACCGCTCACGATAACCTCCCCTCATTTGTTCAGTATATTGAACATGTATAGGATATTGAACATGATAGCGTTGTCAAGCCGTCACTTAATCAGCATCGGAGTATTGGCCTACGTTCCGCTCGGCACGATGGCAGCCAACGAGAGAAGTTTGCGGAGGTAGAGTGATCTCTGCCGGCGAGTATGTTGAAGCCCACGCGGCCACACACCATCGTCGGAACCGACAGGACATCACTCTGTATTCACTAACTATTTTTCGGCGCCGGATTGCGCGTCGGAAAGCGCTCCCACTGCTGGAAGGCTCAGTCTCCCCGAGCGCATCGTCCACGTGCTGCCGCTCGGACGCCGGGGGTTCTTTGCCTGGGGAAAAATCGCCACAGACAGTATCCAGGGGCGTATCAAAGCGCGGCCGGACAAGTTTGACGGCATGATCTGCATTCGATACTGAAGGTGATCATGACAGTTGCCGTTTCAGCCCCCGCACGCTCCAATACGTATTTCGTCGTCCTTGTCGTGCTCGGCTGCACGCACCTGCTCAACGACCTCATGCAGTCGCTGATCCCGGCGGCCTATCCGATCCTGAGAGAGGCCTATGCGCTGGACTTCGTCCAGATCGGCCTGATCACCATGACGTTCCAGATCGCAGGATCGGTCCTGCAGCCGGTGATCGGCGTCATCACCGACAGGCACCCGGCCCCGTATTCACCCGTGATCGGAATGATGTCGACGCTGGCCGGACTGATTTGTCTGGCTTACGCCGGCAGCTACACCGTCATCCTCATCGCCGTCGCACTGATCGGGATAGGCTCTTCGATTTTCCATCCGGAAGCTACCCGCATGGCGCGCTACGCAGCCGGCGATCGACAGGGGTTGGCGCAAGGCCTGTTTCAAGTGGGCGGACAGGCAGGCGGCGCGCTCGGACCCGTGTTCGCGGCCATCATTATCGTGCCATTCGGTCAGTCGAGCCTCTCCTGGTTTGCCGTCATCGCCTTGCTCGCCATGGCGCTCCTGATGTGGATCGGTTCGAAGCAGAAGGAAATCAGCGCGGCCTTTGCCGCGAGGCAGGCGAGCGCGAAATCCAGAGAATCAGCGCAGCGCCACGCGCCGTTGATGATCGGGGTGGCGCTTTTCGTGCTCACCTTCCTGATGTTCACGAAGAATGCCTATGGCGAGAGTTTTCGCTCGTTCTACACTTTCTATCTGATGGAGAAGTTCGACCTCACCATTCCGGCAGCGCAGATGATGCTGTTCATTTTCCTCCTGGCATCGGCAGCAGGCGCACTGATCGGTGGCATCGTCGGTGACAAGATCGGACGATACCGGATCATCTGGATCTCGGTGCTGGGCCCCCTTCCGCTGACCTTGATCCTGCCGCATGTCGATCTGTTCTGGACCGGCGTTCTGAGCGTCCTGATCAATCTCATCATGGCCAGCGCCTTCGCGTCTATCCTGATCTATGCCATGGAACTGCTGCCGAACCGTATCGGCCTGATCGGCGGTCTTTTTTACGGCCTGAACTTCGGATTGGGCGGCATCGCAGCCGCTCTCCTTGGCGTACTCGCCGATCGCTATGGCGTCGAGATGGTCTATACCATCTGTTCGTTCCTGCCGCTTGCGGGGCTTCTGGCCTGGTTCCTCCCGAAGCTGGACGAGAAAGCGTCCTGACGGAGTATGTCAGACATCTCGAGCGGTCGCCTTGATGGGTATGAACCAGCGATCCGATCGGCATTGGTGGCCCACGAAACTGCTAACGCGTCACCCGAAAACATCAATTGCTAATCCATGCACGTGCCGAGGATTGGCGACATCAGCTTTACGTGGGCATCAACCCGTTCCAATACTCTATTAGGGAGAACGGCACGCTCAGGCAGAGACCACCAAGAATGGTTGACGCGCTCGACCGTCTCCGTGACAGCCTTCAGCACCGCAGCTTCCGGCAGCCGCGCACGATGAGCGAAGACTTTCCATCGCTGGGCGTTCATTGCCTTGAACGGCCGTTCACCGGCCAGCGACAATGCCATGGCGTCTGACGGAATGTAAGGGACAGTCGAGAGCAGATCATAGACCGGGGCGAGTGCCGGCTTGTCGCCCTTCCCATGATAAATCAGCGACCAATTCTTGAGGTGCATGTCGCCATTTCCTGTCAGCACAGCCAATGCCAGTCGTCGAACGAACTCCAGGGCTGCCGCTGAAGAAACGGCGACCCCTAGAGCCGCAGCTATGTCATGGTAGGCGGCACCCTCATATTTTCGAGAGGGATAGACGCCGAATACCTGAGCGAAATCTTCGATATGGACGCGCTTACCACCGGCAAGCCGATCGAAACGTTTGACGAGGAGGACTTTGCCGTCCGACAGCGTCTCAAACTCTGCCGGGATACCCTCAAACTGCGATTGTTCCACGAGCTCGCGTTCCGGCACGTCCATGCCGATCGCCTCGGCCAGTGCAAGATTTGCAAATTCGTTTTCCGAGACACCAGGAAATGATGTCGAAGGAAACTTGGCGATA
Organism: Peteryoungia ipomoeae; assembly: GCF_004912165.1. Classification (GTDB taxonomy): domain Bacteria; phylum Pseudomonadota; class Alphaproteobacteria; order Rhizobiales; family Rhizobiaceae; genus Allorhizobium; species Allorhizobium ipomoeae. Next base: position 56,543 of record NZ_STGV01000006.1, on the reverse strand, counting down.
TATGAACCCTGCTCGTCGCCTAAGGGGATCGTCAGCCCGCCGCCCTTGCCTGTGTTTTTGATGACGGAAAGTTTCATCTGCACGCCGGCGAGCGAAAACCGGGCCTTCGGTATGGGGGGTGTCAACCCCTCACTACGGACAACGCTGCCTTCGCTCGGAACAATTCGGACAGCCCCCGGCAGATCCGATCCGAGTGCGGCAAGCAAATCGAAATCATTTCCTGCCCGCACGGTACCTGAATGGTGCTTCTCCATCGCCTCGCGCAGTTTATCCTCTGGAAGAAGGTTCGCAAAGAACGGTGGCAAAGCCTTAGCGATAGGCTTCGGGTCCCGCAACCCCCCATGTGCGGCGCGAAATGAGAGACTGAGCACTGGGAAACCGCCCGTCTGTCGATAGCTCTCCTCAAAGCTGAACGCATTGAAGTCTCCCGGCGTTCTCACGATCATGCCGACCTTCAGGTCATTCAGCAGCACGTCCAGTGAGGTTATAGATCTTGGATCAAGACGCGCATCAGACATTGCCATCACCATCGGGGCTTGCGACGAAAGCAGGAAGATCATCTTCGGCGCCACCTGGCTGCAATAAAGCTTGAACCGCCGGGACCATGGCCTGCGGGATGAGCATCAGTTCCAGACCAAGCGCACGACCAATGTTGATCAGTGTGGTCGTACGGGCAGCACTGGCTCCAGCCTCGATCTCGCGGTATCGCGGACGCGATATACCTGCCATACCTGCAACCTGCTCTTGGGTGAGGCCCAAAGTCTTGCGTGACGTCTTGAGCAGCCGACCTATCTCCTGAAGAACTTCCGAATCCGACCTCATTTGACACCTTAGCGTTCCATCTACTTCAATATGAAGTGTTTACGTATCTCACGGCATGCGCGCATGTCAAAAAAAATGACGTCATTAGGGATCATATTATACTAAAAGACCTCTTTTCATATCATTTTTGTCTGCTGATCGGACGTTGCAGTTCAGATGAGCTGTCAGTCGAGACCGTGACGGCGTTCCAGCTTTCGACCTCCTGCTGCAGGCGCTCAATTCTGCCGGAGACGAGGCCGAGCGCGTCGCTGCCAAGCAGGAGTTGTGGCGGCGGATTTCCGGATGCAAAGAGACCGGGGACTGCCTCCGCCAGTTTCGCAGGATCAACTCGTCCAGTATGTGACCTTTCCCGCAGATCACGTAAGGCCAAAGAGCGGCGATAGGTTCACGGAGGCCACACTCACTGAGACGAGGGGTGAGATTGAGCGACTGGATGCCTGCGCCTGACTCGATCGGGTTCACAATCAGCGAAGTGCGCTTCGCGTTTGACCGATTTTGGCAACACGCGAAGCTTATGTTCTGCTCTCGAAGAAATCCGCGTTGGCCGGCCGCTCACCGACGCGCTCTGCCGAAGACCGACCAGTCGGTTTTGGAACTGACCAACTCCAGCCCCAGCGTGCCGAGCCAACTATTGCCCATTGAGTCGAGTGCTGGCGACCAGACGGCGATTGAGGCGCAATGGGGTACAACGGCGAGAATTCCGCCGCCGACGCCTGATTTGGCTGGCAATCCGACCCGATAGGCGAAGTCACCTGAGCCATCATATTGGCCACACAGCATCATCACCGAAAGTATCCGCCGAGCGCGCCGCGCCGCTGCCAGGGTTACATCATTCTCTTTTTCGGGGTCGTCAAGGATGAGAAATCGGCCTGCCTTGGCAAGTCCGCGACAATCCAGCGTGATGGCGCATTGGTGGATATAGGCTTCCATGACCTTATCTACCGGATGGTTCAGATTACCGTGGTGTCTCGCCATGAACATCAGCGATCGATTGAGGTCGCCTCCGGTACGGTCACTGGCCATAACATCCTTGTCGAGCGCCACTGCCTCACCGTCGAGCATTCGTTCAACAAAGCTAATCACATGACGATTTGGACCTGCGCTTCCGCCGAGACCAGCGAGGACATCGCAGACGACCAATGCGCCGGCATTGATGAACGGGTTGCGTGGAATACCCTTGGCGCGTTCAAGATCGATGATGGAATTGAAGGGGTCGCCCGATGGATCACGCCCGACCCGTTTCCACAAAGCCTCGCCGAGCGCTTCAAGCGCAAGCTCAAGGGCGAAGACCTTGGATATGGATTGGATCGGAAAGCCGATGCTGGCATTGCCGGCGAAGGCGAGCTCGCCGGTCCTGGTGAAAACTGCGATGCCGAACTTTTCAAAGTCCGCCTTGCGCGGGGTCGGCTCATCCTTCATCTTAGCTTCCGCAACCGCCTCATCGTAAATCGCAGGCGCACGTGTTCTCACTTGAGCGACAACATCGCTGAGAATTGCCTTCAACTCTGTCGCATCCTCAACAGGATCTACCATGTTGGATGTCCTAATCTGATTGAATGTGTTGCTCGTCGTTCCTGTATTCCCGCTGACATCACAGCGCAATCTCGAAGCCGCCAAGCGGTTTTTCCGCAAAATGCTGAAGGACGATCTATTGCTGGCGCACTCATAGATCGGCACAGATAGCGCCAATACATGCGCAAGGACAGGCAAGGTGCATCGAATACCGCTGTCGGGGAGCGAAACCGGCGACGTCGAGGCCGGCATTTGCCATGCCTGCCTACGATCAGATGAGCGGCTTGAGCGCGCTGATGGCAACGAAACGATAGCCGATACGAGAGAAAAACGCGGCACTGGCTTCGTTTCCGAATTCGATACTAAGCTGGACGCGGTCAAGTCGGGCCTCGACGGCAAGATGCTCGACTTCCGCGATGGCCAGGGTGCCAAACCCCATCCGCCGATGCGGTTCATGGATGAGAATATCCCAAAGAAAAAGGTGTCCTTCGGCCGGATTGAGCGTGAAGGATGCGACGCCGACCGGTTGTGAACCATGTCGGAAGCCGATCGCACGGGTCCTGGCCGGATCGGTCTGAAGCTCGCCGAAAAGCTGAAGGACGCGCCTTTCGGCGGCGATCTGCGCCGCCAAAAGGTCCATGCTCCGATGCACCTCATAGGAATGCGTCAGGCGCGTCAGTAATGCCGCCCGGTATTCGTCGAGCGAAAGGCCGGAAAGAGGTGCGCTGATCAGTCTCTGTTCTGGTTGCATGGGCGATTGCCTTGGCCGGATTTGCTGAAGACCCCCAGATACGCGACCGGCTTGTCGAGGCAATCGGAGAGGCGGCCGGTATAGTGGGTGAACAGATCTGCAAAGGCCTTGAGGTCTTCGCGGCTCTTGCAAGGGTCCAGCACATGCTCGCGGTGAACCACATAATCCCGCAGCACCGTTTGCTCCGACGACGATGCTGCGCCCGTCTCCACGGCATTGAGCTCGACCAGGTCGAAGCCGGCCGTCTCGAACATGTCAAGGCGCCGGGACAGTGGCGCCAGCACCACATCCGGACCGACGGCCGCCTGGATCTTCTCCGCGGTTTCGGGCGCGCGGTCAAAATGGTGATAGACGAATTCGGCGAGCAGGCCATCCGACTTCAGAATACGGCTCGCCTCCGCCAGCAGTGCCTGTGGCCGAGGGGTATAGGCAAGCGTCGCGGTCATCGTGACCGCATCGAACGAGGCTGGGGCATATCCGGTTCTCGATCCGTCGCCCACCAGGAACTGCGCGGGGCTAAGGAGCGCCCTGCCGATGGAACCGGCGATTTCGACGAACTCCGCCTCGATATCCAGGCCGATCACGCCTTCGAAATGGCTTGCCAGCACGATGCTGGAGAGCCCGGTAAAGCAGCCAATGTCAAGGACCCGGCCCTTTTGCCCGATCCCCAAGGTCTCGAGCGTTCGCGCCAGGGTCTCCACGGCACGTCCACCGCCGGGCGCGGCATCCGGATCCCCCACATAGGCGAGAAACCGATAGGGCAAGTAATCCCTGAGCACGCTCATCGGCTGCCGGGCGATCGGCATGCTGAACAGGTCGAGGGTGGCGATGGCCTTGGTGAGATCGCGCTCTCCGGCACCCGGGGCCTGTGCCGCCGGAGTGCCCGAACTCGCCACGAGCAGGTAAGGGTAGCGATACCCGGACAGTGCGTTGATCAGCGCCCGCCGCTTCGTCATGGCCTGAACGAGTTCCTGCATCTCGGGCACACCTTGCAAGATCTCGCGCGCCAGGACGGCTGCGGCACTGTCCTCGAAGGCAAACCGCGGCAGGCGCCGGATCGCCGCCATGGTTAGACCCGCTTCCTCGTAGACGCCGGCTATGGCGGAGAGACCCTTCGGCATCCAGCCCAGTCCAAACATTGCTCGTTCCTCGCGGCGTAAATCAGCCGGTACGTCCGCATCATAGACATAGTGGCAATCGATCAGCAGGCCGCCGGGCTTGAGGCAGCCCGTGACGGCCCGGTAGACTGCGGCCGGATCCTCGAAAAATGCGGCACTGCCGCCGCAAATGATCACATCCGCTCCGGCCGCCAGGGTCTGCATGGCGGCGCCATCGACGCAGGCAAAGACGGCGCTCGACTGCTCCTGCCGTGCCGCCGCCTCGGCCGCATCGATCATCGCCGGGTTTATATCGAGCCCCAGCACCCGGGCGGAGGGAAAGGCCTTGGCGACCTGCCGGGCGACCCAGCCGGTATTGCAGCCGAGATCGATGATCTTGGCCGCCCCGACGGGAACGGCAGCTAGAATGGCCTCGATCATCGCTTCGCCGCCGGGGGGCACGTTCTTCTGCTTCAGCGCAGCGACGATCGAGCAGTAATAGTCTTGGGCAGAGCGCGCGTTCATGGGTGACAGACCTTGCATTGGAGGTGTTTCAACACGGGGCGAAGCCGGGTCCGACCTGTCTCTAGGTCAAGCAACCAGCGGTGGCCGCTCAGCGCCGACTGGCCGGTCAATCGCTCCATGGCGATCTGCGACACGGCAAAACCGGCGATAAGCGCATTATTCGCAAGTGCGGAAGGGGCGACAAAGCCCTCATCTGCAGAGATTTCCGCCGCCGAGCCGCAGAACGGACAGGCGTCCTCCGGCTGAGCCACCAGCGGCCCGGTCATGCAATGCGCGCCGACATAACCGACATGAAGATAGGGCGGCGGCGTGGGGGTGACCCGGTGATAAGCGGCAAGGAAACTGCGGGCGAGACGTGCATCGTCGCCGGCAAGCAGGACGAACGGCAGGCGCGTTCGCTGCAGGATCGACCAGACCGCGTCCGCGCCGAGGGCGAATTCCGGCACGGTCTCCACCGAAGCGGAAAAGCGCGAGACCAGATGACGCGCGAGAACCTCGGTCTTTAGTAGGCCGATGTCTTCAGCCGAAGCGAAAGTCAGCCGGTTGAGGTTGCTCGCCTCGATGCGGTCGCCGTCGATCAGCAGGAAGCGGCGGGCACCGAGTGCTGCAAGCTGGATGGCGATCTGCGATCCCAAACCGCCGCATCCGACCATGACGAAGTCCGTTGCCTGGAACGGCGAGAGATCATCAACCTGCGGACACAGGGCAGCCAGGAACGCGGCGTTGCGGTCGCTGCGGCCGGCAATCTCCTCGCCGGCCGCCAGCATGTCGGCATCATCGAGCAGCATGCGCAGGTCCGGGCCCAGCATGTCGGGGCCTTTGTTCCAGACGAGATCGCCGATTTCGTCTGGGAACCAGATCACACGAACGCCGCGTTGGAGGCCGGAGCGTTTACGGTCGGGCGCACGAACGAGCCGGACATCGGCCCGAAAATGCCGGGAACCGCAAGCTTTCGGCAGAGTTTCAAGACGCTCCGTCACGATACCGGCCTCCCCAGCCGTGCGCCTCAATTGGCGACGAGATCACCGATATCGACGAGGTCCTCTACACCGATCCGCAGCTCGTGCAGCGTCTCGCCGGTCAGTCGCTGCAATTCGCTGCGCTGCTCGCCGGTCAGCTTGATGGTGACCACGTGCAGCTTGGCAGCGGATACCGAAACGTCTTGCGGGGTTGTTCTGTCTTCAGGCATGGGGCTTCTCCTATCTCTGAGGGTTGGATGCTAATTGGCGACGAGATCGCCAATATCGGCCAGGTCCTGGATGCCGATCTTGATCTGGGTGAGATCTCGGCCGGTCAGGCGCGACAATTGCAGCCGCTGCGCTTCATCGAGCGTGACCGTGATCTCGTGCCCGTCCATCTGCTTCTTGTGGGTGACAAGGGTCTTCTTGGTGTCGTCGTTCATTGTCGCTTCTCCTTGGTTCAAACTCGGCGGGCGGTAACCGCGACATCGCGCGTTTCCGGACCCACGGGTTGAGATGTAAAATCGCTATAGAAGGTGATCTCGGCGAAGCCCGCCGCCACCAGCAGCCGCTCGAGATCGTCCGGATAAAGCCAGGCCAGATCCAGGATCTGGTAGAGGCTCTCGGTGATCCGGCCGTTCTCCGCCAGCAGTTCGTATCGATGCACCGCCCGGACGTTCTGTGCCGCGCGGTCATAGGCATTCCATTCGCTCAACAGCAGGAAACCTCCTGTTGGCAGCGGATAGGGGTCGTCCATCCGAAACAGACCCTCATAGTCACCCTCGAAGGCGGCCATGTACTCCTCTGACGGCAGGAAGACATCGAGGGCCAAAAGCCCCCCGGGAGCGAGATGCGCATGGCACCGCTCCAGGCATGCTCGCTGCTGGTCTTGCGTGGTGTTGTGCAAAAAGCTGCGAAACGGAATCTGGATGAGCCCATAGCTATCGGGTAGCGAGAACCGGGTCATGTCTCCGGACAGGACCCGCACTCTGCCCCGGACCTCCTCCGTCTCCCCTTCCAGGGCTTTCCGAAGTTGGGCGCGCATTTCCTCGGCAACGTCGAGCGCATCGATCGCGATTCCGGCCCTTGCGACCGGCAGCGCCGTCCGGCCGGTTCCGGCACCAAGCTCCAGCACCCGCCCGCCGACATGCCGGGCCAGTTCCACGTACCAAGGGATATCGTGCTGCCGCCGGCCGTGGATGACATCGTAGAGGTCGGCTCGATATTCCAGCGCGCTCATCACCGTTCACCCCTGCATGGTCTGGATCGACCAGACCGCACGATTGGAGGGAAACAGATCGGCAAAGCTCAGGGCCTCGGCGACCTGCCGGGCGCGACCGAGATTGTCGCGGTTGAAATCGCAGACGTGGATGTCGATCGTCAGCTTGCCGTGTTCCGGCCACGCATGCAGCGCCACGTGGGATTCTTGCAGCAGCAGGATGATCGAAGCCCCCTGCGGCTCGAAATCCGCCTTGGCGCTGGAGATCATCGTGAGTTCGGCATCGGCGACCGCCTGGCGGGCTATGGCGAGCAAAGCCTCGGCCGAACCGGTCAGCACATCAGCCGGCGCATCCACGATGGCTGACAGTCTATGGGAGCGGAGCTTGCCCATCACGCCACCTCCATGGCCATGGAGGCATTGCTGCCGATCAACTCGACATAGCGGCCATAGTCCTTGCTCGTCGGCCGGTATTCCGCCTTGGCGATGACGTGGCGTGTTCCGTCGTACCACAGAGTGACGCTTTCGCCGGTCTCGTCGATCTCCCGAGACTGCAAGCGCGGATCGATAGGGTCACGGCCCCTTAGCACCATCTGCCCCAGATCCCAGGCCTGGCGCTCGATGACGCGCTGGCGCTCTGCGACATGCGCCGGCCGCCGCTCAGGCGTCTCGCTTTCCAGCAGCCTATCGACGAGTGCCAGAACCCGGGCGTTCCAGGAAGGAATGGCGGCGATGTCCGGGAGGTCAGATAAGACATCGCCGCCGAGACGGTCTAAGCCTGAACGGGCAATATCGATGAGCGGAAGCTGGCGCGAGGCATAGGCGATGACGAAGGCCGCCTCCCGGGCACGCCGCTCAGGATCTTCCCGCAAGGACAGGCATGCCATGCGCACGGCACATTCCCAGGGAATGGTATATGCCATGTGCAGGATGCTTTCGAGCGTCTGCAAGTCATTCTTGTAAGGGGACACATAGGTGAAGTCACACGGCAAGGATGCCGCTGCTGAGGTTGTGTACAACCCCAGCAGGACATGCCCCGCCTCGTGAAGCAGTTGCGCGGCGGTTGCCGCATGATCACCGTCACGCAACCGTTCCTTCGAGAGAATGACGATCGCGCTACCCGGCAGCTCGTTGGAGCTGGAAAAGGAGCAGAGCGGATCGTGGCGCAGGCCGACATGCAGGCTGTGCAGATTGGCGGCCAGCAGCTGCGTTCCTGCGGGATCCACGGCAAATGCCAGGCTGACCGCCGCGTCTAGATGCTCTGCGATGGCGTCGAGATCGCTCTCGCTCACCGTCGGATACTCGGCGCTCGGAAAATCGGGTAGGCATTGCGCCACGCGGGGCTGCATCATCCGGCTTGCGGCAAGCGTCTCGATGCGCAGCAGGCCGATGCCGCAGGCGAGCCCGCGGACAGGTTGACGCTCGGCGATGAAATCGGCGTCCATCAGATCCGGTTGCAGATAGTATTCGAGGATCTCCGCATTGGCACCGCTTTTAACCCAGCCAAGGCCCCGCTCCAGCCCGTCCATCCAGGTGCAGAGCGCCGAGGACCGGTAAGGGTCGAGGCCGACGGGGCCAGCCTTGCCGTCGCCGGGCAGCCGTTCGGCATGACGATAGCCGCCATCGGCCAATTCAGGGAAGTGGCGGGCAAACGCATCGGCCCGCGGAGCGACCGCTTTGATGTCGGCAATCGCCGACAAGGTGCCGGCATAGCGGGCGCGGCGCTTGAGCCGATTGCGTCCGGCGGGAAGCCCTGCGCTGCTCGCAGCCAGAAGGGGATTGCATGCCAGCACGGCACGCGCCTCGTCCGCAAGATGATCGAGATGAGCTGCAAACATCGAAGCCTCCCTTGCCTCGTGGTGAAACCTGTCGCGAGGCGCTGGCCTCGGGCTTGGATGCAACCGCCCGCGAACGGGCGGCCACATGGCGTAGGGTCAGAGGCCGGTGGCGATCTGGCGCGTCAGAACCCCCCCGGGTCCATAAAGCGCACAGCCGCAATTGCCGTCGAAGAACGCGACTTCGCTCAAGACGAGCCGCTCGCGCAGATTGGCGAGGCCGACATTCTTCATCGAGCCGATTGCGAAGGTCTCCTCGTGGGAAAAGGTGACGCCGTGCTTTGCGCCGACGGCCTGGGGATCCTTGAAAAAGGCCTCACGTTGCGCGGAATCGCTTTCGATTTTCTGGAACAGCTTGTCGATCCGTTTGGCGCGGTCGAGCACGAAGTCCTTGTGGGTCGTGCCCTGGATACGGTCAGGCATGGGTGATCCTCCTCTTCTTGGTTCGGGTTGCCGCGCGCTTTGCCACGCAGCGATGGTGTTGGCGACCGGCCTAGAGGCCGGGCTTGATGGCCCGGCTCAGCACGCCGCCGGGGCCGAAAAGGGCACAACCGCAGTTGCCGTCGAAGAATCCGGCTTTGCTGAGCACCAGGCGCTCGCGCAAATCGGAAAGGCCCTGGCCCTTCATGGCGGTAATGCCGAAGGCTTCCTCGTGGGAGAAGGAGACGCCGTATTCGGCTCCCACTTTCTCCGGCGCCTCGAAGAACTTCTCGCGCTTGGAGGCGTCGCCCTCGATCGCCTGGAACAGTCTGTCGATCCGCTTGGCGCGATCGAGTACGAAGTCCTTGTGACTGATTTCGGTAGCAGGCATGTGCTTCATCCTTCTCCTTTGGGGGTCAGTGAATGGCGAGCGGATCTGTTTGTTCCGCCGCCGGTGGGCTGAGCCGTTCGGCCCAGTTCCTGAGATTTCCGGCATCCCGCAGTTCGAGACATCCTTTCGAGCCGGAGGTGAACCTGGTCAGGGGACAGGCCAGACCGCCACAGGGAACCCGCAGGTAACAGGAGCCGCAGCCGCTGTCGGTCTCGGCGTTGGAGCCGGTCCAAAGCCGGTTCAGCCGTTGGTCGATCACCATGTTGCCGGAAAGATCGATATACCCGACGTTGTTCTTGGGATTGTCGAACACGACGGTGCATTTGTAGAGCTTGAGGTCGGCGCCGACGATGAACCAGTTCTTCTTGCCGGCGTAGCAGGCGCTGCCCAGAATGCCCGGCACGTCGTCGTAGCTGCTGGTCGAAAGTCCGCGACGCGACAGTTCGGCATTCAGCGCGTATTTGTCGAGGCCGGCCTGGAGGCCGGACAGGCAGCCCTCTTTCGAGGTCTCCGCCAAGGTCTGGCGGTCCGACGCCCAGATATAATGGATGTCGATCATGAAGCGCGGATCGTTGCGCACGAAGGCGAGTTCTTCGCTGTCGAACAGCGCCAGCACCCGCTCGCTGTCTTCCACATGCACATTGCAGCGCAGAGCAACGGTGAACTCGTGGGACGTCGCAGCCATGGCTCGGAGATGGGCGACGATGCCGTCGAAAGTCCCCTTGCCCTTGACCGTCACCCGCTGGCGGTCATGCAACTCACGGTCCCCGTCGAGCGTCACCTGGAAGAACACGAGGCCGACGCGGATCAGCTGCTCGAACAGGTCAGGCGTCAAAAGGGCCGCATTGGTCGACATGCTCGCGCCGAAGAATATCCCCTTGCGCCCGCACTGTGCCATGGCCTCACCGCAGAGCCGCAGGATGATGTCGCTGCAAAGCAGCGGCTCTCCGCCAAAGAAGCCGAGGGAAAAGCTACGGGCCCGGGCTATGCGGGTTTCGATGACCTTTGCCAGCGCATCGACCCGTTCCGGTCGCATCCGGCCCTTGGCGAAGGATTCATAGCAATAGGTGCAGCGGAAATTGCATTTTTCCGTCGGCATGATGATCAGGCCGGAGCTTTCCTCGGCGATCGTCCGGACGGCATCGCGTATCATCCTGTCGCGCGCGGCGAAATCCTCCTCGGGAACAAGGAACCCGCCATCGATCAGGGCCGCCCGCAAGCTCTCGGACACGCTGTCCTCAAGGACGAACGGGATCGTCAGGCCACTGAAGGCGGAGATGGCGCTGCTTTCGGCCGGCCCGAAGACGCGCTTGGTGCTGTTGGCGAAATTCACCGCCACCGCGTTGCCGTCGCTTCGCTTGATGAACTTGGCGTCCGGCGACCAGCGATATTCCCGCATGTCCATGACAGTCATCATCGTCTCCCATCATCCGCCATTGGTTTGAGCACCGGCATCGGCGACTTCTTGTTTGTCTATGGGAGTACTGTGCCGCCGACCCGTCATCCGCCCGGCAAGCCCGCGTGAAAATTCCGTTAAAAATTCCGTTAAAAGCGTCCTGAAAACAAAAAAGGCCCCCGAAAACTCGGAGGCCGTGGGCAAGAAAAATGCCGGTGCGGATGCGTCAGGGGCCGAGAACGGCGGCCACCGCCAAACGGGCATCCGGCAGTCCGGAGCCGAAGAAATAGCTGATGTCCAGCGAGTCCTCGCCATCGGCGTTCATGCAATCCGGCGTCAGCGGCCGGGTGCCGGGCGCAACCGTGGTGTCGAGCCTGGAAGCCCCCTGTAGGATCTCCTTGACCTGCAAGCCGGTGAGGCTGGCACCCGCTCCGTTCTTGCTCTTGTGCGCCCTTTGGATCAACGCGCAAATCCCGCCGACCTGGGCCGAGGCTCCGGACGTACCCCCGAAGGTCGTGTAAAAACCCCCGCCAACGCCGGGATTGGCCGCGAAGGGAATGATCGACGACCAGGGGCCAGCGCCCTGGTCATAGCCGAATGCACCGGCCAAGTCGGTCGTCAGCAGCGAGAAGTGCGAATAGCGATAGGCGGGCATCCGGATTTCGCTGTTGTCATGCTGGGCGGCAAACGGCGACAGCGTGTCCACCCGCAGTTGATGGCGATTGAAGACCTCGCCGTCGTCGGCGGGCGAGACGACCGTCAGGCCCTCGCCGTAATTGCTGTAGCCGGAGCGAAAGCCCTCGACGGTGACCGCACCCACCGCAATGATGCCATTGTTGTCGGATGCAAGGTTGGCAGGATAGATCAACTGGCTCTCGCCACTGTTGCCGGCCGCGCAGACGATGGGAATGCGCTTGCTCACGCCGACAATGAGCCGTTTCAGGATACGCCATCCGCGGTCGGGATTGGCTCCCTTTTGCGCCTGCTTCGGCTCGAGTTCGGCAGCGCCCTGCTCGGCCGCCGCAAGACGGGCGAAAAGATTGGCGACATCCTGGTTCTTCCAGCTTTCCAGGTCGGCCTTGAGCTCGTTCTTCGGCTCGACCCGGCTGCGTTTGGGATCCGGAAATCCGCGCGGTACGACGATCACGTCGACACCCTGGTGGTACGCATAGAGGAACGCCGCGATGAACTGCCGGACATCGTCCTCGAAAGAGGTCCTGATCGAAATCAGCTTCGAGAAGGGATCGACACCGAAATAGGGCAGCAGGTTGCGGTTGGTGCTTGGCGCCGGCAAACCGTCGTCGCCGAACGCATCCTCGACCGTCAAGGCCGCGCCGTCGCCTTCCGTGACCACGGCCGGTTCTCCGACAATCAGGCCGGCGCAGCAGGTGCCATGAGAGGCGAACAGCGATTCCGGGGCATAGAGCCTGCGCACGACCCCTTCGGAGACCGCATACTCGTCGGCAAGGTCCTTCAAATAGTCATGATCGTCATTGGTGAGGCCGAGGTTTCCCAGCGGCCCGATGTCGAGCCCCGTAAAAAACGCCTGCCGCTCCTCGCGATCGAAGGATGTGGCGGTATCCAAGATCGGTTCGACGCGCGCGCCATAGCGATGGGTGGTGAGATCGATGCATGCGTCGTGCTCGAGCCGGCTGGCCAGATTGGGATGATCGCGCGAGACCCCGACATCGATGAGGGCGACGCGCGCCGGATAAACGGGACCAGCCGCCGCGATCATGTCCCAGACGGTGGCGCCGATGGCCGGATCTGGCACCTCGCGCACTGCGCTCTCACCCGGATCGGGCAGCACCAGGGGGGCGGGTCCGTAGTCGGCGTCGATGACCCCGAGAGCTGTGAGATGCCAGAGATAGTAATAGCTCGCCGGCACGGATTGCGGCACTTGGATGTCACCAGGCATGATAGCCTCCTTGCTCATAAATTGGTGGATGGGGGCTCAAACCCACTCGTCGTGGACGGCTTGGAACAGCGGACCGAACGCGTCGTGCAGATAGGGCGCGAAGCGCCGCGCGAGGTCCCGCCCAGCCGCAGTGTCGCTCGGATAGTGCAAGCCTGCCCATTCGCGGTTTTCAGCGACGTTCTGGGCTATGCGCGCCAGTTCGTCCGTTGCGGGGTGTTCGGGCAGGATGGTTGCAAAGGCAAAGACAATGGAAAAACACTGGAAGGCGTGGTTGCTGGGATAGGACTCATGCGGGGGCACGGCCAGAAGCGGCCGCAACAGAGGCTCGAACTGGTTCGGACGCTGCCTGTTGAACTGGCTCTTGTACAAGAGGCCGACATATTCGCAGGCGGTGAGGATCGCCTGGAACAAGCCTTCGGTCTGCTCGTACCCGCCGAGATCCTCGATATAAAGCGCGCGCGTGAATTCCGACACGGAGATCGTCGCTTCTAACTCGATGTCCGGCAGTCGCCGCGCCCGTTCGCGGTCGCGCCTCTGCATCGAAAGCAGCACCGCGGTCTCCAGCCTTGTGTAGTCAGGACCGGGCGGCGGAAGGATATCCAGCATTTCCCAGGTGAACCGACGTGCGGCAGTAAACGCGTTGCGGGACGGCTGCTGGTGCAGTCGACGCATCTCGAAGACCGGGAAAAGCTGCGAGGCCCCGAGACTTGCCCCGTCCAGGGTCGATTTGTTTTTGTTCTTATTCTTATTCTTGTTTTTATTTTTGTTTTTGTTCTTGTTGAGCACCGCCTTGTTGGCGACGCTCTTGTTCAGAACGGATGTCGCCACAGCCATCACGGCCATGCTCGCCATCATCGGCGCGTCGTCGAGAAGTGGATCGACGTCCGGCACTGGCGGCGGAGCAGGATCGACTGGAGGCTGCGGGAATTCGACCAGGCGCGGCTCGCAGGGCAGCACCGTATCCGGCTCGATCCTAAATTTGTACTGGTTGAGAAATTCGACGATTTTGGAATCTGAACCGATTGCCGTCAGCATGTCCCCGCTCCCCCTGTGAAAGCCGTTGTCAAAGAATTCGGTCATGGATGAAACAGGTCAGCGCAGCTTGACGCCCGCTTTGATCAGCCCGTCGATCAGCAATTGGCCGCCGCCCGTGTCGAGCAGCGGATATCCGCTGCTGCGCAGAGTGTGGATGGTGAAGCCGCCTTCGAGCGCATCAAGCCGCTCCAGATAGCGGCGCGCCGCCTCCAGATTGCCGGTATGGGCATGGCTGGACACCATGTAGCGCAGCAGGCTGTTGAAGTTCGGTCGCGCACGCAGGGCATCCTCGCCCGCCGCGATAGCCGCCTGATGATTGCCGGCAAGCCCGGCACTGATGCATTTGGTCGTATCGAAATAGAAGCGGTGCGGGCTGTATATCCCCAGTTCCTGCACCCAGCGCGCCATGGCTGCCGCCTTGTCCGGCTGGCCCGCGTAGCAATGAAGCATTGCATACAGGTCCCAGCCGAGCGGTTGCGCCGGATTGAGCATTATCGATTTTTCGAAGAGGTTCGCTGCATAGTCATATTCCCGGAACAGGAAGGAATGCACATGGCCTACGAGGGCCAGGGAGACGGAGTTATGCGGATCGATCTCCAGCGCCTTGCGGGCATAGGCCTGGGCTTCATCGATGACATGGGCGTCCATAGCGGTAAACCGCTGGCCCACCTGAAACGTCCGGATGAAAGACAGCCAGGCATAGGCCGATGACCGGGGCTGGTATTCGATCTGCTCCTGCAGTCGCTTTTCCGCCCGGGAGAGATCGTCGCGCGACAGCCGGAAGATCGCATGGACGCCATCCATCAGCAGCCTTTCGCGGAGCATCCGTTCATCGGTGCGGCTGGTCTCCTGAAAACTGGACAGTTGATCGACGGCCTGAGCGATCAGCGACACGGCGATGCCGAATTCGCCCCTTTCCAGCGACGTTCTGCTCAGGGTCTGGCTGCTGAGCCAGATCATGCGGTTGTCGATGAGGTGTTTGATCGACAGCTCGATCAGCACCATGTCGCCCTCGAATGTCAGACGCAGCTGCAGGCACAGCGGCAGGCTGATCTTGTCGTCCTGCGCCTCCCGCGAGGCAAACGAGAGGTCGGTCACTCCGATCCCCAATCCATCGGAAATCGCCTTGATCAGCAGGTTCTGGAAAAGGGTCCCGCCAATGTGACCGCGGTCGGCGGCACCGATCACGATGGGCGGCTGAAGCGCCACCATCCACTGCAGATCGCCGGAAGGCGGCCTCCCGCCGGAAGCGTCACCGGGTGCTTCTGCCTTCGCCCATGGTTTGTCCGGGCCGCGGGTCACGGGCAGCAGGAGGGATTGCTTGCTGATGTCGCGGCTCGGCTGCCGCCTCGGCTCCAGCGTGTCCTGAATTCGGCCTTCATCGATGCGGCGATGCCAGTTCTGGCGCTCCAGAGTCAGCCAGTCCTCGAACTCGGGATCGCGGATATCCATGCCTTCCAACAGTTGGTCGGTGACGCGTTCGGCGGCACACTCTGCGGCCAGCACTTCCTCCGTGTCGAGCCAGATACGCTGCATGTCCAGCCACACGGTATTCTTGTCCGCGACCAGCAGACCGCGGTCGGGGCCGAGCGACCGGTGAATGTCGAGAAGTGCCTGGCGAAGGCTGGCGGCTGCCTGGTCCTCCGATCGGTCGCTCCACAATTTGTCGCGAAGCCAGACGCGCGATCGCATTCCTCGTGCCGACAGTGCCAGCATCGCCAGGATCGCCTGGGCCTTCTGGGAACGAGGGGTCAGCGATTGGCCGCGACCGTCCTTGATCGTGAACGGGCCCAGCAGATAAATGCGGAATGCGGCATGAGTTTCATCCATGCGTTCCATCCGGCTGATCCCTGCGGTACTCGAAACGCTCGTCAAAACGTCCGGAAGCTGGGTGTCCAAACGATACTCTGCCACAATCGACGCCATTGGCAAGGGAGGCACGTGGGCAAGCCCCCAACCGCAGGTGGCGCCTGCTTCGCTTCTGTAGGATAGCTGCATAGGTGACCCCGCCGTCCAGGAGTAATGCCGTGGATCGACTATAGGGGTCGCTGATAAAAGGAGCGTCAAAGCAGCGTCAAAGCCGTGAAGCACCGCGCACGATCGATGCAGGCGCCGACATGCGGCGCCGGCAGCTCATCGCCCGGGGAGTGCCGGGCACACGACATACAGAACCATGTAGAAATAGCGTCACAGTTTGGCTGCCCCTAGCCCACCGCCAGCTAAAGCTGAACGGAGAAGCGCAACCAGAAACCGCGCTCCTTCCTTTCTGCCCGTCCAAATCAATGCAGTCCAAACAGCCCGAGCAGTTGCTCTCGCTGGCGCACGAAACCTGAAGCGCTGCGATCGCGCGGCCGAGGCAAGTCGATGTCGATCAGCCGGGGCTCCCCACCTTTTTCTCGCGGCAGAATAAGGATGCGGTCGGCGAGGAAGATGGCTTCTTCGAGATCGTGGGTGACGAGCACCGTCGTTACGTCCTCCTCCTTCCAAATGCGGGCCAGTTCCTGCTGCATGCCGATTTTGGTCATGGCATCGAGAGCACCAAGCGGTTCGTCTAGCAGCAAGATCTCCGGCTGGACGGCAAGCGCCCGGGCAATCCCCACGCGCTGAGCCATACCGCCCGAAAGCTGACGCGGATAGGCGGTTTCAAATCCCTTCAGCCCAACCAGTTCGACGTACCGCCGCGCGATGAAGCGCGCCTCGTCGCGGGATAGGCCTCTTGTCTCAAGGCCGAAGGCAATGTTGTCGATGACCGTCAACCAGGGCAGAAGGCGCGGTTCCTGGAAGATGACGGCCCGCTCCGTCCCAACGCCGCGGATGCGACGTCCGTCGATCAGAACCTCGCCGCTGTCCGCCGCCTCAAGACCCGCCAGGATGCGTAGAAGTGTCGTCTTGCCCGATCCGCTTGCGCCGACGATCGCCAAGCTTTCGCCAGAGCGGATGGTGAGGTTGAAATCCTTGAGGACCGATAGCGGCTTCCCGTTGAGGGTGTAGGTCTTGGAGAGGTGACGGATCGTCACCTCTCCGCGAATGCTGTTCGAATGAGCGAGCGCCATGGGTCAGTTGCTCGCGGTTTCGGCGGAATAAAGGATCTCGTTGGCCGAGAGCTGGCCTTCCTTCAGCTTGCCTTCCCGGGCGAGCACATCAATCCAGAACTGCAAGTCTCGCTCGACTGCCTTGCCGCCGGCACGGACGCCATAACCGCGGAAGAACTGGGCGATATCGGGGTTCTCGCCCCGTTCGGTCAGTGCCTTGGCAAGGATCGACTTGGCTTCCTCTGGGTTTTCGCGGGCATAGTCCAGGGCGCGCTCGGACTGTTCGACGAAGACCTTGGCAGCTTCCGGGTGCTTTTCGATAAAGTCGCGGCGCAGCACGATGAAGCCGCCGGCGATTTCGCCCAGTACATCAGTGTCGTCGAAGATCGCACGGAGGCCTCCTTTCTGCTTCGCAGCGCCTTCGAAGGTCGTCTGCCAATAGCCGAAGGCCGAAACGTCGACCTGGCCGGAGCGCAGGACCTGCTCGAGCTGCGGGCCAGGGACAACAATCTGATTGGCGGCATCCGACGGCAAACCGACGGAATGCAGTGCTTCCCGGATCGTGTAGTCCAGATGGGCGCCGAGCGTATTCACGGCGATCGTCTTTCCGGCAATGTCCTTGAGGTCGCGGATGGGGCTGTCTTCCAGCACGTAGAAAATGGACTGCACCTCGTCGTTGATGCCGTTCGACGGATAGGCCGCGACAAAGTCGTTGCCGCCGATGATCGAGTTCAGGATTGCAGAGGTGGCAGCACTGCCGATTTCGACATCGCCCGACGCAAGCGCAATGAGCGAGGCCGGACCGCCAGTGGCATAACCGACATTCTCGATGGTGATGCCGGTGCCATCGAAATAGCCAAGTTCGGCGGCGAGCTCATGGGCGGACAATCCGCCCTGGCTGGCGAGATAGCGGAACTTGACCTCTTCGGCGGCGAAGGCCGTGCCTGAGAGGGCTACTGCGAGTGCTGCAGAAAGAGCGAGCTTGCGGGAATAAAACGTCATGGGAGTTTCCTTTGATAACGAGAATGGAGGAATGCGTGCGATTTCTGGTCAGGCCCAGCGGCATAGCCGCCGTTGCAGAAGGACGAGTGCGGCATTGGCGGCGAGGCCGAGCAGTGCGAGAAGCAGGATCGCCGCGAACATCAGCGGGATCTGGAAGTTGTACTGGGCATTCATCACCTGGAAGCCGATGCCCTTGTTGGCACCGATCATCTCGGCCGCGATGAGGAGCAGCAGCGCCGTCGTTGCGGATAGGCGAAGGCCAACGAAGATCGCGGGCACCGAGGCTGGAAGCACGACGCGACGAAAGATCTGCAGAGAGCCAGCGCCATAAGTGCGCGCCATCTCGATAAGCTTCTTGTCGACCTCCTTCACCCCACCGATCGTCGACAGGAGGATCGGAAAGAGCGTCGCCCAGAAGATGACGAAGACCTTGGAGGCTTCGCCCAGACCGAGAAGCAGGATGAAGACCGGATAAAGGGCGAGCGCGGAGGTCTGGCGGAAGAACTGCAAGAGCGGATCGAGTGCTCGCTCGATAGCCCTCACTTGCCCCATGAAGAGGCCGAGCGGAATGCCAAGGCCGACGGCGGCAACAAAGGCTATCCCGGAGCGCTGCAGGCTGATCGCGATGTCATCGATGATGGCGCCAGAGGAGAGCGCCTTCCACAAGGCACCGATGATCTGATCGAGCGGCGGGAAGACGGATGCGTTCACCCATCCGAGTTTCGACGAGGCCTGCCAGAGGATCAAAAATGCGATCACAAGACCATAGCGGCCAAGGAACGGTGCGATGGCTTGGGCCGTGCTGCGAAGCCAGCGTGGTGCCGGATCCAGATCCGGGGCGAGGTTAAGGCCATAAGCCCTTCCATGATGGACGTCTTCGTAGGACACGGGGGACCTCCTCATTCGGCGGCCTGCACGACCTGATGGTCGGCGGCATGGCGGTTGATCGGGAACGGCAGGCCGAGGTTTTCGCGAAGCGTCCGGCCCTCATAGGCGGTGCGGAACAGGCCACGGCGCTGCAGCTCGGGGATGACGAGATCGACAAAATCGTCGAGGCCTGTCGGAAGCCAGGGCGGCAAGATGTTGAAGCCGTCAGCTGCCTCATTCTCAAACCACTCTTGCAGCGTATCGGCAATCTGCGCAGGCGTTCCAACAATGGTGAAGTGGCCCCGCGCCGAAGCGACCCACTGGTAGAGCTGGCGGATCGAAAAACTGTTCTCGTCGGCGATCTGGCGGATCAGCGCCTGGCGGCTCTTCATGCCCTCAGTGGGCGGCGCCGGCGGAAGTGGGCCGTCGAGATCATAGCCCTTGAGGTCGAGCGTGCCGCCGGTCAGGCCGTTCAGCAAACCAATGCCGTCTTCCTCTAAAATCAGCGAGGTCAACCGATCGTATTTTTCGCGCGCCTCCTCTTCCGTGCGGCCCACAAAGGGTGAAACGCCGGGCATGACCAGCACGTGATCGGGATTGCGTCCAAGGCCGCGGGCGCGGCTCTTGATGTCGCGGTAGAATTCCTGCGCGGTCTCGATGTGCTGATGCGCCGTGAAGATCACTTCTGCCGTTGCTGCTGCCAGGCCACGACCGTCAGCGGATTGGCCCGCCTGGACGATAACCGGATGCCCCTGGCGCGAGCGCGACACATTCAGCGGGCCTTTTACCTTGAAGTGCTCGCCCTTGTGGTCGGCGTCATGAAGCTTGGCCGGGTCGAAGAAGACGCCGGTGGCCTTATCGCGGATGAAGGCATTGTCCTCAAAACTGTCCCAGAGCTTCTTGACGACATCGACATGCTCGCTAGCGCGCCTGTAGCGGTCCGCATGTGGGAGTTGCTGATCTCGGTTGAAGTTCTGCGCCGTGGCATCGCCCGTTGTCGTGACGACGTTCCAGCCTGCCCTGCCATCCGAGATCAGGTCGAGCGAGGCGAATTTCCGCGCCGTATTGTAAGGCTCCTCATAGGTCGTCGAAGCCGTCGCAATGAACCCGAGATGAGTGGTGAACGGGGCAAGCGCCGAAAACAACGTGACCGGCTCGAAGCCGGCGACCGTCGCATTCCCGCCTTCCCGCGATCCACCGAATCCGACGGCCAGACCGTCGGCGAGGAAGTAAGCGTCGAACAATCCCCTCTCGGCGGTGAGGGCCAGTTGTTTGTGAAACTCGAAGCTGAGAGCTCCGTCCACCGGCTGATCCGGGTGTCGCCAAGAGGCGATATGCTGTCCACCGCCGGGAAGAAATGCGCCCAATCTGATCTTGCGTGTCATGGCTGGTCCTCTCTCACTCGATTATCGAATGAGGTCAGCTTATATTGTCTATAATTTCTATAGAGAAATGGGATTGCAAAGATTCAGCCCGTCGGCGAATGGATTTTCGAATGTGACGCCGATCTGAGACATCTGCGACGCGGAAGCAAAAAGGCTGACGCACTTGGCTCACTCGATCCGGAATACGGCTTGAACGCTTACTTCATAAAAACTATGTACGATGAGCAAAATCACCCTTGAGGCCTTCGGCCGGATATCTCCGCAATGCTCACCAACAAAGGCAAGTATGGTCTGAAAGCGCTGGTCGACCTCGCAGGTCTTGAGCCAGGGCAGACGGCGTTCGTGACCGACATTGCGACGCGAAACAATATTCCGAAGAAATTCCTCGACACGATCCTTCTGGAGCTGCGCAACAACGGCTTCCTGCGCTCGAAGAAGGGGCCGAATGGCGGCTATGCGCTATCAAAACCGGCAGAAGAGATCATGATCGGCCAGGTCATTCGCGCGCTTGACGGTCCACTTGCGCCGATACGCTGCGCCAGCCGCACGGCATTTGAAGCCTGCGACGATTGTCGGGACCCGGCATCATGCCAGATCCGGATTTCCATGACGCAGGTTCGCGATGCCATGGCCGCTGTTCTCGACACAATGACACTGACGCAATTCGTAGCGTCGGAACAACCCGATCAGGATCTGATCGCCGGCGAGTGATCACCAGCGCAGCGCAAACGCGCCGTATCCAGTGCAAGGCAGAACCGGTCAATCTGCGCAAGATCGATCGGGGGATCATCCACCTGAATGCCATCGATAAGGGAGGCTGCCTTCTGAATCATCGCGTCCAGAAGTTCGAGTTCGATTGCGGCAGAAGGATCTGCCACCGATGTCTGTGCCTTCGCGCCAACTCGTCCGCGCGTTGCGGCAGCCATCAGAAAGGCGGTCATCAGTCGCGCCAGACAGTCCGCATTCTCACCGAGGGAGAGAATGTAATCGGGATGGACCGTCACTTCCGATGGCGAATTTTCTCGGCGGAATGACGTGCGCTTGATGTCCAGAATGGCGGCTACCGGTTCAGAACCTGCGCCAGACGCCCTCAGGATTTGCCAATCTGAAGCACTGATCTCAAAATCCGCCCCACCATTGTCCAAGGCGAAGACCAGACCCGACTGTACCAGCCTTGGTGGCGAAACACCCACCCGACGAGCGCTCAAGTCGAAGACGTCGCCCAGCACAACGCGTCCGTAGATCGCCTTACGTTGTTCTGCCGATCCGCTGGTCCGCACCAGTTCAAGGGCAACAAGGTGCCGAAGCAGTTGCTCTGCCGCTTTCGCGTTCCAGGCAGCCAGTCGGCTGACGGCCTCGGCGACGATAAGGTTCGAGATATCCGCACCCCCAAAGCTCGCGGGAATGGATATGGCGAGAAGCCCACTCATGGGCAGACCGAAGATCTGGTCCTTGTTGTGACCCGTCGCCGAAGGTCCCAAGCAGTCGAGTGCGGCCAAGACATCGGCCTCCCGTGTCAGGGCAACCGGTACCGGTCGCAATCGATCAGCCGTCGCTACCACCATCGAACAGACCCTCCTCTACTCAAGCCAGAGTTACGTGACCGCGTGGTACTTGCCATTCTGATACAGGAGCGAACTCCCACCGCTCAAGCGTATGGAAAGGACGCGACCGATCACGATGACATGGCTGTGTCGCTCAATCGCCTCCTCCACTTCGCAGTCGAGTGATGCAACCGCATCCTCCAGCACTGGCGCTCCGCTGGCAAGCCTTGTCCATTCGGCTCCGACATAGCGCTCGGGTCCCTTCAATCCACCGATGCCCGCAAATCGGTTTGCAATGTCCTGATGGGCGGCACCAATCACATTAACCGCGAAATGGCGGTAACGCTCGACGACGGGCCAGGTGGAGGAGGATCTATTGAGGGATACCAGCATGCGCGGGGGATCGACGGACAAAGCCGTCGCAGAGGTGACCGTGGCGCCTGACCGCTCAGCACCTTCGCCCGCCGTGATCACGCTGACGCCGCCACCCAGCGTTCTCAAGGCCTCCTTCAAGCCGGCCGCATCGGCTGGTCGATCGGACACTGGCTGATCGGGCACTGGGCGAAGGCGCGGCTCGCTGAATTCGCTTGCGATAAAAACGTTCATCTGACCTCTCCTTGAACACTGCATTTGGAGCATGGGTAACAGCCGGGGAACCGAAGCAGTAGACAAGCGTTTTTAATCTCCATATATTTTATAGAAAATATGCCCAGCTCTGCCCCCGCGAACCGGAAGGAAGACTGCCATGTTAAAAATCAGGATGTCGTCTCCGAGACTGCAGGCGCAACCGACGCGCCCCGGCCCCCGTATCGCAATCATCGGCGGCGGATATACTGGCGCAATCATTGCCAAACTTCTGGCCGAGCGCGGGGTTCGGGACATCGAAGAGGTGACCGTCTTCGAGCCCCGTGAGCAGCTCGGCTGCGGCCTTGCCTATGATGGCAAGAACATCGATGTTCGCTTAAATGTCGCAGCACACAGAATGCGCGCCATCCCCGGCTCTCCAACTGCCTTCCTCGACTGGCTGCAGATCAGCGGAACGCTCACAGTCGATCCGGATGCCGTGACCCCCGAGGGTATTTTTGCTCGGCGCCGCGATTTTGGACGGTTCATGCGGGCACAACTGGCACCTCACGTGGAAAGTGGCGCGATCCGACATATCCGCCAAGCCGTTCGGGGGGGTGAACGCCAGAGCGATCAGTGGCGGATCTCCGGGGCTGATGGCACCACCGTCCTGGCCGACATTCTGATCCTTGCGACCGGGCATCCTCCTGCATCCAGACCACCCGTCGTCGACAGGCTGAGCGCTTTGGCAACGAGCCGTGTCAAAGATATCCTTGCCGCTGATGCGTTCAACGAAATCGGCAAGTGCGACCCAGTCCTCATAGTCGGCTCCGGCCTCACCGCCATTGACGCCCTCTGCCGCCTGAAGGCCCTTGGCTACACCGGGACCGTCAACCTTCTCTCCCGCACTGGCCTTATGCCGAGACCGCATGCCGGCGGTGGCTTTTCACCCTTTGGTGACTTCAGCAGCACCGACCTCACATCGGCCAAAAAGCTTCTATCGAAGGTGCGAGCGACGATCAGAGAAGCGCAGGCGCAGGGCATACCCTGGCAGTCCGTGTTCGATGCTCTGCGTCAAGATGCACCGTCGTTGTGGCAAGCGCTGCCGATGCGCGAGCGACAAAAATTCCTCGGGCGTCTCCGCCGCTGGTACGATGTTCATCGGTACCGCATGCCACCCCAAGGGGCCGCCGTCCTTGAGCTGGGCATCGACACTGGCCGGGTCAGACTGGAAACGGGCGATCTCGTCTCCATCACTGAAGATAAGCAAGGCCTCATTGCGGGGTTAAAGTCCCGTGCAGGAAGCACAGAGTTTCGCTGTCGCCACATCCTTCTGGCGACTGGCCCTGATTTCCAGGACTATGCAGCCCATCAGCGGTTTCTGCTCGGCATGCTCCGGGATGGCTTCATCCAATCGGATCCGCTCGGTCTCGGCCTTGCTTGCGACTTTGCTGGCAGAGCCCTCACTGTTGCTGGAACACCGGACTCCACGCTCTTCATCGCCGGACCGCCCGCTCGCCCAGCATTCGGTGAGCTGACAGGCGTCCCGGAAATTGCCGCGCAAGCTGCGAGCTTGGTGGACCGGATCATCGGCTGTTGTGCCCGCGAGACGAGGACCATCGTCATCAGCCCACCAATGTGAATGGCTGGCGTCAGCTCCCTGGTGGATGCTCACGGCAGCATTACATCCGAACCGAAGGCGCAAAGCGGTCACCGCCTCCGCCTTGAGGGCAACCGGACCAGCGTGGCGAAGAACCGCGCCCATCACCACAATTGTAACCAACTTGGGCTTTCAGTTATTGCAGTTAGAGGCCTTCTTCGCTATATTGGCAATCAAGGAGATACAGTAGTGGCCAGCCAGATTGTTCATTTCGCTAGATTGTCGGATCACGACCGAAATACGGCAGTGCCGCTACCAAAGTTTGCTGCCGGCGACATGCTGGAACTCCACGTTCGCGATGCAGATGGCAAGAAGCGGATGTTACCAATCCCGCAATCGGCAGCCTCAGCTGTTGAAGCTCTTCTGGCGCACATGCTGCGCGGGGAGCGCGTTGCAGTGCTGGCCGAGGACCAAGAAGTAAGTCCAAGCGAAGCTTCCGCCATTCTCGGCATCTCTCGTCCGCTCGTCGTCTTGCGAATGGACCGGGGCGATCTGCCGTTTCGCTACGTCGGCAAACACCGCCGTGCCCTGATGAAGGATGTGCTGGCGTTGAAGGCTAAGCTCGACAAACGACAGACGGCGATGGAAGCGCTAGCCGAGGACACAGACGACCTGATCGAGACCTATGGCCTCTAATCCGCCTGTCGCAGTCTACGACGCCTGCGTTCTCTACCCCTTCCATCTGCGAAACATCCTGATCCAGTGCGCCTTCGACGGTCTCGTCGAGGCACGCTGGACCGACGAAATACATGAAGAGTGGATACGCAATCTTGCCGCTAACACACCAGGTTTGTCCATCGACCGCCTGGAAGCCACGCGCGACCGGATGAACGCGGTGCTCCCGGAGGCAGTCGTGGCCGACTATCGCCCGTGGATGCACGAGCTCACCTTACCGGATCCCGACGATCGGCATGTCCTGGCAGCTGCCATTTCAGCGAAGGCCTCCGTGATCGTCACTTGGAACCTGAAGGACGTTCCCGCGAGAAACCTTCTTGCCCATGGTGTGACCAGCAAATCGCCAGACGATTTCCTTACCGATCTCCATGCGGCGTTTCCTGATGCACTGATCTCCAGTGTCAGAAGTGCAAGGCATAATCTGCGCAAGACAATCCCATCGGTTGAGGCGTTCATCGACGCGCTTTGCCAAGGCGGACTGAAGAAGTTTTCAAGGGTGCTTCGCCGGAACATAGCCAGATTGAAATGAGCAGGCGTCGTCATTGAACTGCCGAGAGCGCCCCACGACTTCCTTGGATTACCGCGTCGTCCTCGCCAGCTTTACGGACTTTTAACTCTCTGCCCCTAATTCCGCACGCCCTCGGCCTGAGGCACCGAGAAACTGCGGAATTACACATGCCAAACGAAGATCTTTCCAAGCACCATTTTCAGAAGAAGATTTTGACCTACTGCGATGTCCGTATCGCACCCATGGCGCCGGATTGGGTCGTAGAAAACATAAGGCCGTACCTTATCGGTTTGCTCACTTTTCGAAAGACACCCGCTCTCGCGAACAATCGCTATGACTGGCGGCACATTGCACATGATTGCGGAATCGATGAAGCCCTGACGACAACGCTGAAGAAGCAACTGCGACCAGCGCTGGATGCGATCATGCGTTGGCTGAAAGAGCCGCCTGTGGATGACGACGCTCCGAGAGGCAAAAGACCGCATGCAATGCTGAAAGCCGGCGCCAGGAAAAGGATCGCACCTTCCTCGACGGGCCATCATCGAGAAGTCGCAGAGGTCGAGAGCCCGCCATCCTCTAACCGCCCCGGCCCCAAGCCGAGACCAGTGTCTGACAATCCAGAACCATTGTTTGAGGCGAACGAAGACCCGAGTTCATTCGCCGATGCACTCGCCTATCAAATGCGCCGCTTTGGCGAGAGTTACTGGCAACTCCACCGGGCTGTCGTTCGCATAGACGAAACCTTTGATGCGAAGACCTTGCTGTCGTGGATAGAGGGCCAGCGTGTGCCTCGATCGGTGGCCAGCTATGACGTACTTGGCCGTATCGAGCGCAGATACGGCCTGCCGAACGGCTACTTCAAGGCGAAACTGCCCCATCAGTCCAGATCGCTATATGGCCACGATCTGGAGGACATCAGCCCGGCGGAGCGGCGCCGGCTTGCCTGGCATCTTCCCGACGACTTCGGCAGCCTGCCGTTTTCGAAGCGCGAAGAGATCCTGGAATGGGTCAGGCGCGTCATCATCTCGGGGTCGACGGATTACAGACGTTTCCAGGCAGCAGCGACGAAGCAGCGATACGCGATCCGGTTCCCTGGGGTCACATATGGAGGGAGTACACTCACTCCTCGACTAGCGGCTGCTAGCTGGCTGCGAGATCAGGACGAAAAAGGGCCTTCGACCGAGGCGCTCGAGGATCCAGATCTGCTCTCCGGTGTCGTCGATGCACCCCCTCGGCTTGCGATGGAGATGGCAGACCTCATCCGCTTCAAGACGTCAACACTGACTGAGATAGGCTACCGCAGGAATGGCGTCTGGAATGAGGAGACAGCCAGCCAGAAGATCGAACATCTCGGCCTTATGTTTGGGGCACTTGCGGCATCCCCGAACGGGGTTGTCAAAGGTCGAGGCGTGCCGCTCAGCCAACTCACCTTCGGCCTCCTGATCTTCCCTGGGGTGTGGGACTGGTATTTACAGTGGCGGGAGCGCCGTCGCGGCTTCTTCACCAAATGGGAGGAAGACATGCTGATGGTGGCCATGGCCCTCACGCGCGCTGAAGTCGGCTGGATTCGCCAACATCCCGAACTGTTGCGCAACGTGAAGCCGATCGAAGGACTGATCACGACAGACGAGATTGCGGCTGCTCGTCGAGATTGGCACGATGCATGCGAGGACTTCCATCGCCATGCAGCCAATCGATCAAAAGAAATTCAGCGGGTGATGCGGGTGCACCGCGATCCGTTCGAGCCTATCATGTGCGTGCTGGAGGCAGATAGCCCGCTCGCTGAATATCGCAAGATCACCGAGGAGATCTTGAAGCGAATGCCTGATGAGCATCGCTACCCGAGAGCAGCCGCTGAGGCGGTCCGTTCGTTCCTGATGCTGAGGCTTGGTTTACATCTTGGCCTCAGGCAGAAAAACCTTCGGCAGTTGCTGGTCTGCCCGCGCGGACAATTCCCGACGGCAGAACGCCGGCTCGAAGACATGAAGCGCGGCGAACTGCGATGGAACGAACGGGAGCGTGGGTGGGAGGTCTTCATCCCGTCCAACGCGTTCAAGAACTCGGGCTCATCTTTTTTTGGGCAGAAGCCCTTTCGGCTGGTGCTGCCGGATCTTCTTGATCTCTACACCTATCTCAATGCCTATATCGAGCGGCATAGGAAGGTCTTGCTGGGGCGCGCACCCGATCCCGGCACGCTTTTCGTCAAGACCGTCAAGACGACCAGCATCGATGCGGCGTATAATCAGACAACATTTTACGAGGCTTGGCGGTTGGCGATTCAGCGCTACGGCATATACAATCCATATACCGGCCGCGGCGCGATTAAGGGCCTGCTACCGCATGGCCCCCACAATGTCCGAGACGTTCTCGCGACACACATCCTGAAGCAGACAGGATCCTATGAGCAGGCAAGCTATGCCATCCAGGACACGCCTGACGTCGTGCAGCAACACTATGGGCGCTTTCTGCCGCAGGACAAAGCAGCATTGGCGGCGCGGATCCTTAATCAGGTATGGGAGGCAGCTTAGTATGTTGGATGCGTCGCTGAGCGCATTGCAGCGCATGTGCGCGAAGGTCCACGCCCGTCTAGGGCACTGCCTGTCGTATTCGCCTTGAAAGGTCTCGAACAGCCGTTCGCCTGACTTTGGTGGTGTTCATTGGCGTGGTGAAAAATTATTTCTGCAATGACAGTGAGTACCGAGCATGCCGACGCTCACCCGTACGCGTGAGTGCACCGATCTCCACGAGTTGCTGAAGGTCGCGTGTTGCTGTAGCGCGGGATGTATCTGTGATCGAGATATAGTTTTCGGCACTTAGACCTCCCTTGAAGCCAGCCGTGCCTTCCTTGAAGATGCGCGCGACTACCTTTTCTTGGCGCTCGTTCAGCTTGTCCCGGAAACGATCATAGAACTTTGCTTTCTGGATGAAAAAATCTACGCGCTCAAGCGTCGCCTGTTGAGCATCCAGGATAGTTTCTGAAAAGAAAATGACCCAATCGGTGATATCAAGCTTGCGCTGGTGCCGCTCAAGCTCTGAGTAATAGGCCTTCCGGCGCTTTTCGATTGTGAAGGCGAGTGAAATGAGACTTGGCTGTCCTATGTTTTGCGCTAGGGATTTCTCGGCGAGCGCGCGTCCAATTCGGCCGTTGCCATCTTCAAATGGATGTATGCTTTCAAAGTAAAGGTGCCCTACTGCGGCGCGCGTCAGAGCTTGGAGCGACGTTTTACCATCAGGCCCGGATTGATTGAACCATGTGATGAAGGTCTCCATCTCGGCGGCAACCTGGCGAGATGGAGGAGCCTCGAAATGGATGGTGGGTTTGTCCAATCGACCTGATACGATCTGCATGGCGTCTTCATGCGTGCGATAAGCACCAACCGTTTCAATATATCGGTTTCCGCCCATCAGCATTGAATGCCAGTGGAACAGTCCCTTATGACACAGCGGCCTATGCCAACTTCGATAGACATCCGCCATCATCTCGGCGATCCCCCGCTCTTGGGGGCGGATCTGTCTATCATCAGTGTTTAGCCCGAACTGCCGGCGGAGTGATGACTGGATACTCACGCGGTCCAGAAATTCCCCCTCAATCTCTGAGGTCTTGACCGCTTCGTCGCTCAGCAACTCAATGCGAAGTTGGTTGCTGTCGTCATCGTTGAAGTGTCGAACAGCACCGATAACCTCGCCGGCGGACCGCAAGAATTTCTGCTCCAACGGTATCAGGCTTGCGGTGTGGTATCTGAAGCTTGGCCAGTCAGCGTTTTGCCAGTTCCATGTCATGAGTTATAGAACCCCTCTCTATAACTCATGATTATTGCCAGAAATGAGCTATTGCAAGCCCATCTATCGCTCAGCACCACAATCTGCCGCCCTCCATTCAAGAGGCAGCGATCGGCATTTAATGTTGCATCTAGGCCGGGTGTCCTCGTCTCCGCCTTGAACGGAATCGAACCAGCGTCCGGTCATCCTAACCGACTATTTGCATGTGACTGAACCACTTGAGCACGTGGGAAGTAAGGGACTCAGCCTAAAAGTAAACTCCCGTCTGCCCCATCAGACCCACTGCCTTGCACTGCAGTTGCTCGGGATAGGGTGGCCGCTTGGCGCTGGGCCGCTGGCTGAACCTATCGAACCACATCTGGAGCTTAACGCACCCGGGCGGGATCGGAACGGCATAGAAATCGCTCGTATACTGCAGCGTCGCCATCGCCACGCAGTCAGCCAGCGTGACGTGCTCACCGGCAATGAATGGGTCTTCGCTTATCAACCTTTCGATGAGCCGCAGCTGCCCGAAATACCGGTCGGAGCAGATGTCCGCGACTTCGCGGCTTGATCGCACCACGCCTTGTCCGAGCGCACTGCCGTGGCGCGCCCAGAGGCCGAAGAAGGTAAGGGCCTCATCGAAAACATGAACGATTTGGCGAACCTTGGCCCGTTCCGCTGGTGTCTTCCCTCTCATATCGGGGGCCGGGATCCGATCCTCAAGATATTCGAGAATCGCAAGTGACTGGCCAACCACGGTACCATCGACATCCCTCAGGATGGGGAGAGATCCCGTGGGAGTGAGAGCCCCGATTTCTGGCGTCGGCGTCTGCTCACGCTCATTTGGCTCCGCATACAATGTCACCGCGACGCTCTCAGGCTGCTTTTCTGCCAGGTAGATATTCACCCTTTGCGGATAAGGCCCGAAGGCGAAATTGAAGATTTCAACCAAACTGATCCCTCCTTATTGTCAGCGCGTTGTGCGCAGCGTCAGCCGGTCATGGCCCAGCCGCGGAACGAAAGGGCAGCGTAGAACAGGCTTGGCTGCCGGAAGCCGGCTTCGCGAAAGCACGCTTCTTCCCGGTCCTGCGAAAGCAGCGGCAGCCGCTCGGCCATCGCCTTGGCCGAGGCTGCTGCCTGTCCAGGCGCCGAGGTCGGACCCACGGCAAATGCCGCAGATCTCGCCAGCCAGAGATGCGCTTGTCCTTCGATCTCAGTGTGATGGGCGGCAACGAAAACGCCGCCCGGCTTCAGACGCCTGCGGATCTCCTGGAGAGTCTCCAGCCGCTCGTGCCAATCGAGGAAATGCAGTGTCAGGAGGCAAACCGCGCCATCGAAAGGACCGGCTGGTGCATCGATAGCCGTTCCATGATTAAGTTGCGTTCGCTCGGCGCAAAATGACGTCGTTTGGCGGGCGATGTCGAGCATGGCAGGCGAGGGATCGACGCCGGTAAATCGCCAGTCCGGCCGCATCTCCGCCATAGCCCTGATTTCCAGGCCGCCGCCGGCACCCACGACGAGTATGTCGGCAGCACCCGGCGCCTGTTCGGCAAGAAGCAGCGCTGCCATTTTGTGGAGGTCTGCAAGCCCTGGCACCTTGCGCGGCGTCTCAAGGGCATAGTCGCTGACGGGCGCCAGATTCTGGAATGGATTGGGATTGCCGTTCATGACGAACCTCTTTATGTATCAGTCGAAGATACATAATACGCTTTCGCTTCTTGTATCAAGTGATGCTACATGATTTGCCAGGATGATGGTCGCATGAGTTGGGGCGGGCGATGAACAAGGATACGAGACTATCTGATGTGTTGCATGTGCTCTTGCACATGGCGCAAGTGAAGGAGTGCCTGACATCGGAGGTTCTGGCACGAAGCATGGGTACCAACCCAGCCGTATTCCGTAGGACAATGGCGGGGTTGCGTCGCGCGGGCCACGTCATCTCGGGCAAGGGCCACGGCGGGGGCTGGCAACTTGCGCGACCCCTTGAGGAAATCACGCTTCTAGCCGTCTATGAAGCGCTGGAGCGGCCGACACTGTTTGCTATTGGCTCACGCGGCAGGCATCCGGAATGCAGGATTGAAGAGGGCGTCAACTCAGCCCTGGCGGAGACCATGCGGCAGGCGGAAAGCCTGCTGTTGCAGCGATTTGGCCAGGTGACGTTGGATCAACTGATGCCGTCGCAGGCAAAGGGATCAACGCAGACTTGCCGCAGTGCCTTACCCGCCACGCCGCGTGGGGACTGAGTTGACCCCCACAGGCATGGCGTCGCAACGCGGGCGCTGCTGCAGAACGCAGCAGCGCCGGATGAGGTGCCGGGTTTCAGTCACTCGCCGTTGGTCGAACGACGATGTCGCTCGTGTCCACCCCGTCAGGCTGGCCTATAACATGCATGATAGCCGCTGCAATCGCCTCGGGCTTCAAAGCGATCTGGCGATAACTTTCCATGGCCTGCGCCGCCACCGGATCGGTGATCGTGTTCGCCAGTTCAGATTCCACCACACCCGGATAGATGCAGGTGACGCGGAGCTTGTCGTTCTCCTGGCGCAGCCCGTCCGAGATCGCGCGAACCGCATATTTGGTTGCGCAGTAAACGGCGGCCGTCGGCGAGACGGCAAGGCCGCCGATCGAGGAGATATTGATAATCTGACCGGATCCCTGACTGTTCATCACTGGCAGAACCGCTGCAATGCCATGGAGGACGCCCTTAATGTTGACGTCGATCATCCGGTCCCACTCGTCCACCTTCAGAGACGCCATGGGTGACAACGGCATGATGCCGGCATTATTAATGATCACATCAATCCGACCGAACTCCTGCACGGCCGCATCCGCGAAGGACTGGACGCTCTCACGAGAAGTCACATCAAGGCATCTGTAGATTGCCCTGCCCCCGGCAGCAGTGAGGTCCCTGGCAAGCTCTTTGAGGCGATCCGTTCGTCTTGCGCCGAGCACCACGACAGCGCCTGAAGTAGCTAGGGCGCGCGCGGTCGCTTCTCCAATCCCGCTGCTGGCTCCGGTAATCAGGATTATCTTGTTGTCGATGTTCCTCATGGTTTTTCCTTCCTTGGTAGATTCGAGTGGGGAAACGCCCCTGTGCACAGTACTCACGGCAGGTGACGCCACTTGACCATGCGGTGCTTCAGGTCGAGCGTGCCGTTGTCGACGGCGAAGGTCCCATCCCCCCGATGGTGTAGGGTTCGCCGTTCCGTCCGGCTTTCATTGAGCCAGATCCTCTTCGCCTCAAGGATGAAGAGGTTGTAGGGGTCGCGCAGCCTGTCATCGATGACGACACATTCGATGTTGGCAGGCAATCCGCGAGAAGGGGAGCCGAGACCTGCTCCGCGGGCCTGGTCCTCAGGCCAAACCGCTCAAACTTGTCGAAATCCGCGCCGGAACAGTTTCCGACATCGACAACGGTTTCGGCCAGATCCAGGCCTGGCACGGCAATCACGCATTCACCGGTCTTGCGAAGCGCGTGATAGCTATGGTCCCAGGG
This sequence comes from Peteryoungia ipomoeae, assembly GCF_004912165.1. Classification (GTDB taxonomy): domain Bacteria; phylum Pseudomonadota; class Alphaproteobacteria; order Rhizobiales; family Rhizobiaceae; genus Allorhizobium; species Allorhizobium ipomoeae. Next base: position 24,168 of record NZ_STGV01000006.1, on the reverse strand, counting down.
GCCGATCACACAGCCGATGAGCGGCGGATCGTGCTGGATCATCATGTGGAAGCCCATTGTCATGACATTGGGCTTGCCGTTGTCGTAGGTCGACACCAACACGATCGGGCCAGGTTCAAGCAGACGGTAGGCCTGCGATGCGGGTAGTTCCTTCATCTGGATCTCCTTTGAGGCCCCTGCGCAGCGGCAGGGGCCGAAAGGGCGGCGCCTTACCAGCCCTGTTCCACGGGCAGGACGAAGAGTTCGGCCACATCAACATGCGCCGGTGCCTGTGCGGCAAAGACGACCGTGTCGCCGATGTCCTCGCCCTTTAGGAAGGTCATCTGGCCGGCAAGGTCGTCCATCTGCTGGCGGTAGCCGGGATCGGTGATGTGATCGTAAAGCTCTGTGGCGACAGCACCCGGCTGGATGCAGGTGACCCGGATGTTGTGCTTCGGGCCCACCTCCATGCGCAGGCCATCCGAAAATGCAGCGACTGCATGTTTGGTGGCGCAATAGACCGACAGCCCCTTGAACACCTTACGGCCGGCAATCGAGGACATGTTGAATACATGGCCTGAGTGCTGTTTGATCATCTGCGGCAGGACGGCGGCCGTCGTGTTGAAGAGACCCTTCACGTTCACATCCACCATCCGGTGCCACTCATCGACCTTGAACTGGTCGATATCGGAGAGCGGCATCACGCCGGCATTGTTGACGAGGATGTCGATCGCACCATAGGTATTGACAAGCGTCTTGACGCTAGCTTCGACGGAGGTGGGGTCAACCACGTCCATCTCAAGTACCATGGCTTCGCCACCCACAGCCTCGATCTTCATCTTGAGCTCATTGAGCTTTTCGGTGCGGCGGGCGGCAATGCCAACTCTCGCTCCGGCCTCGGCAAGCTTGAGAGCGGTTGCGGCGCCAATACCGCTGGAGGCGCCGGTCACGAGGGCGATTTTTTCGTTCAGGTTCGTCATTGTCGTCACTCCTAATCTGGGGAAGCCGCCTTGAAGACGGTTTGTCGCGTTGACGAGGTGAGATTTAGGCTCGACTGGATGAGCTTCTTTCGGGGTCTTGCGCCGCATGTCGGGATCTTGCGCAAAAGTCGCGATCCGCATGCGTGTGACGCAAAAGTGCAAGGCAGGAGCCCTAGATTTGCTCCCAGCAACGTCGTGGCAGAGCGCGATGAATATCAGCGGTCGCTCGGTATACGAGCGATAACCTTGATCTCGAAGTCAAACCCGGCGAGCCAGGTGACACCGATCGCAGTCCAGCTTGGATAAGGTGGTTCCGGAAATGCCTCGTTTTTCACCGCCATGATGACGCCGAATTGGTTTTCGGGATCCGTGTGGAAGGTCGTCACGTCGACAACATCGTCAAAGCTGCAACCTCCAGCCGACAGGGTCGCTTCAAGGTTCGCGAAGGCCAGTCGGACCTGCGCCGCGAAGTCGGGCTCTGGTGATCCGTCGGACCGGCTTCCGACCTGGCCGGAAACGAATAGAAGGCCGCCGGAGGCTATTGCTGCCGAGTAGCCGTGCGCTTGGTAGAGGGCGTGACGATCCGTTGGAAAGATGGCGGTACGTGAATTCATTTTCTCTTCTCCTTTACTCGGCGGTCCGTAGACCGCCGTCATTGAAAGAGAAGAAGCTAAGAGCTGATGGTGGATCGTCTCGCGCGATCTTGCTTCGTGTGTTGCGCTTTTGCTGAATTCGACGGAGAAGCGCCCAGCCAGCGAGTTGGCCGCTTGAGCCCAGAGAAGAGATCTGCGGCCGGTAGCGCTACGACGACTTACGAGAACGTTGCTGAAGCAGGCCGTATAAACTGCGAAACCAGTTCCGCAATTTTCTCCGGCTGGTCCTCCGGCGAGAAGTGACCGCAATTTTCCAAGATGGTCAGGGCTGACCCAGGGATTGCATCACGGAGCTTTCGCCCCCACTCTGGGACCTGCCACTCGTCATTGGCGCCCCAGATGAGTTGCACAGGGAGATCTTTCAACTCACCAAGCCTGTCAGCAACCTCCAATGTATGAACCGGGTCGTAGTGCTTTACCTGGTGCTCAAACAGGCTCGGCTGCCCGATCGGACCAGAAATGTAATCAAGATACGTCTCAAGCGGTCCTTCTTCGAACCGGTGTTTGTCGTGCACAGCGCTGAGCAGCCAATCCCGGAAATGCGCCCGATGCGCGGCGTCGGGCGCTTTCATCAGCGCCTCGAGCCCCTTTTCCATTTGCTGCTTGGTCCGCCTTGAGGGATAGCTGTCGAAGCTCACGACGTCGATCATCGTTAGCGACTTCAATCGATATGGACTAAAAACGCCAAACCTTTGCGCTATTCCCCCGCCAATATCGTGCGCCACCAGATGAAAACGTTCGAGGCCCCAGTGCTCCAGCATCTTTTCGAGAATTGGTACCTGCCCAGACATGGACGTGTCCACATCTCCTGCCTGCGGGCGTTCGGAGAGACCGAAGCCCAGGAGATCGAACACGTGGATCTCGAACCCGGCCTCGATGAGGAGTGGCGTGACGTTCCGCCAGATAAGCGATGAGGATGGAGTTCCATGGAGCAGAACTATGGGTTCACCTTTGCCATGAGTACCGGCGGCAATGCGATAGTTCCTGACGAGAACCTGCTGGTTGATGAGATCATTCCGCATTTGTATCTCCACTCCTCTCGAGGCCTGCGACAACGATGCCACCGCGACACCTTTCGGCCCGAGGACGCCGACGCGCTCGCGTCGAATGGCGTCAAGATTGCACCTGAGCCAGTGAGACTACAGCGGCACTTGCTCTGGTGCTCATGACAAATACTGAGGTTCTTCCATGCGAAATCGATTGTGCGTGACCTGCAACGAGGCAGCCGCCGGCTATTTGAAGGCGAGCCAGGTATCCATTCCAGCGAGGTCACAAATCATACCTGTGCGCAGCAGCTTCATCAGGTCTCCTGTCGTTAAATTGGATCTTGGCGACAGCGACAAACAACAGGCCCTTCCCTCCATCCACCCGGCGGTGGAACAGATCTTGCAGCGTTGGCGTGACGCCGATCAGGTGGAGCTGTACATAGATCCTGACCCCAACAGCCAACTGCTGATGGTGTATCTATTGAGCCAAGCCCTTGCCGCGGACGTCGGCCACACAAATCTGTTGATCTTCCAGGGCATAACACCGTGGGGACAACAGGCCCCTCAGACGCAGATCAGTTCGGTGGTGGCGCCGATATCGGTTGAAAATCAGCATCTGACCGCAGCCGCCGCAATATGGTCGGCATACTCAGCTTCCACGCCCCATGCATGGCTTGGCCTAAGTTTAGAAGAGCTGTCCCATTTTCCCTTCATGACTCAGACAAGAGAAGCGCTTCTTGATGATCTGCCGAGCGCCGAAACGGGCCTTGGCTCGTCCGAGCGCCTGGTACTGATGACTGTCGCCGATGAAAGCTGTACCGTCGACGAGGTTGCTAGGGCCTTTGCCAGCGACCCCTTGCATCTGCTTGATTTGCCGTTGGTTGTTGACCTGATTACCACACTTGCTTCTGGCGTTTCACCCCTCCTTGCCGGTCTGAGAGGACGCTTGTGGGCGACGGACTTTTTTGATGATGCCGACGCCTGGGACATGTATGTCGGAAGCCGTCTTCGATTGACGGCTGACGGACACAAGATCATCGCGGGCGAAATCGACTTCGTTGAGACACGCGGCGTTGATCGCTGGTGGGGCGGAACCCAATTGCTGGGGCACACATCCTGGCGGTGGGAGAAACAAACGCGTGTCCTGATACCGCCAGAAGGTTGATGTGTGAGAACATCGGGACACCACCCTGGATCTGCGGCACGTAGTATTCACGTCTTGCGATAGTGGCTGGGCAACAGTCCCGTCTCCCGTCTGAAGACTTGCGAAAAATGGCTCGGGCTGGTGTATCCAACAGCAATGCCTACTCGGATGATGCTGAGATCTGTCTCTTGTAGAAGTTGCTGAGCGCGCGCCATCCGTTGACGGATGAAGTAGCGAGAAGGTGACAGCCCTGTCGCTTTCTTGAACAATCGGCTGAAGTGGAAAGGGCTCATCCCGGCCTTTTCCGCAAGCTCCGCCAGATTGAACGGTTCAGCCAAGTGTTCTTCCAGATGAGCGATCGCCCTCCTCAGCTTGTAGCCGGGCAATGCGGTTTGCCGATCATCATCGCCGCCGTTCGAGGCGTAGTTTCGTATTAGATGAACAGCAAGACTTTGGGCTAGCCCTTCGACATACAACCGGCTCCCCTTACCCTGCGCCGTGAGCTCGTGGTGAATGAGAGCCAGGAAATGTGCGAGCCGTGGATCCTGACCACCCGACACATCGCGCAGCCGCGGAGGAGTGTCGCGCCCAAGGAGATCGCTTGCCACGCGCTCGAACAGAGGGACAGACATGTATAGGTGCATCACCTGAAACGGATCAGATCCGAGAGCGCGCCATCGCATCTCATAAGGCCGGTCTGTTCGGGTCAGAAAGAAATCGCCAACGGTGACATGGGCGGCCTGCCACTCTCCATCGAGATCTCGCTCTTCGATGATGGCCTCACCCGACATAACCCAGACCACCAGCGGTTCGGCCACTGCCGGGACCAGAAACGGCTCTTGCTTCTGATGGCGTGAGTAGACTTCAACGAAAAGGTCACTCCAGGCCAGACCGTCTCCGCTCAACAAGGTTCGGCCCGCTATGAAATGCTCCAGGCCACGCGGTGACGTGCGATCTGGGACAGTTCGGTCTAGCATAGGTGCATCTGCGCCCGGCGGAAAATCCTGATCATCCTCTGGCGATAGAGGACCGGGCTCAGGATAGTCGGAGGTTGCGACTGTCTCTACCATGTGTTCCCTTGCGACTTAGTGCCTTCGTGCCGATTATCCGTTTCACTGACGCCCCCCATTGATACCCGGACAAAGGCGTGGTTCGCAGCCACGCGACAGAGAGGTCGGAGAGGGCCGACATTGGCCGGTCCGGATAACGTGACGCTACCAAGCGACAGAGCCCTCGGGGGCAACAAACCGGCCAGAGATCGCATTGTCGTGGAGCAACGCGTATTGGACCGGAAGACGGGCCCCCTCTTCGGGCGTCATGTGGCCATTGCCTGCCGTCAGGTCCGTTTTGACATAGCCTGGCGCGACCGAATTCACGACGATTGAGGTGCCCTGGAGTTCAGCAGCCAGCTGCACCGTCAGCATGTTCAATGCAGCCTTTGAAGCGTTGTAGCCAATTAGCCGTGCCTCATAATAGGGCGAGGTCGGATCGCCATTTACCGTGAGTGAGCCAAGTGTTGTGGCCAGATTGACGATGCGGCCGGCGCTCGACTTGCGCAACAGCGGCAACATGGCCTGGGTGACGGCCAGGGTGCCAAGAAAGTTGGTCTCCATCAGCCGTCTTGCCGCACCAACTGTTGCAACAGAAGGTGGTCCGTCTTCAGCGTCAACGATGCCGGCATTGTTGACAAGAATGTCGAGCCTGCCATGGCGAGTGGAGATCGTGGTGGCCGCAGCAGCGATAGTCTCCTCTCTGTCAAGGTCCAGCGCAATGGCTTCCGTTGTCAATCCGGCCTGCGACAGGCCCTTCGCAGCCGCCTCGCCGCGGGCATGGCTGCGGGCGCCCATGATCACGGTGACGCCGGCCTCAGCCAGTTGCCTTGCAATCTCCAATCCGATGCCTTTGTTGGCGCCTGTCACGAGCGCGATTTTCTTCGTATCAGTCATATATTCACCTTTGCATTTGGGAAGGATGCAAGGCTAAATATATGAAGGATCGTTCGGTTTTTTGGATTCGCATATGGAAGTCTCGCCTCCTCGGCACCTGAAAGCCCGCAAACAGCCGCGTCAGGCCCGCTCGGCCTCGACGATCGATGCGATTTTCGAAGCGACCATTCAGGTTTTGATTGCCGAGGGAACCCACCGCCTGACCACCACGCGGGTGGCAGAGCGCGCCGGCGTCTCGGTCGGCACCATGTACCAGTATTTTCCACACAAGCAGTCGCTGCTCTACGCGCTCAACGAACGCTATCTCGACAGATTGGCGGAACGCGTGGAAATGACCTGCCGTACACATCATGGCCGGCCGACCGGCGAGATGGTCGAAGCGCTCATTGCCGCCTACTGGGAAGCAAAAACGGAGCGCAGCGATGTCACGCGCGCGCTCTACAGCTCTGCGGTCGAGCTGGACAACGAGGCGCTGATTGATGCTTTCGCCAAGCGTATGGATGCCGCGACCAGGGCGATGCTGCTGAGCGCTCCCAATGCGCGTTACGAAGACATCGATCTCGTCAACCTCACGCTTCTCTCCGTCATCTTCGGAACGGTCAGAAACGTATTTGAGCGCAATCTGCCCTCGTCGGACCAGCAGGCAATTTGTGAAGAGTTAAAACGCATGTGTCTCGCCTATCTCGCCATGGCAGGCGGTGAGGTGTTTCCGCCGATCCAAGCCACCTGAGGGCCCCTGTAAATGCTTCGAGACATGAGCGACACGCTTGCCTTTGTTGAAGTCGTTGAGCGGGGAAGTTTTACCGCTGCAGCAGAGAGTTTCAGAACATCCAAGGCGCGGATCAGCAAGAAAGTGCAGGATCTGGAGCAGAGGCTGGGGGTGAAGCTCCTTCACCGAACCACCCGCAACATACGTTTGACGGAGGCAGGATCGGTCTATTTCGAGCGATGTCGCGATCTTGCGCGCCTTGTCGGTGACGCGGAGAGCGCGGTCGAGCAGGTGCATGGCAGACCCTCCGGATGGCTGAGAGTTACATCACCCCATTGGCTAGTCACCAAGGCCCTCGCCCCGCTGATGGTCGGCTTTCGGGAAGCCTATCCGGAGGTGAAGCTGCAGCTACTTCTCGACCATGACGTCAAAAACATCGTGCATGAGGACATCGACGTCGCCTGCCGCCTGTGGAACGGCCCCATGCCCGATTCCAACCTCGCCGCTCGTCGCCTCGCGGATATCCAGACAGGTCTTTACGCATCGAGGCAATACCTCGAACAGCATGGAGTTCCAGACCATCCATCTCAGCTCAAAGACCACGCCTGTCTCGTGACGCAACTGTTCTATGGCAGGCCTCAGCACTCGTGGCCTTTAACACGGCATGGAGAGATCATTGATTTCCCCATCAACCCAGCGGTAGTTGCGACAGATCCGGAGGCCCTGTTCGAATTCCTCATCCGGGGACAGGGCATTCAGCTGACCAATCCGCACCTCGTCCATCAAGCCGTGGCAGCCGGCGACGTCGTCCGCATTCTCCCTGAATGGTCCGGACCCAGTGCCACATTGTATGCCGTTAGGGCCGGTGGACGCGTCCAGCCTCTCAAGGTGAGATCCTTCATCGACTATCTGAGTGAGAATCTCGAAAACGTGCTGCGGCTAACCTGAGCAGTCTATCTGCTCGATCCCTCATTGTAATCAAATCGCTGACAGCGCGATCAAGGTTCAGCGCCTAATCGCCCGAACGACCACCACTTACTTTCATCCCGTACTCGCCGCGCGCATCGAATTGCCGCTGCTCGGTGACAATGGATGAAGGATTTATCATGAACAGCATAACACGACGAAACGTCCTCAAGGGGGCGTCCATGCTAGCCACGGTCGCGGCCATTTCGGGCGCCCCTTCCCTCACTTTCGCGGCTGCCCCCAAGCAATACTTTCAGTCACCCGGTTTCTACAGACTTGCTCTGGGCGATCTGGAAATCACGGCACTCTCGGACGGCACACTGCCGCTGCCTCTTCCGGAAATGTATCGTGACGTGACTGCAGAGCAAGCCGCTCGACTGCTGCACGCAGCTTACCGTGACATCCCGACTGACACATCGGTGAACGCCTTCCTCGTCAATGACGGCCAGCGTCTCGTCCTCATAGATGCCGGTAGTGGTAGCTACTTAGGCGCGGAGGCCGGGCATCTGCTCGCCAACCTGGAAGCGTCCGGCTACAAGGCCTCTGAGATTGATCATGTCATTTTGACCCATGTCCACACGGATCATTCCGGTGGCCTGGCTCGGGACGGGAAGCTCGTCTTTGAGAAAGCAACCCTGCATGTTCCCGCGCGTGAACTTGAATTCTGGCTGAAAACCCCGGCAGAGGCGCGACCGGAAGGCTTGAACCAGCAACTGTTCAAGGAGGCGGAGGAGTGCCTTCGGCCGTATCTTGAGCGGGGCCGGGTTGAAGTGTTCGAGGATGATGAGGAGGTGATTTCGGGTTTCCAATCGATCCTGCGCCCTGGCCATACTCCAGGCCACAGTTCGATCGTGGTTCAAAGCGCCGGGAAGAAACTGGTGTTCTGGGGCGACATCACCCATGGCGATATCGTTCAATTCGACCAGCCTGAGGTGACTATCGAGTTCGACATGGATCGTTCAGGCGCGGTACGATCCCGGCGCGTAGCCTTCGCCGAAGCCATCGCCGAAGGCCATCTCGTCGCCGGCGCGCACATCGCCTTTCCGGGGATCGGCAATGTGCTCAAGGAAGGCGACAACTTCGACTGGCTGCCAGTGAATTACTCTGATGGTGAAGCTGGTATGGTCAGATGAGAAGCTGATTGCGACGATGTAGGAGCTATATCGTTCGTCAATGGGGGATACACAGAGGGCACAGCAATGGGTCGCTGGTCACCCGCGTCGCCACTTATTCTCTGGTCACATCGACGACAATCCTGATCGCGGCACGGGCTGGGTCGTAGGGCCCGGCCCACATTCAGGTGGCGCCTGCCTCACGGCACCTGGACCAATGAGCGGTGTTGGCAACGATGGCGGCATCAATCCGAACCCATCCGAACTTAACCAATCAACGCCAGTCCTCCCTGACGCCCAACCTCGGCTTGTATTTCTGCGATGAGGCTGTCAAGAGCCGGGTTCCGCGCCTTCCGTGCCCGCCGTACAACATAGGCAAGCGAAGGGGGTGCGGGTAAGCGATCGGTAATGATGTGCATGTTGCGCCTGATATGGCGATCGCTCAACAATGCGACGCCCATCCCGGCATTGACCGCAGAGACAATGCCCGCCGAGCTTGCACACTCAAAAACCGTTTCCAGAACGACATCATCCCGCCCTACATCAAGCGCCCACTTCCGATAAAAGCAGTCATCATCGAAGGACAAGAACGGGATTGGCTCTTCGCGTCGGAGCTCTAGCTCGGGATGGCTTACCCAGCGAAGAGCTTCTTTGTAGAGAACAACATCCGTCGGCCTCACTTCATGATCAAAAATCTGAACGATCGCAGCGTCCAACTCGTCACGCTCCAGCATGGCGCGAAGGACAAGGCTCATGCGAACCTTCGTCCGAACAACCACATTCGGGTGCAGCTTTTTAAAGCGGCCAAGAATGCGCGCGAGGTCGCTGCAAGCTGTGTCTTCTGTGAACCCCAGCAGCAGTCGCCCCGCAAGTGGCGTCTTCGCGAGGCTCAGCAAAGCCTCATCGTGCAGGTCCAGAATCTTGCCAGCGTAGTCCAGGAGCTCCTGGCCAGCTGTGGTGAAAGCTGGGCCGCCTGTTCGGCGCGAGAACAACTCGCAGTCAAGACTCAACTCAAGTCGCCGAATCTTATGGCTGACGGCCGATTGCGAAAGTCCTAAGGCAGCCGCGGCCCTAGTGATTCCGCCGTGACGCTTGATCGCGCACATTGCCCGCAGTGCGTCAATTTCCAAACGGCGACTGTTGATCTCGATCATCCTTACATCCGCGTCAGTGTTGCAGGGCGATCCCAACAGTATGACAGATGCAGAACGAATGTCATGGTCTCATCGACATTTGTCATGCGGCATTGCGTCGCCGGCTCGTTAATCCTGAAACGCGGCTGCATGTACGAGGTATCAGTGAATATTTTCGAAGGCATCATTAAGGGCCTACATTACCGCTCTTTTTCGTGGCCGCTATTGGCCACCCTTTTGATCGTTGGGTGGAGCTCCGGGTTCGTGGGGATCCGATATGCGAATGAGGAGGCAAGCGTCATGCTGCTGCTCTTCTGGCGAACCCTGCTGGCCGGACTGATCCTACTTCCGTTCGCACTGGCCTTTGGTCCCAGAATGTCGCTGGCTGCAGTGAGGGATCAGGCGTTACTCGGGTTCATGGCGGTTTTTCTGTACCTGGGCGGTTTCGCGCTCGCCATAGAGCAGAAAGTGCCAACCGGCTTGGTAGCACTCATCGCCGACCTCCTTCCGCTTGCTGTTGCTGCCCTCTCGCAACCCGTCCTCGGCGAGCGCTTGACGACACGACAGTGGCAAGGGACCGCAATCGCAGTCTCAGGTGTCTTGATCGTATCCTTTGACAGCCTCGGTATAGGTACCGCTCCAGCCTGGGCCTATGTTCTCACGGTCGGATCAATGTTGATCTTCGCCCTCGCCTCCGTTCTGCACAGGAGGAGCTCGACGAGCCGCATGCCGGTCCATCAAAGTCTCTGTGTCCAGATGCTGACGGGGGCGGTTCTCTTCGGGCTTTGCGCGGGCATGCAAGGCAGCCTTGTGCCTCCTCTCACGCAGAAATTCGCGCTCGCCATGGCCTGGCTCGTGCTGATCGCGACTTTCCTAGCCTACGCGGTGTATTACACCAGCCTTCGACTCTTCCCAGCAGCAAAGGTCAGCGCGGCCATTTACCTAAGCCCGCCAGTTACAATGCTGTGGGCATGGATGCTGTTTTCGGAGCCGCTGACGTTGATGATGCTGAGCGGGCTGGTGATAACTCTAGTCGGCGTGTGGATGACGTCTAGGCCGTAAAGGATGCGCCTTGAAAGGAGTCGAACCAGCGACCTGCGACACTGGGCCAGTTCAGCTATCGAATGCCGCTCAAGCTGCCAGATCGCAGGACGACCGAAGGATAGCGACCCTTGAGACCCGTAGGGGACCGTAAGGCTCGCGTGCCCTGGAACTGCGGGACAATACAATGGGCGAAGTTGCAGCCTGACACAGGTTCTCATCGTCGGACACATGCCTTCACTCTCCCTGCTTGAGAAGCAGCCGAAGACTTACGCCTAGTCGGTAAGGACGGGCCGCATATCGGCTGCCGACCCGGGCAGCTTCAATTCCAAAGTGATGACGCGGCTGTCTGGCAGGCAGTTGTTCGGCCCAAGCGGTCCGTTGCCTTCTCCCGCCAGAATACGATCATGCCATTGCCTTGCCGGATCCCCTGGTGGAGGAAGGCCGCCGACGGCAGTCTTTTGCGCACCGGCCTTGATAAGCAGGAGAAAATAGGCCTGGCGGACGCCTTCCGGATCGACACCAGCCTCCATGTAGCGCGTGCGGATGGTATCGACGATATCGGCGGGAAGGTTGCCGATCCGGCAAAGTGCAATAGCTTCGAGCTCCTGATAATGGCTTTGCTTGCGCCTGGCCCAACTCTTGCGAAATGCGTCAAAATAGAGGTCCGTGTAGGCAGCGTCAGGCATGGCTGCCCGGACATAAATGGGGTCATGGCGCCATGCAACGACTGCATCCACAAGGTCAGGTGCCGCCGCCTTGAACTCGTCATAGGGCAGCATGCTGAGCGCACGCAGAAGCAGGCCCCGACGCTGCGCAAAACCATGCGGCCGCGCATTGTTGTTGCCGATCGCTACCTTCAACAGGCTTGCATAGGCCCGTGCCAGCTCAGCGCCATGTCCATGAAGGCGCTCGGGATAGCGGTCCAGTATCTTGTCGGAATGTTCAAGCGGCATGTAGTCCTCTTCATCCATCATGGCGAACAGGTCATCAAAGACGAGGTCCGCATATTTCTGACCATCCTCCTCGACCGATGCGAGCAGGAAAGCGCCATCGGCAAAAGGACCGGCGCCATCTTGGCGAACGGGGATGCCAAGAAGGATGTTTGAGACATCAGGGTAGTGCGCGCGTTCGATCCCGCCCGGCGCGACGTCGAACTGGTAACGGACCCATGACACTGTCGCTCCGCATTCCCAGGCAGGTTTGGACGAAATCAGAGCGCAGCCGACATAGGCCTTGGGGAACAGCGAAAGGAGCCTGGTGCGCCCCGTGCGATAAGTTGCGATCGCCTGTGCATTCAAGCTCAGCATGTGCTCGGATATCGCAATCTCGCCCGGCCACCTCACCGGTGCTGCCGGCTGATAGATGATCTCGATGACCTGTCGTTCGGGGCGGGCCGGCATGGCAAGGAAGCACGGCATTTCCTCCCCCGAATGTCTGGGGATATTCTGGGAGACCTGAACACGACGGCCCGGCTGCCGGGCAACTGCATCCTTGAGAACCGCACAGCTCATGTTTTCAACGGCGTGGGTTTTGACGAAGCCTTCCGGCTGAGATGTAGCGGCCCGCGCAAAGGCCGCAGCGATCGCGCTGGAGCGAACGAAGGATGCGGCATCATCGACAACAAGATCATGGACCGCCGGATCGAACATGACGACATTGGAGGGGTTTTCCGCCTGAAGCTGCCTCTCGACCAGGAACACCTCCACGCGCTGCCAGATGGCAAGGCCATAATAGCCGCCAAAGATCACAATAGGGACAAGGATCAGGAACCGGGGAATTCTCCTCAGATAGGCTTCCACACCCATGGCAATCAGCCCGGCCGTGAGCAGAAAGCCCGTCCAGAAGGCAGCTCCGAACATCATCAGGTAGATGCCGGGCATAGGTAGAACCTGCAGCAGAAAGAGAACTGCAGCGACAGAAAACAAGATGAATGTCCAGCTACGATACATGACGGTCTCACCAAAAAGAGACCGAACCTTAAGAAGGGACAGCTTAAGGTTGCGTTGCACCAAAGCAGAAAATTGGCTACGACATCGAACAATGTAAGCGGCAAGCTGAGGTCGTTCAGCGCGGGTAATTCCAGGGCATGAGTGCATCGAGATCGCTGCTGGGCCAGCCGTTGGCGATGCGCTCGAGGGTCTGGGAAAGCCAGGCCTGCGGATCGACGTTGTTAATCTTCGCCGTCTGAAAGAGCGTGGCGATTGTTGCCCAGGTCCTTCCGCCGCCGTCGCTAGGGAAACGCTCGAAGATGGAGCGACGCGAGGTGGCATAGCGGATCGCCTCGGCGAGCTTCGACTTGCCGGAGATCCGCGGCAGGGTCTTCTGCCAGAGAGCGAAGAGCTCCATGACAACCGCAGCAGATGCCCCTGGCGCGCCGCGACACGGGCGTCAGGGCTGTGCCCCCGGGCCGTTTCTTCCACCTCCCAAAGCTTCGCCATCAGCTCCACCGTCTCGGTGGCGATCTTGGAGCTATCCGAGGCATGGAGCTCGTAGAACTTGCGCCCGCTATGGGACCAACAGCCGGCCAGTATCACACCTCATTGCCGCCGTCAGATCGGGTCGATGGAGCGCGTATTCGTCGAAGTAAAAGCCGAATTACTGATTCTTGCTGCCGGCGGATTTACTGAGGGCAAACGGACCCTCAACCCGCTAATGCCGAGCCTCGCTCTTGATGACGATCGAACCTAGGGCCCCTCCATTTCTCATCAACTGAGGGGCAAGGGATCCGTGCCTTCGCTCAGAATTGCAAGATATCGTCGGTAGCTGAACACGCGGCCACGTTTGCGGCCGGTCACCTCATCAACGATGCCCAGACGCTCCAGATCGGCCAGCGCGGCGTTGACGGTTGGCGCGGACAAACCTGTTATCTGAACAATCTGGTTTGCTGTGTGAAAAGGATTCTGTTGGAACAGCTCGTGAATGCGAAGGGCCGACCCCGCTCTATCACTCTCCGTCGTGATCCGCTCCCGATCTTCCTTGAAAAGGTCAACGATCTGAGTGGCAGCCTCAAACGCTTGATTAGCGGTGTCCGCGACGCCGGCCAGGAAGAAGTCCAGCCAGGCTTCCCAGTTTCCATGCTCACGGACCTCTTGCAACAATCGATAATATTCTCTCCGATGAGACTTCAGATAAAGACTGAGGTAGAGAAGCGGCTTTCGTAAAACGCCGTTGATGCAGAGATACAGGGTCACCAGCAGACGACCGATACGACCATTTCCATCGAGAAACGGATGGATCGTTTCAAACTGCACATGCAACAGGCCGGCTTTGATTAGCGCCGGTAACCGCGATTGATCGTCATGCATGAAGCGCTCGAACGCATCTAGGCAACCGGCCATTTCAGTGACGGGTGGCGGTACAAAGAGTGCGTTACCGGGGCGCGTCCCACCAATCCAATTTTGCGAGCGGCGGAACTCTCCAGGATCCTTGGTGCCTCCTCGCCCACTCTGTAGGAGCCTGGCGTGCATCTCACGGATCAGACGCAACGACATGGGAAGCGTTTCCAGCCGCTCTAAACCATACATCATGGCGTCTACGTAGTTGGATACCTCACGGATATCATCAACCGGCTGTCCGGCTTGGGCTTCGGTCTCAAACCGCAAGAGATCGGAAAGCGTGGACTGCGTGCCTTCAATCTGCGAGGAAAGAACAGCTTCCTTTCTCACATACATATAAAGAAACAGCTCCTGTCTCGGCAGCAGCATTGTGATACCATCCAGGCGTCCGAGCGCGCGTTCAGCCAAGCTAAGGCGCTCCAACAATGAAAGCACATCAATCGCCGGTTCGGGCGGCAATGGTGGGGGCACGAACGCACGCACCGTTTCACTGGCGACGACCGTCTCGACGAAACGACCCTGGCGGTTTTTGGATTGGGAATCAGACATAACCCAATATCAGCCCCGCGCCTTATTTAAGCAAGACGCATTTCATTTAATTAATCGACAGACTTAGATAAGCGCGCTTAATTAACGCCGACGTCGAACTCCAGAGCTTTGATCCGGGCGACATCGGAGCTAACACGACAAGCGCCATCAGAAGTGACACGCCCGATACATGCTTTGTTAAAGCTCACCTCATATTTCCGCTCGCCCTCGGCACTGTTGCCTAGGGAAACGGAATGAGCATGCCCAAACACGATCTTTCATCACGTCATTTTCAGCGAAAAATATCCCAATTCTGCGAACTGCGTATCGCGCCGATCACATCCAAACGGGTGCTGGAGAACATCCGGCCCTTCCTGATGAGCTTGATCATCTATCGGAGATCGCCCCCGCTCCGGAGCGGCCAACTCGACTGGACGGCTATAGGCCAGGCCTGCGATGTCGAAGCTGAGCTAACTGCAGGACTGAAAAAGCAGCTCCAGCCAGGCCTGGACGCAATCATCCGATGGCTAGACGGACCGCCAGCAGTCGAAGAACAACGGCCACCAAATCCGACCGCTAGCCCGGACAAAATGGTGCCCACCAAAAAAGCAGCCTCCGCGCCTTCAACCAGAAAGCCGCGACGTGCAACGGCCGATGGCATCGTTGCTCCGTCTGACACGGCGCCACGTGGGCCTGCTCCAAAACCGATCAGCCCCTTCCCGGAACCACTATTCGACGCGACAGAGGACCCGGTAAGCTTTCAAGATGCATTGGTCTATCATATGCGTCGGTTCGGCGAAACCTATTGGCAGCTTTACCGCGCCGTTGTTCATCTGAATGAAACCTTCGACAATAAGACGCTGCTATCCTGGATCCAGGGAGAGCGTGTGCCCCGATCCGTTGCCAGTTTCAATATTCTCCGCCGCATCGAGCGACGCTATCGACTTGCAGAAGGATATTTCAAAGAGAAACTGCCGCATCAGGCGCGATCGCTCTATGGTCACGATCTCGGAGACATCGGCCCAGCTGAGCGTCGACGGATTTCATTACACCTACCCGAGGACTTCAACAGCCTTCCCTTTACCAAGCGCGAAGAGACCCTAGATTGGGTGCGCCGGGTGATCATTTCCGGCTCTACGGAATATCGCCGCTATCAGGCGGCGGCCAGCAAACAGCGATATGCCATCCGCTTTCCCGGCGTCACCTATGGCAGCAGCTTTCTGTCCTCTCGGTCGTTGGCCGCGGCGGCCGGCACCACTCAGAACGTTGCCGAAGAACTTGATGATCCTGATCTGCTCTCCGGCGTTGTCGATGCACCACCGCGACTTGCCATGGAAATGGCTGATCTCATCCGCTTCAAAACGTCGGCGCTCACAGCGATTGGATTCCAACGGAACGGCGTCTGGGGTGAAGAAACGGCGTCCCAGAAGATTGAGCACCTCGGCTTGATGTTTGGTGCCCTTGCCGCATCGCCCAACGGTGTCGTGAAGGGTTTTGGTGTGCCACTCAGCCGGTTGAGCTTCGGCCTTCTCGTCTTTCCCGGTGTTTGGGACTGGTATCTTCAGTGGCGAGAGCAGCGACGTGGCTTCTACACCAAGTGGGAAGAGGACATGCTGATGGTCGCCCAAGCCCTATCTCGCGCGGACGTCGGCTGGATCCGGCAGCATCCGGAGCTGCTTCGAAATGTCAGGCCCATTGCGGGCTTGATTGAGCAGGAAGAAATCGATTTCGCAGCTCGCGACTGGCATGGCGCCTGTGATGCGTTTCATCGACATGCCGCTAACCGTTCCAAAGAGATCCAGCGAGTGGTGCGCGTGCATCGCGATCCATTTGAACCGATCATGTGCGTACTTGAAGCGGACAGCCCGCTGGCGGAATATCGCAAAATCACGGACGAGATCGTGAGACGTATGCCGGATGAGGCCAGATATCCCCGACCGGCCGCCGAGGCCGTTAGATCATTCTTGTTGCTTCGCCTGGGCCTGCACCTTGGGCTCAGGCAAAAGAACCTTCGCCAACTTCGTGTCTGCCCCCGTGGACACTATCCGACGTCAGAGCGCCGGCTGGAGGATTTGAAATGCGGTGAGCTGCGCTGGAGTGATCGCGACCAAGGGTGGAGGTCCTTATCCCGTCGGTCGCATTCAAAAACTCCGGTTCATCCTTCTTCGGACAGAAACCGTTTCGGCTGATACTGCCGGACCTGCTCGACCTCTACCAATATCTCGATGCCTATATCGACCGTCATCGTGGTGTCCTTCTTGGAGGCGCCAGAGATCCCGGAACCCTGTTCGTCAAAACGGTGAAGACCAACAGCACCGATGCAGCTTACAACTCGACCACGTTCTACGAAGCTTGGAGGACAGTCATCCAACGCTATGGAATTTACAACCCTTACACCGGGCGGGGTGCCATCAAAGGCTTGTTGCCGCATGGCCCCCATAACCTGCGGGACATTCTCGCGACGCATATTCTGAAGCAGACCGGATCCTACGAGCAGGCGAGCTACGCAATTCAGGATACACCCGATGTAGTTCAGCAGCACTACGGTCGCTTCCTTCCGCAAGACAAAGCCGCGCTGGCCGCAAAGATCCTCAATCAGGTTTGGGAAGCTGCGTAGGATCGAATGAGATGCTCGGCTCGGATACTCAGGACATGTTGTATCTGGGCCGAACGTCCTCGACTTCGCCTTGAACAGGATCGAACCAGTGACCTGCCATTTGCACTCTCAGGATTCGGTATCGCAAATCTATCCTGGGGTGAGACAGGGTCTCACATCCCGGAGGCTTTCCCGACAGTCCCCCACTGCTGAGTTCGCCGAAGTCTCTTTGGGTCGCCCATTAGGAAAGGGGAAATTGGCCAGCGCTGAACGGCGGGCGCGAACTCACTCGCTTGATAATAGTTGATAAACCGATTATCTTATTCCCGTTAGGTCTGAAGGAGATACGTATGATCAGCGCTGATCTGGGAAAGCAGCTCGAAAGCTATATTCAGCAGCTCGTGGATACAGGCCGCTACGGCTCGAAAAGTGAAGTCCTGCGCGAAGGTGTGCGACTGGTTCAAGACCGTGAAACGCGACTCGCCGCTTTGGATGCTTCAATCATGCGCGGCATCTCTGATGCGGACAGCGGCCGGACTAACTCGGCCAGCGATGTGTTCGACCGTCTCGACGCTAAATACCGTGCAATGGCTGACAAAGCCGAAAATTCCGCATGATCCTTGAGTTTACCAGCGAGGCCGAAGGCGATCTTGAGCAGATCGCCGATTACATTGCCGAGCACAATCCACGGCGCGCCCTTTCATTCATTCGAGAGCTGCGGAGCCGGTGTGAAGATCTTATCAGTCACCCCAACAGCTTCGCCCTCGTTCCTCGCTATGAACATCATGGAATCCGTCGACGCGTTCACGGCAACTACCTGATCTTCTATCGCGTCGAGCCCACCAAAGTGGTCATTATCCACATCCTGCACGGCGCAACGGACTATGGCCTATTCCTTTTCGGCGAATGATCAAATCAGGTCGATCTGAGGCCAAATGAAGCGATACACGAACGGAATAGCTGCTTTTAGTGTCGACTTGCAGGTCAGCGGGGAGCAGTCGTCTTGCAGTCGATCTATCTGCAGGTGTTTGATTCATGGAGTGAATATCGAGCCAAGCGACATAATATTAAATTATGGAACACAACCGCCTGCGTGTCGTCGTTAGGCCATCATGACGCAGCTCGCCGCTCCGCCATAACTGTCCGATAGTTGGCCAGCACGATGATGGCTCCTCCGAGGAAGACCCAAAGATCGATTGCTTCGCCATAAGCCCAGGAGCCAACGACGGCTGCCATCGGTACTCGCAGGAAATCAATCGGCATGGCAACGGAAGCATCGAGACGCTTCAGGGCCTGCGCTTGGCAATAATGCGCACAGAGGGCTCCAAGGCCGGCAACCAGCATCCAGGGAATATCGCCGACATGCACCGGGCGCCAGTCGCTCAGCGACGCCACAAAGCCGAGCGGCAACTGTATCACGATCATCCAGACCACGATCGCAGCCGGTGAGACTTCACGCGTAAGCCTCTTAACGAAAATCAGGGAGAGCCCGTAGCCAGCTGCGGCGATCAGAACGAGACCCGCCGCCGGGTCCACCATGGCAACTCCGGGGCGAATGATGACAAGGACACCGATGAAGCCACAGATCGTTGCGACGATCCTCGGCCTTGTCAATTTTTCCCGCAAAAACAAGAAGGCAAACAGGGCAACCCAGATCGGCATGGTGAACTCCAGCGCGAAAACCGAAGCGAGCGGTAGCATCACGACACCGATCGTCCAGAGATATTGGGCGATGAAATGCACGAAATTGCGCGCGAGATGTAGCTTGAAGAGCTTCCCATGAAGAAGTTCCGGCAGGAGCTTCCGGGCAAACACCAAAATGACGAAAAGGCCGATCAGCGCACGAAAAAAGAGCACCTGTTCGATCGAAAGCGTGCTTGCGAGCTCCCGCGAGCCGACAGACATCGCAACGAAGGAGAGCATACCGATGGCCATCCAGAAGAGGCCCTGGATGAAATCCGAATTTTGGAACTGTAGGATTTTCTGCATGTCCGGTTCTTTCTGATCGATCGCGAGCCCGTGAAGTGCCCGCGACCGCGAGTGCTTGATGGCTGTCAGGCCGCGGAAGGCCCCGGATCGTCGAAACCATCAGCAGCGCCGAAAGACTGACCGTCGCGCCCATTCATGCCGCCTGAGACGAGGCGCAAGTGCGTCTTGCCCCGCGACACGACCGCATCCTGACTGAGCGAATGGCGCTCGCGGCGAGATGTCTCGGGCTGGTATTCGACTGCGTCCAGCATGATCGTCTCTGCATCACCGTAAATGTTTTCAATCGTGATCTCCTGACCTTCCCTAAGCCCGAGCAGAGCGAGGCCACGCAGGGTCGTGATCGGCAAGAACATGCCAACCGGCCCATCTACCTGCCCGGTGGAGATCACGCGGGCGTCGCTTTCGCCGCCGTTGACGCGAAAACGCACACGACTGTTGATGCTCGCGACCTCCCTAGGAAGATCGTCGCGGAACACGACGGTAGCCGAGTTTATCTTGTGTCGGATGTGGACCAGGAGCCGATCATCACGGCCGTGCCAGTTGTCGCACAAGGCCTCAAGTATGCTGAAATCCTTGGTGGTCAGAATGTAGGTTCCGTTCGACATTTCGCAGTTCTCCATCGCGCTATCACCAGCGCGTCTATAGACATGAGCGGGAGAAACCCCTGCGCGAACATCGCGCAGGGGACGCTATCCTGCGATGAGGCGACCTCCACGGATTGTGAGTCGGGAAAATGCGGGCAATCTCATGCCGAATCGACCGTTGCAGGAGATGCGACGTCTTCGACCTGAAGGCGGTGCAAACGACCATCTCGCGCCATCCAGTCTATGGACTGGCCAGCCGACAGACCGATCAATGCAGCACCGATCGGGGTGAGGATGGAGATTCTGTTCGCCGCTATATCCGCGTCTGCCGGGAAAACGAGTGTGACAGTCCGATCTTCGCCGAGATCACTGGTGAAACGGACCTTCGATCCCATGCGCACGACATTTGCGGCGAGCTTATCGTCCTGGACGACGTGGGCTCGGTCGAGTTCGATCAGGAGCGCCTCGGAAACATCCGGGTTTCGATTTGCATGGGCCTCTCCGAGACGGAAAAGTCTCTCATGATCTGTTTGGGTCAGGATGATTGCCGGCTTGCGCTGCCGCTTCTTCTCGAGAGCCATGGTTGGGTCTCCTGTACAAGACGCGCGGATGCGCATCCTGCGCTCCGCTTTGAAAATGTAAACTGTGATTGAGTGTCGCTTTGTAGCTGATTGCCCCACTAGGCGCGTACGCTACCGATGCCCCTCGACCGTATCGCGACGCGAATGGGCCGGGGGTCAGATGCCTGCGATGAGGCACATCCGTGTGCGGATGTTATGGAAGCGTCCGATCAACATGACTAATAGATGGCCGTCTTGGCTCTGGAAGTCAAGCAATGCACGCCACCCAGCTAGCGCGTTGTGCTCTGATCCCCAAAAACTGGACCGCTCATAATTGGAGTTTTCCGCGATAACTTCCCGGCTGGGACAAGGAGCGGAAGCATGAAGGCATCGAAGTTCTCGGACGCCCAGAAGGCGTTCATTTTGAAGCAGGGCGACGACGGCGTGCCGGTGGCGGAGATCTGCCGGAAGGCGGGGATCAGCCAGGCGGCCTATTTCAATTGGCGCAAGAAGTATGCGGGTCTGCTGCCCGATGAGATGCGTCGATTGAAGGCTCTGGAGGATGAGAATTCCAGACTGAAGAAGATTGTCGCCGATCTGACGCTGGACCGTGAGATGCTCCAGGACGTCATCCGCCGAAAGCTCTGAGGCCTGTCCGGAAGCGCAAGCTGATCGACGGGATGCTGGTGGACTGGGGCATATCGATCCGACGGGCCTGCAAGGTCTTGAAGTTCGACACATCGACCTACCACTACAAGTCCCGCCGCACCGGACAGGCCCCACTCGAAAGACGCATCAAGGAGATTTGCGAAACACGCGTGCGGTATGGCTGCCGGCGTGTGCATGTGCATCTGCGCCGCGATGGCTGGAAGATCAACATGAAGAAGACACGCAGGATTTACAGCGAGTTAGGGCTACAACTGCGCAACAAGCATCCCAAGCGCCGGGTGAAGGCAAAGCTCAGAGATGATCGCCAGGAGGCTGTCGGGCCGAACGATGTCTGGGCCATGGACTTCGTCCACGACCAACTCGCGACTGGCAGGAAGCTGCGCATCCTGACCGTCGTCGACACGCACTCGCGTTACTGCCCGGCCGCCGACGCACGCTTCACCTACCGGGGCGAGGATGTCGTCCAGACCCTGGAAGGCATCTGCCGGAAGACCGGCTATCCCAAGACGATCAGGGTGGACAATGGCAGCGAGTTCATCTCCCGAGACCTCGACCTGTGGGCCTATGCCAACAACGTCACCCTGGACTTCTCACGACCTGGCAAACCGACCGACAACGGCTTCATCGAGGCGTTCAACAGCAAGCTGCGCTCGGAGTGCCTGAACGCTCATTGGTTCCTGACCCTTGCGGATTCCCGCGAAAAGTTGGAGACTTGGCGCACATACTACAACGAGGAACGTCCTCACTCGGCGATCGGATATAACGTCCCGATCACCCTACATAATCCCGGTGGCGCAACCAGCCAGCCATCGTGATCAGAGCCGGAAAACTCTAATTCCCGGCGGTCCAAGGTTTGGCCCCAGAGCAGAAAACCCAAGACTCTACCAAAATCTGGAGGGAAGTCGGGTCTCAGGTCAGTCTCCATGGAGAAACTCCCGTTCTTCATCCATGGAACCTCGATCACAGATCAGGCGAAAACGGGCAATGTGCGGGGAGAACACCGCTTACGCTTACCTCATATTTGGCGTCCACCTATTTTAAGTGGACACTTCATGCGGCAGAGGCGTCGGTGGCAAAAGGTGCGCCGAAATTAGCGCTTACACTCGTTAGACATAAGCCCGTCCTCAAGCCTGTGCTTGAGCCTTTCTGCTTATGCCGACTGTCCGGTCGAAATGGGGGGCAGTTCAGGTACCACCAACCTCATAAGCCTAGTGAACTGATGGGGTTGCATCGCTGTCTCAGCTGAATGCGTCGTCCACATTGAAGGCTCGTCCAGCGAAGCTCCATCATGCGGCGACTGATGTCGACCGCGAAGACAACCATGCACCCGGCAGCACCGCCTTAACGACTTTACGCTTGACGCCTTAGCTGCGATTAGACAACCCCATCAGTTCACCCGGTCAGGTAGTCTGCCCAGTAAATCGTATCTCTTTCAGAGAGATCGGTTTTGAGTTCTCCTGTGTACGCATCAAAAGTTAGATCCCCTCTGCCGGGAGCTGAAAATCGAAACTGAAGGCTTTGATCATTGGCCATTTTTGCGTTCCTTTATATAGATATCAAATATTACGCTTACGATTTCTCTTGAGGCCAAAGACATCATCGCTATCAACACAATATAGGATACATAATTATTGTTATGGTCGATTTTATTAACAACAAAAGGCAATATAGTTATCGATATAACTACAACAGATAGCAAATAAGGCGCCGAAGTTCTTAGTATATCGTTAAATGTATCATCTAGCCTCAATATAATACTTTGATACCCCCTCCAGCAAAAAATCGCGCAGCAAATTAAATGTAATATATAAAAAAAATGCAATATATAAATATATCGCTCATCTTTTGCGTTTAACTGTAGAACAGCAACAATCAATGTTACAACCACCGCAAGAAAAGAGTAATTAGTTAATTTCTTCACCTATTAATCCCGTTTGAGCTTTGTTATCATTTATTGTTGATTGGATCAGGCTTCGGTCATCCGCTTATTGTCGAGATACAACCTTGAAGGGTATTGCGGGATGGCTGCCAAACGTCAAGCGGGGGACGCTACTCTCAGTGCTGATTTGATATTCAAATAAGTCCTGCTGACAAAGCATGGCAACCATATCTTTGTAGCGACCAGGGCGAGGAATGCTGAGAAGGATTTCCGTGTTTTGTCTTGTCGGGTCGCAATGCGACGAAATTGCTTGATTCGATTAAACATCCGCTCGATGCGGTTCCTGTCCTTGTAAACTCGGAAGTCGCAGGCAGGTGGGTTCTTCCGATTTGCTTTCCGCAGAATGACTGGGCTGATCCCATGGATCAGGAGTTCCTCGCGCAGAAAATCGCCGTCATAGCCTTTGCCGGCAAGGAACAGTCTCTGTTTGCCGACCGGCATCGCAAGCAAGTGAGGAGCGGCAGTGAAATGCGAAGCTTCGCAGCCTGTCAGAACGAAGCCACGAGGGCGGCTCTGACAGTCTGCTCCGACCTGAATTTCGTCGTAAAGCCGCCGCGCGATCAACCAAAAATCCTCTTGAAAAGTCCTCTGTTAGCGCCGCAGCCTTAGAATGGTCGCAAACAGTGGTGCTTTCGATCATTTGCTGCCAGTCATCTGTCAGCTCCAGTTCGACCAATGGCTCAAGCATAGCTTCCCACACACACTACTCAGCCCACAGCACAGCTGCCTGCGGGGATAAGAGGTGGCTTTGGACCCAATCTGCGGCGGTTTTGTCTGATGCTGCATGCGCATGGGCAGGTCACGACGCAGCGAATGACGACGTTGCTCAACGACTGTCCGACATCAGCGCCCATGAGACATAACTGGCTTAATTGAGAAGAGAGGATTCTCGGCTCATCGTAGCTCTATCACAGGAAGCGAAGATGAGACAAAAATCCGGGCCTCAGACATCGACGGCCGAGAAGACGATCAAGGACATCCGCCGCGCCACGCGCAAGCACCATTCAGCGGAGGACAAAATCCGTGTCGTCCTGGAAGGCCTACGTGGCGAAGACAGTATCGCCGCGATCTGCCGCCGCGAGGGGATCGCCGAGAGCCTGTATTATAGCTGGTCGAAGGAATTCCTCGAAGCAGGCAAGAAGCGTCTTGCAGGCGACACTGCCCGTTCGGCGACCAGTGACGAGGTGAAGGCGCTGCGTAAGGAGAGCCGCGACCTGAAGGAGGCGCTGGCCGACCTCACCCTGGAGAACCGCCTGCTCAAAAAAAGCATGATCGGGCATGGGGGCGACGAGGTATGAGATATCCCGCCACCGAAA
>NZ_STGV01000005.1 GCF_004912165.1 Peteryoungia ipomoeae | reverse complement strand
AGCACCGAGTATGGGGCATGTGCGGAATACGGGGATGATTGAAGGCGCGGGGTGTTGATTTGGCTCGAGAATTTGGGTGCGGCATCCCCGGGTTTTGATGTTTGCGATGCTGCCGAGGGCGGTTTCCCTCTTCTCCCCAACGGGGAGAAGGTGGCGCGCAAGCGCCGGATGAGGGGGCGGCGCAGCCGAGTACCACCGAGCGCAGGTTCCGGTGACCCTGCCAAGGTCCTGCCATACCGCCTTGCGCTTCGCGCCCCCCTCATCTGGTCCTTCGGACCATCTTCTCCCCGCCGGGGAGAAGCGGGAATGCGCCGCTTGCCTTGCATCTGATGGCCTTGCCCCTCACCCTGCCCTCTCCCCGCAGGCGGGGAGAGGGGGCGTCGTGCCGTGGGATGCGCCGTGCAGATGGAGCCCAGCCGACCAAGCCTTGTGTTGGGGTTGCCGTCGTGCCGTCGGAGCGTTGTGGTCGGGCTGGCCGTCGTGGCCTTCTCCCTGCTTGCGGGGAGAAGGTGCCCGAAGGGCGGATGAGGGGCTGAAGGGACGCACAAGGAGACACAGCCGACCCCTTCGTTTCCCCATCGGCAAAGACGGTGGCGCGTATGCGCCGGATGAGGGGGGGCGCAGCCGAACTTCACCGAGCGCAGGTTCCGGTGCCCCTGCCAAGGCTTTACCATGACGCCTTGCGCTTCGCGCCCCCTCATCTGGTCCTTCGGACCATCTTCTCTCCGCTGGGGAGAAGCGGGAACGCGCCGCTTGCCTTGCATCTGGTGGCCCTTGCCCCTCACCCTGCCCTCTCCCCGCAGGCGGGGAGAGGGGGCGTTGTGCTTGGGGATGCGCCGTGCCGTGGGATGCGCCGTGCAGAATGGGGCGCCGTGTCGATGGAGCGGCGTGCCCGGAGGTGACGTCCTGATCATCTCCCCGCCGGGGAGTTGGGGTGGGAAGGCCGCAGCGTCAGCGTCGCCTGGGTTTTCAAAAGGGGTCGATCACGATGACGGGGTCGGTCGAGGAGCTTTGCTCGTCATGCGGCGGGGCGAAGCCTGGGTTTTCCAGGAGATAGCGTCCATCGACCCAGCCGGAAATGCGCGGGCGCGTGACGGTGGCGATGCGGCACCAGTAGCCGCCGCGGCTTTCCTTGCAGGAGAGCCGCTCGATCGGCGTGCCTTCTTCCAGCGCGTGGATGACACGAAAGGTGGGGCCAGAACCGCTGTGCATGGCGAGCCGCTGGCCGGGCGGCAGTCCCCTGACGTGCCAGAGATAGGGATCCATCGGAAGGCCGCCGCCATCAAGGGGCGTGGCAGGGATGATTTGCGGCTGCTGGGCGCTGGCAGACGAGGCCGTGAGGATGGCGAGAGCCAACCCAAGCGCCCTTGCCAACGGTGCGGCGCTCCGGATGAAGATCGCGTCTTTGCGGTGCTGGTGCATCTCTTTATCCCCGGTTTCCCGGCATGATACGGGGGAGTACGCGCAGGTACTAGCTGTTTGAACAGTCAGGGTAAACAAGGGGCCTCCGTCCCTTGGGTGTGTCAGACATTGCCTGACGGTCACCAGCCGGGTGCTGCCGGCCACGCAGGTGAGGCGGGTGCGGCAGTTGAAGGAGGCGGGGCGGGCGGGGCGGCTGCCGGAGACGGGCGAGGCAGGGACGGGGGGCAGGTCAGGCCGGCGGGGGTAGCTGCGGGAGGCGAGTAAGGCGGGAGCAAGAGGCGGGCGGCGTACGTGCGGGAGGTGGGTCAGGCGGGCGGCGCAGTTGCTGGAGGCGGGCAGGCAGGCGGGGTAGCTGCGGGAGGCGAGTAAGGCGGGAGCAAGAGGCGGGCGGCTTACGTGCGGGAGGTGGGCCAGGCAAGCGGCGAAGGTGCTGGAGGCGGGCAGGACAGCTGAAAGGCCAGTAAGATGGGTACGGGACGTCGAGGCAGGTGCGGCAGCAAGAGGCGGGCGGCGCAGGTGCTGGAGGCGGGCAAGGCAGTGAAAGGTGAGTAAGGCCGCTGCGGGGGGCGAGTAAGGCGGAGCGGGCGGCGTACGTGCGGGAGGAAGGCCAGGCTGGCGGTGAAGGCGCGGAGGCGGGCAGGGTAGCTGAAAGGCCAGTAAAATGGGCCGGCGAGGCAGGCGAGGCAGGCGAGGCAGGTGCGGGCGGCGCAGGTGCTGGAGGCCGGCGAGGCGGGCGGTGAAGGTGCTGGATGCGGGCAGGGCAGCTGAAAGGCCAGGAAGGTGGGTGCGGGAGGTCGGCGAGGCAGCTGAGGCAGGTGCGGCAGGTCGGGTAGGGTAGGTGAGGGAGGCAGTTGCGGCATGTGCGGGTGACAGGTCGGGTAGATGAGGGTGCCTTGTTCCCTGCATCGGACGATGGTTGTCAGGTTGCATGGCAGCTATGAAATTCCGGGCTAGGCAATCTCCCGATGGGGTGTAGGATTGCACTTACAGCCGTCGGTTCGCCCGCGGACCCTGCCTCGAACAAAAGTCTGCACCCGCTGCCATGAAATCGACGCCGCTCGGCTACGCCTTCACTTTTCTCGCCTTTTCCGTCTTCGCCATTCAGGATGGGATTTCCAAACATCTGGGCGGCAGCTATTCGCCGGTTCAGGTGGCCATGGTGCGCTATTGGGCCTTTGTTGCCTTTGCGGTTTTTCTGGCAATGCGCTCGACCGGTGGCTTGAGCGCTGCGGTCAATACCAAGCGACCCTTTTTGCAGGTCTTGCGCGGCCTTATCCTGTTTTCTCAGATCCTGATCTCGATTGTCGCCTTCAACACGGCGGGGCTTGCCCAGAGCCAGGCGATCTTTGCCGCAGGGCCGATCTTCGTGGCGCTTCTTTCCATGCCGATCCTCGGGGAAAAGGTCGGCTGGCGGCGTTGGACGGCGATCTTCTTCGGCCTGATCGGCGTCGTCGTGATGCTGTCGCCAAGCGGCGATGGCTTCAACGTCTATATCATCCTGCCGCTGATCTGTGCGGTGCTCGGCGCGGTCTACGGGATCGCGACGCGGCTGGTCAGCCGCGACGATGCGCCGTCGACGAGCTTCTTCTATCTCGCCATTGTCGGCTTTCTCGGCGCCAATATGCTCGGGCCGTTCTTCTGGGTGCCGTTTTCCGCGTCCGACTGGTTGTGGATGGGCGGGCTCTGCTGCACCGGCATCATCGGCCATTTCTCGCTGATCCGGGCCTATGAAAACCTCGATGCCGTGATCGTGCAGCCGATCTCCTACTGGCAGCTGGTGATCGGCGCTGTGATCGCCGTCAGCGTGTTTGGCGAAGTGCTGCGCTGGAATACCGTTGTCGGCGCCTTGATCGTCGTTGGCGCCGGGCTTTTCACAGTCTGGCGGGAATGGGTCGTCTCGCGCCGGGTGCGCCGGGCGGAAGAGGAAGCGCGGGTCTGAACCTGCGGGTCCAAGCGTCTTTTACAGGCTGGATTGCGTCTGCCGATTGCGAAGCTGTGCCACCACGAAGACAGCGACGAAGATGGCGCTCATGATCAAAACGATCGTGGGCGCGGGGGCGCTGTCGAGGAAAAAGCTCAGATAGATGCCGGAGAGCGAGGCGAAGACGGCAATGGCGACCGCCGTAACCAGCATGGCCTGGAAGCGGCGCGTGACGAGGAAGGCGATGGCGCCGGGCGCGACCAGCATGGCGACGGAGAGGATGATGCCGACCGCCTTCAGCGCGCCGACGACGACCAGCGAGAGCACGGCCAACTGGCCGTAGTGGAGGAGGCGCACAGAGAGGCCGATCGCCTGGGCATGCTGTGGATCGAAGGCATGCGCCAGCAGATCCTTGCGCAGGAGGACGAGGAACAGCGTGGCGAGAAGCGCGATTAGGCCGGTTTCGATCAGGTCCGATGGCAGGATGCCGAGCATGTCGCCGAACAGGATGTGGTCGAGATGCACAGAGCTTTCGACCTGGACATAGAGGACGAGGCCGAGGCCGAACATGCCGGAAAAGACGATGCCGAGCACCGTGTCTTCCTTGATGCGGCTGTTTTCCTTGATGAAGCCGGTCAGAAGCGCACAGAAGAGGCCGGCGATGAAGGCGCCGATGGCCAGCGGAATGCCGGCGACATAGGCGATGACCACGCCCGGAAGCACGGCATGGGACACGGCATCGCCCATCAGCGACCAGCCCTTCAGCACCAGAAGGCAGGAGAGCAGCGCCATGGGGACGGCAATCATCAGCGTGACGATGAAGGCCGCTTGCATGAAGGGTAGCTGGAAGGGGAGGAGGGCGAGTTCGAGGGTTTCGCTCATGCCGGCTGCTCCTTCGGCAAGGCTGCCTGCTGCGACCCGTCCGGCGTCTCGGGCGCGAGCGCCCGTCTTGCGCGGCTGCGGGCAGCGAGCATGCCGTGCTTGGGGGCAAAGACGAAGGCTGAGAGGAAGATCAGCGTTTGCAGCACGACGATGATGCCGCCGGTGGCGCCATCGAGGAAATAGCTCGTATAAGCGCCGATGAAGCTGGTGCCCGCGCCAATGCCGAGCGCCATGAGGATGAGGCGCTGGAAACGGTCCGTCAGCAGATAGGCGGTGGCGCCCGGCGTCACCACCATGGCGATGACGAGGAAGGCGCCGACGGTCTGCATGGCGGCAACCGTGGAGGCGGCAAGCAGGGTGAAGAAGATCACCTTCAGGCGCTCGGGCTTCAGGCCGATCGAGCGGGCGTGGTTCTCGTCGAAGAAGGTGACCATCAGGTCCTTCCATTTCAGCGCCAGCACGAGGAGGCTGATGCCGCCGATCAGGACGAGCTGCAGCGTATCGGTCGGGGTGATGGCAAGGATATTGCCGAGCACGATGGTCTTGATGTCGATTGCGACGGGCGAGATCGACACCATGAACAGGCCAAGCCCGAAGAAGGAGGTGAAGATCAGGCCGATGATTGCATCTTCCTTGAGCTTGGTGCGCTGGTTGAGGAAGAGGATGGCAAGGGCTGCCATACCGCCGGAGAGGAAAGCGCCGAAGGCGAAGGGGAGGCCGAGCATATAGGCACCGGCGACGCCGGGCACGATGGCATGGGAGAGCGCGTCGCCAATCAGCGACCAGCCTTTCAGCATCAGATAGGCGGAGAGGAAGCCGCAGACGCCACCGACCAGTGCACTCACCAGAATGGCGTTGCGCATATAGTCATAGGTGAAGGGTTCAAGAAGCGTCGCCAGCATTGTCCGCTCCCGGTTTCGGCTTGCCGTAGATGACGAAGGGACGTTCGTCATCGGAGATGACCGTGACCTCGCGGCCATCCTCGTCCTCATGCAGATCGCGGCCGGCGAGCACGAAATGGCGCAGCGCGCCGCCGAAGGCCGTCTTCAAGTTGTCTTCGGTGAAGGTGTCCTCGGTCTTGCCCGAGGCGATGACGGTTCCCTTGACGAAGACGGTACGGTCGCAGAAATCCGGGACGCTGCCGAGATTGTGGGTCGAGACCAGCATGACCCGGCCCTCGGCGCGCAGGTCCTTCATCAGGGCGATGATCTGTTCCTCGGTGGTGACGTCGACGCCGGTAAAGGGTTCGTCCAGCAGGATGACGCGGCCTTCCTGGGCGAGCGCGCGGGCGAGGAAGACGCGCTTGCGCTGGCCGCCTGAGAGCTCGCCGATCTGGCGCTTGCGGTAATCCGACATGCCGACGCGGGCCAGCGCCTCGTCGACCAGGCTGTGATCGCGTTTCGAGGGGATGCGCAGGAAGCCCATATGGCCGTAGCGGCCCATCATGACGACGTCCTCGACGAGCACGGGAAAGTTCCAGTCGACCTCCTCGGCCTGGGGTACGTAGGCGATGAGGTTTTGCCGGAGCGCATCGCGCACGCTCATGCCGAGCACGCGGATCTCGCCCGAGGCAACCGGCACAAAGCCCATGATGGCCTTGAACAGGGTGGACTTGCCGGCGCCGTTGACGCCGACCAGAGCGGTGATCGTGCCGGGCGGGATGACGAAGCTTGCATGACGCAGCGCCGTATGGCCGTTGCGATAGGTGACGGTGACGTCATGGGCGGCGATGCCCTCGACGGGTTTTTCCGCCCCTGCCGGCTGCCGCGACCGCGTGCCCATGATCATCCGCGCAATCCTTTCGCGATGGTCGAAACCGTCACCTTGAGCAGGTCGATATAGGTGGGAACGGGGCCACCTTCTTCGCTCAGAGAATCGACATAGAGAATGCCGCCATAGGCAGCACCCGTTTCGGCAGCGACCTGGCGGGCCGGCTTGTCGGAGACGGTGCTTTCGGAAAAGACGACGGGGATACGGTTCTCGACGACGGCATCGACGACGGCCTTGACCTGCTGAGGCGTGCCCTGGCTGTCGGCGTTGATCGGCCAGAGGTAGAGTTCCTTCAGGCCGAGGTCGCGCGCGAGGTAGGAAAAGGCTCCCTCGCTGGTGACAAGATAGCGACGATCTTCCGGCAGTGCCGATATCTCGGCCTTGAGCGGATCGATCTCGGCCTTGATCTTCAGCGCATAGGTCCGGGCATTGGCCTCGTAGATCGCTATATTGGCAGGGTCGATCTGGATCAGGGCCTTGCGGATGTTGTCGACATAGATGAGCGCGTTTTCCGGTGACATCCAGGCATGTGGGTTGGGACGGCCCTCATAATCGCCGCCGGAGATGTCGATTGGCTCGATGCCTTCGCTCACCACGACCTGTGGCACATCGCCGAGATTGGCGAGGAATTTCTCAAACCAGGCTTCGAGGTTGAGGCCGTTCCACAAGACCAGGTCGGCGTCACGGGCTTTGAGGATGTCGCGCGGGGTCGGCTGGTAGCCGTGGATTTCCGCGCCAGGCTTGGTGATGCTTTCTACGGTTGCGGCGTCGCCGGCGACATTCTTGGCGATATCGGCGATCACCGTAAACGTGGTGACGATCTTCGGCTTTTCCTGCGCAAATGCCACGCCCGGCAGAAGAAGGGCGAGAGCAAGCAGTCGGCCAAGCATCGACGTCATGGGCAATCCTTTTGTTGCAACTCATTCTCATTAAAACTTATAGCGCGAGGACGCTTTGTCAATGCTGTTGCAAATCATTTGCAAGAGGCGACCGGATGCGGGCGTTCCATTCCGAGAATGGCGGCTTAAGGGTTCTCTAACACGCGGCGGGTATGAAGGGGACAGTATTGCGTCAACAGTCGGAACGGTAACATGGCGGAGTTTAGAGCGTGAGGATCCCCAGGCCTCACCTGTCACGCAAGGTCGTGCTGATTGCCAGCGGTCTGCTCGTCATCGGGGGTGGCGGCACAGGCGTCGCCGCCGTCTTTCTCGGGACAGACAAGATCCTTGGACCGTCCTATGCCGAGCTGAACGGCTTTGCCTGCACCGAAGTGCAGACGGTGGAGATCCGAAAGAAGGATCGCTTCTGGATCCGGAAATATGTCACCACGGACAAGCCTGCAGACGGCATCGGTCGGGTGAAGACAGCTCTGCGCGTCGCCAAGGCCGTGCAGCAGGAGAAAAAGGCCGATCTCGTGCAGGTGGTCGTGCTCGACAAGGCCGGACCGACAAGCCGTGCACTGATCCGTGGACGCGCTGTTGGCGCTGACATTCTTTATGTGCCCGATCCAAGCCGCGTGCCTGAGGCTGCCTCTGCGCGGCACCTGACGGCGCGCTATATCGACGGCGATGCCGCGCCGAACGGCCAGTTCTTCGGCGAGCGTTTCGACATGATCGAGGCGGATATCGATGCGCTGGTTGCCAAGCTCAACGATCAGACCGATTGCGCCAAGCTGGAGGTCGCGTTGCCGGAGGGCGGCGATCACGGCGCAAGCGACAGTCATGGCGAAGCGGATGCGCATGGCGGCGGAGACGCCCATGGCGCGGCACCGGCCGACGGACACGGCGAAAAACCCGCGGACGACCATGGTGCAGCGGCGCCCGATGACGGTCACGGGGACGCACCTGCAGATGGCCATGGCGAGGAAACACCGGTTGCCGACCATGGCGCGGAAGACGGCAAGGGCTGGATGGCCTCGCTGATGGGCATGGTTGGCCTGGGTGGCGAAGACGCCTCCGCCGAAGGCCATGCGGCGGATGCCGGTGACGGCCATGCGGTGCCCCCTGCCGAGGCTGAAGGACATGCAGAGGGCCATGCCGCTCCTGCCGATGCTCACGGCGAGACGGCTGCAGGCGAGCATGAACAGCCGGCCGCGGCCGGCCGCGAGGCGGCGCCCGCCGAGCACGCTGCCGTGCCCGCCGATGGCCATGGCCCTCAGGATGCCGGGCATGACCTTCCTGCTGTCAATCCTGCGAGCCCGACGCAAGAGCATGGCGCTGACACCACCGATCATGCCAAGGCCGGCGCAGAGTCTACGGATGCGCATGGCGCCGCGGCGGGTGAGGGGCATGCTCCGGTGGAGCCCGACAACGCGGCCGCCGAGGTGCCGGCAACCCATGTCGAGGCGGCCAAGGTCGATGACCACGCGGCACCGGCCGATGATCACGCGGCACCGGCCGATGATCATGCGGCGCCTGTCGAAGAGCATGCAGCACCTGCCGAAGAGCATGCGGCACCTGCCGAAGAGCATGCGGCACCTGCCGATGACCACGCAAAGCCTGCCGAAGACCATGCAGCGCCCGCCGAAGACCATGCGGCAAAGGATGAAGCCGCTCCCGCAGACGACAAGGGCTGGTTCGACGGACTGAAAAGCATGGTGGGGCTTGGCGGCGGCGAAGAAGCCGCGGCGGATGTGGCGGAAAAGCCTCTCACAGGGTCCGAAGATGCTGGCCCCACGGCGGAACCAATCCAGGGGGATGACTGGCTTGCCAAGATGCGCGCGGCACCGATCGAAGGTGGGGACGCCGGCGGGGCAGAGGCAATGGGCGATGATGCGGCGGCAAAGCCGGTAACGCATCCCAAGCCGGCAAATGCTGGCGGTGGCCCCGATGCACCCGCCGAAGACGAGGCCATCCTGCCGCCCAAGGCCCAGCCGAAAACGGATGAGCACGCCAAGGCGGATCATTGAATTGCTGAGGCCAATCAGGCTTCACCAAAGCCCACAAGAAAGGGCGGTCATCGCAGGATGACCGCCCTTTGTCTTTTCCCGAGCGGGATCGTTCAGCGAGTGCTCAGTCCGCCTTGGCCTTGCGGGCCGGGAAGAGGATGACGTCGCGGATCGACGGGGCGTTGGTCAGAAGCATGGTCAGGCGGTCGACGCCGATGCCGAGGCCACCGGCCGGCGGCATGCCCTGATCGATCGCGTCCAGGAACTCGTCGTCCAGTTGCTTGTCCTTTTCGCCACGGGCGTGGGCCTGTTCCAGCTGCTCGACCATGCGCTTGCGCTGTTCTTCCGGGTCGTTCAGTTCGGAAAACGCATTGCCCAGTTCCCAGGCGTTGCAATAGGTCTCGAAGCGCTCGACGAGGCGCGGTTCACCCGGCACTTCCTTGGCGAAGGGCGAGATGTCCTTCGGGAAATGGGTGACGTGCGACGGCTGGATCAGCGTGCCTTCGACCTTTTCCTCGAAGATGAAGGCGAGGCATTCGCCCCAGGTCCAGTCCTTCTCGACTTCGAAACCGGCGGCCTTGGCGGCAGCGCGCGCTTCCTCGTCGGTCTTCATGGCGAGGAAATCGATGCCGGTCGCTTCCTTGACGGCGTCAGGCATCGGCACGCGCTTGAACGGTCCCTTGAAGGACATTTCCGTCTCGCCGTACATGAACTCGGTCGAGCCGTGGATCTTGACTGCCAGCTCTGCAAACATGCGCTCCACGAGGTCCATGATGTCCTCATAGTCCGCATAGGCCCAGTAGCATTCCATCATGGTGAATTCAGGATTGTGCCGGGTGGAAACGCCTTCGTTGCGGAAGTTGCGGTTGACCTCGAACACCTTGTCGGTGAGGCCGGATACCAGCGTGCGCTTCAAAAACAGTTCCGGCGCGATGCGCAGGTACATGTCCTGCTTCAGCGTGTTGTGGTGGGTCTTGAACGGATCGGCCGTCGCGCCGCCATAGACGGAATGCAGCATCGGCGTTTCGACTTCCATGAAGCCGTCGTTTTCCATGAAGCGGCGGATGCCGGAAATTATCTTCGAACGCTGCTGGAAACGCAGCTTGGATTCCTCGTTGCTCATGATGTCGAGGTGGCGCTTGCGATAGCGGATCTCGACATCGGCAATGCCGTTCCACTTTTCCGGCATCGGCAGGAGCGACTTGGTCAGCATGGTGATTTCGCGGGCGCTGATCGACAGCTCGCCACGCTTGGTGCGGCGCACGATGCCGGTGACGCCGATGATGTCGCCGAGGTCGATCATCGCCAGCATGTTGCGGGCTTCTTCCGGCGTCACGTCCTTGTGGGAGAAGATCTGGATCTTGCCGCCGGCGTCATGGATATCCATGAACATGCCGGAGTTGCGCGAGGAATAGACGCGACCGGCCACGGTGACCACATCGGTGGTTTCGACGTCGGCCTCGAGGTCCTTGTATTTTTCCGCCAGTTCCGTGTTGGTGATGGTGCGGTGGAAATGCGCCGGATAGACGTCGCCGATCTTCTCGCGCAGCAGGGCGAGCTTCTGGCGACGGACTTCCGTTGCGTCGGAGGAGAGGGCGGTTTCGGTCTTCTGTTCGGTCATTTTCTGCCTCAGATCGGCTCGGAGTGTGTTTCACCCCCCTCTGTCACTTCGTGACATCTCCCCCACAAGGGGGGAGACTGGTCTCCGCCGGTTCGGGCTTGCCCGCTCTCCCCCCTTGTGGGGGAGATGCCCGGCAGGGCAGAGGGGGGTAATGAATGCGCCACCGGCAACGGAGGCGCGGCATTTTAGGTCTGCGCACCTGCCATTGCGGTCAGCACCTGGATCGCGACCTTCAGGCGCTGGCGCACAACCGAGCGGCCGAGGAGCGCCATACTGTCAAACAGCGGCAGCGAGCGCTGGCTGCCGGAGACGGCGACGAAGAGGGGCGGGGTGACGACGCGGAGCTTCTTGCCCAAGCGTTCGGAAATCGCGCGGAGTTCCTCCTCGATGGTCGTGACGTTCCATTCGAGGATCTTTTCGAGATCCGCCTGGACGGTGGTGACGATTTCGAGCGTTTCCGCCGGGCTGGTCTTCAGGCCGCCGAAGGAGGCAGGCGTCAGGCCGACGTCGTTGGCGAGCAGGAAGCCGGCAAGCGGCGGCACTTCGCCGAGCTTGGTGACGCGGCTCTGGGCAAGCTTCAGGCCTTCGACGAGGCGATCATTCTCCATCGACCAGTCGAGAACGCGGGCGACGAAGTCTTCCGGTGTCAGCTTCTCGCGCAGCCAGCGGCCGTTCAGCCAGTCGAGCTTCTGGATGTCGAAGATGGCGCCGGCCTTGGAGAGGTTGTCCGGATCGAACTTTGCGATCAGCTCTTCCATCGACAGCAGTTCCTCGCCTTCGGCGATCTGGATGAAGAACAGGCCAAGGAAGTTCATCAGGGCTTCCGGCAGATAGCCGAGGGCCGAGTAATAGGAGATCGAGGTCGGGTTCTTGCGCTTCGACAGCTTCGACTTGTCGTGATTGCGCATCAGCGACAGGTGCAGGAATTTTGGCGGCTCAAGGCCGAGATGCTTGTAGATCAGGATGTGCTTCGGCACCGATGCCAGCCACTCCTCGCCGCGGGCGACGTGGGTGATCTTCATCATGTGGTCGTCGACGACGTTTGCCATGTGATAGGTCGGCATGCCATCGGCCTTCAGCAGGACCTGCATGTCGACGCTTTCCCACGGGATCGACACATCGCCATAGACGCCGTCGTGGAAATCGCAGGAGCCTTCGGTCGGCACCTTCAGGCGCACGACATGCGGCTCGCCGGCGGCGACGCGGGCGGTCACTTCCTCGGCCTTCAGATGCAGGCAGTGGCCGTCATACCCGGGGGGCTTGCCGGCGGCGCGCTGCGCCTCGCGCATGCTTTCCAGCCGGGCCGGCGTGCAGAAGCAATGGAAGGCGCCGCCATTGTCGAGCATCTTGTCGACGAAGGGGCGGTAGAGATCCTTGCGCTCGGACTGGCGATAGGGGCCATAGGGGCCGCCGACGTCAGGGCCTTCCGACCAGGTGAGGCCGGTCCATTTCAGCGCGTCCAGCACCTTCTGCTCGAATTCCGCCGTCGAGCGGGTGGCGTCGGTGTCCTCGATGCGCAGGATGAACTCGCCGCCGAATTTCTTCGCGAAGAGATAGTTGAACAGCGCGATATAGGCGGTGCCGACATGGGGCTCGCCGGTCGGAGAGGGTGCGATGCGGACGCGGACGCCGGAATTGGTCATGGAACTCAGCTCGTGGTGCGTGCGGGGACCGGGCGGATGCCTGGTCTTCAAGGGGATGCAAAGGATGCGTTTGACGGTGGGGCGGGCTGGTTTTCACCTGATGCCATGCCTGTTCCACCGGCTGGCCTTAGGCCATATTCAGGCGATTGCGTCAAGGAAAACCACGGTCGGCGGCTGTTTGCGTCGCTCGACCGATGCCTTCGGCAAAAATAATTTAGCAGGGGTGGAACCGGAGTTCAGGCTGGGCGTTACCTGATCAGAATACAGGTCGTGCCAACCGGACGCGATGGATCAAGGGGAACACGGAGGTTTTTCCGGTTTCTCTCCGTGGCCAACGAAATGGCAGGCGAGCCCCTTACCCGTCCGACCTGTATTCTCCCCCAAGTCCCCGCCCCCTAGAACCTGCGCCCGCCGGCGCAGGTTCTTTTTTTGCGTTTCGCACTCACGGGTGGCGGATTTATTGAACCGGCCAGACAAAGAGAAGGGCGGGCACTGCGACCAGCAGCACCATGATCGACAGCGGCAGGCCAAGCCTTGGGTAGTCGGAGAACTTGTAGCCGCCCGGGCCCATGACCAGCGTGTTGCACTGATGGCCGATCGGGGTGAGGAAATCACAGCCGGCGCCGATCGCAACCGCCATCAGGAAGGCTTCCGGCTTGTAGCCGAGGCCGGTTGCAAAGCTGGCGGCAATGGGCGCCATGACCAGCACCGTGGCGGCATTGTTGAGGAAAGGCGTCACCGCCATGGCCGTCACCAGGATCATGGCGACGGCACCCCAGGGCGGCATGCCGACGGCAGCCATATTCAGCCAGCCGCCGATGACATCGCTGCCGCCTGTCGTGCGCAGCGTATCGGCAACCGGGATCAGGGCTGCAAGCATCACGAGGATGGGGCCGTCGACCGCGCGGTAGACTTCGCTCACCGGGATGACGCCGAAGGCGACCATGGCAAGTGCGGCCGTGAAGAAGGCGATGGCGACGGGTGCAAGGCCAAGTGCCGTTGCGCCCATGGCGATCACCAGAATGGCGAGCGGGATATAGATGCTGCGCGATGTTCCCAGGAGTATTTCCCGCTCGGCAAGCGGCAGGCAGCCCAGTTCCATCAGGATGGCCGGCATCTGCTGGCGCAAGCCTTGCAAAAGCACGACATCGCCTGACCGGAGCGTCATGGTGCCGAGCCGCTCGCGGATGCGCTTGCCCTGGCGGCTGACGGCCAGGAGATTGACGCCATAGGTGTGGACCAGCGCCAGTTCCCGCGCCGTCTGTCCGATCAAGGGGGAGCCGCGACCGATGACGGCTTCCACCGAGGACAGATCGCCGCGCTTCTTGCGGTCCGGGCCGAGTTTTCCGCTTCCTTCGCTGCCGAGCGCAAGGCCGGCTTGCGAGACCATGCGATCAAGGCCTTGCGAGGGGCCTTCGAGCAGGATCGTGTCGTCTTCCTGCAGCGTGATGTCGGGAAAAGGGGAAAGCCGGGTGTCGCCGCGCAGGATGGCGGTTGCGACGACCTCCGAACGCGCGCCTTCAAGCAGGCTGTGCAGCGTCTTGCCAATCAGCGGCGATTGCGCGGGGATACGGGCTTCGGTCGCAAAGCTCGAGCTTTCCAGCGCTTCCTTGAGCGAAGGGTGCTGGTTTTCACGGCGCGGCAAAAGCCAATGGAAGAAGAGCAGGAACAGGATGCCGCAGACCGTCAGGATGCCGCCGACGGCGGTGAAGTCGAACATGGTGAAGGACGTGCCGGTCAACTCCTCGCGCAGGCGGGATACGGCAATGTTGGGTGAGGTGCCGATCTGGGTCATCAGGCCGCCCAGGAGGGCGGAAAAGGCCATGGGCAT
Source organism: Peteryoungia ipomoeae (assembly GCF_004912165.1). GTDB lineage: Bacteria > Pseudomonadota > Alphaproteobacteria > Rhizobiales > Rhizobiaceae > Allorhizobium > Allorhizobium ipomoeae. The sequence goes on along the minus strand of NZ_STGV01000005.1, from coordinate 391,302 downwards.
CAGATAGACCGAGACGGGGATGCTGGATCTGCGGGCGAACTGGAAAGCCACCGGCATCATGATGGCAAGCGCACCGATGTTCTTGATGAAGGCCGAGAGCACCGCGACCGACATCGTCAGCAGCAGCATCTGGCCGTGCAGGGTGGAGAGCGAGGGAAAGAAGCGCTTGATGGCCAGATCCACGACGCCCGAGCGGGCAACGCCGGCCGAGACCACGAGCGCGCTTGCGACAATGATGACGAGATCATCGGAAAAACCGTCAAAGGCATCGCCCGGCTTGACCAGGCCAAGCCCGACAGCGGCCACAAGGGCCACGCAGGCGATCACGTCATACCGCAGTTTCTCCCACAGGAAGGCCGCCATCATGGCGGCGATCAGTCCGAAGGAAAGAATTTGCTCGTATGTCATGGTGCCTCGGAGGAAGGTCGCTCAGTCCTATAACCGAGTATGCGTTGCAAAGCGCGCAAGCAAGGCGGTCGGTTCCCAGAGGGCGATCCTTGCGCAAAAAAAAACGGCCCGCTTTCGCAGGCCGCCGTTGATATCTAGGGGCGATCAATGCAGGGCGGGTGCCGACGTCTTGGCAAGCCGGTCACGCTCGCGCTTGCGCCGGGCGAACATGTTCAGCACCTCGACCAGTGCCGAGAAGGCCATGGCGGCGTAGACGTAACCCTTCGGCACATGGAAGCCCATGCCTTCGGCGATCAGCGTGGTACCGATCATCAGCAGGAAGGCAAGCGCCAGCATGACGATGGTCGGGTTCTTCTCGATGAAGTTGGCAAGCGGGGTGGCGGCGACCAGCATGACGGTCACGGCGACGATAACGGCCACGACCATGATCGGCACATGCGGCGTCATGCCGACGGCGGTGATGATGCTGTCGATCGAAAAGACGAGGTCGAGCAGGAGGATCTGGCCGATCGCGCTGGCAAAGGTGGTGGAAGCGGACGAGGCGATGAAGTCTTCTTGCTTGTCCACGGGGTCGACATTGTGATGGATTTCCTTGGTCGCCTTCCAGACGAGGAACAGACCGCCGGCAATCAGGATCATGTCCTTCCAGGAGAAGCCGTGGCCGAAGGCTTCGAAGACCGGGGTGGTCAGTTGGACGATCCAGGCGACGGTGCCGAGCAGGCCAAGGCGCATGATGAGCGCAAGACCGATGCCGATGCGTCGGGCCTTCTCGCGCATTTCCTGCGGCAGCTTGTTGGTGAGGATCGAGATGAAGATGAGGTTGTCGATGCCGAGAACGACTTCCATCACGACGAGCGTGACGAGCGCAACCCAGGCAGCCGGGTCCTGTAGCAGGGGGAGGATCTGGTCCATGTCTAGAATATCCAATAAAATGAGGGCCCGACACAGATGGGACAAAGCGCCGCACTTGGCAAGGTGCGGCTGTTACAGATCGTTGTTGATCAGGGTGCCGGGTGGCGACGCGCATACCCGGCAAGGAAGACCGAGAGACCGCTTTCGATCACGCGCGAGACCTCCTCGTCCGAAGGCCGCTCACTGATATCGTTGAAGAGCTTGCCTTTGAAGAAGCTGCCGACCGTCAGTTCGATGAACTGCGTGGCGGCAAGATCGGTGTCGTCGATATAGAAAAAACCGTCCGCCACCTGCGTGTCGAGATAGGCCTTCAAGACACTGCGCGCATTGGTCGGCGAGCCGGCGAAGAAGCGCTGGCACAATGTCGGCATGCGATCGATGACGCCCAGAACGATGCGCATGGCGGGGATCATGTCGCTGTCGAGGATCTGTCGCGCAAAGGCGTGGGCAAAGCGGCGAAGCGCTTCGACGGGCTCGGGGCTTTGGGCGAGAAGTTCGCGAACGCTTTCGGCAAACAGGCCCTTGGCGCGCTCGATCAAGGCGGCGAACAGCTCTTCCTTGCTCTGGAAGTAGACATAGATGGTGCCCTTGGAAACGCCGGCCTCGCGGGTCACGTCATTCATGCTGGCGGCATCATAGCCCATCTTCATGAAGACGCGTTTGGCGCCATCCAGAATCTGGCCGCGTTTGACCGGATCGGCGCCCGCAGCAAAGCGACCGGAAACCGCCGATGCATCTGCCGGCCTGGTTTCTTCGGTTTGCGCCGCGCCCGAGGGGCCGGCTGTCTTTGCTTCGTGTTTCATTAACCGTCCACTACGCTCTCGTTGCCACCTGCACCGTGTTTGCCATCACAGCTCTTGATATGCCGTAAAAAAACGAGTACGTCAATCGAACCGAACGGTTCAGTTCGATTTCGTCACCCCAAGATCCGGTTCCTGCATCCATGGCCAGCACACAAAGATCCACCGCCCTCCGTTCCGCTTCTGCATCCGCAGGGGACGAGAACATCGTGCCAGCCGCAGCACAGGAACCGGAGGCTTCCGACGTCGAGGCTGCCGCCGCCGTCAGCGACGCGCCGGCTGCTGCAAAGCGTCGCCGCAGCCCCGTTCTGCCGGTGATCGCCCTTGCCCTTCTGGGGGCTGCCGGCTGGTATGGTTATGGTTGGTGGAACGAAGGCCGTTTCATGGTCTCCACCGATGACGCCTATATCGAGGGAGACATCGCGATCATTTCGCCGAAGGTTTCCGGTTACGTCGAAAAGGTCGAGGTGAGCAGCAACCAGATGGTGAAGGCCGGCGATCCGCTGGTGACACTCGATGGCGGCGATTACCAGATTGCGCTTGATCAGGCCGAAGCGAACCGCCTGAGCGCCGAGCTGGCGGTGAGCCGCATCGATGCGCAGATCGGCGGTGGCGAGGCAGGTCTCGCACAGGCCAAGGCGCAGCTTGGGGCGCTGGATGCTGCCGTTCGCGGTGCAGAGATCAACGCCAAGCGCGCAGGCGATCTTGCGGCAAAATCGGTCGGCACCACCGCCGATCTCGACAATGCATCCGTGGCGCTGGAGCAGGCCAAGGCCAATCTCGTGGCCGGCCAGGCGGCTGTGCGGTCAGCCGAGGCAAATCTCGACCTTTTGCGGGCGCAGCGCAACGAAGCCCTGAACGGCGTCAAGGTGGCCGCTCTTGCCGTGAACAAGGCAAAACGCGATCTGGATTTTACCGTCTTGAAGGCGCCCTATGATGGTGTCATCGGCAATCTCTCCGTTCAGGCGGGCGACCTTGTGTCGGCCGGCAAGCGACTGGCAGCACTGGTGCCGACGTCCGAGCTGTTCATCGAGGCCAACTTCAAGGAAACGCAGATCGCGCATCTGGAGCCTGGCTCCAAGGTCAAGATCCATGTCGACGCTTACGGCGAAGAGCCGCTCGAGGGCACCGTGACGTCGATCGCGCCGGCGTCGGGCGCCGTCTTCTCCATGCTGCCGGCGGAAAATGCCACGGGCAACTTCACCAAGGTCGTGCAGCGGGTTCCGGTCCGCATCGCGCTGCCCAGGGAAGCGCTGGCCGGTGGGCATCTGCGTGCGGGCCTCAGCGTCATCGTCGACGTCGACACGCGCACGGCGCCTCAGGTTGAGACGGCTGCCAAGTAATCTCCGGTCGACCAGCTTCCGAAAGGGCCGTCTCATGGCCGCGACAACAGCACAGGGCGCCGCTTCCGCAGCCGGGATCGGCGCGGAAGAGCGCATGGACCCGAAGCGGCTCATTGCCTTTCTGGCCATGGTCTTCGGCATGTTCATGTCGATCCTTGACATCCAGATCGTCTCGGCCTCGCTCGCCGAAATTCAGGCTGGGCTCGGGGCCGGGTCCGACGAGATCGCCTGGGTGCAGACCTCCTATCTGATCGCCGAAGTCATCATGATCCCGCTATCGGGCGTGCTGGCGCGCATCGTCTCGACGCGGGTGCTGTTCACCTTCTGCGCGGCCGGCTTCACGCTTGCCAGTGCGCTCTGCGCGACGGCCACCAATATCGACCAGATGATCGTCTACCGCGCCATTCAGGGCTTCATCGGCGGCGGCATGATACCCTCCGTCTTTGCGGCGGCCTTCACCATCTTCCCGCCGTCCAAGCGCAACATCGTGTCGCCCATGGTGGGGCTGGTGGCGACGCTTGCGCCGACGATCGGGCCGACCATCGGCGGTTACATCAGCCACGCCATGTCGTGGCACTGGCTGTTCCTGATCAACGTGATCCCTGGCATTCTGGTCGCGGCCGCCGCCTGGAGCCTGATCGATTTCGATAAGCCCGACCTGAAGCTCCTGAAGAAATTCGACTGGTGGGGCCTTGTCGCAATGGCCGTCTTTCTCGGATCGATGGAGTTCGTTCTCGAGGAAGGCAACAACAAGGACTGGTTCAACGATCATCATATCGTCATGGGCACGGTTGCCATGGTGATCGGCGGGCTGATCTTCTTCAGGCGGGTGTTCACGGTGGAGCTGCCGGTTGTGGATCTGCGCGCCTTCTCCAATGTCAATTTCGCCTTCGGCTCGCTTTTCTCCTTCATCATGGGCGTGGGTCTCTATGGGCTCACCTATCTTTATCCGCTCTATCTCGGTCGTATTCGCGGCTATGATTCCCTGATGATCGGCGAGACCATGTTCGTCTCGGGGGCCGCCATGTTCCTGACGGCGCCCGTTGCCGGTATTCTGTCGAGCAAGCTCGATGCCCGCGTGATGATGATGATCGGCTTCGGCGGTTTTGCTGTGGGCACCTACATGATGACCGGGATCACCGCGGATTGGGACTTCTACGAGCTTCTCGTGCCGCAGATCCTGCGTGGCTGCTCGCTGATGATCTGCATGGTGCCGATCAACAATCTGGCGCTTGGAACGCTGCCACCGGACCGGATCAAGAATGCTTCCGGCCTGTTCAACCTGACACGAAATCTCGGCGGTGCTGTCGGTCTGGCGATCATCAATACCATGCTGACGCAGCGGACCGACGACCACTATGCGCGCCTTTCCGAACGGGTAGACTGGGGCAATCCCTCGGCGCTCGACTGGCTTTCCAGTGTCGGCGCCAACTACGATTCCCATGGGCTGGACGGCACCGCAATCGCGATCCAGAAACTGTCCGGTGTCGTTACCCAGCAGGCCTGGCTGATGTCCTTCATGGATGTCTTCATGACCTTGACCTTGCTTTTTGCCGGTCTCGTCTTCCTTTCCATGGCTCTGAAAAAGCCGAAATCCGCAGCGCCTGCCGGGTCGGGTCACTAAGACAGATCCGGGGCGCGGCCCTTTTGGGCGCTGTCCGACGGGCTCGCCTGCTGGATGGCGCCTGTGTTCATCAGGGATTTACAATGCACGTGTCGCGTGTATCCTTGACGTCGGACACTCTCGGGTTTGTCGAGAGGGGCAGGGAGGCGGGAAATGGCAGAGCAAGCAGCAGTCCAGGCGCTGGCCACATTTGTTAGCCAGTATTCAGGCGTCAATATTCAATCCACCAGCGCGCAAGTCGTGAATTTTACCGGTATCCTCTACAATGTCGCCGGGAGCACGCCGGACCCCTCCATCGGCGGGGTCACATGGAAGCAATTGCTGATCAATTACGGGATCAACGGCAATTGCTATGTGTCGTCGCCATTGCCGACCACGTCGACCAGCCATCCGCAATTCAGCGTTGGCGGCCACATGACCACGAACGCGGCGGGCACCGTGCCGACCGGTGGTCATTGCTATCTGATGCCGCTCTGTTTCTGGCACAACAGCACCTCGAAGAACGGGGTGCCGTTCCAGCACGTGAACAACGACACCATGCTCCAGCTGGATGGATACATGCAGGCCGATCTGGCTGCGACTTTCATCGCGCGCATGCCGGGTGCTGCGCCGCTGCGCGTGGTTGGGCTGCAAGATGGCCAGATCATGATCCAACCGGCGGACACGCAGGTTCTCTCGGCGATGAAGGCCGGCCAAATCGGGGCGGAACGCCAGATCCCCATGCCGGAGCACTATGTCGTTCTGCGCCAGATCGAGGAGGCCGGGCGCATCCAATACGTCATCGACGAGGTTGCCTTGCCGTGATGCAAGGTGGTGCCTGCATGGCGCGCTGCATTTGCTCGGAAAGAATCTGAGGTACGTACGTCGAAATCTGATTTACGTACCTCAGTCTCTGGTGTAGGACGGTTGCCGGAGGACAGGATGAAGCCAACCGTTCGAGATATTGCAGTCCATGCAGGCGTCAGTCTTGCCACGGTGGACCGCGTTTTGAACAATCGTCCGGGGGTCCGTGCGTCGACGCGGGAAAAAGTCGACGGGGCCATCAGCGCGCTCGGCTTCGTGCGGGATGTGGCGGCTGCGAACCTTGCCAAGGGGCGGGTTTATGCCTTCACCTTCATCATTCCCTTCAACGACAACAGTTTCATGCAGGGCCTGCGTGCAGCCATTGCCGAGGCGCAAGCGCGGGCGGCTGTCGAGCGGATCAGCATCCGGCTCGTCGATGTGCCGCCTTTCGATGCGGTTGCGCTCTCCGCTGCCATTGATCAGGCGGTTGATGAGAGCCCTGCCGGCATTGCCTTTGTCGCCGTGGATGCGCCGGAGGTTGCCGCAGCCGCAGCGCGTGCGGTCGAGGCCGGCATTCCGCTGGTCACACTCGTTTCCGACCTGACCGGGGCCCTGCGGGACCACTATGCCGGGATCGACAATGCGGCAGCCGGCCGGACGGCGGCAAGCCTGATTGGCCGTTTCCTCGGCGGTCGGGTCGGGCATGTGGCCGTGCTTGCCGGTTCCATGCTGGTGCGCGACCACCGTGAGCGGTGTGCGGCCTTTGCCGCCGCGATCACCGAGCGGTTTCCGACACTCACGCTTTTGCCGGTGCTGGAGGGGCGGGACGATCCGCAAACGGTTGAACGCTTGCTTGGCGATGTGCTGAGCCGGCGCGACGACATCGTCGGTATCTACAGCCTGGGTGCCGGCAATCGCGGACTGGCCCGCGCCATGGCAGCAATGCCGGCTGAGAAGCGCCCGGTGGTCGTTGCCCATGAGCTGACGGAGACAACCCGCGATGCCCTACAGAAGGGGTTGATCGACGCCGTCCTCAACCAGGATGCCGGCCATGAAGTGCGCAGCGCCATCCGCGTGCTGAAGGCGAAAGCCGACGGGCAATCGGTGGTGGCCGCGCAGGAACGCATTCGTATCGACATATTCTTGAAGGACAATCTGCCTTGAAGGCAGAGGATTGGAGGAACCCCATGTATCTCGGAGTGGATCTCGGCACATCCGGCATCAAGGCGATGCTGATCGATGACAGCCAGACCGTTGTTGGCGTCGGGCACGCCTCGCTGACCGTGCAGCGGCCGCATCCCGGCTGGTCGGAACAGCAGCCGCTGGACTGGATCCGTGCGACGGAAGAGGCGGTTGCTGCCCTGCGGGCGGCGCATCCGGGCGAATTTTCCGCGGTGAAGGGCGTCGGCCTTTCCGGCCACATGCATGGCGCCACGCTGATTGATGCCGCCGACCAGGTCTTGCGTCCCTGCATCCTGTGGAACGACACGCGGTCCCATGCGGAAGCGGCGAGCCTCGATGCCGATCCGCGCTTCCGGGCCATTACCGGCAACATCGTCTTCCCGGGCTTTACTTCACCGAAGCTTGCCTGGGTGAAGAACAACGAGCCCGACATCTTCGCCAGGGTGCACAAGGTGCTGCTACCGAAGGATTTCCTGCGTCTCTGGCTGACCGGCGAGTATCTCTCCGACATGTCGGATTCGGCCGGCACCAGCTGGCTCGATACGGCCAAGCGGGCCTGGTCGAGCGAATTGCTGGAGGCGACAGGGCTCAGCATCGGGCAGATGCCGGGCCTTGTCGAAGGTACGGATCGCGCCGGCATGCTGCGCGCTGAGCTATGCGCCCGCTGGGGTCTTGGCTCCGGTGTCGTCGTTGCCGGCGGTGCAGGGGACAATGCGGCATCCGCCTGCGGCATGGGTACGGTGGCTGAGGGGCAGGCCTTTGTTTCGCTCGGCACATCAGGCGTGCTGTTTGCCGCCAATGGCTCCTACCTTCCTAAGCCGGAAAGTGCTGTGCATGCCTTCTGCCATGCGCTGCCGAAGACCTGGCACCAGATGGGCGTCATTCTTTCGGCGACCGATGCGCTGAACTGGCACTCGACGGTCACGGGCAAGTCGGCGGGCGAGCTGACGGGTGAACTCGGCGAAACGCTGAAGGCGCCTTCCGGCGTGACTTTCCTGCCGTATCTCTCCGGCGAGCGCACACCGCATAACGACGCGAAGATCCGTGGCGCTTTCATCGGCCTCGGCCATGAAAGCGACCGCGCCGTTTTGACCCAGGCGGTGCTCGAAGGCGTCACCTTCGCCATTCGTGACAGCCTCGAGGCGCTGAAATCCGCCGGCACGAAGATCGACCGGGTGACGGCAATCGGCGGCGGCTCGCGCTCGCGCTACTGGCTGTCCTCGATTGCAACGGCGCTGGACATGCCGGTCGATATTCCGGCCGACGGCGATTTCGGGGCTGCGTTTGGCGCCGCCCGCCTCGGCCTGATCGCGGCCACGGGAGCCGATCCGCTGTCGGTTTGCACGGCGCCGGAAACGGCTGAGACGGTGGAGCCGGTCAAGGATCTGAGCTCAGCCTATGAGGCGGCTTACAGCCGCTACCGGGCGCTTTATCCGGCGATCCGCTCGCTCAGCAGCTGACGCCCCCCTCATCCGCCTGCCGGCACCTTCTCCCCGCTGGGGAGAAGAGACGCGCGGCACGCGCCGACATTCTCCTCTCCCCAGCGGGGAGAGGGCAGGGTGAGGGGGGAGAGCCCCACCCACTGCCATCACAATTCATCGCATACACACAGGAGGAATATCCCATGAGCACAGGTTTCTTCGGCAATATCCAGAAGATCAAATATGAAGGCGAGGGCAGCACCAATCCGCTGGCCTTCCGCCACTACAATCCGGATGAAGTGGTTCTCGGCAAGCGCATGGAAGACCATCTGCGTTTTGCCGTTGCCTACTGGCACACATTCGTGTGGCCGGGCACCGATCCGTTCGGCGGCAACACTTTCGAGCGTCCGTGGTTCAAGGACACGATGGATGCGGCGAAGATGAAGGCTGATGTTGCCTTCGAATTCTTCCAGCTTCTCGGAACGCCGTATTACTGCTTCCACGATGCCGACGTGCGCCCCGAGGGCAACAGCTTTGCGGAGAACACCCGCAACCTCAACGAGATCGTAGACCATTTTGCCAAGAAGCAGGAAGAGACCGGCGTCAAGCTGCTCTGGGGCACGGCGAACATGTTCTCGCATCGCCGCTACATGTCGGGTGCTGCGACCAATCCGGATCCTGATGTCTTTGCCTTTGCAGCTGCGACCGTGAAGACCTGCATGGACGCGACCCAGAAGCTCGGCGGTGAAAACTACGTGCTGTGGGGCGGCCGTGAAGGTTATGAAACGCTGCTGAACACCGATCTCGGCCGCGAACTCGATCAGATGGGCCGTTTCCTCAACCTCGTCGTCGAATACAAGCACAAGATCGGCTTCAAGGGCGCGATCCTGATCGAGCCGAAGCCGCAGGAGCCGTCGAAGCACCAGTATGACTACGATGTCGCGACCGTATACGGCTTCCTCAAGAAGTACGGTCTTGAGAAGGAAGTGAAGGTCAATATCGAACAGGGCCACGCGATCCTGGCCGGCCATTCCTTCGAGCACGAGCTGGCGCTGGCCAATGCGCTCGGCATCTTCGGCTCGATCGACATGAACCGCAACGACTACCAGTCCGGCTGGGATACCGACCAGTTCCCGAACAATGTGCCGGAAATGGCGCTCGCCTATTACCAGGTCCTGCAGGCGGGTGGCTTCACCACCGGCGGCACCAATTTCGACGCCAAGCTGCGCCGCCAGTCGCTCGATGCCGAAGATCTGCTGATCGGGCATATCGGCGGCATGGATTGCTGCGCCCGCGGCCTCAAGGCCGCGGCGAAGATGGTCGAGGACAAGGCGCTCTCCGGCCCGCTCGCCAATCGCTATGCCGGCTGGGACAAGGCCGAGAACCAGAAGATGCTGCGCGGCGAGGAAAGCCTTGAGGCCATCGCTGCCCGCGTTGAAGCGCAGAACGTCAACCCGCAGCCGGTTTCCGGCAAGCAGGAACTGCTGGAGAACGTTGTTAACCGCTACGTTTGATCGGGTTTTTTTGGGGTGATGCGGAGGCCGGGGCGCGAAAGTGTCCCGGCCTTTCGCATTCCTTCATCGTCGTCATCCTCGGGCTTGTCCCGAGGATCTGCAAAGGGCGGCGGCGGGGTGAGGCGTTCCGGCGGTGTGAGGTGCTTCAACCGACCGCCATCGTCCAACTCTCAGCCGATTGCAGTGGATCCTCGGGACTGCGCCCGAGGATGACGGCGGTCGGGTGCGGCGCCTGGGGGCACCGTCACCCGATTGCGGTGATCTCCAGTTCCTGGTCGCCGACCATCACGACATCGCCGACGGCCTTGCCCATCAGCCGTGCCGCAACCGGCGAGACAAACGAGATCGTGCCGGTCTTGGGATCGGCCTCGTCCTCGCCGACGATGCGGTAGGTCTGGACGCGGCCGTCGTCGCGCTCGAAGGTGACGCGGCTGCCGAAGGCGACGACGGTGTTTCCCTCCGGTGCCGGGATTACCTGGGCGGTGCGCAGGCGTTCCGTCAGATATTTCAGGTCGCGATAGGGGACGGCCGACTGGCGGCGGCGTTCGTTGACGTCTTCGATCGCCTGGGCGGCGCGATAGGCGGCACGCGCTTCCTCGGCCTCGGCTTCCAGACGTTTCAGACCGTCCGCGGTGACGAGATTGGGATGCGGGGAGATCGGGCGGTCCGGCAGGTGGATTTCTGCTGCGGTTTCCGAACTCTCTTCCTTGGTGAAGGCAACGCTCACACCGGTCTCCTCACACTGGTCTTAAGGGCATGGCAAAAGACCAGCATAGGACAGTGCCGTCGGAGCGCCAAGGGCAGGTTGATAGATCAAAGGGATGAAGCAGACCCCGGAGGCGCACCGGGAGGGACTCGGGGGAGGCGGCGAGCCGCCGGGGTCTGTCGTGGTCTACCGGACGGAGACGTTCAAACGGTAGCCCACGGATTTGCCAAGGTCGCGATCCTCGCCCATCAAATAGACGCGGAGCCTGTAGGCGCCGCTTACGGGCAGCTTGATGCTGGCTTTGCCATCGATGGAGGTCGCGCCATTGAAGATTGCGACATCGGCGCTGCCCGGCGGCAGGACATTGAAATAGATTGAGCCATTGCCATTGGTCTGGTCGACATGGAGGGCCGCTTCCAGGGTCTGGGCCTCCGAGGCGCCGAGGGTGTAGTCGAAATGTTCCCGGCCGCTGATACGGCCATTGACGATCGTGCCTGTCTCGCCCTCTGGAATGCGGATCTCGATGATGCCGCCCGGTGCGGCAATGCTGGCCGTCGTGAGGCCGTTGGAGACGTGGACATAACGCGCCGTCTTGCCGATTGCGAGCGTCCGCACCTTGCCATCGCGCTCCGCCAGGCAGCGCCAGACGGTGCCGCCGGGATCCTTGAGGACGATGAGATGGCCAGCTTCATGATCATCTGATCGGAGCACCTCGCCACCCTTGCCGCCGCCTTCACCCCGGATCCGGTCGATGCATCCATCGATCGCGGACTGTTCGGGCGCGTGGGCCGCCGAAACTGGCAGCGCGGCGGTCAGGGCAAATATCAGGCAGGTGAATGCGGTAATCGCGTATTGCATCATGTCCTCCCTGCGGTGCGTGAGGCACATTAATTTTGCAATAACTAATATACTACATTTCGCAGTGTGGGAAAAGAAAAATCAATGAATTTTTGGGGGTGCGGATTGGCGGGCGCGTTTGGCTAGCGTTTCGCCGGGCCGGTGACCGATCCGCGGACGATCAGATCCGGCATCAGCAGGATTTCCTGACGTTCCGTCGGGCGGTTTGACAGCGACTTGATCAGCAAGGCCATGGCCTGGCGGCCGATCGCTGTGCGGGGTTGGCGGATGGTGGTCAGTGCCGGATTGAGATAGGTGGCCTGCGGCACGTCATCAAAGCCGATGACGGAAAAATCATGCGGGAGTTCATAGCCGCGGGCGGTCAGGCCATTGACCACGCCGACGGCTGTCGCATCGTTGACGCACATGAAGGCGGTGGGCAGTGTGTCGCGCATGAAAAGCTGCTCGACGGCGAGGCGTCCGCTCTCGATGGTGCCGTCGCCATCCAGCACGAAACGGTTCGTCGGCGGGATGCGCGCGGCATCGAGCGCGATGTCGAAACCCTGACGGCGGCGCTGGTGGCCAAGCCGTGTCTTGCTGTCGCCGATGAAGGCGATTGCGCGGTGGCCGGACGAGAGCAGATGCTCGGCTGCCTTGCGGGCGCCCGCCACATCATCGACGCCGACATAGGGGATTTTCGAGCCGAAGACCGGTTCGAAGACGGCAACGGAGGGCGGCAGCCGGGTTGCTGCGACCTGGTGGCCAAAGGGCTCGTGGCCGGTGAAGAGCACCAGGCCCGTCGCCTGGCCCGAGCTCAGAAACTTCAGATATTCGAGCCCGCGTTCCGGATCGTTCTGGGTGTGGCCGATCAGAACGCCATATCCATGGGCGCGGGCCTCGTTTTCAAGCCCGATCAGGGTAGAGGAGAAGTTCGGATCGCCGATATCGGGGGCCAGGATCAGGATCATGTTCGACCGGCCCATGCGCAGCGAGCGTGCCATGGCATTGGTCGTGTAGCCCGTGATGGCAATGGCCTGATTGACGCGCTGGCGGGTGGTCTTGGCCACCTTGTCGGGCGTGTGGATGGCGCGGCTCACCGTGGCGATCGACACCTCGGCAATCCTTGCAACATCCTCGATGGTCGCCGGTGCCTGATCCTGCACGCGCCACTCTCCCGTCCCGTAACCTGTCCCTTTGGTCTATCCCTCTGGAATCGTTGGAGACCCTAGCTATCCTGCTGCGTCTGCGAAAGGAGAGGGTGTGGAAATCCGCCTGCTGATCCACGATGTAAACCTTTACATGGAAGATGTAAAGGTTTACACATGCTCTTCAGAAGCGGTTGAGGAGCCGCGGGGAGGATTGCATGACACAGCCTGGGGGCGAGGCGCGGACACCCGTGCTCGCGGCGGAGCGCATTTCAAAATCGTTTGGCGACGTGCAGGTGCTGTTCAGCGTCGACTTCGACGTCTTGCCGGGCGAAGTGCATGCGCTGATGGGCGAGAACGGTGCTGGCAAATCGACCCTCGTCAAGATTCTCTCCGGCTTCGAGCAGGCGACGGCTGGCCGAATTCTTCTCGATGGCGAGCCAGTGACGCTGCCCGCCAACGGGGCTGCCGAAGCACTCGGCATCGTGCTCATTCACCAGGAATTCAATCTTGCCGAACATCTGACCGTGACCGAGAGCCTGTTTCTCGGACGCGAGGTGACACGCTTCGGCATGCTCGACCGCAAGGTCATGCGGGCGGAAACGCGCCGTGTGCTCGATCAGCTGAATTCGAAAATCGACGAGAATGCGCTGATCAGTTCGCTGGCGGTTGCTGACAAGCAGATGGTGGAAATTGCCAAGGCAATCTCCCGCAAGGCGCGGATCGTGTTCATGGACGAGCCGACGGCGGTTCTTTCGCGGGACGAAACGGCGGTTCTGTTCGATCAGGTACGCAAGCTGCGGGCGCGGGGAACGAGTTTCGTCTTCGTCTCCCACAAGCTCGATGAAGTGATGGAGCTGACCGACCGGGTCACCGTTCTGCGGGACGGCCAATGGGTGAAGACGGCGCCGACCGCAGCGCTGGATGGCGAGGCCATTGCGCAGCTGATGGTGGGGCGTGAACTGTCGAGCCTCTACCCGCACAAGCACGAGCCTGACGTCGACGAAGAGGTCGTTCTTTCGGTGAAGGCGCTGACCACGGGTTTTGTGCGGGATGCGAGCTTTGATCTGAAGCGCGGCGAGGTGCTCGGCTTTTCCGGCCTGATCGGGTCCGGGCGGACTGAGCTGATGGAGGCGGTTGCGGGACTTCGTCCGCGCCTTTCCGGCGAGGTGCGGTTGAAGGGCACGGTTATGCAGGCGGGCGATTTTCGCGAGGCGAACCGGCGGGGTCTCGCCTACATGACCAAGGATCGCAAAGGCAAGGGCCTGTTGCTCGGCGAGGGCATGACGGCAAACCTCACCCTGCAGTCAATGGATCAGCATGTGCGCCACGGCTATCTCAATCCAGGCAGCGAAGCCAAGGCCATGGCGCGGGCCAAGCGGCGCTTCGATATCCGCGTTCGCGACGAAAAAGTCCGGGTCGGACGCATGTCGGGCGGCAACCAGCAGAAGCTGCTTCTTGCCAAGATCATGGAAGTCGAGCCTGACGTTATCATCATCGACGAGCCGACGCGCGGTATCGATGTCGGCACGAAGCAGCAGATCTATCATTTCATCGCAGCGCTTGCCCGCGAGGGACGGTCGATCATCGTGATCTCCTCCGAAATGCCGGAGGTGATCGGGCTTTGCACGCGGGTGGCCGTGATGCGCGAGGGCCGGATGGTTGGCCTGCTCGAGGGCGAGGACATCAACGAACAGACAATCATGCGCTACGCCGCCGGCCTGAAACGGCAGATGGCGAGCTGAAAGCGTGCAGCAGCCCGGCGGCAAGACCGGGCTTGAAACCAAGACTTCAGGGTGCGTGGCCTCTCGATGAGGCGCACGGGAGGAGACGGGAAGACCATGACTGCCGAGACTGAAACGACCGAAACTGGCCGTTCACGCCGAACCTTTCGCGACATAGACCTGCGCGCCGTGGCGCCCTTTGCCGCGCTGCTGATCCTGTTGATTGTCGGCGCGCTGGTAAACCCGAATTTCATCGGCCTCACCAATCTGGCCAATGTCGCGACGCGCTCGGCCTTCATTGCCATCATCGCCGTCGGTGCGACCTTTGTCATCTCCTCCGGAGACCTCGATCTCTCGGTCGGCTCGATGGTGGCCTTTGTCGCCAGCCTGATGATTTTGTTCATGAATTCCGGCGCGATTGCCGATCCCGGCCTGATGATCGCAGCCGCCATGGCGCTTGCGGTGATCATCGGTTCGCTCTGCGGCCTTGCCAATGGCCTGATTACCACCGTCGGCAAGATCGAACCCTTCATCGCCACGCTCGGCACCATGGGTATCTATCGCGGGCTCACCACCTGGCTTTCCCAGGGCGGCGCGATCACGCTGCGCGATGCCGAGCAGCAGGCGCTTTACCGCCCGGTCTATTTCGGCTCCATTCTCGGTGTGCCGGTGCCGATCGTCATTATCCTTGTCGTGACGGCGATTGCTGCCGTGATCCTGTATCGCACCCGCTATGGCCGCCATGTCGTCGCCGTCGGGTCGAACCGGGATGTGGCGCGCTATTCGGGCATTGCGGTCGACCGGGTGCGCACCATCGCCTTCGTCATCCAGGGGCTTTGCGTTGCCATCGCCGTGCTCCTCTATGTGCCGCGCCTTGGCTCGACCTCTGCGACAACAGGCATTCTGTGGGAGTTGCAGGCGATTACCGCGGTCGTTGTCGGCGGCACGGCGCTGAAGGGTGGCGCGGGGCGTGTCTGGGGCACGATCTGCGGCGCCTTCATTCTCGAGCTGGTCGGCAACATCATGCTCTTGTCGAACTTCATCTCCGAATATCTGATCGGCGCCATCCAGGGCACGATCATCATCATCGCGATGCTCGTCCAGCGGTCGCTGGCGCGCAAGGCGTAACGAAACGGCCGGGCAGGAGGGTCGCCCGGTCCGTTCTTCAGTCGACCCTAGTCACTTTGGGAGGAAAGCAATGCACAAGAAACTGTTGGGTCTGGCCGTTGCGATGACGGCATTGACCGCAATCTTCACGGCTGCGCAGGCGCAGGCGCAGGATGCAAAGACGATCGGCGTCTCCATTCCGGCGGCGACGCATGGCTGGACATCCGGCGTGATCTATCATGCCGAGCGTATCGCCAAGCAGCTGATGGAGCGTCATCCGGGTCTCAACGTTGTCGTCAAGACATCGGCCGATCCATCCAGCCAGGCCAATGCCGTGCAGGATCTGGCAACCCAGGGCATCGATGCGCTGGTCATCCTGCCGACCGATCCCGATCCGCTGGTCAATGCCGTGAAGCAGATCAAGGACAGCGGCAAGTTCGTCGCGCTCGTCGACCGCGCGCCTTCGGTCAACGACAACTCGGTGCGTGATCTCTATGTCGCCGGCAACAACCCGGCGCTCGGCGAAGTTGCCGGCAAGTACATTGCCGAAACGACGCCGGATGCGGAAGTCGTCGTTATCCGCGGCATGCCGATCCCGATCGACCAGCAGCGTCAGGACGGCTTCGACAAGGGGATTGCCGGCTCGAACGTCAAGGTTCTCGATCGCCAGTTCGGCAACTGGAACCGCGACGATGCCTTCAAAGTCATGCAGGACTACCTGACCAAGTATCCGAAGATCGACGTGGTCTGGTGCCAGGATGACGACATGGCCGTCGGCGTGCTGCAGGCCATCGAGCAGGCCGGTCGTACCGACATCAAGTATATTGTTGGCGGTGCGGGCTCCAAGGACATGATCAAGAAGGTGCAGGATGGCGACAAGATGGTGCCGGTCAACGTGCTCTATCCGCCGTCGATGGTCGGCACGGCCATGGAGCTGACGGCGGCTGCCCTCTATGACGCAGTTCCGGTTCACGGCACCTACACGCTGGACGCGACGCTGATCACGCCTGAAAATGCTGCGAACTACTACTTCCCGGATTCGCCGTTCTGATCCCTCGAGATCACGCAGGACTGCTCTGCCCGGGGTTTTCCCGGGCAGATGTTTGACGGGCGCAATCATTGCGGTTGTATCGAAAATCCATCTCCTGTAATCGTTCACGGTAACGTTGCAGGGATCTCAGGGAGGAGAATTCATGAAGACGATCAAGGGGCCGGCAATCTTTCTAGGCCAGTTCGCGGGCGATGCCGCACCTTTCAATTCCTGGGATGCGATCACCAAATGGGCCGCCGACAAGGGCTATCTTGGCGTGCAGGTCCCGACCTGGGCCAGCCAACTGATCGATCTGAAAAAAGCGGCCGAATCCAAGGATTATTGCGACGAGCTCGCCGGTGTGGCGCGGGCAAACGGCGTCGAAATCACCGAACTTTCCACCCATTTGCAGGGCCAGCTGGTTGCCGTGCATCCGGCCTATGATGAGGCCTTTGACGGTTTCGCTGCACCCGAAGTGCGCGGCAATCCGAAGGCGCGGCAGGAATGGGCCGTCAGCCAAGTCAAGTATGCGCTGAAGGCTTCGCGCAACCTTGGCATCAAGGCGCATGCAACCTTTTCCGGTGCGCTTGCCTGGCCTTATATCTATCCCTGGCCGCAGCGCCCGGCCGGTCTCGTCGAGACCGCCTTCGATGAACTGGCCAAACGCTGGCTGCCGATCCTCGATTATGCCGAGGAGCAGGGCGTCGATGTGTGCTACGAAATTCATCCGGGTGAAGACCTGCATGACGGCGTGACCTTCGAGATGTTCCTCGAGCGGGTGAAGAACCATTCCCGCGCCAACATGCTCTACGACCCGTCGCACTATGTGCTGCAATGCCTCGACTATCTCGACAACATCGACATCTACAAGGACCGGATCAAGATGTTCCACGTCAAGGACGCGGAATTCAATCCGACCGGTCGGCAGGGCGTCTATGGCGGCTATCAGGGCTGGGTCAACCGAGCCGGGCGCTTCCGCTCACTGGGTGACGGTCAGGTCGATTTCGGCGCGATCTTCTCGAAGATGGCAGCCAACGATTTCGACGGTTGGGCCGTTGTCGAATGGGAATGCGCGTTGAAGCACCCGGAAGACGGCGCCCGCGAAGGGGCAGACTTCGTCAAGGCGCATATCATCCGCGTGACGGAACACGCCTTCGACGACTTTGCCGCCGGCGGCACGGACGATGCGGCGAACCGGCGGATGCTCGGGCTTTAGGTCAGTTTTTCGATAGGGTGACCGGGGGAACCCCCCTCTGTCACTGCGTGACATCTCCCCCACAAGGGGGGAGAGTGGCCGTTGCCCTTAAGGGCTTCCACTCCCGGCGGAGCGGTGGCCCCGAGCCGTTCTCCCCCTTGTGGGGGAGATGCCCGGCAGGGCAGAGGGGGGTAACCCCGACACAACAGGATTTCCAGGAGAAACATAGCATGGCGATCGAAGCGAGCAAATCGGAACAACGGGCTGCCAGGATCCGGTTCGGCATGGTTGGTGGCGGGCAGGGGGCGTTTATCGGTGCGGTGCACCGGATGGCGGCACGTCTCGATGACCAGTATGACCTCGTGGCCGGCGCGTTGTCGTCGACGCCGGAAAAGTCGCTCGCTTCGGGGCGTGATCTCGGGCTTGATCCGGACCGTTGCTATGGCTCGTTCCAGGAAATGGCGGACAAGGAATCGGCGCGTGCCGATGGCATCGAGGCGGTGTCGATCGTGACGCCGAACCATGTGCATTTCGCAGCCGCCAAGGCCTTTCTCGAAAAGGGCATCCATGTCATCTGCGACAAGCCGCTGACCTCCAATCTGGAGGATGCCAAGGCGCTGAAGGCGATTGCCGACAAGGCCAATGCGCTGTTCATCCTGACGCATAACTATACTGGCTATCCCATGGTGCGGCATGCACGCGAACTGGTCGCTTCCGGCGCGCTTGGCGATATCAGGCTCGTGCATATGGAATATCCGCAGGACTGGCTGGCCGAGCCTGTCGAGCAGACGGGCGCCAAGCAGGCCGTCTGGCGCACCGATCCGGCGCAGTCCGGTGCGGGCGGTTCGACCGGCGATATCGGTACGCATGCCTATAATCTTGGCTCATTCATCTCGGGCCTCGAGCTTGATGAGCTGGCCGCCGACGTGCACACGTTTGTTGAAGGCCGCCGGCTGGATGACAATGCGCATGTGATGCTGCGCTTCAAGGGTGGCGCGAAGGGCATGCTGTGGTGCAGCCAGGTAGCGACCGGCCATGAAAACGGCCTGAAGGTCCGTATCTACGGCACCAAGGCCGGCATCGAATGGACGCAGGCCGATCCGAACTATCTGTGGTTCACTCGTCTTGGCGAGCCGAAGCAGCTGATCACGCGCGGCGGTGCCGGCGCGGGTGCGGCTGCGGCGCGCGTGACCCGCATTCCCTCAGGCCATCCTGAAGGGTATCTCGAAGCCTTTGCCACGATCTACACCGAAGCGGCTCACGCGATCCATGCGGCAAAGTCCGGTGCCGCCGTCGATCCGGCCGTGGTCTATCCGACCGTCGATGACGGGGTAAAGGGCGTGGCCTTCGTCGAAGCCTGCATTGCCTCGTCGAAGCAGAATGGCGGTTGGGTGAAGGTGTAAGGCGCACGCGGGCGCAGGGCGTAGTTGCCCCTCACCCTGACCCTCTCCCCGCAGGCGGGGAGAGGGGGAGAAAACGGTGGCCGTCTAGGCCTTCTCCCCGTTTACGGGGAGAAGGTGCCGGCAGGCGGATGAGGGGCGCTCGGCCGCATATTCAACGCCTTACCGAACCGCCCCCTCACCCTGCCTCCGCTGCGCTCGGCTTCCCTCTCCCCGTGGGGGAGAGGAGGTCACGTGGGCGTTCTGCCTCGCTTGAGATCACCCCGGCCCGAAGCGTCGCTCCTTCCCTCCCCAGCGGGGAAAGGTGGCCCGCAGGGCCGGATGAGGGGGGGCGAAGCTTAGGCTCAGCTTTCAACGTTTTGCCGAACCGCCCCCTCACCCTGCCTCCGCTTCGCTCGGCTTCCCTCTCCCCGTGGGGGAGAGGAGGTTACGCGGGCGTTCTGCCTCGCTTGAAATCACCCCGGCCCGAAGCGTCGCTCCTTCCCTCCCCAGCGGGGAAAGGTGGCCCGCAGGGCCGGATGAGGGGGGGCGAAGCTTAGGCTCAGCTTTCAACGTTTTGCCGAACCGCCCCCTCACCCTGCCTCCGCTTCGCTCGGCTTCCCTCTCCCCGTGGGGGAGAGGAGGTTACGCGGGCGTTCTGCCTTGCTTGAGATCACCACGGCCCGAAGCGTCGCTCCGCTTTTCCCCATCAAAGGGCAGGCGATCTCCTGTAACGTTT
The DNA here is from genome assembly GCF_004912165.1 of Peteryoungia ipomoeae. Lineage (GTDB taxonomy): Bacteria > Pseudomonadota > Alphaproteobacteria > Rhizobiales > Rhizobiaceae > Allorhizobium > Allorhizobium ipomoeae. Next base: position 371,453 of record NZ_STGV01000005.1, on the reverse strand, counting down.
CAGTTTTTTCTGTCGCCTGTCTTCACCGCGTCCTGGCTTTGCTCTAAACCGCTTGCGATATTTCCGCCGCGGCCTTGGGCCCGGACCTGAAGAAGGGTGTTTTCCATGATCGATCCCAAGGCGTTCGCCGCACGTTTTCCCGGAGACTTCCTGTTCGGTGTCGCCACCGCCTCCTTCCAGATCGAAGGGGCGTCGAAGGCAGACGGGCGCAAAGCCTCGATCTGGGATGCGTTTTCCAACATGCCGGGCCGGGTGTTCGGGCGGCACAATGGCGATGTGGCCTGCGATCACTACAATCGCTGGGAAAGCGATCTCGACCTTATCAAGGACATGGGCGTTTCCGCCTACCGCTTCTCGATCGCCTGGCCACGCATCATTCCGGATGGTGCCGGCCCGATCAACGAGAAGGGGCTCGATTTCTACGACAACCTCGTCGATGGCCTGAAGGCGCGGGGCATCAAGGCCTATGCGACGCTTTATCATTGGGATCTGCCGCTGGCGCTGATGGGTGACGGTGGCTGGACCGCGCGGTCTACGGCGCTGGCCTTCCAGCGCTATACCCGCGTGGTGATGGAGCGGCTGGGCGACCGGCTCGATGCGGTGGCCACCTTCAACGAGCCCTGGTGCTCGGTCTGGCTCAGCCATCTCTATGGCATTCACGCGCCGGGCGAGCGCAACATGGATGCGGCGCTGCATGCACTGCATTACACCAATCTGGCGCATGGACTGTCTGTTCAGGCGATCCGCGACATTTCGCCAAACGTGCCGGTCGGGCTGGTGCTCAATGCGCATGAGACGCTGCCGGCTTCGGAAAGTTCGGAAGATCGGGCGGCTGCCGAGCGGGCGCATCAGTTCCACAATGGCGTTTTCTTCGATCCGGTGTTCAAGGGCGAATACCCGGCCGGCTTCCTGTCTGCGCTTGGCCATCGCATGCCCGCCATCGAGGAGGGCGATCTGGCGACGATCAGCCAGCCGCTCGACTGGTGGGGCCTCAACTACTACACGCCGATGCGCGTTGCCGATGATCCGACGCCGGGTGCCGAATACCCCGCGACAACGGGTGCCGCACCCGTATCGAAGGTGAAGACGGATATCGGCTGGGAGGTGCATGCGCCGGCCTTGAAGTCGCTCGTCGAGCGGCTCTATGCCCGTTACGACCTGCCGGTCTGCTACATCACCGAGAACGGTGCCTGCTACAATATGGAGGTCGAGAATGGCGAGGTCGATGACCAGCCGCGTCTCGATTATTACGTCGAGCATCTCGATAAGGTCGCAGACCTGATCGCCGAGGGCTATCCGATGCAGGGCTATTTCGCCTGGTCGCTGATGGACAATTTCGAATGGGCCGAAGGCTACAAGATGCGCTTCGGCCTCGTGCATGTCGACTATGACACCCAGGTCCGCACGATCAAGAAGAGCGGCAAGTGGTATCGCGATCTCGCAGCTGAATTTCCCAAGGGGAATTTCAAGAGCGAATGATCGCGGCAAGCCCTGCGATCAGCCGAGCTTGATCAGCTTCGGCCCGGCCTCGGCATTGCGTTCGTCGAAGCGGGCGCGGGCGGACTGGATGTCCTCGTGATTGGCGAAGACCCAGCCGCCCAATGCCTTGACTGGCACCGAGAAGGATCGGCCGAGATCCGTCAGCGCATATTCCACCCTCGGCGGCACGGTCGGATGCACCGTGCGCTCGACGATGCCGTCGCGCTCCAGTGCCCGCAAGGTGAGGGTCAGCATGCGCTGGGACACGCCGACGACCATGCGTTTCAGATCGCTGAAGCGCTGCGGGCCATCGCCCAGCATCATGATGACGAGCACCGTCCACTTGTCGCCGAGCCGGGCGAGCATTTCGCTCACCGTCGTGCATTTTGCCGGATCATAGCCGTCACACATTTCGGTTCTCTCCGTAAAACCTGGTATCAGACATGTGCCTTCTTGCGCATTTCATCCGGTTCCCTATCTAGGCCTGGTTACTAATCAATACCAGACCTTTCCCGTCGCGCCAATACCTCCCAGGCGGACCGAGGGTCGAAACCCGGATGGAGATCCCGATGTCTGCACTGATCGAAAAGCTGAACTGGCGTTATGCGACCAAGAAGATGGACCCGACGAAGAGCGTTCCCGAAGACAAGGTCGAGCGCATCGTCGAGGCGGCCCGTCTTGCCCCGACCTCCAGCGGGCTTCAGCCCTTCGAGGTGATCGTGGTGACCAATCCCGAAGTTCGCGCCCGCATCCAGGAGATTGCCTGGAACCAGGCCCAGGTCACCGAAGGCTCGCATCTCCTCGTCTTCGCCGCCTGGGACAATTACACCGTCGAACGGATCAACCACATGTTCGACCTCGTCAATGACGAGCGCGGCTTCAAGAATGAGGGTTGGGAAAACTACCGTCAGATGCTGCTCAACATGTATCCGGGCCGGGATGCCGAGGTGAATTTCGAGCACGCCGCTCGCCAGGCCTATATCGGCTTCGGCATGGCCGTTGCTGCGGCTGCCTTCGAGGGTGTGGATGCGACGCCGATGGAAGGCTTTGACGCAGCCAAGCTCGACGAGATCCTGGGTCTGCGCGACAAGGGGCTTCGCTCGGTCACCATCCTGCCACTTGGTTACCGCGCCGCGGAAGGCGACTGGCTGGCTGGCCTGAAGAAGGTGCGCCGCCCCAAGGATCAGTTCGTCTCCGTGGTTGCCTGATCTGCTCGGCTGTCGAGCAATTGTCTTTGCCTCCAAGGGCTCCGGATTTCCGGGGCCCTTTTTGCATTATCTGGAGCCTGTGCTTTGCTCCAAAAATGGTCGCATGCAACCGGGTCTTCCCGTGTTGCCTTCCATGCAGGGTTGTGAAAAATCTAAAAAATGCAATCTTTACCTGTTTTCAGGTTGTGCCCGGCTGTCGCGGCTTTTTGGGATTTGTTTCAGATGGATAGCCTTGCCGGATACGCTCGATGCAAGGCAGGTTGCCGCAAGAGCCGTGGGCGTCAGGGTGCAAATATCTATTTAAAATTGCATTAAGTGTTAGGCATGTATCAAAAGTTACAGAAAGAATGCGGTCGCTAAATTACAACCGCCTTGTCGATAGGACATAGCGGAAGAAGCAGCTTAGGGCAGGGTCGTGGCAATGAGTGCACCACAGACGGGAAACGGAACGACATCCGTGATGACGGACGCACCAAGCGTTGCGGTCAGCATGTTCTACCAGGCCGCAGGTCATGCCTATTCACTTTCAATGCAAAACGCCACGGCGGCACAGCAGAACATCAATACGCTCGCGCCGTCGGTCATCGCCAATGCGCTGGCTCTTTTGAACAAGTAGCCGGAACAGCAGAGTTGTCGTGATGTCCGAGAACGAGAAGTCGCGCAGCCTGGCTGGCAAGCTTCGTTCCTGGATTTCGAGCCTTCGTCGCTTGGGGCGGCCCCTGTCGCCAGTTGATCAGGATGATGCCATGTGGATGTTGAAGAGAAAGGAGCAAGCCGCAACGCAGACGAGGACCGAACCGGCTCCTCTGCGGCAACCTGCCGGTCCCCAGGCCGGCGGTGCGGGCGCAGAGGCTGCCATTTCGGCTGCTTCGTCCGCCGGACAGGCGGGGCAAGCCGGCACGATTGCCCGCGTCACACCGGTGCAAGACGCTGCCGCTCCATTTCGCCCGCTCCAGTCGGCGCCCGGGCCAGGTCCATCGTCCGCCGCAACGGCGCCTGTTCGACTGGGTGTCAGCCCTGTCGCTCCCTCCGGCGCTGCCGTTCGACCGACCGGGATTGCTGGCGCTCCGCCCGCCGGCAATCCCGGTCCGGGCCAGGTGGCAAATGGCGGGCAAGGGGTGCCGACTGCCGCCCGGCCATCGCCGATGCCTGCGGCCGGCAATGCCAATCCGCCCGTCCGAGCCTCGTCCGCGCCCACTGGCGCGCCCCGCTTGCAGGCAGGCGCAACGCCGACATCTCTCGGAGCGGACCCCGCGCCGGCGAACCTTCAGTCTGACCCGCCCCCACCCGGCCAGACGACAGAGACAGACCTGGGCGACCCGAATGGCGGCGGTGGCAGTGGCAATGGCGGGACACCACCCAGCGGTCCGCTGATTGGGATTTCCGACGCGACGGTCGAGACATTTGCATCGGCGGCGCTTGGCCAGGTCGTCTCGATGCTGGGGGAAGATACCCGGACCTATCTGCAGGGCATGGAGCAGATCTATACCGCTGCTGTCGGTAAGGCGCTGGCAATGATCGCCAAGGGTGAACCGGATCAGGCGATCGGGATCGCGCTGCTGACGCAGATCAAGACGTCCCAGCAGGACACGACAACCTTTGCCACGGACATTGCCACGCTCGCCAAACAGTTCGTCAGCATCAAAGGGGGCTGAGATGGGGAATGACGCTACATCGAAAGACACGACAGACGAGGCCGGTATCGTACTGACGGGCCCCGACCAGGCTGGCGGCGAGCCGGCGGCAGGCACAAGTGCACAGCCTAAACCTGATGAGGCCACGTCTGCGGCGGGCGGAACGGCGACGACAGGCGGAACGACGGGGCAGCCCGACATACCGACCTTGCTGATCGATACGGTGGCGGCGGTGGTGCTGAAGCAGGTCAAGCCTCTGCTGGAGGATTTGCAGAAGATCAAGGAAGCGGGAATTCCGCTGCCAGTGGAGCCAGAAAAGGCTCAGGTGCTGGAACTGCCGCAGGTCAACATGGATCTGGTGCCAGGCCAGATCACGCTGCCGGGAAACAGTGGCGCGCCCGAAGCGGAGATACCGCGCATCCTTATCGATACGGTGGTGGCCGTGGTCCTCAAGGAATTCGCACCGCTGCTCGAGGATCTCCAGAAGATCCGCGATCAGGGACTGTCGGGCCTTGGCTCACCGCTGCCAAGCGGCGATGGCCAGCAGGTGCTCGGGGACCTTTTGGGCAGGGGTGTCGCTGGAGGCGTGATGGACGAAAAGACGATGATGGCCTCGATCAGGGCGCGGGAGGAACAGATGAAACTTCGCGTGCAGAAATTCCAGGAACGCTACGAGGCCCTGAGGCGCTCTGCAGCGCAGAAGCGCGGGCGATAGCGATGGGCTGTTTCGTCAAGGGACAAGATCAACAAGGGGTAGGCCGATGGCTCAACCGGGGAAGAAGGGACGTGTCATGGAAGAGGAATGGTCCGGCGTAGATCCGGTGGAGACTGTAGACGGCGAAAGCCCCGCCTTTGCGCTGGGGCAGGAATTCCTCACGGCCGCGCATTCGACCAGCCTGATGTTTGCCAACAGCGTCAACGCCCATCGCAGCCTCACCATCGTGTCGCTAACGGGGCTTGCCGAAAGCACCAAGCAGGTGTCGTCGATCGATACCATCGCAGATGCCACCTCGCTTGCGCGGCTCCTTGCCGGACATCCGCTGGAAGCGATGGAACTCAGACACCGGCACAAGCGAGGTTGAACCGTCGCCGGGTGCAGGAGAACGGAAAGTCTCGTCCTGCCGGGTAAGAGGCGCAGCCCCGACGACCAGGTGAGAGAGCGCCCGCAAAGGCGGACCGCGACGGTTCGACGCCAATTCTATGAAATCCCGAGGGGATTTCGACGAGCTCGTGCCGTATGGGCGGCACCGAGAACCCTGGTCGCGTGGCGGCCGGGACCTGAAGCCAAAGCGAAGCAAGGAGTGAGCATATGACGACACCAACCGCAGTCAATTCCGTGATCACCGATGCCGTGACGCAAGCCAACGTAAAGGTCGTGGGCGAAGCGCCGGCCATGGCCATGGGGTCGCTCTATCAGGCGGCCTCGCACTCGACGGGTCTGATGTTCGAGAATTCTGTCACCGCGCAGAATAACCAGAACATTCTGGCCCAGGCCGCAACGACGCAGGGCGTCATGCAGATCTACAGCGTCGACACGATCTCCGACGCCATCGCGATCGCCAAGATGCTCAGCGCCAGCTGATCCGCGTTCGATGCCGGGAGGCGCGGCCTCCCGGCCATTCATCTAACAATCGGGCAACGGTCATTCGCTTGTGGGTGATCGACCGGTTTGCCATGCGCAACAGAGCACGGGTCCATTGCATCATGCCGTCGTATCACCTTGATAGCGCAAAATCGGCCGTTGCCAGCCAGCGTGCAACGGGTGGCGAGGTGGCGGGGCTTGGGGCATCCTGCGCCCTGTTCCACGGCCTTGACCCTCAGGCCATCCGCTCCATCATCGCCAGAGGCTATCACCGCAGCTACGGCAAGAACGAGATCGTGGTCACGCAGGGCAGTGAAAAGCGGCTTGTCGGCCTCGCCGTCAGCGGTCTGTTTGTGGTTCGTCGCTGTTCGGCCAACGGCATATTTCTGTCGCTGCAGACCATTCGCCCAGGAGAGCTGTTCTGTGAGATGTCGTTGATCGATGCGAGCGAGAACCAGCATGAGGTCGCGGCCGGATCTGAAACCTCTTCGGCCCTTCTGTTTTCCGTCCGCAGTTTTCGCGAACTCATGGCGGAGCATCCGGTTCTCAGCACGCGCCTTGTCGAACAGATGGCGGACCGGATCAGCTCGCTCGCCGAGTTGAGCTTTGAATTAGCGACGATGAAAACGGATGACCGCCTGCGCAAGGCGATTTCCAAACTCGCCCAGGAGACCAACCAGCTGCGTGACGGCGGAACGATCTATCCCGCGCCCACTCATGCGGAATTCGCCTCGATGCTTGGCACGACGCGCGAGGTCGTCAGCCGGTCTATCGTTGCGCTCTGCCGGGAAGGTTCGATCGAGACGAGCCGACAATCCATCACGATCCGCTCGGCAGATGCCTTGATGTAAACGCATCCCGGCCCGGCATGAAGACTGCGTGCGAGCGGCCCCATTTCTGGCGATCTATCATCTTGGGATTACACGTTAAGTCTAATTGAACCTATTGCAATGCAGGGTAAGTCTTCGATCCAAGGTCAACCTGATGCGGCAATCGGCAGTGCATTTCGGGCTAAAAGCCCTTTTGAACAGGCGCATCGCGATCGCCTCGATGCTGCTACTGTCCGGTTTTGTGGCGCTGGTTGTCACCGCCCTGGTCATGATGGCGCTGGATCGGGTGGCGTCCTATGCCAATCATCTCGATGAAGAGCGAACGCGGGAGACGCTGATCGGCGCCCTGCAGACCTTTCGCCATCAGCTGGATGCGACACTCAACGACTATGCTGCCTGGGACGATGCCGCCGACAATGTCTATGCGCAAACCCCTGGCGACTGGGCCGACCGCAATTTCGGCGATATGACCTATGACAGCGATCTCTTCGATGTTGCGATCCTTGTCGACCGGCAAGGCCGAGCGCTGATGGCCTATTCCGACGGCGTCCCGATGCAGGAGACGCCGACGGGCTTTCTGAGATCCGATATCGTTGCCATGCTGAAAAAGGTGCAAGCGCGGGAGGCCAATGGCGTGCCGCAGGTTTCGGCCTATGTTCGCACCGACAAGGGCATCAGCGTGGCCGGTGTCGCCCTGATCCGGATGAAGTCCGGCACAATGGTCGAGCCACCTGAACGACGGGCCTATCTCGTGTTTTTCCGGCATCTGACGGGCGATACGGTGGAGCGTCTTGGTGCCGCCTATGTTTTGCCAGGCCTGTCGCTCGTGCCGGCGTCCATCCGCTCGACGCATCGTGTCGCGGTGGAGAGCCAGTCAGGCGAAGAGATTGCAGCACTTGCCTGGGTGCCTCGCGCTCCCGGCGATGTGAGCCGCGACCAGGTCAAACCCCTTGTTGCGACGGCGCTTGTCATTCTCGGCCTGTTTTGCGTGGCGCTTTTCCTTTTCGGTCTTGCCGTCATTCGCCGTATTCGCGGCGATGAGCAGGCGGCGGTGGCCTTGTCCGTGACCGATCGGCTGAGCGGCGTTGCCAATCGGGAAGGCCTGTTCCGCATCCTCGACGAGAAGGTCGCCGAGGCACGGGCGGACGGGGAGACGGTCATCCTTCTCTACCTCGATCTCGACGGGTTCAAGGAAATCAACGACGCCTATGGTCATGCCACAGGCGACAAGCTCATCCGCGCGGTCGCCGCAGGGCTTGAAGTTCTGGTCGGAGACCGCTCAGGCATTGCCCGCATCGGGGGCGACGAATTCGCGGTCGTGCTCAAGGGTGTTGACGCGGATTTGCGGGCTAATGAGCTGTCGGATGCCATCATCAGCTTCTTCAACGAGCCACTGCTGCTTGGCGAACGCATGGTCGTGGTGGGCTGCAGCATCGGCCTGTGTGCGTCGTCAGCCGGTACGGTCTCCACCGCCGAGCTGATCCGCCGGGCGGATATGGCGATGTATGCCTCCAAGGACAGCGGGCGGGGGCGCTCGAGTTTCTACGATCCACGGATGGATGACGAACGGGAGCTCCGCAATCAGCTCGAACTGGATCTCAGAGCGGCGATACAAGCCGGCGAGATTTCGGTGGTCTATCAGCCGATTGTCGATGCACACAGCTTCGATCTTGTAAGCGTCGAAGCCCTGGCGCGCTGGACGCGGCGCGGACATGGTCCTGTTTCGCCGGATGTCTTCATTCCGATTGCCGAAGCCAGCGGCCTGATCGACAGGCTTGGCCTGTGCGTTCTGGAAATGGCCCTTCGGCAGTTGCAGCGCTGGCCAGGCGTGCGCCTCTCGGTCAATATCTCTCCCGGACAGTTCCGCGATCCCGCCTTTGTCGAGCGGGTCGAAGCGCTTTTCGTCGATGCGAATATCGAGCCCTATCGGGTGACGCTCGAAATGACGGAGACCTACTTCATCCAGAATGCCGAGCGCGCCAAGGCTGCCCTTGATCGCTTGCGCAAGATCGGCGTGAAGATCGCGCTTGACGATTTCGGTGTCGGCTTCTCCAGCGTCGGCTATCTGCGCCAGTTTGGCTTCGACCGCATGAAGATCGACCGGTCGCTCATTCAGGCGCTGAGCGAAGGGCATCGGGCCATCGAAATGCTGCAGGCAACCGTGGCGCTGGCCCGCTCGCTGAACATTCCGGTAACGGCAGAGGGTGTGGAGACCGAGCAGCAGGCCGTGATCCTCAGGCTTGCCGGTTGCGACCAGTTGCAGGGTTATCTTTTCGGCCGCCCGTCAGTTCCAGCCGATATCGACGCCTACCGCGCGCGGTCGATGCTGCCGCGCGCAAAGGCCGCCGAAATGGCCTTTGCGGCGCATCGCCGAGATGGTTTGCTGAGCGACTAGCGCATGGCCAGCTGAAGCAGCCAGCGTCCACATTGGAGGGCGGGCACAATTCACAAGACGGTCGTTCGGAACCAAACTGTGGTTGACGTCTTTTTCCGTCACAGAAGGAGAAAGACATGTTCACCACCGATACCTGGCTCAAGATCGTCTGTAGCATGATGATCAATGCTGTGTTGTTTGGCGCAGGCGTCATCACCGTGCTTTCAGTGCCGGCCCTTGCCGCACACGCGAAAATCCTGCTCCCGACCGTCGTGGTCCTCAGCTTTGTGCTCGCGCCATTCATCGCCATGGTGATTGCACCGCGCATGCGCATCCGCAACTGGGGTATCCGAGATTGGCATCGCGGCGATGCGATCTCGGGCTAAACGGCAGCCCTCCATGCAACGGGTAGTCGGCGGCATTCAGCCGCCGATATGCTTGTCTCCGCGCTTCTTCGCCAGCGCGATCTGCAGCTGGCGCTGACGATAGCGGTCACGGTCGGCCTCTGTGCGCGTCTCGTAACAATGGCTGCAGGAGACGCCTTCCTCGTAATGCGGATGGGTTAGCTCTTCTGCCGTGATCGGATTGCGGCAGGCATGGCAGAGCTTGTGGTTGCCTTCCTGCAGGCCGTGCGTCACCGAGACGCGTTCGTCGAAGACGAAGCAGGCGCCATCCCACAGGCTTTCCTGTTCCGGCACGTCCTCCAGATATTTCAGGATCCCGCCCTTGAGGTGGTAGACCTCTTCGAAACCCTGCTGCTTCATGAAGGCTGTTGCCTTTTCGCAGCGGATGCCGCCGGTGCAGTACATCGCGATCTTCGGCTTGTTATGAAGGCCTGGATTGTTCTTCACCCAATCCGGAAACTCGCGAAAGGTCTTGGTGTTGGGATCGACCGCGCCGCGGAAGATGCCGATTGCCGTCTCGTAATCGTTGCGCGTATCGATGACGATGGTCTCCGGATCGGAGATCAGTGCATTCCAATCCTTCGGATCGACATAGGTACCGACGATCTCGTTGGGGTCGATGTCCTCGACGCCCATGGTGACGATTTCCTTCTTCAGGCGCACCTTCGTGCGCAGGAAGGGCATCTTGGAGGCACGGCTTTCCTTGTGCTCCAGCTTGGCAAATTCCGGCTGGCTGCGCAGGAAGGCCAGAACCTTGGCGATGGCCGCATCGGTGCCGGCAATCGTGCCATTGATGCCTTCATGGGCAATGAGAAGGGTGCCCTTGATGCCCTCGTTTTTGCAGAGCGTTTCCAGCGGCTCGCGAAACGTCTCGAAGCGCGGAAATTTTGCAAAGTGATAGAGAGCGGCGACGCAAAAGGCGCCGACGGCTTCGGGGCGGGGAGTGGTGAGGCTGTCTGTCATGGCAGCGAAATACTGCTTTCACCCCTGCGAGGCAACGGATTTCGTCGCACGAGCGAAAGTTTGAATTTCGTCAATTTACGCCGGCCAGATCCCCACAGCACTTAAAAAAGTGCCCGGCCTGGGTTTGGCCGGGCCGGGCGCATGTCTGATGGTCTGTGCTTGTGTCGTTACGCTGCGCGGGCAAGGGTGCGGGCGTTTGCCTCCGTACCAAGCCTGAATTGCTCAACGAGCTGACGCAGCTGCTCGGCCTCATTGGCGAGCGAAGCGGAGGCCGCACTCGTTTCCTCGACCATGGCCGCATTGTGCTGCGTGCTCTGGTCCATCTGGTTGAGTGCGCTGTTGATCTCAGCGAGGCCCGATGACTGTTCACGGGTAGCGGTGGCAATGGCTGCGACGCGTTCGTTGATGGCAACGATCAGCTGGCCGATGCCGGAGAGGGCGACGCCGGTGTTGGAGACCAGCTCCACGCCGATCGCGACTTCCTTGGTGGAATTCTGGATCAGGCTCTTGATCTCGCGGGCAGCGGTTGCGGAACGCTGCGCAAGCTCGCGGACTTCCTGGGCAACGACGGCAAAACCCTTGCCGGCTTCACCCGCACGGGCTGCCTCAACGCCGGCGTTCAGCGCAAGAAGGTTGGTCTGGAAGGCGATTTCATCGATGACGCCAATGATATTGGCGATCTGGGTCGCACTGTTTTCGATGCGGCTCATCGCTTCGACAGCCGAGGACATGACCTCGCCGGAATGGGTTGCGTTGTCGCCGGCTTCGCGGGCCACACGGCTTGCTTCTTCCGTCAACTTCAGCGTGGAGGTGATGTTGGTGGTGATTTCTTCCAGCGCGGCTGCGGTTTCTTCCAGCGAGGAGGCCTGCTGTTCTGTGCGGCGTGCCAGATCATTGGTGTTGCCGGCGATGTCGCGGGTGCCGGCATCGATGTTCGTTGCCGTGCGGTTGACCACGGTCAGTGTCTGGGACAGCTGACGAGCGGCATCGTTGAAGTGATTGCGCAGATCTTCGTATTCCGGTGAGAAGGCCTCTTCGATCCGGACCCCGAGATCGCCCGAGGCCAGAGACTTCAGCGCGTGCGCCAGACCATCCGTTGCCTGGGTCATGGCGGCAAACTGCTGATGTTCCTTCTCGGCAGACAAGCGGCGCTGGTCTTCCTCGCGCTTGCGGCTGATATCGGCTTCGCGCTGAAGGATCGCCGAGGACTTCACGCTTTCCTTGAAATACTGGACCGCGCGCGACATGTCGCCGATTTCATCGCCCCGGTTCTGGTTCGGCACTTCCGTGTCCAGGTGGCCGGAGGAGAGCTGGGCCATGACATTGGACAGTGTCACGACCGGCGTTGTGATGGAGCGCAAGAGGAAGAAGAGTGCGGCGGCAGCAGCGAGGAGCGTTGCAAGCGCAATGGCGGCAAGGCCGAAGATCGAGGCCTGTGTGTCAGCCGCGATGGCGGTGTTGTCGAAGGCAAGGACCATGGTGCCGATGGTCATGACCTTGTTTTCCTTCTCCTCCGTGTGGGTCAAAGGAATAATCGAGAAATTGAGGGCGCCACTTGTCGAGGATCCGGCGGTCGCTGCGGCCTTGATGCCGCTGTCGATGGCGGATTGGTCGCCGCTGGCGAAGAAGGACTTGCCGGTCGGATCCACAATCATCGCCGCGCGGAAGTCGCGATCCGAGGCTGCCGGACCAAAGGTCTGCTTGGCAAGATCCGCATCGAACTGCCACAGTGCCGTCGATGCACCGGATGCCGCCATCGAGGAGGTAATGTTGATCTTGTCCTCAAAGGCACTTCTCATGCTTTCGGCGCGGGACCAGCCCGAATAGGCGCCGAGCGCGCAGAGCCCGGCAATCATGAGGGCGAGCGACGGCACCATGACCTGTGTGCGGATCGAAGTTTTGTTTTTCATAATATCCCAGCCAAAATCTGTTTTGATAAAAATCGCGAGCTCGACATTACTTCTGCGGGTCGAACCAGTATTTCGGATCGATGCTCGCCAGTTCGTCCGGGAAGTTCGGATTTTTGATGCGGATAACCGTTCTGGTTTTCAGGTTGCCGTCGGTCAGGGCGGCTTTCACATTCGCGTCTTCCAGGAAGAGCTTGCGGTAGCTGCCGTCATTGAACGCGGTCTCCAGGCCGCGGGCGATATCATCGCGAAGGCCGGGTTTGTCTTTTGAAACGTAGAAAACTGTCGTTGCTGGATACTGCAGCACCAGAGACTTCTCGATCGCGAGGGAGGGAACGTTCTCCACCTCCGCTTTCTGCTCGGCGATCGCCTCATAGGTGGCGCGGGCAAAATAGTCGCCACGCCCGCCGACCGTCATCTTGTAGAGGTTCTTCTTTGGGCCGGTGCGGACCGTCAGTCCGGCTTCGCGCAGTGTGGCGACATCCGCCCAGCCGGCGCCCTGGAGGGCGACAAATTTGCTGATGTCTTCAAAGCTCTTCACCTTGTCGAATTCGGCCTGGCGGGCACCATCGATCAGAAAAACGCGCCAACCGAGCAGGCCGCCATCCACTGGAAACGGCACGGACAGAAGCTTCCCCGACGTTGCCTTCGAAGCGCTTGCCCAGACGATATCGAGCTGGGCGCCGTTGGCGATCGCCTCAATCTGGGCCGCACTGTTGCTGTACTGGATCGGCGCCGGCGTCAGCGCGATCTGTTTGCCACTCTTTTCAAGCGCCAGTTTTAGAACCTTGAAGGGCAGGCTCTTTTCCGCATTGCCATTGGCATTGAAATAAAGTGGTTGCGCATCTGCGGCAAAACCGGTTGCCGGCAGTAGAAAGGCAGAGACTGCCAGTGCTAAAATTCGTCGACGAAACATCTGTCCCCCAAACCCAAGTCGCTCGAGGGGATCTTCCATGCCCGGCATTTATATCGATTTAAATAGATTGGTCGGCGTATGACATTCGCAACCGCATCCTGAACAGGAATGGTTCATTTGAAGCCATGTTGCAGTGCGGTGTTGACTCTACTTGGCGCCAGCCCGCCAAAGCCTTGCGATGACAAGTGCTTCATTCCGCGGGCCATCAGAAAATACCGTCTGCGCCAGGGACAGTGCTTCGCGTCGCAACTGCTGCTGTCGTCTGATGATGATGGCGAGTAGAAAAGACTGGTCTGCGCCGTCGCCGAAGAGATCCGGCTCCTCATCAATCAGGGCTGTCAGAACTGAAAGATCGTTTTCGTGCCCGAGCAGATCAACGAGGCTCTTTGCCTGGGACTGTTTTGCGGCAAAGGCGCTCGGCCAGAGATCGCGGAATAGCGAGAGGTTCATCCAATAGGCTTGGGCTGCCTTGCGCAAATCGTGGAAGGCCTCGCCGTGCCCTTCACCCTTGCAAATGTCCATGGCTGTTTTGGCCCGCAAAAGGCCCTTGCTCCAGCCTCTTGCCAGTTGCCGCGCAGCCTGTCCCCGCGTTGCGTCGGTTTTGAGAATGTCAGCCTCTTCAATTGAAATACGGCAAAGGGCTGCCGCATTGGTGACCGTTGCATGGAGGTCCATCTCGGTTTCGGCGATGCGATCACGCCGAGCAGATAGCGCTGTCCTCGCTTCTGTCAGCACGCGCGTCTCGTCCTCGTTCAACACATGCCCGAACAGGTGGTCGACGGTTTCGATAAGCGCTGTGGCATCGCGCAGACGTGAGAGGTCGCGGGCAATATTGCGCAGTCGCTTGTTCCGACGCCGGCAACCGTCTGGGTCGATGGCTTGAAAAAGCCGATAGAGGTTGCCCACAAGCTTGAGTTTCTTGCGGGCGACATGAATGGCGGCGTGCAGCCCGTCGGGCCTGTAGTCCAGGGTTCTCGCCGCCTCATCCAACTGCGCGACGGCCAGAGCGTGCAACTCCTTGCCAAGATTGCGGCGTGGATCAATGCGATATGGCATGCACCAGTTCCGGGCGAGGGCGCTGGGTGGCGAGAACCTGGTTGGAATAACGGCTGTCGCCTGTGACCTCGCGGCCCAGCCAAAGCGGAAGCGGGGGATTGTCGTTTTCCGACGCCATCTCGACTTCTGCGATCACGAGCCCCTGATAAGCGCCGCCAAAGACGTCGATCTCCCAGATGAAACCACGGTAGCTCACGGTATAGCGCGTCTTTTCGATGACGGTGCCGGTGGCCTGGCCCATCATCTCAAGCGCATCGGCATAAGGGACCGGATATTCGAACTCGTCGCGCACAAGACTGTTCGTGCCGAACTTCAAGGTCAGTTGCGCCGTCGTGTCATTGCGGGTGCGAATACGAACAGAACGGTCGCTTCCGGCAACGAGATAGGCCTGTTTCATGCGCGTCTCTGAAGTGACGGCGGATTGCCAATCATCGCTGCGGACGAGAAACTTGCGTTCAATTTCCTTCGCCATACGCCGATACCCCGAGCGGAATTTTGCATTGCAACCTTATCTGACTACCTTGCCTTAGGAAACCGTAAAGATTCTCTATCCTGTCGCGCTCGACATTGTATGATCGCCGCGTTAGGGATTGTCACAATCTAATCGTTTGAAAAGAGGCCATTGCCATGGGCGAAAAAACCGAAAGACTCCTGTCCACCCTGAAGCTGCAGCCGGTTGTTCCGGTTCTGATCATCGAGGATGCGAAGACAGCGGTGCCGCTGGCAAAGGCGCTGGTGGCCGGTGGTTTGAAGGCGATCGAAATCACCTTGCGCACCGATGCCGCGCTTGAAGCCGTGCGCCTTGTCGCGCAGGAAGTGGAGGGGGCCGTGGTCGGTGCCGGCACGATCCTCAATGCATCCCATTTCCATGCCGCGGTCGATGCCGGATCGCAGTTCATCGTCAGCCCGGGCACAACGCAGGAACTGCTCGACGTCGCTCGCGGCTCGGACATTCCGCTGCTTCCCGGCGCCGCAACCGCCTCCGAGGTGATGGCACTGCGCGAAGAAGGCTACAAGGTGATGAAGTTCTTCCCCGCCGAGCAGGCCGGCGGTGCCGCCTATCTCAAGGCGCTCTCCTCGCCGCTCGCCGGGACGCTGTTCTGCCCGACCGGCAGCATTTCGCTGAAGAATGCCAGGGACTATCTGTCGCTGCCCAACGTCGTCTGCGTCGGCGGATCGTGGGTTGCACCGAAGGAACTCGTCGCTGCCGGTGATTGGGCAGGCATTACCAAGCTTGCAGAGGAAGCGGCGGCCCTCAAGGCTTAATATCACACGACGGTCGCATGGTCTTTGTAATTTGGCGGTGGCTCCCTATCTAGGAAGCAACGCAACTTACAAGGAGACCGCGATGTTCGATGCCAAGAAGCTTCTCGACCAGTTCCTCGGATCGCAAATGCCGGGAACGACCGGCAGCGTGGGGCAAAAGGGCAACGACCTTCTCGGGCTTGCCAAGAACAATCCGTGGAAGACCGGTGCGCTGGCATCGGTCCTTCTCGGAACCAAGACCGGTCGCTCGCTGGGCAGCAATGCCTTGAAGCTTGGCGGCCTCGCCGTGATCGCCGGCCTTGGCTATCAGGCCTACAAGAACTACAAGTCCGGCCAGCCTGCCGAGCCGACCCAGGCTCTGCCGGAGCTGTTGCCGCCGCCGAGCGACAGCCCGTTCAGCACAGAGCCCGAGGCTGTTTCCAATGATTTCGCGCTGTCGCTGGTGCGCGCCATGATCGGTGCGGCCAAGGCCGATGGGCATATCGATGCGGATGAGCGCGCGCGCATCATGGACAAGGTGCATCTGTCCGGCCTGGGCGCGGAGGCAGAAGCCTTCATCGAGGCGGAGCTTGCCAAGCCGGTTGATCTCGATGCGCTGGTTGCTTCCGCCAAGACAGAAGAGCAGAGGGTTGAAATCTACACCGCCTCGCGCCTCACCATCGAGCCGGATACCCGCACCGAGCGCGGCTATCTCGACATGCTCGCGGGGCGCCTCGGTCTGGAAGACGGTCTGGTCGATCACATCGAAGCGACCGTCGCCTCCGCCAAGATCAGCCTCTGATCCCTGCGGCAACCGGTCCGGGCTTTGCAGGTCCGCGCCGGTTGCCTTTAGTGGGCCGGTGGCCTAAGCCTCGGGCGACAAGATTTGCCGGAGGCTGTGATGCGCGATCTTTCGATGTTCAAGGGATGCCCGACCCCTCAGCCGGTGAGGCTCGAGGGGCAGTTTGTCGTCATTGAACCCTATGATCGTTCTCTTCATCTCGACGCCCTTTGGACGGCCTTTGGCGGCCTCGCGATCAATCCGCTTCTCACCTATTTCACGCAGCCCGATTTTGCCGGTATCGAGGATTTCGACACCTGGCTGCAAAATGCCCAGAAGGGCGGCTGGGTGACCGAGGTCTTTCGCGACAAGGCCTCCGGCGATGTTGTTGGGCTGGCAAACTACATGCGGCCCGATCCGGCCAATGGTGTGGTAGAAATCGGCGGGGTCGCGCATGGTCCGGCGATGAGCCGGTCTCCGCTGTCGACGGAAGCGCACTACCTCTTGGCACGGCATGTCTTCGAGGATCTCGGCTATCGTCGCTACGAGTGGAAGTGCCACAATGACAATACGCCGAGCAAGGTGACGGCGCAGCGGCTGGGCTTCAGCTTCGAGGGTGTTTTCCGCCAGCACATGCTGTCGAAAGGCAAGAACCGCGATACCGCATGGTTCTCGATGATCGATGGCGAATGGCCGCAGTTGAAAGCCGCCTTCGAGGCCTGGCTAGCGCCGGAGAATTTTGATGAGAGCGGCCAGCAGAAGCGGCGCCTGGAAGACATCCGTGCCAATCTGCCCTCTCAAGGATGAAGTGAGCGAGCTTGTGAAACCCAATATCTATTCCATCATCCTCTATGTGGGCACGGCCGTGACGGCGCTGGCACTGGCTTACGCCAGCCTTGGCAATGCGACCATTGCCTGGTCGGTTGGTATCTGTATTGCGATTGCGGGCGTGATCTATCTCTTCCGCCTTGTGCCGCCGCCGAAGAAGCGAACCGCTGCGCTCATGGATGGTGCGGCTCCGTCGCGCTCGCCTGCGGCGTCTGCCGGTGTCGTCTTTGTCGTGGTGTTCGGCTTGATCCTGGTGGTGCCGACGGTCGTGATGTGGATCGGCAAATATTCTCCGGTCACCGCTGCCGTGATTGGTGGCATCGCGCTGATGGCGATCTTTGCCATTTTGTGGCTGCGCGCCCGCTATCAGCAGAGCCGCGACGGCGAATAAATCAGGACTGAAGGCTGGCGGCGAGCAAAAGCGCGCCGAGGGCGATGACCGTCACGGCGGCGACGACCTCGATTGTGCTTGCGACGAAGCCGGCACGCCGCGACCCCGGTCCCGATAGCTTGAGGGCCAGGCCCTTGGCGCTGACGGCAAGCGTTGCAAGCAGCGAGACGGTGAGGGCGGTGCCGAAGGCCATGGCCAGCACCGACAGAACCCCGCCCAGGATCAGCCCGTTGAGGATCGAAAAGGTCATGACGAGAAGCGCGCCGGAGCAGGGGCGCAGACCGACCGCGATGACGGCAGACCAGGCATCGCGCAGGTGGAACGTGCCGCGCAGCAGGCCCGGGTCGGGCGCGTGTGCGATCCCGCATTCATGGCAGACCGAGCCTGGTGACAGGGCGTCGTGACTGTGATCGATCGCATCGGCCCTGAAGCCTGACGCAGGCGCCGCTCGTGTTGCCAGCGTGCCTTGCGGTAGAGCTGCTTCTGCAAAGAGGCTATCGGTTGATGCGGCAGGGCGCAGCGCGCGCATTTGCAACGGCTTTACTTTCTTCCACAGCAGCCAGAAGCCGAAGGCGACAATCATCGCATAGCTTGCCGTTTCCAGCGCCTGGGTTGCCATGGTCATGGTGACCGCCGTACCGCGCAGCACCAGGTAAGCGGCCCCGACCACGGCAATTGCGACGAATCCCTGCAGGAAGGCGGACACGAAGGACACGAGAATGCCGCGCCTCAGCTCGATTTCATTGGCAAGCATATAGGACGAGATGACGGCCTTGCCGTGGCCGGGGCCTGCGGCGTGAAAGATGCCATAGGCAAAGGAAAGGCCGATCAGGCCGGCCAGCGCGCCGGGATCTTCGCGCATCGCCTTCAAGGATCCGGTGAGCGCGCGGTAGAAGTCCTGCTGGTGGTTGTTGATCCAAAGAAGCAATCCGGCGAAGGGACCGCTCGTGGGCTGGTAGCTTGCCTCGGCGCTGCCGACGCCGAGCGGGGAGGCGGCAAGCGCAAGGGTTGGCGCCAGCGCCAGGCAAATCGCTGCCGCGAGCATCACGAGAGGAAGCACGCGGTGCAGGTTTGCCGGCCGGCTCAGCATGTGATCTCCATGCGCGTGGCAAACAGCTTGCCCATGTCGTTGCCGGCGGGATCATTGAAAAAGGCCTCGGTCAGGTTGGCCTGGTTCTGGGCGAGGATCTGATCGGGATCGGGCCGCACGACCTTGTGGCTGCAGGCCGCAAAACTTGCGCCTTCGACGACAAGGTCAGAGTCATTGGCAAAGTCGATGGCCGTGTAGAGTGTCGGGTCATAGACCCCGAAGGTCATCTTGCCGCCGATTGTCAGCGGTGCCTTGGGCTTGGCGACGAAGAAGATCAGCAGCTGGTTCTCGCGATAATCGACATTGAAGACGTCTGGCTTGGCAATCGCCGCATCTGCGCCGTCCTTCGTGACGAAGGTAAAGTAGCTGTAATCGGCCAGCGATTCGCGGATCGTATCGGCGATTTCCTTCAGCTCTGCCGGGTCGAGCTTGAGATCGCTGTTCTTGTCGTAGTCCATCAGGACGCTGGCGGAGAACACGTCGTCGAAGCGCCAGACATGGCGCAGTTCCTTGAAGGAGCCGTCGTCGCCGGAGACGATTTCGACCCGCGCCTCGGCAAAGATGTGCGGATGCGAGAGTGCCGGCGATGCAAAGCCCGCTGCGATGATCGCAAGGCCGGCTGCGAGACCTTTTTGCATAATGTTATGCCTTCCCCCGAATGCCCGTAATGCTCTTTGCCCTTGTCGGACGAATGGGACGAAAATGGGACTTCTGCCGTTAGGTTCGCTCAGGAATAGCGTTTGAACCATGCGTGAAGATAGTCGACGAAGGCGCGCACCTTGGCCGGCAGGTAGCGGCGATGCGGGTAGACCGCATAGATGCCGCGGTCCTTGGCAATGAAGTCGTCGAACAGCGACACCAGTTCACCCGACTGCAGATGTGGCCTTGCGATGAAATCGGGGATCATGGCCACGCCCAATCCGGCACGGGCTGCCCTCAGCGTTGCCTGCGGGCTGTTGACCTCGATCGGGCCGCTGACGCTGACGGAAATCGTTTCCCCCTCGGCGTCGATGAAGCGAAGGCTGTTGTGGGAGCGCGAATTGGTGTCGATCAGAAAGGGCACGCGGGTCAGATCGGTCGGATGGAGAAGCGGGCCTTTGGCCGCGACGAAATCCGGGGTGGCGCAGGCATAGACGCGAAAGTCGGAGAGCTTGCGGGCGATCATGCCGGAATCGTCAAGCTTGGTGATTCGGATGCCGAGATCGAATCCCTCCTCGATCAGGTCGACGAATCGGTCTTCGGCGAGAATCTCCAGCGAAAGTTCCGGGTTTTCCTTGGCAAAATCGATCAGCGACTGGCCGACATCGGCGTCGATGAAGGTGCGCGGCACGGTGACCTTCAATTTTCCCTTGAGGTCGGCATTGTTCTCGCGCACGAGATCGGCAAGGTTGTCGATCTCCTTCAGGATGTCGGCGGCGGTGCGATAATAGGTGTGCCCAGCCTCGGTTAGAGAGAACTGGCGGGTTGTCCGATTGAGCAGAAGCGCGCCAAGTTCGTCCTCCAACTCCTTGACATATTTGGAAAGAAGCGCCTTGGAGCGACCGGTCTTGCGGGCTGCGGCTGAAAAACCTTCAGCCTCGACCACCTCGATGAAAGCCCGAATTCTGGTCAGGGTGTCCATATCGCTCCGCCATCGTTTTTCCCAGATTTTGAACAATTGCGCCGCGCCGTTCAATAGCGGTGACGGGTGGCTCCAAAAAACTTCCCCCCTGGTTGAAAAAACTCTTGATTATGACGGAGGCTTTTCTTATTTCCGTGCTTGCCCAAAGTCGCACGTGCCTGTGGGTGTCCGCCGACCCTCGAATTGGGATTTATCCCTAAGGTGAGGTCATCGGTAAGGTACCTGGAACTAACCCCTCCAGTCGCTATTCCGGCCAACCGGGAAATGCGAGGACATCTTGAAGCAACGACGGTGCGGGCCTTTCTGGTTCTCTGCCGGCTTTCCATCAGCCGGGGTACTGAAGAGGCACACCATCATTGCCGGAAGTGCGGTAGGGTCTCCCTCCAATCCATGGCAGACAAAGCGGATTTTTGCGCTCAGGCAAGAGTGCGTTCATCCATCGTTTCGCGCGTCGAGCGTTCGTTCGGGTCCGGTGTCTCCACCGACTGGTTTCGAGCGATGTCTCGCCGTCCTTTGTCCATTCGAAGCTTGGCCGCTTCGGATATCCCTGGCCTATGGAAGGTTGACCGATGACCACTGCACGTATCCTCGACTTCATCAACACCCGACGTCCGGAAGGTCCCTGCCTCGTGGTCGACCTCGACGTGGTGCGCGACAATTTCGGCGCCTTCCGTCATGCCCTGCCGGACAGCGCCATCTACTACGCAGTCAAGGCGAACCCGGCCCCAGAGATCCTCCAGCTCCTGGCCTCGCTCGGCTCGAACTTCGACTGCGCTTCCGTTGCCGAAATCCAGATGGCGCTCGATGCCGGTGCGGATGCCTCGCGCATCTCCTTCGGCAACACCATCAAGAAGGAGCGCGACATTGCCCGCGCGTTTGCGCTCGGCGTCAACCTCTATGCTGTCGACAGCCATGAGGAAGTCGAGAAGATCGCGCGTGCCGCTCCCGGCGCCCGCGTGTTCTGCCGCGTCCTGACCGATGGTGAAGGCGCCGAATGGCCGCTTTCCCGCAAGTTCGGTTGCGTGCCGCAGATGGCCGTCGACGTTCTGGTCTATGCGCATCAGCTGGGTCTCGAGAGCTTCGGCGTCTCGTTCCATGTCGGTTCGCAGATGACCAAGGTCGATGCCTGGGACGGCGCCCTTGCCGATGCCAAGCGCGTTTTTGCGTCGCTGGCCAAGCAGGGCATCGTCTTGAAGATGGTCAACATGGGTGGTGGTTTCCCGACCAAGTACCTGCGCGACATTCCGTCGGCAGAAGCTTATGGTCTGGCAATCAAGGCGTCGCTGAAGAAGCACTTCGGCAACAACATCCCGCAGACCATCATCGAGCCGGGCCGCGGCATGGTCGGCAATGCCGGCGTGATCAAGGCGGAAGTCGTACTGATCTCGAAGAAGTCTGATAATGACGAGAACCGCTGGGTGTTCCTCGACATCGGCAAGTTCGGCGGTCTGGCCGAAACCATGGACGAAGCGATCCGTTACCCGATCCGCACCGCCCATGACGCCGACGAGATGGCGCCTTGCGTGCTGGCCGGCCCGACCTGCGATTCGGCCGACGTGATGTACGAGAAGAACATGTATCCGCTGCCGATCACGCTTTCGATCGGCGACGAGGTTCTGATCGAGGGCACCGGCGCCTACACCACCACCTATTCGGCGGTGGCGTTCAATGGCTTCGAGCCGCTGAAGTCTTACGTCATCTGACGTCTCCCGTGCCGGCAAACCGGCACGGACCTTCACAATCATCGTCACTGCTTGGGATGGGAGGCCAGAATGGCCGCTGTTCTGGATGGCATGCGTGCGCTTTTTCAGGCGACGCCTGCCTTTGTCATCGATCATGAAACGCCTGCTGACGTCGTGGCGCGCGAAGCGCTGCTCGACCGCTCCATGGGCCGGGATCGCCGCAAGAAGTCGTCGGAGAAGATCCGCCGCAACCGCATTCCGGCTGAAGGGCTGGCGCTTGTGGCGCGGGACCGCGACGGCCATGTCATCGGCACGGTGCGGCTTTGGAACGTTGAAGCTGGCGTGAATGCCGAGGGCAGGGCAGTGGATGCGCTGCTTTTGGGGCCGCTTGCGGTGGATGCCGCCCATGAGGGCAAGGGCATCGGCTCGGCACTGATGCGGGCTGCGATCACCGAAGCCCGCAAGCGTGGGCATGGCGCGGTGCTGCTGGTTGGCGATGCCGCCTATTACGAGCGCTTCGGCTTCTTTGCGGAGAAGACGCAGCACCTCGTGATGCCGGGGCCTTTCGCCCGTGAGCGCTTCCTTGCACTCGAACTCGTGCCAGGCTGGCTTCAAGGTGCCGCCGGCATGATGGTCGCCTCCGGTCGACGGCTGTCGCAGCCGACGGATTTCCGTCGCGCGGCCTGACAGCCTCCCGGAAGGCGTGCCTTGCAAAGGCCCGGTCGCGATTCGTCGCGCCGGGCCTTTTGCTTGAGCCATGATCACACAAGGCCTGTCGCGGGATGATCGCCACCAGGATCCGCTCTGCGATTTTCAATCGTCAAGTCTGGCTATGGCAGATGTGCAACAATCACAATGATGATCATTATTTCTCATAACTGACTTCTAACATATTGATTTAGCTCAACCGCCCAAGGTCCGTCCGCCTGCTAGCTGTCTCCGGCTGATGCCACTATGTCATTACAAGGAGAGACCAATGACCCGCGTCCGGACCATCTCAACCCGCAGCCTTGTCGCCACAGCGACCCTTCTGCTCTTGTCGTCGGCGGCGGCGATGGCCGCGGATCTGCCGGCGGCGCAGGAGCCCGCGCCCGTGGCCGTTGAGGATGTCGCGGCGCTCAGCCCGTGGCAGGTGCGCGTGCGGGGTCTCGGCGTCATCACCAATGACAAGGGGTCGGTCGACCAGATCGGCGGCGCTGACCTCTCCTATAGCGACAGCGTCATTCCCGAGCTGGATATCAGCTATTACTTCACCGACAACATCGCGGCCGAACTCATCCTCGGCACCACCTATGCAAATGTTTACGGCGAGGGGGATATCGCGGGTCTCGGCAAGCTCGGCAAAACCTGGGTGCTGCCGCCGACCCTGACGTTGCAGTATCACTTCACCGACTTCGGTGCCTTCAAGCCCTATGTCGGCGCCGGCATCAACTACACCATGTTCTATAGCCAGAAGGGGGCTGCGGCGAGCGATCTCGACGTGAAGAACACCTTTGGTGCAGCCCTGCAAGTCGGTACGGACTACATGATCAACGATCATTGGGGTCTGAACTTCGACGTGAAGAAACTCTTCCTCAAGGCCGACTTCGACGCCACAATTGTTGGCACGGATTATTCCGGCAAAGCCAAGCTTGATCCCTGGTTGATCGGTGCAGGCGTCACATATCGCTTCTAACTATCTGATTAAAGAGAATTAAACAGAAGGCGGCCGGTTGCAGTGGCCGCCTTTTTTGTTGCTATTTGGCAACGGTGGGCAAAAGCTTCTAGGCAGGTTCCATAGCAATGACCTTTTTTCGGCCATATCAGGGAACCATTCTTTCTCTACACCCTTCTGGGATCGAGTTCCGGCGCGAAACAAACGCTCGGGCGGGAACGGGACGCCGGCTTAATTCCAGTTGCTGTGCAATGTGATGATCACACGCAGAAACCTGAATGGCGTTACAACCGATCTTGTAACACAGGAGTGAAACACATGATTAAGAGCATCCTTCTCGGTTCGGCCGCAATGCTTGCGGTATCGACCACGGCATTCGCCGCTGACGCCATCTACGAGGCGCCTGCCGAGCCGCCGGTTGCCGTCGAGACGGCGCCTGCCTTCACCTGGGCCGGCGGCTATGCTGGTATTCACACCGGCTACGGCTGGGGTGACGGCGAACTCGTCGGTACCGGCACTGAAAGCTTTGACGGTGCCCGCTTCGGCGGCTTTGCCGGTTATAACTGGCAGATGTCGAGCGGCTTCCTGGTCGGTCTCGAAGGCGACCTGAACTACGACTGGAATGAAGAAAACCTTGCTGGTGCAGACGTGAAGACCGGTTTCAGCGGCTCGGCCCGCGCCCGCGTCGGCTACGCCATGGACCGCGCGCTGCTCTTCGCAGCCGGTGGTTACACGGGCACCCAGATCGAAGCCGACGGCGTCGGTGATGATACGATGCACGGCTGGACCGTCGGTGGTGGCGTAGACTACGCGTTGACCGACCGCATGTTCACCCGCGTCGAGTATCGCTACAACGACTTCGGCACGGGCGATGTTGGTGGCAACGACGTCAAGTTCGACCAGCACGTCGTCAATGTCGGTCTTGGTGTGAAGTTCTAAGCCAGATTTTTTTTTGACCTCCGGACGCCCGGCCATTCCAACCGAATGGCCGGGCGTTTTATTAGATAAATTCAAGTATTTGTGCTGTGGGTCACAGGTCGAACGCCAATCTGTTGCTTGGCGACAACTTCGGCCAAAAGTATTGTGGCCTGCTTCGACTAAAATGCCTTTTTCCGGCCTTAGCACAGCACCAATTGCCTTCTAGAGCCCGTCTTGGAGAGGGGCCGATGCACAGTTTTCGTGCTCGGCAGGGGGGAAACCCGGCTTCTCCTTCTTTGCTGCGAACACCCCGATAAGGGTGAGCGGCAATGGAGAGAAGAAAGACCGGAAAACCCCATCTAGGAGCTTTTAACATGATCAAGACTGTTCTTCTGGCTTCCATTGCAGCCATCGCGATTTCCACCACCACACTCGCTGCAGATGCCGATTTTGCAGCCCCGGAAGCGCCGCTGGCGCCGGTTGAAGAGACACCTGGTTTTTCCTGGGCCGGTGGCTATGCCGGTGCCCACACGGGTTACGGCTTCGGCGATGCCTCGATTGACCGCTTTGGGTCCGCAAGCGTTGATGGCGCGCGGCTCGGCGGCTTTGCAGGTTATAACTGGCAGTTCTCGAATGGGTTCGTCGTCGGTCTCGAAGGCGACCTGAACTATGACTGGAACGACGGCAAACTGGCCGGCGTCAATGTCGAAGGTGGTCTGAACGGTTCCGGCCGGATCCGTGCGGGCTATGCTTTCGATCGCGCCCTGATTTTTGCTGCAGGTGGTGTTGCTGCAACGGAGTTCAAGGCATTCGACCCTTGCTTCAGCGATGAGGGGACTGCAATTGGCTGGACTGTCGGCGGTGGTGTCGACTTCGCTGTGACCGATCGCATTTTCACCCGCCTTGAGTACCGCTACAACGACTTCGGCAGCACCAAGGTCGCCGGTGCCGACGTCGACTTCAACCAGCATGTGGTCAATGTTGGCTTCGGCGTGAAGTTCTGATCGCCGAGCTTTCCGTTTGTCGAACGCCCAGTCATCCACGCCGATGACTGGGCGTTCTGCTTTTGTGATTATGTGATATAATAGTTACAGACACAAACGAGGCCGGCAGTTAAGAAACGCTCCATACAACATTGGAGTACGCATCATGATCAAGTCCATCCTTCTCGCTACCGTCGCTTCCCTGTCGATCTCGACTGCAGCGCTTGCCGCAGACGCCATCTACGAAGCCCCGGCTGAGCCGCCGGTGGCTGCTGAACCTGCTGCATTCTCGTGGGCCGGTGGTTACCTCGGTGCGAATGGCGGCTACGGCTTCGGCAATGGCGAGGTTGAAGGCGTTATCGAAGAAAGCTTCGACGGCGCACGTTTCGGTGGCTTTGCCGGCTATAACTGGCAGATGTCTGGCGGCTTCGTCGTCGGTCTCGAAGGCGACGTAAACTACGACTGGAACGAAGAAAACGTTCTCGGTACGGCGCTCGAAGGCAAGAGCGGCCTGAACTGGTCGGCACGCGCTCGCGCCGGTTACGCCATGGATCGCGCCCTGTTCTTCGCAGCTGCCGGTTACACGGGCACCAACATCGAAGCCAACGTAGGCAGCTTCAGCGCTGACGACACGCTGCACGGCTGGACCGTTGGCGCTGGCGTCGACTACGCCCTCACCGACCGCATGTTCACCCGCGTTGAATACCGCTACAACGACTTCGGCAGCGGCAACCTCGACGGCGTTGACGTCAAGTTCGACCAGCACGTGGTCAATGTCGGCCTCGGCGTGAAGTTCTAAGTCTAGAACGTCTAGACCTCCAGGGCGCCCGGCCCGCCGCAAGGCGAGCCGGGCGTTTCTTCGTTCAGAAAGCTCAGGCGGCGGACCGGCGGGTTCCTGTCGTAGGCTCGGCAATCCTGCGGTGACCGCCATCGGTGAGCTGGAAGCGACCGACGACCGTCGCAAGATCGGCTGCCCCCGTCGCCAGAGCATGGCTGATAGCGGTCGTTTCCTCCACCATGGCGGCATTGCCTTGGGTCATCTTGTCGATATCGGCAATCGCACCGCTGATTTCCTTCAGGCCGAGGGCCTGCTCTTTCGCCGCAGTCGCGATGGCGTCGACATTGGTGTCGATGCGGGAGACGAATTCTCCGATCGTCTCGAGTGCGGCCCCCGTCTCCCCGACCAGCCTGACGCCCGAGGCGACTTCGTTGCCTGACTTTTCGATCAGGCCCTTGATGTCGCGGGCTGCTGTTGCAGACCGTTGCGCAAGTTCGCGAACCTCTTGCGCAACGACGGCGAAGCCTTTGCCGGCCTCGCCAGCGCGAGCGGCCTCAACACCGGCATTGAGCGCCAGAAGATTCGTCTGGAAGGCGATCTCATCGATCACGCCGATGATCTGGCCGATCTCGGACGAGGCCTGCTCGATGCGTTCCATGGCCGTGACCGCCGCGCCGACAATGGCTGCGGAGGAGGTTGCGGAGTGCTTGGCGTCTTCCACGAGGCGGCGCGTGTCCTGCGTCCGCTCTGCCGAGGTGGTCACGGTGGTGGTGACCTGTTCAAGGGCGGCGGAAGTCTGTTCCAGCGCTGCCGCCTGCTGCTCTGTGCGTTTGGCCAGATTGGCAGACGCCTCGCGCATTTCCTGGCTGTTCGTCCGCAGTCGGTCCGTTTCAACCTGGACCTGTTCCAGCGTGGTCCGGAATGTCGCGAGCGACTGGTTGAAATCGGCCCTCAACCGCTCGAAGCGTGCGTCGAAGGCGTCATCCAGTGTCGTGCGAATGTTGCAGTCCGCCAGACGCTGCAGGCCGGCACCCAGTGTTTCGATGACGAAGCGCAGGGCTTCGGCCTCCAACAGACGGTCGCGATCGCGCTGGCTGCGTTCCCCGTCCATCAGGGCGCGTGCCTGCTCGGCTTCGGCTTCCAATCTTTGATTGTCGAGACCTGCCTTGCGGAAGACTTCGACCGCTGCGGCAATCTCGCCGATCTCGTCCTGTCTTTGCGAATGCGGCACGCTTTGCCCATAGGAGCCGTGCGCCATCTGCGTCATATAACCGGAGATCTCGCCAAGCGGATTGAGCGCGCGACGGCGGATGAAATAGACGGTGCCGAGTGCGGTTGCGATCAGCAGCAGACCGAGTGTGAGCGCCATGGCTTCCCGGCTGGCACTTTCTTCTGCCGCGAACGCCTCTCGATCCACAAGATATGTTCCGGCGCTCGAGACGAGTTCGTTGACCGAGGTTTCATGGTCGTGAAATTGCGTCTTCAGCAGCGATAGTGCGGCATTGAGACTGACTGTGTTCTTGGTAGCGATGGCGGGAAGATACGCTTGCTCCATGGATTGCCAGAAGCGATCGCCCTTGGTCAGAACCGCATTGTAGAGCTTGTCCTGCAGTGTTGCTGGAAGGGTGGATGTTTTCCAATACTGACGTCGCTCTTCATAGAGCTTCCGCAGGACCTCGATCTTGGGAAGATTTACCGCCTGTGTATCCGGATGCAGCGCGGTCTCGTTGGCGAGCGCGTAGGACTCGATCAGGTAAAGCGGCGGTGGCAGGATATCGGCGATCAGATCCTTGCCGTCGACGATCTCCTGGTAGATCGGTCCATTGACCTTCAAGGTCTTCAATGTCTGGGCGCCGATGCCGGCGACAAGCACAATACCGGCGGTCAGAACGAGGCCTGCGGCCGTGATGGCGTGTTTGAGTGAAAAATTCATGGCGTGTCCATCCGCACGGGAAGGGGCGGTGACATGCTTGCACAGGCAAGCCTATCCCCGGCGCGCTGCCGTGGTCACAAAATCGGGTGAAGAAAAAATCGGGCTACCGGCTGGTTTATGGGAGGTTTTTTGTCAGCCGCATCGATCAGACGCCAAAATCGTTGCCGACCGGTTAAGGTTGACACATCGTTAGCGGCTGAAAGTGCCAGATCTCAGCCCATTTTTGGTCGGATGTCCCTGCAAAGTTGTGAAAGGGAGTTGCCTTTTCCGATTACGGGAGGCCCTGTCACGCGGAGATGTCGATGACCCCGCAGTCGCCAGCCTCCGAAGCGAAGCTCAAGAGCTTGCCCGTGGCACTCCAGGCCAAGCCGGTAATCGCGCCCTTGCCGGGGCGGCGCAGCAGTGCTTCCTTGCCGTCGGCGATCCGCACGGCAAGGATCATGCCGTCGATGAAGCCGATGGCGAGCACCTCTTCCAGCGGATGGAAGGCGACCTGGGTCACCAGGATGTTGGCGCGCGTGCCGAGTTCGAGCGGCGCCTTGCCCATCGGGCCGTCCTTGCTGGCGAAAGGCCAGACGATGGCTGCCGGCGCGCCGGATGAGGCCAGCCACTTGCCCTTGGGCGACCAGGACAGCGATTTGACCTTGGCCGGATAGCCGGTCATGCGCATGTGACGGGCATCCGCGCTCTTGCCATCGAGCTTCCAGCCATGCAGGGCGCTTTCCTGCATGGTGGTGACGACGAAGCGACCGTCCGGCGAGAAGGTGACGCCGGTATGAGCCCCCTTCCATTCCAGATCGACCGGGGCACCCGATGTGGCGACCCAATGCAGCGTCACACCGTTGTAGCGCGCAACGGCGATGCGCAGACCTTTCGGCGCGAAGTCGATTGCCTCGACCGTACGCTCCTCGTGGAACTCCTTGGTGGAGCCGTCGGCAAGCCGTACGATCGCGGATTTGCCCTGCGCATAGGCAATCGCGCCCTGCGGGCCGGGGGCGACGACGTTGATCCACTTGCGCGGGACATGGGCCAGTTCTGTCAGCGTCCCGTCATTGGCAATGCGCAGCACGCGGCCGTCTTCGCCGCCTGTCAACAGCGTCTGGTTGGCCGGATCCTTGACACAGGTCAGCAGTCCCGCGCCGATATCGGTCACCTTCTCGCCGCCATCCAGGCGGTGAATGGTGCCACCTGACGCCGCGAAGACGGGTGTTTCGCCGAGAAAGTGGGTTGCCAGCACGTGGCCTTCAATGTCGAGCGGGGCAACGGTCGGCATGGGTCGGGATCATCCTATGTTGGTCGTCAGGTCGGGCAAGGCGAAGATCGACGGCTTCAAGCCGTCGCTTCGCACGCCTTGAAGCTGGCTTCAAGCTTCTCGCGATCAAGGTCGCGGCCGATGAAGACGAGGCGGCTTTCGCGCTTTTCGCCATCCTTCCACGGGCGTTGGTGATCGCCTTCGACGATCATGTGCACGCCCTGCACGACGTAACGCTCCTCGTCGCCCTTGAAGGCGATGATGCCCTTGAGGCGCAGGATGTTGGGACCTTGCGTCTGCGTCACCTTCTGGATCCAGGGGAAGAAGCGGTCCGGGTTCATCTCGCCGCCGCGCAGGGAGACGGAAACCACTGTCACGTCATGGATCGCCGACGGGGCATGGTCGTGATGGTGGTGGTCATGATGGCCATGGCCGTGATGATCATGCCCATGATCATGCCCATGATCATGCCCGTGGTCATGATGGTGGTGATCGTGGTGATGATGGTCATGGCCGCAATCGGGGCCGCAGACATGATCAGGCGCATCGTGATCGAGGAAGTGCGGATCGTTTTCCAGCGCGCGCTCGAGATTGAAGGCGCCTTGGTCGAGCACCTTTGCGAGATCGACGCCGGAGCGGGTGGTCGAGTAGATGCGGGCCGACGGATTGATGGCGCGCACGACATGTTCGATCTGGTGCAGTTCGTCATGGCTGACGAGATCCGCCTTGTTGATCACGACGACATCGGCAAAGGCGATCTGGTCTTCGGCCTCGCGGCTGTCCTTCAGGCGCAGCGGCAGATGCTTGGCATCAACAAGCGCGACGACGGCATCGAGCTCGGTCTTGGAGCGGACGTCGTCATCCATGAAGAAGGTCTGAGCGACCGGGACCGGATCGGCAAGGCCCGTCGTCTCGACAATGATGCCGTCAAAACGGCCGGGGCGGCGCATCAGGCCTTCGACGACGCGGATCAGGTCGCCGCGCACGGTGCAGCAGACGCAGCCATTGTTCATCTCGTAGATTTCTTCATCCGACTCGACGATCAGGTCGTTGTCGATGCCGATCTCGCCGAATTCATTGACGATGACGGCATATTTCTTGCCGTGGTTTTCCGACAGGATACGGTTCAGAAGCGTCGTCTTGCCGGCGCCGAGATAGCCGGTGAGCACGGTGACGGGAGTGGGCTTTGTGGATGCTTCGGTCATGAAAACCTCAATCGGATCGGGAGGCCGGCAGAGCGGCATGTAATGGTGTTACCCCATATAGGCGCTCATTCGGATCAGTTCAAAGGCTTTCGTGCGATCAGGCGACACCCAGTGCCGAGCGCAGATCGGTGCGGGCAAAATCGTCGCCGACGTAAAGGAGCGGGCAATCGAATTCCTTGGCGGTGGCATAGGAAAAGCAGTCGCCGAAGTTGAGGGCGGCGGGGTGGAAATTCTTTCCGAAGGTCCGATAGGCGAAGCCGGCGCCTTCAGCCCGAGCCTTGGTCACGTCTATGATTTCAGTGACGGCGATGGAAAGAAGATTTTCCATCGGGACGCTCAGCCGGCGACGACTTGCAACGATCATACATTCTGTGATTGTCGCAGACGAAATCAGCCGCTGCCGGGCGCTTTCGATCGCCTTTTCACAGGCTAGCCCGTGTTCTTCCTCTTGTAATATTGCCATGAGAGCTGAGGTGTCGATCACGATCACTTCGGTATGCCATCCCCGTCATACAGGAAGTCCTGGCTTCTTGCGGCAGTTTCTTCCGGAAACGGGTCTGCTGTCTGGCGCGCCTGTTCCTTGATCGCACGAAGGAGGGTGGCGAAGTCCTCAGTGTTTTTTGTCGGTGTCTCGACAGTATTCAAGAGAACGATGCGCGCAATTGGATTGCCGTCTCGGGTCAGGAGTATATCTTCTCCCTTATCTGCCCGATCTACGAGTTCCTCCAGATTCCTCTGGGCGTCTTGTACGGAAATTCTCACTGCGGCAACCTCCGGTCCCGTTTGAAGATAGGCTTGTCCAGCTGAGGGTGCAACCTCAACGTAGCCGCGTTACGTCGAACCTCTCCACATCCTCCAGCAGTTCCACAAGCCCCTTCACGCTGTGCGCAATGAGCCGTTCGCCCCTCTCGGCCGTCGCAGCCGAGGCGTTGCCGGCGACGCCCTGGGGATTGAGGTCTGACATCTTCCAGCCGAAGGCATGCGGGCCGTAGGCGCGCAGGTGGCGGAAGCGGGCGGCGAAGTCGGATTGGCGCGAGGGGAAATCTTCTGCCTTCGTCATGTCCACCTTGTCGGGGGCCAGCGCCAGCATGACCGAGGTCTCGATGTCGCCGCCATGGATATCGACGGCCTTGTCTTCCGGCCGCATCCAGCCTTCGGGGATACCGAAGCGTGTCCAGCTTGTCGCCACGACCAGCATGGCGAAGCGGATGCGGGCCTCCGTTGCGACAATCGTCAGAAGCGGAGAATTTCCGCCATGGGCATTCAGGAGAACGAGCTTGCGGATGCCCAGCGCGTTGAGATCCGCTGCCATGCCGAGCCAGCGGTTGACGGCTTCGTCGAAGGCCAGCGTGCGGGTGCCTTCGACATCCATGTGCTCGATCGAGTAGCCGATCGGCTCCGTCGGCAGGATGGTCACCGGCAGTTCGTCCGGCAGGGCGGTTGCAAGCCGGCGCGCTATGCCTGAGGCAATAATGGTGTCCGTCTCGAAGGGCAGGTGCGGACCGTGCTGTTCGTGGGCGCCCAGCGGCAGCACAGCGATCCAGTCGCTGCGGTCACCGGGCAGGAGGGCTGCGTCATTCTCCCTGAACCAGCGCTTGGGCTTCACCATCTGGCCTCCTGGAATGATCTTGGTTATGACAGGCGGCTGGCCGTTCGGTCGGCGGCGCGACGGCTGCCAGCTTCTGGGGAGAGTAATGGCGAAAAAGGATAAGGCCGACAAGGCACCGAAGGGTGACAAGGCCGAGAAAGCCGACAAGCCTGACAAGCTGAAACGCAAGGATCTTGCCGGCAGCGGTATGGTGTCGAGTGCGCTCACGCAGGTTGCGCGGGCCTTGAGAACGCGGCTATCTCACGGATTGGCGACAAGCGGCCTCTATCCCGGCCAGGACGGCGTGGTGCAATTGCTGGCGACGGAGGACGGGATGACGCCGGGCGCGCTGGCCCAGCGGCTTGGCGTCAAGGCGCCGACCATGACGCGTACGATCGGTCGGATGGAGGTGCAAGGTTTCGTCACCCGGCACACGGATGACAGGGATCAGCGGCTGACCAAGGTCTACCTGACCGATGAGGGCCGTCGAAGCCTCGCCCAGATCAATGCCGCCATGGCCGCCTGCGAAATGCAGGCGATCCGCGGATTGTCCGGCAAGGAGGCGCGCCAGCTGATCAAGCTGCTCTCGATCATCGATGAAAATCTCTCCGACCGACCCTCTTCTGTTCGCGACGTCATCGACAGTGACGAAGACGATTGATAGGCGCGATTAAATTGTTTAATTAAACCGTTTAATGGTGGCGTGAGGCGCCCCAAATCTGCTGCGAGGGAGGTCACGTGGCACAAAAGGTCAAGCTGTCGACGATTGCAGAATCGCTCGGTCTTTCCACGGCAACCATCTCACTTGCACTGCGCGACAGTCCGCTCGTTGCCGTCGATACGCGGGAAAAAATCAAGGAGCAGGCGCGGGCGCTGGGATATATCTACAATCGCCGCGCGGCCAGCCTTCGAACCTCGCGATCCGGCATCATCGGCGTCGTCGTGCACGACATCATGAACCCCTTCTACGGGGAAATCCTGAAGGCGATCGAGACGGAACTCGATCGCAGCCGCCACACCTTCATTCTGTCGAACCATTACGACTCGGTCGAAAAGCAGCGCATGTTCGTGGAAACGCTGCTGCAGCTTGGCGGCGACGGGGTCATCATGTCGCCGGCGATCGGCACGCCGCCCGAAGATGTCATGCTCGCCGAAAACAACGGCATGCCCGCGATCTTCATCGCCCGCTCAATGGATGGACTCGATGTGCCGATCTATCGGGGCGACGACACCTATGGCATTTCGCTTGCCACCAACCATCTGATCGGCCTTGGCCATCGGTCGATTGCGATGATCGGCGGCACGGACCAGACCTCGACCGGCCGCGACCGCTATCAGGGCTATGTCAACGCGCTTCGCAAGGCCGGTATCGAGGTCGATCCTGGGCTTCGCATTCCAGGCCCGCGTACCAAGCAGGGCGGCTTTGAGGCGGCGGTGCATTTCCTCTCGCTTCCGCAAAAGCCGACAGCGGCCGTCTGCTGGAACGATCTGGTGGCCATCGGGTTGATGAACGGTATTGCGCGTGCGGGTCTCGTGCCGGGCAAGGATATTTCTGTCACCGGTTATGACGATCTGGAGGAGGCGTCGATCGCGACGCCTGCTCTGACGACGGTGTGGAACGGCCAGGCGGAAGTCGGGCGGCTTGCAGCGCGCGCGCTTCTCGACAAGCTTGCAGGCAGTCACGAACCTGACGGCATCCATCTCATCAAGCCGGAAATGCGGATTCGCCAATCCACCAGCCCGATCTCTCGATGATCGCCGCAAAGCCCCCAGGAACACGCCTCGTTGAAGGAGATGTCATGACGAAGCCCGCTATCCTCATTCCCGGCCGCATTCATCCGCGGGTCGAGACGCGCCTCGCCGAGACGTGCGAAATCATCACGGTCGCGTCGGCTGACGAGCCAGGGCTCGATGCGGAAACGCTTGCGCGTGTGCGCGGCGCGGCGGTGTCCGGGCGGTTCCCGGCAAGCTTGATGGCGGTCTTGCCCAATCTGGAGATCATCGGCAGTTTCGGTGTGGGATATGACGGCGTCGATGTGGCAGAGGCTGCTCGGCGCGGCGTGATCGTGACCCATACGCCGGATGTGCTGAACGATGAGGTCGCGGATACGGCCGTCGCCCTTCTTTTGAACACTGTCAGGCGCTTTCCGCAGGCCGAGGCGTATCTGCGTGTGGGCCGCTGGGAGGGCGAGGGTGCCTTTCCGCTGTCGCCGCTGTCGCTGAAGGGGCGGCGTGTCGGCATCCATGGCCTTGGGCGCATCGGCCTTGAAATCGCCGCACGCCTTCTGCCGTTCAAGGTCGAGATCCATTACTTCTCCCGACACAAGCGGGATGGCGTGCCTTACGTTTATCATGACAGCCTGAAGGCGCTTGCAACGGCGGTCGACACGCTGATTTCGATCGTGCCGTCGACACCTGAGACGGTCGGTGCCATCGACGCGGAGATCCTGAAGGCGCTTGGTCCCACGGGTGTGCTGATCAATGTCGGGCGCGGTGCGACGGTCAACGAGGACGATCTGGTCAAGGCCCTGACCGACGGGACCATCGCTGCGGCGGGTCTCGATGTCTATGCCGATGAGCCGAGGGTATCCTCTGGCCTGCTTGAGCTGCAAAATGCATCGCTTCTGCCGCATGTCGGCTCTGGCTCAGTGGCAACGCGCGATGCCATGGCCGATCTGGTGGTCGATAACCTCCTCACCTGGTTTGCCAAGGGAGAGCCTTTGACCCCAGTGCCCGAGACGCCCTTCCGCAAATAAAGGCTGTCCGCCAAGGGAACCATAGGTTTTTCGCGATCTCTCCAGCCTTCGGCAAGCTAGGGCGCGCATCCTTCTGAGACCTGCCTGGGCAAGGGGGAAGGGGTGCTTCGATGAAAGCCATTCGAGTGGTTCTGTCGGTGTCAGCCGGAGCTGCCTGTTTTGCGGCGGTCGGTCTGTCGATCTTCGGTGCCAGCCTGTCAGCAAACGGGGTGATTGCCGCTCCCGCCACCGACCCTCTGATCTCCGGGGCCATTCCGAGGCCGGCCGGCGCCGGCCCTGCGGCGGTAACCGACCTTGCGGCCCTGGCAGCTTCGCCTCCGGCCATCTTTTCGTTGTCCAATTTCACCACGAGAAGCGTCTGCCTCGTCGAAAGAGGCGGGCGCCTGGCCGCCGGAAACCGCAACTTCTATGCCCCGGCAGAGTGCGAAGCGGTATGGCCCGGCCTTCCGCTTGCGACCGCCTGGGCCGAAACGGAGAGTGGCGAAGTCCACTTGCTGGATGCGGATGGTCGCGCGGTCTTGAGCCTGGTGCGGGGACGCAATTTCGCCTACCAACTCTCAAGGCCGGGCGGCCCCGACCTGGCACTCCTGATGCTGCCTTAGGAACAGCGGCCGTCTTGGCGAGGTCAGCGCGGGCAGCCTGCGCGCCTTGGCGACCCATCTGTCGCCGTTCAGACATGCAACAAAAGTCTAATCCTAAAGGTGCATGCGCGATATCTTGAAAGCCTCCCGGCAAAATGGTTAGCTCGTTCCAATCGATATTGGGGGGAGGCCTCGTGTCGCCTTTTGTCGAGCATCCATAACGGGAGGTAACTACATGGATCGTCGTTCATTTATCAAGAAAGCCGGCGTTGCCGGTGCCGGAGCCGCGGCCTCGACAGTGCTGGCAGCACCGGCGATCGCGCAAGGCGCACCCAAGGTGACATGGCGCCTGACGTCGTCATTCCCGAAGTCGCTCGACACCATCTATGGCGGCGCTGAGGATCTGGCCAAGCACGTGTCAGAGGCAACGGACGGCAATTTCCAGATTCAGGTTTTTGCAGCCGGCGAAATCGTTCCCGGTCTGCAGGCGGCTGATGCCGTGTCCGCCGGTACGGTCGAAATGTGCCATACCTGCTCCTACTACTATGTCGGCAAGGATCCGACTTTCGCGATCGGCACGGCCATTCCCTTCGGCCTTAACGCGCGTCTGACCAATTCCTGGTTCTATGACGGCAACGGCAATACGCTGCTCAACGAGTTCTACGCCACCCATGGCATGGTCGGCTTCATCGCCGGCAATACCGGTGTCCAGATGGGTGGCTGGTTCCGCAAGGAGATCAACACCGTCGACGACTTCAAGGGCGTCAAGATGCGCATTGCCGGTCTTGCCGGCCGCGTGGTCGAGAAGCTTGGCGTCGTGCCGCAGCAGATCCCGGGCGGCGACATCTATCCGGCGCTGGAAAAGGGCACCATCGATGCGGCAGAATGGGTCGGTCCCTATGACGACCAGAAGCTCGGCTTCAACAAGGTCGCGCCCTATTACTATTACCCGGCTTTCTGGGAAGGCGGCCCGGTCATTCATGCCTTCGCCAACAAGGAAAAGTTCGAAGGGCTTCCGGCAAGCTATCAGGCAGCTCTGCGTGACGCGTGCGCCTTTGCCAACAGCAGCATGATGGCAAAGTATGACCGCAAGAACCCGGTCGCCATCCGCGAGCTGGTGGCTGCCGGCACGCAGTTGCGGCCCTATAGCCAGGAGATCCTTGAAGCCTGCTTCAACGCGGCGATGGAACTCTATGCGGAAATCAGCGCCTCGAACCCGACCTTCAAGAAGATCTATGATGATCAGGTGGCGTTCAAACGCGACGCCTATCTCTGGATGCAGCTGTCGGAATACACCTACGACACCTTCATGATGATGCAGCAGCGCGCCGGCAAGCTTTAAGCACTGTCTGGTTCCTGAACATGGCCGGCTCCTCGCAAAGGGGCCGGCTTTTTCGTGTCTGGAGGGTGGCTCCAGCCGCCCATCGGCAAAAAAAAGCCCCCGTGAGGGGGCTTTTGTCGAGGTGCTCAATTGAACTTGGGCGGCTGGCTCAGATCCGGCGCTGATGGTGTGGGCGCTGCCGGTTGAGCCGCCGGGGCGTTTCCGCCGCCAAAGTCTGGTGGCGGAAGGCCAAGCGACGGGGCAGGCGGTGCCGCAGGGGCTGCGGGTGCGCTGGCGCCGCCTGCGGGCGGTGTCTGGCCGAAACTCGGTGGCGGCAGTCCGAACGAGGGGGCCGGTGCCGCGCCGCCCGGCGTTGGCTGGCCGAAGGAGGGCGGTGGCGTGGCGCCAGAGCCCATCGGCGGCAGCGAAAGGCCGCCGGAGCTTGGTACCTGGATCTGGATGGTGCTCGGATCCTGCACCGGCGCCGTTCCCTTGTAGTGTGTCACGAGGCCAGGGAAGGCGATGACGACCATGATCATCACGAACTGGATGATGATGAACGGGAGAACACCCTTGTAGATGTCGAGGGTTTTCACACCCGCCCGCATCTGCCCTGTCACCTTGTCCTTCCATTGGCCTTCGGGCGCAACAGAGCGCAGATAGAAGAGCGAGAAGCCGAAGGGGGGCGTCAGGAAGGAGGTCTGCAGGTTGATGCCGAGAATGATGCCGAACCAGACCAGATCGATGCCATGGCTCTGCGCCACGGGTACGAGGAGCGGCACCATGATGAAGGCGATCTCGAAGAAGTCGAGGAAGCAGCCGAGAATGAAGACGATGATCGTGACGACGATCAGGAAGCCATATTCGCCGCCGGGCAGCGCCAGCATCAGATCCTCGATCCAGACATTGCCATTGATGCCGTAGAAGGTGAGGCCGAAGACGCGGGCACCCATCAGGATCATCATGACGAAGGCGGAGAGACGCGTCGATGCATCCAGCGCATTCTTCAGCACGGCAAGCGACAGACGACCCTTGGCGGCGGCGATGATCAGCGCACCCGTTGCGCCCATGGCGCCGCCTTCCGTCGGCGTGGCAATGCCGAGGAAGATGGTGCCGAGCACGAGGAAGATCAGCGCCAATGGCGGTACCATGACGATGATCACCTCTTGCGCCAACCGCGAGATGAGGTTGAGATTCATGCCGCGGTTGAGAAGTGCGAAGGCGTAGACGGCGATGACGCCCAAGGCGAGCGCTGCGACAAGGCGCCACTCAGCGCTCTGGATGCCGGTGAACAGCACTTCATGCCCGAGGAAATAGAGCGCAGTGCCGATCGCGATCATCACCAGGAGCGAGGTTACCCCATCGCCCAGCGTGCGGGCTTCCTTCGGCAGGGCAGGGACCCATTCCGGCTTGAACAGGCTGATTGCGAAGATATAGGCGCAGTAAGCCGCAATAATCAAAAGCGCCGGGTAAAGTGCGCCGACATACATGTCGCCGACCGATCGTCCTAGCTGATCGGCCATGACAATCAGAACCAGGGATGGCGGTACGATCTGCGCCAGCGTGCCCGAAGCAGCAATCGTGCCGGAGACGAGCGGTGCATTATAATTATAGCGCAGCATGATCGGCAGCGAGATCAGGCCCATCGCCATGACCGAGGCGGCAACGACGCCGGTGGTGGCGCCGAGAAGCGCGCCAACAAGGATGACCGCATAGGCGAGGCCACCGCGGATCGGACCGAACAGTTGGCCGATCGTGTCGAGCAGGTCTTCTGCCATGCGCGAGCGCTCGAGAATGATCCCCATCAATGTGAAGAACGGAATCGAGAGCAGTGTCTCGTTCGACA
The DNA here is from genome assembly GCF_004912165.1 of Peteryoungia ipomoeae. Taxonomy (GTDB): domain Bacteria; phylum Pseudomonadota; class Alphaproteobacteria; order Rhizobiales; family Rhizobiaceae; genus Allorhizobium; species Allorhizobium ipomoeae. The sequence goes on along the minus strand of NZ_STGV01000005.1, from coordinate 332,647 downwards.
TGATCCCGTAAAAGCGCTCGGGATGGGACTGCAGAAGCGGCCAGAACAGACGGATTTCGGAGGAAAAGATCGACAGTTCGACGCCGATCACGAAATAAATCAGGCCACCAGCGGCCAGTGTGAAGGCGACCGGATAGCCGAGCAGAAGCAGCAGCATCACGGTCGTGAACATGATCGGCGCGAGGTTATGTGCGATCAGGTCGATCATCTCAGCGCTCCGTGTTTTCTGTTGCAGTGTCAGCGAGAACAGGATCCTGCATTCTGCCGGTCAGAATGGCAAAGCGCTTGATGATCTCGGAAAAAGCCTGCGCCGTCAGAAGGATGAAGCCGACCAGAACGGCCGCTTTTGCCGGCCATATGATCAGGCCGCCCGCGCTCGACGAAATTTCGCCCGACACAAACGACCGCCAGAACCAGGGCCAGGCCAGATAGGCCATCAGGGTGGAGAAGGGCACGAGAAAGATGATGTGCAGGATGAGGTCGATCCAGTCGCGGGTGCGTTTGCTCCAGGTGCTGGACAAGACGTCGATGCGAATGTGCTCGTTCTTCAAAAGTGTATAGGCGGCGGCCAGCATGAAGACGGCGCCGAACAGATACCACTGGAGTTCAAGCCAGGCATTTGACGACATGTCGAAGCTTTTGCGCATGACGGCGTTGCCGGCGCTGATCAGCACCGCGGCCAGAAGCAGCCATGAAACCGACCGACCAATGAAGGCGTTGACGGCATCGATCAGGCGGGAAAGTGCCAGTAGAATTCCCATGTTTAATCTTCTCCCCTTATATATCGGTGATTAGAGGATGGTCCGGCGGCGCGCAATGGTCGCGTCATCACTTCTGCCCTTTGCTCCAACCAAAGTCTTTGATGTTGCTCAACGTCACCAGATCGCTGCAATCCTGGGTGGTTTTTGTTTGTTTTCTGCAGCGTTCCTGATTGTGTGGCTTTCGTGGCGCGTCATTCTTGCGCACTCCATGCGTCAGTGATTGCACTGTGCGCGGGCTTTGTGTATGCGGAAATCAGCCTTTTACCTGGCCGTCTTGCGAGAAGCGATTCTTGCCCTGACGGCACAAGACGATGACGTGGGAGATCGAACATGAGCGAACATCATTCCGGTCCGGTCGAAACCGGTGCTTCGATGGACTACAAGGAGCATGAAAAGACCTATGATCTTTTCATCGCCGGCACGAAATACGGCACGGTTATTCTTGTTGCCCTGATGCTTGCCATGGCTGCTGGCTTTTTCGGTGGCGCTGGCCTCATCGGCGGACTGCTCGTCTGGATCATCCTGAGCGTCGCCGGCATGTTCATGATGCGCTGAGCGCTCTGAACAATTGATCGATTGGAAGGCGGTCCGCATGGCGGGCCGCCTTTTTCTTTGATCCTTCAGCGGCTTGTCTGTCGGCTTTCGCCAAAAAAAAGAAAGCGGCGGGTTTCCCCGCCGCTCACAAGATCTCTGCTCTGATGTCGGCTCAGCTCGAGCCGCGCGTGCGGGCAAGGCCCTGCTTGGCCGGCTCATATTTTGGATCCAGGCTCAGGGCGTGGCTGAAGGATTTCGCCGCCCGTGCCTTTTCGCCGCGACGTTCATAGACAATCGCCTGGTTTGCCCAGCTCTCGGCGATGCCATTGTTCAGCTCGATGGCGTGATTGAAGTCGGCAAAGGCGTTTTCGTCGTCATTGAGGGCGAGATAGGAGACACCACGACCGTTATACGGTTCCGGCGCGCGGCCCGAGAGCGAGATGGCCTTGGAGAAGTCCTCGATTGCCTTCGGGTGGTCGCCGCGCAGCTGATAGATCAGGCCGCGATTGTGATAGGCACGGCCATCGGTCGTGTTGAGCTGGATGGCACGGTTGAAATCACCGAAGGCCTCGTCGATTCGGCCGGCCTGGCGATAGATGTTGCCGCGACCGATATAGGCGACGTCATAATTGGCGTTCAGCTTGAGGGCCGTGTTGTAGTCGGCAGCGGCTTCGACCGGCTTGCCCATGTTGCGATAGACAAGCGCGCGGTTGGCATAGGCCTGATAGAATTGCGGATTGAGCTGCAGCGCGGTGTTGAAATCGTCGATGGCGCGCTTGAAGTCGCCGGCGCGGCCATAGGCGGAACCACGCACGTTGTAGCCTTCCGGATTGCGCGGGTTGGCCTGAATGACGGAGGTCAGCGACGCAATGTTCTCATCGGAGCCCTGTGCGCGATCGAGGCGAATGACGTCCGTCGTCTCGTTCGTCGTCGCGCAGCCGGCAAGCGCCAGAACGGCGGTCAGGGCCATGGCGGATGCCAGGCGTTTCTTGCGGGTTGCTGGGAGGACGGTCGTGAGGATGGAAGTTTTGTTCATCGGTCGCATCACCCGGCCGCTGCCAGCGTGCCAAAGCCGCGGGAACAGCGTCAATTCGTGTTTCAAATCAAAAGAGCGGCGGCGATTCGAATCGCCCCCGCCCTCATTTCATAGGAAAACGTCTAAATCGGGGCTGATCAGCGACCGCGAGCAGCCGGCAGCAGGCCTTCGCGCTGCATCTTCTTGCGCGCCAGCTTGCGAACGCGACGAACGGCTTCAGCCTTTTCGCGTGCACGCTTCTCAGACGGCTTCTCGAAGTAGTCGCGCATCTTCATTTCACGGAAGATGCCTTCGCGCTGCATTTTCTTCTTAAGAGCGCGGAGCGCCTGGTCAACGTTGTTGTCGCGGACTAGTACCTGCACGTTTATCCCGTTCCTTTGGTTCTTTAGGTTGGTCCTTCCGCCGACGAACGTCGCATCAACGGAAACAGCATAATGGTTCGCCCGGCCTGGTTGAGTCCGGCGATTGACGATGGCAGATAACAGATGGTCTGGCCGAAGTCCATATGCCACAGGCGTTCTCGTCTATAATTTTGCACGGGCTTCATCCAGATTGCGACCGTGTCGAAAGCCGGGTGCTTGCGTGTCGCAAAATGCACGTCATGACGCATATTGATTTGCGACAGCTAAGGCCCTACCCAAATGCCTGAACCACAGGAGTTTAAGGCGAATGCGCAAATATTCGGTCTTTGCCGTTGTCCGTGAGGCGATGCGTGCCCACAAAGGCTGGGAGGCCCAGTGGGTTTCTCCCGAGCCCCGGTCGTCCTACGACGTCATCATCATCGGCGCCGGTGGCCATGGTCTGGGAGCCGCCTATTATCTCGCCAAGGAGCACGGCATCACCAATGTCGCGGTCATCGAAAAGGGCTGGCTCGGCGGCGGCAATACCGGCCGCAACACCACCATCATCCGGTCCAACTATCTCTATGAAGAGAGCATGGACATCTACGAGCATTCGCTGAAGCTCTGGGAGGGCCTGAGCCAGGACCTCAACTACAATGTCATGTATTCGCCGCGCGGCGTGATGATGCTGTCGCACAATGTGCATGACCAGCAGTCCTTCAAGCGCCATGTGAATGCCAACAACCTCTATGGCATCGACAATGAGTGGTTGACGCCGGAGCAGGCCAAGGCGTTTTGCCCGCCGCTGGATATTTCCAAGACGGCTCGTTATCCGATCAATGGTGCGGCGCTGCAGCGTCGTGGCGGCACGGCCCGTCACGATGCGGTTGCCTGGGGCTATGCGCGCGCCGCGTCTGATCGCGGTGTGCACATCATCCAGAACTGCGAGGTGACGGGTATCCGTCGCGGGCCGAATGGTGAAGTCACCGGCGTCGACACGACCAAGGGCTTCATCGGCGCGAAGAAGATTGGCGTTTCTGCAGCTGGCCACTCCTCCGTCGTCATGGGCATGGCAGGCGTGCGCTTGCCGGTTCACTCGACGCCGCTGCAGGCGCTCGTCTCCGAGCCGCTGAAGCCGATCTTCCCCTGCGTGGTCATGTCGAACACCGTGCATGCCTATATCTCGCAGTCGGACAAGGGCGAGCTGGTCATCGGTGCAGGCACCGACCAGTACAATTCCTATAGCCAGACCGGCGGCATGCAGATCATCACGCATACGCTCGACGCGATCTGCGAACTGTTCCCGATGTTCCGTCGTGTGAAGATGATGCGCCAGTGGGGTGGTATCACCGACAACACGGCCGACCGTTCGCCGATCCAGAGCGTGACACCCGTGCAGAACCTTTTCGTCAATGCCGGCTGGGGAACCGGCGGCTTCAAGGCGACACCGGGCTCGGCCAACCTGTTTGCGCATCTGATCGCCAAGGGCGAGCCGCATCGTCTGGCCCAGGGCCTGACGCTCGACCGCTTCCGCACCGGCCGCCTGATCGACGAGGCAGCAGCTGCTGCCGTCGCTCACTGATTTTAGGGATCGCCCAACATGCTGATCATCAAGTGCCCCTATTGCGAAGAAGAGCGCGCCGAACTCGAGTTTCGCGCCGCCGGCGAAGCGCATATCGCGCGTCCCGCCAATATCGCTGCGATCACCGATGAGGAGTTCGCCGACTATTTCTTCCTGCGCGACAATCCGAAGGGCATCATTTTCGAACGCTGGCGCCATATCCATGGCTGTGGCCGGTTCTTCAATGCCGCCCGCGACACGGTGTCCGACAAGATCCTGCTGACCTACAAGGCCGGCGAGCCCATGCCTGACCCCGCAACGCTGAAGCCTGCAACCGCATCCAAGGGAGAGACGGCATGAGTGGCGCCAACCGTATTCCCGGCAAGGGTCGCCTGACGCCGGCGCTGACTGCCCGCTTCACCATCGATGGCCGGACGCTGACGGCCTATGAAGGCGATACCGTGGCCTCCGCGATGATCGCCAACGGCATGCATCTCGCCGGCCGTTCCTTCAAGTATCACCGCCCGCGCGGCATTCTGACGGCCGGTCCGGAAGAGCCGAATGCGCTGCTCGACGTGTCGCGTGATGCTGCGCGCCGCCAGCCGAACGTCCGTGCAACGGTGCAGGAAGTCTTCGACGGCATGAAGGTCGAGACGCAGAACCGCTGGCCGTCGCTGTCGCTCGATATCGGCGAGGTCAACAACCTGCTGTCGCCGTTCTTTGCGGCCGGCTTCTACTACAAGACCTTCATGTGGCCGAAGGCTGCATGGCACCATGTCTACGAGCCCTTCATCCGTCGCGCCGCCGGTCTCGGCCACGCGCCGAAGGAAGCGGATCCGGATCATTATGCCAACCGCTATGCGCATTGCGACGTGCTGGTCATCGGTGGCGGTGCCGCCGGCCTCAGTGCAGCACTGGCTGCCGCGCAGACCGGCGTTCGCGTGATGATCGCCGATGAGCAGCCCGAGATGGGCGGCGCCTTCCACTTCGATACCGGTGCCACGATCGACGGCCAGAACGGTTATGACTGGGCACAGGGCATCGTTGCCAAGCTGAAGGCCATGCCGAACGTGACGGTGCTGAGCCGCACCACGGCCTTCGGCTATCACGCGCACAATTATGTGGCACTTGCCGAGCGGGTGACCGATCATCTCGCCAATCCTTCCAAGGCCCTGCCGCGTGAGCGTCTGTGGCAGGTACGGGCCAAGCGCGTCGTGATCGCCAGTGGTGCCATCGAGCGCCACATGGTGTTCGCCAATAACGACCGCCCCGGCATCATGCTGGCTTCGGCGGCCCGCACCTATCTCAACCATTTCGGTGTCGCCGTCGGTGCCGAGGTCGGCGTCTACACGGCCCACGATTCGGCTTATGAGGCAGCGATCGACCTGAAGAAGGCTGGCGTTTCCGTGCCTGTCATCGTTGATGCCCGCGAAAAGCCGGGCGCGATGGTGCTGGCGGAAGCGCGGGCGCTGGGGATCGAGGTCCTGACCGGTCATGGCGTCGTCGATACGGCGGGTCGTCTGCGGGTTCGCTCGATTACCGTACGTCGCAATGGCGGCGGGCAGGCGCGCAAGTTCGAGGTCGATGCGCTCCTGATGTGCGGTGGCTGGACGCCTTCCGTGCACATGTTCTCGCAGTCGCGCGGCAAGCTCAAGTTTGATGCGGCCAACCAGCGCTTTCTGCCGGATGTCTATGCGCATGATTGCATCTCGGTCGGCGCCTGCAACGGTACCGACGATCTGCAGGCCCTGCTCGACGAGGCGACCTCCGCCGGGCTTTCCATGGCCAAGGCTACAGGTGCAGCGGATGCGGCGAGCCTTTCCTTCACCGGCGCGAATGCCCATGCCTGGACAGGCGGCATGATCGGCGCTGCCGAAGGGGCAGGGCGCGACGACAATGTGAAGGCGTTCGTCGACTTCCAGCACGATGTCTGCGCCAAGGACATTCGTCTCGCCGTGCGTGAAGGCATGCATTCGATCGAGCATATCAAGCGCTTCACCACGAATGGCATGGCGTCCGATCAGGGCAAGCTGTCCAACATGCATGGCCTTGCGATTGCTGCGGAAGTGCTCGGCAAGGAAATCCCGCAGGTCGGTCTCACCACCTTCCGCGCGCCTTACACGCCGGTCACCTTCGGCACGCTGATCAACCATTCGCGTGGCGAACTCTTCGATCCGACGCGCAAGACGCCGATGCATGCCTATGAAGTCTCCCAGGGCGCCGTCTATGAAGACGTCGGCAACTGGAAGCGCGCCTGGTACTATCCGAAAGCCGGCGAAGACATGCATGCGGCCGTCAACCGCGAATGCAAGACGGCCCGTGACGTTGCCGGCGTGTTCAACGCCTCGACGCTCGGCAAGATCGAGGTGGTCGGTCCGGACGCGGCCGAGTTCCTCAACCTGATGTATACCAATGCCTGGGACACGCTGAAGCCCGGCAAGGCGCGCTATGGCATCATGACGCGCGAAGACGGCTTCATCTATGACGACGGCGTTGTCGGGCGTCTCGCCGAGGATCGCTTCCACGTGACCACCACGACCGGCGGTGCGCCGCGCGTGATGCACCACATGGAAGACTATCTGCAGACCGAATTCCCGCATCTGAAGGTCTGGCTGACCTCGACCACCGAACAGTGGGCTGTCATCGCGGTCCAGGGTCCGAAGGCACGCGACATCATCGCGCCCTTCGTCGAGGGCATCGACATTTCGAACGAGGCCTTCCCGCATATGAGCGTGGCCGAGGGCAAGTTCTGCGGTGTGCCGACGCGCCTCTTCCGCGTGTCGTTTACCGGTGAACTGGGCTTCGAAGTCAATGTTCCCGCCGATTTCGGCGCATCCGTCTTCCAGGCGATCTGGGAACGGGCGCAGTCGATGGGCGCCTGCCTCTACGGCACCGAGACCATGCACGTCCTGCGCGCCGAGAAGGGCTATATCATCGTCGGCCAGGACACCGATGGTACGCTGACTGCCGATGATGCGGGCCTCTCCTGGGCCGTGTCGAAGAAGAAGACGGACTTTGTCGGTATTCGCGGCATGAAGCGGCCGGATCTGGTCAAGGATGGCCGCAAGCAGCTGGTCGGCCTTCTGACCAAGAACCCGAATGAGGTGCTGGAAGAGGGCGGCCAGATCGTGGCCGATCCGAACCAGCCGAAGCCGATGACCATGCTCGGCCATGTGACCTCGTCCTACTGGTCGGAAAACATCGGCCGCTCGATCGCGATCGCCATGGTATCAGGTGGCCGCGCCCGCATGGGGCAGACGCTTTACGTGCCGATGAAGGACAAGACCATCGCGGTCGAAGTGACCGACATGGTATTCTTTGACAAGGAAGGGGGCCGCATCCATGGCTGATCTGACTGTAGCAGAACGCAAGACCGTTCTTTCAGGCTTCCAAGGCGGCAGCGCCCGGGTTCGACTGACGCCCGCAGTTCCCGCGACACGCGTCTCGCTGCGGGCTGGCGAGGAAGCGGTCGCCGGCCTCTCCAAAGCACTCGGTCTGAAGCTGCCGACAAAGCCGAAGACATCCGTTTCGGCCAAGGGGCGCACGGCATTCTGGATCGGGCCGGACGAGTGGTTCCTGATCGACGAGAAGGGCGACGCGCTGATGGCCGATTGCGCGGCTTCCGGCGTTGTTCACTCGGCGACCGACATTTCCCACCGCAATACCGGGATCATCGTCTCGGGACCGGCGGCTGCGGATACATTGAATGCGGCCTGCCCGCTGGACCTCTCGCTGACAGCCTTCCCGGTGGGGGCTGTCACGCGCACGGTCTTCGGCAAGATCGAGATCATCCTCTACCGGGTCGAGCAGGAGACCTTCCGGGTTGAATGCTGGCGGTCGTTCGCAGACTATGCCTTCGGCACGCTGGTCGAGGGCGCTCAGGATGCTTCGCTCTGAGGCGTGCGATCTCGATCCTGAGATACAGGAAGGCCGGGTCGCTCCCGGCCTTTTTCAATGCGTGATGTCCTGCTTGTCGCAGACCAGGCCCATCGAGCGGAAGAGTTCGTCGATCTCGGCAGAGGGCGTGATCCTGGCAATCGCGCAGCCGGTAAAATTGCCGGTCATGCCTTTCTCGTCCATGTAGAACCAGTCGGCGACATCGTCCTTTGTGAAGGCAATGGTCTGGCCCATCTCGATGTGCTCGACCATCTCAGGCTCGTTGCTGATCCGGCCGGTGTAGCCGTTCTCGGTCTTTTCGATATCGCTCAGCCAGAAGAACTCGGAGGATAGGGAGCCTTCCGAAAAGCTGTTGATCCGGTAGCTGTCGCCATCGTCAACGATGCCGATCTTGACCGTGTAGTTGTAGCTTCCCTCCGGCGGATTTTCGGCCCGCGAGAGGAAGTGATCGAGGCCAGCCTTCGCTTTTTCGAAGGCCTCGGCCATGATGGGATCGCCTTGCTCGACCATGACAACGGCCATGGCCGCGCCTGATGAAGCCAAGGTAAGGTATGCGGCAAGATATGCCGCCTTGAAAACTGTCATCGCCAAAATCCCGTTCTCTTCGCCTGTTTTGCCGATGAGAGCGTCTTATCCCGCGTTCGCAGCCATCGCTGCAGAGGCAGCAGTCATGGGAACGCGGCTTGGCCCATTGCCGGCAGGCGGCATCTATGGTGAGCGGGTCCAAAATTTGGAAGTGGTGACAGTCACAGGAGACGTGCGCCGCGGTTCGACGGGTGACGTCTGCACGTTTTCCTCGGGTCAGGCGGTCCAGCCCGCCCATTTCACCCAGCGGCCATGGAAATCGGCGCGGCCCACTTCGCGGGTTTCACCTGAGGGCCAGAGCGTCAACAGGATCGCGGCGCCGTCAGGCTTGCCGTCGGCTTCCAGTTGCAGGCGGGCAAGCGGCGCCTCATTCGTCGCCTTCGCACCGGCATCTGCGATCAGTGCTTCACCCTCTGCCTTCAGGCTGGCTGGCAGGTACTGCCAGGCGATGGTGTGGTAGATCACGTGGGTCATGCCGGGGCGGGGTGTCGCCAGGCGCTTTCGCAACCAGTCTATGGCATCGGCCTTCTCGACCTTGAGGCCGCTTTCAGCAGCCATCGCGAGCGCGGCCGCGGTACGATCCAGGCGATCCTGCTGGTCGGCCCAGATGTAGGAATAGAGCCGCAGGCGGTCATCATCTGAAGATGGATCGAGCGGGTTGAGATCGCAGCCGGCGCGCTCTGCGATCTTAATCTCAGCCTCGGGCGGCAATGCGCCTTGCCATTGCGGTGTGAGTTCGACGGTGGAGGCCTGACCCCAAGTGGCGTCCGCGAGCCGGTATCGATAGCGATCCCACTGCAGATTGAGTCCGGCGCTGGCACCGACTTCGGACAGGATCAATGGTTTTCCTGTTCGTGCAGCGATTGTCAGGAAGCCTGGCAGGAGGGCGGAGGAGCGGCGGACTTCGTTGGTCTGTGGCGCCGATTTCATCCGGTCGAGCATGAAGGCTTCGTCGCGTCGTAGGGCGGCGTCAATCGCGGCCCAGAGCGTGTCGTCATCGACGGCATGGGGCGGATAGACGGCGGCAAGGGCGGTATCGCGTTCGGAGCGAACCAGCGCGTGCAGCGTACCGGCGAACCGCAGTGCGAGCGCGTCGCCCGTGCCATCGGGATTGCCGGGCCAATTGAGGATCATCCGCCCGACGGGGCCGTCCTCTGTCAGGCGGCTTGCTGCCAGCGTGCAAAGACGCGCCGTGAAGGGCGAGCCGAGATCCGTGCAGGCCTTGGCTTGACGGAGGAAACTCTGGCGGATCTCGCTGGCACGCTCAACAGTCATGGAGATCCTCTCGTGTGTCAGACGCCTTCCGGGCGATCCTTCGGATCGAACTGGGAAATGGTGATCCAGTCGGCGGTGAGTGCGGGCTTGCGCTCATCCTCGATTTCGACCGTCACCTCGTAGTGGTTCATCAGCATGCCCGCGCCGCGGAAACGAGCCTCGGCAAGTTTGAAGGAGCCGCGAATGCGCTTGCCCGTGCGCACAGGCGACATGAAGCGGACTTTCTCAAATCCGTAATTGATGCCCATAGTCTGCTCGCGGATGACCGGCAGGCAATTGTAGTTCATGGCGGAAAGCAGCGAGAGCGTCAGGAAGCCATGGGCAATGGTGCCGCCGAATGGGGTTTCGGCAGCTGCGCGCACCGGGTCTGTGTGAATGAACTGGTGATCCATGGTGGCGCCGGCAAAAGCGTCGATCATCGGCTGGTCAACGGTGATCCAGTCCGAAACGCCGACGACAGTTCCCACAAGGCCCGGCACATCTGCCAGCGAAATTTCATGCGGCATTCAAGCAACCTGATTTATCAACGATGACAAGACGCTACAGGGGCATTGTGGCAAGCGGAATAGGCCGCCATCACCGCAGTGCAAAAAAATCAGGTTTCAATCCAGAAATCAACGCTGCGGGGCCCGGACCTGATCGTCACCGCATCGGGTCCGGTTGCAAGCGCTCGCCATTTGCGTTCCGATGTCGTCGGCAGGACAAAGTCCACCGCATGATCGGTGCGGTTGAAAAGTGCCGCGATACGGCAGGCATCCCCCGTTTCGCGATCGAGAGACTGAAGCACCATTGCAAAGCCCGGAAGATCAGGGTTCTCCCAGTCATCCCCCACCATGGCGCGGCCGCCGGGTGCAATCCATTCCACGTCTCCATTGCCGGTCAGGACACCGGGATCGGTGAAACAGGTAAAACGCTGGCGCATGGCGGCAAGGCGTGCGGTCGTCTCGATCAGTTCCTGATCGGCTTTTGCCCAATCCAGCCAGGTCAGGGCATTGTCCTGGCAATAGGCGTTGTTGTTGCCCTTCTGGCTGCGGCCAAACTCGTCGCCGGCGGTCAGCATGACGGCGCCGCGGCTGGCAAACAGCGTGGCGAGCAGGGCCTCCACATCCTGGCGCCGCTGCCTCAGGATGGTGGGGTCGCGGGTCTCGCCTTCAGCGCCATTGTTCCAGGAGTGATTGTCGTTGTGGCCGTCGCGATTTTCCTCGCCATTGGCCTCATTGTGCTTGTGGGTGTGCGAGACGAGATCCATCACGGAGAAGCCGTCATGGGCGGCGATGAAATTGACGCTCCGGGTCTCCGAGTGTTTGCCAGTGGCGAAAATGTCGGCTGAGCCGGCAAGGGCGGTGGCAAGGTCGCCGGTCGTGCCGCGATCGCCGCGCCAATAGCGTCGATAGGTATCGCGTGCCCTGTCGTTCCACTCAAGAAAGGCGCCCGGGAAATGCCCAAGCTGATAGCCGCCAGGACCGATGTCCCAGGGTTCGGCTATCAGGATGCGGTCTTTGAGCAGCTCGTCTTCGAGGATGGCCTTTAACGTTCTTGCATCCGGATGAAAACCATCCCAGTGGCGGGCCATGACAGGCGCAAGGTCGAAGCGAAAGCCGTCAATGCCCGCCTGCAAGACGAAGTGGCGCAGCGTGTCGACGATCAGTTGCCGGACGAAGGGATGGTCACAGGCCAGCGTATTGCCGCAGCCGGTGTCGTTGACCAGTGTGCCCGGATCGTCTGCCACATGGCGAAAGAGGGAGCGGTTGTCTATGCCGCGCAGGGACAGCGTGGTGCCATGCACATCGCTTTCGCCGGTATGGTTGAAGACGAGGTCGAGAATGACACCGATGCCTTCGGCATGAAGGGCGGCCACGGTTTCGCGCAGTTCCTGCACGCCACCCGGCACGATGCGTGGATCGAGCGCCATCATGGCGACAGGGTTGTAGCCCCAGCTGTTTGTGAGACCGAGGGGCGGCAGATGCCGTTCGTCGATCCAGGCCGTGATCGGCATCAGTTCGACCATGCCGACGCCGATACGGCGCAGATGCGCCAGGATCGAAGGATGCGCAAGGGCCGCAAGCGTGCCCCTTTGTGCGTCCGGGACATCCGGATGCAGCATGGTCAGCGCCTTGACATTGACCTCGTAGATGAAGCCTGCGCGATCCCCCAGTCGCTTCATGGCCGAGAGAGCCTCATGTTGCCGGATAATGGCCTTTGGCATCAGTTCGGCGGTGTCGACGCCATATTGGCCAAGCCTCGGATCATGGACAAAGGGACGATCGAGCTCTGTGGCATAGGGATCGACGAGGAGTTTGGACGCGTCGTACCAATGTCCCTCATGGGGAGCATAGGGCCCGTGGACGCGGAAGCCGTAGCGCGCGCCCTCACCGATGCCCGCAACAAAAGCGTGGTGCATATCACCGTCGCCGCGCGTCATCCGGTGCCGCGCCGTTTCCCGCTGTCCCGCGTCATCAAACAGGCAGAGCTCGACATGGCTGCAATGATGAGACCAGAGTCGGAAATCGGTCCCGTTCGGTCGAAGGATTGCTCCAGGTGTCGTCTGCGTCATGCGGGCCTCTCGCGCTGGTGCTGATTCTGGCACTTGCGGCAAGAGTAGCAGCCCCGCCGCTTTCGCAAACAGGGCCTGCGGGAATTTCCGCCGCCTCACATGGCCTTGAGGTTCACGCCCTTGACGGCCGCTTCCTTGCGCTCGCTGTAGCGATCGGTCAGGTGATCGGAGATGTCGCGGGTGAGATAGGTGAACTTCACCAGTTCCTCGCAGACATCGACGACGCGCTCGTAATAGGACGAAGGCTTCATCCGGCCATCGGCATCGAATTCCTGCCAGGCCTTGGCGACGGAGGACTGGTTGGGAATGGTGATCATCCGCATCCAGCGGCCGAGAAGTCGCATGGCGTTGACCGCGTTGAACGATTGCGAGCCGCCGGAGACCTGCATCACGGCAAGCGTCTTGCCCTGTGTCGGCCGGACAGCGCCAACCGAGAGCGGGATCCAGTCGATCTGCGCCTTCATGATGCCGGTCAGCGTGCCATGGCGCTCCGGGCTCACCCAGACCTGACCTTCGGACCAGGCGGAGAGGTCACGCAGTTCCTGCACCTTCGGGTGGCTCACCGGCGCATCGTCGGGCAGCGGCAAGCCGGAGGGGTCGAAGACCTTCACCTCGGCGCCGAAATGTTCGAGCAGGCGCTTGGCTTCCATGGCCAGCAGCCGACTGTAGGAGACCTGGCGCAGGGAGCCGTAGAGGATCAGGATGCGTGGCCTGTGGGTGGAAAAGGGGCGCCGCAGCGCCTCCAGATCTGGCAGGCGCAGATGATCGAGATCGGCGGCGGGCAGGTCGCTCTTCACATCAGACAATGCGCTTGCCCTCCGCATCGAGCACGGCCTCGCCGTCTTCCTTGACGAAGGCGGAGGTGAAGGCGTCGGGGGCCAAGATGTCGAGTACCGCTTCGGACGGACGGCAGAGGCGGGTGCCCATGTCGGTGACGACGAGGGGGCGGTTTATCAGGATGGGGGTCGCGATCATGGCCTCGAGCAGCTGGTCGTCGGAGAGGGCGGGATCAGCAAGACCAAGTTCCTCGTAGGGCGTGCCCTTTTCGCGGATCGCCTCGCGCACCGAAAGACCTGAAGCGGCGATCATTTTCGCCAGCTCTTCCTTGTTCGGCGGTGTCTTCAGATATTCGATCACGGTAGGCTCGATGCCGGCATGACGGATGAGTTCAAGCGTGTTGCGCGAGGTGCCGCAGGCCGGGTTGTGATAGATGGTGACAGTCATGGCTCAGGCCTTTGCTTGATTGGCGGATCTGGCGGAAACGGCATTGCCGGCCTCGTACCAGCCCTTGCTGCGATTGACGACGGCGACCAGCGCCAGCATCACGGGCACTTCGATCAGCACGCCAACGACGGTGGCAAGGGCGGCCCCCGAGTTGAAACCGAAGAGGCTGATGGCGGTTGCGACCGCAAGCTCGAAGAAGTTGGAGGCACCGATCAGGGCAGACGGGCCTGCAATGCAATGGGCTTCGCCGGTCATGCGGTTTGCCAGATAGGATATGCCGAAGATGAAGATCGTCTGCAGGAAGATCGGCACGGCGAGGATGGCAATCACGATCGGCTGGGCGAGGATCTGGTTGCCCTGGAAGGCAAAGAGCAGCACGACAGTCAGGAGCAGCGCGCCGATCGACAGGGGCTGGATATTGTCCTGGAAGCGTTGCAGGGCGCGACCGTCACCTGTGCCGAGCGCCCGGCGCAGGATCTGCGCCACGATGACGGGCACGACGATGAAGAGCGCGACGGAGATCAGAAGCGTATCCCAGGGCACGATGATCGAGGAAACGCCAAGCAGGATGGCAACGATGGGTGCGAAGGCAACCACCATGACGGCATCGTTGAGGGCGACCTGGGTGAGCGTGAAAGGCGCATCGCCGCGGGTGAGGTTCGACCAGACGAAGACCATGGCGGTGCACGGCGCGGCCCCGAGCAGGATGAGGCCCGCGATATAGCTGTCGATCTGGTCGGCCGGCAGGAGTGGTGCGAAAAGCCAGCCGATGAAGATCCAGCCAAGCACGGCCATGGAGAAGGGTTTGACCGCCCAATTGGCAAAAAGGGTGACGCTCATGCCGCGCCAATGGGTGCCGACTTCGCGGATGGCGGCGAAATCGATCTTCATCAGCATCGGAACGATCATCAGCCAGATGAGCACGGCGACCGGCAGGTTGACCTTGGCGATCTCGGCGGAGCCGATGAGCTGGAAGAGGCCAGGGAAAACCGAACCGAGCGCGATGCCGGCGGCAATCGCCAGCGCGACCCAGAGGGTCAGATAACGTTCAAAGGTCGACATGGATCAGGCAACCTCGGACTTGGCGGCGTCGGTCGTCGTGCCGATCTCCTGCAGGCGCGTCTGCAGCGAGAGCTTGTCGAGGCTTGCCATCGGCAGGCTGACAAAGATGGAGATGCGGTGGTTGAGCATCCGGTAGGCCTCCGCAAAGGCAAAGTGCTTCTCGGAGTCATTGCCCTCGGCCGCTGCCGGGTCCGGAACGCCCCAATGGGCGGTCATCGGCTGGCCGGGCCAAACCGGGCAGGCTTCCGCCGCAGCATTGTCGCAGACGGTAAAGACGAAATCGAGTTGCGGCGCGCTCGCTATGGTGAACTCGTCCCAGGTCTTCGAGCGGGCAAAGCTTGTGTCGTAATTCATGCCCCTCAGAAGCTGCAGGGTATAGGGGTGGACTTCACCCTTCGGCTGGGATCCGGCCGAGAAGGCCCTGAACTTGCCCTGGCCGAGCCGGTTGAGGATCGCTTCGGCGATGATCGAGCGGGCGGAGTTGCCGGTGCAAAGGAAGAGAACGTTGTAGATCTTGTCGGACATGGCCGGGCTCTCAGTTGGGGCGTGTCAATGAGGGGGTGGGTGTGCAGCAGGCGAGGTCTTCGATCAGCGGCTGACAGAGGCTCACATTACCGCCGCAGCAATCCTTGAGCAGGTAGAGGGCGACGGCACGAAACTGGTTCAGATCGGCGCGGTAGATAATCGAGCGGCTCTGGCGTTCACCGGTCACTAGGCCGGCCTGCGACAGGGTCGACAGATGCGCCGACATCGTGTTCTGCGGCACACCAATCAGGCGCGCTAGCTCGCCAGCGGGAATGCCCTCGGGTTCATGTGCCACCAGCAGGCGGAATGTCTGCAGCCGTGTTGGCTGGGCCAAGGCGGCAAGCGCCGCGATCGTCGATTTTGCATCCATATATCCAGAATAATGGAAGTGATGAGGCAGTCAAGAGCGCTCTTGATGTTTAGCTTGCTACATTCAGACCTTCAGGTCGAATTGCCGTCCGGCCCAATCCACAAGCATGTAGACCTCTTGGAAGTCGATTGGTTTGGCTCCCCATTTTGGGGTCCAATATCGACCGTGTGCGAGCCAATGGCGAAATTTGAAAGCCGCGATCAAATTATCAATCAATGGCTTCGATCTTGGCAGAGCCCGACACCACGCTGCCAAGATCTCGTCCTCAAGCCCGGCTCTGGAACCTCTTTGAGCATAGACTTCCCGAAAGTCGCGCGAGAGAGGGTCTTTTCTTTTTTCGTAGCATCGCTTGAGGTAGTCCACCCGCAGGGATGCTTCGAACGCGGCCAAGACCGCCATTGAGGACGTCAATTCAATTTCAGCCAAGCGACGCTGCAGTTCTGCCGCCAGTTCCGAACGTGTATATCCGACGTAACGGCCTGGAATAGTACCTGATTCCAAGCTGAAATATTGTCTCAAAGCGTCTTCCAGATCCCGATGATGCAACGCAATTTGCGAGATAAGCTGATTGTCACCTGAAAAGGTGACCCGCTTAAGCATTCGCGACTTCCATTACCATCTCGAATAGAGAGTCCCTAGTGAGATCGAGGTAGGTAACCTGCGGTGGCATTGTCGCGATTTTCCAAGTCCATTCGACTGGAGGTTGGACCTGGCTCCTCGATTGAAGGTTTCCCAAGTGTTTACGTTTCGAAACCGTCAGCATGGGTTTGGTGGCATATCGATCCGTCAGCAGGAGACGCGCACGACCGGCTGTTCCTTCGACGTCAACGCGGCCTTTTGTGCCGATCAACATCGTGCCGACGGGCTTAAAGATTACTTTCTGCCGACCGATCTGAAGGACCATCTCCTTGGCGTGATATTCGCCTAGGTCTTCTTCAATCAGGACAATATCCTCGTAGCTTATAGCGATCGTGCCATTCTCAATGTAGGGATTCAGGAATTCCTCGATCACACCATACAACGCGGACAGGAGATCAAGCCATTCGTCTCTCTCCCTCGTCCAGTCCGGCATTGTGCGGTCATCAGCGGTTGGCTGAAGGCGCTTTACGAAATCATCGAAAGCGCTGGCGCTTTTCATCGGTGTATTCATTGTCGTTCCATCTCGTACTACCTGAAACAATTCTAGCACGATAAAGCACAGGAAACATCTCTGGCGCTCACGTAATAACCGTCGGCTCGTTCATGCCCGTGTAGCGCTTGATCTCGGCGATCTCTTCCGCTGCTGCGATCAGATCGGTCAACGCCTCCTGCGTCTCGATGCCGTGGCGGCTGACATCGGGCTCGTAGCGCTCGACGTAGAGGCGCAGCGTGGCGCCCGAGGTGCCGGTGCCGGAGAGGCGGAAGACGATGCGGCTGCCGCCCTCGAAGAGGATGCGGATGCCTTGATTTTTCGAGACAGAACCGTCGATCGGGTCGTGATAGGCAAAATCGTCGGCGGCGGTCACGGTCAGGCCGTTGATCTTGGTGCCGGGCAGGCTCTCGAGCTTGGACCGCAGGGCTGTCACGAGGGCATTCGCCTGGTCGGTGTCGACGCCTTCATAGTCATGGCGCGAATAGTAGTTGCGGCCATATTCGGCCCAGTGTGCTTCAACGATATCTTTGACGCTCTGGCCGCGGGCGGCAACGATGTTGAGCCAGAAGAGCACCGCCCAGAGGCCATCCTTTTCGCGCACATGATCGGAGCCGGTGCCGAAGCTTTCCTCGCCGCAGACGGTGACCTTGCCGGCATCCATCAGGTTGCCGAAGAATTTCCAGCCGGTCGGGGTCTCGTACATGCCGATACCGAGCTTCTCGGCCACGCGGTCGGCGGCAGCGCTTGTTGGCATCGAGCGGGCAATGCCGGCAATGCCCTGCTTGTAGCCGGGTGCACAGGTGGCATTGGCCGCGATCACGGCGAGGCTGTCCGACGGGGTGACGAACATGCCTTTTCCGACAACCATATTGCGGTCGCCATCACCGTCAGAGGCGGCGCCCAAGTCCGGGCCGAGCACGCTCATGACATCGTCGTAGAGCTCCTTGGCGTGCACGAGGTTCGGATCCGGGTGGTGATGGCCGAAGTCGGGCAGGGGCACCTCGTTGCGAACGGAGCCCGACGGCGCGCCGAGGCGCTTCTCCAGAATTTCCACCGCATAGGGGCCGGTCACGGCGCTCATCGAATCGATCACGACGCGGAAGCCTGAGGCGATCAGGGTGCGGATGGCGTCAAAATCGAAGAGGCTTTCCATCAGATCGGCGTAGTCGGTTACGGGGTCGATGACCTCGACCACCATGCCCGCGAGATCAACACTGCCGATCCGGTCGAGATCGACATCCGCGGCATCGACCGTCTTGTAACTCTCGATGTTGCGTGTGCGGGCGAAGATGGCATCGGTGATCTTTTCCGGGGCCGGGCCGCCATTGCCGATATTGTATTTGATGCCAAAATCTTCCGTCGGGCCACCGGGGTTGTGGCTGGCCGAAAGCACGATGCCGCCAAAGGCGCCGTATTTGCGGATGACATGCGAAGCGGCCGGCGTGGAGAGGATGCCGCCGCGGCCGACCAGGACCCTGCCGAAGCCATTTGCGGCCGCCATCTTCAGCGCCACCTGAATGACTTCGCGGTTGTAGTAGCGGCCATCGCCGCCGATCACCAGGGTTTTGCCCTCAAAGCCTTCAAGGCTGTCGAAGATCGCCTGAACGAAGTTTTCCGCGTAATTTTCCTGCTGGAACACCGGCACCTTCTTGCGCAGGCCGGATGTGCCCGGCTTCTGATCCGCATAGGGTTTCGTGGAGACGGTGGAAATCATGGATTACTGGCCTTTCGAGAGGAGGCGTTGATAAAGATCGGCATAGGTCGCAGCACTCCTGGTCCAGGAGACGTCGGCTTTCATGCCCTGCTTCTGGAGAAGCGGCCAGAGCCGCTCGTCACGGTAGAGGCGGATGGTGCGCTGAATGGCGCGCCTCAGCGCCTCCGAGGTCACCGGGGAGAACTGCACGCCGGTGGCAACGCCGGAACTGAGTGCTGCCTCATTGGCGTCGATGATGGTATCGGCAAGGCCGCCGGTGCGTGCGACCAGCGGCACGCAGCCATAGCGCAGCGCGTAGAGCTGGGTGAGGCCGCAGGGCTCGAAGCGCGACGGGACCAGGATGACGTCCGAGCCCGCTTGCATCAGGTGCGACAGGTTCTCGTCATAGCCCAGCACCATCGCCACCCGGCCGGGATTGTGGGTGGCGGCCGCCTGCAAGGTGGCCTCGATGCCGCCATCGCCGGAGCCAAGGATTGCGAGCTTCCCGCCAGCACGCACGATGTCGTGGACCACGTCCGGCAAGAGGTCGAGGCCCTTCTGCCAGGTGAGACGCGAGATGACGCAGAAGATCGGACCGTCGTCGTCATGCAGGCCGAACCGTTCGATCATGGCTGCGCGATTGCGGCGACGCTTTTTCAACTGTGCGGCGGAATAGGTGGCCGGCAGAAGCGAATCCGTGGCGGGGTTCCAGACCTTGGTGTCGATGCCGTTCACAATGCCGTAGAGATCGGCATGACGGCTGGCGATCACGCCTTCAAGCCCCATGCCGAATTCGGGGGTGAGGATTTCTTCCGCATAGGAAGGGCTGACCGTCGATACGGCGTGCGCCGTGGTCAGCCCGGCTTTCAGATAGCTCAGTGTGCCCCAGTATTCGAGCGCTTCGTGCCAGGCATGGGCGGGCAGACCGAGGCTTGCAAAGAGGTTGCCGCCGAACTGTCCCTGGAAGGCAATGTTGTGGATCGTGATCAGGCTCGGGATTTCAGGTGCTTCGGCATAGCGCATGTAGACAGGCGTCAGCGCGGCCTGCCAGTCGTGCACATGGACAAGGTCAGGCTGATAGCCGGCCATCGCGCCGGCAGCGATCTCGGCCCCGGCCTTAGACAGTGCGGCAAAGCGTTTCCAGTTGTCCGGATAGTCGCGGCCAAGGCTGTCGAGGTAAGGCCCGCCCGTGCGCAGAAAGAGCGGGGGGCAGTCGAGGATCAAAAGGTCGAGGCCCTCGTGATGGGCCTCCAGAAGCGTCGCATGTTCCCCGAGAAGATCAGGGAATTCATGCACCTTCTTGGTTTTCTTGACGACGCGGGTGACCGCCGGATAACCCGGCACCAGCGTCGTCATCTGGATACCCTGCGCGCCAAGCGCCAGCGGCAGGGCGCCGGCCACATCGGCGAGGCCTCCGGTCTTGATCAACGGATAGAGTTCGGAGGCAACCGAAAGGACCTTCATGGCCTTGGTTAACCCAGCTTGTCGATCATCGCCTGGGTAATCAGGCAGATACCGTTTTCCGAGCGGCGGAAGCGCTTGGCATCCATCTCCGGGTCCTCGCCAACGATCAGGCCCTCCGGAATGACGACGCCGTGGTCGATGACGACATTGGTCAGGCGGGCATGGCGGCCGATCTGCACCTTGGGCAGGATCACCGCGCCTTCAAGGCGGGAATAGGAATTGGCGCGCACACCGGTGAACAGCAGGCTCTTGTAGAGTGCCGAGCCCGAGATGATGCAATCGCCCGAGACGAGAGAATAGATGGCCGAACCGCGTCGGCCCTCGTCGTCATGCACGAACTTGGCCGGCGGCGTGTTTTCCGAATAGGTCCAGATCGGCCAGGACTTGTCATAGAGGTCGAGCTCGGGCGCGATGTCGGTGAGGTCGATATTGGCCTGCCAGTAGGCGTCGATCGTGCCCACGTCGCGCCAGTAAGGCTCGCGTTCGAAATCGGAGCGGACGCAGGAGCGGGCGAAGCGATGGGCCACCGCCTTGCCGCTCTTGACGACGTAAGGAATGATATCCTTGCCGAAGTCGCGGCTGGACTCCGGATCGGCGGCGTCGCGGCGCAGAAGCTCCATCAGGAACTTGGTGTGGAAGACGTAGATCCCCATGGAGGCGAGGGCAAAATCCTCGTTGCCGGGAATGCCCGGCGGATCGGCCGGCTTCTCGACGAAATCGATGATGCGGTCGGTCGGATCGACATGCATGACGCCGAAGCCGGTTGCTTCCATGCGCGGCACTTCCAGGCAGCCGATGGTGACATCGGCGCCGGAATTGACGTGCTGCTGCAGCATCATCTCGTAGTCCATCTTGTAGATGTGGTCGCCGGCGAGGATGACCATGTATTCCGGCGCGTAGGACTCGATGATGTCGGCATTCTGGTAGACGGCGTCGGCGGTGCCTTCATACCACTGCGTTTCGGAGACACGCTGCGAGGCGGGGAGAACGTCGAAGCTCTCATTGCGTTCGGGGCGGAAGAAGTTCCAGCCCAGCTGCAGGTGGCGGATCAGGGAGTGGGCCTTGTACTGGGTGGCAACGCCGATGCGGCGAATGCCGGAATTCAGCGCATTGGACAGGGCAAAGTCGATGATGCGGGCCTTGCCGCCGAAATAGACCGCGGGCTTGGCGCGCCGATCCGTCAACTCCTTTAGACGGCTGCCTCGACCGCCCGCCAGAACGTAGGCCATGGCATCGCGTGACAGGCTTTTTGCCGATTTTTCCGTCATGTAATCCTCCCCTTAGTGTTCCCATTCCAGCATGATGACGGCGAGTGGTGGAAGCGTGACCCCGGCTTTCGCCCAGCCCCCCTCGGTGGCATACGCCTCCACGCGCCCGCCATTGCCCTTGCCGCTGCCACCATAGATTTCAGCGTCCGTGTTCAGTATTTCGCGCCAACGGCCTGCCGCTGGCAAGCTCAATTCGTAACGTTCGTGATAGCTCGGCGTCAGATTGCAGATCACGGCCACCGTCTTTTCGCCGGGCGCCTTGCGCAGCCAGGCATAGACCGAGTTGTCTTGGTCGTCGCCGACGATCCATTCGAAGCCTTCGCCTTCGCAATCACGGGCATGCAGCGCCGGTTTTGCGCGGTAGGTGAAGTTCAGATCGCGGATCAGACGGCGCATGCCTTCATGCGGCGCGAAGTTCAGAAGATTCCAGTCCAGCGAATGCTCTTCCGACCATTCGCTCCACTGTGCGAATTCCTGGCCCATGAACAGCAGTTTCTTGCCTGGATGTCCCCACATCAGGCCGTAATAGGCTCGGAGATTGGCGAACTTCTGCCAGTCGTCGCCGGGCATCTTGGCGAGCATCGAGCCCTTGCCATGCACCACCTCGTCATGGCTGATCGGCAGGACGAAATTCTCCGAGAAGGCGTAGAGCAGGCCGAAGGTGATCTCGCTGTGGTGGTGCTTGCGGTAGATCGGATCGCGGGCGAAATAGCTCAGCGTGTCATGCATGAAGCCCATGTTCCACTTGAAGCCGAAGCCGAGGCCGCCCTCATGCACCGGCTGCGAGACCTTGGGCCATGAGGTCGATTCTTCCGCAATCGTCATGATGCCGGGATGGCTTCCATAGGCATGATGGTTCATCTGCTGGAGGAACCGCACCGCTTCCAGGTTTTCCCGCCCGCCATATTCGTTGGGGATCCACTCGCCTTCCTTGCGGGAGTAATCGAGATAGAGCATCGAGGCGACCGCATCGACGCGCAAACCGTCGAGGTGGAACTTCTCCGCCCAATAGAGTGCGTTGTTGATGAGGTAGGAGAGAACTTCCTGGCGACCGAAGTTGTAGATCGCGGTGTTCCAGTCCGGGTGGAAGCCCTGACGCGGGTCTGCATGCTCATAAAGGGCGGTGCCGTCGAAATGGCGAAGCCCGTGCGCATCCACCGGAAAATGCGCGGGTACCCAGTCGAGAATGACGCTCAAGCCGACCTTGTGACAGCCATTGACGAAGCGGGCAAAACCTTCAGGTTCGCCGAAGCGTGCAGTCGGGGCGTAAAGGCCCGTCGTCTGGTAGCCCCAGGACGGATCATAGGGGTGTTCGGTCACGGGCAGGAATTCGATATGGGTGAAGCCCATGTCGACACAGTAGGGGATCAGGCGCTCGGCCATCTCATCCCAAGACAGCATGGAGCCATCGTCGCGGCGCTGCCACGAACCGGCATGCACCTCGTAGATGGAAATCGGCTGGCGGCGCTGGTCGACGTTTGCCCAGTGCTTGCGATGCGCTTCGTCATCCCAGTCCTGATGCAGTTCGCTTGTCGTCACCGAGGCGTTCTTCGGCCTCAGTTCGGCGCGTCGGGCAAAGGGGTCTGCCTTCAGGGGCAGGAGTTCGCCATGCGGGCCGACGATCTCGAACTTGTAAGGCGTGCCGGCGCGAATATCAGGCGCGAAAATCTCCCAAATACCGGTATCGCGGCGCAGGCGCATGACATGGCGGCGACCATCCCAATCGTTGAAGTCGCCGACGACGGAAACGCGGCGGGCATTCGGTGCCCAGACGGCGAAATGGAAGCCGTCGACGCCCTGATGCTTGATCGGATGGGCGCCCATCTTGTCGAAGAGGCGCAGGTGCGAGCCTTCGCGGATGAAGTAGTCATCCATCGGCCCCAGCACGGGCCAGAAGCTGTAGGGGTCTGTCACCATCCACTCGGCATCGCCGCGCGTGGCGCGGTAGCGCAGCGGATAAATGCCGTCGAGGCTGACAGGGCCGGAAAAGAAACCGGCATCGTGGTGATGCGTGAGTTCGCCAAGCTTGTCGCCGGCGAGACTGTGGGCGCTCACCGTTTCGGCGCCCGGAATGAAGCAACGGGCGACATAAATGCCGTCATCTCTTTCGTGCGGGCCGAGAAAGCCAAAGGGATCGCCATGCGTTCCCTGAATGATGGCCTCGATTTCGGCTGCCGGCGGCATGTCCGGCCTGGCGTCTTCACCGATCGTCTTCGGCGATTTCGCCATCATGCTCTCCAGATGTCTTCGTTGTATTGGCGGATGGTGCGATCCGAGGAGAACCAGCCCATGCGGGCGGTGTTGCGGATGGTCTTGGAATACCAGGCGGCCTCGTCTGTCCAGATCGCGTCGACCTGGCGCTGGGCGCGGGCATAGGCGTCAAAATCTGCGGCTACCATGAACCAGTCATGGTGATACAGGCCGTCGACAAGGCCGGTATAGCGGTCACGATCGTCAGGCGAGAAGACGCCGGACGCAATGGCCGAAAGGGCCTGCTGCAATTCGGGAGATGCCTCGATCGCGGCTTGAGGGTTATGGCCCTCAGCGCGCACCCGGCCGACTTGGTCAGCCGTCATTCCAAAGATCACGATGTTGTCCTCTCCCACATGGTCGCGCATTTCGACATTGGCGCCATCGAGCGTTCCGATGGTCAATGCCCCGTTCAACGCGAACTTCATGTTGCCGGTTCCAGAGGCTTCCATGCCGGCGGTCGAAATTTGTTCGGAGAGGTCGGCGGCCGGCACCATGACCTCGGCCAGCGAGACATTGTAGTTGGGCACGAAGACGACCTTGAGCAGGCCGCGAACCGAGGGATCGTTGTTGATCACGCGGGCCACATCATTGGCCAGTTTGATGATCAGCTTGGCATTGTGGTAGCTGGGTGCCGCCTTGCCGGCAAAGAGCTTGACGCGCGGAACCCAGTCGCGCTCGGGATGCGAGCGGATCTGATCGAACAGCGCCACCGTCTCGATAATATTGAGAAGCTGGCGTTTGTATTCGTGGATGCGCTTGATCTGGATGTCGAACATCGCCGAGGGATCGAGACGGATGCCCATGCGACCCGACACCAGGCTCGCAAGCTGCTGCTTGTTGGCGCGTTTGATTGCCGCGAACTTCTCCTGAAAGCTTGCATCGTCTGCAAAGGCATCAAGTTCGGTGAGCTTAGAGGTGTCGTCGAGGAATGCCGGGCCGATTGCCTCGGTGATCAGATCGGTCAGCCCCGGATTGCACTGCATCAGCCAGCGACGGGGTGTGATGCCGTTGGTCTTGTTGTTGATGCGGGTCGGATAGAGTTTGTGCAGGTCGGCAAACACCGTTTCCTTCATCAGCTCGGTATGGAGCGCCGAAACGCCGTTGACCGAATGCGAGCCCATGAAGGCGAGATTGCCCATGCGCACGCGACGTTCGCCGCTTTCCTCGATCAGCGAGATCTGGCGGATCTCGTGATCGGTGAAGCCGCGCTTCTTGCGGGCATCAAGCAGGATCTTGGCGTTGATGGCATAGACCAACTGCATGTGGCGCGGCAGGAGGCGCTCGAACAGCGGAACCGGCCAGCTTTCCAAGGCTTCCGGCAAGAGCGTGTGATTGGTGTAGGAAAATGTCTTCGAGGTGATCTCAAAGGCTTCTTCAAAGGCCACGCCATGCACATCGATCAAGAGGCGCATCAGCTCGACGACCGAAACGGCGGGATGCGTGTCATTGAGCTGGATCGCCACCTTTTCCGGCAGTTGCGCAAGCGAGTTGCCCTGTTGCAGATGGCGGCGCACGATGTCCTGCAATGAGGCCGAGCAGAAGAAGAACTCCTGGCGCAGCCGAAGTTCCTGACCCGCCGGCGTGGCGTCTGCCGGGTAGAGCACGCGGGTCAGCGATTCCGCCTTGTTGCTTTCGCGAAGCGCGCCGATATGGTCGCCGGCATTGAAGGCGGCCAGCAGGATCGGGTCTATCGGCTGGGCGGACCAGAGGCGCAGCGTGTTGACGCGCTCGCCGCGCCAGCCGACGGCTGGCGTATCGTAGGCCGTGGCGATCACCCGCTCCGCCTGCTTCCAGACATAGTGCGGTTCGCCATCCGGTCCGTCGACGGTCTCCACGGCGCCGCCGAAGCCGACTTCATAGGAGCTTTCGCGCCGCTCGAATTCCCAAGGGTTGCCGTGGGCAAGCCATGTCTCGGGCAGTTCCACCTGCCAGCCCTCGGCCATCTGCTGGCGGAAAAGGCCGTGTACATAACGGATGCCATAACCATACGCAGGAATGTTGACGGTCGCCATGCTCTCCATGAAGCAGGCGGCAAGCCGTCCCAGACCGCCATTGCCAAGGGCTGCGTCCGGCTCAAGCCCGGCGATGACGTCGAATTCGACGGAAAGCGACTGCAGCGCCGAGCGGATGTCATCCATCAAGCCGAGATTGGACATGGCGTCGCGCAAAAGCCGGCCGATGAGAAATTCCAGCGACAGGTAGTAAACCCGCTTGCCGTTGTTCTGATAGGTGGTGCGGGTCGATTCCATCCAGGTGTCGATCACCCGGTCACGCACCACGAGAATGGTCGCGGTCAGCCAGTCATGCGGGGTTGCGACCTTGGCATCCTTGCCGATCGCATAGGTCAGCTTCTCCATGATCTCCGCGGCGAGCGAGGCGGGATCGGAGACCTCGCGCTTTGGAAGGGGAAGATCGACTTTGTGGGGGGTCTTGATCATGGGCCGCCTGACGAAGTGTGGGTGCAGGCCGCCGCCGCAACAAGGTTCGGCGCCGCCCGCTGTCAGACGAGTTTACGCATTGATCTGAGCGGCTTGCAACATGCGAGTTGGGATTGTTCCTGCAAAGGGCGCGGGCTGCAGTGCGCGGCAGGTCTGGTGCCGAAACAAAAAACCGCGCCGGAGGGGCGCGGTTTTCGGATGGCAGGTGTCGTGCGCTCAGTTTACGAGGCGCGTCGTGGCCTTGGTTGCTTCCTTGGCGATGTCTTGGAAGGCACTCACGAGGCCCGACATGTCGTCAGGCGTTTTGGCGTCGGTGAGGCTTGAGGCACATGCTTCGAGCAGATCTTTGCCCCTCTGTGGAGCCATGAAGGCGACGGTGAAAATGCGGATATCAGCCTTTTTAGCCTCAGCGCATTTTTTGCGGACATTGTTGTCGATCGTGCTGTTCCAGGAGGCACTGTTGCCGGTCATTTCGCCGTCGGTCATCAGGACGATGTAGCGCGAAAACTGGGACACACCATTTTTTTCGTGCTCGTCTGCTTCCTTCTTGTCCATTATTGCTTTGATAGCGGTGTCCAGGGCGGCGAGCGCATCAGTGCCACCTGACGGCTCCACTGGCAGGGCCGTTACGTATTTCGACGCGGTGGCTGTACCTGGCCCAATGTCGGTTTTGCCCATTTGCCCCGCATTGTAAGAGGCCGCACCGAGCCGGACAAATGTCCCTTTAACCGCTTCCGCTTCAAGCGTGGAGAACATCACGCCAGCTGCTGTTTTCAGTGCCGACATCTTTGTCACGAAGCAAGGCGTTGAGGCTTTGACCTTATCTTTGTTGCCCCAATTGGTAGAGTAATAGTTTTTGCACGCCTTGGTGGCGGATAGGATAGTATTCGTGGCGAAGGCCATCGATCCGGACTCATCGAGCACCAGGTACATCGACAATGCGCTCTTTTCTTCTTTCTGAGATTTTGCGGTCGATACGACCGAAACCTTGACAGACTTGAAGCCGAGTAGCGACGTGAAGGCGTTTGTGGGGACGTCCACAGTGCCCTTCACGGTGACATCATATTCGTCGAGGTTCTTCCCGCTGACCTTGTTCACCGATGCCACGGCATTTTTGCCAAGGTCCATCGCGAACTCGTCTTCCTGGCCGGGGACGGCATCGGCGGTGCCGCGCAGGTTTTTGTACTGGGCGGCATAGAAGTTCTTGGCAAGCTCCATGGCCTCAGTGTCCGACATGCCCTTGTGGGCCATTGCCGAGGCGGCTGCGAGGGCTGCCGAGTCGGCTGCGTCCTGAAGCGCGCTCTTCACCTGGATCAGGTTGTTGTAATCCATGGCAACGCCAACGGTGCCCAAAGTGACGGGTAGCAAGATCGCCGTCATCATGGCGAAGTTGCCGCCCCGATCTTCGATCAGTCGGCGAAACGAAAACCGCTTGTCAGTCTTGCGTCCAGTCATTTTGTCCATCCAAAGGCAGGGTTTGGAGGCTTTATGACAGACAGAGATTTCATCGCGCTTAAGCAAAAGCTTAAAATTTGAGCAAACGCGAAGGAAAGCCTTATAAAGCTATTGGTATTACGTCTACGGCCTGGACGGTCGTGTGTGAGCCGTAGCTTTTCAGGACGCCGATGACAGGCGCGACATCGGCATAATCCCGGCCATAACCGACGACAATATGGTCTGTGCCGGCCGGTATATCATTGGTCGGATCATATTCCAACCAGCCTGTGAGCGTGCCACACCAGACCCTGACCCAGGCATGCATGGCATCCGCACCCTCCAGCCGCTCCTTGCCCGGCGGCGGTATGGTGCGCAGGAAGCCGCTGACATAGCCGGCGGGAATGCCGAGGCTGCGCAGCGCCACGATCATGACATGGGCGAAATCCTGACAAACGCCACGCTTTGAAGAAAAGGCTTCGCCCGGCGTGGTGTCGACCGTCGTTGCCTCGCTATCATAGGTGAAGTCGCGGTGAATGCGAGTGCAGAGTTCTTCGGCGATCTGGCGCACCGTAAGGCTTGGTTTGGCGCTTTCCCTCGCATAGGCCTCGATCCGAGCATCGCGAGCGAGCCGCGGGCTTGGACCGATGAAGTGATGTGGCGAGTGCGGTTCAAGCGACCAGGTCTCCGCGATATCCATCGCCAACCGGTCGAGAAGCGGGGAAAAGTCGGCACCCGTCGTCTGGTGTTGCACGGCCACGCGAGCCTGCATCTTCACATCCAGCCGCTCATGCGGCGCGCGCAAAATGGCATGGCTGGTCTGGTGGCCGAAGAAATCGTCAAAGGCCATGAGCTCGTCCGGATTGGGTGATATCGAGATCGAGCCCGCCACCAGTCTCTGCCGCTCGGGCAGGGAGAGTGGCAAGAGGCGAAGCATGTGATGCGCGCCTGTCGCCGGAACCTCGTATTCATAACCGATCGAGAGGGATATGTCGTAGAGCATGGATCAGCTCAGATAGGTGCGTGCAAGAATGTCGGACAGCTTTTCCAGTTCGCGCTCCAGATCGACATAGACGTCGCTGGACATCGCCTCGGGTGTCCGAACGGCGAGACCCGAATGCAGCTTGACGGCCTCACGCATCAGGTTCGACATCTGTCCATTCACCATGGCATTGGGCAATTGCTCGATCTCGACCCTGATTTCGTTCAGCTGGAACAGGATGGAGCGCGGATTGAGCTGGTCGAGCGCGAGAAGGTCGGTGACTGTGAGACGGGCCGTCGAGACATTGTAGCGGCGGCGGTGGGTCATGACGTTGTCGCCGATTTCGAGCAGCATGTCGAGCGCACCATCGGGCGCGTCGGGTCCGCTCATGTGGCCCAGAAGCCGCGTCATGTGCAGGCCGCGTTCGATCATGCGGCCAAGCGTCAGGAAGCGCCAGCCGGTGAAGCGATACATGTTCTCGTGCACGAGGCCGGCAAAGCCCGCGAGCTTGCGCAGTAGCACCGTCATGGCATGGGCGACATCGTCGCCCGGTTTGACATGCTCGTGGAAGCGTTTGGCGGTTTTCGACAGATCGTTCAGCGCCAGCCACCCATCAGGCGAAAAGCGGTCGCGGATGTTGCTGGCGGAATAGACGGCGCTGTCGAAGCTGCGCAGCAGGCTGTCCGGCGTGCCCTCGATCGGGTCGACGTCGATAGATTCGAGATAGGCCGCGACGAAGGCGAGCAGCGGCTGGTTCTTGTCTGCGGTCTCGGCGAAGCGGGCGTGCCAGGCGCGCAGAATGCGCAAGACGCCTTCGGCCCGCTCGATGTAGCGTCCGAGCCAGAAGAGGTTGTCGGCGGCGCGGCTCGGCAGGTTGCCGGGCATGTTGCGGGTGAAGGTCTCTTCCGCCGGCAGCAGCGACGTGCGCTCGACCGGGCGGTCGGAGACGATCCAGACGTCTGCTGCATTGCCGCCCGCCTGCATGGCGATTGCCGAGGCATCGTCTCCGCTGCCGATGCGGGCAAAGCCGCCCGGCATGATTTCCCAGCCGTCGCGCGTGCGGGCAGCGTATACCCGAAGGCTCATCGGCCGCGGGGTCAGCCGACCATTGACCATCGCGGGTGTGGTCGACAAGGTCACGACTTCCTGGCCGACGAGATTGCCTGCCTCGATATCCAGCCATTCGCTGGCGCTGCGGTGGTGAGGGTCCTCGTATCGTGACCCCAGAACGGAATAGCCGTTATCATCGAAGAAGGGCAGCCGCGAGAAGGCCGAGCCGATCACCATCTTGTCGAGATTGCGCGCAACATGCTCGCGTTCGGCTTTCTGGCCGCACCACCAGGTGGCAATGGAGGGAAGCTTCAGCTCCTCATTCAAAAGATGACGCGAGAGTGTTGGCATGAACGCGAGCATGGCGCGCGTCTCGAGAATGCCGGAGCCGAGTGCGTTGACGAAGGTGACGGAGCCGTTGCGCAGCGCCTCGACCATGCCGGGCGTGCCGATATAAGAGGTCTGGTCCAGTTCGAGCGGATCGGCGAAGGCAGCATCGAGACGGCGCCACAGCACGCTGACGGGTTTGAGGCCGGCGACCGTGCGCACCATGACCTTGCCGTCGACAACCGTCAGATCCTCGCCTTCCAGAAGCATGATGCCAAGATAGCGGGCGATATAGGCGTGTTCGAAATAGGTCTCGTTGGCGGGGCCGGGGGAGAGAACGGCGATGCGCTCGTCGTTGCTGCGCGTGCGGCTCTGCAGGGCCTTGCGGAAATTGCCAAAGAAGGAGGCCAGACGATGGACATGCGTTTCCGCGTAGAGATCGGAAAAGGCGCGTGTCGTCGCCACGCGGTTTTCCAGCGCAAAACCGGCACCCGAGGGGGCCTGGGTGCGGTCGGCGAGCACCCACCAGTTGCCATCCGGGCCGCGGCCGATCTCGAAGGAACAGAAATGCAGATAATGCCCACCTGCCGGCTTGATGCCGACCAGCGGCCGCAGGAATTCCGGGTTGGCGGCGATCAGTTGCGGCGGCAGAAAGCCTTCCTGCACCAGCCGGTTTTCGGAGTAGATGTCGGAAACGACAGCTTCGAGAAGGTTGGCGCGCTGGATCAGCCCTTCGGTCACCGTTTTCCATTCGGCTTCGGAAATCAGAACCGGCACATGGGAAAAGGGCCAGGCGCGCTCGCTCGATCCGCTCGATCCATAGGCCCGATAAAACACGCCGGCATCGCGCAGATAGCGGTCGGCGCGGGCAAAACGCTCGTGCAGTTCCTCGTCCGACATGGTCTCGATGGCTGACAGCAGCGGTTGCCAGACAGGGCGGACATTGCCCTTGTTATCCAGCATTTCATCGGCGATACCCGGCAGGGCCCGATAGCGAGCCGAGCGGGCTTCGCTTTCTCGGTCGATGGGCGGGGCCATGCCCGCTGCCGGATTTGGTGTCATCTGCTCAGATACCTTGCGGTCGCCTTAAGTCCAGGGTGTGCGGGAACTCCGGCGATACGGTTTCGGGCCATAGGTTATAGGAACCGGCTGTATGGCCCCAAGGCTCGAACCGTGCAAGTCGGCGCGCTTCCGCTTCATTCCCATTCACAGGGAAAGTGTCATAGTTTCGACCGCCAGGATGGGCGACGTGATAGACGCACCCACCAATGGATCGGTTGGACCATCGATCATAGACATCGAATATTAGCGGTGTGTTTACAGGCAGAACCGGGTGCAAACCTGACGCCGGCTGCCAGGCCTTGTATCGGACACCGGCAACGGCGACGCCATTGATGCCGGTTGCCCGAAGCGGCACCTGCCGCCCGTTGCAGGCGACGGTGTAGCGATCAGCACTCGCCGTCTCCAGGCGCACCTGCAGCCGTTCCACGGAGCTGTCGACATAACGGACCGTGCCGCCGATCGCACCCTGCTCACCCATGACATGCCAGGGTTCGAGTGCACTGCGCAGCTCAAGCCTTGCGCCTTCGTATTCCACCTCACCGAAGAAGGGGAAACGGAATTCGAGCTGGGCTGCGAACCATTCCGGCCTGAAATCGAAGCCATGCTCACGCAGATCGGCGAGGACTTCGAGGAAATCCTGCCAGATGTAATGCGGCAGCATGAAGCGGTCGTGCAGGCTCGTGCCCCAGCGGACAAAACTTCCGCCGAGCGGATCCTTCCAGAAGCGGGCGATCAGGGCGCGGATCAGAAGCTGCTGGGCGAGCGACATGCGGGCATTGGGCGGCATCTCGAAGCCGCGGAATTCGACGAGACCGAGGCGGCCCGTCGGTCCATCCGGCGAGAACAGTTTGTCGATGCAGATTTCCGAACGGTGCGTGTTGCCGGTGACATCGACCAGGAGGTTGCGGAACAGCCGGTCGACGAGCCAGGGCAGTGGAGCGTCGAGGCCCTCGTTGGGCATGGGGATCTGCGCCAGGGCGATTTCGAGTTCATAGAGTTGGTCATGGCGCGCTTCGTCGATGCGCGGTGCCTGGCTTGTCGGGCCGATGAAGAGGCCTGAGAAGAGGTAGGAGAGGGAAGGGTGGCGCTGCCAATGCAGGACCAGGCTCTTCAGAAGATCGGGACGGCGCAGGAAGGGGCTGTCGTTCGGCGTTGCGCCGCCGACCACGACATGGTTGCCGCCACCGGTGCCGCAATGGCGGCCATCGATCATGAACTTGTCGGCACCAAGCCGGCAGAGGCGCGCCTCCTCGTAGATCGCCGTGGTGGTCGCGACGCAATCCTCCCAGTTATAGGCCGGGTGGATGTTGACCTCGATGACGCCGGGATCGGGCGCGACGCGGATCACGTTCAGCCGCTCGTCGTGCGGGGGCGTGTACCCCTCGATATGGACAGGCAGGCTCAAGGCCGCGGCAGCGCGTTCGGCCGAGGCGATCAGATCGAGATAGTCTTCAAGCGCTTCCGTCGGTGGCATGAAGACGCAAACGCGGCCATCGCGCACCTCGACGGAGATCGCGGTGCGCACGCGGCCGCCGATTTCCTCGTAGGACTGGCCCATCTGCATTTGCTGGCCGAGATCCGTCTTCACCGAGTGTTCGGGCATCGCGCGGCCTTTGTCGGCGGCGGCAAAGTCCGGCAGATCAGGCTTTTCCACGGTCGGATCGACGGGGTTGATGTAGGGATACATCGAAGGCTGGATATAGGGCAGGGAATTCAGCGGCAGGCGGAACCCGACAGGGCTGTCGCCGGGAACGAGATACAGCCTTCCCCGGCGCGTGCGCCACTTTTCGCTGACCCATTTCCGACCCGAGGCCAGGCCCTGCCAGGCCTGCACGGGCAACACGTAGCCGGCGGGATTGGTGAGGCCGTTGCCGAAGACCTTGGCGATCCGGTTGCGTTCCTCGGGATCTTTCAGCTTCGAATTGGCCGGATCGACATTTTCGGGCAGGTTTGCTTCCTTGACGATCCATTCGGCAGGGTCTTCGAAAGCGGGGGCGACGTTTTCCGTGGGAATGTCGAGTTCCGCTGCAATCGCCTGCAGGAGACGTGCAGCGTCGTCATGGCCTACCTTGTGATCGCGGCTTTCCACCGCGATCAGGTTCGGATCGTTCCAGACCGGCTTGCCGTCGCGGCGCCAGTAGAGCGAGAAAGTCCAGCGCGGCAGGCTTTCGCCCGGATACCACTTGCCCTGACCGTAATGCAGGAAGCCGCCGGGCGCGAAGCGCTCGCGCAGCCGGCGGATCAGGCGGTCGGCCTTGTCGCGCTTGGTGGGGCCGACGGCAGCCGTGTTCCATTCCTCGGACTGGAAGTCGTCGATCGACACGAAGGTCGGTTCGCCGCCCATGGTGAGCCTGATATCGCGCGCCTTCAAATCCGCATCCACCCGGCGTCCCAGGCGGTTCAGCGCATCCCAGCTCTCCTCCGAGAAGGGTTTGGTGATGCGCGGGTGCTCAGCCACACGCTTCACCTGCATGTCGAAGTCGAACTCGGTATTGGCCTCGCCGAAATAGCCGCCGGAAATTGGCGCGGCATTGCGGTAGTGCGGGGTTGCCGCGAGCGGGATATGGCTTTCGCCTGTCAACAGGCCCGAGGTCGGGTCAAGCCCGATCCAGCCAGCGCCGGGAATATAGACCTCGGCCCAGGCATGCAGATCGGTGAAATCGACATCCGTGCCGGAAGGACCATCGAGCGCCTTGAGGTCGGGAGCGAGCTGGATGAGGTAGCCGGAGACGAAACGCGCGGCGAGACCGAGCCGCCGCAGGATCTGGACGAGAAGCCAGCTCGTGTCGCGGCAGGAGCCGCGCCGGCTCGTCAGCGTTTCCTCGGGCGTCTGCACGCCCGGTTCCATGCGGATGACGTAGCCGATCTCCTGCTGCAGCCGGGCATTGATGCCCACCACCATGTCGACCGTGCCCTGGCCTGGAGTCTGGTCGAGACTGTCCATGAAGGCCGCCAGACGTGGCATCGACGGCTCCGGCTTCAGGTAGATGGCCAGATCCTCGCGGATCTCGGGCGGATAGTCGAAGGGCCATTCGGCGGCCTCTTCCTCGGTGAAGAAATCGAAGGGATTGTAGACCGTCATGTCGGCAACGAGGTCGACCTCGATCTTCAGTTCGCTCACCGGATCGGGGAAGACGAAGCGGGCGAGGTAGTTGCCGTAGGGGTCCTGCTGCAGGTTGACGAAGTGCCTGTCCGGCGTGACCTTGAGGGCGTGGCTCAGCACCTTGGTGCGGGAATGGGCGGCCGGCTTCAGGCGGATGATCTGGGGTCCAAGGCGGACCGGTTTGTCGTAGATGTAGTGGGTGCGGTGGTAGATGCTCGCTTTGATCGCCATGCCTGACCGTTTCGCTGTTCGCCCGTGCCGTTTTCCCGGCTTAAGACGATCTTGTGCAATGCAGCGTCATAAAGCAAGCAGGTCCGGCGATAAGGATCGCCGGACCTGCCGAAGTCTTCCAGGGCTTGATGCGGTCAGCTGCGACCGAATTCGTCCACCAGGCGAATGATGTCGTCTTCACCGAGATAGGAGCCCGTCTGCACTTCGATCACCTCAAGGCGGATCTTGCCCGGATTGGCCAGGCGATGCACCGACCCTTGCGGAATGTAGATCGACTGGTTTTCGTGCAGCACGGTGACCTTGTCGTCGATGGTCACCTCGGCTGTTCCCTTGACGCAGACCCAGTGCTCGGCGCGGTGGTGGTGTTTCTGCAGCGACAGCTTCTTTTCCGGATGCACGAAGAGGCGCTTCACCTGGAAGCGGTCGCCGTTGAGGATGGACGTATAGCCACCCCAGGGGCGGAGCGCCGTCGGATGGTTTTCCGTCAGCGCCTCGGTCTTTTCGTCGGCGGCCAGCATTTTCACGAGATTGCCGACATCCTGGCTGCGGTCGAGCCGTCCGACATAGACGGCGTCTTCAGACGCGATGACGGCGACGCCCTCCATGCCCTGAACGGCCAGATGCGCGTGGCGCGACATGACCAGCGAGTTCTTCGTATCGTTCAGCGTCGCATTGCCGTCGACCACGTTGCCGTCTTCGTCGCCGCCCGCGAGTTTCCAGATGGCATCCCAGCTGCCGAGGTCCGACCAGGTGATCGGGGAGGGGACGACGGCGGCGTTCGGGGTTTTTTCCATCACGGCGTAGTCGATGGAGATGCTCGGAGCCCTGGCAAAGCTTTCCGCATCGAGGCGGGTGAAGTCGAGATC
The DNA here is from genome assembly GCF_004912165.1 of Peteryoungia ipomoeae. Classification (GTDB taxonomy): domain Bacteria; phylum Pseudomonadota; class Alphaproteobacteria; order Rhizobiales; family Rhizobiaceae; genus Allorhizobium; species Allorhizobium ipomoeae. The sequence goes on along the minus strand of NZ_STGV01000005.1, from coordinate 297,619 downwards.
GCCCTTTGCGGTTTCAATCGACTTCTGGACGGCGGTAAGCACGTCAGGGGCCAGCGCCTCCAGCTCCGAGATCATCTGTCCGGCGGAAAAGACGAACATGCCGGAGTTCCAAGAATAGCGGCCGCTGTCCAGCATCTCCTGGGCGACGTCGGCATTCGGCTTCTCGACAAAGCGGGCCACCGTATAAACGCCATCGCCGAGGTCCATGCCGGTTTCGATATAGCCGTAACCGGTGGACGGCTCAGTCGGCGTGATGCCGAAGGTGACGATCTTGCCACCGCGCGCGGCCTTGGCAGCGCGCTTGACGCAATCGCGATAGGTTTCGTCCACCTCGATCTCGTGGTCGGAGGGCAGGATCTGCACGAGGGCGTCGCTGCCATGGCTCTCGCGCACCATCAGGGCTGCGGCGGCGACGGCGGCCGCCGTGTTGCGCGCCACCGGTTCAAGGATGATGCCATCAAGCTTCACGTCCATTTCGCGCGCCTGTTCGGCGACGAGGAAGCGAAACTCTTCGTTGGTCACGACCATCGGCGCATCGTAAAGCGAAGCATCCGACACGCGTGACAGGGTTTTCTGCAAAAGCGTCTCATCGCCGAGGAACCGGATGAATTGTTTGGCAGCCGCTGCCCGCGACAGTGGCCACAGTCGGGTTCCCTTTCCGCCTGCCATGATGACGGGTACGATCTTGACGCTCATTCGTTCGGCCTCTCATTCGTGTGTTTTCGCCGCGGTGCCGCGGCAAAGGGTTTTCAAGAGTTCAGGCTGTGCCTCCGGGTTCGGGGCGCTCACCCTATAGCCCTAACGCCAAGAAGTGAAATTTGTTACAGTCAGCCTCAAATTGTTCCAATGGCAGGTGGTCATTTCCTGCTCTTATTCCAGGCGGTGTCGGTTGCGATCGACGATACGCTGTGATCCATTCGCGTTCCGGCGCAATTCTTCGCCCTTTCCTATCGCACCAAAGGTTTTTCCCGTGGCCGCCCTATCCCCCGTTTTTGCTGTTCCTTCCGCCCCGCTGATCCCGATTGTTGGTCTTGCATCGGGCTTTCCCGTGCACCGCATTTTTTGTGTTGGCCGCAATTACGCGGCGCATGCCGCTGAGATGGGCAATACCATCGATCGCGCCGCACCGTTTTATTTCACCAAGCCGCCGACCGGGCTGGTGCTGGCAGGCGATACGATTGCCTATCCGCCGGGTACCAAGGATTATCATCACGAAATCGAACTTGTGGTCGCACTCGGTGCGCCCGCCTTCCGCATCCCGGCAGAGCAGGCCATGGACTGCGTCTATGGTTACGCCGTCGGCCTAGACATGACCCGTCGCGACCTGCAGCAGATCGCAAAAGACAAGCAGCGCCCCTGGGATCTTGGCAAGGCCTTCGAGCAATCCGCTGTGATTGGCGAAATCACGCCGGCGGCCAACTTTGCGCCCGCAGCCCAGACCATCGCGCTCAGCGTCAACGACGAGCAGCGCCAGACGGGACGCCTTGATGAGATGGTCTGGTCGATCGCCGAACTGATCAGCGATCTCTCCCGCTATTACCATCTGACGCCAGGCGATCTGATCTACACCGGCACGCCGGCCGGCGTCGGCGCCTTGCAGCCGGGTGATCGGCTCAAGGGCATGGTCGAGGGGCTTGGGTCTATCGAGGTTACGATCGGACCAGCGGCGTAATCGGCCATGATGCAGTCTGTGCCGAAAGCGCTGGTGCCCGGGCGCAGCTGCGGCAGTTGCTCCCTGTGCTGTGTCCTCCCGGAGATCGAGGTTTTCGACAAGCCTGCCAATGAGCCATGCCGTCATTGCGCGAGTGGCGGCGGCTGTACGGCCTATGCGGATCGTCCGGCGACCTGTCGCGACTTTTACTGTCTCTGGCGGACCGACGAGAGCCTGCCGGACGCGTGGGACCCCTCGCAGTCCGGAATGATGCTCTACGCGCAGGGCGCGCAGCTGACCTTGCTGGTCAGTCCCGATGTTGGCGAGCCCTGGCGGGAGGATCGGTATCGGGCGGAGCTTTCAAGGCGTGCCGAGATGCTGACGTCTCGTGGCGGCTACCTGGTGATCTATCGGGGCGATGAGGTGTCGGTTTTCAAGGGGTGATCTGAATCCAGGGCTGGTGTCCGACCTGGCAATGCAAAAGGGGGCAGGCACGCGTTGCGGCCTGTCCCCCTGCATCAACTGTCGAATGTCTTATTTGTTGATGGCGGTCACGGCGAGATTGGTCAGCTTGCCGTTTGCCGCCTTTTCCTGGTCGAGGATCTCGCTGAGAAGCACGTGGGCTTCCTCGTTGCCGAGAACCTTCGCCCATTCGCGCAGCGAGCCGTAGCGGGCAATTTCATAATGTTCGACGGCCTGGCAGGCGGCGAGCAGGCCGGCGTCCAGTGCCACGCCCTTACCTTCTTCCATCAGGCCTTCTGCTTCCTTGAGGAGGCCGTCTGTGGCATCGCACTTTTCGCCTTCCGGCTTGACCTTGATGGTCTTGAAGACCTTTTCCAGCGTCTTGATCTGGTCCTTGGTCTCTTCGAGGTGGCTGTCGACCGCCTTTTTCAGTTCGGCGTTCTTGACCGCCTTCGACACCTTCGGCAGCGCCTTGGCGATGGCGTTTTCAGCGTAATAGACGTCCTTCAGGGTGTGTTCGAACAAATCTGCGAGTGTTTCCATGGGGTGCTCTCCTTTGCTGATGCACGCCAAAACGCAGGTGTGAATGCTTCGTTCCGCCTCACGTTGATTCGCAGGGGCATCCATCACAGGCGAGCTTTTGGAGAACCAATGGAAAAGGGCTCGCCGTTTCCGGCAAGCCCTTGAAAGAATTCAGATGGTGGGCGTGACAGGGATTGAACCTGTGACCCCTACGATGTCAACGTAGTGCTCTCCCGCTGAGCTACACGCCCATCCGATGGCGGCTTAAGACCACAAAACCTGATCGCCCGTCAATAGGCATTTTGCAGTTTTGTGAAGAGAATTTCCAAGCCCCTGTGGAAGGCCTTATGCGGCAAGGAGTTTGTTCACTTCGTCGACCAGGTCGCGAAGGTGGAACGGCTTGGACAGGACCTTGGCATCCTTCGGCGCCTGCGAATCGGCGTTCAGGGCGACAGCCGCAAAGCCTGTGATGAACATCACCTTGAGATCCGGATCGAGTTCGGTGGCGCGGCGGGCAAGCTCGATGCCGTCCATTTCGGGCATGACGATATCGGTCAGGAGAAGCGAGAAGGGCTCTTCGCGCAGACGGTCATAGGCGCTTGCACCATTGTCGAAGGACGAGACCTTGTAGCCGGCCTTTTCCAGGGCCTTGACGAGGAAGCGGCGCATATCGTTGTCGTCTTCGGCGAGGAGAATTTTCTGTGTCATGGAGGAACCGCTGTTCGATTTTAATGCATCTGGGACTGGCAGCCGCTTAAATTAGGGCCACCTCAGTAAAGAACCGGTGAACAAGGACACTGTACCTTATTACCCGTTTTTGCCAGTATGGACTTCCGACCGGCCAACTGGCAACATGAGCAGACGACAAGATTGTGACTTGGTAAAGAAGAACCGCGGGGGGCTGATGAGCATCGATACCGAACTGTTCGAGGTTATCGAGCCGGCGGTCCAATCCATACCCTTCGTGTATAATTCGCCTCATAGCGGGCGTCGATACCCCGTGTCGTTTCTCAACCAGTCCCGTCTCGATGGCCTGTCGATCCGCCGGTCAGAAGATCATTTCGTCGACGAGTTGTTTTCGGCGGCTCCGGCCATGGGCGCGCCGATGCTTCTGGCGCATTTTCCACGCGCCTATGTCGATGTGAATCGCGAGCCCTATGAGCTCGATCCGCGAATGTTCTCCGATCCCTTGCCGCCTTACGCCAACAGCAATTCGGCCCGCGTGGCGGGCGGGCTTGGCACCGTGCCGCGCATCGTTGCGGAAAACATGGAGATTTATCAGGGGCGTATCCCGCTGTCTGTCGCCATGGCGCGCATCGACAGTTGCTACAAGCCCTATCATGCCTGCTTGCGTCGTCTGGTCGCTCGCACGCATACGCGCTTCGGTTTCAGCGTGCTGATCGATTGCCATTCCATGCCTGGCAATATCCGGGTCAGCGGCAGCGGTGTGCGGCCCGATTTTATTATCGGAGACCGCTATGGAACCAGCGCTTCCGGCGAGCTTTCGCAGGCAGCCTTGCAGTTTCTCGAGGAACTCGGGTTTACGGCGGTCCGCAACAAGCCTTATGCGGGCGGCTTCATCACCGAGCATTACGGTCGTCCTGCCCGGGGTCTGCACGCCCTGCAGATCGAGATCAACAGGTCACTCTACATCGACGAGGTGACGCTGGAAAAGCGGTCGGATTTCGATCAATTGGCCGGCTCGATCGGTGTTTTCATGCAACAGATGGCCGACTTTGTCGCCGATTATGCCGGTGAGCGTCCGCTAGCCGCCGAATAAATTCAAACGATCACCCGCGCATCTTTGGCGCCGTCCCTCGTGGCCGGCGCGTCGCTGCCGTTTGGCCAAAAAAAACCCCGCGGGTGGCGGGGTCAAGTCTAGGGAGGAAACACCCAAGGAGGGTATTTACAGTCAGAGACTGTAGATGAAACCTACATGTTGCAGCGCACCATTGTCAAGCCATTTGTTCATAAATTAAGCGCGATGAAAAAATGTGCAATCAGCTCGTTTTGCAGCCGCTCCTGCCGGGAATTCGATTGTCCCGTTTGCTTTCCGGCGTCAGGAAGCTAAGAGGAATTGTCTTTACAAGATTGGATCGATCCATGCGCCCAGACCGCGACTTCTTCTTCTCCCTTGCCGATGCTGCGAAGGCCGAAACGCTGCCGCGCTTTCGCTCGGGTCTGTCTGTCGTCAACAAGGATGCGGGCGGTTTCGATCCGGTGACCGAAGGCGATCAGGCGGCGGAGGCCGCGATCCGAACGCTGATCGAAGCGCGCTTTCCCGAGCACGGCATTTTCGGCGAGGAGCACGAGAATATCCGCATCGACAGCGATGAGGTCTGGGTGATCGATCCGATCGACGGCACGCGTGCCTTCATCTCCGGCGTGCCGGTCTGGGGCACGCTGATCGGCTTTCAGGAGCGCGGTCGCTCGGTCATGGGCTTGATGGAACAGCCGTTTACCGGCGAACGCTATTTTGCTGATGGTGAGCGCAGCTGGTATTTCGGTCCCGACGGCGAGCGAGAGATCAAGGTGCGCGATTGCTGCGGGCTGGAGAATGCGATCCTCTTCACCACCTCGCCGCATCTCTTCCAGGGCTGGGAAGTCGAGCGTTTCGCTGCCGTGCAGGAGAGGGTGAAGCTCTTCCGCTACGGTGTGGATTGTTATGCCTACTGCCTGCTGGCGGCGGGCCATGTCGATATGGTCATCGAAACGGTGCTCAAGCCCTATGATGTGGGTGCGCTGATCCCGATCATCGAACAGGCAGGCGGGATCATCACCACCTGGGACGGCGGGAGGCCGGAAGCCGGCGGATCGATCATCGCCGCTGGCTCACGCGAGGTGCATGCCGAGGCGATGGACATGCTGCGTCAGCGTTAAGGCAGGGAGGTGACTATGCGTCACCTTCCGGATCGCCGCCTGGAATGAAGGCCTTGAACGCGGCAATGGCCTGGTTTCGGTAGCGATCCGCTTCCTGCAGGATCTCGTGGCGGGCGCCCGGCACGGGCACGAGCTGTGCCGCCCGGAAATATTGCGCAAGGCTTTCCTGGAAGCCGTAGGGCACGATCGGGTCGTTGCCGGGTGCGACGATGACGGTCGGAACGGCAATCGAGGCCAGGTGACGGGGATCGCGTACCTCTTCCATCGTCTTGAAGGCTTCATGCAGCCATCGGGCGGTCGGCGGTCCGACGGTCAGTTGCCGGTAATCGCGCATCAGTTTCTGATTGCGCTGATACCGCTTGGGGTCTGTCGTCAAGGCGTTGCCCTCAAATGGCCGCTCGCCTTCGTCTTCGGTGAGGCAGCGCGCGCCGAAGCCCGTCCAGCTCATCAGGCGCGTAAGCCGCTTCAGGTTGTCGATGGAAATCCGCTGCGGACCCAGGCCGACAAAGGGGGCCGTCAGCACCATGCGTTCAATCCGGTTGGCAAGGCGTGGGGCAGCTTTCAGCGCAATCAGGCCGCCGGTTGAATGCGCCAGCATGTAGAATGGCAGCCGTGTGTCCGGCAGAACCACCCGCTCCAGAAAGAGTTCGAGATCCCGGACATAATGATCGAAACGACCGACATGCCCCTTGCGCGGATGCTTGGTGAGAAGGCGTTCGGAGCCGCCCTGGCCGCGATAGTCAAAAGTTGCGACCCACAGGCCCTGAGCCGTCAGCTCGTTGATCGTCTCATAGTATTTTTCGATGAATTCGTTGCGGCCGTGCAAGAGCACCACGGTGCCTTTGGCGAGCGATACATCGGAGCGAAAGACGGCGTAGCGAAGCCTTACGCCACCGACACCTTCAAAAAAACCGGTGAACGAATTTCCGGGTGCCGGGTTGTCTGCGGTGGAATGAAGAACGCCGTCTTGGGTCTCGTCTGCCATCTGGATCGTGCCTGTGCCTGACATTGCCTGTCTCGCAGACGGGATAGGGCGCAGGCCCGGAAAGGTCAAAGAAAAAGCGCCGGAACCCATCCTCGGATGCGGTCCCGGCGAATGATAGGCCGGAGGGGAGGGGACCGACCCCGGCAGTCCGGTTGAAGAAAACCGATGGCGTGTTTTCCCATCCGCGACTTGAACGGCAACTGAAGCTCTCGTTCACGTGGAGTTCATCGCCGTTTTGTCTGCGGCTCATCCCTGTTCTTGAATTCTTCGATGCGCTTTCCCACATCGGGTTCACGGATGCCGGAAGGGTCCGTCAGAGCCGCACTGTGCATTGCCAGAAAGGGATGCCGGGCGGTCGGATATGCCAACGTCGCTTCTCAGGAGGACATCCATGCGCCACGTCGATTTTTCCCCGCTCTACCGTTCCACCGTCGGCTTCGACCGCCTGTTCACCATGCTGGACAGTCTTGGTCAGCCCGAACAGGCCCAGAGCTATCCCCCTTACAACATCGAGCGCACGGGCGAGAACCTGTACCGCATCACCATGGCGGTTGCCGGCTTCGATGAAAGTGAGCTTTCCATCGAAGCCCATGCCCATGTATTGACCGTGAAAGGCGAAAAGGTCGAGGATGACAAGGTCGAGCAGACCGAGTTTCTCTATCGCGGCATTGCCAAGCGCGCTTTCGAGCGCCGCTTCCAGCTTGCCGACCATGTCGAAGTCACTGCCGCCTCGCTGAAGAACGGCCTGTTGCACATCGACCTTCTGCGCAACATTCCCGAAGCCATGAAGCCCCGTCGCATCGCCATTGCCGCCGAGCCTGCGGGCACGGCCCCGAAGGCGATTGAGGCGCATGTCGTCTGACGGCTGCGCAAAGCTTCAAGCTGCAAGGCGGAGGGGTCCAACCTCCGCCTTTTTCGTTTCCGGCCCAGCGGACGCGGTATGCTCTCTCAGACGACTTTCAGGAACTGATCGACTTCGTCGCTGGTGGTCGCAAAGCTGGTAACCAGGCGGATCAAGGTTTCGTTTTCGTTGAGGAGGTGCGGCATTTCACGGGGCGGCAGCCAGTCGTAAAAGGTGGCGCCTTGTTCCCGCGCGCGCTCCGCCGCCTGGCGGTCGATGACGGCGAAGACTTCGTTGGCCTGGGTGTCCCAGGCAAGGCGCGTGCTGTTCTTTTCCGTCAGCCCCGCCCGCAGGCGGCTTGCCATGTCGTTTGAGTGGGCTGCGAGGTCCAGCCAGAGATCCCCCTCCAGATAGGCTTCCAGCTGGGCGGAAATGAAGCGGGTTTTGGAGAAGAGCTGGGCAGAACGTTTGCGGATATAGGGCATTTCCTCGGCCATCTCAGGCTTGAAGAAGATGATCGCTTCGGCGCACCAGCATCCATTTTTCGTACCGCCGAAGGACAGGATGTCGACGCCGCGCTTCCAGGTCATCTCCGCCGGGCTTGCGCCAAGCCCAACAAGCGCGTTGGCGAAGCGTGCGCCATCCATATGCAGCGGCAGGTTCTTGTTCTTGGCGATCGCCGCGATCGCGTCCAGCTCGTCCAGGGAGTAGATGGTGCCGGCTTCCGTTGCCTGCGTCACTGTGATGGCCATGGGGCGGCCATGGTGAACCGAAGGCACATCAAAGCGGGATACCGCGATATCGAGCGCCTCCGGGTTGATCTTGCCGTTATCGCCCTCGACCGGGAAGAGTCGCGTGGAGCCGGTGAGGAATTCTGGCGCGCCGCCCTCGTCGGAATTCACATGCGCATCGGAATGGCAGAAGGTCACGCCGCCGGCCTTTGCCACGCTCGCCAGCGCCAGCGAATTGGCTGCCGTGCCGGTCGCCACGAAGAAGACTGCCACCTCGCGCTCGAACATGTCGTTGAACTTGGCCTCGATCAGCTTGTCGTGGTCGCTGGTGCCATAGGCGGCGGCGAAGCCGGAAGCAAAACGGGTCAGGCTTTCGGCGATCTTGGGATGGGCGCCGGACCAGTTGTCGGATGCGAAAAACATGGGTTGCTATTCCTAATAGGGGAGGATGCCGGGAGCTTAGGCATTTCCGCGCCCGCTTCAATGGTTTCGGTTTGGTCTGATCGCTTGAGAGCCCAGTCCGCAATAAGGCGCTCGAAATGACCGGGTTTGAGACAGGAAATTTCCTGCGCGGAGTGCGGGCCGCAAGGAAGCGTCGCTCGGCCCGTTAATTTTCGAGGCTCACCCTTGCATGAGGATTTACTTTCTGTCATAGGATTTCTCGAAATTAGGTCAGAATAACTGACTTAATTTTTCGAGCGAGGTGAGTTTCGCGCGCCATCAGACAGTGGCATGATCCGCAGAAAGGATCAGTCTCTGGTTTCGGCGCGCCTTCGCGTCGGATCTGTTCAACGCACCGGTCAAGCCCGGTTTCGACGGAGGAAAAGGCAATGACGAAGATGACGTCATCCGAGAAGGTCATGCGGTCCGCACAGGCGGAAGCGATCGCCACACCGGCGATTGCGCGCGCGGGCCTGCCTCCGAAGCAGGGTCTCTATGATCCGAAGAACGAGCACGATGCGTGCGGCGTCGGCTTCATCGCCCATATGAAGGGTCAGAAGTCGCATCAGATCGTCAAGGACGGCTTGTTCATTCTGGAAAACCTGACCCATCGCGGCGCCGTCGGCGCCGATCCCCTGATGGGCGATGGTGCCGGCATTCTGGTGCAGATCCCGGACCGCTTCTTCCGCGAGGAAATGGCAGCCCAGGGTATCACCCTGCCGAAGGCTGGCGAATATGCCGTCGGCCACTTCTTCTTCCCGCAGGATGAAGAGCAGATCACCCATTTCAAGAAGGTCATTGCGGAAGTCTGTTCCGCCGAAGGCCAGCATCTGATCGGCTACCGCGATGTGCCGGTCGACAATTCCTCGCTGTCGAAGGCACCGGAGATCGCCGCCACCGAGCCGCGCCAGATCCAGGTCTTCATCGGCGCCGGCCGCGATGCCGCGACGCAGGATGCTTTCGAGCGTCGCCTGTTCCTGCTGCGCAAGGTCATCTCCAACCGCATTTACGACCAGTATGGTGGCCAGGAAACCGGCTTCTATCCGGTGTCGCTGTCCTCCTCGACCATCGTCTACAAGGGCATGTTCCTCGCCTATCAGGTGGGCGCCTATTACAAGGATCTCGCCGATCCGCGCTTCGAGTCGGCTGTCGCCCTCGTGCACCAGCGCTTCTCGACCAATACTTTCCCATCCTGGAAGCTCGCGCACCCGTATCGCATGGTCGCCCATAACGGCGAAATCAACACGCTGCGCGGCAACGTCAACTGGATGGCTGCGCGTCAGGCGTCCGTTTCCTCGCCGCTCTTCGGTGATGACATTTCCAAGCTCTGGCCGATTTCCTACGAGGGGCAGTCGGATACCGCCTGCTTCGACAACGCACTCGAATTCCTGCAGCGCGGCGGCTATCCGCTTGCGCACGCCGTCATGATGCTGATCCCTGAAGCCTGGGCTGGCAACCAGCTGATGGCGGCAGAGCGCAAGGCGTTTTACGAATATCATGCCGCGATGATGGAGCCTTGGGATGGCCCGGCCGCCGTTTGCTTCACCGACGGCCGTCAGATCGGCGCCACGCTCGACCGCAACGGTCTGCGTCCGGCGCGTTACCTGGTCACCGACGACGATCGCGTCATCCTGGCCTCCGAAGCCGGGACGCTGCCGGTACCGGAAGAGAAGATCGTTAAGAAGTGGCGCCTGCAGCCGGGCAAGATGCTGCTCATCGACATGGAAGAGGGCCGCATCATTTCCGACGAGGAAGTGAAGTCGAAGCTCGCAGGCAGCCATCCCTATCGCGAATGGCTGGACCGTACGCAGCTCATTCTCGAAGACCTGAAGCCGGTCGAACCGCGGGCGCTGCGTCGCGATGTGTCGCTGCTCGATCGCCAGCAGGCCTTCGGCTACACCCGGGAAGACACCAAGCTTCTGATGTCGCCGATGGCAACCACCGGCCAGGAAGCGATCGGTTCCATGGGCACGGACACGCCGATCTCGGCGATGTCTGAGAAGTCGAAGCTGCTCTACACCTATTTCAAGCAGAACTTCGCCCAGGTCACCAATCCGCCGATCGACCCGATCCGCGAAGAGCTCGTCATGAGCCTCGTCTCGTTCATCGGTCCGCGCCCGAACATTCTCGATCATGAAGGCATGGCGAAGGCCAAGCGCATGGAAGTGCGCCAGCCGATCCTGACCAATGGCGATCTCGAAAAGATCCGTTCGATCGGTCATGTCGAGGATCACTTCGACACCAAGACGCTCGACTTTACCTATGATGTCAGCCGCGGTGCCGAAGGCATGCCGGAAATGCTCGACCGTCTCTGCGAGCGGGCGGAGGCTGCGGTTCGTGGCGGGTACAACATTATCGTGCTCTCCGACCGCCAGATCGGCCCCGATCGCATCGCGATCCCGGCACTGCTCGCGACCGCTGCCGTGCACCACCATCTGATCCGCAAGGGTCTTCGCACCTCGGTCGGCCTGGTCGTGGAATCGGGCGAACCGCGCGAAGTGCACCACTTCTGCTGTCTCGCCGGCTTCGGCGCCGAGGCGATCAACCCGTACCTCGCCTTCGATACACTGACGGACATGCACAAGCATGGCGAATTCCCGCCGGAGGTTTCCGAGGATGAGGTCGTCTATCGCTACATCAAGGCGGTCGGCAAGGGCATCCTCAAGGTCATGTCCAAGATGGGCATTTCGACCTATCAGTCCTATTGCGGCGCGCAGATCTTCGATGCCGTCGGCCTCTCGTCCGGACTTGTGGACAAGTATTTCTTCGGAACGGCCACCACCATCGAAGGCATCGGCCTGTCGGAAATCGCCGAGGAGACCGTCGCCCGCCACACCTCGGCCTTCGGCAAGGATCCGGTTCTCGCCAACACGCTCGAAATCGGCGGCGAATACGCCTACCGCATGCGGGGTGAAAACCACGCCTGGAGCCCGGACTCGATCGCCTCGCTGCAGCATGCGGTTCGTGGCAACAGCCAGGATCGTTACCGCGAATTCGCCGAGATGGTGAATGACAGCAATCTCCGGATGAACACCATCCGCGGTCTGTTCAAGATCAAGTCGGCAGAGGCGCTCGGACGCAAGGCGATCTCCTTGGCCGAGGTCGAGCCGGCGGTCGATATCGTCAAGCGCTTCTCGACGGGCGCCATGTCCTTCGGCTCGATCTCCCGCGAGGCGCATACGACGCTTGCGATTGCGATGAACAAGATCGGCGGCAAGTCCAACACCGGCGAGGGCGGCGAGGAAAGCGATCGCTACAACCCGCTGCCCGATGGCTCTGCCAACCCTGAGCGTTCGGCGATCAAGCAGATCGCCTCCGGCCGCTTCGGCGTGACGACCGAATATCTGGTCAATGCCGATATGCTGCAGATCAAGGTGGCGCAGGGGGCAAAGCCCGGCGAAGGTGGCCAGCTGCCCGGCCACAAGGTCGATGCGACCGTTGCCAAGACCCGTCACTCGACCCCGGGTGTCGGTCTCATCTCGCCGCCGCCGCATCACGACATCTATTCGATCGAAGATCTGGCACAGCTGATCTACGACCTGAAGAACGTCAACCCTGAGGCCGATGTCTCGGTCAAGCTCGTCTCGGAAGTCGGCGTCGGCACGGTTGCGGCCGGTGTGGCCAAGGCGCGCGCCGACCATATCACTGTCTCCGGCTTCGACGGCGGCACGGGTGCGTCGCCGCTCACCTCGCTCAAGCATGCCGGTAGCCCATGGGAAATCGGTCTTGCCGAGACGCAACAGACGCTGGTGCTGAACGGTCTGCGTTCGCGCATTGCGCTGCAGGTCGATGGCGGGTTGAAGACCGGCCGCGATGTCATCATCGGTGCGCTTCTCGGCGCCGACGAGTTCGGCTTTGCGACGGCGCCGCTGATTGCGGCCGGCTGCATCATGATGCGCAAGTGCCACCTGAATACGTGTCCGGTTGGTGTCGCGACGCAGGATCCGGTGCTCCGCAAGCGCTTCAAGGGTACGCCGGAGCACGTCATCAACTACTTCTTCTTCGTCGCCGAAGAAGTGCGTGAAATTCTCGCCTCGCTCGGCGTCGCCAAGCTCGACGAGATCATCGGTGCTTCCGAACTGCTGGAAAAGGACGAGATGCTCGCGCACTGGAAGGCCAAGGGGCTGGATTTCTCGAAGATCTTCCACAAGGTGGAGGCGCCCAAGGAAGCGACCTACTGGACCGAGCGGCAGAAGCATCCGATCGATGACATTCTTGATCGGAAGATGATCGAGAAGGCAATGCCGGCGCTTGAGAGCAAGCAACCCGTGGTTTTCGAGGTCGACATCAAGAACGTCGACCGCTCGGCGGGTGCGATGCTGTCTGGCGAAGTTGCCAAGCGCTACGGCCACAAGGGGCTGAAGGATGATACTGTTCATGTCACGCTGAACGGCACCGCCGGCCAGTCTTTCGGCGCGTTCCTCGCGCGTGGCATCACCTTCGATCTCGTCGGCGACGGCAATGACTATGTCGGCAAGGGCCTGTCGGGTGGCCGTATTCTCGTACGCCCGCCGGAAAACGCCCGCATCGTTGCGGAAAACTCGATCATTGTCGGCAACACCGTTCTTTACGGTGCGATCTCCGGCGAGTGCTACTTCCGCGGCGTGGCCGGCGAACGGTTTGCTGTCCGCAACTCCGGCGCGATCGCTGTGGTCGAGGGCGTGGGCGACCATGGCTGCGAATACATGACGGGCGGTGTCGTCGTGGTGCTCGGCGAGACGGGCCGCAACTTCGCGGCCGGCATGTCCGGCGGTGTGGCTTACGTGCTCGACGAGAGCGGCGATTTTGCCAAGCGCTGCAACATGGCCATGGTCGAACTCGAGCCGGTTCCGGAAGAGGACGACATGCTGGAGAAGCTGCATCATCACGGCGGCGACATCATGCACAAGGGTCTCGTCGACGTATCCGGCGACATGACCCGCCACGACGAGGAACGCCTTTACCAGCTGATCTCGAACCATCTGCACTATACGGGCTCGAACCGTGCCAAGCAGATCCTCGACAGCTGGGCCGAGTATCGTCCGAAGTTCCGCAAGGTCATGCCGGTCGAGTACCGCCGTGCGCTTGAGGAGATGGAACGCATGCGCATGGGTGTGGCTGCGGAATAAGTTCTACGGGTTCCAATGTTGTGATATGCTGCCGGCATATCGCAGTGGTGGAGCTTGGAATGAACGAGCATGTTAAAGACACGGGTGAAGGTGGCGAGGTCGCAGTTGCCATCTTCAAAAATGGTCGAAGCCGGGCTGTTCGCATCCCGAAGGAGTTCGATCTTGAAGGTGATCGCGCCGTCATGGTGCGACAACCGGATGGTTCGATCCTGATGCGGACGGCAGTGACTGCCGGACTGATCGAATATCTCAAGCAGGCGGAAGCCTGGAGTGGGGAGGATTTCGTCGAAAATGACGATGACCTCGGACCGCTGCGTGAGGTCGAGATCTGATGCGGTACATGCTCGATACCAACATCGTTTCGGCGATCGTCAGGGATCCGCGCGGCAAGACATTCTCCCGGCTCCAGGAGGTTGGAGAGGAGAACGCCTTCATCAGCATCATCACCCATGGTGAGATCTGGTACGGCGTCAGAAAGAATGGCTCCGAGGAGCTGTCGCAAAAGGTGTCAGCGGTGACGCGGCGCCTCTATGTGGCGCCTCTGCAATTGCCGAGCGACCAGCGTTACGCCGAGGTGCGGCTGGCGTTGAGGCAAGGCAAGAATATCGGTCCGAACGACCTTTGGATCGCGGCACATGCTCTGGCGCTGGACGCCGTGCTGGTGACGAACAATGAGAGTGAGTTTTCCCGGGTTCCGGGATTACAGATCGAGAACTGGCTGCGATAGCGGCGGAGATTGAGGGAAGTAGACATGGGCAAGGTTACAGGTTTCATGGAAATCGACCGGCAGGTGGCGAAGTATCAGCCGGCCTCCGATCGCATTCGCCATTTCCGCGAATTCACCATCCCGATGTCGGATCCCGAGATCACCAAGCAGGCGGCGCGCTGCATGGATTGCGGTATTCCCTATTGCCATGGTCCGACCGGTTGCCCGGTGCATAACCAGATCCCGGACTGGAACGATCTGGTCTATAACAACAAGTGGGAAGAGGCGATCCGCAACCTCCATTCCACCAACAACTTCCCGGAATTCACCGGTCGCGTCTGTCCCGCACCTTGCGAGGAAGCCTGCACGCTGAACCTCGAGGATGCCCCGGTCGCGATCAAGACGGTCGAGCAGGCGATTGCCGACAAGGCCTATGAGCTGGGCTTCATCGTGCCGCAGCCGGCAACGATCCATACCGGCAAGAAGGTTGCGATCATCGGTTCCGGCCCGTCGGGTCTGGCCGCTGCCCAGCAGCTCGGTCGCGCTGGCCATGAAGTGCATGTCTACGAGCGCGAGACCAAGGCTGGTGGCCTGCTGCGCTACGGCATTCCGGACTTCAAGATGGAGAAGAACTTCATCGATCGCCGCGTCGAGCAGATGAAGGGTGAAAACGTCACCTTCCATTGCGGCGTCAATGTCGGTGTCGATATCACCGTCGAGCAACTGCGCGCCGATTACGATGCCGTGCTTTATTGCGGCGGTTCGGAAACGCCGCGCGAAGCGGGCATTCCGGGTGTCGAATTCCACGGCGTCCACGATGCCATGCCCTATCTCGTGCAGCAGAACCGACGGGTCGGTCGCGAAAACATCGACAGCAACGGCTGGCCGGCCGATCCGATCCTCGCCGGTGGCAAACACATCGTCGTGGTCGGCGGCGGTGATACGGCATCTGACTGCGTCGGCACCGCTTTCCGTCAGGGAGCCGTCAAGGTGACCCAGCTCGATATCCGCCCGCGCCCGCCGCAGACGGAAGACAAGCTCGCCGTCTGGCCGTTCTGGGCCACCAAGATGCGCACCTCGTCTTCCCAGGCCGAAGGCGCGGTTCGCGAATTCCAGGTCGCAACGCTCGAATTCGTCGGCGAAGACGGCGTGCTGACGGGTGTAAAGTGCTGCCAGGTGGATGAGCGCCGCAAGCCGATCGCCGGCACCGAGTTCATCATCAAGGCCGATCTCGCCTTCATCGCCATCGGCTTCTCCGGTCCGTTCACCGACAGCGTGCTGAAGGAACTGGACGGCAAGCTGGATCTGAATACCGACCGTCGCGGCTCGACCAATGTCGTCGCCAATGACAAGGACTACAAGACCTCCGTCGACAAGGTCTGGGCTGCCGGTGACGCGCGCCGTGGCCAGTCGCTGGTGGTCTGGGCGATCCGCGAGGGGCGTCAGGCGGCGCGGGCGATCGACGAGGCGCTGATGGGCGAAAGCATCCTGCCGCGCTAAGCTGACGGATGTCGCCTACCAAAATAAAAGGGCTCCGGAAGGGGCCCTTTTGTTGTTCAAGGCTTGGTGGCCGGCGTTTCCGGGCTGTTGGCCCGGATCCCAACATAATCAACGCGTCCCGGCGGCGCCGGCGGGAGAGTGCCGGTCTCAATCAGTTGCCGGCGCGGGGAGCTGAAGGCCGAGGGGGCAGAGGCCACATCGGATCCGAGCAGTTCGGTCGCGCCATCGAGTTCCGGATCGAAGAGATCAATCGGCGGCGTCGTCAGCGGTCCGCGGGTCTCTGCAGGCGACAGGCTTTGCAGGTTTGGCAAGCTCTTTTCGTCCAGTTTTACAAGCTCCGTCGCTGTCGTATCGCCGAGCAGGCGGCGGATCGATTTTTCGGCGTAGAAGCCGAGCTTGCGCTTTCCGGCACTGGTGAAATTGATGCCGTCGCTGCCGCGCAGACGGACAGGTTGGCCGTTGATATCCGACCCCGTGACAATGAAGCGGCCGTCCTGGTCGACAAAACCGTCCCAGACATCGACAAACTCGCCGCCCACCTTTTCGGCGCTGGAGCGGTAGATTGTGTTGAGCCGCAGGGCGTCTGCCGTCATGGTCGGGGATTGAAAGGCGGGCAGGCCGACCCAAACGAGCGGGAGGCGCGTTTCGCGGGCAATCTGGCCCAGCGCCACTGCCCGGTTGGCATAGGCGTCAAACCAGGGCTCGGTGCGGAAATCCAGCCGTGCGCCGTCCGCCACGATCTGCTGGCGGTCGTTGGCGCCAATTTGAAGGACGACGACGTCGGGTTTGCGTTCGGCAATCAGCCGGCGCATCTCGTCCGACCAGTTGTAGTAGTCGTCGCGAACCAGGCCCGACGAGCCGTTGCTCTGGACATCGACGACAACGCCAGGTGCATCCTCGAATGCGGTTTTCAAACCTTCGCCAAGTCCGCCGGCCACAAAGTCGCCAACGACCAGCACCTTCTTGGCATTCTCCAGCTTCTCGACAACAGGTTTTGGGGCGACTGCCGGCTGGCGCGTCTTGATGTTGGTCACACTTCGGTTGGTCTTGGCGCGGGTGTCTTCCCTGCGCTGCGCACGCGGAACCTGACGCGGCGGTGCTTCCTGCTGCACGCGGGGCCGTCGGTCACCGAAAAACAGGTCCATCAGGGTGCGGCGGCGTTCGAACTGCTGGGCTTCGGCTGATGCAACGAGGCCTTCAACCACAAAGAAGCCGCAGGCCAGACCGAGAACCGCGCGGCAGATCAGCTTTGTCGCATTCTTTCGCATCGGCGAACTCCCTTGCATGCCCTGGCCACCTGCCGAGGCCAAGCGTCGCGAAGGCGTTATTCCTCCGCGACCCCCGTTTCGTCAATGCGCATCGTCACGGGCGATGCGATCAGTTCCTCAGTGCATCGAGCAATTGGCGCGAGGGCTGACCATCGGTTGACATGCCCAATCGCTGCTGGATGGCGGAAATTGCCGCACGCGACCCGGACCCGAAATTGCCGTCGATCTTGCCGTCATAGTAACCGAGCGCCTGCAGACGGGTCTGCAACTCGAACTTTTCCTTGACGTCGAGCGAGGCTTCCGGCCGTGGCCAGCGCTGGCGCATGCCGCCATAGCCGGCGATCTCGTCCGCCAGCAGGCCGACGCCGAGCGCATAGCTGTCGGCATTGTTGTATTTCTTGATGGTGAAGAAGTTCTTCGTCATGAGGAAGCCGGGGCCTCCGGCGCCTGCCATCAGCTTCAGTTCGGCGCGTTCGGAACCATCACGAAAGCCCTTGCCGTTCGGGCGGGCAAAACCGAGTGCTGCCCATTGGGCAACGGTTTTCGTCTGGCCGGCATATTTGGCGCCACCGCGCGGGACCGCAATCTCGTAGCCCCAGGTGCGGCCGGTCACCCAGCCGTTCTTGGCCAGAAGATTGGCGGCGGTCGCCAGCGCATCCGGGATGGAATGCCAGATGTCCTTCGTGCCGTTGCCGTCAGCGTCGATGCCATAGAGCAGATAGCTGGAAGGAATGAACTGCGTGTGGCCCATGGCACCTGCCCAGGAGCCCATCAGGTTCTTGTTGGTCACGTCGCCGTTCTGCAGCATCTTCAGTGCGGCGATCAGCTGCGTGCGCGCATATTTGGCCCGCTTCTTGTCGGCATAGGCAAGGGTTGCCAGCGACTGCGGCACATTGTGCAGCCGGTCTGGGCGCTCCAGAGCTGCCCCATAGTTGGACTCCATGGACCAGATGGCGAGGATCACATGCTTGTCCACGCCGAAGTGGCGCTCCAGCGCGTCGAGCAGCCCGCCATGCTTGGCGAGCATTTCCTGGCCGACCTTGACGGTGAACGGATTGACGCGGCTATCGAGATAGTCCCAGATTTCGGACTTGAACTCCGGCTGGTAGGCAGCTTTCTCAAGCACGAACTTGTCGGGCTCAGAGACGCCTTTGAACGCGGTTCTGTAGGTCTTTTCGGTGATGCCGCTTTTCGCCGCCGTGGGATAAAAGTCGCGGATCCATTTCTGAAACCCGGCATCGGCATAGGCGTCCATCGGCATCATGGCGCAGGACAGCGCAAGCGCCAAAGCGCCGAAGAAGTTGGGATGGTGTCTTTTCATGGGCATCTCCCGGTATGTTCTACAGTGGGGCAGCCGGAACAAAGGCTGTTCACTCCAGGTTAATGCAGTTGCGTCAACAAACTCTTTACCACGCGGCCCCGCCCTGTTTCACCTTTGCCATTTATAAGCAAATGTATGTTACTGGCGCGTCATCGTGGCAAAGCGCTCAATCGATTAGAATCCTCCAGGAGGAATGTGTGGTTCGACCTGAAAAAATCCGTAAAGCCGTATTTCCCGTTGCTGGTCTCGGAACGCGCTTCCTGCCCGCCACCAAGGCTGTGCCGAAGGAAATGCTAACCGTCGTCGATAAGCCTGTCATTCAGTATGTCGTCGATGAGGCGATGGACGCCGGGATCGAGCATTTCGTTTTCGTGACCGGTCGCGGCAAAGGCGTCATCGAGGACTATTTCGATATCCAGTTCGAACTTGAGCAGACCTTGAAGTCTCGCAACAAGAATGCCGAGCTTTCGCTCCTCGATAGCCTTCAGCCGACCGCGGGCCAGACAAGCTTCACACGTCAGCAGGAGCCGCTCGGTCTCGGTCACGCCGTCTGGTGCGCGCGCGATATCGTGGGTCACCAGCCCTTTGCGCTGCTTCTTCCGGATATGATCATGCGCGCAGATAAGGGCTGCCTCAAGGGCATGGTCGAACTTTATGAGAAAACCGGCGGAAATATTGTCGCGGTAGAAGAATGCGCGCCGGAGCAGGCGCATAAATACGGCATCGTCGGTGTCGGCGAAACGCTGGAAGGCGGCTTCAAGATTACCGAGATGGTCGAAAAGCCGGCCAAGGGCACGGCACCTTCGAACTTCTTCATCAACGGCCGCTACATTCTGCAGCCCGAGATCTTCAAGATCCTGGAGACGCAGGAGCGCGGCGCCGGCAACGAGATCCAGCTCACTGACGGCATGCTGAAGCTTGCCAAGAGCCAAGACTTCGCCGGCTACCACTTCCGCGGCCAGACCTTCGATTGCGGTGCCAAGGATGGCTTCATCCTCGCCAATGTCGCCTTCGCCATCGAGCGCGAAGATATCCGTCCCGCCATCGAGGACCAGTTGAAGGCGCTGCTGGCTGCCTTGAAATAACGCGTCCAGACCTGTGACCAACAAGCCCGGTGCCGGTTGCGGTGCCGGGCTTTTTCGTTCGTGCCGGAGGTCGCTTGATGGACGGCGGGGTCAGCGTTTCAGCGTCAGGCCGACAAGCGCCGTCAGGCTGTCGTTGTCGGCTCCGCTTTTATACTTCGTTCGCTCATAGGTGAGGTCTGCCGTGGCATCGAGATAGCGGTTGACCTTCCAAGTAAGACCGGCACCTGCAAGCCATGCGGTGCTGTTGGATCCCGCGGTGTCACCGTCATAGCGGGTCAGCGTGGTGCCGCCTGTCAGCCGCGCAACGAGGTTGCTTCGCAGATCATAGGAGAGGCTGGACCGCAACTGATGCACGACGGCACCGTTGACGCCTGCGGTCGTCGATGGATCGATGCTCGTGTCCCAGGTCAGGCTGACCAACGTACCCTCGCGCGGCGACCAGTCCAGATTGCCATCCAGGGTCAGCGCGGAAAGTGCTGCAAGGCGGGCATCGTCAAAGCGCTGTTCCTCATGCCCGATCGCCAATTCGCCGCGCAGCTTCTCGCCGAGATCAAGTGCCACGCCGCCGCGGGCGCCGTAGACGTCGGCAGAGCGGCGGAAGCCTGCGCTGTCGAGCGTCTCGTCGTAGCGGATGCGTCCGGCTGACAGCTCGACAAAGGGGATGAGGGCAGGCGAGAGTTCATAACCGATGCGTCCGGTGATCGTGCCGCGCAACCGGTCGCGATCCGACCGCGCAACGGTCGTTCCATCGGAGAGTTCTGCATCCGAATAGGTCAATCGGGTGAGGTCGCCGGTGAGTGCGCCGCGGATGCGTCCGAAGTCGCGTTCGAGAGAAAGGCCACCGCCATATTCATGCACGCCCGATTGCACGGAGGCGTTTGCCAGCGCGTTCGGGTCGTCTGTGTCTTCGCGGCTGAAGCGATAGAAGGAATTCACCCCGAGCGTCGTGTCGTCTGCCAGGTCAAGCCGGAGCGCTGCATCGAGGTTTGCGCGCGGCTTGTCGTTGCCTTCGCCAGAGAGAGTCTTCTGCCAGGCGCCGTCACCTGAGAGCCGAAGTTCATGGCGGGACCAGTCTGATGTGAGCGTCCCCTTGAGCCCGGTTTCGGAGAAACTACGACTTGTGTCGTTGTCCGCCGTGCCATTTCTTTCATGGCCAAGCTGCTGGCTGATGGAGGGGCGCAGAATAAAGCTTCCCAAGCGGATGCCGCTATCGTCTTCGTCCGTGCGCTGCGGCAGGGAACCCGTGCCATCGACGCGCGGCTCGCGAAGATTTTGCCGCAGCATGTCGTCGTCGCGCAGGGGAGAGATCCCGGCATCGTCCTCCGCTGCCGGCAGGCTTCCGGTGCTGGGCGTGGGGTCGGCGACGTTGGCTGATGCATCCGCGGGCGTGATTGCTTGCAAGTCGGATGCCGTGTCCGGATAGGTCTGCGTCTGGCCATAGGCAGCCGAACCGCCTGAAGACGGCGTTCCGGTCGCTGCCTGCTGCGCGTAGGCTTGAAAGGGCAGCGTGAAGACATGGCTTGCCAGCAGAAGCGCAAAGGCGCGTCTTAGCCCGCGGTCTCGCCCGCTCGTGCGTGATCTGGCTTCGCGCGTCATTCCGGCAGCCTGGTTCCCTCAAATGCTTACCCAAACGTAAAGCGGGAGGGTTAATCTTTCGTTGCCGTCCGGATGGGCAAAGCGGTCATGCACCCTTGTGGACAGGCATTCGCAAACGGGATATGGACCGATCCATGATCAAACGCGCCGTTCACCTCGTCGAAGCCAGTGCAACCCAGTCTGCCCTTCGGGTCGTTTCGACCGAGCGCGAGGGCCTGCGCATGCTGGAAGAGGCACTTTCGGGGCCGCTTGCGGCACCGTTTTGCAGTGCCGTCAAAACGATTGGCGAGATCAGTGGTCGTGTCATCGTCACCGGCGTCGGCAAAAGTGGCCATATCGGCACCAAGATCGCCGCGACCTTTGCCTCCACCGGCACGCCGGCCTTCTTCATTCACCCCTCGGAAGCCAATCACGGCGATCTTGGCATGATTGCCGAGGATGACGCCATTGTTGCGCTGTCCTGGGGTGGCGAAACCACCGAGCTGCAGGGAATTCTTGCATTTTCCCGGCGTTTCTCGATCCCGCTGATTGCCATTACGGCCGGTGAAAACTCGACGCTGGCGCGCAATGCGGATGTCGTGCTTCTGATGCCCAAGGTGCAGGAAGCCTGCCCGCATGGCCTTGCGCCGACGACATCAGCCGTTCTCCAGCTTGCCATGGGCGATGCGATTGCGATTGCGCTTCTCGAGGCACGAGGCTTTGGTCCCGGCGATTTCCGCACCTTCCATCCGGGCGGCAAGCTGGGCGCGAGCCTGACGCATGTGCGAGAGATCATGCATACCGGTGATCGCGTGCCGCTGGTGCCGCTCGGGACGTCCATGCCGGACGCCGTCCAGGTGCTGTCGCACAAGCATTTCGGCTGTGTCGGCGTCGTCGATCAGGACGGCAAGCTTTGCGGCATCGTGACGGAAGGCGACATGGCGCGCAATCTGGCGCGGGATCTCTCGGTGTTGAAGGTCGATGATGTGATGACCCGCAATCCGAAGGTGATCAGCGGCGATCAATTGGCCACCTCTGCGGCGGCCATGATCAACAAACACGGCATCGGCGCCTTGATCGTGGTGGACGAGACCAACTGTCCCGTCGGGCTCATCCACTTCCACGATCTCCTGCGCATCGGCGTCGCCTGACCTGTCAGGCCTTTTCGACAACCAGCTCGCTGTCTCTGCCGCCCACCACGCGCACCCGTGTGCCCTCAGGCAAATCCGGGCCGCTGACGAGCCAGAAGGTGTCGTCAAGCCGTACGCGGCCGCGGCCGTCGCGGATCGGCTCCTGCAGCGTGGCTGTGCGTCCGACAAGGCTTGCGCTGCGCTGGTTCAGCAGCGGCTGATCGCTGATACCGTCGCGGCTTGAGAGAAAGCGACGGCCGAGCAGGGTGAAGGCGACCGACGCGACCGCAAAGACCAGCGCCTGGACGCCCCATGTCCACATGCCGCTCTCCCAGAGAAGGAGAGAGATTGCGCCGGTCAGGATCGCACCGAGCCCGATCCATATGAGAAAGACGCCGGGCATGACGAGTTCTGCTGCCAGCAGTACAAGTCCAAGCACCCACCAGCTCCACGGCCCAAGTTCGGTGACGATCCTGGCAAACATGGCGATCACTCGCGATTGGGGTCAAAAGGGTTGCCAGCCGGCGGCGTGCTGCGAACGGGGGCGGCTGCCGCGGGGCGCGGTGCAGTCGGGGCAGGGCGCTGTTGCTCACCGCCGAAGACTTCCTTGGCAATGGCACCGATGCCACCAAGCGAGCCGATCAGCGATGACGCTTCCATCGGCATCAGCACGACCTTGGCATTGTTCGCCGTGCCGATGGAGGCCATGGCTTCCGTGTACTTCTGGGCAACGAAGTAGTTGATGGCGTTGATATCACCGGCAGAGATGGCTTCGGACACCATGCGGGTTGCCTTGGCTTCGGCTTCGGCCAGACGTTCGCGCGCTTCCGCCTCGCGATAGGCAGCTTCGCGCTGGCCTTCGGCCTGCAGGATGGCCGATTGCTTGGCTCCTTCGGCGCGCAGGATCTGGGCGTTACGGAAACCTTCGGCTTCGAGAACCTGGGCGCGCTTTTCGCGCTCGGCCTTCATCTGGCGGCCCATGGCGTCGACGAGGTCGACCGGCGGCTGGATGTCCTTGATCTCGACGCGGGTGACCTTGATACCCCAGGGGCGGACGGCCTCGTCAACCACGCGCAGCAGGCGGTCGTTGATGACTTCGCGGTTGGAAAGCAGTTCGTCGAGGTCCATCGATCCCATGACCGAGCGGATATTGGTCATGGTCAGATTGAGGATGGCGTTTTCCAGGTTCGCAACCTGATAGGCCGCTTCGGCAGCATTGAGGATCTGGTAGAAGGCGACCGCATCGGCGGAGACCGAAGCATTGTCCTTGGTGATGACCTCCTGGGTCGGAACGTCCAGAACCTGTTCCATCACGTTCATCTTGGCGCCGATGCGCTCAAAGAAGGGAACGATGATATTGAGGCCCGGTTCCAGCGTGCGGGTATAGCGGCCAAACCGTTCGATCGTGTAGCGATACCCCTGCGGTACCGTCTTTATCCCCGCAAAGAGAACGAGGATAACCAGCGCGACGACTGCGATGATGACAATATCCGGACCTGCAAACGGCATTTTCTACTCCCGGCCCGCTAGGGCATTTTTCTTGGTTTCCGCCTTAACATCGGGACTTTAGCCCGTGAATGCAAGCGGTGTGTGTCACGCGGTTGGGATGCCATACAATAGCAAAAGGGCGGGACCTTCGATCCCGCCCTCTGTCTTAATCATTTGGCTGGCTTTCAGAATTCTTCCCAGTTGTCGCGCGAAACGGCGGCGTTGCCGTGCGTCATTGGAGCTGCCGCACGGCGCGGTGCCGGAGCAGGTGCTGCGCTGTGGGTCGCCTGCGGACGGGCCATGGCCTGGGCCGTCTGGCGGAGCGCGCCGACCTGGGCGTTCTGCGAACCGTCGATGCTGAACTGGGTGATCAGTTCGCGCAGTTTGCCCGCTTCGGCTGCAAGCGCTGCGGAGGCGGCGTTCGATTCTTCCACCATAGCTGCGTTCTGCTGGGTCGTCTGGTCCATCGAGTTGACGGCCTGGTTGACTTCCGAAAGGCCGGTCGACTGCTCGCGGGCAGAGATGGCGATCGCATCCATATGCGTGTTCATCTCGGTGATCAGGCCACCGATGGTGCGCAGCGCCTCGCCGGTCTTGCGGACGAGATCGACACCACCTGCAACTTCGGTTGAGGAGTTCTGGATCAGGGCCTTGATTTCCTTGGCTGCCTGAGCCGAACGCTGGGCCAGTTCACGCACTTCCTGAGCGACAACCGCAAAGCCCTTGCCGGCTTCACCGGCACGCGCTGCTTCGACGCCGGCATTCAATGCGAGCAGGTTGGTCTGGAAGGCGATTTCATCGATGACGCCGATGATGTTGGAGATCTGCTGCGAGCTGTCCTCGATGCGGCGCATGGCTTCTTCGGCCTTGGACACAACTTCCGACGACTGGGTGGCGGAGGTATTGGCCTTGGCCGCAACGCCGCGGGCCTCTTCCGTCCGCTTGGTCGAGCTCGACACATTGGCCGTGATCTCTTCGACGGCGGCGGCGGTTTCCTCGAGCGACGCTGCCTGCTGTTCGGTCCGCTTCGACAGCTGGTCCGAGCCCGTGGCAATTTCGCGGGTGCCGGTTTCCATGGTGGCGACGCTGTTCATGATCGCGGACATGGTGTTGTTGAGCTGGCGGATCGACGTGTTGAAGTCGTGACGCAGCTGTTCGAAATCCGGGGCGAAGGCTTCGGTCAGCTGGAAGGCGAGGTCGCCTTCGGAAAGGCGCTTCAGACCGGCGGCCAGACCGGAGGTGGCAATGCGCAGACGTTCGGCGGCATCGGCCTCGGCACGCTGCTGCGCGTTGATCCGATCCAGTTCAGCCTGCCGGCGGTTGTCTTCGGCTTCGGATTCCAGGCGCTTGTTGGCGACAGCCGCTTCACGGAAGATCTGCATGGACGCAGCCATCTGACCGATCTCATCCTTGCCGCCGGAGGTAATCGTCACACTCAGGTCACCCTTGGAGAGCCTGTCCGTAGCGGTTGCCAGCTGGGCGAGGGGGCGCGATACGAGGCGATAGTTCAGGAATGCCATGAGAGCGGCTGCCAGGGCGACGGCAATTGCGGCGCCAAGGGCGATCGTTTCGACAGATTTCAGCGCTTGCGTCTGCTGCTGCTCGGCCAGGGTACTGCGAGCTGTCAGAAGATCCATGGCCTGCTTGACGCTTCCCTGCGCCCTGCCAACCACGGCCTCGCCCTCGCCGCTCACTTCAATAGCGCGAGCGAGTTCCACGGTAGCAGGATCGCGCATCAGGAGGACTTGGCGCTCGACGAAGTTCGTCTGCCATTCGGCGATGGCTTCGAAGGCCTGCTGCATCGCGGGCGCTTCCGCCGGCGCCTCGGCCGCAAAGAGCTTCCGAATAGCTTCAGCGTCAGCGTTCATTTCTGCGCGCAGTTCGTCCACTTCCGCGGCGTAAGCCCGGTTACCGGTCAGCAGAAAGCTTTTCAGCTTCAGATCCGTGACGTAGATGTCATCAGAATATTCGGCAGCCGTCTCGCGGAGTGTGTCAACCTTTTCGGCTTCAGCCACCAACGCGTTTGCTGTGATAGTGCGGTTGTAAATCAGCGTCGAACTTGCGATGGCGATCACGGCAAGCAGACTGAATGCAACCAGCCCCTTGGTCGTGACGGAAATATTGTTCAGCATATCGTGTCTGCCTCGAATGGATATTGCGGCACAGGTGGGAAACGATCGCCATCATGGCGCCGCGGAATGGATCAGGCGCCGGATTGGCTACGGCGCTCAAGTTCAGTCAGGTTGAGTTCGACGGTGACGGCGCCAATCTTGGCATTGGCTGCGTCTGTGACGGTGAAGCTGACCTGGTTGCGCCAGATCTTGGCTTCGTCATCCCATTCAGCCTCGTCGATGAAGAGAGCTGTCTCCGAGACGTCATAGGTCTTCTGGAACTTGCCTTCGTCACCCTGCCAGAAATCGCTCGTGACCGAGCTCTGGCCGACGTTCAGGCCGTTCTTATCCATGACGAAGATTTCGGCGTAGAGACCGAGCGACTTGCCCTGTAGGCGGGCAAGGTAGACCGAGAGGGGGCTGGACAATGTCGCTGCAATAAGCGGCTTGTCGGCTGCCTCGCGCTCTGCCTTCCACTGGTTGTCCAGTTCGTCGATCTTGGCCTGGTCGATGTCGCCGATCTGATTGTTCTGAGCCGCGATGGAAACCTTGACGATTTCGACACCGATCATGTCGCGCATTTCCTGCACGAGTTCAGGCGTAATCAGCTTCTTCACGTCCGGTGCCGGCGGTTCAGCGAGGGCGGGCAGGGCGGACGTGGCAAGTACAACAGAGGCAAGCATTGCGCGTTTGAACAACATGGGGGTCTCCTTCAATCCCCTGTATTCTAGGTATCATTGTTAAAAGGAGTATTAATATTAGCGGTCGCGGAACTAAAACTTGCGTAAAATACAATGGTTTAGCGGGACGCATGGAGAGGAGTAGCATCTCGGTTGTGAACGGTTGTGTTGCCGCTGCAACTGCTTCGGCTTAAATATTGGAATATAAATATATTTTCACGCTGGATTGCACCCAGGCTGCCTGCCGGCAATTAGGCGCCTTGCCCTAAGCCGCTTCGTCAGAGTTGCAGGAAAGTGGTGTTTTTGCCCCTGTATCCGATGAAAAGCCACCTGCGCGGACAAACGCAGCACGAGGGCAAACATACTTTTTTTGGGCATTTGCCCTCGCGATTGCCTAAAGTTTCAACAGTCGAGAGCTGTCCCGGGTCAGCATTTGCTGCCCCGGGATTGGGATCGTCAACCAAAGCGGCCCATCGTCCGGCTTGCGCCTGTGCTTCGGTTTGATGCGACCGCTAATGGCAGGAGCCTGCTTGGTCAGACCCAGCCCTGCAGCTCCTTGCGCACGATATGTTCGATCACGCGCATGCCTTCGGCACTGTCGTTCAGACAGGGGATATGGGTGAATTTTTCGCCGCCATTGTGCAGGAAGTCCTCGCCGGCTTCACCCGCGATCTCCTCCAGTGTTTCGAGGCAGTCCGACACGAAGCCGGGATTGATGATGGCAATCCGCTTGACCCCTTCCTGTGCCAGTTTCTCGACGGTCTTGTCGGTATAGGGCTGCAGCCATTCCTCCGGCCCGAAACGGGACTGGAAGGTGACCATCAGTCTGTCCTTTTCCCAGCCGAGATGCTCGCGCAACAGCCGCGTCGTCTTGTGACACTGGCAGTGATAGGGGTCGCCCTTCAGGAAGTAGGATTTTGGAATGCCGTGATAGGAGGTGATGACCAGCTCGGGCTCCCAGTCGAGGGTGGCCAGATGCTGGTTGATCGAGTTGGCAAGGGCGGCGATATAGACCGGATCGTCGGCATATTGCGGTACAGTGCGGAGAGCCGGCTGCCAGCGCATTTTCAACAGCGCCTTGAACGCCTCGTCGTTGACGGTCGCCGTGGTTGCCGCTGCATAATGCGGATAGAGCGGATAGACGAGGATCTTTTCGCAGCCGGCCTTCTGCATCTCGTTCATCTTGGCCTGGATCGCCGGCTTGCCATAGCGCATGGCCCAGTCGACATGCACGTTCGGCAGATCCTTCAGCGACTCTGCGAGCTTTTCGGCCTGGCTGCGGGTGTAGGTGCGCAGATAGCTCTCATCGAGATCCTTGTTCCAGATCTCCTCATAGGCTTTGCCGACCTTCTGCGGACGCTTGTTCAAGACGATGCCGTAGAGGATCGGATACCAGTAGAGCCTAGACCATTCGATAACGCGCCGGTCCGTCAGAAATTCCTCGAGATAGCGACGCATGGATTTGTAATCCGTGCCATCGGGTGTACCGAGATTGACGAGGAGAACGCCGACCTTGCCGAAGTTGACGGCGGGGTGGTCAGCGGGCCAATGGGCGGGGCGTTCGGTCATGATACTATCCTGGTGAAACGGTCAGACCCGTTACGTCACAATAAGCGGTTGGGATCATCTGATAAAAGCAAAAGCCGGCCCGGAAAAGTCCGGACCGGCCCTGTTGATGCGGCAAAGGGTCTTACTTGGCCGGCAATTGCAGTGCCTGGCCGACGTGAAGACGGCTTGGATTGCGCAGCCTGTTTGCCTTTGCAATCTGGCGCCACTTGTTGCCGTCGCCGTAGACCTGTTCGGCAAGCTTCCAAAGGTTGTCGCCACGCACGATCACATGCGTGCTGCCGGCCGTCGGAGACATCGGCGTCTCGGCTGGTGCTGCTGTTGCCTCGGCTGCGGCCGGAGCGGTTTCGGTTGCGGCAGGAGCAGCCTCCGTTGTTGCCGGGGCGGGCGTGGTTGCGGCGGGAGCAGCCTGCGAGGTTGCAGGTGCGGGGGCCGCTGGGGCTGCGTCTGCAGCCGGTGCGTCAGCCGCCGGGGTTTCTGCTGCCGGCGCTGCCGCCGCTTCAATCACTGTGATGCGACCGTCGGTATAGGGCTTGTAGGCGCCGGTTTTGGCAATGTAGTCGGCGACCACGGATTCGAGGCCCGGTCCGAAGTCATAGGCGTTCTGGCCAGCGGTTGCGAAGATCTTGTAGCCGTCACCACCGGAGCGCATGTAGTTGTTTGTCGCAACGCCATAGATGGTGTCCGCGTCGATGGCGGCGAAGCCATCGCCGACCTTCACCTGAACGTCGGAGACTCGGCTGCCGGCTGGCTTGGAGGCATCAAAGGCATATTTCAGGCCGGAGACCTGCGGGAAGCGACCGGCGGCTTCCTCGACCTGGCCGACGCCGTTTTCGAGGGCGGCCACGATGTCGGAGCCCTTCAGCTGGAAGGAGGCCAGCGAGTTCTGGAAGGGCAGGACGGTGAGGACTTCGCCCATGGTCACGGTGCCGGCGTCGATCGAGGCGCGCAGACCGCCGCCATTCTGGATCGCGATGGTCACGCCCTGATCCTGCAGGCGGTCCACCATGGCGTCGGCAACGAGGTTGCCCATGGCGCATTCCTTGGCGCGGCAGGTCTCGCGCGAGCCGTCGATCGCTTCGGAGGTGGAGCCGATTTCCTTCTGCTTCAGCTCTTCGATCGGACCGGCAAGTTCCGCGACCTTGGCGACAAAGCCCTCATCCGGCGTGACCGAGGCATCAAGGAGTTTCGGTTCGCCCTTGGCCGACGTCACGGCACCCTGGTCATCGAAGACAACCGTCAGGTCGCCGAGATACTTCGAATAGGCATAGGCCTGAACGATCGGCACATCCTTGCCGGCCGGGTTTTTGACCAGGGTCGGATAGGGCCCTTGCGCCTTTTCGTCTGTGTTGGACAGGAGCGTGTGGCTATGGCCGCCGACGATCACGTCGATGCCATCGACGGCCTTGGCGATCTCCTGATCCCTGACATAGCCAACATGCGAAAGCAGGACGATCTTGTTGACGCCCTGGCCTTCAAGCTCGCTCACGGCTTCCTTCAGGTAGCTGATTTCATCGGCAAACAGGACGCCGTCGCCCGGTGACGAGGTCTCGTCCGTGTCGGTCGCCAGCACCGAGACGACGGCAACCTTTTCCGTGCCGAATTCCTTGACGATGTAAGGCTTGATCTTGTCGGCGATCGGCGTGTTCAGGCCTGCAAGCGTATTGCCCGAGATGATCGGGAACTTCAGCGCATCAATGAACTTTGCCAGTTCCTCTGGACCATCATCAAATTCGTGGTTGCCGACGGCCATGGCATCAAAGGTGATCGCGTTCATGAACTCGGCGATCGGTGCGCTCTTGTAGGTGGTGTAGAAGAGAGAGCCCTGGAACTGGTCGCCCGCATCGAGCGTCAGGACATTCTTGCCATTCAGTTCGGCCCGGCGGGCGTCGATGGCCGCCTTGACGCGTGCAATCCCGCCAAAGCATTCGTTCTTCGCCGCATCTTCGGCAGAGCAGGTGGAGTCTGATTTGCTGATCGCTTCGATGCGCGAATGCAGATCGTTGATGTGCAGGATGTTGAGCTCGAAATCGGCAAAGGCCGCACCTGCACTCAGTGCCAAGACCGAAGCGCTGAAAAGGCCAATTTTCACCTGTCTGAACATCGATAGAGTCTCCTGTTTTCCCGTGGCGCCGAAAGATTGCAGGTCTTCATGACAACAATCCCGTCTCGCGCAGACCCCAATGTTTTCATCAAGCCCGCGGAAGGGCAAGAAAAAAGGCAGGCCGTGTTGCATGTTAGGTTTGGCTGAAGAGCGAAAAAAAAGCGGCCAGTGGCCGCTTTTTCGTCTCATATGGAAAGGCGCGATCAGGCGCGGCGCGCAAGCGAGAACTGTGCACCGCTGTCGGAGGTGCAGTTGAGCTGGCTCGGCGTGACCAGTGCGCAGTTTACCTTCTGGCGGGTGTTGCGCACCAGCGAGGTCATGTTGATCTCGACCAGGCGCTCGTTCTGCAACACATAGGAACCGGAGGCGAGCAGCTGATTGCTGTCCGTCGTCCGCGTGCTGAAGGTGCCGCCCTGGAAGGTCGATACGATGCCGTTCGGATCGACCCATGCGCCCTCAATGGACGGTCCCTGTTGAACAGCTGGCAATTGCCGGGCCGGACCCGTGCTGTAGCATGAGGAGAGGGCGAGGCTGCAGGCTGCGATCGCCGTGATGGCACGAATGTTCATTGGTTGCTCCCACCTGAGTGGCCTCCGGAATTAATCGGCAGCCATTGTGTATCATTTGGAACCATGCCGTGAAGGATCGGCCAAAGCAAGGCGTGGAGACCGGGTGAGGGTGCTTATCCCGGCCTTGCTGTGGCGCATCTGCGACATGCGAAGCCTGCTCGGTTAAGAAGCAGGCTTCGTCTTGTGTTCCTTCCCGATCAACGGACGAGGATGTTCTTGAACTGCCAAGGATCCTTCTCGTCGAGGTCTTCCGGGAAGAGGCCCGGGCGACCGTCGAGCGGGGTCCAGTCGGTGTAGTGGCCTTCGACCGGGCCGAGATAGGGCGACTGCACTTCGAGGCAGCGCTTGTAATCCATCTCGTCGGCCTCGACGATGCCGGCCTTCGGGTTTTCCAGCGCCCAGACCATGCCGGCGAGCACGGCGGAGGTCACCTGCAGGCCGGTGGCGTTCTGATAAGGCGCGATGCGGCGCGTCTCTTCCAGCGACAGGCGCGAACCGTACCAGTAGGCGTTCTTCTCGTGGCCGTAGAGCAGCACGCCGAGTTCGTCGACGCCGTCGACGAGTTCGTCCTCGTTCAGGACGTGCAGGACAGGCTGCTGATTGCCGCCATTGCCGAACATTTCATGCAGCGACAGAACCGCGTCATTGGCCGGATGATAGGCATAGTGGCAGGTCGGACGATAGACGACTTCGCCGTCCTTCTCGACGGTGAAGTAGTCGGCAATCGAGATCGACTCGTTGTGGGTGACGAGGAAGCCGTATTGCGGGCCCGGCGTCGGGCACCAGGTGCGCACGCGGGTGTTGGCACCCGGCTGTTCCAGATAGATCGCGGCCTTGCAGCCCTTCTTGTGCTTCTTGGCGTTTTTCGGCATCCAGTTTTCATGGGTGCCCCAGCCGAGTTCAGAGGGCTGCAGGCCTTCCGAGATGAAGCCTTCCGCCGACCAGGTGTTCCAAAAGACGTTGAGCGGCTTCGGGTTCTTGGTGCGCTGGGTGTCGCGCTCGGCGATGTGCACGCCCTTGACGCCGACCTTCTTCATCAGCCTGGCCCAGCCTTCGCGGTCGTTCTGGTCCGGTTCCTCGAACTTCAGGCCGATTTCATGGGCAAGGTTGACCAGGCCCTGCTTGACGAACCAGGACACCATGCCCGGATTTGCACCGCAGGTTGAAACGGCCGTCGAACCGCCTGGATTCTTTGCCTTTTCCTGGCGAACGGTCTCGCGCAGCGCGTAGTTGGTGCGCTCGGAATTCTTCATGTTCTTGTCGAAGTAGAAGCCGAGCCAGGGCTCGACGACGGTGTCGATGTAAAGCACGTCGAGCTTGCGGCAGAGCTTCATCAGATCCAACGAGCCGGTGTCGACCGAGAGGTTGACGCAGAAGCCCTGGCCTTCGCCTTCCGTCAGAAGCGGCTTCAGGAGCTTCTTGTAGTTGTCCTTGGTGACATGCGCCTGGATATGCTTGATGCCGTGCTTGGCGAGCAGTTCCGCTTCGTCGTTGCGCGGGTCGATGACGACCATCCGGCTCTTGTCGAACTTGAAGTGGCGTTCGATCAGCGGCAGGGTGCCGCGGCCGATCGACCCGAAGCCGATCATCACGATCGGGCCGGTGATCTCGCCGTATACCGGGTAGGTCTTTTCGCTCATGTCCGTCTCCTTGGAAGCCCGCTTCTTTCGGGCTGTGTTTCCGGCCTGTTTCGGTGGGGCCGGAGCGATAGTGGCGGTTCTAGATCACAAAACTCTGACACAATAAAGGGCGTCCAACGCCCCGAGAATGTCGTCCGCGCCTATTTTTCCGCGCCGGAGGTTGCACGTAGACGCTCGATGAGCCGAACCCTCTGGACATCAAGGCCTTTATAGGCGGATTGCTGATCGGTGAGCGCCTCGAGCTGGCGTGCGAGTTTGCCTGCGAGGCGCGGTCCATCGGCATGCCGGTCGAAGAGTGTGACAGGGTCGAGATAGATGCGAATGGTGAAGACGATGGCGCCCGTCTTCGGCAGTTTCGTCAGGGTCTGGCGTTCGACGCGGACCACGGCGTCTTGCGGCTCTGCCGTGTCGTTGCGGCCCGTTTCGGGGTGATGCAGCTTTTCCTGCCAGTTGATCGACCAGTTGAAACGCTCGGCCGGTTGGCCCGGCTGGAGATTTTCGAAGATGCGGTTGATCATGACGGCATTGCGCGTTCCCGCCTCAAAGCCTGGCACATGTCTGTGCACCTCCTCCATCGGCCGATCGAATTTTTCGGCCAGCGACCAGGAGGAGGGGAAGGAGAGATGGGCGGCGGCAATGCACCAGCCAGATTCGCGCTTCTGCATGATGACGAGGTCGTCTTGGACCAGCATGCCTGCCCGCATCAGCGGCGGCATGGTTTCGTCTGCAAGGTCGACCGTGTGCCCTACCATCTCAAATTGGTTGCCGTTGCGGCGATAGATCCTCGGATGATTGGCTTCCAGATGTGCCACCAGTGCTTCCAGACATTCGTGCTGGGCGGCCAGGCTGTCTTCGGTGGCACGGAAGACCTCGTGCCTGTGGGTGGCAACCAGCGTCCGCTTCGCAGCGAGATAGCGTCGGAGGTGACTATCCGGCTCGATCCAGTGTCTGGGGTCGAGTGCGGAGAGGCCGATGGTGAAGGGGCGGTT
The DNA here is from genome assembly GCF_004912165.1 of Peteryoungia ipomoeae. Taxonomy (GTDB): domain Bacteria; phylum Pseudomonadota; class Alphaproteobacteria; order Rhizobiales; family Rhizobiaceae; genus Allorhizobium; species Allorhizobium ipomoeae. The sequence goes on along the minus strand of NZ_STGV01000005.1, from coordinate 264,266 downwards.
CAGGGTGGCGTAGGGTGTGTGGGTGAAGGTGGTGGACATATGTGCCAGTCTCGATTTGCGGTCACCCTGACGCTTTGCTAATCTGATGACAAGACAGGCTTTGCTGTGGATCGCGATCTGCGGGGAATTGGAGTGTCGACCAATGTCGGGAAATCTACCAAACGTTGTTGTTTCGGAGAAAACGATGACACGCCTGCGGCAGTCCGCTCGAGACAGCCAGTTGGAGGAGCGCGAGGTGGTGGAGATGGCGGTTGCCGAGTATCTCGACCGTCAAGAGATGGAACTGGCAGTCGTTAAGAATGGTCTTCGGCCCGACGCCGGGCGCGGGCTGATCTCTCATGAGGCGATGAAGGCCTGGCTGGAAAGCTGGGGCGAGGATGACGAGTTGGTTCCTCCGCAGCCGGATCATGCCCGTTCTCTGCCATGAGACTGATCTGGGCGACGACCGCGCGTGACGATCTCGTTCACATTCGCAGATATATCGCCCGCTTTCATTCCGCTGCTGCCGGTCGGGTCGCAGCTCGCATCCTTGCTAGTGTCGAGCTTCTGCCTCTCCAGCCTGAGCTGGGCACACGCACCCGGCTTGCAAACATCCGGCGGCTGATCGTTCCGGGTACGCCCTACATCGTCTATTACAGGCTTCATACAGACGTTATCGAAATCCTCGAAGTTTTCGACGGGCGGCGGGAAGCGCCAAGGAGCAGCGGCGACTGACCCCGCATCTCAGTCCTTCAAGCCCTCAAGCCCAGCCGCCGCCCGGCTTACAACAACTTCGGTCACGTCGCAGATGGCGATGCCTTCGATGACAAAAGGATCGCTTGCTGCATAGGTTTCGATTGCGGCGCGGTCGCCTTTTGCCAGGATGACGCCGCCGGTGCGTGGGTTCTTGCGGCCGGAGGCGAGAAAGAGGCCGCTTTCATAGCCGGCATTCACCCAGTCCATGTGCGGCTGCATCAGGCGATCGGCGTCTTCGGAGGGTTTTACATAGGTGAGGGAGAGAATGAACATGCGTTCGCTTTATTCCACTAATTCGGCGCGGATGAGCCCACGCAGGGAGTTTCCGACGAAAAGCTTGCGCCGGCGCAGGTCGTCGATTTTCAGCACCTCGCCGCGGGCCTTGCGCTCGCGGATCAGTTCGGCACGCAGAACGCCGGGCAGCAGGCCGCTGGTCAGCGGCGGGGTCAGGAGCATGTTGTCATCGGCCTCGGCGAAGAGGTTGGTGATCGTGCCTTCGCAGACTTCGTCGCGCTCGTTGAGCAGGATCACTTCGTCGGCGTCCTCCTTGGAAAACTCCGCACGGGCGGCCTCATAGGGTTCGCGGCGCGACGTCTTGTGGCGGAAGAGACTGTCTTCGGACTGAAGGCGGGTTTTCGCAACCCGGACGCGCCAGACCGTATCCTCGGGCAAAGGTTCGAACGGCGTTGCCGTGATCTCCATCTTGCCGCGATAGGTCATGACGAGGCGAACGCGCAGCGCCGTCGTCCCGGAAATTTCCTTGGTCAGCCGATTTTTGACATCCTGGGGCTGGCGAAAGCCCAGCGCATCGGCGGAGCGGGACAGGCGGCGCAAATGCTGGTCAAGCCGGAGAAACCCGGCGTCCGGCTGCCATCGCATTGTCTCGATCAGCGAGAAATCCATTGATCACCCACGGCAAAGCGCGCCTTCAGCAGGCATTCCTCATATTCGGCCTCCGCCTTCGAATCGAAGACGATGCCGCCGCCGACATTGAAGACGGCCCGGCCGTCGTTGAAAAGCGAAATGGTGCGGATTGCCACCGAAAATCGCATGGGGCCCGCGGGATCACACCAGCCGATTGCGCCGCAATAGGCGTCGCGTGGCCCAACTTCGAGGGTGTGCAGGATGCGCATGGCCCACATTTTCGGCGCGCCGGTGACCGAACCACAGGGAAAGAGGGCAGCCATGATTTCGGGCAGGCCGATACCCGCTTTGAGTTTGGCGCGCACACGGCTCACCATCTGGTGGACGGTCGGGTAGGTTTCGATGGCAAAGAGTTTTGGCACATCGAGAGTCCCGACTTCTGATATGACCGAGATGTCGTTGCGCAGGAGATCGACGATCATGCGATTTTCGGCCTGGGTCTTTTCGTCTTCCAGCATGGCCGCAATGATTGCCTCATCCTCGTCTGGCGACGTGCCGCGCGGCGCCGTTCCCTTCATCGGATGGGTCTCGATCCAGCCGTCTTCGTCAACGGAAAAAAAGAGCTCCGGCGAGCGTGACAGCAAAACCGGCCCGGCCAGATTGATCAGGGCGCCGTAATGCACCGGCTGACGGCCGACCAGAGACCAGAAGGCTGCCTGCGGATCGCCGTCCCACCGCGCTGTGATCGGCATGGTGAGGTTTGCCTGATAGCAGTCACCTTTGCGCAAGTGGTGGTGCAGCTGGTTGAAGCGTTCCCGATAGGCTTCGAGATCCCAGGCCGCGCGCGGCTCGGCCAAGAGCGGGGCATTGCGGATGTTGGCGGATGGTTGCGCCAGGGGATGATCCTCTGGTGCCGGCGCATCGAAGATGCCCATGGCGATCAGCGGTGTCTCGCGCCCCTCGACAATCAACGGTTGAAGCTTGTCCTCGAAGGCAAAGCCGGCCTCATAGGACAGGTAGCCGGCCAGCCATTTGCCGGATTTTCGGGCTTGCTCCAGTCGCTCCAGCGCCGGCCGGACCTCATCCGCCGTCCGCGCCAGAACAAGCTCGCGCGGGGCGGCAAAGACGAGGCTCTTTCCGGCACGGTCGTCGCGGAAGAGGGCGTAAGGGGTGGATCTGTTTTCAGTCACAATATGCGCATCGATGTCCGAGGATCACAGCGGATCCTGTTTGGTTGACAAAGCTGAAGCTGGCGTTCGATTTCACATCAGCCATCAAGCGGCGATGGAATGTTTCTGCAGCTCTATCGAGTGCGTTTTGCCCCGCCGCTTCGACCGGGCCTTGGAGGCCGACCTACCGGTCTCCTGTCTCGGAGAAGGCATGGCAGTATCCGTTGCCTGTCGTTCCAGATCAGCAAGAGCTTCCACCGAGAAAACGGTTGTGAACTCATCTCCCGAGAAGCCGGAGCGAAAGGCAAGCACAGACTGGTCGATCTGCGAAAATTCGAATCTGATTTCATCCTCTGGCCATAGATCGGCAATCTGGGCACCAAAAATGAACAGATCTTCCAGCGCCGCTTCGTCCGATGCGTCGGATTCTTCGATCAGGACGGTCACAAGGTCGAGGAATTCTGCATGCGTCTCCTCATCCAAGAGGACGCTGCGGAGTTTCGCCCGCTCGACTTTGCCCAGCCTCTGAATTTTCTGCAGATATTTCTTGAAGGTCTCGTTCATTCCGATTTCCACCTTCGACTTGGCTTTAAAAGTGAGCCTATATCCCTTGGAAGTCGATGTCTATTCTCACGCCTTCAGCTACGAAACGTTCGGCTGCGGCATTCAGTTGCATCTCGGTTCGTCCGCAGTTTAGGCCGTAGCGTCCTGAGGAATTGTTAAGTTCCCAGAAGCCCTGGGCTTCATCGTCCGCGCGCAGGATCAGTTCCCCGGCAATTCTGCCGCGATGCGGAGGCGGCAACAAAGATGGATGGCCAAGCTTTTGCCAACCTCGTGATCCCTCAGGATTGAGGATCAGGATCGGGATGGACAAGTCGGAGACCGGGCTCGTGGCTTCCTCGATTGCCAGGCGCAGGCCTGCCTCCTCATCGAGTATCCACAGGAGCTTGACTGATAGAAAGATGTACCGGCTCATGACGCAGCGCATCCTGCGCTCGCCGCATGAAGTCGAGAAGGACGGTCGAACGGGGATCGTCCGAACGGGATAGGTGTTTTCGAAGCAGCGACTTCGGCTGTCGCGACCTTTCCCATTCTCGTATACCCCGCCCTGCCGGCAGCATGGCGATGCCGTACTTCTGATCTAGATCCATCTGCGCCCATCCCCTGCAACGAAATGGATCTACAGCCTATGCTTGTCTGTCAAGCGCTTCCAGTTCATCGATCAGCCCCTCGATCATCGACAGCCCCTTGGCCCAGAACGACGAATCGGTGGCGTCGAGGCCGAAGGGGGCGAGAAGTTCGGAATGATGCTTGGTGCCGCCGGCCCTCAGGAGTTCGAAATACTTGTCCTGGAAGCCCTGATCGGCGTTCTGGTAGACCGCATAGAGCGAGTTCACCAGGCAGTCGCCGAAGGCATAGGCGTAGACATAGAAGGGCGAGTGGATGAAGTGGGGGATATAGGTCCACCAGGTTTCATAGCCTTCGGAGATCTTGATCGCAGGCCCAAGGCTCTCCTGCTGCACGGAGAGCCAGAGTTCGCCGATCTGCTCTGCGGTCAGTTCTCCCTCCTTGCGCGCCGTGTGGATCTTGCGCTCGAACTGGTAGAAGGCGATCTGGCGCACGACCGTGTTGATCATGTCCTCGACCTTCTGGGCAAGCATCGCCTTGCGCTCGCGCTTGTCCGTGGTCTTGTCGAGAAGGGCGCGGAAGGTCAGCATCTCGCCGAAGACGGATGCGGTTTCTGCGAGCGTCAGCGGCGTCTGGCACATCATGGCACCCTGGCCGCCGGCAAGCACCTGGTGCACGCCGTGGCCAAGTTCATGGGCAAGCGTCATGACATCACGCGGTTTGCCAAGATAGTTCACCAGCACGTAAGGGTGGGCTGACGGTACGGTCGGGTGGGCAAAGGCGCCGGGCGCCTTGCCGGGCCGGGCCGGGGCATCGATCCAGCCGCCGTCGAAAAAGCGGCCGGCGATCTCTGCCATCTCCGGCGCGAACCCGCCATAGGCAGAGAGCACCATATCCTTAGCTTCTTCCCAGGGGATGATGCGATCAGGGGTTTCCGCAAGCGGCGCATTGCGGTCCCAGAAGTTCATCTGCTCCATGCCGAGCCACTTGGCCTTCATCTTGTAATAGCGGTGCGACAGGCGCGGATAGGCTTCGCGGACGGCCTCGGCAAGCGCGTCCACCACCTCGCGCTCGACGCGGTTGGCGAGGTGGCGCGAGTCGGCGATGTCTTCAAAGCCGCGCCAGCGGTCGGAAATGTCCTTGTCCTTGGCGAGCGTGTTGGTGACCAGCGTGAAGATGCGGGCATTTTCCTTGAACGTCTTCGACAGCGCTTCGGCCGAAGTCCTGCGCTTTTCCGGATCGGCATCCTGAAGGAGCGTCAGTGTCGGCTCAAGCGGTATGTCCTCGTCGCCGACCTTGAAGCGCAGAGAGGCCAGCGTTTCATCAAAGAGACGGTTGAAAGCTGCAGCTCCCGTCTGGGATTTTTCAAGGAATAGCTGCTCGATACGGTCATCGAGCTGATGCGGCTTGTCCTTGCGAAGGTCGACGATCCAGGGGCGGAAATGCGCAAGGGCCGGGTCGCGGTCCATGGCGGCGTCAACCGCGTCGTCGGGCAAACGGTTCAGTTCCAGGGGGAAGAACAGGAGGCGCGACGACATGTCGGTCAGCTTCGCCTGGATGTCGCCGAAGAATTTGCCATTCGCCGGGTTCGTCATGTCGGAATAATAGGTGAGACCGGCATAAGAGGCGATGCGGCCCAGAAGATCCTCCAGCGCGTCCATTTCAGTCGAGGCCTGGGCGAGCGAGGTATCCCCGACCGTCTCGAGCGCTTCGGCAAGCTTGCCCTTCCACTTCACTTCGAAGGCCAGTGCGTCCGCTGCTGCCTTTTCAACAGCGCCCAGAAACTCGGCGGATGTCTGACCGGGATAGAGATCCTCAAGTCGCCATGTCGGTAGCTCTCCAAGATCCCGCGAGGTGCTGGCCTGGGCTTCGGCGGGCGCGCTTTTGACGACAAACATGGGAACTCCTCGGAATGTGTTTCGAATGGCAGATGTAGTCAGTCCCGTGCGTGGCGGCAAGTTTCTTGCCTGTGCCAGAACGAGTTCGATACCCCGTCACCCGCCTGTGGATTGTGCCATAACTGGTTAAAGCTCGTTAAAATTCGAGCATTTCTCCCAACAACATGTTCAGTCCTTTCTGTCACTCTCGGACACCTTGAACCCAGGAGCGCGCAGGCCGCGCAAAGCCGTTCACCCGGGGAGACGACATTGAACGCCCATGTTCTACTCATCAATGAAGATGCAGCCGAGCGCCGCAGCATGAAGGCTGCCATCGAAGCGCAAGGCCATGTGGTGCATATTTCAGACACAGGCGAGGAGGGCATCGACCTTCTGTCGCGCCATCGCGATGACATCGGTGTGGTTGTGTTTGACGCATCGGGTCCCGTCACAGCAGCGGATGACCTCTTGCCGGCACTTCTGGAGATCAATTCCTCACTTCCGGTGATTGTCGAGGTGACGGAAGGCGCAAACGAGCTTGCGCTGGACGCTGTTCGCGCCGGCGCTTTCGATTTTCTCGTCAAACCTGTCAGCAGCGAGCGTCTGGTCGGGGTGCTTGACGCCGCACTGAAACTGCACAACGTCACCCAGCAGGCCAAGCCCGCACGGCGGCTGCGGGGTGGTGCCGTCACCTTCGCCGATATCGTCACGGTCAGTGCCTCGATGTCACGTGTCGTCGAACTTGGTCGCCGTGCAGCGCAATCGCTGATCCCGGTGATGCTGGAAGGCGAGATGGGGGTTGGCAAGGAAACGGTGGCGCGGGCCATCCATGCGGCAAGCGAACGGGGCGGTCGGCCCTTTGTCAGCGTCAATTGCAGCGCCATATCGCCGGCGCAGATGGACGAGATGCTGTTCGGCTCGCAGCGTTCAGCCGCGAATGGCGCAGGCACGACAGGCAAGTTCTTCGAGGCGGAAGGTGGCACACTCTACATCGATGAGGTCGCCGAACTGCCGCTGCAGGTTCAATTGCGCCTGCTCAATGCCGTGCAGGACGGAGAACTTGTTCGTGCCGGTCAGGATCGGCCGGTGAAGCTCAATGTTCGCCTGATCCTCGCCACCAGCCGGGACCTGATCGAAGAGGTCAAATCCGGCCGCTTCCGCGAGGATCTCTATTACAGGCTGAATGTCTTTCCCATCACGATCGCGGCGTTGCGCAGGCGCAAGGAGGATATTCCGCATCTTGTGCGCAGTTTCGTCGAGCGTTTCTCGCTTGAGCAGAGGCTGTCGAAGACCCTGTCGATCGAAGCCTCGGCCATGGCGCTTCTCACCGCCTTCGACTGGCCGGGCAATACGCGGCAGCTGGAAAACGCAGTATTCCGGGCAGTCGTGCTCGCTGACGGTGTCAGCCTCAAGGAACGAGATTTTCCGCATATCGCCGCCCAGGTGGCAAGCCGCCGTCCGTCCGGGCTCGGTTTTGTCGGCGAAAGCATGTCGAGCAGCGATCCTTCGGCCATTGCCAAGGCGCAGGCGGCCCTGTTTGACCGCCCGCCCGCCGGGGCGAGCCAGACCGTTGCCCAGACGCAAGCCTATGCTGCAGCGGCCATGGCCAATGTGATCGTCAGTACCGATGATGCCGGCAATGTTCGCAAACTGGCGGAAATAGAGGAGGAACTGATCCGCTTCGCCCTCAAATTCTACCGTGGCCAGATGAGCCAGGTGGCCCGCAAGCTCGGCATCGGCCGCTCCACGCTTTACAGGAAACTCAAGGACTACGGCATCGATCCAGATAACCCCCAGAAAGACGCGGCTTGATCCGCATCAACGCGATGGTGTTAACTCCCGGGTAAGCTTAATCACCTATCAAGGCTAACTACTTGTTAGGCAAGCGTTCACCGTATATGAAGCGCTTGTGCGGCTGTGGCGCAGTTGCCATGCTAAGACCGCATTTGGCGTTCATTTCAGGTGGCGTGGGACCTAAGTCTTTCTTACGGGGATAGAGTTGCAGGCATCGCGAGAAAACAGTGTGCTCCAATATGACGGCGCGCACATAAAGCACACTGACCCGGCGCCGTTTCTTGCGACGCGTCTTTTCTCGGTGCTTTTTGCAGCATTGCTGATTTCCGTCGTCACACTGTGTGCTGCCGGTCAGGCTCGCGCCGAGACCCGAACCCTCAATATCGAATTCGTGCATACCGGCGAACGCGCTTCAATTACCTTCAAGCGCAACGGTCGCTATGACGCCAAAGGTCTGAAGCAGCTCAACTACATCCTGCGCGACTGGCGCCGCAATGAGCCGACGAAGATGGATCCGCGGCTCTTCGACCTCGTGTGGGAAGTCTATCGCCAGTCGAAGGCGACGGGTTATATCAAGGCCGTATCCGGTTATCGTTCGCCGGCCACCAATTCCATGCTGCGGTCGCGCTCCAAGGGCGTGGCGAAGGAAAGCCAGCACATGGAAGGCACGGCGATGGACTTTTACATCCCCGGTGTTCCGCTCAAGCGCCTGCGCGAGATTGGCGTGAAGATGCAGGCGGGTGGTGTTGGCTATTACCCGAACTCCGGCTCGCCCTTTGTTCATATGGATGTCGCCGGTGTCCGCGCATGGCCACGGATGAACCGCCAGGATCTCGTGCGCCTTTTCCCGGACGGCAAGACCGTGCACATTCCCTCCGATGGCAAGCCTTTGCCCGGTTACCAGCAGGCTATGGCGGAATACAAGCGACGTCTGGCCAGCGGCAATACGGTGATGGTCGCCGAGGAAAAGACGACAGGCAAGCGCCGCAATCTCTTGGCGATGCTGTTCCGCGGTGGCGACGAGGATGAGGCCGAAGACGTGCCCGAGGCCCCGCAGCGCCCGGCTGTCGCTTCGCAGCCGCAAAGGCAGGAGCCGGCGCCGGCAGCCCCATCTGTGGTTACGGCGAGCGAGCCTGCTATGGTTGCGGAAGCATTGCCCGGCGTGAATGCTCCCGTTCCTGGTTCTCGCCCCGCCCTTCGCTCGGCTGACAGCAGCCTTGCCGTCGCGCTCTATCAGCCGCCACGCAACGCTGCGGGTGAAGCCCTGCAGCAGGTCGCATCGGCGACGCCGCAGGTTGCGGAGCCGCAGGCGAGCGAGTTTACCGATCTTGCCGAAATTGCCGTGCCGGTGCCAAACCTGCTTGGTCCGCGTAACGCCCCCGGCGATGCATCGAATGTCATGACCGCATCGATCGACCCGAGCGTTCAGGCCCTGTTGGCCAGCTACAACGATGGTGCCGTGCCGGTTCCGGCAAACAGGCCGGCGGTTGCCGAAGCGCTGCTGTCCGGTGCGCAGGCCGATACGGAAGCCGAAGTCGATGAAGTCGAGCAGGCGATTCTGTCCCCAGAAGCGGCGCAGGCGCTGGAAGATAGCAATGGCATGCAGGAGCCGGTGACGGCCGTGCCGCAGATGCGGGCGAACTCACCGATCGTCAAGGCGCCGCAGCCTGGTCAGCGTCCGACCGAAGTGGCCTCGATCGCTCCTCCTGAGCGCCAGACTTCGGCTGCACGTCTGGGTGATGGTTTCGATGCTCCCGAGGCAAAGTCGGTTGCAGCCGATCCGGCCGTCCCCGTAAAAGGTGGTCGCCCGGGCCAGGAAGAAGCCGAGCGCGCCCACCTGGCGATGTATGGTGGCGCGGCTTTGACAAAGACCATGCTGGAGAAGTGGGCGATGAGCCAGGGCCGTTTCGAGGCGTCAGCCGCCAAGCCGGGCAAGGCCTCGCGCGTCATGTCGCGCACGCTGTCGGCGCCGGCAACGGTTCCGGAAGGCTTCCGCCTCGATGCGACGACCATCGATCCCACCCGCTTCGGTAATCCCTGATCTGGACACTGAAAACTTGATAAAAAGAAACCCGCCGAGAGGCGGGTTTATTTTTGATCCTGTCTTCAGCGATCAGCCTTCCGGCGGGCTTTCGATCATGCCGAGGGCGTGCAGATAGGTGTCGAGGATCAGATCTTCTTCCATCCGCTCCTGATCGTCCTTCTTGCGCAGCGCGATGACCTTCTTCAGGATCTTGGTGTCAAAGCCCATGGACTTGGCTTCGCCGTAGACGTCCTTGATGTCGTCTGCGATCGTCTTCTTTTCTTCTTCAAGGCGCTCGATGCGCTCAACGAAGGCGCGGAGCTGGTCGCGGGCGACGCCGTGGGCGGCATCAGACATGGGCATTCTCCTTCATTTCGGGATAGACTGTTTGGTGGCGCTCAGGTGCCGCGAACAAGGCGCGACGTCAAGAGCAAAGCGCCACGCTCATTCCTGTGGGCGGTTCTTTTCGAAGGCCTGTTGCTGCTCAGGCGTGGCTTCGCGTTGATGCTCAGACTTCCACTGCTCATAGGACATGCCGTAGATGATCTCGCGACTTTCGTCCTTGGTCAGGTCGAGGCCCTTCTCACGGGCGGTGTCGAGATACCAGTTGGACAGACAGTTGCGGCAGAAGCCCGCCAGGTTCATCAGATCGATGTTCTGGACATCGGCCCGATTGCGCAGATGCGATACCAGGCGGCGAAAGGCCGCGGCTTCGAGTTCGGTCTGCTCGTCTTTGGTCGGCAATGTCATGGTCAGCTCCTCAAGACGTGGTGGTCGCGGCAGGGTAGGCGCCGGTACGAGACGCGTGGACACGATATTCGTGCAGCTTCGGGTCGGCATTGAGGCGCTTGAAGATCGGTTCGAGCCGCTTGGCCCAGGCCTCGACACCGGCATCGTCCGCAATCAGATCCTGACGCACTTCCAGAAGCGCATGCGGGATGCCTGTCGTCATGCAGTGGCGATACAGGGTGTCGCCCTTCAGCGCGCCGTCATAGGGTTCGTTGTCTCCCACGAGAACATCGCCTGCCTGAGACAAGTCATTGATCAGCGGATGGACGGCGCGGTCATCGGTATCCCAGAGCACGGCCGCGTGCCATGGTCTGGCGACACCCTTCCAGGCTGGCGTATAGGAATGAAGCGAGAGCACCAGCGGCGCCTCGCCCGTTGCCTTCGCGATTCTGTCGATCGTCTGAGAGATCGCTGCGTGATAGGGCCGGTGATAGGTCTCGATCCGATGTTGCCACTCGTCCGGGCTGATTGGATGATTGCCGGGAATGATGGCGCCATCCGAGATCCGCATGATGATGGTCGGATCGTCTTCGCCGCGATTCGGATCGATCAACAGGCGGGAAAAACGCGACATGACGGCGGGTGCGCCCAGGCGTTTTGCCAGCTGGCGCGTCAAAGGCTCTATGCCGATGTCATAGGCAATGTGACGACCAAAGGCGCTGTCGGGCAGGCCTAACTTGTGATACCGGGGCGGTATAAAATTCGTCGCGTGATCGGCGAGTAACAACAAGCCGCTGTCATAGCGACCGTCTATAATCTCGAAAACAGGGGTGTCGGTCATCTCGGGAAAGCCAATTCAGGAGGTGAGGGCTTGATCGCATGGGGAATGGGGGAGCGCAAGCTTTCATGGCCGTCACGTTTGTGCCAAGATCAAACATGAAGGTCCCAGGACTGGCCGGGGGCGGTAAATATAATCGATTAGAGTTGCGTTGACATTCTCTGGCCAGCATCGCAAGAAGGCATCCCATGCGCATTTTTGGAGTTCCGGCGGCAATCGTGCAGAAGCAAATCCGACAGACTTGCAACCGCGTCGCCGCGCGTTTTCTTACCCCTTTCCTCATTGCGGGCGCGTTGTTCGTTCCCCTTCTTTCGGCCACTGCTGCGCATGCCGAATTCAGGGTCTGCAATGGTACGCCCAATCTAGTCGGCGTCGCCGTCGGCTATCGGGCTGAAGAGGGGTGGATTACGGAAGGTTGGTGGCAGGTTCCGGCTGGTACCTGTGCCACCCTGATCGAAGGCGAACTGCAATCGCGCTATTACTATCTCTATGCTGAGGATGCCGCTCGCGGTGGCCGTTGGGCCGGGGACATCAACATGTGTGTCGCCGAAAACGAGTTCAAGATCGTTGGCGTGAAGGACTGCTTTGCGCGCGGTTATCAGCAGATGGGATTCAAGGAATATGACACCGGCAGGCAGGGGAGCTGGATGGTCCAGCTGTCCGATTCGTCGGGCACCCAGGAAAGCCAGAACTGATGAAGCGCAACCGCAAAGTAAAGATCCTCGCAACCCTCGGTCCCGCCTCCTCCGACGAGGCGATGATCCGCAAGCTGCACGAAGCTGGCGCTGATCTTTTCCGCATCAATATGAGCCATGCCAGCCATGATGTGATGCGTAGCCTGGTTCAGCGTATCCGCAGCGTCGAGGCCGCCTGTGGTCGGCCGATCGGTATTCTCGCAGACCTTCAGGGTCCGAAGCTGCGCGTTGGCAAGTTTGCCGACACCACGGTCGAACTGAAGCCGGGACAAACCTTCACGCTCGACAACAACGAGGCGCCTGGCGATACGACCCGCGTCTACCTGCCGCATCCGGAAATCCTGGAATCGGTAAAGCCCGGCGATCGGCTGCTGATCGATGACGGCAAGCTGCATCTGAAGGCTGAAAAGTGCGATGGCAAAAGCATCGTCACCACAGTCGTTTCGGGCACCAAGATCTCCGACCGCAAGGGCGTGAGCCTGCCTGACACCATTCTCGCCACCGGCGTTCTGACCGACAAGGACCGCGCCGACCTCGACGCCGTTCTCGCCGTCAACGATGTCGACTGGGTGGCGTTGTCCTTCATCCAGCGTCCGGAAGATCTCGCCGAAGTGCGCAAGATTGCCAAGGGTCGCGTCGGCCTGATGTCGAAGATCGAAAAGCCGCAGGCCATCGAGCGAATCGACGAGATCATCGCGCTGTCCGACGCACTGATGGTTGCGCGCGGTGACCTTGGCGTGGAAATGCCGCTTGAACGCGTTCCCGGTATCCAGAAGCAGCTGATCCGCGCCTGCCGCCGCGAGGGCAAGCCTGTCGTGGTCGCGACTCAGATGCTCGAATCGATGATCACGGCTCCCGTCCCGACACGCGCTGAAGTGTCCGACGTTGCGACCGCCGTCTTCGAAGGTGCCGATGCGATCATGCTTTCCGCCGAATCGGCCTCCGGCCAGTATCCGGTCGAAGCCGTCGCGACCATGGCGTCGATTGCTGAGACGGTCGAGCGCGAGCCGCACTATCCGGGCATCATCTACGCCCAGCGCGCCCAGCCGGAAGCAACCGGTGCGGACGCGATTTCGCTGGCTGCCCGCCAGATCGCCGAAACGCTCCGCCTGCAGGCGATCGTCTGCTACACCTCGTCGGGCAATACCGGCCTGCGCGCCTCGCGTGAGCGTCCTGAAGTGCCGGTTCTGGCGCTGTCGCCGGTTATCCAGACCGCGCGCCGTCTGTCGGTCGTCTGGGGTCTGCATTGCGTGGTCTCGTCGGAGCCGACCGATCTCGACGACATGGTCAACCGTGCCTGCCGTATCGCCGTTGAAGAAGGTTTCGGCAAGCCGGGCGACCGCATCATCATGTCTGCCGGTGTACCGCTCGGCACGCCGGGCTCGACCAATATGCTGCGCATTGCCTATATCGGCTCTGATGGCCAGACCGGGATCTGATTCCCGTTCCTTCAATTGTTACGAGAGCCGCCTTCGGGCGGCTTTTTCGTTTGCGCTACTGGCCAGCCTGCAGTGAAGGAGCCTTGCCGCCAGGCTCCACCCGACTTGCCGCAAGCACCGGCTCGATGGCGCGCGCCATGGCTTGCAGATCGCGTTTGATCCCCGCAACCGTCTCGATGGCAGCGATGGCGATATCGGTGACGACATAATCGGGCTTGTGTCCGAGATTTTCGATCCAGACCAGTTCAGAGCCTGCGATATCGCGGGCAAGGCCGCGGGAGTGGATCTCTTCCAGCACGATCTCGTCGCTGTCGCCGGTGATCACGACTGTCGGCTTGTCGATCTCGCGGTAGCGGGGCGAGAATGTCGTGACGTAATCATGCAGGCCGGCCACATCCGTTGCGTTGGCGCGAAAGCTGGACGGCCGCAGCACCAGGGCAGGGCCCGTCTCTTCGACATAGGTCTGCGAGCGTGGATTGGGGGCAAAGACATGATGGGTTGCAGCATCCAGCCGCATCATGCCGGCATGCAGCGCGAGCGTATGGCAGAAGAGCGGCCCGATCACGGGGGCAGAGGCGAGGTGATAATACCAGTCGACCCCGCCCGGCCAGGGATGGGTGGCGGCTGCCAGGAAGACCAGGCCTTCAACCTTTTCCGGATGCAGGACAGCGAAGCTTGCGGTGATCGCGCCACCGAAGGAATGGCCGACGATGACCGCGCGCTTGATGCCCTTCTTGTCCATAAGCTTGGCGATGGCATTGGCCTGGCCATCCGGCGTGTCATTCTCGGGGCCGCCGCGCTCGGAATAGCCATGCCCCGGACGGTCCACGAAGAGGAGTTCTGCCCGGCCGCGCAGAGGGTCGAGAAACGCACCCGCCTGATCCCGCAGATTGCCTGAGGCGCCGTGGATGAACACGATGGGCGGCAGATCCGCCTCAGGGCCTGCGGGTATGTGCAAGGCGTTGAGGCTGAAGCCACCGATATCCGTCAGGCTGCCGATATTGGGAAAGCGCGCCTCGATTGCGCGGGCGCGTAAGTGTGTTGCGATGGCCAGAGCAAGCGGGACGAGAATTATAACAGCGAGAAAAACGAGGCTCAGGCGAAGGGAGAGGGACACATGGAACTCGCAGGTTACAGGCAGGGCTTGCGATCAAATCGGGCGCTGTCCGCCAATCGTCAAGCCTGCTGGGCAACTATGTCCTCTGACCGGCGATTTCTTCCGCCAGCGTGCTGACACGGCTCTGCACCTCCCGATCGGCCGGGAAGATGTCGAGGTAGCGTTGCCAGGCGGAAAGTGCAGCTTCCTTGCTGCCGCGTTCGCCCAAAATGCCGGCGAGGCCCGCTATCGCGCCAAAGTGCCTTGGCTCCAGTTCTAGCACGCGCTCGATGTCGGAGATCGAACGGCGGTAATTGCCCATGGTGAAGTGCAGTGTGGCCCGCTGATTCCAGGCGCCGGCAAAATCCGGTTTCAGCACGATTGCCTGATCGAGGAAATCAAGTGCAGCGGCATTGCGTTTTTCTCCCGCAGCCTTTGCCGACCATTCCATCAGCAGATTGACTGTGGGGCTTGTGGAGGTTCCCCAGCGGTTCATCAGCGTATTGGCGACCTGGCGCGCAGCCTCCGGGCTTCGCGTGCGTTTCAGCTCTGCAACGAGTTCGTCGACGCTCTTCGGCTTTGCGGGTGCCTTGATCGCATCCTTTGCCGGAATGCGCTCGATCGCGGTTTCCGGTGTTGCCTTGGGCAGGCCTTCGATGACCGGTGGGCTGGTTTCCGCTGGCGGCGAAGGCATGGGCTGATCGAGCATCGGCTCTTCGGCAGCCGCAGCATGGCTCCAGCCGGCGAGGGCCATTGGGGTGATCAGCAATGAGGTGGCGAGGAGTCGCAAAGAAAAACGGCGCATGAAGAGACCGTAATCTCTTAGCGCCGTCTTTCAAACTCAATTTTTAGACATCGACACGCCGAATTCGGCGGGCAGACCGGATTCATCCATGGGGCCTGGGCCCCAGGAGTATCAGCCCTGGCGGGCCTTGAAGCGCGGGTTCTGCTTGTTGATGATGTAGATGCGGCCCTTGCGGCGAACCAGACGGTTGTCGCGATGACGGGCCTTGAGCGCTTTCAGCGAGTTCTTGATCTTCATTTTTCTGGTCCACAACAATGCCGGGGAACTGTTCGTCCACCGTAATCTCAAACAATCAAAAGCGCGCCGGTGGGCGCGCCCCTGAAGAGTTGGCGGCAATTAGCCTCAGGCATGTCTCAATGTCAACCTGCAGAGCGAAATTTGCCGACGAGTTCGACTGAAAATACGGGATTATCGGTCGCTCAGGGGCGTGATTTGCGTGACATGACCCATCTTTCGGCCTGCGCGCGCTTCGGTCTTGCCGTAGAGATGGACCAGCACATTGCTCTTTGCGAGCCAGGCAGGGACAGAATCGATGTCGTCGCCAATGAGATTCGTCATCACGCAATCGGAGTGACGCACAGGGTTGCCTAGCGGCAGTCCGGCAACGGCGCGGATATGCTGCTCGAACTGCGAGACGATGCAGGCTGCTTCCGTCCAGTGGCCGGAATTGTGCACGCGCGGGGCAAATTCGTTGGCGACGAGGCTGCCGTCTTGCAGAACGAAGAACTCCATGCCGACGACGCCGACATAGCCGAGGCCGTCCAGCAGCTTCGATGCGGACTGACGTGCGAGGTTGGCTGTCTCGGCAGAGATGGCCGCCGGCAGCGTCGAGGTATGCAGAATGCCGCCCCGATGGACGTTTTCGGTCGGGTCGTAGCAGCGGATCTCGCCCGAGGCGCTGCGGGCAGCGATGATCGACACTTCCCTGACGAAAGGCACGAAGCTTTCGAGTATGAGCGGGACACTGCCGAGTTCGGCAAATGCGTCGTCTGATGTGTCGCCCTTGCGGAAGACTTTCTGGCCCTTGCCGTCATAGCCGAGACGGCAGGTCTTCAGCACGCCTTCGCCACCGAAGTTCGAAAGGGCAGCTTTAAGATCGGCCTGGCTGTCGACGGCATGGAACCGGGCCGTCTCAATGCCGGCAGCATTCAGAAAGCGCTTTTCCGTCAGGCGGTCCTGCGAAATCTCAAGTGCCTTTGCCGGCGGGTAGACGGCGACGCTGCGTGTCAGCAGTTCGGCTGCCGTCACTGGCACGTTTTCGAATTCGTAGGTCACGACGTCGCAGAGCGCGGCAAGCTCGGCCAGCGCTGCTTCATCGTCATAGGCAGCAACAATCTGCCGGTTGGCCACCTGGGATGCGGGGCTATCGGCCTGTGGTTCCAGAATGACCGTACGATAGTTCAGCCGGGCAGCAGCCATGGCCAGCATGCGACCGAGCTGGCCGCCACCGATGATGCCGATCGTGCGGATGCTCATGGGGCCTCATCCACCGGATAGTCGCCAACGGAAGCCGTCTGGCGGGTGATCCAGTCATCGAGCCGATCCGCCAGTTCGTCGTCGTAGACGGCAAGGACGCGGGCCGCGAGCAGGGCTGCATTGACGGCACCGGCGCGCCCGATGGCCAGCGTGCCGACAGGAATGCCGGCCGGCATCTGAACGATGGAGTAGAGACTGTCGAGGCCGGACATGGACTTGGACTGAACGGGAACGCCGAAAACCGGAAGGGACGTGAGCGAGGCGACCATGCCCGGAAGATGCGCCGCGCCGCCCGCACCGGCGATGATCACCTTGAAGCCCTCGTCGCGGGCGCCCTTGGCAAAGGCATACATGCGGTCGGGCGTGCGGTGGGCGGAGACGATCCGCGCTTCATAGTCGACGCCGAGCGCGTCCAGGGTGTCTGCGGCATTCTTCATGGTTTCCCAGTCGGACTGGCTTCCCATGATGATCGCGACGGGGGGGCACTCAGCCGTCATCCGGTTATCCTTCTGCCTTCATGCGATGATGTCGGGAATGACCTGGTCTTCCAAGGCGGTGATCTTGTCCTTGATGACAAGCTTCTTCTTCTTCATCCGCTGGATGCGCAAGGCATCGCAACCGGTGGCCAGCATGGCGTTGATCGCTGCATCGTAATCTTCGTGCTCCTGGCGGAGCCTTGCCAAAGATAGCCTGATGTCAGCCTGTTCCTGATCCGCCATCGTTTTTCCCCAATTTAAAGCCTCAGCCAATCCTATAGGGACGTGCCGGAGATTCGTGCAAGCTCCTATCACCAAATACCGGTAACGGGAAGTTATCCTTCTCGGCGATTTTCTGGTCCCTTCCATGTCGTTTCGCCTTCGACAAACCGCATTTCTCGTGTCACATTACTTTCGCAAAGCCTGAAACTCTAGCGACTGAGGGCTGGAGGTAGGCGAAAAGGAAGGACGTATCAAATGACCATACAGGCTCATCTTGACTCGCTGCAGAAGAAGCATGGCGCTCTCGAGGAAAAGCTCCATGACGCGCTCGCATCTCCCTCCGTCGACGATCGACAGATCGCAGAGCTGAAGCGCCTGAAATTGCGTCTCAAGGATGAAATGGAACGCCTGAGAGCTTCGACACGCCATTGACTGCCGGGATTGCTGGCCCCGGCCAGGATCTGATGATCCCGATGTCCGCTTGGTGCCGCAACCCTTGAACACACGCCCCGGAGTTCGCTCGAACTTCGGGGTTTTATTTTGTCTTGAAGAGCTACTCAGGACCAGAACTGATCGAGCCACAAGCTCATCCGGTCGAAGCCTCCCGGACGAAGAAAATAGATCCGCCGTGTGCCTTCGGCGCGAACATCGACAAGGCCGCTGTCGAGCAAGGCTTTCAGATGTTGTGACACCGCGGGTCGGCTGATCGGCAGGGCTTGGGATATCTCGTTCACGGTCTTTGAGCCGCGCCGCAGATCCTCAAGGATCAGGCGCCGGTTGGGATCTGCAATCGCCATGAAGGGATCCGTGTTCGACATGGGGAAAGCCTAGGGCAGTTGGCAATGCCCGGCAAGCGCGAATGTGCGCCGCAACACCCCTCCAAAGGTCATAGGCCGAGTATGCCGACAGCCCCGTCGTAGAAGAGTTTCGAGCCGGCAATCAGCACCATGCCGTACATCAGCGGATAGAAGATTGCGGGGCGCAGGGTGTGCACCAGTTTTGCCCCGATCAAGGTCGAGACAAGCGCGACCGGGAGCAGGGTTGCCGACAAGGTTAGATTTGTTGTGTCGAGCTCGCCAAGGGCAAAATAGGGGATCAGCTTGATGGCGTTGAGGATGGCGAAATAGCGCGTCGAGGCGCCGGTATAGGAAAAGGGATCAAGCTTGAGCGGCAGGGTGTAGATCTGGAAGGGCGGTCCTCCGGCATGGGCGACGAAGCTCGCATAGCCGGAAAACGAACCCCAAATCGTCGCGGCGACAGGTCTGTGCTGCGTGGCTTTGGCCGGCGTGTCGCCCGCAACCGTCCGTCGCTCAAGGAAGTATTTCAGCGCAAAGACGAGGGAAATGGCTCCGAGCACCAGTCGCATGGCATCGCCCGAGACATAGCGCGATGTCGCCCAGCCCAGCGCAATGCCGATGAGCGCGCCCGGGAGGAGTGCCAGAAGCGTTGCCCGGTCGTTGTGCTTGCGCCAGGCCCACAGCGCAACGGCATCCATGACCAGCAGGATCGGCAGGAAAATGGCGGCGGCCTGCATCGGTGGAACAGCGAGTGCCAGCAGAGGCACGCCAATCAGGGCGAAAGCGCCGCCCAGCCCTCCTTTGGACAATCCGACAAGCATCACAGCAGGAATGGCGATCGCGTAGAAGTTCGGGTCTGTGAGCATTGTGCGGTTGATCCTTTCGGTGGAGCGGTCTATCGGATTTGTGTAGACAATACGAGGACCAATTCCGCAGGGTGCGGAGCTGTCCCATGACCGGATTGACCGCTGTAATGACAGAAGACCGCTGCCGTCTCGTTCTCATCGTTCCCGACATTGCGGATGCCGCAGACTGTGCCACGGTTGTGGGTGACGCCCTGCGCGGCGGCGATGTCGCCTCCGTCATCATTCCGCAGTATGGACGCGACGATCAGAGCTTCCAGAAGATTGCCGAAGCGCTGGTCCCGGTCATCCAGGCAGCAGGCGCTGCAGCGCTCGTCGTCGACAACAGCCGGGTGGCCGGTCGGGTCAAGGCGGATGGTCTGCACATTACCGGCAATGCCGAAGCGCTTGCTGAAGCCGTCGAGAAGCACACGCCGAAACTGATCGTCGGCGGCGGCAATGCCATGGATCGCCATCACGCACTGGAAATGGGCGAGGCGCAGCCCGACTACGTTTTCTTCGGCAAGCTCGACGGTGACATCAAGCCGGAGGCGCATTCCAAGAATATTGCGCTCGGTGAATGGTGGTCCGCGATGATCGAGATTCCCTGCATTGTCATGGGGGGCACCGATCCATCCTCCGCGGTTCCCGTTGCAGAAGGTGGCGTTGAGTTCGTGGCGCTTGGCAAGGCTGTGTTTGGTGAGCCGGGGCAGGCGGCGGCAATCGTTGCGCGGGTCAATGCGGAACTTGACGAAAAAGCGCCACGGTTTGAAGCTTAGACCGCGACATGCGTGAAACCCTGCCCATCCTTCGCCTGCTTTCCCTCGCTCTTCTTGCGGGCGTGTCCCTGCTGTCCTCTGTCGCGCTGGCGCAGGAGGAGGACGGGCTTGATATCGGTGAAGCGCCGGTCATCATCCCGGCGGATCCGGCCGATGCCGGGACGCTGCAGCCAAGTCCATCCAATCCGGCGGGCGCGACACCCGAGGTGGATGGCGATGCGCTTGAGCTTGATCGACGGGTGCGTGATTCGCAGCCGCCCGTCATGAAGGGCGGCAAGATTTCGCCGGATGGCGAGGCGGACCAGGGCATCAATATCTACCTGCGCATGGGCACGCCCTTGCCGGAGCTGCCGCCGGAGCGGCCATTTGCCGACGAGCCGGATGACGCTTATGGCGCCTTCCAGCGCGGCTTGTTCCTGACGGCGGTCGACAAGGCGATGCCGCGCGCCCAGCTTGGTGATCCGGCTGCTCAGACGCTGCTTGCGGAAATCATGTCGCG
This sequence comes from Peteryoungia ipomoeae, assembly GCF_004912165.1. Classification (GTDB taxonomy): domain Bacteria; phylum Pseudomonadota; class Alphaproteobacteria; order Rhizobiales; family Rhizobiaceae; genus Allorhizobium; species Allorhizobium ipomoeae. The sequence continues at coordinate 243,983 of NZ_STGV01000005.1, read as the reverse complement.
GGGCCTTGGCGTGAAGCGCGATCCCAAGGGGGCCGCCTTCTGGTACGGGCAGGCTGCCCAGGGCGGCGATCCCGCCGGCATGTTCAAGTATGCCCTCATCCTCATGGAGGGGCAGGTCGTTGAGCGCGACAAGAAGAAGGCCGACGACTACATGCGCCGCGCAGCAGAGGCCGGCAATGCTTCGGCACAGTTCAACTGGGCGCAGATCCTGGTGTCGGAAAACCCCGGTGTTCGCGGCCTGACCATGGCCATGCCCTTCTACGAGAAGGCTGCCGAGCAGGGCATCGCCGACGCACAATACGCGCTGGCGCAGGTCTATTCGGCGCTCAAGGATGTGCCCAAGGAAAAGAAGGACCGCGCGCGCGAATGGATGCATCGCGCCGCCCGCGCCGGCTTCGATACGGCCCAGCTCGACATGGGGTTGTGGCTGGTCAACGGCTATAACGGTCCGCGGGACTATGAGCTGGGCTTCCGTTGGCTGAGCATTGCTGCGAAGCGGGGAAATGTGGTGGCGCAGAACCGCCTGGCGCATCTCTATATCAACGCCCTTGGAACCTCTCCGAACCCGGTGGAGGCGGCCAAGTGGTATGTGCTGTCACGCCGGGCTGGCCTCAAGGATGTGGGGCTTGAGGATTTCTATCTCGGCTTGACGGAAGAGCAGCAAAAGCAGGCAATCGATCAGGCAAACCGCTTCCGCCGGGGGTAGGTCGGTCGATGGCATGGCGGTCCGGCCTGTTGCGCTCGCGGCTCTCGGCTGTCCTTAAGCCTGTAGCGGGTTAGGCGTTTCGCCCGGGCTTTGCCGTGCTTGCGGGTTTTTCCTTGAAATCCGGCAATATTTGTGGTCTTGAACCGGCCAACCGTCGCCACGCCCGCGCTTCCATCCAGCGCCGCATCAGCGTCCCCCGATTTCAAGGAATATCTACATGGCCCGTTCAGCCCTTCTCAACGTTATGGTTCAGGCCGCGCTGAAGGCCGGTAAATCGCTGTCGCGCGATTTTGGCGAAGTCCAGAACCTGCAGGTATCGGTCAAGGGCCCCGGTGATTTCGTCTCGCAGGCCGATTTCCGCGCCGAGAAGATCGTCCGCGAGGAGCTTTTGAAGTCGCGGCCCACCTATGGTTTCCTCGGTGAGGAAGGTGAGGAGATCAAGGGCACGGACGGCGCACATCGCTGGATCGTCGATCCGCTCGATGGCACGACCAACTTCCTCCATGGCATTCCGCAGTTTGCCGTCTCGATTGCACTCGAGCGCAATGGCGAGATCGTTGCCGGCGTGATCTTCAATCCGGCAACCGATGAACTCTATACCACAGAAAAGGGCGGCGGCGCCTTCTTGAACGATCGCCGTATCCGGGTCGGCGCGCGCAAGGTGCTGTCTGATTGCGTCATCGGCTGCGGCATGCCGCATCTTGGCCGCGGCCAGCACGGCAAGTTCCTTGTCGAATTGCGTCACGTCATGGGCGAAGTCGCCGGCGTTCGTCGCCTGGGTGCGGCCGCGCTTGACCTCGCCTATGTCGCGGCCGGTCGCCTCGACGGTTTCTGGGAAGCCCAGCTCAACGCCTGGGACATCGCAGCTGGCCTGCTGTTGATCCGCGAAGCCGGCGGCTTTGCCTCCGACATGAAGGGTGGCCAGGAAATGTTCGAAAACGGCACCGTGCTTGCCGGCAACGAATATATCCGCAAGGCACTGGAAGAGGTGGTCAACCGTCCGGTGCCGCAGGCGTGATGCCTGAAATATAAGGTAAATTACCTCGGTTTCGCGGCTTCAATTCGTCTTAATTTTCCACTAGCCTCCGGCCCAAGATTCCCCGGAGGTTGAAGACGACATGGCAAGAGTGAGACTGGAGGACGTGGAAGCGGTCGAGGTCCGGACAGGAGACCACGGCCAGAAGCTCTCCAGCCCGATGCCGTTTTTCACGACGATGATCATCTTTCTGATCATTGTCGGATTTATTGCCGCCATCCTCTATCGGCAGGCGCATGCGGCCTTCATCACCAATCCTGGCCTCAACGGCCTCATTCTCGGTGTTCTGGTGGTCGGCATCGTTCTGGTGTTCAACCAGGTTCTGGCCCTGCGTCCCGAGGTGCGCTGGTTCAACTCGTTCCGGGCTGCGGGCGGGGCAGACCGCGTGGGACGTGATCCGCGTCTTCTCGCGCCGATGCGGGCGCTTTTCGGGGGGCGTCGCTCCATTGCGATTTCGACCACCGCGCTGCGGTCCATTCTCGATTCCATCGGCACGCGTCTGGATGAATCGCGCGATATCAGCCGCTACCTCATCGGTCTTCTGGTGTTTCTTGGCCTGCTCGGCACCTTCTGGGGTCTGCTTGGCACGATTGCCTCGATCAACGACGTCATCCAGTCGCTCAATCCGTCTTCGGGCGATAGCAACGACATTCTGCAATCCCTGAAAACCGGACTGACGGCGCCGCTGTCGGGCATGGGAACGGCGTTTTCGTCTTCGCTTCTCGGCCTGTCCGGCTCCCTCATTCTCGGCTTTCTCGACCTGCAGGCGGGTCGGGCGCAGAACCGGTTCTACACCGAACTGGAAAACTGGCTGTCGGGCATGACGGATCTCGATCAGGAGCGGGGCGGGGATGCAGCTGCCGGTCTGGCAGGTGCCGATATTCGCCAGTTGCTTGCCGAAGTGCAGAAAATCGCAGGGCGTGACGGCGGCAATGACCGTTCGATTGCTGCCATCGCCGGTCTTGCCGAAAGCATTCAGGGCCTGGTGAAGAACATGCGCAACGAGCAACAGATGCTGCGCGACTGGATCGAAGCCCAGCAGGAAGATGCGCGTGCCATGCGCAAGACGCTCGACCGGCTGAATGATCGCATCACCTCGGACAAGAATGGCGGGAGCAAGTAATGGCGCTCGGCCGCAACCGCCGCAGGGAGCGCGGGGTCGATTACTGGCCAGGCTTCGTCGACGCGCTGTCGACGCTTCTGCTGGCCATCATGTTTCTGCTGACCGTGTTTGTGCTGGCGCAGTTCATCCTGAGCCGCGAGATTACCGGCAAGGATGAGGTGCTCAACCGGCTGAACAGCCAGATCGCCGAGCTGACCCAGCTTCTTGCGCTTGAGAAGGGTGGCAAGCAGGATCTCGAAGACATGCTCGCCCAGCTTCAATCCTCGTTGTCGTCTTCGGAAACCGAGCGGTCGAGGTTGCAACAATTGCTTGCGAATGGCGTCGGCTCTGCGGATCAGGCTTCGGTCCGAATCGGTCAACTGTCGACGGAACTCGATGCCGAACGCCAGGTCAGTGCACGCGCCATGAGCCAGATCGAGCTGCTGAACCAGCAGATCGCGGCGCTGCGGGCGCAGATCGCGGCGATCGAAGGCGCACTGCAGGCCTCCGAGGCCAAGGATGATGCGTCGCAGGCAAAGATCGCCGATCTTGGCCGTCGTCTGAACGTGGCGCTTGCGCAGCGCGTGCAGGAGCTAAATCGCTACCGTTCGGATTTCTTCGGGCGTTTGCGGGAAATCCTGTCGGACCGCGAAAACATTCGCATTGTTGGCGACCGCTTCGTTTTCCAGTCCGAAGTTCTCTTTCCGGTTGGTGGTGCGGACCTCGATGATGCAGGGCGCACCGAGATGGGCAAGCTGGCGCAGGCGCTGCTTGAGCTTGCGAGGGAGATCCCCTCGGAGATCAACTGGGTGCTGCGCGTCGACGGTCATACGGATGCTTCGCCGCTTTCGGGAACGGGCCGTTACCGCGACAACTGGGAGCTTTCATCGGCCCGCGCGACCTCTGTCGTCAAATTCCTGATCGAGCGCGGTGTGCCGGCCAATCGCCTGGTGGCCGCGGGTTTTGGCGAGTATCAGCCGATCGCGGAAGGAGACACGCCTGAAATCCTGTCCCAGAACCGGCGCATCGAACTGAAGCTCACCGAACGGTAAGGATCTGCCGGGCGTCTTTTGGTTGCAGGTCTGCTATCGGTGGGTTGAGTTACGTATTCGTAAAGGTAAGATCGTCCGCTGAGGGGGAGTGCCGATGCGGGAATTCGATATACTGGTGATCGGTGGCGGGCTTGCGGGGCTTGTGGCAGCAACGGAGGCCGTCGAGCGCGGCCTGACGGTTGGCCTCATTGATCAGGAGGGTGAGCAGAGCCTTGGCGGGCAAGCCTTCTGGTCGCTGGGAGGGCTGTTCTTTGTCGATAGTCCAGAGCAACGGCGAATGGGCATCCGCGACAGCATCGATCTTGCGCGGCAGGATTGGCTGGGGTCTGCCGGTTTCGACCGGCCGGAAGATCTCTGGCCGCGTCGATGGGCCGAGGCCTATCTGCAATTTGCCGCAGGCGAGAAGCGCCAATGGCTGCGGCAGAAGGGCATGCGCTGGTTTCCGGTTGTCGGCTGGGCGGAGCGTGGCGGCCTTCTGGCACATGGCCACGGCAATTCCGTGCCGCGTTTTCATCTGACATGGGGCACCGGACCTGCGGTGATCGAGCCATTTATTCGCGCGGCGAGGGCCGCAGCGGATGCTGGCCGACTGACCTTCCTGTTTCGCCACCGCGTCGATCGGCTGCTGGTCACCAATGGTGCGGTTACCGGCGCTGCGGGCAGCATCCTTGCTGCAGATCCTGTTGTGCGTGGTGCCTTGAGTTCGCGGAATGTCGTTGGCGATTTTGAGGTGCGGGCTGCCGCAACCATCGTCGCGTCGGGCGGAATCGGCGGCAATCATGATCTCGTGCGCAAGCATTGGCCAATCGAGCGCCTCGGCGAGCCGCCACGCAAGATGGTGGCCGGGGTGCCTGCGCATGTTGACGGTCGCATGCTCGGCATTTCGCGCGAGGCTGGCGGTGCCGTGATCAACGGCGACAGGATGTGGCACTATACAGAGGGCCTGAAGAACTGGGATCCTATCTGGCCCAATCACGGTATCCGTATTCTGCCGGGGCCATCCTCCTTCTGGTGCGATGCCGATGGCAACCGGTTTTCAGCGCCCGCCCTGCCGGGTTTCGATACGCTTGCCACGCTGAAAGCGATCCGCGCGCGGGGCGACGATTACTCCTGGTTCATTCTCAACCGTGCGATCATCAAGAAGGAATTTGCCCTTTCGGGCTCCGAGCAGAACCCTGATATCACCGGCAAGGATATTCCATTGCTATTGAAGCGCCTCGGCAAAAATCCGCCGGGACCGGTGCAGGCCTTCATGGACAAGGGCGAGGATTTTGTCGTCCGCGATACCCTCGAAGATCTGATTGTCGGCATGAACGAGTTGTCGGGCGAGCATCGGCTTGGCGTGCATCATCTTCGCACGCAGATCGAGGCTAGAGACCGCGAAATCGCCAACCCTTTCAGCAAGGATATCCAGATCACCGCCATCAACGGAGCGCGGCGCTATCTTGGTGACCGTTTGCTCAGAACGGCCAAGCCAAAGCGACTGCTCGATCCTTCTGCGGGGCCGCTAATCGGCGTGCGCCTGCATATCCTGACCCGCAAGACCTTGGGCGGTCTGCACACCGATCTTCAGGGGCGGGTACTCGATGCCGGGAACAGCCCGGTGCCGGGGCTCTATGCTGCCGGTGAAGTCTCAGGCTTCGGTGGCGGTGGCATGCATGGTTACAATGCGCTTGAAGGGACATTCCTGGGCGGTTGCTTGTTTTCCGGCCGCGTTGCCGGCCGGCATGCAGGGCAATAAGGTCTGGGAGTGGGGGCAGGGCATATCTGCCGATCGACCATCCCCTGCAGCCTTCGCGTTACTGCGCGGCGGCCGTAAAGTCGCGTCCGCCGGTTTCGAACTGCAGGCGGGCGAGCTTGGCGTAGAGCCCGCCATCGCGGATCAGGCTTTGATGCGTCCCTTCCTCCGCGATGACACCCTGATCCAGCACAAGGATGCGATCGGCCTTCAGCACGGTTGCCAGGCGGTGGGCGATGACAATCGTGGTGCGGTCGCGCATCAGGATTTCCAGTGCCTTTTGCACCAGGGTCTCGCTTTCGGCGTCGAGCGCCGACGTCGCTTCATCGAGGAGGAGAAGCGGCGCATCGCGCAGGATGGCGCGGGCAATGGCGATGCGCTGCCGCTGGCCGCCCGAGAGGGTGATGCCGCGCTCGCCGACCATGGTGTCGAAGCCGTTTTCGAGGCGCCCGATGAATTCGCCTGCCTGGGCGGCATTAGAAGCGGCCTCCACCATGGCCCGCGTGGCGTTGGGGCTGCCAAAGGCGATGTTGTCTTGAATTGTCGACGCGAAGATCGTCGTATCCTGCGGCACAATCGCGATCCGGTCGCGAATGACCTTCGGGTCGGCATCGCGCAGGTCCACACCATCAAGCCGGATGGTGCCGGTCGCGGGATCGTAGAACCGCAGGATCAGGGAGAAGATCGTGCTCTTGCCGGCCCCCGACGGACCAACGATCGCAACCGTTTCACCGGGAGCGACAGAGAAGCTCAGGCCATTCAACGCCGATTTGGTCGGGCTCGACGGATAGGTGAAATGCACGTCTTCGAATTTGACTGCGCCCTTGGCCGGTTTGGGCAGCGCCACCGGATTGGCGGGAGCCGCGATGGCCGGGTTCTCGGCAAGCAGTTCGGTCAGCCTTTCGGCAGCGCCGGCAGCCTGGGACAGTTCGCCCCAGACTTCCGAAAGCGTGCCGAGCGAGCCCGCAGCGATCAGCGAGTACAGCAGGAACTGGCCAAGTGTGCCGGCGGTCATCGTGCCGGCGAGCACGCTGTGGGCGCCATACCAGAGCACACCGACTACACTGCCGAAGACGAGTGTGATCGCCACGCCCGTCAGAAGCGAACGTGATTTGATGGCGGCTCGGGCTGCGTCATAGGCGCTCTCGACGGCAGAAACATAGCGGGTCCGTGCCGTTTGTTCGCCATTGAAGGCCTGGAGGGTTCGGGCCGCACCGATCATATCGCCGGCAAAGGTCGAGGCTTCCGCGAGCGTATCTTGAGCGGCACGCGAGCGCTTTCGCACCGAGCGCCCGAAACCGACCAGCGGAAAGACAATGACGGGGATGGCGGCAAGCACCATGATCGACAGCTTCGGGCTGGTTGCGATCATCATGGCGATTGCGCCAAGACAGAGAATCGAGTTGCGCAATGCAAGCGAGGCGGTGGCGCCCACGGCTGACTTGAGCTGAGTCGTGTCCGCCGTCAGGCGCGAGACGATCTCGCCGGATTGGTTGACGTCAAAGAAGGACGGCGAGAGGCGGGTGACCTGGGCAAAGACATCGCCGCGAAGATCTGCCACGACACGCTCGCCAATGGTGATGACGAAGTAATAGCGAAGCGCGCTCGCAATCGCGAGCACAAGCGCCATGACGATCATCATCGCGAAATACTTATCGACGAAGCCGCTATCGGCTTCAGAAAAGCCGTGATCGAGCATGCGGCGGATGGCAAGGGGCAGGGCAAGCGTCGTGGCGGCTGCGAGCCCGAGAAAAAGGATGGCGCCGGCGACAAGCCCGCGATAGCGCTTCAGATAGGGCAGGAGCGAAGCCAGCGGCTTCAACGAGTGGCGCTTCTTATCGTTGATTTCGGCTTGCGACGTCACGCTTTGATGCTCCCACTCATGCTCTGTTTCAGGACCACAGGCTTTCGCGCCATGGTACTTGTTATCCCTGCGCCCTTCATGTATAGGCACGGCATCGAATTGGGAAGCCGTAGCCCATAAGGACTGCGGCTTCATCTATTGAATAGGTCTTGCCGAGGCAATTGCGGCAAATGGACCGCACGGCACAGCAGGAATAGAACCATGAAGGCTGACATCCATCCCGACTACCACGTCATCAAGGTCGTCATGACCGATGGCACCGAATATGAAACCCGCTCGACCTGGGGTTCTGAAGGCGCCGTGATGAACCTCGAAATCGACCCGACTTCGCACCCGGCCTGGACCGGCGGCAACCAGCAGCTGCTGGACCGCGGCGGCCGCGTTTCGAAGTTCAACAAGCGTTTCGGCGGCCTCGGCCTCTAATCGCTGTCGACTGCGAATGCATCGAAAAGCCCGGCCTTGTGCCGGGTTTTTTGCGTTTGGCCCGTTTGGTCGGGCCATGCCCGCTCGTCGAAAGATAGAAAAAGGCCCGGTCCTGCGTAGGCAGGCCGGGCTTTAAAGTTCAGTGCTGATCGCCGGCCAGTCAGCCGGCGTTAAACGCGGTGCGCAGAAGATTAAGCTGAGCCTGGACGCTGTTTTCATTGTCCGGGTGAATGATCTCTTCTTCGGGACGGTAGATCTCGCGGTCAAGGAGAGAAATGCGGTTCTGCAGGCGCAGAGAGCGCTCCACGAGGTCACGGAAGGATTCCGGCAGGTCGTTCCAGCCAGGAGCGGCACGATCCACATTGAAGCCGTCGAGACGAACCTTGCTCTTCTCCGAAATCACCTGGTCGCGGCTCATCTCGCCATTGTTGACGGCGCGCTGAAGCAGGAGCCAGGATGCCATCTGCATCAGGCGCGTGGTGAGGCGCATGGATTCAGCCGCGTAGAGCACGGAGGCCTGACGCGGAAGAACCTTTGCTGCAGCTCGGCCAGGACCATCGAGATAGCTCGCGGTTTCTTCGACCAGGCCCATGCCTTCGGCATAAGTCGACTTGAACTGGCTGGACGCTGCTGCCTTTCCGGCAAAGCTGACCGTATTCACTCCGAGTTCCGACATGAGAGCTTTCCTGTAAAACACATCACTGAAGCATGTAACGACAGCGTCGTGGACTTGTTCCTGCCTCTTTTGGTAGGGGGCAAGATGCTACCATTACCGAAAATCCGCAAGACGTATCTTAAGGAAGGGTTAATTCCCACAATTTTGCGGTAACGCTGCTGCGATACGCAAAAAAAGAGCCGCAATTGCGGCTCTGAAGGTAAAACAGGGAGAAAATCAGACCTGACCCTCACGGAGAAACCGTCTGAATCCAGGAGACTGGATGAACGTAGTTAATACGAAAACGATTAATGAAGCGTTAATGCATAAGCTTTCTGTGATTTCTTGTGGATCAATCACGAGAAAATGAGGAGATATCATCCCTATACTTTGGGGGTGAAGAAGCTGTCAGCGGCCCGGCGACTGGCTTCCTTCTGCGCAAGTTCCGCGCTGATGCGGGCGATTTCCGCCTCAAGCTCAGTGATTCGCAGGCGCAATTCGTCCGGCGAAATAGCGGAGAGATCAGACCCGATCTCGTGACGCGTCGTTTTTGTGCTGCGTTCCTGATCGTCATTCATACCCGTTCCTCCGCACGTTCATCGTCCTCGGTTGCCTCGACCGTCTCCTCCAGAGGAGCGGCGCGAGGGTCGAGAGTCAAGCTTTCAGGGGTCGACATCGGCGAGGCGCTGAGCGGCAGGTTCGGCATGTTTTCGCGATCCTCTGCCGGGATGGCGGCCCGCAGCCTGCTGCGGTAAAGGGCATAGGCGGTGATCGAGAGATGCGCGATGGCCGTCACTGCAAAGAGGGCGTAGGGCCCGGCTGCCGTCATGACGGGGCCGCCGATCGTCGGGCCGATGATCGTGCCGATGCCGAAAAGCAGGAGCAGGCCGCCGGAAACCTTCACGAACTCATCCGACTTGGCAAAGTCGTTCGCATGCGCAACGGCGATCGGATAGAGCGCATTGGCTGCCGCGCCGTAGATGCCGACAAAGATGAAGATCTGCAAGGGATCGGTCGGCGCGAAGACGAATAGCACCAGAGCAGCAAGGGAGGCCATCAAGGCGAGGGCGGCGAGCACATAGCGGCGATCAATGCGGTCGGAGAGCTTGCCGGCCGGAAACTGCATGACGGCGCCGAGGAAAATGGTGATCGACAAGAGGATGGCGATCGTGCCGGCATCGAGCCCTGCGCGGGCGCCGAAGACGGCGCCAAGCGTACCATAGGCACCGTTGGCTATGCCGACGAGCAGGATGCCGACAAAGGATACCGGCGAGTTTCGATAGAGCAGCGGCAGATCGAGCGTGATCGAATTCAGCGGCTGCGGTGTGGCAGCTTTCGACATCAGGGTTGGCAGGACGGCGATGCCATAGACGATGCCGCAGATCATGAAGAGGATCGAGGTCAGCGGATCGAACACGCCGACCAGCATCTGACCGCCTACCACGCCGATCAACGTGATGGAGATATAGAAGGAGAAGATCATGCCGCGACTTTCATTCGTGGCGCGCTCGTTCAGCCAGCTCTCGATGATCATCGAGGTTCCCGCCGTGCAGAAGCCTGTGATGATCCTCAAGGCCACCCACCAGTAGGAATCGACGAGGATGCCGGTGAGGAGGGCGGTCACCGAAATCAGCGAGACAAAGGCCGAAAAGGCCCTCACATGGCCGACGCGCATCACGAGCTGCGGTGCGACGAAGCAGCCGAGCACGAATCCGCTGGCCCAGGTGGTGCCGAGCAGGCCGAGAACTTCGTTGGAATAGCCCTCGGCTGCGCCGCGCACAGGCAGAAGCAGGCCATGCAGACCGTTTCCGAGAAACAGGAAAAGCGTGCCCAGAAGCAGGGCCATCACAGGAAGCAGGTTACGGCTCATGGTATGTCGTCATTTTCGGGGTTGGGGCAGGCCAATGGCGCGGGTTGTCAGTCACACTAGGCCGATCTTCCTACCGTTATCTGAACAAGACAACGGTAGGTCGAATTTCTCTGACCTTTAAAAGTGACAGCGTCATGACTTGCATTGAGATGCATTAGCGGGTTCAAGCTCTAAACCCTGAGCCGGGCGGTGAGTTCCGTTTCGGTTGGACCGGCACCTTAAAGAAAGCAGTCCAGACGATGACAAAGGCGATTTCGCTGTTCCTGTTCCTCGCCATGATCGTCCAGCTCATCCGCCCGCTGGGCTTGCCAGGTCTGAAGCGGCGTGGCGACTTCTGGAAGCTTGCGGTTGTCGCCTTTGCCCTCTGGTCCCTGACCCTTCTTCTGCGCCCGTAACCCCCGTCAATGCGAAAGGAAGCCTCAAGCCTCTTGCGCGGCCTGCCATTCCTTCAGCGGGAACAGCCGGTCATAGGCCCAGTTGAAGACGAAGGCATAGACCATGTAGAAAAGGGCGAAAGCTACGTCCATGACGAAGGCTTCCCAGATGCCGATGCCGAGATACCAGGCAATGAAGGGCATCAGGATCACAAGCAGGCCAGCTTCAAAAAGGGCTGCATGCACAATCCTCTGCAGCACGGATTTCTGCGTGGTACCCGTCCATGCGTTCATCGCGTGGTCGAAGCCGAGGTTGTAGAGGTAGTTCCAGGCGGTAGCGATGGTTGCGCCGACGACGCCGACCACGCCGATATCGCTCATCGGCATGTCAAAGGCCAGGGCACCTAGAGGGGTCACCAGAGCAAGTCCAAGGATTTCAAAGCTTAACGCGTGACGAATACGATCTGCGACGCTGCGCATGTTGTTCCCTCCGGGAAAACAGGCGGGTCGTCCCGCAGACATGGCCCAAGATGGGGGAGGTCGTCCTCACGAGGGCCGATATAGGACGGCCCTTCAGCATGGGCAAGAGCAAATGGACCGGTTCGCCTTTTCGATTTCGTCGCGATCCATTGAAGCAGCAAGGCCCGATGCGTGACCGGGCCTTTCTCTCGTCGTGCGGTCAGACCTTGTTGACGCTGGCCGCATAGATCTGGCTAATGGTTTCCGCCAGGCTCTGGTTGAAGTCCTGATCGCTCATGGTGACGCGCAGTTTCTCGGTGAGCGCACGGGAGAAGCTGGCGATCATGGCGTGGTTGTGGCTCAACTTCTCGCAGGCGTCTGCGGTGCTATAGCCACCGGACAGCGCAACGACACGAACCACCGAGGAGTGGGCGGCGAGAGGGGCATAAAAATCCGCAACCGTCGGAATGGTCAGCTTCAGCATGACTTTGTCGCCGGAGGGTAGTTTGTCGAGTTCGGCAGCGATTTCGTCGCGCAAGATGGCTTCGGCCTCTTGCTTCGTGGCGCTGCCGATCGAAACCTCCGGCTCAATGATCGGCACGAGACCTTGGGCAATGATCTGACGCGCGACTTCAAACTGCTGCTTGACGACGGAGGCAATGCCAGCCTTGTCAGCATCGGCGATGACCGAGCGCATCTTGGTGCCGAAAATGCCTTTCTCACGGGCGCGGATCAGCAGTGCGTCGAGATCCGGCATGGGCTTCATCAACTGCACGCCATTCTCCTGATCGAGCAGCCCCTTGTCGATCTTGAGGAAGGGCACGACGCCCCGCTTCTGCCAGAGATAGGACGGCACGGATTGGCCTTCTGCTTCACCATCCATCGTGCGCTCGAAGAGGATTGCGCCGATCACCTTTTCTCCGGTGAAAGCCGGTGCCGTCATGATGCGTACCCGCATGGCATGCATCAGGCTGAACATCTCTTCTTCGCTTTGATAGTCGTTTTCGGCGATGCCATAGAGGCTCAAGGCCTTCGGTGTCGAACCACCGCTCTGGTCCAGCGCCGCGATAAAACCGGGCGCCGAGCGCATCTGGTCCAACATCTTTGCATCCACCATCGTCAACTCCTATCCCTCACCATGGCACATCCATTGCGCCTTCATATCTATCGATTGCAACCAACTGGCGACGCTTGCGCGCTTATGTATCCAAAGTCTCCCTGCGCAATCCGCCGCCTGAAAGCGTGATGTGCTGGCGATAACAGAACTTCTCCGACCGGAAAATGGCACGCTAACCCATTGAAACGATTGAAATCATTTCAATCGTTTGAAAATTCAAAGATTTTTGAATCGCGTTTCAATTTCTTCGCAGAACTCGGTTGTCGCTTCGCTTTGCGAGCGGACAAGCTCGAGAGGCCACGCAAAGTTCCAGCGAGGCGGCGGCTTTGTTGCAAACAAAAAACCGCGCGCCTTTCAGCACGCGGTCTTGCAGCGGTGATTGGAGCCCGCAGGCTAGGATCAGCCTTTGGTCAGCACCGAAACGCCCGGCAATTCCTTGCCTTCCATCCATTCGAGGAAGGCGCCGCCGGCCGTCGACACGTAGGAGAAGTCGTCCGCGACGCCGGCGTGGTTGAGGGCCGAGACCGTGTCGCCCCCGCCGGCCACCGAAACGAGCTTGCCGTCGCGTGTGCGCTCTGCCGCATGTTTGGCTGCCGAGACGGTTGCCGTGTCGAAGGGCGCGATCTCGAACGCGCCGAGCGGGCCGTTCCACACAAGCGTGGAGGCCTTGGAAATCCAGTCATTGACGAGCGCGACGGATTTCGGCCCGACATCGAGCATCATGGCATCCGAGGGAATAGCGTTGATCTCGACGGTTTCATCGGCGGCATTGGCCTTGAATTCGCGGGCAACCACGCCGTCAACGGGCAGGACGATCGCGCAGCCGGCGGTCTTTGCCGTTTCCATGATCGAGCGTGCCGTGTCTGCAAGGTCGTGTTCGCAGAGCGACTTGCCGACATCGATGCCTTGTGCCGCGATGAAGGTATTGGCCATGCCGCCGCCGATGACGAGCGCATCGACCTTGGTGACGAGATTGGAGAGAAGATCGATCTTGGTCGATACCTTCGCGCCACCGACAATGGCAACGACCGGACGCTTCGGCTGGCCGAGGCCCTGTTCCAGCGCCTCGAGTTCCGCCTGCATGGTGCGACCGGCATAGGCGGGCAGGTGATGGGCGAGGCCTTCGGTCGAAGCATGGGCGCGATGGGCGGCCGAGAAGGCGTCGTTGACGTAGATGTCGCCGTTCTTGGCGAGCTCTGCGGTGAAGTCCGGCGTATTCTTTTCTTCGCCCTTGTGGAAGCGGGTGTTTTCCAGAAGCAGAATGTCGCCGTTCTGCATCTTGGCAATGGCATCTGCTGCCGGCTGGCCGATGCAATCATCGGCAAAGCGGACATGCTGGTCGAGCACTTCTTCGACAGCGGACGCGATCAGCGACAGGGACTGGTCGGCCACGCGCTCGCCCTTGGGACGGCCGAAATGCGCCAGCAGGATAACCTTTGCCCCCTTGTCCGACAGTTCGAGAATGGTGGGAGCAACGCGTTCGATCCGGGTCGTATCGGAGACCTTGCCGTCCGCCATGGGCACATTGAGGTCGACGCGGACAAGCACGCGCTTGCCTGCGATATCGGTGAGATCGTCGAGTGTCTTGAAAGCCGGCATGGAGTAACCCGTCGTGAAAAGCGTTGAACTGGGGGTGACGGGCCGGACCTTACACCGCTGAAATGGCGGTGCAAGGCACGCGCCTCATTTTTCCGGCTGTCGTCGGGCCCGCGCCTCGGCGCGCTTCTGACGCAGATAATCCCGGATTGCATGGACCATGTCGCTGATGTTGCGAAAGATCGGCAGTTCGGTGGCGGGCTCAACCGGCTCAAGCGAGACGCCGACGGACGAAATATGGCCGTGTTCGTCGATGTCCCGCACGATCAGAACGATAGACCCCAGGCGTACGCGGTCGGCATAATCGGCCCGCCCTCCAAGTCGTTGGGTGATCATGTCGGCCACGGACTTGCCGCGCTCGCTATCGGAAATTGACAGGGGGCCATAGGCGTCGTCCAGATCCTGAACCTGGGTGTTGGGCGAGATGGTGAAGGTGCCGAAAAATTCACTGTCGTCCTCGTCCACCGGGGCTTCCGTGGCAAACAGCCGGTCGAGCAGCTTGGAATAGCTTGGCGCGATGAACAGGTAGACCTGATCGTTTTCGCGCAGGCGTCCCGCATATTGATAGCGCATCGATTTGCCATCGCGAATGACGAGGGATGGCATTGCCCAGCGGGGAATGCGTTCACCCTGCAGGACAGGGCTGCCTGCGACGACGCGATATGCCAGCAATTCGTGATTGGCAGCACCCGGCAGGTCGAGTTCCACCTTGTCGATCGCGCCGATCCGCGGCGGGATGATCAGCGCCAGACGCTTGGCGAGCGCCTTGATCGTCCATCCCTGGATGACCAGCGAGAGGATCACGACGATGAAAGCCGTGTTGAAGAAGATCTGCCCGTTTTCGAGATTGCCGATCACGGGCAAAATGCCGAGCAGGATCGAGACGGCGCCGCGCAGGCCGACCCAGGCGATGAAACCCGTTTCGCGCTGAGTGAAGTCAAAGGGCAGGAGACAGAGCCATACGGCAGTCGGTCTCGCGATGAAGATCAGGAACAGGGCAAGCAAGATTGCCGGAATAAGAATGCTCGGAAACTCGGAAGGGGTCGCCAGAAGTCCCAGCACGAGGAACATCACGATCTGGGCGAGCCATGTCATGCCGTCCTGAAAGCGGCTGATGGCGATGTTGGCCGGGAGTTTGCGTGAGCCGGCATAAATGCCGGCAACATAAACGGCGAGAAATCCGCTGCCGCCGATGGCGCCAGTGAAGGAGAAGATCATCAGTGCGAGCGCCAGCATGAAGATTGGCGCAAGGCCGCGTTCGATCTGCAGCCTTCGCAGGATGAAGACGATGATCACGCCGCCGAGCAGGCCGAGTGCAATGCCGATACCCATCTGTTCGATGAACAGCTTGACGAGATCGAGGTTGAAGCCATCGGGGTTGTCGTTCGATATCAGCGTGACCAGAGCGATTGTCAGGAAGATCGCCATCGGGTCGTTGGTGCCGGATTCCACCTCGAGCGTCGAGCGTACCCGGTCGCGGATATTGATGCCGCCGATGCGCAACAGGAAGAAGACCGCAGCCGCATCGGTGGAGCCGAGGATAGCGCCGAGCAGCATGCCTTCGAGATAGGTGAAGCCGAGCAGGAAATGGGCGGCTAAGCCGAAAAGAACCGTGGTGAGCAGCACGCCGACCGTGGCCAGCGTCAGTGCAGGCCCTGCTGACAGGCGGAAGGATTGCAGGGAAGTGCCATAGCCTGAATCAAACAGGATGACGGCGAGCGCGAGAGAGCCGATGACATAGGCCATGCCGAAGTTGTCAAACTTTATGCCAAGTCCATCAACGCCGGCAAACAGACCAATGACCAGAAAAAGCAGCAACAAGGGTGCGCCAAACCGGAAGGCGAGGAGGCTTGAAAAGGCGGCCAGAAGCACAAGTGCGGTGGCCACCAGCGTTACCGCGTAGAACTCTGCCAATCGTTGACCCCTTTCCCACCTTACCCAGCCCCGTCCACTGTCCTGCTGTGCCTTCCGGCTGTCAAACCGGAAGTCCGCAGGTCTCATCATGAGACGATACATGTGGCGGGGATCATGTGCCTTGCCCAATGGCCTCGGCAATCTCGGGTGTGATCGTGATCATAATGGGGCGGATTTAAATATTTTAATCCGCCCCATTGGTTTTTTAGCGAGGTTCGGCAAGCAGGCCTTTGACCAGCGCGTAAGATGCGCCCAACAAAACGAAGGCAAAGGGCAGGCCTGTCGAGACAGCCATCGCCTGAAGCGCGACCAGGCCGCCGCCAAGCAGCAGCGCAATCGCGACAAGACCCTCGAAGGTTGCCCAGAACACGCGCTGTGGAATGGGGGCATTTACCTTGCCACCGGCGGAGATCGTGTCGATCACGAGCGATCCGGAGTCCGACGAGGTGACGAAGAAGACGATCACCAGAACAATACCGATCAGCGAGGTGATGCCGGTGAGCGGCAGATGCGCCAGCATTTCAAACAGCTGCAGCTCCAGTGCTGCATCCTGAACGCTGGTGAGGCCTTCATTGACGACCTGGCTGATGGCCGTGCCGCCGAGTGCCGTCATCCAGAGGACGGAGACCAGCGAGGGGATGACGAGGACGGCCGTGAGCAATTCGCGCACGGTACGGCCGCGGCTGACACGGGCGATAAACATGCCGACAAAGGGCGACCAGCTGATCCACCAGGCCCAGTAGAAGGCTGTCCAGCCGTGCAGGAAGTTCGTGTCATCGCGGCCGAACGGGTTCGAGAGTGCCGGCAGATTGATGGCATAGGCCTGCAGGTTGAGGAAGAAGCCCTGGGCGATCTGCGAGGTCGGGCCGACCGCGATGATGAAGAGGAGAAGCAGGGCAGCAAGACCCATGTTGATCTCTGAGAGGAGCTTCACCCCCTTGTCCATCCCCGCAACGACCGAAGTGACGGCGATCGCTGTAATGCCGAGCACCAGCAGGATCATGGTGGTGTCATTGGAGGGAATGCCGAACAGGAAGTTCAGACCGCCGCTTGCCTGCTGCGCGCCAATGCCAAGCGATGTCGACAGGCCGAAGATGGTGGCAAAAACGGCGAGGATGTCGATAATATGGCCCGGCCAGCCCCAGACCTTTTCGCCGAAGATCGGATAGAAGATCGAGCGCAGTGTCAGCGGCAGTCCCTTGTTGAAGGAGAAGAGCGCCAGCGCGAGGGCGACCACGGCATAGATCGCCCAGGGATGCAGACCCCAATGGAAGATCGTCGCGGCCATGGCAAGACGGCGCGATGCCTCGGCATCGCCGGCAGCACCGCCGAGCGGCGCCCAGTCGGTGCGCAGGCCATCTTCGAAAACAGGACCGCCCATGGCAGCCGTGAAATGGCCCATGGGTTCGGAGACGCCGTAAAACATGAGGCCGATACCCATGCCGGCGGCGAAAAGCATCGAAAACCAGGAAATGGTGCTGTAGTCAGCCGTCGCTTCAGGGCCACCGAGGCGAATGCGGCCGAGCGGCGAGACGATCAGTCCGACACAGACGAGCACGAAGATATTGCCGGCCAGCAGGAAGAACCAGTCCAGATTGGCTGTCAGGAAGTCACGCAGGCCGGTAAAGGCCGGCTCCAGCGTGGTCTGGAATGCCAGCGTCAGGAAGGTGAAGGCAATGATGGCAATCGCCGACACGCTGAAAACGACATTGTGGATGTCGAGTTCGAAGACGAAGCGGCGCCGGAAACTGATGTTGTCCTGGCCGATTTCATAGGGGGTTTCGATGATCTCGGTATCGCCTTCGGGTGCGGGTATGGCGTCTTCCGCGCGCACGAGATCCTGCTCGGTCGGTGTATACGTCAAAACGTCGGTTTCCTTTCATCGTCCGTTGCGGCCTGCGATGGCCACCTGCGTGCCTTGACGGCACGCGCTTGAAGGCGCCGGCTCAATGCCATCTTTGCGCCATAATTCGATTGGCCAACGGCGGGCCGCTCGAATTGTTCCACCGCGTTTCAGAAAATCGCGATATCAACGTAAAAAGGCGGGCTGTTTCCAGCCCGCCCGCGTAACTGTCTAAGTGCGTGTTGATCGTTAGATCAGCTTGGCAAGCGCCACAGCCGTGTCCGACATGCGGTTGGAGAAGCCCCACTCGTTGTCGTACCAGGTCAGGATGCGCACGAAGTTGCCCTCGAGAACCTTAGTCTGGTCGAGCGCGAAGATCGACGAGTGGCTGTCGTGGTTGAAGTCGCGGGAAACCAGCGGCTCGTCGGTGTAGCCCAGGATGCCCTTCAGCGCGCCGTTCGAGGCGGCGATGATGGCGTCGTTGATTTCCTGGGCGGTCGTGTTCTTCTTGGCGACGAACTTGAAGTCGACGACGGAGACATTCGGGGTCGGCACGCGGATCGAGGTGCCGTCGAGGCGGCCCTTGAGGTGCGGCAGAACCAGGCCGACGGCCTTTGCGGCGCCGGTCGAAGTCGGGATCATGGAGAGCGCTGCCGCGCGGGCGCGGTAGAGATCCTTGTGCATGGTGTCGAGCGTCGGCTGGTCACCGGTGTAGGAGTGGATCGTGGTCATGAAGCCGTGATCGATGCCGACGGCATCGTCCAGCGTCTTGACGACCGGAACCAGGCAGTTCGTCGTGCAGGAGGCGTTGGAGATGACCAGGTGGTCCTTGGTCAGCTGGTCGTGGTTGACGCCGAAGACGACAGTCAGGTCAGCGCCGTCGGCCGGTGCCGAGACGATGACGCGCTTTGCGCCGGCCTGGAGGTGCAGGGCAGCCTTGTCGCGGGCGGTGAAGATGCCGGTGCATTCCATGGCGATGTCGACGCCAAGCTCACCATGCGGGAGGGTTGCCGGATCCTTGATCGCGGTGACCTTGATCGGCTTGCCGCCACCAACGGTGATGGTGTCGCCGTCGACCTTGACCTCGGCCGGGAACTTGCCGTGGATGGAATCGTAGCGCAGCAGGTGGGCGTTGGTTTCCACCGGGCCCAGATCGTTGATCGCAACCACTTCGATGTCGGTGCGGCCGGATTCGACGATCGCGCGCAGAACGTTACGTCCGATACGGCCGAAGCCGTTGATGGCAACTTTTACAGTCATGATAACACTCCCGATTTAAATAGGATTTGCTGGGCGTGTCAGGGCACCGGATGCGGTGCCCTGGCGTAACGGTGTCAGGCGAGCTTGGCCTCGGCAGCGGCAACGACGGCCTCTGCGGTGATGCCGAAATGCTTGTAGAGTTCCTTGGCCGGGCCGGAGGCGCCGAAGGACTTCATGCCGATAAAGGTGCCGGTGGAGCCGATGATCGCGTCCCAGCCCTGACGAATGCCAGCTTCGACAGCAATCTTGACCGGTGCGGAACCGATAATAGCTTCCTGATAGGTTTCATCCTGCTCGAAGAAGAGTTCGAAGCACGGAACGGAAACGACGCGTGCCGGAATGCCCTTGGCCGACAGCTGCTGCTGCGCCTTGATCGCGATTTCCACTTCCGAACCTGAGGCGAAGATCGAAACCTTGGCGTCGCTGGCCGAGATCAGCTCATAGGCACCCTGGGCGCAGAGGTTGCGCTCTTCGTATTCCGTACGTGCCGGGATCAGGTTCTGGCGGGTCAGCGCGAGACCGGACGGGCGGTCCTTGCTTTCGAGCGCCACCTGCCAGCATTCCGCCGTTTCCGTGGCGTCCGCCGGGCGGAACATCAGGAGGTTCGGAATGGCGCGCAGGGCGGCCATGTGCTCGACCGGCTGGTGGGTCGGACCGTCTTCGCCGAGACCGATGGAATCATGCGTCAGGACGTGGATGACGCGGATGCCCATGAGGGCTGCCAGACGGATCGACGGACGGCAATAGTCCGAGAAGATCAGGAAGCCGCCGGAATAGGGGATCAGGCCGCCATGCAACGCAATCCCGTTCATGGCAGCGGCCATGCCGTGCTCGCGGATGCCGTAATGGAGGTAACGGCCGGAGAAGTCGGTCGGGGTGATCGACTTGGTCTGGCTGGTCTTGGTGTTGTTCGAGCCGGTCAGGTCGGCAGAGCCGCCGAGCGTTTCGGTGACCACGCCGTTGATGACTTCGAGAGCATCCTCGGAGGCCTTGCGGGTGGCAACCGTCGGCTTGGTTTCGGCCAGCTTCTTCTTGTAGGCGTCGATCGCGCCCGAGAGCGTGCCCGGCAGATCACCGGCGAAGCGGCGGTTGAATTCCGTGCGCTTGTCGGCATCGGCCGCAGCGAGGCGGGCTTCCCAGTCCTTGCGGGTCTTGGTCGAGCGCAGGCCGGCCAGACGCCAGGCGTCCAGAACGTCTGCGGGGATCGAGAAGGCTTCCTCTTCCCAGCCGAGCGCCTTGCGGGTGGCTGCAATTTCATCAGCGCCGAGCGGCGAGCCGTGGACCTTGTGGGTGCCAGCCTTGTTGGGTGCACCGAAGCCGATGACTGTCTTTGCGGCGATCATGGTCGGCTTGTCCGAGGCCTTGGCGGTCTCGATGGCGGCAGCGATAGCTTCCGGATCGTGGCCGTCGATGGCGATGGTGTTCCAGCCAGCCGAACGGAAGCGGGCGTGCTGATCAGTAGAGTCAGCCAGCGAGACGGCGCCATCGATCGAGATGCCGTTGTCATCCCAGAAGACGATGAGCTTGTTCAGCTTCAGGTGGCCGGCAAACGTGATCGCTTCCTGGCTGATGCCTTCCATCAGGCAGCCGTCACCGGCGAGCACGTAGGTGTAGTGGTCCTGCAGTTCGGAGCCGAATTCGTTGGCGAGCTTCTTTTCGGCAAGTGCCATGCCGACAGCGGTTGCGATGCCCTGGCCGAGCGGACCGGTGGTCGTCTCGATGCCGGAGGCATGGCCGTATTCCGGGTGGCCGGCGGTCTTGGCGCCAAGCTGACGGAAGGACTTGATGTCCTCGATCGTCATGTCCTCGTATCCGGTCAGATAGAGGAGCGAATAGATCAGCATGGAGCCGTGGCCAGCCGACAGCACGAAACGGTCGCGGTCAGGCCAGAGCGGGTTCTTCGGGTCGAAGCTCAGGTAGCGGGTAAAAAGGACGGTCGCGACATCGGCGCAGCCCATCGGCATGCCGGGATGGCCGGAATTGGCCTTTTCCACTGCATCCATGGCGAGGAAACGGATCGCATTCGCCATCCGCTGATGTTTTTCGGGAGAAATCATGGCTTTTCCGCTTGTTCCGGGGCTTCGAGATACGACCCGCAAAGACGGGCCGCCTGAACGGGGCTGATCCTTAGCAGTTGCACCGCGCAAGTCAATAAATGCCCCCTTGTGCTTCTAATACTTGCGTTAAAATGCGCGGCTTGCCTCTTATCTGTGCAATGCAGCAGTTTTGAGCATCGAGAGTGAAAGTGCTGGACCTTCCACAGGATTGGCCGCCTGGAAGGGGGGCGTGTTTATTGACGCGCGGCAATGGCGGGGCTTACTGTTCCACCACAAACGGCGCCGGGGTCACATGTGATTCGCAAGGCCCGCAGGGGAGCAAGGGGCTTGTGAACAAGGGGCTTGGGCTGAACGATGCCGACTGATAATCCGGTCGATGCTGCGTTGATCGCACTTCGTCAGGCCGTGACCGGGCTGGAAAACGCAGTCGATGTACGTTTCGAGATGGCGCGTGAAGGCCGCGAAGTCGAGGGCGAAGTCAGGCGTGTGCATGCGGATCGTGCACGGCTTGCGCAGGAACTCGATGAATCGCAGTTCCGAGCCAACCGACTGGAAGAGGTGAACCGTGAGGTGTCTCGTCGTCTGGTGACGGCTATGGAGACAATCAGGGCCGTTTTGGATCGTTAAGCGGAAAGACGCCGCAAGCCGGGAGGCCCCGGGCACGCGATGTGTGCGGCGCTGGTTTGATGTAGAGTTGGAAGGTCGATGGCCCAGGTAACAGTGACGATCGACGGCAAGGCCTATCGTATGGCTTGCGAGGAGGGGCAGGAGGGGCACCTCACCGAACTCGCGGGACAGTTCGACCGCTATGTGAGCCATCTCAAGGGACAGTTTGGCGAAATCGGCGATCTGCGCCTGACCGTGATGGCCGGCATCATGGTCATGGACGAGTTGTCGGAAGTGAACAGGCGGCTCGCCGCCATCGAAGGCGAATTGTCCGGCCTGCGGGACGGGCGCGACAGCGCGATGACGGGCATGGCCGAGCGCGACCAGCAGGTGGCTCATGCCATGCTCGATCTTGCAGAAAAGCTGAACGGGATCACCCGCAAACTGACACAACGGCCAGCGGCGGCGACTCAGGACGCCTGACGCGTTTCTCTCCTGGATCGCGGTTATCGGGGCTGGCGCTCCGGCGGCAAAGCACCTATATCTTGGATGCGGTCTGCGCCTCTCGACAGGAACCACAATCCCTGGGGCCATACTCGATCCAAAGGGAGCTGTCCCTGACCAGGCCCGTGGGCTTGGACATATGGCGCCCACCTACGTTTGTAGGCACCCAGGATCGTAAATCTCCATCGGTTGCCGTGGATCGCACTTTCGGCTTCCGAGCCATGAAAAAAGCCGCCGCGATCGCTCGCGACGGCTTTTTTGTTTGGCAGAACTCAGGCTCAGAATTCTTCCCAATTGTCTTGGCTGGCCGCCGCTGCCGTGCTGCCGCCGCCAAAGGCCTTGGCAAGCGATCCGACCATGCGACGTGCCGGCGAGGCAACCGGGCGCGCTTCCTGTTCGGCTGCGCGCGGTGCACTGGCGCGAACCGGCTGGCGTGGTGGCGCGACCGGGGCTGCCATCGGCGCGGAGGATGCGACCGGAGCGCGGTAGCTGCCATCCTGAACGCTGAACTGGTTGACGAGACCTGCAAGGTTGCGGGCGTTTTCGGCAAGGCGATGGGTTACCGCGGTTGCCTCTTCCACCATGGCGGCGTTCTTCTGGGTGAACTGGTCCATGTGATTGACCGAGCTGCTGATTTCGTTCAGCGCGGTCGACTGTTCGCGGGCGGCCGATGCGATCGCCGAGATGTGTTCGTTGATCGATGCCACCTGACCGGAGATCTCGCCGAGTGCCGATCCCGTCTGCTGGACGAGCGACACACCGCCGGCGACGGCTTCACCCGACTTTGTGATCAGCGACTTGATGTCCTTTGCTGCATTCGCCGAGCGCTGGGCAAGTTCGCGAACTTCCTGGGCAACGACGGCAAAGCCCTTGCCCGCTTCGCCTGCACGTGCAGCTTCAACACCGGCGTTCAGGGCCAGAAGGTTGGTCTGGAAGGCGATCTCGTCGATCACGTTGATGATCTTCGAGATTTCGCTGGAAGCCTGCTCGATGCGGCTCATGGCTTCGATGGCATCCGAGACGACGCGGCTTGAATTTTCGGTGCTCTGACGGGCGGATGCCGCGATCTGGGCTGCCTGATCAGCCTTGGCAGACGAACCGCGGACGGTCGACGTGATTTCGTCGAGTGCTGCCGAGGTCTGTTCCAGCGAGGCAGCCTGCTGTTCGGTCCGCTTCGACAGATCGTCATTGGCCGAGCGCATCTCTGCGGAGCTTGCCTCAATGCCCATGGTTTCCTGGCGGATTCCACCCATGGTCGACGAAAGCTTTTCAACCGAATTGTTGAAGTCGACGCGCAGCTGGTCGAGATTGCCGGTGAACGTCCTGGTGATCCGAACCGTCAGGTCGCCGTCGCTGAGCTGGCGAAGACCGCCGGCCAGTGCATCGACTGCTTCCTGTGCAAGGCGGGCATCTTCTGCCTTGGCGCGTTCGCGTTCGACGCGCTCCTGTTCGCCCTGGGCAACAGTTTCTGCGGCCTGCCGTTCCAGCTCGATTTTCTGGATAGCGCTTTCACGGAAGACGTCGATCGAACGCGCCAGCGCGCCGATCTCATTCTTCAGTTCGGCATCGGGAACCCGCGTGTCGAGCTGGCCGCTTGCAAGCCGGTTGGCGACGGCTGTCAGGCGCGGCAGGGCGCCGACGATCTGACGAACGAAAAGCGTCACAAGGGCAGCTGCGATGATCAGGATGATCAGAGCCGTGATCGCAATGGCATTGGTCATTTCATGGGCGATGCTGTTGATCTCAGCCGAGCGAACACCGGCATAGAGGATGCCGATGACGTCGCCGGCCGGCGAGAAGATCGGCTGGTAGATTGTGTAATAGGGGGTTTCGAGGATCACGGCCTCGCCGCGATAGGTTTCGCCCTTGGTGACAAAGGGGTAGACCGCGCCTGTCTGGCCGAGTGCCGTGCCGACAGCGCGATTGCCGTCGGGCTTGATGATGTTGGTCGTGCGGCGCCAGAAGTCCTTGCTTTCGGCGTCCCAGGCAAAGATCGTCGCCGTCTGGCCGGTCATGCGGCCAATGGTGTCGATCATCGTGTGGTCGGAGAATTCCGCTGGAATGCTGTCCATAACCACGCGTTCGACATTGCCGTCTGTACCCCACGTGATTTTTGCGCCGGGGAGGTCGCGTTCGATGATGGTTGCGGCAACGCGTAGGCTGGTATCCTGGTTGGCAACGGCATCCTGCTGGATACGGCCTTCAATCTGACCAGAGATAACCCAGGAGACTGCGGCAAGCGACAGCACCAGGATCAATACCGTGGTGACGGCTATGGTCTTCGTAATGCCGAAGCGGGAAAATAACGTCATGAGTCGTCGTCCTCGTGATTGTAAATCCTCTGCAGTTTAGACAGTTTCTATTAATCGTTGGTTCGAGTTGCGTGGATCGAAAGCCCGGAACTCTGGCATTTTTAGGCGTTTTCCTCCCCTGATCTGGGGTGTTTGCTGTCGAAAAGGGCGAGCTGTTGACTGATAATCGTCAATTTAAGGCGCGTATTCGCACCGAGCGGCTGGCGTTGCGAGACGCGATGCCTTCTGAAGATCGACTGGAGTTCAGCCTGCGAATGGCAGAACTTGCCGGTGACTTGATTGTTCTTCAGCCGGGCGAGGTGGTGTCCGGATTTATGCCGATCCGCTCGGAGGCGGATATCCGTCCGCTGATGGCCCGACTTCGCGCAAGAGGGGCGCGGCTTTGCCTCCCCGTAGTTCTGAACCGCGAGACAATTGTCTTTCGGGAACTTCTCCAGAGCGCGGTCCTCGTCAATACCGGGTTCGGGACCCTTGGGCCCGGGCCCGATGCTGCCGTTCTGGACCCCGATCTTCTCCTTGTGCCACTCTCGGCGTTTGACGGCGCGGGCAACCGTATCGGCTATGGCGCCGGTCACTATGACCGGGCAATCGCCCGTTTACGGGAAAAAGGCCGGCATCCGCGGCTGATCGGCATTGCATTCGACTGTCAGGAGGTGGCAGAAGTGCCGGCGGAAGCCCATGACGTCCGGCTCGAAGCTGTGCTGACCGAAAGCGGCCTCAGAACATTCAAGCTGTGATTGGACGAACGATGCGACTGCTTTTTCTCGGAGACATGGTAGGCAAGACCGGACGGACGGCTGTCTGGGAGCGGCTGCCGGGGTTGATTTCCGATCTCAAGCTGGATTTCGTCATCGTCAATGGTGAGAATGCCGCCGGTGGCTTCGGCATTACCGAAGAGATCTATCTGGAAACCATCAATGCCGGTGCCGACGTGGTCACGACCGGCAATCATGTCTGGGACCAGAAGGAAGCGGTGAGCTTCTGCACCCGCCACGACCAGTTCCTGCGTCCGGCCAACTATCCGAATGGCACGCCGGGCAAGGGGTCGGGTCTATACTATGCGCGCAATGGCGCGCGCGTGCTGGTAGCGAACGTCATGGGGCGGGTGTTCATGCATCCTGAGCTCGACGACCCCTTCAAATCGGCGGAAACCATTCTGGCTGCCTGTCCCCTGAAGGAGCAGGCCGACGCGATCATCTTCGACTTCCACGCCGAGGCCACCAGCGAAAAGCAGTGCTTCGGGCATTTTGTCGATGGCCGCGCGAGCTTCGTCGTTGGCACCCATACCCATGTCCCGACCGCCGATCACCAGATCCTGAACGGCGGCACCGCTTACATGTCGGATGCGGGCATGTGCGGCGATTATGATTCCTCGCTCGGCATGGAAAAGGAAGAGCCGCTCAACCGCTTCATTTCGAAAATGCCGAAGGGCCGGTTTGAAGCGGCAAGCGGTCCTGCAACCATCTGCGGCGTCGGCGTCGAGATTTCCGACAGCACCGGCCTTGCCGAAAAGATTGCCCCGCTTCGCATCGGGCCGCGTCTGGCCGAGACCATCCCGGATTTCTGGGCCTGACCGAAGCGGTGCTGCCGGCACATTCCGGTGCCGGCATGCTCGCGTCCGATCAATGGCTTTGCTTGCGCTCCAGGCGCTGGAGTTTGTCCAGCACCTGGCTTGATGCAACCTCGACGCATTGCAGCTCTCTCAAAGCCGTCGCGACATCGCCCTTGTTGTAGCTCCGCACGGCGTCGAGCCCATGCTTGTGGACTTCGCAATGGGGTGCGTCGAGATCGCGGAAATCGGCGTCACTCCCCATCGGAGAATTGCGTGCAGCGGTATACCATTTGCCGAGGCGGCACGTTGTATGGTCGGCGAGTTCTTTCGGATCGAGCGTGTCTCTGCCAACGATCATATTGGCCAATCGCCGCTTCCAGATGACATGGTCCGACTGGGCAAGCAGAATGACCTTGCCGGGAATGTCTTCCTCCGCAAGGACCTTCAGGCGATTGTCGAGGCTCGTCTGCGCCAGGGCGAGCGCGTCCATCACCCGGCCGAGCTGTCTGGTTGCGTCGGTCGAGGAGTTCGCGATGTGGGCGATTCCGTTTGCCACACTGGACGCAGCCTGTTTCTGTTCAATCAGACCGTTGGAGATTTGCACGGCACTGTCAGCGCTATCTTGCACCTGCTGCAACGCGTCTCCGAGCCTGTCGTTCAACCTGTCGAGTGACGCTGTGCCAGCGCCTGCAGAGGTTCTGCTCGTCGACATCGCCTCGTTCATCGAGGTGAGGCCATGCTCCAGTTCCTGCACAATCCTCGAAATTTCCGTGGTGGCGTTGGCGGTTCGATCGGACAGCGCCTTCACTTCGGAAGCCACAACGGCAAAGCCGCGGCCGGCCTCACCAGCGCGCGCAGCCTCCACCGCGGCGTTGATCGCCAGCATGTTGGTCTGCGATGCAATCTTCTTGATGTTTGCGGCGATCTCGGAAATCCGCGCGCCGAGTGCCTGGATGGCGCCGACGCGGCCGCTGGCCTCTCCAAGCGCCTGATTGATGGTCTGCATGGTCTCCCGGCTGTCGGCAACCGCCAGTCGGGCTTCGTCGCAGGCCCTGCCGGCCTTGCCTGTGCCTTCGGAAATCTCCTGGCCGTGACGCGATATCTCTTCAACGGTGACAGCCATCTCTTCCGCTGCCGCCGCGATTTCCTGCGTGCGGTTATCGACCTTTTTCAGGTCGTAGAGCAGATTGGCAGACATCACGGCGGTCTCGTTGAGATTGACCGATGTCTGGACGATGTCTTTCAATTGCGCGGCAGATCGCTGCTGGTGGCGCAGGATGAGGTTTGCGACAGCCTGCTCAACCGGATCCGAACCGGACGGTGATTTGCTGAAGTCATCCGCCAGCGCTGCGTTGATGCAATCGAGAAGCCCATAGGCAGCGGCGGCCTGTGGTTCCTCTGGTGTCTGTTCGAAAATCTTACTGGTCGCCAGCATGCGGATCGTCCTCCCGGACTTGACATTTGTTAAAACAGAAAGGTCACCTTTCCTTGACTGCGAAAAATCACAGCAAGACTTTGAGGATTGGTTAAGCTTAACAAGCTGGCTGCACGCCCAGTCACGGCCAATAACGGCAATGTGACGGGTCGTTGTTCATCAACCCGTTTACGCCTCGCCGCTGCTGGATCATTCTTCAGTCTTCGCCACGGACAGTGCGGGAGCGGCATGATGCTGAGACTGGTTCTGAGTGCGTTGATATCGGTGGGGAGCGCTGGCGCAGTCTTCGCGCAGGCTGAACGACCGCAAGTCAGTCAATGTCAACTGATCGCCGAAGGACTGCCGGCGGTCCAGTATGCCCGTTTCACGCCATCCTCTATCGGCTCTGCATTGCCGGTTACGCCTGTCCAGCTGCAGGAAGATGTGGTGATCACCTTCGTCGGCCACTCGACCTTCCAGATCGATACGCCAGGCGGCATTTCAATTGCGACAGACTTCAACGGCTGGCTGAGAACCTCCCGGATCCCCGATGTCGTCACGATGAACAAGGCGCATTCCAGCCATTACACGTTAAGCCCCGATCCGGGGATCGGTGCGGTATTGCATGGCTGGAACGATGCCGCCCCCGGCGAGCCGATCAAACACCAGCTGACAGTCGGCGATGCCTATATTCGCAATGTTTCGACCGACATCAGAAGCTGGGGCGGCAGCTTCGAGCCGAACGGCAATTCCATTTTTATCATTGAAGTTGCTGGATTGTGCATCGGCCATCTCGGCCACTTGCATCATGAATTGACCGATGCGCATTACGGCGAGATCGGTCGCCTCGACATTGTCATGGTGCCGGTCGATGGCGGGCTGACGATGGGGGCGGAGAGCATGAGTAAGACGATCGAGCGCCTTCGCTCAGCCCTGGTGCTGCCGATGCACCGGCGCGGGCCGATCATCGACAGCTTTCTTTCGATGTTCGACGATAGTTTCGACAAGGAGATCTCTCCCCACAAAGGTGTGACCGTATCCATGCGCACACTGCCGAAAAAACCGTTGATCCTCGTGCTTGAAGGGGTGTGAGCCCTCAGGCGAAGCGGACTTCGCGGTGGACGCCGACATCCGGCATCTTCTCGTCGCTCATATTGGCCTTGGCGATTTCCCAGCCGAACTTCAACGAACTGTCCGTCGAGGCCCAGATTTCGCCGTCGTCCAGCTTGAGTTCCAGGAGCGTAAGCTTCGGATCGGACTTGCCGCCCTCGTACCAGGCGGCGACAACGGAATTCCAGTATTCGTCGATCTTGGCTGGATCCTTGTTTTCCGTCAGCGTGCCGGCGAGGCAGGCATGGTAATCATGGT
The DNA here is from genome assembly GCF_004912165.1 of Peteryoungia ipomoeae. GTDB lineage: Bacteria > Pseudomonadota > Alphaproteobacteria > Rhizobiales > Rhizobiaceae > Allorhizobium > Allorhizobium ipomoeae. The sequence continues at coordinate 215,161 of NZ_STGV01000005.1, read as the reverse complement.
CCTTGCCGACAACGCAGAAATGAGCCCGGCTGCCAGGCCGCAGGGCCTGCACCAGATGGCTATCCGTCTTGGTGAAAAACCAGATGGTATTGCGCTTGCGGTCCGCATTTGGCGCCATGGGCTGCATGTGCATGCCGCCGCCCATCAGGCCCAGCATGCCGGCGTGGATATTGTCGATCTCATCCCAAAGCTGCTCTACGGGCTTTTCGCGGGCTTCGCTGAAACTTGCCATGATCTATCTCCTTGTCGTGTTCGCTGACAGCAACGAGTTTCACCGGCACTTGTTCCGGCCTTCCGACTGCTGGCCTCGGCCTTGAAACAGCAGGCTTTCGCCCTTATAAGGCGGCCATTCCCACAAACAGACCTGATCAGGGGTGCCATGGCTGGCCATTCACAGTTCAAAAACATCATGCACCGCAAGGGCAAGCAGGACGGCATCCGTTCCAAGATGTTCTCCAAGCTCGCGCGCGAAATCACGGTTGCTGCGAAGACCGGTCTGCCGGATCCTGCGATGAACGCGGCGCTGCGCCTTGCTGTGCAGAACGCCAAAGCGCAGTCGATGCCGAAGGACAATATCGACCGTGCGATCAAGAAGGCTTCCGGCGCCGATGCCGAGAGCTACGATGCGATCCGCTACGAGGGATACGGCCCCGGCGGTATTGCCGTGATCGTCGAGACGCTGACCGACAACCGCAACCGCACCGCCTCCACCGTCCGTTCGACCTTTTCCAAGGCTGGCGGCGCGCTTGGCGAAACCGGCTCGGTATCCTTCTCGTTCGATCATGTTGGCGAAATCACCTACAAGGCCGCCGTCGGCGATGCCGATAAGGTCATGGAAGCCGCGATCGAGGCCGGTGCCGAAGATGTTGTTTCCGATGAAGACGGACACACCATCTACTGCGCCTTCGAAGACATGAATGAAGTGTCCAAGGCTCTCGAAGAGGTTCTTGGTATGGCGGAAAGCGTCAAGGCGATCTGGAAGCCGCAGAACACCATCGAAGTGGATGAGGAGAAGGCGCAGTCGCTGATGAAACTCATCGACACGCTTGAGGACGACGACGACGTTCAGAACGTCTATTCGAACTTCGAGGTCTCCGACGAAGTCATGGCAAAGCTTTCGGCCTGATTCTGTCTTGGATGGCATGGATGACGATTACGGCGCTTCGGCGCCGTTTTTCATGGTCGCAATTGCGGGCTGTGTAACGGATCGTAACGAGGCTGGTGCGCCGAATTTCTCAGCGTTTCCGGGCCTTTCCTAACGATTCGATGACATCAACACGTCACGTCGATCACATAATGAAATATGCGTTTATTTAGTATGATTTTCATTTTTCGGCCTTTCCGGTCATGAGAAGATCAAACGCATGCGAGCACGCGCTCGCCACCAGACAGAATTGAAGAGTGCACGAGATGGAAAACCTGGTCGCTGTTGATCGTCTTTCGGAAAACACCGTCTTTCGCAAAGGTGACGTTTTTGTTCTCTTTGGCGAACTTTTTGGCCGCGGCTACGCCACGGGCCTGATTGATGAGGCGCGCCGCACCGGCATGGAAATCATCGGCATCACGGTTGGACGGCGCGACGAGAACAACGCTCTTCGCCCTCTGACGCCGGAAGAACTTTCGGAAGCCGAATCGCGTCTCGGCGGCAAGATCATCAACGTGCCGCTGATGGCCGGCTTCGATCTCGATTCGCCCGATGGTGGCCCGACGCCGACCGACCTTCTCGCCAAGCTGACGCTGGAAAACTGGCAGGATGAGAAACTCGACTGGGATTACATCGAAAAGTGCCGCCAGGCCGGTACCGAGCGCTTCGTCGGCGCGCTGTCGGAAGTCATGGGCATTCTCGATGGCATGATCAGCGACGGCAAGAACGTGTTCTTCGCCCACACCATGGCTGGCGGCATCCCGAAGGCGAAGGTCTTCCTGGTCATCGCCAACCGTGTCTACAAGGGGAGCGGCAAGCGCCACATGTCGTCGCAGACACTGCTCGACAGCGATCTCGGCAAGCTGATCCTGCAGAATTTCGACGAGGTTTCCGCCCGGACGTTCCAGCATCTGATCGAAGGCACCGCCCGGATCCGCAACCGGATCGAGGGATCGGGCGGCAAGGTTCGTTACACCGCTTACGGTTATCACGGCACGGCGGTCCTGATCGACGGCGAGTATCGCTGGCAGACCTACACAAACTACACCCAGGGCTATGCCAAGATGCTGCTCGAGAACATCGCGCGTCAGGCCTGGGACAAGGGCATCAAGGCTTCGGTCTACAACTGCCCGGAAATCCGCACCAATTCCTCCGACGTCTTCACCGGCATCGAACTGCCGCTGCTGCCGCTTCTGCTTGCACTGCGCAAGGAAGAGGGTGGTGCCTGGGCAGAGTCGCAGTGGAAGGCTTGTGAGAAGCTGCTTTCCGACGGCAATACGCTCGACGACGTGTTCGCCAAGATCCGCGCCATGCAGCAGAGCCCTGTGATGGGTCCGTTCTACGATTTCTCCGCGTGGCCGAAGGCCAATAGCCAGGATCAGGCGGATCTGACCATCGGTACCTCCAACGAGATCTCGCAGATGCACCGCGATGCCAAGGCATTGATTTCTGACCATCTGAGCACGCTTGTGGTGGAAGCGACAGGCAAGCTGATTTTTGCCGAATCCTCCGATCCGATCGGTCCGGTGCAGTGGCTGAACCACGACATCGTTGCGCGCAAGCTCAATGCCTTGCACGCGGACGAGGCGTCCGGTCGCAAGGTTGCCTGACGGCGATAGGCGCTGGTGACGGCACACATTCTGATTTCGACTCGACCTCCAAAAGTCGAAGCCCGGTCTCGCAAGAGACCGGGCATTTTTGTGTGCGCCGTAGACGTCGTGAGAGGGTATGTCATGCCACAGAAAAAGGGGCCGGTTGTGACCGACCCCAAGGCAACTTTTTCGGACCGTTGACGGTTGTCAGGCGGCAGCGCTGCGGACGCTGCCGATGACATCCACCAGTTCATTGACGATGCGCTCAACCTGTTCGCGGTCATCGCCTTCCGCCATGACGCGAATCAAAGGCTCGGTGCCGGAGGGGCGGATGACGAGGCGACCATTTCGGGCAAGCTCGGCTTCGGCGGATGCGATTGCCTGCACGACAGTGGCATCTTCCAGTGGCTTGCCGCCGGAGAAGCGAACATTGCGCAGGAGCTGCGGCACAGGTTCAAACCGGTTGCACAACTCGCTGACCGTCTTGCCGGTGCGCTTGACGGCCGCCAGGATCTGCAGGGCGGCCACGAGGCCGTCACCAGTAGTGCCATGATCGGACATCACGATATGGCCGGACTGTTCGCCACCAATGTTGAAGTCATGGGCACGCATGTGTTCAACCACATAGCGGTCGCCAACCTTGGTGCGGGCAAGCGTCAGGCCCTTTTCACCGAGGAAGCGTTCCAGGCCGAGATTGGACATGATGGTCGCGACAATGCCGCCGCCGCGCAGCAGCTGGTCCTGTGCCCAGGTTTCGGCGATCACGGCCATCAGCTGGTCGCCATCGATCACCTTGCCGTTTTCGTCGACGATGATGACACGGTCGGCATCGCCATCGAGTGCGATGCCGATATCCGCACGCACCTCGTGGACCTTTTTCTGCAGCGCGTCGGGATGGGGCGAGCCGCATTCCAGATTGATGTTGGTGCCGTTCGGTTCGTTGCCGATGGTGATGACCTCCGCACCCAGTTCCCAGAGGGCCGCGGGCGCCACCTTGTACGCGGCACCATTGGCACAATCGATGGCGACCCGAAGGCCGTGCAGGGTCACGTCACGGGGCAGGGTACGCTTGGCGAACTCGACATAGCGGTCATGCACGCCGTCAATGCGCTTGGCGCGGCCGATGTCGTTGGGGGAGGCGAGCTGGCCGTAGATGTCCTTTTCAAGGAGATCCTCGATCTGCAGCTCAAGCTCGTCGGAAAGCTTGTACCCGTCAGGGCCAAACAGCTTGATGCCGTTGTCAGCAAAGGGATTGTGCGAGGCGGAGATCATGACGCCGAGATCGCAGCGCAGCGAACGGGTCAGCATGGCAACGGCGGGAGTCGGGATGGGGCCGAGGACGAAAGCGTCGAGGCCTGCAGCCGTGAAGCCGGCGACCATAGCGTTTTCCAGCATGTAGCCGGAAAGGCGCGTGTCCTTGCCAATCACGACACGGTGGCGGTGACCGCCGCGGCGAAAGAGGGTGCCGGCAGCGATGCCGACGCGCATCGCGAGGTCAGGGGTCATCGGAAAACGGTTGGAAAGGCCGCGAATGCCGTCCGTGCCAAAATAACGACGTGTCATCAGATGTTCCTTTGGGTCCTGTCTGCCTCGCCGCTGCGAGCCGTCGCCGTAAACGATCAATCGCGCGTGAGGACCTTGATGGGCTGCTCATGCCACAGAACAGAGGAAAGAACACGTAAAATAGCACTAAAACCGATTACACGGCGTTACCGAATGTGCGCGCTTGCACATGAAAGGCTGGCAGTTTGCCGGAAAGCAAAAGGGCCACCCGGTGGGTGGCCCTTGCTACTCGTCTGCATGTTCCGATCAGTGAGGCTGTGGCTCCAGGCCGCCTTCGGCCTCGCCGCCCTTCGGTGCATCCTTGCGACCGGCTGACGGCACTGCCGAACCGCGGCTTGGCGTGCTGTCGTCGCCACTGTCGCGCGATGGCTTCTCACCACGGATCAAGGCCTTGATCTCCTCGCCAGTCAGTGTCTCATACTCCAGCAGGCCTTCCGCGATGGCGACGAAAGCATCGTGATGCTCGGTCAGGATACGGCGGGCCTCTGTATAGGCTTCGTCGATCAGACGGCGAACTTCCGTGTCGATCTTCTGGGCGGTCGATTCGGATACGTTCTTCGACTGCGAAACGGAGTGACCGAGGAATACTTCCTGCTGGTTCTCGCCGTAAGCCACCTGTCCGAGCACGTCGGAGAAGCCCCACTGGGTGACCATGGCGCGGGCCAGCTTGGTGGCCTGCTCGATATCCGAGGAGGCGCCGGAGGTGATGTTTTCCTTGCCGAATGTCAGCTCTTCCGCCACGCGGCCGCCCATCATGATGACGAGGCGCGAGACCATCCATTTGTAGCTCATGGAATAGCGGTCGCCCTCGGGCAGCTGCATGACCATGCCGAGTGCGCGACCACGCGGAATGATGGTGGCCTTGTGCAGCGGGTCGGCGACAGGCACCTGCAAGGCCGTGATGGCGTGGCCTGCCTCGTGATAGGCCGTCAGCTTCTTTTCGGCTTCGGTCATGGCGGTCGTGCGGCGTTCCGCACCCATCATGATCTTGTCCTTGGCATCTTCGAATTCCGCCATGGTGACGACGCGCTTGTTGCGGCGGGCCGCCATCAGGGCAGCTTCATTGACAAGGTTCATCAGGTCGGCACCGGAGAAACCTGGCGTGCCGCGAGCAAGAACCTTGAGATCGACATTCGGCGCCAGCGGAACGTTGCGGGCATGCACCTTGAGGATGCGCTCGCGGCCGACGATGTCGGGGTTCGGAACCACGACCTGGCGGTCGAAACGGCCCGGACGCAGCAGGGCGGGGTCGAGAACGTCGGGACGGTTGGTCGCGGCGATCAGGATGATGCCTTCGTTCGCCTCGAAGCCATCCATCTCCACGAGCAGCTGGTTCAGCGTCTGTTCGCGCTCGTCATTGCCGCCGCCGAGGCCGGCGCCACGGTGACGACCGACAGCATCGATTTCGTCGATGAAGATGATGCAAGGGGCATTCTTCTTCGCCTGCTCGAACATGTCGCGCACGCGGCTTGCGCCCACGCCGACGAACATTTCAACGAAGTCCGAACCGGAAATGGTGAAGAAGGGCACGTTGGCTTCGCCGGCAACCGAGCGGGCGAGCAGCGTCTTACCCGTGCCCGGAGGGCCGACGAGCAGAACGCCACGCGGGATCTTGCCGCCGAGACGCTGAAACTTCTGCGGATCGCGCAGGAATTCGACGATTTCTTCGAGGTCCTGCTTGGCTTCGTCGACGCCGGCGACGTCGTCAAAGGTCACGCGGCCATGCGCTTCCGTCAGGAGCTTGGCCTTGGACTTGCCGAAGCCCATGGCACCGCCCCGTCCGCCGCCCTGCATCTGGCGCATGAAAAACAGCCAGACGCCGAGAATGATCAGCATCGGCAGCAGGGTGCCGATATAGCTCAGGAAGCCGGAGGAACCATCGGTTTCCGGACGCGCGACGATCATGACGTTGCGTTCCTGAAGCTTGTTCAGGAGGTTGTCGTCGATGACGGGCGCATAGGTCTGGAAGGCAGTGCCGTTTTCGACATAGGTTCCAAGAACGCGGTTGCCCGTGACGGTCACATCACGCACGCGGCCCGAATCCACTTCCCGGAGGAACTGCGAATAGGGGATCTCGCGCGAGCTCGTCTGAGACGGCGACGTCTGGAACATGCTGAACAAAGCGATCAGCAAGAGGGCGATGATCGCCCAGAGCGCGAAATTCCGAAAATTTGGGTTCATTGAACTCCCCGAACACCTGTAGGCGGGACCAAGCCCGCAGAATTACCCTGTAACATAGGAGCGCAGCACCCGATTGCCAAGGCAAACCGGTCCTCCGAGCGCGTTTTCCGTCAATAACTCCTAAATTGGGCAGAAGGGGGTCGCCTCGCGGTCAAAGAGTCGGTCGAGCGCTTGTGCGAGCGGCAGGTCGAAGCCGGGCAGGATGTGATCGATCAATGCGAGGTGGAAGCGTCCGTGCACGGCGGACGACCGCCTTTCGGATTCTGTCCCAAGTGTCTGAATTTGCGGTCTATTCTGTCGCATGGCGGCTGCTATCGTGCCTGGGATCTCAGGCGCGATCTTAGCCTCACCTCCGGGTGCGATCTGCAAATCCTCAGAGGTTAGATTGTGAAAGAAATACCGACCATCCCAGATGCGTTCGCTGTGCGCAGGCAAAGACAGCGGCAAAAGACCGCGCCTTTCGCGCGTCAGAAACAGCTCTGACCTGCGGCGGACGAACAGGGTGCCGGACAAGGTCATGCGGAAATTACGACCTTCGGCCAACTGGTCGAGAAGCCTGGTCAAAGCCTCATTGGCAGGGCGAAAGGACTTGCCGCCAACAATTGCAGCGAGTGCCGATAGCGCCGCGGCTTCGGCGCTGTCGTGTCCCCATGGTGATGTGCTGGCCGGGAACTCGATCGCTTTGGCCAGGTCGATGCGCAGGACGATATCGGCGATCCGCTCCGCGTTTGCGTCGATCCAGCGTGCGGCGGCCTCTGATCGCTCCGCGCGTAAGCAGCCGGCCTCCGTTAAGCTCTGAAGATCGACAGAGGACTGCGATTGCCGTACCCGTACCCGCTCATAGCGGCGGTCCTCGTTGCTCGGATCGTCGATCCAGACGAGGTTTCTGCTGATGAGCGCATCGCGAATGGCTTGGCGCCGCACGGATAAGAGCGGTCGCAGGATCCAGTGGCGCCGCTCGTAGAGTGTCGCTGGAGCCATGCCCGCAAGTCCGGGGGCGCCTGCACCTTCGGTTCGCGCCATGCGCATGCCGACGGTTTCAAGCTGGTCGTCGAGTGTGTGGCCGGTGACGATGGCGGTTGCTCCCAGGCTGTCGGCTGCTTGTGCCAGCAGTCGGTAGCGTGCTTCGCGTGCGGCGGCCGGGAGGCCCGTCTTTGGTTTCTCAGAGGTCCAGGTCAAAACCTGGTGCGGAATGTTGCGCTGCGCGCAGAACGCACGGACCCAGTTCGCCTCATCGCAGGACTCACGCCGGAGCTGGTGATCGACGGTTGCCGCCAAAAGCCGATGGCCACGGGTATCCGCCTGGAGGTGGTCATGCAGGCTGCTGAGCAGCCCAATCGAATCGCTGCCGCCGGAGACTGCAACCAGTAGCGTTGTCGGCGCCTTGAGAGATGCGAGAAATGCAGGAATTGCCGCGTCGAGGGACATTTCGGCAGGCGTGGCCGGGAATGCGGCCGGGAGTGTCATCAGCAGCCCAGCCGCTTCTGTTCGCTGGCCACCTTGGCAACGACCGCGCGCGAGGCCTTGGGGTAGCGCTTCGGAACTTCGCGCAGCGTCGCGCAGGCCGTCTCATTGTTATCGAGCGCTGCGAGCGACATGCCGAGCTTCAGCAGCATTTCAGGCGCTTTCGGAGAGCTGCCATAAGTCTGATGCGCGTTCAGGAACGTCTTGGCGGCATCATTGAAATTGCCTTGGGCATAGAGCGATTCGCCCAGCCAGAAATTGGCGTCTGCGACCTTCGTGCTGCTCGGGTATGCCTGGATGAAATCGCGAAATTCGCTTTCGGCGAGCGCATAGTCTCCGGAGAGAACGTGCGCATAGGCGATCTGGTAGACATCCTCCTCGGAGCCGAGCGAGGCGGTCTGGTTCTGCTGCGGGGCGGGGGGAAGGCCGGTGCCGGTATCAACGCCCGGAAGAGCTGCGGAATTGGCGCCAGGGTCGCCATTCAGCGTTGCCGTCTCCGGCAGGCCATCCGCATTCAGGCCAATCGAACCGAGGGTCTGTTCGCCAGGCGCTGCGGTCGACGAAGCCGAAGCGCCGGCGGTGTCGCCGGCGTTGGGTGCATCGGTAATGACTTCGGCGACAGAGTCCTGGTTCTGGCCAGCGCTCCTCGGCGTTGTCACAGCGCCGCTCTTCTTTTCCAGATCCTGGAAGCGGAATTCATTATCTTCCTGCTGCTTGCGGATCTGTTCCTGCATCTGGAGAAGCTGGAAGCTCATTTCTTCGATCCGGCCATTCAGATTGCGGATCTCTTCTTCCAGTTGCTGAACGCGCATTGTCGGATCGGCAACCTGGGCCATCTGCACTTCGGCGCGGGGCTCAGCCCGTGGGGCAGGGGCCTCCTGGTTCCGGTTCAGACCCGGAAACAGCTGAAAAGCAGCAGCACCGCTCCCGGTCCCTGCCAGGGTGGCCGACGCTAGCAGTGCGGCCATCACTAGTTTTTTCATGTTCCTTTTCCTGTATTCGCAATGGTGGCGCCCAAGCGGCGCAAGACAGGAGTTTTTCCAATTACGGTCAAAAAGCAATCGAGTTCGACCAAAGTAAGGTGAAAAGAAAAAGGCGCCACACGCGCGACGCCTTTCACCGAACTGTGATGGCGACAGGATTACATGCCAGCGCCGCCGAGAACCGTTACAGCGCGACGGTTCTGCGACCAGCAGGAGATGTCGTCGCAGACTGCGACCGGACGTTCCTTGCCGTAGGAGATCGTCTTCATGCGCTGGGCCGGGACGCCACGCTGGGCGAGGTAGTCGCGGGTTGCGGCCGCACGGCGTGCACCGAGGGCAAGGTTGTATTCGCGGGTGCCGCGTTCGTCGGCATGGCCTTCGATCGTGATCGCGTAGTTGGGGTAGCGGGCCAGCCACTGGGCCTGACGGTCAAGCGTCTGAGCGGCGTCGGCGCGGATCGAGGTGGAGTCCGTGTCGAAGAAGATACGGTCGCCGACATTGACCGTGAAGTCCTGCGTCGAGCCCGGAGTGGCAGCACCTGCACCGCCGGCACCAAGGCCAAGCTCGCCGGCGCTGTTGGGCAGGTTCTTCTTGTTGGCGCAACCCGCCAGGGCAAGCGTCATCATCAGAGCGACCATTGCGGGATTGGTGGCCAGCTTCTGCAGACGGTTCTTGGCCGGGGTGTCGATACGGCTCATCGCCAGTCTCCTTGAATTCTCGGTTAAGGTTGCCGGAGGATAACCAATCGCAGTTAAACAGCTGCGAACAAGTATGGTTAACGAACCATGAAATCTGTGCCAGAAACCGCGAATTGGAAGGGCTTCAAGGCAAAAAAGAGGCGCAAATGCGCCTCTTTTTAGGGTTTACTATTCCATCAGCGGCGACCAGGCCGGGTCGGATCCGAAGGAGGGGGTCTTGATCGCCAGCTCGTTGTAACCCGTGAGATCGATCGAATAGAGCTGGGGACCCCCGGCGCCTGCGTTCTGACGGAAGAACATCAGAACGCGTCCGTTCGGCGCCCAGGTCGGGCCTTCGTTGTGGAAGCCGGAGGTCAGGATGCGCTCGCCCGATCCATCCGTCTTCATGACGCCGATCGAGAACTTGCCGCCGGACTGCTTGGTGAAGGCAATCAGATCGCCGCGCGGAGACCAGACCGGGGTGGAGTAGGAGCCGTCGCCAAACGAGATGCGGCGCTGGCCGGAGCCGTCGGCACCCATGACATAGAGCTGCTGGCGGCCGCCACGGTCGCTTTCGAAGACGATCTGGCTGCCGTCCGGCGAGTAGGAGGGCGAAGTATCGATGGCTGCGGTGTTGGTCAGGCGCGTCGTGGTGCGCGAGCGCAGGTCCATCGTGTAGATATTGGCATTGCCATCCTGCTGCAGGCTCATGATGACGCGCTGGCCATCCGGCGAGAAGCGCGGTGCAAAGGTCATGCCCGGGAAGTTGCCGACGACCTCACGTGCACCGGTTTCCAGCTGCAGCAGATAGACGCGCGGCTGCTGGCCTTCGAAGGACATGTAGGTGATTTCCTGCCGGCTCGGCGAGAATCGCGGGGTCAGAACGATGTCGTTGCTGTTGGTCAGCATGCGCACATTTTCGCCGTCCTGGTCCATGATCGCCAGCTGGCGCTTGCGGTCGGTCTTCGGGCCGCTTTCGGAAACAAAGACGATCCGCGTATCGAAGTAGCCCTTTTCACCGGTGATGCGCTCGTAGATCGCATCTGAGATGATGTGGGCGACGCGGCGCCAGTTGCGCGGGTCGGTATAGAACTGCTGGCCGAGCATCTGCTGGCCGCCGAAGACGTCCCACAGGCGCACTTCGGCGCGCAGGCGGCCATCGGCTTCCTTGGTGATGCGGCCGACCACGAGTGCCTCGGCCTTCAGCACCTTCCAGTCGTCGAAGCGCGGCGGCTGATCGGGATTGCTGATCTTTTCGATGAAGGCCTGGCGGTTGACCGGGGAGAAGAGACCGGAACGCTTGAGGTTCGCCTCGATGACCTGCGAGATCTGCGCGCCGACGCCATCGGCGGAGACGAAGTCTGAGACGGCGATCGGCAGAGGCTGAACATTGCCCTTGTTGATGTTGATTTCGACGGCGGCATTTGCTGGCGCGACAAACGCACCGGCGAAGCCTGCGCAAACCAGCAGCAGGCGGAGGAGAAGTTTCTTCATGCTTTCAAAGCCTTTTTGCAGCTCTTACATCAATTCACTGGGGTCGAAGTTGACGATAACTTCGGACCAGGCATCGTATTTGTCCCGTGGCAGATTGCTGAACGGGGCAGACTTGCGAACGGCACGAACGGCGCCGCTCATGAGAACCTGTTGTGCGGTTGGAGAACCGCCAGAGGCTGTTGCTTCGGGCTCGCCAATCAGCGCACCATTTTCATCAAGCCGGAATGTGACGCGAATACGGACATCCTGTGCATCGGCCATGCCCGGCGTGATCAGCCAGTTGTTCTGGATGATGCCGCGCAGGGCATCGAGTTCGCTCTGGCTGAGCGTCGAGCCGCCGGTATCCGTGCGACCGCCAAGGGCTGCCTGATCGGTCGAGCGCTTTGCACCCCCGCCAGAGGCCTCGGTCTTGTTCAATAGGGCGGCGACTTCATCGGCGTTGAAATCGCTTTCCATCTGCTTCTTGGCCGAAGCAGTCTCCTGCTTTTTCTCGGCCTTCTTCGCATCCGGCTTCGGCGTTGCCTTCGGCTCCGGTTTCTTCTCTACGGCCTTGGCAATCTCCGGTTCAGGCCGGGAGGCCGGGATCGGCGCCTTTTCCGGCAGCGGGATTTCCTCGGCAGCCGCTTCCTCGACAGGCGCTGGCTCCGGCGGCTTTTCATCCGGTGGCGGTGGTTCGGCGGGCTTTGCTTCCGGCGTCGGCGGCGGTGCGGTTTCCTCCGGCACGACCTCCTTCACCTCGTTCGGCTTGGCGTCATTGGGCGGCACGGGGGCCTCGACGGACTTCGGCGCTGCCGCGACTTCCTGCTCGATCGGTCTTTGCGTTGGCGTGGGCGGCGCCTTCAGGTCGACGTCGTTATCGCCAATATTTTCTGCGGGCTCGGCAATCTTTGGCTTTTCAGTCGGCACGGGGGCGGATTTCTCCGCCATCGGTGCGTCCTTGTCACCCTTCTGGATCTGGGTGAATTCCTCGATGGGGACGATGTCGACGGGAAGTGATTCCATATTGGCCACTTCAAGCTTTTCCGGCGCGCCAAGCGTCACCAGCGTCGCCCCGAGGGCAACGACGTGCAGAAAAGTCGATGTGAACAGGCTGCCCTTCATCTGCCGATCAGTTCTTCTGTTCCTGTGACGTGACGAGGCCGATATTGGTGTAACCGGCGGCGGAAATGCGTGCCATGACCTGCATGACGATGCCGTAGGTGGCGGCTGTGTCGGCGCGTACGAAGATGCGCTCGCTATAGCCTGTCGTGGCGATGGCCTGCAGCTTCGGCACGACCTCATCGATCGCAATCGCCGATTCCTGCAGGTAGATTTCGCCCTGCGGGTTGACAGAGACGGTGATCGGCTGCGTGTCGGTGTTGAGCGCGCCGGCGCGCGTCTGTGGCAGGTCGATTGGCACGCCAACCGTCATCATCGGTGCTGCGACCATGAAGATGATCAGAAGAACCAGCATGACGTCAACGAAAGGCGTGATGTTGATTTCGCTGACAAGGTTCTTGCGGCCGCCGCGACGGCCGCGGCGTCCGCCGCCCTTGCCCCCTGATCCGACTGACATGCCCATATCTGCGTCTCCTGCAGTCGTTTGATTACTGTGCGGCCTGGCGGGGCTGCAGCTTCTCGTCGATCTGGCGCGAGAGGATGGCGGAGAATTCGTCGGCAAAGCCCTCCATGCGCGCGGTCAGCTTGCCTGCTTCACCGGCGAACTTGTTGTAGGCGATGACGGCGGGGATAGCGGCAACAAGGCCGATCGCGGTGGCGAGAAGCGCTTCGGCGATACCCGGGGCAACAACCGCAAGGCTTGCGCTGTTCGAGCCGGCGATGGCCTGGAAGGAGGTCATGATACCGACAACCGTACCGAAGAGGCCGACGAAGGGCGCAGCCGAACCGATGGTGGCAAGCGAGGAGAGGCGCGCTTCCAGCGTCTCGGATTCCCGCGCAAGCGTTACGTCCATGGCACGATCGATACGCATCTGCAGACCGATCGGCGAGCGGGCGCCGCGCTCGAAGCTCTTCTTCCATTCGCGCATGGCAGCGACAAACATGGCGGCAAGGCCCGTATTGGTACGCTCGGAGAGGGTGCGGTAGAGTTCCTCAAGCGACTGGCCGGACCAGAAGACCTGCTCAAACTGGTCGAACTGGCGGCGCGCCCGCGCGTAGCTCAGATATTTGTCGATGACGATTGCCCAGGTCCAGACGGAGGCTGCGATCAATCCAAGCATGACCAGCTTCACGATGAGGCCGGCCTGCATGAACAGGCCCCAAAGGCTCACGTCATGGGCTGCTGCCATTCCAACTTGTTCCATCGACTTCACTTTCCCGAAATCCAAACGCCCGGCACATTCTACCGGGCGACGACTGAGCTGACATAGGTGGAGGATTGCGCGGCAGCGACTGCCGAACCCCTTTAAACCGCCTTGGCTCCCCAGGCTGATTCCTGAGTGAAAAATTTGGTCAAAGGAAGGCGTGCGCCGCACAAACCATCAGTGCGGAAGTAAGACCGCATTATGGTTAAAAGTGTATTACGAAATGGCCAAGTCAATGCCGCTGCGGAATTGTAACGCCAGATCTTCCGGCAAGCGTCGCGGTCTTCCGTGACGGTTGACCACGGCGATCACGACCTTGGCCGAGATCAGCAGCAGATCGTCCCGACGGATCTCCTGAGCCAGCACCATCTTCGCGCCGCCGGCCTTTTCGGTCCGGGTGCGCACGTCTATGACGTCGTCCATGCGGGCAGGGGCCTTGAAGTCTATTTCCATGCGATGGACCATGAAGGCGAGGCCTTCATCGGACGTGGCATAGAGTGCTGACTGTTCGACACCTAAGCAGCGGAGGTAATCCGTGCGGGCGCGCTCCATGAAATGCAGGTAGCGGGCGTGGTAAACGGCACCGGAAAAGTCGGTGTCTTCATAATAGACCCGCTGTACGAGATGGTGCACGCCCTCGATGATCTCGCCGGACAGGGAAATGGTTCTGCGCATGGCATCCTCACGAATCGTTCTTCGTGCCGCGACCTAGCAGAGGCAGCCGGTATCGGCCAGCCTTTGCCGGCTATTTGTGGTCCAGATCGCCGTCATGCCAGACGATGTGCTTCGGCGATGCTGGGAGATCTTCGATCGCATCGGCAATGAAGTAGGGCGGAATGTCGAGTGCCCTCAGCGCCGCCGTCGTGGCGGGCACCCATTTGAACTCGAGCGCGTTTCTGCCATCCTGATTGCGGTGCACGATGTCGGTTGCGTGGAAGGGAAAGCTCTCCGGGACCTGCATGCGGTAGTAAAGCCCGAGCTCGTGCCAGGCCTTGCCCTCATAGTCGAAGAAGTTTTCGACGATCCAAAGCAGTTGGCCAATCTCGACCGCGACGCCAAGCTCCTCCATCATTTCCCGACGGAGCGTTTCTTCCGACGTCTCGCCAATCTCCGCCCGGCCGCCCGGAAATGTCCAGAAGGTCTCATGTGTCGCACGATGCACGAGCACGTGACCTTCGCGGAAGGCGAGGCCGGCGATGCGGTGGTTGAAGCGACGCTTGCCGTCCTTGATGGTGATCAGGGTGCGCGACGTCATGCGGCATCTCCAAGCTCGACAAGCAGAATCTCAGGCCACGCGCCGACACGCACCGGCAAGACCGAGCATCCCAGGCCGCCGGACACGATCAGGTCGCGGCCATCCTCGCGGAAGTGGCCGCGTGGGTAGCGTGCCGATCCCTTAGATGCGGAAACAGGTCTCCAGCCCAGAAGGTTGACCTGACCGTTGTGGGTGTGGCCTGAAACTGTCAGGCATACGCGATCATCGACCTCTGGAAAGATGTCCGGTTCATGCGCCATCAGGATGACAGGGCCATCGCCCGTCACGGCGGCAAGTGTTGCGGGAAGGTCATGAATGCCGACGGCCTCGGGCCGCTGGTAACGCGATGTGGGACGCAGGGCTTGCTGGTCTCCAAGGCCTGCAAGCCAGAAGTCACGTCCATCTTTCCGGAGAGCGAGAGCGCCGTTGACGAGGACGCTGATGCCAACCGCTTTCAGCGCTTGCTCCGCAACGGTTTCGCCGTGGCCTTCCCGCTGAAATCGCGGATCCTCCCAATAGTCATGATTGCCGAGTACGGCATGGACGCCGAGCGGCGCTTTCAGGATCGAAAGGGCTTTGGCCCAATCTGCGGGCGCAACCTCCTGCGTCATCAGGTGCAGTCCGCGCATGTAATCGCCGAGCAGCAGCACGATGTCCGCGTCCAGCGCGTTCGCCTGGTTGCAAATCCTCTCTATTCTCTCCGGTGGCATCCAGGGAGCGCAGGCGTGAAAATCGGCGAGAACAGCTATTTTCAGCTGCAGCCCAGCAGGCCAATTGGTGGGCGTCAGACGATAGGGTGTCACCTTCGGTTTGCCAAAGACCTCGACAAAGGGATAGGCCGCTGTTGCCATCGCTGCGGATAGACCGGCGATGGTCAACTTGAGAAACATGCGTCGTCCCAGCACTCAGTCGTCCTCAAGCGTCAGGCGGAATTGAGCGGCTTCGAGGTCCTTAGGCGGTGTGAGGCCAAGATGTTTCCAGGCGGTAGCCGTCAGCACGCGGCCACGCGGGGTGCGCTGGATGAAACCCTGCTGGATCATGTAGGGCTCGATAATGTCCTCGATCGCGTCGCGCGGCTCGGAGAGGCCGGCCGCGATCGTCTCAATGCCGACAGGGCCGCCGCCGAAATTGACGGCGATCATGGTGAGGTAGCGCTTGTCGAGCTGGTCCAGTCCCATATTGTCGACATGCAAGCGGGTCAGCGCCTCATCGGCGAGCTCGCGGGTGACAGCCTGCGCACGGGCGACTTCGGCAAAATCGCGGACACGACGCAACAGGCGGCCGGCGATGCGCGGCGTTCCGCGGGCGCGGCGCGCCACTTCGCGGGCGCCGTCATCCGTCATCGGCAGGTTGAGCAGGCGGGCGCCACGGCGGACGATCGATTCCAGTTCCTCGACGGTATAGAAGTTCAGCCGCACCGGAATGCCGAAACGGTCGCGCAGCGGCGTGGTCAGCAGGCCAAGCCGGGTGGTGGCTGCAACGAGGGTAAACTTCGACAGGTCGATCTTGACCGAACGGGCCGCAGGGCCTTCGCCGATGATCAGGTCGAGCTGGAAATCCTCCATGGCCGGATAGAGGATTTCCTCGACGGCCGGGCTCAGGCGGTGGATTTCGTCGATGAAGAGGACGTCGCGCTCTTCGAGATTGGTGAGCAGCGCCGCGAGGTCGCCGGCCTTGGCAATGACCGGGCCCGAAGTCGAGCGGAAGTTGACGCCGAGTTCCTTCGCCATGATCTGCGCAAGCGTCGTCTTGCCGAGGCCGGGCGGTCCGACGAAGAGCACGTGATCCAGCGCCTCGCCGCGATTCTTCGCCGCCTCGATGAAGATCTTCAGATTGGCGCGGGCCTCGGCCTGGCCGGTGAAGTCATCGAGCGACTGCGGGCGCAGCGCTGCATCGAGATCCTCGCCCTTCTTTTCCGGCGAGAGGATGGGGTTGTTGGTAATCATGCGAGAAGTTCCATGCCGGGCACGCGGGAGGCGGCGCGCTTGTCGAAGGTCATCACGGAGGTGCATCCTTGCTGAAGCGATCTCGCTGCAATCAGGGCATCGGCGAAGTCGGCGTTTTTCTGCTCGACCCGCCGTAAGGCCGTGACGACGAGGTCGTGATTCTCAACCGTCAGCCCCCGGACCCGCAATAGCTTCCCGATGGCTGCGCAAGCATCATGACGCTTGTAGCCCAGTTTCGATCGCAGTGCCCAATCGAGCTCGACCACGCAGATCAGTGGCAGAAAGCCGAGATAATCCTTTCCGAGGCCCTCGGCAAAACGCAAGGCGGAACGCCTCTGGCCCGGCTGATCGTCGGTCAGGAGTCGGATGACGATGTTGGTGTCGAGCCCAATCAGCTTCATGCAGCGAGATCCGATGGGTCATCACCCCCGGCGGACAGAACATTTGCTCCGGCGGCCTGAGCAACCGCTTCGTCAATTTCTTCGAGAGTAGCCGGGCCGTTGGGTGGCGCGCCCAGAAACCCTGCCAGATCCTTGAGGTCGATGTTCTTGGGTGTGAACACAATCTCTTCGTCCACCACACTGTACACGAACTGATCCCCGGGGCTGAGCTTCAACAGGTCGCGCATCTCTTTCGGAATGGTGATCTGGCCCTTGGCCGACATCGTCACTTCCCAAATCTTCATGGTGTTCTCCGACGTTTTGACTTTTGCCGGATCCTAGCAGATTTGTCGGAGCCTATCAAAATTGTCAAACGCATCACCGTGAAAGCTCCTTGAGCCCCAGGCGGATCAGCTTGGCACTGTCTGCGCCTTCTCCGCCGTTCTTCAGCGCGGCCGCAACTGCATTGGCCGCCTGATCGCGGGAATAGCCGAGATTGGTCAATGCCGAGACGGCGTCTGCGACCGGAGCGGAGGCGACACCTTCGCCGAGTTCCTGCTTGAGGCCGATATTGCCCGAGGCTTCACCGGCAAAGGCGGGGGCCTTGTTCTTCAGCTCGGTGACGAGACGCAACGCGACCTTGGGACCGACGCCTGGGGCGCGGGAAATCGCGGCTTTGTCCTGCAGGGCAATAGCGTTGGCAAGGTCGGACGGGGTGAGGGTGGAGAGCACGGCGAGTGCCACCTTGGCGCCGACGCCCTGCACGCTCTGCAGAAGGTTGAACCATTCGCGCTCCAGCGCACTCATGAAACCGAAGAGCTTCAGCTGGTCCTCGCGCACATAGGTCTCGATGAACAGCACCACGGCTTCACCGGCAGAGCCGATGCGGCCAAGGGTACGCGCCGAGCAATGCGCGACGTAGCAGACGCCGTGCACGTCGACGAGAACATAGTCATCGCCGATCTCGTCGATGGTGCCTTTGAGTTTGCCGATCATGAAGAGGTCCGCTGCGCCAGGCTTTAGAGGGGATGGGTCTCGGGGGAAATGATGTTCAGGTCGGGGAAGTAGGTGCGATAGCCTTTTGGGTCGCGTGTGAGGACCTTGTGGCCACGAATGGCTGCATGTGCGCCAATCAGGAAATCTGGCAGGA
Organism: Peteryoungia ipomoeae; assembly: GCF_004912165.1. Taxonomy (GTDB): domain Bacteria; phylum Pseudomonadota; class Alphaproteobacteria; order Rhizobiales; family Rhizobiaceae; genus Allorhizobium; species Allorhizobium ipomoeae. The sequence goes on along the minus strand of NZ_STGV01000005.1, from coordinate 197,029 downwards.
CCCGGTCGCGCCCGCCGCCGGCCCGCTTGTAGACGTGAAATGCTCGTCCGGCAGCGAAGGCCGCCGCCCAGGGAAGGTTTTCCCGGCGAAACTCGGCTTCGGGCAGCAGTTCATCCACTTCGTCGCGATTGGCATAGCGCACGGAGAATTCGGAATAGATGATCGGATTGATCAGAAGCGTTTCCTGTTGCGCCAGCTTCAACAACTGGTTCCTCGACCAGGCGAGCCATGCCGGGTCCCGGACCGCGATGTCCACCAACACATTCGTGTCGACCAAAACAGCCATATCAGCGATCCCGGGTCATCTGCATCAGGGTGTTGGCATCAATTTCGGCGTCGCCCGTTCCCTCGAGCGCCTCCAGCGTCCTGAGGAGACCCGCGAGCCTGACCCGTTCCTGAATGGCTTCGCTGCTGTTCTTGGAGGAGAGCATGAGGCGACCATCCTCTACCGTGAAGATCACTTCCGAATTCGGTTCGATGCCGACGAGTTCGCGCAGGTCGCGGGGAATGGTGACCTGGCCCTTTGACGAAACGCGCATGTCCTGTCTCCTTCGCAGGTAAGAATAATTCCTACTTACGGAACAAGTCAAGAACAAATCAGGCGCTGGCCAGCATCTTGCGCATCCGCTCGCCGCCGCGATTGTGCGCATGGCAGATCGCGATGGCGAGCGCGTCGGCGGCGTCATTGCCCTTGAATTCGACCTTGGGCATCAGGATCTTCAGCATCATGTGGATCTGTTTCTTGTCGCCGTGACCGACCCCGATCACCGATTTCTTCACGGCGTTTGGCGCGTATTCCGCGACCGGCAGGCCGGCGCGGGCAGGGACCAGCATGGCGATGCCACGCGCCTGTCCGAGCTTCAGTGTCGCCACCGCATCCTTGTTGACGAAGGTCTGTTCAACGGCGGCCTCATCGGGGGTGTAGGCGTGCACCACCTCGGCAAGTCCATCATGTAGTTGGCAGAGGCGAGAGGCGAGATCCATGTCACCGTCAGAGGTGACCGTGCCGGATGCTACGAAGCGCAACGAGTTGCCTGATGTCTCAATGATGCCCCAGCCGCAGCGGCGCAGGCCCGGGTCGATGCCGATGATGCGAATCGTGGAGGTCATGGCGCTATCCTAATGCCGTCCGGCCGATCTCTGCCAGCGAAATGTGCACAAAACCGAAACGGATGAAGTGACATTAAATAAAATTCATCACCTATTGGTCACCGGTAGCGCTATCCCTACATCTAACGCATACGGATTCCAGGAACTGATGCCATGATGCCTTTCTCCATTCTCGATCTTTCACCCGTCGCCGAAGGCCATACGGTTTCTGAGGCGCTGGCCGCCTCGCTCAAGCTGGCGCAGGCTGCCGAGGCGAATGGCTATAACAGGTTCTGGCTGGCCGAGCATCATGGCATGCCGGGCATTGCCAGTGCCGCGACGGCCGTTGTTATCGGCCACGTGGGAGCGGGTACCAAGTCGATCCGCATCGGTTCCGGCGGCATCATGCTGCCCAACCATTCGCCGCTCGTGATTGCCGAACAGTTCGGCACGCTGGAGGCGCTTTTCCCCGGCCGCGTCGATCTTGGCCTCGGCCGGGCGCCGGGAACCGACATGCGCACGGCCCAGGCGCTACGCCGCAATCTTGAGGCAGGCGCGGAAAGCTTCCCGCACGACATTCTCGAATTGCAGAAACTGCTTGGCGATCCGGACGAGAACCAGGTCCTGCTGGCGACCCCTGGTATGCGCAGCCATGTGCCGATCTGGCTTCTGGGCTCCAGCCTCTATAGCGCGCATCTCGCCGCAGCCCTCGGCTTGCCTTATGCCTTTGCCTCGCATTTCGCGCCCGATCAGCTGCTTGACGCCGTCGAGATCTACCGGGAGCGCTTCCAGCCGTCTGCGACGCTCGACAAGCCGATGGTGATGGTCGGGGTCATGGCGGCGGTTGCCGATACCGACGGGGAAGCGCAGCATCTCTTCACGTCCGCGCAGCAGCAGTTCGTCAACCTGCGTCGCAACATTCGCGGGGCCTTCCCGCGCCCTGTCGAGAGCATGGATGCGTATTGGAGCGAGATCGAACGCTATGGCGTCGAGCACACGCTGCGCTATGCGCTGGTCGGATCGAAGGCCACGGTTTCGGAGAAGCTGTCGGATTTCGTCACTCGTGTCCGCCCTGACGAGTTGATTGTCTCGATGCCGATCCACGATCTCGGTCGCCGGATCCGTTCGCTGGAACTGATGGCTGAGGTGCGCGAAGACTACAGGCTTGCTGCGTGAACACTTCGCGATGCATCGATCAAGCATCAATTGTTCCGCTTATGGTAAGAAAAACGTCAAGCCACACGGTTAATAGGTGTAGTTAAGCCGGACTTAACTTTTCTGCTTCAATATCCCAGGAAATCAGGCGGTCTCTCGATGGCCGGCGGATCTGACCTTTTTGGGATATTTGGAGTAGTCTGCCATGAAGATGAAATTTCTTGCCATCGCCCTGGCCGGCCTTTCGGCGACCACGGCGGTCTATGCTGCCGATGCCTATCAGGCCGAGCCACAGCCATTGCCACAATACGACGCACCCGAAGTCGAAGTTCAGGAGGCCTCCGGCTGGTACCTGCGCGGCGATCTGGGATACAATTTCCAGAAGTTGCGCGGCGCTGAATACTTCCAGGGTTCGAATGGAAACCTTGTCGACTTCACCACGGCCTCGATCAAGGACAGCTTTTCGGTCGGCGGCGGTATCGGCTATCAGCACAACAACTATCTGCGCACGGATCTGACCTTCGACTATATGGCGAAGGCCGATTTCCGCGGCTCGACCACGGGCGAGTGCGGTGCGGGTCCGGGCATTCCCTGCACCTCCACCGATATCTCGGCCATGCGCGCCTATACGCTGATGGCGAACGCCTATGTCGATCTCGGCTCCTATGCCTATTTCACGCCTTATGTCGGCGGTGGTGTCGGTGGTTCCTACGTCAAGTGGGATAATCTCAACAACACGTCCTGCCGTGATGACGGCCTCGGTTGCGATCCGAGCGAAGAGCATGGCGGTCGCGGCAGCTGGCGCTTTGCCTATCAGCTGATGGCCGGCGCATCGATCGACGTGACCTGCAACGTCAAGGCCGATGTCGGCTATCGCTTCCGCCACACGCTTGGCGGTGACATGTTCGGCTTCCAGAATGGCGGCGGACCGGGCTATGACAAGGGCTTCTACAGCCACGGCCTGCATGCCGGCGCCCGCTACGTCTTCGGCGGCTGCGAGGAGCCGGTGGCTTATGAGCCGCCGCAGCAGCTCGTCTACAAGTAATCCACCGCTGCATCGCATTGGCCAAAGGCCGCCCTCGGGCGGCCTTTTGTCGTTTCTTCCATGGTCGTATGGCGTGGATCGGCAAAATATTTCTCTTCTGGCGACATGGAGCTGCTTGACTGGGGGAGGCGACAGGAGTAGTTCCGACGGCGGGACACCTCTCCCCAACGAGAGGCTAATTACCTGGAAGGGTATCTATATGGCTGATATCGTCGCCCCCGCCGCGCGTCCGGCAAACTCGCATTTTTCGTCTGGCCCTTGCTCGAAGCGCCCCGGTTGGTCGCTCGAAGCGCTTTCCGATGCCCCGCTCGGTCGTTCGCACCGCGCCAAGGTTGGCAAGGAAAAACTGAAGCTGGCCATCGACCTTACCCGCGAAATTCTCGATGTTCCCGCTGACTACCGCATCGGCATCGTTCCGGCTTCCGACACGGGCGCCGTCGAGATGGCCCTGTGGTCGCTGCTTGGCGAACGTGGCGTCGACATGCTCTCCTGGGAAAGCTTCGGCGCCGGCTGGGTCACCGATGTGGTGAAGCAGCTGAAGCTTGCCGATGTCCGCAAGTTCAATGCCGATTACGGCCTTCTGCCTGATCTCGCTGCCGTCGATTTCGACCGCGACGTCGTCTTCACCTGGAACGGCACGACCTCTGGCGTTCGCGTGCCGAATGCCGATTTCATCCCCGCCGACCGCAAGGGCCTGACGATCTGCGACGCTACGTCTGCGGCCTTCGCGCAGGATCTCGATTTTGCAAAGCTCGATGTCACCACCTTCTCCTGGCAGAAGGTTCTGGGCGGCGAGGGCGGTCATGGCGTGATCATCCTGTCGCCGCGCGCCGTCGAGCGCCTGACGACCTACGTCCCGGCCTGGCCGCTGCCGAAGATCTTCCGCATGACCTCGGGCGGCAAGCTGATCGAAGGCATCTTCGTCGGTGAAACCATCAACACGCCGTCGATGCTCTGCGTTGAGGACTATATCGATGCGCTGAAGTGGGCGAAGTCGATCGGCGGTCTCGAAGCCCTGATCGCGCGTGCCGATGCCAACGCCAAGGTCATCTTCGATTTCATCGCCGCCAATGAGTGGATCGCAAACCTGGCCGTCGACGATGCGACGCGTTCCAACACGTCTGTTTGCGTCAAGATCGTCGATCCCCAAGTGACCGCGCTCGATGCCGATGCGCAGGCCGCGTTTGCCAAGGGCATTGCCAGCATTCTCGAGAAGCAGGGTGTCGCCTTCGACATCGGCGCTTACCGCGATGCGCCGGCCGGCCTTCGTATCTGGGCCGGTGCCACCATCGAGACTGCAGACATGGCGGCCCTGATGCCGTGGCTCTCCTTCGCCTATGAGACGCAGAAGGCGTCTCTGGCCAAGGCTGCCGCCTGATCCATGCCGATACCGGCTCCGCCCCGTTGGCGGAGCCCGCAATTCCCTCATCAATTCTGAAACGAACTCTTTGAAGGAGGCCTCGTCATGGCACCTCGCGTTCTCGTATCCGACGAACTCTCGGAAACCGCCGTCCAGATCTTCCGCGATCGCGGCGTTGAAGTCGATTTCCAGCCGAAGCTCGGCAAGGACAAGGAAAAGCTCGCTGAAATCATCGGCAATTACGATGGTCTCGCCATCCGCTCCGCCACCAAGGCGACCGAGAAGCTGATCGCGGCTGCGACCAATCTCAAGGTCATCGGCCGCGCCGGTATCGGCGTCGACAATGTCGACATTCCCGCTGCTTCCAAGCGCGGTATCATCGTGATGAACACGCCCTTCGGCAATTCGATCACGACTGCCGAACATGCCATCGCGCTGATGTTTGCCGTCGCCCGCCAGATCCCGCAGGCCGACGTCTCGACCCAGGCCGGCAAGTGGGAAAAGTCGAAGTTCATGGGTGTTGAAATCACCGGCAAGACGCTCGGCGTCATCGGTGCGGGCAATATCGGCGGGATCGTCTGCAAGAAAGCCATTGGCCTTGGCATGCATGTGCTGGCCTATGATCCCTTCCTGTCGACCGAACGGGCGCAGGAAATGGGCGTGACCAAGGTCGAGCTCGACGAACTGCTTGCCAAGGCTAATTTCATCACGCTGCACGTTCCGATGACCGACAAGACGCGCGGCATCCTGTCGAAGGACGCGCTCGCCAAGACGAAGAAGGGCGTTCGCATCATCAACTGCGCCCGTGGCGGTCTCGTGGACGAGGCAGCGCTTGCCGAAGCCATCAAGTCCGGCCATGTCGCTGGTGCCGGCTTCGACGTCTTCGAAGTGGAGCCTGCAACCGAAAGCCCGCTCTTCGGCCTGCCGAACGTTGTCTGCACGCCGCATCTCGGTGCCTCGACCACGGAAGCGCAGGAAAACGTCGCGCTGCAGGTTGCCGAGCAGATGTCGGATTACCTCGTGAAGGGTGCCGTTTCCAACGCGATCAACATGCCCTCGATTACCGCCGAGGAAGCGCCGATCCTGAAGCCGTTCATCCGTCTTGCCGATGTCCTGGGTTCGTTTGCCGGCCAGGTCACCGAAAACCCGATCAAGGAAATCGAGATCCTGTATGACGGCATCACCGCCGGCATGAACACGAAGGCGCTGACATCGGCGCTTCTCGCCGGCCTGATCCGCAACCAGGTGGCCGACGTCAACATGGTGTCCGCGCCGATCATGATCAAGGAAAAGGGCATCATTGTCTCGGAGGTCAAACGCGACAAGACCGGCGTCTATGACGGTTATATCCGCCTCACCGTCACCACCGAGAAGCAGACCCGCTCGGTTGCCGGTACCGTCTTCTCCGACGGCAAGCCGCGCTTCATCCAGATCAAGGGCATCAACATGGATGCCGATGTCGGTCAGAACATGATCTACATTTCCAACACCGACGTGCCCGGCATGATCGGCTTCATGGGCACGACGCTCGGCAATGCCAAGGTGAATATCGCGAACTTTCAGCTCGGCCGCGACAAGGAAGGCGGCGATGCGATCGCGCTTCTCTATGTCGATGGTCCTGTCGAGCAGGCCGTTCTCGATCAGCTGACCGCCAACCCGGCCGTCAAGCAGGCCAAGCCACTGGTGTTCAACGTCGACTGATCGCTGCATCAGACCAGCCCCGCCGCATTGTCCACGCGGCGGGGCCGGCATTGATTTCATTCCTTGAGGTCAATCTCGCTCAACGGTGAGGAGCACGGCGTCCGCTTTGCTTGAAACCCGGACAGTCTTGACCTCTACGCTTGAGGGCAGGGCAAATACGGCGGTTGCAGTCGCCGAGCGCCAGTCTCCGACTTCGTAAACTACGGGCGGCTCGGTCGAGATGGTGCCATCGTCCATGCCGGTTGCCTCGACATGGATGGAAGCGGGATCGAGCGGTGCTTTGCCCGGTGTTCGCCCGATCACGATGTGAAGCTCCTGTTGCTTCGTATCTTCGTTGACTGTCTGAATGGCAGCAAGGATGTGATCGTCCTCGGCGATCGGCACAGGTTGCAGGTTCTCTGCCATCATCTTTCCTTCCTCCGCCAAGGCAATCGTCACTTCGCCGATCACCGTCCAGTCTTTCATGACCAGAGGCTTGTTGTTGTCCGACGTGTCAATAAGAGCGCCCCTGAAGGAGAGGTCGATCTTATAGGTCGTGCCTTTTTTAAGGCTGTTGAAGCCCGGCGCATCATACATGTTGTAGCTGCAGCCCGCCGCCTGGGTGGGGCTGTAGCGATCATAAGCATCGCCGGCGCGGCTGCGATAGCCGTAAGCGCGGACACCCGGAGCCTTGCCGGGAGGGCAGCCGTCTTCCTGCAAATTGTTTTTGCTCAGAAAGACGTCACCGCATAGCCTGTGCTGAACGACCGAGCCGTTCGCCTTGAACTCGCCTTTCACGTATTGACGATACTCGCCATCGGCGCATCCATCCTTGAACGTTGCGCTGTTTGAGAATGTCCCGACAAATTTACCACCGGTAATGGTGGGCACAACATTTCCGAGCGGGGTAGTGAAATTCGTGTAGCCGACCATGCTTTTTCTCCTGTTGTTGAAAGATTGCCTGGAGCGGGAGGACGCCGTTCCCTCGCTGTTTCCTCGCCGCCCATGAAGTTTGGCCAATCATTTCCGCGCACGCGGACGAGAGGCCGTGTTTGGCACTGCACGTCGACCGCAACAGCGCCTGGCAAAAACCTACTGCCAAGGGTGGTTTTTTGCTCGCATTGGTTGTCAGTCTCTGCGTGAATTGCAGCGAAATGATATCGCTCAGCGCAACGCTCGGTTTCCGGCAGCGTTGAGGCACGGCCTAAACATCGGGCAGGGCCGGATCAAACCCGCCCCATCCGCGTTAGGCTCTCGAAGACAGGCATCGGGCTATCGTCATATTAGAAAAACAATATGCGTTGAGTTGCCGCAGGGCGGGTTGTCGCATTGCCTTGATGCGCTCACGCTATAATTGATTGTTGTCATCTCGGGAGGAAGAAAGGGCCTTCGAACCATGTTCGAACACTTCGATGCACAACTCCTGGCGCGCATTCAGTTCGCCTTTACCGTTTCCTTCCACATCATATTTCCGGCCTTTTCCATCGGGCTTGCCAGCTATCTCGCGGTGCTGGAGGGGCTGTATCTCTGGAAGAAGGACAAGGTCTATCTGGAGCTCTTCGATTTCTGGAAGACGATCTTCGCCGTTGCCTTCGGCATGGGGGTCGTTTCCGGCATCGTCATGTCCTACCAGTTCGGCACCAACTGGGCCGTGTTCTCCGACAAGGCAGGACCGGTTATCGGGCCGCTGATGGGTTATGAGGTGCTGACGGCCTTTTTCCTCGAGGCCGGCTTTCTCGGCGTCATGCTGTTCGGTCGCAATAGGGTCGGCCCTGGCCTGCATTTCCTCGCGACGCTGATCGTTGCCCTTGGCACCCTGATCTCGGCAACCTGGATTCTCTCGGTCAATTCCTGGATGCAGACGCCGGACGGTTTTGCGATCAATGATGTCGGCCAGTTCGTGCCGGTCGACTGGTGGAAGATCGTCTTCAACCCGTCCTTCCCCTATCGCCTGACCCATATGGTGATCGCCGCCTACCTTACCACGGCCTTTGTCGTCGGCGCGGTAGGGGCCTGGCATCTCTTGCGCGGTACAGCGCCGCGCCGGGCTGGCGTCATGTTCTCGATGGCCATGTGGATGGCCGCGATCGTGGCGCCGATCCAGATCGTTGCCGGCGACATGCACGGTCTCAATACGCTGGAGCATCAGCCGGTCAAAGTCATGGCCATGGAGGGCCATTTCGACAGCCATCCGGAGGGTGCGCCGCTGATCCTCTTCGGCATCCCGAACACAGCTGAGAAGCGGATCGACTATGCGGTGCAGATCCCCAAGCTGTCGAGCCTGATCCTCAAACATGATCTCAATGCGCCGCTTGATGGGCTCGACACGGTGCCTGACGACAAGGAGCCCCCGGTCGCCATCGTCTTCTGGTCCTTCCGCGTCATGATCGCCATCGGCTTTGCCATGCTTGGCGTCGGCCTGTTCAGTCTCTGGTGTCGGTGGAAGGGCTCGCTCTACGACAATGAATGGCTTCACCGCGTGGCATTGGTCATGGGCCCGTCCGGTTTTGTCGCGGTGCTTGCCGGCTGGATCACCACCGAGGTCGGTCGGCAGCCCTACACGGTCTACGGTCATCTTCTGACGGCGGATTCGATTTCGCCGATTGCAGCCCCCGCTGTCGCTGCGTCGCTGATCGCCTTCGTTATCGTCTATTTCATCGTCTTCGGCGCCGGCACGTTTTACATCCTGCGCCTGATGGGACGTCTGCCGCGCGACCCGATGCCGGACCTGGATGACGGACCGATCCGCTCGTCCGGCATCACGCCTGCTGCGCAAACCGGTCATCATGGAGGCAAGCATGGCCATTGATCTCCCCTTCATCTGGGCCGGCATCATTGCTTTTGCTGTGCTTGCCTATGTCATCCTGGACGGTTTCGATCTCGGCGTCGGTATTCTTTTTCCCTTCTTTCCGGAGAAGCATGACAAGGATCTGATGATGAACTCGGTGGCACCCGTATGGGATGGCAACGAGACCTGGCTGGTGCTCGGCGGCGGTGGCTTGCTTGCCGTCTTTCCGCTTGCCTATGCAACGATCCTGCCGGCCCTCTATGCGCCGCTGATGATCATGCTGCTCGGGCTGGTGTTCCGCGGCGTCGCCTTCGAGTATCGGTGGCGCACCAACCGGGCCGAATATCTTTGGAACTGGTCGTTTGCCGGCGGATCGATGGCGGCGACGTTCTTTCAAGGGGTAGCCCTCGGTGCGCTCGTGCAGGGCATTCCGGTCGCCGACCGGGCCTATTCCGGCGGCTGGTGGGATTGGCTCACACCCTTTTCGCTGGCAACGGGTTTTGCCCTGCTGGTCGGCTACGGGCTGCTTGGCGCGACCTGGCTGGTAATGAAAACGAGCGGCCATCTTGCGGAGCGCGCGAGAGTCTTTGCCTATCGGCTTGCCTTCGGCACGGTGGCGGCGATGGGGATTTTCAGCCTCTGGACGCCGTTTACCGAGCCGCTCTATCTCGAGCGCTGGTTCGGTTATCCGACGATGGTGTTCTCCTTCGTCGTGCCACTCCTGGTGCTTGCCTGCCTCTGGCTCATCGTTTCGGGATTGAAAGCCGGCCGGGACGTCCAGCCCTTTGTTGCAGCGCTTGGCCTCTTCGTGCTGGGTTATGCCGGGATCGGCATCAGTTTCTATCCGTATATCGTGCCGACATCGCTCACCATCTGGGAAGCGGCAGCGCCGGATGAGAGCCTGTCCTTCCTGCTCGTGGGGGCGGTGGTGCTCGTGCCGATGATCCTGGCCTATACGGGCTATGCCTATTGGGTCTTCCGCGGGAAGCTCGATCCGGACGAGGGCTACCACTGATGCCGGAAAAATCGCTCGCCAGCAGACTGTTGTGGTTCGTCGGCCTCTGGGCCGCCGGCGTCGGCACGATCACGGTAGTCGGCCTGATCATCAAGGTCTGGCTCAGCGCCTAGCCGCAAGCGTGGTCTGGTCACTGGAAAGTCAATGGAAAAACCCTGGCTCATCCTTCAAAAGAGGGTGAGCCATCGCCATATAAAGGCGAAGCCGAAAGGCAAGAAGAATTCACACGGAGGAATGGCCCCCTGATGCGGCACTACGGAAAGATTTTTGCGAGCCTGGCAATAGGCATGATGGTCACGCTGATGGCGGTGGACTATGCCGAGGCCCGCCGGGCAAGCGGCGGTTTCGGCAGCAGGGGCACCCGCACCTTCAATCAGGCCCCGGTGACGCGCACGGCACCTGCGCCGGCCGCACCGATCGAGCGTACGATGACCCCGCGCACCAATACCAATCAGCCGGGCGCCACCTCGACTGCCGCCAACCAGGCCAGCCGTCCGGGCGGCCTCTTCGGTGGTCTTGCCGGTGGCCTGATGGGTGGCCTGCTTCTCGGCGGCCTGTTCGGCATGCTGATGGGCACCGGTTTCGGCGGCGGTTTCGGCTTCCTCGGCCTGCTCTTGCAGGGCGTGCTGATCTTCTTCCTCATCCGCTTTGCCATGCGCATGTTCGCCAATCGGCAGCCGGCAGCATCCGGCAACGCGCCCGGCGGTTCCGGTGGCGGCTTCGGTGGTTTTGGCGGCATGTCCCGCGACAATCAGGCCGGCGAGCCGTCGCGTCCGAGCTTCCAGATCCCGAAGATCGGTGGTGGCGGTGCCAGTGCTGCGGCCTCGGTCGCGCGCCCCGGCCAGCCGGATGAACTCGGCATCGGCCAGGCGGATCTCGAACGCTTCGAGCAGCTGCTGAAGGAAATGCAGGCCGCCTATGCTGCGGAAGACTATGCGGCACTGCGCCGGATCACCACGCCGGAGGCCATGTCCTATCTCGCCGAGGAACTCAGCGAAAACGCCACAAAGGGCGTCAGGAACGTGGTGCGTGACGTGCATCTCGTTCAAGGCGACGTGGCCGAAAGCTGGGCCGAGGAGAAGATGGAATATGCCACCGTCGCCATGCGCTACGAGGCCGTCGACTACATCGTCGATCGCCAGACCGGCGCGCTTGTCGAGGGTGATGATCAGGTGCCGGGTGAATCGGTCGAACTCTGGACCTTCGCTCGCCGCCCCAACACGCAGTGGCAGATTTCGGCAATCCAAAGCGCCAACTGATCTCCAGTTGTGTGGTTAGAATCAAACCTCCCCGTCGGGTTCGGCGGGGAGGTTTTCGTTTTGGGGTTCGGTGGCTTTAAAAGGTTGCGGCGCGCGGTCCCCCCTCTGTCCTGCCGGACATCTCCCCCACAAGGGGGGAGAGCGGTATGCGGTGTCGCGCTGCACTTATCCAAGCCGATCCAGATTGGATGCGTTTCTTTGTCAGGTGGCCACAAGGCCAGCGGCCACTCTCCCCCCCCCGTGTGGGGGAGATGTCACGGAGTGACAGAGGGGGCACCCCCACTGCGACCACCGGGATCAATACCAAGCGGAAGTGGGTTTCCTCAACCCGGGCACTGCTGCAACTGCTTGGCGTAAGTATATGTAATATCAGTAAATCGCTTCGCCCCGCGCAGCGCTTCCGGGCGCTTGTTGTAGGCGCCGCGCAGATAGCCGGTATGGCCGGAATGATAGGCGAGATACAGCTTGTAGGGGTCGTTCAGGGGAATGTTGACCTTGGTCGCGCTCTCGCGGTGATACCAGCCGATGAAGCGGATGGCGTCGGCGAAATCGGTGCGGCGGGCGCTCCAGCGTCCGGTCTCGCGCTGGTAGCGTTCCCAGGTGCCGTCGAGCGCCTGCGAATAGCCGTAAGCGGTCGAGGGGCGCTTGCCGGGGATGAAGCCCAGATGCCATTTGCGCGGCGGCTTGGCGTTGTGGCGGAAACTCGATTCGGTGTAGATCGTCGCCATCAGGATCGGGACCGGCACGCCATATTCGCGCTCGGCGGAAACGGCGGCCTTGCGCCAGTTGTTGAACAGCCCATCGCGCTGCTCGAAAATCGCACAGGCATTGCGGGTCTGGGATGGGGGCTTGGCACAGGCCGACAGCATCAGCATGACGCCGAGGGTGGAAACTAGAGCGGTACGCATAACAAAACCTCGCTGCTTGGCTCCCATCCTATTCATTAAAATTTAACGAAAGGTTTGCCGATCCGCCCGGGAAGTCACGAGGGACTTCTTGCTGTGGATAAGCGGCTAGGCCATCGGGCACGCCCGTCGTTGACCTTGCATGGCTTTGCCCGCAGTGTGCCGCAACCCGGCGGGAGGAGCCGGCTGTGGAATGGGAGAATTGAAATGCGTCAGGTTCTGATTTGCTGGGGCGGCTGGGACGGGCACCAGCCCGACCAATGTGCCGCCATCGTTTCCGACATGCTGCAGGCGGAAGGGTTTACCGTCCGCGTCGAAGCGGGCACGGAGGCCTTTGCCGATCCCGCCATTCGAGACTACAGCCTCATCGTGCCGATGCTGACGATGACCAAGATCGAGAAGCCCGAGATCGAGAACCTGGAGCTCGCCATCCGCGGCGGCGTCGGCCTCGGCGGTTTCCACGGCCAGGCCGGCGACAGCTTTCGCGACTGCGTGCAGTATCAATATATGATCGGCGGCCAGTGGGTCGCCCATCCCGGCAATATCTATGATTACACGGTCAACATCACGAAGCCCGACGACCCGCTCGTCTCCGGCATCGGCGATTTCGCCTATCGCTCCGAGCAGTACTACATGCATGTCGACCCCAATAACGATGTGCTGGCAACGACGCGCTTCACCGGCGAGCACGATGCCTGGATCGATGGGCACACGATGCCGGTGGTGTGGAAGCGCCGGCATGGGCAGGGCAGGGTGTTCTATTCCTCGCTCGGCCATCAGGCGGGAGAGTTCGATGTGCCGCAGATGCGGGAGATTGTCAGACGGGGGATGGTCTGGGCGGCTCGGTGAGGGGGGGCTTACCCAATCAGCCAGCTTCGTACCGCCGTCCAGTTGTTCAGGATCACGATGACCGCGGTCGCGATCGAGAGCATGGCGGCGGCCTTGCTCATGGTCGGCAGGCTGTTGACCCGGCCCTTGAGTTCGCCAAATTCGATGGCCGTCGGAGCGGCCCGCAACATGCCCTTGATTTCTGCTGTGTCTTGCAGAAGCCGCTTCATGTCGTCTTCAAGGGCATTGACGCGCTGTTCCATGGCATCAAATGTGCCATTGCCATCGCTGTCTTTCAAGGCGTCTGGCGATGGCACGCGACGCTTCGGTGTCTGATTGGCCATGTAACCCCGCCCAGTCGCGTAGCATTAAAAATTTATGCAATCTTTGCGGGAAAACATTTGAGCGTCAAGGAGGGAGCTAAAAGCCGTGCGGTCATGGTGGGCCTGACAGGGCTTAGATTTCCAGTGCTCGCAGATTTGAGAGAATTTTGGTAGCGGGGGGCGGACTTGAACCGCCGACCTTGGGGTTATGAATCCCACGCTCTAACCACCTGAGCTACCCCGCCACACATCGAACATTTGGGCCATGCGGCCGCCGCTGTCCGAAGCGATGGGCGGCTTATAAGGCGAGGCTCCGATCAAAGTCAAGCGCGGTGAAAGACAAAAAGAGCGTTGCTTTCCACCGCCTTGCAAAACCCGCCTTCAGGCAGCGACGGCGCTTGCCAGAAGCGCCTTCAGCGAGGCTTCTGCATCATCGGAGCGTTCCGACCGCTCGATGAAGCCGCCGCCATAGACTCGGGCGTCGGCGCCCGGTGCCGAATAGAGCACGCAGGCCTGGCCGGGGGCAACGCCAGCTTCGCCGATCTCGAGATCGACATAGACGCCCTTTGCGTCGGCATGCAGAACGGCTGGCGTCGGCGGGCGGGTGGAGCGCACCTTGGCAAAGCAGGGCATGCCGTCTGCGGCTTCTTCCGCCAGCGTCAGGTCGCCCAGCCAGTTGATGTCGCGGAGATAAACGCGGTGCGTTTCCAGCGCTTCCTTCGGGCCGACGATGACGCGGCGCGAGCGGGCGTCGAGATAGATGACGTAGAGCGGTTCGCCGGTGGCAACGCCCAGACCCTTTCGCTGGCCGATCGTGTAATGCAGGATGCCATCGTGATTGCCGAGCACTCGACCGTCGAGATGCACGATCTCGCCGGCAAGTGCTGCATTCGGCTTCAGCTTGTTGATCACGTCGGCATATTTGCCCTGGGGCACGAAACAGATGTCCTGGCTGTCGGCCTTCTGGGCAACGACGAGGCCCATTTCTTCGGCAAGCACGCGCACTTCGGCTTTAGACATGGCGCCGAGCGGGAAGCGGAGATAGTCGATCTGCTCCTGCGTGGTGGCAAACAGGAAGTAGCTCTGGTCGCGCTCGCTGTCGATCGGCCGGAAGAGGGCGCGGTGGCCGGGATCGTTGGCGAGCGGCACGGATTTCGAGCGGATGTAGTGGCCGGTCGCCAGCGCGTCGGCGCCGAGTTCCCGAGCGGTCGCCAGCAGATCGGCGAACTTGACCGTCTGGTTGCAGGCAACGCAGGGGATCGGCGTTTCGCCGGCCACATAGCTTTCCATGAACGGGTTGATCACGGTGTCGCGGAAGCGCTGCTCGTAATCGAGCACATAATGCGGAATGCCGAGCGTTTCACAGACGCGGCGGGCATCGTCGATATCCTGCCCGGCGCAGCAGGAGCCGGCGCGATGCACGGCGGCGCCATGATCGTAGAGCTGCAGCGTGATGCCGAGGACATCATAGCCCTCGCGCTTCAGAATGCCGGCAACGACAGACGAATCCACGCCGCCCGACATGGCAACGACAACGCGCGTATCTTCCGGTCTCTTGTCAAAATCCAGCGTGTTCAAGGGCTTCGTCTCTGTGCTTCATGCGACCGTTTCGTTGCCCCCGGCTTGATGGGGGCAGGGCAAGGTTTCGTGGCATTTTTGCCCGCTGCCGGTACTGGTCCTGTTGTTGACGGATATAGAAAGGATTGCTTCTTCGTGCAAGAGCAGCGATTCGCGGGGCATGCGTCCGCCTGGGAGGTCCTGATATGTCTGTCGAGATGAATGTCATTGCAGAAAGCTTTCCGATTGCCGGCAGCTTTACCATCTCGCGTGTCTCAAAGACCGAGGCGAAGGTCGTGACCGCGCGCCTGACGGATGGTGTTCATGTGGGGCAGGGCGAATGCGTGCCCTATGCGCGCTATGGCGAGACGGTCGAGAGTGTCGTCGAGGTGCTGTCGGCGCTGGTGCCGGACGTCGCGCGCGGGCTGGACCGGATGCAGCTGCAGCAGCGTCTCACGCCGGGTGCAGCGCGCAACGCGCTCGACTGCGCTTTCCTCGATCTGGAGGCCAAGCAGGCGGGCATTCCCGTCTGGCAACTTCTGAAGTTACATGAGCCGAAGCCGCTCTCCGTGACCTTTACGCTTTCGCTCGGCACGCCCGAGAGCATGAAGGTGGCAGCGGAGAAGCAGGCTCACCGACCGCTCTTGAAGGTGAAGCTCGGCGGTGAGGGCGATGTGGAGCGCATCCGCGCGGTCCGGGCAGGGGCGCCGCAGTCTGCCGTCATCGTCGACGCCAATGAGGGCTGGAGCCTCGATCAGTACAAGGCGCTGGCGCCAGTGTTTCTCGATCTTGGCGTCAAGCTGGTCGAACAACCGTTCCCGGCCGGTGATGACGATGCATTGCTTGGCCTGGAGCGCGTGCTGCCGGTCTGTGCCGACGAGAGCTGCCACGACACGGCATCGCTTGCGGCGCTGCGCGGGAAGTATGACGCCGTTAACATCAAGCTCGACAAGACGGGTGGCCTGACGGAAGCACTTCTGATGCGCGATGCGGCGGTCGAAGCGGGTTTCGAGATCATGGTCGGCTGCATGGTCGGCACCTCGCTCGCCATGGCGCCGGCGTTTCTGATCGGTCAGGGGGCGGCATTTGTCGATCTCGACGGACCTCTGCTTTTGGCGCGCGATCGTGAGCCGGCGATTGCCTATGATGGGGCGGTGATGCCGCTGCCGCCGCGCGGGCTTTGGGGTTAGCTTCTCAGCCGCGTCTCGCCGGGAGACACCCCCCTCTGCCCTGCCGGGCATCTCCCCTACAAGAGGGGAGACTGGATGAACCGCTAGCCTGGCGTTCCCGTATAGCGTCGCAGAGGTGGCGGCAGACGCGGCGCCCCGCTCTCCCCCCTTGTGGGGGAGATGTCACGCAGTGACAGAGGGGGTGTCGGCGAGGTCGAAGCGGCGCTGCCGGGTATCGCCGTCACGCCTTCGCCATCCAGATCATATGCTTCTTGCCGCGTCCGGTCCGACCGGCTCTCACAGGAATCTCTTCCACCTCGTAGCCGCAGTCCTTCAAGCGCCGTGTGAAGCGCGGGTCGGGCCCTTGCGACCAGACGCCAAGCACGCCGCCGCGGGTAAGGGCGGTTCTGGATTTGCGAATCCCGTCATGGGAATAGAGGCTGTCGTTCTCTTCCCGGGTGAGCCCGTCAGGGCCGTTGTCGACGTCGAGCAGGATGGCGTCAAAGACATTCTTCGACGACTTGATCAAGGCACCGACATCGCCGACATGCACCGTGACGCGGGCGTCATCGAGGCTGCCGGCATAGATTTCGGCCATCGGCCCTTTCGCCCATTCAACGACGGCCGGCACCAGTTCGGCCACGGTGATCCTGGCGTCCTGCGGCAGCACAGCCAGCGCCGCGCGGAGCGTAAAACCCATTCCCAACCCGCCAATCAGCACGTGGGGGCGCTTGCGATCGGCGAGACGCTCCATGGCAAGCGTGGCGAGCGCCTCTTCCGAGCCGCTGAGGCGGCTGTTCATCAGCTCGTTGCTGCCGAGCATGATCGAAAATTCAGTTCCCCGGCTCTTGAGGCGCAATTCGCCGCCGCCGGGGATCTTGGCAGTATCGAGCTGGATCCAGGGGAGCATGGCGAACCTCGAAGGGGTGAAAGACTGGCCCCCGTATCACGACGGCTTGTCCTGCTTCAACTGTCCGGTATGCACCGACGCGTACCGCTGCGTGCCGATCGGGCCTTGCGGAGGGCTAAGCCTGCGGCGCATCCTGCGGCGGACCTGATTTGCACGCTGGTGCCCGAAGAGGAGAATGCCGATGCCCGCGCCAACCAATCGTTTCAAGGCCGCGCTCCTCCAGTCAAACGATCTGCTTGTCGGCCTTTGGGTGGCGCTTGCCAGCCCGCATGTGGCGGAGGTCTGTGCCGGGGCGGGGTTTGACTGGATCCTGATCGATGGCGAACATGGCCCCAACGACATTCCGCTGATTGCCGCCCAGCTGGCCGCCGTTGCGCGTCATCCAGCGCATCCGGTGGTTCGACTGCCGATCGGCGAAACCTGGATGATCAAGCAGGCGCTCGATATCGGTGCGCAGACGCTGATGATCCCGATGGTCGAGACGGCGGACCAGGCCGAACAGCTCGTCCGGGCGATGCGTTATCCACCCGAGGGTGTGCGCGGCATGGGAGCGAGCCTTGGACGCGCCTCCGATTTCGGACGCATCGGCGACTATGCCGAAACGGCGAATGCTCAGGTCTGCCTGATCGCCCAGATCGAAAGCGTGCTCGGGATCGACAATGCCGATGCCATTCTCTCAGTGCCCGGCGTCGATGCGGTGCTGATTGGCCCGGCGGATCTTGCAGCCGACATGGGCCATCGCGGCAACCCGACCCATCCGGAGGTCATGCAGGCAGTGGAGACCTTGATCGGCAAGATCGTGGCAGCGGGCAAGCCTGTCGGCATCATGTCTGGTGATGCCGCGATGCTCGCAATGGCGCGCAAGGCCGGTATCCGCTTCTTCGCCCAGGCAACCGATGTCGGTCTGCTCGCCAAGGCTGCCGCAGAGCTTGCGCAGGCCATGCGCAACTAGTGTTTTCTCAACGATATCAAATGGATTTTCAATGAAGCTCACACTTGATGAAGCCCGGGCGCTGGTGGTCGGTGCCCTGACCCGTTCCGGCGTGGCACCCGGCAATGCGGCGTCCGTTGCCCGTGCGCTTGTGGCCGCTGAGGCCGCCGGACAAGGTGGGCATGGTCTGCGGCGCGTTGAGGCCTATTCTGCCCAGGCGCGCGCCGGAAAGGTCGATGGGCAGGTGACACCCGTTGTGTCGCGGCCGCGGCCGGGTGTGCTCACCATCGATGCGATGAACGGTTATGCCTATCCGGCGCTCGATCTTGCTGTCGAGCTTCTACCTCAGATCGCGCGCGAACAGGGCATCGCGATTGCCACCATTCACCGCTCGCACCATGCCGGCGTGATGGGCCTGACGGTCGGGCGATTTGCCGATGAGGGGCTTGCGGCGATGATGTTTGCCAATGCTCCTGCGTCGATGGCGCCCTGGGGCGGCAACAAGGCGCTTTATGGCACGAACCCGATTGCCTTTGCCGTGCCGGTCGAAGGGGACGATCCAATCGTGGTGGATCTGGCGCTGTCGAAAGTGGCACGAGGCAAGATCATGGCCGCCCGGCAGAAGGGCGAGCCTATTCCGGATGACTGGGCCTTTGACGTCGACGGTCAGCCGACGACCGATGCCGAGCGTGCGATGCAGGGCTTCATGGCTCCGCTCGGCGGCGCGAAGGGGGCGGCCCTGGCCATGATGGTCGAGATCCTCTCCGCCGGCCTGATCGGCGCCAATTACGCCTTCGAGGCCTCTTCGCTGTTTGACGACAAGGGGCCGCCGGTCGGTCTTGGCCAGACGATCATTGCCATCGACCCTGTGGCGACCGGTGGTGCGGGTGTATTCGGGCGCCTCGCACTGCTGGCAGAGGAAATTGGTCATCAGGAGGGCGCGCGGATCCCCGGGCGGCGGGGTCAGGCGTTGGCGCACACTGCTGAGGCAGCCGGGATAGACATCGATGACGATGTCATCGCAACCATCCGTGCGATTGAGTAAGCAGCGCGCCTCGCCGCGCCGCGGAATGCATCACTGGCCGGCCAACCGCTTGGAGGGTCACTCGGCGGCGATGATGTGGAAGTGCGGGCGCTCGCTTGGGTTTTCCGCCTTGGACATGAGATAGATCAGGCAACTCGTGCGCAGCAAAGATGCGAAGTTCGAGACCGATCCGTTGATCTCAAGCGCCTCGTCGTAGAGCGTCGACAAGAAGCGCGATGTCGATAGCGACTGGCTGGCGGCGATTTCATCGATCAGCACCCAGAATGCGGCTTCCAGCTGGATACTGGTCGAATGGCCTGCAATTCGCACCGAGCGGTTGACCGCACGGTACCGCGCCGGATCCTGTCCTGCAAAAACCTCACACATGACATTCCTCCCGATATCTATTGTTTTTGTTCAGTATGCGACCGGCATGGGCCAAGGTCAATTTCCGTTCTGGCTAAAGTGCTTCTTCCAATATCCATCGTTGCCTGCCGTTTCCGGTCAAAAACATCGATGCGGTAGCCGGCTGCTACCCTGATTTTTGCAAGGGGCGCATGATCGGGCAAATCACAGATTCCAGAGAAACGAGGATTCCCTATTGGCAAAGATGATTCATTCGATGATCCGGGTGCTGGAGGAGGGACGATCGGTTTCCTTCTACACACAGGCTTTTGGCCTGGAGATCGCCGAGCGTCTCGACTTCGAGACTTTCACGCTGATCTATCTCAGCAACCCGGAATGCGAGTTCGAGCTGGAGCTGACGGTCAACAAGGGCCGCGAGGAGGCCTATGATCTCGGCAATGGCTACGGTCATCTCGCCGTCAGCGTTGCGGATCTGGATGCCGAGCACCAGCGCCTCACCGATCTCGGCATGAACCCCGGCAAGATCGTCGAATTCAACCGGGACGGCGCGCTTCTCGCCCGTTTCTTCTTCATCACCGATCCCGACGGCTACAAGATCGAGGTCCTGCAGCGGCACGGACGGTACAAGTAGATTGCCAGGCCGGGGGAAGAGGAGCCTTCGGCCTGATTTGTTTTCGCAGCCGGTGGGCGCGGCATCGCGCCAGCCGAGGGTGGCGGTTCAAGGCCGTCGCGCATCATCTCATGGGAGGAGAATGACGTGGTTACGATACTCGACAAGACCGGCGGCATGTCCCGTCGGCAACTTCTGAAGACCGGTGCGGCGAGTGCTGTTCTGATGATAACCGGCACGGCTGTCATCTGTCCCGACCAGGCCTGGGGCCTGGAGGCAACGGCGCTGAAGCCCGATACGTTGGCGACGCTGATCAAGATGGCGCGCGACATCTACCCGCATGACCAGCTCGCCGACCGCTTCTATGCGGCGGCGGTCAAGGGGCAGGATACGATGGCGGCCAAGGATGAGAAGCACAAGGCGCTGATCGAAGACGGCATTGCCGATCTCGACAGCAAAGCTGGTGCCGACGGTTATCGCGGCCTCGGCTGGGAGGACGACCGGGTCGCCATCCTGCGCGACATCGAAACGACGCCCTTCTTCCAGGCGGTGCGGGGCGACCTCGTGGTCAGCCTCTATAACCAGAAGGAGATCTGGCCGATCTTCGGTTACGAGGGCGAGTCCTATTCAAAGGGCGGCTATATCGAGCGCGGGTTCGACGACATCACCTGGCTCTGAGGCACGACTCGACACGCTATCCATCGTCGCCGGAAGGAGGCCCATCGCGGATGGGAACGGCGGCGCTTACCCAAATTGACCGATTTTCCGGGAGGAAACCATGGCAGCGCCCTATGATCTCAACGACGACAGCGTGGTCGTCATCATCGGCTCAGGTGCAGGCGGCGGCACGCTCGCCAACGAACTCGCGCAGAAGGGCATCGACGTTATCGTGCTCGAAGCCGGCGCGCGCATCGAGCACGAGGACTTCATCAATGACGAATGGGACAGCTTCGCCCAGCTCGCCTGGCTGGACCACCGCACCACTGGCGGCGGCTGGCGCGTGTCGAAGGACTTTCCCAACCTGCCGGCCTGGATCGTCAAGGCGGTCGGCGGCACCACCACGCACTGGGCCGGTGCCTCGCTCCGCTTCCAGGAGCATGAATTCAAGACCCTGACCCATTACGGCAAGGTCGAGGGCGCCAATCTCCTCGACTGGCCGATCACACTGGCCGATCTCGAGCCCTATTATGCCAAGGCCGAGGACAAGATGGGGGTCACCCGGACCAATGGCATCGAGGGGCTGCCGGGCAACAACAATTTCAAGATCCTCAAAGCCGGCGCCGACAAGCTGGGTTACAAGGACTGTCACACCGGCAACATGGCGATCAATTCGGCCGATCGCGACGACCGGATGAGCTGTCAGCAGACCGGTTTCTGTTTCCAGGGCTGCAAATGGGGCGCCAAGTGGTCGACGCTCTATACGGAAATTCCGAAGGGTGAGGCGACGGGCAAGCTCGAGGTCCGGCCTCAGTCGCATGTCGTGAAGATCGAACACGACGCCAGTGGCAAGGTGAACGCCGTCGTCTATGCCGACAAGGACGGCACCATGAAGAGCCAGAAGGCGCGCATCGTCTGCGTCGCCGGCAATTCGATCGAAAGCCCGCGTCTGCTGCTCAACTCGGCCTCGTCGAAATATCCCGATGGTCTGGCCAATTCGTCCGGCCAGGTGGGCAAGAACTACATGCGTCATACCACCGGCTCGGTCTACGCGATCTTCGACAAGCCGGTGCATTTCTATCGCGGCACGACCATGGCCGGGATCATCCGCGACGAGGCGAGGCATGATCCGTCACGCGGCTTTGTCGGCGGATACGAGCTCGAAACGCTGGCGCTGGGCGTGCCCTTCATGGCCGCCTTCCTCGATCCGGGTGGCTGGGGACGCTCCTTCTCCTCCGCGATGGACCAGTATGCCAACATGGCGGGTCTCTGGATCGTCGGCGAAGACATGCCGCAGGAGCAGAATGCGGTGAAGCTGCATGGCGAGCTCAAGGACAAGTATGGCATGCCGATCCCGGATGTCTGGTTCACGGATCATCCGAATGACGAGGCCATGCGCAACCATGCCTACAAGCAGGGCGTGGCGCTCTACGAGGCCGTCGGCGCAAACCGCGCCTTCCCGACGCCGCCTTATCCGTCGACCCACAATCTCGGCACCAACCGGATGAGCGAGAAGGCGCAGGACGGCGTCGTCAACAAATGGGGCCAGACGCACGACATCAGCAACCTCTTCGTTTCCGATGGCAGCCAGTTCACCACCGGAGCGGCCGAAAATCCGACGCTGACAATCGTTTCTCTTGCGATACGCCAGGCGGATTACATCGCCGAGCAGATGGGCCAAGGCAGCATCTGAGCGGTTATGACTACCTCCCTCTTGCGGGCGGTGTTGTCGAGAGACGGCATCGCCCGCATTTTTGTCGAATTCTGTCAGTGGCTCAGCGTGGCAACCAGCGCGCGGGCCTTTTCCCGTGTGCGGGCGACGGCCCGGCGTAGACGCAGCGGGCGGGATCCTTCCTCAGCCACGGTCATGGCATTGCCGCGCCAGACGAAATCACTGCCGAACCATGCAGCAATGAAGAGTGGCGGAAGCGCCAGATCCCTGACGATCATGGCGGCGAAGCTTCTCCAGCCTGAGGGCCAGCCGTAGGATCGGGCAAGCAGGATCTCTGTCGAGTACCATAGAGCAAGGTAAACGAGCGGCGTGACGACCGGAATTGTGCCACTGACGGCAGCGCCGGCAAGGCAGAGCGTCGGGAGGGTGGCGCCGACGGCGACTTCCGGCAGGAAGTAGAGCGGGAACGAGGCTCGCCGCAGCCTCGCCCAGCGCAACTGCCGTTTCCAGACGGAGCCTGCACTGCGCTTTCCCAGTGGCTGGGCGAATGGTTCGTGGACAAGGCGCACCTTGAGCCCGGCTTCGCGCACCAGATGGGTTGCTGCGGCATCTTCCGCCACCGCATCGCCCAATCGCTCGAAGCCGCCGAGATCGCTGATGATCGACCGGTTGAGGAGCATGGCCTTGCCCTGCGCAAACCCCTGGCCGATCGAGTCTGCGAGCAGCTGCCAGCGTGCCTGAAAGCTATTCAGCCAGACACTCTCGACTTCGGCTGCGAAGTTTTGCGGTTCCGTGCCGATCGGAGGGGCGCAGACAAGGCCGGTTTCGTCGTCCCAGCGCGCCAGCATGCGCTCAAGCTGGTCCGGCGGCATCAGGACATTGCTGTCGACGATGACAATCCAATCGTGCCGTGCAGACCGCCAGCCCTTGACCAGGTTGTTCATCTTCGGATTGACGCTGATTGCATCTTCGCCAACGAGGAGTTGGGCATCCCGCTCGGGATGGCGGGCAAGCAGGGATCGAACCACGGCCGCCGCCGGGTCGTCTTCGTGTGCGACGCAGAAGATCACCTCGAAGCTTGGCCACCGAAGGTCAAAGGTCGATTCCAGGCAGCGTTCAAGATTGTTTTCAAGCCCGCAGACAGGTCTGAGGATCGTGATCGGGGGGCGCGTCGCATTGTGGGTGGGAACCGAACCGATGTGCTTGCGCGCAAGCAGGGCGCCAATGCTGCCTGCCTGAACGGCAAGTGCTGCGGTGGCAAACCAGATCGACAGGCTCATTGACGTCCCCAAGATGTTGGCGGTCGCGATGGCTGCGAGGGATAGCACCGCTTTGTGACAGTTCAGCGACTGCTTCTCAGCGCTGCAAAAAGCTTGATGCCAAGATAGACTGCAATGCCGCCGGTCACCAGAAGACCGCTGATGCTGCCGGAGATTTCTGCAATCTCCGTGACGTTTTGGCTGAAAGCGGCACCCAGCCCCGTATAGGCGGCCACCCACACCGCCTCTCCCGCAGCCCCAGCGATGGTGAACCGCATCCATGGAAACCGGGTGGCGCCGGTCAGGAGGTTGAGGTAGGGGCCAAGCGGCGAGAGCAGCCAGCGCGTCAGGAAGACCGCGAGCATTCCGCGCCTGGCCATTTCAGCTTCCGCCGTGTCGATTGCGGCCTTGCGCGCCGGTTGGCGTGTCAGGCGCTCGACAAGCCTGCGTCCGCCTGTGCGTCCAATGAAATAGCCAGTCTGGTCGCCGGCGATTGCGGCAAGAAGTGCAACCGAAATTACAGCGAAAAGCGAGTATTCGCCTGCTGCTGCAAACGCGCCCATGAGCATCATGCCGATTGACCCCGGCACCGGAATGCCAAGGCAGCTGATGAAGATGACAAGCGCAAGCAGTGGCAGGCCATAGGCGGGCAGGGATGCAATGAGGGCGTCGGTGAAACTCATCTGTCCGGCTTCCCCTCCTTCAGCCGGGCAACGGCCGCCTCGATCTCGAGCTTGAAGGCGTCGAACGTCTGGTTGCGGTCTCGCGCCAGGCGTTCGAGCGAGGGGCGGGGCGCGTTCTTCGGCGGCGGCGTGAGGTTTAGCGCCTGCGCAAGCTCTGCCACCGGAACCCGCCAGGAATGGGCCACGTATCCGACGGTCATCCACGGCATGATGGGCTGGTTGCGATGGGCGGGATCCTGCCAGTAGCTGACAAACAGCGCTGTTCTGACGGCGAAGAAGACGACAAGTGCCAAGGCGAAAACGAAGGTGATGAAGAGGATGCGATTGTGACGCCAGAGGTGCAAGATCCTGTTCATGTCGTCTTCCTGTTCTCATCGGCGATTGACAGGTCCCGCCGTCGCGTTTCACTGCTGAATCTCTCTAACGTGTATTGAGGAAGTGCGGCAATGGCAGCGGGTGAGGTGAAGCTCGATGATAGCTGGAAAGCGGTTCTGGGAGCCGAGTTTTCAAAGCCGTACATGCAGGCGCTGAAAGCGTTCCTCAGCGCGGAAAAGGCAGCCGGCAAGCATATTTTTCCGGCGGGTTCCGAATATTTCCGAGCGCTTGACCTTACGCCGATCGACGAGGTGCGCGTGGTCATTCTGGGGCAGGACCCGTATCACGGGGCAGGCCAGGCGCATGGGCTATGCTTCAGCGTGCGGCCCGGCGTGCGTGTGCCGCCGTCGCTCGTCAACATCTACAAGGAACTGAAAAGCGACCTCGGTGTTGAGCCGCCGGGGCACGGCTTTTTGGAGCATTGGGCGAAGCAGGGCGTGCTTCTGCTGAACAGCGTGCTGACCGTCGAAGAGGCGCGCGCTGCATCGCATCAGGGGCAGGGCTGGGAGACTTTCACCGATCAGGTCATCCGTGCGGTCAATGAGGAATGCGAGCATGTGGTCTTCATGCTCTGGGGTTCCTACGCGCAGAAGAAGGCGGCCTTCGTGGACAGGAGCAGGCATCTGGTTCTGACGGCGCCGCATCCATCGCCGCTTTCGGCGCATAACGGTTTCTTCGGATCGCGACATTTCTCGCAGGCGAATGCTTATCTGGAAGCGAAGGGCTATCGGCCGATTGACTGGCAACTGTCACGGTCGATCCCAGACGAGAGCATGGGTTGAAGTCCCGTCCCCCTTCAGAAATAGTGTGCCCCCGCCGAGTTGCAGTCCCCCGGAGTTTTCATGTCGCATCATCATCAGTTCTACATTGACGGCGAGTGGGTAGAACCGTTCGCAAGAGCGATGCTGGATGTGGAAGATCCGTCGATCGAGGAACCCTTCACCAAGATTGCGATCGGCAGTCGAGCAGATGTCGACCGGGCCGTTTCGGCAGCGCGCCGGGCTTTCGCAAGCTTCGCCGACATGGACGTCGCCGACCGTCTGGCACTGCTCCGGCGCATTCTGGCGGCCTATGATGCGCGCGCCGAGGATCTGGCTCGTGCGCTCAGCAGGGAAATGGGCGCGCCAATCGCATTTGCGCGCGATTCGCAGGTGGCCGCAGGCAAGGCGCATCTCGTCGCCACGATTGGGGCGCTTGAGACTTTCCCGTTCTGCGAACAGCGCGGGACCACCCGGATCCAGAAGGAGCCGATCGGCGTCTGCGCGCTGATCACGCCCTGGAACTGGCCTTTGAACCAGATCGTCTGCAAGGTGGCGCCTGCAATTGCGGCCGGCTGCACCATGGTTCTGAAGCCGTCTGAAGTGGCGCCGCTCTCCGGCCTGATCTTTGCTGAGATCATGGAAGCGGCGGCAACGCCGGCGGGCGTGTTCAACCTCGTCAACGGCCGAGGGGATGAAGTGGGGCATGCGCTTGCTGCCCATCGCGATGTCGACATGGTGTCGTTTACCGGCTCCACCCGGGCCGGCATCTCGGTTGCCAAGGCGGCGGCAGACACGGTGAAGCGCGTTGCCCAGGAACTTGGCGGCAAATCTGCCAATATCATCCTGCGCGACGCCGATCTCGACCAGGCGGTTCGGGATGGCGTGGAAGCCTGTTTTGGCA
Source organism: Peteryoungia ipomoeae (assembly GCF_004912165.1). Lineage (GTDB taxonomy): Bacteria > Pseudomonadota > Alphaproteobacteria > Rhizobiales > Rhizobiaceae > Allorhizobium > Allorhizobium ipomoeae. The sequence continues at coordinate 170,707 of NZ_STGV01000005.1, read as the reverse complement.
ATTCCGGACAGTCCTGCGATGCGCCGACCCGCATGCTGGTGCCCGCGGAGTGGCATGACGACGCCTTGCAGATCGCACGCGAAGCTGCGGAAGGGTTTTGCGTCGGGAACCCGCAGGAAGACGGGGTGGATCTTGGCCCGGTGGTCAATCTGGCCCAGTTCAACAAGATCCAGCGGCTTATCGACCTCGGCATCGAGGAGGGGGCCTTGTTGGTCGCGGGTGGCCCGGGCCGTCCTGACGGCCTCAATCGCGGCTATTACGTCCGGCCGACGATTTTCGGTCATGTCACCGCTGACATGACGATTGCTCGCGAGGAGATCTTCGGACCCGTTCTGTCGATACTCTCCTACGAGACGGAGGAGGACGCGATCGCCATCGCCAATGACACCATCTATGGGCTCGCGGCCTATGTGCAGTCCGGTGATCTTGACCATGCAAGGCGCGTGGCAGGCCGTCTTCGCGCGGGATCGGTCTATCTCAACTATCCTGCCTGGGATACGTCGGCGCCCTTTGGTGGCTACAAGCAGTCCGGCAATGGGCGGGAATATGCGGACTGGGGCATTCACGACTTTCTCGAGATCAAGGGGATTGTCGGCTGGGGCAAGTCTGACGGCTGACCAAGCCGCGTTTTCCCGATCGATGATACGGATCTTTTAACCGTCGATCTCGTTGGACAGGCCATCCACGTCTGCTGCGCGAAAACGGCTGCGCAGCGGGAGCGATCGGCACCGAGCGTCTTCGCGAGCTCAAGTGTTTTGCCCCATTGTCGACGTATTTTTGCCAATCTTTACTTCCCGTTTTGAAAATCGAATTCGTTCTTAGCGTAGATTGGAACTTTTAGATCGCTGACGTGTTTTTGCTTCCAGTAATTATGATGGGAAGGACTACACAATGCGTAAGATTATCCTCATTGCATCGCTGATGGCCGGCGCCGTTGCTGCCCCGGCTCTTGCTCAGGAAGGCACTGTGACCGGCGCTGCCGGTGGTGCCGTGACCGGCGCAATCGTCGGTGGTCCGGTCGGTGCCGCTGTTGGTGGCGTTGTCGGCGCCATCGCCGGTACTGCCGTTGCTCCGCCGCCGGAGCCGGTCGTCACCTATGTCCGCCAGCAGCCGCTGCCGACTGAAACGGTTGTCGTCGAGCAGCAGGTTGTTGTCGGCGAACCCCTGCCGCAGCAGGTCGTTCTGACGCCGATCCCTGAAAACCCGACCTATGCCTACGCAGTGGTCAACCAGCAGCGCGTCATCGTTGACCCGCAGACCCATGTGGTCGTCGGCGTCGTGCAGTAATCCGGTCAACCAGACCATAGCTTCGGCCGGGGCTTTGGCCCCGGCAATCCACACAATCAGGAGGAAATACCATGGAACAGCGTCCCGATCCCCGCCTCGATCCCCGCGACCCGCGTCTTGATCAGCGCCCAATCGTAACCCAGCAGAACAGCGGCTCCGGCGTCGGCATCGCAGCCATCGTGCTCGTGCTTGTCGCTCTCGGCGGTGCTGCCTACTACATGTACGGCACCCCCACCGATATCGACAGCCGCACCACGGCTTCGACGACGGAAGAGTCTGCACCTGCCGCCACGGATGCGGCGCCTGCACCGGATGCGGCGCCTGCCCCGGAAGCGCCTGCGGCTCCGGCAGAACCGGCTCCGGCCGCACCTGCTGATCCGGCTCCGGCTGGCAATGGTGGTTCGACGACCACAACGCCGTAAGCTGTTGGCAAGCCCAAACCGAGAAGGCCGGCTCTTGAAGAGCTGGCCTTTTTGGTGTGTCTGCATCAAATCAGAATAGGGAGACCAGTTTGGGGAAGTGCGATGTTGGACCAATGGCGCGTTTCAGGCCCCGGCATGCCGCGATATGTTCTGCCGAGCAATCACTATTCCGCCGTCTACGCTGTCGGCGATGTCCATGGTTGTCATCAGGCACTTCTGGAGATTGAGGCGCAGATCGTCCAGGATGGCGATGGCATAGACGGTCCAAAGCTCATCATCATGCTCGGCGACTATGTCGACAGGGGGCCGCAATCGTCTGCGGTCCTTTACCACCTGATGGCGTCGCCACCGCATGGATTTGATCGTATCTGTCTGCGCGGCAATCACGATGATGCGCTGCTCGACTATATCAACGGTGATCCTGCGGGTGACTGGTGTCTGGAACACGGGGCGCTCGAGACAATGCGTTCCTACGGTGTCGAGCTGGAGCAGGGGGCAGCCTTGCGGGCTTCCGATTTCTCGTTGCGGCAGCGTTTTCGCGACATGGTTCCCGAGAGCCACCGCGGCTTTCTGGATGCGCTCCCCTCCATGGTTACGATCGGTCCCGATGTCTTTGTCCATGCCGGTATCCGGCCGGGACGACCGCTCCTCGATCAGACGGATGAGGATCTCCTGTGGATCCGCCAGTCTTTCATCGAAATGGGACCGGGTTTGCCCTGCCGCGTCTTTCATGGACACACCCCCATGCGGCAAGCGCATGTAAGCGCGCAACGCGTGAGCCTCGACACGCATTGCTACAGGACAGGCCGGCTCACAGCTGCGCGTCTGTATGCCGGAGAGGTGGACCTCATCGAGCGCGTCGGGGATGTCGCCTGACGATTGGGTTCCGACCGATCAGGCGAGCTTCGCCTTCGGCTTTGGCTTGCCCCACTCGGCGATGGCTATGCCGCCGAGAACAAGGGCGAGCGCAATCACGTGAAATGTCTCCAGTGCTTCGCCGAGAAGGGTTACCGAAAGAAGCGTGCCGAAGACCGGAATGAGATTGATGAACAGACCCGCGCGGTTCGCGCCGATGCCTTCCACGCCCTTGATGTACAGGATCTGCGACACCAGCGAAGGAAACAGTCCGGCATAGACGATGACGGCCCAGCCGGTGGCATCGGGAATGATAAGGGCGTTCTGCTCGGCTTCCCAGGCCAGAAGCGGCAGGCAGGCGAGGGCTGCGACAAAGGCCGGGATCGCCATCAGGCTCTTCCAGTGGACGGCCGGCTTCCAGCGAAGGGCGATCGTGTAGATGGCGTAGACAACACAGGCGCAGAGCATCAGCGTGTCGCCATAATTCAGGGTTAGGTCAAGTAGCATGCGTAAATCGCCATGGGTGACGGCGAGTGCCGCGCCGATGAAGCTCAGGACGAAGCCGCCGACCTGAATCGGAGAGACAGGCACACGGAAGAAGAGGAAGTTCAGAATGAAAATCAGAACCGGTATGGCGCCCTGTTCGATCGCAGCGTTGACCGCGCTGGTATATTGAAGGGCGCTGTAGAGAAAGGCGTTGAATGCGGTGAAGCCGACGGCGCCGTAAAATGTCAGAAGCTTCCAGTTTGCTTTCAGGACGGGCCAGTCCTTGCGCAACTGCGGCAGCGATATGGCGACGATGATCATCGTGGCGATTGCCCATCGGCTGAAGCTGAGCACCATGGGGCTGACATGGCCGATCGCCAGTTTGCCGGCGACCGTATTGCCGCCCCAGAGCAGTGTGGTGATGATGAGGAAGCTGTAAGCGCGAATGGGCAAGGTCTGGCGTTTCCTGCGTGCGGGGCGTCTACATGATCGGCGATGCACCAGGGGTCTGGTGGCGCGATCCGTCCGAAATAGGTGAGGGGCCCGGCTTTGTCACGCAAAAAGCCGATTCCTTGCCAAGCATGGGTCGATTTCCCAAAAACAACACAGTATAGATGCGCGGGTTTGGATTGGCGCCGCATGGCGCGTTAGACAGGATTTCAAGATGACGAATGTCGTGGTGATCGGTTCGCAATGGGGTGACGAGGGCAAGGGCAAGATTGTCGACTGGCTCTCTGAGCGTGCGGACATCGTGGTCCGTTTCCAGGGCGGCCACAATGCCGGACATACGCTTGTGATCGATGGCGTGTCCTACAAGCTGTCGCTTCTGCCGTCGGGCGTGGTGCGTCCGGGCAAGCGCGCCGTGATCGGCAACGGCGTGGTGGTGGATCCGCACGCGCTGATCGCGGAAATCGGTCGCCTGAAGGACCAGGGCGTCTCGGTAACCCCGGACAATCTGCGGATTGCCGAAAACGCGACGCTGATTCTGTCGCTGCATCGCGAGCTGGATGGCATGCGCGAAGATGCTGCCTCCAACAGCGGCGCGAAGATCGGCACCACGCGCCGCGGCATCGGCCCGGCTTACGAAGACAAGGTTGGCCGTCGCGCCATCCGCGTGATGGATCTTGCGGATCTCGAAGCGCTCGAAGGCAAGGTCGAGCGCATTCTCACGCATCACAACGCGCTGCGTCGCGGTTTCGGTGTGGCGGAGGTCGAGCACAAGACGATCATGGACGAGCTGACCTCGATCGCCGATCGCGTGCTGCCGTTCATGGATTCGGTCTGGGTGCTGCTCGACAAGGAGCGCCGCAAGGGATCGCGCATCCTGTTTGAAGGCGCGCAGGGCTCGCTGCTCGACATCGACCACGGCACCTATCCGTTCGTAACCTCGTCCAACACGGTTGCCGGCCAGGCTGCGGCCGGTTCGGGCATGGGGCCGGGCGCGCTCGGCTATATCCTCGGCATTACCAAGGCCTATACGACGCGCGTCGGCGAAGGCCCGTTCCCGACCGAGCTCAATGACGAGATTGGCCAGTTCCTCGGCGAGAAGGGCCATGAATTCGGCACGGTCACGGGTCGCAAGCGTCGCTGCGGCTGGTTCGATGCGGCACTCGTTCGCCAATCGGTGGCGACCAACGGCATCACCGGCATCGCGCTCACCAAGCTCGACGTTCTCGATGGTCTCGACGAGCTGAAGATCTGCGTCGGCTACAAGCTCGACGGCCAGGAAATCGACTATCTGCCGGCATCGCAGGCAGCCCAGGCGCGGGTCGAGCCGATCTACATCACGCTCGAGGGTTGGAAGGAATCGACCGTCGGTGCCCGCAAATGGGCGGATTTGCCTGCTCAGGCCATCAAGTATGTCCGTCAGGTCGAAGAGCTGATTGGTGCGCCTGTCGCACTCCTGTCCACAAGCCCGGAACGGGATGACACGATACTTGTTACCGATCCTTTCGAGGACTAAGTTAACCGTTCACCGTGGTTTTGCCGCCTCAGCGATGACGTGGCGATAATGAGAAAGTGCCAATGGCTGACTTTATTGCCGTTATTCGACGGGCCGTTGATGGTTTGTCGAGCAATACTCCGGAGATGCGCGCACGCGTTTACGAAAAGGCACGTGCGGCCGTCGTTCGCCAGCTGGAAGGCATGCAGCCTCGCCCGCCGGAGCACATGTTGCAGCGCCAGCTGGAAAAGCTCGATGCAGCCATTCGCGACGTCGAGGCTGAGCATGCTGCCGCTGAAAGTTCTGCACCATTGCCGGTGGAAGAGCCAGCGCCCGCTGTCACAGGCGATGATTGGGCCGATGCCTATATGGCCGAGCCTGAGCCCGAACCACAGCCTGCCGTGCCGGCAGATCCTGAGCCTGTAATACCACAGGCGCCACGCGAGGAATTCGCGCCCTGGCAAACACCAGGTGGCGCGGCAGAGCCAATCGATGCGGGCAGGCCAGTTTCCGGCGCGACATCGTTCGACGAGGGACGCCATCCGGCTGAACCCGACATCGAAGACGATTATCCGGCTGCGTCTCAGCCGCAAGTCGACACCTGGTCGCAGCCGGCAGCCCCGGTGGTTCCGCTCTGGGAACAACGTGAGGCCGCGCACCAACAGGCCAACACTGTTGCCGATCGCCCCCCAGAACCCTACGACGACTGGCAGGCGCCGCAGGCTACAGGCGGACTTCCCACTGCGGAGTGGAGCCATCCAGACCTGCTTGATCCGGCCTCCAATCGTGTTCCGGAGCTCCCCGAGGTCGATACGACGTCGTCCCATGCCACGCATATGCCGATGGACGAGTATCCCGCGTTCGAAGAGCCTGCCAAGGTGCAGACGGGGATGGAATTCGGTGCCACCGATCACTATCCGGTTCCAAGTGATCCCGTGGCGCTTGGCAATGGCGCACCTGCGGGCACAGCGCTCAGCTCCGAGCCCGATGATTTCAGCCAGTGGTTCCAGGATCATGCAGGTGACCTGAAACAACAGCCCGAAGCTGGAGCTGCAGAAGCAGAGTTTGGCGGTAGCGCTGGCGCTTCCGCCGCCGTCTCTGCCGGTGCCCAGCCCAAGAACGATGCCATGGACGCCCTGATGGGCGGTTATGACCAGCCGGCCTATCGGCTTGAGCCGCGGCGCAGTCGCAACTTTGCCCCTGTCATTCTGGCCGTCATCGGTTTCACGATTGCCGCCGGTGCCGGAGTTGCAGGCTGGGTCTACCGCGACAGCTTCAGTTCCATGTTCAACAATGTCGCTGGCGAGCCGGTCCAGACCAACGGAGGCACGACCGAGACCGCGAGCACGGACGGCGCTGCAGATCCAGACACCACCCAGGAAGCCGCCAATGGCGGGGAAACGCCGGATGCGGCCGGAGCGGACAAATTCACGCAGCGACTGCAAAGCGACGGAACGGAAGTTGACGAGGGGGCCGCTGCCGCTCCGAGCATCGGAACGCCGCCTGAAGGCCGCTCCGTTTCGGCGCAGACGCTCGCATCCAACATAGAGGGTGCGGATGCTGCGGCTGCAACGGCTGCCCAGAATGCCGCATCGCCTGCCGCAACCGCGACGGCTGCAGCCGGCGGTGACAAGCTTTTCCTCTACGAAGAGCAGATCGGACAGGCGACGCCCGTTGCGGTGCCCGGTGGCGTGACATGGACGGCGCTTCGCGAAAACGGTCCCGACGGTCGTCCGGACCCGCAGATCCAGGGACGCTTGACGGTTCCTGACCGCGGCCTTTCGGCGCTGTTGACGATCAAGCGCAATACGGATGACTCGCTGCCGGCGAGCCACATTATCGAAGTCGTCTTCTCGGTGCCTGCGACCTTTGAAGGTGGCGCCATCGAAAGTCTGCAGCGCATTGCGATGAAGCGGACGGAGCAGGACCGCGGCGATCCGCTTGTGGCGGTGACGGCGAAGGTGACGGACGATACCTATCTGGTGGCGCTCAACGACTTCGAGGATGTCATCGCGCGCAATCTGGAACTTCTGTCAACACGCGGCTGGATCGACATTCCGGTTGTCTATCGCAATGGCCGCCGAGCCCTGATCACGATGGACAAGGGCGCCGAGGGTGCCAGGGTGTTCGAGGAAGTGATCCGCGAATGGCGGGCACTCGGTCCGGGCAACTGAGGCGCAAGGCCCGTCTCGGGTCGCTAAAGAGTTGAAATCTGCAATCCGCGGGGCTTGTGTCTCGCGGATTTTTCGTTCCCATTGCGCAGCGAGCGCATTGCTGATGCGATATCTGGAAGGGAGAGACTATGGCGGTTGGTTTGCCTCAGCGGTCGGAGGAACCTTACGACATGGGAGTGTCTGCCGCTGGTTTGGCCTTGCAGGTTGTCGATGTGCGAAAGCGCTTCGGAAGGGGCAATCGCAGTGTGCTGGCGCTTGATGACCTGTCTCTTTCGGTTCACGCAGGGGAGGTGGTGGGATTGCTTGGTCCGAATGGGGCGGGCAAAAGCACATTGCTCAGGATCATTGCAGGGTTGATCCGGCAGGATGCCGGCGAGATCCGTATCTTTGGTGCAGCCGCTGGACCGCAAAACCGTCGCCGGCTTGGCATGCTGGTCGAGGCGCCGGCGCTTTATCCCTTTTTGACCGCGCGCGAACATCTCGACATGCTGGGCAGGGCCGAGAACAACCGGTCCGAAGTGGAGCCGATCCTCCGCCGGGTTGGGCTCTTTGCAGCCGCCGACAAGAAGGTTGCAGGCTTTTCGCTCGGTATGAAACAGCGGCTCGGCATCGGCTGCACGCTGATCGGCAGGCCCGAGGCGATTGTGCTCGATGAACCGACAAACGGCCTCGATCCCGATGGTATCCAGGAGGTGCGGGCACTGATCCGGGACCTCTCGGAAAAGGATGGGCTGGCCGTGCTTCTCTCCAGCCATCTGCTGGCGGAGGTCGAACGCGTCTGCGACCGCGTTGTGATCATCAATCATGGCCGGCTTGCGGCGGAAGGTGCGGTGGCTGACCTCACCCGTGAGCAGGGACGCTTTCATCTGCGGGTCGACAATCCGCAGGCGGTTGCCGCGTCGATAAACCATGAGACCGAGCTGCAGGAGGGTGGTGTCTTCGTTCGTCTTGAGGCCAGCGAGGTTCCCGACATGTTGCAGGCAATCATCCGGTCAGGCGCACGCGTTCACGAAGCAAAGTGGGTCAGGTCGGACCTGGAGCAGGTCTTCCTCTCCGAAACCCGGGAGGCGCGCCCATGATGGCCCTTTTGAGCGGTGAGATGCGCAAGCTGCTGCGCCAGCCGGGCGCCCTGTTCTTTGGTTTCTTCGGCATCGTCTTCCTGACCATCACCTTCAAGATCGGGCTGGAAGCAATTGCGGTCTGGCGCATGGGGCGCATGCCGACAGGGAGCATCGACCTCTACTTGTCCGCGGCGAAGGCGATGAGCATCTCCGGCAATACGCTTGGCCACCTGCTGTACGCCATCGGTATCGGGACTGTGTTTGCCACCGAATATCGCTATGCCACTTGGCGGCTGCTGGTGCCACGACATTCGAGATTGCAGCTTTACGGCGCAAAGTTTCTCGTGTGCCTTGTCGCGCTTGCAGCGTCCCTTCTTGTCGCTGGTCTCGGTGACATGCTGGTCAATCTTACGCGGGCTGCGCTTGAAGGGCAGGGGGCGGTTGTCTCGCTTGCGGCCTCTTCCGCATCGCGTCTCGTGCTTGCCTTCATGGCCGCGCTACTGGAGCTTGCCGTTCTCGCCGCCTTTGTCGGCCTCATCACGACGGTGTTCCGCTCGATGATGCCGGCGATCATCCTCGCGTTCCTGCTGATCCTCGGTTCGAGCATGGTGCATCTCTATCTGGGCAGTGATGCCGATGCGTTGCCGCTGCCGAGCTACGGCGCCGAATTCCTCCGCAGCTTCATCGTCTCGGGCGACTCGACAGCACAGGCGGGGTTTGGCGCAATCAGCCTGCTTGTCTGGCTTGCTCTGCTGTTTCTTGGCGGCGCTGCCTGCTTCCAGAGGCAGCAGCTGACGAGCGAATAGGCCGAAACACAAAAGCCGCCCGTTTTGCCGGGCGGCTTTTCAATCGGATGGGTTGGTGTTTGGACGTCAGGCTTCGACGACGCGCAATGCGTTGGCACGTTCCAGTGCATCCTTCTGGACCGCTTCCTGCACCTTTTCAAAGGCGCGGACCTCGATCTGCCGGACACGTTCACGGCTGATGTCGAATTCGGTCGACAGGTCTTCCAGCGTCACCGGATCGTCCGCCAGACGCCTTGCCTCGAAGATGCGGCGCTCGCGTTCGTTGAGAACGCCCATCGCCCGCTTCAGCATGTTGCGCCGCGTGTCGAGTTCATCCTGCTCGATCAGCACGGTTTCCTGGCTTTCGTGGTCATCGACCAGCCAGTCCTGCCATTGGCCACTTTCACCTTCGCTGGCGCGCAGCGGTGCGTTCAGTGAGGCGTCACCGGACAGGCGACGGTTCATCGAGATGACTTCTTCTTCCGACACCTTCAGCTTGGTGGCAATTTCCGTCACCTGGTCAGGGCGAAGATCCCCTTCCTCGATGGCCTGGATCTTGCCCTTGAGGCGCCGCAGATTGAAGAACAGGCGCTTCTGATTGGCGGTGGTGCCCATCTTCACGAGCGACCAGGACCGCAGGATATATTCCTGGATCGAGGCCTTGATCCACCACATGGCATAAGTCGCAAGGCGGAAGCCGCGCTCCGGATCGAACTTCTTCACCGCCTGCATCAGGCCGACATTGCCTTCGGACACCACTTCGCCGATCGGCAGGCCGTAGCCGCGGTAGCCCATGGCGATCTTCGCGACGAGACGCAGGTGGCTGGTGACCAGCCGGTGCGCAGCATCACGGTCGCCGTGTTCGGCGTAGCGCTTGGCAAGCATGTATTCTTCTTGCGGTTCCAGCATCGGGAACTTGCGGATTTCATCCAGGTATCGATTGAGACCAGCTTCGCCGGCTGTGATCGATGGCAATGTGCTGCGGGCCATAAAGCACCCCCTTTTTTCCGAGAGCTCCCAAAGGAAACGGCGAGCTCAATCTCCGTGGACCTCTCTATCCCACAGAAATCCTGATGAGAGATAAGTATGCCAAAATAGCGATACAAGGGAAAGGTTCCGTCACAGAGGCGTGAAAGCCAAAATAATTTGTGCGCAATGGAATTGCGAGCAATTTTCCCTAGTTGGTCATGCTGTGACGGAAAATCCCGGTCGCTATTGGGTCTCTTCACCGCGTTCAGATGGTGCCCCGATCAGGCCTCCATCCCCTTCAGCGCGTCGATCACCTTCTGCAGGTCTGCCGGCACCGGTGCCTCGAAGCGCATGGTTTTGCCTGTTGTCGGATGCTCGAAGGCAAGCAGATAGGCGTGCAGTGCCTGGCGGTGGAATTTGTTGACCGCGCGTTTAGCCTCTTCCGGCAGAAGGTTTGCCTTGGTCTTGAAGGCGGCGCCATATTCCTGGTCGCCGATCAGCGGGTTGCCGATATGGGCCATGTGCACGCGGATCTGGTGGGTTCGCCCCGTTTCAAGACGGCATTCGACGAGCGAGGCAAGGCAGCTGGCATCCGGCTTTTCACCGTAGCGTTCCAGCACGGTGTAGTGGGTGATAGCCTCGCGGGCGTCATCGGTATCTTCACGCTTCACGGTGCGCTTCGTGCGGTCTGCGCCCGAGCGGCCAAGGGCCGCGTCAATGGTGCCGGCAAGCGTGCGGGGGCGGCCCCAGACAACGGCGCGATAGGCGCGCTCCAGCGGACCGGTGCGGCCATGATCTGCAAACTGGTCGGACAGATGGCGGTGGGCGATATCGTTCTTGGCGACGACCATGACGCCCGAGGTGTCCTTGTCGAGACGGTGCACGATGCCGGGCCGCTTGACGCCGCCGATGCCCGACAGGCTATCGCCGCAGTGGTAGATAAGCGCGTTGACCAGTGTGCCATGCCAGTTGCCGGCGCCCGGATGGACGACAAGGCCGGGCGGCTTGGCAATCACGATCAGGTCGCTGTCCTCATAGAGGATCTCGAGCGGAATGTTTTCGCCCTTTGGCTGCGGGTCTTCCGGCGCTGGCAGATCGATCACGACACTGTCGCCGGGCTTGATCTTGCGATTGGGGCTATCGAGCAGAACCGTGTTCAACTGAACGGCGCCCTGTTCGATCAGCGCCTTGACGCGGTTGCGCGAGAATTCCTTGCCAAGAGCAGCCGTCAGCCAGGCATCGATGCGGCCCTCGGCATCGTCACCGGCAATCAGCTCTTTCCTTGAGGCGGCACCTTCGTTAAAGGGGTCGGTCATCATGTCATCCCGTCTGCAAGCGACCGGCGATGCGGCCTTGAGTGGCAGCCTTTCGCACAGACAGGCGATTTCGACAATCGACAGCCGGTTTTGCCGGTCGATTTTCTCCGAAGGTTCGCGTCGGGGAAAGTGTTAGACCACGCGGACAACCAAGGACGAGACCCAGAGCATGGCCCATATCGACGACCAGCAGGAAGACAAGCCGCTTGATCCGGTGATGGAGGGCGTGCGCCGCAAGATGATCAAGCTCCAGCTGATCTCTGGTGGCATCATGGCTGTCATGTTCCTCGCGGTGCTCGTTTCGATTGTCTACAAGCTGACCCAGAAGAGCGAGACGGCACCCGCCGCCGCTACCTCCACTCAATCCGGTCTCGTCGTGCCCTCCGATCAGCCTTTGGCGCTGACGGCAAATCTCCCTGCCGGTTTCCGCATCCTCTCGATGTCCCTTGCAGGCAGCCAGATCCTTGTCGATGGCGAAAATGCCGGCGGACGTCGCACCGCACTGGTCTATGACCTTACGCTCGGTCGCTTCATCGCCGAGGTTGGTTTCACCGGTAACTGATCGCCGTGGCTCGGTTCACGCCCGCAATCGAGATTACCGACGCCGCAGATCCGCGGATCGCCGAGTTCACCGGCATCCGCGAGCGGGATCTGACCGGTCGCCACGGCCAGTTCATTGCCGAGGGTACCGTTGTCATCTCGATGCTCGCCAAGGCGCATCGCGCCGGTGGGGCGGTGTCCGCCGAGAAGCTCCTCATCCTCAAGAACCGGCAGGCCGGCCTTGAGGAGATTCTCGCTCAATTTCCAGAGGATATCCCTGTCTATATCGCCGAGGCGGCCGTTCTTGATGCCATTGCCGGCTTTCACCTGCATCGCGGCGTTCTGGCGCTCGGTTCCCGACGTTCCCCGCCATCACCCGAGACGCTGATCGGCGGGCTGGGCGCCCAGTCGCTGGTGCTTGTCGGCTGCGGCATTTCAAACCACGACAATGTCGGTTCGCTGTTTCGCAATGCCGCCGGTTTTCGCGCCGATGCCGTGCTGCTGGACGAAACCTGCTGCGATCCGCTTTACCGCAAGGCCCTGCGGGTCTCGGTCGGCTCCGTGCTCACCACCCCTTATGCGCGGGCCGGATCGGCGGATGGGCTGCTTCGCACCTTGGCCGAACAGAACTTCGAGATCTGGGCACTGTCACCCGCTGGTACGATCGAGATTGGCGATATAGAGCCTGCCCGTCGCGTGGCGCTTGTCATGGGCACGGAAGGCGAGGGGCTCCCTGCATCGATCCTCAGCCGTTTCAAGTCCGCCCGGATCGCGCAGGCGCCGGATCTCGATAGCTTGAATGTCGGCACGGCAAGCGGCATCGCCCTCCACGCGATTTCCCGCGCCATGGGCCGTCTTGCCTGACCTTCTGAAAGTAATGCTTTCCAGCCTATGGAGCGGAGACAGGGTGCACTTTGCGCGCACCCTATATTATTATTCTGCGGCGGTTGGCAGGTCGTCCTGCGCGCGCAGCAGGCGCGGCTCGAGTTGAACGACGCGATCAACCAGACTGATTGTCGACGTCGAATGGCGCTTCGGCGCAGCCAGAAGTGATGGGATCGGCGATTTGCTGCCCTCACGCAATGCGGTGAGCGTAACCATGCGGGCGCCGATATCGCCAAGCGCATCGCGCAAGGCAGCGTCATTGGCGCTTGAGGTGGTCGACATCAGGCGCTCGGTCAGGCTTGCCTGGCGGCTTCTGACAGAGGCTTCCAGTTCACTCGTGTCGAGTTGCGGGATGTCCTTGCGGTCGTCGTCCATGGCGACCTCCTTGAGATCCGGCAGAGCAATATTGGCATCACGCAGCGCGCGCTGAGATTGACGCAGTTCGGCCGCGCTCTTTTTCAGTCTGACCTTGAGGTCGGTGAGTTCGCGCTGGCGACGCTCGAGCGCCGAGGCAAGATCGGCACGCTCGGCCGCATCGCGGGCGATGTGGTCTTCAAGCCGCAAAACCTTGTGCTCTTCCTGGGCGAGGCGGAATTCCGCGTCTTTCGCCCGCTTGGCGAGCAGCTTCTGTTCGCGCCGCAGGTCCTCGCGTTCGTCGCGAATGGTGAGCAGGCGGCTTTTCAGCGATTCAATTTCCGTCTCGCGGTTGCTGGCTTCGATGCGCATGTGGTCGATGTCGTTGACCAGGCGCCCGATGCGCGACACGCGGGCTTCGAGTTCGATATCCTTTTCCGTCACCGCCATTTCGAGACGCTTGATGGTTTCGCTTGCCGTGATCGTGTCGATCTCGGCGCGGCGAAGGCGCGACCGCAAATCGGCAGCCTCCGTGCTCATGTCCTCGATCTGGGACTTCAACTCGCGTGTTTCCGAAAGCAGCTTTGCGGCTTCCTGGCCAACAGCATCCGACTGGAGGGTCAGCGCGGTCGCCTTTTCGCGTTCGACGGTCAGATCGTGGAGGGTGCGGGCATTTTGCGCTGCGTAAAGGGCGCGCACCATGTCCTTCTGCGCCCGGATCTCTTGCGGGCTGAGCGGCATCGTGGCTTTCAGCCGATGTTCCGTGTAGGCAACGATCCGCTTGTGCACTGCTGGAGCGATGAGCATCACCAGAAGCGCCGAGGCCATAAATCCTAATGCGAAAATAAGCGCGTATTCAATCACGAGAGAGCCACGGCGTTCGTGTTCAGCTATTAGCGATTATTTAATCATGGCGCGCCGCCGCCCGCAAGGACGACCATCACAGCCAAACGGTTTTCGCGCATTATGCCTAACAGCGGAGCAGGAGCCGCGTTAATGCGAAGCCTGCTTACCGCTGTCTAACTCAAAAGGGGTTCCAGGTGGGGGTAGGGGTCAGCTTCAAATAGCCGACATTGACGCCGAGGCGGGCGCCAACGCCGGTGCGGATCGGCACGAGCAGAACATCGCGGCTTTTGAGGACGGTCATGCCGACGCCGGCAACGATATAGGCCGAACCGCTCACTCCACCGAAGCGCGTGTAGAGGCTGTCGACATTCGGCAGATCATAGACGAGCATCATGGCGCGCGTGCCGTTGCCGCCATAGTCGATGCCAAGCGAGGGACCCTGCCAGAAGACATTATGCTGGCCGACATTCTTTGTATAAAGTGTGCCCTCGCCATAGGTGAGCCCGGCGATCAGAGCGCCTGAGCCTTCCTGGCCGAGGATGTAGCCGTTTGGCAAGCCATAGCGCTCGAAGGCCTGCTCCAGCACTTTGGCGAGCGCGCCGCTGGTCTCGCCGAAAAAGCCGTGGCCTGCGTCCACCACTTCCTGCACGGTATACTCGCCGTCGGCCTCAGCCTGCCTGCTGCTGAAGACGAGGCTTGCAAGGACGAGAGCCATGGTCACAACGAGATGCGCTGCGTGAGGTATACCGCGTTTATGCTGGCGCATTGTCGCCTCCTAATATGCGTCGCCGAGAGGTTTCGGCGCGTTGTGTCGGGGTATTCGACCCTAGCGAAGATGATCTTAATAATCGGTTTACCAAATATGGTGTCATTATGGCCGAAACAAACTCGTTCCGGACACGATGATGCGCGACAGTGCCGCGGCAAGACGTAGAAGGGCAACCTCTGGAGAAATCGATGGCGAAAAATGCAAACCTCACGCTGGCCGGACCGGACCTGGCCGCGCTCCTGTGCAGCCGCGTCTGCCATGACGTGATCTCTCCAGTTGGAGCAATCAACAACGGCCTTGAACTCCTCGACGAAGGCGGCGCTGACAGCGACGCCATGGACCTGATCCGCACCAGTGCGCTCAATGCCTCTGTCCGGCTGAAGTTTGCGCGTCTTGCCTTCGGAGCTTCGGGCTCTGTCGGCGCATCGATCGATACCGGCGAGGCGGAGAAGGCGGCGAAGGACTTTGCTGCTGCGGAAAAGAAGACCGAGGTGACGTGGACCGGTCCCCGGGCGATCATTCCGAAGAACCGGGTCAAGCTCCTGCTCAACCTCTTCCTCGTCGCCTATGGTGCCATCCCGCGCGGCGGCTCGCTGGACATTGTGCTGGACGATCCGGAAAATCAGGCAAAGTTCTCGATCATCGCCAAGGGCCGCATGCTGCGCATTCCGCCGAAATATCAGGAAATCCTGAAGGGTCAGCTGGAAGAGGCGGTCGACGCCCATTCTATCCAACCCTATTACACAGTGCTTCTCGCTGATGAGTGCGGCATGGATCTCGATTGCGTCCAGGGCGAAGGCGAGATCACGTTCACAGCCGCCGTGGCTTAATTCTGTGCCATCCTGGGAAAGGTCCATCCCGTCAGGAGTAACCTTTCCTTAGGCGGGATCTATTACCCTGTCGTGATATAATTTCTGTGTTTTCCAAAGGGAGTAGAGCCCATGAAGCGTATGTTGATCGCAGATGGCTCCGATATCGTCCGCAAGGTCGGTCGAAAAATCCTGACTGAACTTGGTTTCGAGGTCATTGAAGCGGCTAGCGGGCGTGAAGGCCTGGTCAAATGCGAGCGCCAACTGCCCGACCTCATGATCGTGGACGCCGGAATGGATGACGCCCTCGACCTCATCAGCAATGTGCGCGCCCTGCCGGATGGCAAGGCGGTACTGATCTACTACTGCGTTGTCGAAGCCGAGCTGAAGATCATGATGGCTGGCAAGCGGGCAGGGGCCAATGATTTCCTGCTGAAGCCGTTTGACCGCGCGATCCTGACCAAGACCTTCGGCGACAAGGCTGTGGCTGCTTAAGGCGGCCCTGATCAATTCCTGATATCAGAAGACGGGTGGTGCCTTGCGCGCTGCCCGTTTTGGCATCCGCAGTCCGCTTTCCGAAGGCGCTCCAAGCTGAGGCAACAAAAAACCCGCGCTGGGCGCGGGTCTTTCGAAGGCGATGGAGAGGGCCTGGTATCAGGCGGTTTCCATGTATTCCGCGCCATCCGGCTCGCGCAGCACATAGCCGCGGCCCCAGACGGTTTCGATGTAGTTTGCGCCACCGGCAGCATTTGCGAGCTTCTTGCGCAGCTTGCAGATGAAGACGTCGATGATCTTCAGTTCCGGTTCGTCCATCCCGCCATAGAGGTGGTTGAGGAACATTTCCTTCGTCAGCGTCGTGCCCTTGCGAAGCGAGAGCAGTTCGAGCATCTGGTATTCCTTGCCCGTCAGGTGGACGCGCTGGCCACCGACTTCAACCGTCTTCGCATCGAGATTGACGATCAGTTCACCGGTGATAATGATCGACTGGGCATGGCCCTTCGAGCGACGGACGATCGCATGGATGCGGGCAACCAGTTCGTCCTTGTGGAACGGCTTGGTCATGTAGTCGTCGGCACCGAAGCCGAGGCCGCGAACCTTGTCCTCGATGCCGGCCATGCCGGACAGGATCAGGATCGGGGTCTTAACCTTTGACAGGCGGAGGGTGCGCAGAACCTCGTAACCCGACATGTCGGGAAGGTTGAGGTCGAGCAGAATGATATCGTAGTCGTAGAGTTTGCCGAGATCGACGCCTTCTTCACCAAGGTCAGTCGTATAGACGTTGAAGCTCTCCGACTTCAGCATCAATTCGATGCTCTGAGCCGTAGCGCTGTCGTCTTCAATGAGTAGAACCCGCATAATTATCCCCTTTACCGCCGCCAAAAAGGTCGAGTAGGCCCCCTACGCGATACGGATCCAGTCGTTGCCTGATTTGAAGGCTGCCACCAAATGGTTAACAAATTCTGATTCCCTCTGGCAAGAGCACAGAACTTATTAAGCAAAGATTTTAGCCTCCTGATTCTCAATGTGTTTTGGTCATCGCCACACCTGAATCAGATCGTCAGGAAACCCCGCTAACCGATTCATTTGACTCATCATTGTCACGAACGTTTTCGACGCCCTGGCATTTACTGACCCTTAAGTGATCGGGCTTATCATTAACGATGCCCGTAAACGAAAGGTTACCAACGGTAGCTTTTTGTTAACGCCGCGGACTTTTTTTGGATCAGTGGGCGGGTGAGTTGAGTAGCAAGTGTGGCGGGGGGTCTCGCATCACGGGAGTATTGCGTATGAAGTCGCGTGAGAGCCTGGTACGCCTGAAAGGTTTTCAGGTCACCGAAAAGCGTCGGCAGTTGCAGCAGTTGCAGTCGATGATGGCGGAATTCGAACGGATGGCGGGTGAGCTCGAAGCTCAGATCGGCATCGAGGAGAAAAAGTCCGGCATTACCGATCAGAATCATTTCGCCTACCCGACCTTCGCGAAGGCAGCACGCCAGCGCGCAGACAATCTCCAGGTTTCGATCCGGGAATTGCGGGTCCAGCAGGACGCTGCCGAGCTAGCGCTGGAAGAAGCGGAAGCCGAATATCAAAAGGCCGCTGCGCTCGAAGAGCGTGACGGACAGATGCGCGCCAGGGCCTGAGACAGCGTCTCTTTCCTGGCTTTCTATCTACAAGGTGGTCGCAGTCGGCCTGCGACCACCTTGCCTGCGTTTTTCAGCAGGCATTCAACCACTCAAGACATCCCGCCATTCCGGATGCCGCGCCATTTGTGCCTTCATGAAGGGGCAAAGCGGGATGATCTTCCAGCCGCCCTGGCGCGCGTCTTCGATCGCGTGTTGAGCCAGAGCCTGTCCGACGCCGGTTCCGCGCAGGCTGTCGGGAACGCCCGTGTGATCGATAATGATCAGCTGCGGGGAGGCGCGGGAATACGTCATCTCCGCGTTTTCCGACACATTCTCGACTTTCGCGACATAGCGACCGCCTGAGGCGTGCACTTCATTGGCGATCTGTATCATTTTGGCTCTCCGGTTTGCGATGGCGTCTACCGTAGTTAGTACTTTGCTGCGGCAGTTTGAAGGCTTTGCGGGCCCGCTGTCGGCTGTCCGTCACGCTGGCTTCATCGGTTTTGGCTGGTGTGCGAACATGCAATTGAAGCCGGCGGACATGTGTCGACCGGCTCCGCAATTGTGCGTCTTGCTGAAATGGTATTGTGCGACCGGCAGAAACGGTCGGCCTTCAATTAGTGGCGATACTGCTGAATTCGCGTGGTCCGCAGGCCGGGCAGGCCGTGGTCATTGATGGAGGACTGCCAGGATAGGAACTCCTCGACGGTCAGAGTATAGCGTTCGCAGGCTTCTTCAAGGCTCAAAAGGCCGCCGCGCACAGCCGCGACAACCTCGGCCTTCCTGCGGATAACCCAGCGGCGCGTATCGGCCGGGGGGAGATCGGCGATGGTAAGGGGGCTGCCATCGGGGCCGATGACATATTTCACTCGGGGGCGGATCATTTCGGTCATTGGACTCTCTATACATACTCAAGACCACACCCGGCCAAATTAGCCACTATGCTTTAAAAATTGCCTAAGCCCATTGAAG
Organism: Peteryoungia ipomoeae; assembly: GCF_004912165.1. GTDB lineage: Bacteria > Pseudomonadota > Alphaproteobacteria > Rhizobiales > Rhizobiaceae > Allorhizobium > Allorhizobium ipomoeae. The sequence continues at coordinate 152,115 of NZ_STGV01000005.1, read as the reverse complement.
GCATTTGATAATACTTTTCCACAGCTGGTGGTCCCTTACGAAGCTTCATTCGCGGTCTAACCCTGCGTAAAGTTGCGGGTTTCGCACAGCAGTTATGCACGGTTGTGGGCTAGCTTAGGGTAAATAAATGTGCAAATTCTCTTGGGGTATTTTCGGATTCGCTTAAATTCGGATCGTTTTTTTTCTCCTTTCCGCAGAATGGCCGCCCGGTTCCGATCGCAAGATCGGCGACAGCTCCGGGTTGTAGAGGTTGTAGCGCTGGAGGAGAAACGTGTCCGTTTCGCAAGAGCCGGTCGGGACATTTCCCGGTCGAAAGGAGTATGATGTACAGGCCAATAGAGGAACAGAACCAAGGCTTGCACGCCGATGTCGGGCAAGGGGCGGCTGTATTCGATCAAGACCCGTCAGCTTGGCTTGCCGGGGAATTCGCCAGTCTTGGCCGCGACTTTGGCTATGAACACTGTCTACTGGCACGGTTCCCCACGGGTGATGGGCCGGAGTTTGCCGCCAACCTGATCGCGACGAATTGGCCGGAAGATCTGCGATCCGCCTACGAGCGGGCCGAGGTCTTTGCGGTGAGCGAGCTGGTGTCGACCCTCCGCCAGACGATCCTGCCTGTTTCTTTCGTGGAAAACCCTTTGCTTGGATCCGCAAGCATCGACGTGCGCCAACAGCTGTTCAGCCTGTTTTCGGCGCATGGCGTGGTCGGGCACATCGGCATGCTGCTGCGCGACAGGGGGCAGGGACAATATCTGCTGCTGTTGTCTGGCCGCGCGCGGGCGCCGGGGCGTGAAGACGCGGCCCAATTGCTGTTGGCTGCGATGGAGCTTATTCAAATGCACGCGCAGGTTCTGGTGCCGAAGGTCGGGCCTAAGGAGCGCCTGTCAGGCCGCGAGGTGGAGTGTCTGCGCTGGTCGGCCGCCGGCAAGAGCAGCGACGAGATCGCAATCATTCTCGACATCTCCAGCCACACGGTCATCAGCTACCTGAAAAGCGCAATGCGCAAGCTTGAGGCCGTCAACCGGATGCAAGCCGTCGCACGCGCCTGTCGATACAATCTGCTCTGAGGCATTTGCCATCAGGGCAGCGTTTCCAGGTTCAGAGCATGGCGACGCAAATTTCCGTCTTGCCGTAGCCGAAGGCGATCTGCCCAGCGCTTGCGTGACGCAGCGACAGATGATTGCCCATCTCCAGCCAGACGATGGCCGAGGAGCTGGAGCCCCCCGCAGTGCCGGAATGGCCCAGAAGGTCGGTGGTTGCATTGAGGCTCAGATGCACGGTCTGCAGCGTGGTTGCGGGTGTCGAGACAGAGAGCGTTACCATGTAGAGCCCTGAGGCCGGGATGCGGAGCGTGCTGCCGCGGCCCGCGGCAACGACGCTGCCAAAAGCCATCCCGCCACCTGCAAGATGCAGCTGATCGAAGCCACTGAAGCTGCCGCTCGCGACGGTCAGTGTTGCTGTTGCAAGCGACGCCCGTGCATGCGGCCGCTGATCGTGGCGGACATACCCCTCGGGCGAGACACTGATTGCAGTCCGCCAGCCGGTCGCCTCACCATTCACCTTGATGGAGAAACTGTCTTCGCCCGCCAGTCCCATTTCGGCGCGGCCTGTCCAGGCAGACTGGAAAACAAGGCTGGCGGTGGCGGAGGTCTCGGCCTTGTTCACGCTCAGGCGGTGACTGGCGCCTGCATGGTTGAAGAGGCTTGCCGGCGATGAGACCGCCAGGCGGTTAATCTCGTCGGCAGTTGCGGCAATGCCAAGATTTTGGAAGGTGGCAGTCTCCGGCAGTGGCAGGGCCTGCCAGGTTTCGCCGTCGAAATAGAGGCAGGCATCCTCTTGTCTCACATAGGCACGCCATCCGGCCTTTGGCGCTAGATAGACCCAGGCGCCATCCTGCCAGGCAGCCAGCCACCCGTCCTTTCCTTCCCATATACCCGTCGCATTGGCGCCGATCGCGTAGACTTCGCCATCGGCGGGGTTCTCCGGCGCTGTGGCCTGGTTTGCGGAGATGGTCAGTTGGGTCACGAGATCAAGCCGTTGCAGGGCTTCGTTATGCGTGACGTGCTTTTGCGCCTGCGACGGGAGGATGAAGGGCAGGGCAAGATTGCTGGTGGCGTCAGTTGACATCGGTGTTCTCCTCGCGGGGCCGCAACAGGCGGCTGATCAACGGAGAGAAGTGTGCGGCATCCACAGAGGCCGGGGACAATCGTAGCCGCCCATGCTTGAAATCGCTCAGTTTTCTTGGCTGGTCATCCCCGCTTTCGCGCGGTCTCCCCAGGCGATGAAGGCCGGGTTTTCAAATGGTCGCAGCCCGGCGATATGTTTGCCATAGGTGAGGGGTGCGCCATCGCGGGTCGTGACAAGGCCGCCGGCTGCGCGAAGAACCGCATCGCCCGCGGCCGTATCCCATTCCATGGTCGGGCTGAAACGCGGATAGATATCGGCATTGCCCTCGGCGACCAGGCAGAATTTTAAAGAGGACCCCACGGCGCGCCGCTCCAGGATGGCGGTGGCGTCGATGTAGTCGTCCGTTTCCCGGCAGTTGTGGGAGCGTGAAATCAGCGCGCAACTGCCCTCGCTGCCGGTCCGAATGCGGATTTCCTGGCGGCCGGTTTCATGAAAATCCGGCCCGATCTCAAGCTTTTCCGCACGGCTCGAGGCCCCGCTATAGGCGACGCCGAGCGCTGGCGCATAGACGATGCCGGCAATCGGTTTGCCGTCCTCTATCAAGGCGATGTTGACGGTGAAATCGTCATGGCCGCCAATGAATTCCCGCGTGCCATCCAGGGGATCGACGAGGATGAAGTGCCGACCATCGATGTCAGGAATGCGGCCAGCTGCCACTTCCTCCTCAGCGATGATGGGGATCTCCGGCAGTGCCATGGCCAGGGCTTCGAGAATGATCTTTTCCGCCGCCTCGTCGGCTTCGGTCACGGGCGAGGCGTCGCCTTTCCAGCGAATTTCGGGGTCGGCGCGGTAAATATCCAGGATCACGCGACCGGCAGCCAGCGCTGCGTCCTCGAACACGCTGAGAACATTTTCGCCGCTCGTCACCTGAACCTCACAGAAAAAGTCGCGATCCCGCCTGCCGGGAGGTGGTGTTATTCTAGAACGTCAGCAGGAGGAAGGGAAGGCCGTGTTGAAGTCTGCCGGGCCGTCGCCTGCGAGGGTGTCGCAATCCTGCATCGGTCCGGATTGGCCTTGCCTGCCGTGTCGCAAACGGTACATATTTCGTCCTGATCGCGCTTGCTCTTTGTGTCGCCTGTGCGAAGGTGCGCGCATACTCCAGAGGATGCCCGATGCGTTATTCCGCTCTATCGATCTTCCGGCAGGCGCTTTCCGGGAACCGCAACTGGACCCCGATGTGGCGCGAACCGGATCCCAAGCCCCACTACGACGTGATCATCGTCGGCGGCGGTGGCCACGGTCTTTCGACCGCCTACTATCTTGCCAAGGAATTCGGCATCACCAATGTCGCGGTGCTCGAAAAGGGCTATCTCGGTTCGGGCAATGTCGGGCGCAACACCACGATCGTGCGCTCCAACTACATGCTCGAGGGCAACGAGCCGTTCTACGAGCTGTCGATGAAGCTGTGGGAAGGGCTGGAACAGGACTTCAACTACAATGCGATGATGTCGCAACGCGGCGTGCTCAATCTTTTCCATTCCGATGGCCAGCGGGATGCCTATGCGCGGCGCGGCAATGCGATGATGATGCATGGGGTGGCCGCCGAACTGCTCGATCGCGAGCAGGTGCGCCAGATGATGCCGTATTTGAATTTCGACCATGCGCGCTTTCCGATCATGGGCGGTCTTCTGCAGCGGCGCGGCGGCACGGCACGGCATGATGCCGTGGCCTGGGGGTATGGTCGCGGCGCCGACAGCCGGGGCGTCGACCTGATCCAGCATTGTGAGGTGACCGGTATCCGGCGCGACGAACTGGGGCAGGTGACCGGCGTCGAAACGACGCGCGGCTTCATCGGCTGCGGCAAGCTGGCGCTGGCGACGGCCGGGCATACCTCGGTCACGGGCAAGATGGCGGGCCTTGAGCTGCCGATTGAGACGCATGTGCTGCAGGCCTTCGTTTCGGAAGGCATCAAGCCGGTCATCGACCAGGTCATCACCTTCGGTGCGGGGCATTTCTACATCTCGCAATCGGACAAGGGCGGCTTGGTCTTCGGGGCCGATATCGACTACTATTCCTCCTACGCGCAGCGCGGCAATCTCGCGACCGTCGAGCATACGATGGAGGAGGGGGTGTCGCTGATCGCGGGCCTGTCGCGGCTGAGGGTCTTGCGCAGCTGGGGCGGCGCGATGGACATGTCGATGGATGGATCGCCGATCATCGACCGCACGCCGATCGACAATCTCTACCTGAACTGCGGCTGGTGCTACGGCGGCTTCAAGGCGACACCGGCTTCCGGGTTCTGTTTTGCCCATCTGATTGCCAAGAACGAACCCCATCCCGTGGCCCGTCTGCTTCGCCTTGATCGCTTCGAACGCGGCTTTGCCGTGGATGAGGGCGGCAAGGGGCCGCAACCGAACCTGCATTGAGACATTGCCATGGCCAGCCTGATCCCATGCCCGCATTGCGGCATCCGACCCAAGGAAGAGTTCAGCATTCGCGGCAGTGCCAGCCCGGTGCGACCGGCAGCCGGCGCCTCCGACGACGCCTGGAATGCCTATGTCTTTCTGCGCGACAACAACAAAGGCCGGATCGTCGAGCATTGGCACCACACCGCCGGCTGCCGCCGCTGGCTGATCGTCGAGCGGGACAATGCGGCAAGCCATGAGGTCTACAGCGTGACGGATGCGGCCGCAGCGGCCGGGGAGGTTTTGGAATGACCGGGTTCCGTCTGACGTCCGGCGGCCTCGTCAATCGCGGCCGCAGCCTGACCTTCAGCTTCGACGGCAAAAGCTATACCGGCTATGACGGCGATACGCTGGCCTCGGCGCTGATTGCGAACGACCAGATGTTGGTTGGGCGATCCTTCAAGTATCACCGCCCACGCGGCATCGTCACTGCCGGCTCGGCCGAGCCGAATGCGCTGGTGACCATCGGCAAGGACGGGCGCACGGAACCGAACACGAGGGCGACCGTTACCGAGCTCTATCAGGGGCTGGAGGCGCGCAGCCAGAACCGCTGGCCATCGCTGAAGCACGATATCGGCTCGGTCAACAGCCTCTTGTCGCCGTTCCTGTCCGCCGGCTTCTACTACAAGACCTTCATGTGGCCGAAGCCTTTCTGGGAGAAGGTCTATGAACCGCTGATCCGCAAGGCCGCGGGGCTTGGTCGCACCCCATTCCTGCCGGATCCCGACCGCTACGAAAAGGCCTGGGCGCATTGCGACCTCTTGGTGATCGGGGCGGGGCCGACCGGACTGATGGCGGCGCGCGCGGCCGCACGCGCCGGTTTGCGCGTGATCCTTGCCGATGAAGGTTTTCGTCTCGGTGGCTCGCTGCTCAGCGAGCGCTTGCATGTCGGCGGGCTGCCGGCTGCGGATTATGCGGCTGCTGTTCTCAAGGAATTGCAGGACACGCCGAACGTGACGCTGATGCCGCGCACGACCGTCTTCGGCTGGTACGACGACAATGTCTTCGGCGCTGTCGAGAAGGTGCAGAAGCATGTGGCGCAGCCATCGCCGGAATTGCCGGTCGAACGCCTCTGGCGGATCGTTGCCAAGCGCGCCATTCTGGCTGCCGGGGCCGAAGAGCGGCCGCTGGTCTTTGGCGGCAATGACAGGCCGGGCGTGATGATGGCGGGTGCCGTCAGCACCTATGTCAATCGCTATGCCGTTTCGCCTGGCCAGACCGTCGCCGTCTTCACCAATGGTGGTGCGGGTTACCGGACCGCGGCGGATCTTGTTGCCGCCGGCGTCGACGTGGCCGCCATCATCGACGGGAGACCGCAATCCGAGGATATCGCGCCGCAGGGTCTCCGTGTCATCAGGGGCGCCGGTATCGTCGATACCAAGGGCTATCGCGGTCTGAAGAGCGTGATCGTCGAGCGCGTTGGCCATCAGGAGGAGATCGCCTGCGATGCGCTGGCGATGAGCGGCGGCTTCAGCCCGATCGTGCATCTTGCCTGCCAGCGCGGCGCAAAGCCCTACTGGTCGGAGAAGGCCCAGGCGTTTCTTGCGCCGGATGTCGGGCCAGCCTTTCGGATCGCCGGGGCTGCTGCCGGCCATGCCAGCCTTGCGGCCTGCCTTCGCGATGGTGCCGAAAAGGCGCATGATGCGATCGGTGACCTCGGCTTCCTCGTCGGCGTCGTCGACCTTCCGGAGTTGGAAGGAGAGGGCAAACATGATTTTTCGCCGCTCTGGTATGTCCCTGGCGCCAAGGCAAAAGCCTTTGTCGATTTCCAGAACGACGTGCATGTCAAGGATCTGAGCCTCGCGCAGCGCGAGGCCATGGGGCATGTCGAGCACTCGAAACGCTACACGACCGGCGGCATGGCAACCGATCAGGGTAAACTCGGCAATGTCGCTACGATCGGCATCATCGCCGGCATGCGCGGGGTCTCGCCGGCGGTGGTCGGGACGACGACGTTCCGGCCGTTCTACACGCCGGTTTCCTTCGGAGCGCTGGCCGGTGCGTCGCGCGGCGAACATTTCCGCCCCGTGCGCACATCGCCGCTGCACAACTGGGCGAAGCGCAATGGTGCAACCTTCGTCGAAGCCGGCGCCTGGTACCGTTCCTCCTTCTTCCTGCGCGACGGCGAAAAGAAATGGCGCGACGCCGTTGATCGTGAAGTGCTCAATGTCCGCAGCAATGCCGGTCTCTGTGACGTCTCGACGCTCGGCAAGATCGAGGTCTTCGGGCCGGACGCCGCCGAGTTCCTCAACCGGGTCTATTCGAACGCCTTCCTCAAGCTTCCCGTCGGCAAGGCGCGCTACGGCCTGATGCTGCGCGAGGACGGTATGATTTTCGACGACGGCACCACCAGCCGTCTGTCGGAAGAGCATTTCTTCGTCACCACCACCACGGCCTATGCCGGCGAGGTGATGATGCATCTGGAATATTGCGCCCAGGTGCTGTGGCCAGGTCTCGACGTACGCTTTGTTTCCTCCAGCGATCAGTGGGCGCAGATGTCGCTGGCCGGGCCAAAAGCGCGGATCATTCTTGAGGCTCTCGTCGATGACGACATTTCCGATGAGGCCTTCCCCTATCTTTCCGCGCGCGAGGTCTTGCTCAAGGGCGGCCTAAAGGCGCGGCTTTTCCGCATCTCCTTTTCCGGCGAACTTGCCTTCGAAATCGCGGTTCCCGCCAATTTCGGCGAGGCTGTGGCCGATGCCATCATGGCGGCAGGCAAGTCGCATGGCATCTGCGCCTATGGGTTGGAAGCGCTCAACGTTTTGCGCATCGAGAAGGGGTTCATCACCCATAGCGAAATCGACGGTCGCACGACGCCTGACGATGTCGGTCTCGGCCGGATGTTCGCTGGCCAGAAGCACGATTTCATCGGCAAGCGGTTGTCCAGCCGGTTCGGCCTGACCGCGGCCGATCGACCGCAACTCGTCGGGCTCAAGCCTGTCGACCTGGAAAAGTCCTTCCAGGCGGGTGCGCATCTGTTGCGCGAGGGCATCAAGCCATCGACGCTGAACGATCAGGGTTGGGTCTCCTCCGTCTGCCACTCGCCGACGCTTGGCCACACGATCGGGCTCGCCTTCCTCAAATCGGGCCGGGAACGGATTGGCGAGAAGGTGCTGGTCTGGGACGGCCTGCGCGGTGAAGAGACGCTTGCCGAAGTGGTCAGTCCCGTCTTCGTCGACCCCGACAACAAGAAACTGAAGCTGTGAGGAGACGATCATGCCGGTGACCTATGCCGCCCGCCACGTTCTCGAAGATCATATTTCCGGCTTCGAGGCCGCACCCAATCCGCATCACGTCTCCATTCTTCGCTCGACAGTCGTCATCAGCGCACTCGCCCATGCGGGTCACGAGGCCGATATTGAGGAAGCGCTGACCAATCTCGAAGACACGCATCTGCGCTTTTGTGCCCCCGGCGAGTGGCTGGTGATCAGCGATAGCGTCTCGGCGGAGACGATCGAGCGATACCTGCGTGATCTTGGCCCCCGTCTTTCCTTCGTCGACCAAAGCGATGGCAGGGTTGTGCTGGCCATCCGGGGACCAAGGGTGCGGTCGATCCTTGCCAAATGCACGGCGCTCGATCTTCATCCTGATGTCTTCGCGATCGGGCAGTCTACGAATTGTCAGATCTGCCACGTCGCGGCGAACCTTGCCCGGACGGGGCAGGACACATTCGAAATCATCGTCATGCGCAGCTTTGCCGGTTTCCTGTTTGATGAAATCTCAGAGATGGGGCGGGAATTCGCGCTGACAGCGGGCTTTGCCTGACAGGTGCTTTCACCGGTGCTCTGGCCTGTGACGACTGACCTTGAGGGTAATCTTCGGCGATACTACTCCTTGGATCAGTGATGTGCCGGGGACCGGAAGGGCGTGGTTGTGCAGCAGGTTTCGAAAACGATGGTGCTTGCGACCGACGTCGCCCATCTTGTGATTTTCCACCCTGAGGATCTCGGCCATGCCGAGCAGTGGCCAATCGCCTGGTATGCCGAAACCTTCGTCTATCCGGTGGAAAGTGCTGCCCGGAGGTTGATTGCCTGGTGTACGGGATCGGACGGCGTCTTCAAGCTGCGGCTGACGACGGGAGACATGACCGCGCGGGAGCAGGAATTTGCCGGGCCGAGTTGGGTTTTCCCGTATCGCGTCCGTGATGGTCGGGTCTTCGTCGACAATTCGGATGCCTTGCCCGGCGTTGAAAAAATGACAGATCCGGCCGACAGCGAGGAGTTCTGGTTTGAGCTTGCCGATGGCGACTATGCCGTGACCGTGACGGCGGTCGAGTGGGAGGCCGAGCCCGGCGCTGGTGAGAATGGCCACGACACTCTGCCAAATTATGTGGTTGCGTTTTCGCCGCTGGAAGGTCGTGCGATCGATCCGGCCCGTCGACCGCCCAACCTCATTGGCTCGCGCAAGGCGACCGCCAGCGACGAGCCATACGTCTCTCGGCCTTATCCGTCGGATCCCATCGATTTCGACCGCATCTATCCTGCCTTCGTCTCCGCCAATATCGCCCCTGTCGGCCGCGCCTTCGAGACCTGCGGTGAAGCGCCGATCAAGGCTGCAGTTCCGCCTGGTGCCGACGATTTTGCGATCTTCGACATTCCCTTTGTTGTCGCTGCCGATCTTTCGCCCGGTGCGCCAGCGGTGATCGCCTCCTGTCACGGAATGCGCGGGCGTCCGCAGGAGCAGCGGACCTTCAGTTTCAAAGCCGAGCATGCTGTTCAGATCGCAGCCGTCGAGGGATTTTGCCGGGATGGCAAATTCCTGCCGCCCGAGCGGCACGGCTTGTTTCGACGTGGCCCCAGACCCTTGCCGGCAGATGCGCTTGCAACGGTGCAGATCTCTCCGCTCGCCACGGTCGAGGATGGTCCGATGCGCGTCGATGTCGTCGCGTTCAAGGCTGAGATCCTGGCGGATCTTGGCAGTGGCGGTGCTCTGGCGAAGCGGCTGGACGGGCTTGCGGGCTATGAAGCCCTGCGGCTCGCCGCTGCAGACGAGACCGCTTTTCTCGCCGACTGGCTTATCGACCACCTGCCGTTGTCCGGTCGCGATCGATTGGTTTTCAGCCTCCTGCCGACCCATGATCGTCTCGGAGCCCTTGACCAGGCTTATCGCGCGTTTCGCGAATATAGCTAGAGAGTGTTTCGCGGCAGCGTGACCTTGCTTAGTAGGCCGGAAACACGTCACCTGCACTTGTCGTTGCCGACGCTGACCCCATATGGGCAAGTCTGTCCCCACCCCAGGTCGGCGACCGGGCAGTTGCGCCCGACGTGATCGACCGCCGCAATTCCGGTTTCCTGATGTTCCATCTGATGTTTTCGCTGCCCTGGCTGATCGTGGCAACCCGCTTCATTGCGCCCTTGCCGTGGCCGTGGATCGTGAAACTGTTGCTCGCAGCGTTCTTGCTCCTTGCCTCGCAATATCATCTCTTCAGCCGCTTTACCTCCGGATCGGTGTTTGCGCCGGAATTCCCGCGGCCGGTGGTGATTGGCTTCAACCTGTTTTTCGGGGCGATCGTGCTGCTTGCCGCCATGCAGGTTCTGCTCGACATCATCAGCATCCTGATCTTTGCCGTCAACTGGTCCTTCCCGGCGGTTCCGCCCGGTATCCGCTATGGCATGGGGGTGGCGGCTGTCGGTCTCGCGAGCTTCGGGATTGCGCAGGCGATCCGCGTGCCGCCACTGAAACAGATCGAGGTGACGATCCCTGGCCTTTCGCCCGATCTCGACGGCTACCGGATGGTGCAGCTGACGGACCTCCATATCAGCCGGCTCTTTACCCGCGACTGGGCGCGGCGCGTGGTTGAGAAGACAAATGCGCTTGATGCCGATCTGATCGTCATCACGGGTGATCTGATCGACGGCAGCGTCGATATCCGGCGGGAAGACATTGCGCCTTTGGCAGACCTCAAGGCGCGGGACGGGGTGCTGACGGTGCCCGGCAATCACGAGTATTTCTTCGAAATCGACCGTTGGCTCGCCCATCTGCCCGGCCTCAACATGCGGATCCTCGCCAACGAACACGCGGTGATCGCCCGCGGTGATGGCCGGCTCGTCGTGGCGGGTGTCACGGACCTTTCGGCGCGCATGGCCGGTGCGATCGAGCCTGATGTTGCCAAGGCGCTGCGCGGTGCGCCGCCGGAGGCACCGATCATCCTGCTCGATCATCAGCCGCGTCTTGCCGCGCGCGCGGCAAGTCAGGGCGTTGCTCTGCAGCTCTCCGGCCACACCCATGGCGGCATGGTCCGGGGGCTCGACCAGATCGTCGCCCGCGCGAACAACGGCTATGTCTCGGGCTTCTACCAGGTCGGCACCATGCAGCTCTACGTCAACAACGGAACCGGCCTCTGGCCCGGATTTGCGCTCAGGATCGGCGTGCCGGCGGAGCTGACGGAGTTTACGTTGAGAGCTGGGCATCAGCGTGATGGTGGCACGTAAGTCTAGCCAGATCAGACGTCTGTGCTATGCTTGAACCAGAAAGGGCGAGCCTGATGTCGAAAACCGCATCGCTGACAATCACCTTGCCGGCAGACATGGCAGAACTCGTTCGCGCGAAGGTCGCCTCGGGCGAATTTGCCACGGAGATTGAAGTTGTGAGCGAGGGGTTGAAGGCGCTCGCTCTGAAAGAGTCAACGCTTGAGCGTTGGTTACGCGAGGACGTCGCGCAGGCCTACGACGAATTCAAGGCCCACCCGGGCGCAAAGAAGTCAATCGAGGACGCATTTTCTGACCTCGATAGCTTCATGTCAGCTTCCGAGCGCGCGGCGCGATGAAGCGATATGCCGTGCGGCTCGTGCCTTCAGCGGAAAAAGATCTTAGAAATATCTATCTGTATGTCCGATCTGCCAGCGCTTCGCCTGTGATCGCGCGCGGTTACGTTCTGCGTATCCGCCGCTTTCTGGAAGCCTTTCAGACATTCCCCATGCGCGGGAGCCTGCGCAATGACATCCGGGAAGGCCTGCGGGTCGTGGGCTTTGAGCGGCACGTGAGCATCGCCTTTCTTGTCGAAGGGGAAGAGGTGATCATCCTGCGAATTGCGTCGCATGGTCAGGAACTTGAGGTGTGAAACATCTAGCCCCACGCCGGCCATAGAACACTCGCTATCAATGATGCGACATCTTTCGTCGCAGCGTGGTCTTCTGGCTTTCCTGCGCGCATTCTAGCTTTGTCGCGTCAACCACTGCGCCAGAGGGAGCGTTTTCCATGAAGAGCCATGCACGTGTCGTCGTGATCGGCGGAGGTGTCGTCGGGTGTTCGGTGCTGTACCACCTGACCAAGTTCGGCTGGACCGACGTCGTGCTCCTGGAGCGTTCGGAGCTCACCTCCGGTTCGACGTGGCATGCGGCCGGCGGCATGCACACGATCAATGGCGATCCGAACGTTGCCAAGCTGCAGAAATATACCGTCGAGCTCTACAAGGAGATCGAGGAGTATTCCGGCCAGGATATCGGTCTGCACATGACTTCGGGCCTGATGCTGGCGGCAACCAATGAGCGTTTCGACTGGATGAAGTCGCTCTTGGCCAAGGGCAAGTATTCAGGCGGTGAGGCGACGCTGATTTCCGCGCAGGAGGCGCATGAGATGATGCCGCTGCTTGATCCCAAGCAGTTCGTCGGCGCGGTCTTCGATCCGCATGAGGGCCATCTCGACCCCTATGGCACCACGCATGCCTATGCGAAATCGGCGAAGAAGAACGGTGCCGAGATCTATCTGCACACCAAGGTCGAGGATCTGGTGCAGCTGGAGGACGGCACCTGGCGGGTGATTACAAACAAGGGCGAGATCCGGGCCGAGCATGTCGTCAATGCCGCCGGCCTCTGGGCGCGCGAAGTCGGTCGCATGGTCGGGCTGGAACTGCCGGTGCTCGCCATGGAGCACATGTATCTGATCACCGAGGACATGCCCGAGGTCATCGAGTTCAACAAGACGACCGGTAAGGAGCTGATGCACTGCGTCGACTTCGACGGCGAGATCTATATCCGCCAGGAGCGCAACGGCATGCTGATGGGGACCTATGAAAAGGATTGCCGCCCTTGGTCGCCGATCGAAACGCCCTGGACCTTCGGCCATGAACTGCTGGCGGAAGATCTCGAGCGCATCACCGGCGAGCTGGAAGTCGGCTTCCGACATTTCCCGGCCTTCAACAACGCCGGCATCAAGAAGATCATCAACGGCCCCTTCACCTTCTCGCCGGATGGCAACCCTCTGGTCGGACCGGTGCGCGGCATGACGAATTTCTGGTCGGCTTGCGCTGTGATGGCGGGCTTCTCCCAGGGCGGCGGTGTTGGCCTCGCGCTCGCCCAGTGGATCATCAATGGCGATCCGGGCTTTGACGTCTTTGCCATGGATGTCTGCCGCTACGGCGACTACGCGACGCTCGCCTATACCAATGCCAAGGTGCGCGAGAACTATTCCCGCCGCTTCTCGATCCGCTATCCGAATGAGGAGCTGCCGGCGGGCCGTCCGCTTCTTACCACGCCGATCTACGATAGGCTGAAAGCTGCCGGTGCCGTGTTCGGGGCCTCCTATGGCCTGGAGACGGCGCTCTGGTTTGCGCCCGAAGGTGTGGAGGACGCGTTTTCGTGGCGCCGCTCGACCGACTTCGAGGCGGTCGGCCGCGAGGCGAAGGCCGTTCGCGACAGCGTCGGTCTCATGGAGACCTCGGGCTTTGCCAAATACATGGTAAGCGGGGAGGGCGCACATGACTGGCTCGACCGCATGCTTGCCTGCAATCTGCCGGAAGTCGGACGCATGGCGCTGGCGCCGATGCTGAACGAGGCCGGCAAGCTGATCGGCGATTTTACCGTCGCCAATCTCGATGACGAGGATTTTCTCATCATCGGTTCCGGCATTGCAGAGGACTACCACATGCGCTGGTTCGAGAGCCATCTGCCGGAAGATGGCTCCGTCGACATCGAGGCGCTTAATCTCAGTCTGGTGGGGCTATCGATCGCCGGGCCGAAATCGCGCGAGGTGCTCGCCAAGCTGACGCATCTGGATGTTTCGGATGAGGCCATGCCCTTCATGTCGGTCCGGGAAATGGATCTCGGCATGGCGCCGGCGCTGGTCGGACGTGTGAGCTATACTGGCGATCTCGGCTACGAGATCTGGATGCGACCGGAATATCAGCGCTACCTCTTCGATGCGCTGATGGAGGCGGGGGCTGAGTTCGGCATTTCGCTGTTTGGCCTCCGGGCCCTCAACGCGCTCCGCCTCGAAAAGGGGTTCGGCAGCTGGTCGCGCGAGTACCGGCCGCTTTACGGACCGCTGGAAGCCGGGCTATCGCGGTTCGTGGCGCTCAAGAAAGATGTGAGCTTCATCGGCAAGCAGGCGGCGCTCGAGGAAAAGCTATCCGGTGGAGCACTGCGACTGCGCACCTTCGTGGTCGATGCGAAGGATGCCGATGTGCTCGGTGACGAACCGATCTCGTTTAACGGGGAAGTCTGTGGCTGGGTGACCTCTGGCGGATATGCCCATGCCAGCAATGTCTCGGTGGCGATGGGCTATGTTCCAAAGGCGCTGGCTGACGAAGTGGACGGCTGGAGCCTCGAAATTCTTGGGGATTCCGTGTCTGCGACACTGCAGCCCATGTCGCTATTTGATGCAAATGGGTCGCGGATGCGCAGCTGATCTTGTTTTTGAAACAAAGGCTCTGCATTCATGCGAAAGCGTAAAAAGCAGGTCGCCTGGGGCGACCTGCTGAATTCATAAGCTTTTTCTGCCTCAAACCCGTCTTTTGTGATGGCTTAGGCGTCAAACTGTTGGTTATCAGTAACATTTTCATCGCTGACTGCCTTTTTAGCTTCACATTTTTCGATGAACCGGTATGGAATCTCCGACGCCTACGCCCGAAAGGGACAACAAAATGAGACGCAGCATCAAGATGCGTCCGGGGGATAATACATGGAGTACTTCATCCAGCAGCTCATCAACGGGCTGACACTTGGATCCATCTATGGCCTCGTGGCTATCGGCTATACGATGGTTTACGGCATTATCGGCATGATCAACTTCGCCCATGGCGATATCTTCATGCTTGGCGGCTTCGCTGCCCTCATCGTCTTCCTCATCCTGACATCCTTCTTTGCCGGCATTCCGGTGGCGCTTGCGCTATTGATCATGCTGATCATCGCAATGTTGATGACAGGTCTGTGGAACTGGACGATCGAGCGGGTGGCCTATCGTCCGCTGCGCGGTTCCTTCCGCCTTGCGCCGCTGATCACGGCGATCGGCATGTCGATCGTTCTGTCGAACTTCATCCAGATCTCGCAGGGTCCGCGCAACAAGCCGATCCCGCCGCTGGTCAGCGATGTCCTGCATATCGGCAACGTCACCATCGCGCTCAAGCAGGTGATCATCGTGGTCGTAACCGCGGTTCTGCTTGCGGCCTTTTGGTACATCGTCAACAAGACGCCGCTCGGACGCGCGCAGCGCGCCACGGAGCAGGACCGCAAGATGGCGGCGCTTCTCGGCGTCGACGTTGATCGCACGATCTCTGTCACCTTCGTGATGGGGGCTGCACTCGCTGCCGTCGCCGGGACCATGTACCTGATGTATTACGGTGTTGCCTCGTTCCATGACGGCTTCATTCCGGGCGTCAAGGCCTTCACGGCTGCCGTCCTGGGTGGCATCGGCTCTCTCCCGGGTGCCGTGCTCGGCGGCCTGCTGATCGGTCTCATCGAGTCCTTGTGGTCTGCCTATTTCAGCATCGCCTACAAGGATGTCGCGACCTTCGCGATCCTGGCTTTCGTGCTGATCTTCAAGCCCACGGGCATCCTTGGACGTCCGGAAGTCGAGAAGGTTTGATCTGATGACAACGTCTGTAAACGGAAACACTGCCGCTTCGTCCGGCACGCTTGCGCGCGCCATCAAGGAAGGCCTGTTTGCCGGTCTTCTGGCCCTTGGTCTGTTCAGTCTCTATATCGGCATCAAGACCGATCAGAACATGGCCAATGAGCTGATCTGGTATCCGCGCTGGGGGCTTCTCGCCGCCTTTGTCGCCATCGCCGCTGGCGGTCGCTTCGCCATGGTCGCCTTCCTGGCGCCCTGGTATTATGCGCGCAAGGAAAAGAAATCGGCCGCGGTCCCGGTCCACGAGATCGATGCCAAGCCCGCCTTCTTCAAGACGCATTTCCTGAAGATCGCGCTTCTGGCGCTCATCCTCTACCCGCCCGTGATCGTCATGCTGACGGGTGTTCAAGGGTCGCTGAAATATGTCGACAACTTCGGCATCCAGATCCTGATCTACGTCATGCTCGCCTGGGGGCTGAACATCGTCGTCGGTCTCGCCGGCCTGCTCGATCTCGGCTATGTCGCCTTCTACGCCGTCGGCGCCTATTCCTACGCGCTGCTTGCGCAGAATTTTGGTCTGTCCTTCTGGCTGCTCCTGCCGCTTGCCGGCATTCTTGCAGCCTTCTGGGGTATCATTCTCGGCTTCCCGGTGCTGCGTCTGAGAGGTGACTATCTTGCCATCGTGACGCTCGCTTTCGGGGAAATCATCCGATTGGTGCTGATCAACTGGCAGGACGTGACCCGTGGTACCTTCGGTATCTCGAGCATTCCGAAAGCGACGTTCTTCGGCATCGAGTTCAACGCGTCGGCCACCGGCTTCGCCAAGACCTTCGATCTGCCGATGTCGTCCGCCTACTACAAGATCTACCTCTTCTACGTGATCTTGGCGCTCTGCTGCCTGACGGCCTATGTCACGATCAAGCTTCGCCGGATGCCGATTGGCCGTGCTTGGGAAGCGCTGCGTGAAGACGAGATCGCCTGCCGCTCGCTCGGCATCAACACGGTGACGACCAAGCTGACCGCCTTTGCGATCGGTGCCATGTTCGGCGGTTTCGCCGGCTCGTTCTTCGCCGCCCGCCAGGGCTTCGTTTCGCCGGAAAGCTTCGTCTTTCTGGAATCCGCCGTCATCCTCGCCATCGTCGTCCTCGGCGGCATGGGCTCTTTGACGGGCATTGCGGTTGCCGCCATCGTCATGATCGGTGGTACGGAAGCCCTGCGCGAAATGGAGTTCCTGAAGCACATCTTCGGTCCCGACTTCACGCCCGAGCTCTACCGCATGATCCTCTTCGGTCTTGCCATGGTCATCGTGATGCTGTTCAAGCCGCGCGGCTTTGTCGGCAGCCGGGAACCGACAGCCTTCCTCAAGGAGCGCAAGGTTGTCTCGGGTAGCTTTACCAAGGAAGGTCACGGCTGATGGCTTCCGGGAATACGACAATGAACAAAGACACCATTCTGAAAGTCGAGCATCTGTCGATGCGCTTCGGTGGTCTGATGGCAATCAACGACTTCTCCTTCGAAGCCAAGCGCGGCGACATCACCGCGCTGATCGGCCCCAACGGTGCGGGCAAGACCACGGTCTTCAATTGCATCACCGGCTTCTACAAGCCGACCATGGGCATGATCACGATGAATCAGGCCTCCGGCGATCAGTATCTGCTGGAGCGTCTGCCCGATTTCGAGATCACCAAGAAGGCCAAGGTTGCTCGCACATTCCAGAACATCCGGCTCTTCTCAGGCCTTACCGTGCTTGAGAACCTTTTGGTGGCGCAACACAACGCGCTGATGAAGGCTTCCGGTTACACCATTCTCGGCCTGCTCGGACTGCCAGCCTACAAGAAGGCGGCGGCAGAGGCGATCGAGAAGGCGCGGTTCTGGCTGGAAAAGGCCGATCTCATCGATCGCGCCGACGATCCGGCGGGCGATCTTTCCTACGGCGCCCAGCGCCGTCTGGAAATCTGCCGCGCCATGTGCACCGGACCCGAGCTGCTTTGCCTCGATGAGCCGGCGGCTGGCCTCAATCCGAAGGAATCGCTGGCGCTTAACACCCTGTTGCGCAGCATTCGGGACGAGGGCGCCTCGCTGCTCCTGATCGAGCACGACATGTCCGTCGTCATGCAGATTTCCGATCATGTCGTGGTGCTGGAATACGGCCAGAAGATCTCCGATGGCACACCCGACCACGTGAAGAACGACCCGAAGGTCATTGCGGCCTATCTGGGTGTCGAGGATGAAGAGCTGGATGAAGCAATCCATGAAGTCGAAGCCGTTGCAGGGGGAGAACACTGATGTCCTCTGAACCGCTTCTGAAAGTACAGGCCGTAGAAACGTACTATGGCAATATCCGTGCGCTCTCCGGCGTTGATGTCGAAGTGCACAAGGGCGAAATCGTATCGCTGATCGGTGCCAACGGTGCCGGCAAGTCGACGCTGATGATGACGATCTGCGGGTCACCGCAGGCGCGGGCCGGCAAGGTCATCTTCGACGGCGAGGATATCACGCAGATGCCGACGCATCTGATCGCGCGAAAGCGCATCGCGCAGTCTCCGGAAGGTCGTCGCATTTTCCCGCGCATGACGGTGCTCGAAAATCTGCAGATGGGCGCGGGCCTCGACAACCTGAAATACTTCAAGGAAGACGTCGAAAAGGTTTTCGACATGTTTCCGCGTCTGAAGGAACGTCAGGCCCAGCGTGGCGGCACGCTCTCCGGTGGGGAGCAGCAGATGCTGTCCATTGGTCGCGCGCTGATGGCGCGTCCCAAGCTTCTGCTTCTCGATGAGCCGTCGCTTGGTCTGGCGCCGCTGATCGTCAAGGGCATCTTCGAGCAGATCAAGCGGCTCAACAAGGAGGAGGGGCTGACCGTCTTCCTCGTCGAGCAAAACGCTTTTGCCGCACTGAAGCTGTCCGACCGTGCCTATGTCATGGTCAACGGCAAGGTGACGATGAGCGGTACGGGACGGGAACTCTTGGCCGATCCGTCGGTCCGGGCGGCCTATCTCGAAGGCGGCCATCACTGAGCGCGGGGAGTAATTGACATGCAAGGTTTGTTTTTCGAAAGCGACACAACGGTCCGCTACGTCCTGCGTTTCCTGGTGCTGCTGCTCGGCTTCTGGACGGCGTGGCGTACCGGCAAGGCCGTTGCCGAGAGCTGGCAGGGCTACGGCACGGTGTTCGTCTATATCCTGGGTCTCGCCGTTGCGATGCGCTTCCTGCACTATTCGCTGTTCGCCGGCCCCTTCATCAGCCCGTTCTTTTACGTCATCGATGTCGTGCTTCTGCTGGCCTGGGCCATTGCCGGTTTCCAGTCGCGCCGGACCACGCAGATGGTCGATAACTACTACTGGCTTTACGAGCGAACCTCGTATTTTTCGTGGAAGAACAAAGATTGACAAGTCGTTGTTTTCTGTCGCAGATTGGCGACGGAAGACGATGAGGGGGTGAAAGAGGCGCAAAGCCCGACCCCTTGAGAGTGGAACAGTTTACCGGCGCAGCCGGGCGGGTGCTGCGCAGGGTTTTATAACGGACCCGCACTAAAAACTTGGGAGTTACAATATGAAGAAGTCTCTTCTTTCGGCAGTGGCGCTGACGGCCATGGTTGCCTTCAGCGGCAACGCCTATGCCGAAATCCTCGTCGGCGTTGCCGGCCCGCTCACAGGCCCGAACGCCGCCTTCGGTGCACAGCTCCAGAAGGGTGCCGAGCAGGCTGCCGCCGACATCAACGCAGCCGGTGGTATCAACGGCGAGCAGATCAAGATCGTGCTCGGCGATGACGTTTCGGACGCCAAACAGGGCGTTTCGGTCGCCAACAAGTTCGTTGCTGACGGCGTCAAGTTTGTCATCGGCCACTTCAACTCGGGCGTTTCGATCCCGGCGTCTGAAGTCTATGCCGAAAACGGCATCCTGCAGATCACGCCTGCTTCGACGAACCCGAACTACACCGAGCGCGGCCTGTGGAACACCTTCCGCGTCTGCGGTCGTGACGACCAGCAGGGCGAAGTCGCCGGCAAGTACATCGCCGACAACTTCAAGGACGCCAAGGTTGCCGTCGTTCACGACAAGACCCCTTACGGTCAGGGCCTGGCTGACGAAACCAAGAAGGCCATGAACGGCCTCGGCGTGACCGAAGTCGTCTACGAAGGCATCACGGCTGGTGAAAAGGACTACTCCGCCCTGATCGCCAAGATGAAGGAAGCCGGCGTTTCGATCGTCTATTTCGGCGGTCTGCACACCGAAGCTGGTCTGATCATGCGTCAGATGGCTTCGCAGGGCCTCGACGCAACCCTGATGTCGGGCGATGGCATCACCTCGAACGAACTGGCTTCGATCGCTGGCGACGCTGTCGAAGGCACGCTGATGACCTTCCCGCCGGATCCGCGCCAGAACCCGAACGCTGCCGACGCCGTGAAGAAGTTCCGCGACGCTGGCTTCGAGCCGGAAGCCTACACGCTCTACTCCTACGCTGCCCTGCAGGTCATCGAAGCGGCTGCCAAGGCTGCCGGTTCTGCTGATCCGGAAGCCGTTGCGACCGCAATGAAGGAAAAGGGTCCGTACACGACTGTCATCGGCGAACTCGGCTTCGACGCCAAGGGCGACATCACCCGTCCGGACTACGTCATGTACACCTGGAAGAAGGGTGACGACGGCAAGTATTCCTACTTCCAGAACTAAGTCGATCCCAGATCGGTTGAACGGAAAACCCGGCCTTGCGCCGGGTTTTCTGCGTTTGAGCCTCAGTTCTCCAGGGTGCGCAGGACGAAGTCGGCACGCTCCGCAATCGATGCCTTCGGGATGATCGTCCAGGTGTAGCCGGGATCCGCATAGAGAGCGCCGAGCCTTTCGTATTCTTCGACTGCGGCCGCGAAGTCATGGCGGCGCTCCTGGTCTTCTACGAAAATTTCCGGCCATGGCGCGACGGCGAAAACGCGGTGATGATAACGGCCATCGGTTCTGAGCGCTTCGATCTCAGATTGGTCGCCGGTGGCGATAGCAAGAGCGGATGTGGCATCGATCAGGCTACGATCGAAGAACACCCTGCCACCGTGTCCGGCCATGCGCCTGCGATCTTCCCGCCCCAGCCGGATGGCCTCTTGGGCGAAAGCCGCCAGATCGATCCAGGGCAGAGCCCTGCCGCTGATCGCCTGCTGATGCCGTACGATGCGCCGCCCCGGTTCTTCGACCGTGGCCAAGCCACGGCGAGCGAGTTCTGCCAGCAGCGTCGATTTTCCGCCACCGGAGCATCCGGTGAGGATGACGAAATTGTCCATCATCGTGTCCTTTGTTTTTTCTCGTGCGCCTTGGCCCATGTGCCTGAGCCGGCGAGTGGAAACGGCTCGTTGTCTGCATGCGAAGGCGTCTGGGGATGGCGGGCCGGGTTCAGGCGGAGATGCCTCGTCTTTGGGCTATCCCGCCGTCACGTCTCGCGCAGCGCGTGCGCCGCTTTCACGGCAGCGGAGGCGCGGTTTTCCACGCCGAGCTTGGCGTAGATCTGTTCGAGGTGCTTGTTGACGGTGCGTGCCGATAGGCCGAGGATTTCGCCGATGTCCTTGTTGGGCTTGCCTCGGGCAATCCAGAGCAGGACCTCGCTCTCGCGTTGTGTCAGGCCGAAATGGCCGCGCAGGATTTCGTCTTCGCTGCGTGTGTCGGCTGCCGTCAGGCGAAACAGATGTTCGTCCATGCCGACGGTGCCGAGGAAGGCGAGGCTCAAGCTGTGGCCGCCTGGGCTGCGATAGGTGAGGGCGCCTGCCGGGCTCAGCGAGGCGGCGCCGATCGGCGGCCGTTTGCCGATCCAGTCGGCCGCCACGGCTGCCACCGCGGTGATGCCGTCAGCCTGACCAGTTGCGGTTTCGATCAGCCGGTTGGCTTGCGGAGTCGTCCAGTGCACATGGCCGTCGCCACCGATTGCCACCAGGTGGCGTCCGGCGGCATCGAGCGCGACGCGGGCGCTTTGCGCTGACCTGGCATTCGACAGATGTACGCGCAGACGCGCACGCAATTCATCGATATTGATCGGTTTGGTCAGATAGTCCACGCCGCCGCAGTCGAGTGCCTTGACCACATGTTCGGTCTCGGTGAGGCCGGTCATGAAGATCACCGGGACTTGCGCGACAAGCGGATCGTCCTTCAGCGCCTTGCAGGTCTCAAACCCGTCCATGCCGGGCATGACCGCATCCAGGAGGATGAGATCCGGGCTAATGCGATCGACGATCGAGAGGGCTGCCTTGCCCGAGGTGGCGATCAGCACGGAGTAATCTGAGGCCTCCAGGGCCTCGGTGAGAAAGCCGAGTGCTTCTGGGCTGTCATCGATCAGGAGAACAATGTCGCGGCGCTGGGTCTCAGCCATCAACGGTTTCCTTTCCCGCCTCGAAGGATGCGAAGTAGCTGCGCAGCCCGGCCATGTCGAAGCCCTGCAAGTGAACCCGCGCCTGGTTTATGAACGCGGCATTTTCAGGCGTGTCGGATAGCGCCGAAAGTTTGGCTTCAATGCCACGGACATAACCGATGTCGCAGAGGCTTAGCAATTCCTCGATATGCATGTGACCTGGCGAGACCGGGCGTGCCGCTCGCGACGCGGCAACGGAGGGACGCTTATCGTCGGCGTAGATCCAGTCGAGCCCCAGATACCGGGCAAGCTTGTCGCGCAGTCGCCCGATATCGACGGGTTTTGCAATTGCATCGTCATGGCCCTCGCCGCCGGAGGCCGGCGCATCGCCGACATTGGCCGAGAGCATCAGGATCGGCGCCTTCTGGCCAGCATCGCGCAGCCGTTCCACAAGTTGCCAGCCGTTCATTCCGGGCATGGATATGTCGACAAGGAAAAGGTCAGGCTTCACGCCATCGATCAGCGTCAGGCATTGCGGTCCGCTTTCGGCGGTCAGCACGACGAAATCGAGCGGCGCCAGTACCTCGCGCATCAATTCGCGATGGTCTTCGTTGTCGTCGACGACCACAATCGTCCGGCGCGGCCCGGTATAGGAGGCGATGCGGCGTTCCGGTGCGGGGGCGGTGTTGGGGCGGTCGATCGCCGACAGCATCAGCCGGACCTTGAATGTGGTGCCGGTGTCGCGCTCGCTTGCAACGGCAATCTCACCGCCCATCGTGTTGGTCAGGAGCTTGGTGATGGTTAGCCCCAGCCCGAGGCCGGGCATCGGCCTGACATTGTCGGCTTCGCCGCGCTGGAAGGGCTCGAAAATCCGGTTCAGGTCCTTTTCCGCGATGCCACGGCCCGTATCGCTGACGGTGAAGGTGGCGACCTGACTGCGATAGGCAACGTCGAAACGGATCGTGCCCGTGTCGGTGAACTTGATGGCATTAGAGAGAAGGTTGACCAGGATCTGGCGGACGCGGCGCTCGTCGGTGCGCACGTAGAGCGGCAGGTTGCCCGACCGCTGGTGCTCGAAGGCCAGGCCCTTGGCGGCGGCCTGCGGCGTGAACATGTCGACGAGCTGGTCGAGGAAGTCCTGGATGTTGACCTCGTTGGAGAAGACCTGCAGGCGGCCCGCCTCGATCTTGGAGATGTCGAGCAGGCCATCGATCAGGCCTGAGAGGTGATCGGCCGAACGGCGGATGACCTTGATCGCGGACTGGCGCGGTGCGGGAATTGTCTCGTCGCGCTCGAGGATCTGGGCGTAGCCGAGCACGGCGTTGAGTGGCGTGCGCAATTCGTGGCTGAGCCCGACAACATAGCGGCTCTTGGCGCGATTGGCGGCTTCCGCCGTCTCCTTCGCTGTCTGCAGGGCGGCATCGGTCTTGCGGTGCGCGGCAATTTCCTTGAGCAGCAGGGTGTTCTGTCGCGAGGATTCTTCCTCCGCCACCACTCGGCTGTCATGCGCCAGCACGTAGAACCACGAGACGATGCCTGCCATGATGGCAAAGATGAAGAAGACGACGAGCACCGTCTGGTTGACCACCGCCGCCATCTCAGGTGTCGCGGCATTCACCTGGTGGGCGATCAGTGCCAGGATGGCGCCGATCAGGCCAATCGAGATCAGTGCGGTCAAGGCATAGCGTCCGAGCCGCGTCGACAGGGTTTGCAGTACCGTCTCGGGCAGGAAGGTCCGCGCGACGACGGCGGCCTGGGCATCGATGGTGGCGTGCGGTTTGCACATGTCGTGGCAGCGGCTATCGAGGGTGCAGCAAAGCGAGCAGATCGGTGCGGCATAGGCGGGGCACCAGGCCATGTCCTCCGGCTCGAAAGGGTGCTCGCAGATCGAGCAGGTGATGCCGGTTGCGTTTTTCCAGCTGCGGCGCGGCTTGCGGGCCAGGTAGAATTTGCCGTCGGTAACCCAGGCGATCAGCGGCGAGATGATGAAGGCGATCAGGGTGAGATAGGTGGAAAGCGACGCGACCAGCGGCCCGAACAGGCCGAAATGGGCGGCAAGCGCCACGCCGGCCGAAATCGCCATCGTGCCGCAGCCCACCGGATTGATGTCGTAGAGATGGGCGCGCTTGAATTCGATGCCATCCGGCGACAGGCCGAGCTTCTTGTTGACGAAGAGATCGGCCGACACGGCGCAAAGCCAGCTCATGGCAATGATCGAAAAGATGCCGAGCGTCTGTTCCAGGAGGCTGTAGATGCCGAGTTCCATCAGGAGAAGCGCGATGGCGACGTTGAAGACGAGCCAGACGACGCGGCCCGGATGGCTGTGGGTCAGGCGGGAAAAGAAGTTCGACCAGGCCAGCGAGCCTGCATAGGCGTTCATCACATTGATCTTCAGCTGCGAAATCACCACGAAGCCGGCCATCAGCAAAAGGGCTGCCGTGTCATTGGGGATCATGTAGCCGAAGGCCGCGACATACATGTGGGCTGGATCCGCAGCCTCGTTGATCGGCACCCCGGTCGACAGCGTCAGCACCGCCAGGAAGGAGCCGGCGAGGAGTTTTGGCACACCCAGCACGACCCAGCCGGGACCGGCGAGAAAGACGGCGATGCGGTGATGCAGCTTCCGGGCGCCGTTCGGCGGCAGGAAGCGGAGGAAATCCACCTGCTCGCCGATCTGCGGCATCAGCGCAAGGATGACGGCGGATGCGGCGCCGAACTCCAGAAGGTCGAAGGGCGCAACCTGTCCAAGATGCGCGTTCGAATGGTCGACCCCGGCAAAAGCGCGCCAAAGCTCGATCTTTTCCCAATCCAGAAAAGCGATGAAGACGAATGGTGCGATGTTCAGCACGATCCAGAAAGGCTGGGTGATCAGCTGGAACTTCGAGATCATCCTGACGCCATAGGTGACGAGCGGCACGACGACGACGGCGGAGATGAAATAGCCGAGCCACAAAGGAATGCCGAAGGCGAGTTCCAGCGCCTTGGTCATGATCGAGGCTTCGATGGCGAAGAGCATGAAGGTGAAGCTGGCATAGATCAGCGAGGTGATCGTGGATCCGATATAGCCGAAGCCCGCGCCTCGCGTGAGGAGATCGATGTCGACGCCGTTGCGGATCGCGTATTTGCTGATCGGCACACCAATCAGCAGCATCAGGATGGCCGCGACCAGAATGGCGAAGAAGGCATTGGTGGTGCCATAAGCGATGGTGATCGTCCCGCCGATCGCTTCCAGCGCCAGAAATGAGATTGCGCCGATTGCCGTCTGCGAAATGCGGCTGGAGGAAAATTGTCGCGCGCCCTTTGCGGTAAAGCGCAGTGCATAATCCTCAAGCGTCTGGTTCGCGACCCAGCGATTGTAGTCCCGTCGAACGGGAATGATGCGTTGGCGGGCTGGCATGCCTAAAATCTAGCGCTCATCATTGAGTGATGTTGATTTAGGCATTGTCATGGGATTGGCGCGGAAAGCAAGACCGCTTACGGGATGATCAGACCGCCATGATAGTCCAGCCGATAGGCGAGGGCGCCGTCTACGAGAATGCGCTCGATGCCGGTGAAGCTGCGATAGTCGCCGGCTGTCTCGTCGATATACTCCCCGAGCGGATGGCGGTAGGCGAAACCACCCAGGAAGCGCTTCTCCTGATAGAGGGCAAGAAGGGCCTGCTTGATGACGATGCCTGCTTTTTCTCCGTCAAAGCGTGTGGCGTCGACGATGCGGCCATAATAGTTCATCGCCCAGACCGGTGTTCCCTTGTGCCAGATGGCCTCTTGTCCGACGAAGTCGGTCCCGCCGTAGTAACTGTCGAGGTAGCGGTATTGGCCGTTCTCATAAGCGATGTCCTTGGCCCCCAGACGGCTCGGGATCTCTGCTGCAGTCTTGCCGGCCATGTAGGTGCCCCCCTTGGCCTCGACGATGAACTGTTCGAGCGACTTCATGGTTCCCTCCCGTGCGTGAACATAGGGGGAACGTACCGCCGCGACCCAGCTCAAACAACCCTGGCAATCCAGGGGTGCGAGCCGTTACGTGTTTCCCTCAGCCAGGCAGGAGGTCAGCGCCTTTATCAGCGCGGTCGCATCATAGGGCTTGCGTACAACCGGGATTGAGAGAAGCTCGTCGGGAATGACCGAGCGGTCGTCGTAGCCGGTGGCGAAGACGAAGGGGATGCCGCGGCGGACGAGCTCTTCGGCGACAGGCACAGAGGTGTCGCGACCGAGATTGATGTCGAGAATGGCAATCGTCGGCGTGTAGCTTTTCAGGCGCGTCAGGGCGTCGCTGCTCGAGCTTGCCGTCACCACCGTTTCGATGCCGGCATCGGCCAGCATCATTTCGGCATCCATGGCGATCAGGACCTGATCTTCGACAAGCAGCACGGGCACGTTGATATCAATCGGGGCAGCGGTTGCGATCGATTCCTTTTTCTCGACGGCCGCCTGTGTCTCGATATCATCGGCGTCCCAGGTAACGAAGCGACCGGGGATGCAGAAATGCGCGGTCAAACCTTCGGGCTGATAGTCTAGATGGCTGGTGCCACCGAGATCATAGGGGACACTGCGCTCGATCAGGGCCGTGCCGAACCCCTTGCGGGTGACAGGCGCGACGGTCGGGCCGCCGCGCTCCTGCCAGATGATCTGACAGTCGCCTTCGTCGGTCATCTCCCAGCGAATGGTGAGCGTACCGTTCGGTCGCGACAGGGCGCCGTATTTTGCGGCGTTGGTACAGAGTTCGTGAATGACGAGGGCCGCAACCGAATGGGCGCGCGCGTCGAGCGATATCGGCGGTCCGGCCAGCGAGATCGCCGTCGTTCCCGTTCGGTAGGGCAGGAGCTCGGCATCGACAAGTTCGGCGAGCTTGCCGCCGCCGCCGCCGCGGATAACCTGGTCATGCGCATGGCTGAGCGCCTGAATGCGACCGCGAAGTGCGCCGATATAGTCGTCGTTCGGGAGCGCGTCCTTGTTGGGCGCGGCAACCAGCGACTTGATCACGGCGAGGATGTTCTTGACGCGGTGGTTCAGCTCTTCGTTCAGCATACGCTGGCGCACATCGGCCTTGCTGCGCTCGTTCTCCATCAGTTCGTTGTGGCGCAGGACGATTTCGACCGTGGCGGCGCGGATCGCTTCGGCAATTTCCAGATCGGTCTCGCGCCATGGCTCGGCCTGACGCTGGACGGTTTCCTTCCAGATCGCGAAGCTCTTGCGCGGGGTCAGCCGGTCCCCCAGCGGTCCCGTGTCATACGATTTGTCCGGATTGCCGGCCCAGTTCAGCGTCTGCAGGCGCTCCTTGCGGAAGAAGAAGAGATAGTCCTTGGGCAGCTGCGACAGCGGTATGGCCATCACGCCGGAGACTTCCTCGAAATACGCTTCCGCTGCAGGAAAATCGCGGCTCAAGGCATGGGTTGCCCAGATCTGGCCACCGGCAACATCGGTGATGAAGCGGGCAAGGTCGTCCTCCGCGCCCCGCGGCGGCGTGGCGCCGTGGGGGGTCCAGTTGCCGTTCATCCACAGACCGACGCCATCGCAGGCAAAGAGCTTTTGCAGTTCGGGCAGGGCCTCCGCAAGGATTTCCTGAACATCGGAGCGGCCGGACGCTTCCTGCAGGAAGCGGTCAAGCGATCGCCGTGCGTCTGTTGAAATGTCGAGTTTGCGCTTCTGTTTCAGGGCGAGCAGATGCAGCGAGAAAAATTCGCCGAACATTTCCGCAGCGATGCGCTCCGACATCGACAGCACCTTGGGCGCATAGTGATGACAGGCGATCAGCCCCCAGAGCTTGTCGTTGATGATGACCGAGATCGACATGGAGGCCGAAACACCCATGTTGCGGAGATATTCGCAGTGGATCGGCGAAACGCTGCGCAGATGCGCGAAGGATAGATCGAGCGGGGCGCGACGCTCCTCGTCCTCCGGCAGAAGCGGAACGCGCGTGCCGCTGGCGTCGCCGATGACGCGGATCGGGTTTTGCATGTAGAGGACACGCGCCTGGCGGGGAATGTCGGTCGCCGGAAAATACTGACCGAGAAAGCTCTCGAGATCCGCGCGCTTCGCTTCGGCCGAGACCTTGCCTGAGCCATCCTCCTCGAAGCGGTAGATCATCACGCGGTCGTAACCCAGCACGCCGCGCACGAGGCGGGCGGAGGCCTGGATCAACGCATCGATATCGGAAATATCCTTGACGCGTCCAATCATCTCGCGCGCGAGCTGCAAGGGCTGGGTGCGGCGCAGCGACGGCTCGAACTCGATCAGCGCCTCGCCATTCTGCCGGTGGACGGCGATGTCGAAATAGCTGCCGGTCGGCAGGCGCATATGCGCAATCACTGCCGGGCGACTGGCATCCGGTGCCATGGCAATGGCGTTGCGCAGATCATGGACGGTCTCGTCACCGAGCAGTTCGATCAGGGCGCGGCCGGCGATCTCGCGGTCAATGCCAAGCATGTCGGCGGCATTTGCCGAGAAGCGACGAACTCTGGTGAGGCCTGGATCACAGACAAGCAGGCACCCATGTGGTTGTATGGCGCCGGGAATGTGGATGGGTTCACGATCACAATTGGTCAGATCGACCGTTTGGGCAGGCTGCATCTAAAGAACTTTCAAAGGCTTGGCGGGCATATTCAAAAGTGGCATTTGCCCAGGACACAGCAGCCTGCTGGTCGTACGCGCACACTCTCTCCATACGTTCGGAGAACGCAGACCAGTTCGATAGGTTCCGCGCTTGCGAAAAAAGATGTCGGGCCCCGCAGTCGTCGCGATAGCCGAGTTTTTCGGCGCGCTTCGCCAGGATCCGGGCGCCGAGCGTCGATCCCTCCAGCACGTAAAGGAGACCGATCAGGCCATCTCCTTCCGGCGGTGCGAAGGAAGACAGCGAGTCGGGATGCCTGAGGCCGAGATCATCGAGATCGGCGCGCAAGGCGTCGTCATAGATTGCCGGGCGCCAGTCATCGAGTTCCTGCGGCATCGGCCTGGCTGCCAGCCAGGCGTCGACGGGAAGGCGGAAACGCGCCATGCCCTGCAGATAGCGTTGATAGCTCTCAACACCATCGAAGTCGCCGATCATCGAATCGAGAGATCGGTGCGCCGCATCGGTGGCATTCTTCAAGTGTAGGCGGCGGCTCGGAAGGTCCATGGTCGTCCTTGTGTCTGAGTTCAGCATATAAGCTACAGCCACATCAACACAAGCGCTTCGCCAAAATACGGTTTACGCTCGGCCCACAGGCGTGCTTTGCCCCGGCACCTACGTCAAACGACGTATACGGTTTTGCGCCGCAGCATCCGATAGTCCCCTTCAGCAACGGTGAGATTTCGTTAACCGACCGGTTGCGAACAAGAAGAGGGGATCACGAGAATGTCCATGAAGATGAAACTGACGGGCGCGCTGCTTGGCGCCATGCTGTCGACGACGGCCTTCCACGGCGCACTCGCCCAGGAAGACACGATCAAGATCGGCGTCCTGCATTCGCTGTCCGGCACCATGGCGATTTCCGAGACGACGCTCAAGGATGCCATGCTGATGCTCGTCGAAGAGCAGAACAAGAAGGGTGGCGTGCTCGGCAAGAAGCTCGAAGCCGTCGTCGTCGACCCGGCCTCCGACTGGCCGCTGTTTGCCGAAAAGGCCCGCCAGTTGATCTCGCAGGACAAGGTTGCCGCCGTCTTCGGTTGCTGGACCTCGTCCTCGCGCAAGTCGGTTCTTCCGGTCTTCGAAGAGCTGAACTCGATCCTGTTCTATCCGGTCCAGTATGAGGGTGAGGAATCCTCGCGCAACATCTTCTACACGGGTGCCGCTCCGAACCAGCAGGCCATTCCGGCCGTCGATTACCTGGCCGACAACGAAGGCGTCGAACGCTGGGTTCTCGCGGGCACCGACTATGTCTACCCGCAGACGACCAACAAGATCCTGAAAGCCTATCTGATGTCGAAGGGCGTTGCCGAAGAAGACATCATGATCAACTACACGCCCTTCGGTCACTCCGACTGGCAGACCATCGTCTCCGACATCAAGAAGTTCGGCTCGGCCGGCAAGAAGACCGCCGTCGTCTCGACCATCAATGGCGATGCCAACGTTCCCTTCTACAAGGAACTCGGCAACCAGGGCATCAAGGCCGAAGACATTCCGGTCGTCGCCTTCTCCGTCGGTGAGGAAGAGCTGGCCGGTCTCGATACCGCTCCGCTCGTCGGCCATCTTGCAGCCTGGAACTACTTCCAGTCCGTCGATGCGCCTGTGAACGCCGAGTTCATCGAGCAGTGGCACGCCTTCACCAAGAACGACAAGCGCGTCACCAACGACCCGATGGAAGCCGCCTATATCGGCTTCAATGCCTGGGTAAAGGCGGTCGAGGCTGCCGGCACGACCGAGACCGACGCCGTGCTTGATAGCATCATCGGCGTCTCCGTTCCGAACCTCTCGGGCGGCACCTCGACCGTGATGCCGAACCACCACATCACCAAGCCGGTGCTGATCGGCGAAATCCAGGCCGACGGCCAGTTCGAAATCGTCCAGGAAACGCCTGCTGTCGTCGGCGACGAATGGTCGGATTACCTGCCGGATTCGAAGGACCTGATCTCCGATTGGCGCAAGCCGATGGAGTGCGGCAACTTCAACGTCGCCACCGGCAAGTGCGGCGGCAAGGGCAGCTGATCCCACCACGCCCGGGGCAAAGACCCCTCCCAACCCTCCCCACAAGGGGGGAGGGCTTTAACCCGGCGGCTCCGCCGAGCTTTATGCGGATCGATGCGGGTGCCGCGATTTTTCTCCCCCCTCGTGGGGGAGATGGCCGGCAGGCCAGAGGGGGTAACGCTCGCTTGGCATGCCACAGCTCCCTTCTCCCCGTTCACGGGGAGAAGGTACCGGCAGGCGGATGAGGGGCTTATGCAGTTCCGCCGCCCCGCCAACCGGGGGACAAGAGAATGCTTATGCGTCTGATTTCACTACTTATCCTTTTCATTTCTTTCGCCGCGCCGTCGATGGCGCAGAGCGATCCGGGCAGCCTCATCAACGCGCTCGGGAAAGCCAATTTCAAGCAGGCGGAAGCCTTGATCGGCGAGATTGCTGCGACCGGCGATCCGAAGATCGTGCCGGCGCTGGAGGCTTTTGCCGAAGGCGATCTCTATATGCGCAAGGAAGATGGCCAGGTGGTCATCACCAAGGCGGCAGGAAGCAATCTTGTGGCCATCGATCCGCTGACGGGTGCTGCAATCGGCGAGGCGCCTAAGGCAGCCTTCACCAAGATCAAGGTCAACAACAATCTGCGTCGGGCCATCCGTTCAGCGCTTGGCGGTTTGACGCTGCTCAGCCCCGACAAGGCGGTGCGCATGCAGGCGGCACAGCAGGTGCTGCAATCGCCGAGTGCTGAAAATCTGGAGCTTGTGGAAGCCGCGCTGGCCAAGGAAACCGATCCGCAGGTGAAGGCGCGGATGGAGGAGGCGAGGGCCGTTTCCGTGCTTGCCTCGGACCGACCCGCCGACGCCAAGCGCGCGGCCATCGAAACCGTTGCCTCGCTTGGCGGACGGGAGGCGATCGGCATCCTGATGTCGGTCTCCTCGACCATCGACGAGAGCCTGAAGCCCGAACTCGATGCGGCGATTGCCGGGCTGGAAGGTCAGTTGCTGCTCTGGGACGGCGCGCAGAATGTCTGGTACGGCGTCTCGCTCGGCTCGGTCTTGCTGCTGGCAGCCATCGGCCTTGCCATCACTTTCGGCGTCATGGGCATCATCAACATGGCGCATGGCGAGATGGTGATGATCGGTGCCTATTCCACCTTTGTCGTGCAGCAGATCATTCGCACCGAATATCCCGGACTTTTCGACTGGTCGCTGGCGATTGCGCTGCCAGTCGCCTTCCTCGTGACCGGCGCCATCGGCCTCATCATCGAGCGTGGCGTGATCCGTTTTCTCTATGGACGGCCGCTTGAGACCCTGCTGGCGACCTGGGGCATCTCGCTGATCCTGCAACAGACGATCCGGACATTCTTCGGCCCGACGAACCAGGAGGTCGGCAATCCGTCCTGGATGTCGGGCGCGTTTGCGCTGGGCGGCATGACGATCACCTGGAACCGGCTCTGGATCGTGCTGTTTTCGATTTCCATCTTCTTCGCGCTTCTCGCGCTGATGAAGAAATCCGCCTTTGGCCTGCAGATGCGCGCCGTGACGCAGAACCGGCGCATGGCATCTTCCATGGGCATCCGCACCCCCTGGGTCGATGCCTTCACCTTCGCGCTCGGCTCCGGCATCGCCGGCATCGCCGGGGTGGCGCTTTCCCAGATCGATAATGTCTCTCCGAACCTCGGCCAGGCCTATATCATCGACTCATTCATGGTCGTGGTCTTCGGCGGCGTCGGCAATCTCTGGGGCACGCTGGTCGGGGCGCTCTCGCTCGGCATCCTGAACAAGTTCCTCGAACCCTCCGTCGGGGCTGTGCTCGGCAAGATCCTCGTGCTCGTGCTGATCATCCTCTTCATCCAGAAACGTCCGCGCGGCCTGTTCGCGCTCAAGGGAAGGGCGGTGGAAGCATGATTACGGGCTTCATCCTGCGCGCACTCGAAGGCAAGATCCTCATCGTTGCCGGCATTCTCTGCGCCGTCGCACTGCTTGTCCCCGCACTCAACCTCCTGATGCCGCCGGGCAGCCCGCTGCATGTGCCGACCTATGTCATGTCGCTGTTCGGCAAGTATCTCTGCTATGCGCTGCTGGCGCTGGCGCTGGATCTCGTCTGGGGCTATTGCGGCATTCTCTCGCTTGGCCATGGCGCCTTTTTCGCGCTCGGCGGCTATGCCATGGGCATGTATCTGATGCGCCAGATCGGCAGCAGGGGCGTTTATGGCGATCCCATTCTTCCCGATTTCATGGTCTTCCTGAACTGGAAGGAGCTGCCCTGGTTCTGGCATGGCATGGATTCCTTTCCCGTCGCCATGGCGATGGTGCTGATCGTGCCCGGCCTGCTTGCCTTCGTCTTCGGCTGGTTCGCCTTTCGCTCAAGGGTCAACGGCGTCTATCTGTCGATCATCACCCAGGCCATGACCTATGCGCTGATGCTCGCCTTCTTCCGCAACGACATGGGCTTCGGCGGCAATAATGGCCTCACCGACTACAAGGAAATCCTCGGCTTTTCCGTTCAGGCGGACGGGACGCGGGCCGTGCTCTTCGCGCTTTCGGCCATCTTCCTTGCTGTCTGCCTCATGCTTGCCTCCGGTATCACCCGTTCCAAGTTCGGCAAGGTGCTGGTCGGCGTGCGCGATGCGGAGAGCCGCGTGCGCTTCCTCGGCTACCGGGTCGAGAATATCAAGCTCTTCACGTTCACCGTCTCGGCCATGATGGCGGGCATTGCCGGCGCATTGTTCGTGCCGCAGGTCGGCATCATCAATCCGGGCGAATTCGCGCCAGCCAATTCCATCGAAGTCGTGGTGTGGACGGCCGTCGGCGGACGCGGCACGCTGATCGGTCCGATCATCGGCGCGATCCTCGTCAATGTCGGCAAAAGCTATTTCACCGGCGCATTCCCTGAACTCTGGCTGTTTGCGCTGGGTGGCCTGTTTATCGGCGTGACGCTGTTCATGCCCAAGGGCATTGTCGGTACGGTTCAGGCCTATCTGGCACGTCGCAAGGACTTCCGTCAGGCGGCGGAGCGAGACGCGGCGGCCAATGACACCAAACCCCAGGCAACCCCGGTGGCTGCGGAGTGAGATCATGAGCGACCAGACAACCAGCAGCCTTCTCTATCTGAGTGGCGTCTCCGTTTCCTTCGATGGCTTCAAGGCGTTGAACGCGCTGTCCTTCATCGTCGAGCCGGGCGAACTCAGGGCGATCATCGGCCCGAACGGCGCCGGCAAGACGACGATGATGGACATCATCACCGGCAAGACGCGGCCAGATAGCGGCGAGGTCTATTTCGACGGCGGCAAGGTGGACCTGACCAAGCGCGACGAAGCCGAAATTGCCCAGCTCGGCATCGGTCGCAAGTTCCAGAAGCCGACGGTGTTCGAAAGCCACACCGTCTGGGACAATCTGGAACTGGCGCTCAACCGCCGCCGCGGCGTCTTTGCCACTCTGTTCTACAGCCTGAGCCCAGCCGACAAGGCCCGCATCGAGGAAATCCTCGAGACGGTGCGCCTGACGGGGCGAAAAGACGATCTGGCGGCCAATCTCTCACACGGTCAGAAGCAGTGGCTGGAGATCGGCATGCTGCTGGCGCAGGAGCCGAAGCTTCTTCTCGTCGATGAACCGGTGGCCGGCATGACCGACGCAGAGACGGCCGAGACAGCCATTCTGCTCAAGGAGATCGCCAAGACCCGCGCGGTCGTTGTGGTCGAGCACGACATGGGCTTCATCCGCGACCTCGGCGTCAAGGTGACGTGCCTTGCAGAAGGCTCGGTGCTGGCGGAAGGTTCGATCGATTTCGTGTCCAATGACCAGAAGGTCATTGAGAATTATCTGGGGCGGTGATCGGATGAGCGCAGTTCTCGGGATACCCCCCTCTGCCCTGCCGGGCATCTCCCCCACAAGGGGGGAGAGCGGCACGCCGCTGCTCGCTCGCCTCCCTGCAAGCGTTCAGATTATCGCGGGGCTGGCTGGCTGGCTCCACTCTCCCCCCTTGTGGGGGAGATGTCACGCAGTGACAGAGGGGGGTAACCCCTCGCGCCAACATAGTGAGGAGCTCGCATAATGCTGACAGTCGACACCATCAATCTCCACTATGGCGCGGCCCAGGCATTGCGTGGCGTCTCCATCAATGCCGAAATGGGCAAGATCACCTGCGTGCTCGGGCGAAACGGCGTCGGCAAGTCGTCGCTGCTGAGGGCCATTACCGGTCAGCATGCGGTATCGGCCGGAACGATCACCTTCAATGGCACGAAGCTCAACGACATGGCGCCGTTCAACCGGGCACGGACCGGAGTGGGTTACGTCCCGCAGGGCCGCGAGATCTTTCCGCTTTTGACGGTGAAGGAAAATCTCGAGACAGGCTATGCGCCGCTTGATCGCAAGGATCGCTACATTCCCGACGATATTTTCAGCCTGTTTCCGGTGCTGGACACCATGCTGTCGCGGCGCGGCGGGGACCTCTCGGGTGGTCAGCAGCAGCAGTTGGCAATCGGGCGTGCCATGGTGACGCGGCCGAAGATCCTCGTGCTCGACGAGCCGACCGAGGGCATCCAGCCGTCGATCATCAAGGATATCGGTCGGGCGATCCGTTACTTGCGCGATACGACCGGCATGGCGATCCTGCTGGTCGAGCAGTATCTGGATTTCTGCAGGGAGCTGGCCGACCATGTCTACATCATGGATCGCGGCGAGATCGTGCATGAGGGGGCTGCCGAGACGCTGGATACGCCGGAGGCGCGGCGCCACCTTACCGTGTGATCTGAGCGCAAGGCTGCGTTGTTGATTTGTTAAGGCTAACGGGTTGATGCTGGAGACAGGCGTGGTAATGCTCGCGCATCTGCTAATCGAAGGCACATCCATGACAACCAGCACGGTCTCTTCTCACGTGCGGGCACGCGGCGTCGTTCGTGTGATCGCGGGTATCTTTCTGTTCGGCTTGTCGACCGCCGGCGCGCAAGCCGCGACCGGCTGCGGCGTTGCGATCGAGCCGGGTCGGCACGCCCTGACCTTCCAGTCCGGCGGGGTGGAGCGCCAGGCCGTCTACGTCATTCCGTCGAGCTACACCGGCAAGAAGAAAGTGCCGCTGGTCTTTGATTTCCATGGGTCGAACAGCAATCCCGATGTGCAGCTGAAGCGCAGCCACTGGGATGAGGTGGCCGAGCGCGAAGGCTTCGTCGTCATGGCCCTTGCCGGCAGCCTGAAAGGCGAGCTGCCCAACACCTTTGCCTGGAACGTGCCGGGCGTGACCAAGCGTGACGGCGCCGACGATGCCGCTTTCATCCGCGACGCAGTCAAGCTCGCCAAGGAAAGCTTCTGCGTCGACAACACCAAGGTCTTCGCCTCGGGTTATTCTGGCGGCGGACGCATGCTGTCGCAATATATCTGCAACGGCTTTGCCGATTTTGCCGCGGCCGGCTTCGTCATGGGCCTCCGGGCGGGCACGCCGATCGAGGAAAATGGCGTGTGGCGTCCTGAGCGCGAAAGTTGCCAGCCGACCAGGCCCGTTTCGATCATCGCTTTCTCGGGCAAGAAGGATCACGTCAACCCGTTCGATGGCGGCGGCAAGGATTACTGGCGCTACGGCGGCGCCGTCGCGCTTGCCCGCTGGGCGGAGCTGAACGGCTGCGACCGTCGGCCCGTCGCCGAGGCGGGGGAGGCGGTCGATGTCTCCAGCTATGTCGGCTGCCGTGCCGGCACCAGTGTCGTTTCCTATGTGATTGCGAGCGCCGATCATGCCTGGCCGGCCCGCTCGGTGCTGTTCCGTCTCGCCTCGACGGACGAAACCGCCATTCGCGAGGTTGATGCGACGGACCGCATGTGGAATTTCTTCCAGGGTTCGGGTGGCGAGCTGATGGCCGAAAAGGCCAGCGCCTCGACCTGCGTAACCGCAAACAACGATGCCCCGGGAGCAAAGCCCGGACAGGGGAAAGCGTGCAGCCAGTCCATCACGTCAGACAGCAGCGTGCCCGCGGTATCGGGCGACTTGTAACCAAGTCGCTTGGCGGGCGCACCCGCATCGCCGAGCTCTACCAGGAAGGCGCGGCCAAGATCCGCCTTCCGCAAAGCTTCACCAATGAACTCGAGGCGGTGACGATCAACACCGCCGGCGGAATCACCGGCGGCGATGCCTTCGACTGGGGCTTTCGCGCCGGGCCCGGCTCATTCGTGACCGCAACGACGCAAGCTTGCGAGAAGATCTACAAGGCAGCCAGCGGCACGGGTGCCGTGACCACGACAATCGATGTGGGGGCCGGGGCCAAATTTCATTGGCTGCCGCAGGAAAGCATCCTCTTTGACAGGGCCTCGCTCACCCGAAGGCTTGAGGTGGACCTGGCCGCAGATGCGGAGTTCCTCGCCGTCGAGGCCATCCTCTTAGGCCGCAAGGCGATGGGCGAGGCGATGCGCCAGGGGTTCGTTGGCGACCGCTGGCGCATTCGCCGCGAGGGACGGCTGCTGCATGCCGAAGACCTGCGTCTTTCCGGCGATGTCGCAGCCATTACGGCGGCGAAATCCGTCCTGTCCGGCCGAGTCGCCTTTGCCACCGTCTTCTACACAGGGCCGCTTGCCGAAGCGCTGCTCTGCCCAATCCGTGACCGTATCGGTGAAAATTTAGGCGGCGTAAGTCATTGGAATGGCAAGCTTGTTGCGCGCATCACAGCGGATGACGGCTTTGCCTTGAGAAAAATCCTCATCCCCGTCATTTCGGCCTTGCGTGGGGGTGCGTCTGTGCCAAAAGTCTGGACTCTCTAACGACCAGGGCCATTGGAGCGAACATGAATCTCACGCCGCGCGAAAAGGACAAGCTGCTGATCTCGATGGCTGCGATGGTGGCACGGCGTCGGCTGGAGCGGGGCGTGAAGCTCAACTACCCGGAAGCGATTGCGCTGATCACCGATTTCGTCGTCGAGGGGGCGCGCGACGGACGCGCTGTGGCAGACCTGATGGAGGCCGGCGCCCATGTCATCACGCGCGACCAGGTCATGGAAGGCATCGCGGAAATGATCCATGATGTGCAGATCGAAGCAACCTTTCCCGATGGCACCAAGCTTGTGACGGTGCACGAACCGATCCGCTGAGGAGATGTGACGATGGCGCTCGACCTTCGACCGAACTGCGAATGTTGCGATACCGACCTGCCACCTGACAGCGTGGCGATGATCTGCAGCTTTGAGTGCACCTTCTGCGCCGATTGCGCGAGGACGGCCCTTGCCGGTGTCTGCCCGAACTGCGGCGGGGAGCTGGTGCGGCTTCCGATTCGTCCAGCCGCGCGGCTCGTCAACAATCCGGCATCGACCAGGCGTATCCTCAAAGCGGAAGGCTGCCCGCCTTCGCGCGTCGCCTGAAGGAGAGTTTCAGCATGATCCCCGGTGAAATCATTGCACAGAGCGGCGATATCGAACTCAATGCCGGCCAGCCGACGGTGACGATCGAGGTTTCCAACAGCGGCGACCGTCCGGTTCAGGTCGGCAGCCATTATCATTTCTACGAGACCAATGCCGGCCTGATCTTCGATCGCGAGACGGCACGCGGCATGCGGCTCGATATTCCGGCAGGCACCGCCGTGCGGTTTGAGCCGGGACAGATGCGGCAGGTGACGCTCATCCCTCTATCCGGCAAGCGCGAAGTCTATGGCTTTCGGCAGAAGGTGATGGGTGGTCTTTGAACATGAAAGAGAGGACAGGATGGCCAAATCGATGACCTGGGGCGCGATCCTCATGCTGTGCGGCTGTGTGCTCCTCAAGGATGGGCCGGCGTTCAGTGAGGATGTGGCCGATGTCGACTGCAAAAATCCGGTGACGCAGGCGGACATGAACCAGTGTGCCGGCGACAGCTTTCGCAAGGCGGATGCAGAGCTGAACGCGCAGTGGAGCAAGACCCGCGCTGTGCTGCTGAGCTGGGACAAGGCTACGCCGCCTGATAACGACAATGGGGCCGCCAAGCGCCTGCTTCAGTCGCAGCGTGCCTGGCTGTCCTATCGCGATGCGAGCTGCGAGCTTGAAGCCTATACAGCGCATGGCGGCAGCATGGAGCCCCTGCTGAACATGTCCTGCCTGAAGGAGTTGACCGAGAAACGTGTCGAGGAACTGAAGTCCCTCGCCGAGTTCTACGCGAACTGAGGCGGTTGATGGTGGGCGCGCGGCGGATCATGGTTGTCGGCAATGGTGACGTCGGGCGAGAAGCGGCCGATGTTATCGATGCCGGCGATGTCGTGATCCGCTTCAACGGCTGCCGCAATTTCGGTGCTGCGGGAACGCGGACCGATGTGGTGGCTGTCTGCAATACGGGCAGACCCGGCGCTGAGATGCTGGCCGATCCCCGGTGGCGAAAAAGCGAAGCTGTCAGCTCGGCCAAGGAGATCTGGTCGATCCGCGACCCGCAGAAATTTGCCGCCATGCGGGCGGAACTCGCCGTCACGCATCCGGAGCTTGACGATTTTTGCGACGACTACACAACCGGTTTTGCGCAGTTTGCGGCAGCTCATGACAAGCGGCATCGGATCATTCCCGCAACCGTGCATGACGCGCTGGATACAGCGCTTACGAGCTACAGTCCTGCACCTTATGTCGTGCCGTCGAGCGGCATGGTCCTGATCCAGGCCTTGGTGTCCGACCCTGAATATGACGATGCCCTGCTGGTGCTTGCCGGTTTCGGCCATAGCGGCTGGGAGTGGCATCCCTTCGATGCGGAGCGCCAGCTTGCCGACAGCCTGGTGCGCGGCGGCCGGCTTATGCGGCTCGAAACCCTCCTTCCATCCTCCCTCTCCCAAGGAGCCTGACCCCATGTCCTACAAGATGTCCCGTGCGGCCTATGCCTCGATGTTTGGCCCGACGACAGGCGACAAGGTGCGGCTTGCGGATACGGAGCTTTTCATCGAGGTGGAGCAGGATTTCACCACCTATGGCGAAGAGGTGAAGTTCGGCGGCGGCAAGGTCATCCGCGACGGCATGGGCCAGAGCCAGGTGACGCGCGCGAACGGCGCGGTCGACACCGTCATCACCAATGCGCTGATCCTCGATCACTGGGGCATCGTGAAGGCCGATATCGGCCTGAAGGACGGCCGCATCGTTGCCATCGGCAAGGCGGGCAACCCGGACACGCAGCCGGATGTGACGATCATCGTCGGTCCCGGCACGGAAGCGATCGCCGGGGAGGGCAAGATCGTCACCGCCGGCGGCATGGATGCGCATATCCATTTCATCTGCCCGCAGCAGATCGAGGAGGCACTGATGAGCGGCCTCACCACCATGCTCGGCGGTGGTACGGGGCCGGCGCATGGCACGCTTGCCACGACTTGCACGCCCGGCCCGTGGCATATCGCGCGGATGATCGAGGCGGCGGACGCCTTTCCGATGAACCTTGCGTTCGCCGGCAAGGGCAACGCCTCGCTGCCGGGGGCGCTGGAGGAGATGGTGCTTGGAGGGGCGACGTCGCTCAAGCTGCATGAGGACTGGGGCACGACGCCAGCCGCCATCGACTGCTGCCTCTCCATTGCCGATCAGTTCGACGTGCAGGTGATGATCCATACCGATACGCTGAACGAGAGCGGCTTCGTCGAGGATACGATCGGTGCGATCCGGGGACGCACCATCCATGCTTTCCATACGGAAGGGGCAGGCGGTGGCCATGCGCCCGATATCATCAAGATCTGCGGTCAGATGAACGTCATCCCGTCATCGACCAATCCGACGCGCCCCTACACCGTCAATACGGTGGCCGAGCACCTGGACATGCTGATGGTCTGCCACCACCTGTCGTCCTCGATCCCGGAAGACATTGCCTTTGCCGAAAGCCGCATCCGCAAGGAAACGATTGCGGCGGAAGATATTCTGCACGACATCGGCGCCTTCTCGATCATCTCGTCGGACAGCCAGGCCATGGGCCGCGTCGGTGAGGTGATCATCCGTACCTGGCAGACGGCGGACAAGATGAAGCGCCAGCGCGGCGCACTGCCGTCCGAGACCGGCGACAACGACAACATGCGCGCACGGCGCTATGTCGCGAAATATACGATCAACCCCGCCATTGCGCATGGGGTGTCCCACGAAATCGGCTCGATCGAGGTCGGCAAGCGCGCTGATCTCGTGCTCTGGAACCCTGCCTTCTTCGGCGTGAAGCCGGACATGGTTTTGCTCGGCGGCGTGATTGCGGCAGCTCCGATGGGCGATCCGAATGCCTCCATCCCGACGCCACAGCCGGTGCATTACCGTCCGATGTTCGGTGCCTATGGCAAGGCGCGCACCAATTCCTCGGTGACCTTCGTCAGCCAGGCGGCGCTGGATGCCGGGCTTGCAAACCGGCTCGGCACGGCCAAGCAGATGGTCGCCGTCAAGAACACGCGCGGTGGAATTTCAAAAAAATCGATGATCCACAACGACTTGACCCCGCATATTGAAGTTGATCCAGAAACTTATGAAGTTCGTGCGGATGGTGAGCTTCTGACCTGCGAGCCGGCGACGAAGCTGCCGATGGCGCAGCGCTATTTCCTGTTCTAAGCGTTTGGCACGTATCCTCCGCAGCGCGGCCGGCTGCATTGCCGGTCTCATCATGGCGGTTTGCCTCGGTGTCCTCGTGCCGCGTCCGCTCGTGTCGCCGTCGCATGAGGCTGCGTCACGGACGCGGCAGATCCTGGTCCTCTCAAACCCGATCCACACCGATCTCGCGCTGCCGCTCGATCGGACGGTGCGGGACGCCTTTGCCGACCTTGTCGCCGATGGTTTTCCGCTGGATACGGGCGAGGGCACCTATCTGGTGATCGGCTGGGGCGGGCGGTCATTTTATCTGGAAACGCCTGAGTGGTCGGACCTCAAGCCGCTGCCGGTGTTGCGTTCGCTGACGGTCGACAGGGCCGTGATGCATGTGGATCTCGCGGCCGATATCGCGCTTGACCATTCGCAGGTACGTACTCTTGACCTCACGGACGACGGATACCGCCGGCTGCTTGCTGCAATCCGGGGCAGCTTCAACCGAGAGGAGGGACGGCTCATGATCATCGAAGGCGCAGGTTATGGGTCCGTTGATCGCTTCTATGAAGCGGAAGGCCTGTTCAACGCCCTTATTGGCTGCAACACCTGGACGGCGGCCATGCTGCGAGAGGCCGGGATCACGACCGGCTTCTGGACGCCGTTGCCGCAATTGCTTGAGCTTTCGCTTGATGTTCATGCTGGTTACTCGGGGTAGCTGCTCGCTCTCGACAAGCAGTCACGATCTGGCATTTGCCAAGGCATTATCGGCACTTTCTCATTCAGCCCATCCCGGTTTTCACCAAATTTGGGCTGATGGAATTCAGTTGTGCGTTGGGCCAGACTTTAGCGATTTCATTAAGGATTGCGGAAGGTTTCGCCCCCTAATTCACCGGGGTAGATCAGGAGACTGGAACGGTGAACCTTGGACGGAATTGGATGATGCTCGGAACGGAGGCGCCGTTCCTGGATCGCCGTGCAGCCCTTTGGCGGCTGGCTTTCCGGGTAGCCTTTCGCTCCATCATCCTCGGTTGTGCGTTCGGCCTTCTCCTCGCCCCGGTGCTCTATCATTTCCAACTGGTCAGCGGGCCCTTGAGGGAAACGATGACCCTGATCGTCATTCTCTCCTGGCTGTTTGCCGGCATGATGTCAGGCGCCTGTGTGTTTTCGATGGGAGAAGTCATCCGCGATCTTGCGCGCTCGCGAGCAGAATTCGAGCGCCTGAGCCGCACGGACAGTCTGTCCGGTCTTTCCAATCGTCGCGCCTTCAATGATGCTTTGGATCAGGTGAGCAGCGATGCCTCGCTTGCCATTCTCGATATCGATCACTTCAAGCAGATCAATGACCGCTTTGGTCATCAGGCAGGTGACAAGGTGATCCGAGA
This sequence comes from Peteryoungia ipomoeae, assembly GCF_004912165.1. GTDB lineage: Bacteria > Pseudomonadota > Alphaproteobacteria > Rhizobiales > Rhizobiaceae > Allorhizobium > Allorhizobium ipomoeae. The sequence continues at coordinate 110,001 of NZ_STGV01000005.1, read as the reverse complement.
TGTCGCCTCTGTGTTGCGGACGGTTGTGGGAGAGCGGGGATTCGTTGCGCGATTGGGCGGCGAAGAATTCGGCCTCATTCTTTCGGGTGGCGGCATTGCTCAGCGGCTCGCCCTTGTCGAGCGTGCGCGCAACCGTGTGGCCTGCGAAACCATGCGGGTGGCCGGTGTCAGCCTGAACGTCACGGTGTCTGCCGGCATCGCCGAGATCACGCCGGATCTGCGAGCGGAAATGGTCTATGCCGGCGCTGATCGGGCGCTCTATCGTGCCAAGGCGACGGGGCGGAACTGCGTGGTGCATGCGCAGAATCTGGTTGAGGACGAGGCGGCAATATTGCCGGCGTGACGGGGCTCCCACGCTTGCTCACGGACTTAGGAGAAGCTTCAGCCGAAACTGTCTTGCAGTATGCCTCATTGTTGTGCATGGTTGAAAAATAGACATTTCGGAGACACCATGCTGCGGTCCACCGCCTATGCCCCGGCCGGCACCATCACTGACCCGCCCCGCGGTCTCATCGTTCTTTCCCATGACGAACGGCATTTGCGGCGTAAGCTGCTGCATCTCGATGACGGCGAAATGGTCATGCTGGATCTGAAGGAGCCGGTGCTGTTTGCCCAAGGGGACCGGCTGCTGCTGGACGACGGCGAGAGCGTCGAAATCCGGGCCGCCGATGAGCGGCTCTACGAGGTGCGCGCGAAAGACAGGTTGCATCTGATCCAACTGGTCTGGCACATGGGCAATCGGCACCTGCCAGCCCAGATCGAGGAAGAACGGATCCTGATCCTGCGTGATCATGTCATCAGGGACATGTTGATCGGGCTCGGGGCAGAGGTTGCCGAGGTCGTCGAAGCCTTCCAGCCGGTCCGCGGTGCCTATCATGCAGCGCATGGCCAGCATCATCACAGCCATGGCTGATGCGTCTGTCACGGTCAGTGAGCGGCGTCGAGGCCTGTTGCGGCTCATGGCCTGGCTCTCACCAGCCTTTCCAACCGGGGCCTTCAGCTATTCGGCGGGGCTCGAGACGGCCATCGTCGAGGGGCACATCGTGTCTCAGTCCTCGCTTGCCGAGTGGCTCAGTCTGCTTCTGGCCGAAGGCGGTTGGCGCAGTGATGCGATCCTGCTGGCTGAGGCATATCGGTGTCATCAGGATGCCCAAGATCTGAGTGCGCTTCTCGATCTTGCTGCAGCACTTGCCAGCTCCCGAGAGCGCCATGAAGAGAGCTTGCGGCTTGGAGCCGCTTTTGTCGCGGCCGCTGCCGCCTGGCCGCATCCAATTGCCGATCTGCTCGAAGGGCCGGTTGCCTATCCCGTTGTGGTTGGCGCGATCGCTTCGGCGCATGATGTTGATCTCGAAGACGCGCTTGTTGCTTTTCTGCAGGCGCAGGTTTCGCAGGCGGTGTCGGTCGCCATGCGCCTCGGGCTTGTCGGCCAGAGTGGCGGTGTGACGATCCTCGCGGGTTTGGAGGCCGAGCTTTTACAGGCTGCGAAACTCTATGCCGGCTCGACTTTGGATGATCTGGGCTCGGCAACGATCACGGCGGATCTGCTGTCGATGCGGCATGAGAGCCAGTATTCCCGGCTATTTCAATCTTGAGCGGTGCGCCGGGCCGCGATGACAGGAAGATGATCATGGCATCCATGAACGGACCGCTTCGGGTGGGAATCGGTGGGCCGGTCGGCTCCGGCAAGACGGCGCTGACCGAAAAACTTTGTCGGGCCCTCAGGGATCGCTATTCGGTGGCGGTGGTGACCAATGACATCTACACCCGCGAGGATGCCGAGGCGCTGGTGCGCATGCAGGCGCTGAGCTCCGACCGGATCATCGGGGTGGAGACCGGCGGTTGCCCGCATACCGCAATCCGGGAGGATGCATCGATCAATCTGAGGGCGATTGCCGATCTCAACCAGCGTTTCCCTGATCTCGACATTGTCTTCATCGAATCCGGCGGCGACAATCTGGCTGCGACGTTTTCGCCCGATCTTGCCGACCTGACGCTTTATGTCATCTCGGTCTGCCAGGGCGAAGAGATCCCCCGCAAGGGCGGGCCGGGCATTACCCGATCGGATCTTTTGGTGATCAACAAGAAGGATCTTGCCCCACATGTCGGCGTCGACTTGTGCGTCATGGAGCGGGATGCGGATCGCATGCGCAATGCGAAGCCCTTCGTCTTCACCGATCTCAAGCGTGGCGAAGGCGTCGATGAGATCGTCGCTTATCTGACAGAAACCGGTGGCCTCTGAACCGTTATCGGGTCAGATGTCCTTCAGGGCGTTGATGTCGCTGATCTGGATCGTTCGACCGCGCACAGTCACACCGACACGACGGAGCGAGGAAAAGGCACGGGACAGGGCCTCAGGCGCCAATCCAAGCTTGCCCGCCAGAAGACTTTTCTGGAAGGGCAGGCGGATCGACGTCGCGCCTTCCTCTGCATTGACGGAGCCTAGGAGATAGTGCGCCACGCGCTGTGGTGCCGTCTGCAGGCGGTCGTTGGCAATGCAGTCCATCGAGACAAGCAGGTGATCGGAAAGGCAGCGGATGACCGCCTTCAAGACCTCCGGATTTTTCTCGGCGATCTGGCGCATGCGCTGCAGGTCGAAGCGTGCCAGCGTCACGGGTTCGGCCGCTTGCGCGTTGTAGACATAGGTGTCACCGAGTGCCAGCAGGCATTCTGCAAAGGTGTCGCTTGGCCCGCAGATGCGGATATCGGCCTCGCGGCCATCCTTGTTGAGGCGGTAGAGCCGGACGTAACCGACGAGAACACTGTAGAACGCATCGGCATGGTCGCCCTCGCGGAACAGAACGTCGCGGGCTTCGACATTGACGATGCTCACGAGCTCCAGAATGGCAGGGACGACTGTCGGTCCCATCTGGGCGATAAACGACGATCGCAGCAGCGTCGACTTGTCTCGTGTGTTCAGTCTCAAGATCTTGTTCACGGTTTCCCGGCTCCCCATCCATGGACGCGCAGAAGGGCGATTGACCTGAGTGGGCCAGTTCTGCCCGGCTCAGGCAGAGTGGCGCCTCACAGCGGCACATCCGGTCTCGACAGGCCTTGCAAGGCTTGCCATTGGCGGGGTCGCTCCTTTCCAGCGCTCAAATCATACTGGGCAAGCGGCAATGGCTGTTTGATTGAAATCAAACAACGCGCAAATGTTTCGGCTGCAAGGGGAAAAAGGTGGCGGTGATAGTCTCGTGCCGTGCAAAATCTATCCGGCACCGTGACGTTGCGGTGTTGTCTGGCGTCCCGGCAAGCCTCCGGGCCCGGTCCGCCCCGCGATCATTCGTGAGCCGCAGGCGGCACGCGATCTCTCTGGGAGGGAAAGGTGGGCATGCATTGCTGCCTACCCACCCGTTCTCAGGTTGTTTTTCCGGCGATCACTCCGCCGCCAAGGGCGGCAGGTTGATCACATTGCCATTCGCCTCAGGCTTGCGGTTCGACGGCTGACCCCGTTCCACGGCCGAGATGCGCTTTTCGATCGACTGCAGAGCTTCCACGTGCTGGCGGGCGAGGTAGGAGAGGTCTTCCGGCGAAAGCGCTTCGGCTTCCTCTTCCTTCTTGCCGACAAAGCGTCCGAAGACCCAGCTCATGAGACGCGAGACGTCGTCGAGGATCAGGAAGAAGGCGGGAACGACGACAAGGCTCAAGACGGTCGAGACAATGATGCCGCCGATCACGGCCACGGCCATCGGCGAGCGGAATGAGCCGCCTTCGCCCACGCCGAGGGCGGACGGCAACATGCCGGCCGACATGGCAATCGATGTCATGATGATCGGGCGGGCGCGCTTGCGACCGGCCTCCACAAGGGCCTCCAGCCGGTCCATGCCATGACGCCGCATCTCGATGGCGAAATCGACAAGCAGAATGGCGTTCTTCGTCACAATGCCCATCAGCATGAGAATGCCGATCAGCACGGGCATGGACAGCGCGTTGTTGGTGATGATCAGCCCGACCGCCACACCACCGATGGCAAGCGGCAGTGAGAGCAGGATGGTGAAAGGCTGGATGACATCCTTGAAGAGCAGGATCAGCACGGTCAGCACCAGCAAGAGACCGAGCAGCATTGCATTGACGAAGCTCTGCTGCATCTCGGCCTGGATCTTGGCATCACCGCTTTCGGCCAGGCGAACGCTGGCGGGAATATCCGCCGCTTCAACCGTGCTCCGGAACGCCGCTGTTGCCGTATCGAGCGCCACACCCTGTGGCAGGCCGGCGCCAATGGTGACGACGCGGTTGCGGTTGTTGCGCTTGATCGAGGAGACGCCTTCCGAATAGGTGATCTCGGCTACGGTCGACAGCGGCACGGCAGCGCCGCTGGCCGTGCGGATCTTCAGCCCTTTGATGGCGGCCAGATCGCGTCTGAGATCAAGCGAGGCTTGCACGCGGATCGGGATCTGGCGGTCGTCAAGCGAAATCTTCGGGAGCGCGGCATCGATATCGCCGATGGTGGCCACGCGGACTGTTTGCGCGATCTGCTGGGCCGTAATGCCAAGCCGTGCTGCTTCATCGCCCCGCGGACGAATCTGCAGTTCCGGACGCGGAAGCGCGCCTTCCGCGCTGACATTCGCCAGCTCCGGAACCTGCCGCAGCTTGGTTTCCAGGATGGCAACCGCATTGTTGAGATCGGCTTCGTTGGCCGACAGGAAGTTGAACGAGATGTCGCGTTCACCGCGGTCGTTGAGCTTCAGCACCCTGATATCGGCGATCGAGGCGAGCTTGTTGAAAACCTCCTCTTCGATATCCCATTGCGGGCGCACGCGGCCATTTTCGGGCAGCTTCGGCAGATAGCCGCCGATCAGCGGCAGGCCGCCCAGCCCCTTGTTGACCAGCGTCTTCACTAGAGAGTGCTCAATGCGATCAAGGTTCATGGTGACGCTTGCGCGGCGCAGTTCCAGGTCGCCCTTCGGAGACGTGCCGCCGAGGATGAAAATACTGGAGACATCGGAAATATCGCGGATTGCGGCATAGATTTCGTCCGTCTTGCTCTCCGTTTCGTCCAGCGTTGCGTTCGGCGGCAGTTCGACCGACAGAACGATGCGCCCTGCATCCTCAGGTGGCAGGAAGCTGCCGGGCACCTGGGAAAGCAGCATCAGCGAGCCGACGAGGAAAAGGACGGCGCCAATCAGCGTGGCAAAGCGTGAATACCAGCGACGGGTGGTCGCGCGCACCAGCCGGGTATAGCCCTTCATCATCAGGCTATCATTGTCGTGATGGTCATCCATCGCATCTTCGGCACGCATCAGGTAGGCGGCCATCATCGGCGTGATGAGGCGCGCCACCAGAAGCGAGAAGAAGACCGAGAAGGCAACGGTCAGGCCGAACTGGATGAAGTACTGGCCCGGAATTCCCGGCATGAAGGACACCGGCACGAAGACGGCGATGATGGTGAAGGTCGTCGCGATGACCGCAAGGCCGATTTCATCGGCGGCTTCGATGGCTGCCCGATACGGCGTCTTGCCCATCTTGATATGGCGGGCAATGTTTTCCACTTCGACGATGGCATCGTCGACGAGAATACCGGTTGCAAGCGTCAGCGCCAGGAAGCTGACGAGATTGAGCGAGAAGCCCATCAGATCCATGACCAGGAAGGTCGGAATGGCCGAGAGCGGCAGGGCAACAGCCGAAATCAGCGTGGCGCGCCAGTTGCGCAGGAAGATAAAGACCACGATGACGGCCAGCAGGGCGCCTTCGACCAGCGTGTGCATGGCCGCTTCGTAGTTGCCGTAGGTGAAGTAGACCGAGTCGTCGATCATTTCGATATCGACATCAGGATTGGCTGCACGCACCTGCTCCAGCGTCTCGGAGACGGTTTCCGCAACGGTCACTTCGCTTGCGCCCTTGGCGCGGAACACGGCGAAGGAGACGACCGGCTTGCCGTCATGGCGGGCGAAGGATTTTTGTTCCTCGTAGGTGTCGCGCACAGTGCCGAGATCTGACACCTTGACGAAGCGACCGCCGGGAAGGGCGATGGTCGTTTCCGCGAGGCTGCGCACATCGCGGTTATCGCCGAGCGTGCGGATCGATTGCTCGGCACCGGCCACCTGGCCGCGGCCTGAGCCGAGGTCGACATTGGTGCCCTTGAGCTGGCTCGAAATATCGGCTGCCGTCACACCGAGTGCGTCAAGGCGGTTCGGATCAAGCTCGACGCGGACTTCACGGTCAGCCCCGCCGTAGCGGTCGACGCGGCCGATGCCGGGCTGTCCCTGGAGAGCCCGCTTGACGGTGTCATCGACGAACCACGAGAGTTCGGCGAGGTTCATGTTGGGTGAAGAGACGGCAAAGCTCTGGATCGCCTGGCCTTCGACATCGATTTTGGTGACGATGGGTTCTTCGACGGAGGCCGGCAGGTCGCCGCGGATCTGGTCGATGGCGTCCTTCACATCCTGAACGGCCTGTTCCGTCGGCACTTCCATGCGGAACATGACGACGGTTTGCGACTGTCCATCGGTGACGGTCGAGTTGATTTCATCGACGCCGGTGATGGAGGCGACTGCGTCTTCAATTTCCTTGGTGACCTGGCTTTCCAGCTCGGCAGGCGATGCGCCGCTCTGGCCAACCGTCACCGCGACCAGCGGCACGTCGATATTCGGAAAACGGGTGATCGGCAGCGCGTTGAAGGACTGGATGCCCATCACGAGCAGCAGGAAAAACGCCAGGATCGGCGCAATCGGGTTGCGGATGGACCATGCGGAGAAATTCATGGCGGCATCTTCCCTTAGTTGGACACGGAGCCGGTGTCTTCCACCGGATTGATCTTCTCGCCGTCGCGCACGAAGACGCCGGCCTTGGCAATTACCAGCGCGCCCTCGTTCAGACCGTCGGTTACCTGAACGTAGGCGCCATCCTGCGTGCCTGTTTCGACCGGCACGCTCTTGACGACGTCGTTCTCGACCAGGTTGACCGTAGACTGCGAGCCATCGCTGGTCACCGCCGACAGCGGCAATGCAATGGCTTCCACTTCAGAGATCGTCACCGAGGCATTGCCGAACATGCCGGGTCGCGCGGCGGCATCATCATCAATGGCAATGTGGACGGATCCAAGGCGCGTTGTGGCATCGACGACTGGCGACACAAGGCGCACGGTGCCCTTGAGAGGCTCACTCTTGCCGGCCGCGGCGATCGTTGCCGGCTGGCCGGGCTTCAGGCGCAGCACAACGTCTTCCGGCACTTCTGCAACCAGTTCGATTTCACCGTCGCGAACGATGGTAAAGAGAGGTGTGCCGGCACCTGAGGCAATGGCGCCGATGCGGGCGTTGCGCGCGGCAACCGTGCCAGAAACGGGCGATTTGATCTCGGTGCGGGCCAGTCTCAGATCGACATCGGCAATCTGGCTTTCAACGACCTTCATGTCCGCTTCGGCGACGGCAATCGCCTGAGTGGCGGTAACCTGACGCGCCTTTGCGCTGGCAAGGGCCGTCTCTGCCTGATCGCGCTGTGCTGTGGTGGCGGTGCCGGATTGCGCAAGACGGCTTGTCCGCTCGAATTGCCGCAGCGCTTCGTTCTGGCTGGCTTCTGCTTCGGTCAGCTGGGCCCGGCTCTGGGCGACGGCAGCCTCCGCCTTTGCCAGATTGGCAACGAGCTGGCTGCGTTGCAGAAGAAGCGTATCGTCATTCAGCCGCGCCATGACAGCACCGGCTTCGATGATGTCGCCGACATCGGCTTCCAGCGACTTGACCTGAAGACCCTCCACCAGCGGCTGGACGTAGACTTCCTCGACGGCTTTTATCGTGCCGGTGGCAACCACGCGGTCGACAATCATTCGGGTCTTTGCCGGTGTGACGACGATGGATGGCAGCTTCTGTTCGCTTGCCATGGCCGGTGCCTGATCCTGACCAATGGCTGTTCCTGCCATCAGAGCAATCGCCATGGCGAGAAGGGCCGTTTGGCGGCGGTGTGAAGCTGGCATTCTGTTCCCCATTCGCGTGATCGTGTCCTCCGGTTACGCAAACCACACCCTATCGGCTCACTCCCGACGGCTCTTGATTGGCCATCAGGATACAGTTCGAAAGGTTTATGCGCATTTGTTCCGGAAGTTGCTGGCGTAGAGTTGGGGGATTGTAAAATTGCTTGCAAGACCAAGTGACGCGAATCTTGCTCGCGGCTGCGAAAAAAGCACCCACGAGACGCCAAACTGTTGCCGCTTTGCACTGTCTGCCCCTGCATTTTCAGGGGCAGACCGATCGTGCAAGAGAAGCGCAGAGGGTTCCGCGCTTCTTGTTTATTTGCTGATATGCTTTACAGCGCCGCGTCGCTGATTTCCGTCGTGTAGGCGCCTTCCGGCTCCTTGGTGATGACGGGGTCGGAACCGCCGCCGAGCAGGGTCTTGACCGTGCGGTCGTAGTCGGCCTTGTCGAGCGCACCATTGGAGCCGGCGGTCAGCTTCGCCACTTCGCCCATCATGCGCTTCTGGTGCTCTTCTGTCTGAGCGCCGGAGGCGTCATTTTCGAGCACGATGTCGGCGGCTTCATCGGGGTTCTGCTCGGCATATTTCCAGCCCTTCATCGAAGCGCGGACGAACTTGACCATCTTTTCCTTGAAGGCGGCGTCCTTGAGCTTGTCTTCCAGCACATAGAGGCCGTCTTCCAAGGTGGCGACGCCTTCGTCCTCATACTTGAAGGTGACGAGGTCTTCCGCCTTGATGCCGGCATCGATGACCTGCCAGTATTCGTTGTAAGTCATCGTGGAGATGCAGGCCGCCTGCTTCTGCAGCAGCGGATCGACGTTGAAGCCCTGCTTGAGGACTGTGACACCTTCAGGCGAACCGTCGGTCTTGATGCCGAGCGTGCTCATCCAGGACAGGAAGGGGTATTCGTTGCCGAAGAACCAGACGCCGAGCGTCTTGCCCTTGAAGTCTTCCGGCTTGGTGATGCCGGTTTCCTTGAGGCAGGTCAGCATCATGCCCGAGGACTTGAAGGGCTGGGCGATGTTGACGAGCGGCACGCCCTTTTCGCGGGTCGCCAGCGCCGACGGCATCCAGTCGACGATGACATCGGCGCCGCCACCGGCGAGCACCTGCGGCGGTGCGATATCCGGGCCGCCGGGCTTGATTTCGACCTCAAGGCCTTCCTCTTCGTAGAAGCCCTTGTCCAGGGCGACGTAGTATCCGGCGAACTGGGCCTGGGTTACCCACTTCAACTGTAGGGTTACCTTGTCCGCCGCCGCGGCCTGCATGGCGGTGAGCGAAACTGCGGCTGAAAGCAGCAGGGATGCGAGTTTGACAGTCATTTCAGTTCCCTCTTTTTTTGTTAGGCTCTTGTCTTACGTCCGGCCACCACGGACGGACGGATGCCAGAAGGTGACCTGGCGTTCTGCCAGTGCCACCAGACCGTAGAAGATCGAGCCGGCGAGTGCGGCAACCGCAATCTCGGCCCAGACCATGTCGACATTGGCGCGGCCGACCTCGGTCGAGATACGGAAACCCATGCCGACAATCGGGGTGCCGAAAAACTCCGCGACGATGGCGCCAATCAGCGCCAGCGTCGAATTGATCTTCAGTGCATTGAATATGAAAGGCCAGGCGGCGGGAAGCCTGAGGCGCACCAAAGTCTGCCACCAGGAGGCGGCATAGGTGTGCATCAGGTCGCGCTCCATGTGGCTGGCGGAGGCGAGGCCCTGCACCGTGTTCACCAGCATGGGGAAGAAGGTCATGATGACCACGACCGCGACCTTGGACTGCCAGTCGAAACCGAACCACATGACCATGATCGGGGCGACGCCGACCACGGGAAGGGCGGAGACGAAATTGCCGATCGGCAGCAGGCCCTTCTGCAGGAAGGGCGAACGATCGATCAGGATCGCGGCGATGAAGCCGAGGCCGCAGCCGGCGACATAGCCCGTGATCACCGATTTCAGGAAGGTCTGCTGAAAATCCGCCCAGAGCGTCGGCAGCGAGGTGGTTATGCGGCCCCAGATCATCGAGGGGGCAGGGAGCAGGATCGACGGGATGGCAAAGCCATGGACGATGCATTCCCAGATCACGAGCAGGGTGATGCCGAAAATGACCGGGACGAGGATGCCGATCGCGCGGCGGCTCGACGTCTGCTTGGGGCGAAGCCGCACCAGCCATTCGTTCAGCCCCCAGGCGCCGAGCCAGAAGACGAAGGCGAAGACGAGATAAGCATTCATGGCTTGACCCCCATGCGTGCGAGGACCCGCGTATGGGCCATGCCGACGATCGAGACGAGCAGGGCGGCCAAGCCCGCCGCCATGAAAAGGGCTGCCCAGATCTGGATGGTCTGGCCATAGTAGGAGCCCGACAGCAGACGGGCGCCGAGACCGGCCACAGCGCCAGTCGGCAGTTCACCGACGATGGCGCCAACCAGCGAGATCGCAATCGCCACCTTCAGCGAGGTGAAGAGATAGGGCATCGAGGCCGGCCAGCGCAGTTTCCAGAAGGTCTGGGCGGGGCTGGCATTGTAAGTATGCATGAGGTCGATCAGCAGCGTGTCGGGACTGCGCAGGCCCTTCACCATGCCGACGACGATGGGGAAGAACGAAAGATAGGTCGAAATCAGCGCCTTGGGCATGAGGCCTGAGATGCCGATCGAATTCAGAACGACGATGATCATCGGCGCGATGGCGAGGATCGGGATCGTCTGGGAGGCAATCACCCAGGGCATGAGCGAGCGGTCGATGGCGCGATTGTGCACGATCGCGATGGCAAGCGCGATGCCCAGTGCCGTACCCATGGCAAAGCCCATCAGCGTCGCCGATAGCGTGATCCAGGCATGGTAGACAAGGCTGCGTTTGGAGGTGACGGCCTTGTTGATCGTCGTGTCCCAGAGTTCGGCGAGGATCTGGTGCGGGGCCGGCAGGATTGGGCGTTCCTGCGCGAAAGTGCGTTCGACCACTTGGGAAAAGGTAATTTCCTCGCCCGCACGCGCCGCCTGGTCGCGCACGAAGGGGGCATTCAGGTAGACGACGAAAACGTGCCAGATCACGAGGATCGCGAGGATGACCGTCAGCACGGGCAGGATACGGTCGCGGAAGATGGAGGGTTGGGCCATGGTCACGCGCCTCCCTTTGCCGGATAGAGCATCAGGGCCATGGAAACGACACCCAGCGCCACGCCGATGGATTGCACCATGCTCAGCCGTTCGCCGAAGAGGAAGAAGGCGATGACATTGATCAGCACCAGCTGGGCGATGGCGGAGGCCGAGATCGCAAGGCCGAGCCCGCCTTCGCGCATCAGCTTCACCATCATCAGATTGCCGATGCAGTAAAGGGCAAGCGAGGCCGCGAGCACCCAGAGCTTGCCATTGTCGACATAGGCGCGGGACACCGTGGCGGCACCGAGGAAGGTGGCCATGGCGGCTGACAGCCAGAGGAGGAAGGAAGGGTTCATGGGGTGATCCCTCGCGTCGAGAGAGCATTACCCCCCTCAGTCACTGCGTGACATCTCCCCCACATGGGGGGAGAGTGGCGGCTGGCGCTTTGCCATGGGAGTGGGACGGCGACCGCATCCCGCTCTCCCCCCGTGTGGGGGAGATGCCCGGCAGGGCAGAGGGGGGTACTGCAGAGGGCGAAGGCCAAAGACCTATTCCTCATAGCTATGCCCCGCCTTCAGACCCTCACGCACCCTGTGCGCGATCTCGAGAAACTCCGGCGTCTCGCGGATGTCGAGCGGACGCTCCTTTGGCAGCGTCGATTCGATGATGTCGGTCACGCGGCCAGGGCGGGGGCTCATGACGACGATCTTGGTCGAGAGATAGACGGCTTCCGGGATCGAGTGGGTGACGAAGCAGATGGTCTTGTTGGTGCGGGCCCAGAGCTTGAGCAGTTCTGAGTTGAGATGGTCTCGGACGATTTCGTCCAGTGCACCGAAGGGCTCGTCCATCAAGAGCAGGTCGGCATCGAAGGCGAGCGCGCGGGCGATGGAGGCGCGCTGCTGCATGCCGCCGGACAGCTGCCAGGGGTATTTCTTGCCGAAGCCGGAGAGGTTGACGAGGTCGAGCGTACGTTCGATGCGCGCCTTCTTTTCCTCGGCGCTGTAGCCCATGATTTCCAGCGGAAGGGCGATGTTGTTCTCGATCGTGCGCCAGGGGTATAGGGCGGCGGCCTGAAAGACATAGCCATAGGCACGGGCCTTGCGGGCCTCTTCCGGTGACATGCCATTGACCGTGATGTCGCCGCCCGTGTGCTTTTCGAGGTCGGCAATCACGCGGAGGAAGGTGGTCTTGCCGCAGCCGGAAGGGCCGATGAAGGAAACGAAATCGCCCTTCTGCACCTCCAGATCGACATTGGACAGGGCATGGACCGGCCCGTCATTGGTCTCGAAGGTGAGGCTCAGATTCCTGGCCGTGACGACGGAGGCGGATGCTGTCATGCGGTCATATCCATCGGAATGGTTGCAAAGGCGTCAGGCCTCTTGCACTCTGTGACAATACCGCCCTTAGGCGGGAGAAGAGAGCGGGCGGTGCTTTCGCCCGAGAGGAGGGAAGGACGCCATGGACGCATCATCGAAGCCCACCTGCCATATCGTCAAGCCGGGGCATGCCTATGATGGCAAGCAGGGGCTCAGCTATTTCCAGGGTATTTCCGCCGAGACAGTGGGTTCGAAGGGCATTTGCATGCACCTCCTGACCATGCCGCCCGGCGCGCGGGCCAAGGCCCATCTGCATGAGAACCACGAGACGGCGATCTACTGCCTCTCCGGCCAGGCGCATACCTGGTACGGCGACAGGCTTGAGCACCACGTGATCCTGCATGCCGGCGAGATGTTCTACATTCCGGCCGGTGTGCCGCATCTGCCGGCGAACCTGTCGAATGCGCCGTGCTCGGCGATCATTGCCCGCACCGATCCCAACGAGCAGGAGAGCGTCGTGCTGCTGCCGGAGTTGGATGGGTTGGTGGAGGTGTAGCGCCAAGGTCATCTTGCGAGCACCTGCAGGGGGCGGACGGCGATCAGCCAATAGATGAGCGCGGAGATCATGCCGGTCGGCAGCAGTATCAGCGCCATTGCGGCCTCGTTGTGATGGAAGAAACGGCCCCAGCTTGCCAGCTGCACGAGGATGATGCCGGACAGGGGGCAGGCGGCACCGGCGATGGCGAAATGCCACCAGCGGTTCCAGCGCATGCGTATCAGCACCCAGGTGGCAAGCGCTGTAAAGGGGGCTGCGAGGAGGAGAGACTCCGGCATGACCTGCACTGTCAGCCTCACGGCGTTCAGGATCTGGTCCGGGAATATCAGGATGAACAGCGGCAGGCGCCCAAGGGTGATGGCATCGGAGATTTCCAGGGTGGTCCAGATGCCCATGACGCCGACAAACACGGCGGCCGCATAACCCGCTGTGAAGCGGGCCAGGGTCGGCAGCCATGTCGTCCTTGCCTGCTCCATGCTCAAACCCCCGTCGCCGGAATGCCTGTGCGCTCGACCTTGCGCGGGGCAACGAGTTCCTTCCAGGTGGACAGCGCCTTGTTGACCGCGGTGAACGGCTCGCGTTTGACGAACTGGCCATGGCCTTCCTGCGTCCTGACCGTCGTCTCCTCGATCGCGACATGGCCGCGTGTCAGCGTGTAGCGTGGCAGGCCGGTTACCTGCTTGCCTTCGAAGACATTGTAATCGATCGAGGACTGCTGGGTCTTGGCCGAGATGGTCTTTGAGCGCTTCGGATCCCAGACGACGAGATCGGCATCGGCACCGACGAGCACGGCACCCTTCTTCGGGTAGATGTTGAGGATCTTGGCGATATTGGTCGATGTGACCGCGACGAATTCGTTCATCGTCAGGCGGCCGGTCGCCACGCCATAGGTCCAGAGCATGGGCATGCGGTCTTCGAGCCCGCCGGTGCCGTTCGGGATCTTGGCGAAGTTACCGACGCCGAAGCGCTTCTGTTCGCTGGTGAAGGCGCAGTGGTCGGTGGCGACGACCGAGAGCGAGCCCGATTGCAGGCCGGCCCAGAGTGAATCCTGATGCTGCTTGTTGCGGAAGGGCGGGGACATGACGCGGCGGGCAGCGTGATCCCAGTCCTTGTTGAAATACTCGCTCTCGTCGAGCGTCAGGTGCTGGATCAGCGGTTCGCCATAGACGCGCATGCCCTTCTGCCGGGCGCGGCGGATGGCTTCATGCGCCTGCTCGCAGGAGGTGTGCACGACATAGAGGGGTACACCGGCCATATCCGCCAGCATGATGGCGCGGTTGGTCGCCTCGCCCTCGACTTCAGGCGGACGGGAATAGGCGTGGCCCTCGGGGCCGTTATTGCCTTCGGCCAAGAGCTTTGCCGTCATCGAGGCGACAACATCGCCGTTTTCGGCATGCACCATGGGCAGCGCGCCGAGTTCGGCGCAGCGCTGGAAGGAGGCGAACATCTCGTCGTCGTTCACCATCAGCGCGCCCTTATAGGCCATGAAGTGCTTGAAGGTGTTGATGCCCTTGTCCTGAACGATGGTCTTCATCTCGTCGAAAACGCGTTCGTTCCAGCCGGTGATCGCCATGTGGAAGGAATAATCGGCATTGGCGCGCGAGGTCTTGTTGTCCCACATCTGCAAGGCGTCGAGCAGCGACTGGTCGGGGCCCGGCAGGCAGAAATCGACGACCATGGTCGTGCCGCCGGCGAGACCCGCGCGCGTGCCGCTTTCGAAGTCATCGGCGGAATAGGTGCCCATGAAGGGCATTTCCAGATGCACATGCGGATCGATCCCGCCCGGCATGATGTAACAGCCGGTCGCGTCCAGAGTCTCGGTGCCGGAGAGATTGGGGCCGATCTCGACGATCACGCCACCCTCGATCTTCACGTCGGCTTTATAGGTGAGATCGGCGGTGACGACGGTGCCGTTCTTGATGACTGTGGCCATTACTGTTCTCCCCGTGTGTTGTTCTTGAAAGCAGTTGTTGGAGCCATCAGGCGGCATCTGTTCGCCTGCGGCGCCCCCTCATCCGGCGCTACGCGCCACCTTCTCCCCGCTGGGGAGAAGAGGTCACGATGGCACTGTGCGCTCCGATTTCCTGCAGCTACAGTGCAGCGACCGGAGTTCTTCCTGTGGTACGACGAGGCCACCACGCGCTCCCTCTTCTCCCCAGCGGGGAGAAGGTGGTCCGAAGGACCGGATGAGGGGGCGCGGAGCGAAGGCCGTAGCGGCATGGTGATTACCGGCCCTCTTGAATTGCTGGCGAAAAGCGGATCGCGTCGCAACGTTCGACGATCTGGCCCTGCAGAACGGCCAGAATCGTATCGAGGACGGCGGACCGCTCCTGCAGGACCTCGGCGTTCCAGAACCTCAGCACTGAATAGCCTTGCTGATTGAGCCATTCGGTTCTGACCAAGTCACGCTCTCTTTCGGCATGCTGGCTGCCGTCGAGCTCGATCACAAGCCGCTGTTCACGGCAAACAAAATCAACGATGTAGACGCCGATCGGGATCTGGCGGCTGAACTTGTAACCGTTCAGCTGGCGATTCCGGATGTCTCCCCAGAGACGATATTCGGCTTCGGTGTCGTTGGTGCGAAGGCTGCGGGCTTTGCTGGTTCGGCCGGGCAGGCGTTTTGTCGGATCTTGCGGGTACGTCATGGCCGTTCGGCCCCCCTCATCCGGCGCGACGCGCCACCTTCTCCCCGAGGGGGAGAAGAGGTCACGCCGCCGTTTTGCATCCAATCTTGCTGAGGCGGCGGCCTCGTAAACAGTGCGGTAGCTGGTCATGTGCGATGTCGCAACGCGCTCCCTCTTCTCCCCGGCGCGGAGAAGGTGGCCCGGAGTATCAGGTGCAACGCGTTGCACCGGGGATGAGGGGGCGCGGAGCGAGCTTTCCATCACCCCACAATCTCCGCTGTCTCCAGCACCGCGCGCAGCAGCACGTCGCAGCCGGCTGTGGCCCAGTCCTTGGAAATATCTTCCGCCTCGTTGTGGGAGAGGCCGTCGACGCAGGGGCACATGATCATGGTTGATGGTGCAACCTTGGCGGCCCAGCAGGCGTCGTGGCCGGCGCCGGAGATGATGTTCATGTGGCTGTAGCCGAGGTCTTCGGCTGCCTTGCGCACGGAGGCGACGAGGGTCGGATCGAAGGTCACCGGATCGAAATGGCCGACGGCCTCGACGGAGCAGCCGACACCGAGTTTGGAACAGATCTCGGCCGCTTCCTTTTCGATCCTTGCGCGCATGCCGTCGAGCTTGGTCTGGTCCGGCGAGCGGATGTCGACGGTGAAGATGACGGTGCCAGGCAGCACGTTGCGCGAATTGGGCGAGAACTTCACCTGGCCGACGCCACCGACGCAGCCGGGCTGGTTGTCCATTGCGACGGCTTGCACCATTTCCATGATCCTGGCCATGGCGAGGCCGGCATTGACGCGGTGGTTCATCGGCGTGGAGCCGGTATGGGCTTCCTTGCCGGTCAGCGTGAATTCCAGCCACCAGAGGCCCTGGCAATGGGTAACGACGCCGATCTGCTTCTCCTCGGCTTCGAGGATCGGGCCTTGTTCGATGTGGTATTCGAAATAGGCGTGCATCTTGCGGGCGCCGACCTGTTCGTCACCGACCCAGCCAATGCGCTTCAACTCTTCGCCGAAGGTTTTTCCCTCCATGTCCTTGCGGGCATAGGCATAGTCCTGGCTCAGCACGCCGGCAAAGACGCCCGAGGCGAGCATGGCGGGGGCGAAGCGCGCACCTTCCTCGTTCGTCCAGTTGGTGACGACAACGGGATGTTTCGTTTTGATGTTGAGGTCGTTCATCGATCGGATGACTTCGAGGCCGGCCAGCACGCCAAGCACGCCGTCATACTTGCCGCCGGTCGGCTGGGTATCGAGATGGGAACCGATATAGACGGGCAGGGCATCCGGATCGGTGCCGGCGCGGGTCATGAACATGTTGCCCATGGTGTCGACGCCCATGGTGAGGCCAGCGTCCTCGCACCAGCGCTGGAACAGGCGACGCCCCTTGGCATCCTCATCCGTCAGGGTCTGGCGATTGTTGCCGCCGGCAATCCCGGGGCCGATCTTCGCCATCTCCATCAGCGCGTCCCACAGCCGATCGCCGTCCACGCGCAAGTTGGTGCCGGGTTGAGCCGTCATGTGTTCGTCCTCACCTGTTTTCGATGCCGAATGTATTGCGTTCGGCCTGTAGTTCCCCGGGTCACCGCAGCGGCTGCTTTTTGCTTTTATCCGCTTTCGGATCGGCAGTTGCCTTTGGCGGGCATCTGACCAATAATTTGACCGACTGGTAAAACATTACAGGTTCCGACAGCACCTTCAAGACGGAAAACGGAAAATTTGCCGACAAAAAACCGTGCAGATGCCGGTCTTTTAGGCGGCTCAATTGTTGGCCGACTTCAATGGCTTAAGAGGGGGAGAGCCGAGAGATGGCGATACCGAGGGCGGCGCAGACGCTGCGGCGAACGCGCATCCAGGAAGAGAAGGAAGAGCAGATTCTCGAGGCGGCCCTCGAGGTTTTCTCCCAGCGGGGCTTCCACGGATCGACGATCGACCAGATCGCCGATGTTGCGGGCATGTCGAAGCCCAATCTGCTCTACTATTTCCGCACCAAGGAGGCGATGCACCGGGCGTTGATCGACCGCGTGCTGGAAAACTGGCTCGAGCCGTTGCAGAGCTTCGACGCAGACGGCGATCCGGGACAGGAAATCCGTGGCTATATCCGGCGCAAGCTTGAACTTGCGCGCGATTTCCCGCGGGAAAGCCGGCTCTTCGCCAACGAAATCCTGCAAGGTGCGCCGCATATCATGACCGTGCTCGAGGGGCCGTTGAAGGCGCTTGTCGATGCAAAGGCCAAAGTGATCAGGGCGTGGACCGAAGCCGGAAAGGTCCGGCCGTGCGATCCCTACCACCTGATCTTTTCCATCTGGTCGACGACGCAGCATTATGCGGATTTCGACGTGCAGGTCCGCGCGGTGCTCGGTTCGGCTGATGCGCTCTCCGATCGCTTTGATGGCGCGGCGGCATTCCTGGAGCGACTGTTTATCGATGGCCTGGTGCTCGCACCGGCCCGCGACGAGATCAGTCCTTGAGCAGACCCATCACCACGAGGCCTGCGGCCGTGACAAGCGCCCCGAGGAAAACGGCCGGACTTGCCCAGCCATGGCCAAGCAATCCTTCCAGCAGAATGATGAAGGTCGGCGTCAGGTAGCCGTAGCCGAGAACCTTGGGTGCCGGCAGGCGCATCGAGGCATATTGCAGCAGCATGAAGGTGAGCGCCGTCGTGATGACGGAGAGGTAGGCGATCGTTGCCCAGACGGTACTGGGCAGATTGATGAAGTCCGTCGTCGCCAAAGGCACGGCGCCGGTCGGCAGCAGCCAGGGAATGGTGAAAACCACCACCCAAAAGCCGAAGGCGACGGGGTTTTCGCCATGATTGTACTTGCGGATCAACGGCACATAGGCGCCGTGGCAGATGACGCCGACGAAAAAGATCAACTCGCCGCGCCCGATGTCGAAGGACAGGATGGCGTTGAGATCCGCGCGAAAGATGACCCAGATCGCTCCAAGCGCCGCGATGACAAGGGCTGCCAGCACATCCGGTCTCGTCTTCTGGCCGATGAAGAGCAGGGCAAATCCGGCGCTGATCAAGGGCATGAGAGTGAACACAGCACCCGTCTGCACCGGGCTGGTGAACTCTAGCGCGATGAACATCGTCAGCATGTAGACGGCGATGAGCCCACCGAGCAGCGCATAGCGCCAGATCCGCCGGGGCCGCGCGAAGGGCACGCGCAGAATGCCGAACGAAAGTATGCCCATGACCACCATCGTCATCAGATAGCGCCAGAGTGTGAGCGGGCCGGCCTCGAGATGCCGGGCGGCCAGGCCGCCGAAGGAAAACGAGCCCGCAATCAGCGCGGCAAACAGCAGCATGGCCGCGTGTGCAAGCAGTTTCTCGCGGCCTTTTGCATGGGTGGTATGGCGATTGACGGTGGCGGAGGCGGGCACGGCGTCTTCGGTCATTGGCATCCTTCGTCCGGGTTTGGTTGGTCCCGCATGCGGGGGACGCCTTGACCCGGCCAGATTTTACGGTCAATTGCGGCCGGACTAATTAGCCATCCCATCGCGCCTTTGACATCGTCCGGGGCAGTTAATCGAAAGTGGACCTGATGACAATGACGATCGGTTTCAAGGATACCGAGAAAAGCACCAGCGCCGTGCTGCAGGATGTAATTGACGGTATGACCGAGGAACGGATCACCTTGCGGGCCATGCTGGAGAAAATGGGTGAAAGCGGCTTGCTGCTGCTTTGTGGCCTGTTGTCCCTGCCGTTTCTCATTCCGGTTTCCATTCCCGGCGTGTCGACGGTTTTCGGCGCCGGCATCGTGCTGATCGGGATCGCCATCACGGCGAATCGCCTGCCATGGCTGCCGAGCAAGATCGTTGATCGCAAGCTTGAGACGGCGAAACTGGTTCCCGTGCTAAAGCGCGGCCTGGGCGTCCTGCGCCGCATCGATCATTACGTCAAGCCGCGGCTGCCGGCGCTGACCTCGGGCGCTGCCGTCAATCGCGCCAACGGTTTTATCCTGACCTTTGCCGGTGTCTTGCTGATGGCGCCTCTTGGCCTCATCCCCTTTTCCAACACGCTGCCGGGCGTTGCCATCCTGCTTCTGGCCACCGGCATTTCGCAGCGCGACGGTCTCGTGGTGGCGCTTGGCCACATCATGGTGGGTTTGACGCTTCTCTATTTCGCCCTGATCTTTTATCTGGCCGTGATGGCAGGTCAGGGGCTGGCGCAATTCGGATAAACCAGGCGAGGCCTGATCCTTGTCGATGCAAGGGTCAGGCGCGCATCAACAGCATTTCGTCCTGCTTGACGCGGTGTTGCTTGGCGAACTCGATCAGGCTCTGGGCATCCATGGGCCGGGCAAGCGCATAGCCCTGCAGGGTGTGGCATCCGAGGTCGCGCAGGATCGCCACGTGTTCCATGGTTTCCACCCCCTCGGCGACGATGCCGATGCCGAAGGTGCGCGCGATGTCGACGATGGATGCGATCAGTCGCCGTTGCGCCGGGTTGTCGACCACAGGCCCGACAAGTTCGCGGTCGATCTTGAGACGGCTTGGCGAGAGTTTGAGCAAAGACAGGATCGAGGCGTAGCCAGTGCCGAAATCGTCGATCTCGATGGCAATGCCGAGCTTGCGCAGGCGTTCGATGCTGGCGGCAACTGCATGCGACGTGTCATCGAACGAAATCGATTCCAGAAGCTCGAAGGACACGCTTCCAGGTATCAGATCCAGCTGCTCCAGGCGCGAGATCAGGTTCTCGTCGAACAGTCTCTGCGCCGAGATATTGACCGAGACGCGCTCGATGCCAAGGTCGGCGGCACGCCAGCGCGACAGCTGCAGGAGTGCGTGGTCGAGAACGCGAGCATCGATCTGGGCAACCACATTCAGGTTTTCGGCGATGTCGAGGAAAGCTGCCGGAGGCTGAATGCCGCGTTCAGGATGCATCCAGCGCGCAAGTGCTTCCACACCGTTGATTTCCAGCGTGTGTGCATCGAATTGCGGTTGATAATAGGCGGTGAAATCATCGTCCGCCAAGGATTTCAGGATCGCGTCACCGGTGCGCTTGATGATGAGATTACGGGTTTTCAGGTGGTCGCTATACCGTTCCACGCGGTTGCGACCGAGCCTTTTCGCCTCATAAAGCGCGATGTCGGCATTGATCAGAAGGTCCTGGGGGCTGATTGTCGCGTCGGCCCTGACGGCCACGCCGACGGACGCACCGACGCGACATTCCTGACCCGCATAGAGGGTTGGCTGGTTGATCGCGCCGATCAGCCGTTGACCCATTTCCAGATACTGATCGTCGGCAATTGCATCGAGGCAGACGATGACGAACTCGTCCCCGCCAATCCGGGCGACAAAATCCTCGCCGCGAACGTTCTCGCGTAGTTCCACGGCGGTATGCCGCAGCATGGCATCGCCAGCCCCGTGACCCAGCGTATCGTTGATCTCCTTGAACCGGTCGAGATCGATATGCAGGATCGCAAGCTGGTTGGCCTCTGGATCGGTGGAGAGTTCCGTCAGGTACTGATCCAGATAGCGGCGATTGGGTAGACCCGTCAGCGCGTCATGCAAGGCGTTGTATTCCATGCGTCTGCGCGCCGCGTCCAGCGCTTCATTCTGCTGTTCGGCGCGGTTGCGTGCCATCAGCAGCTCTTCGTGCAGGGCGACATCCTCCGTGACATCCCAGCTCACCCCCAGGATTGAGGTTTCACCGCGAGGATTGGTGTAGGCCGTCCCGAAGCTGCGCAAGTGCCGATAGGAACCGTGGGGGCAGGAGACGCGGAATTGCGCCTGCTGGGCCATCTGGGTGCGCAGGGCAAGCCGCATCTTTTCGCGCACGGGCGCCCGGTCGTCAGGATGAATGAAGGTCAGCCAGTTTTCGTCGTTGACCGGCTGTTCCGGGCTCATGCCGTACATCTCGTACATGCGCTGGTCCCATTTGATCTCCCCGGTATTCACCTCATATTCCCAGACCCCGATGCGGGAGGCTTCAAGGGCGAGGCCAAGTCGGTTGGAGAGGGCTGACAGCTCTTCTTCGCGCACATGCAGCGCCGCGTAGTGACGCTGCCGATCGCGCATCAGCAGTGCCACCCACAGGCAGCCGGCAATGGCGGCGCTGGCCAAAAGCGTGACGATAATCCTGAAGACAAGCGAGGGGCTGTCGGCAGCATCCCAACCCTCCACAGGGATCGCGGCAATGCTCCAGCGGTCGCTGCCCAGATCGAGCGCCATATGCACCGGATATTGTTCGAGAACGCGCGTGTCGCCGTAGATGATCGAGGATCGGCCGCTTTCCTGCGCCCGCGAAATGGCAATGGAGATCGGCAGGTCGAAATCCATGAGGCCGCTTTGATCATAAAGGCGGGCGAGATCGATCGTGCCGACCACAGCGCCCCAGAAAACCGGCTCGCCGGTTTCGCTGACCGTGCGAACCGGGAGGATGACGGAAAGGCCGGAGCCGCCAGAGGCAAAGGGACGCGGCCCACGGATGACGGTGCGTCCCTGATCTTTGAGCTTGCGCTCCAGAATGCTGCGCTCGTTGGTGGTAAAGATCTGTGCGCCCAGTGCCGACTGGGCTTCCGTCTGCGGATAGACGAAGCTGGTGATGAAATTGGGTGCCGCCTCAATGGTCCTCAATGGTGTCCCTTGTCCAAGCAGGCTCTGGCTCAGGGCGGCAAAGCGCTTCTGATCAAGGTCGGGCTCGGCGCTGATGACGGCAACAAGGCCTTGCACGAGGCGGATATTGGCGTTGATCTGGCCCTGGAGCCGCGTACGGATCAGGTCCAGCCGCTCCTGGACCATCCGGCGGCTGTCGTCACGCACGATCAAGCGCTGCTGGTGATCGGCGTAAAAGGCCGTGGACACGACCGTCAAAACGATCAGAGCCACCGGGGCCAAAATGGCCCAGCGCGACCTCGTGTTGAAGAAACTGAAGCTGCCGCCACTCATGACATCAGTGTCCCGTCGCCCCCATTTGCGGGGCGCTCGGTTGAGTTTCCGACCCCTCATAAGTGTGCAGGTTGAAGGACGGCGCTAAAAAATTCCTAAACGGATTACAAAAAATCATCTGCACTTTGTTAGATAAGCCCGGGCTAAAGTTGCTCGGGCTTATCCTGGCATTTGTCGCTGGCGGGGCTATTCCGCCGCCTGAACCGACATCGGGTTGTTCGGATGCGTCGTCCAATTGGCATAGTTGGGATCAACCGGGCGACCAGTGCGCTGGTCCAGTGTGCCGGCATCAAGGCCAACCATCGTGATGCAGTTTTCGACCGGGCAGACATTGACGCAGAGATTGCAGCCGACGCACTCGTCTTCCATCACCTCGAAATGCCTGACGCCATTGACCATGCTGGTGATCGCCTGGTGCGAGGTATCCTCGCAGGCGATGTGACAGCGGCCGCATTTGATGCAGGCATCCTGGTCGATATGCGCCTTGGCGACATAGTTGAGGTTCAGATACTGCCAGTCGGTGACATTCGGCACGGCGCGGCCGGTGATGTCATCAAGATTGCGATGGCCCTTGGCGTCCATCCAGTCGTTGAGGCCCGAGATCATCTCCTGCACGATCTTGAAGCCATAGGTCATGGCGGCGGTGCAGACCTGCACATTGCCGGCGCCGAGCACCATGAATTCTGCGGCATCCCGCCAGGTGGTGACGCCACCGATACCGGAGATCGGCAGACCGTAGGTTTCCGGATCGCGGGCGATCTCGGCCACCATGTTGAGCGCGATCGGCTTGACCGCCGGGCCGCAATAGCCGCCATGGGTGCCCTTGCCGCCAACCGTCGGGTTGGGGGCGAAGTTGTCGAGATCGACCGAAACGATGGAGTTGATCGTGTTGATGAGCGAGACGGCATCCGTGCCGCCGGCCTTGGCGGCGCGGGCCGGCTTGCGGATATCGGCGATGTTGGGGGTCAGCTTGGTGATGACGGGCATGCGGGTATATTGCTTGCACCAGCGCACGACCATTTCGATATATTCCGGCACCTGCCCGACGGCGGCGCCCATGCCGCGTTCGGACATGCCGTGCGGACAGCCGAAGTTGAGTTCGATGCCGTCTGCGCCGGTCTCTTCGACCAGCGGCAGGATCGCCTTCCACTCTTCCTCGACGCAAGGCACCATGATCGAGGCAACGAGCGCCCGGTCCGGCCAGTTCATCTTAACCTGCTTCATCTCCTGCAGATTGATCTGCAGCGGCCGGTCGGTGATCAGCTCGATGTTGTTCAGCCCGAGCAGGCGGCGGTCGGCGCCCCAGATGGCGCCGTAGCGCGGGCCGTTGACATTGACGACCGGCGGGCCTTCCGAGCCGAGCGTCTTCCAGACGACGCCGCCCCAGCCGGCCTTGAAGGCGCGCTCGACATTGTAGGCCTTGTCGGTTGGCGGTGCCGAGGCCAGCCAGAAGGGGTTGGGCGACTTGATGCCGACGAAATTATTCCTGAGATCAGCCATGTTTCAAATCCTCTCGAGAGCGATGCGTCATGCGACGGCTGTCACGCCCGCCGTCGAAACGGCGAGAGAGCGGTTGATGCTTTCGGCCGCGTCGCGGCCCATGGCGACGGCCGAAACCGTCAGGTCCTTGCCGCCGAAGGCGCAGTCGCCACCGGCCCAGACGCCGGGGAGCGAGGTACGGCCTTCCGCGTCAATGGCAATCTTGCCGCCTTCGAGCTTCAGGCCGTCCAGGCCCTGGCCATCCAGCTTTTGGCCGATTGCCACGAGGATCTGATCGGCCTTGATCTCTGTCGTGTGGCCGGTGCCCTTCATCAGGCCGTTTTCGAGATGGGTGTATTCAAAGGTGATTGCCGAACAGTGGCCGCCGTGATGGGCGACTTCCTTCGGCTGCAGCCAGTGTCGGATATGGACGCCCTTCGAAGTGGCGAGATCCTGCTCGAATTCGGAGGCGTTCATATGCTCCTTGCCGCGGCGATAGCAGATGGTGACGTTTTCCGCGCCGAGGAGCTTGGCCTGCACGGCGGCGTCGATCGCGGTCATGCCGCCGCCGATGACGACGACGTCGCGGCCCACGGGAACATCGGCCTTGTCGTCTGCCTGGCGCAGGTTGGCGATGAATTCCACGGCGTCGAGCACACCATTGATGCCCGCACCTTCGATGTTCAGCCCGTTCACATTGCCAAGGCCAGCACCGATGAAGACGGCGTCATGTTTTGCCTGGAGATCTGCCAGCGTGAAATCGATGCCCATCTCCTGACCGTCGAGCACATCGATATTCCCGAGCGACAGAATGTAGTCGACTTCCTTCTGGGCGAAATCATTCGGCGTCTTGTAGGTGGCGATGCCGTATTCATTGAGGCCGCCGGCTTTCTCCCGGGCCTCGTAGATCGTAACGTAGTGACCGTTGAGGGCAAGCCGATGGGCGGCCGCAAGACCTGCGGGCCCGGCGCCGACGATCCCGACCGTCCTGCCGGTGGATGCCGCCGGCTGGTAGAACTGGCGTCCCTCGTCGATCGCAATGTCCGTTGCAAAGCGCTGCAGCCGGCCGATTTCGACGGGACGTTCTTCGGCCGTGTTGCGCACGCAGGCCTCTTCGCAGAGCGTCTCGGTCGGACAGACGCGGGCGCACATGCCGCCAAGAATGTTCTGGTCGAAGATGGTCTTTGCGGCACCCAGCGCATTTCCGGTCGAGATCTGCCGGATGAACATCGGGATGTCGATGGCCGTGGGACAGGCCGTCATGCAAGGCGCATCATGGCAGAAATAGCAGCGATCAGAGGCGACAAGCGCCTCGTGGTCGCCGAAACGCGGGTGGAGGTCTTGGAAGTTCTTCACATAATCGGCAGCGTCAAGCCGCCCGGCCTTGAGGCCCGGTTCCAGTCTTCGCATCGCAGTTCCCTCTTTTATTTTTGGAGCGATGTCGAAAGCGTAACGCAGCTTCAAACTTTTATCAAACGGTAAAAAAATTCGGTGACGCCGGCTAGAGCCCCTGGGTTTGCGGGATTCCGGGATGGAAATCTCGGCATCTCGGGGCAGGGGAGCCCGCGCGTGAACCTGCGGTCCCGATCGGCAACCCGGCACCATCGCAGATGACCTTGGAAAGCGGTTGTTCACAGGCGCGGGTCTGCAACCGCTTGTCAGCGTGGTGCTGATGGTTTATCGTCTTAACCAATTGTTAATCATCTATATTAGGCATTTATACATGCTTGAGAAGCGGCGTCGGCACTATCTTGCCGAGTTCTATGGCGCAAATGACAATCCGCATGCCCGCTATGGCAAGGCGAACCTGGTGGCGCGTGCGATCTATCCGCGTGCGGCAGGCGTGAAATCCTTTTGCAGCCTGCAGGTCCGAATCGTCGGGCTGCATGAGGGCGGCGCCATTGTTCAATCGAGCGCCATCGAATTTCTGCCGGATCATTTCTATCTGTGTCTCGGCGATCAGGAGATCTTTTTCACCTGTGCCAAGAAGTTGGTTGTCAAGGCGGACATGTTCGTGACCTTCGCCCAGCCGGAAAGCCTGGAGCTTATCGAGGCCTTGCGTCGCCTGAGCTTTCCGCTCGCCACCCTGAGAACAATGAAGGGCCGCTGCGAGTCCGTGATCGAAGCGCGCATCAATAGGAAGAAGCGCGCGAACTGAGCATCGGTTTTGCCTGTGAATGTTTACGCACCGTCAACCTTAACAGGGAATTGCGGACGCGGATTTTGACCGAATCTTCTACCTTTGCGTGACGAATTTCAGTTTCGCATATACTAAAAGAGGTAGATTGAATGACTGACGCGATCGATTTGCGTTCTTCCACCAGCGATTGGAGTGGGGGGCGCGGTGAGGCGGGTATTGCGCGCCCACCCTCTCGCCCCGCAGGGGAAGACTGGCCTGCGATTTCCATCGAACCCCGAACCAGTGCGCCACTTGAAGTGCGTGACGATGTGCGGATCGGAGACATCCCGGTCGATGTCGTTGCGGTCCTGGGTCGGACCCGTTTGCCGGTGGCGCAGTTGATGACCGCCACAGAGGGTGAGCGCCTGCATCTCGATACGCATTTCGGTCAGCCTGTCGAACTTCAGGTGAATGGCCGGGTCATCGGCTATGGCGAGATCGTTGCTGATCATAACGACACGGCTATTGGCATCCGCTTGACCTCGGTCACCATCAAGTCCTGATCTCGACCGCCATATGACGCCCCACGAGATGCGCTGGAAAAAAGATGACTGTTCGAGTCATCTTTAATCTTTACTCCTTTTATCAAGTTAATTAGGGTCTCGCTCGGATCAGTTGGCAACCGGTTGGAACCGGCCGCCGCATCAGGAGGGATCATGGCGAAGAAACTGAAGAAGCCTGCCAAGGCGTCGGAACCAAAACAGGCGGTCACTGCGCCGGGGGCTATCAGCAAGCGCGAGCCAATCCAGAGTTTCCTGTATGTCGGCGGCCGCGATTGCCAGGTTGCGCATCTCCGGCAGATCGCCAGCAATTTCGGCGCCGAGCTTATCCATCACGATGGCGGGCTGAGAGAAGCCGTGTCACGCATCGATACGGTTCTGCCCTCGGTGGACTGTGTGTTCTGCCCGATCGACTGTATCAGCCACGACGCCTGTCTCAGGGTCAAAAGTGGCTGCAAGAAGTTCGGCAAGACCTTCATTCCGCTCCGAAACGGATCAAAATCAAGCCTTGAGCGGGCATTGCAAAATCTAAATGATGAAGTTCGAAATCATGATCGATGACTGCACGAAAAATGCCATAAATGGGCGCAAGGAACAATTGTCCCGTGACGGGGAGGAGGGGCGGATCACAGGTCTGCCGCAAGACGTCACGAAGATGTGTTTCAATAAAGTGACGGTTTGTGAAATCGTCACTTTGCCGGGCTTGCATCAGCGCAAACCCAAACCCATGTACCGCCCATACACGGGGGCGTCCGCCCACGTGATCGAATTCCCCGCGCCCCGATGGCGTCAGAACGCGAAGGCGCGCAGCTAGCCGCCTCGTGCTTCGAGCGCTTCGGTACGGGTCACCAGGAACCTAAGCATGAGCGCTCTCCCAGCCATCGCAAAACCCACCTTGAACGCCGTCCCGATCCTGCCCTCCCTGAATTTCTCCCAGACCCGCGATTTTTATGTTCTTGGCCTCGGCTTTGAAGAGGTAGGCATTGCCTGCGACGATTATCTCGTCGTTCAGCGCGATGGAATGGAGCTTCATTTCTGGCTCAGCGACGATCCCATGCAATGCCAGAACAGTTCCGTATTCTTCCGTTCGGGCTCGCCGCTGGAGATCTACCAGGACCTCCGCGATCGCGGCATCGAAACAGTCACCTCGTCCAGCGCCGGTGACGGCCCCGTTCGGTTCTATGTCCGCGATCCGCATGGCAACATGCTGATGTTTGCCGGCGCCGAGGGATGCACGCATTAACACCGAACCGGTGATCTGAAGATCAACCTCAATGCTGCCCAGCCGGCGATGATCCTCGGCTGGGTTTTTTATGGCTTTGCTCGCCGCGGGTCGGTGTCAGCGAGGTCTTGTGACCAGTGCGGACAGCCCTAGGGCAAGCCATGACAGGATCAGGATCATCCCGCCGGTCGGTGCCGCCATCGGAAACAGGCTTGCGCCGAGAAAATGGCGCGAGATCAGGTCACCGCTGAAAAGCAGGATGCCGAGGGTCAGGCCGGCACCCGTCCAGGCGCGCATCCGCAGTCCCGAGCCGGCAAGGCCGAGTGCCAGGAGCGCTGGCGCGTGGGTCAGTGCAATCATCGATGCCGGACGCAAAAAGGCTTCACCGCCGGCATGGCTTGCGAGTGCGGCAAGCGCCACCCCCATGGCGCCGATCAGGCCGGCTGCCAAAACCAGAGGTTTTTGAAGGCGGTGCGTATCCATTTGCGGGATTACTCCTTGTTCTGCATGTGATGCGCGAGCCGCTCGATCGGCGGCCAGATGATTTCCCGCAGTTTCGGATGCTCGACGGTTTCGTCGAGTGCGCGGCGAAAACACAAAAGCCATTCGTCGCGCTCTTCTGGCCCGATCTCGGCAACGAAATGGCGTCGCCTCAGCATGGGGTGGCCGCGCTTTTGCATGTAGATCGGCGGACCGCCGAGGTAGCCGATGAGGTAGTCGTTGAATTTTGCTGCGCTTTCGGTCAGGTCCGGCGGGTGTACCGCCCGACACCGTGCGGCCTCGGGAAGGGTATCCATCAGCTCATAGAAGCGGTCGGTCAGCGCCTTCACGGTCGCTTCTCCGCCAATGGCTTCATAAAGGGTGATCGTATCGTCGCTCATCCAGGCAGCTCGCAGTTTCTCCGTCTCCTTTTGCCGCCTCCGGCCGTCCCGTGCAATCGCCGATTTCAACCTGCGGCGATCCGCTGCGGATGGATTTTCAGGTCGAACAGTTGCGGAGGTAATTGTTTTCGAATGAACGAAAAATAAGTTAATTTTTAGGGTTTTTGGGAATGCGACTAAAAAATGAATCAAAATCGTTCTTTGTGGTTTGGTCTTTGAATATAATCTGTTCTTTATTGTTGTTGAGTTGTGTTCATGTATTTCAGTATGAGTGATAATAGATCTTGTTTTGTGTTGGTGTGCTTAGAGGTGTTGTTCGCAACCATTAATCCATTATTAGAGCTTTATTCTTAGCGTCCTGCGTGAAGACTCGACCCATACTTGTAGTTTTGGTGAAGTCCGGCGTTCGGGCGCTGCTTAAGGCAAGGACAGCGAGAAATTTGTCTCGTGGGCATGATGCAGTCCTTGCTGCGGCTTTTCGGAGCCATGTCTCTTATTTCAGAGCTGTGTCCAGCAGCGGGATTGTGGGGTTCGCCACGGTCCAAGCCGTCTACAGGTGCAGGATGCGCCTGAGCCATCTGTGTCGATCCGGGAGGGTCAGCGGGGCATGCGGCAGGAAAGTTCATTGATTTCTAATCAACGCTAAAGGCGACTCCTCAATGACGACGATCATTCCTTCGCTTTCGATTTCCCAGATCAGAGCCATGTCCACGACGGCCATCGGCGCGCTCAATCAGGAGGATGTCGAAGCCATGACGACGGCCCAGGTCGGTGCGCTCAGTGGCGCGCAGGTCGCCGCGCTCGCTTCCGATGTCACATTTCTCGACGAAGACCAGTTGAAGTCGATTTCCACGAGCGGCATCAAGGGGCTGACCACGACGCAGATTGCAGCCATCGATGCTGGCAATATTGACGCCTTCACGACAAAGCAGGTGGCTGCTCTCAGTGCCGCGCAGGTCGGAGCGTTGACAGATACGCAATTTGCCGCGCTGACAGGAGATCAGATCGGCGCGATGACCGCAGCGCAGGTCGCGACATTCAGTGCGACCGACATCGGCAATTTGCAGGCCGGTGAAGTGGGCAAGATCAGCGCCAAGGCCATCGGTTCCCTGTCGTCTGCCGCCCTTCAGGCGCTGACGACAGCCCAGATCGGGGAGCTGAGCACGGCGCAGATCGCGGCCTTGAAGCCAGCCCAGATCGAAGCGCTGACCGCGGCGCAGATCGGTGATTTTACAGCAGCGCAGATCGGTGGATTGACGGCGACGCAGACCAAGGTGCTCTCGACGGCCCAGATCGCCGAGCTGGATGCCACGCAGATTGCCGGTATCTCCACAAAAGCCATGGCTGGTTTTACCGCGGGCCAGATCACGGGCATGACGACAACGCAGACGGCTGCCCTGACGGGACCGCAGGTTGCCGCCATGACCGCCGTGCAGGTTGCGGGTCTTGAAGCTGCAGACATCACCGGCATGGCCGACAGCGTGTTCACGTCGATCAGCGCAAAGGGCATTTCCGGCCTCAGCACCACGGCGGTCGCAGCCATCACCACATCGCAGCTCGCAGGTCTTGGCACCACCCAGCTCGCCGGCCTGAAGACGCCGCAAATCCAGGCGCTGACCACGACGCAAAGCAATGCTTTGACCCCTGCTCAGATGTCGGCGATGACCTCGGTTCAGATTGGCTCCTTCAATGATGCCAATATTGCCACCATGAGCAATACGCAGATTGCCGCGATCACACCCAAGGCGATCTCGGGCCTCCAGACGACGGCGATCGCTGCCCTGACTGATCCGCAGCTCGCAGCTCTCACGCCCGCTCAGATCACCGCCATGAAGCCAGCCCAGATCGGGGCGTTGACGACGACGCAGATCGGCAAGCTCACGGATGCCCAGGTGGGCGCTCTCACGGCAGTCCAGACCAAGGACATGTCGGTTGCCCAGGTTCAGGCGATCAACGTGCTTCAGATCGACTCGCTGTCGACCAAGGCAATTTCGGGCTTCTCGGCTTCTCATATCGCTGGCATGAGCACCACGCAGACCCAGGCATTCACCGAGGCGCAGATTGCGGTGCTTTCAGCCACGCAGGTCGGAGCTTTGGAAGCCGGCGATGTCGACGGTTTTTCGGCAGGCCAGATTGGCGCCATCAGCGTCAAGGCGATCGGTTCGCTGGTTGATCCGGCGATTGCCGCATTGGACGAGCCGCAGATCGACGCCCTCTCCACAGGCCAGATTGCCGCCCTGAAGCCAACCCAGGTTGCTGCTCTGACAACGACCCAAATTCCGTTCCTTTCGGATGCGCAGGTTGGCGCCTTCACCGCAAACCAGGTCAAGTCCCTGACCAATGGCCAGCTGGCCGCAATGTCCACAACCCAGATTGCGTCCATTTCGCCGAAGGCATTCGCCGGTTTCTCGGCGGCGCAGATCTCGGCATTGTCGCCGACGCAGACTGCCGCCTTGACCAATACGCAGCTTGGCGCGCTGACGGCCGTGCAGGCCGCCGGCATTCAGGCCGACGACATCGACGGGTTCAGCACGGCTCAAGTTGCAGCCATCAGCACCAAAGCCGTCAGCGGATTGACGGCCGCGGCTATCGGCTCTCTCAATGACACACAGGTTGCCGCTCTCCTCGAAGCGCAGGTCGCGGCTCTTAAGGCCGATCAGATTGCCGAGCTTGCCGTCAGTGCTATTGCGGACATGAACAATAGCCAGATGAGCGTGCTGAAATCGACCCAGATTGCAGCTTTCACCAATCTTCAGGTGGCAGAGCTTACGGCCTCTCAGATCGGCGCCATGGGCGCAAAGGCGGTCTCCGGCTTTACCGCCGGGCATATCGCTGCAATGACAGACACGCAGCTCGCTGGTCTGTCGGAGGCACAGGTGGCATCATTCACCAGCGGTCAGGTCGCGGCCCTGACGGCTGCGGATATCGCCCTGTTCACGCCTGAAGAAGTCGGCTCCATCAGCGCCAAGGCCATCTCAACGCTCGATCCGGCAATCATCACCGCTCTCTCAACGGCGCAGCTCGTCGAGCTCCAGCCAGCCCAGATCGCGGCAATGAGTGGCGCCCAGATCGCCGCCTTCAATCCGACGAACATCGGCCTTTTGACCAATGACCAGATCGGTGCCATCACGGCGTCGCAGATCAAGTCTCTCACCAGCCCGCAGATCCAAGCGCTGACCAACAGCCAGGTCGGTGCGATCAGCGTCAAGGCCATTCCGGGCCTTGAGGTCGGGCAGATCGACACATTCAACACCAATGTGGCCGGCTTCACCGCGCAGCAGTTTGCAGCCTTTACCGCTCCGCAGGTCGGTGCATTGATGGCGGATGACCTGCCGCTCATCACTCCGGCAGAACTCGCGGCGATCAGCCCCAAGGCCATGTCCGGCATGACGGGAACGGTAATTCAGGCGCTCGACGCCAACCAGATCGACGCGTTGACGCCGGCACAGATTGCGGGCCTGTCGGGCACCCAGTTCACCAGCTTCACGACGACACAGCTGGATTCGTTCGATGACAATCAGATCGCAGCGATCACGGCAGCCCAGCTGACCGCCGCAAGCACCACCCAGACGGGCAGCCTTGACGCGGCGCAGATTGCCAAGATCAGTGCCAAGGCGATTGCCGGTCTCACGTCAGCCCAGATCGCCAATTGGGACTCAACCCAGACCGCGGCACTGACGCAGACGCAGCTGGCCACTCTCACCAGCGATCAGGTCTCCGGCCTGGATGCCGCCGATATCGATGGACTGTCGCCTGCCCAGGTCGGATCCATCAGCCGCAAGGCCATCAGCGGCTTGACCGGCGCTGCGATCGGCAGTCTCGACCAGCTGCAGATCCAGGGCCTTGCCGATGATCGCGTCGCGGCTCTCACGACCACGCAGATCACGTCTCTGACCGCGACCCAGATCGGGTACTTCACGCCTGCCCAGGCCGGCGCCTTCACCGCGTCGCAGATCGGTTCGATGAACACTGCACAGATCCAGGCGCTTACCGCTGGGCAGGTGTCGAGCCTCAGCAAGGCGGCTGTCGCAGCACTCACAGTCACCCAGATCCAGGACATGTCCGCCGATCAGATTGCGGCCTTCACCCCGACGCAGACGGCGGCCCTCACAGGCTTGCAGATCGATGCGATGGAAGATGGGGATCTGCAGCGCTTCGATATTCTGGACATCGCAGCGCTCTCGACATCCGGTATTTCGGGTCTGTCGGCGAACGATATCTCCACGGTGCTCAGCGATGCCCAGCTGCAGGCCTTCACCGGCAAGCAGATCAACGCGATGAGCGACGTGCAGGTCGACGCGATCATTGCTGCCTACCAGGGCATCTGATCCGCGATCTGCCAGTCGGTTGCGAAACGGCGCTCTTTGGGCGCCGTTTTGTTTTGCATGGGTATCACGCCTGCGCCTTCGTCACTTTGAAAGCGACAGATCGCAGAAGTCGTGACATAAGGCGCCGACTTTCCATCAGGCGCCGTTTCCATGATCCGTATAGAAAACATCTCCAAGCAGCTCAGCCACCGCATCCTGTTCATCGAGGCGTCCGCGGCACTCAATCGCGGCGAAAAGATCGGGCTTGTCGGGCCGAATGGTGCTGGCAAGACCTCGTTGTTTCGCATGATCATCGGGCAGGAGCAGCCGGATGAGGGACAGGTTTCGGTCGATAAGGGTGTTTCGATCGGCTATTTCAACCAGGATGTCGGCGAAATGTCGGGACGCTCGGCCGTTGCCGAAGTCATGGATGGGGCAGGGCCGGTCAGTGAGATCGCCGCCGAGCTCAGGGAGCTGGAAGCTGCCATGGTCGATCCTGACCGGATGGACGAGATGGATCAGATCATCGAGCGTTACGGCGAGGTGCAGGCGCGCTACGAGGAACTCGACGGCTACGGGCTCGAAGGCCGCGCGCGCGAGGTTCTGGCGGGCTTGTCGTTTTCCGAGGCGATGATGGACGGCGATGTCGGTGCGCTTTCGGGCGGCTGGAAGATGCGCGTGGCGCTTGCCCGCATTCTCCTGATGCGTCCGGACGTGATGCTGCTCGACGAACCCTCCAACCACCTGGACCTCGAAAGCCTCATCTGGCTCGAGCAGTTTCTCAAGGGCTACGAGGGCGCGCTCCTGATGACCTCGCATGACCGCGAGTTCATGAACCGCATCGTCACCAAGATCATCGAAATCGATGCCGGCCAGCTGAACAGCTATTCGGGCGACTACGGCTTCTACGAGGGGCAGCGGGCGCAGAACGAGAAGCAGCAGCAGGCGCAGTTCGAGCGGCAGCAGGCGATGCTGGCCAAGGAAATCAAGTTCATCGAGCGCTTCAAGGCGCGCGCATCGCACGCCTCCCAGGTGCAGAGCCGGGTCAAGAAGCTCGAGAAGATCGACCGGGTCGAGCCACCGAAGCGCCGTCAGGTCGTCGCTTTCGAATTTCAGCCTGCGCCGCGCTCCGGTGAGGATGTCGTCAGCCTGAAGGGTGTTTCAAAGCGCTATGGCGACAAGGTGATTTATGACGGCTTTGACTTCATGGTCCGCCGTCGGGAGCGCTGGTGCCTGATGGGCATCAATGGCGCCGGCAAGTCGACGCTGCTGAAGCTGGTGGCGGGTGATAGCAAGCCGGATGACGGCACGGTGACGATCGGCGCCAGCGTCAAGATGGGCTATTTCGCCCAGCACGCCATGGATGTGCTTGATGGCGACATGACCATTTTCGAGATGCTCGAGACCACCTTTCCACGGGCGGGCCAGGCGCCGCTTAGGGCGCTGGCCGGTTGCTTCGGCTTTTCCGGCGATGACATCGACAAGCGGATCCGGGTGCTTTCGGGCGGCGAGAAGGCGCGGTTGGTCATGGCCATCATGCTGTTTGATCCGCCGAACCTGCTGGTGCTCGACGAGCCGACCAACCACCTTGATCTCGATACCAAACAGATGCTGATCCAGGCGCTCTCGCAGTATGAGGGTACCATGCTGTTTGTCAGCCACGACCGCCATTTCCTCGGCGCATTGTCGAACCGGGTGCTGGAACTGACGCCGGAAGGCATCTTCCAATATGGCGGCGGCTATACGGAGTATGTCGAGCGCACGGGCCATGAGGCGCCGGGTCTGCGCAGCTGATCGTGAGGCTGTGAATTCAGCTGTTCAACTCACGAGCGCCTGGTCTTCGTGCGGCATCAAAAGTCCTCCAAGCCGGACGACAAGCTTGCGGTCGAAGAGGTGCGGGCGCGCAAACATCCAGTCGAGCGCTTCCTGGGCCGGCCAGCCTGCCTTGTAGGGGCGGGCGGAGGTGAGGGCCTCAAAGACATCGCAGACGGTGCTGATCCTGACTGGCAGGCTCAGCTCGTCGGCTGTGAGGCGCAGCGGGTAGCCTGATCCGTCCAGCACTTCGTGATGCAGCCGGGTGACATCCAGAACCAGTTGCGGGATCTCGTCATACTGCCGGAGCCAATCATAACCGATATCGGGATGGGAGCGTATGATATCCCGCTCTTCCTCCGTCAGCCGACCGGGCTTGTTGAGGATTTCGTCGGGGATCTTCAGTTTGCCAATGTCATGCAGAAGGCCGGCCACGCCGAGCAATGTCGTTTCCTCGTGGTCCAGGCCGCAGATGTCGCCGAGTTGCGTCATCATCGTGGCCACTGCGAGGGAATGGACGTAGGTGCCCTCATCCTTCGTCTTGAGCCGGGTCATCTCCAGCGCGACCGTCGGCGTCGCATGCCACACGTCGGCCATGGTCTGGACGAGTGGACCAAGCTTGTGGAAGTCGGGACGCTCGCCGTCGCTGATCTGGTCGAGATTGGTGCGCAACTCAACCGTTGCGGTCTCGACCTTTTCCTGGACGCGCTCGATGGTCAGCCGACCCTTGGCGATGGCGGGTATGCTGGATGGGCGACCAGTCTGGTCGATGCCGAGCGCCGTGTTGACCAACACGCGTTCGGCCGAGCTCGCCATGATTGCCTGCCGATCGCGTTCCTGCGTCAGCAAGAAGCGGCGTTTGCCAAATTCACTGTGCGGGCACTCCACCAGTTCGATGAACATGCCCTTGCAAATGCGGTCTTTCGGAACGTGAACAAGCAAGACAAGCGCCCCTGAGGTGTAATACCCCTAAATACATCGAGGCAGTCTAATAAACCGGTAAAATCGTTGCCGATGTTTTTTGTATCTTGCGGTTGCACTGGTCTCTCGGCGCTCGGAATTTTAGCGCGGGGCGGGGCATAATTTCGCATGTTGGTGGATTTTCGTTCGCAACCGAACGAGGCTTTTGCGGTCTCGATGGGTCTACACCTCGCGG
Organism: Peteryoungia ipomoeae; assembly: GCF_004912165.1. GTDB lineage: Bacteria > Pseudomonadota > Alphaproteobacteria > Rhizobiales > Rhizobiaceae > Allorhizobium > Allorhizobium ipomoeae. The sequence continues at coordinate 74,094 of NZ_STGV01000005.1, read as the reverse complement.
ATCGCTTGCTCCGCATGCGGGAAGCACGCGCTATTCACCAGCCGAAGATGCTGCCCGGATAGAGCAACTGGACCAGGCCTTGGCCAGACCTGTCCGACCTGAGAGATAGGTGACGTTTTGTACCGAAGACATGGGTAACACTTTTCGCTTTTTGCGGGAGGTGTTGATGCCGTGGAGAGAGACTTCGGTCATGGAGGAACGTCTTCGTTTTGTCGCCCGACTGTTGGAGGGATGAGCGAGGTGTGCCGAGATTTCGGCATATCGCGCAAGACTGGCTATAAGATCTTCAATCGCTATAGGCAGGAGGGTCTGGAGGCGTTGACGGATCGGTCGCGCCGTCCGGTGCGCTATGCCAATCAACTACCAGATCAGATTGAGGCGATGATCGTCGCGTCAAAGAGAGACAAGCCGCATTGGGGTGCGCGCAAGATCAGGGAGCTCCTTGTCCGCAAGCTCGCAGGTGATATGCGCATCCCCTCGACCAGCACTGTTCATGCGGTTCTCGATCGCCATGGGCTGGTAGCCCAAGCCCGTAGGCGCCATCGCAACAAGGCCGAGGGCACGGACCTCTCTCATGCGATCACTCCCAACGATCTCTGGTGTGTCGACTTTAAGGGCGAGTTCAAGCTGGGGGACGGACGATACTGTTACCCCTTGACGGTCACCGACCAGGCGTCACGCTATCTTCTTGCCTGCGAAGCCTTTTCGTCGAACAAGGAGCTTCCCGTCATCGAGGCCTTTCGCCGGCTGTTTGCCGAGCGTGGTCTGCCAAACGCAATCCGCAGCGACAACGGCGTGCCCTTCGCCAGCCCGAACGGCCTTTACAATCTGTCAAAGCTCTCCGTTTGGTGGTTGAGGCTGGGCATCGCCATCGAACGTATCAAGCCCGGCCATCCGCAACAGAACGGCCGGCACGAGCGCATGCACCTGACACTGAAGAAGGAAGCCACACGGCCTGCGGGCATGAACATGCTGCAGCAGCAGGCTCGTTTCGACGCCTTCGTCACCGAATTCAATACGGAACGTCCGCACGAGGCACTCGACATGCGGACACCGCACGACATCTACAGCGCCTCGACCCGACCCTACCAGGGCCTGCCGCAGGTCGATTATCCGTTCCACGACAGGGATGTGCTGGTCACCTCATGCGGGCGCATCTGCATGCATCGCAAGAAGATCAACATCTCCGTCGTCATGGCAGGCCAGAAGCTCGGCATCAAGGAAGTCGACGACGGCATTTGGCTCGTCAGCTTCATGCGCTATGATCTAGGATACATCGATCTGGAGCAGAGGACCTTGCAAACCATCGACAACCCGTTCGGCACGAGGTTGTCACCCATGTCTTAGGTACATGATGTTACCTATGTCTTCGGTATGGACAACCGGAAAAATGGCGCACCCGACAGGATTCGAACCTGTGACCTTTGGAATCGGAATCCAACACTCTATCCAGCTGAGCTACGGGTGCTTCCGCGGCGGATCAATTCGCCGTTCCGAGAGCGGTCATAACCTAGTCGCTCGCCCGCTTCAATCGCAAAAACGCAGATCGAGGCGCACTGTCCCCGGTTGGGCTCGATAGGGGTGATCGAGCGCTCCAGAAATGCGGCATTTATTGGTTTAATCCAATAAATTTGATGGGAAACCTGTCACGAGCCTGTCACCGCCCTTGAGTGTGCGGTGCATATAGGTAAAGATCATGCTTTGAAGGGATGGGCATATTTAGTTCATTCTTAGGGGTAAATATAATAAAAGGCGCATAAATGCGTGATGCTGGGACTGATCAATTGCAGCCGATGGAGTCGAAACTCGACTTCTCGGCCATGGACGACGCCGTCGGCTATCGACTGCGACGTGCGCAGCTTGCTGTATTTCAACACTTTAATGAAGCTTTTTCATCCAAGGGGTTGCGGCCGACAGATTTTGCCGTGCTTCTGCTTTTGACCCGCAATGAAGGGGCAAAGCAGAGCGAGGTCGCCGAAGCGCTGGGCATTCAGCGCGCGAATTTCGTCGCAATCGTGGATGGCCTGGAAAACAAGGGGTTCATCGAGCGGCGCAAATCCGAGACCGACCGCCGCGTGCAGTCGCTTTACATGACGCCGGCTGGTGAGGCCTATCTTTCCGAACTCATGCCGATCTGGCTCGATCACGAGCGCTGGGTGCTGGAGCAGCTGGGGGGCGTTGGCGAGCGCGATACCGTCAATACGCTGCTGCAGCGGCTTTACGACTGACGACGGTCCTGCGACACGGGTATCGTGCAGGATTGCAGGCGTCTCGCCCTGATCGCATCATCGATCAGCAGGTTGGCGATCTTCATGCGGGTGGTTGCCGCATCGGCAAAGCGCAGGTCGACACGGTCGGGGTGGTTTTCCCGGGCAAAGATCCGGCGCTTTTCCATCAGCGTATCGCTGTCGTCATCGGCTGAGATGGCAAGATCGGCGCCGATTTCCTCGGGCGAGAGCCGGTTGATCCAGATTGGCGGTGTCGGGACTATCTCTGCTGCGGCAGGCGGCGGCTCGGGCTTGAAATCCTCCATGATCTCCAGATAGGCATCGGCGCTTCTGCTTGCGCTGTCCGTGGACGCTGCTGCGGGGCGCGCGGCGACGAATCCTGCGCCAAACCCCCGGATGCGGAAATCCGTGCCGGTCTGATCGACGGCCTCTTCGGCGCTCTCCGCCTCATGCAACAAGCGATCCACCACGGACTGGAACAGGGATCTTCCAAACAACACCATCTGTCTCCGAACATGCAAGGCTGCAAGCGGAGTGCAGCATAGTTGCATGGTGTCGGGCTTGCGTGCCTGCCTTGAAGGAGGCCTGGGGCTCAGTTCTGGGACTGGCTCTGGCTCTGGCTTTGACCGACCGGCTCTACCGTCAGGGTGACGCTGAGGTTTTCGCCGGCCGGCCCAAGCCGCAGACCCGATACGGGGGCGGCGTCGGCATAACACAGGCCTGAGGCAAGCCGGACATACCGTTCATCCGGGCAATGTCTGTTGGCAGCATCGAAACCGACCCAGCCCAGACCCTGCAAATGCACCTCCGCCCAGGCATGGCTGGCTGATTGTTCGATGCTGTCATCCATCATCAGATATCCCGAGACATAGCGGGCCGGCAGACCCATATGGCGGGCAGCGGAAATCATCGCATGGGTGTGATCCTGACAAACCCCGGCACCGGCTTCGAGTGCTTCTTCGGCCGTCGTCTCCGTGCCGGTCGCGCCAGGTTCGTAGCGGATCAGGCCGTTGAGCTTCTCCATCATGTCGTGCATGCGGGCCAGATCGCTGTCGCCCTCAAGGCTTTCCACCAGCGCGGTGATGCGTGGTCCGGCCAGCGTGCGCGGGCTTGCGCGCAGATAAAGCCAGAGCGGTACAAACCCCTGATGCGGGCCGAACACGCCCGCACGATCCTCCGTCTCGACCTCGCCGGAGGCGACGATGTGCACGCGATGGCTTTCGCCTTCCATGGAGACCAGATGGGTCTGGTTGCCGAACTGATCGGCATAACCGGCCTCAACCTTGGCGCCATCGACCTCGATCGACCACTGGCGCACCGTTTGCCCTGGCCCCGTTTGTGGCGTCAGGCGCAGGCGCTGCAGCGAATAATGCACCGGGTCATCATAGCGATAGTCTGTGGTGTGGGTGATCCGCAAACGCATGGCGCCAGTCCTGCTTAACTGTAGAAACGGTAGCCTTCGGTGATTTCACTGCCCAACCGGTTGTTGCGGGCAATGAAGTCGTCCAGGAATTCGTGCAGGCCCTGATCCATGATCTTCTCGATCGTGGTGGATTTCAGCAAGGCCAACGTGGCATCCGCCGTTTCATGCGCGTCGAGCCGTTCGCCATAATCCTTGCCGATATAGGCGAGGTTGGAGGCGATCTTTTCGCAGCAATAGGCGAGCGATCGCGGCATCTGGCCGTTGAGGATGAGAAAATCCGCAATGTTGGCGGCGCGGTACTCGCCGTCATAGGTCCAGCGATAGGAGCGATGGGCCGAGACCGAGCGCAGGATCGATTCCCACTGCATGTTGTCGAGCGAGGAGCCGACATGGGTGATCGCCGGCAAGAGCACGTAATACTTCACGTCAAGGATGCGGCTGGTATTGTCGGCGCGCTCGATGAAGGTGCCGATGCGGGCAAAGTTGTAGATCTCGTTGCGCAGCATGGAGCCGTGAAAGGCGCCGCGGATGAGGCCGGCCCGGCGTTTGACTGTGTCGATGACCTCCGGCAGATCGGAGGATTTGAGCTTGCCCGTGAGGATCTGTTTGAGCTCGATCCAGCATTCGTTGGTCGCTTCCCAGGTTTCCCGCGTCAAAGCGGTTCGCACCATACGGGCATTATTGCGCCCCGCGTCGATGCAGGACATGACGCTCGAAGGGTTGGCGGGATCGCGCAGCAGAAAATCGATGGCATCGCTTGAGGTGAGCTTGCCGCAGTGTTCGGCATAGAGTGCGCGCACATCCGCACTCTGCAAGACGGCGTCCCAGTCGTCATCAGAGGCGCCGGAGCGGGTCAGCGACATGCGAAGCCCCGCATCGACGAGGCGCGCGATGTTTTCCGCCCGCTCGATGTAGCGGAACATCCAGTAGAGGCCGTTGGCGGTTCTTCCGAGCATCACCATCCTCAATCCTCCAATACCCAGGTGTCCTTGGTGCCGCCGCCCTGGCTGGAATTGACCACGAGCGACCCTTCTTTCAGGGCGACACGCGTCAAACCACCGGGAATGATCTGCACCTTGTCGGAGACGAGGACGTAAGGGCGAAGGTCGACATGGCGGGGTGCGATCCCCTTGTCGACGAGGATCGGCACGGTCGAAAGCGACAGTGTCGGCTGGGCGATGTAGTTGGAGGGGCGGGCTTTCAGCTTTTCGGCGAAATCGGCGCATTCCTGCTTTGTCGCGGTCGGGCCGACCAGCATGCCGTATCCGCCGGAGCCGTGCACCTCCTTGACCACGAGTTCGCTCAGGTGTTCGAGCACGTATTTCAGGCTGTCGGCTTCCGAGCAGCGCCAGGTCGGCACGTTTTCGAGGATTGCCTTGCGACCGGTGTAGAACTCCACGATCTCCGGCATGTAGGAGTAGATCGCCTTGTCGTCCGAAATGCCGGTGCCGGGCGCATTGGCGATGGTGATGTTGCCGGCGCGGTAGACATCCATGATGCCGGGCACGCCGAGGCAGCTGTCGGGCCGGAATGTCAGCGGATCGAGGAAGTCGTCGTCAACGCGGCGATAGAGCACGTCGATCGCCTCGTAGCCGCGCGTCGTGCGCATCTTCACCTTGCCGTCGATGACGCGCAGATCCGAACCTTCGACAAGTTCCACACCCATCATGTCGGCAAGGAAAGAGTGCTCGTAATAGGCGGAATTGTAGATGCCGGGGGTGAGCACCGCCACGCGCGGCTTGCCCTTGCAGCCAGGAGGCGCCAGCGAGGCGAGCGACTGGCGCAAGAGATGCGGATAGTCTTCGACACGCTGCACCTTGTTGAGCTGGAAGAGCTCCGGAAACATCTGCATCATGGTTTCCCGGTTCTCCAGCATGTAGGAGACGCCGGAGGGGGTGCGGGCATTGTCTTCGAGCACGTAGAACTGGTCTTCGCCGGTTCTCACAATGTCGGTGCCGACGATATGGGTGTAGACGCCGCCCGGCGGCCGGAAGCCGATCATTTCAGGAAGGAATGCCTCATTGTTTTCAATGAGTTCGCGCGGGATCCTGCCAGCCTTGATGATTTCCTGCTTGTGATAGATGTCGTCAAGAAAGGCGTTGAGTGCCAGAACACGCTGTTCGATGCCCTGCGCGAGCTTGCGCCACTCCCGGCCCGATATGATGCGCGGGATGATGTCGAAGGGGATGAGCTTTTCGGAGGAGTCTTCGTGGCCGTAGACGGCAAAGGTGATTCCCGTCTTGCGGAAGATGTTTTCCGCGTCGCGCGACTTGTTGAGAAGTCTCGCCGGATCCTGGCTGGAATACCAGTTGTGGTAGGTCTGATATGGTCCTCGCGGCGTCTCTCCCGCCGTGATCATCTCATCGAATGCCAATGGCGCCGTCCCCTTTTTTTCCCATTTGAGTACAACCATTTGCGCAATGCAAGCCGCTGATTGGCCGGCATGTCAGAAAGTGCTGACAAAGCCTGCGCTTAAAAGCGCGGCAATCGCACAGACTTTGGGCGGTTCTTCGGAGAGTTGTAGGGCGGCCATGTCTTCTTGCCCGCTCTGTCGGCGTTTGCCGTCATATGGGGCCGCCCGATCTGCCTAATCTTTGGGCGAATTTTGTGATGATTTTTTCTGACGTCTTCAGGCTCAACGGATTTCAATGAAGCGATCAGCAAATCTGCTTTGACCTGGCGGGCAGCAGGGCCTACCGAGCTTTGCCCGCGCTTCGATTTTGACGTTGTGGCGGGACATAATTGAAAGATCGTCAATGACCCTTACCCGGCTTGCGCCCGCCCTTTTTGTGCTTCTCTGGTCCACCGGCTGGGTATCTGCCAAGTATGCAGCAGTCTATGCGGATCCCCTAACGTTCCTGGTCATTCGCTATCTGTCGGCGGTGATCCTGTTTTATGCCGTGTGCCGCTTTGCCGGTGTGGCGTGGCCAAAGACGAAAAGCGGCTGGTGGCATGCGATTGTCTCCGGCGTTTTCCTGCACGGGCTTTATCTCGGGCTCGTCTGGTGGGCGATCGGGCAGGGCGTTCCAGCGGCCCTTTCAGGCATCATTGCCGGCCTCCAACCGCTGATGACGGCCGTGGCTGCAGGCCTCATCGTCGGTGAGCGCTTGAGCGGGGTCCAGCGCCTCGGCCTTGCGCTGGGCTTTGTCGGAATTGCGGTTGCCGTGCTGCCCAATGTGCTGGCACTCGATGCCGTCAGCATTCCGGGCTATGCCGTGGCCGTGAACGTGGTCGCCATGGTCTTCGTCACGGCCGGCACGATCTATCAGAAGCGCTTTCTCAAACACGGCGATCTGCGGGCGGTGGCCACGCTGCAATATGTCGGTGCGCTTGCCGTCACCTTGCCGGCTGCTTTCCTGCTTGAGGATATGCATGTCGACTGGGAGATCGGTTTCTTCGCCGTGCTCGTCTGGTCGGTTCTCGGGATTTCGATGGGCGCGGTTGCCCTTCTCCTGCACCTGGTGCGGCAGGGGGAGGTCTCGAAGGCAGCCTCCCTGATCTATCTGGTTCCACCCCTGGCCGCGATCGAGGCAGCACTTTTCTTTGGCGAAGACCTGACACTGCCGATGATCGTTGGAACCCTGATCGTGATGATCGGCGTCTATCTGACAAACCGCAGGACAAAAGCGGACAAGGACTGATCGGGCAGGGGATCAGGGCGTCAGTGAGCCTGTCGCTTCGATAGCGTCCTGTCTCTGGCCGGATTGGGCGAGCCTTCGTCGGTCATCCGCCATCAGGGCAAGCGCCTTGCTGTAGGTGACGCAAGCGACATCCGGCAGGTGGCAGACGTCTGCCGCCAGCCGTTCCATCGCGGCCCAATAGGCGCCGCCGTTCATCTCGACAAAATGCAGGCCGATCTGCAGCGGCACGCGGTCGCCATGATATTGTGCGTCGAAGGCAGCACGGAAGGCCTTGTAGCTGCGTTCGGTGAAATCCGCCGCCTTGCTCGGATGATCGATGCCGGCGGAATGGCGAATGAAGAGATTGTAGTCCATTGCGATGATCTTGCGGTCGCTCGGGCCCTCGGGGATGAGCGGAAGGCCGAAGCGATAAAGGCCCTTCTTCTCCTTCGGCGGCAGCGGCGCATCGGTGACCGTGCTGGCATCGAAGCGATATCCATGTGCCTTCTGCGCGGCAAAAAGGCTGTCGGGCGCTGAGAGATACGGTGCGCGGAAGCCGGAAATGTCGTTGCGCACGAAGTCGGACCAGCCTTCAGGTTCCTGGTCGGCAAGGCCATTGTCCTTCCAGGCGTCCCGCATGACGCGGTCGAATGTCTTGAATTCCGTCAGCCACTCCTCGCGAGACCATTCCTTGCCGTCGAAGTGGCCGCAGGTATGGTTGGCGATCTCATGGCCTTCGTTTCGCGCCGCCCAGATGTGATCGAGGCGGGTTGCGACATCCTCGACCGTTGGCGCAAAACCGATATTGGAGCGCCCCGCCTTCATTCCCGGCGCTTTGTAGTCTGCCGCGCGCTCGCGCGGGATCAGCGTCGCGCAGGAAAGGAAATAGGTGAAGTCGATATTGCTGCGGCGGGCGAAATCCCGGCTGCGTTGCCAGAGCCGGTTGTCGAGGGCGCCATCGAATGAAATGAGGATGATCTGCCGTGGCTTGGCGGCAGCCTTGCCGTCACCATTTGCTTCTGCAGCCGCAGGCAGGCTGGTGCCATGAAGGGCAAGAGCCCCCAGCAGAAGGGCGACAATACGCTTGACCATGAAATCAGTCCCCACTCAACGTCGCGGCGTTCTGTGTCATTGAAATGCGGCGAAGCTTTGAACATGCTGGCAATTCCCGGCTGTCGGCAGTAAGGCTGGCGCATATTCCCTTGAAAGGTCTCGATAATGGCACTTCTGCTTCTTGGCATTGTTCTGTTTCTCGCGGTGCATCTCATTCGCGTCGTCGCGCCCGGCTTTCGCAACACCATGATTGCCCGTCTCGGCGAAACGGGCTGGAGAGGCCTGCACTCGGTCCTCAGCATTCTGACGCTCGCCCTGCTCATCTGGGGGTATGCGACCGCGCCCTATGTCAATCTGTGGTTCCCGCCTCTCGGCATGAACCATCTCACATTGACCTTGATGCTGCCGGCCATGATCATTCTCTGTTCAGGCTTCCTGCCGGCCGGTCACATTGCAGCGAAGACCAAGCATCCCATCGTTCTGTCGATCAAGATCTGGGCTCTTGCGCATCTTCTTGCCAATGGCGATCTCGCCTCCGTCCTTCTCTTCGTGTCGCTGCTGGCCTACGGCGTCGTGCTGCGCATCAACTACAAGCGACGTCTGCAAGCCGGCGAAATCCAGCCGAAAGTCTTCGTCTCAGCGAAATGGGATCTGGCTGCCATCGCGCTTGGCCTTCTCAGCTGGGTCCTGATCACCTTCTGGCTTCACGCGCTTCTGATCGGCGTTTCGCCGCTTCCGATGTGAGGCTTAAGGATTTTGGCGGATTTCCGCTTACAAACCTGCGAAAATCCGCTAGAAGCCGGCAATCAAAGACACTGCATGCCAATTGGAGCCGGACGCCTGTTCCGGAAATGTGAATGGTTGACCAGAACGACAGCTTTATCCGCGAAGTCAATGAGGAGCTCCGCTCCGATCAGGTGCGCAATGCCTGGAAGCGCTACAGCCGCTTCATCATTGCCTTCGCCGTGCTGATCATTCTCGGTACGGCGGGCCATCGTCTGTGGAACCATTGGGACACCACCCAGGCCTCTGACGCCGGCGACAAGTTCATTGCCGCCCTGACGCTCGCCGAGCAGGGCAAGCGCGATGAGGCGGAAGCCGCCTTGAAGGTTCTGGAGCAGGATGGCTACGGCGCCTATGACATCCTCGCCCGCTTCCGGATCGCCGCCCTGCAGGCGGAAAAGGGCGAGCTTGCTGCAGCGGTCGAAGCCTTCCGCGGCATTGCTGCCGATACGTCTGTTCCTGAGGCCGTGCGGGATGCCGCCAAGCAGCGGGCCGCCTGGATCCTGGTCGATACCGGCACCTATGACGAGATTTCCGCTCTCGTGGAAGTCATGGCGACGCCGACGCATTCCATGCGCCACAGCGCCCGCGAAGTGCTTGGCCTTGCCGCCTACAAGGCGGGCGACATGACGCGTGCGCGCGAGTGGCTTGAGCAGATCACCGAAGACACCGAGACGCCGCGCAATGTCGGCAGCCGCGCCCAGATGCTGCTCGACAACATCACGGCATCCGGCAAGGCGTCGTAAAGACAACACGGCCAAAAGGGTCAGAAGGCTAGTTTCCATGAGTTTCACAGTCGCCATCGTCGGTCGCCCGAATGTCGGCAAGTCCACGCTTTTCAACCGTCTGGTGGGGAAGAAGCTGGCGCTTGTCGACGATACGCCGGGCGTCACCCGTGACCGCCGTCCGGGCGAGGCCAAGCTCGTGGACCTGCGCTTCACCATCATCGACACGGCTGGCCTGGAAGAGGCCGGCCCGGACACGCTTGAAGGCCGCATGCGCGCCCAGACGGAAGCCGCCATCGACGAGGCTGACCTCTCGCTGTTCGTTGTCGACGCCAAATACGGCCTGACTCAGATCGACCAGTCGCTTGCCGAAATGCTGCGTCGCCGCGGCAAGCCTGTTGTTCTGGTTGCCAACAAGTCGGAAGCCCGCGGTTCGGATGCTGGCTTCTACGACGCCTATACGCTGGGCCTCGGCGAACCGGTGCCGATCTCCGCTGAACACGGCCAGGGCATGATCGACCTGCGCGATGCGATCGTCGAGGCGTTGGGCGAAGAACGCGCGTTTCCTGAACCCGACGATGTCGCCGAAACCGATATTGTCCTGCGCGACGATGACGAATTCGAAGACGAGGATTTCGAGCCGGAATACGACGACAGCAAGCCGCTGCGCGTGGCGATTGTCGGTCGCCCGAATGCCGGCAAGTCGACACTGATCAACCGCTTTCTGGGTGAAGACCGTCTGCTGACGGGTCCGGAAGCGGGCATCACGCGCGACAGCATTTCGGTCGAATGGGATTGGCGCGGCCGCACCATCAAGATGTTCGACACGGCCGGCATGCGCCGCAAGGCGCGCGTGCAGGAAAAGCTCGAAAAGCTCTCGGTCGCCGACACGCTTCGGGCTATCCGCTTTGCCGAAACCGTTGTCATCGTCTTCGATGCCACCATTCCCTTCGAGAAACAGGATATCCAGATCGTCGATCTTTGCCTGCGCGAAGGCCGGGCTGCCGTGCTTGCCTTCAACAAGTGGGATCTCGTGGAAGATCAGCAGGCGGTGCTTGCGGACCTGCGTGAAAAGACCGAACGGCTCCTGCCGCAGGCGCGCGGCATTCGCGCCGTGCCGATTTCCGGCCAGACCGGTTACGCTCTCGACAAGCTGATGCAGAACATCATCGACACCGACAAGGTGTGGAACAAGCGTATCTCGACTTCGAAGCTCAACCGCTGGCTCGATTCCGTCACCACGCAGCATCCGCCGCCGGCGGTGTCCGGGCGTCGCCTGAAGCTGAAATACATGACGCAGGTCAAGGCCCGCCCGCCGGCCTTCATGATTTCCTGCACGCGGCCCGATGCCCTGCCGGAAAGCTATATCCGTTATCTGACCAATGGTCTGCGCGCCGATTTCGACATGCCGGGCGTGCCGATCCGCATCCATCTCAAGGCGGGCGACAATCCGTTCGAGGGCCGCAAGAAGAAGCGATAATCGCTGACATCAGGCGCAAGACCCGGCTATTCGGCAGCCGGGTTTCCACGAATATTGGCCTCGGTCGGGCGTATGCCGAACCGTTGCCGCAAGCCCCGCCGACGGCGCTGCTCCCTGGCTTCCACGACATTGTCGAAGAACTGTTGTGTCGCCGCTTCCCAGGAATAGGTCTCGGCCAGCCGACGCGCTGATGTCCGCGATGCATTTAGGGCGGTGAGGCACGCTTGTCGCAGGTCGTGGTGCAGCGCGCCAGCGTCGGAGCCCTGGGGAATGATGTCTGCCGGACCGGTGACAGGATGCGCTGCGACCGGAACGCCAGAGGCGAGCGCCTCGAGAATGGTATTTCCGAACGTGTCTGTCTTCGACGGAAAGACGAAGACATCGGCCTCGGCATAGGTCGCGGCCAGATCCTCGCCATGCTTCATGCCGGTGAACAGTACATCCGGATAGCGCGCCTGCAATTCCTCGCGCGCAGGGCCGTCGCCGACAACCACCTTCGTGCCGGGGAGGTCGAGGTCGAGAAAGGCGGGAAGGTTCTTTTCGACCGCCACACGGCCGACGGTCATGAAGATCGGGCGCGTGAGACCGAATGGCTTTGCTGTCTTTTCCCGGGGGCGAAAGAGTGTCGTGTCGATGCCGCGGCTCCACAGGCTCAAATTCTTGATGCCCTTGGCCTGGAGTTCCCGGCGCAGGCTTTCGGTTGCCACCATGCAGGCCCCGCCGCGATTGTGGAACCAGCGCACGAAGGCGTAGAGCCAGGTCAGCGGGACGGGGATGCGGGCTGCGACATATTCGGGGAAGCGCGTGTGGTAGCTGGTCGAAAAAGGCTGCCCGTTTCGCAGGCACCAGCGCCGCGCCATCAGTCCCAGAGGTCCTTCGGTTGCGATGTGGACATAGTCCGGCTTCTCGGCCTCGATCATCCGACCCACCTCACCGGGCCAGGCCAGCGACAGGCGGATTTCGGGGTAGGTCGGCATGGGAACGCTGGCGAAAGGCTCCGGCGTGATCATCGAGACGTCGACGCCAATTTTCGCCAATTCTCGGTTTGTCGTTTCAATGGAACGGACAACGCCGTTCACCTGCGGATGCCAGGCATCGGTGACGATGGTGAGTTTCGGCATGCTGCGCCGCCCTTCTCCGAAGCGCCGCGATTTTTCGGCGATTCCGCTGCAAAATGGCTCTTTGGTGGTTATGCGGCGGGAACATTACAGCTTGATGTCAGTCTCTCCTTGCGAACCGGTTTGACAATTGCGCGCCAAGGCGTTTGGCTTGCCGGTGCCCGCCCTTAACCGCCTCCCGAGACCAGCCGAAGGACGACAGCATGACCAAATCGCCTGCGACATCCGCCACATCGAAGAACCCCGACTGGTGGCGTGGGGCCGTCATCTACCAGGTCTATCCCCGGTCCTTCCAGGATACGAGCGGCGACGGCATTGGTGACATCAAGGGCATCATCGAGCGGCTGCCTTATATTGCGTCGCTCGGTGTCGATGCGATCTGGCTTTCGCCCTTCTTCACCTCGCCGCAGGCGGATATGGGCTATGATGTCTCCGACTACTGCGATGTCGATCCCATGTTCGGCACACTTGCCGATTTCGACGTCATGATGGAAAGGGCTCACGCACTCGGGCTGAAGGTGATCATCGATCAGGTGATCTCGCACACGTCCGACCAGCATCCTTGGTTCAAGGAAAGCCGCACGAGCCGGGACAATCCGAAGGCCGACTGGTTTGTCTGGGCGGCAGCCAAGCCGGACGGCACAGCACCCAACAACTGGCTGTCTGTCTTTGGCGGGCCGGCCTGGGAGTGGGACGGGGTGCGCAAGCAGTATTACATGCACAATTTCCTCACCTCGCAGCCGGACCTCAATTTCCACAATCGCGATGTGCAGGATGCCGTGCTGGATAGCGTCCGCTTCTGGCTCGATCGTGGTGTCGATGGCTTCCGGCTGGACACGGTGAACTACTATTTCCATGACGAGGAACTGCGAGACAATCCACCGCATGTGCCTGATAGCGAGGACGCCGGCCTCGATGCGCCCGACGTCAATCCCTATGGCATGCAGAGCCATCTCTACGACAAGACGCAGCCGGAAAACGTGGAATTCCTCAAACGCTTTCGGGCGCTTATGGACGAATACCCCGATCGCACGACGGTCGGCGAGGTGGGGGACGGCGCACGCTCGCTGAAGACGGTGGCGTCTTACACCTCCGGCGGCGACAAGCTGCACATGTGCTATACCTTCGATCTGCTCGGTCCGGATTTCACCCCCAATCACATTCGCCATTGCGTCCAGTCCTTCCATCGACATGTGGCCGACGGCTGGGTGTGCTGGGCCTTCTCGAACCATGACGTGCACCGTCATGTCAGTCGCTTTGCGCACAATGCCGCCGAGCAGGCGGCGGTCGCCAAGATTGCCATCTCGGTGCTGGCGAGCCTGCGCGGCTCAATCTGCCTCTATCAGGGCGAAGAGCTCGGCCTGCCGGAGGCGGATCTCGCCTTTGAGGATTTGCGCGACCCCTATGGCATCCGCTTCTGGCCGGCCTTCAAGGGCCGCGACGGATGCCGCACACCGATGGTCTGGGAAGCGGATGCGCCGCAGGCGGGGTTCTCCACGGCAAAACCCTGGCTGCCGGTGCCGGGGGAGCATGTCCCTCTGTCCGTCGATGTCCAGGAGGCTGACCCGCAGTCGGTTCTTGCACATTACCGCGCCGTGCTTGCCTTCCGCAAAGCCTATCCGGCTCTTCTCAGTGGCGACATGGACTTCCTCGAAACGAATGAGGATGTTCTTGCCTTCACCCGAACCCTGGGGGAGGAGCGTTTTCTTTTCGTGTTCAATTTGCGGCGCGGTCCGCAGGAGATCAGGCTACCGCAGAAGCTTGCCATAAGGGACACAGTGCCCATGCCGGGGCTTGAAGGCAGGCTTGTCGATGGCGAGATTCATATCGGCCCATTGAACGGCTTCTGTGCGAGGTTCTGAGGATGAAACATCTCGTGCGCAGAGCCGATGTTCGCGATCTGGAGGCATGGGTAGAGCTCCGGCACAGGCTGTGGCCCAGTCTCTCCTTGGATGGTCACCGCGACGAGGTTGCGGACGCTCTCACGCAGCCCGACCGGTTCGCGGCATTCGTCTGCGTGTCGCCTGGTGGTGTGTTGTCCGGTTTTGCCGAGGCAAGCCTCCGCTCGGACCATGTCAACGGCTGCACCACATCGCCGGTTGCCTTTCTCGAAGGCATTTTTGTTGAGCCCGAACACCGGCGCTTCGGGGTGGCGTCAGCCCTCGTCGGCGCGGTGTGCGACTGGGCCGTCGCACGAGGTGTCACAGAAATCGCCTCCGATGCTGCTGCCGACAATGACACCTCGCATGCGCTGCACGCTGCTCTCGGCTTTGAGGAAACGGAGAGGGTGGTCTACTTTCGCAAGTCGCTCTGACCCTCACTCGCCATCATCGGGGATATTGAGGATGTGGCCGCAGGCCTTGCAATGCACGGCATCGGCATCGTGCCGCTGCAGGCCGCATTCGGGGCAGGGGAAGGTAACCTTGTAAGGCCGCACGATGGCCTGTGCCAGCCGGACAAAGAGCGAGATGCCAATGATCATCGTGACAATGGATGTCAGCTTGCCGAATGTGCCGGGCAGGGTGATATCGCCAAAGCCTGTCGTGGTAACGGTTGCCACGGTGAAGTACAGCGCATCGATAAACCCGGTGCCGGCATCTTCGCGATAGAAGAAGAAGCTGTAGACGAAGCCGGTGACCAGAAAGAGGAAGACAAAAAGGTTGATGAAGGCGGTGACGACATCCGTCTGCTCCTTCAGGCCCATGCGCTTCAGCATGAGCTTGAAGATCGGCCGTTGGGCAACCGCCCAGATGCGTGCAACACGCAGGAAGGCGAAGTTGAACAGCCATTGCGGAAAGAGAAGCGTACCGAGCACGAAGATATCGACCCAGGTCATCGGTCGCATCAGGAAGCGCCGTGTCGACCAGGACGCTGACCATTGTGCCACGAGTTCGAGCGCAATCCATGCGGCAATCGTGTAGTCGAGGATCAGGTAGCTCGGGCGATCGCGCAGATAGGGACCGGCAAGGAAAAAGCCGATAATCGCGATGTCGATCACCATCAGGGTAAACTGGA
Source organism: Peteryoungia ipomoeae (assembly GCF_004912165.1). Lineage (GTDB taxonomy): Bacteria > Pseudomonadota > Alphaproteobacteria > Rhizobiales > Rhizobiaceae > Allorhizobium > Allorhizobium ipomoeae. Next base: position 58,649 of record NZ_STGV01000005.1, on the reverse strand, counting down.
AGCGGATCGCGGCGGTGTCGCGGCCAAAATAGAGGCGAGCGAGGTGCTGACGCAGGGTGCGTGTCAGCGGCTTTGAGGTCTCTTCGTCCATCGGGTTCCCGTCAATAATGGAAGCGGCATTGCAGGGAGATCGGAGTCTTGTCTTCGTGCGTGCCGATAACGGATTAGACCATGCGGCGTTCCAGACTCTGATTTTGGACTTCGTCTGACCAAGTGGGCGGTCTGTGATCATAATCCGAATTGTGCTCAACGCTCCAGCAGCTTGTCATAATCGGCATGCGAGCCAATCCAGAACCAGATCCAGTCGTCCCCCGAGCGTATCGCCAAGGCTCTATAACCGATGCCAACGCGCGCTGACCAAATTTTGCCGATTTGCTTGAAATGAAGGGAGGGATGGTCAGGGTCAACTTTGAGGCGTTCGAAATTCCGATCAGCCAAACGCTGCACAGCTTTCGGAAGCGCGTTATAGCCAGCCCAAAACTGAGGCGTTGCGTGGTGTGTCACAGCGGCCTGGACTGTCCTTTCGAGTGCGCAGCAAGAGCTTCCTCCAACGTCTTGTCCAGCTTTCCACTGGCGGAGTCTTGGGCGATCTGCTGATCCCAGCGCTCTGAGCGCAGAGCTTCAATCGAGTTGGCGAAGGTTTCGAACTCCTCCGGTGATAACTCGCGCACTCTTTCTACCAGTTGGTCAATTCGGCTCATCATAAGTCCTCTTTGCTTAAAGGATAACGTCTCATCCTCTTTCTGCCAATCCTCACCCGATCAGCTTGAACTGGTCGACATCCACCATGCCCATGTCCGAAATCTTCAAGTGCGGGATCACGGGCAGCGGCAGGAAGGCGACTTGCAGGAACGGCTCCTCCAAGGTCGTCCCTAGCGCATAGGCTGCCTTTCGCAGGTGATGCAGCGTGTCGCGCACGCTCTCGTAGGGTTCAAGGCTCATCAGCCCGGCAACCGGCAGCGGAATTTCGCCGGTTACTCGCCCGTCCTCGACAACGACGAAGCCGCCCTTGATATCGGTGAGGCGGTTGGCGGCATGTGCCATGTCTTCCTCCGAGACGCCGACCACGCAGATATTGTGGCTGTCATGGCCGACAGTCGAGGCGATTGCGCCCTTCTTCAAACCAAATCCCTGAACAAAACCATTGGCGTGGTTGCCGTTCTTGCCATGCCGCTCGATCACGGCGACCTTGATCACGTCGTTCTCCAGATCCACCGATGTCTGGTTGCCAAAGGTGGGCAAGCGGCAGCGGCGGTGTTCGGTGATGATCTTTCCGGGCATGACGCCAATCACCGAGGTTTCGCCTTCCGCAACCGGCACGGCGAAATCGGCAGCCTTGACGATCCTTGCCTTGACGCTGTCGAGGCCAACGGGGGCTACCGGTTTGCGGGTGGCGAAAAGCGCGTCCGTCACGCGCCGGCCACCGGCAAGCACCATCTCGGCCTTGCAGCTTTCCAGGCTGTCGATGACGACGAGATCGGCGCGCCAGCCCGGCGCCACCAGGCCGCGATCGCGAAGCCCGAAGGCACGGGCCGCCGAAATCGAGGCGGCGCGGTACACGGCAAGCGGTGCCACGCCGTTGCGGATCGCCTCCCGGATCAGATAGTCGAGATGCCCCTGTTCGGCGATGTCAAGCGGGTTGCGGTCATCGGTGCAGAGCGCGAGGTATGGCGAGAGCCGTTCCGTCAGGATCGGCATCAAGGCGTGCAGATCCTTGGAGACCGAACCCTCGCGCACAAGGATGTGCATGCCCTTGCGGATCTTTTCCATCGCCTCTTCGGCGGTCGTGCATTCATGGTCCGTGCGGATGCGGGCGGAGAGATAACCGTTCAGATCGCGCCCGGAGAGCAGCGGCGCGTGGCCATCGATATGACCGTCCTGAAATGCGTCAAGCTTTGCCATGCAGGTCGGATCCTTGTGGATCACGCCCGGGAAATTCATGAATTCGGCAAGCCCTATCACCTTCGGATGGTTGCGGAAGGGCAGGAGACGCTCGATCGGCAAATCTGCGCCGGAGGTCTCCAGATGCGTCGCCGGTACGCAGGATGAGAGCTGGACGCGAATGTCCATGATCGTCTGTTCGGCGCTGTCGAGGAAGAACTGGATGCCTTCCGTGCCGAGAACATTGGCAATCTCATGCGGATCGCAGACAACCGTCGTCACCCCATAAGGCAGCACGCAGCGGTCAAATTCATGCGGCGTCACCAGCGAGCTTTCGATATGCAGATGCGTATCGATGAAACCCGGCACGACGATCCTGCCCGAGATGTCGATTTCCTCGGCGCCTTCATAGCTCTCGATCGTGCCGACGATGGTCTCGCCACAGATTGCAATGTCGGATGCGACCAGTTCGCCGGTCACCAGATCGAAGAAGCGGCCGCCTTTCAGCACGATGTCCGCCGTCTCGCGGCCCGTGCCCTGGTCGATGCGGCGTGCGAGGTCGGTCATCAGATAGCCCCTGTCTTCGTTTGCAATGCAGCACTCTAGACCAGATCGCTTGTTGAGCGCAAAGCGGCACCCATCCTTGCGCTTGTCGAAGAACTGTTGCAAATTGCAATTAGCATGTCTCTCAACTCAGGGGAGTTGTGTCATGGATATCTATCAGCAGATCTGGAATGCCGATCAGTCCGGTAGCGGACTGAAGCCGATCCTCAAAGGGGAGAGCGGCGATCCTTCCACCGGCTATGTTGTGGTGAATAACCGCGATGTGGGCGAGGATGTGAGGGTCATCCACGATGTCAGCATCCCCAGTCACAAACGCTTCACCTATGACCGGGCGCTGGCCCTTTTCGACAATTATGCACTGGACGAGCAGTCCAACGAGATCGAGACGGCGGAAGAACGCCAGGAGGTGCATGATCTCCTTGAAGCCGTTCTCGACACGCCACCCATGCTGGTTGCGCGGGAATACGTGGCCCAGGCAAGCCAGACGGTGATTTCACGCGACCGCTGGTATGGCGTTCTTCTGGAACACTGGTTCCGTGCCTTCTCGCAAAACGGCGATCCAGCCTTGACCGGCTTCGAGCATGTCTTTGTCGGCGAGCAGGAAGGACCGAAGGTTCAGGGCTATCATTTCTGGTACAAATATTATCTCGATGACGGCATGGCGCAGATGATCGATCGCCATCGCTTTCCGGGCTTCGCCGATGATCGCATTGTCTATGTGCGCGGCAAATACGGGGACGGGCAGGAGCGTTTCCCGGAATCGGTGACCATCTCCTATCGCTGGAATGCCCCGGATTACGAGCGTTACGTTGCAGGCGGCGATCCATCGGCGCTGGTGCGCCCTTTGACCAAGCCGACGGGCGGTTTCTTCGTGGGGTGCAGCGTGGAGGGGCTGATGGCGCTTGGCACGGTGCGCGCCCATCTTGGGGCACGGGCGCCGAAGGAGGCCGTTATCAACGGTGCGCGCTACGACATGAAAGTGTTTCGCAGCGCCAACGACCAGCACATCCGCACCTTCTATCCCGTCTACAAGGGACCGTCAGGCCCGATCCCCGATCAACCTGTTCCAGGCCCGAGGCCAGGGCCTGGCCCAAGCCCAAGCCCGGACATTCCAGATGTTGGTCCGGTGGAGCCGCCGCTCAACCCGGTTGCGGGCGGCGATGTTCGCATCATCGCAGCCCTCATCAATCCGGCTGGGCATGATGAGGGTCAGGAAACCGTCACCCTTATCAATATCGGCACGACACGGCAGCCGCTCGAAGGCTGGTTCCTGGTTGACAAGGGGGGCTTGCGGTTCGGTCTCTCGGCGTATGTGGCAGAGCCGGGGCTTGCTACCATCGTCAGGCTGCCGTCGCAGTCGATCCAGTTGTCCAACCAGGGCGGCGAAATCCGCCTCGTCAATCGCGATGGTCACACCGCCCATTTGGTCCATTATTCCAAGGCGCAGGCCCGGGACCAGGGACGAACGGTGCTGTTTTAAGCGTGTCAAAGCCGATGTCCGCGGAGCCAAGGGCGTTGAGCGCGGACATCGGGCATTCAAGCGATCACACCCTCAGCGGAAAGCCGAAGCGCATGGCGTCGGCCAAGGATGGCGCAACGTCGCCTGGCCTCCAAAGGACGGCATATCACACGAGCGCCAGCACGCGGGCGGGGCCGCCGGTTCCGCCCCTGTGCTTCGGCGCACCGACGATGATGGTGGCGCCCTTGACCGGCAGGTCTTCCAGGTTGTTCAGGCATTCGATGCCGTAGCGGCCGGCCGGCAGCCAGCTCGTATGCACGGCAAAGTCAGCGGAGTTGCCGGGATCGAGCGACAGGGAGTCAACACCGATCGCGGCGACGTCGAGGGTTGCCAAGAGGTCTGTCGCGGATTTGCCGAAGCCCGGAAAGGCGAATTTGCCTTCGCCGTCATTGCGGAAAGCGGGTTCCTTGACCTTGCTTGCCCAGCCGGAGCGCAGTGCCACAACCGCGCCCTTGGGGATCTCGCCATTGGCGCTGATCCAGGCTTCCACATCGGCAGCTTCCACCGTGGCATTGGCATCTTCTTTTGCCCGGTCGGTGATGTCGATGATGGCGAGCGGCGCAACCAGTTTTTCCGGTTCGATCTCGTCGACGCCGGCGCCATCCGCGCTGAAATGCAGGGGCGCGTCGATATGCGTTCCCGTGTGCTCGAAGATCGTCAGCTTGTGCAGCTGGTAGCCATTGCCAGCAAATTCCACGGCCCATTCATATTGGATGCCCGGCGTGCCATCGAAGGTCGGGAAGCTTGCGTCGTAAGTATGGGTCAGGTCCACCACCTCGCCTGTGGCAGGCGCCGCGCGGACCGGGGCCGCAACGCCGGTTGCTGCCATCGTGGCACTCGCCGCCGCCATCCCCCGAAACAGGGAGCGTCGCGATAGCATGGTCTGTTTCACAGTCTCGATCACGCAGTGATTGCACATCAGGATCATCCTCTCCATCTGGACTTGCCGTTGCACTGGCACATCCAGAGTAGCCGATGGTCATTGGAGGGCAAGCGGCTTGCGTGCGGTCTGCGATACCGGACAACCGATCCTTGTTGCGCGGTCGAAGTTGATGGTCAGCCGCTGATCGTCACGGCAAAGCCGAAACGCATGCTTTCGCCCTTAGCCAGCGCCACCGTATAGGGGCGCTCCACGAGTTCTGCCGTTCCGCCGGCATGGGCGGCCATGCCGTGCCAGGGCTCAATGCAGAGGAAGGGCGCGCCGGGTTTCTGCCAGAGCGCGATATTCGGCAGGTTGTCGAAGGCAAAGTGCAGCGAGGGGCCGCCTTCCGCGCCAAAGGTCAGGCCGGTGCCGGCACCCTCGGGGAAGATCAGGGCGTCATTGTCGAACAGGCTGTGCTCGAGCGCCAGGCGGCCTGCCTTGAACGGGGAGGCCGGCAACGTCTTGCCGATCAGGCCGCCTTCAAGCTGTACAACACCCGGCTCAGCGCCATTGTCGAGCGTCATCGTATGCGGCTTGCCGTCGGCACCGGGCAGGGGCCAGAGAAAGGCCGGGTGGAAGCCGATGCCGAAGGGCAGCAGGGCGTCCCCGGTGTTCTCTACCGTTGCCGTGACGCTTAGCGATTGGCCGTCGAGGCGGTGCTCCAGCGACAATCGGAAATCGAAGGGATAGACCGCGCGGGTTTCGGCTGTCGAGACGAGCTTGTGGCAGCAGGCATCTTCGGTTTGCTCGACGAGCTGAAACTCGCGGCGCCTGGCAAGGCCGTGTTGAGCCATGGGATAGGTCTTGCCATTGACGGCCAGAAGGTCGTCCGGCGCTTTTCCGACAATCGGAAAGAGGATTGGAGAACGCCCTGTCCACCAGGCGGCATCGCCATTCCAGAGCCAGTCGCGACCGTCGGCTGATTGCAGGCTCTGCATTTCGGCACCGAGGCTTGAAACGTCGACGCTGAGTTGGTCATTGGCGATGCGAATCGTCTGGGGCATGGGGCATCCTTGTCTGTTTGCGCCAGAGTAGAGTGAATGCCGCAAAACTGCGACCTGCATCTGCGAAGGGTGAGGCGCTGTTGCGCCGGCGATACGGCTTTGGCGCGCGGCTGGTCCGTCAGATTATCGCGACACGGTCGCCAAAGGGCGTATCCTCGTCGAAGTTCTGGGTGCCGATGCGTTCGCTTTCACCGGAGAGGCGGGGTTCCTCGGGCGCGCATTCTGTGGCGTTCCGTGTATCGTCAGGCTCGATCAGATGGCGCGAGGGGTGTCCATGCTCCGCCTCTTGCTCCTTTGCCGAGCCGTGATCCGCATGCTCGTCTGGCGCAGTGCGCCGCCGCTCCTCGATATCATGATTGATCTTCGACTGGCGGGCTGACACCCAGGTATTGAGCGGATCCGAGCCGAGGTTCAGGGTGTGACCGACCTCCGCTTGGTTGGAGGCTTCACCGGGATAGATGCGGCTGACACGCTTCACCATGACTGTCTCCTGTCAAAACCCGCGCCGGACCAGCCTGCAGTGATCGACATGGTGGCGAGCTTAACGGTTTACCCTTGAAAATAGGGCAGTTGCGCATTTCCTGCAATCTTGGGTCTATGCCTGCTTAGGCTTTGGTCTTCGCGGGCGCCGCCTCCACGGGAAGCCCTGCCGTCCGCCAGGCGGTGAAGCCACCATCGAGGTGGCAGACGTTTTCGAGCCCCATCTCCAGTGCCGTTTTGGTAGCGAGTACCGACCGCCAGCCACTGGCGCAGAAAAAGAGGAACAGCCGGTCTTCGGCAAAGACCGGTTTGTGATAGGGGCTATCCGGATCGATCCAGAATTCGAGCATGCCGCGCGGACAGGAAAATGCGTGCGGGATCGTGCCTTCCCGTTCACGCTCGCGCGGATCGCGCAGGTCGACGAACAGCACGTTGCTTGCCCCGTGCAGCCGCGACGCTTCCACAGCGTCCACCGCCTCGACCAAGGCATTGGCTTCCGCCAGCAAGTCCTTGTAGCCCTTCTTCATTGCGCTCCCCCATCAGCCGTGCCGGCGGAGTGTAACACTGCGGCGCGTTCTGTCACGGGGGAGGCGTGCAGGGATTGCGCTTGACAATCGCATAGCCCCATAGCTATGAATATCCCATAGCTGATCGGTTATGGATTTCGGATGACGTCTGCCACGGATGCCCTTTTTGCCGCCCTTGCCGACCCGACCCGACGCGGGCTTTTCGAGCGTCTCTGTCGCGATGGCGAGCAGACGGTGGGGGAGCTGACAGCAGGTGCCGGCGTCTCCCAGCCTGCCGTTTCCAAGCATCTCGCCGTGCTCAAGCGCGCCGGACTGGTGGAAGATAGGGTAAGCGGCCGCCAGAGCCACTACCGCGCGCGGGCCGAGGCGCTCGATCCGCTGCTCAATTGGGCGCGTCAGATGGCCGGCTTCTGGGAGACGCGCTTCGATGCGCTGGAGGATGTGTTGAACAGGATGGATCAATGACCGACCGTAGCCATGATGTGCTGACTGTTACCGTCGAGCGGCATTTCCGCCACGCGCCGGAAAAGCTCTGGCGGGCGCTGACGCAGCCGGAACTCATCGCCGATTGGCTGATGCAGAACGCTTTTAGCCCCGAGCCCGGCCACGCTTTCACACTCGTTGCGGATTGGGGGACGGTGGATTGCGAGGTGCAGGTGGTCGAGCCGAACACGCGGCTCGCCTATAGCTGGAATTCGGGCGCGCTCAGAAGCCTGGTCACCTGGACACTGACGCCGAGCGGCAGCGGGACGCTGCTGCGCATGGAGCAGACAGGCTTCCGTCGCGATCAGCCGCAATTTTACGGCGGCGCCAAACTGGGCTGGCCGCGTTATTTCGACGGTCTGGAAGCGCTGCTCGACAGGATCGTCTGATCAGGATCATTTTACCACAGCCATAGAAACAAGGGTCTTTCCATGCCGTTTTCCCACCGCATGCGCCAATGGCATCGCTTTCTCTCGCTCGCCTTTACGCTCGCCGTCATCGCCAATATCGTCGCGATGATGATACCCGGATCGCCGCAATGGATCGGCTTTCTCGCGCTCATACCCCTGCTGCCGCTTCTGGCGACCGGGATCTATCTTTTTCTACTGCCCTATCGGCGGCGTGGCTCGATCGCCCGTGAGACTTAGCAGCAGAGAGGGATGCCTTGGCAGCAGCAGGTCAGCGCTGCCGGATTTTGCCCATTCGATCGGGGTGTTCCGAGCGTCGGGTTCAATCTCAGGAAATCCCGCTGACCTTTGTGGGGTCGCATCGCTCTCTTGCCTCTATGTTCCCGGAGCCAAATTCCTGCCTCCGGACCGACCAGAGGAGCATCTGCTTCTCGCCCGAGATGGTAAGAACGAGGTGTGGTGACCACCAGTCCTTTGGCAGCGCGTAGAAGCCCAAATCGGCGCGGGTCGTGTCCCGGTCTCGCGCATTTGGCATCGTCAGGCACCATGCTCGCCCTTGAGCCAGTCGGATGGCGTCGTCGATAATATTCTGGGTTTGAAATGCGCCGCCAAAAGAGATGATGGCCACGGTAAGTGACAGCATGGCGGCGCCAAGGTCGATCGGCAGGCGCTGTCGAAGATAGAAATAGCACGCCAGCGCCGCTGAAATGAGGCCGACTGTCAGGTCCATCACAAGACCACCTGCACTGCCTCCCATCAGTGCTCCGAGCACCGGGACGAGCGCGATGCCGCCAACCACGCCGGCGGCGGCAACAATGATCCTGTCAAGCCGATCCGTATTCCGGTCCCATCTGACCTCGCTTGAGTTGAAGGAGCGGTAGATGACTTCTCCTGCCAGACGGATTGCTATCGCAAATCCGACCACAAGATAAGAAACAATCAGAAAACCAAGGATGGCACGTGAGTCCAACCCTTCACCAAGGGGCGACGGTGGCAACAAAAGCCAGCTTGTCGCATATGCCAAACCTGCGAGGATCAGGGCTTTGCCGATTAAAAAACGGGGAAGAAATGGGCTGGACAGGGCTAAAAGCAAAAACGCGCAAAAGAATCCGAGAGCTGACTTTTCAAACATTGCTCACCACGCGAAAATCATTAGGGCTGCAATTAGAAGGCAATGCAATTTCTGGTAAATATATGGCGTGCGACCAAACTGCCTTGGTAGGTGCTCGAAGGATGTCGCCAAGCCCGTTCTCTATCTCGTCGATGCAGGCTTCATGACAGCTCCGGTGTTGACGCCCGAGATGGTGTGACGCGGAAGATGGTCTATGCGGAATGAGTGGTACTGGCGGTGTCCTGCAGTTCCTGCGCCAGAACCGACGGCGGCAGCTCCACCTGCTTCAGGACGTCGATAAAGGCTCGAAGTGCCGGCGGTACCCTGCGGTGGCCGGGGTAGTAGAGAAAGAGGCCCGGAAAGGGCGGGCACCAGTCGAGCAGCAGCGGCACCAGTCGGCCGGCGGCCAAGGCCTCCGTTGCAGCCTGTTCCGCGATATAGGCGATGCCGAGGCCCGCGATTGCGGCATCGATCATCAGTCCCTGCTCGTCGAGGGTCAGCCGACCGGGTGCATCCACCAGCATTTCCTGCCCCAGCCGTTCGAACTCCCAGCGATAGAGTTTGCCGCTCGGCAAACGGTGGCGAATGCATTGGTGTGCAGCGAGGTCATCCGGGGTCTTCGGCACTCCCGCACGCTCAAGATATTCAGGCGCCGCGACGCAGATGAAGCGGAGCTCCGGACCGAAGCGCACGGCGACCATGTCGCGGGGGCACCGTCTCGCCAAGACGAATGCCGGCATCGAACCCGCCTTCGACAATATCCACCAGTCGGCCCTCGCTGACGATGTCAACCGAGACATGCGGATGCCGTTTCATGACCTCCGGCACGACGAGGCGAACAAGTAGGCCTGCGGCCGTGCCGGCAGCGTTGATCCTGACGGTTCCGGCCGGCGTCGCGCGATAGGGATCGATATCCTCGAGGGCGGAGGCGAGGTCGGCAAGCACCGGTTTCAGACGTGCGAGCAGAAGCTCGCCGGCTTCCGTCAGGTAGACGCTGCGCGTTGTCCGGTTCAAGAGGCGGACTCCGAGCTGCCCCTCGAGCGTGCGCATCGTGTGGCTGAGCGTCGAGGGCGAAACGCCGATCTCGTCGGCGGCCTTGCGGAAGCTGCGATGGGTCGCGACTGCCGCAAAACTTTTGAGGTCATTGAGCGTTGGTGTCGTCATTGCTGGCAATTATTCAGCAGATCATGCGGAATTCAAGGTCTAATCCCATCAAAGGTTGTGAGCTATCTTCCTGCCATAGACGCAAACACAGGAGATAGACGTCATGAAGACTTGGATGATCACCGGCGCCAATTCCGGATTTGGCCGCATTCTCACCGAAACACTTCTCAAGCGCGGCGACCGCGTCGCGGCAACCGTCCGCCGACCCGAAGCCTTGGCGGATCTTAGCGCCGACTATGGCGATCGGCTGCTTGTCCTTGCGCTTGACCTCAGGAACGGTCCGCAGATTGAAGCCGCTGTCGGAGAAGCCTTCGACCGCTTCGGTCGCATCGATGTCGCCGTCAGCAATGCCGGCTATGGCGTTTTCGGCGCTGCCGAGGAGGCCTCGGAGGAGGAACTGACGCAGATCATCGAGACGAACCTGATCGGTTCCATCCGGTTCATCCGGGCCCTGTTGCCGCGGTTGAGGGCACAGGGCGGCGGCCGGGTGCTGCAGGTGGCATCGGAAGGGGGCCAGATTGCCTATCCTGGCTTCAGCCTCTACCATGCGACCAAATGGGGTATCGAGGGTTTCGTCGAAAGCGTTGCACAGGAGGTGCGGGGCTTCGGCATTGAGTTCACCCTGATCGAGCCCGGCGCCACGCGCACCAATTTCGCCGCCGGCCTTGTCGTGTCGAAGCCCTTGCAAGCCTATGAGGGCACGCCGCCGCGTGCGCTGCTCGCGGCCGCCGAAAACGGCACCTGGGTAATTGCGGGGGATCCGGTGCGCATGGTGGATGCGATCGTCGCCTCGACCGAACTTGCCGAGGCGCCGCTTCGCCTGACACTCGGTGTCGATGCCTATCATCATGTCCGCAAGGCGCTCTCGGACAGACTGGCCGCGCTGGAGGCACAGAAGGATGTTGCGCTCGCGTCAGACTACACGCCGGCGGAGCTGTCGCGGCTGTAACATTTGACCGCATGTCTCGGAAAACAGAAAGGCGGCCGTTTCCGGCCGCCTCCTTGAGGTTCAATCGTCGTGCCGCTTACTCGGCAGCAACCGTCTTGCCGCCTTCCCATTTGTAGACGGCAAAGCTCTGTGAGGTCAGGTCGCCGGTCTCGCCGTAGGTCAGCTTGCCGATGGCGGTCGGGATTTCCGAGCCGTCCTTGAGGGCGGTGGCGACGGCTTCGGCGTCATCGGTGGTGCCGGCCTTGGCAATGCCGGCGGCCAGAACTTCGACGGCGGCATAGGCGTTCAGCGTGAAGGCTTCGGCCGGGACGTTCTTGGCGGTCAGCGCGTCGACGGCAGCCTTGCTGTCGGCGTTCTTCAGCGCATCGGCAGCGTTGGTGAAGATCGTGCCTTCGCCGGCATCACCTGAGATGGTGACGTATTCGCTGTTCGACAGGCCATCGCCGGCGATCAGCTGTGCCGTCATGCCGGCATCCTTCATCTGGCGAACCAGAAGACCGGCTTCCGGGTGGTAGCCGCCGAAATAGATCACTTCGACGCCTTCTGCCTTCAGACGCGTGACGAGGGCACCAAAATCCTTTTCGCCAGCCGTCAGGGCGTCGTTGAAGACTTCCGTCACGCCGCCGGCGTTCAGCGCTGCCTTGAAGGCGTCGGCGAGACCCTTGCCGTACTGACCCTTGTCGTTGAGGATCGCGATCTTCTTGTCCTTGAACTTTTCAAGAACCAGCTTGGCGGCGACATCGGCCTGCTGGTCGTCACGGCCGCAGGTGCGGACAACGGTCGTCAGGCCACGGGCCGTCAGATCCGGCGCGGTTGCGGTCGGGGTAACCATCAGCGTGCCGTTTTCGGCAAGAACGCTGGAGGCCGGCACGGCAACACCCGAGGTGACCGGGCCAACGACGAAACGGATGCCTTCGCCGACCAGCTGGTTGGCCGCCGATACGCCCTGCTTCGGTTCGCCGGCATCGTCGGCAACCTTGATCACGAGCTGCTCGCCGTTGACGCCGCCCTTCTTGTTGATTTCCTCGACGGCGGTCTCGGCACCGTTCTTGATCTGCGCGCCGACGGCAGCCAGCGGGCCGGTCAGCGGGGCCATCAGGCCGATGGTGATATCGGCATAGGCAGCCGGGGTCGAGGCGATGAGGGCAGCGAGCGCGGTCGCCGCCAGAAGGTGAAATTTCATGTCCTGCTCCTTGGGTCGGGCGATCGATCTCTGTCGGTTTGTCAGCCCTTCGGGTTCTTTTATTGCTCCCCTTGGCCTTATTTAGCCAAAAACAAGGCGCGACAAAAGCCCGGTTGTGACCGGAGAGGGTCACATCACAGGATATTGCAGGACCGGCTGTCGGCCCTGGCTGTCAGATGATGGCAATGCGCTGGCCGAAAGGAGCCTGGCCTTCAATGCCGGCCTCGGCGTCCTGCTTCTGGCGCAGCGCCAGTTCCGCCGTTGCGATGCGCTGCAACTCGATAAGATCGCTGATCACCTGGGCGCGCCGGGCGGCGCGCTGCGCTTCCTCGCGTTCCTGCGGGGAAAGGGTTGCATCAATGTCCGTCGAGGGGATGTTCTTGCCAAAAAGGCGCTTGATGAGTTCGACCACGGAAAGGTCCTGCCGGGGATCTGCACCGTTCAGGCCAAGTCTTCGACCTGATGTCGAAACCGATGCCGTCGGGCGCTGCTGTCGTCTACGGCCTGTCGAAACGCACTCATCTGCGTCAGTCCAACCGTGCGAATCACCAGATCAGAATAGGGCGTAAATGGGGCGAAAGGCAAGCGGTGACGCATGCATCGCCGCTTGCTCCGGGGTAGAGGGAGCGCGCCGGCTGCGCGTGGTGGGCCCCATTTTTCTGTGGTTTGTCGAGGTCACATCTTTCCCATCGCCTGCCTTCGCAGCAAAAGACGGACATGGCCAAGCTCTACTTCCACTACGCAACGATGAATGCCGGCAAGTCGACCATGCTCTTGCAGGCCTCCTACAACTACCGCGAACGCGGCATGCGCACGGTGATCTTCATCGCCGCGCTGGATGATCGTGCCGGAAAGGGTAGGGTGGCCTCGCGCATCGGATTGTCGTCGGAAGCCATACCCTTCGGCGGCGAGGACGATCTCTTTGCCCAGATTGCGGATCTGCACGCCGAGGAGCCGATTACCTGCGTCTTCGTTGACGAGGCGCAGTTTCTTTCCGCCAGGCAGGTCTGGCAGCTCGCGCGGGTCTGCGACAGGATCGGCATTCCGGTTATGGCCTACGGGCTGCGGACGGATTTTCAAGGCAAGCTGTTTCCCGGCTCGCACGAATTGCTGGCCGTCGCCGACGAGCTGCGTGAAGTGCGCACCATCTGCCATTGCGGTCGCAAGGCCACCATGGTCGTCCGGGTCGGCGAGGATGGCGACGTCATGCGCGAGGGCGCGCAGGTCGAAGTCGGCGGCAATGACCGCTACGTCTCGCTCTGCCGGCGCCACTGGGAGGACAAGATGGCCTGCGAGGAAGTCGAGCCGGCAAGTCCAAGGCTCGCGGTCGTTTCCGGCTGACGCCGCTGGACACTCCAAAGCAAAAGAAGCGGCCACCGGCCGCTTCTTTCGTCTGTAGCATCAGGCTGCCGATCAGATGTTGTTCATCAGCACCTTGCGCAGCTTGTCGAACAGTTCGTCGATCTCGGCATGCGAGATGATCAGCGGCGGCGACAGCGCGATGATGTCGCCGGTCGTGCGGATCAGGAGGCCGTCGTTATAGGCATTGAGGAAGGCGTTGAAGGCGCGCTTCGTCGGTTCGCCGTCGATGGGCTTCAGCTCGATTGCGCCGATCAGGCCGAGATTGCGGATGTCGATGACATTGGGGCAATCGCGGAGCGAATGCAGCTTCTCTTCCCAGTACGGGGCGAGTTCGGCGGCGCGGGTCAGCAGGTTTTCGTCCCGATAGGTGTCAAGCGTGCCCAGCGCCGCGGCCGAGGCGATCGGATTGCCCGAATAGGTGTAGCCGTGGAAGAACTCGATCATGTGTTCCGGGCCGGTCATGAAGGCGTCGTGGATCTCCGCCGTGACGAAAACGGCCCCCATCGGGATGACGCCATTGGTCAGGCCCTTGGCGGTCACCATGATGTCGGGCTTCACGTCGAAATACTGGGCAGCAAACGGCGCGCCGAGGCGGCCGAAACCGGTGATGACTTCATCGAAGATCAACAGGATGCCGTGCTTGGTGCAAAGCTCGCGCAGGCGCTGCAGATAGCCCTTCGGCGGGATCAGCACGCCGGTCGAACCGGAGACCGGCTCTACGATGACGGCGGCGATCGTCGAGGCGTCGTGCAGGGTAACGATGCGCTCCAGCTCGTCGGCGAGATCGCCGCCATGCTCCGGCATGCCCTTGGTGAAGGCGTTCTTGGCCGGCAGATGCGTGTGCGGCATGTGGTCGACGCCGGTCAGAAGCGTGCCGAACATCTTGCGGTTGGAGACAATGCCGCCGACCGAGATGCCGCCGAAATTGACGCCGTGATAGCCGCGCTCGCGGCCGATCAGGCGTGTGCGCGAGCCTTGCCCCTTCACGCGCTGATAGGCGAGCGCAACCTTCAGCGCCGTCTCGACCGATTCCGATCCGGAATTGGTGTAGAGCACATGGGCCATGTTGTCGGGGGCGATGTCGATGAGACGGTTTGCGAGCTCGAAGGCCTTGGGATGTCCGAGCTGGAAGGCGGGTGCATAGTCCAGTTCGCCAGCCTGTTCGCGGATCGCCTCTGTGATCAGCGGCCGGCAGTGGCCGGCATTCACGCACCAGAGGCCGGCCGTGCCATCGAGCACCTGGCGTCCGTCATGGGTGGTGTAGTGCATGTCCTTGGCGCCGACGAAAAGGCGAGGCTCCTTCTTGTACTGGCGGTTTGCCGTGAACGGCATCCAGAAGGCGCGCAGATCGTTGGGCGTGGCATTGAGGCGGTTCGACATCGTGTTCTCCATGGCCCATGTCATTGCGGGCGGCCACTGGCCCGGCCCCGGCCTGAACGTCGGCGGCTTTGTTGCGCCATCACGTTAGCAGGGCGCGATAGGCCGTCAAGCCATGGGCGGGGGCGCATCAACAAAGGTCATGGATTGCGCACAGGGCGTGATGAGAGCGGTCAGCGCCTGGCCAATGCGGGGCGGCAAAAGGTGGCCGCCAGCCGCTGCCATGCCGTCCGCTGACTGTCCGGCAGAAACGAAAAAACCTCCGCCGCGATGGGCGAAGGTTTTTGAGAGTGATCGCCTGCGGCCAGCTGACCATGCGATCAAGGTCGATCTTTCAACCGTCCCAGGTTTGAAACCCCGCCAGAGCCATCGGCTTTGGCAGCGCTGTCATTACGCGGCGTTCCGCGCGGCGGCAGGAGCGCAATAGATGCTTTCCAGCGTAGACAGGATCTTGATGACCGATTCGGAGGTGGACGAGTAATAGATCGTCTGAGCATCGCGGCGGGTCTTGACCAGCTTCTGTGCACGCAGCTTCGACAGGTGCTGCGAGAGGGCCGACTGGCTGAGGCCAACCTGGTTGGCCAGAACGCCGACGGGGACTTCACCTTCAACGAGGCTGCACAGGATCATCAGGCGCTTTGGGTTGGCCATGGCCGAAAGAAGGCTTGCCGCTACATTGGACTGCTCGGACAAATCGCGTGTATTCATGAGTTCAACTTTCCTAGCTCGGGTGCTGCCGGGGGACTGGCACCCGTTGAAAAACAATGCGTTCGCTATGTCCCGAACTCTAACAGGGGTGACAAATTTGTATATGCCTAAATTTAAGGTACTGCGTATACTGAATTAGGTAACACTAAATTCATATCGTTTTTCGTTCGAACGAGCTGCCCGAACTCGTGTCGAACAATCAAGTCATTGAAAGATATATCTATTCCTGCTTTATCGACGGTGCAGAAGCGCCAATTGCCGGGTGCTGCCCCATAAATACCCGTAGCAATTTGCGAAGCGAGCTCCGGAAACTGCCCCCCCAATTCTAGCAATAATCCATCCTCAGACCCCAAGAATTCATATGGTCCGTTCTCAATCAGCAGGTCATCGGCGTCGAGATGGAAGGCGCGACCGAATCCGGCATTCAAAGCGGCTCGTTGCGGCACAAGTTTGACGAAACGGAAGTCCGAAAAATCAATATAGAGCTGCGTCTTCGGATGGCGTGCGAGAAAGCGCGCGCGCAGACGTCCATGGGTTTCGCTGTCGTGATCCACCGGTTCGGCCAGGCACTGCACCATCAGGCGTGGATGGGCGAGGGGGTCGCCCTTGGCCGGTTCGCCGGTCATCAGGCTGCAACGCTTGTCCCGTGAAAGCGCCTGGGTGTGCGCCGAAAGCTCGGAAACCAGAATGACCGGCACGCCATCGATGTCGGTAACGATCAGCACGCGGCTGACGGAGGGGAAGCCCGTTTCGGGATCGATGACACCCATTGCGGCAAAGCGGGCGCCGCGCAGAAGCGTGCGCGCCTGGCGGCGCGCCGCATCGTCTGTATCGCGAATCAGTTTGGCCTTGTCGTTCATGACTGCCTAAGCCTCCGGCAAACGACGGCGGCTCCGGGTCAGGCCTTGCTGCGCCGGTGCCGGGTCAATCCGCTCACCACATCCTGAGCCGTGATGGTGCCGATCACAGCGCCGTTGTCAACAACGCCGACGGTGCCGGGGCGGTTGGCCAGTGCGTCCATCACCTCGACCAGCGCCGTCTTTGGCGATGTCGTGGCGCTGACGGCTGCGTCTTCGGGCGATACACCCGGGCGCATCACATCGGCTGCCGTCAGCATGCTGATCGGGTTCATGTTCTGAACGAAGTCGGCGACATACTGGTTCGTCGGGTTCTGGACGATCTCCTGCGGCGTACCGCACTGGATGATCCGCCCGCCTTCCATGATGGCAATGCGGTTGCCGATGCGGAAAGCCTCATCCAGGTCGTGGCTGACAAAGAGGATGGTTTTCTTCAGGCGGGCCTGGAATTCGAGCAGTTCGTCCTGCAGGCGCGTGCGGATCAGAGGGTCGAGTGCCGAGAAAGGCTCGTCCATCAGAAGGATCGGGGCGCCGGTCGCAAAGGCGCGGGCAAGCCCCACGCGCTGCTGCATGCCGCCCGAGAGCTCGTCGACCCGGCGTTCGGCCCATTGGCTGAGATTGACGAGTTCGAGCTGTTCGGCGACGGTCCGCTTGCGCTCGGCCTCCGCAATGCCTGCGAGTTCGAGGCCGAAGCCGACATTTTCGGCAACGGTTCGCCAGGGCAGAAGGCCGAACTGCTGGAACACCATCGACACGGTGCGCATCCGCAGGTCCCGCAATTGCTGTGCGCCTGCCTGGTAAGGGTCGATATACCCCTTGTCGGTGCGCACGCCAACCTTGCCGCGGACCACCGGTGCCAATCCGTTGACCGCCCGCAGCAGCGTCGATTTGCCGGAGCCTGAAAGCCCCATCAGCACCAGGATCTCGCCTTCCTTGACGGAGAGCGTTGCGCCCGCCACCCCAAGCACCAGCCCCGTCTCGCGACCGATCTCGTCGCGGGTCTTGCCCTCGTCGATCATTTCGATGGCGCGGGCCGGATTGTCGCCGAAGACGATGTCGACATTTTCGAAAGTGACTGCGTCGGTCATGCGTCTTCTCCTGGAATGCGGAAGATCCGATCAAGAATGATCGCCAGGATGACGATGCAGAGCCCCGCCTCAAAGCCGCGGGCGATGTTTACCGTATTGAGCGCGCGCACGACGGGAACGCCAAGCCCGCTTGCGCCAACCAGGGCTGCAATCACGACCATGGAGAGCGAGAGCATGATGGTTTGCGTGAGACCCGCCATGATCTGCGGCGTGGCGAAGGGCAGCTCGACCTTGCGCAGGACCTGGGTCGGCGTTGCACCGAAGGCGACCGCCGCCTCCACCAGCGACGGCGGCGTCGAGATGATGCCGAGACGCGTGAGGCGGATCGGCGCGGGGATGGCAAAAATCACCGTCGCAATCAGGCCGGGCACCATGCCGAGGCCGAAAAGAATAAGCGCTGGAATGAGATAGACAAAAGTCGGGATGGTCTGCATCAGGTCGAGTACGGGCCGCACGATGGCATAGAGCCAGGGCCGTCTGGCGCAGGCAATGCCGATCGGAACCCCGATGACCATGGAGACGCCTGTGGCGGCCAGCACCAGCGCCAGCGTTTCCATCGTCTCTTTCCAGTAGCCCTGATTGTAGATCAGCAGCAGCCCGAAGAAGGTAAAGGCAACAATGCCGGCCGAGCGGCGTATGACCCATGCCAGGAGTGCAAAGGCAAGGATGATCACCAGGGGATAGTAATCCTGGGCCGCCGTGCCCTTGAGGAAGTTGCCTTGCAGAACCCAAAGCATGGCATCGATGGATGCGCTCAAAATGGTGGCAACGATATCGAAGAGAAATTCAACGTTGTCCGTCAACCAGTCGACCACGCTTTTCGAGCCCGGTCCTATCGGCAGTTTATAGTCTGTCAGAAAATCCATTGATGTCCCCGGGCCGGCGTGTGTTCAATGCCTGGAAGGCCGCGCGGCTGGCCCCCTCCCAACCGCGCGGTCTCCTCGTCGATGGACAGGTCTTAGAGGCCGAGTGCCGTCTTCACTGCTGCGGCCGCATCGCCACCGTCCTTGGTGGTCACGCCGGAAAGCCACGGGTCGATCACCGTCGGATTGGCCTTCAGCCACGCCGTGGCTGCCGCTTCCGCGTCCTCGCCGTCATTGAGGATCTTGCCCATGATCTCGTTTTCCATCTGCAGCGAGAACTTGAGGTTGGTGACGAACTTGCCGACATTCGGGCACTCGGTCGTATAGCCAGCGCGGGTGTTGGTGTAGATCGTCGCGCCGCCGAGGTTCGGGCCGAAGACATCGTCGCCGCCGGTCAGATAGGTGAGTTTGAAATTGGCGTTCATCGGATGCGGTTCCCAGCCGAGGAAGACCACCGGTTCGCCATCTTTCTCGGCACGCGCGACCTGCGCCAGCATGCCCTGTTCGGAGGATTCGACAACCTCGAAGTCGGCCAGTTCGAACTTGCCGCCTTCGATCATCTCGAGGATCAGGCGGTTGCCGTCATTGCCCGGCTCGATGCCATAGATCTTGCCGTCCAGTGCATCCTTGTGCTTGGCAATGTCGGCGAAATCCTTGATGCCGAGCTCAGCGCCCTTGGCATTGGTGGCAAGGGTATATTTCGCGCCTTCAAGGTTCGGGCCGAAGCTTTCCACCGACTTGTCTTCGCGGTAAGGCGCGATGTCGCCTTCCATTGTTGGCATCCAGTTGCCGAGGAAGACGTCGATGTCCTTGTTCTTCAGGGAGGAATAGGTGACCGGAACGGACAGAACCGTTGTGGTCGGCTCGTAGCCGAGGGCCTTCAGCAGCACCGATGCGGTCGCCGTCGTCGCCGTGATATCGGTCCAGCCGACATCGGAGAAGCGGACGGTCGAGCAGCTCTCCGCTTCAGCGGCTGCAACCGGCAGCGTGCTGATGGCGATCAGCGAGACGGTTGCGGCCATCAGGCGTCGAAATTGTGTCGCGTTTTGCATGTGATAACTCCCGGTTCATTTTTTTTGATGTTCCCAAGTCAACATTCAATACCTGATAAATGCAAGGAGGCCCGCGTATTTGCGTCGCCAAAGTGGCACGGTTTGCGACCTTTAGGCCATGCGGGACGGGGCCTGTCGGTTTTCGGTGGAAAAAATCGCGTGGCGTTGATGCGCATCAAGGCTCAATCATGGTCGAAGGGTCTAGAATGCTTTCGCATTCTCCTCGGCGATCGCATCTGCTCGTTGAGGTCAACTAGGAGTCATTGATGAAGATTTCCGCCAAACTCATTCTGCTTGCGGCGCTTGGCTGTCCCGCCGTCGCCATGGCCGGTGGCGACCCGGTCGCTGGCGCAAAGGCCTTCAAGGCCTGTCAGGCATGCCACACTGCATCGGAAGCCAAAAACAAGGTCGGGCCGCATCTCGTCGGCATCGTGGGCCGCGCCGTCGGAACAGCCGAGGGCTACAAATATTCGCCTGCCATGACCGAGTTTGGTGCGGGCAAGGTGTGGGACGAGGCCCTGTTGACGGCCTATCTCAAGGCTCCGAAAGGCGTGATCAAGGGCACGAAGATGGCCTATGCCGGCATGAAGAAGGAGGAGGATATCGTCAATCTCCTGGCTTATCTCAAGGATCCGGCTGCCGCGGGGCAGTAAGCACGTCTTCGCCAGAACAGAGGTCCGCAAGCCGCAGATGGCAATCGAGCGAATTGCCGCCTGCGGCCCTTGTCGTTGCCGTGAAGGATCCCGATCTCTGTTCCGCCAGTTTCGATTGTGTGCGGCATGCTACTTTCTCGTCATGCGAATCTGGCTATGGTGGAGTGACAGGGCCCGGCGGCGGATCGCCGGCGCGACAGGGGAACGAGATGGCGACTTTGCAATCCTTCGACAGCGAAATCGAAAAAACCCGCGCAATCGTTGCGGACATGCGCAGCAAGATCGATCAGTCCGGCACGGTGCTGGACACGCTGGCGAAGAGCGACAAAGTCATCGGTGACCAGAATTTCGATATCGAGAATGCGCGCATCGAGGATGTGCTGAAGCAGCAGAAGGTGATGGAGGGCAATATTGCCGATCTCATCATCGGCCTGGAAGACGCCACCAATATCTTCGGCTCCGAATTCGAGAGCATGAAGAGCTTTTCCGGCATGGAAAAATTCATCGGCATTTTCTCCAAGCAGAAGGCGCAACGGATGCGCACCGAGCGCGTGCGCAACATGTCGCTTGCCGGCAATCTGCAGGAGCTGCTCTCCAAGTCCGACAGCATCGTCGGCATTCTGAAGGAGCAGAAATCGGTCCTTGAAAGTCGCTATGCAAGTTCCGAGGCGAGCCTGATCCAGGTGATCGAGCGGCGCAAGCAGACGATTGCCACACTCGAGACGACGCAGGCGCGCATCGAGGCGCTGAACCCGATGCTGCTCGACATCGAGAACCGGATTGCCGCCTCGACCGACACCGGCGAACGGACCAATCTGGAAGCCGAACGCTCTGCTCTGGCAACGGAATACAATCAGGCCCAGGCGCGCGAACAGGAGCTGCTCGCCGAAAGCCAGACGCTCGAGCGCTACACCTCGATGTTCCAGACCTTCGTCGACAGTCTGAACAACCAGATTGCCGCGCAGAACACGCTGATCAACAAGCTGACCATCGATACCGAACAGCGCATCGTGCTTTACAAGGCGCTCGAAGATTCGCTGAAAACGGCAGCCCAGCAGGAGGTTGCCCACCGCATCAACACGCTGGGAAGCCAGGTCGATACGGCAGCGGAAGAGACCATGGCCGGCATTGGGGCGGCTGCCCAGCGACATATCGGCGATCTCCTGGAAATGCATGAGAAAAACATGCTTTCGACGCAGGACATCCAGCGCCGCAAGAAGCTTGCCGATGACGCGTTTGCCCGGCGCTTCCAGGCCGTGATCGACAAGCACAATTCTGCCAATTACGTGAAGCCTTGAAACAGGCCTAAGTCCTACCTCTGCGGAGACCCTCTACATGACAGTGCTTTCCCAGTCCGAACGGTCTTCTGCCGCTCGGCGCCTTCTGCCCAGCCTCGTTCTCATTGGTCTGGTCGGCCTTGTGGGCTTGATGGTGACCAATGGCAGCTTCTACACGGTGGATGAGGGCGAGCGCGGGGTTATCCTGAGAACAGGCGCGGTGGTGGGCACCGCGGCGCCCGGTCTGGGGTTCAAGTTGCCCTTCCTTGATGAGGTGGTGAAGGTCAGCGTGCAAAGCCGGTCCCAGCTTTACGATCAGGTCTCGACCTATTCGCGCGATCAGCAGGCGGCCAATCTGACGCTTTCGGTCAACTACCGCCTGCCGCCGGATCAGGTGGAGCGGATCTACGCCGATTACGGCGGCGAAAGCGGCGTGGTCACCCGTCTGATCGACCGGCGTGTTTATGAACAGACCAAGACCGTGTTCGGCCGCTTCAATGCCGTGACCGCCATACAGGAGCGTGCACGGCTCAATCTGGAAGTCGAACAGGCCATTCGCGAGTCGGTGATCGGACCTGTCATCATCGACAGTGTCCAGGTGGAGAACATCGACTTCTCCGAGGCATACGAACAGTCGATCGAAAATCGCATGCTGGCCGAAGTCGAGGTGCAGAAGCTGAGGCAAAATGCCGAGCGGGAAAAGGTGCAGGCCGAGATTACCGTCACCCAGGCCAATGCGCGGGCCTCTGCCATCAGGGCGGAGGCTGAAGCGCAGGCGGAAGCGACGCGTCTTGCCGGTCAGGCGGAGGCCGATGCCATCCGCGCCAAGGGTGCGGCCTTGCGCGACAACCCGGAACTGATCAACCTGACCTCGGCCGAGCGTTGGAACGGGGAATTGCCGGCAACCATGGTGCCGGGGGCAGCCCTTCCCTTCATCGGGGTGAAGTAAGGGGCTGCAGACAGGCGGTTGAAAGACCGCAAGGGGAAAGGGGTTTCATGGTCGAGGCAAAGGACGCAGCCACTGCGCCGTATTTTACCGCGATGCGCGCAGCACTTGACGGTCTGGAGATCTATCTCGCCAGACCGCTTGGCCCCGATGCGCTGTTGGGGCCGGCTGCCTTGCATGTGCTTCCCTATCTCGACCGATTGCGCAACTCGCTGGCCTGCTGGCAGAACCGGGTGGATTTTACCGGACAGTTTCGCATTGCCCGGGCTGAAAGCGGTTTCCCGGTCTTCCAGAATGCGCTCGAGCTTGAAAACGATCGCGAGGGCGCGGCGCAACGGTTGGCCGCGATGCCGAAGGCTTCCGCCCTCAAGCAGGATATGGTCGATTTCATCCTGCGAAAACGCGCGTTTCCCGGGGAATTGCAGAGCCAGATTGCCGAGCGGATCTATCTGGAACGGGTGATCTCCGGCGAGGTCTTTTCACCGCTGGTTCTCCCGACTACCGTCAATGTCAGCGTCAATCCGAAGACGCGCCGGCCGAGCTGCCTCGTGACCTGGGCGGCCTTTGACGGCGTCAGCACCTTGCCGATGATCTACCTTGCCACCATCGAGGACAGTTCCGAGGAGATGCTGAGGCTTCTCGTCACCTCCGAAGGTGGCCTCAACCGCGATGTCGACATACCGCTGCCGGTCGGCGGCCTGCTTAATCCGCAGCTTGCCCGGGCCTTTGATGCCTTCTGCATCAAGAATTCCGCCTATTCGCTCACGCCGGCCACCATTGCCACCAATATGGATCGGGATTTCCCGACGCTGCATCCCAGATCGATTGGTCGCGTCGTGCTCGGACCCTTCTATTCGGCGGGCATCACCGAAAATGCCGGACGGGTCACGGACATCCTGTCGAATGTGCGTCGACCGGAAAATGCCTGGGTCATGACCTGGACGGTGCAGGAAGTGTTTTCCAAACGCGAGCAGCCGGCGGTCAACGGTTTCTTCTCGTCGACGCCGGCGGTCCAGGAATATCACATCGAGACGCATGATCTCGAGGCCGCGCGCATGGGGGTCTCGACTTACGAGAAACATGCGCTTGTGCCGCATGATGCCTATCAGGCGCTTTACGCCAATGGCGAGGCCAAGGCGATCTTCGAGAATTTCAAGGTGCATGTCATTTCCGGCGGCGAGATCGTCAGCGAGGTTTGAACAATGAGCGAGTTGACGGCGGGTCTCACCACATTGCGGGAAGCCGATATCGCCCGGCATCTGCCGGTCGCCCAAGGGCTTGTGACGCGCTTCATCCTGCTTGACGGCGGCGATGCCCAATCGGCCGCCCCGCTTGCCGGAACCGGGCGGCGCTTCGTCTCGACCGTCTCCACGGGGGCGGTGCGCAAGACGCGGGAGGTGGAGCTGCAAAAGACCCTCCAGGCAAGCGGTGAGGGCGATCCACTGCTGACGCCGGCGCAGCATACGGTGCTCTACCGCGTGCGGCGCGGGGCGCAGATTGCGCTTGCCATTGCCGATGTGTTTGCCCGCCAGACGGATCTGGAGCGGATGCAGGCCGCCAATCTTGCCGCTGCCCTTCAGGGGGAGGAGGCTGCCCGCTTCAAGGCGCTTTTGTCCTCGTCGGCCTATGTCGTTGCCTTTTCCTTTGCCGCCTATCTGAAAACAACGATTGCCGGCGAGGCAGGGTCTCCCGATACCGTGCGGGAGCCGGACTACCTGTTAGACACCCCGCAGGATGCGCTGAAGAGCCTGATTGCAGCCCTCGATTCAGCCCTTGCCGGCGCTGGCGACGATCTCACCATCACGGCCCGGGTGCGGGCGCTGGCCGATGTCTCGCTGGACGGACTGCTTTTGCGCAAGAGCCGGTTCGAGCATCTCGGAGCCTTCGAGAACGCGCATATCCGCGTCGACCAGGACGATTTTGCCCTCGATGGTTTCGATGCCGCGCCGGGTCTCCGTTCCAAGCCGCTGTCGATGAGCTTCAAGAAGCCGGCAGAAATCATCGGCAACCACATCGCCAAATATCAGGCGCTCAAGCTTGCCAAGATGGTGATGGCCTATGATTTCGACCGGCAGATGAACCCCTGTGTCGAACTCGGCGGCTTTCTCTTCACCTTCATTGGCGACGGCATGCCGGGCACCGGCAAGACGATCCTTATCCAGATGCTCGCCGGCCTCCTCCACGATTACTGCAAGGTGGCAGGCTATGCCTTCCACTACGAGAATTTCGGCGTCGACCAGATTTCCTCCTATCAGGGCAAATCCGGCCAGAATGCCAAGAGCTTCGTCAACAATGTGCTGAACCCCCGGGTCATCGGCTTCGGCACCATCGACGACATCGACCAGGTGACCGCGCGCCGTTCCGACGACCGCGCCTCTGCCGGCCAGCATGAGGTGACAGCCGTGCTGATGGAAAGCTTTGCCGGGGCCTCCACCGTGGTGCGCGGCAATGCCAGCTTCGGCATGTTTTCCAATTATCCGGAAAAGGTCGACGATGCCCTGCGACAGCGCGCCGGTGCCCGCTGGCTGGTGGATGGCCCGCAGACGCGGGAAGATTACATCGACATCTTTTCGCTGCTCGTCGGCAAGAACCATCAGATCCCGCTTGGCGATCACCAGCTGTTTGCCGGCCAGGAAATCCAGACTGCTGTCAGCCGCTCCTATGGCGAGCATGATCGCCCGAAGGAGGAAGGGCTCGTAGCCGTCTGGGAGCGCTATGAGAAGGCGCATGGGGCAATCGCGACGCTTGCCGATGTCGGTGCCTATCTGCACGAGATCAAGCTTGCCGAACCGCGCTTCACCGGCCGCGCCATCAAGAACATCACCGACGCCATCAAGATGCGGGCGATGGATATCGAGCTGCCGGACGCCTGGTTCGAAAATCCCGAAACCTTCCTGCACAAGAGCTATGACGAGAAAAAATCCATGATCGCGGAGCTGCGCGGCCCGGTGACGCTCGAACTGATCCTGCAGGAGATCAACCGCTACGCCGATTCCGAATTCCGCTATGCCGACAAATCCGACGATGCCGCCATCGACGACATCATCCGCCGCGAACGCCAGCGCGAGCGAGCCATCGGCGAAATCGAGCGGATGAAGGGCGAGGGGAAGTGGTGAGCCGATGAACCGTCTCCTCGAAGCCGAACTCATCTATGGTCGGTTGCTGACCATTCGCGAGCCGCATCTGATTGCGCGTTACAACAAGGCGCTTGCCGGGTTCGGCTTGCCGGAGACCGGGCTTGCCGAGTTCGATATCGATATCACCGGCTTTTCCCCCCAGATCGCAGCCGAGCTTGGCGATGCCGATTATCTCGATCCCAAGAAGGTCAATCGCCGCTTCATCATTCTGACGCCCGAGCAGGATCGTTTGCCCGTGGTCCATACCAGCTTCTCCAACACCGCTGGCCTGATGCACGAATTCTTTGCGGCAAATCGTCGGGCGATCCATGCGATCACGCTGAAGGATGCGCTGTATGGCGAGATCGAAGACAGCGTTGCGGAAGTGCAGACGCTCGAGCATCTGCTGTCGATCAACGAAGTGACGTTCCGGGTTCTCTCGGCTGAGGATCTGCTCGGGCGCGCCGGCGAGCTGCGAAAGCTCTGCGATCAACTGACAACGAGCGAAACGGCCTGGCGCGACGATGCGCTCATCAACCGCATGGTCGACCTCGCAAAGGTTACAGGCGATATCCGGCAGAATGCCCTGGTGCCGGACCAGCTGGTCTTTCGCCACGATGCCTTCTGGGCCGATCACTTCGGCGGCGTTTTCGTCTTTGTCGATGAGAAGCTGACGACAGTGATCTGCAATCCGGATGCACCGGGCTTTCGCCGCTCGCGCCCCTGGCAGGTGAGCTACATCGCGCTTGATGATCACGCCCAGATCTTCGATTTCCTCGCCCGTACGGGCCGCATCGAACTGCCGCGCACGGGCTGGGTCGAAGAGAGCGGGCTTTTTGCCCACCGCGCCGAGATGGTGCTTCTGTCCATCGCCGCCCGTCTCGATCCGGTGCCGGATTTCAAGCGGGTCGATCCGGTCTGGCTGCAGACCTTGCAGCATTCCCAGGCCCGTGCGCTTGCCGAGCACAAGGTCTATCCGATGTTGCAGGAGGCAATGCGCAGTCTCAGCCGGGCCGGTGTCATCAGGATGGCCGATATCGATCCGAAGCTGCGCCTCTGGCTTGTCCGCGCCCTGCCAGGCCATGCGGATCAGTGGCTGACGAGCCGGCTGATCGCGCATCTGACGGCGGAGGATTTCGTCTCCCGTTTTGTCTTTGACAAACAGGGCTTCTACCGCGCCTATGAAGATTATCCGGAGGCATATCGCGATTATGTTGTATCGCGGCTGGTCTCCACCTATCTGCAAGACAAGCCACTCTTTCGCAAACGCCTCTTCGGCCTAGGAGACGACGACCATGCTTGATCCGATCATTGCGTTCTTCCAGCGTGTCTTTGCTGCCATCGGACGCGGGATCGGCATGGTGGTTGCCTGGTTGCTGTGGCCGTTCCTGGCTGCGCATGGATGGTACCGCGATCGTACCTGGATCATCCGCGGGCCAATCCTCGCGGTGCTTGTGCTGCTCGTCATCTTTTACGGGCTCTTCCTCTATCGCACCCAGATGTGGAACGGCTTCGATCCTGCTTTCGTGCAGGCCTACAAGTTCGAGGAACGCACAGTGCCGGCGGGGACAGCGCTCCCCGATCAGCAGAATGCCTGCCAGGATTCGGCAATCGTCACCGTGAGTGCTGCGCTGACCGATCAGAACGTCAACCAGAACTCCTGGGTCTCCTCGACGCTTCTCTACAAGCTCGGCCTGTTCGGTCTCGACTGGGACAACACGCCTTTCATGGACAACAAGGCGTCGTTCCAGCGGGGCGTCAATCAGGTGGTGCGCCGCACCGCCATCCAGCTGGCTGACAATCTCGGCCGCGTTCGCGGAACGTCCGGCATCAACAGCGACCTGCAAAATGCACGCGGCAACATCCAGTTCGACGAGAGCACCTGGTATTTCGGTGTCGATCCGTTCGGCTTCAAGACGCCGACCCCGAGCTACTACCGGGCAGCCGTCGAAAGCTGGGGCAAGTTCAATCAGTCGCTCGTCACCTGCGAGGCCGTCTTCGACACGCGCGCCGATAACCTCTTGCAGTTGCTGGACGGCATGGCGAGCGATCTCGGCAATACCTCGGATATTCTGCGTCGCCGTTCGGAAGAGTTCAACGCCGGCTGGTTCGATACGCGCGCCGATGACCGCTTCTGGTTCGCCTATGGCCAGCTCTATGCGCAATATGCGCTGATGCAGGCCACGCGCGCCGATTTCAGCAATGTGGTGCGGGAACGCAATCTGACGGCGATCTGGACGGAGATGGAGCGGCAGCTGCAGGCAGCACTCAGAATCCAGCCCGCCATCATTTCCAATGGCAGCGAAGACGGCTGGATCATGCCGACCCACCTTGCCACCATGGGCTTTTACATTCTGCGCGTGCGCTCGAACATGGTGGAGATCCAGTCGATCCTTGATCGCTGAGGATGGAGAGCGCCGACTGCGGCGCTTCGGAGGAGCGGTCACTGGGCCGCTCCAAGGCCATGACGATTTAGGTGATGATCTTCATCCGGATGGCTTTCGCCACCAGCTGCGTGCGGTTGACGCAATCCAGCTTGCGGATGGCATTTGTCATATAAGCATTCACGGTGTGGTCGGAGAGCGAGAGGATCTGGCCGATCTCAAGCGAGGTTTTGCCCTGCGCGGTCCAGCGTACGACTTCCAGTTCGCGGGCCGAAAGCACATTCGTGTTGCTGGCGGTGCGGCGCAATCGATCGAAGACATCGAAAGCCTGGGTGCTCAACATC
Organism: Peteryoungia ipomoeae; assembly: GCF_004912165.1. Classification (GTDB taxonomy): domain Bacteria; phylum Pseudomonadota; class Alphaproteobacteria; order Rhizobiales; family Rhizobiaceae; genus Allorhizobium; species Allorhizobium ipomoeae. The sequence goes on along the minus strand of NZ_STGV01000005.1, from coordinate 30,428 downwards.
GACAATTCGTTCATTTCGGCCTGTGATGGAGGCTCGCGATTGCCGTCGTATCGGACCATGAAGCGGCCGCCATCAAGGGCATGCAGCGTGAACAAAACGCCGGAGCGCAAACCGAAGCGGCGGAAGAGCTTGGCAAAATGGGGTGGGCAATCGAAATCGGGTTTGTCGCCCTCAAGGCCGACGTCCCATGTCGTCGCCATGATCGAGCGGGCCATATGCGTGACCGTCGGGCAAACCTTGAGAAGCTCAAGACGGTCGAATTCCAAGCTAAATTCACTTGGCAGCGTGGTTTCCCGCACCAGCGGCGAAAAATGCCGGTCCTGCGGTGTGGGCGCGTGGGCGAGCGTAATATGCTCGAAGCCATATTCCTGGGCGGCTCGGCGCCAATGGTCCATGAGCTCGGCGCGGTTGTGACAACTCCCGATCCCCTCACTCAAGAGCGTCTGACGTTCTGGAAACATGTTCGCTATTTCGAAAGTTGACAAAAAGGTGATGGTTTGGGAGACATATCCCAGGCGATGGGAAATGCCAGCTCTTTTTGGAACTGGGGTGCATTAATATGATTAATTTCTGAACGTCGCCAGTTAAAAAGTCACACACGTTCCAATTTTGTCATACAGGTAGCGTTGCAACCGCTTTGACCTCTTCCATGACTGCGTAGGTATGCGTCTCGCGCACCCCCGGCAGCGGCAGGATGACTTCGGACAAAAACTGCCGATAGGCTTCCATTCCCGTCACGCGGGCCTTTACCAGATAATCGAAGCCGCCAGCAACCATATGGCATTCCATCACATCGTCTGAGCGCTTCACGGCTGCGGCAAAGGTGTCGAAGACGTCGGCCGTGGTGCGGTCGAGCTTCACCTCGATGAAGACGAGCAGATTGCGCCCCAGCTTCTGGGGTGACAGCATGGCCATGTAGCCGGTAATGTAGCCCTCACGCGTCAACCGGCGCACGCGCTCAGCCGTTGCCGTCGGCGAAAGGTTCACCCGTTCGGCAAGCTCGATATTGGTCAACCGACCCTCGCTTTGAAGCGCCCTGAGGATCTTGCGGTCGAGGCGGTCTATTTCTTTACTCATTCTCTATCTCGTCGGCGTTTTCTGGAGAATAACGCGGAGCGGTGCCCTAATAATAGTGGGAAACGCGAGAAATCCAAAGATATGTTGCGGATCACACGGAGATAACAATGATCAAGGCTGCCATGACCGATTTTCCGCAATTCGATGCTCCCTTTGCCGGCGATGATGACACGTTGATCCGGCAGTTTTCTGCCAGGATGGCGTTGACGGACAGTCAGAATGCCGCGATCGATCGGCGTGCGACGACATTCATCGAGGCGATCCGCGATGGGTCGGGCTCAATTGGCGGCGTCGAGGATTTCCTACGCGAATACGGCCTGTCGACCCGCGAAGGTCTGGCGCTGATGGTGCTCGCGGAGGCGCTTTTGCGCGTGCCGGACGCGCTGACCCAGGATCGGCTAATCGAGGACAAGCTGAAAGAGGGCGGCTGGAGCGAACACGAGGCGCAGGGCGAAAGCTGGTTCGTCTCGGCCTCGGCCTGGGCGCTCGGCCTTTCCGCCCGCGTCATCCGCCCCGGTGAAACGCCAGAGGGTGTCATGCGTGGCCTCGTCAAGCGGCTCGGCCTGCCGACGGTGCGGTCTGCGACCAAGCAGGCCATGCGCTTCCTCGGTCATCACTTCGTGCTCGGTGAAACCATCAAGGACGCTTTGTCCCGCGCTGCCAAGAGCGAGGAAAAGGGCTACCGCCATTCCTTCGATATGCTGGGCGAGGGCGCTCGGACGGCTGCCGATGCCAAGCGCTACTTCAAGTCTTATGCCAGCGCCATCGAGGCCATCGGCGCCTTCATGGCCAAGCATGGCAAGAGCCAGCAGCTGCCGAACCGCATGGGCATTTCGGTGAAGCTCTCGGCGCTGCATCCGCATTATCTCGCTACCCACCGCGACCGCGTGATGCGCGAACTCGTGCCGGACCTTCTGTCGCTCGCGCAGATGGCCAAAGCGCATCAGCTTAACTTCACCGTCGATGCCGAGGAGGCTGACCGGCTGGAACTGTCGCTCGACGTGATTGCCGCCGTCTTCGCCGATCCCTCGCTCTCCGGCTGGGACGGTTTTGGGCTCGCGATCCAGGCCTATCAGAAGCGCGCGCCGCAGGTCATCGACTACATTGACGATCTCTGCCGTCAGCATGGCCGTCGCATGATGGTGCGTCTGGTCAAGGGCGCCTATTGGGACACCGAAGTAAAGCGGGCGCAGGAGCGCGGTCTTGACGATTACCCGGTCTGGACCCGCAAGCCGGCGACCGACCTTGCCTACCAGCATTGCGCGGCGAAGCTTCTCGACAAGCGGGCCCGCATCTTCCCGCAGTTTGCCACGCACAATGCGCTGACGGTTGCGACGATCCTCGAGCTTGCCGGGGCCGATCGCACCGGCTTCGAATTCCAGCGCCTGCATGGCATGGGCGAGGCGCTCTACAACAATCTTCTCTCCGGCAATGACCGCATCGCTTGCCGCATCTATGCACCGGTTGGCGGCTACCGGGATCTTCTCGCCTATCTCGTTCGCCGCCTGCTCGAAAACGGCGCGAATTCCTCCTTCGTCGCGGTTGCCGGCGACAAGAATATCCCGATCGCATCTCTGCTGGAGCGCCCCGCCGCAAAGCTCGGTCTGGGGCAGGGCGTAAGTGCCCGCCACAGCCAGATCCCGCTGCCGCTCGGTCTCTACGGCGACCGCAAGAACAGCGCGGGCCTCGAATTCGGCCATCGCGAAACGCTTGATCGCCTGATGGCGCGCCTTGCCCAGCCGGTTGCGGAAATTGCCGCACGGCCGCTGGTGCCCGGCGCTGCCGGAGCCACGAGCGAGGAGGCGATCACTTCGCCCTCGGATCGCGCGCGTAAGGTCGGCACGGTTCGCAATGCGGCACCCGCTGATGTCGACCGTGCCTTTGCCGCCGGTCGCCAAGGCTTTGCGCGCTGGTCGCGGCTGCCGGTGGACACCCGCGCCGCAGCGCTCGAAAAACTCGCCGACCTTCTGGAAGCGGATCGCGAGCGTCTGCTCGCCTTGCTTGCGCTCGAAGCCGGCAAGACGCTGGACGACGGCATGGCCGAGATCCGCGAAGCGGTGGATTTCTGCCGCTACTATGCCGTGCAGGCCCGCAAGCAGTTCGGCGAAGCAGAGGTGATGCCCGGTCCGACGGGTGAGCTCAACCGCCTCTCCTGGCGCGGACGCGGCGTCTTTGCCTGCATCTCGCCCTGGAACTTCCCGCTCGCCATCTTCCTCGGACAGGTTTCGGCAGCCCTCGTTGCCGGCAATGCCGTCATCGCCAAGCCCGCGCCGCAGACGCCGCTGATTGCCTTTGAGGCGGTGAAGCTGTTCCACAAGGCGGGCGTGCCGGAAGACGTGCTGATGCTGCTGCCCGGTGCCGGCGATATCGGGGCAGCGATCGCCGCCCATCCGCAGCTCGCCGGCCTTGCCTTTACCGGCTCGACGGCAACGGCGCAGGCCATCAACCGGACGCTGGCCGCCAAGAACGGCCCGATCGTGCCGCTGATTGCCGAAACCGGCGGGATGAACGCGATGATCGTCGATGCGACGGCGCTTGCGGAACAGGTGGCGGACGACGTCGTGATGTCGGCCTTCCGCTCGGCCGGCCAGCGCTGCTCGGCTCTGCGCATCCTTTATCTGCAGGAAGATATCGCAGACGGCATGCTGGAGATGATCGAAGGGGCGGCGCGCGAACTCAATCTCGGCAACCCGCTCGAGGTCACCAGCGATATCGGCCCGGTCATCGACGAGCGGCAAAAGGCGATGCTGTCGGATCACGTCGCTGCGATGAGCCGCACGCAGAAGGTTCGCTATGCCGGTTCCGTTCCGGCCACGGGTAACTTCTTCGCGCCGCACATCATCGAGCTCGATCGCGCCGAGGCACTGACGCGGGAAATCTTCGGTCCGGTCCTGCACGTCGTGCGCTGGAAGGCGCATCAGCTCGATCAGGTCATCGCGTCGATCTCGGCCACCGGTTACGGCCTGACGCTTGGCGTGCACAGCCGCATCGAGGCGACGATCCGCAAGGTCACAGACGCGCTCGACACCGGCAATATCTACGTCAACCGCAACATGATCGGCGCTGTCGTCGGCACCCAGCCCTTCGGTGGCTCGGGCATGTCCGGCACGGGGTTCAAGGCGGGCGGACCTGCCTATCTCAGCCGCTTTGCGCTGGAGCAGGTGATCTCGGTCAACACGGCTGCTGCCGGCGGCAATGCCAGCCTGATTGCGATCGGCGAGGGGTGAACGCCAGGAACGGAAAACCCGCCTCAGCGGGCGGGTTTTCATACTGTAGGCAGCTGGGGCTCTTGATTTGACCGCATTGTCCGACGCCCGAGCAAGTGCGCTTCGGCTGGCAGTCCTCTAGATCTTGTCGGCGTCGCCCGTCTTCTTCTTGCCGTTCATCATCACTTCGAGATAGCCGAGCATGACCGCTGAGACGACGAAAGCGAGGTGGATGAGCGTCAGCCACATCAGCTTGCTGTCGGTATAGTGATTGGCATTCAGGAAAACCTGAAGCAAGTGGATCGAGGAGATCGCGACAATCGAGGAGGCGACCTTGATCTTCAGGCTGCCGGAATCGAGCTTGCCGAGGAAGGAGACCTGATCGTCTGCCTCGTCGAAGCGGCTGACGAAATTCTCGTAACCGGAAATCATCACCATGACGATCAGGCTGGCGACCAAGGCCGCATCGATGAGGGCCAGCATGGCAAGGATCATCTCGAAGTCTTCATAGACGAAGACATTCTGCGCGATCTTCAGGAACTTGTAGCCGAAAGACAAAGCGTAGACGGCAAGCGCCGCGACGAGCCCCAGGTAGAAGACCACGAGGATCCAACGGCTCGACAGGATGATTTTTTCGATCAGCAGTTCCAGAGATTTCATGGCAATCCTCATGCAGGGGCAACGCTCGGGCCAGATAATGGCTGACGATGACAAGAACAAGATGCAATGCCCGATGTCGTGCGACTTGCTGGATCAGACGGTGAGCGGAGTGACCGATAGACGTAGGTTGCCGCGGTTGTTGCCATAGGTCTGCCAGGCATCGTTGGCGAAGCAGTAGAGATAGCCGCTTGCCTGCGGCGTGATGTCGAGGCCGGTGCCGATGACAAAAACCTCGTGCGGCAGGCGGTCGACGATCCGCTCATCATTCTTGCGTTTCGGCGGTGGATGATTGTTGGCGATCACGCCGATCAACGCGAACCAGGCGGCATCCTCCACCCGTTTTGTCAGCCAGAAATCCAGCTGTTCGTTTTTCATCAGCCTGCGGGTCAGCGATTCCAGCTTGCCCATGGCCGTGCCGGCCAGGTGAAGGAACTCCCGCGGCTGGAATTTTCCGTCGCCGGTGCCTGCCGGCCCCGCCGTGATTTCGGCGTCCTTCCATTCGCCTTGCGCCTCCAGCCGGTAGCGCTGGCCCTTTTCCAGATAGATGCCGGTCGCGTTCCACAGTTCGCGGGCAAACACGTCGACGGTCGCGGGAAGCGGGCGATGCGGCCAATAGCTGCCAGCGGTGATCGGCGGATCTTTCTGGCGTTCCAGCGCAGAGGCATGAATGGCGGGATCGGGATGGGCATTGCTCAAGCGCGGCACGGCGCGGGGACGGGTCTTCAAGGATTTGAACACACCCTTCAGGCTGTCATGCAGCATGTCGCGCGGATCTGGCCTGATCTGTGCAATCGTATCGGGATTGAAGCCAAGGCCTGCCTTCTGCGCTTCGCCCACCATCCATTCGAGCGCGCCATCCGAGAGCCCGGTTCTCGCATAACCGCCGCCGATATTGCCATGCACGCCGGGAAACCAGACCTGCTGCATGTCGATGTCGGGGTTGGGTTGCCACAGTGTCGGCAGAAAACTCTGGCGCCATTCGTCGATTGCCACCGCGTGGCGGGCGATGTCCACCACCGTGCTGATTTCCGTGTCGTGGAAACGGTGCTTGTCGGGATTGTCGAGCAGGTTGAGAAAGGCGAGATCGTCGGGAATACCGAGCGCGCCCACCGTATCCCAGACGCCGATGAAGCGGATCCGTGTCGATTTGGCCGGCAGGGTACCGGCTTCCGCATTGTGGAAGGGCAGGTCGGCTGCGGCCGCAACGGAGCTTGGGCCGTCGGCACGGTAAGCATCGAAGATGCGATCAACCGCCGCCCAAGCCTGCTTTGGATGGTTGCCAAAGGGCAGATCGGCCAGGCCGCATTTCGATATCATGCCGCCAAGGCTCCGCACCGTATAGGCACCCCGGCTGAAGCCGATAAGGAAGATCCGGTCGCCGGCCGCATAGGTGCCTGCAAGCCAGCGATATGCGCTCTTGATGTTCTGATCGAGGCCCTTTCCCGTGCCGCCGCCGATCAGCCGTCGCAGCTTGCCGCCGTCGGTGCCGACGCCGGGGTGGTAGTATTTCTCCTGTTTGATGCCGGAGGCTTCGCGTTCGGCGACGGCATGGAAGAATTTCCAGACATTGGTCGGCGACGGGATGCCGTTGTCGCTCATGTCAGGCGTATTCCAGGTGCCATCGGCACAGATCACGATCGTCTTCATGCCTGCCTCCACGCTGCCTTGGGTTGATGATGTGGCCTGCCGCCTTGCGTTGCAGAATGATGCCAAGATCCGCAGAAAGTGCAATGCGGGACGGGCTCATGCCACCAAGGCGCGCCCCGCCGTGGAAAAGGCCGCTGTCCCTCTTGCCTCGGAAGCAGCGGCAAACGATGGTCACGCGACATAATCTGAAGCAGGAACGACATGACCTCCGATATCGAGATCGCCCGCGCGGCGCAGAAACGCCCCATTCAGGACATCGGCTCTCGGCTCGGAATTCCCGCAGAAAGCCTCATTCCTTTCGGCCATGACAAGGCCAAGGTCTCCTCTGCCTTCATCGATAGCCTCGCCGATCGTCCCGACGGCAAGCTCATTCTCGTCACGGCCATCAACCCGACGCCAGCAGGCGAGGGCAAGACCACGACAACCGTCGGCCTCGGCGACGGGCTGAACCGGATCGGCAAGCGCGCCGTGATCTGCGTGCGCGAACCGTCGCTTGGCCCCTGTTTCGGGGTCAAGGGCGGGGCTGCTGGCGGCGGTTATGCCCAGGTGGTGCCGATGGAGGAGATCAATCTCCACTTCACCGGCGACTTTCACGCCATCACGTCTGCGCACAATCTCTTGTCAGCCCTGATCGACAATCACGTCTACTGGGGCAATGCGCTGGATCTCGATACGCGGCGCATCACCTGGCGCCGGGTCATGGACATGAACGACCGGGCACTGCGCGGCATTGTCACCTCGCTCGGTGGCCCGTCCAACGGATTTCCGCGTGAAGCCGGTTTCGACATCACGGTTGCCTCCGAGATCATGGCGATCCTCTGCCTTGCCACGGATCTCGACGATCTGGAGCGCCGCCTCGGCGCGATCATCGTGGGTTACCGGCGCGACAAGAGCCCCGTCTTCGCCCGTGACCTGAAGGCGGATGGCGCCATGGCCGTGCTGCTCAAGGAGGCGCTGCAGCCGAACCTCGTGCAGACGCTGGAGAACAATCCCGCCTTCGTGCATGGCGGTCCCTTCGCCAATATCGCGCATGGCTGCAATTCGGTGATCGCGACGAAGACGGCGCTGAAACTCGGCGACTATGTCGTGACCGAAGCAGGCTTCGGCGCCGATCTCGGAGCGGAAAAATTCTTCGACATCAAATGCCGCAAGGCCGGTCTTTCCCCGGCAGCGGTGGTGCTGGTCGCCACAGTCCGCGCGCTCAAGATGAACGGCGGCGTCGCCAAGGACGATCTTGGCGCGGAAAATGTCGAGGCAGTGAAGCGCGGCTCGGTCAACCTTGCCCGGCATCTCGAAAACCTCGCCAAATTCGGCGTCCCGGCGATCGTCGCGATCAACCACTTCACCGGCGACAGCATGGCCGAAATCGAGGCGATCCGGGCGGTGGCCGCCGGCCTCGGCTCCGAGGTTCATGTTTGTCGCCACTGGGCCGAAGGCTCCGCCGGCATCACGGATCTTGCCGAAGCCGTGGTTCGCATGGCGGACAAACCTTCGGATTTCCGCCCGCTCTATCCTGACGCAATGCCGCTGTTTGCCAAGATCGAGCGCGTCGCCACCGAGATTTACCGCGCCGGCGAGGTGACGGCCGAAAAGGCAGTGCGCGACCAGCTCGCCGACTGGGAGGCCAAGGGGTATGGCAATCTTCCGGTCTGCATGGCGAAGACACAGTATTCGTTTTCGACCGATCCGACACTGCGCGGCGCGCCGGAAGGCCACAGCGTGCATGTGCGTGAAGTGCGTCTCTCGGCAGGTGCTGGCTTCGTCGTCGCCATCACCGGCGAGATCATGACCATGCCCGGCCTGCCACGCGTACCTTCTTCCGAGCGCATCCGTCTCAACGAGGCCGGGGCAATCGAGGGGCTGTTTTGAGACGCTGGAGCAGGAGCGGCTTTAAAGGCGATAGACGGGATTGCTGATGACTGATTTCGACGCGCTTCAGGGGCGATGGCGACAGGTTCGTTTTGAAGAAAATGGCGTGGTCGATCCGCCGGACACGCATGGCGCCGACGGCGCGATCATGACGATTTCAGGCAATCGCTTCCATGTCGCCATTCCCGGCGGGGAGACGCTGATCGAAGGGGCCTTCGTGCTCGACGAGACGACGTCGCCCAAGGCGATCGACTGGATCGACAGTGTCGGGCCGGATGCGGGGCGGCCGTTGCCGGCCATCTACACCCTTTCGAGCGACAGTTTTGCCTTCGCCGCCGCCGATGCGGATATGCAAAGACCCGCCGATTTTCGCGGCGGGCCCGGTGTTACCCTTCGCGGATTTTCCAGAGCCTGAGGCGGGCGAGGGCGGCGACCGCGCCCCCTAGCGGCAATACCTATAGCCGCTCTTTCGCTCGATCACATCAAGATGCATGTGATCCTGATGGGTCGCATCGCTGCCCGGCGAGAGCACGGTCGTGAAGTAGAGGCAGGCAAAAGCATTGAAGGCGCGCTGGAAGGCGGCTTCGGCGGTGCCGTCGTCCTGCTTGGCAATCATCACGGCCTGATCCTCCTTGCCGAACCGCAGGCCGGCGATATCGATGGCATTGCCATAGGCGTGTTCGGAAACCTTGCCGGTCTCCGCGCTATTACGGTTGCGGCAGACATAGCCTGATGCCTGCAGGATGGCGCTGAGCTTCGGCTTGTCGGGAAAGGCGATCGCTGCCGCCGGACCGATCATGTCGCGCGTCATCCGCGACAGCTGCAGCGCGGTCTCGCATCGGAGTGTTGCCTCCGGCTCAAGCGCCACATCCGGCATGGGCTTTTTGAGAATGACCGGGCTTGCCATGCCGCAACCGCCGGCATCGTCGATCACCGGTTTGACTTCGAAGCTTGCGCCAATGGCCTTCAGTTCGGCAAGGCAGGCCGCCAGCTCCTGTGGATCCTCGGCGGGCGGTGGCGGATTGATGGGTTCCGCCTTTTCCTCCGCCTTGTCGTCCTCTGTGTTTTCCCTGTCGACGTCCTTGTCCTGCGCGGACGTATCGGCACCCTGTTTCGGCGATGGCCCATCCTCTTGCGACGAGCCTGCGGGCGCCTCCGACTTAGGCGACGTCTCAGTCTTTGGGTCCTCGGGCGCCGGCTTGGGCTTCGCCACGTCTTCGGGTGGTGTTGCAGGCTTCGGGTCCGGCTTCGGCACGCTCGCCGGCGGGGCGGCCTCTGTTTCGTCAGCGGCAGCATCCGCTTGCGGATTTGCCGGAGCAGCGGGTGCTGTGATCTCCGGCCGCTTGGCAGGCTTTGGTCCGCGGTTCGGCAGCGTCACGCCGGTTGCCAGGGGCCAAACCAGAGCCAATCCGATCAGGGCAGGGACTATCGTCTTTGTCATCTCGTCTCCCTATCCCCAGCCCGGAGGTAAAAAGCGCGAACACGCGAAAGGTTTCCCGCTTGTCGGTCCGCAAAACGCCCTTGCTAAGGCGGGGCCGTCGCGTTATGCATTCGTCCATGAAGATCGTATCGAAGACCTTTGCTTGGTGGTGGGCACGCTAACGCGGCCTTGACCAGTCATGTCTTGATAGGATTGACCCCAAAGCCGCCCGGAAACTTTCCTGAGGCGGCTTTTTTGTATTCAAGGCCTGCTCATCAGGCGGGCCTCATGAATGGAGAAGGACAGACATGTCGACGATTTTGCAGGAAGACGGCTCGGAAGCCTATCAGACGCGCGGCGGCGTGACCGTCACGCGCAAGCGGCGGCCGACCTCCTATGCCGATGCGATCTCGACCTATGTCGACAAGCTCGACGAGCGGCGCGGCGCGGTGTTTTCCTCCAATTACGAATATCCCGGCCGCTACACCCGCTGGGACACGGCCATCGTCGATCCGCCGCTCGGCATTTCCTCCTTTGGCCGCAAGGTCTGGATCGAGGCCTATAACGGTCGCGGCGAGGCCTTGTTGACCATGATTGCCGAGGCGCTGGCCGGCGTCGAGGATCTGGCGCTCGGCGCCCGCACTGCCACCCGGCTTGATCTCGACGTCAAGCTGCCGTCGCGCGTGTTCACCGAGGAAGAACGCTCGAAGATGCCGACCGTCTTCACGGTTCTGCGTGCGATCACTGCATTGTTCTATTCGGAAGAAGATTCCGCCATCGGCCTGTTCGGCGCCTTCGGCTACGATCTGGCCTTCCAGTTTGATGCCATCGAGCTCAAGCTCACCCGGCCGGACGACCAGCGCGACATGGTGCTGTTTCTGCCGGACGAGATCCTTGTCGTCGACCACTATTCGGCCAAGGCCTGGATCGATCGTTACGACTTCACCAAGGGTGACGTGACGACAATCGGCCAGGCGGAAGAGATCGCGCCGGAGCCTTTCCAGCATGTCGATACGATCCCGCCGCGTGGCGATCACCGGCCGGGCGAATATGCCGAACTCGTTGTCAAGGCGAAGGAAAGCTTCCGCAAGGGCGACCTGTTCGAGGTGGTTCCGGGGCAAAAATTCATGGAACGCTGCGATTCCAAGCCGTCGCAGATTTCCAAGCGACTGAAGGACATCAATCCGTCGCCTTATTCCTTCTTCATCAATCTCGGCCATCAGGAATATCTCGTCGGCGCCTCGCCGGAGATGTTCGTGCGGGTGAATGGTCGCCGCATCGAGACCTGCCCGATCTCCGGCACGATCCGGCGCGGCGCGGATCCGATCGAGGATTCCGCCCAGATCCTGAAGCTGCTCAACTCCAAGAAGGACGAGAGCGAGCTCACCATGTGCTCGGATGTCGACCGAAACGACAAGTCCCGCGTCTGCGAGCCGGGCTCGGTCAAGGTCATCGGCCGCCGCCAGATCGAGATGTATTCGCGCCTCATCCACACCGTGGACCACATCGAAGGCCGCCTGCGCGACGGCATGGACGCCTTTGACGGCTTCCTCTCTCACGCCTGGGCCGTCACGGTGACCGGTGCGCCAAAGCTCTGGGCCATGCGTTTCATCGAGAAGCATGAGAAGAGCCCGCGCGCCTGGTATGGCGGCGCGATCGGCATGGTCGGCTTCAATGGCGACATGAATACGGGGCTGACGTTGCGCACAGTGCGCATCAAGGATGGTATTGCTGAAGTGCGTGCCGGTGCGACGCTGCTCAACGACAGCGATCCGCATGAGGAAGAGGCCGAAACCGAACTGAAGGCATCCGCCATGATTGCAGCCATCCGCGACGCCAAGTCCGATCCGAAATCCAAGCGCGGCGTGGCAAGCGTGGGGCAGGGCGTCAACATCCTGCTCGTCGACCACGAGGATAGTTTTGTCCATACGCTCGCCAATTACTTCCGCCAGACGGGGGCGACCGTGAACACGGTGCGCACGCCGGTGCCGGAAGAGATCTTCGATCGTCTCAACCCCGATCTCGTCGTGCTCTCGCCCGGTCCGGGCTCGCCGACCGATTTCGACTGCAAGGCGACGATCAAGAAGGCGCGCGCCCGCGAGCTGCCGATCTTCGGCGTCTGCCTTGGCCTTCAGGCGCTGGCCGAATCCTATGGCGGGGAGTTGCGCCAGCTCGCCGTTCCCATGCATGGCAAGCCGTCGCGCATCCGCGTGCTCGAGCCGGGTCTCGTCTTTGATGGCCTCGGCCACGAAGTCACCGTTGGCCGCTACCATTCGATCTTTGCCGATCCCTCGACGCTTCACCGTGACTTCATCATCACGGCCGAAAGCGAGGACGGCACGATCATGGGCATCGAGCACACGAAGGAACCGGTCGCCGCCGTCCAGTTCCACCCGGAATCGATCATGACGCTCGGCGGCGACGCCGGCATGCGGATGATCGAGAACGTGGTGGAGAAGCTGGCAAAGCGGAAGAAGGTGAAGGCGGCGTGAGCCAACAGAGCGGGGCGCTTCGGCGCCCCGATTGCATTGGGGGCACCTGAACCACGCTATATGACTGTCATCTAGAGGCTGACTGCCAATCTTCCCGGCTGTGGCGAATGCGGACGATAAGGACTTCGTTGTCTTCGATCCGATAGACAATCAGATGCGCCCTGAACCGCTGGACGCGCATGGGAGGAATGAGCTCGTCTCGCTCCCTTGCCATTTCCGGTGTGGATGCGATCAGCTCGAAGAGTTCAAAAAGCCCGTCGTGATATGTTCGCGCCTGTCGAAGGCCCCAGTTGCGGATGCCGGTTTCGGCAATGTCGATGATGTCGGCTTCCGCTTTTCGAGACAGCCGATAGCGCATCTTCACGCGCCACGGGCCGTTTGTACCCGGCGCCTTGCCGTCTCGAACAGATCTTCTGCCGTGCGATCGCCCACGCCGCTTGCCAGGCCTGCATCCACGGCAGATTGCATCGCTGCGATTTTTTCGGACCGCTCCCGGTCCCGGCGGATCAGATCCGAGACATAGGCGCCGGAATCAGAGAATTCGCCGCTCTGGGTTTTCTCGTCGATCCAGTCTTTCAGATCGTCCGGAAGTGCGATGGTGATGCCCGGCATTGGGGTCTCCAATCTTCAACGCGGAAAGTATCTCTAACGGGAGGCATTGCAGCAAGGGGGCATCAAGCGGCCCTCGGCTCAATTCGCTGCAACTCCGCTCCGATCTCGCGCCGCCTCTGCATGAGGTCGTAATCCGCCTGCAGCCCGAGGAAAAAACCTTCGGAAACGCCGAAGTAGCGTGATAGACGCAGATCGGTGTCCGCCGTCAGAGATCGCTTGCCCAGCACGATCTCATTGATCCTGCGGGGCGGGACGTTTACCGCGCGTGCCAAAGCATTCTGGCTCAATCCCATGGGCTTCAGGAAATCCTCCAGCAGGATGTCTCCCGGATGCGGGTTGGGGAGCAGGTCAGTCATGGTGGTCGACGATCTCGACATCGGTTGGTCCTCCTTCATTCCAGGTGAAGCAAATGCGCCATTGGTCATTGATTCGGATGCTGTGTTGTCCAAGCCGGTTGCCCTTCAACGCTTCCAGTCGGTTCCCCGGCGGCACCCGCAGGTCGTTGAGGTTTCGCGCACTGTTCATCAAGCGCAGTTTTCTCAACGCGACGCCTTGTATGTCCGGCGGAAGCTTTCGGCTTCGCTGGCCGGACAAGATGCGCTCGGTTTCACCTTCTGCGAAACTTTGGATCATGTTCATTTATAACGCAGTGCGTTATAGCTGGCAACTGTCCACTTTCCATCCCACCTCCCGCCTTGACCTTTCCTCAACCCTGCGGCATTACGCTGCCATCCAACCGAACCGCCCGCTTTGCCGGGCGGTTTTGTCGTTTTCGGGATTGCGTCTGCAATTCACTCGCATCTGCAGGGATCAAGGCCATGGTGGCGAACCAAGACAATCTGGTGCAAAGGCTGGCCTTCTGGGGCATTCCTCTGGCCTTCGGGGTAATGGGCCTGAAGCTTCTTGCCTGGTGGGTCACGGGGTCCGTGGCGCTTTTGTCCGACGGGCTTGAATCCACCGTCAATGTGATTGCCGCCTTCATCGCCTATTTCGTCATCCGCTATGCGCAGAAACCGGCCGATGACGATCATCCTTACGGTCACCACAAAGCGGAATATCTCTCGGCCGTTCTCGAAGGTGTGCTGATTGTGGTGGCCGCGCTCCTCATTATTCGCGAGGCGATCCCGGCGCTGCAGGCGCCGACGCTGCCGGATGCGCCGTATCTGGGCTTGGCGATCAACGCGATTGCGGGCGTCATCAATGCCGTCTGGGCAACCTTGCTGATCCGTGTCGGCCGTAGTCACCGTTCGCCGGCACTTTCCGCCGATGGTCAGCACATCATGTCCGATGTCGTCACCTCGATCGGCGTTCTAATCGGTCTCGTTCTCGTGCTCGCCACGGGGTATGCCATCCTCGATCCGGTGCTTGCCATTCTCGTGGCGCTCAACATCATCTGGCAGGGCTGGAAGGTGATCGCGCAGTCGGTGGCAGGGCTGATGGATGTCGCGGTGTCGCCGGAGGAGGCCGAGGCGATCCGTGCCGCAATCAAGGAAAATTCACAAGGTTCGCTTGGTGTGCACTACCTGCGCTCGCGCCGCGCCGGGGCTGCCACCTTCGTCGCCTTCGATCTTGTCGTGCCCGAGGCAATGACGGTGCGCGACGCGCATGTCATCTGCGACCGGCTGGAAATGGCGGTCCACAAGGCCGTGCCGGGTACCCGCGTCACCATTCATGTCGAGCCCGAAGACGAAATGGCGCATGGCGCCGGCGTCGAACTCGGGCGTTAGAGCATTTCCAGCCGAAGCGGGATCGCTTCGGCGTCGGACAATGCGGCAAAATCAAAAAGATAGAGTATTTCCGGTGAACCTGTGTTCACCGGAAATACTCTAGAATTAAAGGATCCATCATGAGCAAAACCGATACATCCGGCCTGACCCAGCTCGGCCAGGCCGTCGAAGCCCCGACCAGCCCCGAGACCGCCGTGCTCGAGCGTGTACCGAACGGCAATGCCGGCACCGATTATGTCGTGCGCTTCACCGCGCCCGAATTCACTTCGCTCTGCCCGATGACCGGCCAGCCGGATTTCGCCCATATCGTCATCGACTACATTCCCGGCGACTGGCTGGTGGAATCGAAGTCGCTGAAGCTCTTCCTGTTTGCCTTCCGCAATCACGGCGCCTTCCACGAGGATTGCTCCGTTTATATCGCCAAGCGCATCGTCGAACTGCTCGATCCGAAATGGCTCCGGATCGGCGCCTACTGGTATCCGCGCGGCGGCATTCCGATCGATGTCTTCTGGCAGACCGGTGCGCCGCCGGAAGGTGTCTGGCTGCCGGATCAGGGTGTCGCCACCTATCGCGGCCGTGGCTGAGCGCCTGCACGGGGTGACTTCGGCCTCTCTCATTCCTAAATAAGCGCTGTCTGACAAAAAAGGAGAGCCGCGACATGCCGACATTTCTCGCCGTCTATACGATGAAAGCGGAGGATTTCGCGCGTTTTCGCAATCTCTCCAAGGCCGAGCAGGATGCGATCGATGCCGAGGGTATTCCAAAATGGGTCGCATGGGAGGAGCGCAATGCAGCCCACATCGTCAATCGCGGCGGCATGGTGGGCAAGACGACGCGCGTCACCCGCAACGGCATTGCCGCGACATCCAATCCGATCTGCGGCTATCTGATCGTCGAGGCTGAGAGTGCGCAGGCGGCCGCCGAACTCTTCCGCGACCATCCGCATATCACCGTCTTTCCCGGCGATGGGGTCGACATCATGCCTTTTGTCACCGATCCGCCGGATTGAACCGGCCGATCTCCTGTGCAAACAAAAGGGCCGCCCGGTCTCCCGGCGGCCCTTTTCGCATCAGCCCATCACGTCTGCTCAGAGCGTCTGGGCAGCGCTGATCGAGGAGACGAAGCGCTTGGTGCGCTCGCGCTGCGGATCGCGGAATATCTGCTCGGCGCTGCCGGTCTCGACCACCTGTCCGGCTTCGAGAAACACCACCTGATTGGCGATCTTCGAGGCAAGCCGCAAATCATGCGTTGCCATCACCATGGTCGTGCCTTCAGCCGCGAGTTGGCCAAGCACGTCGACCACTTCGCCCGCCAGTTCCGGATCGAGCGCCGAGGTTGGCTCGTCGCAGAGCAGAACCTTGGGCGAGGGGGCGAGCGCCCGGGCGATTGCCACGCGCTGCTGCTGGCCGCCGGAAAGTTCGGCCGGCCAAGACTCGATCTTGTGACCCATGCCGACCTTTTCCAGAAGATCGACCGCCCGGGCCCGGGCCTTTTCACGCGACCATTTCTGTACCGTCACGAGGCCTTCCATGACATTCTCGAGTGCCGTGCGATGCGGAAACAGCTGGAAGTTCTGGAAGACCATGCCGGTTTCGCAGCGGATCTTCTGGATCTGGCTGAACGGCACCTTGCGGCCGGGCGCAAAATCCACCGTGTGCTCGCCGATCTGGACGCTGCCGGAGGTTGGCTGTTCCAGAAGGTTGATCGAGCGCAGCAGCGTGCTCTTGCCGCCGCCAGACGGGCCGACGAGCGCAGTGACGCTGCCTTCGGGAAACGAGAGCGAGATGTCGTTGAGGATCGTCGCCGTGCCGAAACGCTTGATGATGTGGGACAGGGTGATCATCGGTTGGCCTCCAGCATGCCGCCATAACGTCCGAAGCGGGCCTCCAGGCGCGCCTGCAGGTTGGACAGGACCGAGCTCAGCGCGAGGTAGATCAGGGCTGCCTCGATATAGAGGATCAGCGGCTCATAGGTGGTCGCGACGATGCGCTGGGCCGATTGGAAGAGCTCCGGCACGGTGATCGCGGCCGCCAGCGAGGTGTCCTTGACCAGCGAGATGAAGGTGTTGGACAGTGGCGGTACGGCAACGCGGGCGGCCTGCGGCAGGATCGTGCGGCGCATCGCCTGGCTCCAGGTCATGCCGGTCGAATGGGCCGCCTCCCACTGGCCCTTGGGCACAGAGGAGATTGCCGCGCGGATGATCTCGGATGAGTAGGCGCCAATATTGAGCGTGAAGCCGATGAGGGCCGCCGGGAAGGCGTCGAGCAGAATGCCGATGCTTGGCAGGCCGTAAAAGATGACGAAGAGCTGCACCAGAAGCGGCGTGCCCCTGATGACCCAGACATAGAAGCGGGCGATCATGACCAGCGGCTTGGCCGCAAACAGGCGCGTGATGGCGGTGATCAGGCCGAGCGTCAGGCCGAACGCGAAGGACAGCAGAGTGAGTGGAATGGTGAACTTCACCCCGGCCCACAAAAGTGTCGGCAGGGAATCGAGCATCAGTTGAAGCCAGTGCGGCATGGAGATGTCCTTGGCGGTGCGGACGAAAACGGAATGCAGCAGAGGCGGGAGGCACCTCTGCTGCGATCTCGATTATAGACATATGGCGAAGAAGGCGACACCCGGCGCGCGCCAATCCGGCGTTTACCGTTTGCGTCGCCTGCTGAGGCAAGCTTGCCTTACTTCGAAACGTCCTGGCCGAAATACTTGTCGGCAATGGCCTTGTAGGTGCCGTCGGCCTTGATGTCGGTCAGGGCCTGGTTGATGGCGGTCACCAGTTCTGCATCGCCCTTGCGCACGATGATGCCGGAGGCATCGGCTTCGGCTTTTTCAGCGGCGATCTTCACCGGCGCATCCGGCTTCTGCTTCTTGAAGTCGAGGAAGGACAGGCTGTCATTGATCGTCGCATCAGCGCGACCGGTCAGAACCAGCTGGATCGACTGGTCGAAGCCATCGGTGCCGACAAGTTCGGCGCCGGCCGCTTCGGCGATCTTGCCGAAATTGCTCGACAGGGACTGGGCCGACTTCTTGCCCCTCAGGTCCTCGAAGCTCTTGATGTCCTCATTGCCTTCCTTCACCACGAGCACGGCCTTGGAGACGATGTAGGGATCGGAGAAGTCGTACTTCTCTTTACGCGCTTCCGTGATGCCCACCTGGTTGATGACGGCGTCATAGCGGTTGGCGTCGAGGCCGGCGATCAGGCCGTCCCATTTGCCTTCCACGAATTCGGCCTTGACGCCAAGCTTGGCCGCGACTGCTTCGCCGATCTCGACATCGAAACCGACAAGCTTGTTTGAAGCGTCGTGGAAGGTGAAGGGCGCATACGTGCCTTCGGTGCCGATCTTGAAAACGCCGGCTGCCTTGATGGCGTCGAGGTTTTCACCTGCAAACGTCGGGGCAAAGGCGAGGGTCTGGAGAGCCGCTGCAACGGCAATGGTTTTGATGAAGCGCATGATGATGTCCTTTCGGCCGCATTTCGATGGCTTCCATGTAGGCCAAAGCCGCCGACGGCGGAGGGGCGATTTGCGCGAATTTTTGCCAATTAGGAGAAATTTTTGCTCAGACATGCAGGAATACTTTGATATCTGGCCATTCCCGCCCTCGTATCGAGGGCCAGAAAGGGGCCAATTTCGCCAGGCCATTTTTGGGGGTTTTTGCAACTTATACCTGTTTAAATTCAGGGTCTCTCGTGCAAGCCTCTGATTCGTCAAGCAGATTCTTTGAATGTGTGACCCAAGTTTTCGTCCTTAACAAATTGTTAAACGTCGTGGACCTGTAGCAGTTATTGTGTTTATACTTGCTACCTGAGGGTTGAATAAAAAAACACAGACTATAGACCGAGACTAACTTGATGCAGCTTGAACGCTGGTCAGGAATGGCGGCTTGCCGGGCAAATGCGCGTGCCGTCGGATCGTTCGGTATAATACTAGCAATTATAGTGGGTTAGACTGAGTTTCAGATGCTCGGTTATCCCATCGAAGGGTTTCGTTGGCATGGGTCAACGGAAGGTGTGCTCTGCTGCCTTGGTCAAACCGATCTTCGAGATCGGATTTGAATGCTAGCGTTGATCAGAGTGTTACAGTAAACAAGGGGAGTTTAACATGAAAACGATTATCGCAGCTTCAGCGCTTGCCCTGATGACGTCGACATCGGCGTTCGCCACAGACTACGACGCCGACATCATGCAGTTCGCCGTTGGCGTCCAGGAAGCTCTGAACGACATCAAGGACGTCACCAAGGCTACCGACGTAGCTCAGGATGCCGTCAACGCTGTCAACCTGGTCTCGCTTGCTGATGCCGCCAATCTCGACACGATCCTGCAAAAGTCCGCTGTCGAGCAGGATGCGGAAAACAGCATCGAATCCGGCTGGAAGTTCAACGTCTGGAAGTGGAAGTGGGAGCCTGACTACGTAACGATCAAGGGTGTTACGCAGAATGCGACCAATGTGGCGAACTCTGTGTCGCTCGGCGCTTCTACGCCGCCAATCGGCACGGCTGGCGTCCTGGATTCGATCAAGCAGAAGGCCTTCGTTGATCAGTACGCGACCAACGACATCAAGGTTGCCTATACGGTCGAAGATGTGGCCCAGACAGCGGTCAATGCTGCCAACCTGATTTCGCTCGAAATGGACGCTCCGGATCTGGATGAAATCAAGCAGTTCGCCGTCGGTGATCAGGATGCCCTGAATACGATCGAGTTCAAGAAATGGATCGACGGCAACAAGGTTGTCGCCGGCAAGGTGGTTCCATCCACTCAGGATGCCACCAACGTCATCAACAGCGTCTCCGTTCCGAGCGTCAACCTGACGCTGGCGCAGTTTTCCGCTGTTGACCAGAAGGCACGCAACGTCGCCGATTCCGTCGGAAGCAATTCGCAGATCTGGGATTTCGAGCAGACTGCCGTCAACGCGGCCAACCTCGTATCCATCGATTCTATCGATACCGGTCTTGGTATCAGCCAGGTTGCTTTCGTCTCGCAGAATGCATCGAACCTGATCGATGCAAACGGCACCGTGCAGGCTGTCGTGCAGAGCGCAACCAATGTTGCCAACTCGATCGGCGATCTCAACTGATCCGGTCATCGGCCAGGCTGATCATTCAGCCTGGCCCTTTTTCGTGAGAATAAGACGTCAGGGAGCCGGTTCATAACGAACCGGAATGCGTGTTTCCATGTCCCGGAGTTTGCGAGTTTCCTTCGCCGTGACCTGTGCGGTCGTGGTTTCGGTACCCGGTCTCCCGGTCGCGGAGCCCTTGGACCTGATCCCGTCGCAGGAGGCGCTCTCGCCCGTCCAGATCCTTCAGGATTTCAAGGGCCGTCAGGATGCGAACCAGTCGATCGGCTGGTCCAATGTTTCGGTTGCCAAGTCCGCCCGCCAGACTGGAAGCAATGCCGGCAACGTGGTCGATGTCAGTGACCGGCCGCTCAACAGCGTTCGCCAGAATTTTGAAGGGAAGCAGTTCTCCATCAACGAGATCGTGCTCAATGCCGTGTCGGCGCTGGAAACGATCGAGCAGGATGCTTCGAATGTCGGCAATGCCGTCATCGGCGGTGATATCGGCAATGTCGAGCAGTACTTCGCCGATGGCTCGGTGCAGAATGCGATCAACAGCCTGACGCTTCCCGATCTCCCGGGCACGCTCAGGCAGTCTGGCTCGAACACCATGAACATGGTCTATTCCGAACAGTCGGTCGCGCTGAGCTCGCAGAATTTCACCAGGACGGCGCAGCAGCTCGTCGACAACCGTCTGACAGTGACAGGGTCCGGTGGCAATGGTTCAATTGTCCAGGAAGGCACCAATCTCGGTAATATCATTGTCGCCAGCAAGGTCGATGAAGTCGTGCGCGATTTCTCCGGCAGCCAGATCATCAACAATGTGGTGACGCTACAGGAAGGGGCAACCTGGGGATCGATCAGTCAGAGCGGCACCAATATTGCCAACTATATCGAGGCGGAAAGCATCAATTATCTGAAGCAGACCACCGAGAATGGGGAGCAGAAGGTCAACAATCGCGTCGATGTGGTCACGCTCGACGGACTGACGAAGTCGATCACGTCCCCCAATATCACGCAGAGTTCCAACAACTTCGTCAACATGATCGTGTTGAAGACGAAGCTGCCGGATGGCAGCTCGCAGGTGGTCGATGTCCTGCAAAAGGCCGATTACGGCCAGTCCGTCCAGGGCGCCAATGGCGCTGCGACCGCCCAGACCGGCAATGCCGTCGTCATCGAGCGATAGGCAAGATCATCCGAAAGCCGCAGCCATCCTGAGATGTAGAATATCGGTTCAATACTCAGCGCAAGCCGGATCCTGGCACCATTGCGGAAATTCGATCCAGGGCGCATCCGGCCATTGCGCCGGTTTCTTGTCCATGTAAGCCGCTGCCGCGCGCATGTAATTGTTTTGCGCTTTCACAAGTTTCGTCGAGCATATGTAAGCGGCATGCTGCTTGATCAGCTTGCCAATACTGTCGCGCGTTTTTTCATCGACAGGCGCCGGAACCGGCTGTTTCAAGGCCGTGAAATAGGCGTCGATCCCGGTCATCAGGCTCAGTGGAGAGCCTTGTACATAACGGTCGCAGGTGGCACTGGTGCGTTTCAGCTCCACCATGGCGCGGACGAAGTTTTCCACCGGACTGGTTTGGGCCGCGGCCGATGCGGCGCCAAAGCTCATTACAATCGTCAAAGATATAAATATGCGCATATGAGCCGCCTATACATCCACTTGTCGTTTCGGGATTGTTGCGTCATTTGTATTCTATTGTCCATAGGTCTGATTCGTAGGTTTGTTATAGAAAATACGTGTTGTCTTTTGGCAACGAGTGGCCGGTCTCTTTGTGTTTACACCGTTCTATTGGTAGATTTTCGCTGTGTGCCAGTATCTTTAGTGCTATCCCGTCGAGGGATGACTTTTACAGGCGTTGCTGAAAGCCTTAAAATTTTGGGGGTTTTATGATTGCTCATCGGGACATCGCATGGCTTGTCGCACTGGTTGTGGCGGCGCCGTCGATCGCGTCGGGAAACGGTCTGGGCGATGATCGCCCCTATCAGTTCCGCTCCGCCAATGAACGTCAGGTGCTGCTCAACCTGGAGCGCACCCGCCTTGAGTTGAAGGGGGAGTTCCGCGCCAATACCGGTGTCGGCTCAGGCTCGGGACTGGGCACCCAGCAGACCGGCAATGCCACGACCATCAACATCAATGGGTCCGGCAATACTGTCACGGTGACGCAGGATAATGATGGGAACCAGACCATCACCCAGACTGACAGCAACAATTCCATTCTGAACAACTGAGGCGGTCTGCATGATTTGGGGGAAATTCCGCAGTCTCGTCGTCGCACCTGTCCTTCTTCTCGCGGCCTGCCAGTCGCAGACCGCTGAGAAAGCGCCGAAGGAACCGTTTCTCGGGCCGGTGCCGATTGCCACCCGTACGCCGGTTGATGCCGCTCTCGAATGCCTGGCGAAGACGCCGGAGGTGCAGCGCTATCCGCGCATCTTTGCCGTCCACGTGATCACCGATCAGACGGGGCGCTATTCGGCGGATGAGACTGGCAATTATCTGCCGCGTGATAGCGCCGGCATGATGGTATCGCTTCTGCAAAAGGCGGGCGTCAAGCAGGTCAACCGCTCCAATACGGCCGTTTCGGAGTGGGAAATCGCCAGAGCGCGCGAGCAGATCCTCGGCGATGGTGGCAATGTCGTGGTCGGCGATGAAAGCCTGCCGTTCCGGCCGCTGGTCAAGGGCGCGCTGCGCGGCTCCGATTATGTCATTGACGGGGTGATCACGCAGCTCGATTTCAACACCTATTCCGGCGGGCTTGAGGCGACTGTCGGTGGGGCAGGTGGGGGCGCGCGGCGCTTCGCCGTGACCGCCGCGATGGACATCCGTGTCACCGACACCAAGTCCACCCGCATCATCAGGGCGAAATCCTATTCCAAACAGGCGGTTGGCCGCGAAGTCTTCGCTTCCGTCTTCCGCTTCTTCTCCGATGAGTTGTTCGACATCAAGATCGGCAGCAAATCGCAGGAAGGGCTGCAGGCCGCCGTGCGCTGGACCCTGGCGGATGCCACCTATGATCTGGTCAAGGAGCTGACCGGTCACAAGGGCGCCTGCGATGCGCTTTTGCCGGCGGCATCCCAGGATGATCGCGCAGGCCAGACCGGCACCGAGGTCGCGACCGCTGGCTGATGCGCTTGAGCTCAGGCTTGCGCGGCCATCGGTGACAAGCCTCAGCCGACGATGCGTTTTCATCGTCTGTGATCGCCTCTGAAGCGCGGGTTTCAGTCCGTCCTTCTTGCATGGTGATGCGCGGTTGTCTTGCAGTCAGGGGCGTGGAGCCTATATGCGGAAGAAAGCCAGGCGGCCCGAGACCTTCGGGCGAGGAGTTCTTCTTGTTTGCCTTCGACAACAGCTATGCCCGTTTGCCCGAGATCTTTTATCGTCCGGCAAAACCGGCGCCCGCCCGCGCGCCGAAGCTCATTCGGTTCAACGCGGATCTGGCGCAGGCTTTGGGTCTTCATGTCGAAGGCGTCGATGAAGAGCGACTGGCCGCCGTTCTCGCAGGGCAGGTTCTTCCTGTCGGCGCAGAGCCGATCGCCCAGGCTTATGCCGGCCACCAGTTTGGCCATTTCAATCCGCAACTCGGCGATGGGCGCGCCCTTCTGCTCGGAGAGGTCGTGGATCGCAGCGGTCAGCGCCGGGATATTCAGCTGAAGGGTTCCGGGCCAACCGCTTTTTCCCGCAATGGCGATGGACTGGCCGCGCTCGGCCCCGTCTTGCGGGAATACATCCTGTCGGAAGCCTTTGCCGCCCTCGGCGTGCCGAGCACGCGAGCCTTGGCGGCTGTCGCGACGGGCGAGATCGTACGGCGCGAGGTGCCCCTGCCGGGCGCAGTGCTCACCCGCGTTGCGTTGAGCCATATCCGCGTTGGCACCTTCCAGTATTTTGCCGCCCAGGGCGATGACGCCGCCGTTCGGCAGTTGGCCGATCATGTCATCAAACGTCACTATCCCTCTGTTTTGGCGGAGGAAAATCCCTATCTTGCATTGCTTCACGAGGTCGCTGCGGCGCAAGCGCGACTTGTTGCGCAATGGTTGTCCATCGGCTTCATCCACGGCGTGATGAACACCGACAACATGGCCGTGTCGGGGGAAACGATCGATTTCGGCCCTTGCGCCTTCCTTGATGAATACGATCCCCGCAAGGTATTCTCGTCCATCGATCAGCGCGGCCGTTATGCCTATGCCAATCAACCGGGCATTGCCCAGTGGAACATTGCCCGTCTTGCCGAGTGCCTGCTTCCGCTTCTTGATCCGGATGAGGAGAAGGCGGTTGCGGCTGCAAACGGCGTCTTGCAAGCCTTCGGTGATCTCTTCCAGGCAGCCTGGCTGCAGCGCTTCCGGGCAAAGCTCGGTCTTGTCGGCGAGGGGGCGGATGATCGTCTGCTCGTCAGCGATTTCCTCGACGTGATGCATCGGGGCGAGGCTGATTTTACCCTGACCTTTCGGGCACTCTCGAAACTGGCGGGCGGTGCTGCCGACGAGGTTCTTGTCGAGCAGTTCAATCCATCGGTCGATCTTGGCGATTGGCTCATGCGCTGGCGTGCACGGCTTGATGATGGTCGCTCGCCGGCGGCGCTGCAAGCGGCTATGGAAGCGGTCAATCCGGCGCTGATCCCTCGCAATCACCGCATTGAAGAGGCGATTGCCGCGGCCGTTTACGGTGACTTCTCTATCTTCCACCGGCTGGTGGATGCCGTCGCCGCCCCCTTTACGGAAAGCTTGGCCTCGGCTGATCTGCGATTGCCTCCGAGGCCTGAGGAGCGCGTCACGCGCACCTTTTGCGGCACGTGATGTCTCCGGCGCAACGATTTCCAGATCAGGATCCGCAGTTTCGGCCTTGACCCCATGTCGTGCGGGCTGAGGAGGCGGGCGCCTTCTCTCCGACGCTCATCAGGCGCAGCCTGTTTGCCGTGCGGCGAGGCCACATCATCCAGGCAAGACCGAAAAAAGGGCGCTCCCGAACAGAGCGCCCTTTTTCCGTCGATCTGTCTGATCCGGATCTTAGCTTGCCGGCGTCAGCGTCATGGACGTGCCGGTGGCAGCCACGTTCAGGCCCAGCTGGCCGGAAACGCTGACCGGCTGCAGGTGGATCGAACCTTCCGTGCCGCCGAACAGCACGTTTGCACCGACGCCCGCGCCGACGGTTGCTTCCGCACTTGCACCGCCATAAAGGCCGCCGAGCGAGCCCTTGTGGTAGCCGGCCGTCGGGGCAAACACGGCCCAGACAATGCGGCCCTTGGCGGTGTAGCCGAGGTCGACGCCGAATTTCTTGATGGCGCCGGAATACATGTCGAGCGGCTCGCCGCCCATCACGGAGGTAAAGGCGCAGTCTGCGGTCTTGGCCGAACCGAGAACATAACCGAAGCCGGGGCCAACAGCACAATCGAGGTAGCCGATGCGAACGCCGCCCGAGGCGCCGGTTTCCTCATAGACGGGAGCCGGGTCGGCATAGGTCATGTCGGCGGCGGTGGCGATGCCGGCATGGGCGGCAACAGAAAGAGTGGCGATGCTCGCCGCGATCAGTTTCTTCATGGTGATAATCTCCTTGCATCAGACTGCCCGTCGGAAGGTGGCCACTTTCGGCTTCTTCGGACAGTTCCGGGAACAAACGCTTAAATGCGAAGAATGATCCAAGTGTGGCAGAGATTGGTGTGTCCGCGGCTGAGCGCTCAGGCAATCCGGCGCTCGGCAAGGGCTCTTGATGGCCCGCGGGGAGGGCCTCGGAACCTTCTTCTGCCGCCCGTCTTATCCCGGCGCACAGAACCCGAGGAGATCGACGATGACGCTGACCCTGCCAGAGCTTTCCAAGAAGATGCAGAAGATCGATTTCTGCATGATGATCACCCATTCGGGCGACGGCACCATTTCCAGCCGACCGATGAGCAACAACGGTGATGTCGACTATGATGGCGACAGCTACTTCTTCTCCTATATGGAGACCCGCAAGGTCCGCGAGCTGACAGCCGATCCGACCGTCTCGCTCACCTTCACCGCGCCGCCCAGCCTGCTCGGCAAGCCCGGCATCTTCGTCGCCGTCTCCGGTCGCGCGAGCCTGATTGCCGACAAAGCCGTCTTCGAGGCGCACTGGACCAAGGATCTTGATCGCTGGTTCAAGGATGGCATCGATACCCCCGGCATCGTGCTCATCAAGGTGCATGCCGACAAGGCCGAATACTGGGACGGCGAGGAGAACGGCGTCATCAGCCTTTAAGCGGCGTATCGGCGCCCTTTCGCTTTCACCCGATGGTGTAAAATCAGGCGTTGGTTTGCCCCGGCGCCTGTTTTCTATTCCGCCGGCGACATCACAAATGCTCCTGCCGCCGCGATCTGACAGATTGCAGCGTGGATAACTGGTCGTGCGTCCCTTGCAGAATGTCGCAGACAGGCTGCAATTGTCTCGTTACGCCTCTTAAGATCGGCGTCACATCATTCACTCCCAGACATCAGGGTTTTCGGCTATGGCAGAGTTTCCGTCCAAGGCAAAGGTCGTCATCATCGGGCTTGGAGGCATTGTCGGCGCCTCCATCGCCCATCACCTGATCGAGCGCGGCTGGGATGACATCGTCGGTATCGACAAGTCGGGCATCCCGACCGATATCGGCTCCACCGCCCATGCGTCGGATTTCTGCTACACCACGAGCCACGACTATCTGTCGGTCTGGACCACGCAGTACTCCATCGATTTCTACGAAAAGATGGGCCACTACGCCCGCATCGGCGGTCTGGAAGTTGCCCGTACCGGCGACGACACCTGGATGGAAGAAATCAAGCGCAAGCTTTCGTCGGCTCGCGCCTTCGGTACCCGCGCCCATTATGTCTCCCCCTCCGAGATCAAAGCGATGTTCCCGCTGATCGAGGAAGATCAGGTCATGGGCGGCATGTTCGATCCCGATGCCGGTCTCGTCGTCCCGCGCTCCCAGACGGTTGCCGGCAAGCTCGTCGATGCGGCGGAAAAATCCGGCAAGCTTCAGATGTTCGGCAATACGCCGGCGCAATCGCTGATCGTCGAGGGCGGTCGCATCAAGGGTGTCGTCACCCATCGCGGCACTGTTATGGCCGATCACGTCATCGTCTGCGCCGGCCTCTGGGGCCGCCTGATTGCCGAAATGGTTGGCGAAGACCTGCCCGTCATGCCGGTCGACCATCCGCTCACCTTCTTCGGTCCGTATAACGAATTCGAAGGCACCGGCAAGGAAATCGGTTATCCGCTGCTGCGCGACCAGGGCAATTCGGCCTATATGCGCGATACCGGTGACCCGAAGACCACCGAGGGCGGCCAGATCGAATGGGGTTACTACGAGCAGCACAATCCGCGCATGTGCCATCCGCGCGAACTCCTTGAAAAGCACGAGGCGCGCCTCTCGCCCTCGCAGCGCGATCTCGACATGGAGCAGATCCTCGAGCCGCTCGAGCGTGCGATGGAACTGACGCCGATCCTCGGCGAGCTCGGCTATAACGAAGGCCATTCCTTCAATGGTCTTCTCCAGGTCTCCGCTGCCGGCGGTCCGTCCTGTGGCGAAAGCCAGAAGGTGCGCGGCCTCTGGTACTGCGTCGCCATCTGGGTCAAGGACGGCCCCGGCTATGGCAAGCTGATTGCCGACTGGATGACCGATGGCCGCACCGAGATCGACCATAACTCGATCGACTATGCCCGCTTCTATCCGCACCAGCTGACCGAAGACTTCATCGCCGGTCGCTGCTACGAGGCCGCCCAGAAGATCTACTTCCCGGCCGTTCACACCCGCGAACCCTATGCTTCCGGTCGCGGCGCCAAGCGCTCGCCGATGTATGAACGCGAGGTCGAGCTCGGCGGCTACTTCATGGAGCTTGGCGGCTGGGAGCGTGCGCATGGCTACGCCGCCAACGAGCACCTCTTGGAAAAGTATGGCGATCGCGTTCCGGTTCGCGAAAACGAGTGGGATAACAGACACTTCTGGCGCGTTTCGAATGCCGAACATCTGGCGATGAGCGACGATTGCGGCATCGTCAACCTCAGCCATTTCCACATGGTTGACATCGAAGGCCCCGATCATGTCGAGCTTCTCGAATGGCTCTGCGCCGCCAAGATCGGTGGCGACGCCAATATCGGCAAGGGCATCTACACCCACTTCCTCGACGACGAGGGCATGGTGCGGGCCGACTTCACCGTCTTCCGCTTAGGTGACCGCTGCCGCCTCGTCAACGGCGCCGATGCCGGCCCGCGCGACTTCCACTACATGAAGCGCGTGGCCGAGGATCGCGGCCTTGACGTCACCATCACCGATGTGTCGGAGAAGTTCATCACCATCGGCATCTGGGGCCCGAACGCCCGAGAAAACCTGAAGAAGGTTGTCGCCGACCCCGCCGGCCTCGACATCGAGAACTTCCCGTTCGCGTCGATCAAGCCGATCGAGATTGCCGGCAAGTCCGTCGCTGCCTTCCGCATTTCCTATGTTGGCGAGCAGGGCTGGGAGCTGCATATGAAGTATGAAGATGGCCTCGCCGTCTGGGATGCACTGCGCTCCACCGGCGTCATGGCCTTCGGCGTCGAGACCTATGCCAATTCGCGCCGCATGGAAAAGAGCCTGCGTCTGCAGAACGGCGACCTTCTGACCCAGTACAACCTGATCGAAGCCGATCTGGCGCGTCCGAAGGTCAAGGAAGCCGATTTCCGCGGCAAGGAAAAGCATCTGGAATACAAGGCCCGCGCCCAGCAGCCGGCCATGCTCTGCACGCTTGTCATGACCGACAATGTCGACAAGTCAGGCGTGGCCCGCTACCCGGTCGGCTCCATGCCGGTCGTCGACCCCACCACCGGCGAAGTCCTGGTCGACAGCCTCGGCCGTCGCTCCTACACCACCTCCGTCGCCTTCGGCCCAACCATTGGCAAGAATATCGCACTCGCCTATCTGCCGGCGGAGTATTGCGAGGTGGGGCGGAAGCTGAACGTGGAATACTTTGCCGAGAGCTTCCCGGTCGAGGTGGCGGCGGTGGGGTATAAGCCGCTGTATGACCCGGAGAATTTGAAGCCGCGCAGCTGAGGGCAGGGCGGTTTGCTCAGGGGGTTATGGACCCGTCGGTTGGGAGACCGGCGGGTTTTAATTTGATACTAGCCACTCAACGACACGCTGAGCGCTGCCATCTGTTAGCAGTCTGTATGTGCCGCCAATTAGTGCAAGGATTGCCGCACCCGCGAGTGTGGTCGCTAGTCTGGGCACATCTATGTAGCTAGCTTCTTTGTAGTCTTTTTTAAGAAATATCCGAACGGCGGTAGTGGAGTCGTGAAGCTTTTTCAGTCCAAGTGCCAAAATAATTGTTATTCCTATTAAGATAAATCTTTGACCAATTGATAAATCTGGAAGTAATGCTAGCGTTGTCAAGAACGCAACGCTGTTTATGTTAAGGCCATGTTTCTCGTAAAGCCACCTAACTCTGCTAGATTTACTCCGTAACGCTTCTTCGATTTCGATTGTCGTGCCTGAAACCCAGATTTCATCGCGGCCGACAACATTAAATGAACTGTCTTCTTCACTCACGTTTATTGTGATCTGCCTATTCACACCCTCTCCGGGTTCGCTAATGGAAAGGCTTAGCGATTGTGCTTCTGCTGGCAGATTTGGGATGTCCCAGAAATTTGACGCGAGCCGCTTTAGTCCTTTGCGGTCGCTGTTTACCGCAATCACCACCTCAAACGGAGTCTCTATGGACGACTTGAGAATTTCAACTAACTCTTTGATTTGATCTCTATAAAGCGTAATTTTGGGAAGCTGTCGTGTCTTGTGAATTTGCTGTATGGGCGATGCAGGAGCGAGGTTGGAGCGCGACGCGTCTTGCGTATTGAATCTGACAAGCGCTAGCAATCCAGCATTGCCATCGTCTAGCCCCCACTCGGCTTCCAGTCGGTCCTCAGAGATACTGCTGAAAGTTATTGTCGCCACCATATCGCGGTTTAAGTGCTCAGGTGTTTGAGTAGGCCTCAGAGTGCCCGACACCTTCCCGTCGACATCCATTTGTATGGGGCCGCAGAGTATCAAAGGCTTTCCAGGAGCATTCACTCGAAGCTCGATCGTAGCTTTTCCATTCTCCGATCGGACTTCGGCAAAAGCGTTGGCATAAATGGTGCCTCGAAGATCTCCAATCCATTTCCCAGACAGTATATTCATATTCATTTCAGTTCGCCGTCTTTCCTGATCTCAATCACTGTGTGAGATTCGAATCGTTTTAACACCATCATGGTCTTCTAAGTTGGGAGGCGCAACTTTAGGACGTTTAA
This sequence comes from Peteryoungia ipomoeae, assembly GCF_004912165.1. Taxonomy (GTDB): domain Bacteria; phylum Pseudomonadota; class Alphaproteobacteria; order Rhizobiales; family Rhizobiaceae; genus Allorhizobium; species Allorhizobium ipomoeae. Next base: position 406 of record NZ_STGV01000005.1, on the reverse strand, counting down.
GATTTGGCTGAATTTGAATAGCAATTTTGATTCTCAAATTATTATTTGTTCTGCAGGAATAACCGGGCGAGGGAAAAGAACCATATTCAATGCGTAAGCGGCGCGCTCCCGCTTCTCCCCAGCGGGGAGAAGATGCCCGAAGGGCAGATGAGGGGGCGCGAAGCGCAAAACCGGATAGCACGATGGTTGAGGGTTCATATTGATCTTGTGCCTGGTGACGTGCGGCTGCGCCGCCCCCCTCATCCGGCGCATTCGCGCCACCTTCTCCCCGCCGGGGAGAAGAGGTTCCGCCTCGGCGCCCCAATTCCCGAAAAAAGGGGGATGAATTCCGAAAAATCTCCAACAAAATCAACACCCCGCGCCTTCAATCATCCCCGTCTCCCGCACAGGCCCCATACTCACCCCC
>NZ_STGV01000004.1 GCF_004912165.1 Peteryoungia ipomoeae | reverse complement strand
CGCAACCGGCTGAAATTGTTGGGTGTTTTGAGTGGTTCGTGAAAATGCCCAGAAAATGCAGCTGCGAACGTGTTGAGATCGGCGTGCTTTTCCCCTGCCTCTTCAGCCCCTTATTGGCAAAGGCCATAGATGCCCTGCAATCTCCATAATCCGGTGATGTAGGTGACATCCCCTCCATGCCGTCCGGACCATCTCGGCCGGGCACCGATCAGGAGGATGCTTGGGGTCTCCTGCTGTAATCGCGTCAGGTTTGACGAACAGTCGCTGACATGAGACATGAGGGCGGGGGTCCCGACAGGGACAGACTATTGGATTTGAGCCAGGGGGTGGACAGCATTCTATGACGCCGGACCGGAACATGATCCGCTCGCTTGGTAGCGAAGCGCCGATCCTGGCGGATGGCTTTCGCGCCCCTGACCGCCGCGAGATCTCCCTGCGTTGGCTGTCCGGGACCTTTCTTACCGGCATCACCTCCTGCATTCTCATGGGCGTTGCGCTGTTTGCCGCCCTCGATGGCCGCCAGCAGCTCGCCATTCCCGCGGAAGCCTTTGCGGCCCTGCCCGATCAGTCGGAAGCAGACACCAACGAAGAAGCAGTCCGCGGATCGCGCCTTATCGCGCCGAAGATTGCGGCACGTCCCGTCGACAAGGCCATTCTCGACGTGCCCACCGTCTTCAAGGACGGCACCCGGGAAATCGTCAAGAAGCTGCCCTTCGCCCATGTGAAGATGGCGCTTGCCGCGGACTATGCCGTGCAGGAGCGCTATCCCGCCTTTGACCCGATGACCATATTTGCCGTTCCCGAGCAGGAGCAGCAACTCGCGCCGCGGGCGGGCACGCTCTACGGTTCCGACGTCGAGTCCGAGGTTACACTCTCCCTGCGGCCCTTCCCGACAAGTCCCGACAAACCGTTGGTCGGCGACATGAGCTTCGATGAGGTCGAAGAGAATGTACGCTCCAACGGATCGGTTCTGACCTCCGGCGACAACCAGGTCGCGGCCCTCTACTATATCGACCCGCGCCGCTTCGATGCCGACGACAGTGAACTCGGGCTCGATGCCGCCCTCTCGGCGCGCGTCGTCGAGCAGAACATGAGCGTTTCGGAACCGGAAGCCATCACACCCGACACGCCTGAATATGCCGAGGATGTTTTGCCGGTTCGCCAGCAACAGAGCGTATCGGCGCTGATGCTCGCTTCCGGTTATCCGGAATCACGTGCCGAAAGCGTGGAGAGGGCCTTGGCTCCCTATGTTCGCGAGAGCGGTCTGTCTCAGGGCGACGTGCTGCGCATCGGGCTGATCCAACGCGGCGAAGAGGTTCGGCTCGTCCGTTTCTCGCTCTATAGTGGCGCACGCCATGTCGCCTCCATGGCTGTCACAGACAATGGCCGGCTGATCCGTGCCGCCGAGCCGCCCCATCTCGATGCCGTGGCCGGCGCCTTCGATACGGCCCGCCCCATCCTGACCTCCGGACGCGATCTGCCCAAGGTCTATGACGGCATCTACCGCGCAGCACTCTCCTATGGGATGGGACCGGACCTGACCGCGCTCGTGGTTCGGCTATTGGCTGCAAGCGTCGATTTTCAGGCGCAGCTCAAGCCCTCCGATACGCTGGAGGCCTTCTTCTCCGTTGCGGATGAAGAGGGACTTGCGACGGAAAACTCCGAGCTTCTCTATGTCCGGGCGCGCTTCGGCGACACGATCACCCAGTTCTACCGCTTCCAGGATCCGGATGACGGCTCGGTCGACTACTACAACGAAGACGGCAAATCGATCCGGCAATTCCTGCTGCGCAACCCCGTCCCAAGCGGACGCTTCACCTCATCCTTCGGGATGCGCAAACACCCGATCCTTGGCTATTCCCGCATGCATACCGGTGTCGACTGGGCGGCCCCGCGCGGCACACCGATCCTTGCCTCGGGCAATGGTGTGGTCGAAAAGGCCGGATGGGCCTCGGGCTATGGCAATCAGACACTGGTGCGCCATGCCAATGGCTATGTGTCGTCCTACAATCACCAGAGCGCCATCGCCAAGGGCATGAAGCCGGGAGCCAAGGTTTCACAGGGCCAGATCATCGGCTATGTCGGTTCAACCGGTGCATCGACAGGTTCGCACCTGCATTACGAGCTGATCGTCAACGGCACCAAGGTTGATCCGATGAAGGTCCGTCTTCCCGGCGGCAAGGCCCTGGAGGGCCAGTCGCTCGCCAGTTTCCAAACGGAACGCGAGCGCATCGATGCGCTGCTGGAGACAGGCGGCCGACCGGCACAGGTCGCCAGCCGATAAGCAATCGGGACGCGGACGGGCAAATCGGCCCGCCAAAATTGTTCTAATCCGAGCCTTTTGATTTACTCGTTATCATAGGTTGCATGATTTGATCCCTTCAATTGAAAGCGGGGGTGGCTCGTGCTCGAAGCAGTTTTCATGTTCAGGGGCCGTGTGAATCGGCTCCAGTATTTTTTAGCCGGCATTTTCTTTTGTCTTCTGGGCGTCGGGTTGTGGGTTCTTGGTATCCTCGCCATCGACCCAGCTGAGGAGGCCGAAGGCATTCTACCGCTTCTGCTGCTCGGCGTGGTATTGCTCTGGATTGGCCTCAGCCTGCAGGCGGCGCGGATCCGCGACATCGGCCTCAGCCCCCTGCTGGTCATTCTCGGGCTCGGCGTCGCCTATTTCCTGCTCGGTATCGGTGAGCAGGTCGCAGGCGATGCAAGCCTTAAGAGCTTGTTCTCGGCGGGGTCAATCGGATTGCAGATCGTGTCCAGCCTGTTCTTGCTTCTGATGCCCGGGACGGGAACCACCCCTGACGATCCGATGCTGGAGCCCTATGGTCGCGAAGCCCTGAGTTCTCAAACGCGGATGACTCAGATGGATCTACCGGCGCGGTCGAGCCAGAGTGTCACGAGCCAGCGCTACTCACCGCCTCCAGCCTCTGCAGTTGCCAGCGCCAGATCTCAGGCAGGCGCCCGAGCGAGTTTTGGCCGTAGAGGCCTTTGACGGAGATGCTGCTCAGGCAGCGACACGATCGCTCCGCGGCAAAGCAAAAAGGGCGGCTCGGTCAGCCGCCCTTTTCATTTGTCCTCAAAGCCAGCCCTATCAGGCGGCCTGGCTCATCGAAGCATCGGGACCAATCAACAACCGGTCACTGCCCGCCTCAACCTTCACCCGGCTGCCATCCAGCACCTTGCCGGAAAGGATCTGCTCGGCCAGCGGATCCTGAAGGTACTTCTGGATCACCCGCTTCAGCGGCCTTGCGCCATAGACCGGATCATAGCCCTTGTCGGCCAGCCAGTCGCGAGCACCAGCTTCGAGCGAGATGACGATCTTGCGCTCGGCCAGCAGCGATACCAGCCGCTTCATCTGGATATCGACGATCGCCCCCATTTCGCTGCGCTGCAGGCGGTGGAACAGGATGATCTCGTCGACGCGGTTGAGGAATTCCGGCCGGAAGGAGGCCTTTACCACATCCATCACCTGGTCACGAACGCTGTCGGTGTCCTGACCTTCCGGCAGAGCGGTCAGATACTCGGCGCCGAGGTTCGAGGTCATGATGATCATCGTATTGCGGAAGTCGACCGTGCGGCCCTGGCCATCGGTCAACCGTCCGTCGTCGAGCACCTGCAGGAGCACGTTGAACACGTCGGGATGCGCCTTTTCGATCTCGTCGAACAGCACCACCTGGTAGGGCTTGCGCCGCACCGCTTCGGTAAGGGCGCCGCCCTCCTCGTAGCCGACATAGCCCGGAGGTGCGCCGATCAGACGCGCGACCGAATGCTTCTCCATGTATTCCGACATGTCGAGGCGCACCATGGCCGTTTCGTCGTCGAACAGGAAGCGGGCAAGCGACTTGGTAAGCTCCGTCTTGCCCACACCTGTCGGCCCGAGGAAGATGAACGAGCCGATCGGCCGGTTCGGATCCTGCAGGCCAGCGCGTGCCCGGCGGACGGCGCGCGACACGGCCTGAACTGCATCACCCTGCCCGACCACGGACTTGGCCAGCTCGTCGTCCATCCGCAGCAGCTTTTCGCGCTCGCCTTCCAGCATCTTGTCAACCGGGATCCCGGTCCAGCGGGAAACGACATGCGCGATATTGTCCGGCGTCACGACCTCCTGCACCATGCTGTCAGCACCGCTGCCATCCTGGGCTTCGGCATTTGCAAGCTGCTTTTCCAGATCCGGGATCACCCCATAGGTCAGCTCGCCGGCCCGCTGGAATTCGCCCTTGCGCTGGGCGATGGCCAATTCGTTGCGCGCATCATCGAGCTGCTTCTTGAGATCAGCGGCCAGGCCCAGTTTCTGCTTTTCCGCCTGCCAGCGCGCCGTCAGCGCATCGGCCTGCTCTTCCAGCGACGTCACCTCTGTTTCCAGGCGCAGGAGACGATCAGCGGAGGCCGCGTCTGTTTCCTTCTTCAAGGCCTCGCGCTCGATCTTCAGCTGCATGATCCGGCGATCGAGTTCATCGAGCTCTTCCGGTTTGGAATCCACCTGCATCCTCAGGCGCGAGGCGGCTTCGTCCATCAGGTCAATGGCCTTGTCCGGCAGGAACCGGTCGGTGATATAGCGGTTGGACAGGGTCGCGGCGGCAACCAGGGCCGAGTCGGAGATCCGCACCTTGTGATGCTGCTCGTATTTCTCCTTGAGGCCGCGCAGGATCGAGATGGTGTCCTCGACCGTCGGTTCGTCGACCATGACGGGCTGGAAACGCCGGGCAAGGGCCGCATCCTTCTCGACATGCTTGCGATACTCGTCGAGCGTGGTTGCACCCACGCAATGCAGCTCGCCGCGGGCCAGTGCCGGCTTCAACAGGTTGGAGGCGTCCATGGCGCCATCGGCCTTGCCGGCCCCGACCAGCGTGTGCATCTCGTCGATGAACAGGATGATTTCACCATTCTCAGACTGCACCTCGTTGAGCACGGCTTTCAACCGCTCCTCAAACTCGCCGCGATATTTGGCACCTGCAATCAAAGCGCCCATGTCGAGCGCCATCAGGCGCTTGTCTTTGAGGCTTTCCGGCACGTCGCCATTGACGATACGCAGTGCCAGGCCCTCGGCAATCGCTGTCTTGCCGACGCCGGGTTCGCCGATCAGCACGGGATTGTTCTTGGTTCGGCGCGACAGCACCTGGATCGTGCGGCGAATTTCGTCGTCGCGACCAATAACAGGGTCAAGCTTGCCTTCGCGGGCATCAGCCGTCAGGTCACGCGCATATTTCTTCAGCGCATCGAAGCCCTGTTCGGCATTGGCGCTGTCGGCTGTGCGGCCCTTGCGCACCTCATTGATCACCTGATTAAGCGCATTGGTGGTGACGCCGCCCTTCTTGAGGGAAGCTGAGGTCGAGGCCGAACTTTCGATGGCCAGTGCCAGCAAAAGCCGCTCGACGGTCACGAAGCTGTCGCCGGCCTTCTTGGCAGCCTCTTCGGCGGTAGAAAAGACCTTGGCCAGCGGCTGCGCCAGATAGACCTGGCCATTGCCTCCCGAAACCTTGGGCAGCTTGGCAAGCGCCACATCATTGGCGAGACGCACTTCCTTCGGGTCGCCACCCGCACGGCTGATCAGCGAAGACGCCATGCCCTGCTCATCATCAAGCAGCACCTTCAAGACGTGCTCGGGCGTGAACTGCTGGTGCCCCTCCGAAAGGGCATGGGTCTGCGCAGACTGCAGAAAACCGCGCACGCGTTCGGAATATTTCTCGATATTCATGGTCACTCTCCTTGGCCCCGGCCCGCCCGCATTCGGCACAGCCCGGTTGGTTGGATCGGCCCCCATATGGCAGGCCCGGAGCGATGAACTCGCTCCCTCGACAGAGATATGGGAGCGGATTTTTGCCCTTTAAAGAGGCAGATAAACGAAAAACTCCGGGACGCGGCCCGGAGTTTTCAAATGTCAAATCTGCAGACCGATTACTCGGAAACGGCCTCGGCGAGGACGGGGGCTTCCCCACCTTCGCCGCCCTCTGCCTCCGCGTTGCGACGGGGCTGACGGCGCGGACGGTTCCCGGCATTGCGGCGGCGAGGCTGACGCTCGGCGCCGGCCTCGGCTCCGCTCTCGGCAGCAGCGGCCACCACTTCGGCCGGCATGTCTTCGATGACCGGCTGCGGACCGGAGCCAGCAATCTCCTGCGGCTGGTTTACGGCTGGAACCTGTTCGTCCTGTCCGTCCATGTCATCGCTGTCGCGATCATTGTAGTCGTTGCGGTCGTCGCGCTGCACGCGTTCCTGCAACTGCGCCTGAGCGGCGGCAATGATGCGGTTATAGTGCTCTGCATGCTGGAGATAGTTCTCCGCCATGACGCGATCGCCAGAGCTCTGGGCATCGCGCGCCAGGGCACCATATTTTTCAGCAATGTGCTGCGCAGTGCCGCGGATCTTCACATCCGGACCTGAACTGTCATAGGTCCGGGTCAGCGGGTTCTGGCCCTTGCGGTTGAAGTTGCCGCCACCGCCATTGTTGTTATTGTTGTTGTTACGCCCCCGACCACGCTTGTTCTGCTGTCCTGGCCTCATAGATAATTCACCTGAATGTCTGTGTTTGCTGATGAAAGGGCAACGCTATTTTCTCGGGTCATGACTGACCGGGTCTCAGCGTGCCGTCGGCAGACCGCGCCCTCGCCTTGCTTGCCGCTGGTGAAAGTCGAGTTTCCTGAGTTACGCACCGGCTGCTCGAGCTTGGCAGACGTCATGGCCGAACCAGTTACGAAGCCGGTCGGGACCCGAACGAATCCTCGTTCTTTCTCCGCCTTCCGTTGCGTGACCGCAAACTAGCCCGCTTCATCAGGAAAACCAAGCGTTTTTCTTCAAGATCAGGAAATATCCTTAGCACACGCAACAAATGCCTTATCAAGTGCCCGCTACAAAGAGCAGCACCCTGTCGCGCCCACCAAGATCGCAGCGCGCTTCGACGAGAGAAAACCCTTTTTCCTCAAAGATTTGCGTCACGGTCTGCTGCTGATCGTAGCCGATTTCCAGCCCGATGAGACCGCCGTCTGCGAGATGTTGCCCCGCATCCTTTGCGATTGCCCGATAGGCATCGAGACCATCGGCACCGCCATCCAGTGCTTTCGGCGGATCATGCTTCAGCACCTCGGGCTCCAACGTTTCCATGACCGAGCTTGGAATGTAGGGCGGGTTTGAGACAATCAGGTGGTATTTGCCCTGCACCGCAGCGAACCAGGAGCCGAGACGCGTTTCGAAGCGATCGGATAGCCCGTTTTCGCTGGCATTGCTGAGCGCGGTCTGCAGCGCATCCGCGGACACGTCGACCCCGACAGCACGGGTCTGTTTTGTCTGCTCAAGCAGCGCCAGCGCAATCGCGCCCGTCCCCGTTCCAAGATCGAGAATGCTGACCGGACCATTCTTTTGCTCCAGCGCCTGCAGATGCGGCAGCACCGCATCGACCAGAATTTCCGTATCCGGCCGTGGCTCCAGCGTCTCGGCAGAAAGGGCAAGGGTCAACCCGTAGAAGGCACGTCGGCCGATGATGCGGAATACCGGCTCGCGGTCGAGCCGCTGCTGCACCGCCCGCTCGATCGCCTGCAGAATATCTGACGGAAGATCCGCATCGCCATCTGTCACCAGCTGCGTCGTGGTGAGCTCTGCAAAATGACAGACCAGGAGACGCGCATCGGCAGCTGCATCGACAAGACCCGCCGCTTCAAACCGCTTCCGGGCGTCCGCAATCACGGCGCAGGGGCTTGAAGGTTTGCTCATCCTTGCACGTCGCCGAGCTGCGCCAGCTGGCCAGCCTGGTAGTCGGCAATCAGCGCATCGACCATTTCGTCGATTTCGCCCTCGATCATCCGGTCGAGCTTGTAGAGCGTCAGGTTGATCCGGTGATCCGTCACCCGCCCCTGCGGAAAATTGTAGGTCCGGATGCGCTCGGAGCGGTCGCCCGATCCGACCTGGCTCTTGCGGCTGGCGGAGCGTTCGCTGTCGGCCTTCTGCCGCTCGATGTCGTAGAGCCGGGAGCGCAACACCTGCATGGCCTTGGCGCGGTTCTGATGCTGCGATTTCTCCGAGGACGTAACGATCAGCCCGGTCGGCAGGTGCGTGATGCGTACGGCGGAATCGGTGGTGTTCACGTGCTGCCCGCCGGCTCCCGACGAGCGCATGGTATCGACGCGAATATCTTCCGGCCGGATCTCGATGTCGATCTCTTCGGCCTCGGGCAAAACGGCAACCGTCGCAGCAGACGTATGGATGCGCCCGCTCGCTTCCGTTTCCGGCACCCGCTGCACGCGGTGCACACCGCTTTCGAACTTCAGCTTGGAAAACACGCCGCGTCCGCTGATCGTCGCGATGATTTCCTTGTAGCCGCCGGCTTCACCCTCGCTTGCCGAGAGAACTTCGACCTTCCAGCCCTTGGTGGAGGCGAAGCGCTCATACATGCGGAAGAGGTCACCGGCAAAGAGTGCAGCCTCGGAGCCCCCCGTGCCGGCCCGGATTTCGAGGATCGCGCTCTTTTCGTCGGCTGCATCTTTCGGCAGGAGAAGGATCTGGATCTCGTCCTCGAGCGCTTCGATGCGCGCGTCCACCTCCGGCAGCTCCATTTCCGCGAGATCGCGCATCTCGCGGTCCGTTGCTTTGTCGGCGAGCATGGCCTTGAGATCGGCTGCTTCCGCAGTTGCCGCCTCGTAGGCGCGGATCTGCTTAACCACCGGTTCCAGCTCGGAATACTCCGAGGCGAGCTTCACATAGACATCCGCCGCCGGTCCTGCCGACATCCGCGCCTCGATTTCGCCGAAACGGCGTTCAAGTTCGCGCATTTTCTCGACAGGAAGCTTGGCCACCCACGTCTCCAGAGGTTGAGATCGGTTCAGACGGAAATATCGTTGGTCTCGGCATAACGCACGAGCCAGTCGCGCACTGACACGCCCGGCGTGTCGTCGTCAAGCACCGCGTTGAGCTCGGCGGAGAGATGCGTCACATCGGTGCCGAGCAGCATGGCCTTGACCGGGCCGATGGCCGTCGGCGACATCGAGATCGAGCGGAAGCCGATGCCGAGCAGCGCCAGCGCCGAGAGCGGCTTGCCCGCCATTTCCCCGCACAATGTCAGCGACGTCTTGTTGCGGTCAGCCGCCCGGACGATATCGCGCAGAATGCGCAGGAAAGGCCGGCCGAGATTGTCGAACCGATCCGAGACCCGCGCATTGCCGCGATCCACCGCCATGGAAAACTGGAAAAGGTCGTTCGACCCGACCGAAACGAAATCGACTTCGGCCATCAGCTCGTCCATCTGCCAAAGCAGGGCTGGCACTTCGAGCATGGCGCCAAACTGCAGCTTCTTCGGCAATTGGTGGCTGAACTTCGACAGGTGCTGGACCTCCCGCTGCATCAACTCACGAACGGCACGGATCTCCGAAACCTCGGTCACCATCGGCAGCATGATCTTAAGCTCTGCTCCGGAGCAGGCCTTCAACAATGCGCGCAGCTGCGTCCGCAGCAGTCCGGGCCGGTCGAGCGAAAGCCGGATGGCGCGCCATCCGAGAGCTGGATTTTCCTCTTCCTGGGCACGGAAATAGGAGACGACCTTGTCGCCGCCGATATCGAGCGTCCGAAAGGTCACCGGCTTGCCGTTCGCTTGGCGCAAGACGCTCCGATAGAAGCTCTCCTGCTCCTCGCCCTTCGGCATGGTCGAGGCGATCATGAACTGCAGCTCGGTCCGGAACAGGCCAATGCCATCGGCACCGGAATCGGCCAGTTGCGGCAGATCGACCAGAAGACCCGCATTCATCTGCAGGGTGATGCGCTTCCCGTCCTTGGTCAAAGGCTCAACGTCGCGCAGGGCGCGGAACTGCTCCTGCCGGCGGGCGCGCAGCCGCACCTTTTCTTCATAGGCCTTCTGCATTTCGCTGACAGGCCGGACGTATACCTTGCCGTCGTCGCCATCGATGATGACAGGGTCGCCGTTTTCGGCAAGCGCCACGGCGCCTGCGGCCTGCCCGACGACAGCGATGCCCATGGCCCGCGCCACGATCACCACATGGCTGGTAACTGCCCCTTCCTCCAGCACCAGACCGCGCAGGTTCTCGCGCGGATAGTCAAGCAGTTCCGCCGCCCCCATCGCGCGGGCAAAGACGATCGCGTCATTGGGGAAACCGTTGACGGCGCTGCGCGGCGAAAAGCCGGTCAATTGCCTGAGAAGGCGGTTCGCCAGATCGTCAAAGTCGTGCATGCGCTCGCGCAGATAAGGATCGGTCAGGCGCATCATCCGCGCCTTGGTATCGCTCTGCACCTTTTCGACCGCGGCTTCGGCCGTCAGGCCGTTGTGGATCGCCTCTTCCATGCGCCGCACCCAGCCCTGGTCATGGGCAAACATGCGGTAGGTTTCGAGCACCTCGCGATGCTCGCCCTCCATGGAAACCTCACGGCGCGACAGCATGTCGTCGATCGAAAGCCTCAGCGAGCCGATCGCTTCGGCCAATCGGCGGATTTCCGTCTCGCTGTCTTCGTTGAGCAGGTTGGTGACGACGACGCGCGGCTCGTGCAGCACCACGTAGCCGAGCCCGATCCCTTCGGAATAGCTATCGCCCTCGATCTCGACCGGCCGGGTCAGATCCAGCTCCAGTCCGGGGCGGGTAATCTTCTTCAGTTCGCCGGTGGCGATCATCTCAGCCAGCACCATTGCCGTGGTTTCGAGCGCTTCCAGCTCGTCTTCACGGTAGTTGCGCTGCGCCTTGTTCTGCACGACGAGAACGCCCAAACTGCGGCCAGCCCTAAGGATCGGCACGCCGAGGAAGGAATGGTAGATCTCTTCGCCCGTCTCCGGCAGATAGCGGAACGCCGGATGCGCCTGGGCATCGGAAAGATTGAGGGATTGGGCGGAGGCTGCGATGGTACCGACGAGACCCTGACCCATCTTCAGCTGGGCAAGGTGAACGGCATCCTTGTTCAGACCTTCGGTAGCGTAAAGCTCAAGCACGCTGTCGGATCGCAGCACATAGACGGAGCAGACCTCAGCGACCATATTGCTCGCGATCTGGCGAACGATCCGGTCCAGGCGCTCCTGCGGCTCAAGCGGCTCTGCCATCAATTCGCGCAGCCGCTTAAGCAGGACGCGAGGACCCGCTGAAAGGTCTCTCATCGCGTATTCGCTCCACTTCCCATTTGGTCAGCGGATCTTTTTCCCGGCCATCGGCGATGGCTGGGAATTTTTTGTCCGCTCTATGGAATCAATTCTTATCCAGACCGTAGCAGGAATGCAAAGTGCGAACCGCAAGCTCGGCATAGGGGCCGTCGATCAGGATCGAAATCTTGATCTCGGAGGTGGTGATCGCCTTGATGTTGATGCCCTTCTCGGCGAGCGCCTTGAAAGCGGTTGCGGCAACGCCCGCATGGCTGCGCATGCCGATCCCGATGACCGACACTTTCACCAGACCCTTTTCGCTCTGCAGAACGTCGAAGCCGATCTTGTCCTTGTTCGAGTTGAGAACGGCAAGCGCCTTGTCGACATCGCCCGACGGCACGGTGAAGGTCATGTCGGTCTTCGAACCATCTTCCGAGATGTTCTGAACGATCATGTCGACATTGATGTGGGATTCAGCAAGCGGTCCGAAGATCGCCGCGGAAACGCCCGGCCTGTCGGCGAGACGCCGGAGCGAAATCTGGGCTTCATCCTTGGCGTAGGCAATACCGGTGACGACTTCCTGTTCCACGATCTCTTCCTCGTCGCAAATCAATGTACCGGGCGGGTTCATCAGATCGCCCATGCCCGGCGCATCGGGATCTTCAAAGCTGGAGCGCACGAAGGTGCGGACCTTATGCACCATGGCGAGTTCAACGGAGCGCACCTGCAAGACCTTGGCACCGAGCGATGCCATCTCGAGCATTTCCTCGAACGCGATCTTCTTCAGGCGACGCGCCTTCGGCTCGATGCGTGGGTCGGTGGTGTAGACGCCATCGACATCCGTATAGATGTCGCAGCGATCCGCCTTCACGCCGGCAGCAATTGCCACAGCAGAGGTGTCGGAGCCGCCACGACCGAGCGTTGCGATGCGATTGTCCGGGCCGATACCCTGGAAACCGGCGACAACAGCCACCTGGCCCTCGCCCATGCGGCGAATGATATCGGTGCCGTCAATCTCCTGGATGCGCGCGGCGCCATGGGCATTGTCGGTCTTGATCGGAATCTGCCAGCCCTGCCAGGAGCGCGCATTGACGCCGAGCGACTGCAGCGCGATCGCCAGAAGGCCCGATGTCACCTGCTCGCCGGATGCGACAATTGCATCGTATTCGCGCGCGTCATAAAAGGGTGAATCGGCGCCGGCGACCTTGGGCATGTTTTGCACCCAGTCGACAAGTTCGTTGGTTTTGCCGGACATGGCGGACACGACGACGGCCACTTCATGGCCGGCATCGACCTCGCGTTTCACATGGCGCGCGACATTGTGAATGCGTTCGAGATTGGCGACGGATGTTCCGCCGAACTTCATGACGATGCGAGCCATAGATTTGAACCGTATGCCCTAGGATTAAGCCGGTCACACCGGCACAGAAATACCGGCCTGCGCTCAGTCCCGCAGGTTGCGGGGCTTTTAGTCCATATGTTCCTGGCACGCAACGGTCACATGACCTGCAAACGGTACGGCGTCGGAAGGATTTTCACTTTGGTGCGATCAGGAACCTATGCGCGAGCCGCTTGCCGGCGCGGCGAAACAAAAAGGGGGGCGCAAGCCCCCCTGTCGATAAGTGTGTGCTCCGTTGCGACTTAGCGGCAACGTTCTGGCTGCTCCGCGCAAATCTGTTCGCGTTTTTCCCGCAGTCGACGGATCGGGTGGTTGTCGCGGTCGTCATTGCCGCGAGCCTGGTCTGCCTGCGGACGGCGATATTCCTCAGGCCGGCGGTTTTCGCCCGAATCGCGGTCACGGTCGCGCCAATCCCGATCCCGATCCCGATCCCGATCCCGATCCCGATCACGATCACGATCACGGTCGCGATCCCGGCCATCATTGTCGCCGCGCCAATCGCGGTCACGGTCGCGGTCACGCCAATCCCGGTCACGATCGCGTCTGTCGCGGTCATCCCGCCAGTCCGGGCCGCGGCTCCAGCGGTCGCGCTCGCGATAGAAGGAGCGCCCGCGATAATGGTCGTCCCAGTAGCGACCGACACTGAACGTCACTGTCGGAATGCCAAGCGGGCGGTAGTATTCCGGCTCAACATAAACGCGGCGCTGCGAATAGGTCGTCTGCAAGTAGGAGCCGGAGATCCAACCGCGATACCCGGCAACCGATACGTCGCACCAGTTGGCACTCGACAAGCAGCCGCGAATGTCGACGCGGCTCCCGGCAGGGACGACGAAAACCGCAGGGTAGCGGGTGCTTGGGCCAGACCGCATGTTGACATTGGCTGTCGCAACGGCAGGCGCCGCCTCGGCCAGCGCGGGCCCTGCCACGGACGCCACGGCAGCCAGGGCCATGAACCAGTATTTACGCATGAAGTTTTCTCCTGCTGATGGAATAAGCGCAGTGTCGCTCGGGCTTGAAACGTAAAGCGGCAGCCTGCGGTTCCGTGTCACTCGGAATGCCGCGACCTGCGACCTCCCTTGCCCTTGACTTCGCAAGCTATTGGGACGACTTGAAGGCCAAGGTAGAGCAGGAGTAAGATGCATGAGTGCAGAGCCACGCACCACCATTGATCAGGCGGAAGTCGACCGTTTCTCGGCCATGGCAGCCGAATGGTGGGATCCGACCGGCAAGTTCAAGCCGCTCCACAAGATCAACCCTGTGCGCCTTGCCTATATCCGCGACAAGGTTTCGACACATTTCGGTCGAGACCCCAAGGGCCATCGTCCGCTGGAAGGCCTGCGTATCCTCGACATCGGCTGTGGCGGCGGACTGCTCTCCGAGCCGGTGGCCCGGATGGGCGGCGAGGTCCTCGGTGCCGACGCCTCCGAGAAAAACATCAAGATTGCCATGACCCATTCCGCCCAGAGCGGCGTTCCCGTCGATTACCGGGCCGTCACCGCGGAGGCCCTGGCAGAGGCCGGAGAAACCTTTGACGTGATCCTCAATATGGAAGTTGTCGAACACGTCGCCGATGTGGATTTCTTCCTCTCCACCTGCGCCTCGATGGTCCGCCCCGGCGGCCTGATGCTGGTATCCACCATCAACCGCACCATGAAGGCCGCAGCACTCGCCATCGTTGGCGCGGAATATGTACTGCGCTGGCTGCCGCGCGGCACCCACCAGTATGAAAAGCTGGTTCGCCCGGAGGAGATCGAAGGCCCGCTCGCCAGAAGCGGCATGCAGGTTCTGGAAATGAAGGGGGTCTTCTTCAACCCGCTGCAGAACCAATGGAATTTGTCGAGCGACATCGACGTCAACTACATGGCGCTTGCCTGCCGCCCTGGACAGCCGTCATGACCGCCGCTCGTGACGTCGTCGACTTCTGGCAGAAGGCAGGCCGCGAAAAATGGTTCGCCAAGGACGATGCCTTTGATGCCGCCATTCGCGAAAACTTTCTCGATCTGCATTTCAAAGCTGCGCGCAATGAAGTGTCGGACTGGATGGAAACGGCGGAAGGGGCGCTTGCCCTGATGATCCTGCTGGACCAGTTCCCCCGCAACCTCTTCCGCAATTCCGGCCATGCCTTTGCCACTGATCCGTTGGCATTGTCACTGGCGAAGAAGTCGATCGAGCTCGGTCACGACACAGCGACCGAACCGGATCTTGCCGGCTTCTTCTATCTGCCCTTTGAACATGCCGAGGATCTGGCAGAACAGGAACGCTGCATCGCACTGTTCACGGCACTGACAGACCGCGGCGGACCAAAGGATTATCTCGACTACGCGGTCATCCATCGCGACGTCATCGTCCGTTTCGGCCGCTTCCCCCACCGCAATCCGGCGCTTGGGCGCACGACGACGGCAGATGAGCAGGTCTTTCTGAACGAGGGCGGCTTCAAGGGCTGAAGGGGTCAGACCGGCAGATTGAGCACAGTCTCGAGCAGATCACCTTGCACGGCCGCATTCGCGGCCGCGCGCTCCTTTACCAGTGATCGATCGATAACTGCGGGAGCGCCATCAGGGCTATAGGCCTGCTTGAAGGTGAAACACTGAGGCCCACACCCCTGGTCGACAAGCATTTCGAAGCGCGCGACGCCTTCCTGCCAATCGGGTCGATGGCCCGCTGCCACCCAGAACATCACCAGCGGCGGCCAGTCCTGAACGACATTCCAGCGCCGTGCGTACTTCAGCGCATTCGCGTGCACGCCGGTATACGCAAAGGCCATCAGACTTTCGATATCGCGCCAGAGCGACAGCGAAGACACCGCGGCGCCACCTCCCCGCTCAGCAAGAAAACGCGGAAAAACCTGCGGTCCCCAGCTTGGCGGCCCCGGTTCCCCGTCATAGCCTGACCTTGCGATGAAACCTGGCGCGCGCTCCGCCGCTTTAAAATTGGCCGGCTCTCTGAGGCTGAAGCCCTGCACCGCTTCGCTGCCGAATTCATCGACATGAATGCCAAAATTGTAAATCGCCAGATGCGCGCTGGCTGCCATCAGTTCACGTCATCCGGCAGAACCGGCAGTGGTGCGACGGCAATCCCCTCCTCGATCAGGGACTTGACCTCGACAGGCGAAGCCTCGCCGATAATGCCGCGCGCTTCCGTTTCACCGTAATGGATCTTGCGCGCCTCTTCCGGGAACCGGCGGCCCACATCCTCGCTGCTGTCGCGGATCTCGCGCATGGCCTGCTTGATCTTCTCGAATGCCTGCTTCTGCACGTCAGAAACGGCCAAGGCCTGCGTCGCTTCCTTGGCTCGAGCAGTGGAGACCGACGGCGCCATCAGGGCCTTGGAAACCTCGCCCGATCCACAGATCGGACACGTCAGAAAGCCACTTGCCTTCTGACGGTCGAATTCGGCGCTGCCTGCAAACCAGCCCTCGAATTCATGGGCCTGATCACAACAGAGAGTGTAGCGGATCAAACCGTGACGCCTCCCTTCGCCAGAACGGGCGCAGCCTCCAGCGAGAACTCACGGCCGTTCTTCAGGTTCGGGACTTTTGCCCGGCAAGCCTTCACCGCCTGAATATCGATCTCGGCGATGACGACGGCCTCGCCGGTTCCGCCGGCAGCAGCCAGGATCTTGCCCCAGGGGCCAACGATCATCGAATGACCGAAGGTCTCGCGACCATCTTCATGCACGCCGGCCTGCGCGGCGGAAATGACGAAGGCACCGTTCTCGATGGCCCGTGCGCGCAAAAGGATTTCCCAATGCGCCTCGCCCGTCTGCTTGGTGAAGGCTGCTGGCGTCGTCAGGATCTCCGCGCCCGCCATGGCCTCGGCCCGGAACAGATGCGGGAAACGCACGTCGTAACAAATGCCGAAACCAAGCTTGCCGAATGGCAGATCGGCAACGACGGCCCACTCGCCCGGGCGATAGACGGCGCTTTCCCGCCAGCTCTCGCCATTGTCGAGATCGACATCGAACATGTGGATCTTGTCGTAGCTGGTGATCTTTTCGCCCTTCGGCCCGAACAGGAAGGCACGATTGGCAATCCTGCCATCGTCAAGCTTGATGGCAGTGGAGCCGATATGCAGGTGGATGCCAAGCTCGCGCGCAAGATCGGCAGCGGCCTTGACGACCAGGTCGCTCTCCTCGTCGCGCAGGACGGCCATCAGGCCTGGACGATCCTTCTGCACGGCACCGGTCATCTCCGGCGTCTGCACATAGATCGCGCCGCGCGCGGCGGCATCGCGCACCAGCCGGGTCATGCTCTCCACGTTGCGCGCCGGATCCACACCCGAACACATTTGAATGGCGGCAGCCTTGAAGACCATCGTTGCTCTCCTCAATGGTGCAGCAGGGGATCGAGCTTACCTGCCCGATCCAGCGCATAAAGGTCGTCACAACCACCGACATGGGTTTCGCCGATGAAGATCTGCGGAAAGGTGGTCCGACCATGCGCCCTATCGAGCATCTGCTGGCGCAGATCGGCATTGCCGGTCGCGTCGTGCTCCGTGAACGCCACCCCCTTTTGCTCAAGCAGCATCTTGGCTCGAGTGCAGTAACCGCATCCCTGCCGGGTATAGATTGTCACATTCACCATCTGCAACTCCGCTTTGCCGCTGCTTTACGCTGCTCTATCAAGTACTTCATATAGGCTGAGCCAGAGCCCTTGCAAAGGTCAAAACAGTCACATCCGCGACCCCCGCCCGTTTGAGCGCGGTGACCGCAGCGCCGACCGTCGCCCCCGTCGTGTAGACATCGTCAATTAGAATCAGCCGGCGCCCGAGCACCAGATCCACCGTCTCGTCCGGCACGGCAAAAGCACCCCGGACATTGAGAAGCCGCTGATTGGCAGTGAGCCCGACCTGCTGCGTCGTCCGCTTCTTTCGGATCAGCGCCTGCGGCAGGAATGGCTTGCCCGCCTGGCGCGCCAGATGCCGTGCCAGTTCGGCGGACTGATTGAACATCCGTCCCATCAGACGCATCCGGTGCAGCGGCACGCTGACCACAGCATCCGAGGCCGCGATTTCCGCGCTCGCCGCCCGCATCATCCAGGCCGCCATCATCGGCGCAAGATCCAACCGGTCGCGATATTTGAGGTCCTGCACAAGCTGGCGCGCCACACCCTCGTACAGCGCAACCGAACGCAACCGATCAAAGACCGGCGGGTTGGCGATCGCTTCGGGCGAGATGGCGCCTTCTCCCGGATCATACGCAAAGGGAGACCCGAGGATTTCGCAGAAGGGCCGCTCGATCAGCCGCAAGCTTGCCCAGCAGTCCACGCACAGTGCCTGATGCCGCACCGTCAGCATCCCACAGCCAGCGCATACCGGCGGATGGACATAGGAAAGCACAGCGCGCAGGACAGCCCCGGCCTGGACCCGGCTGACCCTGGCCGATTTCTGCACTATGTCCTTGAGCATGACTTGACTTTACGCCCAAGCCCGCGCCTTTGCCAAGGCACAGGCAGGAAGACACGAGATGAATGCAATTTTCGACGAAGCCCTGATTGCCAGAAATCGCGAGAAAGCGATCCAGCGATTTTCTCCAGGCAGTGATTTCCTGCTTTCGATCGCGGCTGAGGAATTCGGCGAGCGGCTCTCCCTCACCGAACGCCGCTTCGAAGAGGCCGTCGAATTGTTCGGCGCAACAGGGCTTGCCGCAAAAGCAGCGCTTGCGACCGGCAAGGTCGACCACATGCGCCGCATCGAGACGACACCGGCTTTTGCCGGCTCTAACGGTCCCATCGAGCCGACTGCCTTCGAAACTGTGCCGCTCGCGCCTGAGAGCACCAATCTGATCCTTGCTCCGCTTTCGCTGCACCTGACCAACGACACCCCCGGCATGCTGATCCAGATGCGCCGGGCGCTGAAGCCCGATGGCCTGCTGCTTGCTGCGATCCCCGGCTCGGGAACCCTGTCGGAACTGCGTGAGGTGCTCCTTGCGACCGAAACAGAGCTTTATGGCGGCGCCAGCCCGCGCGTCATCCCCTTTGCCGACATCCGCGACATCGGCGGCCTCCTGCAGCGGGCAGGCTTTGCGCTTCCGGTCATCGACGAGGAAATTTATACGGTCCGCTACGACCACATTTTTGCACTGATGCGGGATCTCAAGGCCATGGGCATGGCCAACCCGCTGCTCGGTCGCAGCCGCCGTCCGGTCTCGCGCCGTTTCTTCCTGCGTGCCGCCGAACTTTACGCAGAGCGCTTTGCCGATCCGGACGGTCGCATCCGGGCAAGCTTTTCGGTTGTCTATCTCTCAGGCTGGGCGCCGCACGAGAGCCAGCAGAAGCCGCTCAAGCCAGGATCGGCGAAAATGCGTCTTGCAGACGCGCTGGATCCAACCAGGCGCCTCGACGGTCAGGACTGACCCTCTTCAATCCATCTTGGCGTTGGCGTCAGCGATGTTCGTATTGATGGTGTTGAACGTGCCCATCAGCGAATTTGTAAAGGCGCCGTAACCGCTGATCAGCGCCACGCTCATGATCGCGGCGATCAGACCGTATTCAATGGCGGTCGCAGCCTTCACGTCTGCCAGGAAGAGTTGAAACAAGCGCATTGAAAACTCCAGATACAAATTGGACGCCGCCGCTTCTATCGGCTGCCGGTAAAAGCTTTAGCAGGCGGAACCCATCTCCGGTCCGTAGCCGTTGACAATGCAGACGGATCCAGGGGTCTTCTGAAGCACGCTGCGCCGAATGGTATAGCGCTTGCCGTTGTCGGATTTCGGAATCGAGCCGGTCGACATCATGTCGATTTCATCAGGCTGGAAAGCCAATGTCTCTCGCTCGACTGAGCCGGACACCATGGGGGTCACGACCAGCGAAAACGCGATGGCTGCAGTGGCAAACAAAAGTGCAATATTCAGCACGCCGATCTGCCCGCCCCTCAACAAGGACCGGACCTTCGGTTCTTCCGCCTTCCGCAATGACTCATTGACCATAACACGCTCCGCACACGATTCTCACGCATGAACAGCGCCATTTTGGCCCGGCGGGTATAAACTTTTGATTAAGATGCGATGGCGAATTGAGCCATTATTAAAGCAGATCCTGAAGAAATGGGATCAATGGCTCGTCGGCGGGCGGCATGGGGTAGTCGCGTAGCGCTTTTGCGCTCACCCACTTCAGAGCCTGCCCTTCGCGGCCTCGGGCGATGCCCTCGTAGCGCCGGCAGATATAGAGCGGCATCAGCAGATGAAAGGTCTCATAGGTGTGGCTGGCAAAGGTCAACGGCGCAAGGCAGGCGATCTTGGTCTGGATCCCGAGCTCCTCTTCCAACTCCCGCACCAGCGTCTCCTCGGGCGTCTCGCCCGCCTCAACCTTGCCGCCGGGAAACTCCCAGAGGCCGGCCAGCGATTTGCCTTCCGGGCGCTGCGCCAAAAGGATGCGGTTGTCGGCATCAACTAGCGCGCAGGCAGCCACAAGCAGGATCGGCCGGGGTGAGGAGGAAGCGTCGCTCATCAGGCGCCCTTTCGCCAATAGGCATAGCGATAGGCTTCGGTGAAGCCCATCTTTGCGTAAAGCGCAAGAGCCGCCTTGTTATCGGCCACCACCTGCAGCCAGGCGGCGCGCGCACCGCGCATCCGCGCCCAGCGCAGCGCCGAGGTCAGAAGCTCGACGCCAAGTCCCTGACGCCGGCGATCTGCCCGTACGGCAAGCGACATGAGGCCGGCCAGATCATTGTCCTGCACGCAAAGCGTTGCGGCCAGCGGCCCGTCCTCGGCATCCTCGATGACGAAGAGGCCGGTCGGAGGTTGAATGGCACTGACGATTTCAGCCAGCGCCGGCTTGCCGGCGGGATCGGCCCCGTGCACGGCGATATCGGCATCGACATAACGTCCGACATCCTGCGTCGGCAGATAATCGAGCCCATCCGGCAGCTCGATTGTCGTCAGATCCGCGGTCAAGGTGACCACCTCTTCGAAACGCTCCCAGCCATTTTGCGCAAGATAATCGAGCAGCGGACGCGGAGACAGCGGCGTCTCGCGCACGAGCAAGGGCCGCCCGTGTGCTGCGAACTTGCGCTCGGCCTTCTCGATACGGAGCGGAATATCGCGCACGTCAGAAGGGTCGAGCGCCACAAGGCAGTTCAGCCGCTTCGATGGATGGCTGCCTGTCAGGCGGATCTGCCAGCTGCCGTCATAAGCAACGCTGCTTGCTGGCCAGGCACGAAAACCGACCGCTTCCAGGCGCCGGACAAGCGGCAGATTTTCGTCATGTATCATCTCATGCATTCCGGGATCAGCTGCGATAGTCGCCATTAATGGCAACATATTCCTTCGTCAGATCGCAGGTCCAGACAGTCGCCTTGCCGGAACCGAGCCCGAGATCGACCCGCACTGGGATATCCTGCTTTTTCATCACGGCGCTTGCCGCCTCTTCGGAATAGCCCTGATCGCGTTCGCCGTTGACGGCGACGCGCACATCGCCGAACCAGATGGCGAGCCTGTCGCGATCGGCGGCCTCTCCGGCCTTGCCCACCGCCATGACGATACGACCCCAGTTGGCGTCTTCGCCGGCGGCAGCCGTCTTGACCAGCGGCGAATTGGCAATCGACAGCGCAATCGTCTTGGCGGCAGCATCGCTTTCCGCGCCTGTCACGGTGATTTCGAGCATCTTGGTGGCACCCTCGCCGTCCCGCGCCACCTGGATCGCCAGATCCTTCAGAAGCGCGTTCAACGCCACCTTGAAGCCGTCTAGCGCGGGGTCGTTCGCGTCGGCAATCTCTGCCTGTCCGTCGGCCGCAGCGGCACCCGTGGCAAACAGCATGAGCGTGTCGGAGGTCGATGTATCACTATCGACCGTCATCGAATTGAAGCTCGGCTCCACCCCGGCAGAGAGCATTGCCTGCAAAGCCTGAGACGCAATCGCGGCATCCGTGACGACGAAGGACAGCATCGTGGCCATATCGGGCGCGATCATGCCGGCCCCCTTGGCGATACCGTTGATGGTGACAGGCACGCCGCCGATGTCGGCGCTGCGCGTGGCGACCTTCGGATAGGTATCCGTCGTCATGATCGCCTTTGCAGCCTCAAACCAGAAGTCACCGGTTGCCCGGCTGGCCATATCGTCGAGAACGCCAGAAAACTTGGTCGCGTCAAGCGGTTCGCCGATGACGCCGGTCGAAGCAAGATAGATCTCGTTCTCGCCACAGCCGAGCGCAGCGGCCGCCGAATTTGCTGTCAGATCCGTGGCCGCTCTGCCCTTGACGCCGGTAAAGGCGTTGGCATTTCCAGAATTGACCACCACACCGCGCGCCTTGCCGTGGCTCAGGTTCTTCCGGCAAAAGTCCACCGGAGCCGACGGGCATTTCGACTTGGTGAAAACGCCAGCAACGGAGGCCGGCTGATCGAAAACCATCAGCAGCACGTCAGTGCGGTTCTTGTATTTGATCCCGGCTTCGGCAGTGGCCATGCGCACGCCGCGAAGAACGGGCATCTCTGCATAGGATTTCGGGGCGAGCGGCGAAACTTTGGTGGTCATGGTGTGGCCCGTAATGGAAGGCCCGCAATCTGCGGGCCCTGAAACAACGTCTCTGAAACGGAAAAGCTTACTGCTGTGCCTGCTGCTTGTTGGCTTCGTCGTAGCCCTTGCGCAGCGCCTCGTCGAGGATCTCGACCGTCTGCTCAGCCTTCGCCTTTTCGATCAGCGCCAGATACTTGTCGCGCATCACCAGCTGGCGAACCTGCTGGGCAACGTCGTCAAAGGCCGGCGGCGGCGCATCGCGCTTGTCTTCCATCTTGATGACATGGAAGCCGAACTGCGTCTTGACCGGGGTCTTCGAATACGAACCCTTTTCCATGGCAAAGACGGCTTCTTCAAATTCCGGAACCATGCGGCCCTTGGAGAAGTAGCCGAGATCGCCGCCTTCGGTCTTGTTCGGGTCGGTCGACTTTTCCTTGGCCAGTTCGACGAAATCCTTGCCGGCATCGAGATCGGCAATGATGGCCTTGGCTTCGTCCTCGGTCTTCACCAGGATATGGCGTGCACGCACTTCTTCCTGCTTCGGAAGCTCTGCGATTTCCTTGTCGTAGCGCGCCTTGACCTCGTCATCCGTCACAGCATCGACAACGTTTTTCTTGAAATAAATGTTGTGCAGCTCGCGATCGGCGATGAATTCCATGCGGCGCTTGTATTCCGCGTCGTCCTTCAGACCGGCAGCCGTCGCGTCGCTTGCGAGAAGCTTGACATCGATCGCGCCAGAGAGAGCGGCAACCTTCTTCTGCTCGTCTGGCAGCTGCTGAAGCTGCGGATCGAGGTTGGAAATGGCCAGATCCAGCTCGGATTGCGTGATTTCAAGGTCACCGACCTTGGCCACCACGGCGTCGTCGGCAAACGCAGGAGCAGTCAATGTCAGAAGGGATACACCGGCTGCAGCGAGAAGTTTATTAAGGCGAAGCATGAAATACCTTTCGGATGGTGAACCGTTTCAAGACCGCTCGAATCGGGCAAAAAATTGTCCGATGCCCGGCAACTGCGGGGGTTTGGCACCAGCCTGCGCCGTTGACATCATTCGACCCCCCTCTTATCTGTCACGCAACCTCGCGTCCAGAGTAGTTTCAGGACGAATTTGTGCTGAGCAATCGCAATACATTGTGATCTGCTGGGTGCGTCAACGATATGACGAAGGTCAGAAAGGACCATTTCATGGTCAGTCTCGGTGGTCTTGCGCGCAAGATTTTCGGCTCGTCGAACGAGCGCCGCGTGCGTTCCTATAACCCGAACGTCGCAGCGATTGGCGCCCTCGAAGAGCAGATGAAGGCCCTGTCTGATGCCGAACTGGCAGGGAAGACGGAAGAATTCAAGCAGGCGCTCGCCTCCGGCAAGACGCTTGAAGACATTCTCGTGCCGGCCTTTGCGGTTGCTCGGGAAGGTTCGCGCCGCGCGCTTGGCATGCGACCTTTTGACGTGCAGCTGATCGGCGGCATGATCCTCAACGACAATGCGATTGCCGAAATGAAGACCGGTGAAGGCAAGACGCTGGTCGCAACGCTTGCCGTCTATCTCAACGCGCTCTCCGGCAAGGGCGTGCATGTCGTCACCGTCAACGACTACCTCGCCCGCCGCGATGCCACCACCATGAGCAAGCTCTACGGCTTCCTCGGCCTGTCCACCGGCATCATCGTGCACGGCATGTCCGACGACGAGCGCCGCGCGGCTTACGCTTGCGACATCACCTACGCGACAAACAACGAACTCGGCTTCGACTATCTGCGCGACAACATGAAGTATGAGCGCGCCCAGATGGTGCAGCGCGGGCACAACTTCGCGATCGTCGACGAAGTGGACTCGATCCTTGTTGACGAAGCGCGCACGCCGCTGATCATTTCCGGTCCGCTTGATGACCGCTCGGATCTCTACAACACGATCGACGCCTTCATCCCACTCCTCACCGAGGAAGACTATGAAATCGACGAGAAGCAGCGCTCGGCAAACTTCTCCGAAGTCGGCACCGAGAAGCTCGAGAACCTGCTTCGCCAGGCGGGCCTCCTGAAGGGCGAGAGCCTCTACGACGTCGAAAACGTCGCGATCGTCCACCACATCAACAACGCGCTGAAGGCCCACAAGCTCTTCACCCGCGACAAGGACTACATCGTCCGCAACGACGAAATCGTCATCATCGACGAATTCACCGGCCGCATGATGCCGGGCCGCCGTTACTCGGAAGGCCAGCACCAGGCGCTCGAAGCCAAGGAAAAGGTCACGATCCAGCCGGAAAACCAGACGCT
The DNA here is from genome assembly GCF_004912165.1 of Peteryoungia ipomoeae. GTDB lineage: Bacteria > Pseudomonadota > Alphaproteobacteria > Rhizobiales > Rhizobiaceae > Allorhizobium > Allorhizobium ipomoeae. Next base: position 476,680 of record NZ_STGV01000004.1, on the reverse strand, counting down.
GGCCTCGATCACCTTCCAGAACTATTTCCGCATGTACAAGAAGCTGGCCGGCATGACCGGTACGGCTGCGACCGAAGCCGAGGAATTCGGCAACATCTACGGCCTGGAAGTCGTGGAAGTGCCGACCAACCTGCCGATCCAGCGTATCGACGAGGACGACGAGGTCTATCGGACCGTCGAGGAAAAGTTCAAGGCGATCATCGAAGAGATCAAGGTCGCGAGCGAACGCAACCAGCCGGTTCTGGTCGGCACGACCTCCATCGAAAAGTCCGAGCTTCTGGCAAACATGCTGAGCCAGTCCGGCTTCAAGGACTTCAAGGTCCTGAACGCCCGCTATCACGAGCAGGAAGCCTATATCGTGTCGCAGGCCGGCGTCCCCGGCGCCGTCACCATCGCCACCAACATGGCTGGCCGCGGCACCGACATCCAGCTCGGCGGCAATCTCGACATGCGCATCGAGCACGAACTGGCCGAGGTTGAACCAGGCCCTGAGCGCGACGCCAAGGTCGAAGCCATCAAGGCGGACATTGCCACCCTGAAGCAGAAGGCGCTGGAAGCCGGTGGCCTTTACGTCATCGCCACCGAACGCCACGAAAGCCGCCGTATCGACAACCAGCTGCGCGGCCGTTCCGGCCGTCAGGGCGACCCGGGCCGCTCCAAGTTCTACCTGTCGCTGCAGGACGACCTGATGCGCATCTTCGGCTCCGACCGCATGGACGGCATGCTGCAGAAGCTCGGCCTGAAGGATGGCGAGGCCATCGTTCACCCGTGGATCAACAAGGCTCTGGAACGCGCGCAGAAGAAGGTCGAAGCCCGCAACTTCGACATCCGGAAGAACCTCCTGAAGTATGACGACGTCATCAACGACCAGCGCAAGGTGATCTTCGAGCAGCGCATCGAGCTGATGGATGCCGAGGATGTCTCGACCACGGTCACCGACATGCGCCACGAGGTCATCGAGACCATGGTTGCCATCCACATTCCGGCCAATGCCTATGCGGAGCAATGGGACGCGGCAGGCTTGAAGCAGAAGGTCGCGGCAACCCTCAATCTCGATCTGCCGATCGAAGCCTGGGTGCAGGAAGAAGGCATTGCCGAAGACGATATCTACAACCGCCTGGTCGAGGCGGCAGACAAGGCCTTCGCCGAAAAGGCAGAGCGCTTCGGCCCCGAACTCATGGCCTATGTCGAACGCTCCGTCCTCTTGCAGACCATCGACATGCTGTGGCGCGAGCACATCGTCAACCTCGACCACCTGCGCTCGGTCGTCGGCTTCCGCGGCTACGCCCAGCGCGATCCGCTGCAGGAATACAAGGCTGAAGCCTTCGAACTCTTCCAGGCCCTGCTCGCCAACCTGCGCGACACCGTCACCACACAGATGGCCCGTGTCGAGCTGGTGCGCGAAGCCCAGCAGCCGGCACCGGAATTGCCAGCAATGCAGCTTCATCACATCGATGCTGCAACGGGCGAAGACGAGGTTGCCGCCGCAGACCGCGACCCGAATGATCCCTCAACATGGGGACTGGTCGGTCGCAACGAGCCCTGCCCCTGCGGCTCTGGCAAGAAGTACAAGCACTGCCACGGCGTGCTCGAAGCGTGATCGGTGCATGCCTTAGGACTTGAAGCTTTTTCAATCTTTGGCTGATATAGCATGATGAAACGGGAACCGGAGCTCCGCGCCGGTTCCTTTTTTATGTGCGAGGACGGGATGGCAGACAGTGTCGGGCGGCAGCATTACTGGGACGCCCTCAGGGCCTTCCTGATGCTGCTCGGCATCCCCTATCACGCTGCCATGGTCTACGACGTGAGAGTAATCTGGGACATCCAGTCTCCCACCGGCAGCCCGTTTCTGACGCTCCTTGCCGGCGCGCTCGTCACATTTCGCATGCCAGCCTTCTTCATCGTTGCCGGCTTTTTCGCCGCCATGCTCTTGTCGCGACGTCCGCCGGCGGTCTGGCTGCGCGGGCGCATGATCCGCCTTGGCCTTCCTTTCCTGACCGGTCTTCTGCTGCTGGCACCCCTTCAGGTCGCCGTCATCGATCTTGCCGATGCCGTGAAGGGCGTGACCAGCATGACCGACGTCGTGGCGCGCACCACCCGTGACATCACCCATCCCGGCGCCCACTGGATCATGCATCTGTGGTTCCTGCCCGCCCTGATGATCTACAGCAGCCTGCTTGCCGCATTCTGGCACCCGCTGCACCGATGGCAGCATGGTCTGGCAAGGCTTGCCAGCGCCTCACCCTGGATTCTGGTTGTCGGAACGCTTGTTCTCGCAGCACTCGTCGTCGACCTGGCAGTCCCTCTGCTTGCCGCCATGCCGGGCCCGCTGCCAGATCTCTTGCGCCACGGCGTCGATCCCTATCTGCGCTACCTTCCCTACTTCGCCCTCGGGGTCGTGTTTTTCATGCACCCTACCACAAAAGCATCCCTGGTCTGGAAGGGTGGCCTGACCTTGCCGCTTCTGGCGTCGGCCAGCAGCCTTGCCGCATCGATGCTGCGCGGTCGGCCAGAGCTCTTGCTACCCCATTCTGTCATCGATGCGCTTGCAGCCGTGCTGATGAGCCTCTGGCTGATCGGGCTCGCCGAACGCTATTTCACCCGCGCAAATTCCCGCATCGACGCGCTCGTTGATGCCTCTTTCACGATCTACCTCTTCCACCATCCGCTGATCTTCGCGTTCGCAACCGCCTTTCTGCTGGTCTCCTGGCCACCCGTGATCGAGTTCGCCCTGATTGCCACCGCGAGCTTTGTCTTGTCCTACGCGATCCATCAGGTGTTGCGGCGTCTTCCGCTCGGCCTGCTTTTCTTCAACGGCGTCGTTCCATCCACAGGAAAACCCGGGGATCGCGTTGCCGCGAGCGCAGATCGCTCAAACGGCACACTTCGTTAACCCTGTTCTGGCATCACTGATGCAAGAACATTCCAAGTGAAAAGTATTGCGTTTGTCACGATGACCGTTCCGTCAGCCGCCGACATCAGAATGCCCGCAGCGAGAAGGTGGCCATATGGCCTGCCGTCCCGCTCTGCGCGCACGGCTGAAAAGTGCTGCCCTGCGCCAACAGGGGGGGCTTCCGCGTGAGCGACGGTTTCTACGACGAGAGCATGAACAGCGGCGCCAATCGCCTGATCGGCAGCCTTGCGGGCAGGCAGACCCGCGCCGGCGCAGAAGCGGATATTCCCATTGGTCGACCCGGCCGTCAGCTCAGCCTCTATCCAAGCCAGATGGGCTATGAGCTGCAAGACGAACTCGACTACCTCACCTACCGGGTGATGGAAGCCAATATCTTCTTTGCGCCCCGCTTTCTCGCACCCGCCATGCCGCGGCTTGAGGAACGCCAGGTGCATTTCGCCGTCATCCGCGACGAGGACCGCAATCGCTCACGCCTGCGTTTGCTCTTCCCCTATTCGGTGGAAAAGCCCGGCTTCTCCGTCGGCCCGTCGATCATCCGCGTCTGGTCGAACCCTTTCGGCCCACTCGGCACCCCCCTGGTTGATGCAGAGGGTGCTGCCGAAACCATCGACAATCTGCTGGAAGCTCTGGCCCGCCCGGAAGCGCGCCTGCCAGGCGTGCTCGTCTTGCCGGATCTGCGCCTCGAGGGTCGCTTTGCCCAGCTTGCCCGTGCCGTTGCGATTTCGAGAGATCTGCCGCTGACGCTCACCACCACCTACGAGCGCCCCGTTCTGGAAAGCGACGAAGATGCGCTGGTCTATCTTTCGGGCACAGTCGCGAAAGAACATCTGCGGGAAATGCGCCGCCAGACCCGCCTGCTGGGTGAAATCGGCGAACTGACCTACAACGTCGCCCGCCAGCCCGAGGAAATCCGCCATCGCATGGAGGAGTTCCTGGCGCTTGAGGCGAGCGGCTGGAAGGGACGCAAGCGCTCCGCCATGGTCAACGACCGGCTGCGCGCCGCCTTTGCCCGGGAAGCCATCACCAATCTCGCCGAAACAGACGCGGTGCGCATCCATACGCTCGATCTGGATGGCAAGGCCATCGCCTCCCTCGTCGTCTTCATCATGGCCGGCGAGGCCTATACCTGGAAGACCGCGTTCGACGAGAGCTTCGCCCGCTTCTCGCCCGGCAAGCTGCTCGTCGCCAACCTCACCGAATGGCACCTGGACGACCCGAACATCCAGCGCACCGACAGCTGCGGCGCACCCGACCATCCGATCATGAGCCGCTTCTGGGCCGAACGCGAACCGATGGGCACGCTTGTCATCGGCCTGCGCGCCAATGCCGACCGCGACGTGCGCCAGGTGGGTGCGCAGCTGCACATGTATCGCAACACCCGCAACATCGCCCGCATCCTGCGCGACAAGGTGCTCAACCGACGTTTCGGTGGTTGATCAGCCAGCCCTGGCGATTTCCTCATCGCGCAGCAGGCGACGGATCACCTTGCCGCTGGTGGTCAGCGGCAACTCGTCGACAAAGGCCACCTCGCGGGGATATTCGTGCATCGATAGCCGATGCTTCACCCAGTCGCGGATCTCGGCCGCCAGCGCCTCACCCGGCGCAAACCCTGCCTGCAGCACGATGAACGCCTTGACGATTTCGGTGCGCAGCGGATCCGGCTTGCCGATGACAGCCGCCAGCCGCACCGCCGGATGGCCGGTGAGACAATCCTCGATTTCCGCCGGCCCAATGCGATAGCCGGACGAGGTGATCACATCGTCATCGCGGCCGAAGAACTGCACATAGCCCTCGGCATCCATCATGCCGAGATCGCCCGTCGTCATCCAGTCACCGATGAATTTTTTCTCGGTCGCCTCGGCATTGTTCCAATAGCCGAGAAACATCACCGGATCGGGCTGGCGGATGGCGATCTGCCCCGTCTCACCTGCCGGCAGAACCTGCCCGGCATCATCGATGATCGCCACCTCATGCCCCGGCACGGCCCTGCCGATGAAGCCGGGTTTCGTCACACCCAGATGCGCAGCAGAGGAGAGGACGAAATTGCACTCGGTCTGGCCGTAGAACTCATTGGGGGTGAGCCCGAGTTTGTCCTTCACCCATTCATAGGTTTCCCGCCCGAGCGATTCACCCGCCGAACCGATCGACCTCAGGACAAGCGCATAGTCCTCTCGCGGATTTTCGACCGCTTTCAGCAGGCGAAGCGCCGTCGGCGGAATGAACGCGTTCCTGACCTCCATCGCCGCCATGATGCGGAAGGCCATGTGGGGATCGAACTTCTGCGCCGGCGACGAGACCACTGGCACGCCGAGCATCAGCGCCGGCAGAAGCGCGTTCAACAGTCCGCCCGCCCAGGCCCAGTCCGCCGGTGTCCAGACCTTGTCGCCCGCCTGCGGCAGAAAGCCGTGCGCCAGCTGGAAGCCCGGAATATGGCCGGCGAGAACCCGGTGCCCGTGCAGCGCCCCCTTCGGCGCGCCCGTTGTGCCGGAGGTGTAGATCATCAGCGCCGGCGTATCGGGGCCGGACGGATGAATGTCGAAATGGCTGTCCTGTCCTTCGAGCAGATCGGCAAAGGCGAGAACCCGCTTGCCCGCCCCGTCTGTGGACACCACGTGCTCAAGTGACGGCAGGCGGTCGCGGATCAGCGAGAGCCGCGCCAGGCCGAAACCGTTGGTCACCACCAGCCGGGCGCCGGCATCCTTGAGCCGGTATTCCAGCGCTTCCTCGCCGAAGAGGAGCGCCAGCGGCAGCGCGATGGCGCCGAGCTTATACAGCGCGACATGGGCGATCACCGTCTCGAAACACTGCGGCAAAAGCAGCGCCACCCGATCGCCGGGAACGATCCCAAGCGCCTTCACCCCGTGGGCAAGCGCCGAGGATTGCGCGGCAAGCTCGGCATAGGTCATGGCGCGATGCTCACCCCTGGCCGAAAAATGCTGAAGGCAGACGCGATCCGGCGCTCGCGCTGCCCAATCATCGGCCACCGCCCGGCCAATGTTGAAATCCGCGGGGATCGCCCAGTGAAAATCGCGGTTGAGCGCGTCGAGGCTATCGCGAGGCGAGAGCAGCATGGCAGTGGTTCCGGAGCGTCATGCGCGAAGTGCTAGCACCCATTTCGCAGATGCACAATAAACCAGGCATGGCAGGCGATCAGGCATGGCAGGCAACCGGGCATGGCGAGCAACCGCCCCCGGGCGGGCAATGAGGCACGACGGTCAATCCCGCGCCGTGCACGCCGGATGGCCACTCGTCTTCAATCTGTCTGGAAACAAGCAGCGGCGATCTGGTCTCGCCACCACACCGTGTCAGGCTTTTGTCGCCTGCGCCTGGGAAGCCTCTGCCTTCATGAAGGCAAGCAGGGTCTTGAGTTCACCGGCCCGCACCATCTGGGCGGGTGTGCGCCCGTTGAAAGCCTCCACGCGCTGGCCGCGATACCAAGCTTCGGCGGCCTCCTTTGACCCGACACGACGCATGGCAAGCGTCAGAACCAGCGACTTGGCATCGGCGGCGGAAACCGTGCCCGCTTCGACAGCCGCCTCGATCTTGTCTACGGCAGCCTTGACCGACTGCTGGCGGATCTTCTGGCGAACCGCCGCGACCTTCTGGCCGACGGGCGCGACGATATTGACCTTGGCCTCTCCCGCCGCAGCCACGCTTGCACCAACACCGCTCTTCGGCAGGATCGACGCATCGACGGTGACCTGCTTGACCGGCTGGGAAATGCGGATCTTGCCTGTCTTGCTCATCGCGAGTGCCTTCTACAAGAAATGGTGGTGCCCCATGCCGGAATCGAACCAGCACTCCTTTCGGAACTCGATTTTGAGTCGAGCGCGTCTACCAGTTCCGCCAATGGGGCACATGAGCGTCAGATGGACTGCGCCGGACTATACGAAGCAGGACCAACCGGTCAACGTCTTTTTCGCACAGCGCTCACGGGAATGTTTACAAAGCCTTGGCTTTGCAGGACCGGAGCCGTTTACAGCCCCCGCCGGCTCGCATAAAACGCCGTGACATCATAGTTGGAACTTTCATGTTACGCCGCACTTACGCTTGGACCATGTCGCTGGCTGGCACCCGTCATGCCGACAAGGCGCTCGCGGGTGTTTCCTTTATCGAAAGCTCTTTCTTCCCAATCCCGCCGGATGTGCTGCTAATACCGATGGTGATTGCGCGGCGCTTGGACTGGTTGCGTCTGGCGCTTGTCTGCACCATCGCCTCGGTGCTGGGCGCGATCCTCGGCTATGCCATCGGCATGTTCCTGTTTGACATTGTCGGTCGGCCCATTCTTGCCTTCTACGGCAAGGAGGATGCCTTTGAGCAGGTTGCCGGCTGGTATAACACCTGGGGCGGCTGGGGCGTGCTCTTTGCCGCGATCACGCCATTTCCCTACAAGGTGCTGACAATCTTCTCCGGTGCAACCGGGCTCGACTTCGTTGTCTTCATCCTGGTGAGCATCATCGGGCGTGCCACCCGCTTCTTTCTGGTGGCATTTCTCCTGAAGCGCTATGGTGAACCAATCCGGATCTTCGTTGAGAAATATCTCGGCCTTCTTTTCACCCTGTTCATGGTACTGCTGCTTGGCGGCTTCTATCTGGTGAAGGTCATTCTTTGAGGCATTATATGAAAGCGCTTCTGTCTCCCCTGACGTCCGACACGGCCCTCGCCGCGTTCCTCACCCTCGGCATGGCGATCGTCGTCGGCTCGGCGCTCGGCTTTGAGCATATTGGGGGCTATATCCCCTGCGCGCTCTGCCTGATGCAGCGCAATCCCTATTACATCGGCATTGGCGTTGGTTTCCTTGCCGTGCTCTCCGCTGCCTTCCGCATGCCACCCGTCGTCACAAAGACGCTTCTGATCGCGATTGCCGTGCTGATGCTCGTCGGCATGGGGCTTGGCATCTACCATTCCGGCGTCGAGTGGCAGTTCTGGGCGGGCCCTGCGAGCTGCACCATCGGCGCAACAGGTGGCGATGCGCCGGTCAACGTGCTGGAGGCGCTGAATGCCACCAAGGCGCCCTCCTGCACTGAAGCGACCCTTCGCGTTCTGGGCCTTTCCTTTGCCGGCTGGAATGTGCTGACGAGTGCCGCCCTCGCCGCCATCGCGCTCTGGGGTGCGCTGCGCAAGCCGGCCATCTGAGATGGCAGTGGCTGTGCGAGAAAGCGCAGCTGCAAGCTTGTGCGCTGCGGTCCCTCAGGGCTGCAGCTCGGTATCCCAGTAGAGATAATCCATCCAGCTTTCATGCAGGTAGTTGGGCGGGAACAGCCGGCCATTGTTGTGCAGGTCCTGCACGGTGGGCCGGTACGGCGCCTGATGCGGGTGCATGCCCGCCTGTTTCGGCAGCTTCGAGCCCTTGCGCAGATTGCAGGGCGAGCAGGCAGCCACCACGTTTTCCCAGGTGGTTTCGCCACCATGGGCGCGGGGAATGACATGGTCGAAGGTCAGATCGTCGGGCGAGCCGCAATACTGGCATTCGAACTTGTCGCGCAGGAACACGTTGAAACGGGTGAAGGCGGGATTGCGTGTCGGCTGGATATAGGTCTTCAGGCTGACCACGCTCGGCAACTTCATCGAAAAGCTCGGCGAACAGACCGAGTGCTCGTATTCCGCGATGATGTTCACACGGTCGAGGAAGACCGCCTTGATCGCGTCCTGCCAGGACCATAGCGACAAGGGATAGTAACTCAGTGGCCTGTAGTCGGCGTTCAGGACGAGCGCCGGCAGGGCCTGGGGCGAAACTGCAATCGTCAAGGCGTGCTCCTGATCGATTCGGCATCTGCCCTTCTATATTAGGTCTCTTGTTACAGCATTGTGAAGCCTGAATCTTCAGCCTGCGACCAAGAGGCTCAACGCGGCAGGGCAACGCGGCCCGTAATGCGGGCATAATGGGCCCAGAACAGCCTTGCCGCGACCGAGCGCACCGGCGCCCAGGCCTGCGCGCAAGCCTCCACCGCCTCCGGTGTCGGGCGCTCCCCGGCAAAAAAGACATCGCCCACTGAGATCCGGAGCGCCACGTCGCCAACGGGGAATATGTCGGGATGGCCGCCGCAGAACATCAGGTAGACCTCCGCTGTCCAGGGGCCGATGCCCTTGAGGCTGGTCAGGGCCGCAATCGCCTGCTGCCCCGGCATCAACGCCACCTCGTCCAGCCGGTAGGCGCCGCCCAGATCCTCCTTTGCCGCAGCTTCGAGGGCGAGCGCCTTGCCCCTTGAAAGCCCGAAGGTCAAAACCACTTCCGGCGGCAGCGAGAGGTAATCCTCCGCCGTCGGACGATGGCCGAGCACCGCCGTCATCCGACGCCAGATCGCCTCGGCACTGGCGCGCGACACCATCTGCGAGACGATGATCGAGGCAAGGCCGGCGAACCCCGGCGGCGAAAGCCGGAGCGGCAGCGGACCGCACGCCCCGGCAATGGCTTCAAGCCTTGGATCCCGCTCCAGCAATGTGGCAAGCCCCAATTTCAGATCTGCCTCGTCGCGGATGATCATCCGTCGCTCGCCCCTTTTCCTGATCTTTGTCCCGTGCGAAGGAAAACCATGAGCGACACGATCCGTCAAACCGGAGAGAGCCAACCGACCTTCCGTTTTGCGCCGAGCCCCAACGGCCGGCTGCATCTGGGTCATGCGCTCTCCGCCCTCCTCAACGCCGAGATGGCGCGCACAAGCGGCGGGCGCCTGCTGCTGCGGCTCGAAGATATCGATGTCACCCGCTGCACCACCGAATTCGAGGCCGCGATCCTTGCTGATCTCGACTGGCTCGGCATCCGCCACGAAGAGCCGGTGCGCCGCCAGTCCGAGCATTTCGGCTTCTACCGTCAGGCCCTCGATCGCCTGATCGAGCGCGAGCTCGTCTACCCCTCCTTTCTCACCCGCGGCGAGGTCAAGGCGCGGGTTCAGGCCTATGAGCGGGAAGCCGGCCCCTGGCCGCGTGATCCTGACGGCGCACCGCTCTATCCCACCGAGGAGCGGCATCTTGAGGCCGGTGAACGCGATCGCCGCCTGGCGACCACGGAGCGTTTTGCCTATCGCCTCGACATGGAAAAAGCCTTGGCGGCGATACCCTTACCGCTCACCTGGCGGGACACCGGCGATGGAGCAACGGGGCTGATCCTGGCAGACCCGGCCGCCTGGGGCGATGTCGTGCTCTGGCGCTCGGATGCGCCGGCAAGCTATCATCTGGCGGTCACCCTCGATGATGCGCTGCAAGGTGTCACGCATGTGGTGCGCGGTCTTGACCTCTTTCATGCAACGGCCGTCCACCGGCTGCTGCAGGTCCTCCTCGACCTGTCCGAGCCGATCTACCATCACCATCGCCTCATCCTCGCCGAAGATGGGCGCAAGCTTTCTAAAAGCAGCGGCGACACGGCCCTTTCAGCGCTGCGGGAGCGCGGCCTTACGCCCTCAGATATCCGCCGCCTGGTCGGGATTTGAGATGCCGATATCCGGCGCACCCTTGACCGGCACGACCCGGAACTTCAACAGCGCGGCGTTGAATTCGGCCCCGATGATGAAGATGGCGCTGATCATGTAGAGAAAGACCAGCACCACCATGACCGAGGCAAGACCGGCATAGGTTGCCGCGTAGTTGGCGAAGGTGCCGATATAATAGGCAAAGACCAGCGCGCCGACGAGCCAGAGCATCAAGGTCAGGAGCACGCCCGGCAGAACGTCGATCACCCGCCGCCGGCCGGCCGGCAGGGCGAGGTGAAACACCATCAGCCCGACGATGAGGAAGGCGACGGTGCCCCAGATGCGCCAGTTGGCGACCGTCAGGAGCGCGTCCTTCAGCAGCGGAAAATAGCGCTCGGCAAAGGCAAGCGCCACGGGCACGGCGACAAGCAGCGTGCTGATCAGCGCCAGCACGATGACCGCGCCCAGCATGAAACCGAGGCTGACCAGGCGCGTGATGTACCATGGCCGCGTTTCAACGACCCGGTAGGCGCGGTTCAGCGAAACGCGCAGCGCCTCGACGCCGTTCGAGGCGAAATAGGCTGCCGCCAGCACCGAAACGGTGAGGAGGCCGCCACGCGGCGTGGTCAGAACGGCGATCACCTGCTCGGCGAGCGGCTGGGCAATTGATTCCGGCCAGGTGTCGAAGATCAGATGCACAGCGGTATCGGCGAACTGATCCGCTCCGAGAAAGCTCGCCAGGACCGTGCCGAAGATCAGGAAGGGAAAGAGCGCCAGGAGTGCCGAAAGAGCCACATGGCTTGCCATGGCCCAACCGTCATCCTCGGAGAAATGCCAGAGCGCATCGAAGGCGACCTTGTAAAGCATTTTGAGGAATGTCGGCATCCGGTCTCCTTGTGGCCCTGCCAATTGTCACACGGCGCCGAATATGGGAAACCCATGCCGATTTGTACAGGAACGGCGGGAAAGAGCGTGCGCAGCATTATCGTTACCGGGTGCTCTACGGGCATCGGCGCCTATTGCGCAAGGGCTTTGAAGCGCGATGGCTGGCAGGTTTTCGCCACGGTCCGGAAAACCGAGGACGGCGATGCGCTGAAATCCGAGGGGATCGACGTCTTCCTCATGGATTATACCGATCCCGCCAGCATCGAAGCACTGGTAGCGTCGGTTTTCGAGCGCACCGACGGTCGTCTTGATGCCCTGTTCAACAACGGCGCCTATGGCCAGCCGGGCGCGGTGGAGGATTTGCCGACCGATGCGCTCCGAGCGCAATTCGAGACCAATCTCTTCGGCTGGCATGATCTGACGCGCCGGGTGATCCCGACCATGCGGGCGCAAGGTTCAGGCCGGATCGTCCAGTGTTCCTCGATCCTCGGGCTTTTGCCCTATCGCTGGCGCGGCGCCTATACCGCCTCAAAATATGCGCTCGAAGGCCTTTCGCTGACGCTCCGGATGGAGCTTGAAGGCTCCGGCGTGCAGGTGAGCCTGATCGAACCCGGCCCGATCGAAAGCCGCTTCACCGCCAATGCGCTTACTCATATCCGCCAGGCGATCGACCTGGAAGGCTCCGTGCATGCCGAAGATTACCGTCGTCAGCTGGCGCGTCTTCAAGGCACCGGCCCGATCAACCGCAGCAAGCTCGGCCCCGAGGCTGTCTACGACGTTCTGACGCATGCCTTGACCGCCCGTCGCGCCCGCCCACATTATCTGGTAACGAAGCCGGCAAAACAGGGCGCCCTGCTCAAGCGCCTGCTGCCCGCCGACCTCTTCTATCGACTGATGCGCTCGCTGGACTGACCTGCCAACGGACTTGGCACCGCCACGGGCGCGCGAACAAAGGCACAGCCACTTCATGTCTACATTTCTCACCACGCTTACCCTGATCGTCATGGGCCTCGTTGCCATGGTTCTGTTGCGCGGCCTCTTCGTCATGATGAAGGGCGGCAGCGGCAATACCTCCAACAAACTGATGCAGGCCCGCATCGTGCTGCAGGCGGTGGCGATCATCCTGATCATGCTGACGCTCTGGGTCACAGGCGGCGGTCGCTGAGGAGGCGTCGATGGTCAAGCTCAACAAGATCTACACCCGCACCGGCGATGATGGCACGACGGCTCTGGTGACGGGGCCGCGGCGGCTGAAGCACGATCTGCGCGTCGACGCCTATGGCACGATCGACGAGACCAATTCGGCGATCGGCATCGCGCGCCTTCATACAGCCAACATGGCCGATCTCGATGCGATGCTGATGCGCATCCAGAACGATCTCTTCGATCTCGGCGCCGATCTGGCCGCCCCTGAGACCGGCGAGGTTCTGTCCTACGAGCCGCTGCGGGTGATAGAGGCCCAGGTGGACCGGATCGAAAAGGAAATCGACCAGCTGAATGCCAATCTCGATCCGCTGAAATCCTTCATCCTGCCTGGCGGCACCCCGGCTGCGGCCTATCTGCATCTCGCCCGCACCACAACGCGCCGGGCCGAGCGCATCATGGTCGAGCTTTCCCGCTTCGACGGCGAGGCTGTGGGCGAACCGGCGCTGAAATACGTCAACCGCCTCTCCGACTTCCTCTTCGTCGCCGCCCGCCACGCCAATGATGGCGGCAAGGCGGATATTCTGTGGGTGCCGGGGAAGAACAGGTAGGGCTGAGCGTCTTGCGCGGCTCCCAACTCCCCCTTGGTGGGGAGGACCTGTTTGTCGGGAAGGCCTGAGCAGGACGTCGCGCGGAGGCGACGAGAGGGCTTAACCTTCGATTTTCCTTCCTCCCCCAGAGCGGGAGAGGAAGGGTGTCGCGCTCGTCTCGTCCTCCGGTCGTTGGTTGGGCCGGGGGATTGGCCGAACGAACCACTCGCTATCACCGTCACCCCCGCTGCTGGCGCTGGCAGATCCTCGGGACAAGCCCGAGGATGACGGCGGGTGTGGGGTGGAGGGTATTCTCCGCTACCGCTTCTTATCGTTGACTCCAGAGGATTGTGATTGGGCCGCCTTCAGCGGAACGTCATCCTCGGGCTTGTCCCGAGGATCTGCCGAGGCATCCCCAGCAACGACCTTTCGGGGAGCTACGCCTAAACAAATTGTCAAAAAACCCAAGCTTCGCCACCGGGCGGACTGAGCATCCTCCGGGTGTGCCTGAAACTTGTCTCGGACGGGGCGCCAGAAGCAGCCTGTCTAAGTGGTAGTATGTGGCTCCTTCCGGCGCCCCGTTCGGCGTTTTTTCCCGTTCGCATGCGTCTCTCTGGCAAGGCGGCGATGGTCTTCGGGTTGCCCCAAAGATTGACCGGGCGAGGGTCCGGCTTGGCAGAGTCCTCCCGAAGGTGGTTCTGCTTAAGCCTGGCCGGTGGCCCGGGAGGTTCCCGCCGGATGGTGCACCATTCCGACCGGGACCCTCGCCCGGGGGATGGGGTCTTTGCCATTGCTGGCATTGCCACCATCCCCGCCGTTTGTTTCGCCCCGCCGTCTGGAGTGTTCGCGACAGCGCGGGCGCCTTGTCTGTGTGCCTCTGAGGCACGCCCTTCCGATCAGGGTATCCAGGTTTTGGAGACATCCGACCCCATCACCCTCGTCCAGCCCTTCGTCAGGAGGGAGACCGTTGCAAGCGGGCCGGGGTTTTGTGCCTGCGACAGCACATCGCCCCGGCGCCGATCCCGCCTCGCCTGACATCGCATCGTCAGGTGTATCCGAGGGCGGGACAGCACCGAGTATGGGGCATGTGCGGAATACGGGGATGATTTTTTGGGTGGGGTGTTGATTTTGTTACGGAATGCCTGGACGGCGTCCCCGGTTTTGGCGTGGTGTGACCTGGCATTGCCGGTTGACCTCGGAGGCCTTGCCCAATCAGTGCCAAGCCTTGAGATTTAGCAGCGATTATGAGTGTGCCCCTGCGGCAACAATCTCCTCACCAGCAAAATCTGAAGTTTAGCTCTAATGGCCCTCAAGCCTTCTCATTACCCTCGCGCGGCGACGCGCTCAGGCCTTCGTTCGCTGAAATCGATTCACTGGATCGATTTCTGACCTTAGGCCAACGCTCCGAAGCCTCTCCCACAGGGAAAGAGGCGGAGCCATCCCCGAACACCATCCCCCTGTCCCCACGCAGTATGATAGGCTAGCATCCGCCCACAACCGGCCAAACCCGACGAGGCGCAATGTTCATTCCACTCCATGACCGTAATGCGCTGAAGCATATCCGCCGACAGTATGTGACACTTGGGCTGATAGCCGCCAATGTCATCACCTATGCCGTCTCCACCCTGCTGCCCGATGCCGCCTATGAGCTTGGCGTCTATGGCCTGGGCTTCATTCCGGCCATTCTTCTAGGCGGCGCGACGCTCGATCCGTCGCTGGTGCTGGTGCCGGACAATGCGACCTATGTGACCTATTCCTTCCTGCATGGCAGCTGGCTGCATCTCGGCTCCAACATGCTGTTCCTCTGGGTCTTCGGCGACAATGTCGAGGACGCCATGGGGCACTTCAAATTCCTGTTCTTCTATCTCGCCTGCGCGGCCGCCGGCGCACTCATGCATGGGCTGGTGATGCCGACGAGCCAGGCGCCCCTGATCGGGGCCTCGGGTGCCGTCGCCGGTGTCGTTGCGGCTTATCTCATGCTGCACCCCAAGGTTCGGGTCTGGGTGCTCGTCTTCATGCGCTTTCCGCTGCCGCTGCCGGCCTTCGTGCCGCTGCTGCTCTGGGTGGGACAGCAATTCGTCATGCTGCTGATCGACGGCGACAGCAATGTTTCCTGGGGCGCCCATGTTGGCGGAATTCTCGCCGGCGCGGGCCTGGTGCTCGTGCTGCGGCGACCCGGCGTGCCGCTGTTCGACCGGGCAATCGTGACGCCGCGGGCGGTCGAGACGGTGGGTGGCCCGCGCGACCGAAGCGGCGCAAGCGCACCGACCTCCCTTTCCGCGCGCGGCGCAGGCGCGCCCGCCGGTCTCTCGGGACCCTGGGGACAGCAGCCGGTGTCGCGCCCGGGGCGTCTCCCCGAAACCGAGCTGCCGCAGACCCCGCAGACGGATACACCACGGCCCGCAAAGCAGACGCCACACTGGGGGCGGTGACATCGCTGGTGGCCAGTGACAACGAGGGGACGGTGACATCGGGTTGCGTCAGCGTCGTATTGACGTGCACGTCAACGTCAATTATCACCGATGTCAGGCTGTAGCATTCGCGTCCGAGCGTTGTGTTTGGGCAAAAAATGCGTATCGATGTCGCCCATCGACACACGGCGGATCGCAGTTCGGCGCATTTTCCGGCGGAAGCTTTGAAGGAAGGAACCCATGAAGATACTCGTCCCAGTCAAGCGGGTTGTGGATTACAACGTCAAGATCCGCGTCAAACCGGATGGTTCCGGTGTTGAGCTTGCAAACGTCAAGATGTCGATGAATCCCTTCGACGAAATCTCGGTGGAAGAGGCCCTGCGCCTCAAGGAAGCCGGCAAGGCGGAAGAGATCGTCATCGTCTCGATCGGCCCGGCCAAGGCCGAGGAAACCATCCGCACCGCGCTCGCCATGGGCGCTGACCGCGGCATCCTGATCGAAACCGACGAGGCGGTCGAGCCGCTCGCCGTCGCCAAGCTCCTGAAGGGCGTGGTCGAGGCGGAAGGCCCAAGCCTCGTCATCGTCGGCAAGCAGGCGATCGACGACGATTCGAACCAGACCGGCCAGATGCTGGCCGCCCTCCTCGGCTGGGGCCAGGCGACCTTTGCCTCCAAGCTCGAACTTTCCGCCGACAAGGCGACCGTGACGCGTGAAGTCGACGGCGGTCTGCAGACCATCGACGTCAAGCTGCCGGCGATCGTCACCACCGACCTGCGTCTGAACGAGCCGCGCTACGCCTCGCTGCCGAACATCATGAAGGCGAAGAAGAAGCCGCTCGACAAGAAGAGCCCGGCCGATTTCGGCGTCGATGTCGCCGCACGCCTCAAGGTGTTGAAGACCGAGGAGCCGGAAGGCCGCAAGGCCGGCATCAAGGTCAAGAGCGTCGCCGAACTGGTGGACAAGCTTAAGAACGAAGCCGGCGTGCTTTAATGAAACCCGTGAGGCCCGCCTGCAAAGGGCGGGTCGCTGCGCTTCCGGTGCTCACGTACGTGAAGTACGCGTCCCTCCGGTTCTCGCACCCCACGCTTTTCGGCTGGGCCTGACGGATTTCCACGGAAACCTATTCGAGGATTGAACCATGGCTATTCTTCTTCTCGCAGAACACGACAATGCGACCGTATCCGACCAGACGGCAAAGGCGCTGACGGCGGCAACCGCAATCGGTGGTGACGTGCATGTGCTGGTGGCAGGTGCCGGCGCCAAGGCTGCCGCGGATGCCGCAGCCAAGCTCTCCGGCGTCTCCAAGGTGCTCGTCGCTGACGATGCATCGCTCGGCCACAATTTGGCAGAGCCGCTGGCAGCGCTCATCGTTTCGCTTGCCGGTTCCTACGATACGATCATCACGGCAGCGACCTCGGTCGGCAAGAACGTCATGCCGCGCGTGGCGGCCCTGCTCGACGTGATGCAGATCTCGGAAATCACAGAGGTCGTCTCGGCCGACACCTTCAAGCGTCCGATCTATGCCGGCAACGCCATCCAGACCGTGCAGTCGACCGATGCCAAAAAGGTGATCACCGTGCGCACCGCCTCCTTTGCCGCCGCTGGAGAAGGTGGTTCGGCTGCGGTTGAAAGCGTTTCGGCCGCCGCCGATCCCGGCGTTTCGAGCCACGTCTCCGACGCCCTGTCCTCGTCCGACCGTCCGGAACTGGCCTCGGCCAAGATCATCATCTCCGGCGGTCGCGCGCTGGGCTCCTCGGAAAAGTTCCAGGAAGTCATCCTGCCGGTGGCCGACAAGCTGGGTGCGGCCGTGGGCGCCTCGCGCGCGGCTGTTGACGCCGGTTACGCGCCAAACGACTGGCAGGTTGGCCAGACCGGCAAGGTGGTGGCCCCGCAGCTCTACATCGCCTGCGGCATCTCCGGCGCCATCCAGCATCTGGCCGGCATGAAGGATTCGAAGGTCATCGTCGCGATCAACAAGGACGAGGAAGCACCGATCTTCCAGGTCGCCGATTACGGCCTCGTCGCCGACATTTTCGAGGCCTTGCCGGAGCTCGAGAAGGCGCTCTGAGCGCCATCTCGCACCTGCGAAAGGACTGGTCAAACGTCCCTTTGCGGTCTATCAATCAGCCGGGCCCGCGCGATGCGGACCCGGCGTTTTTGTTTGGCATGACGCCGACAACAGGTGAGGAGGTTGAGGATGACGGACAAGATCGTGAATGTCGGTGTGGTGGGTGCGGGCCAGATGGGCTGCGGCATTGCCCAGGTCTCGGCGATCTCCGGCTACAAGGTCACCGTCTACGACCTTTCCAAGGACCGCATCGAAGCCGGCCTCGCGACCATCAACGGCAATCTCGCCCGGCAGGTGACAAACGGCAAGATCACCGACGAGCAGCGCAAGGCAGCGCTTGCCTTGATCTCCGGCTCTGCCGACATCAACGACCTTGCGCCGTGCGATCTGGTCATCGAGGCTGCGACCGAAGACGAGACGATCAAGCGCAAGATCTTCGCGACGCTCTGCCCGGTGCTGAAACCCGAGGCCCTGATTGCGACCAATACCTCCTCCCTTTCCATCACGCGGCTTGCCTCGGCCACCGACCGGCCGGAACGCTTCATGGGCATCCACTTCATGAACCCGGTGCCGGTGATGAAACTCGTCGAACTCGTGCGCGGCATCGCCACCGACGAGACGACCTTCGCCACGGCCAAGGACTTCGTCGCCTCGCTCGACAAGACGATCACGGTGGCGGAAGACTTCCCGGCCTTCATCGTCAACCGCATCCTTTTGCCGATGATCAACGAGGCGATCTACACGCTCTATGAAGGCGTCGGCTCGGTGGAAGCCATCGATACCGCGATGAAGCTCGGCGCCAACCACCCGATGGGCCCGCTGCAGCTGGCCGATTTCATCGGCCTCGATACGTGCCTCTCGATCATGCAGGTGCTGCATGACGGCCTGGCGGACTCGAAATATCGCCCCTGCCCGCTGCTGGTGAAATATGTCGAGGCCGGCTGGCTCGGCCGCAAATCCGGCCGTGGCTTCTACGACTATCGCGGCGAAGTGCCGGTTCCGACGCGCTGAAGCGCTCCGCGCCATTCTCGGCAGGACCGTGATGACGGAAAACTATTTGCCCTCGTCCGGGATCATTGGTCGCCCATACCTCGGAATGGCACGGCAGAGGCTCTAGCTTGCGAAGACTATTTTTAGAATTCGCATTCCGGAGACCTCCCCCATGAAACGCCTCCTTCTCGTCAGCGCTGCCCTCCTGTCGCTCTCCGCCCCTTATGCCGCCCAGGCAGCAGACAAGCTGCTCAACGCCTCCTACGACATCGCGCGCGAAATCTTTGCGGCCGAGAACGAGGCCTTCATCAAGGCCAATCCCGGCGTGACGATCGACCAGTCGCATGGCGGCACCTCGCGCCAGGCGCGTGCCATCGTCGAGGGTCTCGAGGCTGACGTCGTGACCTTCAATCAGGTGACCGATGTCGAGTTTCTGGTGAAGAACGGCTTCATCAACGAAGGCTGGCAGTCGGAATTCCCCAACAACGCATCGCCCTTCTACTCCTTCCCCTCCTTCCTGGTGCGCGCCGGCAATCCGAAGGGGATCAAGGACTGGGACGATCTCGCCCGTGACGACGTGAAGGTGATCTTCCCCAACCCGAAGACCTCGGGCAATGCCCGCTACACCTATCTGGCCGCAACCGCTTACGCCAAGGAGAAGTTTGCCGGCGACGAGGCGAAGGTGACCGAGTTCATCGACAAGATCTTCGACAACGTGCCGGTCTTCGACACAGGCGGCCGCGCAGCGACAACCACCTTTGTCGAACGCGAGATCGGCGACGTGATCATCACTTTCGAGGCCGAGACCAAGTCGATCGCCAAGCAGTACGGCGAGGACAAGTTCCAGCAGGTCGTGCCCTCGGTCAGCCTGCTTGCCGAATTCCCGGTCGCGATCGTCGACAAGGTGGCCGACAAGAAGGGCAGCCAGGAGCTCTCCAAGAAATATCTCGATTTCCTCTACTCGCCGGAGGGCCAGAAGGTTGCGGCCGACTTCGGCCACCGCGTGCATGACGAGAAGGTTGCGGCCGAATACAAGGAACAGTTTCCCGAAATCCGCCTGGTGACCGTCGAGGACGTATTCGGCGGCTGGGCCAAGGTTTCGGAAGAGCATTTTGCCGAGGGCGCCATCCTTGACGGCATCTACGGCAGCCGCTGATCGCACCCTGCACGAACTCGCAAGACCGGCGGCCCTGCCCGCCGGTTTTCGGATGAAAGGACCCCTCCTTTGACACGGCGCGTACTGCCCGGCTTCCGGCTTTCCCTCGGGATAACGCTGGTCTATGCCGCGATCATCATCATGCTGCCGCTGGCTGCCCTGATCTTCAAGGCGGCAAGCCTTGGGCCATCAGACTACTGGCGCATCGTTTCCTCGGAGCGCGCAGTCGCAAGCTACATGGTGACGGTCGGCTCGGCGCTCATTGCCACGCTGTTCAACCTCGTCTTCGGCCTGGCCCTTGCCTGGGTTCTGGTGCGCTACCGCTTTCCCGGCCGTCGCATCATCGATGCACTGGTGGACCTGCCCTTTGCGCTGCCGACAGCCGTTGCCGGCATTTCGCTGACCACGCTCTTTGCCGCGAACGGCTGGTTCGGTGCAGCTCTTTCCGAGATCGGCATCAAGGTTGCCTACACGCCGCTCGGCATCATGATTGCCATGGCGTTTACCAGCCTGCCCTTCATTGTGCGCACGGTGCAGCCGGTGCTGGAAGAGCTTGATCCGGCACTGGAAGAGGCCGGCCAGACGCTGGGTGCCGGCGACTGGTCCATCTTCGGGCGCGTCGTGCTGCCACTGCTGACCCCGGCACTACTGGCCGGCACGTCGCTGGCCTTCGCCCGCAGCCTTGGCGAATTCGGCGCGATCATCTTCATTGCCGGAAATCAGCCGTTCGAGACCGAGATCACCGCCCTCCTCGCCTTCATCCGGCTGGAGGAATACGAATATCCCGCGGCGGCCGCGATTGCCTCCGTCATGCTGCTTGCCGCCTTCCTGATGCTGGCCGTGACCAATTTCCTGCAGGCCCGCGCGCTGCGCTACACGGTGAAAGGCTGACACCATGAGCCATTCCAACCACCGCCGCCCGCCCCGCATTGGTGACGCCCCGGCCTTCAAATACACGCTGCTGGCCCTTGTGCTGGTGCTCGTTGCCTTGGTCGTCGTGGCACCCATGGCCGTGATCGGCGTTGAAGCCTTCTCACGTGGTGTTCCCTATTTCCTTCAGACGATTGCCGATGCCGATACGCGCCATGCGGTGCTGCTGACGGTCATCACCGCAGCCATTGCCGTGCCTTTGAACACGATCTTCGGCGTGGCGGCTGCCTGGGCGATCACCAAACACGACTTTCCCGGCAAACGGCTGCTGACCATCGTGATCGAGATACCCTTCTCCGTCTCGCCTGTCGTCGCCGGTGTCTGCTATCTCTTCGTCTACGGCTTGCAGGGTCTGTTTGGCCCGGCGCTGGCCAGCGCAGAACTCAAGATTCTCTTTGCGCTTCCGGGCATCGTGCTTGCCTCGATGTTCGTGACCGCGCCCTTTGTGGCACGCGAACTGATCCCGCTGATGCAGGCGCAGGGCCGAGACCTCGAGGAGGCTGCAACCTCGCTCGGCGCCAGCGGCTGGCGCACGTTTCTGTCGGTGACGCTGCCCAACATCAAATGGGCGATGCTCTATGGCGTGGTGCTCTGCAATGCACGCGTGATGGGCGAATTTGGCGCCGTATCCATCGTCTCCGGCAATATCCGCGGCCAGACCAACACGTTGCCGCTGCATATCGAGCTGCTTTACCAGGACTATAACGCCGTCGGCGCCTTCGCCGCCGCATCGATCCTGGCCGTGCTCGCTCTCGTTACCCTCGTCGTCAAGGTTTTGCTCGAACGCCAGGGAGCGGGACGCCGCAACCGGCCGCAGACGCTGGCCGGCGTTCAGACCACTTCGGAGATCCATTCGTGAACATTCGCCTCGACACCGTCGTCAAGACCTTCGAGACCTTCCGTGCCGTGCATGGTGTCTCGCTGGATATCAAGAGTGGCGAACTGGTCGCCCTGCTCGGCCCTTCCGGCTCCGGCAAGACGACGATCCTGCGCATGGTGGCAGGTCTCGAATTCGCCGATGGCGGCCAGATCCATTTCGGCGATGAGGACGCGACGGATATCCCGGTGCGTGATCGTGGCGTCGGCTTCGTCTTCCAGCACTATGCGCTCTTCCCGCATATGACCGTGGCGGAAAACATCGCCTTCGGCATGAAGGTGTCGAAGGTCAAGCGATCGTCCACCGACATCGACAGGCGCGTCACCGAATTGCTGGACCTGGTGCAACTGTCCGGACTTGGCGAACGCTTTCCCGGCCAGATCTCAGGCGGCCAGCGCCAGCGGGTGGCCCTGGCGCGCGCACTGGCTGTCGACCCGCGGGTGCTGCTGCTGGACGAACCCTTCGGCGCGCTGGACGCCAATGTGCGTCGCGACCTGCGCCGCTGGCTGCGATCGATCCATGACGAACTCGGCATCACCACGCTCTTCGTCACCCACGACCAGGAAGAGGCACTTGATCTTGCCGACCGCGTCGTCATCCTCGACAAGGGCAAGATCGTGCAGCAGGGAACACCGGAAGAGGTCTGCCGCAGTCCCGCCAACGCCTTTGTCATGCGCTTTCTGGGCGACACCAATGCGCTGAAGGCGGTTGTTCGAGATGGACGCGCAACGGTCGACACCATGACCTATGACGCGATTGGCCTGAAGGACGGGCCGGCAGAGCTGCTGTTTCGGCCGACCGATGTCGAATGGGGCCATGACCCGGCCAAGGGTGTGGCTGCAAAGATCGTGCGCGTGCTCGACCGTCCGGGCTCGAAGCGCGTTCTCGCCCAGACGGCAAGCGGAGACAGTGTCGAGTTCGACGTATCGCCGGAATTTGCAGAGCAGAAGGGCGCGACCGGATATATCGAGATCCTGCGCCCACGTCTGTTTCAGGACTGAGGCTATCGATCAGCCCTTGGGTGGCACGGAGGCGGCAGCGGTAATCAGCGCCTTGGCGTCGGTGCCGTCCCAGACGGCCGGGCCGTTCATATTGCCGATCAGGCAACCCTTGCCATCGACCAGCAGCGTGACGGGAAGGCCAAAGGCAAGGCCCTCGCGCTTCAGCTGGTTGAACACGCCCATGGAGCTATCGCGGTAAAGACCGAGTGCATCGACGCCGGTTTCCTCAAGGAAAGTCTGCGGCTTCTCGACATCGCCGGTATCGATGTTGATCGCAAGCACCTGGAAGCCATCGCTCCCGGCCGCCTTCTGCAGGTTGTTGAGCGCCGGCATTTCCTCGCGGCAGGGAACGCACCAGGTGGCCCAGAGATTGATGAGTACCGTCTTGTCGGCAAAGTTGGCCATGGTCATTGGCTGGCCCGACTTGTCCTGAAAGGTGAGGCCCTGGATGCGCTTCGGCTCGCTGATCGGGATCATGGCCGCGACATCGCCGGTGAAATAGTCCTTCAAGGCTTCTGCCTTCTCGACCGTTCCCTCGCACACTGCGGCATCCGCCGTTTGCGCGGCATTGCCAGACATGGTCTCTCTCACGTATACCGCAGCCGCGCCGGCGACAATGCCGGCAACCGCCGCGATCGCAACCAGCTTGGTAGAGAAGAGGCCGCTACGTCTTTTTTCTGTCATGTCATTCTCCAGGACGGGCATTCCATGGCCGAGGACATCAAGGACACCAAATCCTCCAACCAGATGTGGGGCGGTCGCTTCGCCTCCGGCCCTTCGGCCATCATGGAGGAGATAAATGCCTCCATCGGTTTCGACAAGAAGCTTTATGCCCAGGATATCCGCGGCTCAAAGGCGCATGCGACCATGTTGGCGCACCAAGGCATCATCTCGGGTGAAGATAAAGACAAGATCCTTCACGGCCTGGACACGATCCTGTCAGAGATCGAAAGCGGTCAGTTCACCTTCTCGCGCAAGCTCGAAGACATTCACATGAACATCGAGGCGCGGCTTGCCGAGCTGATCGGCCCCGCCGCCGGCCGCCTGCACACCGCCCGTTCGCGCAACGACCAGGTGGCGCTCGACTTCCGGCTCTGGGTGAAGGAAGAGCTGCAGCGGACCGAACAGGCCCTGACCGGTCTGATTTCGGCCTTCCTCAGCCGTGCGGAAGAGCATGCCGACAGCGTCATGCCGGGCTTCACCCATCTCCAGACGGCGCAACCCGTGACCTTCGGCCATCACTGCATGGCCTATGTCGAAATGTTCGGCCGTGACCGCCAGCGCGTGCGCCACGCCATCGAACACCTGGACGAAAGCCCGATTGGCGCTGCGGCGCTTGCCGGCACCGGCTACCCGATCGACCGTCACATGACGGCGAAAGCCCTCGGTTTCCGCGAGCCGACCAGAAACTCGATCGATACCGTCTCCGACCGCGACTTCGCGCTCGAATTCCTCTCGATCGCCTCGATTGCCGCCACCCACTTGTCGCGTCTCGCCGAAGAGATCGTCATCTGGTCGACGCCGCAATTCGGCTTCATCCGCCTGTCGGATGCGTTTTCGACCGGCTCCTCGATCATGCCGCAGAAGAAGAACCCGGATGCAGCTGAACTGGTGCGCGCCAAGACCGGCCGCATCAACGGCTCGCTGATCGCTCTTCTGACGGTGATGAAAGGCCTGCCGCTTGCCTATTCCAAGGACATGCAGGAAGACAAGGAGCAGGTCTTCGACGCTGCCGAAAGTCTGGAACTGGCGATTGCCGCCATAACCGGCATGGTGACCGACATGACCATCCGCACCGACAAGATGAAGGCGGCTGCCGGCTCCGGTTACTCCACGGCGACCGACCTTGCCGACTGGCTGGTGCGGGAAGCGGGCCTCCCCTTCCGTGACGCGCATCACGCGACGGGCCATGCGGTGGCGCTCGCCGAAAAGAAGGGCTGCGATCTCGCAGAACTTTCGCTGGAAGAATTGCAGGCGATCAATGCGGCCATCACGGCCGATGTTTTCAACGTTTTGACCGTGGAGGCCTCGGTTGCCAGCCGCAAGAGCTTTGGCGGTACGGCACCCGACGAAGTGCGCAAGCAGATCGCATGGTGGCGCGCGCGCAACTGATCACGCCGACACGCAGACAGATCACGAAATCGGGGGTGCACAAGCGCCCCTTTTTTCGCTAGAGCGAAGAGGGGCTTAACAAATCGATGGACCGGTCATGGTAAATTCGCTGAAACGCACGACGCTCACGCTCTCTCTGCTGCTGGCTGCCTCGATGGCACTCTCCGCCTGCGGTCGCAAGGGCGACCTCGACCTCCCGAGCACCCCCGTGGAGAAGCAGAACCTGCGGGGCAGCGAAACGCCGAAGGGCCCCGATTCTCCCTTCCTTCTCGATCCGCTTCTCTGACAGGTCAAATGCCGTGAACCACTTCGAGTATCGCGATGGCGTCCTGTACGCCGAGGGCGTGGCCATCCCCGAGATTGCAAAGGCTGTCGGAACCCCCTTCTACTGCTATTCGACGGCAACGCTCGAGCGGCACTACAAGGTGTTTGCAAAGGCCTTCGACGGCGTCGATGCGCTCGTCTGCTATGCGATGAAGGCCAATTCCAACCAGGCGGTGCTGAAAACGCTGGCCCGCCTCGGCGCGGGCGTCGATGTGGTATCCGAAGGCGAACTGCGCCGGGCGCTCGCCGCAGGCATCCCGGCGGAGCGGATCATGTTTTCCGGCGTCGGCAAGACGGTAAGCGAGATGGATCTCGCGCTTGAGGCCGGCATCTACTGCTTCAACGTGGAAAGCGAACCGGAGCTGGAAGTCCTGAACCAGCGTGCGGTGAAGGCCGGAAAGCAGGCGCATGTTTCCTTCCGCATCAATCCGGATGTCGATGCCAGGACGCATGCCAAGATCTCGACCGGCAAGAAGGAAAACAAGTTCGGCATTTCCTATGAACGTGCCCGCGCCGTCTATGCGCGCGCCGCCGAACTGCCGGGCATCACGGTTTCCGGCATCGACATGCATATCGGCAGCCAGATTACCGAGTTGCAGCCCTTCGAGGATGCCTTCCGCCTGCTGCGCGAACTCGTCGAGACGCTGCGCGCCGACGGCCACGCGATCGACCATGTCGATGTCGGCGGCGGCCTTGGCATTCCCTACAAGGACGACAACAATCCGCCGCCAGAGCCTGACGCCTATGCGCGGATCGTCAAGGACCAGCTTGCCAGCCTCAACTGCCGCATCGTCACCGAACCCGGCCGCCTGATCGTCGGCAATGCCGGCATCCTCGTGACCGAAGTCATCTATGTGAAGGACGGCGGCGACAAGACCTTCGTCATCGTCGACGGCGCGATGAACGACCTGATCCGCCCGACGCTGTACGAGGCCTATCACGAGATCCGGCCGGTGGTGATTTCGGCGGCGAACGCGCCCCGCATCAAGGCCGATGTCGTGGGTCCCGTCTGCGAAACCGGCGACTATCTGGCTCTGGACCGCGAGATGGCGATGCCGAAGCCCGGCGACCTCTTTGCCGTCGGCTCGGCCGGAGCCTATGGCGCCGTGCAGGCCGGCACCTACAACACCCGCCGGCTGGTGCCGGAGGTGCTGGTGAAGGACGGCGACTTCCATGTGATTCGCGCGCGTCCGAGCTATGACGACCTGATCGCGCTCGATTCCGTGCCCGACTGGCTGGCCTGAGCCGTTCACAATTCGGCGATGGGGCGGGAAAAATCCCCCTCGCCGGGCCTCGCCCCTCGTCTTCGCCACAAAGACTGCTATCTTCGACCCGACGGCGCCGATCCTTGCGGCCCGCGCTTTCGGAGACCTAAGGGATGACAGACAGCCGACCGCCCGGCCACAGACGAGGCGCCTTCGAGCATGACCGCGCCCTATCGCGCAAGGTCGGCCTGAAGCGCGTGCTGGCACGTGCCGTGCTGTTTGCCGAGCGCATCCTGCCGCTGTTCCTGCCCGTGGCCGGCATTGCAGCCCTGTTCGTTTCGCTGGGCTGGTTCGGCGTCTATCGCGAATTGCCGTCATACGCCCGTCTGGCCCTGGTCTTCGCTCTGGTCTTTGCCTTCGTCTGGTCGCTCATTCCCTTCCTCAGGCTGAAACTGCCGACCATCCGGGAAGCGGATCGGCTTCTGGAAGAACGCAATGGCCTGGCCCACCAGCCGGTGGCCGTGCAGGACGATCAGCTCTCCGCCGAAACACCCTTTGCCCGCGCCCTCTGGCAGGAACACCAGCGGCGCATGGCTGAACGCATCGCAGCGCTTGATGCCGGCATGCCGCAACCCGACATCGCCCGCTTCGACCGCTATGCGCTGCGCACCATTCCCGCCCTGCTTTTTGTCACGGCGCTTGCCTATTCCGGATCCAATGGCGCGGGCTCTGTGGCCGATGCCTTCCGCAGCCCGGTGGCGGAAGCCGAGCTGCCCTCGCTTCGCATCGACGCCTGGATCACGCCGCCGGGCTATACCGGCCAGCCGCCGGTCTTCCTCTCCGGCCTCGGCACGCAGGAGGCGGGTGTAACGGTACCGCAGAATTCGACGATGACCGTGAGGATCAGCGGCGGCGCCCTTGACGAGCCGGTTCTCTTCAAACCCGAGGGTGACGGCCCGGTTCAGGACGTGGCCGTGCGCGAGGAGCCGGCCAAGCCGGTGGCCATGGTCGATGGCGTGCCCACACCGCCGCCGGCACCGCTTCCGAGTGCTGCACGCACGCACGAACTCAAGCTTGCCGAGAGCGGTGAGCTGCGCGTTGCAGACCGTTCCTGGGCGATCGGCGTCATTGCCGACAAGACACCCGAGATTAGCTTTGACGGCGAACCGCGCCGTGCCGCCAATGGGGCGCTCGAGATCGCCTTTCTGGCCAAGGATGACTATGGCCTGCGCGAGGCGAGAGCCGAGATCGAGCCTCTTGACGTAAAGCCAGGGGCGACTCCGCTCTATCCGCCACCGGACTACAAGCTTGACCTGCCCCGCTACAACGCCCGCGAAACCAAGGGGGTTGCAAGCCGCAACATCACCGAACACCCGATCTCCGGCACGCGGGTCCGCATCACGCTTGTGGCAACCGATGGCGCTGGCCAGACCGGGCGCAGTGCGCCGGTGGAGATGGACCTTCCGGCCCGCAACTTCACCAACCCGCTGGCGGGCTCGGTTTCCGAGCAGCGTCAGGCTTTTTCGCTCGATACGCGGGACATGGCCTACGCGGTGGCGCTGAACGAGGCGCTGGTCATCCGGGCTGACGAGACCATTCCCGATCTTGGCAACTTCATTGCCATCGAAAGCGCCCGCGCCCGGATGAAGCTTGCCCGCGGCGAGGAGCAGCTGAAGGACACAGCCGACTATCTCTGGGAGATTGCGCTCGGCATCGAGGACGGCGATCTTTCACTTGCCGAACGCCGGCTGCGCGATGCCCAGCAGGCGCTCAACGATGCGCTGGAAAACGGCGCAACCGACGAGGAAATCCAGAAGCTGATGGCCGAACTGCGTGAGGCCATGCAGGAATTCCTCTCGGCCATGGCTGAGCGCATGCAGAACCAGGCCGGCGAGCAGCAGCAGAACACCCAGAATGTGCTGCGCCAGCAGGATTTGAACAACATGCTGGACCAGCTGGAAAACCTCGCCCGCTCCGGCAACCGCGACGAGGCCCGGCAACTGCTGTCCGAGTTGCAGCGGATGATGAACAATCTCCAGGCCGGGCGCCCGCAACAGGGCCAGCAGGGCGACAACAGCGCCGCCCGCCAGCAGATCGACAAGCTTGGCGAGATCATGCAGCAGCAGCAGAGGCTGATGGATGAGACCTTCCGTCTCGACCAGGCGCTGCAGGACCGCATGCAGCGCGGCGACCCGCTGGAGGGTGAAGAAGGCGCCGAAGGTCAGGAGCAGGAAGGCCAACAAGGACAGCAAGGGCAAGAGGGCCAGCAGAACCTCGATAACATGACCGCCGAACAGCTGCGTGAAGCACTGCGGCAGCTGCGTGAGCAGCAGGAGGGTCTTGGCAAGCAGCTGGGCGAGTTGCAGGAAGGCCTGAAGGGCCTTGGCATGCAACCCGGCGAAGGCTTCGGCCAGGCGCAACAGGAAATGCAAGGTGCCGGCGAGGCTCTTGGCGAAGGCCAGGGTGACCGCGCGGTCGAAGGTCAGGGCCGCGCGCTCGAAGCCTTGCGCCAGGGCGCCCGCGACATGATGAACCAGATGATGCAGGCGATGCAGGGCCAGCAGGGGCAACAGGGCCCCGGCCAGGCAGGCCTTGGAAACCAGAATGGCCGAGACCCGCTTGGCCGCCCAAGAGCCAACAATGGCCCCGACTTTGGCGAGCAGGTGAAGGTGCCGGACGAGATCGACGTGCAGCGTGCCCGCGAGATCCTGGAAGCCATTCGCGAGAAGCTGGGCGAAAATGCGAGCCCCGAAATGGAACGGCAATATCTGGAGCGTCTGCTGGACATTCAATAGGGCCGCAAGACGACGTCATGCGGATAGAGGCGAATAAAACCCGCTGCGGCCTGGCCCAGCGGGTTACTTCGTCTACCACATGGGGGCTGGCCTTCGGCCGCTCAGCTTGCCAGCGCCATCGCAACAGCCTTGCGGATATCGGGAAGGGCGAAGGGCTTGGACACCACGTCGACGATCTTTGCGGCGAGATCGTCGGCGCGTTCGCGCTGCTCGGCATAGCCGGTCATCAGCAGGATCTTCATGGCCGGAAAATCGGAATGGGCGCGGTGCGCGAGTTCGATGCCATCCATGACCGGCATGCGGATATCCGACAGAAGCAGGTCATAGGTGCCTTCGGCCAGCATTTCGAGGCCCTCGGCGCCATCGCAGGCCTCGCGTGTTTCATGCCCATCCAGCCGCAGCGCGCGGGCCACGAAGGAGCGCAGGGAATCTTCGTCTTCGGTGATCAGGATCCGCGCCATGGTTTATAATTTGCTCCCGCATTCCGTTGACTTCTACGGGCTCAAATCACCATGGTTTCGTTTGCGAGTGGTAAACGCCACAACCCCAGATCCGCCCCATGGTTAACATCCCGTGAGCGACAAACCGTCAGGGCGACCGCCGGCGGAACGCTTACGCGTCACCCGTGACGACGCCGACAAAGGGCAATTCGCGAAATGCATAGGCAACATCCATGCCGTAACCAACGACGAAATAGTCGGGGCATTCGAAGCCCACGTAATCCGCCTCAAACTGTTCCTTTCGCTTAACTTTTTTGTCGAGCAGGACAGCGATTGTGACATTGGCGGCACCGCGCTCATACATCAGTTCGCGCGCAAACAGCAGGGTACGGCCAGACTCCAGAATATCGTCGATCAGCAGAACATTGCGGCCCTTCACATCGCTGTCGATATCCTTGATGACCTTCACACTCTGCGACACCGTGCCTGTGCCATAGCTGGACAGGGTGATGAATTCGACTTCCGGTGCGAGCCCGACATCGTGAAGGGCACGGATGAGATCGGCGGCGAAGATGAAGGAGCCCTTGAGAATGGAGATGACCAGAAGGTCGTCGCAAGGCCCTGCCAGGATATCCCGCGCCAGCTCGTGATTGCGGGCATTGATCTGTTCGGCGGTGAACAGCGGCTCGATAGTTTTTCCGCGAACGACGGGCATGGTTTTCTCCTAACTGGACCGGTCAGCGCAACGTGTCGCCGGCTTTGACCGCTTTTGCGGCTGCATTAGCACAGTCGTACGGGTCAAACACCCGTATCGTCAAAGGAAAGCCGAAGCTCCGGCGTTTTTCCACCGGGATGCTGGAGCCGCGCAGACAATCCGCGACTTTGCCCGCCCTCAAGTTCGCCTGCGGGCGGCGCAATATAGGTGCTGGCAACGACCTGACCATCGACGAGCAGATCTGCACGAAGTTGAGGCACAGCAAGCCGTGCACGTGAACGGTTTTCCACGATCGCATTGACCAGGAGCACCCGCATGCCGTTGCGATCCTGCGGGGTGAGATTCACATGGACGAGATCGAGCGGTCGGGCCGCGATCTCCGGGTGCTCACTCATGCGCATGACGTGAAGGACGACGGCCAGAAAAACAACCACGAAACTTGCCGCGACAAGATTGGCGAAATGCCGGTCCGGCAGCCTCTGCAGCCTTGCCTCAACAAGAGCGGCCGCCTTCGACAGCCAGAGCAAAGCCCGAGGAAGGAAAGGGCCATCGAGCCTGGGGGTCGGCACCTCGGCGGTTGGCTCGACAGGGGCCGTCGCCTTGCCTATCACGATAAAATCGGCGTCGACCACATCGCGTGCCATAGGATTTGCGGCCCGCCCTCGTGGCCTTCGACGTGCGTGATCCGGCGGCAGGAGGTCGGCCATTTGGCCCCCGGGCTGCTTATGCCGGCTGAATGCGCTCATCGTCGGAGCCTCTCGCGCGATCGAATTTCACCGTGGTGAAACTCGATGGTTGAAACGAATCCTTACCAGTCGTAAATTCAAATGGTTAATGCTTCGGAAAGAGACGCTCTCCGTCGACAACAGGTCGCGGTGTTAACCGGGCATTGAGAGACAAAGACTTAATCGCTTACGATCAGCACCGTTACACTGGGCCAGCCATTGATCCACTTCGAAAATGTCGGCCTGCGCTATGGAATGGGGCCGGAAATCCTCCGCGACCTCACCTTCGACATTCCAGGGCGATCCTTCCAGTTTCTCACCGGCCCTTCGGGGGCGGGAAAGACGACGCTTCTCAAACTCCTGTTCATGTCGCTCCAGCCGACACGTGGATTGATCAGGAGTTTCGAGCGCGACATCACGCGTATTCCGCGGAGCGAGCTGCCGATGCTCCGCCGGCGCGTCGGCATCGTCTTCCAGGATTTTCGCCTGCTGGACCATCTGACGACCTACGAGAACGTGGCACTGCCGCTCAGGGTTCGCGGCAAGGAAGAAGGCACCTACAAGCAGGATGTGATCGAGCTCTTGAAATGGGTCGGGCTTGGCGAGCGCATCAATGTGTTGCCGCCTGTCCTGTCTGGCGGTGAGAAGCAGCGTGTTGCGATTGCGCGTGCCCTGATCGACAGGCCGGAAATCCTGCTGGCCGACGAACCGACGGGCAATGTCGACCCGCCCATGGCGCGCCGGCTCTTAAGCCTCTTCCTTGAGCTCAACCGGCTGGGTACGGCCGTGGTGATCGCCACGCATGACCTGGCCCTGATGGACCAGGTGGACGCGCGCCGGATGATTTTGACCGATGGGCGGCTCGACATCTATGAGTGAGCGCAAGCGCCCCGAGCAACAGCCGGCACGCCGGGTTGAAATGACGGTCCGCCCGACGGGGCCGATCCTTCCCCCCTCCAACATTCAGGGCAATGCGCTGATGGTGGTGATCGCCATTATGGCGTTTCTGGCCTGCCTGACGCTCGGTGCCGTCTCGATGGTGCGGGCGACAGCCGCCGGCTGGCAAAGCCAGATCGCCCGCGAGATCACCATCCAGATCAAGCCGGAAGACGGGCTCGACATGGACGCGGCGCTCAACCGGGCCAAGGATGTGGCGCTGACCTTTGTCGGCACCCGCGACGGCCAGATCATGGACGATGCGGCAACTGCGCGCCTGCTTGAACCCTGGCTCGGCACCGGGCTTGACCTTTCGGAACTGCCGGTGCCGCGGCTTGTCGTGATCACCATCGATGAGAGCAATCCGCCCGATTTCGAAGCCATGCGCACGATGCTGGCGGAAGAAGTGCCGCAAGCCTTCCTCGACGATCACCGGACCTGGGTCGACCGGCTGGTGCAGATGGCGCGAACCACTGTCTTCATCGGCTCAGGCGTGCTGATCCTCGTCTTTGTCGCGATGGTGCTGACCGTCATCTTTGCCACCCGCGGTGCGCTTTCGGGAAACCGGCACATCATCGAGGTGCTGCATTTCGTTGGGGCAGAAGCCGGTTTCGTCGCCCAGGAGTTCCAGCGGCATTTCTTCAAGATCAGCCTGAAGGGTGCCTTCGCCGGCGGCATGCTGGCTGCCATCCTATTTGCGATTGCAAGCTTCTGGCAGAGCCGGTCACTGGCCACCCCGCAAAGCGATCAGGCCACCGCGCTGTTCGGCACCTTCACCATCGGCTGGGGCGGGTATCTCGGCATTTTTGCAACCATGGTATTTATTGCGCTGCTGACAACGGCCACGGCGCGCCTGACTGTGATGCGCACAATTGACGAGATCGATCTGATCCGTTCCGATCCGAGCCGGACCGATGGGCTTCTGGACGACTGACTGGGTGCAAGTGTTGACCTGCCATAAAGCCGCCTGTTCCCCATGGGAAATCCGGGCTATTCACGGATAATGGACATGCAACGGCTGAGCCAAGACGAACACAAGCGAGAGGGAGCGCAGAACGAGGGACGCTGGAGCCCCTTCGTGCGCTCCGGCGTCGTGCGGCGCATCCTCCGCTATGGCGGCATCCTTGTGCTGATGATTCTGGCCAGCCTCATTGCGGGTTTCCTGGTATTTGCCGATCACGTCACCAATCTGCGCCCGCCTGAAACCGTCAAGGCAGATGCGATCGTTGTGCTGACCGGTGGCTATCAGCGGATCGAACAGGCGATCGACCTTCTGCGTGACGGCGCCGGCGAGCGGCTGCTGATCTCGGGCGTCAACCCGCAGACCACGGCCGGCCAGATCCGCCGCACCACCGGCACGTCATCCGACCTCTTCGCCTGCTGCATCGACATGGGTTATGCGGCGATCGACACCATCGGCAACGCCAACGAGACGGCGCTGTGGATTCGCGACAAGGGCTATCGCTCGGTTCTCGTGGTGACGAGCAACTATCACCTGTCGCGCAGCCTGATGGAATTGCGGCATAGCGACAGCAGCACGCAATTCATCGGCTACCCCGTGGTGAATGCCGATCTGAAAACCCGCGACTGGTACAGCGAACCGGCCGCCATGCGCACCATGCTGTCAGAATACGGCAAGACGGTCGCCACCTATCTGCGCCTCGCCATCGGCTGGGACCGCGGCCAGGGCTTGCGCCCCGAACAGGATATGCCTGCAACGCCGCCACGCTCCTGAGGATGCAGCTTTTGTTGGCCGGGCTTTTGCTCTAAGGACGGAGCGTCCGATCACAAAGGCCTGGCTGATGACGACCTTGCGTTCCATTCTTTTCAATACCGCCTTCTACACCAACATGATCCTCAGGATGATCATCCTGTCCCCGATCTACTTCCTGCTTCCCCGCAAGACGGCCTTCTTCGTTCCGAAGGGTTGGGCAAGCTCCTCGTCCTGGCTCTTTGCAAAAATCGTCGGCACGACATTTACGGTCGAAGGCCTCGAGAACATTCCCAAGGGCGGATACATTCTGGCGCCGAAGCATCAGTCCTTCTGGGACACGTTTGCCCTCCTCCCCTACCTCGACGACCCCGTCTACATTCTCAAGCGCGAACTGATGTGGATCCCGATCTTCGGCTGGTATGTGGCCAAGCAGCGCATGATCCCGGTCGATCGCGGCGCACGCGGCAAGGTGATGGCCAAGGTGATCGAACGGACGAAGGTGGAAATGGCCAATGGACGCCAGCTGATCATCTACCCGGAAGGTACGCGCCGGCCGCCGGGCGCAGCGCCCGAATACAAGTATGGCATTGCACGGCTCTACCGCGATCTCGATGTGCCGGTCGTTCCCGTCGCGATGCACCCCGGCCTTTTCTGGCCACGGCGCAAATCGCAGCGCTATCCCGGCCATTTCAAGGTGCGCATCCTGCCGCCGATCGAGCCGGGCCTCGACGCTGACGTCTTCTTCGAGCGGCTGATGCGCGAGCTGGAGGGCGCAAGCGACGCCCTGCTGATTGAAACCGTGCGGGACAACCCGCATGTGCCGCTGCCGCCCAGCGCCATCAGACGGCTGGAGGAACTGGGCGCGCGTTGATCCGTTAGGCTAAGGGCGAGCGCAACGACAAAATCCGTTGCGGCTATGCCTCAAGTGCCGTGACGACACGTTCCAGCCAGTGATCGCGAATGCCGAGTTCCTGAAGATGCGCGAGCGTATTGACGACATAGACAGGATTGGGGCCCGCCCGGCCAACAGCGGAGCGGACGACAGAGGCGGCTTCCTCGACGGTAACCGACCCGGCATACTGGCTGTGCGACCGATCGATCACATAGGTCAGCGCCTGCACGTCGCGCTGATCGGCGAGCCGCGCGCGGACAGTCCGTTCGAGATAGACGCTGGTAACGAGTTCGCGTTCGCGCAGGTAATCGACCGTCGTTTGCCAGTTGTCTGGATGAACGCGAAAGGCAACGCCCTTGCAGGAGCCGCCGCGATCAAGCCCGAGCACGAGACCAGGGCGCTCTTGCGTACCCCGATGCACGTAAGAGCGCACACAGAGCGAGCGCCGATATCCACCAACGCGTGCGGGAATGCTTTCCTCATAGGGAAAGCCGGGGTTCCACATCAGCGATCCGTAGCCAAAGACCCAAAATTTGTCCATATCGCCAGCCAGTTCAGTTCATCAGTCCATTTTTAGCAAGGGTTTCCCCGATGGCAGTGTCTTCACCGACAACAGAAAGCAGAACCACCCGAAAAGTGGTCTGGCTCGCCGTTCTGATTGTCCTGTTCATCGCTGTCTACAGTGTCGGCTGGTATTTTGCAGCCGAATATCTGCGCAAGCAGATCGTGACCTTCTTTCACGGCGGCAACCCGTCCGGAATCGAAGCGGTTTGCGAAGATGCGCAGATCGCCGGATACCCGTTTCGCTTTCAGCTGAATTGCACACGACTTTCGCTCGATGACAACGAACGCGGCATTGCGGCGAATTTTGGCGCGGTGCGCGCAGCCGCCCAGATCTACAATCCGGGCCACATCGTCTGGGAGCTCGATGGGCCGGCGGAAATGCGCTCGGCCCTTGGGGTGAACGCGACCACCAACTGGCAGAACTTGCAATCGAGCCTGCGCATCGGCTTTTCCGGCCTTTCCCGCAGCTCTCTGATGATCGAAAACGTGGAAACGACGATCAACACCATTGGCGTGCAACAGGACGTCAAACTTGTGGCAGAAGGCTTCGAACAGCACGTCCGCCAGCAGTCGGCGGATCTCGACTACGCGACCCTTCTGCGCAACATGACAATCAGCATCAACGGACAACCTCTGACCCTGCCGCCGATCTCCGCCAGCATCGACACGACCTTTGCCGAAAAGGGCGGCCTTCTTAACCCGCGCATTGCGAGCCAGCAGAAGCTGCACGGCACGCGTGGAGAGGTGCGCCGCATGGTGGTGGACCTTGGTCAAGGCCGGGTCGCGACGGTGAACGGACCCTTTTCCATTGGCGAGACCGGACTGATTTCCGGCAACATGTCGATCGAGATCGAGCAGGTGGACGGCTGGCGCGACGTCGTTTCGGCAGCCTATCCGCCGGCCAAGGAAACGGCGGAGAATGTTGCCAAGGTGATGAAGGCACTGTCGCTTGGTCGAGACAAGGGCAGCGCAGACATCAACATCCGCGATGGCAAGGTCATGCTCGGCTTCATTCCGCTCGGTGAAATCCCGCCGCTCTGAGCGGACGGGACAATCTCACTTGTCGAGAACGTGACGTCCGAAGTCCGGCGCGTCGACATCCTGACCGGCCTGGATGATCGAACGGCGCACGTCGCGCGTGCGGCTGAAAAGCTCGAACAGCTTGTCCCCCTCGCCCCAGCGGATGGCGCGCTGCAAATAGGCGAGATCCTCGGAAAACCGCGCCAGCATTTCGAGGATCGCATCCTTGTTGTGCAGGCAGACATCCCGCCACATCGTGGGGTCAGAGGCTGCAAGGCGGGTGAAATCGCGGAAGCCGGAGGCAGAATATTTGATCACTTCCGACTCTGTCACCGTCTCCAGATCATCAGCGGTGCCGACGATGTTGTAGGCAATGATATGCGGCAGGTGCGAGACGATGGCGAGCACCTTGTCATGGTGCACGGGGTCCATTTCATCGACACGCGACCCGAGCGCTTCCCAGAAGGCTTTAAGCTTTGACAGAGCTGCGGGATCGGTGTTTTCCAGCGGCGTGAAGATGCACCAACGGCCCTTGAAGAGGCCGGGGAAACCGGCGTCAGGACCGGATTTTTCCGTGCCTGCCAGCGGATGGCCGGGAATGAAATGCACGTAGTCCGGCATATGCGGTGCCATCTGCGCGATGACGGAGGCCTTGGTGGAGCCGACATCGGTAACGATGACGCCAGGTTTCAGATGCTCGGCGATTTCGCGTGCGACCGCTTCCGAGGCGCCAACCGGCACGGAGACGATGACGAGATCGGCATCCCTGACCGCTTCCGCAGCCGCAGTAACGTAAGAGGTTCCAAGCGCGAGCTCCTCCGCACGCTTCAGCGTGTCTGCGCTGCGGCTGGAGATCACCACCTGGCGCGCCAGCCCCAATGCCTTGATATCGCGGGCGATCGAGGAACCGATCAGACCGATACCAATGAGGGCGATACGGTCAAACATCACATCAGGCATCAGCGGACTTCCATGAATTCGGTGAGGGCGGCGATCACGCCGAGATTGGCCTCGTCGCTGCCGATCGTCATGCGCAGCGCGTTGGGAAAACCATAGCCTTTCACGGCGCGCAGGATGAAGCCGCGCGCGGTGAGAAATGCATCGGCATCGACGGCACGCTTGCCGTCCTGATCGGGGAAATGGATCAGCACGAAATTGGCAACCGACGGCGTGACCTCAAGGCCAATCGCCGTGAGCGCCTCAGTGACGCGC
Source organism: Peteryoungia ipomoeae (assembly GCF_004912165.1). GTDB lineage: Bacteria > Pseudomonadota > Alphaproteobacteria > Rhizobiales > Rhizobiaceae > Allorhizobium > Allorhizobium ipomoeae. The sequence goes on along the minus strand of NZ_STGV01000004.1, from coordinate 439,655 downwards.
GACAGCCAGTGCAGATTGTGATCGACCGAGCGGGCGGTATGCACCTCGTCGCGCATCGCGGCGGCACCGGCGGCAATGGCCGGCGCATTGAGATTGAACGGCCCGCGCACGCGGTCGAGCGCGTCGATGATCTCAGGTGGCGCATAGATCCAGCCGATGCGCAGTGCTGCAAGGCCAAAGACCTTGGAGAAGGTGCGCGTCATGACGACATTTCGATTGGCCGAGACGAGTTCAATACCCGCCTCGTAATCGTTGCGGCGGACGTATTCGGCATAGGCTGCGTCGAGCACCAGGATGACATGCGGCGGCAAGGCGGATTGCAGGCGCTTGATATCGGCATAAGGCACATAAGTGCCCGTCGGATTGCCCGGATTGGCGATGAAGACGATCTTCGTTTTCTCCGTAACGGCAGCAAGGATCGCATCGACGTCAACCCGGCAATCCTTTTCGGCGACCGTGACAGGCGTCGCACCCGATGCAAGGATCTGAATGCGATAGACGAGAAAGCCATGCTCGGTGATAACAGCCTCATCGCCGGGGCCGAGATAGACATGGGCGAGAAGGCCGAGAAGCTCGTCAGAACCATTGCCGCAGAGAATATGGCCCGGATTGAGACCATGTACCTCGGCGATTGCCTGCTTCAGAGCCTTGGCCTGACCGTCGGGATAAAGCTCCAGCCTGTCGGCAGATGCGCGAAAGGCCTCGATGGCCTTCGGACTGGGACCGAGCGGTGTTTCGTTCGACGACAGCTTGAACACCCGCGCAACACCTTCCGCATGCTCCTTGCCGGGAACATATGCGGCGATATCCAGAACCCCGGCGCGGGGCATCGGCTTGGTTGGGGCGTTCATGCGGTCTGCTCTCACGTCATTTGAAGGATTGCGGTCGAAAACCGCATGCCTGTCGATAATGCGGAACAGGAAATTTGTCGAGGCGGCGCAACGCGCTGGACGGACGGTGCGGCACCAGGCCGCCCGACTGAAGGCCTAAGGCCGGTCACGCGTGGTCGGCACGCCCTGTGGTGCCAGCACCGGCGCAAAGACACGCCGTGAAGACCGGGCGGCAACCGGCAGCCCCTGATAGAGCCGCTTTTGCGCTTCCACGACGATGACGCCGGAAAAGGCCGGCCAGAGCATGCGACCCAGCCGCTCGAAACCGCGGCGCAGCCGCAGGATTGTCCGGATCTTCGAGGGTGGGAAGAACAGCGCTTCCGCAGAGGCACCGGGGGTGAAATTCGTTTCGCGCAGCAGCGCCGTCAGCTGACCGCGCGAATAGGGGCGACCAGAGCCGAAGGGCGTGTGCTCCATGCGCGCCCACACACCGCGGCGATTGGGCACGACGATCACCAGCCGCCCGCCAGGCGCCAGCACCCGCCATATCTCTTTCAGGCTTTCACGCGGGTTTTCGGCAAATTCCAGGGAATGAACCATGAGCACCCGGTCGACAGCACTGTCCGGCAGCGGCAGTTCTTCCTCAAACACCAGGGCTGTTGCGGAGGGCTCACCGACCGGCCAGTTCACCGCCCCCTGCCCGGCCGGCATAAAGGCCATGGTGCGCTCGGTATCTGCACGGAAGCGGTCGAGAAAGGGGATGCAGTAGCCGATCCCGACGAGCCGTTCCTGCGGCAACCGCGCCCAGACGGAAGACAAGGCCATGCTGATCGACTGTTCCGCAAAACGGCCAAGCTTCGTGTAATAGAATTGCCGTAGATCAACGATATCGACATGCATGACCTTATTGTTAGCAGCCCCGCATTGGAGTTCAAGGCGGGAACCGCTACATTCCCTGCAACGAGGCGGGACAATGAAAACGGAAAATCCATGAAATCTTTAGAGATCGAAACTTTCCTGTGCAGGAGCGACAATTTTGGCATGCTCGTGCACTGCCCGGAGACCAACCGCACGGCATCGATCGATGCGCCGGACTACGAGGCGATCGTCAAGGCGGCGGAGCGGCGGGGCTGGACGCTGACGCATGTTTTTACCACGCATCATCACGGCGACCACGTTGAGGCCAATCTGGCCCTGAAGGAAGCCTTCGGCTGCGAGATCGTTGGTCCGATCAATGAGGCTCTGGCCATTCCCGGCATCGACCGCACGGTTGGCGATGGCGACGAATTCGAGTTCTGCCGGCATCCGGTCCGGGTCATCGAAACCCCAGGCCACACGGCAGGCCATATCTGTTACTACTTCCCCGAGGATGGCATCCTGTTTGCCGCTGACACGCTGTTTGCGCTTGGTTGCGGACGGCTTTTCGAACGCTCGGCGCTCGACATGTGGCATTCGCTGCAGAAGCTGGCGGCCCTGCCGGACGAAACGATTGTCTATTTCGGCCACGAATACACACTCTCGAATGCACGCTTTGCACTGACCATCGACCCGGACAACGCCCGGCTGAAAGGGCGGGCTGAGGAAATCGAGCATTTGCGCAGCCGAGGCGATTTCACCATTCCCACGACCATCGGCCTTGAGAAGGAAACCAACCCCTTCCTGCGCGCTGCAGACCCGGATATCCGCCGGGTGCTTGGCATGGAAAATGCCAGCAATGACGAGGTTTTTGCCGAAATCCGCCGCCGCAAGGACAGTTTCTGATGCAGGCGAGCGACATCATCACCACGCTCGGGATGCAGCCACATCCCGAAGGCGGCTGGTACACCGAGACCTGGCGCGACCGGGGTGGCGGAAGGCGCGGTCATGCAACGGCGATCTATTTTCTTCTGGAAGCTGGAGAGCGCTCGCATTGGCACAAGGTGAAGGACGCAGGCGAGGTCTGGCACTACTATGCCGGCGCGCCGCTTGCCCTGCATATCAGCGAGAACGGCATCACCAAGAGGACGATCCGGCTGGGGCCGGATATCGTCAATGGCGAACGACCGCAGGCCATTGTTGAAGCCAATGTGTGGCAGGCTGCCGAAAGCCTGGGAGACTTCACCCTTGTTGGCTGCACCGTGGCGCCGGGCTTCGAATTCGCCGCCTTCGAGCTTGCACCACCCGGCTGGTCTCCTGGAACATAGGGCCCCGGCCTGACCCTTATGCCTCGACGAGACCCAGCGTCAGCATGAGCTGCGCGAAGAAATAGGTGGCCCAGACGGCATGGGCCGCAACCCTGTCATGGCGATGCCCCGGACCGGTCCAGAAGCGTCTGACGACCAGAATGAGATCGGAAACGACGAAGAGGCCGGCACCGGCCAGCACCAGCGCATCTTCCCGGGTGGCCAGCACCAACATCGTCAGGATCACCAGCGTGTAAGCCAGCATCGGGCCAATCAGCCAGCCGGCTGATATGCGAATGCGCGCGATGACGACCACAGTCGCAGCAAGGGCAACGAGGACCACGGCAAGCGCCCAGCCCTCCCAAGGCTGCTGCCCGCCATCCAGCACGAGCAGCGCGATGTAGGTGAGATGACAGAGCAGGAAGGCAGCCACGCCGCGCAGGAACGCCCGCTCACCTTCAAAGGCCAGAAAGCCATCCCCGAAGGCGGCAAAGACAAGGGCGAGCACCAGCAGCGGATGACTGCCCTGCACCAGCGCGTAGAGTGACAAGAGCAGGATCGGCAGAACCTTCCACAGGGCGCGCCATGCGGTCTTGGATCGTGGCAGGATCAGATGATAACCCAGCCCCAGCGCAACCGAGAGCAGGAGTATCCCGGTTGCGAGCATGGCCATGTCATTCCCTGGTCAGGTCGAAGCGTTTTTCCTGCCGAAAAGCATATCGCGGGCTGCCAGGACTGCGCCACCGGTGATGAGCACGCAGGACAGACCAATCATGGTTGTAAACTCGCCAAATCCAAAAATGATCAGGTTGAGCGTCGACAACAACGGCGCCGCATAGCTTGCTGCACCGAGGATCTGGATGTCGCCGTTCTTCACGCCATAATCCCAGGCATAAAAGGCAAGGCCGACCGGAAGGAGACCGAGGCCGACAACGGCAGCCCACTGCCCCGATGTTTCGGGCCACACGGTCGCTTCAAGCCCGAGATGGCACACAAGCGACAGAATGGCCGTGGCAAGGCAGAAGCCGGTAACGACATCGGTGGACACGGCGTCGAAATGACGGCTGATCAGCGAATACCCTGCCCAGGTAAAGGCGCAGAGAAACGCAGCGAGATAACCGATCGTATAGGCGGGATCGAACGCCACCCCCTTTGCGCCAACGATCAGCGCCGTGCCGCCAAGCCCGGCAAGCGCTCCGGCCAAATGGTACCAGCGCAAGCGCTCGCCCGGCAGAAGCGCCGACCCGACGACGATGAACAGCGGCCAGAGATAGGCGATCAGCCCGGCCTCCACGGCAGGTGCGTTACGCAAGGCCGTGAAATAGAGAAAGTGGTAGCCGAACAGGCCGGCAATGCCGGTGATCCAGACCTTGGGCGGCTGGCGCAACGCCTTGAGGCGCTCGGGCCGGACGATGAAGAGAGCAATGCCGGGGAGACTGCCGATGGCAAAGGCGATGGCCGACAGCTGGAACGGCGGCATGGTGCCGGACGCCGCCGTCATGAGCGCAAGAACGGACCACATGAGAATGGCGGAAAAGCCGATCAGCGTTGCCCTGGTTTTCATTTACCCCCCGTCGCGGGGTTGGCCTCCCGCCAAGATCAACCGTCGAAACGCTCCGCCGAAACATGCACCGTGCCATAGCGCGTCGGGATTTTTGCGTAGACAGGCGCATATAGCTTCAGCGATTCCGTCTTGGCAAACCAGATCTCCATGTCGGTAACGGATTTCAGATATTCGATATCCTTGCGTCCCTTGCGATAGCCTGACCTTGGCTCGTAGCGCACGGAGCAGACAATCGCCTCACCCTTGCGCTTGCCCGCCTTGAAGGCTTCGACGCCCTTTGGCTGGAGCACGAGATCCATCCGGCTCTCGCCATCGAAGACCGGCAGGCGCTGCGCGCAAACATCCGTACCATCCGGAATGAGGAAGGCACCGATCGGGTCCATGACCGCCTTGAGGTCCGCTTCGGTCAGCGCCACCCAATTGCCGGATCGCGGTTTCGGCTTCGGCTCAACCTTGACCTCGACCACATCGCCTCCGGAAAAGCGGATATCGAAGACTTCCTTCTTCTTGCCGCTGCGATAATCAAGCGTATAGCGATCCGGCAGCAGACGACCGGAGGAAAGTTGTCCCGACACCTCGCTTTGAGCCGACACCTCGCGCACCACTTCGACCAGACCCGAGGACTTGAAATTACCCTGGATCCGATAGCGATCACCATCGACATTGGTGTTGAACGAGAGACGCGCGATGGGCAGGACGCCAAGCGCGACGCTGTATTCGCTTTCATAGCGGACATCGGCCGCTGTTGACGGCCCGGCAAGCGGCAGAACAAGAGCAAGGGCGACAGCGAACCGGATGTCTGGTCTCGAAATCATGGGATAGGCATCCTTTCAGCGACGCTGCACAGCAAGAGCGGCAGCCGGAATGGTTGAACTTGCATTCATGACTGAGACTGTGGCAATTAAATTACCGTTGATCATCGCGATTGGCGGAAAATCCAAGCTTTGGCTTGACGCGCCGGTTCTGTCTGACTATAGAACCGCAACTTTCCAATCAGCCGCTGTTGGATTGCGTGACCGGCATTCGCCCGGCAGCAGTGCGATGGCCTAGAAAAACAATAGGTGTACCATGTCCCGCAGTTGCGAATTGACCGGCAAGGGCGTCCAGTCGGGCAACAATGTGAGCCACGCGAACAACAAGACCAAGCGTCGGTTCCTCCCGAACCTCTGCGACGTCACGCTCATCTCGGACGCGCTGAACCAGCGTTTCCGCCTGCGCGTTTCGGCTGCAGCCCTGCGCTCGGTCGAGCATCGTGGTGGTCTCGACGCCTTCCTTCTCAAGGCTTCTGAAAACGAGCTGAGCATGCGCGCACGCCTGCTGCGTCGTCAGATCGCCAAGAAGACCGCAGAAGCCGCTTAATTCAAGCCGGCATCAGCGCAGACCGTTTGAGGCTTGACCGGACAACCGGTCAGGCCCTTTCGTTTGTGGGGACAGCAAAAGGCCGACCCTTCTGCCCAGGCAGATCATCGTTCCTCTAACTGGTGGCATCACCCAGGATAAAAAAATGCCCATGACACGTCACTTCCTTATCTACAGCCTGCTGATGACGGCCATCGTGGTCGCCTCGAACTTTCTCGTGCAGCATCCGCTGCACATGATGCTGGGCGGCATCAACCTCGCCGATCTCCTGACATATGGCGCCTTCAGCTATCCCATCGCCTTCCTGATCACCGATCTCACCAACCGGCAGTTCGGCCCGAAGATCGCACGTCGCGTTGTCTTCGTCGGCTTCGTCGCCGGCGTGCTTTTGTCCATCCTGCTTGCCTCGCCGCGCATTGCTGCTGCCTCCGGCACGGCCTTCCTGGTCGGCCAGCTCCTGGATATCTCGGTGTTCAACAGGCTGCGCCGGGAAAGCTGGTGGAAGGCACCGCTGATGGGCTCGCTGATCGGCTCGGCCCTCGACACGGTGATCTTCTTCTCCATGTCCTTTGCGCCGCTCTTCGGCTTCCTCGGCGCCAATGACGATTTCGCCATCGGCTCGGCACCGCTGTTCGGCGTGCTTGCCATGGAAGCGCCGCGCTGGATCTCCTGGGCGGCGGCGGATTTCAGCGTCAAGATGCTGATCGGTATTGTCATGCTGGTGCCCTACGGCGCGCTGATGACGGTTGTCCGCCCCATGCCGCAGGCTCCGCAGAGCCTCTGACAAGCGACCAATGCGCAAGCGAAAGGGCAGCGTGGGACACCGCGTTGCCCTTTGACGTTTGAAGACCTTTTCACCTCACCGTGTCGCGGCCAGACGGAACTCCAGCATCAGCGTTCGCTGCAGGATCGAGTGATTGTCGTCGGAAACGAGAATGAGCCGCACCGATCCATCTTCGGCCGGGAGCACATCCATCCCTTCCATATTGTCGATCTGCGAGCGATTGTCGGCGTGAAGCAGGATTTCCCCGTCGAGGACGGCGCCGGGCTTCAGCGATGCGCCCTCGACGCGCCGCAGCCGGACGGCAACGCCTGAGGCTATGGTGAACCGGCGCTCGAGCAGCAGGAGGTCGCCATCCGGCAGGAATGCGCCGTCGGTGACCTCGAAACCGTCGCGCGGGCGCACCCCGAATACGCCGACCAGAGGCCCGCCCAGGATTCCGCCGATCAGGCTGCCGTCTGCATCCCGGGTTTTTTCCGAGATCGCCACCAGCGCGCCGGACAGCGGCCCGTCCGCCGGCGCGAGCATGAGTGCCTCAATGCCTCCGTTGCTGCGCAGACGGCGAAGATCGAACGGCGCTGCCAGTGGCGCCGCTGGCAGGGCGCGGGCGAGATCGGTGATCGGCTGATAGGGGACGATGCGGTGCCGCTGCTCGAAGCCGACATAAGCACGACTTTGCCCGTCGATCGCAAGGCTCTCGGCATCGACCTGGAATTTGCTCAGACTTTCGCGACCATCGGCATCGAGAAGGGCCGCGAGCGTCACCTCGGCAAGACCCGAAAGACGGCCCTCGCCGTCACGCACGATGCGGCCTGCAATCCAGTAGCCGGTATCGAAGACGCCAAGGAAACGCGCGTCGTCGAGAAAGCGGATGGAGGAGAAGGCGCCAAACAGCGCTTCCGACGAAGAGAGCTCAAGGCCGCCGGTAAAGCGCAATCCGTCCGCCAGCATAGGCTCGCCGCCGAGGGTCTCGATGGCGCGCGCATCAACCGCAATCGGAAGCGCCGTGCCTGCCGGGATATCGGAGGGATAGCAGCTCGACAGACAGGCGGCGGCCGTGACCAGAGCGGCGAGCGACGCCCAGCGCCGAGCGACCGGTGTCTCAGGCACGCCGGCGCGCCCGTCCACCTGCCGTCTGCTCCTCGAACAAGGAGGCAAGCTGCTCCGTCATCGCGCCCGCCAGCTCATCCGCATCGACGATGGTGACGGCGCGGCGATAGTAACGCGTGACGTCATGGCCGATACCGATCGCCAGCAGCTCCACCGGCGACTTCGTCTCGATCTGTTCGATGACAGCGCGCAGATGCCGCTCGAGATAATTGCCCGGATTGACCGACAGCGTTGAATCGTCGACCGGCGCGCCGTCGGAGATCATCATCAGGATCTTGCGCTGCTCGCGCCGACCGATCAGGCGGTTATGTGCCCACATCAGCGCCTCGCCGTCGATATTTTCCTTGAGCAGGCCCTCGCGCATCATCAGGCCGAGATTGCGGCGCGAACGGCGCCAGGGCGCATCGGCCGACTTGTAGATGATATGGCGCAGATCGTTCAGACGACCGGGCGCCGGAGGCTTGCCGCCAGCAAGCCAGGCTTCGCGGCTTTGACCGCCCTTCCAGGCCTTGGTGGTGAAGCCGAGGATTTCCACCTTGACGCCGCAACGTTCCAGCGTGCGGGCCAGAATATCGGCGCAGGAGGCCGCAACCGTGATCGGACGGCCGCGCATCGAGCCCGAATTGTCGATGACAAGCGTCACGACCGTATCGCGGAACTTGGTGTCCTTTTCCTTCTTGAAGGAGAGCGGCTGCATCGGATCGATGATCAGGCGCGTCAGGCGTGCCGGATCGAGGTAACCCTCTTCTAGGTCGAAGTCCCAGGACCGGTTCTGCTGCGCCATCAGGCGGCGCTGCAGACGGTTGGCAAGCCGGCCGACAGCGCCCTGCAGGTGGGCAAGCTGCTTGTCGAGGAAAGCACGCAGCCGGTCGAGTTCGGCCTCATCGCACAGTTCTTCAGCCGTGATCTCCTCGTCGAATTCCTGGGTGAAGATCTTGTAGTCGACCTTCTCGTTGAAATCGTCGAACGGTGTCGCCGGCCGGCGCATTTCGCCGGGTGTCTCGCTGTCGTCGTCGCCCTCGTCGGACATCTCCTCCTCGGAGATTTCCGCACCGTCCATCTCGCCGTCGTCGAGCTGCTCCTGCGAGGCTTCGCTCTCTTCAGCGGGCGCGGAATCCTGTCCGGCCTCTTCCTCTGACGTCTCCTGATCCTGCTCGCCGCTGCGCGGCTGCTCCTCATCGGTGGACTGTTCGTCCTCGCTCGCTTCCTGCTCGTCGTCGCCGAGATCCTCGGCCATATCCATGGCGGAGAGCATATGGCGGATGACGCGTGAGAAGGCCTGCTGGTCTTCGATCACACCCGACAGATTGTCGAGGTCGGCGCCGGCCTTGCCCTCGATGAAGGGACGCCAGAGATCGAGCACCTTGCCGGCGCTTTCCGGCGCCTTCTGGCCCGTCAGCTTTTCCCGCACCAGCATGGCGACGGCTTCGCCGAGCGGCGCGTCTTCCTGGCGGCTGATCGTCGAGAAATTCGCTTTCGCATATTTCTCGGTGTTCATCGAATGGATGTTGGAAGCAACGCCCGGCATGCGGATCGATCCGAGCGATTCCACCCGCGCCTGCTCGACGGCATCGAAAATGGCGCGTGCATCCGTTCCCTGAGGCGCAAGGGCGGCGTGGATGGACTGGTCATGGCAGGCAAGCCTGAGCGCCATCGAATCCCCGAGGCCGCGGGTGACTGCAAGTTCGTGCGACGTGGGGCGCTTGGAGATTTCCGGCAGGCGCACGCGCTCGCCGGCCAAGCCTGGCCGCTCGTTGGCAAACGCCACTTCGACCTGCGGGTCACCGGCAATCGAGCGCACGCAGCCGGTGATCGCACGGCGCAACGGTTCCGTGTCGATCAGGCCGGGTGTCCTGGCCTTCGAATTGTCGCCGCGCCCTGCCATACGATCCGTCCTTATGCGCCGAGTACGATGTTGGCGGCACTTTCCTTCAGCTCGACGCCAAAGGCGCGCTGGTACTGTTCGGCAACCAGCGTGCGCTCCAGTTCGTCACACTTGTTGAGGAAGGTAACGCGGAAGGCGAAGGCGACATCGGCGAAGATCTCGGCATTTTCCGCCCAGGTGATGACGGTGCGCGGGCTCATCACGGTCGACAGGTCGCCGTTGATGAAGGCTGCACGGGTAAGGTCCGCGAGACGAACCATGCGCGATACCATGTCGCGGCCTTCGGTGGTTGAACCGAAGCTCTTCACCTTGGCGGCCACGATATCGACTTCCTTGTCGTGCGGCAGATAGTTGAGCGTGGTGACGATCGACCAGCGGTCCATCTGCGCCTGGTTGATCTGCTGCGTGCCGTGATAGAGGCCGGTGGTGTCGCCGAGGCCGACCGTGTTGGCGGTGGCAAACAGGCGGAAGGCGGGGTGAGGACGGATGACGCGGCTCTGGTCGAGAAGCGTCAGGCGGCCGGAGCTTTCCAGAACGCGCTGGATGACAAACATGACATCCGGACGGCCGGCATCATATTCGTCGAAGACGAGCGCGACATTGTGCTGGTAGGCCCAGGGCAGGATGCCGTCCTTAAATTCAGTGATCTGCTTGCCGTCCTTCAGAACGATTGCGTCCTTGCCGACGAGGTCAATACGGCTGACATGGCTGTCGAGGTTGACACGCACGCAAGGCCAGTTGAGGCGCGCTGCGACCTGCTCGATATGGGTCGATTTGCCCGTGCCGTGAAAGCCCGAGACCATGACGCGGCGGTTATGGGCAAAACCGGCGAGAATGGCGAGCGTCGTCTCGCGGTCAAAGAGATAATCGGGATCGAGATCCGGGACATAGGCGTCGCCCTGCGAATAGGCCGGCACCCGGATATCCGAGTCGATGCCGAAGACCTCACGAACCGAAACAGTCGTATCGGGCAGGTTGGTAATATCGAGTTCAATTTTGCTCATCGTGTCTCCCCGCCAGGCGATATCGTCCGGCCGCATGCGTCGCTGCAGTGTGTTCGGATTAACAGAAACCGGCCTGCTTTAACAATTTGTAGGCCTCGATAACAGCGCGAAAACGCTCCTCCGAAGCTCTGTCTCCGCCATTTGCATCCGGATGGTGTTTTTTTACAAGCTCCTTGTAGCGCGTCTTGATGTCCTCGGCCGTAGAACTGACGGTCAAACCAAGAGTATCGAGCGCTTTTGCTTCAAGCGTCTTCAGCTTCCTGTCTGCCGCCTTGTAGCGTGTGCCGCCAGCCCGCCCCTGCTGGACGAAGCCGAACGGATCTTTGAGGCGGGCCTGCGAGGCCGCCGATCCGGAACGCATGGTCGAGTGCAGCGGGCTTGCCTTGGCCGACTTGTTGACCCCTACCGTCCATGTGGGACGATGACCAGTGATCGCCTCCTTCTGGTAGCGGGCGATCTCGGTATCGGAGAGGCCGGAAAAATAGTTGTAGCCCTTGTTGTAATCCTTCACGTGCTCGAAGCAGAACAGGAAGAACTGGCCTTCGGCATGCCGCCCGACCGGTGCGCGATGGACACCTGGTCGATCGCACCCGTCCCACTGACATGTTGGATTGGATGGCTCCGGTTCTGCCGCACGCTTGCGCTTGGTGCGGATGCCATCGAAATATTTCGAGTCGAGTTTCATGCGCTAATTATGGGGCGCTATGGCTGCCCGGACAAGAATTGACAAACCGGTTTTCTGCGCGCTTTGTGGGCCGTTTTGCGAAGCAGCAGGCAGGAGGCCCTCATGTCCATCCGCGACAGCATCGAAACCAAGCTCAGGGACGCCTTTCAGCCCGAGCGTCTCGCGGTGATCAACGAGAGCCATCACCATGCTGGCCATCAGCCGGATATCACCGGTGAAGGCGAAACCCACATGCGGGTCCGCATCGTCTCCGAACACTTTTCCGGCATGACGCGGCTTGCCCGCCACAGGGCGGTCAACGATCTTCTCAAAGCCGAACTGGACGCCGGACTGCATGCACTGGCGATCGAAACCGCAGCGCCTGGAGAGCCAGTCCGCTGGTGACCAGGATCCGCCTCGCGCGCCTCAGGCCACGGGCGGCGGGCTGACCTCTGCCTGCTCGATCGGCCGGATTCTGAGCTTGGTGATGCGGTTTTTCTCGCGGCGAAGGACGATGAAACGCTTGCCGTAGAAGGTAAACGCCTGACGCTCTTCCGGGATCGATTTCGATTCGTGGATCACGAGACCGGCAATCGTGGTTGCCTCTTCGTCCGGCAGCTGCCAGTCCAGCGCGCGGTTGAGGTCGCGGATCGGCACACCGCCATCGACCACGATCGAACCGTCGCTATCCTGCCGGACACCCTGCATTTCCAGATCGTGCTCGTCGGAAATATCGCCGACGATCTCTTCCAGAATGTCCTCAAGCGTAACCACCCCTTGCACCTCGCCATACTCGTCGACGACGACGGCGAAATGCGACTTGCGGCGCAGAAAGGCGTTGAGCTGATCCTTGAGATTGGTGGTATCGGGCACGAACCATGGCTTTTGCGCCACCTTGCCGATATCGACATCGCGCGGCTCGACCTCAGGCTCGGCAAGCGCACGGATCAGATCCTTTGCATGGACCACACCGATGATGTTGTCGGTCGTGCCCCGCCAGACGGGCATGCGTGTATAGGGGCTCTCCAGAATATTGCGGATCACCGTTTCCGGCGGATCGTCGGCATTGACCGCGCGCATGGCTGTGCGGTGGATCATGACGTCCGAGACTTCCAGCTCACCGAGATCGAGCACGCCGCCGAGACGGTCACGATCGGCCTTCACCACGGCACCCTCACGGTGCAGGAGCGCCACTGTGCCACGCAACTCTTCATGCGCGGACAACATCGACGCTTCGCCGGAGATAGACACGCCGAACATGCCCAGAAGCTTGCGGACAATCCAGTTGACGACGCTGGACAATGGACCGACCACGGCAACGAAAGGCCGCACGAGCGGGGCAACGACCAGCGCAAAACGTTCTGGCGCCGAGATCGCCCAGCTTTTCGGCATGACCTCCGAGAAGATGACGAGAAGCACTGTCATCAAAAGCGTCGCGATGGCCACGCCCGAATCGCCGAGCAGCGCCAGAAACAGGCTCGTGGTCAGCGATGACGCCAAAATATTGACGAGATTGTTGCCGATCAGAAGGGCGCCAATCAGCCTGTCGCGGCGCTCGATGAGGCTGTTGACGATACCGGCGCGATCATCCCCGGCGGATTCGAGCGAATGCATACGCGCCCTCGACGTCGCCGTCAGCGCGGTTTCCGACCCGGAGAAAAAGGCCGACATGCAGATCAGCAGAAAGATGATCAGGATCGTCAGCCAGTTTTCCGACAGGTTGGCGATGAAAGTGTCCATCATGCTGTGCGGGTTTCCTCAATGAAACGATAGACCTCGGAGGCCGGCACATCATCGGCGACGAAGGACTGGCCGAGCCCACGGGTCAAAATGAAGGTGAGCTTGCCGCCCTTGACCTTCTTGTCCTGGGCAATCGCATCCATCAGCACATCCGTCGAGGGAACCTCACCCGGTATCTGACGCATATGGGTCGGAAGACCGACTTCGGAAAGATGCGCTTCGACACGCGCGGCCAGATCGGGGCTTGCAAGGTTCATGCGGGCGGAGAAGCGATGCGCCATGGCCATTCCGATCGCGACCCCTTCGCCATGCACCAGACGGCTACTGTCATACTGCGTGGCCGCTTCCAGCGCGTGGCCGAAGGTGTGGCCGAGATTGAGCAGGGCCCGCCTGCCGTTTTCACGCTCGTCGGCAATCACCACCTCGGCCTTGGCCTCGCAGGAGACGGCAATCGCTTCGATACGGGCAGCGCCACCGGCAAAAACCTCGCGCCAGTTTTTCTCCAGCCACACGAAGAAATCAGGCTTGTCGATCAGTCCGTACTTCGCAACTTCCGCGTAACCGGCGCGGAACTCGCGCTCCGAAAGCGTATCGAGCACACTGGTATCGGCGAGCACCAGGTCCGGCTGGTTGAAAATGCCGACAAGGTTCTTGCCCTGGCGGGCATTGATGCCGGTCTTGCCGCCGACAGAACTATCGACCTGAGACAGGAGTGACGTGGGGATCTGGACGAAACGCACGCCGCGCCGGACGATGCCGGCGGCAAAGCCGGTGAGATCGCCGATGACGCCGCCACCCAGCGCAATCACGGTATCGTTGCGCTCGATACGGGCTTCGAGAAGCACATCGCAGACCTTGGTGAGATAATCGAAGCTTTTGGTTTTCTCGCCGGCCGGCAGCGTGACGGAGACGGCTTCGATACCGTCGGTCTGCAGCGTATCCATCAATGCATCGAGATAGAGCGGCGCGACGTTTTCATCCGTGACGATCGCAGCGCGGCGTCCCTTGATGCGGGTCGAGATCTCACCGCCCGCGCGACCGAGAAGGCCCGGTCCGATTAGAATGTCATAGGCTCTCTCGCCGAGTGCCACATGCACCAGCCGCTCGCTCGTCTCGTTCATGCTCATGCGCTCTTGTCCTTGCCGCAATGCTCCAGGATGGCCGACAGCACTTCGCCCGTTATGACATCCTTGCGGACATCGCGCGACAGCACGGTGATATCGGCCTCCTCATAGATCGGATAGCGCCGATCCATGAGGTCCTTCAAGGTCTGCTTGGGGTTTTCGGTTTTGAGAAGCGGGCGATGATCACGCTTGTTGACCCGCTCCCAGAGCACGTCCAGATCGGCCTTGAGCCAGACTGACACACCGCCGCGCTGGATCTGGGCGCGGGTCCGGTCATTGATGAAAGCGCCGCCGCCGGTGGAAATGACGCGGGGTCCAGAGCGCAGCAGACGCTTGATGACGCGAGTTTCCAGCGCACGGAACTCCTCTTCGCCATAAGCTGCAAAAAGCTCTGCTATCGACATGCGCGAAACACGCTCGATCTCGGTATCGGTGTCGATGAAGGGAAGACCCAGGTGCTGGGCGACGAGCCGACCGATGGCGGACTTGCCCGCCCCCATCAACCCCACAAGCACCAGGTTCCGGCGGCCAAGGGCTGACCGGGCGCGCTCCCCCAGACTGGGTTCAAGATTGAGGATCGTATCCGTCATTGGCCTGTTCGAAACTGTTTCTTCACGGTATTGACAAATAGGCGGCGACCGTCAAGCCATTGGGGCCCACCAAAGGGTGGAGCAACCTATTGAATACCGATATGGCGGGTTCCCATCTAGGGGAAGCCCGAGACGCAAGGATCGCCATGCCTACCCTGTTTCGCTTCCTGTTCATCTGCGCGACCCTTGTCGGCATTGCCTACGCCGCCCTCTGGTCGGTCGCCACCTTTGTTGAGCCAAGGGAACGCGACGTCACCATTCGCATTCCCTCTGAACGCATCAACCCGGTGGAATGAGGGAGCCAGCCAAACCGTGTCGGATCTGAGCCGCGCCCGAGTGGAAGCCTTTCTGGAAATGCTCAGCGCCGAGCGCGGTGCCGCAGCCAATACGCTTTCCTCCTATGAGCGCGATCTGGACGATCTCTATGACTTCCTGTCCGGACGTGGCATTCGCCTGACCGAGGCGGGCCAAACCGATCTCACAGCCTATCTGAAGGATCTGGCGCGACGCGGCTTCATGGCCACATCGCAGGCGCGGCGGCTGTCTGCCATGCGGCAGTTCTACAAGTTTCTCTACGCCGAGGGGCTTCGCACCGACGACCCGACCGCCATCCTGGACGCGCCGAAGAAGGCAAAGTCCCTGCCAAAGGTGCTGACGACCGAAGATGTCGACCGGCTCCTGACGCTCGCGGAGCAGGAAGCCGAGGCAGACGGCCCAGACCGCGACCAGCGCATTCGCCGGCTGGCACTCGTCGAACTTCTCTATGCGACCGGCATGCGGGTGAGCGAACTGGTGGCTCTCCCCGTCAAGATCCTCAACCAGGAAGGCCGCTTTCTGGTGATCCGCGGCAAGGGCAACAAGGAACGGCTGGTGCCGCTGTCGCGCACGGCGATCGAAGCCCTGGCACGCTGGGGAGCTGTACGCGGCGAAGATCCGGCCAATGCCGAGAATCCGCATCTCTTTCCCGCCCGCAGCAAGGAAGGGCACCTGGCGCGTCAGGTCTTTGCCCGGGAGCTGAAAGATCTGGCGGTGCGCGCCGGGATCTCCGCCCCGGCCATTTCTCCGCATGTCATCCGCCACGCCTTTGCCACGCATCTGCTCGGCAATGGTGCCGACCTGCGCGCCGTGCAGGAACTGCTCGGCCACAGCGACATTTCCACCACGCAAATCTACACGCATGTCCTGGACGAGCGGCTGCAGCAGCTGGTCCAAACGCATCACCCTCTTGCAAAACAGGCCAAAAACCTTGATTAGGACCGGCAAAGCCGGTTCCAGCAGCCGGAAAAGCCTGGGATCAACCGATCGGAACTGAGTTCATGCAAAACTATCTCGACTTCGAAAAGCCAATTTCTGACCTGGAAGCCAAGATCCGGGAACTGAAGAAGCTGGCCGAAGAGGATCAGAGCATCGACACCTCGGAAGAGATCGCGCAGCTGGAAAGCCGCGTCGATGCCGCCATGGCCGACATCTATTCCAAGCTCAACGCCTGGCAGAAGACGCAGGTCGCGCGCCACCCGCAGCGCCCGCACTTCGTCGACTACGCCGCAAGCCTGTTCACCGACTTCACGCCGCTTGCCGGCGACCGCAAGTTTGCGGAAGACGCCGCCATCCAATCCGGCCTCGCCCGTTTTAACGGCATCCCCGTCGCTGTGATCGGCCAGGAAAAGGGCAATGACACCAAGTCGCGCATCAAGCACAATTTCGGCAGCCCGCGGCCTGAAGGCTATCGCAAGGCGATCCGCGTCATGGAAATGGCCGACCGTTTCGGCCTGCCGGTGATCTCGCTGATCGACACCGCCGGCGCCTATCCGGGCGTGGGTGCCGAGGAGCGTGGACAGGCGGAAGCGATTGCCCGCTCCACCGAAATGTGCCTGTCGCTCAAGGTGCCGATGATCTCCGTCGTCATCGGCGAAGGTGGCTCGGGCGGCGCGATTGCGATTGCCACCGGCAACCGCGTCTACATGCTGGAACATGCGATCTATTCGGTTATCTCGCCGGAAGGTGCTGCCTCGATCCTGTGGCGGGATTCGACCCGCGCCAAGGAAGCGGCGACCAACATGAAGATCACCTCCGAGGATCTGAAGGGTCTCGGCATCATCGATGCCATCATCCCCGAGCCCGTTGGCGGCGCCCATCGTGCACCGCAGAAGGTGATCGATGAGACCGGTCGGGTGATCGGGGCAGCGCTGGCGGAACTGATGCCACTTCCCGGCGACAAGCTGCGCAGCGACCGTCGCGAAAAATTCCTTGCCATCGGTCGGGACCTGTGACCTCTGGCGACGGACCGTCACTTTATCTTTTGCCGAAATGACGGCATAAGGCAGTTGGAGCCTGTTGCAGGCCCGTTGGTTTATAATTTGTGAAGAAAGCAGCCCTAGACTGGCAGAGGAGTGGCCCATTTCGAGCCGCCCTGTTCAAGTGACTGGAAAGAGCGTTTTCGCATGCGCGTAACATCGACAGCTTTGCTTCTGATTTTCGCCGCAGCCCTTGCCGGCTGCAACGACACGCTGGAAAGCGCGGCGTATGACACCCCGCGCGTGTCGAACAAGGTGGAGCAGCCGCTGCCGTCGCGGCTTCTGGCCGAGATCAGCAAGAAAGGCATGGAGCGCAATGCGCCGATCATGCTCAGGATCTTCAAGGAAGAGGGCAAGCTTGAGGTCTGGAAGGCCAAGACCAACAATCGCTTCGACAAGGTGGTGGAATACGATATCTGCGCCTGGTCGGGCCGCCTCGGTCCGAAGGTGAAGGAAGGCGACAGGCAGGCGCCGGAAGGCTTCTATCCGCTGACGCCCTATCACCTCAACCCGAATTCGCAGTATTTCCTGGCGATCAATACCGGCTTTCCGAACCAGTTCGACCGCGCGAACGGCCGCAATGGCTCGCATCTGATGATCCACGGCGCTTGCTCGTCATCGGGCTGCTACTCGATGACCGACCAGCAGATCATGGAGATCTACGCCTTTGCGCGCGACGCCTTCAAGGGCGGCCAGCAGGCGATCCAGCTGCAGGCCTTCCCGTTCCGAATGACGGCGGAGAACATGGCCCGCCATCGCCACAACCCGAATTATGAATTCTGGAAGACGCTCAAGGTCGGCTACGACCACTTCGAAGTGACCAAACGGCCACCGGACGTGAATGTCTGCGGCAAGAACTACGTGTTCAACCAGATCGCAGCCGAGGGAAGCAGCTTCAATCCGCAGGCCACCTGCCCGGCGACGACAACCCCGCCGGCGCTTGAAACGGCACTGGCCGGCTACAACAAGGCCTATGACGAGGCCTACGCGAAAGCGCTGAAGAAGTTCGACGGCAAGATCTGGCAGGATCCGACGGAAGCCGAGCGCAAGGCGCTGGTTGCCAACCTGCGCAAGTCCCGCGCGCATGATCTGGCCTTCGCACCGACCGGCTCTGCGCTGAAGGCCGGACGCTTCCTGAAGGAAGATGAGGCGGCTGGCCAGACCCAGGCCCCGGCCAATGGAGCGGCCGCCATCAACCAGATGGCAGAAGCCGAAAGCGGGTCAGCCTCGGCCCAGCCGCAAGCGGCAAGTGCCGGCCAGGTTGCAGCCGGTATCCCGATCCCGCAGCCCAATCCTCTGGCTCCCCCTGTGGCGGAAGCGACAGCGGAACCCGCACCGAAGAGATCCCTGTGGAGGCTCTGGTCGGCCCAATGAGCGGTGCGCCGGAGCACTATGACCTCAAGGGGTTGAAGTGCCCCCTGCCCGTGCTCAAGACACGCCGGAAGCTCGCCGAATTGGGCCCGGGAGCCCTTCTCTCCGTGACGACAAGCGATCCGCTGGCGGTGATCGATATTCCGCATTTCTGCCGCGAAGACGGTCATGACCTCATCGCACAGGAAGCCGAGGACAGTGGCCATCGCTTCCTGATCCGCAAGGGCAATAGCCCTGTCTGAGTGTCTCAGAACCTGAAGCCTGGAACAGCGAGCGGGTTTTCCGTCATCGCCTGCCGATCCGCACGATCGATCATCACCTTGCCGGAAAAGGCATCGAAGAGCTCGCGCACATAGGCTTCATCGAGGCCCTGCGTGATCAGCACCAGACGGGTCTTGCGATCAGACCCCTCCGGCCAGGACGGCAATCGCATTGGCGGATGAAAGATCGACTGCACACCATGCAGGACAAGCGGCCGATCCGGGGCGTCAGTGGTTGCAATGACCGCCTTCATCCGCAGCAGCTTTTCGCCATGGGTCGAGCGGAGGAGATCCACGAACATGGCAATGGCTGACGGTTCGATGGGCGTATCATGCACGATCGAGAACGACCGGATCGAGGCACCATGCCGGTTTACATCGTGATGATGATGGTGGTGGTGGTGCCCATGCCCATGATGCCCATCATGGCCATGGTCGTGATGGTCGTGGTCCTGATGCGCGTCGGCATGCAGCCAGCGATCCACATCGGCGATTTTGGTGGAGGGGTCGTAAAGCCCGTTGACCAGGAGACCCGCATTCCCCGCTTCCGGTGCATCACCATCGGTGACAGCAGCATGTGGGTTGATGGCCCGCAGCCGCTCGACAAGCAGCGCGATGGCATCGTCCTTGGCCAGCGTCTTTTTCGTCAGCACGAGCCGGTCGGCGACAGCGACCTGCCGATAGGCCTCCGGATGCGCATCGATGGTGGCAAGACCATGGACGACATCGACCAGTGTTATCACACCCTCCAGTTCGAAATGCTGGGCGATCGCCGGATGCCCCATGACCGACTGCATGACCGGGGCCGGATCGGCAAGACCCGTGGTTTCGATGACGACGCGCGACAAAGGCTTGATGCGACCCGTTTGCATGCCATCGACCAGTTCGGCAAGCGTATCCACCAACTCACCGCGCACCGTGCAGCACAGGCATCCATCGGCGAGTTCAAGCACGGCATCATTGGAGGTTTCGACGAGCAGATGGTCGATACCGACTTCGCCGAATTCATTGATGATGACAGCCGCATCCCGCATGGCCGGGTCTTTCAGCAGACGGTTCAGCAGGGTGGATTTGCCTGCCCCGAGAAAGCCGGTGAGGATCGAGACCGGGATGCGCGAAGATGCCATGTCAGAACTCAGAATGTAGGACGCGGGCGCGGGATCGGGACATTGGCGATTTCGCCCTTGCCCACCTTCACCGGCTCTGGAGGCTCGGTGCCGGGGATCAGGCCGGCATAGACCATCCGCGGCGGATGCCCCATTTCTTGAATATACGGCGAATTGAGCTTCATCCGGCCTGCCTCGTCACGTCCTTCGCTGCGCACCTGGCGCGCCTTGGGATTGCAGATCTCGGCGCTGATGTCGGTGACCTGATCGCGGCCCTCACCGTAAGGCTGCAGGCTGTCGAGCGTAGGCCCCGCCTTGGAGGTCGTCAGTCCGACCTGCAAAAGTTCGGCGGATTGATCCGCGCGACCGCCAAGACTGTCGGCGCCCAGCACCACCGAGACGACGGTGCGGCCGTTGCGGGTGGCGGACGAGACCTGGTTGAAACCCGAAGCACAGATATATCCCGTCTTCATGCCATCAGCGCCGGGAAAGCGTCCGACCAGGAGATTGAAGTTGGGATAGTCCTTCTTGCCGGTTGTGACGCCTTCCAGCGAGAAGTAGCTGGCATATTCCGGGAACTCGCGCCGAATGGCCACGGCCAGCAAGGCCATGTCCCGGGCAGAGGTATATTGCCCCTTGCCGGGCAATCCATTGGGATTGACGAAGCGGCTGGAGCGCATGCCAAGCCGTGCGGCTTCCGCATTCATGCGCTCGACAAAGGCCGGCTCGTTGCCGCTGACGGTTTCGCCGATGGCGACCGCAACGTCATTGGCCGATTTGACGATCAAAAGCTTGAGAGCGCTATCCAGCGTCAGCTGCGACCCCGGCTTGAAATACATCTTGCTCGCCGGCTGGTCTGCCGCGTGCTTGCTCATGACCACGACGCTGTCGAGGGAGAGTTGGCCTGCGCGGATCGCCCGGAAGGTCGTGTAAGCCGTCATCAGCTTGGTCAGCGAGGCGGGATACCACTTGCGGAAGGCATCCTCGTGCGAAATCACGCGACCGCTGCCGACATCGACAACAAGCGAGGGATTGGCGGATGCAGCGATCGGCATCGCTATTGTCGCCAAGCATGCAACGACTGTCATGGTCCGAACACCGCAACGGGCGGAACTCAAACGAAATGGCTTCGTGAACACTGCTCTGTCCTTTGTCTGGCTGGTGGCTCGCAATCGGAGCGGCATTGCCCTATGAACGAAGCAATGGCAAAGCCGTTCGACTACGTCAATTGAAACGGCATCATTTTGCCGACGACAATTCTGTGATCTGAAATGAAAAATCGGGAATTTCGACCATGCCAGTGCTGAACCGCGCCAGCGAACTCCAGGAAGAAGCAACGGAATGGCGCCGCCACCTGCATGCACATCCGGAGATCCTCTACGAGGTCGACGAGACCGCTGCCTTCATCAAGGCGCGGCTGGAAGAATTCGGGGTTGACGAGATCATCACCGGCCTTGGTCGCACCGGCGTGGTCGGCATCATCAAAGGCAAGGGTCCAGGCAGGACGATTGGCCTGCGCGCCGACATGGATGCCCTGCCGCTCGACGAATTGACCGGCAAGCCCTGGGTCTCGACCCAGATGGGCAGGATGCATGCCTGCGGCCATGACGGACACATGGCCATGCTGCTGGGCGCGGCCAAACACTTGAGCGAGACCCGCCATTTCCGCGGCAACGTTGCCGTGATCTTCCAGCCCGCAGAAGAAGGCGGACAGGGCGCTCTGGCCATGATCCGCGACGGCCTGATGGAACGCTGCGGCATCGAAGAGGTCTATGGCATGCACAATATGCCGGGCATGCGGGCCGGCAGCTTTGCCATCCGCAAGGGTGGCATCATGGCAGCCCCCGACAAGTTTCACATCACGCTTCGCGGTCGCGGCGGCCATGCGGCCGAACCGCACAACACCGTCGACCCGATTGCCATCGGCGCCCAGATCATCACAAATCTTCAACAGATCGCTTCGCGCAATGCGAACCCGGTGCGGTCTGTCGTGGTCTCCGTCACCCGCTTTCACGCCGGCACCACCCACAACATCATTCCCGATGAAGCGAGCCTTTCTGGTACGGTAAGATCGTTGGACGAAGAGGTTCGCGATCTCGCTGAACGCCGTATCGGCGAGATCGTCCGCGGCCTTGCCGCGGCCAATGGCGCAGAGGCAGATTATGTCTATGAGCGGGCCTGCCCGGTGACGGTGAACCACGCCCGGGAAACGGAACATGCGGCGGCCGCAGCAATCGACGTTGTCGGCGTCGACAACGTCAACACCGACGTCGATCCGAGCATGGCGGGTGAAGATTTCTCCTTCATGCTGCAGGCCTGTCCCGGCGCCTACATCATGATCGGCAACGGCAACAGCGCCGGCCTCCACAACCCGGCCTATGATTTCAACGACGAGATCATCGCAACAGGCATCTCCTACTGGGTCCGCCTCACCGAACAGCGACTGGGCCTTTGAGCTTCGGCTGCCAACGGAAAACACTTGGCTTGGCGGCTCTGCTTTTGTAAGGAGAAGGCAGTGGTCCCGTAGCTCAGCAGGATAGAGCATCAGATTCCTAATCTGAGGGTCACGCGTTCGAATCGCGTCGGGATCACCATTTTGCGAATAAGTGTAACCCCTATGAATCTGGGGTTGCGTTCGAGGGGGTATCCGGCACAATGAGCTATGCCCCGCCGGCGGGTGCTTCCTCTTTTTTCGTCGGCCTCAAACGGAGGGAATGCCATGGCATCTACACCCCCCGAAACTTCCTCTGACAACCACGCAATTGTTAAACGCGCCGTGATGCGCCTCTCTGGCCTTCCTCAATCGGCAACGGATGCAAGCGAAAACACCGTTGATCTGGTAAACTATCTCGTAAACAGCGGCATCCGCGATGAGGACGACTTGGTTGAGCTTGCCGAGATCGCAAATGGCAAGCGCTATGATCCTGCCAATGGCAGCTTTCTGTAAAATTTGAACCGACATGCGGGCGTGAATGACGCCCGCGGGAGGCGGAGATCTCTACGCTTCCGTGGCTCGAGCCAATGTCATTTCTGACCTTCTTCAGCTTCTGGAAAATCTCTGAGCAGCCCGTCACGGTCCGCATAGTCTTTCACTGCAGCCCGCAGCACGACGCTGATGCTGCTATCGACGGTCAGCGGACCGTCATGCTCGACCTGAACCCTTTCACCCGATGCAAGGACAAGCGTTGCCTGGGACTGAAACCCCTGCTGCAGCAACCAGTCGCGCGGCGCCTGGATTTCAATCCTTGCGCGATAGCCCTCATTCAAACGCTCGATTGCAACGTGATACGGCATGGGCGACAGACGGTCACCAATAAGCAACTGGCCTTGACCGTCGACATTCTTCAGATGGGTCATTTGGTATCCTTGTGCGTGCCGACTTCGTTGAAGACGTAACACGCCATCGGGACCATGGTTCCGCCGAGAGTGGACAAGGCCTTGCGGGAGGAAAACCGAAGGTTGCGACAACAGTAAAAACGATTTAAACATCCGGTCGCTTACCGCAGCCCAGCCCCAGGCTGAGCATGTCGGAAGCCTTCGATAGCGCGCATCGCGGCAGGGTCCGCGAGCCTCCAGCCCTTCAATACCGTCAGATAGCTGGTCAGCAGTGCATGCGACCTGAGTGCCCACCTGGACAGTCCACCCCGTACGGCAAGCCTCTAGCGGAAGGGAACGCCATGTTATCTGAGAAGAGTGGGCAATCGATCGCTGCGGATGATCTCGTCGCACGCATGATCAGCAGAATTGACGAGCGCATCGCGTCTCGCATGGCAAAACAGCAGAAGCGCAACGCTACCGCCTTTCTGACCTATCTTCTTGAAAATGGCTTGACCGATGAGGATGAGCTTTTCGAGCTGACCCTGCTCGCCAGTGGCAAGCTTTACGATCCACAGGATGGCAGCTTCAGTTGAAGGGGTCACTCGCCATTCAAGCGCGGGGTTGGGCCGTGTGATCCCGCCTTTGGGGACGATACTCGTCCGTCTTCCTCTTGATCACCTCCGCCAACGTGCCGACAGCCTCCTTCAAGTGCCCCGGAAGGTTTTCGCCCTGCATGTCATCCATCAGCCCATGCAGCCTCTCCGTTACCAAGCCGCCGTCCTGGCTTCTACGGCCGCGCCGAGCGGGTACTGGCGTCGTCGTCATACTGTCCTCCGTTAAGACATGATCTCTTCAACGTTCCAATGGCCAGACTGACCGGCCATCCGTTCGCTTGGTCCAGCTTCAGAAGAACCACCTGATGGCATCAATGTTCCATGCCCGTGTTTCAGGCCCATGGCGCGTGCCGCAGAGCAGCGGCCACGGAAGAGGCACAACCGCCCGCTGCAACCAATCCTGAGGTCGGCCAAGCCGGAACCTTCATCAATCGCGGGCGTTTGCGGGGCAGGCAGCAAGAACGATCCAGCATCTGCGCCGGCAACCGGAGGATGACGACTATGTCGATAGTGAGAGCCGAAATACCAGACCAGACCCGGATCATGGAGCTGGTGCCGGCTCTGCGCATTTTCGCCCGCCTGCATTTTGCCGACACCGAGGATGCAGACCAGCTCGTCCAGCAGACCCTCACCAAGGCGACTGACAGGCTGCACCTGCTCAGGCCCGAGCTGCGGCCGAGCACCTGGCTGCTCTCCATCATGTATGGCTTGTCGCACAACGGAGGGGAGAAGGAGGGGCAGAGCAAAGGGCGGGCGGAGTCCGACATGGCCAGCGCCGGCATGGGCTGGAGCAGCCGCGGGCAAGCGGTGTGGCGTGCGCTCGCACAGCTGCCGCTTCACCACCGCGAGGTACTGGTTTTGACCGACGTGTTGGGAGAACGATACGAAGACGCCGCCCACATCTGCAATTGTGCGGTCGGTACCATAAAAAGCCGTCTCAACCGCGCCCGGCATCACATGCGCCGCGAGTTGAAGGAGCATGATGGAGACGCCGTTGTTGGATGACAGCCATCCCTCCTTGTCGGCGGACATTGCCTCCGCCGATACAAGCGAGCTCGAGGACATCGGTCTCGTCTATGCGACCGACAGTACGCCCGGCATTTCCCGCATTCGTCGCGGGCAGGGATTTTCCTATCACCTGCCGGATGGTACACGGATCGAGGATCAACGCATCCTCGCGCGGATCCAAAAGCTTGCCTTGCCGCCGGCCTATGAAAAGGTCTGGATCAACCGCAATCCCAAAGGCCATTTGCAGGCCACCGGGATAGATGCGCGGGGCCGCAAGCAATATCGCTATCATGAGGACTGGGCCCGCTGGCGTAGTGAAAAGAAATTCGATGATCTCATCGGATTCGGACAGATGCTGCCGAAAATCCGACGACGGATTTCCCGCGATCTCGAAAGCTCGAAGGCGGATGCGCCGTTTCTCCTCTCAGCCTTGATCAGTCTGCTCGACATATCGCATATGCGCGTCGGCAACCGGGCCTATGCCCGTGACAACCGAACCTACGGCGCCACCACCTTGCAGAAGCGGCACCTGACCTTTGACAAGGACGGGGTGCGGCTGAGTTTCGTTGCCAAAGGTGGCAAACGCGTGCGGCGTACCTTGCGCCACCCACGTCTGCAGAAGGTCCTTGAAGAGATTGCAGATCTGCCAGGGCGCGACCTCTTTTCCTGGCGCGACAGCGAAGGCGAATTGCACCGCATCGATTCCGGTCGCTTAAACGCGTATCTCGCAGAGATCTGCGCCTTTCGCGTCTCGGCAAAAACCTTTCGCACCTGGGGCGGCAGTGTTGCGGCCTTCGACCAGGCCTGGCAGTCGATACGCCGTGGCGAGCATCCGACTGTTCGTGATCTCTGCGAACGGGCAGCCCAGACGCTGCACAACACGCCGGCCATCTGCCGCAGCAGTTACATCCATCCGCAGATCCTGACACTGGCCGACAGGCAGACAGATCTGGAGGGGGTCATTCCCGTCGTAAGCGCCGCCACCGGGCCGCGCCTTCTGCGTGCCGATGAAAAGCGACTGATGGCCTTCCTCAATGCAAGACCTCCGACCGAATCCTAAGGCCACGGACATCAGCGGCCTCCCCTCCGAATTGCCCCTCCCCGGCATAACACCGGACCGGGATGGGCGGTTCAGCCATTTTTTCCTTGGCTGGCGGGAACGACGAATGCGCCCAAGGGTTAGTCTCGAGGGCAGCGCCTCGCGCTTCCCTCCCCAACTCAGAGGAGGAAACAATGGTCAATCGCAATGACAACTGGGATGGCGACTACGGTCGAAACCGCAATGCACGCCGTGGCCCCACCGGGGACTATGGCCCCGGAGACAGCGGATTTGTTCGCGGCTACGACGACCATCGCCCCGATGCCGACCGCTATGACAGAGAACGCCAGCGGGAGTTTGGCATGGAGGGCGGCTACGGCACCACCGGCTCTCGCTATCCACGCATGGGGCGCTCGGACTGGACGACGGATGACCTCGGCTACGAGGGCGACCTGAGCGACCGCGGCTACGGCGATCACGACAGGCGTTATGCGCGCGGCACCGGTCGCCGCTTCGATCCGGCTGACCGAGCATCGTCCAGCACTGACTATGGCCGCAGAAACCGGGACTATGACAATGACCGCGGCTTCATGGATCGCGCGTCCGACGAGGTCGCATCCTGGTTTGGCGATGACGAGGCCGCACGACGCCGTGAAATGGACAGCCATCGCGGAAAAGGACCACGCGGCTATCGCCGGTCGGATGCCCGCATCCTTGAAGACGTCAACGACCGGCTCGCCGACGATCCCGCTGTCGACGCTTCCGACATCGAGGTAACGGTGAAGGATGCGGAAGTCACGCTCTCCGGCCAGGTGACGGACCGCTGGGAGAAGCGCCGCGCGGAAGACAGCGCCGAACGCGTAAGCGGCGTGGCACACGTTCAAAACAATCTGCGGATCCGGATTTCCGGTGAAGGCAGCGTGATGACGCAGGCCTGACCGCCTTCATCCCCGAAGGGCGCGCAATGCATTGAGGATGACAGCGACGTCGATCACCTCCTGCAGGAGCGCGCCCTGTACCGGCTGAAGATAGCCGAACGCAGCCAGCACCATAGCCCCTCCCGACAAGACGAGCCCGGCAACAGCGCTTTGGCGGGCGATATCCCGTGATCGCCTTGCAATTTTGCAGGCGAGCGGCAGTTTGCCCAGATCATCGGCCAGCAGCACCACATCGGCCGCTTCGGAGGAGGCGGCAGACCCGCGAGCCCCGATCGCAACGCCGACATCGGCAAGCGCCAGCGCCGGCGCATCGTTGACACCGTCGCCGACCATCATCACCACGCCCGCCTTGCGCTCCCGACCAATGAGTTCAACCTTGCCCTCCGGGGTCAGATCGCCCGCAACTGCATCGAGGCCAAGGGCTGCGGAGGCCTTTTCGGCAACATCGGTACGATCGCCTGACGCCATGACGATCTGCCTGACGCCACCCGCCCGGAAGGCGGCAATCGCAGCACCCGCATCTTCGCGGATCGGATCAGATAGCAGAATAAGGCCGGCAGGACGTCCGTCGATCCCGACGGCAACCACAGCCGTTCCGCCATCCAGCTCCAGGCGAGCGAAGCCCTCCCCGTCCGCAAGCGTTGACCGCACATAACCACTGCCGCCCAGCACCACCAGATGGCCACCTACCCGCCCGGACAATCCGCGTCCTGCATCCTCGACAACATCCTGCGGCAATGTCAGCGGCAGTTGGCGCGCAGACGCGGCTCGCACCAGAGCCTCGGCCGCCACGTGTCCGGAGGCCTGATCGAGCGATGCGGCAAGCCCCAGAACCTGCTCGACCGTAAATCCTGGCTCGGCCCGCACGGCGCTCACCTCGGGGCGGGCCGAGGTGACGGTGCCTGTCTTGTCCAGGACAACGATCGTTACTGCGGCAAGCCCTTCAAGTGCACCGGCAGTCTTCACAAGCACACCATGCGATGCAGCGCGCGACATGCCAGCGATGACGGCAACAGGAACCGCGAGAATGAGCGGACATGGCGTGGCAACCACTAGCACGGCAAGCGCACGGGTTGCCTCCCCGCTCCACCACCAGGCCCCGCCAGCGATCAGCAAAGTGACCCCCAGAAAGAAAAGCGCATAACGATCGGCCAGCCGCGCCATCGGCGCACGACTGACCTGCGCCTGCTCGACAAGGCGAACGATGCCAGCATAGGTACTTTCCTTGGATTCCCGGAGCACCAGAAGCTCGAAGGCATCGCCAAGCACGGTTGCACCGCTCGGGACCTCAGTGCCGAGGCGAACGGCAACCGGCATCGATTCGCCCGTCAGCGCCGAAAGATCGAGCACACCGGAACTCGTAAGGAGACGCCCATCGACGGGCACGACCTCGCCTTTGCGCAGAAGGATCCGGTCTTGCGGCTTGAGGGCCTCTATGGGAACGCTTTCCAGGGTCTCGCCACGATAGCGCATCGCTGAGCGCGACACACGGCCGAGCAAAGCCGTCATGTCCCGCCGGGCGCGGCCCTCGGCGAAACTCTCAAGCAGCTGTCCGCCGGCATACATGACGGCAACGATGGCCGCGGCCAGGTTTTCGCCAAGCGCCAGCCCGACTGAGATCGAGAGCGCGGCAATGACATCGACACCCATGCGACCTTTGAAAAGTGCCTTTACGATATCGATGACGAGCACGACAAGAACAACGGCCGCGCTGGCAAACCATGCCTGTGCTGCAAGATCAGGACGCGCTGTGGCGACGAGGACCCCGCCGCCGGCAAGACAGAAGAAGGCAAACGCTGCGAGCAAGAGCGGCAAGCTCTCACGCAGGCGTGCCGGCTGCAGAGGGTTGGGCATCCTCACCTTCCCGGGCGCATGTTGTCGAACGGCCAAAACTGACCTCTCTTGCTGGTCTTGCCTTTCCCTTGTAGAGCCTTCACAGGCTCAAGCAACCGGACATTAGCAGCATGATCGACCACGACCGGCCTCGCCGTCTCTCCGTTCTCGGCTCGACCGGATCCATCGGCGTCAGCACGCTTGACGTGATCGACCAGCTGGGCGGGCGCGACGAATTCGACGTGATGGCGCTCACCGGCAACGGCAATCTCGATCTGCTCGCCGAGCAGGCCAGGCGTTTTGGCGCGAAGCTCGCGGTGACGGCCGACGAAAGCCAGTATATGGCGCTGAAGGATTTGCTGGCAGGAACAGGTATCGATGTGGCCGCCGGCGTTTCCGGCCTGATGGAAGCCGCCGATCTGAATGCCGACTGGGTCATGGCTGCTATCGTCGGCACTGCAGGTCTTGCTCCCACGCTTCGCGCGGCAGCCCGCGGCGCAGATATCGCGCTTGCCAACAAGGAATGCCTGGTGACCGGAGGCAACCTGTTCGTCGATGCGGTGAAGGCGGGTGGCGGGCGCCTCATCCCGGTCGACAGCGAACATTCGGCTATCTTCCAATGTCTGGAAACAGACCAGCGTCACGCGGTCGAACGCATCGTCCTGACGGCCTCCGGTGGCCCGTTCCGCAGCCAAAGCCGCGAGCAGATGGCGAATGTTACCGTGCAGACCGCCCGCACCCATCCGAACTGGTCCATGGGGTTGAAGATTTCCGTCGGCAGCGCCTCGATGTTCAACAAGGCGCTGGAGATGATCGAGGCGAAGCACCTCTTCGATGTCCGGCCGGACCAGATCGAGGTGATCGTGCATCCGCAGTCGATCGTCCATTCGATGGTGGGCTACACGGACGGATCCGTCATTGCCCAGCTCGGCGTGCCGGACATGCGCACCGCCATCGGCTATGCGCTGACCTATCCGAAACGCCCGGCGCTTAACGTTGACCGATTGGACTTTGCCAAGATCGCACGGCTTGATTTCGAGGCGCCGGATGAGGCCCGTTTTCCGGCCATCCGGCTTGCGCGAACAGCGCTTGAACGCGGCGGCGCGCAAGGCGCGATCCTCAACGCCGCCGAAGAAACCGCCTTTAATGCATTCGTTGAGGAACGAATCCGCTTTCTCGATATGGCCGACGTGGTGGAGGCCGTGATGGATGAGATGACGGCCATCTCCGCGCCAGCGAGCATCGATGAGGTTTTCACTGTTGACCGCGAGGCACGGCTGAAGGCGGCGGATGTGATTGCCGCTCGCGAGCGCTGACGGGCAGAAGTCAGAGCATCAAAGAAAAACGGGCCGCGTCACCACAGCCCGTTTTTCATTTTCCGAAGTTTTAATTTCGATCACGCAACCGCGCGCGCCAGGGCACAGCGCGACCAGAGCTGATGCAGCGAACCGACGAGATGTTCGAGATCGGCGTCGGAATGCAGTGGCGTCGGCGTGATGCGCAGCCGCTCGGTCTTTTTCGGCACCGTCGGATAGTTGATCGGCTGCACATAGATGGAACAGTTGTCGAGCAGCAGGTCTGAGATCCACTTGCACTTGGCGGCATCGCCGACCATCACCGGCACGATATGGCTGGGGTTCGGCATGTGCGGGATGCCGGCGGCATCGAGCATGTGGCGCAGGCGACGCACGCGCTCCTGATGAGCGAAGCGCTCGATCTGGCTGGTCTTCAGATGGCGGATAGAGGCAACCGCACCGGCAGCGAGCGCAGGCGGCAGGGCCGTCGTGAAGATGAAGCCCGAAGCAAAGGAGCGGACGAAATCGCAAAGCGCGGTCGAGGCGGCGATATAGCCGCCCATGACGCCGAAGGCCTTGCCAAGCGTGCCTTCGATGATCGTCAGGCGGTCCATCAGGCCTTCGCGCTCGGCAATACCGCCACCATGCGCGCCATACATACCGACCGCATGCACTTCATCGAGATAGGTCATCGCGCCATACTTGTCGGCGAGATCGCAGATTTCCTTGATCGGCGCGATATCGCCATCCATCGAATAGACGGACTCGAACGCGATCATTTTCGGCGCCTTGGGATCGGCAGCGGCAAGCTTGGCTTCCAGATCCTTGACGTCGTTGTGCTTCCAGATGACGCGCTCGGCCTTCGAGTGGCGGATGCCTTCGATCATCGAAGCGTGGTTGAGCGCGTCGGAGAAAATGATGAGACCCGGGATCTTGGCGCCGAGCGTGCCAAGCGCTGCCCAGTTCGACACATAACCCGAGGTGAAGATCAGCGCCGATTCCTTGCCGTGCAGGTCAGCGAGTTCGCGCTCAAGCAGGACGTGGTAGTGATTGGTGCCGGAGATATTGCGGGTGCCGCCGGCACCGGCGCCACAGTCGTCAATCGCCTGCTTCATGGCGTCGATAACGAGCTGGTTCTGGCCCATGCCGAGGTAATCGTTCGAACACCAGACGGTCACCTCCTGGGTGCCATTTTCGGTGTAGCGGGTCGCGCGCGGGAAGTTGCCGCGCTGGCGTTCCAGGTCTGCAAAGACGCGGTAGCGGCCTTCCTCGTGAAGCCCCGCCAGCTGATCCTTGAAAAACGCCTCGAAATCCATGCCTGTCACTCCAGTCTTTCAGCTTCTTTTGGGTCCGTCCGGCGCTTCGGTCAACCCTGCTTCTGTATATTCATTCTAAACTGCGACAAATGGCGCGAATTTCAGAACTTTCTCATGGAAATCCTAATGGATTACGGGGCGTGAAACTTGATCTGCGTCAAGCTTCTGCAAGAAAGGGCGACCGAAGCCGCCCTTTCTCATCATTCCCTGCGGATATAGGCCCCTCACGACGCCTGAACAGCCCGCCTGGTCATGACACGGATGAGGTTTGCCCGGTATTCGGCCGTGCAGTGCAGGTCCGACATCAGCTCCGACGAATCGATCTCGACACCGGCAACGGCTTCCGGCGACCAGTTGGCCGAAAGTGCCGCCTCAAGCCCTGAATGGCGAAAAACGCCATTCGATCCGGCACCTGTCACGGCGACACGCACGCCGCCAGGCCCCTTCGAGACGAAGACGCCGGTCATCGCATAGCGCGATGCCGGATTGGCGAACTTGGCATAACCGGCCTTGTCCGCTGCGTCGAAGCGGATAGCGGTGATGATCTCGTCCTCGGCGAGTGCCGTTTCGAAGAGACCGACGAAGAAGTCATCCGCCGCGATTTCACGGCTGTTCGTCACGACGGTTGCCCCCAGGCCGAGCACGGCGGAGGGATAGTCCGCCGCCGGATCGTCATTGGCAACGGATCCGCCGATCGTGCCCATGTGGCGCACATGCGGGTCGCCAATCATCGAGGCAAGATGACAAATCGCCGGGCAGACGGCCCGGATGGCGGCCGAAGAGGCCACCTCCGCGTGGGTGACGGCGGCGCCGATGGTGACGCGCCGTCCCTCGACCGAAATGCCCTTGAGCGCCTCGATATGCCGGAGATCGACGAGATCGGATGGCTGGGCAAGACGCTGCTTGAGTGCCGCGATCAGCGTCTGGCCACCGGCGATGAATTTGCCGTCTTCGGCACCGGCGAGCAGTTGTCCGGCGTCGTCAAGGGAAGAGGCACGATGATAGCTTGTCGAATAGAGCTGCATGATCCTCTCCTCCCTTATTCGGCGGCCTGACGCGTCGCATTGGCCCGGAGCGCACTCCAGACGGCAAGCGGCGTCGCCGGCATGTTGAGATTGTTGTTGCCGATCGCATCCGTGATCGCGTTGATCAGCGCCGGCGGCGAACCGATGGCGCCGGCCTCACCGCACCCCTTAATGCCGAGCGGATTGCCCGGGCAAGGCGTGTTCTGATGCGAGACGTTGAACGACGGCAGGTCATCGGCGCGCGGCATGGCATAGTCCATGTAGCTCGC
The DNA here is from genome assembly GCF_004912165.1 of Peteryoungia ipomoeae. Lineage (GTDB taxonomy): Bacteria > Pseudomonadota > Alphaproteobacteria > Rhizobiales > Rhizobiaceae > Allorhizobium > Allorhizobium ipomoeae. The sequence goes on along the minus strand of NZ_STGV01000004.1, from coordinate 407,156 downwards.
GGTCAAAAGCTGGCCCGTCTGCGGATCGTAGTGAACGCCTTCGAGCAGCGCTTGGCCGATGCCCTGCGCGATACCCCCATGCACCTGACCTTCGACGATCATCGGATTGATGATATTGCCGAAATCATCGGCCGCGACGAATTGGACGATGTCGGTCTTGCCGGTTTCCGGGTCGACCTCGACTTCCGCGATATAGCAACCGGCCGGGAAGGTGAAGTTCGACGGATCGTAGAAGGCGCCTTCCTTCAGGCCCGGCTCCATGCCGGATGGCAGGTTGTGTGCGGTATAGGCCGCGAGCGCCACCTGGAACCATGGCACAGACTTGTCCGTGCCGGCGACCTTCAACTCGCCATTGTCGATTACGATGTCGCTTTCGTCGGCCTCCATCAGATGCGCGGCGATCTTCTTCGCCTTCGATTCGACCTTGTCGAGCGCCTTGACGATGGCGGACATGCCGACGGCACCGGAGCGGGACCCGTAGGTGCCCATGCCCATCTGCACCTTGTCGGTATCGCCGTGCACGATCGAGACATTGTCGATCGGCACACCGAGGCGCTCAGCAACGAGCTGGGCGAAGGTGGTTTCATGCCCCTGCCCATGGCTGTGCGAGCCGGTCAGCACCTCGACCGTTCCGACCGCATTGACCCTTACCTCGGCAGACTCCCACAAGCCTACGCCAGCACCGAGCGAACCGACCGCAGCCGACGGCGCGATGCCGCAGGCCTCGATATAGCAGCTCATGCCGATGCCGCGCAGCTTGCCACGATTGGCGGCCTCCGCTTTGCGGGCCGGGAAACCGTTCCAGTCGGCGGCAGACATCGCGGCTTCCAGCGAGGCGTCGTAATCGCCGGCGTCGTAGCACATGATCACGGGCGTCTGGTACGGGAAGGTTCGCACGAAGTTCTTGCGGCGCAGCTCAGCCGGCGAAACACCGAGTTCGCGCGCTGCCGTTTCGACGGTGCGCTCAAGCAGATAGGTTGCTTCCGGACGCCCGGCCCCGCGATAGGCATCGACTGGCACCGTGTTGGTATAGACCGTCCGGACATTCGCATGGATCGCGGGGATCGCATACTGACCCGACAGCAGCGTGGCGTAGAGATAGGTCGGCACCGAAGAGGAAAAGAGCGACATGTAGGCGCCGAGATTGGCGATCGTATCGACCTTGAGCCCGATGATCCTGTGGTCCTTGTCGAAGGCCATCTTGACCTTGGAGACATGGTCGCGGCCATGCGCATCGGTGAGGAAGGCCTCGGTCCGATCGGAGGTCCACTTGACCGGCACGCCGGTTTTCTTGGAAGCCCAGAGACAGACGACCTCTTCCGGATAGATGTAGATCTTCGAGCCGAAGCCGCCGCCGACATCGGGCGCGATGACGCGCAGCTTGTTTTCCGGTGCGACATTGTAGAAGGCGCTCATCACCAGACGCGCGACATGCGGGTTCTGCGAGGTCGTGTAGCAGGTATAGTGGTCTTCCGCCGTGTCGTAGATGCCGAGCGTCGCACGCGGCTCCATCGGGTTCGGCGACAAGCGGTTGTTGAAGATGTCGATCTCGGTGACATGAGCAGCACTGGCAATCGCGGCATCGGCAGCCGCGCTGTCACCGATCTCCCAATCGAAGATCAGGTTGCCGGGGGCTTCCGGATGAAGCTCGGGCGCGCCGGGTTTAAGAGCATCCACGGCACCGGTGACAACAGGCAGTTCCTCGTAGTCGACGACCACCGCTTCGGACGCATCGCGTGCCTCGCTGATGCTGGCGGCAATCACGATGGCCACCGCATCCCCGACATAGCGCACGGTCTCATGCGCCAGCGGACGCCAGGCGCCCATCTTCATCGGCGTGCCGTCCTTGGAATGGATCATCCAGCCGCAGATCAGATTGCCGATGCCATCGGCCAAAAGCTGCTTGCCGTCGAGAACGTCGATGACGCCAGGCATGGCCTTGGCAGCGGTGACATCGATCGACGTGATCTTCGCATGCGCATAGGGCGACCGGACGAAATAGGCATATTTCATGCCGGGGACGACCATGTCGTCGGTATACCGGCCCTTGCCGGTCAGAAAACGCTTGTCTTCCTTGCGCGCCACGCGCGCGCCGATTCCTTCAACACCCATTGTCTTCTCCTCCAGAGAAACAGGACTTCAGGCAGACGGACAGAGGCAATTGCAGTCGGCATCACAGAGGCCTTGGTCAGGTCTCGGTCGCGGCGACCGGAACTGCCGAAGTCCTTATTCGGCGGCCTGGCGGCCGGCGGTCATGGCTTCATTGGCCGAAAGCACGGCCTTGACGATGTTGTGGTAGCCCGTGCAGCGACAGATATTGCCTTCGAGCTCGTGGCGGACGGTGGCTTCGTCGAGCGCACCATTGTGGCGACAGATCATGTCAAGCGCCGTCATCACCATGCCCGGCGTGCAGAAGCCGCATTGCAGGCCGTGATGCTCCTTGAAGGCTGCCTGCACCGGATGCAGCTCGCCGCCGGAAGAGATACCTTCAATCGTCGTGATCGACGATCCCGCAGCCTGAACGGCCAGGATCGAACAGCTCTTGATCGACTTGCCGTCCATGTGAACGACGCAGGTCCCGCACTGGGTGGTATCGCAGCCCACATGCGTTCCCGTCAGACCAAGTTTCTCGCGAATGAAATGCACGAGCAGGGTGCGATCCTCGCACTCTCCGCTCACTGTCCGGCCATTCACCGTCAGTGTCACTTTAGCCATGTTGTTCCTCCTCGTGTCTCTCCCGGACACGGAAGCCATGGTGTGAGTTTTGTGTGACATGTGCAACCGTCCAGAACGTCACAATCGAAAAATTGTGTACCGCATCGCAGCATCAGACTGCCTGTAAATCCTGGGTTCATCTTCGATCACTGATGAATCGCGCACCCGCTCGGGATGTGAGGCACGACGATGGACATTCCTGTCATCAACGGTATTCTGAAGAAAGCCGGTCGCTATGCGCATTATGTCCTTGGGCGGGCTGGCTAATATCACAAGACGCCGGCACGACCGGGCGCGTGGATCTAGGAGAGAAATCAGATGAAAAAAGCTCTTGTGCTGATGCTTGTCGGCCTTTCGGTCGCTGGCTGCACGCAGACGGAAAAGGGCGCCGGCATCGGTGCTGCATCCGGTGCCATCATCGGCGGCGCCTTGACCGGCAACGTCCGTGGCGCAGCTGTCGGCGCGGCAATCGGCGGCGTCTCGGGCGCCATCATCGGCAACGTCTCGGAACAGCCGGGTCAGTGCTACTACCGCGACCGTTACGGCCGACGCTACATCGACGATTGCCCGCGCCGCTACTGACGGCATCGTGGGCGGGAAGCAACACTTCCCGCCCCATTTCAGGCAAAAATAAAAAAGCGGGTATCCCTTTCAACGCATTTGCGCCTAAATTGCACATGGCCTGAGGCATGGCCCTGGTGTCGCGATGGAGCGACATGCGAAGACTGAGTGGATTGACCTTGCGGACAGACAGTAAAGCGTTGCGTTACGCCCTTGCCGCGGCAGTGGTCTTCCCCATCGGTCTGGGACCTTTTCACGCTGCGCCCGCTTCAGCCTTTGAAATTTTCGGAATCAAGCTCTTCGGCGGCGACGATGAGGACAGGGATGTCATTGACCCCTTGGACTACACCATCACGCTTGAGACTGGTGCTGCCGACCGCGCATTGAAAAAGTCGCTGGAGAATACGTCGCTGCTGTTGGCGGATGAGGAAAAGCCTGTTTCTGGCGATCTTGGTCTCGTCATCAAGGCGAAGGACGATCGGGACCGCCTTATCGCCACCCTGTACGAACAGTCTCTCTATGGCGGCATCGTCAAGGTGTTCATCGACGGCCGCGACCTCGATTCATTGCCGCCCAATCCAACATTTGATCGATCCCGCCCGGTGCCTGTGACGATCACCGTTCAGCCAGGCGAGCCGTTCACCCTTGGCCAGATCACACTGCAAGATGATGCAGCGCGGCTCGATCCGGCGGAATTCGATCTCGTGCCCGGTGAAAATGCCGGCTCGCTGAAGATCCTGCGTGCCACGGAGGCAATGTCCGAACAGTTGAAGGCCGAAGGGCGGCCGCTGACCGAGGTCCGCGAAAGGCATGTCGTGGCCGACCACCGGACAAAGACCGTCAATGTTACCATCGGCGTCGAAGCCGGCCCCGTCGCGCCGCTTGGAAGCGTGACCGTGCGCGGCGCCCGCACCGTCGATTCCGCCTTCATCGCACGCTATTCGCGCCTTCGCCCCGGCGACACCTATTCTCCCGAGCAATTGCGCAAGGCGGCGGAGCGTTTGCGCATGCTCGGCACCTTTTCTTCCGTCACCATAAACGAGGCTGAGAGCCTGGCCGACGATGGCAGCCTGCCGATCGGCATCACCGTCTCGGAAGGCAAGCACCGCTATTTCGGCGTGGGTGCCAGCTACTCATCGCTGGATGGTGCTGGCTTTGAAGGCTATTGGGGCCACCGCAATCTGTTCGGCCAGGCGGAATCCCTGCGTATCGAAGGCGCAATCCGCGGTCTGGGCGAGGCAAAGAGCATCGATGATCTCTCGGCGCTCGACTACAATGCCGGCATCACCTTCATCAAGCCGGGCGCCTTCTTTCCCTCGGCGACGCTGGAGGCGAGCATCAAGGGCAGCAGCGTCACCACCGATTTCTACGATGCGGCAACCATTACCGGAAAGATTGGGCTCTCCTACGAGATCACTGATCAGGACAAGGTGAATGCCGGCGTTTCAATCGCCTATGACAGCATCGATGACGCCTTCGCCGACGGCAATACCTATCTCACCTTCGGTGTCCCCATCGGTTATGCACGCGATACCCGCGACAACCGGCTGAACCCGACCGAAGGTCACTATGGCACGGTGACCATCACGCCAAGCTACGAGTTCTTTGACCAGACGGTCTTCACCTCGGTCGAAGGATCGATTTCGGGATATTTGGGCTTCGGCGAAGAGGACCGTTTCGTACTCGCCGGCCGTCTTTCCGCAGGAAGCCTGATCGGCGGCGGCGATCTCTCGGCCATTCCGGCGACCCGCCGCTTCTTTGTCGGCGGCGGCGGCTCGGTGCGCGGTTATTCCTTCCAGGAAATCACACCCTATACGGATGCAGGCGACGGCACGGGCGGGCGGTCTTTTGCGACCGTCAACCTTGAAGCACGGGTATCCGTCACGGAGACGATCGGCATCGTGCCTTTCCTCGACATCGGCACGGCCTCGGACGAGACAATTCCCGACTTTTCCGATCTGCGGATGGGCGCAGGGGTGGGGCTGCGCTACATGACACCTTTCGGGCCGCTTCGGCTCGATGTTGCCATGCCCTTGCAACGCTATGACGGCGGCAGCCGCTTCGGCATCTATGCCGGAATCGGTCAGAGCTTCTGACCGCGACAGACGAGAACGGTTCGACGCATGATTTGGATGAAGCGCATATTGGTCTGGACGTTCCGCCTGCTTGGCGGATTGATTGCCGCGGCCGTCGCGCTCGTGATCCTGGTCTTGTTGGTGGGTGGTTTTTCCCGCTCCGGAAGTCAGTTCGTCGCCGACCGCATCGCATCGCTGGTTTCGACAGAGGAACGCCAGATTACAATCTCGGCCCCCTCTCCACTGCTTTCCAGCCCCTTCACCATAGACACTGTGACGGTTGCAGACACGCGCGGCACCTATGCCACCATCAAGGGGCTGTCGCTGGCGTGGTCACCGCTTGAACTGCTTCAGGGGCGTTTTAGCGCCGATCGCATTCAGGCAGACGAAATTGTCGTGTTGCGGTCTCCGGATAAGCCCGCCGAAGAATCATCCTCGCAGGACGAGCCATTCTCCCTGCCCGTCGAGATTGACGTGCGCAACGTCGATCTGCCGATGGTCAGCCTTGGGGCGGCCCTTGCCGGGCAGGAGATCGGACTGTCGGCGCAGGGGTCGCTGCGCATTGCCGATAACACGATTGCGAGCCGGCTTACGGCAACGCGGCTGAACGATGTCGGCAACAATGCCATTGCCGATATTCTCTACGCACCCAACGACAACCGCCTGCGCATCCGCATGGATTATCAGGAACCGAGCCGCGGCTTTCTGGGCAACCTGATCGACATCCCGGGTCGGCCGCCGCTTGCCTTGCGCATGGATGGCGATGGCCCGCTCAACGATTGGGCAGGCCGCTTGGTTGCCTCACTTGCCGGTGTGGAAACCGTTTCGGTCGACACCACGCACACACTTTCCACCGAGGGTATACGCAGCATCACCGCCAAGGGCGGCGGCATGTTTGCCGATCTGTTGCCGCCAACCCTCCGCGACGCCTTTTCCGGGGAAACGGCAATCGACGTTGCCGCAAGGCTGACTGAGACGGGTGCTGTGACGATCGATAGCGGGCGCCTGACAAGCGGTGCCGTAACGATCACCGCCCAGGGGACTTACGACCCGAACGGAGAAAACGACCTGAAGGTCAGTGCTGCGGCAAACGGCGATGCGGTCGACCTGCCCATCGGAACCGAGGCTAGCGCGGGAACCGCAAGCATTCGCGCAGCCGAGCTCAGCGTGTCCGGCAGCGCGGCAGCGGCCAATCTAGCCGTTGACGCGGACCTTGCGGAACTCCGATTGCCGCAGGGCCGGTTCGGTGATGTGGCTCTTAGCGCCAAGAGCGCTTCTTTTGACCTTCTGAACCGCCAGGGCCCCGCTACGGCCGAACTGACCATCCAGCGCGCCGAGATACTGGACCCGCAGCTTTCCCCCTATGTGAAAGCGCCGATGGCCGCCGTGGCAGATCTGGTGATTGCCGAGACGATCGACATCAAAAGCCTGACGCTGGCTTCGCGCGGGTTGGACGCCGCAATCGATGGCACGTTCGATCCGGCCACGCTTGCCTTTTCCGGCACGGTCGCGGCAAGCGCTGAAAGCGCTCTCCTGCCGCCCGGTCTGCGTGAAAAGCTCAGCGGGCCGGTCTCTGCCTCGGCACGGATCGACTTTACTGCCCCGCAGGCCGTGAGCATCCGTGAACTTGCGCTCCAGTCCAGCCTTGGCACGGCGCAAGGGGCGCTCGCAATCGATCCTCAGGGCGCCATATCGGCCAACCTGACGGGCAGACTGAACGATGTGGGAAGCTTCATCGACAACGCCGAAGGAGCGGCAGCCTTCGACCTTTCGGGTTCCGGCCCACCGGAGGCGCTGCAAGTCGATGTCACCGCCGTCATCGAACAGGGAACGGCCGCTGGCTATCCGGTCGAGGACCTTTCTCTGAAGTTCTCTGGCCTTGCCAATCCCGAAGCTCCCAGCGGGCTGCTGGCAATAACAGGGCAGCTCGATGGCAAACCGGTAAATGCCGATGCGCGATTGGCAAGTGCCAATGGGCAAACGACCATCGATGGGCTGTCACTCGAAATCGGACCCAATCGGCTGACCGGCGCGCTTGCGCTTGACGACGGCTTCAAGCCCGAGGGTAAACTCGATTTCAACTTCCCGGATTTGAGCCTCCTGACTGCCTTGGCCGGACAGAACATCTCGGGCGATCTGACGGGCAGCATTGCGCTCGACAACGCCGGCGGCACGATCAGTGGCACTGTCGAGGCCAGGGGCGCGTCCCTCAAGCGGGACGACCTGACGATCGAAAACCCCGTCGTTGACCTGAAAATCAACGACCTTTCAGCCCTTTCGGCCGAAGGCGCAATCCGGGCAGACACGGCAATCCAAGGCACCAACCGGCTGGAAAATGCCGCGCTGACCCTGCAGAGCCTTGCCGGCAAAACGCAATTCGATCTGAATGCACTGTTCGAAGGTGCGCCAGCGCAATTGCAGGGACAGTTGACCCGAGGGACCGATGGGCTCTCCATCTCGCTCAACCAGTTGAGGCTCCAGCCACGCGGCATTCCGCTTGCGCTGAGCCAGCCGACGGACCTTAATCTGCTCGAGGGCGGGGTCACACTGAACCAGACGGTGATCCGGGCCGGCAATGGCCGCATCACGATCAACGGACGGGCCGGTGCCGATCTGGATCTGACGGTGGACATCACCGACCTGCCGGCATCGCTTGCCGCACAATTTGCGCCATCGGCGGCCCCGGAGGGCACGGTCAACGGACGGATCACGGTACGTGGCACGCCGTCGGCCCCGATTGCTGACTATCGGCTGGCGCTTGGCGCTGTTTCGGTGGCGCAAACACGGGCGGCCGGTCTGCCCGCCCTCGATATCAGCGCCAATGGCGACTTCCGCGACAACAGGCTTGGCCTGACAAGCCAGATCGCCGGCGGCGGGATCAACCTCGGCATCAACGGCGCGGTAACGCTTGCGACAGGTGCAGCACTGGACCTTCGCGTCAACGGCACCGTACCGCTCTCGGCCCTCAACGGGCAGCTGTCAAACCAGGGCTTCGTGGCCGATGGCACAGCGGCAGTCGATCTGACGATCCGCGGCAATGCCGCACAGCCCGAGATTTCCGGAACGGTCTCGACCAGTGGATCGCGCATCGTTGATGTGAGGCGCAATCTCGCTGTCGAAAACCTGACCACCAGCATCAACCTGACCGGCAGTCGCGCCGAGATTGGCGCCCTCACCGGCAGCTTTGCGACCGGCGGAACCCTCAATGCCTCCGGCTATATCGACATCCGGGGCACTGGCCTGCCAGCCGAACTCACGATCGCGCTCGACAAGGCCGTCTATGTCGATGGCGACACGGTGACCAGCACTGCCGACGCCCGGCTGACCCTGTCCGGCCCCCTGCTCGCCGGCCCGACGCTGGCCGGCACCGTCAATCTGGACCGCACCTCCATCACGCTGAGCGAAAGACGTCCGGCAAGTCTTGCAGAGCTGGATATCGTCCACAAAAACGCGCCGCCCCAGATCCTGAGGCAACAGCGAGACGACCGGCCGGCAGAAGGGCGAAGCTCCAGCAGCCCCTTGCGTCTGGACCTGACCTTGTCCGCCCCTTCGCAAACCTTCATTCGCGGTCGTGGCATTGATGCGGAAGTCGGCGGCACCATCCAGCTCACGGGAACGGCGGCAGCACCGTCCGTGACCGGTGCCTTTGAACTTCGTCGCGGCCGCATGCAGATCCTGACCCGCCGACTGGACGTGACGCGTGCGACCATCACCTTTGGCGGCGATCTGGTACCGATCCTTGATCTTGAAGCGCAGACGCTTTCCGGCAATGCGACGCTGACGATCAACCTCACCGGACTTGCCAGCGACCCGCAGGTTGCCTTCTCTTCGTCGCCAAGCCTGCCGCAGGACGAGATTCTGGCGCAGATCCTCTTTGGCCAATCCATGTCGCGCCTGTCTGCCCTCCAGATCGCGCAGTTGGCGGATGCGGCAGCCCAGCTGGCGGGCGGGCGGGGCACCTCGCTCTTTCAGGCGCTGCGCACGACGCTCGGGATCGACGATCTCGACATATCGACGGACGAGACAGGCCAAACGACAATCAGCGCCGGCAAATATCTGAACGACCGAACCTATTTCGAGCTGCAGCAGACGGGGAGCGGCGATGCCAAGGCCGTGATCAACCTCGATGTCGGACGGGGCGTGAAGCTCAAGGGCGAGGCCGGCGGCAGCGGTGCCGGCGGCGGCATCTTCTACGAGAAGGAATACTGAGGATCAGCCGATTTTGCTGGTTTTCAGGAGAATGCTGGATTCCGTCAGATTGATGCCCTCGATCAGGCGGATGCGTCGCAAGGTTTCGTCGAAGCCGGCGAGATCCTTGTCCTCGAGCTCGGCAATAAAGTCCCAGCGCCCATTGGTGGAATGCAGTGCCCTGACCTGCGGCAGCCCACGCAGCTGATGCGCCACGCGATCGGCAAACTTGCCGACCACCTCGATCATCACGATGGCCCGCACGCCCGCCGACTGGATCTCCTTGCCGGTCAGGATCGTAAACGCTGCGATGGTGCCATTGGCGACGAGCCTGTCGATGCGCGCCGAGACCGTTGCGCGCGACGCTCCCGTCATCGCCGCGAGCGAGGCGACCGGCAGGCGCGCGTTTTGGCGCAGGGCGCCGAGAATGTCGCGATCAAGATCATCCATTGAGCAAAACGTCATAGTGGTGTTGCGATATGCGAAGACTATCGCGCTTTATGACGATCTTCCACCTTTTTGACAGCATGAGCTGCGGCGAGAATGGCGACACGATCCGATATGGAGTGCGAGAATGAGCAAAACCTCTGACATCACCCTGATTGGCGTGCCTTTGGAGGAAGGATCCGGTCGGGGCGGATGTGCCATGGGTCCTGCAGCGCTCCGGATCGCCGGGATCAGCCAGGCGATGATTGACCTCGGTTATATCGTTGAGGATAGAGGCGATCTCAGGCCCGCTCCTGCAACAGACCTGGAGGAACTGCCGAAGGCCAAGAAGCTGCCTGTTGTCGCAGCCTTCACGCGCGCCATCGAACAGGAAACTTACTCAGCCGTCGCGCGCGGCTCGGTTCCCGTTCTGCTTGGTGGTGATCACAGCCTCTCTATGGGCAGCGTCTCCGGCATGGCGCGTCATGCGCAAGAAGTCGGTCGCCCGCTCTTCGTTCTATGGCTTGATGCGCATTCGGACTTCAATGCTCCGGAGACCTCACCTTCCGGCAACATCCATGGGATGCCGGTTGCCTTCTTCTGCGGCAGAGCCGAATTTGCCCCGATCCTTCCCTCGAACCGGCCGCTGGTTGATCCGCGCCACGTCTACCAGGTCGGCATCCGCTCCGTTGATGACGAAGAGCGCCGCGCCATCCGCGAGAACGCGGTCAATGTCTTCGACATGCGAGCAATCGATGAAGAGGGCATCGGCGCGATTCTCAGGCGGGTTCTCAATGATGTGCGCCAGGCGAACGCGCTTCTGCATGTCAGCCTCGACGTCGACTTCCTCGACCCGGATGTGGCGCCAGGTGTCGGCACCACTGTGCCAGGAGGCGCAACCTTTCGGGAAGCGCATCTGATCATGGAACTGCTGCACGATTCCGGTCTCGTCTCCTCGCTCGACTTGGTGGAGCTCAACCCATTCCTCGACGATCGTGGACGCAGCGCCCGCATCATGGTCGATCTCGCTGCAAGCCTGTTTGGCAAGCACATTCTCGACCGACCGACGCGTGCAGCGTAACACCCTCAGAAGGCCAGCCTTCAAGGCGCGGTGAGGGAGAGCTTGACAGTCAGGCCGTGACACCACATCTAGGGGTCACGGCAGAGGCGCCGGCCGCCCGCGGGGAAACCCTTGGTGAAGTCCTTGAACATTTGAAATCGCCCTTCCTGCGCATGCATGAATGGGGCAATGCGGGCACCTTGATCATCCTTTCGCATGCCGAACAGGACATGAGGCACGCCATGACCATGGCAAATATTTCGATTGACGACCTGAAAGCCCAGGCAAAGCGCCTGCGCACCACGATGGCGGCTGATGGCATGACCGTCAGCCACAGCAAGGCACTGGAGCTAGTGGCGAAGAGCCACGGCGCCCGCGACTGGAACACGGTTGCGGCGCAGGCATCACGCGACGATAACCGGCATGTACCACCGACAACGGTGGGCGCGATTGTCGAAGGCACCTATCTGGGGCAACGCTTTCGCGGGCGGGTTCTCTCGCTGACCGGGCTGTCGGATGGCGCCCACTGGCAGATCAGCCTGCACTTTGATGAGCCGGTGGATGTTGTCACCTTCGACAGCTTCTCCGCCTTTCGGCAGAGAGTGAACGGCACGATCGACGCCAAAGGCGTCTCTCCCCGCCGAACCTCGGATGGGAAACCGCATCTCGCACTGAATCTTTAGCACGCGGATTGGGCCGGGGCGGCAACGCCCGGGCCCTTCGGTTCGGTAGCCGCTATTCGCGCATTTGCGACAAACAGTCGGCTTCTTTACCTAAAATTGAACAGTTTGGGATCATTGCCGGATCACCCCGAGCTGATGGCTATGAAGGCTCCATTAAGTTTAACCAAATACAATTTGTATCACGACAAATCGGCAGCGACCTTGCGCCGCCGCTCGACATATTAGGACAAGAGCAGTGCGACTGAACTTTCTTTCCGGTTTCGATTCAAACGCAATTCTCGATGCACTGAGCCGGTCTCAGGCGATCATCGAATTTACACCTGATGGCATCATTCAGAACGCGAATGAAAACTTCTGTCGCGCAGTCGGCTACAGCCTCGCGGAAATCCGCGGCAAACATCACCGGATCTTCTGCGATCCGGCCTATGCTGCAAGCGCCGACTATCGTGAATTCTGGTCCAATCTCAATCGCGGCCAGTTCGACAGCCGGGAATACCGACGCCTGCGCAAGGACGGCTCCGAGATCTGGATCCAGGCCTCGTACAACCCGGTCTATCGCGGCAGCAAACTGACCAAGATCGTCAAGATCGCCGCTGATATCACCGAGGCAAAGCGCAAGGCGACCGAAGATGCCGGCAAGCTCGCCGCCATCGGTCGCGTCCAGGCGGTCATCGAATTTACGCCGCAGGGCAAGATCCTGAACGCCAATGAGAATTTTCTCGCAGCGGTCGGCTATGACCTCACCGAGATTGTCGGCAGGCATCATTCGATCTTCTGCGAACCGGCCTATGCACAGAGCGCCGCTTATCAGGGATTCTGGCAGACACTCGCCGAAGGGCAGTTCGTGACGGACGAGTTCAAGCGCATCGGCAAGGGCGGCAAGGAGATCTGGATCCAAGCCTCCTACAATCCGATCGTTGATCACAATGGCAAGGTGCTGAAGGTCATCAAGTTTGCCACCGACATCACCGATCGCATCCATGCCGTCGATGCGATTGCAGATGGACTGGAGGCCTTGGCAGACGGCGATCTGACCTGTGAAATCGGCGCTGCCTTCACGCCTGCCTTCGAGCGCATGCGCAAGGACTTCAACGGCACGCTCTGCCGCCTGCGACAGACGATCGCTTCGGTGAGCAACAATACGGAGAATATTGCCGGTGGCGCAGGCGAGATCATGGCGTCCTGCTCGGATCTGGCAAAACGTACGGAGGTCCAGGCAGCCTCGGTAGAGGAAACGGCAGCCGCTCTCCAGCAGATAACCCGCACCGTGACCGACAGTTCGCGCCGTGCATCCGAGGCGGGTGAACTCGTCGCCCGGACCAAGGCCGGCGCCGAGAAATCCGGCGAAGTGGTGCGCAGCGCCATTGATGCGATGGACCAGATCGAAAATTCCTCCCGGGAAATTTCCAATATCATTGGCGTGATCGACGACATCGCGTTTCAAACCAATCTTCTGGCACTCAATGCCGGCGTCGAGGCTGCTCGCGCGGGTGAAGCAGGCAAGGGTTTCGCGGTTGTGGCCCAGGAAGTGCGGGAACTGGCCCAGCGCTCCGCCAATGCTGCCAAGGAAATCAAGACACTGATCAACGCCTCTTCGGATCATGTGCGCAATGGCGTGCAACTCGTCGGCGAAACCGGACGGGCACTTGAGCAGATCGTCTCGGAAGTTCAGGAGATCAACGGCAACGTCATTGCAATTGTTGGATCTGCCCAAGAACAGGCAACCGCCCTTTCGGCTATCGGCGCGTCCGTGACCGGCATGGATGCCAATACCCAGCAGAACGCCATCATGGTGGAGCAGAGCACGGCGGCGAGCGAAAACCTTGCAAGTCAGGCATCCGCCCTGCGCAATCTCGTTGGGCAGTTTAGAATTGAGAAACGAACTTTCGATAAGCTTGCACCAGCACGTCGAGTGACGCCTGTCGCAACCGAGCCGGAGCGAAAACTTGTGGCGGGTGGTGCGCGCGGCTGAAACGCACACCGGACGCTTTGACTTTAAAAGATTGGGAAGACGAATCATGGCCACGATCAATTCCACCACCTTCGGCGGCGACACTCTCGAAATCATCGCATTCCGGCTGCACGATCAGGAATTCTGCGTGAAGACGACGACCATCCGCGAAATCCGCGGCTGGGCACCGTCGACGCCGATCCCGCATGCACCCGCTGACGTTATCGGCGTGATGAACCTGCGCGGCTCCGTCATTCCGATCATCGACCTCGCCTACAAGCTCGGCATGAAGAGCACGGTTGCCAACGAGCGCTCGGCCATCGTTGTCGCCGAGGTGCACAACATGGTCATCGGCATGCTGGTCGATCGCGTCTCCGACATACTGACGATTCCCTCAAGCCAGGTTCAGCCTGTGCCGGAAGTCTCGGCCTCGTTCGACAAGACCTTTTCGGAAGGTATTATCGCCAACGAAAACGGCATGATCTGCTTCCTGAACCTCGCCAAGATGTTCAAGGGCAGCGATCTCGAAGACCTGGCCGCCTGATTACCAAGGCAGCTTGAACGTATCGCAGGGCAGTGCGGCAACGCACTGCCCTTTTTTGCTGTGCGCAGGACCGTTGATCTTGGTCCCCACCTCGCTTAGGCCTTTGGCAGAGGCCGATCCGCCGATGGGATCGGGCAGATGAAGCAAGGGAATGCACGATGGAGCTTTTGCTGATCCATACCGGCGGCACGATCGGAATGGCCGAGACGCCCGAAGGACTGGCGCCGAAGGCGGGCCTTGTGGAGGATGCGCTCACCGCACGTCTGCCGCAGACGGTAACCTTGAAGAGCCATGTCTTCTCGCCGCTGCTCGATAGTGCCGATGTCGGGCCTCAGCACTGGAACACCATGCTCGACGCAATCAGAAGCCATCCGCAGGCCTCGGTCATCATCACCCACGGAACAGACACCATGGCCTTTACCGGGGCCGCGCTTTCACAGGCGCTGGCGGGAGAAAACCGCAAGGTCGTGTTGTGCGGCTCCATGGTACCGCTGGGCCACGAAGGCGATGCGGAGGGCAATCTCGATCTCGCGATTGCGACAGCCCTTGGGAACGATCCCGGCATCCATCTCGCCTTCGCTGGCAAGGTGATGGAAGCCGGCGGACTGGTGAAGCACAACAGCCATGACGTGGAAGCCTTCCGGGCGCAACCACAGGACCCGTTGCATCCGCCGCAAAGCCTACGGTTCGATACGACGCGCAAACTTGCAATCCTGACGCTCTCGCCCGGCATGCCAGCAGACGCGGTCGAGGCCATTGTGTCAAAGCTGGATGGTGCCGTCCTTCGCCTCTTCGGCTCCGGCACGGCGATGAATGATCCGGCGCTGATTTCGGTTCTGGCGGCAGCGGTTTCGGCGGGCAAACGCTTGCGCGGCGTCAGCCAATGCGAGGCCGGCGGCTTGCAGCCCGGCAGCTATGCCGCTGGTGCCGGGCTCTGGGGCGCGGGCGTCGAAAACGGCGGCAGACAGACGCCGGAGGCGGCCTTGATCCACCTCTGGCTCAACTGATCCTGCATGAAAAAAGCCGGCCCCGAGGCCGGCTTTCCCTTTATCCGAAGAGAGCAAAGCTGCTCTTGAGCGTTACCCAGACGCCCCACAGAAGAGGCAGGCCAACCACGGCCCAGGCAAGTGCCGCCTTGGCATCGAGACCGCCCTTGCCGATGCCGAAGGCGCCGGTGGGACCCGCGGTTGCAGCCACGGTCTTTGCCTGCAGCGAGGCCACTTCCTCATCCGACATGAACCACTTGTCGGAAAGAGGACGGACGAAGGCGTTGGCAACAAGGCCGAGCGCCAGCATGCCTGCCAGAATATACATGGTGCTCGTGTAGAGTTCCGGCCCCGGTGCCACGCCCGCCGCGATCTGCGCCTCACGGATGTAGTTGACGACGACCGGGCCGACGATGCCGGCGGTCGCCCAGGCTGTCAGAAGACGACCGTGGATCGCACCGACGAACTGCGTGCCGAAGATATCCGCGAGATAGGCGGGGATGGTGGCGAAACCACCGCCATACATCGACAGGATGATGCCGAAGGCAAGCACGAAGAAGGCCTTGGAGCCCATTTCGGCGAGCGTCGGGGCAAGAGCATAGAGAATGATGCCGAGGATGAAGAAGCAGAAGTAGGTGTTCTTGCGACCGATCTTGTCCGACATCGACGCCCAGAAGAAGCGTCCGCCGATGTTGAAGAGCGACAGAAGCCCCGTAAAGCCGGCGGCGATCGCTGCGATCTGCGCCTTCTGGCTGGCATCCAGTTCGGCAAATGCCACGCCCGGAACGCCGATCAGCGAGCCGGCGAAGATTTCCTGCAGCATGGGCGAGGCCATGCCGATAACACCGATGCCGGCCGAGACGTTGAGGCAGAGAACGGCCCAGATCAGCCAGAACTGCTTGGTCTTGTGGGCATCGCGCAGATGAACGTGACGGGTGGTGATCATCGAGCTCTTGGCGGCAGGCGGGGTCCAGCCTTCCGGACGCCAGCCGGCGGGCGGGATGCGATAACCGAAAGCGCCGCCGAGCATGAAGACGAAGTAGATGAGCGCCATGACGACGAAGGTCTGCCAGACGCCGACCGTCACATCCGTCTTGAAGGTGTTCATCAGAAGGTTTGCCAAAGGCGCGCCGATCATCGCACCGCCGCCAAAGCCCATGATCGCCATGCCGGTCGCCATGCCGCGCCGGTCGGGGAACCACTTGATCAGCGTCGAAACTGGAGAAATGTAGCCGAGACCAAGGCCCACGCCGCCGATTACACCGGCACCGAGCCACATCAGCCAGAGCTGGTGGGTCATGACGCCGACCGCGGCCACGAGAATGCCGCCGCACCAGCAGCAGGCGGAGACGAAACCGGCCTTGCGCGGACCAACACGCTCGAGCCAGCCGCCCCACATCGCCGCGGAGCAACCGAGAAGAACGAAGAACAGCGTGTAGATCCAGCCGAGATCGGCGACGCGCCAGTTGCACTCCGTGGTGAACAGCGCGCCAATCAGAGTGAGGCTCGAGCAGGAGGGATCGGCATTCGGGATTGCCTTGGTCAATGGTAGCCAGAAGACGCTGAAGCCGTAGGCCATGCCAATGCAGAGATGGATGGCCAGAGCTGCCGGCGGGACCAACCAGCGGTTAAATCCGGGCTGCGCGACTATGCGCTCCCGGTCGAGGAAACCTGTCCCCTCGAAATCTTTCGTCGTTGCACCTGTAACTGCCATTGCCCGTACCTCCTCTAAAATAGCTTTCAGAACTGAAATGACTCTCGTCGCGGGCAGGCGACCAGAATTGATGTGAGAATGTCGATCAGGCCTCTGGAATGCTCGGTTCCGACAGCGATTCTCCGGCTGCCGGTCCCTTGCCGCCAGGCGCACCAGCCGCTGCATCGCGTCCCACGCCGACCGCACCGGCATCCGGTTCGCCCGGACGCTTGATGGCAGACGATGCGGAGAGCACGAGCGGCAGGAAATCACCCAGTCGCTGATCGATCATTTCGAAAAAACGGCGCCGCATGCGCGGCTCCCAGAACTTGTTGATATGTGTCGCAACGCCTTCGATACGCACCTCTTCCGGCTGCGACAGGAAAAACACGGCGATCTGGTTGGCCATGCGAACCAGCTTCTCGTCGGTATGGCTAAGCGACATCAGAGATTCCTTTGAGATTGAGGCGATCGGGCCGGGTGAAGACTTCGCAATCCTCGTCCCTTGCGATTGCAACCAGGGTCATGCCGGCCTCGCTCGCGGTGCGCACGGCAAGGGTGGTGGGGGCCGAAATGGCGATGAGAACGGGACTGCCGGCGATGGCGGCCTTCTGCACCATCTCGACCGATAGCCGGCTGGTTACGACGATGGCACCAGCCGACGCCTGCCAGCCGCCAAGGGCGATGGCGCCGATGAGCTTGTCGAGCGCATTGTGCCGACCGACATCTTCGCGCACCGCAACCATCCCCTGACCAGGCAGATAGAAGCCGGCGCCATGCACCGCACGAGTACGCCGGTTGAGCCTCTGCTGGTCCTGCAGCGCGCTGGTGGCCGTGGTGACGTCTTCCAGGGAGAGCACCAGGTCTGCCGCGCTGACCGACGGTACGACCCGCATCGCCTGATCGATGGACTCGATGCCGCACATGCCGCAGCCGACCGGACCCGCCATCTGCCTGCGGCGCGCAGAGAGCGCCTCGGCATTGGCTTGCCTGAGCACGATCTGCAGATCGAGACCGTTGCCGGCTTCGACCACGTCGACCGCCTCGATCTCCACGGCTGACCGCACGATGCCCTCGGTCAGGGAAAAACCGACGGCGAAATCCTCAAGATCGTCAGGCGTTGCCATCATCACGGCATGTGTGGAGCCGCTATAGGAGAAAGCGACGGGAACTTCCTCGGGAATGGCGCGCTCGCCCTCCGAGACGAGGCCCTGTCTGACGATAATGGCCGGCACGCTGGCCGCAGTGGCTGGCGGGCTCCCGGACACCCGGCCTTACTCCGCCGCTTCCAGCTTGCCGACGATCCGGCGGGAGCGCTTCGACAGGTCGTCATACTCCTCCTGCCATTCCGTCGGACCATTCGAGGGCGAGATCTGCACCGCGGTCACCTTGTATTCCGGGCAGTTGGTGGCCCAGTCGGAGAAGTCGGTGGTGATGACGTTGGCCTGCGTGCCCGGATGGTGGAAGGTGGTGTAGACCACGCCCGGAGCAACGCGATCGGTGATGAGCGCGCGGAGTGTCGTGTCACCGGAGCGGCTGGCGAGCTTCACCCAATCGCCATCCTTGATGCCGCGTTGTTCCGCATCATGCGGATGAATTTCCAGAAGATCCTCTTCGTGCCAGACCACATTTTCGGTACGCCGGGTCTGGGCACCGACATTGTACTGGCTGAGGATACGGCCGGTGGTGAGCAACAGCGGGAAGCGTGGTCCTGTCCGCTCGTCCGTCGCGACGTATTCGGTGCGGATGAACTTGCCCTTGCCGCGCACGAAGCCATCGACATGCATGATCGGCGAGCCGAGCGGGAACTTTTCGTTGCAGGGCCACTGCACCGAACCCATTTTTTCCAGGTAATCATAGGAGACACCCGCAAAGCTTGGCGTCGAGGCGGCAATCTCCTCCATGATCTGGGAGGGATGCGTGTAGTTCCAGGCAAGGCCCATGGCCTTTGCGAGGTTCTGCGTGACTTCCCAGTCAGCATAGCCGTTCTTCGGCGTCATCACCTTGCGGACGCGATTGATGCGGCGCTCGGCATTGGTGAAGGTGCCGTCCTTTTCAAGGAAGGTCGAGCCGGGCAGGAAGACATGCGCGTAGTTTGCCGTCTCGTTGAGGAAGAGGTCGTGCACCACGACGCATTCCATGGCGGCGAGCCCGGCGGACACATGCTTGGTATCCGGATCGGACTGCAGGATATCCTCGCCCTGGATGTAGATGCCCTTGAACGAGCCGTCGACGGCCGCATCGAGCATGTTCGGGATGCGCAGCCCGGGTTCGTTGTGGAGCGTGACGCCCCAGAGCTTTTCGAAGGTCTCGCGCGTTGCGTCGTCCGAGATGTGGCGATAGCCCGGCAACTCATGCGGGAACGAGCCCATGTCGCAGGAGCCCTGAACGTTGTTCTGGCCGCGCAGCGGGTTCACACCGACGCCCGGACGTCCGATATTGCCGGTTGCCATGGCGAGATTGGCAATCGCCATCACGGTTGTCGAACCCTGGCTGTGTTCGGTAACACCGAGGCCGTAATAGATGGCGCCATTGCCGCCCGTGGCAAACAGGCGGGCCGCTCCGCGAAGATCGGCGGCGGGAACGCCGGTGAAGCTTTCCGTTTCTTCCGGAGAATGCTGTGGTTCGGCAACGAAAGCCGCCCAATCTTCGAACTCCGACCAGTCGCAACGCTCGCGGATGAAGGCTTCGGCAAACAGGCCCTCGGTGACGATGACATGCGCGAGCGCGGTCATGACGGCGACGTTGGTGCCGGGCTTCAAGGGCAGATGGAAGGCCGCCTCGATATGCGGGCTGCGGACGATATCGGTACGGCGCGGATCGACGACGATCAGCTTTGCGCCCCGGCGGAGGCGCTTCTTCAGCCGCGAGCCGAAGACGGGGTGACCGTCCGTCGGGTTGGCGCCGATCACCATGACGACGTCGGAATGCTCGACGCTGTCGAAGTTCTGCGTGCCGGCCGAGGTGCCGAAGGCCTGGCCGAGACCATAGCCGGTCGGCGAATGGCAGACACGGGCGCAGGTATCGACATTGTTGTTGCCGAAGCCGGCGCGGATCAGCTTCTGGACCAGGAAGGTTTCCTCGTTCGTGCAGCGCGACGAGGTGATGCCGCCGATCGACTCGCGGCCATACTGATACTGGATCCGCTTGAACTCCGAAGCGACATGCGCATAGGCCTCTTCCCAAGTGACTTCGCGCCAGGGATCGGTGATCTTCTCGCGGATCATCGGGTTGAGGATGCGGTCCTTGTGGCTCGTATAGCCATAGGCAAAGCGGCCCTTGACGCAGGAATGGCCACGGTTGGCCTGACCATCCTTCCAGGGCACCATGCGCACCAGCTCCTCGCCGCGCATTTCAGCCTTGAACGAACAGCCGACGCCGCAATAGGCGCAGGTCGTCACCATGGAGTGTTCGGGCTGGCCGATGGCAATGACGGATTTCTCCGTCAGCGTCGCCGTCGGACAGGCCTGGACGCAGGCGCCGCACGATACGCATTCGGACGACAGAAAGGCCTCGTGCGCACCGGGCGAGACGCGGCTGTCGAAACCGCGGCCCTCGATGGTCAGCGCAAAGGTGCCCTGGACCTCCTCGCAGGCCCGCACGCAGCGCGAGCAGACGATGCACTTCGAGGGGTCATAGGTAAAGTACGGGTTGCTCTCGTCCTTAGGCATCCACTGCGCATTGACATCGCCTGTCGCCGAACGGGCCTTGACGTGATTGTCGCCCTCGTAGCCGTAGCGGATATCGCGCAGGCCAACTGCGCCGGCCATGTCCTGCAGTTCGCAGTCGCCGTTCGCCGCACAGGTCAGACAGTCCAGCGGGTGGTCGGAGATGTAGAGTTCCATCACGCCCTTGCGGATCGCCTTCAGGCGCTCCGTCTGGGTGTGGACGACAATACCCGAGGCAACGGGGGTCGTGCAGGAGGCGGGCGTGCCGTTGCGGCCCTCCACCTCGATCAGACAGAGCCGGCAGGAGCCAAAGGCGTCGACCATGTCGGTCGCGCAGAGTTTGGGCACCTGGATGCCTGCCTCCATCGAGGCCCGCATGATGGATGTGCCTTCCGGCACGGTGATCTCGCGGCCATCGATGGTCAGCGTCACCATCTTCTCGGAGCGCGAGGCGGGTGTGCCGTAGTCGATTTCAGGAACGAGGGACATGAGGGCCTCCAGGTGGTCTGTCCGCAGCGGGTGAAGCCGCGCGAACATGTTCACTTCTGCTTACGGTTTCGTTTCGGCAAGGGTTGCGGCGACGATGGCATTGGCGTGCCCATGGCCGAGGCCATGCTCCTGCTTCAGCACACCGACAATCTGCATATGCGTCTTGCCCGTCTGCTGGCGGACAATGTCCTGCCAGTGCCGGATTGGCTTTCCATAGGTCTTCTCGATCGACGGAAAATAGGACGCAGGCCCCTTCACTTTCGTCGGTTCGCTCATTCCGCCGCCTCCCGCACTGGTGCCGGCCCAAAATCCTCCGGGAAATGCGTAAGCGCGCTCATCACCGGATAGGGCGTGAACCCGCCCAGCGCACAGAGCGAG
Source organism: Peteryoungia ipomoeae (assembly GCF_004912165.1). Lineage (GTDB taxonomy): Bacteria > Pseudomonadota > Alphaproteobacteria > Rhizobiales > Rhizobiaceae > Allorhizobium > Allorhizobium ipomoeae. The sequence goes on along the minus strand of NZ_STGV01000004.1, from coordinate 385,739 downwards.
CCGAACTTCATCGTGTTGCAGAGATCTTCCAGCAGCACCTTGTTCTTGTCCGGCTCGATACCTTGCGCGATCTTGTCGACCGTCTCGACGCCGCGGGTCGATCCGATGCGGCAGGGCGTGCACTTGCCGCAGCTTTCGATGGCGCAGAATTCCATGGCGAAGCGCGCCTGCTTCAGCATATCGACAGACTCATCGAACACCACCACACCCGCGTGACCGATCAGGCCACCGGCGGCCGTGAAGGCTTCGTAGTCGAAGATCGTGTCGAACAGCGACGGCGGGAAATAGGCACCAAGCGGCCCGCCGACCTGGACGGCCTTCACGGGGCGACCAGAGATGGTTCCACCGCCGATCTCGTTGATCAATTCACCGAGTGGCAGACCAAACGCGGTCTCGTAGAGGCCGCCATGCTTGAGGTTGCCGGCAAGCTGGATCGGGATTGTGCCATGCGAGCGACCGACGCCGAAATCGCGATAGAACGGAGCGCCCCGGTCCATGATGACGGGAATGGATGCGAGCGAGATGACATTGTTGACCACAGTCGGCTTGCCGAACAGGCCCTGCAGCGCAGGCAGCGGCGGCTTGGCGCGCACGATGCCGCGCTTGCCCTCAAGGCTGTTGAGCAGCGAGGTCTCTTCACCGCAAACATAGGCCCCTGCCCCCATGCGCACTTCCATGTCGAAGGCGTGAGCCGAACCCATGACCGACGATCCGAGAATGCCTTCGCGCCGGGCAATCGCAATTGCCTCTTCCAACATGGCAATCGCATGCGGATATTCGGAGCGGGTATAGACGTAACCCTTGGTCGCGCCGGTCGCGATACCCGCAATCGCCATGCCCTCGATCAGAACGAAGGGGTCGCCTTCCATGATCATGCGGTCGGCGAAGGTGCCGCTGTCGCCCTCATCGGCATTGCAGACGATGTATTTCTGATCGGCGACCGCATCGGCAACCGTTTTCCATTTGATGCCGGTCGGGAAACCCGCGCCGCCGCGACCGCGCAGGCCGCTGTCCGTCACCTGTTTGACGATATCGCCGGGTGCCATAGCTATGGCATTGGCAAGACCCTTCAGACCTTCGTAACGCCTGTAGTCGTCGAGCGACAACGGATCCGTGACGCCGCAGCGCGCGAAAGTCAGCCGCGTCTGCCCCTTGAGGAAGGGAATGTCCTTGGTGATGCCGTGGCCGAGCGGATGCGCGCCGCCGGACAGGAAATCCGCATCGAACAAGGAAGGCACATCCGAGGCTTTGACCGGGCCGTAGGCAACGCGTCCATGATCAGTGCGAACCTCGACCAGAACCTCCAGCCACAGCATGCCGCGCGAGCCATTGCGCACGAGACGGACGTCAAGGCCGCGGGTCGTGGCCTCCCGTTCGATGGCCGCAGCGACCTTGTCGGCGCCGACGGCGAGAGCGGCTGCATCGCGGGGTACGAAAACCGTGACGGTCATGCGCGCGCCTCCGCGAGAATTTCGCCAAGACAGTGCTCGTCAAGCCTCGCGTGCAGATCGCCGTCCAGCATCGCAGCCGGCGCCTGGGCACAAAGACCGAGACAGAAGACCGGCTCCAGCGTGATCGCACCATCAGCCGTCGTTTCATGCCAGTCGATGCCCAGGATCTGCCTGACGCGATCCGCCAGTGGTTCGGCGCCCATGGACTGACAGGCCTCGGCGCGACAGAGTTTCAACACATGCCGACCGGCAGGCTTGGCGCGGAAATCATGATAGAAGGTAACGACGCCATGCACTTCCGCGCGCGACAAATTGAGGGCCGTGGCGATGATCTGCTTCGCCTCTTCCGGGATGTAACCGAATTCTGCCTGGATCTCATGGAGGATCGGCAGCATCGGCCCCTCCATCTGACGACAGTGATCAATAATTTCGGAAATTCGGGCCGTTTCCTGCGAAACGACAGCGCGGATATTCATAGAATATGTCCTCCCAATCGACCATGCAGGGGCCGCGAATGTGCAATCCGGCATGGCAGGCCAGCTTCGAGATCCTCAACGGTGGAATTCGAAATTGCCTTTTGCGAAGGATGGCTGCCACGACGGGCTCAGGTCAATATCGGGAAATCGTCGCTCAATAGATAATTTCTATCAAAGGCCTCTGCTTTAACGAGCATCCGTGCCTCATGCAGCAATGCTGAGACGAGCGGCGTATGCGGCTCCCGGTGCGTGGCGACCAATCCGACAAGATGCGAGGCATCGGGCTCAGATATCGGAATCATCCGTATTTGCTCAGAAAATCCAAAGGATTCCGCGACATTTCGCGGCATGATCGAGGCCCACTGGCCGGTTCGGATATGCGAGAACAAAACAATCATCGAATTGGATTCCAGCGTCGGAGACACCTCAACACCGGCTTCCTGCATATGTTTATTGATAATACGACGATTTTGCATGTCGGCGGTCAATAGACAAAGCCGAAGACCCGAGACATCACGCCACGTGACGACATCGCGGTCTGAAAGCGGCGTTCCGGCCGCTGTAATCAGATGATAACGTTCGGAATTGAGCGGCACGGTCGTCACGCGGCCCAGTGGTTCGTTGTCGAGATAGGTGATGCCCGCATCGATCTCGAGATTTTCAAGAAGGCTCAAAACCTGCAGCGAGGTGCGCGACAGTACCGAGAATGTGACATTCGGATGCCGCTTCTGAAAAGGCTCCGTCAGCTTGCGGACCATGGCAAGCGCTGTCGGAATGGCAGCCAAGCGGATATGGCCTGCCAGACCACGCCGGGTTGCGCGCATTTCCTCGCGCATGGTGCGGGTATCGCCAACAATCCGGCGCGCCCATTCGAGGACGCGCTGACCTTCCGGAGTCAGTCCATGAAAGCGTGATCCGCGAACGACTAGACTGACACCGAGCTGCGACTCTAACTGCTGAATGGCAGCAGACAAGGTCGGCTGAGTGACACCGCATTCTTCTGCGGCACGACCGAAATGCTGTTCGCGGGCGAGCACGATGAAGAATTCGAGTTTGTCGATCATGGCATGTCCAACGGCCGCCGGCCCGGATCAGGCCTTTGCTTCATGCAGATCCGGCTGCGGGGCTGCCGACGGATCGCAGTACATCTTGTAGAGCACCGAGATCAGTTCGGCCAGTTGCGGATCAACGATACTGTAATAGATCTGCCGGCCATCCCGCCGCGTTTGAACGATCCGATCCATCCGCAAGCGTGCCAGTTGCTGCGACACCACTGCCTGCTGCATACCGAGAAAATGCTCAATCTCGGTCACAGTCCGCTCGCCCTTGCACAGCATGCACAGCATCAGCAGGCGCGATTCATGCGAGAGTGCTTTCAGGAGAGCGCTGGCGTCCCTGGCTTTATCGATCATTCCTTCAAGCCCGGGGTCAACAAGGTCCTCGGGCCCCTGCATGCCCTCCGCCTGCACCAAAAGAGATGCTTGTAGGGCGTCGTCCACCTCAGGCGAGTGCGATTGCATCGGCTCTCTCCTTCAAGATCGAGGCGCTCCGATGGAGAGCACGGGTCTCTTCGTCGTCGAGAACAGGAAAAAGGTCCGCGACAACTCCTTCGGCACCGATGACCCGCGGGATGGAAAGCGCGACATCCTGAACTCCGGTTGCATCTGCGGTCACCATGGACACGGAGAGCACATCCCGCTGATCATGGACGATCGCCTTGACGATGCGGGCAAGGCCGGCGCCGATGCCGTAATAGGTTGACCCTTTTCCGGCAATGATCTTGTAGGCGGCATTCCGCACCGCATGGTCGATGGTCGCGCGAACATCCTGCGTGAGTGGAGAGCCCACCTGGGCGGCAAAGGAGGTCAGGGGCACCGAACCGGCGCAGGCGCTCGACCAGGCCAGAACCTCGCTATCACCATGCTCACCGAGCACATAGGCATGCACGGATTGTGGCGAAATGCCGAGATGGCGACCGACCAGGCTACGAAAGCGTGCAGTATCCAGGATGGTCCCCGAGCCAATAACGCGGTGCGCCGGCAATCCGGAAAGGCGCGTTGTGATCTGCGTCATGATGTCGACCGGATTGGAGGCGATCAGCAGGATGGCATCCGGAGCCACAGGCAGGACCCGATCAAGCACCACTTTGAAAACGGCTGCATTGCGCTCCAGGAGAGCAAGCCGGCTCTCACCTGGCTTCTGGCTGACGCCGGCTGCAAGAATGATGACGCTTGCGCCAGCGAGATCTGTATAGTCACCGGCGTTGACAAGCGTGGATGACATGAAAGGCACGGCGTGAGCAATGTCTTCAGCCTGCGCCACAGCCAGCGCTTCGTTCTGGTCGATCAGAATGATTTCGCTAACAATGCCCATGAGCGCGAGAGCGTATCCGGCCGAGCTTCCCACCATGCCAGCGCCGACAATCCCGACCTTCATTTCGTCCCCCCATCCACTCCTTGGCTGACTTTTTAACGGCTGTTGCCGCGAGTTGAAAGCAGATGCCCGTTACAATTAGCGAGCATTATTGGTGGCATTCCGCCACAACTGACGGCAATATTGCCCTTCCGTGAAGACCAGCACTCCCCGACGAGAGGTTCCATGCGACGGCTGCCGGCGCTCTCCGCCATGAAAGTCTTTGAGGTCGTAGGCCAGACGCGCAGCTTTACACGGGCTGGGGAACTGCTGAACCTCACGCAGAGCGCCGTCAGCCGACAAGTTCGCAATCTGGAAGATCAGCTGGGCGAGCAGCTGGTGATCCGCCGCCATCACCATCTTGACCTGACGCCTTCGGGTGCCGAGCTCTTGAGCGCCTTGCAGCAGGCATTCCACGATGTAGAAGCCACGTTGCGCAATATTCGGGAAAAAGGCAATCTCAAACGGCTGCGCATCAATGCGCCTCCGACTTTTGCCAAGCGCTGGCTGATGCCCCGACTGGCGGAATTGCGAACAGTCCTGCCCGACATCGATCTCAGCATGACGACGGAACCGAACGACCGGCTGGCGGAACGCGGCATGCTCGATTGCGCCATCCGGTTCGGTGACGGTGAGTGGCCAGGCCTTCGATCCGAACGGCTGTTTACCGAACGGCATATTGCCGTCTGCGCGCCGCAACTGCTCACCGATATGCCTGCGGGCGACGCTTTCGACCTCGCCCGTTTCAAGCTTCTCCATGTCTTGGCGGCTGCCGATCGACGCTATCTCACCTGGCAGCGCTGGCTGGATGCGGCGGGCTACGGATCACACGACACTTCGGGCGGTCTGGAATTCGATCTGCTCGATCTCGTCATCGAGGCGGCCTGCAACGGGCTGGGCCTCGCCGTCGCCGATCAGGTTATGGTGGCGCCGCTGATGCGCGAAGGGCGCCTGATGCAAGTTCTGGACGTCGAAGTCGAAGGCCATGAGTCCTACTGGCTGGTCACCCGTACCGACCGCGCCACCTCACCTCATGTCGATCGCTTCAAGATCTGGCTCGACGAGCAGATCGGGGAATCGAACGCAGCACCGAGCTGAAGCATTCGCTTTTGGAATGGTTCACCCGATAAAACCTCGTTTGCAACAGATGCGGTAAGGCGTTCAACTTCAAGGCTCTAAGTGCATTACGGAGCCTCGACCCCATGGACGCGTTTCGCCTTTTCATCGACGGCGCCTTTGTCGACACCCAGAACCGGCCGAGTATCGACGTCCGCAATCCGTCAACGGGCAAAGTCTTTGCGCAGGTTCCAGCAGCCGCCGAGGCGGATGTCACGCATGCGGTTGACGCCGCCAAGCGCGCGCAGCGTGGCTGGGGCAGATTGCCGGCGATTGAACGCGGCAACGCGCTGCGCAAGCTTGCCGACATCATCGAAAGGAACGCTGAACGCATCGGCGAAGCGCTCGCGAAAGAATCGGGAAAAAGCCTCGCCGACGCAACAGGCGAGGCGATCTACGGCGTCGAACTGATGCGCTATCATGCGGAATGGGCCAGGCGCATCGAAGGCGAGCTGATCGAGAGCGATACGCCCGATGAAACGCTGATGCTGAAGCGTACGGCGATCGGCGTGGTGGCCTGCCTGATCCCCTTCAATTTCCCGATCTATACACTGGTACGCAAGATCGCGCCGGCGCTGATTGCCGGCAACGCCGTGGTCGTGCGTCCGAGCAACACCACGCCGACATCCGCCTTCGTCTTTGCCGAGTGCATTGCCGAAGCCGGCCTGCCCGCCGGCCTCGTCAACATCATAACCATGAGCCACGAGGTGGCCGAGGTCATGTGCACCCGAAGCGCCATCGGCATGATCACGCTGACTGGCAGCGTTGCTGCCGGCCAGACCGTGCTGGGCTATTGCCGCACTAACATCGCGAAGCCCTCGCTGGAGCTTGGCGGCAAGACACCCGTCATCGTTGAACCGGATGCCGACCTTGATGTGGTGACGAAGAGCGTACTTGCCGCGAAGACGGCCCATTGTGGCCAGGTCTGCACCTCGGTGGAACGGCTCTATGTCCATGCTTCGGTGCACGGCACCCTGCTTGAGAAACTGAAGGCCGCCTTCGAAACCCGCCATTTCGGCGATCGAGCGGCCCATCCCGATCGCATGGGGCCACTGGCGTCCGCCCATGCGAGGCTGAAGGTACACCACATGGTCGAACGCGCCGTTGCCGATGGCGCGACGCTTGAGGCCGGCGGTTATCTGCCGTCAGGCGACGGTTATTTCTATCCGCCGACACTGCTCTCCGCTTGCCGCCAGGACATGGAGATCGTGCAGGAGGAGGTCTTCGGACCGGTTCTCGCGGTGATGCCCTACACCGATTTCGATGAGGCGCTCGCCATGGCGAGCGACCATCAGTTCGGTCTCGCCTCGGTGGTCTTCACCGAGAACTACCGCAAGGTGATGAAGGCCGCGAACGAGATCGAGGCGGGCGAACTCTACGTCAACCGTTTCCCCGCCGATCCCTATCAGGGCTACCACGCCGGCTGGAAACGTTCCGGTCTTGGCGGCGATGACGGCAAACACGGCATGCTGGAATTCACACAGACCCGCCTCGTCATCCTCAAACATTGATTTTGCGCAGCACCAAGGGGCATCCATGAAAATCGCTTCGCTCAAGACACATGTTGTCGCAACGCCCGCACCACACATTGGTGGCATGTACTGGATCTTCGTCGAACTCCAGACCGCCTGTGGCGTGACAGGCATTGGCGAAATCTATTCGACCGCCTTCCACCCTTCCGGGATCGCTGTCCTCGTTGAAGATGTCTTCGCCCGCTATCTCGAGGGCCACGACCCGCACCAGATCGAGCGCTTCTGGCGCGCGGCCTATTCGAGCGGCTTTACCCAGCGACCGGACCCGACCATGGTTGGGATCATCTCCGGTCTCGAAATCGCCTGCTGGGACATCATCGGCAAGGCAGCGGGGCGGCCAGTGGCCGACCTGCTCGGCGGCACGGTTCATGACAGGCTGCGCGCCTACACTTATCTCTACCCGAAGAACGCAGCCGGCGAATACGACTACAATGATCCCGATCTTGCCGCCGAAGAAGCGATCCGCATGGTCGAGGCAGGCTTCACGGCGTTGAAATTCGATCCTGCCGGCCCCTACACCAACTATTCTGGTCACCAGCTATCGCTTCCCGTCATGGATCGCTGCGAGGAGTTCTGCCAGAAGATCCGCGATGCGATCGGCAATCGTGCCGACATCCTCTTCGGCACGCATGGCCAGATGGTGCCGTCTTCCGCAATCCGGCTCGCCAAGCGCCTGGAGAAATACGATCCGCTCTGGTTCGAGGAGCCGGTGCCGCCCGGCCAGGAGGCGGCCATGGCGGAAGTCGCGCGTGCCACATCGATCCCCGTCTCGACCGGCGAGCGGCTGACGACGAAATATGAATTCCAGAGAGTATTGCAGCTTGGCTCGGCCTCCATCCTGCAGATGAATGTCGCCCGCGTCGGCGGTTTGCTGGAGGCGAAGAAGATCGCCGGGATGGCGGAGGCCTTCTACGCACAGATTGCGCCGCACCTTTATAACGGCCCGGTCGGAGCAGCCGCTTCGATCCAGCTCGCGGCGACGTGTCCGAACTTCCTTATTCATGAAGCGATCATGGATTTCGGTGGCTTCCATGCCGAGGTGCTGAAGACAAAGCTGGGCTTCGACGACGGCTATCTCATTCCCTCGCGCGAGCCGGGTCTCGGCATCGAGCTGAACCACGATGTGATCGCGAAGCACACGCCTTACACCGGCGAGCGGCTGCACCTGCAGATGGCGGCAGAGCCTGCCGACGTGAAGGCTTTCGCACCGGCCAAGGGCTGAGGTTTTCCCATGATCTTCGATTTTATCGTGGTCGGTGCAGGCTCGGCAGGCTGCATCGTGGCCAGCCGCTTGAGCGAAACCGGGCGCCATACCGTGCTGCTCATAGAAGCCGGTGGAGAGGACAAATCCTTCTGGTTCAAGATCCCTGTCGGCTACGCCAGGAGCTATTACAATCCCAAGGTCAACTGGATGTACCGCACGGAGCCCGAGCCCAATCTCGGCGGGCGGCGGATCTATGCGCCGCGCGGCAAGGTGCAGGGCGGCTCCGGCTCGATCAATGCCATGGTCTTCGTGCGCGGCGCGCAACAGGATTTCGACGACTGGCGCGACGCCGGAAACCCTGGCTGGGGCTTTAGCGACGTGCTCCCCTATTTTCGCAGGCTGGAAACGCATGCACGGGGCGAGAGCCCCTGGCATGGCGGCGACGGCCCAATCCATGTGACCCCGATGCGCGGCGGAACGCACCCGCTGAGCGACGCCTTTCTCGACGCTTGCGACGAACTCGGACTGCCGCTGAACGACGATTTCAACGGCGCAACGATTGAGGGCGCTGGTGTCTACGACATCAACACGAGGCGCGGCCAACGCTCTCATTCGAGTACAGAATATCTGCGCCCGGCACTGAAACGCGCAAACCTGAGCATCGAGCGCGAAGCTCATGCCCGCCGGCTGCTGCTCGATACGGACGGGAGGGTATCTGGCATAGAAGTGGTCCAGCATGGTCAGGTGAGGCGCTTCGCCGCGCGCCGCGAGGTGATCCTCGCCGCAGGGGCCGTCGATACGCCCAAGCTGATGCAGCTTTCAGGCTTTGGCGAGGGCACGACTTTGGCTGCCCATGGCATCGAGACCCGCAAGCACCTGCCGACCGTCGGACAGAACCTGCAGGACCACCTCTGCGCAAGCTTCTACTATCGTTCGAAAAAACCGACGCTGAACGGCGATTTTGGCAGCCTCATCGGACAGGCACGCTTCGGCTTGATGTGGCTTTTGAAGCGAAGCGGGCCGTTTGCCATGAGTGTCAACCAGGCGGGCGGCTTCTTCCGTGGCTCACCCGACGAACCGCGGCCCAATATCCAAATCTACTTCAACCCGCTGTCCTATCGCATCCCCGACAACCCGCGCGCTGGCCTGACGCCGGAACCCTATCCAGGCTTCCTGATCGCCTTCAATGCCTGTCGGCCGACGAGCAAGGGCAGCGTGACGATCGCTTCGCCCGATGCCTCAGACGCACCACTCATCCAGCCAAACTACCTCTCGACAGAGCGGGATATCGCGGAAGTTTTGCAAGGAAGCCGGCTGGTCCGCCGCATCGCGGATGCGCGGGCGCTTGATGGTTGGGTAGCGGAGGAAGTCTCGCCTTCGAAACGCGCTGATACCGACGCCAAACTGCTCGATTACTTCCGAGGCAACAGTGGCTCGATCTATCACCTGTGCGGCACCTGCGCGATGGGCGCCCACCCAGATAAAAGCGTGGTTGATGCCCGCCTTAGGGTGCATGGCGTTCCGGGATTGCGGATCGTCGATGCGTCGATCTTTCCCAACATCACTGCCGGTAACATCAATGCACCGACAATGATGGTCGCGGAGAAAGGAGCAGCGATGATCCTCGAGGATGCGGCACGCTCCTGACCTTGTGGCATGAAAAAAGCCGGACCCAAGAGCCCGGCTTTAATCGCTACAGTCATGACCGGATATCAGGCCGCGACGAGAATTCCGTTGAGGTTGGTAAGCTCCGACAGATACTGCTCGAGCTTCGTCCGGTGTTCGTGATGCTCGACGCCTTCAAGCTCCTTGCGGGCTTCATCGATCCGCTTCGTCAGCGTATCCGGCGTAATTTCCGACAGCGCAACCGCGGATTCGGCAAGCAGCGTGCAGCCTGTCGGCAGCACATCGGCGAAGCCGCCGAAGACAACATACTTGTTCACCTGGCCCGAGGCGAGCTTCACGGTCACCACACCCGGCTTGATCGTCGTCATGGTCGGCGCATGATTGGCCATGACGGTCATTTCGCCTTCCGTTGCCGGAATGACGACTTCGCTCACCAGTTCGGAGAGCAGAAGACGCTCGGGCGAAACGAGCTCAAAGTTGAAATTGTCAGCCATGGTCGTTCACTTCTCTGATGAAGATTGGAGCGGCACGCGGCTTAACCCGCGTGCCGACATTCCGTTTGCTTAGGCAGCTTCGGCAGCCAGGCGCTTGGCCTTTTCAATGGCTTCCTCGATAGAGCCGACCATGTAGAAGGCAGCTTCCGGCAGATGGTCGTAGTCGCCGTTGACGAGACCCTTGAAGCCCTTGATCGTGTCTTCGAGAGCAACCAGCTTGCCCGGCGAACCGGTGAAGACTTCAGCAACGAAGAACGGCTGGCTCAGGAAGCGCTCGATCTTACGGGCGCGGGCAACGGTCATCTTGTCCTCTTCGGACAGTTCGTCCATGCCGAGGATGGCAATGATGTCCTGAAGGGACTTGTAGCGCTGCAGCGTCGTCTGAACCTTACGAGCCACTTCGTAGTGCTCTTCGCCGACAACCATCGGGTCGAGCATACGCGAGGTGGAGTCGAGCGGGTCAACGGCCGGGTAGATACCCTTTTCAGCGATCGAACGAGACAGAACCGTCGTTGCGTCCAAGTGGGCGAACGAGGTGGCCGGAGCCGGGTCGGTCAAGTCGTCGGCGGGAACGTAGATGGCCTGAACCGAGGTGATCGAACCCTTGGTCGTGGTGGTGATGCGTTCCTGCATCTGACCCATGTCGGTTGCCAGCGTCGGCTGATAACCAACGGCCGACGGGATACGGCCGAGCAGAGCCGACACTTCCGAACCAGCCTGGGTAAAGCGGAAGATGTTGTCGACGAAGAACAGAACGTCCTGGCCCTTGTCGCGGAAGTCTTCAGCGATCGTCAGACCGGTCAGAGCGACGCGAGCGCGCGCGCCCGGCGGTTCGTTCATCTGGCCGTAAACGAGGGCAGCCTTGGAGCCTTCGCCGCCGCCGTGCTTGTTAACGCCCGACTCGATCATTTCGTGATAGAGGTCGTTGCCTTCGCGGGTACGCTCGCCAACACCGGCGAATACGGAGTAACCGCCGTGTGCCTTCGCAACGTTGTTGATCAGTTCCATGATGAGAACGGTCTTGCCAACGCCGGCACCGCCGAACAGGCCGATCTTGCCGCCCTTGGCGTAAGGCGCGAGCAGGTCGACGACCTTGATGCCGGTGACCAGGATCTGCGCTTCGGTCGACTGGTCGACATAAGCAGGCGCTTCCTGGTGGATGGCGCGCGTACCAGACGTCACGAGCGGACCGGCTTCGTCAACCGGCTCGCCGATGACGTTCATGATGCGGCCGAGCGTTTCCGGCCCAACCGGAACCGAGATCGGAGCACCCGTGTCGGTGACCGGCTGACCGCGGACGAGACCTTCGGTCGAGTCCATGGCGATGGTGCGGACCTGGTTTTCACCGAGGTGCTGCGCAACCTCCAGAACGAGGCGGTTGCCGCCGTTTTCGGTTTCCAGCGCGTTCAGGATCGGGGGCAGTTCGCCTTCGAATGCGACGTCGACGACGGCGCCGATGACCTGCGTGACCTTGCCGAGAGCACCGGCTGCGGACTTCACCGCCTTAGACTTGGGGGTAGCTGCCTTAGCCATGTATCTTACCCTCTTTCCTTAACCTCAGAGCGCTTCCGCGCCCGAAATGATTTCAATGAGTTCCTTGGTGATCTGCGCCTGACGCTGGCGGTTGTACGAAAGCGTCAGCTTGTTGATCATCTCACCGGCATTGCGGGTCGCGTTGTCCATGGCGCTCATCTTGGCGCCCATTTCACCCGCGACGTTTTCGAGCAGAGCCCGGAAAATCTGAACCGAGATGTTGCGCGGGATCAGATCCTCAAGGATCGCCGAAGCGTCGGGCTCGTATTCGTAGAGCGCCGCCGCACCAGCCTGCGGAGCAGCCTCGGCCGGAGCGGCCGGGATGATCTGCTGGGCCGTCGGGATCTGGCTGATCACAGACTTGAACTCGGAATAGAACAGCGTGCAGACATCGAATTCGCCACGCTCGAACATGCCAATGACCTTGCGGCCAATGGCATCTGCGTTGCTGAAGCCAATACGCTTGACGTCGCGAAGATCCATGCGTTCGACGATCAGGCCGGCGAACTCACGGCGAAGGCTGTCGTAGCCCTTCTTGCCGACGCAGAAGATCTTGACCGTCTTGCCCTGGGCCAAAAGCTTGCGCGCATGGTCCCTGGCGAAACGGGCAATCGAGGAATTGAAACCGCCGCAGAGACCACGCTCGGCGGTGCAGACGACGAGCAGATGCACGTCGTCCTTGCCGGTGCCGGTCATCAGGCGCGGTGCGCTGTCGTCCGAACCCACAGCCTGGGCAATATTGGCCAGGACGGCGCTCATGCGCTGCGAGTAAGGGCGGGCAGCCTCGGCCGCTTCCTGAGCACGACGCAGCTTCGCCGCGGCGACCATTTTCATCGCCTTGGTGATTTTCTGCGTCGCCTTGACGGAGGCGATCCGGTTTTTCAGATCCTTAAGTGAAGGCATCCGTTATCCGTCCTTGGCTTGAGCCTGAGTTAGGCGAAGTTCTTCGCGAAGGTGTCGAGGGCGGCCTTGAGCTTGCCCTTGGTGTCGTCGCTGATCGCCTTATCTGCGCGGATCGTGTCGAGGATCGCCTTGCCTTCCGAGCGGAGGTAGGAAAGCAGACCCTGCTCGAACTTGCCGACGTCAGCAACCGGGATCTTGTCCAGGTAACCGTTGACGCCTGCGAAGATGACCGCGACCTGTTCTTCCGTCTTGAGCGGCGAGAACTGCGGCTGCTTCAGGAGTTCGGTCAGGCGTGCACCGCGGTTCAAGAGGCGCTGGGTTGCAGCGTCAAGGTCCGAACCGAACTGGGCGAAGGCGGCCATTTCGCGATACTGGGCAAGTTCACCCTTGATCGAGCCGGCAACCTGCTTCATCGCCTTGATCTGAGCGGCAGAACCGACGCGCGAAACCGACAGACCGACGTTAACGGCCGGACGAATGCCCTGATAGAACAGGTCGGTTTCAAGGAAGATCTGACCGTCGGTGATCGAGATGACGTTGGTCGGAATAAAGGCCGAAACGTCGTTACCCTGGGTTTCGATGACCGGCAGAGCGGTCAGCGAGCCGGCGCCAGCGGCGTCGCCCATCTTGGCGGCGCGCTCGAGCAGACGGGAATGCAGATAGAAGACGTCGCCCGGATAAGCTTCGCGGCCCGGCGGGCGGCGCAGCAGGAGCGACATCTGACGATAGGCAACAGCCTGCTTCGACAGGTCGTCGTAAGCGATGAGCGCGTGCTGACCGTTGTCACGGAAGTATTCGCCCATGGCGCAGCCAGCAAACGGCGCGAGGTACTGCATCGGAGCCGGGTCCGAAGCGGTCGCGGCGATGACGATCGAGTACTGCAGGGCGCCGCGCTCTTCGAGGATCTTCACGAACTGGGCAACGGTCGAACGCTTCTGGCCGACAGCAACGTACACGCAGAACAGCTTGTCGTTGTCCGGGCCGTTGTCGTGGATCGGCTTCTGGTTCAGGAAGGTGTCGAGAATGATTGCGGTCTTACCGGTCTGGCGGTCACCGATGACCAGTTCGCGCTGACCACGGCCAACCGGGATCAGGGCGTCGATGGCCTTGAGGCCGGTCGACATCGGCTCATGAACCGACTTGCGCGGGATGATGCCCGGTGCCTTGACGTCGACGCGAGCGCGACGGGTCGCATTGATCGGACCCTTGCCGTCGATCGGATTGCCGAGCGCATCAACAACGCGACCGAGCAGCTCCGGACCAACCGGAACGTCAACGATGGCGCCGGTGCGCTTGACGGTGTCGCCTTCCTTGATGCCACGGTCGGCACCGAAGATAACGACGCCGACATTATCAGCTTCGAGGTTGAGCGCCATACCGCGAATGCCGCCCGGGAATTCGACCATTTCACCGGCCTGGACGTTGTCGAGGCCGTAAACGCGGGCGATACCGTCACCGACGGAGAGCACCTGGCCAACTTCGGAGACTTCCGCCTCTTTGCCGAAGTTTTTGATTTGATCTTTCAGAATTGCGGAAATTTCCGCGGCGCGGATATCCATCAGCCAACCTCTTTCAGTGCAAGCTTAAGGGTGGAAAGTTTGGTGCGAAGGGACGTGTCGATCTGGCGCGAGCCGATCTTGACGATAAGGCCACCCAGCAGGGACGGATCGACCGTAACAGCGATCGAGACTTCCTTGCCGGTAACGCCCTTCAGCGCCGCTTTCAGTTCGGATTCCTGCTCAGCCGAAAGAGCGTGAGCAGAGGTGACTTCAGCCGTGACCTGACCCTTGTGACGGGCAACGATCTGGCGATATGCGGCCACCATGCCGGAAACGGCAAAGAGGCGACGATTGCTGGCAACGACCTTCAGGAAGTTCGACACGAGCGCGCTGAATTGTGCCTTGTCGGCAATCGCGCTGATGGCCTTCACCTGATCATCAGATGCAAAAACGGGCGACTGAACGAGGCGCTTGAAATCATCGCTCTCATCAATCATCGTCTGAAGACGGGCAAGGTCTGCAGCGACAGCGTCAATCGCGCCAGCCTCAAGCGCAAGCTCGAAAAGCGATGATGCGTAGCGCTCGGCCACGCCGGAAATCACTTGGGATGCGTCTGCCACGGGCAAAAAATTCCCTGATCTTGTCCCAGGATCGGCACAGGCCCGGGTGGACCCACCTAACATCCTGATAGTGTTTTGTTTTCCCCCGAAAACACAAATACGTATGACTTGCGTTTTCCGAATTTCGCGGTCCGTCTAGCATACGAGGTCTAGACTCGCAACACGCGTATTAACGGTTTGACCCATCAGAGCAAGGGCCACCGAGGAATTTTGTCGGTTTCTGCGTCAAATTGACTGCGTGTCGGTTGCCCTTGCGGGGTCCTGCAATCTCAAATGAGACCAAAGACATACGAGAGAACGAGAGCGGCCGTAGCGGCCTGCACAACCAGAGGAGGCACAACACGCCAACTGCTCCTTCCATCCGACATGATCGACAGGATGCGCGAAAACACGGAGAGCCCAAGGGCCGCTCCAAGCGCCAGGTAGACCATGGGCTGCGCGAGCAGAAGCGCCGTTCCGCAAAAGCCAGCCAAGAGGCCTCCCGCGGAGCGGACGGCCCCATAGCCGTCGTTGCGCCCCTCGCGGATATCCAGACCCGCCATTCGCATGGCCAGGCCCGGTGCAAGCAGCACAAAACAGCCTACCAGGGCCATGATCGTTGCAGCCAGGAATGCCAGTTGCTCACCCGGTTCCGTCGGGAAGTAGAATTCCATGGGGTCCTCGTCG
This sequence comes from Peteryoungia ipomoeae, assembly GCF_004912165.1. GTDB lineage: Bacteria > Pseudomonadota > Alphaproteobacteria > Rhizobiales > Rhizobiaceae > Allorhizobium > Allorhizobium ipomoeae. Next base: position 370,207 of record NZ_STGV01000004.1, on the reverse strand, counting down.
TTGTTCTTCAGCGCGCGGTTTATGACACACTCTGAGAACGGGTGGAATCAGAGAAAACTCTGCGGATCGACATCGATCTGCACCTGTATTGAGCGTCTTTCCTTAGGTCCGCGATCGATCATTGCACGGACGAAGGTCTGCATGTCGTTCGTGCGCCGCCCGTGGATCAGAAGCCGGAAGCGGTGTCGTCCGCGGATAAGGGCAAGCGGCGCTTCGGCCGGGCCGAGGACCATGATACCGCTTTCCTGTGGCGCCGCCTGTCTGAGCCCGCGGGCATGGCCTTCCGCTTCGGCGCGCATATCGGCAGACACAATGATCGAGACCAGCCGACCATACGGTGGAAGCTGCGCTTTTTCGCGCTCGACGATCTCGCGCTCGTAGAAAGCGGAGGCATCTCCTGATACCAGCGCCTGCATAACCGGATGCTGTGGCTGAAAGGTCTGGATCAAGCCAAGGCTCTTGCGACCGGTCCGCCCTGCCCGCCCCGTGACCTGGGAAAGAAGCTGGAACGTTCGCTCCGCCGCTCGTGGATCTCCGTTCGACAGTCCGATATCGGCGTCGATGATGCCAACCAAGGTCATCAGCGGAAAATTGTGCCCCTTGGCGACCAACTGCGTACCGATGACGATGTCGGCTTCGCCATTGGCGATCGCTTCGAGCTCCAGCCGTAGCCGCTTGACCCCACCGAGATCGGAGGACAGCACCAGCGTGCGCGCATCCGGAAAATGCCTCTCCACTTCCTCGGCGATCCGCTCCACACCCGGCCCGCAGGCAACGAGATGGTCCAACGTGCCGCATTCGGGGCAGGCATTGGGTGTCGGCTCGTGATAGCCGCATTGATGGCACTGTATCTGGCCACGGAAACGGTGCTCGACCAGCCAGCTTGAGCACTGGGGACACTGGAACCGGTGACCGCAGACACGGCAAAGCGTCAAGGGCGCGTAGCCGCGACGGTTGAGAAAGAGCAGCGCCTGCTCTCCCCTCTCCACGGCCTTGCCAACCGAGCGCAGCAGAATTGGCGAAAGAAAGCCGCCGCGCTCTGGCGGATGACGGCGCATATCGATGAGGTGCAGATCCGGCATGGCCGCATCGGCAAAGCGGGTGGGCAGGTGGATGCGCTCATAGCGACCCGCAAGACAATTCACCTGGCTTTCGACGGAGGGGGTGGCGGAGACCAGCACGACCGGGAAGCCGGCGATGCGGGCCCGCACGACCGCCATGTCGCGTGCATTGTAGAACACCCGATCTTCCTGCTTGAAAGCCGGGTCATGCTCTTCATCGACAATGATCAGGCCGAGGTTCTCAAAAGGCAGGAAAAGTGCCGATCGCGCACCGGCAACGACCCGGATCTCGCCCGTTGCCACCTGACGCCAGACCTTCTCGCGCGTTCGGGTCGCAAGATCGGAGTGCCATTCGCCCGGCTTGGCCCCGAAGCGATCCTGAAAACGTTCAAGGAAGTTGGCGGTGAGCGCGATTTCCGGCAGCAGGATCAGAACCTGCTTGCCCTGCCGCAGCGTCTCGGCGATCGCCTCGAAATAGACTTCGGTCTTGCCCGAGCCGGTCACCCCATCAATCAGAGCGACGGCAAAACCACCCTTGCGCTGCATGGCGAGAATTTCGTCGGCGGCCTCCTTTTGCGGACCCGCGAGACGATGCGCTGCGAAATCGGGATCAGGAAGTGCAACCAAGGGCGGCGGTGGCAGAAAGACCTGCTCAAACACCCCCTGCTTGAGCAATCCATCAATGACGCTCGTCGACACGCCACAGGCATGGGCAAGCCCGCTCTTTGTCCATGACAGTCCATCCGCGGTAAGCGCCAGAACCTTTTCTCTTGCAGGCGTGATCTTTTCGGGCCGGTACCCGGAAAACCGCAAGCCCTCGATCATCGGTTCAGGGTCAAAGGCCGCAGGCGCGCGAAGCGCCATGCGTGCGACATAGCCCGGTGGGGACAAGGTGTAGGCCGCAATCCAATCGAGAAAGGCGCGCATGTCGCCGTCAAGCGGCGGGCAATCGAAGACCTTGGTGATCTCCCGCAGCTTCTTGGGGTCGACCCCCTTATCCTCGCCGCCATCCCAGACCACACCGATGACCTGCCTGGGGCCAAGGGGCACCTGAACGATCGATCCAGGTTCCACCGTGAGGCCAGGAGGCACGGCATAGCTGTAGGCAGTCGGTGCCGGCATGGGCACCAGCACCGGCACGACATTGCGGGCCGGCGGCTGGAAGAGTTCACCGAACAGGCTTTTCGAATCGTCCGTCATCGGCGGCAACTTGCCCCCGAAGGCGAGGAAAGGAAATAGCGATCCGGAGATCCTGCCTCAGTTGAAGGGACGATCTGGATCCACGGGCAGGTCATGAACCGTATAGCGTTCGAGCGCCCGGGTCACCTCGACCGGATCGCCATCAAGCGCGCTGACCGGGATCATGGGCCCGACCGTGAAGTCGAATTGCTGACCACGCTTGTTGAGAAGCTCGTAAAACACCGTCATGTCACGCAATTCGGTCGACCATTTGGCAAACCAGTAAAACAGCCCGGAATTGCGCGCTTTCATGTTCACCGGCAAAATCGGCAGGTCATATTTTCGGGCAAGCGAGATGGCTGAGGTTTTCCAAGGCCGTTCGTTGAGACGCCCATCGTCCCAATAAGCAATTCGCCCCGATGGAAACAGGATTGTCGCCTTGCCGTCCTCAACCGCGCGATTGGTCAGCTTCAGCGTTTCGCGGGCCTTCAGCTTGGATTTGTGTTCTTCCCGCCATTCTACCGGGATAATGATTTCCGACAGGCGCGGATTGACGCGGACCGCATCGCGGTTGGCAAAGAAAGTCATATCCGGGCGGCGCGATTTCATCAGATCGTACATGGCCACTCCATCGGCAATACCGGTGGGGTGATTGCTGACCAGGATAAAGCCGCCCTTTGACGGGATACGGTCTGCATGACGCTCGGCGATCTGAAGCTTCAGCGCATCGCTCAGATAATCAAAGACCTGCGCACCGTTGAGACGCGACACGTCATCGGCAAACTGAATGGCCTTGTCATAGCGCAGCAGCGTGTAGATGAAGGGCCGCATGACGGGCCAGAGCGGATGTTGGACGAGCTTCTGGCCGCGTTCTGCAATGAGCGTATCGACGATATGTCCGGGGCGCCCGTGCGACAGAAGAGCAATCGCATCGGACAAAGTGTCAAAGGTCGAAGCTGCGGAGCGACGCATCAGAGGCAACCTCGCCATTTGTTTCCTACGTTCTTTTCACCGCAGTGTGATCCGATCATGACAATCCCTGTTATTCGTGGTTCGGTAACGCTGATCCGGCATTGTTGAGTCGGATTTCCAACCCTGCATAACGCGGACGGCATAATTTTGATCCCGGCGGACGAAAAACTTCTGGTGGAACGGCAGGCATGGCTCGAGAGCCTGGCCGACGAGAGACGTCTAGCAACAAACACGCTTGAAGCCTATGAGCGCGACACGCGCCAGTTTCTGCAATTCCTGTCAGGACATATCGGCGGCCCTGTTGCTCTGTTCGACATTGCCGCTCTGCGACCGGCGGACTTGCGCAGCTTTCTCGCTTTTCGTCGCAGGGAGGGTGCGGGCGCGCGCTCCCTCGGCCGCCATCTGGCAGGCCTTCGGTCACTATTGCGCCATCTCGAGCGCAAGGGCCTCGTCAATGCGGCCGGTGCCGGTGCGATCCGCTCGCCCAAGCAGCCGAAATCGCTGCCCAAGCCGCTCAGTGGCGCCCAGGCAATTCAGGTCGTCGATAGAAACACACAGATGAACGAAGAGCCGTGGATCGCTGCCCGCGACGCGGCCGTGCTTTCGCTGCTCTACGGCTGCGGCTTGCGCATTTCAGAAGCGCTTGGTTTGACGCCAGAAACCTTCGAAGACAAGACGGTCAGTCTTCGCATTTCCGGCAAGGGTGGCAAGATGCGGATTGTACCGCTTTTGCCTGTGGTCGCTGAAGCGGTTCAGACGTACCGGAAGCTCTGCCCTTATCATCTTGAAACGGGGTCCCCGCTTTTTCGGGGCGCCCGTGGGGGACCTCTTCAGCCGGCGATCATCCAGCGGGAAATGCAGCGATTGCGCTCCGCCCTGGGCCTGCCGGATTCGGCGACACCGCATGCACTGCGCCACTCCTTTGCCACGCATCTTCTCGGAAGCGGCGGCGATTTGCGGACCATCCAGGAATTGCTCGGCCATGCCAGCCTTTCCACCACGCAGATCTATACCGGCGTCGACAGCAAGCGGCTGCTCGACATTTATGATCGCGCTCACCCGCGCGCCTGATGCAGGCAGTTTAACCAAGCGAATTAATCAATCGTGAGGCTTCTGCGGTCTATCGTCTCGCCACTCAACAGGAGATGACATGCCCGCCTTTCGCATCCTTTCAGAGCACATCCGCCGGTCCCGCCCAACGGCGATCGAGGCCTTGCACTGGGTCGTGGCGTCCATGCCGATGATGGTGTTGGCGCTTCTCATCGCCACCCTCACGGCGCTTTCGTCCGCCAGAGCCCAGGAGGCCGTGGCCTGCACGGGCGTTAACCTCCTGACGGCAATGGAGACGGACGATCCCGACCTGTTTGCACGTATCCGCGCTGAGGCCGACGCGGTGCCCAATGGCAAAGGTTTGTTCTGGAAAGTCGAAAAGGAAGGCCTAAAGCCTTCCTGGCTGCTCGGAACCATGCATGTGACCGATCCCCGCGTACTCGTCATGCCTGCGGGTGCGAAAGAGGCTGCGGCGGCGGCTGACGTGGTGGTCATCGAATCCGATGAAATTCTCGATGACAAGAAGGCAGGTGCAGCGCTTCTGATGCATCCCGACCTGACAATGTTTACGGATGGATCCAGCATCAAGGACCATCTCGACGCAGCGCAAATGGCAACGCTTGAGGCCGGTCTCAAGCAGAGGGGGCTTGCACTCGGCACCGTTGCCAAAATGAAGCCCTGGATCCTTGCCAGTTTTGTGGCGCTTCCGGATTGCGAACTGGCGCGCAAGGGGGCTGGGGCGTCCTTCCTCGACAAGCAGATCGCTGAAGATGCCGTTGCCGCCGGCAAGCCGGTGGCTGGCTTGGAAACCCTTGTCGAACAGCTGAAGGCGATGGCCGAGCTTCCAATCGACTTCCACTTTCAGGCCTTGATCGAGACAATCACGCTCGGCGACAAGATGGACGACGTGATGGAAACCATGACGGAGCTCTACCTCGCAGGCGATATCGGCATGACGATGCCACTCCTGAAGACGATCGCCCCATCGGCAGATGGTGACGACGAGAGCGCCTTTGCCGCTTTTGAAAGCCGCATCGTCAATGATCGCAATCTGGTCATGGCAGAGGGGAGCAAGCAGCACCTCGAAAAAGGAAATGCCTTCATCGCCGTCGGAGCACTGCATCTGCCTGGTGAGAAGGGCCTGGTCGAATTGCTCCGGGGTCAGGGCTACACCGTGACGCGCGTCGACGGCTGAGGCGAGGCGATCCGCCTGGCCTCAAGAGCCAAGCTTCAGATCAACCCATGAGCACACAAAAAGGCCGGCACTTGGACACAAGCGCCGGCCTTAATTCTTGCCTGGTTAACCGACTGAGCTTTGTCGGCTCAGGTCATATTACATGTGCAATGGCTTGAAGAAGGTTGCCAAGGCAGCTTCCTTCACCGCTTCCGACATGGTCGGATGGGCGTGGCAGGTGCGGCCGAGATCTTCCGACGAGCCGCCGAATTCCATAAGAACAGCCGCCTCGTGGATCATTTCGCCAGCACCGAAGCCAATGATATGCACGCCGAGCACACGGTCCGTATCCTTGTCGGCCAGAACCTTGACGAAACCGTCCATGGCCTGCATGGCGCGTGCACGGCCATTGGCGGTGAACGGGAACTTGCCGACCTTGTAGGCAATACCAGCGGCTTTCAGTTCTTCCTCGGTCTTGCCGACGGAGGCGACTTCCGGCTGGGTGTAGACCACGCCCGGGATGACGTCATAGTTCACATGACCATGCTGGCCGACGAGGATTTCGGCGAGCGCCACGCCTTCGTCCTCAGCCTTGTGCGCCAACATCGGCCCCTTGACCACGTCACCGATGGCATAGATGCCGGCGACGTTCGTGCGGAAGTGGCCATCGATCTCGACGCGACCGCGATTGTCCAACGCAACGCCGGCCTCTTCGAGGCCGAGACCTGCCGTAAAGGGCTTGCGGCCCGTGGCGACGAGAACAACATCGGCTTCGATCGTCTGGGCATCGCCGCCCTTGACCGGCTCGAACGTGACCTTGGCGCCTTCGCCAGCCCGTTCGACACCCGTGACCTTCGCGCCGAGATTAAACTCGATGCCCTGCTTGGCCAGGATCCGCTGGAACTGCTTGGAGACTTCACCGTCCATGCCGCCGAGGATCGTGTCGAGATACTCGACCACGGTCACCTTGGAGCCGAGGCGCGACCAGACAGAGCCGAGTTCCAGACCGATGACACCGCCGCCGACGACAATCATCTTGCCCGGAACCTTGTCGAGTGCAATGCCGCCCGTCGAGGAGACGATGACCTTCTCGTCGATCTCGACAGCAACGCCCGGAATGCCGGTAACATCGGAACCCGTCGCAATGACGATGTTCTTGGTTTCGAGGACCTGCACTTCACCGGCATCGTTGGTGACTTCCACCTTGCCGGCAGAGAGGATCTTGCCCGTGCCCTGGATGCCGTCGATCTTGTTCTTCTTGAACAGGAAGGACACGCCCTCGACATTCGACTTCACGGTCGCATCCTTGTGCGCCATCATCTTTTCGAGGTTAAGCGTCGGCGTGCCGACTTCGACGCCGAGATCGGCCATGCCATGCGAGGCATGGTGGAAGACTTCCGATGCATGCAGCAGGGCCTTGGACGGGATGCAGCCGATGTTGAGGCAGGTGCCGCCATAGGTCTGGCGCTTTTCGACGACTGCGACCTTGAGGCCGAGCTGGGCCGCTTTGATCGCGCAGACATAGCCGCCGGGGCCGCTACCGATTATCACTACATCATAAGCCATTGAACCGTTCCTTTGCCTGTTTTGCAGACTGCGCGTCACGTCTTGGACGCGCATTGTTTGAATTCGAAGACATCCCAGGGACCGGCGTCCAGCGCCTTGCCCGCTGCAGATGACATGATTGCAGGGCCGAAGCCCGGCAGAAGCAGCGCGTCCGGCGCATCCGCACCCTCCGGCGGCAAAAGATCGACGTGACCCGACTTCTCGTCGATGCTGTAGACGATACCCTTCCAGACCGTGCAGGCATTGAGCGTTTCGCCCGTCACATCGCCTTCGGGGCAATTGTTCATCAGCATGCCGACGGGTCTATCGACCTCGGGATCGTACAACACGCGGCCATCAAGCTTCATACCGCCGATTGTCGTGGCGAAACCATGGGTCACCGGCGTGTTTTCGCCACTTGAAGCAGCGAAGACAAGTTCGACGCCGGTCTCGGCCTCGCGGTACGTCGCCTTCTCAATCTGGCAGTCGGCAGCGAGGGCCGATGTGGCAAGCACGAACCCCGCCAGAAATACAGATCGTCCGAGCATCCCGCCCATGCCTTGCCTCAGAAAGCCAGCGTCAAGAACATCAGGCCGAGCCCAGCCATGGAGCCAAGCCAGACAAACGAGCGGATGTAGGGAATGCCGGCGAGATAAAGAGGATAGTAGGCGATGCGGCCGACAAACCAGACGACGGCACCGGCCAGACCAAGTCCGTCAGTCTCACCGGTCACCAGCAGCCCCGCTGCAAGCGCGACGAAAGCCGGATAAGTCTCGCGAAAATTGGACGAGGCTCGGGCCGCACGACCGGCGAGCTTACCCGCCGGTTGTTTACCTTCGTCACGCGGGCCGGCATTCCACTCTGTGCCCAATTCCTTGGTCGCGAACACGCCCTGCAGAAGGACATGCGCAACCAAGAGGACCACGCTCCAGGCGAGGAGCAGGATGAGCGGAGAGGCGGAAGCGGATACCGGCTCCATCGTGAAGTCTCCTTAGAGATCGAGAACCAGACGTTCCGGATCTTCCAGGCTTTCCTTGACGCGGACCAGGAAGGTGACGGCTTCCTTGCCATCGACGATGCGGTGATCGTAGGACAGCGCAAGATACATCATCGGACGGATGACGACCTGGCCACCGATCGCGACCGGACGCTCCTGGATCTTGTGCATGCCGAGGATACCCGACTGCGGCGCATTCAGGATCGGCGAGGACATCAGCGAGCCGTAAACGCCACCGTTGGAGATGGTGAAGGTGCCGCCCTGCATGTCGGCCATGGAAAGCTGACCGTCACGGGCAGCCTTGCCGAGACGGCCGATTTCCTTCTCGATTTCGGCGATCGACATCTGGTCGGCATCGCGCACGACCGGAACGACGAGACCCTTGTCCGTGCCGACGGCAACGCCGACATGGCAATAGTTCTTGTAGATGATGTCGGTGCCGTCGATCTCGGCGTTGACGGCCGGGAGTTCCTTCAGAGCATGCGTGACGGCCTTGGTGAAGAAGCCCATGAAGCCGAGCTTCACGCCATGCTTCTTCTCGAAGATGTCCTTGTAACGGTTGCGCAGGTCCATAACCGCCTTCATGTCCACCTCGTTATAGGTGGTGAGCATGGCAGCCGTGTTCTGGGCATCCTTCAGGCGCTTGGCGATCGTCTGGCGCAGGCGGGTCATCTTGACGCGCTCTTCGCGCGGCGCATCGGCAGCCGAAGAAGCTGCGCGCGGGGCAGCTGGCGCGGCGGCAGGTGCCGGAGCAGCCACGCCCTTGGCGATGGCGGCGAGTACGTCACCCTTCAGCACCTGACCACGCTTGCCGGAACCGTCGACATCGGCAGTCGCGATGTTGTTGTCGGCTGCAAGCTTGGCAGCAGCCGGAGCAGCCGGCATGGAGGGGCTGGCAGGTGCCGCAACCGGTGCAGGCGCGGCAGGAGCCGGAGCAGCGGGCGCGGCGGCCGGAGCCGATGCACCGGCGGAACCGGCAGCACCTTCAGCGATCTGGCCGAGCAGCGCGCCGAGGCCAACGGTCTCGCCATTCTGGGCGACGATTTCGGTCAGGACACCAGAGACCGGCGACGGCACTTCGACCGTGACCTTGTCGGTTTCCAGTTCGACGAGCGGTTCGTCGGCCTTGACGACATCGCCGACCTTCTTGAACCAGGTGCCGATGGTGGCTTCGCTGACGGATTCGCCGAGGGTGGGTACGCGGATTTCAGTGGCCATGATCTCAATTCCGTTGGTCAGAGAACGTTTCGGTCTGCGGGGTGGCGACGGGCGGATCAACCGCCCAGCGCGTCCTCGAGGAAAGCTTCAAGCTGTGCGAGGTGCTTCGACATCAGGCCCGTCGCCGGAGAGGCGGCAGCCGGACGGCCGGTATAGCGGACCCGCTGGTACTTGGCGTCGATATGGGCAAGTACCCATTCCAGGTACGGATCGATGAACGACCATGCACCCATGTTCTTCGGCTCTTCCTGGCACCAGACCATCTCGGCGTTGCGGAAACGCGAGAGTTCGTTGATCAGCGCCTTGGCCGGGAACGGATACAGCTGTTCGATACGCAGCAGATAGATGTCGTCGATGCCGCGCTTTTCGCGCTCTTCCAGAAGGTCGTAATAGACCTTGCCGGTGCACATCACGACGCGGCGGATTTTCGCATCCTTCTGCAGCTTGATCGGGCCGTCCTTGATGACTTCGGCGTCGTCCCACAGCAAACGGTGGAACGAGGATTCACCGGCCATTTCGGCAAGGCTCGATGTTGCGCGCTTGTGGCGCAGCAGCGACTTCGGCGTCATCATGATCAGCGGCTTGCGGAAGTCACGCTTCATCTGGCGGCGCAGGATGTGGAAGTAGTTCGCCGGCGTGGTGACGTTGGCGACCTGCATGTTGTCTTCGGCGCACATCTGCAGCCAGCGCTCAAGACGGGCAGACGAGTGTTCCGGACCCTGACCTTCATAACCATGCGGCAGTAGGCAGACGAGGCCCGACATGCGCAGCCACTTGCGTTCGCCAGAGGAGATGAACTGGTCGAACACGACCTGCGCACCGTTGGCGAAGTCGCCGAACTGGGCTTCCCAGAGCGTCAGCGCATTCGGACGCGCCAGCGAATAGCCGTATTCGAAGCCGAGAACGGCCTCTTCCGACAGCATAGAATTGATGACCTCGTAGCGTGCCTGCGTCGGCGAAAGGTTTGCCAGCGGGATGTAGCGGTCTTCGGATTCCTGATCATAGAGCACCGAGTGACGCTGCGAGAACGTGCCGCGCTCGCAATCCTGACCGGACAGGCGGATCTTGTGACCCTCGACGGCAAGCGAACCAAAGGCAAGCGCCTCGCCCATCGCCCAGTCGATCCCCTCGCCGGTCTCGATCATCTGCGCACGGTTTTCCATGAAGCGCTGGATGGTGCGGTGCGCCTTGAAACCTTCGGGAACCGTGGAGAGCTTGCGACCGATATCGCGCAGATCCTTGATCGGAACGGCGGTCTTGCCGCGACGCTGCTCATCGGCATTGTCGGCCGTGCGCAGACCGGACCACTGACCATCGAGCCAATCGGCCTTGTTCGGCTTGTAGCTCTGGCCTGCCTCGAACTCCTGTTCGAGATGAGCGCGCCAGTCGGCCTTCATCTTCTGAAGCTCGCCCTCGGAGATCAGGCCTTCCGCGATCAGACGTTCGCCGTAAAGCTGAACGACCGTCTTGTGCGCACGGATTTCCTTGTACATCTTCGGCTGGGTGAAGCTTGGCTCGTCGCCTTCGTTGTGACCGAAGCGGCGATAGCAGAACATGTCGATGACGACAGGCTTGTGGAACTTCATCCGGTATTCGGTGGCGATCTTGGCGGCATAGGTGACCGCTTCCGGATCGTCGCCGTTCACGTGGAAGATCGGCGCCTCGATCATCTTGGCGACGTCGGACGGATAGGGCGACGAACGCGAGAAGGCCGGATTGGTGGTGAAACCGATCTGGTTGTTGATGATGACATGCATCGTGCCGGCGACGCGGTGACCGCGCAGGCCAGACAGGCCGAGGATTTCGGCTACGACGCCCTGACCGGCAAAGGCCGCATCGCCGTGGATCAGAAGCGGCAGCACCTTGGCGCGCTCCTGCAGCGGGATGACATCGCCTTCATAGACCTTGGCGAGCTGATCCTGCTTGGCGCGGGCCTTGCCCATGACAACAGGGTTGACGATTTCCAAGTGCGACGGGTTGGCCGTCAGCGACAGGTGAACCTTGTTGCCATCGAATTCGCGGTCGGAGGATGCGCCGAGGTGATACTTGACGTCACCAGAGCCTTCGACTTCGTCAGGCTTGAACGAGCCGCCCTTGAACTCATGGAACACCGCACGGTGCGGCTTCGCCATGACATTGGTCAGCACGTTCAGGCGGCCGCGATGGGCCATGCCGAGAACGATCTCTTCCATGCCTTCCTGGCCGCCGCGCTTGATGATCTGCTCAAGCGCCGGGATCAGCGATTCACCGCCATCGAGGCCGAAGCGCTTGGTGCCCTTGTACTTGACGTCGATGAACTGCTCGAAGCCTTCGGCCTCGATCAGCTTCTGCAGAATGGCCTTCTTGCCGTTCGGCGTGAATTCGACACCCTTGCCAGGGCCTTCGATACGCTCCTGGATCCAGGCCTTTTCTTCCGGATTGGAGATATGCATGAATTCGACGCCGAGCGTCGAGCAATAGGTGCGCTGCAGGATGTCGAGCATCTCGGGGATGGTGGCGTATTCCATGCCCAGGACGTTATCGATGAAGATCTTGCGGCCGTAATCGGCCTCGGTAAAGCCATAAGCCGTCGGCGACAGTTCGTTGTAGTCCTCGACAGGTGCGGCAAGACCGAGAGGGTCAAGCTTGGCATGCAGGTGACCGCGCATACGGTAGGCACGGATCATCATGATGGCGCGCACGCTGTCGCGCGTCGCCTGAAGGACTTCGGCTTCCGATACCGGCTTGCCGGTGGCCACAGCCTGGGCTTCCGCCTTGGCCTGAACCTTCTTTTCGATAGCCTTCTCGACCTTACCCCAGTTGCCATCAAGCGCGGAGACCAGATCGCCGCTTTCGGCCAGTGGCCAGTTCTTGCGCTGCCAGGAAGCGCCGTCGGCAGCCTTCTTGACATCGGTCGGGTTGTCGGCGAGCGCCTTGAAGAAAGCCTTCCATTCATCGGAAACCGATGACGGGTCTTCCTGATAACGTGCGTAAAGCTGCTCGATATAGGCTGCGTTCTGTCCGTCGAGGAAAGACGTGATCAGAAACTGCTCGTTGGCTTCTTGCCTACCCATTGTGTAACGCGAGCACGACCGCTCGCCTCCCGACTAGAATTGATGGCCGGATGCCCGGCCTGCCGCTTGCGATCACACATGGTGCGAATCGCCGTTGTTGAATGCGAATTCCAGGCGAAGGAATGATCAATCAACCCTTCGCCTGGCTTATTGTATTGACGTCTCAGCCCTTGAGGACTTCGACCAGCGTCTTGCCGAGGCGTGCAGGCGAAGGCGAAACCTTGATGCCGGCTGCTTCCATGGCAGCGATCTTGGATTCCGCGTCGCCCTTGCCGCCGGAAACGACAGCACCGGCATGGCCCATGGTGCGACCCTTCGGAGCGGTACGGCCGGCGATGAAGCCCGCCATCGGCTTCTTGCGGCCCTTCTTGGCTTCGTCGATCAGGAACTGCGCTGCATCTTCTTCAGCCGAACCGCCGATTTCGCCGATCATGATGATCGAGGTCGTCTCAGGGTCTGCCAGGAACATCTCGAGCACGTCAATGAACTCGGTGCCCTTGACCGGGTCGCCGCCGATGCCGACAGCCGTCGTCTGGCCGAGGCCTTCGTTTGATGTCTGGAACACCGCTTCATAGGTCAGGGTTCCCGAGCGCGAGACGATACCGACCGAACCCTTGCGGAAGATCGAGCCCGGCATGATGCCGATCTTGCATTCTTCCGGCGTCAGGATACCCGGGCAGTTCGGGCCGAGCAGTCGCGACTTGGACTTGTCGAGCTTGGCCTTGACCCGCACCATATCCATGACCGGGATGCCCTCGGTGATGCAGGTGATGAACGGGATCTCGGCGTCGATCGCCTCGATGATGGCATCGGCAGCACCTGCCGGCGGAACATAGATCACGGACGCGTCTGCACCGGTCTTTTCCTTGGCTTCGGCAACGGTCGCGAAGATCGGCAGGGTTTCACCCTTGGAGCCGGTCCAGTTTTCACCACCCTTCTTGGGGTGGATACCGCCGACCATCTGCGTGCCGTAGTAAGCGAGCGCCTGTTCGGTGTGGAAAGTGCCGGTCTTGCCGGTCAGGCCCTGAACGAGGACCTTGGTGTTCTTGTTTACAAGAATGGACATCGAATAGGTTCCTCAGATTAGCCGTTGATCGCCGCGACGATCTTCTTGGCAGCGTCGTCCAGATCGTCGGCTGCGGTGATCGCGAGACCGGATTCGTTCAGGATCTTCTTGCCAAGTTCGACATTGGTGCCTTCGAGGCGCACGACGAGCGGAACCTTCAGGCCGACTTCCTGCACGGCGGCAACAACGCCTTCGGCGATGACGTCGCATTTCATGATGCCGCCGAAGATGTTGACGAGGATGCCCTCGACCTTCGGGTCAGCCGTGATGATCTTGAAGGCAGCCGCGACCTTCTCCTTGCCGGCGCCACCGCCGACGTCGCAGAAGTTTGCCGGTTCCTTGCCGTACAGCTTGATGATGTCCATCGTCGCCATCGCGAGACCAGCACCATTGACCATGCAGCCGATATTGCCGTCGAGGGCGACATAGGCGAGGTCCCACTTGGAGGCTTCGATTTCCTTGGCGTCTTCTTCGGTCTCGTCGCGCAGCGCCTTGACATCGTCATGGCGGAACATGGCGTTGCCGTCGAAAGAGACCTTGGCGTCGAGCACGCGCAGATGGTCATTCTTCATGACGATCAGCGGGTTGATCTCGAGGAGCGCCATGTCCTTTTCGGTGAAGGCCTTGTAGAGGATCGGGAAGAGCGACTTTGCGTCTTCGGCAGCAGCGCCCGAAAGCTCGAGAGCAGCCGAGATCTTGGCAACGTCGGCGGCGGTTACGCCAGCTTCCGGGTCGATCGCGATCGTGTGAATCTTCTCAGGCGTGTCATGCGCAACGGCTTCGATGTCCATGCCGCCTTCGGTCGAAACGACGAAGGCAACCTGACCGACCGAACGGTCGACGAGCAGCGAGCAGTAAAGTTCGCGAGCGATGTCGGCGCCGTCTTCAATGTAGAGGCGGTTGACCTGCTTGCCGGCTTCGCCGGTCTGCGCGGTCACCAGCGTGTTGCCGAACATTTCCTTGGCATGCGCCTTGGCTTCATCGATCGAGAAAGCGAGGCGAACGCCGCCCTTGGCGTCCGGCGACAATTCCTTGAACTTGCCCTTGCCGCGACCGCCGGCATGGATCTGGCTCTTGACCACGTAGAGTGGGCCCGGCAGCTGCTTTGCGGCGGCTTCGGCTTCTTCCGCGGAAAAGATCGCCACACCTTCGGCGACCGGTGCGCCAAAGCTCTTCAGGAGAGCCTTGGCCTGATATTCATGAATGTTCATTGTCGTGTCCCTGTCTTGGGCGAGATGGCAATTACTTGAGAGCCGGCGCGATGTTGATGCAGGCTTCGCAGAGGCCGGCAACGGCGCCGACGGACTTCTGGAAGGCTTCTTCTTCGGCCTTGTTGAGGTCGATTTCGATGATGCGCTCGACGCCGCCTTCACCGATCACAACGGGAACGCCGACATACATGTCCTTCACACCATACTGGCCGGTCAGGTATGCAGCGCAAGGCAGGACGCGCTTCTTGTCCTTGAGGTAGGACTCAGCCATTTCGATGGCGGAAGCAGCTGGTGCATAGTAGGCCGAACCGGTCTTGAGCAGGCCGACGATCTCGGCACCGCCATCGCGGGTGCGCTGGATGATTTCTTCCAGGCGCTCCTTGGTGACCCAGCCCATCTTGACGAGGTCGGTCAGCGGGATGCCGGCAATCGTGGAGTAACGGGCGAGCGGCACCATGGTGTCGCCATGGCCGCCGAGAACGAAGGCGGTGACATCTTCGACCGAGACGTTGAATTCTGCCGAGAGGAAGTGACGGAAGCGGGCGGAGTCCAGAACACCAGCCATGCCGACGACCTTGTTGGCCGGAAGGCCGGAGAACTTCTGCAGCGCCCAGACCATCGCGTCGAGCGGGTTGGTGATGCAGATGACGAAGGCGTTCGGGGCATATTTCTTGATGCCGGCGCCAACCTGTTCCATGACCTTGAGGTTGATACCCAGCAGATCGTCGCGGCTCATGCCCGGCTTGCGGGCAACGCCGGCGGTAACGATGCAGACATCTGCGCCTTCGATGGCGGCATAGTCGCTTGCGCCCGAGAGCTTGGCATTGAAACCTTCAACTGGGCCGGACTGGGCGATATCGAGGCCCTTGCCCTGCGGGATACCATCCGCAATGTCGAACAGGACGATGTCGCCCAGTTCCTTCAGACTGGCGAGATGCGCCAGCGTACCACCAATCATTCCGGAACCGATAAGAGCAATCTTTTTGCGTGCCATCGAAGAACTTCCTTTTGGATCAACGACAAGGTTGAAACGAGCGTTAGCTGGCCCTTGTGGAGGTCTCGCATACCGCCAATGGCAGAAAATCGCAATCGATTATTTTCCAGTGAGGAATTTCAATCGGTTAGAACTTTAAATTCTTACGTAAACGTAAGACTTTTATTGCTCGACAGGGACGAGACCAGCCCGTGTCTCTTGATGACGCTCAAGATAATCGGCACTCCGCATCTCGAAAAGGCGCGATACGGTGCGGTCAAACTCAAAGCCCTCTGTGCCTTTTGCTTCCGTCAGCAACTGATCGGCCGGGCGTACCGCCGAGGCGAAAAGACGAATGCCGGCATCGTAAAGCGCATCGATCAGAATAATGAAACGCTTCGTCTCGTTCCGTTTGTCCGGTCCGAGAAAGGGAATGTCCTCCACGAAGACGATGTCGAATTCGCGGGCAATCTCCAGATAGTCCAGAGCCCCCAGCGGTCGCTCGCAAAGGTCGCGGAAACTGAACCGTGCAGCGCGCCCGGCAGCACAGGGCACGTCGATCTGACGGCCCTTGACCTCCAGGTGGCGCGGGGCATACGGCGCGCCACCCGTCACATGCCGCCATGCGGCGTCCATCTGCTTGGAGGTTTCGGTGCAGAGAGGGGTCAGGAAGACAGGCAGGCTGTCGATCTTTTCCATGCGGTAGTCGGTCGGCGAATCCAGTGTCGTTACGTCGACATGGCGCTTCAACAAATCCACGAATGGAAGAAAAAGGCCGCGATTGAGACCATCCCGATAGAGGTTGTCGGGTTCGACATTCGACGTCGCCACGAGAATGCAACCGCGGGCAAAGAGCTCAGTGAACAGACGCGACAGGATCATCGCGTCAGCAATATCCGTGACAGTGAACTCGTCGAAGCAGAGAAGCTGCGCCTCGGCCCTCAAAGCGACTGCCACCGGCGGCACGGGGTCGGCCTGTTTGGTCTCACCCGCCTTCAGCTTCTGCCGGTGCGCATGAATGCGGGCATGCACATCGGCCATGAATTCATGGAAATGTGCGCGTCGCTTGCTCTCGACCGGAGCAAGCTCGAAGAACATGTCCATCAGCATGGTCTTGCCACGCCCGACGCTGCCATGAACGTAGAGACCGCGGATCGGGATCTCGGCCTTGCGCTTCTGCGCAAAGATCCATCCGAGCGCGCTGGTCTTGGCGGCCGGCTTGCGCGCCTTGAGGTCCGAGAGGATCCTGTCCAGTTGCTCGGCAACCTTCAGCTGCGCCGCATCGGCCTGAAGGTCTCCGCTCTTCGTCATGCCGCGCAACTGCTCTGCGACACTCAGCGCGTAATCGGGTAAGGGCTTCATGCAAGGCTCCGCCCGCAGACAGCGCAAAAGCGCTGCCGCGGTCTGCCGTTGTCGATCAACGGCTCAGGCTGAGGGGCTGTCCGGAGCGCGTGCTGCCGTCATAGCGGGTGTCGGCAGTCTTGTAGACGCTGCCGATCTGGTTGCCGTTGCGATCCTTGAAGACGACCTGCTTGCCGGCGACTTCCCAGGATCCCATCATGCTGAGGTCACCAGAGCAGCCCCGGGTTCCGCCGCGTGCACCACTGCCAAGATTGGTGAGAGTGAGGAACATGTCGCAGCTGGCACCAGCGGCCTGCACCCGCCAGTTGCCGACAAGCGATTCTTTCGTGACATCCAAACCGCCGCCAGCCGGCGCCGCCGAGGCAACGGCAGTGCCGTCGGTCGGCGCTGTCGGAAACTGCGAGGCGCCTGGAGGAGGCAGCTGGCCCGACTGAACCTGCGGCACTGGCTGGGCCTGAAGTGGCGGCAATGCATTGTTCGCAGTGTTCATGTTGCTGTAATTGGTGCGTTGGCACCCGGCCAGAGCCAGCAGAACTGCCAGTCCGGTAACGGCGTGGTTCAATTTCATCTATCTACTCCCGCTCTCGCGATGCTTTGCGCAATGTGCCGTAAAACTCGGTTAGAAATATGTTACCGCACTGTGGTTAATCAAGTTCCCCACATCGGGCGAACCGCTTCGCAGCCTCATAAAACGAAGAAAGGCCGCGCGGAAGGCATCCACACGGCCTTTTGATCACATGCCAGGAACGATCAAACGCGGCGCGCGACCATCATCTTCTTGATCTCGGCGATTGCCTTTGCAGGGTTCAATCCCTTGGGGCAGGCCTGGGCGCAGTTCATGATCGTGTGGCAGCGATAGAGCCGGAAAGGATCTTCCAGGTTGTCCAGACGTTCGCCGGTGGCTTCGTCTCTGGAGTCGATCAGCCAGCGATAGGCCTGCAGCAGAACAGCCGGACCGAGGTAACGGTCGCCGTTCCACCAGTAGCTCGGACAGGAAGTCGAGCAGCAGGCGCACAGGATGCACTCGTAGAGACCATCCAGCTTCTGGCGATCTTCATGGCTCTGGCGCCATTCCTTGGCCGGCGTCGGCGAGACCGTCTTCAGCCACGGCTCAATCGAACGGTGCTGGGCGTAGAAGTTGCTAAGATCAGGCACAAGGTCCTTCACGACCGGCATATGCGGCAACGGATAGACCTTTACGGTACCGTTCACCTCATCCATGCCCTTGGTGCAGGCGAGCGTATTCGTGCCATCGATATTCATCGCACAGGAACCGCAGATCCCTTCACGACAGGAACGGCGCAGCGTCAGGGTCGGGTCGATGTTGTTCTTGATGTAAAGAAGGCCATCAAGAACCATCGGGCCGCAATCGTCGACATCGATGTAATAGGTATCGATGCTCGGATTGGCGCCATCATCCGGGTTCCAGCGATAGACGCGATATTCGCGCACATTCTTGGCGCCGGCCGGCTTCGGCCAGACCTTGCCTTCGTTGATTTGAGAGTTCTTGGGGAGAGCCAGTTCTACCATGTCGAATACCTCTCAGATCAATAGACGCGCGCCTTGGGCGCGATCTTGTAGGGATCGATGCCTTCGGCGATGAGTTCGGTGTGCACCGGACGGTAGTCGAGCTTGACGTCGCCAGCCTCCGAAACCCAGGCCAGCGTATGCTTGCGCCAGTTTTCGTCGTCGCGACCGGCGAACGGACCGGACGTATAGTCCTCGCGCGCATGCGAACCGCGGCTTTCCTTGCGGGCTTCCGCGCCATAGACCGTGGTGATCGCATTGGCCATCAGGTTGTGCAGTTCCAGCGTCTCGACCAGGTCGGAGTTCCAGATCATCGAACGGTCGGTGACCTTGATATCCGGCAGCTCCTTCCAGATCGCCGAGAGGCGCTTGCAGCCGCTTTCGAGCGATTCCTGGGTCCGGAACACGGCCGCGTCTTCCTGCATGGCGCGCTGCATCTTGTCACGCAGCACGGCCGTCGGGGTCTGGCCAGACGCGTGACGCGTGTTGTCGAAGCGATCCATGATCTTGTCGCAGGCAGCAATGTTGAGCGCCGGGATCGGCGAATTGCGGTCGATGACCTCGGCTGCACGGATCGCAGCCGCGCGACCGAAGACAACAAGGTCGATCAGCGAGTTCGAACCGAGGCGGTTTGCACCGTGAACGGAGGCGCAACCGGCTTCGCCGACGGCCATCAGGCCCGGGATGACCCGTTCCGGATTGCTCGAATCGGCGTTCAGCACTTCGCCCCAGTAGTTGGTCGGAATGCCGCCCATGTTGTAGTGAACGGTCGGCAGAACCGGGATCGGCTCGCGGGTCACATCGACGCCGGCAAAGATCTTGGCCGATTCCGAGATGCCCGGCAGACGCTCGTGCAGAACGGCCGGATCGAGATGGTCGAGATGCAGGAAGATGTGGTCCTTGTTCTTGCCGACGCCGCGGCCTTCACGGATTTCCATCGTCATGCAGCGCGAGACGACGTCGCGCGAGGCAAGGTCCTTCGCGGATGGAGCGTAGCGCTCCATGAAGCGCTCGCCCTCGGAGTTGACCAGATAGCCGCCTTCGCCGCGGGCACCCTCGGTGATCAGGCAGCCTGCGCCGTAAATGCCGGTCGGATGGAACTGCACGAATTCCATGTCCTGCAGCGGCAGGCCGGCACGCGCGATCATGCCGCCACCGTCGCCGGTGCAGGTATGCGCGGAGGTTGCCGAGAAGTAGGCGCGGCCATAACCGCCGGTCGCCAGAACCACCATCTTTGCCGAGAAGCGGTGGATCGTACCGTCATCCAGGTTCCAGGCGACAACGCCGGTGCAACGGCTGCCATCGTCCGACATGATCAGGTCGAGCGCGAAATACTCGATGAAGAATTCGGCATTGTTGCGCAGCGACTGGCCGTAGAGCGTGTGCAGGATGGCATGGCCGGTACGGTCGGCGGCAGCGCAGGTGCGCTGGACCGGCGGGCCGTCACCGTAGTTCTGCATATGACCGCCGAACGGGCGCTGGTAGATCTTACCTTCTTCGTTACGCGAGAAGGGAACGCCGTAGTGCTCGAGCTCATAGACGGCCTTCGGCGCTTCCATGGCGAGATACTGCATGGCGTCCACATCGCCGAGCCAGTCGGAACCCTTGACGGTGTCATAGAGATGCCACTGCCAGCAGTCCGGCGTCATGTTGTTCAGCGAGGCGGCAATGCCGCCCTGCGCCGCAACGGTATGGCTGCGGGTCGGGAAGACCTTCGTGATGCAAGCCGTCTTGAAGCCCTGCTCGGCCATGCCGAGCGTAGCGCGAAGACCGGCGCCGCCGGCACCGACCACAACCACATCATAGGCGTGGTCAACATAGGTGTAGGCCTTACCGGTCTGGGCGAAGTTATGAATGGTTGCCATGTTGATTTACCCTACGAATGCGATCTTCAAGATGGCGAAAAGACAGAGGCCACCGATCAGGATCGCGAAGAACGTGTTCAGCATCAAAAGCAAAAGCTTCGGGATCTCTGCGTGAATGTAGTCCTCGATGATGACCTGCATGCCCAGCTTCATGTGGACAAGGGCGGAGAGAACGACCAGGCCCATAACGACTGCGACGAAGGGATGCGACAACGCGCCCACCACTTCAGCGTAAGGAGCGCCGTTGTACATGACGAGGAAGCCGACGAAGAATATGATCAGCGGAATGTTCGAAACTGCCGTCAGGCGCTGACGCCAGAAATGCTCAGTGCCATCCTTGGCCGAGCCGAGACCGCGGACCTTGCCGAGCGGAGTGCGCATATCCATGGAATGATGCCTCAGTTGCGAATGAGATAGGCGACGACCCAGATGACGATCGTCAGGACGACGGAACCAATGAGGTTGGCTTTCGCAAGCTTCGTCGAAAAGTGCTTGTCGAAGCCATAACCAACATCCCACATCAGATGGCGCAAGCCACCAAGCATGTGATGCATCAATGCCCAGGTATAGCCGAAAAGCACCAGCCGTCCGATGAACGTGCCCATGAACCAATTGACCCACTCGAAGTAGTCGGCCCCCGTTGCGGCAGCGATCAGCCACCAGGCAACAAGAATTGTGCCGAAATAGAGTGCAGCACCCGTAATGCGGTGCAGGATCGACATGACCATGGTCGGGATCGGCTTGTAGATTTGCAGGTGCGGCGACAGGGGCCGGCTTTTTGTCACATTCGCCATCTATTCCTCACGGCGTCACGATGCGGTCTGGAACCGCCAATTTGGGTCGCAATGCGCCAAACACTCTGTGTGCAATGCATCAGGGCGACGTTTAATCCCCTCCCCCCGGCACGACAAGCAGTTTTGATTGACGATTTCAATTTAATCGATTTGCGTGAACAGAACTTTAGCCGCACACAAAACGGCGAGGAGCACTACGAAAAAGCGAAGTTGGCGGATGACTTTAGCAACAACCTTCGGCATTGTGCGTTAACGAAGCGTTAACCACGCCGGAGAGGCACGAATGAAACTGTCATGCGTTAAGGTCTGGGTTCTTGCGCCACTTGCCATCCTAGCGGTGGCTTTTCCGGCGTCTTCCGGAGAGCGGGATCACCGTCATCACAGGCAGGGCGGCCACCACAAAGAGCAGTCGGTGATCGGATCGGCTGGCCTTCCTTCCGTGGTCCCCGGCATCGGCACCTTCGTCGGCAGCATCTCGGCCGTGCGCATCAAGGGAAATGGCGTCTTCGTTGCGGTCAACCGCACACCGCGCTCGCTTGTCGTGGACTATCGCCCGCCCAAGGCCCGGATCATCGAAGTGTCGGCCGAAAACACCGATGAGGCCTGCCACTTCCAAGCCGGTGTCTGCATCATTCGTCCGAAGAAGTGAGAAAGCGCCACACGGTGGTGCGCTTTACGTCCGCGTCCTCGAGCACCCGTGTTACGGGCACCTCGTAGGTCGCGAGAGCCTCAAGCTGCGTGCGTGGGCGATAGCTGCGTCCGGGATCGCCGACGAGGACAGTGACGCCGCGTCGCGCGAGGCTTGCAAACCATTCGGTGAGCGCTGCTGCGAAATCGCTCTCGTAAAACACGTCGCCCGCCAGAACGACATCCACATCCAGCGACAGCCCGATCAGATCCTCCTGCGTGAAGGCAATTTGCACCTGATTGAGCGCACTGTTTAATTGCACGGCGGATTTCGCCCAGGGATCGATATCGGCAGCGAGCACCGTTTCCGCGCCGGCTTTAACCGCTGCGATGGCAACAAGCCCCGAGCCGCTGGCAAAATCCAGAACCTTCCTGCCGCGCACCACCTCCGGATGATCGAGAACATAGCGGGCAAGGCCCTGCCCGCCTGCCCAGGCAAAGGCCCAGAAGGGCGGCGGCAGCCCGATCGCTTCAAGATCTTCCTCGGTCTTTTGCCAGAGATCATGAACTTCACTGGCAAGATGCAGGCGGATCTCCGGCACGTGCGGCGGCACCAGCACGTCGGTATTGTCGAGAATAAATCGCTCGGGATCGGTTTTCACGCGGTCAGACGGGCGGATTGTCGAGGCCACCCATACGGCAGACCTCGAAATATTCGCCTTCCGTCACCGGCTGAACGGAAAGGCGCATGGAGGTGACGAGCGCCATTTTTGACAGCTTCTCATTCGCCTTCACATCCTTCAGACTGACCGGCTTGGGCATATCGCAGACAGCGCGGATGTCGACGCAGTCCCAGCGGGCGTCGCCCTCAGCGGTCGAATCCGGATGCGAAAGCGCACAGACCTCGACAATGCCGACGACCTCAAGGCCTTCATTCGAATGGTAGAAGAAGCCCTTGTCACCGATCTTCATCGCCCGCATGTGATTGCGTGCAAGATAGTTGCGAACGCCGGTCCACTCTTCGCCTTCCGCACCTTTGGCTTTCTGCATTTCCCAGGACCACTTGAAGGGTTCCGACTTGTAGAGCCAGAATGCCATGCGATCACGCCTCCGGATTGTTGAAGACCCAGTTATAGGGCTTGATCTCGACCGTTTCGAACAGACCAGCCTTCGCATAGGGATCCTGCGACGCAAGCGCCTTGGCGGCTTCGATATCGTCAGCCGCGATGATCAGCATGGACCCGCACGGCTTGCCATCCGCGTCGAGGAAGGGGCCGCCGATCTTGAGTTTGCCCTCGGCATTGAGCCCGTTCAGCCACTCGATGTGTGGCGGTCGCGTCTCCATCCTGAGGTTCAGGTGGCCGGGCTTGTCGGCGCAGATGACGGCAAACAGCATGATCGTCTC
Organism: Peteryoungia ipomoeae; assembly: GCF_004912165.1. GTDB lineage: Bacteria > Pseudomonadota > Alphaproteobacteria > Rhizobiales > Rhizobiaceae > Allorhizobium > Allorhizobium ipomoeae. The sequence continues at coordinate 347,128 of NZ_STGV01000004.1, read as the reverse complement.
CTTGAAAGATCTATTCGGTGGTGATCGGGCGCGACATCAATTGCGCAATAGCAGTCGGGATGTCCAGGCGTCCGTCAATGATTGCCGCCACGGCCTGCGTAATCGGCATTTCGATCTTGTAGCCTTCCGCGAGACGCGCCGCCACGGCGGCCGCGAAGGCCCCCTCGACAAGACCGCCATGTTGGGTGGAAAGAGCAGAGCCCCGCCCCAGAGCGATGCCGAAGCGCAGATTGCGGGATTGGTGGCTGGTGGCCGTGAGCACCAGATCGCCAAGCCCGGACAGGCCGCGAACTGTATCCGCCCTCCCCCCCGTGGCTTCGACCAGGCGAGACATTTCGGCAAGACCGCGAGCAATCAGGGCTGCACGCGCAGAATCGCCAAGTCCCATGCCTTCGACAATACCGCAAGCGATCGCGAGAACATTCTTCAAAGCACCACCAAGCTGCACCCCGACCCGATCGTCGGACGCATAGAGTCGGAAGGTCTGGCCCGAGATGGATCTGGCGAGGTAGTCCGCGATCGCAAGATCAGCTGCGGCAATTGCCATGGCGGTTGGCAGACCCTTGGCGATATCGGCAGCAAATCCTGGACCCGACAGCATGGCAATCGGATGATTGGGAAGCACGCTCTCCAGCACATCGGTCAAAAGACGCGAAGTCTGCTTTTCGATACCCTTGGCGCAAATGACAATCGGTGCCGCCGGCTTCAGGTGAGGACCATAGACCTCGGCCGCCGAGAGCTGCGCCTGCGAGGGCATGGCAAAAAGCACGATATCGGCATCCGCCACAGCATCTGGCCGAGCGGAGAAGGCAAGGCTCTCCGGCAGCGTTATGCCCGGCAATGCCGCCTCATGCACTCTTTGGCGGGCAAGATCCTCAATCAACGCCTGGTCTCGGCCAACGAGCAGGACGTGTGCCTTCCCCGTTTGAGCGATCACGGCAGACAGAGCCGTTCCGAATGCACCGGAACCGATGACAGCTATACGCAGCACGTGTGTCACGCCTTGGCTCCCCGTTTTCCATAGGCAAGCAAGGCCTTGGCATCCTGATCCAGCGGCCAGCGCGACCGTGGCGCGACCGTTAGCTCGTCCGCCGGGAGTCCGAGCGCCATACGCTCCAACCCGGCCCAGGCGATCATCACCGCATTGTCTGTGCAAAGATGATGCGGCGGCGCGACAAAACGGAAACCATGCTCCGCACACAGCGTGTCGAGCGTGTGGCGCACGTCCTTGTTTGCCGCCACGCCGCCTGCGACGACCAGTGCCGGCGCTGTGATCTCAGGATAGGTTTCGCGAAAGCGCTGCAAACCGCGACCAATCCGGTCCTTTAGTGTGCGCGAAATCGCGTGCTGGAAGGAGGCGCAAATGTCGGAGATATCCTGATCTGAAACGGGCGCAATGCTTTCGGCCGCCTGACGGACCGCAGTCTTCAGGCCGGAAAAGGAGAAGTCGAGGCGGGCTTCACCGACCAGAGGACGAGGAAATGCGAATCGTTTTGGATTTCCACTTGCCGCGGCGCGCTCGACGGCTGGACCACCGGGATAGGGCAGCCCCAGCAGCTTCGCCGTCTTGTCGAAGGCCTCGCCCAGCGCATCGTCGATCGTCGTGCCCCAACGCTCATACGCACCGACGCCCTTGACCAGAACGAGCTGCGTGTGGCCTCCCGAAACCAGGAGCATGAGATAGGGGAACGTGACACCATCAGTAAGGCGGGCAGTCAGCGCGTGCCCCTCCAGATGGTTGATGGCATAGAGCGGTTTGCCGGTCGCCCGCGCGAGTGCCTTGCCCGTCATCAGGCCGACGAGAAGCCCACCGATCAGACCGGGACCAGATGTCGCAGCGATCGCGTCCACCTCTCTAAGGGTGATGCCGGCGCGCTGAAGTGCCTCCTCGATGAGCGTGTCCAGCGCATCAACATGAGCGCGGGCTGCAATCTCGGGAACCACGCCGCCATAGGCGCTGTGTTCGTCGAGCTGGCTTAAAACGACATCCGCCTCGGTCACTGCAGACCCATCGGCAAGCCTCGTGACAATGGCGGCAGCCGTTTCGTCACAACTGGTTTCAATGCCAAGAATGCGCAAGTTGGCGATCATGAAATCCGTTCATTGATTGCGGTTCAGAGGAAACCCGTTTACGAAAATCGTCGGTAACAACGGACAAGTTCAGATGCAAACAAAACCTTTTCGCATCGGCACGCGCGGTAGCCCGCTGGCACTGGCTCAGGCCTCGGAAACCCGCGCAAGGCTGATGGTCGCGCATGGTCTGCCAGAGGAAATGTTCGAGATTGTGGTGCTCTCGACGAAGGGCGACCGGATCACGGACCGGGCCTTGTCGGAAATCGGTGGCAAGGGGCTTTTCACCGAAGAGCTTGAAGAGCAGCTGCTGTCCGGCGACCTTGATTTCGCCGTCCACTCCTCCAAGGACATGCCGACGAAGCTTCCCGACGGCCTGATGCTGTCAGCATACTTGCCGCGCGAAGATGCGCGCGACGCTGTCGTGGGACGCACCGCTCCGACGCTGGCCGAGCTTCCAATTGCAGCCACGGTCGGCTCGTCCTCCCTGCGCCGCCAGGCGCTGATCCGCCGTTTGCGCCCCGATATCAATGTCATTACCTTCCGCGGCCTCGTCGACACCCGTTTGCGAAAGCTCGCTGAAGGCGAAGTGGACGCTACCCTGCTTGCGTTCGCAGGATTGAAGCGTCTCGGCAAAACCGATGTCCCGACCCAGCTGCTTGATCCCGCTGAATTCCCGCCGGCGCCAGCCCAGGGGGCAATCTGCATTGAAAGTCGCATTGGCGATCGCCGCATCCACGACCTCCTGGATGCCATCAACGACCGGGCCACTTTTGACGCGGTGACCTGTGAACGTGCCTTCCTGGCTGCACTCGATGGGTCCTGCCGCACGCCGATTGCCGGCTATGCCACTGTCGACGGGTCCAGTATCCGCTTCTCAGGCATGATCCTTACCCCGGATGGCACGCGCTGGCACGACACCAAAATTGACGGCGAAACGCATCAGGCCGAAATCCTCGGACGATCCGCGGGCGAGGCGATCCGCGCCAAAGCCGGCACGGACTTCTTCGATAGCTGGAGTTGACATGCGGGTGGTCGTGACGCGCCCTCAGCCATCGGCAGCGCGCACGGCCGCAGCACTTGAAGCACGCGGCCATACGCCGATCCTGCTGCCGTTGATGCAGGCGCAACACACCACTTCAGCCCTGCTTTCGCCGCCGCCTGACGATGCCGCCGCCGTGATCGTGACGAGCTCGGAAGCACTGCGTGCCCTCGCCACGGCCCCGGAAGGCACAATAGACGCCTATCGGCGACTGCCACTCTACGCCGTTGGCCAGCGAACTGAAGAGGCGGCGCGAACGCTCGGCTTTTCGACAACGACCTCGGGGTCCGGCGACGGACGCAACCTTGCCTCCCAGTTGCTGCAATCGATAAGCCCTATAACCGGCGGCAGGCTCGTCTATCTCGCTGGCGAGCCGCGTAGCCCTGATCTGGAGGAGGCGCTTTCGGCGAATGGCCTGCGCCTCGACCTGCGTATCTGCTATCGCATGCTGTCGGCGGAGCCGGACGCCGCGACGCTAGGGACGCTTTCAAAGGCTCAGCCGGATGCCGTTCTGCTCTACTCTTCCGAAAGTGCGAGGCGCTTCGAGGAGGTTGCCAAGGCTCAGCCCGCCACTTGGTCTCGTGCGAAGTTTTTCTGCCTGAGTGAAAAGATTGCCACATCTCTATCGCCCGAAAAGCAAGCGAGAGCCTGCTTTCCGATGGAACCTCGGGAAGATTTATTGCTTCAATTGCTCGACAGGTGCGTGCGCTAAATGGGATCTTCACCCTTTCCTTCCTAGGTGTCACTGACTACCTTTAAAGCTGCTGATGAAATTGAGAGGTTGCCATGGTGTCCGGAAAGCCCCCGCGTCGATCGAAAGCTCCGCAAGAGCCGGTCACCATTGATCTGAAGGCTGACGAAGCGCGGAGTGGCGCCGAAACTGAGACAGCGGCGGATGCGGCAACCGCGCCGCTGGATGACAGTGTCGCACCGCTCGACGCCAACCCACAATCCAACGGGCCCAATCAGGAAGATCCGCAGTCTGAGAAAGACAGCGTGACAACCGAGGACATCGGCGCAGCAGGGATTGGCGGCGACGGCACCCCACTCGAGCGTGATGCCGCCCAAGCCTCAGCCCCCTCGCCGGAAACGCCGCCGAGTGAAGCGGCTGCAAGAGAGCCTGCCGCGCCGATCCCGTCCACCCAGCGCTCCGGCCCATCGACGTCGACACTGGTTGCCTCGGGCATTCTTGGCGGGCTTGTCGCTCTCGCGCTGGCTGGCAGCATGCAATATGCCGGGGTGTTACCGAGCATGGGACCTGAAGATGTCTCCACTCAAACCCCAGCGCCCGCGACCGAAGATCTGGCAATACTGAGATCCGAAGTCGAACAACTTTCCGCCAAGCTGGCCTCCCTTCCGTCTGACCCGGCAACCGAAGATCCGAAATTGCAGGAAAGGTTGGCCGCGCTGGAAAACTCTGTCGCCGCACAGGCCAACCAGCCGGCTCCACAGCCGGATACTGCAGCGCTCGACGCGTTGCGTGCCCAACTCAACAGCGCCAATCAGGCCATCGCCGCGCTGAGAACCGAAATTGAACAAAACCGCACAAGCCTGGAAGACAGCAATCAGCGTCTGGCAGACGCAGAAAAGCGGCTGGAAGAACCACGCAACGACGTCGAGATGGCGCGCGCGATTGCCCTTGCCGGTCTGAAGACGGCAATCGACCGCGGCGGCCCCTTCCTGTCCGAACTTGAGGCGCTCCGCAGCATCGCGCCTGAAGACCCGACGGTCCAGGCGCTTTCCGGCATTGCAAAGGCTGGCGTCCCGTCTCGTGTTGATCTTTCTCGGGATTTCGCTCCGGTTGCGGATGATATCCTTGCCGCAATCCACGCACCTGCCGAAGGGGAGAGCTGGAGTGATCGCCTGCTCTCGAGCGCCCGCTCCCTGGTCAAGGTTCGGCCGATCGGCAATGTCGAGGGCGATACACCGGAAGCGCTTGTTGCACGCATCGAGGACAAGCTCAAAAATGGCGATGTGAAGGGCGCCCACCTGGAGTGGCAGGCGCTGCCGGAGGCCGGGAAGACCGCATCACAGGCGTTTGCAGAGAAGCTCGATGCCCGTATCAAGGCTGAAGAGGCCGTCAGCCAGGCGCTTGCCCAGACCGTTGCCGGAAGAGAGGGCTGATCCATGCAGACGGTAGTTAAGCTTCTCTTTTTCTTTCTCCTGGTACTGGCCGTCGGTTATGGCTTTTCCTGGATCGCGGATCGACCCGGCGATTTGTGGCTGGAATGGCAAGGCCAACGTTATCAGACAGATCTGATCGTTGCGATTACGGCGCTGGTCGCCTTGATTGTCGTCACCATGGTGGCCTGGTGGCTTTTGCGTAGCCTCTGGACCTCACCTCATGCGATGAAGCGGTATTTTCGCGCTCGCAAGCGTGACCGCGGATACCAGGCGCTGTCGACAGGCCTGATTGCGGCCGGTGCCGGCAATGCGGTTCTGGCACGGCGCATGAGTTCGCGCGCGCGCAGCCTGATCCGCGCCGATCAGGAGCCATTGATCATGGTCCTCGACGCGCAGGCAGCGCTGATCGAAGGCCGCCATGACGAAGCCAGGCAACTGTTTCAGCGGATGGCAGATGATCCCGAAACGCGCGAACTGGGACTTCGGGGCCTGTATGTCGAGGCGACCCGGCTCGGGGCCCACGAAGCGGCCCGCCAATACGCCGAGACCGCAGCAGAACACGCTCCTTATCTGCCCTGGGCTGCGAAGGCGACGCTTGAGCACCGCTCTCGCGCTGGCCACTTCGATGACGCAGTTCGCTTGCTGGACCAGCAACGCATCGCCAATGTGCTCGACCGTCACGAGGCGGACCGGCTGAAGGCGGTGCTTTTGACGGCCAAGGCCGAAAGCCAGCTGGAAGCCGACCCTTCTGGTGCGCGGGACACGGCGATGAAAGCCATCAAGCTGGCCAAGGATCTGGTGCCGGCCTCGATCGTCGCGGCGCGAGCCTATCAGCGCGAAGACAATCTGCGAAAGGCAGCCCATATCCTGGAGCAAGCCTGGCGCCAACAGCCCCATCCGGAAGTCGCGCAGCTCTACATGCGTCTCAGATCCGGTGACAGCGCAGTCGATCGGTTGAAAAAGGCCGACAAGCTGGAAGCTCTGAAGCCCAACAACTATTACTCGCTGCTGTCGGTGGCAGAAGCTGCACTCGATGCCGGAGAATTCTCCAAGGCACGCCAGAAGGCAGAGGCCGCAGCCCGAATGGCATCGCGCGAGCGGGTCTACCTGCTGCTGGCCGATATCGAGGAAGCCGATACAGGAGATCAGGGCCGTGTCCGCCACTGGATGGCACATGCGTTGAAGGCACCACGCGACGAGTGCTGGATCGCAGACGGCCAGGTTTCGGACAAGTGGATGCCGATTTCCCCTGTCAGCGGCAAGATCGATGCCTTCGAGTGGAAAATGCCTTTTGGTCAATTGGAAGGTCCCGTCGAGGAGGGAGCTGCATCGCCCGGCGAAACCGCCGTTGCAGCATTGCCTCCCGTAACGCCTTCTCTAACGCCCGTTGCGACCTCGGGCACCACCCGCCCAGCCGAGCTGCACCAGCCGGCAGAGGCTTTGAATGGAACCAGCACCGTTGAACCGAGCGCACCTGCGCGGGCAAAGCCATCGGTCGACATCACACCTGCCGCACTGACAGCTGCAGCGCCATCCTCGCCTGCGCCTGCGACGACGACTGACGACAAGATTGTCGAACCCTTCTTCGGCCGCCCTCCGGACGACCCGGGCGTCAAGGATCCGAACCTTCAGGATCTGGAACCGAAGACACGACTGAAACTTTTCTGACAGGTGGCCATGTTCGAGCGACTGCAAGCATTCTTCCAGGGACTGGCACAGCAAAGCGAAAGTGCAGCTCTTGCGCCAGACGATCCGCGCATCACGGTGGCAGCGCTTTGTTTTCAGATCATGGAGGCGGATGGCGTGGTTCGTGACCGCGAACGCCGCAAGCTCGAAGAGATCCTGAAGGAGAAATATGGTCTGGATGGAGCGGCTCTTCAAAAACTGATGGTCGCGGCGCAGGCAGCGGAAAGCGACGCGGTCGACTATTATCGCTTCACGACCGCGCTAAAACGCCAACTCGATGTAGACCAGCGCCTGAATCTCGTTGGGATCCTCTGGGACATCGTCTATGCGGATGGAGATCGCAGCGAGATGGAGGATCATGCGATCTGGCGTGTCGCTGAGCTGCTGGGTATCTCGCAACGCGAAAGCATACACCTCAGGCAAGAGGCTGCATATCGGGCCGGACTCGACGCGACGCAGGATGATTGAGAAAGCCGCAACACCAAGGTCCATACTTGTCGTTCTGCATCAGGAACGATCGAGCGCGGGACGCGTCGGTCAGATGCTCGAGGAAAAAGGGTTTCACCTCGACATCCGTCGCCCTGTACTCGGAGATCCGCTTCCCAGGACCCTGAGCGACCATGTTGGCGCGGTGGTTTTCGGCGGCCCGATGAGCGCGAATGATCCGGACGATTTCATCAAGCGCGAGATCGACTGGCTCAGCATCCCGCTCAGAGAAAACAAACCCTATCTCGGGATCTGCCTTGGTGCGCAGATGCTCGTCAACCATCTTGGTGGAAAGGTGGAGGCGGACCGGGAGCAACGCACCGAAATCGGCTGGTATCCCATTCGCCCGACCGAGCACGGCCGGCTTCTGATGCAGTGGCCTCAGATGGTCTACCATTTCCATCGCGAGGGCTTTTCGCTGCCGCATGGCGCCAAACTCCTGGCTACCGGCGACGTCTATCCGAACCAGGCCTTTCGCTATGGCGAGAATGCCTGGGGCGTACAGTTTCACGCCGAACTCACCCGTGCCATGATGCATCGCTGGGTGGTGCATGGCGCACACCGCTTTATCCTCCCGAATGCGCAGCAGGGCCGCGAACACCTGGAAGGGCGCATGATTTTCGATGCGCCGCTGCGGACCTGGCTATGGGAGTTTCTCGATCTCGTCTTCTTAAGAGATCAGCGCGGTTCCTGACGCTCCGGCGCTTCGAGATTGTCGATCTTGCGCAATTGCGGGAAACCGAGCGCCCAGGCGATGGCAACCGCGAGCGTCCCGAAACCACCGATAACAACCGCTGGAACCGGACCGATGAAATGCGCCATGGTGCCGGCACGGAATTCGCCGAGTTCGTTGGATGCGCCGACAAACACCATGTTCACGGCATTCACACGGCCGCGCACCTCATCCGGCGTCCAAAGCGCAATCAGGGTCTCGCGGACATAGACAGACGCCATGTCCGCCGCCCCCATCAGCATCAGCGCGACGATGGAAAGCCAAGCGACATCCGAAAGCCCGAAGACGATGGTGCCTGCCCCGAAAAGCGCCACCCCAATGAACATGAACATCCCGGCATTGTGCCGGATGGGAAAACTGGCAAGCCCGATCGCAACGATGATTGCGCCGATACCGGGTGCGGCTCGCAAGAGGCCAAGTCCCCAGGGGCCGAGATCGAGGATGTCACGCGCGAAGACCGGCATCAGCGCAACAGCCCCTCCCAGCAACACGGCGAACAGATCGAGCGAGATCGCTCCGAGCACCACCTTCTCGCCGAAAATGAAGCGGAACCCGGCGAACAGCGTATCGACGGTAACCGCCTTTTCCGAGGTCCGCTGGGGCGGCCGCTTGACCAGAAAGACGAGGATAGCAGCGGCCGTGAAGAAGCCGAAGGATACGGAATAGGCGACGATAGGGCTCGCACCATAAAGAAGACCTCCGGCGACAGGACCGACAATCGAGGCCGTCTGCCAGGAGGAGGAATTCCAGGCGACCGCATTGGAGAGATCCTTGAGCGGCACCAGATTGGGGGCGAGAGACTGCACTGCGGGCGCTGCGAAGGCGCGCTCGATGCCGAAGATCACCAGAATGGCAAAGACGATGGTCGGCTCGAAGGCATCGGCAACCGTCAGGCCAAGGAGCGCTGCGGCACAAACCGAACTGACAATCATGCAGACAGACACGATCGCGCGACGATTATATCGATCGGCAACAGAGCCGGTCACTAGGATCAGAAGCAGCGACGGCAGGAACTGCACCAGGCCTATGAGGCCGAGATAAAACACATTGCCCGTCTGGTCATACATCTGCCAGCCCACGGAGACGCTGAGGATCTGCGTGGCGAACGCACCCAGAAAGCGGGCGAAGAAGAAGCGGGTGTACGAGGTATGGCGGAAGGCAGCAAACCGGTCATCGACCGAAGAAACATGCATTGGAAATACCTTGGGCTGCGGGACGGAGCGCCGTTAAACATGAATCGGAATGCGTGGTCCCCTTCCACTTGTCCGTTAAGTCGCCAATGTCTACATCTCTGTCAACCGCGAAATGGAGACATGCATGTACGCACTGCTGCAAACGATTGACCTTGCCCTGAGCATCTTCACCTGGATTCTAATCGGAAGCGCGATCTTCTCCTGGCTGTATGCATTCAACGTCATAAACTCTGGCAACCGGTTCGTCGCCATGCTGGGCCAGTTCTTCTACAATGTGACAGAACCGGTGCTGCGCCCGATCCGCCGCTTCATGCCCGACCTTGGTGGTATCGACATTTCGCCGATTGTCGTGCTGCTGATCATCTTCTTCCTGCGCTCGCTGCTTTGGACCAGCCTTGCGCCGCTGGTGCTGTGACCCGTCCCTATCGTTGCTTCAGTGATCATGTGCTGCTCACCATCAGGCTCACCCCGAATGGCGGGCGCGATATTCTTGAGAGTGTCGAAGTCACCGCAGACGGCCATGCCCATCTGCGGGCACGCGTCAGCGCAGTTCCCGAAAAGGGAAAAGCCAACAAGGCGCTGATCGCCCTCCTGGGCAAAAGCCTGAAATGTCCGAAATCGGCGATAACACTCGCATCGGGTGATACTGCCCGACAAAAAATCCTCCGGATCGATGGCGACCCGGAGGATTTGGCAAAACGTCTTGATAGTCTGATGTCGATCTGAGACTTACTTTTCGATCTTGGCGCGCTCGATCGATTCCAGGATAATCTGCTTGGCAACATCGACATCCTGCCAGTCGCCGATCTTGACCCACTTGCCCGGCTCCAGATCCTTGTAGTGCTCGAAGAAGTGCTGGATCTGCTTCAACGTGATTTCCGGCAGGTCGGTGTAGTTGGCAATCTTGTCGTAGCGGCGCGTCAGCTTCGGTACGGGAACGGCGAGGATCTTCTCGTCCATGCCACCGTCGTCTTCCATCATCATCACGCCGATCGGGCGTACGTTGATGACGCAACCCGGAACGAGCGGGCGGGTGTTGCAGATGAGAACGTCGAGCGGATCACCATCCTTGCACAGGGTATGCGGCACGAAACCGTAATTGCCCGGATAGGTCATCGGGGTGTAAAGGAATCGGTCGACCACAAGCGTGCCGGCGTCCTTGTCCATTTCGTACTTGATAGGATGGCCGCCGACCGGAACTTCAACGATGACATTGATGTCTTCCGGCGGGTTCTTCCCGATGGCGATGGCGTCGATGCGCATATTTTAGACCCCGTAGAGTGTTGAATTCCTGCGCTACCTAATGCGTATTATGCAGCAATGCAACACGGCTTTGGGCGTGGTTCCTCTCACCTTTGCGGCGGAAACCGGTGGACTTTGTCAGTTCCAGACAAAGCCCAGCTTTTTCAGATTGACGTCATCGAAGTCTTCGACCCCCTCGACCGCATCCACGCCGCCATTCGACCGGAAGAAGTTCGCAGCGATTTCGCTGTCTTCCAGGCACCAGACAACCAGTCCCTCGCAGCCAAGTTGCTTGAGAAGGTGGCGCGCTTCGGTAAACAGCTGGTGCCCGAGACCGACGCCCTGGTATTCGGGCCTCACGTAAAGCTCGTAGATCTCGCCTTCATGCGGCAGGGCTCTGGCACGGTTGATGCCACAAGAGGCGTAGCCGGCGACCTTACCGGCGACTTCAACGACGAGGATACTGGCCGGGCCGCGCGTTGCCTTGCGCCACCAGTTTTCACCGCGTCGCTCGATCATGCGGGTCAGGGCGCGATGCGGAATGATGCCGGCATAGGCGTGGCTCCATGCGGCACGATGCGCCTCTGCAATCTCTGGAGCGTCCGACGGCTCTGCCAGCCGCATATCGATCGACAGCGTCTTCATAACGTCGTTTCACCCCTGGCAGATGCCAATGACACTGGCCCTTTAACCGGACCCGCGGCGAACTTAACGCTTTTTTAAGGGATGCCGCAAGCGCGCGTCATCACCCATGCACAGACAAAAACCCCGGCCACAGGGACCGGGGTTTGAATGTCAAATCAGACAAGATGGAAGAAGATCAGATCGCTGCCTTGGACTTTTCCATGCGCTTGCGGTCGTTCGCGTCGAGGAACATCTTGCGCAGGCGGATAGACTTCGGCGTGACTTCCATCAGTTCGTCGTCCTGGATCCAGGAGAGCGCGCGGTCAAGCGTCATGCGGATCGGCGGGGTCAGCTTGACGGCTTCGTCCTTGCCGGCCGAACGAATGTTGGTCAGCTGCTTGCCCTTGAGCACGTTGACTTCGAGGTCGTTGTCGCGCGTGTGGATGCCAATGATCATGCCCATGTAGACCTTGTCGCCCGGCTCGATGATCATCGGGCCGCGGTCTTCCAGGTTGAACATGGCGTAGGCAACAGCTTCACCCGACTGGTTGGACAGGAGAACGCCGTTGACGCGACCGGTGATCGCACCCTTGTAGGGCTGGTAGTCGTGGAACAGGCGGTTCATGATCGCCGTGCCGCGGGTATCGGTCAGAAGTTCCGACTGGTAGCCGATCAGGCCGCGGGTCGGAGCAAGGAACTTCAGACGAACGCGGCTGCCGCCCGAAGGACGCAGCTCGGTCATCTCCGCCTTGCGCTCGGACATCTTCTGGACGACGACACCGGAATGCTCTTCATCGACGTCGATGACGACTTCCTCGATCGGCTCCAATGTCTGGCCTGTCGCTTCATCCTTGTGCATGACGACGCGCGGACGCGAAACGGCAAGCTCGAAGCCTTCGCGGCGCATGGTCTCGATCAGAACGGCGAGCTGAAGTTCGCCACGGCCGGACACGTAGAACGAATCCTTGCCTTCGGCTTCTTCGATCTTCAGAGCGACGTTGCCTTCAGCTTCCTTGAACAGACGGTCGCGGATGACGCGCGAGGTGACCTTGTCACCTTCGGTGCCGGCAAGCGGGCTGTCGTTGACGATGAAGGACATGGTGACCGTCGGCGGGTCGATCGGCTGCGCCGTCATGGCTTCGGTAACCGAAGGATCGCAGAACGTGTCGGCGACCGTACCCTTGGACAGGCCGGCGATGGCGACGATGTCACCCGCATGGGCTTCTTCGATCGGCTGACGCTCGATGCCGCGGAAAGCGAGGATCTTCGAGATACGGCCGGTTTCAACCGTCTTGCCGTCCTGAGACAGAACCTTGACGGCCTGGTTCGGCTTGATCGAGCCGGACGCGATGCGGCCGGTGATGATACGACCGAGGAAGGGATTGGCTTCGAGAAGCGTGCCGATCATGCGGAACGGGCCTTCCTCGACCTTCGGCTCCGGCACGTGCTTCAGAACGAGGTCGAGCAGCGGCGCCAGGCCTTCGTCCTTCGGACCTTCCGGGTTGACGTTCATCCAGCCGTCGCGACCAGAACCGTAGAGGATCGGGAAGTCGAGCTGCTCGTCGGTGGCGTCGAGATTGGCGAAGAGGTCGAAAACTTCGTTGATGACTTCTTCGTGGCGGCCGTCCGGACGGTCGATCTTGTTGATCGCAACGATCGGGCGAAGGCCGACCTTCAGCGCCTTGCCGACAACGAACTTCGTCTGCGGCATCGGGCCTTCGGACGAGTCAACGAGAACGATCGCGCCGTCCACCATCGAGAGGATACGCTCGACTTCGCCGCCGAAGTCGGCGTGGCCGGGCGTGTCGACGATGTTGATGCGGTGACCCTTCCACTCGATGGAGGTCGCCTTGGCCAGGATCGTGATGCCACGTTCCTTTTCCAGGTCATTCGAGTCCATCATGCGCTCGGCGGTGCGCTGGTTCTCACGGAAAGAGCCCGACTGCTTCAGAAGCTCGTCGACAAGGGTCGTTTTTCCATGGTCGACGTGCGCGATAATCGCGATGTTGCGCATTTTCATGTTTGTGATCTCTGATAGCTGGGGCGCAATACGGGAGAGAGGCGCCGATTTACTTTGGCGCGCTCTTACCCTGTTTTTTGCATTTGCGAAAGGGGGAAACGCTGAAACGCGCCGGCGATGGTTACCGCCGGCGCTGGCCAAAACTCTGCGGGAAGCAGTTTAAGCGGCAAGCCCCTTCTTCTTCAGCATGGCGTCGGGGCTTGGCATCTTGCCACGGAATGCCTTGTAGGCCTCCTCCGGATCGACCGCGCCGCCGACAGAGTAGATGTTTTCCTTCAGCTTGCGCGCAGTTTCGGCATCGAATGCATTGCCCGCTTCCTCGAAAGCAGCAAAGGCGTCGGCATCCAGCACTTCCGACCACATGTAGGAATAATAGCCTGCAGAGTAACCGTCGCCGGAGAAGACATGCTGGAAGTGCGGCGTCGCATGGCGCATGACCAGGGAGGATGGCATACCGATCTTGGAGAGGACATCGGCTTGAACTGCCATCGGATCCTCGATCGCAGCCTGCGTGTGAAACGCCATATCGACCAGCGCGGACGATGTGAACTCCACGGTATTGAACCCGGCATTGAAAGTGCGTGCGGCAAGAACCTTGTCGAGCAGCGCCTGAGGCATGGCGGCTCCGGTCTCGTAATGCACGGCATAGGTTTGCAGGATTTCCGGCACAGTCAGCCAGTGTTCATAGAGCTGGGACGGCAGCTCGACGAAGTCACGCGAAACGCCGGTGCCCGAGACCGAGGGGTAGGTCACGTTGGACAACATCCCATGTGCCGCATGGCCAAACTCATGGAAGAGAGTGCGCGCATCGTCGAGCGACAAGAGCGCGGGCTGACCGGCCTCCGGCTTGGCGAAGTTGCACACATTGTAGATGATCGGGATCTCACCGTGCTGCCCGTTTTTCAGCGTCAGACGATGCTGCGACTGGAACGAGCTCATCCAGGCGCCGGAGCGCTTTGAAGGGCGCGCAAAGTAATCGCCGAGGAACAGCGCCACGAGCTTGTCGTCGCGGTCACGGATTTCGAAGACCCGGACGTCAGGATGATAACCTGTCACGTCCTTCATCGGCACGGCATGAATGCCGAAGATCCGGTTTGCCACATCGAAACAGGCTTCAATGATCTTTTCCAGCTGCAGATAGGGCTTGAGCTCGGCCTCGGAAAAATTGAACCTCCGCGCTCGCAGCTTCTCGGCATAATGGCGCCAGTCCCAGGGGGCGACCTCGTGATTGCGCCCATCTTCGGCGATGAGCTCCGCAAGGTCGCGTTCTTCCGCCTCAGCCTGGCGCACCGCCTTTTCCCAGACCTGCATCAACAGGCCATTCACGGCATCCGGTGTTTTCGCCATGGTGTTGTCGAGCTTGTAGGCAGCGAAGTTCGCATAGCCGAGAAGCGCGGCCTTCTCGGCGCGCAAGGCAAGCGTTTCCTTGACGATCTCGCGATTGTCCGTCTCACCGCCATTCATGCCACGGGATGTCCAGGCCTTGAAGGCCTGCTCCCGCAGATCCCGGCGCTCGGAAAAGGTCAGGAACGGCTCGATGATGGATCGGGACAGCGTGACGATATGGGTATGTCCACCGCCATGAGCATGGGCGGCAGAAGCCATGGCATCGCGCAGAAATTGCGGAATACCGGCAAGATCTGCTTCTCCCGACAAGGGCAAGACCCAGGATGTCTCGTCGCTCAACACATTCTGCCCGAAACGCGCACCGAGACTTGCAAGCCGCTCGTTGATTTCGGCAAGGCGCTCCTGCTCAGGCTTGGGCAGCTTTGCGCCCGAACGCACGAAGCCCTTCCAGTGACGCTCCAGCACGCGCACCTGTTCGCCATCAAGGCCAAGGGCATCGCGACGGCTCCACAGCGCATCGACGCGGGAAAACAGCGCGGCATTCATGCTGATCATCGAATAGTGACGGGACATCTTGGGCGCAATGTCGCGCTCCAGCGCCTGGATCACAGGATTGGTATGCGCACCCGCCTTGTTCCAGAACAGCGCCGAGACGCGGGACAGCGCATCGCCCGCGATTTCCAGCGCTACGATCGTATTGGCGAAGGACGGTTCATCCTGCTGGCCCGCAATCGCGTCGATTTCCACCTTATGCTCTCGCAGCGCAAACTCGAATGCAGGCGCGAAATCCTCGTCGGCAACCTTCGTAAAGTCAGGCAGCCCGTGCGGACCCGACCACTCAAAGACTGCGCGATTGGAGACAGCTTTATCGCTCATGAAAACTCCTGGGGCCTGGGCCTAATGCCGAAGAGAAAAACCTTACCTGATATGGAAGGAAGGACAGACAAAGACAACCATTCAAGAAACGGTGCACAAACATATAATTGAACGGAAAATTAGGGCAAATTGATTGACGATTTTTCGAATGTGACGCTAAACCGAATCATCCCATGATGAGGATGGTCAAACCATGGAAATCTTTCCAATTCGTCCAGTCGGCGGCTCGTTGAAGCTGAACGACACGCGCCAGACATCAGACGCGCGACTTGGTACCTTCGATCCGTTGAAGGAGGCCGCCGAGACCAACACCGTTTTCGAGGAAGCACTTTCGGTTTTCGCCTCGATGACACCGCGACGGTTGCGCGAGATTGCGGCCGAAAGCTACCATCGTGACGAAATCGACGAGCAAACCTATCGAGAACTGGCAACGGAACTGCCGATGCAGGCCGTCGATCGGAACGGCAACGTGACGGATCTTTCTGACCTCACCGAAGACACGAATTTCGACTACGCTGAGTATTTCCGCACGCAACAATCGCTGGCCGAGATGATCGGCGATATGGACATGGCCGAATCCTACTCGAAGGTTCTCGATTTCTTCGGCCGAACCGCATGATGAAGGATCGGCAGGGCAAGATTTAATACTCGCCCTCGGCCCTGATCCGTCCTAGATCTTGCTTGAGGCGCCTCCGGCTGTGAGGCGCCGATTTTGTTTTGACCAGAATCGAGTCCGCATGACTGCCGCAATGATGAGCGAACGGCGCACCACCTTTCTCGGGGCGCTGCTGACCACTCTTGGCCCCATCTCCATGTCGCTCTACACGCCAGCCATGCCGGAACTGGTGCGAGCCTTCGACACGACCGAAGCGGCGATCAAGCTTACGCTCTCCTTCTATTTTGCAGGCTTCGCCGTGGCACAGCTGATTGCAGGTCCTCTCGCCGACGCACTGGGACGCAAGAAGGCAACGCTGCTTTTTCTCGGAATCTACGTATTCGGCTCGGTTCTGGCGACATTTGCCAGCTCCGTTGACCTCATCCTGGTGTCGCGCCTCATCCAGGGGATAGGCGCCTCAATCGGCGTGGTGGTCGGCAGAGCGATCGTGCGCGACCTCTATACGGGCCCAAATGCCGCACGTATCCTGAACACCATAGGCATTTTCCTGGCGATCGGCCCGGCCATGGGGCCGACTTTGGGCGGCCTGACGCTTGGCGCATTCGGCTGGAACGCGGTATTCCTCCTCCTGGTCGGCTTCGGTCTGCTGAGCATCGGCTGCGTGATTGTCTTCCTTCGGGAAACCACCACGCCTGACCTGGCCAAGCTGCGTCCAGTGCAATTGGCGGCAAATTACGGCACCGTGCTCCGCACCCCGATTTTCCTCGCCTCCTCCTTGGTGTTGAGCGGCACGATCGGCGCGCTCTATGCGCAGTCAACGATGTTGCCCTTCATCCTCGTCAATGAAATCGGATTGACACCAACCCAGTTCGGTATGGGCATGCTGATGCAGTCCGGGGCCTATCTCGGTGGCTCCCTGGTTCTTAAGGTCGTATCGCGACGCGTGTCGGGGCCAAGGGCCGCACGGATCGGCATCACCCTCTGCGGCTTCGGTGCCATCAGCATGGCGATGTCAGTCGCACTTGTGACCCCGTGTTTCCTGTCCATCATGACACCGGTTGCGATTTGCACCTTCGGCCTCGCCTTTCTGAGCCCGCATGTCGTGACAATGAGCATGGCGCCCTTCGGTCACATCGCCGGGTCCGCATCGGCCATGACCGGCTTCCTCCAGATGTCCGCTGGGTTTCTCGCAGGTGTGGCAGCAGCACTCATCGGCAATCCCTTAACCGCCTTCGGGATCATCATTCCCTTCATGGAGCTCAGCGCTCTCGCAGGCTTCCTCTGGCTTTCCCGTCTCAACAGAGCGACATGAAAAAAGCCGCCTCTCCAATCGGACAGGCGGCTTCGAACTCTATGGATTGAAACCCGCGGCTTAGTCGCGATTACGCTTGGCGAGTGTGCGCAGGCGCAGCGCGTTGAGCTTGATGAAGCCGGCTGCGTCCTTCTGGTCGTAGGCGCCCTGGTCGTCTTCAAAGGTGACGAGCGTATCGGAATACAGCGACTTCGCCGATTCCCGGCCGATGACCATGACATTGCCCTTGTAGAGCTTGAGCGTCACTTCGCCCTCGACATGCTCCTGGCTCTTATCGATGAGGGCCTGCAACATCTCGCGCTCCGGCGAGAACCAGAAGCCGTAGTAGATGAGCTCTGCATAACGCGGCATCAGCTCGTCCTTCAGGTGCGCGGCACCACGGTCAAGCGTGATCGATTCGATGGCCCGGTGAGCGGACAGAAGAATGGTGCCGCCGGGTGTCTCGTAAACGCCGCGCGACTTCATGCCGACGAAGCGGTTTTCGACGAGATCGAGGCGACCGATGCCGTTGTCGCGACCGTAGTTGTTGAGCTCGGCCAGCAGTGTCGCCGGGCTCATGCGCACGCCATTGATAGAGACAGCGTCACCCTTTTCGAAGCCAACCTTGATGATGGTTGCCTTGTCGGGAGCCGCTTCCGGCGAAATGGTGCGCATGTGCACGTATTCGGGCGCCTCGACGGAGGGGTCTTCGAGAACCTTGCCCTCGGAAGAGGAGTGCAGCAGGTTGGCGTCGACGGAGAACGGCGCTTCACCCTTCTTGTCCTTGGCAACCGGGATCTGGTGCTGTTCAGCGAAATTGAGAAGATCCGTACGGCTCTTGAAGGCCCAGTCGCGCCACGGCGCGATGATCTTGATGTCGGGATTCAGCGCGTAGGCAGAAAGTTCGAAACGAACCTGGTCGTTGCCCTTGCCGGTTGCACCATGGGCAATCGCATCGGCGCCAGTCTTCTTGGCGATCTCGATCAGGTGCTTGGATATCAGCGGACGAGCGATGGAGGTGCCGAGCAGATAGACGCCTTCGTAGACGGCGTTGGCACGGAACATCGGGAAGACGAAATCACGGACGAACTCTTCGCGCACGTCTTCGATGAAGATCTCCTTGATGCCGAGCATCTCCGCCTTCTTGCGAGCCGGCTCGAGCTCTTCGCCCTGACCAAGGTCGGCGGTGAAGGTGACGACTTCAGCGTTGAGTTCGGTCTGAAGCCATTTCAGGATGATCGAAGTGTCGAGACCGCCGGAATAGGCGAGGACGACTTTCTTCACGTCTTTTGGGAGTGCCATATCGATGTTCCGTCTGGAGGGAGCGAGGCTCAAACCCCGCCTGGATCAAGAATGGCGGCACTTTTAGCCAGATTCCGCTTGCGTGCAAGGGCAGCCGAGGACTTGCCATGATCGATTATCGGCTGACGTCTGGCGAGCCTCTGGTCTGCACAGGCTTTGAGTCAGTCCGGGGTCCCGTCGTCATGGACGCGCCGTCACGTTGACGATGTGTAGGCAAGATACCATATCGCCGACAGCCACACACCACCGGTTTAGAAGGAGTCAATTCATGACGATCCAACATCCTGCGCTCTCGAGGGGGCATGTCGCCGTCATCACCGGAGCCGCATCCGGCATCGGTCTGGCGGCGGCCAAGACATTCGCCGGTGTGGGTCTGAGCGTGGTGCTCGTCGATCTCGAGGGAGACCGGCTGGCGAGCGCGGCAACAGAAGTCACCGCACTTGCACCGGGTGGGGAGGCCGATGTCGTTGCGATTGCGACCGATGTGTCCAAACTAGACGAGCTCGAGGCTCTTGAGCGCGCCGTCATCCAGCGCTTCGGACGCGTACATGTATTGATGAACAATGCTGGCATCCAGCCAGGCAGCGCCCTTTTCGGCCCTCAGGCCAACTGGGAAAACGTGCTCGCCGTCAACCTGATGGCCGTGGTCAACGGAAGCCGCATCTTCGGCCCCGGCATGGTTGCCCACAAGGACCCCGGCCTCATCATCAATACCGGATCCAAGCAGGGCATTACGACGCCGCCCGGCGATCCTGCGTACAATGTCTCCAAGTCCGGCGTCAAAGCCTTCACCGAGGCACTGCAGCACGAACTGCGCAACATGCCGGACTGCAATATCAGCGCCCACCTGCTGATACCGGGCTTCGTCTTTACCGGACTGACCGCAAACGACAGGACGGAAAAGCCTGATGGTGCCTGGACGCCGGAGGAAACCGTCGAGTTCATGCTGGACAGCCTGGAACGCGGTGATTTCTACATCTTGTGCCCCGACAATGAAGTGCCGCGCGCGCTCGACGAGAAGCGAATCGCCTGGGCAGCGGGCGACATCGTCGAAAACAGACCACCGCTGTCGCGCTGGCATCCTGACTATGCTGACGCGTTCAAGGCCTACCTTTCCGTCCCGACGGAGTGATTGGCAAGCTCATCAAAGACCGCTAATGTTGAAACGCCCGCAGTTCGCGGGCGCTTCTTTTTGCGGTGGCCCTTATGGATTTTCTGCCCAGCCTGCCTGTTTTCCTGGCGTTCAGCCTTGCGATGCTGATCCTCGCGATCACGCCTGGACCCGACATGACCTTATGGATCAGCCGATCGCTGCGCGACGGCCGGACGATCGGCCTCATGACGCTGGCGGGAACGAGCTTCGGGATTGCGGTCCATACGATGCTGGTGGCCTTCGGTGTATCGGCCCTGATCGTGGCCTCGCCGACGGCCTTCCTCATTCTGAAGACGGGGGGAGCCGCCTATCTGCTGTGGCTGGCGCTGCAGGCCATCCGCCACGGCTCGAATTTCGTCGTCAAGGCGGAGGGCGAAGCCGTAGCCTCCAGACGGGGCGCTTTTTTGAACGGACTTTGGGTCAATCTGCTCAACCCCAAGGTCATCATCTTCTTCATGACCTTCTTGCCGCAGTTCGTGACCGCTTCCGATCCTGATGTCACGGGCAAGCTGATCTTTCTCGGCCTGTGGTCGATCGTCTTGTCGATGCCGCTCGGCATCGGCATCGTCTATGGCGCGGATTTCATGTCGCACTGGCTGCAGACAAACCGCAAGGTCTTGCGCGGCATCGACTACACTTTCGCCGGGGTCTTCTCGATCTTCGCCGCAAAAATCCTCATGACGCAGTCAAGATGACCAAGGGGCGCGAGGGCAGCTGCCCTGCGCTCAATCGTCATCCTCACCGTGACCGGCGATCATCATCGCCTCAAATGCCAGACGCTCCGTCTTGCGCATGCGCTCGGATTCCGATTTCAGCTGGCCGCAAGCCGCGAGGATATCACGTCCACGAGGCGTTCTGATCGGCGAGGCAAAGCCGGCTGCGTTGATGAAATCGGCAAATTTCTCGATCTGCGCCCAGTCGGAGCACTGGTAGTTGGTGCCCGGCCAAGGGTTGAACGGGATGAGGTTGATCTTCGCCGGCACGCCCTTGAGCAGCTGCACCAGACGCTTGGCATCCTCCAGACTGTCGTTGATGTCCTTCAGCATCACATATTCGAACGTGATGCGCCGGGCATTCGACAGACCCGGATAGTTGCGACAGGCTTCGATCAGCTCCGCCAGCGGATACTTCTTGTTGATCGGCACGAGAATGTCGCGCAGATCGTCGCGCACGGCATGCAGCGAAATGGCAAGCATCACGCCGATCTCTTCCCCCGTCCGGTAGATTTCCGGCACGACGCCAGACGTGGAGAGCGTAATCCGGCGCTTCGACAATGACAGCCCGTCGCCATCGGAGGCAATCAGCAGCGCTTTCTTGACCTCTTCGAAATTGTAGAGTGGTTCGCCCATGCCCATCATCACGATGTTCGTGACCTTGCGATCGCTGGAGGGAACCATCGCACCGACAGAGGTATCGCGATCGGGAAAATCGCCGAGCCTGTCTCGGGCCAGCAGAAGCTGGGCGAGAATCTCTTCCGCCGTCAGATTGCGCACGAGCTTCTGCGTGCCCGTATGACAGAAGGAGCAGGTCAGCGTGCAGCCTACCTGGCTCGATATGCAGAGCGTACCGCGCCCCTCCTCCGGGATATAGACGCTCTCAACTTCGACCGGGCGGCCCGCACCGCGCGGCGGGAAGCGCAGAAGCCACTTGCGCGTTCCGTCGTTCGACACCTGCTCCTCGACGATCTCAGGTCGGGCGATGGTGAAATGCTGCTTGAGCAACTCGCGCATGTCCTTTGCAACATTCGTCATATGGTCGAAATCCGACACACCACGCACATAGAGCCAGTTCCAGATCTGCGAGACCCGCATCTTGATCTGCTTCTCCGGCACGCCCTTCTCGCGCAGCGCCTGGCCCATCGCTTCGCGATCGAGGCCGATCAGGCTTGGCTTCTCGGCAAACGCGACGGGACGTGCGGAGGCCGTCGCAGAATTTCGCTCAGGAAGAGTCACGGTGACAGTCATGTGCAAGACCTCGATGCCACAGCTATCAGCCTGCTCTCCCGGAGCGGCTCAAACCTGGCACTGTGTGAATTCGGTTTGGGATATTGCCAACAGCTGAATTTCCCATGTTCGGGCGCAATTAGCAGCTTTTTTGCAATTCGTCACCCCGCCAACAGACGGAATGGTAAAACGCAACGAGGGCCGGATAGACCGGCCCTCGCACAATTGGAAACCCAGCATCGATTATTTGCAGTTCTGGATCTTCTGAAGCGCCGCCGATATGCCGGAGAGCGAATAAGTGTAGTTTGTCGCCGTTCCACGTGCCGAGGTCGCTTCCACGGTCATGTTGGTGCCGCCCTTCATGGCAGCCACCAGTGCCGGCTCCTCCGCAGCATTTTCGACCCAGGCAGAGCTTTCCTTGACGAACATGACGAAGCTCTTGCTATCAATCGTCACCTTGACCTTTGAGTCACCCTTCATCGGATAGCCCATCATGGCCTGAGGCTCGTATGAGATGTTCTGGCCCGGACGCTGCGAAACGACGAAGAAGATGTCGCCGTGATTGACCGAAGCGGGCTCCTTCGCAGTCGGGACCGAAAGCACGTAGCATACAGTGCTATTTCCAGCCTTGTACGAATAGGCACCCCAGGCCTTGAACTGCTCGATGCGCGTCGGAGATTGTGCGTTGGCGAGTCCGCTGCTCGCCAGAATGATTGCCAATGCGGTTACGCTACGTCTTACGAACATGTCTTCCTGCCGGTTGTTTGCATACGGCGCCAAACCTCGGTCAGGCGCGCATCGTCAAAAACTGTCTTCAGTTTGACTTTATTTACCTTACCAAACCGTGAACGAGTTCCGATTTGGTGTCGCGATGTTGAGAGGCCTGACATCGCGGCCTACATGGTGTGAGATCTTCAGTCCACCGGACACGCCCGATGTAGAAGCAATGATTTAGGCGAGATTTGGGCTTCGCCGGCCTTTTACGACTGCCCGTCCATCCACAATTCGCTGACAATCACACACGATCAGGTTGATCTGCCAGCACATCGTCGGCGGCATCATAGTGCCGCTCCTTGATGTTCCGATTGATCATGGCAATCGCGGTCGACAGAACTGCGATGTCATCGGTGAAGCCGACAACGGCCAACACATCCGGTATGACATCGATCGGCATGACAAAATAGGCAAGCGCTGCAAGCAGGGTACCACGCACGCGCAAAGGGGTTTCCCTGTCGACGGCGCAATAATAGGCGGCCACCACGTCGCGCGAGAACGGAATTTGACGCGCGGCCTTGCGGAAGGTCGGCCAGAAGCGGTCGCGGACCTTTTTCTCCCGCCTCTCCTGGGTCTCCTCGTCGCCGGGCAACAAGATTTCACCGATTTTCACGTCATCCATGTCCGTCGATCCTTCCCAAGTTCAGATCAAGCATATGTGATGACGAAACCGAGATTTCAATGGCCCGTCAGCCGCCAGCTGCCTCTTCCATCGCGGCAGCGAGCTTCAGATCGAGCTCGGTGACGCCACCGGCACTGTGCGTCGTCAGCCGGATATCCACCTTGCGATAGACATTGCTCCATTCCGGATGGTGATCCATGCGCTCGGCAGCCAGCGCTGAGGCAGTCATGAAAGCGAAAGCTGCACGGAAATTCCTGAAGACAAACTGCTTCTCGATGGCCAGTCCATCCGCACTGAGACGCCATCCAGGCAAACTGGAGAGCTCAGAGCGCACCTGATCCTGACCGAGCGTCGCCATCGAAGCACCTCCTATGGGCTTTAAAAATGCGGTACCCTTCTGGGCGCTTTCTAGAAGCGCGGATAATCAGCAACTGCGGACTGAGATCGCCTTCCGGCCTCATGCAGCGGAAAGACCTCCTCGGTCAGATAGGGACCACCGCCAATGGAGTCTCGCGACGAGAGAAGGACAAAGCGCGTGACCGTAAACGGCAAGGTCTGGAAATCGCCCCGGCCCGTCAGATAACGTCCGACCTCATCGTTACGCGACGCCTTGAGCCTGGCCAGCGTAACATGGGGTGAGAATTTGCGGGGATCAGGCGGCAAGCCGATCCGCTGGCAGATCCGCTCGATCTCCGCCTGCAGGGCAAACATCTCGGGTGCCGGGGTCACGCCGGCCCAGATCGAATGGGGTTTCTTGGAGCCGAAGGAGCCGACCCCATGAAGACTCAGTGAGAATTCCGGTCGATCAACCCTGTCGAGACGATCGACAATTTCATCTGCCGTGCGTCCATCCACATCGCCGATGAAGCGCAAAGTGATGTGATAGTTCTCGACGTCGATCCAGCGGGCGCCGGGCAGGCCTCCCCGCAGCAGAGACAAGCTCATGGCTGCATTGCGGGGAATCTCGAGGGCAGTGAACAATCTCGGCATGGAGCGCTCCCCGAATCTTTTGCAGGTGCTCACAGCGAATCACGCGATGCGGCGCTGTGCAAGTCCCTATTTCGTGTGATCCTCAACCCTCTTTAGCCATTCCTCCGTGATCGGCAGCATGCGCTCGGCGATCAGGGCAAGGCCCTTTGTATTGGGATGCATGCCATCCTCCAGCAAAAGTCCCGCCTCGGTGATCACGCCATCAAGGATGAAAGGGTAAAGCGGGAGATCGTGTTTTTCCGCCAGCCGCGGATAAATTGCATTGAATGACTGCGCATACTCTCCGCCCATATTCGGCGGTGCGAGCATACCGACGAGAAGGACCGGAATGTTACGCTCCTTCAGGCGCGTAATGATCCGATCGAGGTTCTCCTCGGTCTTTTCAGGCGAGACGCCGCGAAGCGCATCGTTGGCCCCAAGCTCCAGGATGACGCCATTCGTTCCATCGGGCACCGACCAGTCCACTCGCGAAAGGCCGCCCGAGGAGGTATCGCCAGACACGCCGGCATTCACGATCGTAACATCATGCCCCTTGCTTTTCAGAACGCGCTCAAGCTGCGCCGGCAGGGCATCCTCCTGCGGCAACTGATAGCCAGCCATCAAACTATCACCAAGACCCACGAGGGTGAGGCTTTGCGCCGATGCGGTGGCTGCAAAGGCAAAGAACCCCGCCAGGATCACGGTGAAATGAAGCAACGCAGCTTTAAAACTCATGGTGCCTTTCCTAGATTGCAGCGATACCGCCGATGAAGCGGACGGGTTTCAACAGATATAGGATGGCCACGGGTGAGAAACACCATCATCGAACTGAAAAGCGCTGATCTCACCCTGGGCAATGCCGCAGCCTCAGTCCACGTCTTGAAAAGCATTGATCTTGCGATCGATGAGAGTGAAGCCGTCGGCATCGTTGGCCCCTCGGGCTCGGGCAAGTCGACACTTCTGATGGTGCTTGCCGGGCTGGAGCGCCTCGATTCCGGACAGATTTTTCTGCGCGGCACGCCACTCCACGAGCTGAACGAGGATCGGCTTGCCGATTTCCGCGGCAAGAATATCGGGATTGTCTTTCAATCCTTCCATCTGATCGCCAATATGACGGCGCTGGAAAACGTGGCGGTGCCGCTGGAACTTGCGAATGTCCGAAATGCCTTTGACATCGCCCGCACCGAGCTGCAGGCTGTCGGACTTGGCGAGCGGCTGAACCATTATCCCGGCCAGTTATCGGGCGGCGAGCAGCAGCGTGTGGCAATTGCCCGCGCACTTGCCCCCTCCCCCGCCGTTCTGATTGCGGATGAACCGACAGGCAATCTCGACACCGAGACCGGTCGACAGATCGCCGACCTCCTCTTTGCCAAGCAGAAAGAACGCGGCATGACGCTGGTGCTCGTCACCCACGACACGTCGCTCGCCGCCCGCTGCTCCCGGCAGATCCGGGTTGCATCAGGCCAGATTGCCGGCGACAGCAGACATGAAAGCAAGCCGTTGACGATCTCGGTGCCGGCATGACCTCCTTCTCGACCCGGTTCTCTGTTGCCCTGCGGATTGCGTTGCGCGAATTGCGCGGCGGCTTGCGCGGCTTTTACATCTTTCTCGCTTGCATTGCGCTCGGCACCGCGGCCATCGCCGCCGTCAACTCCGTCTCGGGCGCAATTACGGATGCCATCTCTTCCGAGGGTAGAACGCTGCTGGCCGGCGACATGCGTTTCGAACTCGACAACCGGGAAGCCACGGACCAGGAGCGCGCCTTCCTCAGCCGCTATGGCGATATCCAGCTCTCGACCAATCTGCGCTCGATGGCACGCCTGGCAGATGGATCTGACCAGTCGCTGGTCGAGATCAAGGCCGTCGATGACGCCTATCCGCTCTATGGCAAACTGATCGCCGACCCGGATCGCCCACTTGCCGAACTCCTTTCCACTGATGGCAATATTCATGGGGCGCTGGTGGCGCCGCTGCTCCTGGAGCGTATGAACAGCCGCGTTGGCGACGACTTGCTGATCGGCAATGCCCGCTTCCGCATCACCGGAACGATTGTCACCGAGCCGGACGCCATCTCCGACGGTTTCGGGTTTGCGCCCCGCGTTCTGACAAGCCGCGACGCGCTCTTTGCCAGCGGCCTTGTTGCGACAGGCAGTCTCGTCGAGCACGCCTACAAGATCCGTTTCAAGACGCCGACCGAGACCGCAGCCACCATACGCGAAGCCGCGCAGCGCGAGTTTCCGACGGCGGGATGGTCAATTCGTGCCAGCGATCGGGCTGCTCCTTCCCTTGCGGAAAATATCGAGCGCTTCTCGCAATTTCTGACACTTGTCGGCCTGACCGCCCTGATCGTCGGCGGTGTCGGGGTCGCAAATGCCGTCAAAGCCTTTCTGGATTCCAAGCGGACCGTGATCGCAACGCTGAAATGCGTTGGCGCGCCCGCCTCTGTCGTTGTGCTCGTCTATCTGATCCAGATCACACTGGTCGCGACGCTCGGGATCGCTCTGGGCCTGGTTCTTGGGGCGATTGCCCCTCTGATCACGGCCACCTATCTTCAAGGCATCCTGCCTATCTCTGCCGAGTTTACGCTCTATCCACGGGCCTTGGCGCTTGCCACGGTATTCGGCCTGCTGGTGACCTTCGCCTTTGCCATTCTTCCGCTCGGCCACGCACGAAAGGTGCCGGCAACCGCGCTCTTTCGCGAACAGGGTTTTGAGGAAACGGGCCTTGCACCCTGGCCTTACATCCTCGCCATGGGGGCAGCCCTATCAGCCATCGCGGCACTGGCCATTTTCAGCTCCGAACAACGCTGGATCGCCGCCACTTTCCTTGCGGCGATGGCGATCGGGTTTGTTCTGCTGCGCCTCGTTGCCTACGGCATTGCATTTCTCGCGAAACGGAGCCCCCGCATCCACTCCGCAGCGCTACGGCTGGCGGTCGGCAACATTCATCGTCCCGGTGCGCTGACGCCAGCGGTGACGTTGTCGCTGGGACTTGGTCTCAGCCTGCTTGTCGCCCTCGCCCTGATTGATGGCAACCTGCGGCGCGAGTTGACCGGAAACTTGCCCGAGCGCGCGCCGAACTTCTTCTTTGTCGATATTCAGGGCAACGAGATCGACGCCTTCCGCCAGCGCGTCGAAACCTTGGCGCCTGAGGGCAAGCTGATCGAAGTACCGATGCTGCGCGGGCGGATTCTGGCGCTCAATGGAACCGAGGTCGAGAAGCTCGAGGTCCCGCCGGAGGGTCGTTGGGTTCTGCGCGGCGACCGTGGCCTCACCTACGCCCGCAACGTTCCCGAAAACAGCACTGTAACGGAAGGCGAGTGGTGGCCGGATGACTATAGCGGCGAACCGCTGGTCTCCTTCTCAGAGCAGGAAGGCCGCGAGCTTGGCCTGAAGATCGGCGACACGGTGACGGTGAACGTCCTTGGACGCAACATCACCGCG
This sequence comes from Peteryoungia ipomoeae, assembly GCF_004912165.1. Lineage (GTDB taxonomy): Bacteria > Pseudomonadota > Alphaproteobacteria > Rhizobiales > Rhizobiaceae > Allorhizobium > Allorhizobium ipomoeae. The sequence continues at coordinate 319,572 of NZ_STGV01000004.1, read as the reverse complement.
AGGCTCGCCAGCTTCCGCACCGTGCAATGGGAGAGCCTGTCGATGAACTTCGTCATGATTTTCTCTCCCAATACGTTTGCCGGCGCGCCACATGCCTGGCTCGCGACGCTGATCGATGGTGAAGCGACGCCCGCCGAGGAGGCAACGATCCTGCGCGAGGTGACGCGCACCTTCCCAACCATCACCACGGTACGGGTGAAGGATGCCTTGGAAGTGGTCGATCGCCTCGTCGGTCAGTTGGCAACAGCCATCAGGGCTGCAGCCGCTATCGCGCTCATCGCATCGGTTCTTGTGCTTTCTGGCGCGCTTGCCGCCGGGAACCGCGCACGCACCCATGATGCGGTCATTCTGAAGACCCTCGGCGCGACGAGAGCCATGCTGATCCGTGCCTTTACCTATGAGTATCTGCTGCTGGGCATTGCGACGGCCGTCTTCGCATTGGTCGCGGGAGGCGGCATTGCCTGGTACGTGCTGGCAATGATCATGAAACTGCCGTCCAACTTCCTGCCGGATGTAGCCTTGCTGACGCTGCTGATCGCCCTCGTGGTCACGATCGGAATTGGCCTTGCAGGAACTTGGCGGATTCTTGGGCAGAAAGCCGCGCCTGTCTTGAGAGAACTTTAGTTCGCATCGCTCCCCGGAGACGGCGCATTGCCGTTTTCCGCACCGGGGTCTTGTCCATCGCCCCGGGAACTCTCATATTCAAGGAACGCATGCTGAGCTTCGCAGCAGCGCTCGGGCATGAGCGCCCGTCGTGCAACACCGAAGCTTGAAAGAGGAACCTATGTCTGAACTTCGCAACTATCAAAGCCGCGCGGCGCATACGCCTTCGGCCGCGATGATCGACGAAGGTCTGCGCGCCTATATGCTGAAGGTTTACAACCTGATGGCACTGGGCCTGTCGTTGACCGGCGTCGCTGCCTTTGCAACGTACCAGCTGGCTGTCTCCAGCCCTGCCTTCGCGCAGGCCATCTACGGCTCGCCGTTGCGCTGGGTTGTGATGCTGGCACCACTTGCCATGGTCTTTTTCCTGAGCTTCCGCATCCATAAGATGAGCGTATCGACGGCACAGATGACCTTCTGGGCCTACTCGGCGATCATGGGCGTATCCCTCTCGTCGATCTTCCTGATCTATACCGGTGGCAGCATCGTCCAGACGTTCTTCGTCACGGCAGCCTCGTTCGGCGCATTGTCGCTCTATGGCTACACGACGAAGCGCAATCTGTCGGCAATGGGCTCGTTCCTGATCATGGGCCTCTTCGGCCTGATCATCGCCTCGCTGGTCAACCTGTTCCTGGCTTCCTCGGCGCTTGATTTCGCCATCTCCGTCATCGGCGTCTTCCTGTTTGCCGGCCTGACGGCCTGGGATACGCAGCAGATCAAGGAATCTTACTTCGAAGCCGACAGCGCCGAGACCGCTGGTCGCAAGGCGATCATGGGTGCGCTGAGCCTCTATCTCGACTTCGTCAACATGTTCCTGTTCCTCCTGCGTTTTCTTGGAAACCGCGAATAACGGAAACAGATATGTGAATAAGAAACCCCGCTTCCTTCGAGCGGGGTTTTTTACGGCCTGGACAAACATCGGCAACTGCTGACACCGCACTTTCGCGTCGCAGCAGGCCTGCGCGAAGCCTTTGCACGGAGCAGTGCGACCGATGACGCGATCTCACGTCCTGTCTTCATCTCAGCGCATTGGCAAACCGCGCGGCAGTGCCTGGCAAACGTCCTTCGACATCGCTTGCTGCAGACCAAAAAAAACCTCCGGATTTCGCCGGAGGTTTTTTCAATGCTGGTCGGGCGTGCCCTTTAGGCAGCTTCTTCCTGCGCGTCATCCTCTTCCACGGTCTTGCCGCGCTTCGGGCCCTTGGCAAGATTGACCTCAACGAGGCGAACAGCCTCTGTCTCAGACATCTTGTTCACAGCAGCAATCTCACGCGCCATGCGGTCGAGTGCGGCTTCATAGAGCTGACGCTCGGAGTAGGACTGCTCCGGCTGGTTTTCGGCGCGGTAAAGATCACGAACGACTTCGGCAATCGAGATCAGATCGCCGGAATTGATCTTCGCATCATATTCCTGGGCGCGACGAGACCACATGGTGCGCTTGACGCGGGCCTTGCCTTGAACGACCTTCAGGGCGCGATCGACAAAATCGGTTTCGGAGAGCTTGCGCATCCCGATGCTCACGGCCTTGGCAACCGGAACCTTGAGGCGCATCTTGTCCTTTTCAAAGTCGATGACAAAAAGCTCGAGCTTCATGCCGGCGACTTCTTGCTCTTCGATTGCGCTGATGGTACCCACGCCGTGAGCGGGGTATACGATCGACTCGCCGGTCTTGAAACCGTGGCGTGCCGAGGAATTCTTCTTCTGCTGCTGGGTCGTCATTCTAATCAAACACTCCCTGTTTTGCTCCCGGCGTGGGTGCCGGCCGCCGGGTCGGTCAGGCCCGGATGAGACATCTCGCTTAAGTCGAGACATCCTGGTCCAGTGCGTCACAGTGCAAAATCATCCATCTCGCGCCGATAAAGCGACATGGCGATGTCGCTCGATCTCACGTCATTCGAGGCAGAAGTGAAGTTGCTTTCGTGATGGTTCAGGGCACAACTATGCCGCACAAGTGGAACAGTTTCTGGAGCCTATCACAAAAAGATGCGGAAATCAATATTTTACTGCATCGCGTCACAAAGACGGCACAGATGCAACGGCATCGGGGCGGGGTGGCGGAAAATTGGGCAAATTTTACATGAATCCCGAGGATTCCGCCGAACAAAGGTTAATCACCCGAACCAGGCTTTTCTGAGAAGAACTTCTCGAATTTGCCTTCGACACCGTCCATTTCTTTGGCTTCCGGCATCGGCTCTTTCTTGACCGTGATGTTCGGCCAGATCTTGGCGTAGTCCGCGTTGATCCTCAGCCACTTGTCGAGCCCCGGCTCAGTGTCGGGCTTGATCGCCTCGGCTGGACATTCCGGCTCGCACACGCCGCAGTCGATGCATTCGTCGGGATGGATGACGAGGAAGTTCTCGCCTTCGTAGAAGCAATCCACCGGGCAGACTTCGACGCAGTCGGTGTATTTGCAGCGAACGCAATTGTCTGTGACGATGTAAGTCATGCAACACTCCAGAATGACGCTTTGAACGCGGAACCAGCAACAGTCCTACCACGCGGCAGGGCGAAGGCGGCTTTGCGCGGCAGTCTCTTTCTTCAACTGTGTGTCAGCTACTGCGTTCTGAAAACCAAGGCAAGGTTAAACAGTTCTCATTTTGCCGGGCTGCCAAGGCAATTATTCTATCGCTCGTCGTCATTCCAGGGCGCCCTGAACTCGTCAAGCACGCGCCGCTCCCTTTTGGTCGGACGGCCCGTTCCCGGCGCACGCACGCCCTGCTCCAGCTCACCGAAGGGGCGGGGCGGCTTCGGCGGCGTAAGATCCTCGTAAAGAAGCTTGGCTTCCTCATAGGGCCCACGGCGCTCGCCGGCCCCCTTGACCACCAGGATCAGATCCCGCTCTGGCATGGAAACCTCGATCCGGTCCCCGCTCTTTACCTGATAGCTTGGCTGCCGTACGGACTGACCATTGATCCGGACATGGCCCGCCGAGATGCGCTCCTGCGCGAGACTGCGTGATTTTGCCACACGGGCGAAAAACAGCCACTTGTCGATGCGCTGGCGCGAACCGCTTTGTGGCTGTCGATCGTCCATGCTTACTTCTTCAGTTGATCCTTGAGGGCTGCCAGCTTGGCGAAGGGTGAATCCGGATCCACAGGCTTGTCCTTGCGCGGCGGCTTGGCCTCGAAGCGCTGGCCGCCCTGCGGACGTCCACCCTCGCGATCGGGACGCGGTCCACGGTCCTTGCGGTCACCGCGGTCCTGACGCTCACCCTTGCCGGCGAACTTGCCACGACCACCTTCGGGTCCATCCTTGCGAGCGCCATCGCGACGGCGATCGTCACGGCGGCCTTCCGGCTTTCCTTCGCCTTCTGCACGGCGCGGACCTGCGCCACCTGGACGGCGATCGCCGCCGGAGCGCTGATTGCCCGCACCCCGCTGGTTGTCGCCACGCCCACCCGGACGCCACAACAGGACCGGCTTCGGTTCGGATGCCTCTTCCGTCGCCGCGACAGCGTCCGTTGTCTCGGCAGGCGCGGGTGCGGCAGCCTCTGCAACGGCTGCGGCGTCGCTTGTAGCATCCCCGGCATCGGCGTCTGCTTCGGGATCAGCGGCGGGCTCGGCAGACTGCTCGGTTGAAGCAGCAGCTCCGCCCAGCGATGCCAGGTAAGCTGCGGCTTCCTCGGCCGTTACACTGTCTGCCCGATAACCGAGGCCCTTGAGGATTTCTTCCATATCATCCGGCGTGGCACCCAGAATGGAAAGCATGGCCGTCGTTGCGGTGAAGCGGCGGCCGTCATAGGCGCCTTCCGGGCGCGCAGTAGAACCCGGCTTCCACTGCAGCAGCGGACGAATGAGATCGGCCAGACGCTCGAGGATGTCGATACGCACGGCACGCTTGCCAAGAAACCGGAAGCCGGCGAGCTTGTAGAAGCTGCGCTCAAAGCTCTCTGTCGTGACAACGGAGGTTCGGCCCGCCGCCAGAACCGGAATGAGATCGCCATAGCCCGGCTTGTCGAGGCCATCGTTCTTCAGCGCCCAGAGCAGCGTGATAAGCTCCGCTGGCGCGGGCTTCAGCAGAGCGGGCATGAAGATGTGATAGGCGCCGAAGCGTACGCCATAGCGGCGCATGGAAGCACGACCGTCCTGATCGAGCGACTTCACGTCATCGGCAACATCGCGACGGAACAGCACGCCGAGGTTTTCCACCAGCTGGAAGGCCAGGCCCTTGGCAAGACCTTGCAGGTCTTCTGCGCGCGACAGATCGTCAAGCGGCTTGAGCACCGTGGAAATATGATGATTGACGAAGCGTTCGACACGGGCGGCGACGTGGTCGCGCGCATTGCCGCTCAGTTGCTCGTCGGCCAGCAGGATAACCCGCGGATGCAGGATATGGTCGGTACCGGACAGCCGGGCGACGGGATCACCGAGCCAGCGGACATAGCCATCCGAACCGATGGCAAAATCGCCATTGCCGGCGGCATGCAGCCGCGCTGCCCGCGCTTCGAACTCCAGCGCCAATGCCTTGTAGGCCGCAGCCTGCACGGCCTTTGCATCCGAACCTTCGGCGCCGGAGATCGGCGTGAACCGGAACCCGGAAAGTTGTCCCATGGCGTGGCCTTCAACGAAGACGTCGCCGTTCACACTGATTTCAGCTTCCAACATTGCATTCTCTCTCAAGCGCTTCATGAGCACAGATGTCCTGCGATCAACAAAGCGTTTCGTCAACCGTTCATGTAGCGCATCGGATAATCGATCTTCGATTTCCCGCGTCTTTTCTTGCCAGTGTGTCGGATCGGCAAGCCAACCAGGCCGATTCGAAACGTAAGTCCAAGTTCTAATCTGCGCAATACGCGCCGACAGCGTGTCGATCTCGCCATCCGTGCGGTCTGCGCGCCTGACCTGTTCGGCCAGAAAATCCTCATTCACAGTGCCGCGGCGAACCAGATCGAAATAGAGGCTCTGAATCAGATCGGCATGTTGTGCCGGCGTAATGCGCCGATAGTCTGGCAGAGCGCAAGCCTCCCAGAGTTTTTCTACACGCTCCGGTCGATCAGTGACATCGATCACCTCGGGATAGCGAGAAAGATATTCCAGCGCCTGCTGATCTGTTGCCGGCAGCGCGCGCGCCAGCCCTTCGATACGCGGTGCCACATCGAGGCTGCGCTGAAGGGCCGTGACCGAAGAGAAGTCGAATTGCGAGGTGCGCCACTGCAACACCTTGAGCGCGTCGAACTGGTGCGTTTCGAGACGCTCCACCAACTCCTCGTCAAAGGGCTCCACCCGGCCCGTCACCCCGAAGGTCCCGTCCTTGACGTGGCGCCCGGCGCGCCCGGCAATTTGCCCCAGTTCACCGGGGTTGAGATTGCGGAACTGGTAGCCGTCGAACTTGCGGTCCTGAGCGAAGGCAACATGATCCACATCGAGATTGAGACCCATGCCGATCGCATCGGTCGCAACGAGATAATCGACATCGCCCTCCTGGTAGAGACCGACCTGCGCATTGCGGGTTCGCGGGCTGAGTGCACCGAGAACCACGGCGGCTCCACCCCGCTGACGGCGAATGAGTTCAGCGATCGCATAGACCTCGTCAGCAGAAAACGCGACGATTGCAGAGCGATGCGGCAGGCGAGTAATCTTCTTCTGCCCGGCATAAAACAGCTGCGACAGGCGCGGCCGCTCGACGATGGTGATCCCGGGCAAAAGCTGCAACAGGATCGGCTTCATCGTGGCGGAACCGAGGAGCAGCGTCTCTTCCCGGCCGCGCAAATGCAGCAGGCGGTCGGTGAAGATGTGCCCCCGCTCCAGATCACCGGCGAGCTGAATCTCGTCGATCGCCACGAATGCCGCCTTGGTTTCACGAGGCATCGCCTCGACGGTGCAAACGGAGAAGCGGGCATTGGCCGGACTGATCTTCTCTTCACCGGTGACCAGCGCAACATTGTGCGCACCGACGCGCTCCACCACGCGGGTATAGACCTCACGTGCGAGCAGGCGCAGCGGCAGGCCGATAATCCCCGAGCCATGGGCAACCATGCGCTCGATGGCAAAATGCGTCTTGCCGGTATTGGTCGGTCCCAGCACTGCCGTAACGCTGCGACCGCTCAGGATCATGGGATGGCTGTTCAATGAGCGCTCCGCTGGTCGGGCCATACTTCCCGGTCAGGGTTCGGCTTCCGTTGACGAGACACATGGCCATGAAGTTCGTCAAAGGCAAGACGATTTCAGGTCCGATGGTGAAAAACCGAAGAATTTGCGTCGGGCGCTTTGTTGAACTGCGCTTTCCGCAAAGCGCGTCATAGCGCGATCCCATTGCGTGCAATGGAACAATCGCAGGCGATGTGTCGTTTGGCGGGCAAAGGTAAAGACGATGACGCTACCGCCACCAAGCCCAGACTGGATTGCCGAAGAAAGCTCAGGCGATAACTACGTGCTGATCCACGGCATGGTTATGGCGCCAAGCTTCTGGCGCACCTACGCCCCCATGGTGGCACGCCAAGGGAAATCAGCAGCCTATCCCCTACCCGGCCACCACCCATGGCGCCTGACGGAACCTGGCCAGGGCTTTGATGCAGATGCCGTCGCTGATGCCTATGCCACCGCCATCCGGCGCGATTTCGACGGCGAGCCGGTGACACTGATTGGCCATTCGACCGGCGGCTTCGTGTCCCTGCTGATCGCCATGCGTTATCCCAATCTCGTCCGCGCCGTGATCCTCATGGGCGCGTTCGCCTGCGGGCGCTTCGAGGGTCAGGAGCGGCTGCCGGCAAAAATGCTGCGGGTCCCGAAAGTCGGCCCCTTTCTGTTTCGGCAGTTTTTCCTGCGCTGGATCTCGACGGCCGAGCAGTTCCGCTGGGGATCGCTCGAATGCGTCTACGATATCGCCTGCCCTTGGGAAAACGAACAGGCGAAGGGCTCCATGGAAAACGTGCGGCTCGACCTTCTGCGCTCGCGACCGGAGGACATTGCCGCCTGCATCCGCTTCATGTCCTCCACCAGCCTGCTCGGCGGGTTGACGGAAATCGCGGTGCCGGTGTTGAACATCGTGGGGGCGAACGACGCCATCGTGCCGCCACCGCACCAGTTGCGTGTTTCCAAGCTTCTACCACAGACCCAGACAGTCATCCTGAACCAGTGTGGACATCTGCCGATGGTCGAACGCCGTGCAGAGACAGATCTCGCGATCAAGGCCTTTACCGCGACAGTGTCGATCAGTAGCAGCGCAACGCCCTCGCTTGCGCCGCAGCTGGGCGTTTTGGCGCGGCTTCTGCATGCTCACGAGAACGAGTCGTTCTCGGCAACACCGCGTGGAACAAAACCCGTGACGCGGCGTTCTCAGACCAGACGATACGAGATCTACCAAGACTAAGGAGAGGGCCAACAATGTCCACAATTCTGATCGTAATATTGATTCTTCTGCTGATCGGGGCACTACCGAGCTGGGGCTATAGCCGAGGCTGGGGCTACGGTCCGTCAGGGGGCCTGGGACTCGTACTGCTCATTCTCATCATCCTGATGTTGATGGGTCGAATTTAAACTCCTCGTTCAAAGGTCAAGAACCATGAAAAAGATCATCCTCGCAGTCGCCCTCATTGCCCCTCTCGCAGCCTGCACCGCCACTGAGCGCGGCGCCGGTATTGGTGCCGCCTCTGGCGCCGTCATCGGTGGTGTTGCCACCGGCAACGTCCGCGGCGCAGCGGTCGGCGCAGCAGTTGGTGGTGTGGCTGGCGCCCTCATCGGCAATTCGCAGGAGCGCAGCGGTTACTGCGTCTATCGTGACCGCTACGGCCGCACCTACGAAGCACGCTGCCGCTAAACCTCGGATAGCCTTCACTCCAAAGCCGTCGGACCCTCTGGGTTCGGCGGTTTTTTAGTTCTTGAATTAAGCTTTGGATCAAAGGCGGAACGAAGTGGGGACGAATCGCGGACACAAGAGGTTTCCCGGTTTGTTCACCGCTAGATGTTGTCGAACAACGAAACCTTAGCCACACATTGCGGTGGATATTAATGACTTCTCAGCTCTGACATCCGCCGAGCCGTTAACGGAACGCAGTAAAAACGGATGAAGCCGGCGACAAGCGCCGGCCTCCCTAATGTTCCTGTTGTTAATACGCATCAGACGAAAAACTGGCCGCCGTTGGCAGAGATGGTCGACCCTGTGATGAAGCCAGCATCGTCGGAGGCCAGGAAGACGACGCAGCGCGCAATTTCCTCCGGCTCGCCCAGCCTTCCAACCGGGATCTGCGGAATGATGCGCTCTGTCAGCACCTTTTCCGGGATAGCGCGAACCATTTCCGTGCCGATATAACCCGGGCAGATGGCGTTGACGGTGATGCCTTTGGCAGCGCCTTCTTGCGCCAGGGCCTTTGTAAATCCGAGATCGCCGGCTTTTGCCGCGGAATAGTTTGCCTGACCCATCTGCCCCTTCTGGCCATTGATCGAGGAAATATTGATCACCCGGCCAAAGCTGCGGTCGCGCATGCCGCTCCACACAGGGTGCGTCATATTAAAGAGGCCCGTGAGATTGGTATTGATCACCTCTCCCCATTGCTCAGGCGTCATCTTGTGGAACATGGCATCGCGGGTGATGCCGGCATTGTTGACGAGCACCTCGACCGGACCGAGCGCTGCTTCCACCGCAGCAATGCCTTCCACGCAGGCTTGATAGTTCGACACATCCCATTTGAACACGGGAATGCCAGTTTCTGTCTCGAAAGCTTTCGCCTTTTCCTCGTTGCCGGCGAAGTTGGCCGCCACTTTGTAGCCGGCATTTTTCAATGCAAGCGAAATGGCCGCGCCGATGCCGCGCGTGCCTCCCGTTACCAAAGCCACTCTGCTCATATGCTTCCCCCCTTGTTTTTCTGGGTCGATGGTCGATCCACGGGCGAAGCGGTTCCCGTCGCTTCGCCATGGTCAGGTGAACTCGGCAGATACCGAGAGGTCGAAATTGAGTGCAATCAACGAATTGGCGTTCAACCACCTCGCGGCGTCAATAGGCCTCAAGGCACATGGCAACGCCCATCCCGCCACCGATGCAAAGGGTTGCAAGTCCCTTCTTGGCGCCGCGACGTTTCATCTCGAACAGCAGCGTGTTGAGGATGCGGGCACCCGAGGCACCCACGGGATGGCCGATGGCAATCGCACCGCCGTTGACGTTGACAATAGAAGTATCCCAGCCGAGATCCTTGTTGACGGCGCAGGCCTGCGCGGCGAATGCCTCGTTCGCCTCGACAAGATCGAGATCGCCGATCTTCCAGCCGGCCTTTTCAAGTGCCTTCCGTGAAGCCGGAATTGGGCCAGTGCCCATGATCTTCGGATCGACGCCGGCAGTTGCCCAGGAGACGATCCGAGCAAGGGGTGCAATCCCGCGGCGCGATGCCTCGGCTTCCGGCATCAATAGTGCCATGGCCGCACCGTCATTGATCCCCGATGCATTCCCGGCCGTCACCGTGCCTTCCTTGTCGAAGGCGGGTTTCAGCTTCTGCATGCTCTCAAGCGTCGCCCCATGACGGATGTACTCGTCCTGATCGACAGTCACATCGCCCTTGCGACCTGGAACGATGACCGGCACGATTTCGTCCTTGAACCGACCGGCGAGCTGCGCGGCTTCCGCCTTGTTCTGCGAGGAGACGGCAAAGGCGTCCTGTTCGTCACGGGTCAACTGCCACTGGCGCGCGACGTTTTCCGCCGTCGTGCCCATGTGATAACCATAAAAGGCATCCGTCAGGCCGTCCTTGATCATGGTATCGACCATCTTGAGGTCGCCCATTTTGGTGCCGTTGCGAAGATGGGCACAATGCGGCGCGATGGACATGGATTCCTGGCCGCCGGCAACGATGATCTTTGCATCTCCGGTTGCGATCTGCTGCATGCCGATGGCGACGGCACGCAGGCCCGAACCGCACAGCTGGTTCAGGCCCCAGGCGGTGGCTTCCTGAGGAATGCCGGCCTTCATGGCAGCCTGACGAGCCGGGTTCTGCCCCTGGCCGGCAGTCAGGATCTGGCCGAGGATCACTTCGTCCACCTCGTCTGCACCAACCCCTGCCCGCTCAAGCACCGCCTTGATGGCGACGGCCCCCAGATCATGCGCGGCGACGGAGGACAACGCGCCGTTGAAGGAACCCACTGGCGTTCTGGCGGCGCTGGCAATCACGATGGACGGGGTGGTCATGGATGGATCCTCCGATGCGTTGTGGTTAAGCAGAAACTGACAAAGACTGGCACCCCTGTCAAACCACTTGAGGCCTCACGTTACCTTCTTTGGTTGCAACCGGAATGACAAAAATCAAAACGCGCATCCTGCAACGCACAAAGAGATTGTCACCAGACTTCATTTGCGCTTACATTCGTGACGGGAAGAGCAAAAACCATCAAAAATCGACGGGTTAGGAGACAGCAATGGCCAAGACCGATGGCGACATCGTTATCAAGAAATACGCCAATCGCCGCCTCTACAACACCGGGACAAGCACCTACGTCACGTTGGAAGACCTCGCGAAGATGGTGAAGAAGGGCGAGGATTTCGTTGTCCAGGATGCCAAGTCAGGCGAGGACATCACCCACTCCGTTCTCACCCAGATCATCTTCGAACAGGAATCGAAGACGGGCAACACACTGTTGCCGATCTCCTTCCTCAGGCAGCTCATCGGTTACTACGGCGACCAGATGCAAATGGTCGTGCCGAGCTTTCTCGAGCACTCCATGAAGGCCTTTACCGAACAGCAAAGCCAGATGCGCGATCAGCTCAGCCGGGCGTTCGGGGACAATCCGCTGTCTAAAAATCTGCAAATGCCGATGCAGATGATGGAGGAGCAGGTCAAGCGCAACACCGAGATGTTCAACCAGGCCATGCAGATGTTTTCGCCGTTTGGCGCAACATCCCAGCCGGTCAAGGAGAGCCGCAAGGCCGAAGCCAAGGACATCGACGAGCTGAAAGAACAGTTGCGTTCTCTGCAAAACAAGCTCGACAACCTCTAAGCGTCCAGACGGCGACAGAACATCGCCGCCTGGATCGAATCGAGGATGGCAGCGGCCTCAAAGGCCGATGGAGACGTCGCGCGCAGCTGTGCGGTTGGATATCGTAAAACCGGCGACCACATCGATCAGCGCGATGATCATCAGGCTGAAGAACAGTTGCGTGGCGCCGTCCCGAACCAGCAGGAACTCCACCAGAAAAGCAATGAAGACGAGCATGGACAGCATGTGGTTAAGCAGCGAGTAACGACTGCTGACGGTGGACTTCAGCATCTCGACGAAGAGCACGATAAGTGCGGCGACCACCAGGAGATCGCCAAGCGTGACGGTCCAGATGGCCCCTGACAGCATGGGAACTGCGACAAGCGTCGCCGAAAAGGCTGCCACTCCGGGGCCTAGGATCACGACATTGTAAAGAATGAACGGGATAATCATCAACGGCACGGCAACGAACATCTGCAATCCCTCAGTTTGTAGATGCCGGCCCGTGGCGGCGGCTTCTGCCGCACACTAAACGATGCCTCAGTCAAAAAAGCAAAAGGCCGGCATGACGCCGGCCCTATTCAACAAGCAAATGCGCCTGAATTATGCGCTTTCCTTCGGGGTCAGAACCTGACGGCCGCGATACATACCGGTCTTCAGATCGATATGGTGCGGACGGCGCAGTTCGCCCGAGTTCTTGTCTTCGACATAGGTCGGGTTCTTCAAGGCGTCCGCAGAGCGGCGCATACCGCGCTTGGACGGGCTTGTTTTTCTCTTCGGTACAGCCATTTTCACTACTCCACGTGACGGGCAAAACAGGTTTAGCGGCCTCTATGAGGCCGGACATACCCTGTCTCGAACTCGGAATTTGGCGGGCTTATACATGCCATTGGGGGCTTTGACCAGTCCCTGCAGTATTTTTTTGGCCGCACGCGTGCGCAATCGGATTGCGGAGCGGAAAAACACGGGCACCCTAGTCAAAAAGACAGGACGTATAGGCGCCAGACTGCCGTGCGCGCCGATCGACAACGGCTGCCAGGCGACGCAATCCGGGGCCCGGCTTGCTGGCCACGCGATCGATCGGATTGGGCAGTGAAACCGCCAGCAGCGCCGCCTGCTGCCGCGTCAGCTTCGCAGCCGACGTCTTGAAATGATATTGGGCAGCTGCTTCCGCACCGTAGATGCCGGGACCCCACTCGGCCACGTTGAGATAGACTTCCATCGTCCGCCGTTTCGGCCAGAGGAGATCGGATACCAGCGCCAGTGGCAGCTCAAGGGCCTTGCGTACGAAGGACCGACCATTCCAGAGGAAGAGATTTTTCGATGTCTGCATGGAGATCGTACTTGCGCCGCGCGTTGCTTCGCCGGCCATCGCGTCATCGATCACCGATTGGAGCTGCGCCCAATCGACTCCACCATGGCTGCAGAACTGCCCGTCCTCCGACATCATGACCGCGCGAACCAGGTTCGGTGAAATGTCGTCAAAGGCCACCCAGCGCCGATCGTAACCCTGAAGCGTTACGAGATCGGCGAGCATCAGCGTGGAGATGGGGCGGACAAAGTCCGGGCGGTAGAGAACGATCAGGAGATAGGGAGCGACAAGGAGAAAGATGACAACCAAGAAGATGCGTCGCAGCCAAACCCGGACGGAGCTGCGCCCCGTGTCCTCAAGCGCCTGATAACGCTCTTCCGTCCTGTCATTTTCATCCAGCAAAGATGCACAGCCCCTGGTCCGTCCTTCCCTTCCATATCCGGCCCACGCGCCCATGACCAGACCGAGCCCTCTTCGTCCCCATGCTTCCGTCGAAATTCCCGTTGCCTGACACCCGGCAGCATGCCAAATAGCCGGGATGGACCAAGCCGCACGCGCCTTTGAAAACAAGCTCCGCTCTTATGCATCCGCCGTCGAGGAGAGGCTTGACCATCTGCTTGGCCCCGAGGTGCGGCAAGAGGAGATTGCTCGCCCCGCCCGGCTTCTGGAAGCGATGCATTACGGCGCGCTGAATGGCGGCAAAAGGCTGCGGCCGCTTCTGGTGGCGGAAAGCACACGGCTTTTCGGCGGCTATGAGGATGCGGCCCTCCAGGTTGGCTGCGCACTCGAATGCATTCACAGCTACTCGCTCGTCCATGACGACCTGCCCGCGATGGACGATGACGATCTGCGCCGGGGCAAGCCGACCGTGCACATTGCCTATGACTACGCGACGGCCATCCTCGCTGGCGACGGACTTCTGACCTACGCCTTCGACATACTGGCCTCGGATCAAACGGATCTGCCCGACAGCGCCAAGATCGCGCTGGTGCTCTCCCTGTCACGCGCCGCAGGCATCGGCGGCATGGCGGGCGGCCAGGCGCTCGATCTCGCGGCGGAGACGGAGGCACCCGACGAACAGGGCATCGTCACGCTCCAGGCAATGAAGACGGGCGCGCTTATCCGATTCGCCTGCGAGGCTGGCGCCATCATTGCCCAGAGACCGGAGGACGATCGCCGGCGCCTGCGCCGCTTCGGCGAAATCATCGGCCGGGCGTTCCAACTTGCCGACGACCTGCTCGACGTGACCGCGGATGCGCAATCCATGGGCAAGGCGACCGGGAAAGATGCTGGCAAGGGCAAGGGCACGCTGGTCGCGATGCGCGGCATTGCCTGGGCGACGACAGAACTCGACAGGCTCGTGGCCGAAGCGAAAGAAAGCCTTCTCCCCTACGGGGCTGCCGCAGAACCACTGAACGAGATCGCCCACTTCGTGGCGACGAGGAAGAACTGACATGAGCCGCTTCTGGTCGTCTGCCGTCCACGATCTTGATCCCTACGTCGCCGGCGAGCAGCCGAAGATTCCCGGCCTGATCAAGCTCAACACCAATGAAAACCCTTACGGCCCCTCGCCGCGCGTGATCGAGGCTATTCAGGCCGCGGCCGGCGATCGGCTGCGCCTTTATCCCGATCCGTCCTCCACGGCACTTCGGCAGCGGCTCGCAGCCCGCTTCTCACTGACGACAGACCAGGTCTTTGTCGGCAACGGTTCGGATGAGGTGCTGGCCTTCGTCTTTGCCGGGTTGCTGAAGCACGATCGGCCGCTTCTCTATCCCGACATCACCTATAGCTTCTACAAGACCTATGCCCGGCTCTTCGGCGTAACGGTCGACGAAATCCCGCTCGACGACACCTTGCGGATCCGCATTGCGGACTATGAGCGCCCATGCGGCGCCATCATCCTTGCCAATCCGAATGCCCCGACAGGCGTCGCGCTGCCGCTCGATGACATCGAGGCGCTGGTTTCGAGCCATCCGGAGCAGGTGGTCGTGATCGACGAGGCCTATGTCGATTTCGGCGCGGAGAGCGCGGCCACGCTTGTTCCCAGATATGACAATCTTCTCGTCGTGCAGACCTTCTCGAAATCGCGCTCGCTTGCCGGGATGCGGGTGGGCTTCGCCCTTGGGCAACGCCCGCTGATCGTGGCACTGGAGAGAATGAAGGACAGCTTCAACTCCTATCCGCTCGATACGCTGGCTCAGGCAGCCGCGACTGCGGCCATCGAGGACGAAGCATGGTTTTGCGAGACCCGCGACAAGATCGTCGCCAACCGTGAGATGCTGACCAAGGCGCTGCTGGACCACGGTTTCGAGGTTCTGCCCTCTGCGGCAAACTTCGTCTTTGCCCGACATCCTGGCCGTGCGGGCGGCGACCTCGCGAAAGACTTGCGTGAGCGTGCCGTGCTGGTGCGCCACTTTGCCAAGCCACGCATCTCGGACTACCTGCGCATCACCGTCGGCACCGATGCGGAATGTCATCAACTTCTCGCAGCGATCGATCAAATCATCTGACGTGTGTTGCATCGCGATCCCGGCTAGCCTTGCCAGCCTAAAGAACGGGGTCAACAGCATGCAGGATATCCTTACTCACTGGCCACAGGTGGTCAGCGCCTATCTCGTCTATCTGGTTGCGGTGATGAGCCCCGGCCCCGCGACCATGGCAATCGCCTCGACTTCGCTCGGACAAGGCAGACGGCATGGCCTTGTCATGGCGAGCGGCATCTTCTGCGGCTCGATGACCTGGGCCGCGGCCGCATCCCTCGGCCTCGCTGCCGTCCTCAGCCATTATGCCGAGGCCCTGTTCGTTCTGCGTGTTCTCGGCGGATGTTATCTGCTCTACCTTGCCTGGCGCGCCTTCCGATCGGCGGCAAGCAACACCGACCAGATGCGCACTCAACGCACCCCTGAAAGGCTGCGCACCACGTTTCTGAAGGGCTATGCAATCCACGTGACCAACCCCAAGGCCATCTTTGCCTGGCTGGCCATCATCACCATCGGCTTGCCGGCCCACGCCACACCGGCAGCGGTGGCCCTGATCGTTGGCGGCTGCCTGGCCACCGGCCTGACAGTATTCATGGCCTATGCGCTGCTGTTTTCCACCCCACGCGCGCTTGCGATCTACACCAGCGCCCGGCGCACCATCGATGGCGTTCTCGGCACCCTGTTCGCCTTCGCCGGCGTCAAGCTCTTGATCATGCGGTAAAAGAAAAGGCGCCGTCGGTGGACGGCGCCTTCGTGATGCAAAGCCCTGGGTAGCAATCAGTTCGCGGTCAAAGGTGCGATCTGGATTTCCACGCGGCGGTTCTGCGCGCGGCCATCCGGGGTGGCGTTCGATGCGACCGGCTGGCTCGGGCCGAAGCCGAGCGAAGAGACACGGCGCGGATCGATGCCCTGGCCATTGAGGTAACTCGCCACGGAGAGCGCGCGACGCTCCGAGAGCGCCTGGTTATGCGCCAGGCTGCCGGTCGAATCCGTATGGCCGTTGACGTCGATCAGGGTCTTCTCGAACTTGCGCAGGACGATCGCGACCGAGTTCAACGTGGGATAGAACTGCGGCATCACCGCATCCTGGTCCGTTGCGAAGGTGATGTTCGACGGCATGTTGAGAATGATGCGGTCGCCGACGCGCGTCACCGAAATGCCGGTGCCTTCGAGCTGCGCCCGCAACTCGGCTTCCTGCTGGTCCATGTAGTTGCCGATGGCGCCACCGGCGAGCGCGCCGAGACCGGCACCGATCAGTGCCGCGTTGCGGCGACCGACAGGCGAACCGCCAACGGCAAGACCGCCGAGCGCGCCAACGGCAGCGCCGATGGCAGCACCACCGGCCGTGTTCGAAACCTTCTGCTGGCCCGTATAGGGATCGGTCGTGGTGCACGCGCTGAGATAGGTCGCGCACATGGCGAGAATGGCAAACTTTTTGATCATGCTGGGAGCCCCTCCAAGACTGGTCTGATGATTTCAGAACAGCGAAAATGCGGCAACAAAAAGTTGCCGCCGTCCGTTATTCCGCAGCGGTTTTGCGACCGTAGCGCTTCTCGATGTAGTCGGCCACAAGCGCCTCGAAGTCCTGCGCGATGTTGGGACCCCGCAATGTCATCGCCTTCTCGCCATCGATGAAAATGGGTGCTGCCGGGTTCTCGCCGGTGCCGGGCAGGGAGATGCCGATATCGGCATGCTTGCTCTCGCCCGGTCCGTTGACGATACAGCCCATGACAGCCACATTCAGCCCCTCGACACCCGGATACTTGTCGCGCCATGTCGGCATATTCTTGCGCAGATCGTCCTGGATCTTCTGCGCCAGTTCCTGGAACACCGTGGAAGTCGTGCGTCCGCAGCCCGGACAGGCTGCAACCACGGGCACGAACTGGCGGAAGCCCATGACTTGCAGCAGTTCCTGCGCCACCTGCACTTCGCGCGTGCGGTCGCCATTCGGCTCGGGCGTCAGCGAGACGCGAACCGTATCGCCGATGCCGTGCTGCAGCACATAACCCATGGCGGCGGAGGATGCGACGATGCCCTTCGACCCCATGCCGGCCTCGGTGAGACCCAGATGCAGCGCATGGTCGGAGCGATCGGCCAGCATCGAATAGACAGCGATCAAATCCTGCACTTGGCTGACCTTGGCGGAAAGGATGATGCGGTTGCGCGGAAGACCAATTTCCTCGGCAAGCTCCGCCGACAGCAGGGCGGATTGAACGATGGCTTCACGCGTGACCTGACGGGCCGAAAGCGGCGAACCGATTGCGGCGTTTTCGTCCATCAGCCGCGTCAGCAACTCCTGATCGAGCGAACCCCAGTTCACGCCGATGCGCACGGGCTTGTCGTAGCGGATCGCCATCTCGACGATCTCTGCAAACTGCTTGTCCTTCTTGTCCTTGAACCCGACATTGCCGGGATTGATCCGATATTTCGCCAGCGCTTCGGCGCAGGCTGGATGATCGGCAAGCAGCTTGTGACCGATATAGTGAAAATCGCCAACCAATGGCACGTCCATGCCGAGCCGCAACAACCTCTCCCGAATCTTCGGAACGGCGGCCGCGCTTTCGTCCCGGTCTACCGTGATGCGCACGATCTCGGAGCCGGCCTTGTAGAGCGCGGCAACCTGGGCAACGGTCGCATCGATATCGGCGGTATCGGTGTTCGTCATCGACTGGACGACGACGGGTGCGCCGCCGCCGATGATGACGCCACCGACCTCTACCGCGACGGATGCGCGCCGCGGCTTGGGGTCATAGGCATCGGGGGATGGGAGTGTGATTGCAGTCATGGCCGCTTCTCTTCAAGCCTCATTCGCCATCGAGGTGGATCAAAGCCGTCCGCTTGTCAACCTTGGCCATCGGGCGGGACATCATGCCCCACCCTGTGTGACGCGCATGTGATCGGCAAGGCCGAGATCACGAGCCCTGGCCGTTGTCCACGCGATCGGCATGGCGGGCGAGGTTCGACAGCACCAGGACGACGACGAGCAAAGCCGGTATGGCGGTGTAGACGCTGGACAACGAGGTATGCTCTGCAACGAAGCCGATCAGCGACGGCGCAAAGAGAATGCCGGAATAGCCCATGGTGGTGACGACAGAGAGGCCGACGCCGGGCGGCAGGCCCGGAATGTTGCCCCCGGCGGAAAAGGCGATCGGCACCATGTTGGAAATGCCGATACCGGCGATCGCAAACCCGATCATCGAAATCGCCACATTGCCGGCCTGACCGGCAAGCACCAGGCCGATGATCGCCATCACCGCGCAGAACCGCAAGGTTCTGACCGCACCGAACCGGTCGCGCACGATGTCGCCGGCAAAGCGGCAGACCGCCATGGTGAAGGAGAAAGCGGCGAAGGCAAACCCGGAGGTTTCCGTCGTCGCACCCAGTTCGTTGCGTAGATAGAGAGCGCTCCAGTCGAGTACCGTTCCCTCCGGCACCATGCTGAACAAGGCCACAAGGCCGATGAGCCATGGCAGGAGCGTCAACTTCGTGCCAGCCTTGGCCTTGACCTCTTCGGGATGCGGCGCGTCGGAAAGCAGCATCGGTCGCGCAATGAGGAAGAGAACGAGGCATACCGCCGCCAGAAGCAGCACGTGGCCCATGACGCCAAGGGCCGCAATCAGGAGGCCGCCGGTCGCAGCTCCGCACAAGCCGCCCAGGCTCCAGAAGGCATGGCACGAGGACATGATCGAACGGCGCATCTTGCGCTCGACTTCAACCGCATTGGCATTCATCGCCACATCCATGGCCCCCGTCAGCCCCCCGAACAGGAAGATCGCGATAGCGCCCATCCAGACCGTATCGACAAGCGTTACCAGCACGATCGTCGGAATGAAGAGCAGGGTCGTCACGATCGAGACCTTGCGGGAACCGAGGCGGGCGATCTGCAGCCCTGCGACCGGCATCATCACCAGAGAGCCGACGCCGAAAACGAAGATCATCATGCCGAGCATGAGTTCGGTCAGCCCAAGCGTACTGGCAAAGAACGGGATCTTTGGCGCCCAGGCACCGATCACCATGCCATTGAGAAAGAACAGGATGGCCACGGCAATGCGCTCGCGGGTGACGAGCGGGGAAGTAAGTGATGTCAAGGGCGCGGCCATCGTCGGTTTTTCATTCATAGTCAATCTCCAAATCGATGCGCGCACTATCAATTAAATCGATTTAAATCGCAATGCGGGACGATTTTGGCTGCTCTCAACTTTTGTTTCGGACGAAAACACGAATGGAGGGGACGACCGTGAAGCCCCCCTCCAAAGACGGATCATGCTCACGTCCGCGCCAGATACCGCTCCGCCAGCTCCACCCAGAAACTCGTGCCGATCGGCAGGATATCGTCGTTGAAGTCGTAACGCGGATGGTGAAGCGGCGGATCGTCTGGCGTCCGCTGCGTCCCCAGGAAGAAATAGCTGCCCGGCCGCTTCGCCAGCATGTAACCAAAATCCTCGCTCCCCATCATTGGGCGCGCCATGTCGAAGACCTGATCGGCGCCAGCAAAACTGATGGCGACATCGCGGACGAAATCGGTCTCTGCCTGATGGTTGATGGTCGGATCATAACCACGTTCGTAGTCGATGGTCACACCCATGCCGTAGCTCGCCGCCTGCCCTTCTGCCACCGCGCGAATGCGGCTTTCGAGCTGATCCCGCACGGCGCTGTCGAAAGACCGGATCGAGAGCACCATCTCTGCCCGCTCGGGAATGACATTGCTTGCCGCTCCGGCATGAAAACCACCAACGGTGACGACCGTCGGATCGAGCGGATGAATGTTGCGCGAAACAATCGTCTGCAGCGCCATGATGATCGACGCGCCACAGACGATTGGATCGGCCGTCGACTGCGGCTCCGCGCCATGGCCGCCGCGTCCGTTCACCGTGATCTTGCATTCGTCGACGGCTGCCATGATCGGCCCGGCGCGCAAGGCGAACTTTCCGAAGGGAATGTCCGGATCGTTGTGGAGGGCAAAGACGGCATCGCAGGGAAATCTGTCGAACAGGCCATCCTCGATCATGATGCGTGCGCCACCGAAATTCTCTTCGGCAGGCTGGAAGATGAGGTGGATGACGCCATCGAAATTGCGGCGTTCAGCAAGCAGTTTTGCCGCTCCGAGCAACATCGCGGTATGCCCGTCATGCCCGCAGGCATGCATCATGCCCGGGATCTGGCTTGCATAGGGCAGACCCGTTTCCTCATGGATGGGCAAGGCGTCGAAATCGGCGCGAATGCCGATGCTGCGGCTGCTGGAACCGTTTTTAAGGGTTGCCACCACGCCCGTCTTGGCAAGGCCGCGGGTAACCTCATAGCCCATCGCCGTCAGCCGCTCGGCGACATAATCCGATGTCTTGAACTCCGACAATCCGATCTCCGGGAATTGATGCAGATGGTGTCGCGTGGCTCGTACTTCGTCCATCATGTTCGCGGCATGGATTGTCATGAAATCCTATCCTTAATGCAGGTATCGCTCTCAGCGTCGGCGACAGACACTGGCACTTGCAGCCGGGTGGTTCAACCGGATAAAATGTATGCGGCCGCATCTTCCAGAACCTGGTGCCGGTCTTGCTTCCCTTTGGAGACCGAAATGACCCGCCGCAGCTTTCAGCGTGCCGGAGAAGCCGAGCGCCGCCAGAACCTCGTCAACGCGACGCTGGAAAGCATTTCAGACCATGGCCTCGAAGGCGCAACCGTGCGCGATATAGCGGCAAGAGCTGGCGTCACCGGCGGCCTGATCCGCCACTATTTCGATGGCAAGGACCAGATGGTCCAGGAAGCCTATCGGGAAATGCTGGCGACCATGACGCAAACCGCGATCCAAGCCATGGGCGCTGAGGAAGGAGAAGCGTCAGACAGGCTGCGCCGCTTCATCATCGCAAACCTTTCGCCCCCCATCGCAGACCCCAAGGCCTTGTCACTCTGGGCAGCCTTCATCAGCCGCGTCAGAACCGATGAGGAATTCGGCAAAATTCACCGGGAAAATTACCTGGTAATCTTGTCGACGGTTGAACACATGGTCGCCTCGTTGCTCTCGCAGCATGGATCTCGCGGCGAAAACCGCAATGCACGCGAACTGGCAATTGCGATCAACGGCCTGATCGACGGTCTCTGGTTGGAGGCGTCCTTGGCAGGAGATCTTTTTGACGAAACCAGACTACCAGACATAGCGCTGACGGCCGTGGAAGCTCTGCTCGGCGGCATTTCTCTCAGCCGCAATAACAGTCGCGAAGAGGCTCAATGATCCAATAGCGGCCATGACGGTAACCGTTAAGCCAAAGAGTCTTCGCAATCCCGTTGCCAGCCGCTTGAAAAGAGTCATAAAAGGGCGAATTTATCGCTTCGGGAGCGTGCAACCGGGCAAAAGACTATGTCCGATGGCCGACCGGTCCTATTACCGCCCACTTCTGTCTCAATGGTCGATCTTACCTGTGAGTGATGTGCTGACATTCGATGCCTGATGGCTCTGAGAATACG
This sequence comes from Peteryoungia ipomoeae, assembly GCF_004912165.1. Lineage (GTDB taxonomy): Bacteria > Pseudomonadota > Alphaproteobacteria > Rhizobiales > Rhizobiaceae > Allorhizobium > Allorhizobium ipomoeae. Next base: position 297,760 of record NZ_STGV01000004.1, on the reverse strand, counting down.
CCTCCGTTCCCGCCAACCAAAACCGAGTAATAAATCTTCCATGACGCTGCACGTTCCTTCGCGCGACCTTGAAGCAAAGCAGATCGACCACAATGATTCGATCCGCGCTGCCTACTTCACCATTGATGAGCTCGCCGACAGCGCTGCATCGCTTGCCCTCGACGGAACACGCGAACTTCCCAATTTCATGGAGTTCGACTTCTTCGCTCGGCACAAGGAGAACGAACGCGAAATCCTGCGTGTCTATCGCGCGACAGCCGCAGATGTAGAAGCCGGCGCGACGATCACACCTGCCGCAGAATGGTTGCTCGACAATCACTACGTCATCGAAGAAGCGATCCAGGAAGTTCGACGAGACTTCCCGCGCAAATTCTATCAACAATTGCCGACAATGAAGATCGGCAATCGCGACGTTCCAAGAACGATGGCGCTGGCCTGGCTCTATGTCGCGCATACGCATTCGACCGTCTCCCAGGAAAGCATGACGGCTCTCGTCGAAGGTTTCCAGCGCCACAAGGTGCTCGATATCGGCGAGCTTTGGGCTCTGCCGTCCATCGTGCGCTTCGTGCTTGTTGAAAATCTCCGCCGGATCGCGACCCGCGTCGATCGCTCCCGCCAGATGCGCCGCAAGGCCAACGAAGCGGCCGACACGATCATCCGCCTCAACGATCCGGCAGCGGCGGCGGTCTATCTCGGGCAGATAGCGAATCTCGCCGACGACAACACCTTTGCCACACAGTTCCTCTACCGGCTCCGCAACGGCTCGCAGGATACGCGTTTTGCCGTCGATTGGATCGAGCAGCGGCTGGAAGCCGCTGGCCGCACTGCGCAAGAAGCCATGGACGCCGAACATAATCGGCTGTCCTCTGGCAATGTTACGATGGGCAATATCGTCCGCGGCCTGCGCGAGATCGATGACAAGGAATGGTCGGTCTGGGTCGAAGAGGTCAGCAAGGTCGATGAAGTCCTCGGCGACCAGACCGACTTCCGCGATCTCGATTTCGGTTCCCGCAACGCGTACCGCAACACCATCGAGAAGCTGGCGCGCCGTTCTGATCTCTCGGAAATCGAGATTGCCCAGAAGGCAATCGCCCTGGCATCAGAGCGGGCGGGCCACGATGGGCTGCGCGATGTCGGCAGCTATTTCGTCGGCAATCGGCGGCAGGAACTGGAAGCGGAAATCGGCTATCGTCCCCCGCTGTCACGACGCGTGTCCGACGGCATCCGCAAATTGCATTGGCTGGCAATTGCTATTCCTGTCCTCCTGATCACCCTTGTGGCACTTGCCGTCATCGGTAATTTCCTGACTACGGCAGGGCTGGCGACGCCGCTGATCATTGTTCTGCTTCTCCTCGTCTCACTTCCTGTTTCGGAAGGGGCGACTGGTCTGTTCAACACCCTTGTCACCTTCCTCGTCAAACCCTCGCGCCTGACCGGCTACGAGTTCAAGAACGGCATTCCCGAGGATGCCAAGACGCTCGTCGCTGTCCCATGCATGATCACCAAGCGGGATGATGTTGACGAACTGATCCGCAACCTCGAAGTCCACTACCTCACCAATCCGCATGGCGAGATCTATTTTTCTCTTTTGAGCGACTGGAAAGACAGCGCCCAGGAAGAGACGCCGGCAGACCTCGAGATCCTCGACTATGCGACCCGTGAAATCGAAGCGCTGAACGCGCGCTACCGATCCGATGGGCGCACCCGCTTCTACCTCCTGCATCGCCGCCGTCTCTACAATCCCGCAGAGGGCTGCTGGATGGGCTGGGAACGCAAGCGCGGCAAGTTGCACGAGCTCAATCTCCTGCTGAGAGGGGATCGCGACACCTCCTATATGCCAGGTGCCAACATGGTACCGGATGGCGTGCGCTACGTGATGACGCTCGACGCCGATACGCGCCTGATGCGCGATGCGGTGACGAAGCTCGTCGGCAAGATGCACCATCCGATCAACCGCCCTGTGCATGATGAAAAGACCGGCCGGGTCATCGGCGGCTACGGCATCTTGCAGCCGCGCGTCACACCATCGCTCACGACAGGCAATGACGCTTCGGTCTTCCAGCGCATTTTCTCGATGAACCGCGGCCTGGACCCTTATGTCTTCACCGTTTCGGATGTTTATCAGGATCTGACCGACGAGGGCACGTTTACCGGCAAGGGCCTTTACGACGTTGACGCCTTCGAGCGCGCCATCAAGGGACGCATCGACGAAAACACGGTCCTCAGCCACGACCTTCTTGAAGGCTCGTTTGCGCGCTGCGCACTCGTGACCGATGTCGAGCTGGTCGAGGATTTCCCGACCCGCTACGAGGTGGAAGTGTCGCGTCAACACCGCTGGGCACGTGGCGACTGGCAGCTGCTTCCCTATATCGGCGATCCCAGCCGGGGCATCACCGCCCTTGCCCGCTGGAAGATGGTCGACAACCTGCGCCGTTCTCTGACACCGATTGCCTGGTATGCCGCATCTGTTCTTGGTTGGGCCTGCATGGATCCGGTCACGGCCAGCGTCTGGCAGCTTCTCCTGATCTTCAGCCTGTTTGTCGCGCCAACGATTTCGCTGCTGTCAGGTCTCTTGCCCCGCCAGACCGATATCGTCCACGCCGCACATTTCAACTCCTTGTGGACCGAGATCCGTTCCATCAATGCACAGGTCGCCCTGCGCATCGTCTTCATCGCGGATCAGGCCTGCATGATGGCCGATGCCATCGCACGCTCGCTCTATCGGATGCTGGTTAGCCGCAAGCTCTTGCTTGAATGGCGCACTGCGGCCAGCATCCAGTCTGCGGCCCAGGGCTCTGTTGCTTCCTACTATCAAAACATGCGCAATGCTCCCGTGCTGGCGATCGTGTCGCTTGCCGTCGCCGCCCTGCCCGGTGGTTACGGTTATCTGATCGGCCTGCCCTTTGCGCTGCTGTGGGTCGCGTCCCCCTTCGTGGCCTGGTATGTCAGCCAGTCGGCGGAGACCGAGGACCGCCTCGAAGTGCCAGCGCACGTGGCCTACGAACTGCGTAAGATCGCACGCCGTACCTGGCGCTATTTCGAGACATTCACCACCGCGGGCGACAACTACCTTCCGCCGGATAACTTCCAGGAAACCCCGGAACCGGTCGTCGCGCACCGCACCTCTCCGACCAATATCGGCGTGTACCTGCTCTCCGTGGTGTCAGGCCGCCACTTCGGCTGGCTGAGTTTCGACCAGACCATCGAACGGCTTGAACAGACGATCTCGACCGTCGAGCGCATGGAGAAGTATCGCGGTCACCTCTACAACTGGTATCACACCGACACCTTGCTGCCGCTTGGACCCCGCTACGTTTCGGCGGTCGACAGCGGCAACCTTGCCGGACACCTGATCGCCATCTCATCGGCATGCCGCGAATGGGCAGAAGCCCCCTCAGCCCACCTGCAGGGCAATTTCGACGGTATCGGCGATGTCGCCGGCATCCTGCTTGAAGAACTTCGTCAATTGCCGGACGACCGCAAAACGGTCCGTCCGCTGCGCCGTCGCCTGGAGGAGCGTGTCTCCGGCTTCATCAACGCGCTGGCTGCCGTGAAGCGCGAGCACGAATTCGCCTCCATCCGGATCATCAATCTGGCTGTGCTTGCACGCGACGTCCAGAAGCTCGCTGGCAACTTCGACGTCGAAGTCCGGTCCAAAGGCACGGCGGAAGTCTTGCGCTGGACCGAGGCGCTGGTTTCCGTCTGCGAGGCGCATATCGCCGATACCTCCTTCGATGTCTCAAACATCGATCCGCTGCGCCAACGCTTGGCGCAACTGTCGGAGCGCGCGCGTACCATTGCCTTCCAGATGGATTTCACCTTCCTCTTCCGCCCGGAGCGGCGCCTGCTCTCCATCGGCTACCGCGTCGACGGACGCGAACTCGATGAGGCCTGCTACGATCTGCTCGCTTCCGAATGCCGTCTGACCAGCCTGTTTGCGATTGCCAAGGGCGATCTGCCGACGGAGCATTGGTACCGCCTCGGTCGACAGGTCGTGCCGATCGGCGCGCGTCCTGCCCTGATCTCCTGGTCGGGTTCGATGTTCGAATACCTGATGCCGCCGCTTGTCATGCAAGAGCAGCAGGGAGGCATCCTCAACCAAACGAACAATCTCGTCGTCATCGAACAGATCAATCACGGTCGCCGTCTGAACATCCCCTGGGGGATTTCTGAAGCCGCCTTCAATGCCCGTGATCATGAGATGAACTACCAGTACACCAACTTTGGTGTGCCGACGCTGGGGCTGAAGCGCGGTCTCGGCCAGAACGCCGTCATTGCGCCTTACGCCTCCATCCTGGCCAGCCAGTATCACCCGGAAGCATCGCTCACCAACCTTGAGCGCCTGCGCAAGCTTGGGGCGCTGGGTGCCTATGGCTTCCACGACGCTGTCGACTTCACACCGACACGCCTGCAGGACGGCCAGAAGTGTGCCGTGGTCTACAACTACTATGCCCACCACCACGGCATGTCGATCGCAGCCGTGGCGAACGTCGCCTTCAACGGCCGCCTGCGTGACCTCTTCCACGCTGATCCGGTCATCGAGGCTGCCGAACTGCTGCTGCAGGAAAAGTCACCGCGTGAAATCCCTGTGATGAACGCGAAATACGAGCCGCAGACACCGGCAAAGGGTCAGGCCAACCTGCTCCGCGCCGAGATCCGCACGATCGAAGAACCGGCCACCAAGGATCGGGAAGCCGTCTTCCTGTCGAATGGCCACTATTCGGTGATGCTGACCGCCACCGGCTCCGGTTTCTCTCGCTGGAACGGGCAATCCGTGGCCCGCTGGAAGCCCGACCCGACCGAGGACCGTTGGGGCACCTTCCTCTTCCTTCGCGACACCACCGACAATCGCTGGTGGTCGGCCACCACAACGCCAAAGCGCGCAACCGGAGAGACATCGAAAGCGATCTTCGGCGATGACAAGGCCGAATTCTTCAAAACCGTAGGGGATATCGAGACCTGCGTCGAATGCATCGTTGCCACCGAGCACGACGCTGAAGGCCGCCGTCTGACCATCCTCAACAAGGGCACGGAAGATCGATACATCGAAGTGACGTCCTATCTGGAGCCTGTTCTGGGTTATGACGATGCCGATGCAGCGCATCCGCTCTTCTCGCGCATGTTCGTGAAGACGGAATTCGGACGTCGGCGCGATGTCATTCGCGCCGAGCGCAACAAGCGCAGCCCGAACGAAGCCGATATCTGCGTTGCCCATCTCGTTGTCGATAGCGCCGGACAGGGTCGTCCGACGGAGTTTGAAACGGACCGTCGCCGTTTCCTCGGCCGCGGCCGCGGCCTTGCCGAGGCCGCAGCCTTTGATCCGGGCGCAACGCTCTCCGGCAGCGAAGGCTTTACGCTCGATCCAATCTTGAGCCTGCGCCGTGTGGTGCGGGTACCTGCCGGCAAGAAGATCTCCCTGATTTTCTGGACCATGGCGGCCCCAAGTCGCGCCGAAATCGACCAGGCAATTGAACGCTATCGCCATCCCGATGCCTTCGCGCATGAACTCGTGCATGCCTGGACGCGCGCACAGGTCGAACTTCGCCACATCGGCATAACCTCGCAGCAGGCGGCCGCTTTCCAGCATCTCGGTCGCTACCTCACCTATCCGGATCCGCATCTGCGGGCTGACCCGGACAGCGTGCGCACGGGCCTCAAATCCCAATCTGCGCTGTGGCCGATGGCAATTTCGGGCGACAATCCGATCTTTGCGCTGCGCATCAACGACGATATGGACCTCGATATCGCACGCGAGGCGATGAGCGCGATCGAATATCTGCGCCGTCGCGGCGTCATCGCCGATCTCGCCATCGTCAACGAACGTGCCACGTCCTACGCTCAGGAAATGCAGCACGCACTGGATCAGATGGCTGAAAACCTCAGGCATCGCCTGCCACCTGGCAGCCAGCATGTCTTTATCGTCCGCAATGATCTTGTCGGAGAAGACGCCGTCGCATCCCTGATTGCCGCTGCACGCGTGGTGCTGCACACCCGCAACGGCAAGGTCAGCGATCAGGTCAACCGCGCCGTCTCGCTGTTTGCCAAACCGCGCAATTCGGATGCTGCTATCGAATGGGAGGGCATCAGCACCTCCCACGCCCCCAGCATCTCCGAAGCAGCCGAACCGTCGGGCGCTGGCCTTGATTTCTGGAACGGTATCGGTGGTTTCTCAAGCGACGGCAGCGAATATGTCGTCCGCCTGAATGGCCGCACCACCACCCCACAGCCTTGGATCAACGTAATTGCCAATGAACGCTTTGGCTTCAACGTCTCCGCTGAAGGAACCGGCTTTACCTGGAGCCAGAATTCCCGCGACCACCAGCTGACCCCCTGGACCAACGATCCGGTAATGGATCGCCCGGGCGAAGCGTTCTACGTTGTTGACACCGAGACCGGTCGTTGCGTTGCTCCGTTTGCGGCATTGAACGATGACCCCTTGGCCACCTATGAGACAAGACACGGCCTGGGCTACTCGGTCTTCACAAGCCAGCATGCTGATATAGCGATCGAAGTAACGCAGACCGTGTCCAAGGAGGAGCCGGCAAAGCTTAGCCGTCTGCGCCTCACCAATACAGGCATGACCAAAAGCTCCTACCGGATCCTCGGACTGACCGAATGGGTGCTGGGCAACAATCCGGCGCGTTCGGCGCCCTTTGTCCTGTCGAGCTATGACGAGACCTCGGGCGGCCTTCTCGCCACGAACCCGTACGACCTGCAATATCCGGGTCGGACGGCATTCTTTGCCGGCCCGGACATGCCTGAGAGCTTCACCGCAAGTCGGCGTGAATTCATCGGTCGCAATGGCAGCATCCGCTCGCCACTGGCAGTCCATCAGAGCGCCAGCCTGTCAGGCACAATCGAAAGCGATGGCGACCCCTGCGCGGCGCTGGCGTTTACGATCGACCTGAAGGCTGGCGAAACACGCGACCTGGTCTTCCTGCTCGGGGAAACGGAAACCGCCGAGGAGGCGGGCAAGCTGATTGCATCGCTTCGCCAGCAGAGCTTCGACGATATGCTGAATGCCACCCGCAGCCATTGGGCAGCGCGGACCGGCAAGCTGCATGTCGAAACCGGCGACAAGGCGTTCGACAATCTGGTCAATCACTGGCTGCCCTATCAGGCGCTCGCTTGCCGTATTACGGCACGGGCCGGCTTCTACCAGGCCAGCGGCGCTTTCGGCTTCCGCGATCAGTTGCAGGATACGCTTGCCTTCCTGGCAACCGAGCCGGCGCTGGCTCGACGCCAGATCCTGAACGCCGCCTCACGCCAGTTTCTGGAAGGCGACGTCCAGCATTGGTGGCTGCCGAAAAACGGCGCGGGTGTTCGCACGCTGATCTCTGACGATGTTGTCTGGCTGGCCTATGCTGTCCATGCCTATGTCAAGGCAACCGGCGACGAGACGATCCTCGATGAAGTTCTGCCGTTTATCGAGGGGCCGTCACTCCAGGCTGGACAGCACGATGCCTTCTTCGAACCCGCTCAATCTGAAACGACGGCAAGTCTTTACGAACATGCGGCCATCGCCCTCGACCTCGCGATCAAGCGCACCGGTGCGCACGGTCTGCCACTGATCCTTGGTGGCGACTGGAACGACGGCATGAACCGTGTTGGCATAGAAGGCCGCGGCGAGAGCGTGTGGCTTGCCTGGCTCTTGGCCATGACGCTCAAGAACTTTCTGCCGATCGCGGGAGAGCGCAATGATAGTGCTCGCGTTGCCTCATGGTCGAAGCACATCGAAACGCTGATGGATGCCGTCGAGACGTCCGGCTGGGATGGCGCGCACTACAAGCGTGGCTATTTCGACGACGGCTCAGCCCTGGGCTCCAGCACTTCGGTCCAATGCCGCATCGATTCGATCGCCCAATCCTGGAGCGTTCTGTCAGGCCTTGGCCAGGAAGAGCACGTGAAGCTGGCGCTCGATGAAGCGATGAAGGAACTCGTCGACATCGAGAACGGCATCGTTCGGCTGTTCACGCCAGCCTTCGACAAACCGGAGGTGGACCCGGGCTATATCGGGGCCTATCCGCCCGGCGTGCGTGAAAACGGCGGCCAGTATACCCATGCCGCGATCTGGCTTGGACTGGCCCTCCTCAAGGCAGGCCGAATTTCGGATGCCTGGCATGTCTTCACGGTCATCAATCCCATCCATCATGCCAACGATGTCGCATCGGTCGAACGCTACAGGGTCGAACCCTATGTCGTCGCAGCGGATGTCTACGGCAATGAGGCCTATCCGGGACGTGGCGGCTGGACCTGGTATACGGGTTCCGCCGGCTGGCTCTACCGGTTTGCCGTTGAAGGTATCCTCGGCATTTCCACAGCCGGAGGCAAACTTGAGGTCAATCCGTCGCTTCCTCCACATTGGCAGGGCTACTCGGCCAAGGTGATGCTCGGCGGACGGGAAATCTCGATCACAGCAACGAAGACGGCTACCGGCGTCGACGTGACGTTGGACGGCATGCCGTCCTCGGAGCCATCAACCTCAGCGGTGGAACCACAGGCGGCGCCGGCGAAACGCAAGACCAGACGTAAACCGACACCAGCCGAATAAGCTGGCAAAACAAAAAAGACCGCCGGCGATCAAACCGGCGGTCTTTCTGTAAGCGGAGTGTGCTGCGCTCAGGCCGTGTAGGTCACCAGCAGGTCCTTGGCGTCGATCTGATCGCCAACCCGCACCAGAACCTCTGCAATCGTACCGTCGCGATCAGCGTGCAGCGCTGTCTCCATCTTCATGGCTTCGATCGACAGAAGCACATCGCCACTCTTGACGGTCTGCCCGACGGTGACGGCGACTGTGGAGATGACACCCGGCATCGGCGCACCGAGCTGCGCAACATTGCCGAGTTCGGCTTTGCGACGAACGGCACTGCCGGATGCGCCATGAGCTCTGTCCGGCACCTTGATGCGGCGCGGCTGGCCATTCAACTCGAAGAACACGGTGACCATACCCTTCTCGTCGGTATGGCCTATGGCCTGGTTGACGATGACAAGCGTCTTGCCCTTTTCGAGGTCGACAAACAGCTCTTCCCCTGCCGGCAGGCCGTAAAAATACTGCGGCGTCGGTATCACCGAAACCGGACCGTAAGTATCGGCAGCAAGCGCATAGTCGGTGAAGACCTTCGCATACATCAGGTAGGAAGCGAACTCGAAATCGGAGACCTCTCGGCCGAGCTTTTCTTCGATTGCCTTGCGTTCGGCATCAAGATCGGCTGCTGGCAGAAGCGAACCGGGCACTGCCGTATAAGGCTGGTCACCTTTGAGCACTTTCTTCTGCAGCGCTTCGGGCCAACCGCCCGGCGGCTGACCGAGATCGCCCTTCAGCATCGAGACGACAGACTCCGGGAAGGCAATGTCCTTGGCCGGGTTCTCCACGTCGGCCACGGACAGATCCTGGCTCACCATCATCAGGGCCATGTCGCCGACAACCTTGGAAGAAGGCGTAACCTTGACGATATCGCCGAACATCTGGTTGGCATCGGCATAGGCCTGGGCAACCTCATGCCAACGCGTTTCCAGCCCCAGCGAGCGCGCCTGCTCCTTGAGGTTGGTAAACTGCCCGCCCGGCATTTCGTGCAGATAGACTTCGGATGCAGGTCCCTTGAGATCACTCTCGAACGCGGCGTACTGCGTCCGCACAGCCTCCCAGTAGAAGGACAAGCGACGGATCCAGTGCGGGTCGAGCCCCGGATCGCGCTCCGAGCCGCGCAAGGCTTCGACAAGAGAGCCGAGGCAAGGCTGCGAAGTATTGCCCGAGAAGGCGTCCATGGCGGCATCCACGGCATCGACACCAGCGTCAACGGCTGCAAGCACGGTCGCGGCAGCAATGCCGGAAGTATCGTGCGTGTGGAAATGGATCGGCAGGCTGGTTGCCTCGCGCAGCGCCTTGAACAGCACCTTGGCCGCACCCGGCTTCAAGAGGCCCGCCATATCCTTGACCGCGATGATATGCGCACCGGCCTTTTCGAGCTCACCAGCAAGGGCTGTGTAGTAATTCAGGTCGTACTTCGGACGCGCAGAGTTCAGAAGATCGCCCGTGTAGCAGATGGTCGCTTCGCAGAGCTTGTTCTCTTCGATGATGGCATCCATCGACACGCGCATGTTGTCGACCCAGTTCAGGCAGTCGAAGACGCGGAAGAGATCGATCCCGCCCTTGGCTGCTTGGCGGACGAAATACTTCACGACATTGTCGGGGTAGTTCTTGTAACCCACGCCGTTCGCACCGCGCAGCAGCATTTGCAGAAGGAGGTTCGGCGCCGCTTCCCGGACGAGAGCAAGACGCTCCCACGGATCTTCGGTGAGGAAGCGCATGGAAACGTCGAAGGTCGCCCCACCCCAGCACTCGAGCGAAAAGAGGTTCGGCAGCGCCCGCGCATAGGTATCGGCAACGCGCGCGATATCATGCGTGCGCATGCGGGTGGCCAGCAGGGACTGATGTCCGTCACGCATGGTCGTGTCGGTCATCAGGATGCGGCTCTCGTTGCGCATCCAGTCGCCGAACTTCTTCGGGCCGAGCTCATCGAGAAGCTGCTTCGTACCCGGCCTGATATCGGCGTCGATGAACGGCACCAGCGGCTCGGCAGCATCCGCTGGCGGTTTGGGACGGCCCTTCACTTCGGGATGCCCGTTGACGGTCACATCAGCAAGATAGGTCAGAAGCTTCGTGGCGCGGTCCTGGCGCTTCACCTGCTGGAAGAGTTCCGGCGTCGTGTCGATGAAGCGCGTCGTATAGGAATTGTCGCGGAAGCTCGAATGTCCGATGATCGCTTCAAGGAAGGTAAGGTTCGTCGCCACGCCGCGGATACGGAACTCGCGAAGCGCACGGTCCATGCGACTGATCGCTTCCTGCGGCGTGCTGCCAGACGCCGTTACCTTGACCAGAAGCGGGTCATAGTAACGGGTGATGATCGCGCCGGAATAGGCCGTGCCACCGTCGAGCCGAATGCCGAAGCCGGCAGCCGAGCGATAGGCTGTAATGCGGCCGTAGTCGGGGATGAAGTTCTGCTCGGGATCTTCTGTCGTGATACGGCACTGCAGCGCGTGGCCATTGAGACGGATATCTGCCTGCTTCGGCACGCCGGATTCCGGTGTGCCGATCGCGTAACCGTCAAGGATGTGGATCTGCGCCTTGACGATGTCGATGCCGGTCACGACTTCGGTGACCGTGTGCTCGACCTGGATACGCGGATTGACCTCGATGAAGTAGAATTTTCCGGTGTCTGCATCCATCAGATACTCGACGGTACCGGCCCCGATGTAATTGGTCGCTTTCGCGATCTTCAACGAATAGTCGGCCAGTTCCTGGCGCTGGGCCTCGTTGAGATACGGTGCCGGGGCGCGCTCGACAACCTTCTGGTTACGGCGCTGAATGGAGCAATCGCGCTCGAAGAGATGCACCACATTGCCATGCGTGTCGCCAAGGATCTGGCTTTCGACATGGCGGGCGCGCTCGACGAGCTTTTCCAGATAGACTTCATCCTTGCCGAACGCAGCCTTGGCCTCGCGCTTGGCTTCTGTGACTTCGCGGATCAGGTCCTTCGGATCACGGATCGCGCGCATGCCGCGTCCACCCCCACCCCAGGAGGCCTTGAGCATGACGGGATAGCCGATTTCGGCCGCAAGCCGGTGGATTTCGGCTTCATCCTCCGGCAGCGGATCGGTGGCCGGAACGACCGGCACGCCGACGCTGATGGCCAGATTGCGGGCGGCAACCTTGTTGCCAAGCTGGCGCATCGTATCGCTTTTCGGGCCAATGAAAATCAGGCCGGCTTCATTGCAGGCGTCGACAAATTCCGGGCTTTCAGACAGCAGTCCATAGCCCGGATGAATGGCATCGGCGCCGGAGAGCTTGGCAACCCGGATGATTTCCTCGATCGACAGATAGCTCTCAATCGGCCCGAGATCGCGCGACAGATGCGGGCCGCGTCCCACCTGATAACTCTCGTCGGCCTTGAAGCGATGCAAGGCAAGCTTGTCTTCCTCCGCCCATATGGCGACGGTCTTCAAGCCGAGTTCATTGGCCGCTCGAAAAACACGGATGGCGATTTCCGAGCGGTTTGCGACGAGAATCTTGGATATTGGCAATTCGATCTCCCAAAACGATATGCCAGGGCATTGTGCGCCTGCGAAGAGAACTCATAGCGCGTCGTTAAGGGAAGTTCAATTTACCAACTGGGTCCGAGAATCAGGTTACCAGCCCGAGCCGGAATGAAAGTGCCACAACATGCTGGCGGTTCTTGGCATTCAGCTTGTCCTGAATACCGTTCATGTACCAGTCCACCGTGTGGTTCGAGATCTGCAGGATCTTGCTGATCTCGTTCGACGTCAGTCCATCGGCGAGATAGTTCAGCACCTCCATCTCGCGCCGTGTCATTCGCGCTTCGATCTTTTGCGACGCAGCAAGAAGATCCGGGTGCTTGAATTCCAGGAGGCGCCAGTAAGCCTTCTTTGCGACAGCATCGAAGAGGCTCATTTCACTTGGCGAGAGATCAACCGGCTTTCCACCAACGGTGAGGTTGCCCAAGAGACCCGTGCGCCCATGGACCGGGAAAATATAGCCATCAACCAGACCGTAGCGAACACTGTCCGCCAGCATTCGCTCCATGCGCTTGCGATGCGGATCGCTGCGGAAGGCGATCAGCGCATCGCGCCAGCGAAAGCCCATCTGCGCCTGGCCAAGGTGGCGAATGGTCGGGTCGATCAGGACATATTTTTTTGAGATATAGAGCTGCGGCCAGCCTTCCGGCCACCGGCCTGACATCAGGAGGTTCATCGGGGTTTCATTGGGTTTCGGCTGCCTGACGACACCGTAATAATCGAAGCCATAGGCGCGCAGCAGCTTTTCCAGCTCTTGGATGAGCTCGGCGGCCGTTCGGCATTCGTCTGCGACGACGAGAAAATGAAGCAGGTGATTAATGTTCACTTGGACCCCCCAAAATTCGGGATTGAAATATCCTTAAAAAGCCATCCTGGAGACTTTTCACAGTCAATCACGACAATCTGAACAAATATCGTTAAATAGCATTATGGAAAGCTTAATAAATTTGGCGGGTTCTCGCAATGAACCGCCTGACGGCCCCAAGTGCAACATATTGCAAGGTAAAGTCCCAGGCAGTAGGCATCCTGCCAAATCAAATACCATGGACCGACGGGTCCGCTAAAGCGAGCCACGTTTCCGGAGGACGATCCACTTGACGCTCTTGCAGGTCTATTTCAAGGCACTGAAATATCTCGCCCGATACAGGCTGCGCGTGTCCCTCGTTGTGGGCGCAAACGTGGTGCTGGCGGTCATCACGATTCTGGAACCAATTCTGTTCGGTCGCATCATCGACGCCATTTCAGAACAGCAGGATCCAACGAAGATTCTGATCGCCTGGGCAGGCTTCGGCGTTTTCAATACCGTTGCTTATGTGTTGGTGGCACGTCAGGCCGACAGACTGGCGCATGGACGCCGAGCTGATCTTCTCACGGATTCCTTTGCCAAGATCATCTCGATGCCCCTCAGCTGGCACCAGCAGCGCGGCACGTCCAACGCCTTGCACACTCTTCTGCGGGCCGGCGAAACGCTTTTCGGCCTATGGCTCGAGTTCATGCGCACCCATCTTGCCACCGCGGTTGCGCTCACGCTCCTGGTACCAACAGCGTTTTCGATGGATGTGCGGCTGACATCGGTGCTGATTGCGCTCGCCGTCCTCTACATCATCATCGGCAAGACGGTCACCAACCGGACAAAGGCAGGACAGGCCTCCGTCGAGGGGCACTATCACAATGTCTTCTCGCATGTGAGCGACTCGATCAGCAACGTCTCGGTGTTGCACAGCTACAACCGCATCGAAGCCGAAACCAAGGCTCTCAAGACCTATACAACGGAGCTGCTTGCGGCCCAGTATCCGGTACTCGACTGGTGGGCACTGGCTGGCGCGCTCAATCGCATCGCGTCCACACTCTCGATGTTGGTCATCCTGGTGATTGGAACGCTGCTGGTTCAGCAAGGAGAACTGAAGGTCGGCGATATCATCGCCTTTATCGGCTTTGCCGGCCTTTTGATCGGCCGTCTCGATCAGATGATCTCCTTCGTCAACCAGATCTTCGAGGCACGCTCCAAGCTTGAGGACTTCTATAACCTCGAGGACGCTGTCCAGGAGCGAGAGGAGAAGGCGGGCGCCCAGGACGTCAATCAAGTCAGGGGCGACGTCGAATTTCGCGGCGTCAATTTTGACTTCCCCTCGACGACTCAGGGGGTCCGCGACATCAATTTCAAGGTTCATCCCGGCCAGACCGTGGCAATCGTCGGCCCGACAGGTGCGGGTAAGACGACGCTGATCAATCTTCTGCAGCGCGTGCACGAGCCGCAAACAGGTCAAATTCTGATCGACGGCCATGACATCGCCAAGATGACCCGAAAATCGCTCCGCCTCGCCATTGCGACGGTGTTCCAGGATGCAGGTCTGCTCAACCGCTCGATCAAGGAGAACATTCGACTTGGTCGGGAGGACGCAACGGAGGAAGAAATCATCGAGGCCGCAGAAGCGGCCGCCGCTTTGGACTTCATCGAAAGTCGCATGATTGGCTTCGACACGCCGGTCGGTGAGCGCGGCAACCGCCTCTCGGGCGGGGAGCGTCAACGCATCGCAATCGCACGGGCCATTCTGAAGAACGCCCCCATTCTCGTACTCGACGAGGCGACCAGCGCGCTCGATGTCGAAACGGAAGCCCGGGTGAAGCAGGCAATCGACCGTCTGCGCCAGAACCGCACCACCTTCATTATTGCGCACCGGCTTTCGACCATTCGCGAGGCCGATCTCGTGATCTTCCTCGATCATGGCGCAATCGTCGAGATGGGCAATTACGACCAGCTCAGCAGCCTCGGCGGTCGCTTCACGTCGCTTCTGCGCACCAGCGGCCTGATGAAGGAAGAGCCGAGCCCCGCCATCTGACCGGGGCTTGGCCGCGATGCCCCCGAGGCATCTCGCGTAAAAAGAATGGTCGCGTCACGCTTCAGAGATCCTCGAGCGCTTCGAGGATCTTCGATGCGTGGCTGCGGATCGCCTTCTGCTTCAACGGATCCATGCGCCGCCAGGTCGCATACATGTTCGTCAGCCGTGCGTTGCCTGAGAGCCGCTCCGTGTTGCGCGCGAGAAATTCCCAGTACAGCGCGTTGAACGGACAGGCCTTGGGGCCGGTCGTCAGCTTCGGATCGTAAGCGCAACTGCCACAGAAATTGCTCATCCTGTCGATATATTTGCCGCTTGCGGCATAGGGCTTGCTCGCCATCAGACCGCCATCGCCATAAAGCGCCATGCCGAGGGTATTGGGCAGTTCCACCCAGTCATAGGCATCCGCGTAGACGGCCAGATACCACTCGCACACTTCTGACGGCGCAATGCCGGCGAGCAAGGCGAAGTTTCCCGTCACCATCAACCGCTGTATATGGTGCGAATAGGCGTGCTCGATCGTATCGCCCACAGCTTGTGCCATGCAGTTCATCCGGGTTTCGCCGCTCCAGTAGAACCACGGCAGGCCACGCTCGGCCTTCAGATGATTGCGATCGGCATAGCCGGGCATCTCGGTCCAGTAGATACCACGCACATATTCGCGCCAGCCCAGGATCTGACGGATAAAGCCCTCGACAGCATTGAGCGGCGCCCGCCCCTCATACCAGGCTGCCTCCGCTCGTCTGATCACATCGAGCGGCAGGAGGAGGCCGGCATTCACATAAGCGGAGATCAGCGAGTGGTAGAGATAGGGTTCGCCTTCGACCATCGCATCCTGATAGTCGCCGAAGCCGGGCAGGACCTCATCGATGAAATGGGCGAGCTCGCGCTCTGCCTGCGCCTCGGTCACCGCGAAGTGGAAGCTCTCAAGCGTGCCCATGTGCTCGGCGAAACGCGCTTCGACCAGCGAAAGAACCGATTTTGTGATCTCGTCCTTTCGGTGGCTGATCCTCTTCGGCCCTTTGAGGCCAGACGCCGGAGGTTTGCGGTTTTCGGCATCGAAATTCCACTTGCCGCCAACCGGATCATCGCCCTCCATCAGGACGCGATGACGACGGCGCATGTCCCGATAGAAATACTCCATGCGCAGCTGCTTTCGCCCTTTGCGCCAGGCCCTAAAATCGTCGATCGAACAGAGAAAGCGATCGTCCGTCCGGATCTCGACCGGTACGCCGAGCCGCTCGCTCCATGTCCGCATTTCCTCCGCCAGACGCCATTCGCCACATTCGGTTGCGACCACAGCAGTGGCGCCGGTCTCCCGAAGCGCACGGGCCAGCTCGTTTTCCAGGCTCTGCGTGTTCTTGGGATCATCGAGCGTGACGTACCGGACCCGGATACCCTTCTTCTCAAGGGCTTGCGCGAAGTGCCGCATCGCGGAAAAGAGAAAGGCGATCTTCTTCTTATGGTGCTTCACATAGGTCGCTTCGCTCATGACCTCCGCCATCAGCACGAGCGAGGTGTCGGGCTCAAGATCACTCAGCGCCGACAGCGAAGGGCTGAGCTGATCGCCGAGAACGAGGTGGATGCGCGACACGCTCACCATTCGATCGGCTGACCGTCATAGGCGAAAAAGCAGCCCGTATGCGAAGGCTGCAGCCCGTCCAGCGCCGCAAGCATCATGGAAACGCTCTGCACAGCGCTGATGCGCTCATGGCCCTTTGCGAAGCCACCGGAAAACCCCGTGTCGACCGACCCCGGATGCATCGCAACCACGACGCTTGCCGGGCGCTGGCGGGCGATCTCGATGGCCGCGGTGCGCGTGATCTGGTTCAGTGCCGCCTTTGCCGAACGATAGGAGATCCATCCCCCCAGCCTATTGTCGCCGATGGACCCGACGCGGGCCGAAAGGTTTGCGAAGACGCTCTTGCCTTCGCTTGCAAGCAACGGGGAAAAATGCTTGAGGGCGAGTGCGGGACCAATGGCGTTCAGCGCGAATTGCGCGGCCATCGCGCCGGCATCGATGGCCTTGATCGTCTTCTCCGGGCCCGTGCCGTCGATCACCAGAGCGCCCGTCGCGCAAAGGATGAGATCGAACCTCAATCCCGCATCCGAGAACCGGGCCGCCGCAGCCGCGACTGACGCCTCGTCCGTGATGTCGAACCCGTCGCGACTGCGCGACACTTCTTCCACCGCCGCGCAACGCGAATCTGTCCTCAGTGCTGCCGCGAAGGCGCTGCCGATGCCGCCGCTCGCGCCGAGCACGAGAGCGCGGTAACCGGGATTGAGCGACGTCATTCCGGGAAAGTCCATCTGAAACTCCTGCTGGTCCTTGCTATCCACTACGGACGAAAGCCCGGCCGGATCAGAACGTTGCAGGGTCAGAGGCGCTCTATCGCATGATCGAATGCCGGAAGAGCGCCGGGATCGACATCCATCAGCCGGCAGACCAGACCGGCGATCTCGGTCTGCCGGAAAGGTTTTTCAGAGCCGAAGCGGAAGCCGAGCGTGTAGAACGGCACCTCGGTTTCGTCAGCAGTCGGCCCTGCGTGATTGCCATCATTCCCCATGCCATGATCGGCCGTGACAATGATGGTGTAGCCCTCCTCGATCCAGCCAGGTACATGCCGGGCAAGAAGATCGCCCTGAACACGCGCGGCGTTGCGATAGCCCACACTGTCACCCCCGTGCTTATGCCCGGCGTCATCGACATTCATCGGATGCAGCAGGAGAAAGTCCGGCCGCTGGGCACGGATCAGCCATTCGGCATCCGCGAACAGGTGGCTGTCGGGATAGTGGTCGTCCCAGTAGAATATCCCATGGGTGATATCGCCCTCGCCGTTCACCAGAATACGGTCGCGATGACGATCAAAGGGGAAGGACACATAAAGTTCCGAGACCCAGGAGTAGGCGGCGGCAGCTGTGACTTTTCCAGCGGCTCTAACGCGGGAAAAGACATTGTCGCCAAGCGAGCGGCGAACCACACCATTGCTGACCACGCCGTGATCGACAGGCACCCGCCCGGTCAAAAGCGTCTCATACAGCGGACGCGACATCGCCGGCAATTCGCAGGTCAGCTTGCGGACATCCGCTCGGCCTGCGGCGACGAGGCCCTCGAGATAGCCGAGGCAGGTGCGGGCCGCGTCGTAACGCAGCCCGTCGAGAACGATCAGGATTACTTTGCTCATGGCCGGCAACTTGCCACGCGTTTTGGGAAACGCAAGTGACGGCCGCTCAAAGGATAGGCTTGCCACCCGTCACGGCGATGGTGGCGCCGGAGACGTAGCTCGAAAGCGGATCCGCCAACATGACATAGGCGGTCTGCAGCTCGGCCGGCTGGCCCGGACGCTTCATCGGGACCTGCTTGCCGAAGTTCTTGACCGAGTCTTCCGGCATGGTGGAGGGGATGAGCGGCGTCCAGATCGGCCCCGGCGCCACGGCATTCGCGCGGATCTTCTTCTCCGCCAGCATCTGGGCAAGCCCGGCGGTGAAATTCTGGATCGCACCCTTCGTCGTTGCGTAAGCGAGCAGAGACGGGTTCGGATTGTCCGAATTGATCGACGCGGTGTTGATGATCGAGCCGCCGTTTTTCATGTGCGGCACGGCAGCCTTGGTCAGATAGAACATGGCATGGATGTTGACACGAAATGTCAGCTCCCACTCCTCGTCCGGGATCTCGGTGATGTCATCGAAGGTCGCCTGATGCGCCGCGTTGTTGACCAGGATGTCGACAGCGCCCAACTCGCGAACCGCCGTCTCGACGATCTCCCGGCAATGGTTTGCATTCTGGATGTCGCCGCGTACCAGCACAGCCTTGCGGCCTGCCTTTTCCACCCAGCGGGCGGTATCCTTCGCGTCGTCATCCTCCTCGATATAGGAAATCAGAACATCGGCGCCCTCGCGGGCATAGGCAATCGCAACGGCCCGTCCGATGCCGCTGTCACCACCGGTGATGATTGCCTTCAGCCCCTCCAGCCGGCCGGAGCCCTTGTAGCTTTCTTCGCCATGATCAGGACGCGGATCCATGTCCGCCGTGCGACCCGGCATGGGGACCTTCTTCTGCGGAAAGGGCGGTGTGGGGTAGTCAGCCATCTGTCTTCTCCTCATGGGTGTATGGAGGATCAAACAGAGAAGTGGCGGATGGGTTCCGGACGGGTTGGATGGAACGCCGAAGGGCCGGCTCTCACCGGCCCCTCAGGCAAAAGTCTTCAGGCGCGCCACACGGCGACCTCCTGTGGTCCGACAAACGCGTTGCCGAGCAGGGGCGTCGCACCCTCCGGCAGGGGCCAGCTCTCCGCTCCGTAGTTGAAAGCAAAGACCAGAGCGCCGCGACGGCGAATGCGGATGAAGTCCGGCACCCGCATTGTGGGGATACCTGCTCTACGTGTCGAAAGTTCCATCACCTGCCCGAGCAGACCCGCATCCGGCCAGCAGGCGAGGTATAGGACATTGCCTTTTTCGGTCAGCGCGGGATCGCCGTTGTCGAAGGTGGCGAGCACCGAAGCCGACGTCTCCAGATACTCCCGCCAGCGGATCGCATGCCCTGAAACCGCACCGGAAACGCCATCGGCGAGACCTGGACGCATCGACGAAACCTGGATCACCCGATTGCCGCTCAAGGCGCCCAGCGGCCCCGGCGGCAGGTTTTCGGGAATGCGGAAATTTCGGTCGCGGGACCCCGTGCGCGTGCCGATGACAACGACACCTTCGGCCTTCTCGAGTTCCGCACGAGCCGCTTCGGTGACTTCCGTCATGCAGGGCACGACAACAAGCGGGTACCCCTCAAGCGAGGCGCCCGGACGGACGAAATCGACGTTCAGGCCAAGATGACGCAGCGCCTCGTACCAGCGGAAGCACAGTTCCTCGTAGCGGAAGTCCTTGCCCTGCGGCTGGATCATCGTCGACCAGTAGCTCTGATAGTCGAAGACAAGCGCCACCGGTGCCTGGCGCGTTTCGGGCAGCTCGCCGAGAGTGGCGAGCTCCTCCGAAACCTGCATGGCCTCCTTGCCGCCCGGCGACCATTCGTCGAGACCGGGCAGGTTCAGGCCCGCATGCATCTGTTCCTGCGCAAAGGGCGCCTGGCGCCAGCGGAAATAGCTGACGACATCAGCGCCATGCGCGAGCGCTTCCCAGGTCCAGAGCCGCACCATGCCGGGCTTCGGCACGGGGTTCCACGGCGCCCAGTTCACCGGACCCGGTTGCTGCTCCATCACCCAGAAACGGCCCTTGCCGACGGCGCGGTAGAGATCGTGGTGATAGGGCGCGATATCGGGATGCGAGGTCGCGGCCCAGCGATTGCGCTCGTCTTCCGTGAAGGGGAACTTCTCCACAAAGCCAATCGGATAGCTGTCCCAGGAAGCGAGATCGAGATTGTCGCCCACCTTGAAGTGGTCGAAATCGGAGACGAAGCCCATGAAGTTATGGGTGATCCACCGACCGGGAGAATGCTTGCGGATGATTTCGCACTGCATCTTGTCATAGGCCGCGACCTGATCCGAATGGAAGCGCCAGAAGTCGAGACGCGTCGCCGGGTTCGGCTCCGTTACCGTCAGGTTCGGCAGGGCGACATCGTCGAAGCTCGTCAGCTCCATCGACCAGAAAACCGAACCCCAGGCTTCGTTCAGCTGGTCGGTCGATTGGTAACGCAGCCGCAGCCAGCGCTTGAAGCTCTTCAGGTCCTCAGGGCCCCAGGACAGCGTCGTATCGTGACAGCCATATTCATTGTCCGTCTGCCAGCCGACGATGCCGGAGTGCTCGCCATAGCGCTTGGCGACGATCTCGACGATCCGGGCGCTTTCCTTCCACCAGGTCTCGGAGGAAAAAGTGTAGTGGCGACGCGAGCCAAAACCGCGCGGACGGCCCTGCTCGTCATAGGGGATGATATCGGGGCACTCGTCCACCAGCCACTTCGGCGGGGTCGCGGTCGGCGTGCCGAGCACGACCTTGAGGCCTGCTCCATGCAGCACGTCAATCGCCCGATCGAGCCATTCGAAGGTGAAGGTACCGCGCGAGGGTTCCAGGCGAGACCAGGCGAACTCGCCGATGCGCACGAAGGAAATGCCGAGTTCGCGCATGCGGCGCGCGTCGGTTCGCCACCGGCTTTCGTCCCAGTGTTCCGGATAGTAGCAGACGCCCAGCATTATCGTGTGAGATCCCCATTGATGACGGCCTTGCCGTCCTTGTCAAACAGATGGCAGGCCTTGGCATTGATGCCGAGGCGAAGCGTCTGGCCGGGCTTCTCGCTGGCCAGGCCATCGGCCTTCACCGCAAGCTCCGAGCCATCGGCAAGCGTGACGAAGAACAGCGTCTCCGAACCCAGATATTCGGCAAGCTTCACGGTCGCTTCGATAACGACATCGCCCTTGCCCGTTGCATCGATATGCTCGGGGCGGAGACCGAAGGTCAGTTCGCCGGCCGGAACGCTCGCCCCATGCGTCGGGATCGAGATCTCGGCACCGGGCAGACGCACCACGGCGACACCGTCGGCAGCGGAGGCCTGAACCTTGATGAAATTCATCTTCGGCGAGCCGATAAAGCCGGCGACGAAGAGATTGTTCGGACGATGATAAAGCTCGAGCGGCGAACCGACCTGCTCGATTTGGCCCGCGGAGAGCACGACGATCTTATCGGCCATGGTCATGGCCTCGACCTGGTCATGGGTGACGTAGATCATCGTTGCCTTGAGGTCCTGATGCAGCTTGGAAAGCTCCGTGCGCATCTGGACGCGCAGCGCCGCATCAAGGTTCGAGAGGGGCTCGTCGAACAGGAAGACTTCGGGATTGCGGACGATCGCACGACCGATCGCGACACGCTGGCGCTGACCACCCGACAGTTGTCCGGGCTTGCGCTGCAGAAGCGGCTCGAGCTGCAGCATTCTTGCCGCCTCAGCCGTCCGCTCGGCGATCATCACCTTCGGATGTCCCGTCATCTTCAGACCGAAACCGATATTCTCCTCGACAGTCATGTGCGGATAAAGCGCATAGGACTGGAAGACCATGGCAACGCCGCGTTCCGACGGGCCGATGCTCGTCATGTCCTGGCCACCGATCGCGAGCGAACCAGAGGTGATGTCCTCGAGGCCCGCAATCATGCGCAGAAGCGTTGACTTGCCGCAGCCGGACGGGCCGACGAAGACGCAGAACTCGCCATCCTTGACGTCGAGATCCACACCCTTGATGACGCTGAGCGCGCCGAACTGTTTCTTGACGCCACGCAGGCTCACGTCAGCCATGGGTCTTGCCTCCCTTGATGGGTTCGAGTTCGAGGAGAAGGGCGCTTTCGGGCGTCAGCATCGGCAGCGGCAGTCCGGCGAGACCGGCACTGGAAAGCGCGAAGCTGACGGCTCCCGACAGCAGTGCTTTCTGCCCCTCGGAGATACGGATGAATTGCGGCTCGGCCGGCAGCACGGTCCTGATCCGCCATTGGCCACCGAACTGGGTGACCTCGTCGGGCAGGCGCAGCGGTGCAGGCTGTTCACCCACCATTTGCGGCCCTTGGGCGACGATCACCACGATCTTTTCTGCAGACGCAGCACCCCAGACATAGCGACCGTCGAGCGGCTCCATGCGGAAACTGGCGCCCGGCGCATGGAAGAGACCGCATAGCCGCTTGTAGGTCTCGATATAGACCTTGAGTTCGTCGCGCTCCTCATCGGTGAGTTCAAGCGGATTGAGCTCCACACCGAGGTGATAGGCGATGGCCACCAGCGCCCGGAAAGCGAGTGTGTGGCGGCGACCGGTCTGATGGTTCGGCGAAGCCGAGATATGGCTGCCGAGAATCTCCGGCGGCACGAACACGGACGCGCCGCGCTGGATTTCAAGCCGCTCCAGCGCATCCGTGCAATCGGACGTCCAGACGCGATGGGTGCGCTTCAAGGCGCCGTAATCGATGCGACCGCCACCGGAGGCGCAGCTCTCGATTTCGACACCGGGATGAGCGGCACGAATGCGGTCCATCAGCGCATAGACGGCACGGGTCTGGGCTGATGTTTTCGCCTTGCCGTCGCGACCGGCGGCATGCGTCAGATCGCGATTCATGTCCCACTTGATGTAGGAGACGGCATGGTTGGAAAGCACCGCGTCGATCTTGCCGAAGAGATAGTCGGAGACTTCGGGACGCGTCAGATCCAGCACCAACTGGGTGCGTGATTCAAGGATCGGACGTCCCTCGATTGTCAGCGCCCAATCGGGATGCGCCTTGTAGAGCTCGGAAACCGGGTTCACCATCTCAGGCTCGAACCAGATGCCGAACTGCATGCCAAGCCCGGTGACATGGTCGACCAGCGGCTTCAAACCATCGGGATACTTCCTGATATCGATATCCCAGTCGCCAAGGCTCGTCGTGTCGTTATCGCGCTTGCCGAACCAGCCATCGTCAAGCACAAAACGCTCGATGCCGATCTCAGCGGCCGCTGTTGCCTGGGCTTTCAGCGAGTCCATCTGGTGGTCGAAATAATTGCCTTCCCAGGTGTTGAGCGTTACCGGACGGGGGCTCATCGCACCGCCTGGCCATTGGGTCAGCTCGTCACGGACAAAGGCATGGAAGTCTTGGCTGTCGGCGCCGGCATAGGCGATCGGACTGCGATAGCTTTCACCTGGCTTCAGAACGATTTCGCCCGGCTCGAAAAGCTCGCCGAGATGCACCAGGCGCCGGCCGTCATCGGTCCGGTCGATGACCATCTGATGGTTGCCGCTGAAGCCAAGCGTGACGCCGAAGATCTGGGTCTCGCTTTCGATGAACAGCATCGGGAAACGGTCATGCGAGGTGCGGCCGCGCCGGCTTTCCTGGATCCAGGTCCCATTGCCCAGAAGCTCGCGCCGCGTTTGGAACTCGCGCCCCCATATACCGGTGAAGCTCATCACCTGCACATCGCCGGCAGGGACAAGGAAAGTCGCCGCCATGCACCGATCAAGCTGATAATCCGCGTCACCCAGATTGCTGATTTCCGTCGCCATTGAAATCAGGCCGGAGTCATGCGCGGTGAGCGTGATGGCAATGCCGAGCCTGGCGACCGAATCGACAGCTTTTAGCACCGTCTGATTGCCGTCGCGAAGGACCGTCCATCCGCCAAACTGCGCGACGAAGTCACGCCCGCCACGATGGCCTGCAATTGCCGGCCAGCCAAAGAAGCCCATGCCGCCCGTCGGCAGCAGCACATTCGAGGGCACGGCGATATCCATGCCGTTGACCCGGCTGGAACGCTCGATCTCGAAGAGAGGATCGGGTTCGACAGGTTCGGAACCAAAAGACAGGATCTCCGGCATGCCAAGTTCCGGCAGGCGAAGGCTCAGCGCCATTTGCCCTGAATCGATAATGACGATTTCACTCATCCCTTGGTCGCTCCGAGTGTGAGGCCGGCTATGAAATGCCGTTGCATGAGGAAGAACATGGCGACCGGCGGCAGGGCCGCAACGATCGAGCCGGCAGAGACGAGATGCCAGGCGGCGACCCACTGGCCGTTCAGCGAATAAAGCCCGGCCGTCACCGGCATGGCGTGCTGGCCCTGCACCAGGACGGTTGCCCAGAAGTAGTCGTTCCAGACGAAGGTGAAGACCAGCACCGACAGCGCTGCAATGGCCGGCCGCATCAGGGGCAGCACGATGTAGCGGAAGATCCGCCATTCCGAGACGCCCTCGACCCGGGCCGATTCGATCAGCGCGAAGGGCAGTCCCTTGATGAAATTGCGCATGAACAGCGTGCAGAAGCCGGTCTGGAAGGCGACGTGGAACAGCACGAGGCCCACCGTCGTGTCATAAAGACCGGCCCGAAGCGTCATGTCGCGCACCGGCACCATCAGGATCTGGAAGGGGATGAAGTTGCCGGCGACGAACAGAAAGAACAGAACGAGATTGCCCTTGAACTTGTAGACGGCGAGCGCAAAGCCGGTGAGACAGGACAGCGCCACCGCCCCGATGACCGTCGGGATCGTCACCTTGAAAGAATTGAGAATGTAGTAGCCAATCGGCGAATTGTTGAAGACCGCCGAATAATTCTCGAAACCGGCAAATCCGGAGGGGATGCCGAAATAGTTGCCGGCGGCCAGATCGCCCGCCGGCCGGACCGAGGTGATCGCGACGCCGATGAGCGGCAGGAGCCAGAGAAACAGCGCCACCGGCAGCAGGATCTTGTACGCCGTCTGCGCAAACGGCGAGGCCTTCTGGATAGGGGTGGGGAACATCAGGCGTTCCTTTCCTGCGAAAGCATGCGGACGATGAAGAGCGAGATGAACACCATCATGATCAGGAAAAGCACGACCGCGATCGAGGCGCCGTAGCCCATGCGGAAGCCGTACTCCGAGAGCGCCTGCTCATACATGAAGTAGGAGAGCACCGAGCTCGAACCGTAGGGGCCGCCCGCCGTCATGATGGAAACCAGATCGAAGGAACGCAGCGATCCGATGACCGTGACCACCATGGCAAGGAAGGTCGCCGGCGCCAGTTGCGGCAGGATGACGAACCAGAGAAGCTTCAGGCCCTTGGCGCCGTCCATACGGGCTGCTTCCACCTGCTCGGGATTGATGTTGTTGAGACCCGTCAGATAGAGGATCATACAATAGGCCGTCTGCGGCCAGAGGCCGGCGACGATAATGCCGTAGGTGACGTAGCGCTCGTCGGCCAAAACCGCGATCTGCTCGCCGAACAGCATTTCCGTCAGCTTCGAGAACAGACCGAAATCCGGCGCGTAAAACCAGGTGAACATCAGACCGACCACGACCTGGCTGATCACGAAAGGGAAGAAGAACAGCGACTTGTAAAGCCGGATGCCGGCAACAGTCTGGTTGAGGAACAGCGCCACGGCTAGACCCGCGGGAATGGAGAGGAGGTACAGCACCAGCCAGATGAGATTGTTCTTCAGCGACGTGTAAAACGTGTCGTCATCGATGAGTTCGACATAGTTGCCCGCGCCGATCCACGTCATCGGGCCGAGACCATCCCAGTCGTGGAAACTGATCCAGATCGACTGGAAGATCGGTACCAGCACGTAGAGAACGAACATCAGCATGCCCGGCGCCAGAAACAGCCAGGGGGCAAGCGCCTGCTGGTTTCGCTTCCAGAAACCGGACGAGGAAGACACGGTGTTGCTCATGGCGGCACCTCAGGATTGACACGGAAACGGCAACCGGATGCCGCGACCAAGAAGGTCCACAGCACCCGGCGCAGGGAGGACGAAAGTCCTTATTTGTAGACGCGTGCGCGGATTTTCTCGAGACGCTCCAGGATCCGGTCGAGATTGTCGGGCTTGACCATGAATTCCTGGAAGCCTTCCATGCCGACCTTCGCCATTTCGGCATTGGCGTCGCGATCATAGAACTGTGCCAGCGCATGGGCATTGGACAGCATCTCGAAACCGGCCTTCAGGAATGGATCCGCCGGCTGTTCGGCCTTGTTGTTGACCGGCAGCTGCCCCAGCGTCGCATTCATCTTGGTCTGTGCTTCGGGAGAGGCAAGATAGGCCAGGAATTTGCGGGCATCGTCCTTGTTCTTCGCACCGGACGGAATGTGGAACGTGTCCGTCGGGGCTTCCTCCGACATCGGAATGCCGGCGGTAATTTCCGGGAACTGCATGAAGCCGATCTGCTCTTCCTTCAGCCCGCCGTCCTTCATCGTGGCGACCGCGAAATTGCCCATCAGATACATGGCAGCCTTGCCCTGTACCATCTGCGGGACGGCATCCTGCCAGTCGATTGCGGCGTGGTTCTGGTTGAAGTAGCCGGCCTTGACGAGTTCGCCCCACTTCTCAAACACGGCCTTTACGCGCGGATCGGTGTAGGGAACCTTGCCCGACGTGAGTTCCATGTGGAACTCGTAACCATTGACGCGCAGGTTCAGGTAGTCGAACCAGCCACCGGTCGGCCAGAGCGCCTTGGTGCCGATGGTGATCGGTGTGATGCCGGCCGTCTTCAGCTTTTCGCAGGCGGCAAGGAACTCGGCCCAGGTCTTCGGCGGCTCGATGCCCTGTTCGGCGAAGATATCCTTACGGTAGTAGATGCCCCACTGGTAATAGGTGTAGGGCACGCCCCACTTCTTGCCGTCGATGGTCATCGAGGCGGACGCGGATTTCAGCTGGTCGTTCAGACCATTGGCGTCCCAGACGTCCGTGACATCTTCGAACAGACCGGCCTTGACGAAGGGCTCCATGCGGTTGCCGGCATACCAGGCGGCAACGTCGGGCGCGTCGGCGGTTAGGAAGTTGCGGATGGCCGACTTGTAGCCTTCGTGGTCAAAATTGTTCCACTTCACCGTGATGTCGGGATTGGCCTTCTGGAAATCCGCGATCAGCTCTTCCATCGCCTTTTTCGGCACGGGATCGGAGTGGTCGGAATTCAGGATGATCTCGCCGGCGAACGCCGTGGAAGACAAAAGTGCTGCACTGAGGGCAAACGCGCTCAGGCTCTTGAAAAGGGTCATGTTTTCCTCCCTATGACCGCCTCACGTCATGCAATGCGGAGCCTTCGTTCAGATCCTGCTGGGACCGACCGAACGCGCTCATCTTGATCATCAGCCGCGAACCCGTAATAATCTACCGACTTTTCATGGAAATTATCCGGGATCCTAAGCTTTGGAACACGTCAAGCCTCTGCCGGGGGACGAATCCGTCCCCGTCCACCCGGATCACGATCCCCGCCACCCCCTTGTGGTCTTTGGCGACCATCGCTTCTGTGCCGGTGAGACACTGGTGGTGCATCGCATGGCGGGCCCGCACATGCACAGCCAGATCGAACTGAACTTCGTCCTCTCCGGCACCATGACCTACTGGTTCGACGGTCGCGAGTTGACGGTTGACGAAGGCCGGCTCTGTCTCTTTTGGGGCATGATCCCGCATCAGGTCATCGACCGGCAGGAGGGGACCCGCTTTGTCTGCCTTTATGTGCCGATGTCGGTGTTCCTCGGGCTTGCCAATCTCAGCCGCTTCCGCGACGCCGTCTTCCGCGGCGCGATGATCGAGGCGCTCGAGATCCGCTCCTATGACCGGGACATCTTCATGCGCTGGCGCGAGGAGCTTCTCGCCGGCGATGCCGATCTCACCGAAATCGTCCGCAACGAACTGACGGCGCGGGTGCTGAGGGTCGAGCGCGAGGGCTGGCGGGATCTGCGCGAAGAAGGATCAGCGATCGCAAGCCTGACCGCAAACGACAGCGAACGCGCCGAGCATGTCGAGCGGATGCTCCGATTTATTGCCGAGCACGCGCTGGATCCCATCTCCGCCGATGACGTGGGCCGGGACGCGGGTCTGCATCCGAACTACGCGATGTCGATCTTCAAGCGCGCCGTGGGCCACACCATCAATCAGGCGATTGTCCGGCACCGGCTGGATACGGCGCAATCACTGCTGATCTCCACCGACCTCTCGGTGACCGATATCGCTTTTGAAAGCGGCTTCGGCTCCGCCTCCCGCTTCTACGAGGCCTTCGCCGACAGGTTCCGCGAAAAGCCGATATCGTTTCGCCGCCGCATGCGTGCCAAAGGCGTGGTGCAAGCCTGACGGACGCTGTGTGACATCATTCAGGCAATCTCCTGGATCGATTGCAACAGTGTCTCGCGCGCCGACTTGAGGTGCCGTCGGCACGTGACCTCCACTTCAGCGGGATCGCGGGAAAACAGAGCCTTTATATAGTCGAGATGCTCTTCGAGTGCCCGCTGGTTGCGCGCGCGGGCATTCGTCTTGTTCCACTGGTAGTGATAGTGGAAGACGATCGAGATGATATCGTAGAAGTCGATGATGAAGCGGTTGCTGGACGCCTTCTGCACCATCAGGTGAAAGCGTTCGTCCAGCTCGGAAAACTCGGTGTAGCGATTGTCGATATCCGCAAGCAGCGCGTGGTGCTGCTCTTCGATGGCCCGCAACTCTGCCCAGGCCGGGTGCTCTTCCACAAGATGAACGAAGCTCAAGGCGGAGCGCAGTTCGAACATTTCGCGCACTTCGGTCAGCTCGAGCGCGAATTCCCGGGTAAAGCCTTTCAGCACCCAGTGGCTGTTGGGGCGCTTCTCGATCAGACCGAAGCGGCTGAAGCGGATGAGAAACTCGCGTACGGCAGTGGTACCGATCCCGATATCGCGCGCCAGTTCCAGCTCGTTGATCTGCATGCCGGGCTGCGCCCCACCAGCTAGGATTCGCCGCATGAAACTGCGCTCGATGATCTCAGACAGCGAGTTTGTCTCCTCGTCAGGAAAATAATCGCCCGGAAGAGGTCTGCGCAGAACCGTTTTCGAGCGCTTGTCCCAGACAATCAGCCCCTCGTCGCCAAGCCGGCTCAGAATGGCGCGAACCGTTGTCCGGCTGACGGCGAGATTCGCGCCAAGATCCGGCTCTGAGGGCAGTTGATCGGTATCCTCGATCAACCTTAGGGTGCGATTATAGGCATCTTTGAAAACGGTATTCTGCTTGGCCATGGATCCGCCGGGGTTGATGTCTGTCGAGCTTATGCCAGCCTCTTGGCGCATGGGGGAAAGATAGGCAACGAAAACTGCCACCGCACGTCGACCCTCATGCTGGAGAGAGGAGCTGGACGCAGGATCATCTGTCCTTTATCGATATAATACCCATTGACGAACCTCTGTCCATTGCCGATAAAAGACAAATGAAGAGATCCGGTGAACCGGACGTCAGGGAGAACCTCGGGTGTCGAAATCAGCATGCATTCTGCTGTCAGAGCAGGACAATGTCGCCGTAACCACAGTCGTGGTGGAACCGGGTTTTCCGCTGCCCGGCGGCGCACTCTCCAAGGTAAAGGTCGATCCGGGCCACAAGATCGCGGTCCGCGCCATCGCCAAGGGTCAACCTGTGGTCAAATATGCCCAGGCAATCGGCCGTGCCACAACGGACATTGCCGCAGGGGACCATGTCCATTCCCATAATCTTGCCTTCGACGAAGATCGCCTCTCGGTCAGTGGCCTGGCTCAGCCGGAGACCGCAAGCGCGGCTGACAAGGCCCGCACCTTCATGGGGTACCGCCGCGCCGACGGGCGCGCAGCGACCCGCAACTATATCGGCATTATCGCCAGCGTGAACTGTTCCACCACCGTCTGTCGCGCCATTGCGGACGCCGCCAACCGCACCATCCTGCCGCACTACGAAGGCATCGACGGCTTCGTGCCAATCGTGCACGACCAGGGCTGCGGCATGAGTTCGACTGGCGACGGCATGCGCACGCTGCATAGAACGATAGCCGGCTACACGAGACATGTGAATTTCGGCGGCGTCCTGATGGTCGGCCTTGGCTGCGAAGTCAACCAGCTCACCCTTTACGGCCAGAGCGGCGCCGGTGCCTCCAAGCGCCATTTCAACATCCAGGATGCCGGCGGTTCGCGCCGGGCGGTCGAGAATGCGCTCGCCATCCTGAAAGAGATCGCAGCCGAAGTTGGCACCATGCGCCGCGAACCGATCTCCGTCAGCGAGATCATCGTCGGCCTGCAATGCGGCGGGTCCGACGGCCTGTCCGGCATCACCGCCAATCCGGCGCTCGGCGTCGCCGTCGATATTTTGGCTGGCGCCGGCGGGACGGCAATCCTCTCCGAGACTTCGGAAATCTACGGTGCTGAACACCTGCTGCGCAGTCGCGCCGTCAATGAGGAGGTCGCCGTCAAGCTCGACGGTCTGATCTCCTGGTGGGAAGCCTATGTCGCCCAGCACGGCGCCTCGCTCGACAACAACCCGTCGCCCGGCAACAAGAAGGGTGGTCTCACCACCATCCTCGAAAAGTCGCTCGGCGCCGTCGCCAAGGGTGGGCGCTCGCCGCTGACTGCTGTCTACAATTATGCCGAACGCGTCACCGAGCACGGCCTCGTTTTCATGGACACGCCCGGCTACGACCCGGTTTCGGCCACCGGTCAGGTCGCGGGCGGCGCGAATGTGATTGCCTTCACCACCGGTCGCGGCTCCTGCTTCGGCTCGCGCCCCGTGCCGTCGATCAAGCTGACGAGCAACACGGCCCTCTACAACGCCATGGAAGAGGACATGGATATCGATTGCGGCGTCATTGCCACGGGCGATGCCAGCGTCTCTGGCCTTGGCCGCGATATCTTCGATCTGATTATCGACACAGCCTCCGGCAAGAAGACCAAGAGCGAACTTTTCGGATACGGCGACAACGAATTCGTGCCGTGGCACCTCGGTGCCACGCTCTGATCGAGACCTTGAGCGATACGGGAAAGCAGCATGAAGACGAGACGCATCGGCAGGACCGCGCTTGAGGTCACCGAATATTCCTTCGGCACGGCGCCGCTTGGCGGCCTCTACCGACCCTGCCCTCGCGACGTGGGCATTGCAACGCTCCAGGCGGCCTGGGATCACGGGATCCGCTATTTCGACACCGCACCCCATTACGGCTTTGGCCATGCCGAACGTTATGTCGGAGACTTCCTGCGGGACAAGCCGGAAGACAGCTACGTTCTCTCCACCAAGGTGGGCCGCCTCCTCGCACCCGTGCCAAAGCACCAGATACCAAATGTCGGCTTTGTCGATCCCCTGCCCTTCAAGCTCGTCTATGACTACAGCTATGACGGCATCATGCGCTCGGTGGATTTCAGCTATGCCCGCCTCGGCCTGAACCGCATCGACATCCTCTATGTCCACGATATCGGCGTCTACACCCATGGCCGTGAGGTCAATGACCACTATGTGAAGCAACTGCGCGACGGTGGCTACAAGGCGCTCGATCAGCTGAAATCATCCGGCGCCATCAAGGCTTTCGGCCTCGGCGTCAACGAGGTGCCGGCCTGCCTGGACATGATGGCCGACATCGATATCGACGTTATCTTGATGGCTGGCCGCTATTCGCTGCTGGACCGTTCTGCCGTCGAAGAACTCCTGCCCCTGTGCGAGAAGCGCAGCACCTCCATCACCGCCGGCGGCGTGTTCAACTCGGGCATTCTGGCAACGGGCGCGGTCCCCGGTGCCCATTTCGACTATACGCCGGCCACAGACGAGGTGCTCGACAAGGTGCGGGCCATGGAAGCGCTCGCGGCTGAGCGCGGCAGGCCCCTTGCCCAGTTCGCCCTGCAGTTCCCGCTGCATCATTCTGCGGTGGCTTCCGTCATCATCGGCACGGCGAAGCCGGACAGCCTCGACCGAAACATGGCGCTCACCAAGGAAGAACTGCCGGCCTCCTCCTTTGCCCGCTTCGAACCGCACACGCTGGTGGCACCGCCGCTGGGCGATACGGCCGTACGAGAATAGGAGCGCCAGATGCTGAAGGGCATACACCCCCTGCTTGGACCTGAACTCCTGCACGCCTTGGCCACCATGGGCCATGGCGACGAGATCGTCATCGCCGACGGCAATTTTCCTGCCGCCACGATGGGGCCCAAGGTCATCCGGGCTGACGGCATCGGAGCCGTCGACATTCTGGAAGCAATCCTCGCCCACATGCCGCTCGATCAATTCGTCGAGCAGGCTGCCTGGCGCATGCAGGTTGTTGGTGACCCGGATGCAGTGCCGGAGGTCTGCAGCGAGTTCCAGAGCATGATCAGCCGGCTGGCCGGTCCATTCGAACTGGCAAGCCTCGAGCGCTTCGCCTTCTACGAGCGAGCGCGACAGGCGGCCTACATCGTCGCGACAACCGAGCTTAGGATCTATGGCAACGTCATCTTGAAAAAGGGCGTCGTCTACCCCGAGGAAGTCCACCGGGTCTGATCAAAAAGCCGCTCGCGACGGTCAAAAAGACGACTTGCCAAGCTTCGGCTCTTTCAGTAGCGTCAATCGAATTGTTTTTTATCGATAAAGATAGATCCGGGTGCGTTCTGCGGATCGGTCTCAACCTGGAGGAACAGGACGCGTGGAGAGGAGAACGACTATGAGCATTCTGAAGAGCATGACACGCTGTGCCCTGATGGGCATCGCCGGCGCAGCATTGATGACATCCATGATGCCGGCCCCGTCCTTTGCCCAGGACGTGACCATTCCGATCATCGTCAAGGACACGACGTCCTTCTATTGGCAGATCGTTCTGGCGGGCGCCCGCCAGGCCGGCAAGGATCTCGGCGTCAGCGTACCGGAGCTTGGCGCCCAGTCCGAGTCCGACATCAACGGCCAGATCAGCATTCTGGAGAACGCCGTTGCCGGCAAGCCGGCTGCCGTCGTCATCTCGCCGACCGAGTTCAAGGCCCTCGGCAAGCCGGTCGATGAGGCCGCGAAATCCGTACCGGTGATCGGCATCGATTCAAGCGCGGACTCCAAGGCCTTCACCTCGTTCCTCACCACGGACAACGTGCAGGGCGGTCGCATCGCAGCCGACGGCCTCGCAGCGGCAGTCAAGGCAGTTACCGGCAAGGAAGAGGGTGAGATCGCGATCATCACCAGCCTGCCGGGTGTCGGCTCGCTCGACCAGCGTCGCGAAGGCTTCCTCGACCAGATCAAGACGAAGTATCCGGGCCTGACGGTGGTGGCGGATCGTTATGCAGATGGCCAGGCCACCACCGGCCTGAACATGATGACCGACCTGATCACCGCCAATCCGAACCTCGTCGGCGTCTTTGCCTCCAACCTGATCATGGCGCAGGGCGTGGGCCAGGCGATTGCGGAGAACAAGCTCGGCGACAAGATCAAGGTCATCGGTTTCGACTCGGATGAAAAGACGGTCGGCTTCCTCAAGGAAGGCGTGCTCGCCGGTCTCGTCGTTCAGGACCCTTATCGCATGGGTTACGACGGCGTGAAGACGGCGCTTGCCGTCTCCAAGGGCGAGAAGGTCGAGACCTTCGTTGATACCGGCGCGAACCTCGTGACCCAGGCCAACATGGCAGACCCGAAGATCGACGCCCTTCTCAACCCCAAGGTCAACTGATCGCATCTTCCGCACGCGCGGCGAAGGTCGCGCGTGCGGGACTGGCAACGACGGATGCGGGAGGCGTCCGTCGATGGCCTTGCTTCACGGGAGGAACGATATGACGACGCTGCACGATGTGAGCCACCGGCATGACGGTGACCCGGCTTTGAGGGAAACGGACCACGTCGCGCCGGGATCGCCTATTCTTGAACTCGTGGGGCTGCAAAAGAAATATGGCGGCGTCGAAGCCCTGAAGCCTGCCAATCTCACGTTCCTCGCTGGTGAGATCCATGCGATCGTCGGCGAAAATGGCGCAGGCAAGTCGACGCTGATCAAACTCCTCACCGGCGTCATTCCCCGTACCGCCGGCGAGATCCGCTGGTGCGGCAAGCCCGTTGCCCTGGCCACGCCCAATGAAGCCATCCAGCGTGGCATCAATGCCGTGCATCAGGAGGTCGTGCTCTGCCCGCACCTCACCGTCGCCGCCAACATGTTCTTGGGCGACGAGATGGAATCCGGCGGACTGATGCGCCAGCGCGCCATGACCAAGGCGGCACAGAACGTCCTGGACGATCTCGGCTTCAATCTGCCCGCAGGCGAGACGCTGGCAAATCTCACCATCGGCCAGCAGCAGCTGGTCGCGACAGCGCGTGCCGCCATGCGCGGCATCCGCTTTCTAATTTTCGACGAACCCACCGCCTATCTGACGCGCCAGGAATCGGCCCAGCTTTTCCGGCTGATCCGCCGCCTTCAATTGGAAGGCGTGACCATCGTCTATATCAGTCACCGCATGGAAGAAGTTTTTGAACTCGCCGACCGCGTTTCGGTTCTTCGCGACGGCACCCATGTCGGCACACGCAACATTGGCGAAACCGACGATGCCGAGCTGATTGCCCTGATGATCAACCGCTCGATCGAGCAGATCTACCACAAGGAGCAGATCGCCCTCGGCGCCACCATCCTCGAGACCCGCAATTTGAGCGGACCCGGCTTCTCCGATGTCTCGCTCCAGGTACGCTCCGGCGAGATCGTCGGGCTGTACGGCCTGATTGGCGCCGGGCGCAGCGAATTTGCGCTGGGGCTCTACGGCCGACAACCACTGTCCGGTGGCGAGGTGTTCTGGGACGGCAAGAAGGTGGTGATCGACACCGAGCGCAAGGCCATGGATCTCGGCATAGCGCTGGCGCCCGAAAGCCGTCGTGACCAGGGCCTGTGCCTCAATCTTCCGATCGGTCTCAATATCAACCTGCCGGTCTTTGGGCGGCTGAGCCACGGGCTGACGATCAGCCGCCGGCAGGAAGCATCGAATGCCGACAGGCAGATCGCCGATCTCCGGATCAAGACGCCGCACCGGTCGGTGCTGGCATCGGCCATGTCCGGCGGCAACCAGCAGAAAATCGTCATCGGTAAATGGCTGAGCCATGGCGCGCGTCTCTTCATCTTCGACGAGCCGACCGTTGGCGTCGATGTCGGAACCAAGGCGGAGATTTACCGACTGTTCGGAAAGCTGCTGCGGGAGGGCGCTGGCATCATTCTGATCTCGTCCTACCTGCCGGAAGTCTACGAGCTCTCCGACCGGCTGCACGTGTTTCGCCAGGGCCGCCTGGTCGCCAGCCATGACTACAGGGCCGCATCGCACGAAGACGTGCTGACCGAAGCCATCGGCGTCTGACGCCGGCCTGCATGCACGAAACTAAAAAGATTGGGACGACAGGGAGGACAAACATGAGCACCGACACCACGGACATCAAAGTGGCGCCGAAACGGGGGATGAACATCCTATTCGGCCTGACATTGCTTGGCCTCCTGCTCTTCCTCTGGCTTTTGCTCGGTTTCGCGACCAACAGCTTCTGGACGCCCAACAACATCAGCAACCTTCTGCGTCAGGGTGCGATGACGGCCATTCTGGCCGTCGGACAGACCTTCGTCATCATCACCGCCGGGATCGACCTCTCGGTCGGCGCCGTCGTCGGCTTCGCCAGTGTCATCATCGCCTGGCTGCTCGCCGCGGGCGTCCCGGTCTGGCTCGCCATCATCCTCACGCTCCTGATGGGCGTCGCGATCGGCATGTTCCATGCCTTCGGCATCGTGCGCATGGGACTGCCGCCCTTCATCATCACGCTGGCGACCCTGACCTCCCTGCGCGGCATCGGCCTTCTGATCACCAACGGCTCCACCATTTCGATCAGCAACGAAGCCTTCACCAACTTCGCCCGCGCCGATTTTCTCGGTGTGCCAAGCCTCTTCTGGATGGTCATCGTGGTCGCGGTGCCGGCCTATGTCTTTCTGCACCTGAGCCGCTTCGGCCGCTATCTCTTCGCGGTCGGATCCAACAGCGAGGCCGCACGCCTGTCGGGCGTCAACGTCAATCGCACCATCTACCTCGCCTATATCCTTTCCTCCACGTGCGCAGCCTTTGTCGGCATCCTGCTTGCTTCGCGCATCGGCATCGGCAATGCGACACAGGCCGAAGGCTGGGAACTTCAGGCGATTGCCTCGTCGGTCATCGGCGGAACGAGCCTGTTTGGCGCGGTGGGGTCGGTTCACGGACCGCTGCTCGGCGCCTTCATCCTGGCGACGATCAACAACGGTGCAAATCTGATGAACGTCAACTCGTTCTGGCAGCGCATCATCACCGGCGTCCTGATCATCGTCATCGTCTACTTCGACCAGCTGCGTCGCCGCCGCAGCCGCTAACCCTCCCAAGCTGGGGACGCCGCGAATGGCGTCCCCTTTTTTCACATCAAACCTGCCGGGTCACCGAAAGGAGCCAACATGAAGGCCGCATTGTGTGTTGAACCGGGCCGACTGGAGATCGTGGAACGCGATCCACCGACCCGTCCGGGATCCGGCGAGGCCCGCATCGCCGTCAGCCATGTCGGCATCTGCGGGACCGACTACCACATCTTCGAAGGCAAGCACCCCTTCCTCGAATATCCAAGGGTCATGGGCCACGAGATCTCGGCAACCGTGATCGAAGCCGGCGAAGGGGTCGATCTGAAGGTCGGCACCAAGGTTATCGTCAACCCCTACATCGCCTGTGGCACCTGCATCGCTTGCCGCAAGGAAAAGCCCAATTGCTGCACCAACATCCGCGTGCTTGGCGTGCATATAGACGGTGCCATGTGCGAGGAGATCACGGTTCCGGCCACCAATCTTTACCCCGCCGACGACCTCTCGCCGGAAGCTGCGGCTACGGTCGAATTCCTGGCGATCGGCGCCCATGCCGTCCGCCGCTCCATGGCCCCTGCAGGCTCACGCGCGCTCGTCATTGGCGCTGGCCCGATCGGCCTCGGCACAGCCATCTTCGCACGCATCGCGGGACATGAAGTAACGCTGCTCGATACCAGTCCGGAACGGCTGTCGATGGCCTCGGATCGCCTCGGCTTCACTTCCGGGCTGATCGCGGACGAGCGGCTTGAAGACGCGGTATCCGAACTGACGAAGGGCGACGGCTTTGACGTCGTCTACGACGCCACCGGCTACCGCGCCTCAATGGAACGCGCTTTCCGCTTCGTCGCCCATGGCGGGAGCCTTGTACTGGTCAGCGTCGTGAAGGAAGACATCACCTTCTCCGATCCCGAATTCCACAAGCGCGAAATGATGCTGATCGGCAGCCGCAATGCCACACGTGTCGATTTCGACCATGTTCGCCAATCGATCGCCGAGGGTCTTGTGCCGATCGAGCAATTGATCACCCATCGCACGATCTTGGCGAACCTCGCCGAGGATTTGCCGCGCTGGGCGCGCGAAAAATCCGGCCTGATCAAGGCGCTGATCAAGATCGGTTGAGACCGTGACATTCAGAAGCCCCGCAGCTTGGTCGCGGGGCTTCCAGGCGTCGCGGGCATCTCAGGCCTTCTGCAGAAACGCCGCGATCGCCTCGATCTCGCCTTGCTGCACCTCATGGCCACCTGGATGCAGAAAGGTTTCGACCGAAGCACCCTGCGCCTTGAGGTAGGCCGTCAGCCGCTCGGTCAGCGGCAGGGGGCAGATGGGATCACGCTGTCCGGCCGTCACCAGTGCGGACAGAGCGCCAAGCCCCGGCTGTGACGGCGGATCGAAGGGGATCAACGGATGCATCAGCACCGCCCGGTCAAAGAGATCCGGCGCCTCGAACAGGACGGATGCCAGAATGTTTGCGCCGTTCGAATACCCCAGCCCATAGATCGGGCGCTCCGGGTTCGCCGCCTTATGGGCTCGGATGAAGGCCGCCATCTTCGCCGTCCTCTGGGCGAGATCGGCCATGTCGTAGACGCCTTCGCCGGTTCGCTTGAAGAAGCGGGCAGCCCCGTATTCGGAAACGTCACCGCGCGGTGAAACGATCCCGGCTTCCGGCAAAATTTGCTTCACCAAGCCGGGAAACTGGTGCTCGTCTCCGCCGGTGCCATGAAACGTAAAGACTACTGGCGCGGCACCTTTCGGGGCCTGATGGAAGTGGATGTAGCTATCGAGTGCCATGATGGTGTTCTCCATGAGGAGACGAGGCCTTTGCACATGGCATCGTCTCCTCCCTAAGGTTAGTCCTGGATCGGCGGCAAATGCGCCTCGATCTGCGCGCGATACTGCTGGTAGCGGGTGGGCAGCTTCAGCGCCTCGCCCAGATGCGCGGTATCCTCGTCGCGGTTGAACCCGGGCTCGTTTGTGGCGATTTCAAACAGCACACCGCCGGGTGTGCGGAAATAGATCGCCCAGAAGTAATCGCGATCGATCACCGGTGTCACCTGATAGCCGGTATCCATCAGCGCCTTGCGGACCTCCAGCTGCGCTGCACGGTCATCGACGGCGAAAGCAACGTGATGGACCGAACCCGCGCCCTGCTGGGCATTCGATGCACCGGGCAGCACTTCGAGATCGATGTAGTCGGCACCGTTGCCGCCGGGAACGGCGTAGCGGACGAACGTGTCCTGCGTATCGACGGGCTGGTAGCCCATGAACTTCAGGAGTTCGCCGGTGGCGCCTTCGTCGCGCAACCGCATGGTCACGCCGCGGAACCCGTGGATGCCTTCCGAAATGCCAACGGGGCCACCGGCATAAGGCAGACGGGCATCGCCATCGACTTCGGCCAGCGCAAAGCCGTCGCCGTCAGGGCCGGCAAAACGCAAGCGGTCTTCGCCGAAGAGCGAATAGGAACCGAGGGACTTCACCCCCTCCTTTGTCAGCCGCTCCTGCCAGAAGCCGAGTGTGCCCTTCGGCACGGAAAATACGGTCTCCGAGACCTCGCCAGCACCCCGGCCGCCCTTGCCCATGTTGGCGAAGGGAAAATAGGTCATGACTGATCCCGCATTGCCGACTTCGTCGCCGTAGTAGAGGTGATAGACATCGGGAGCGTCGAAATTGACGGTTTTCTTCACGCGCCGAAGACCGAGCGTCTTTGTGAAGAAATCATTGTTCTGCTGGGCATCTGCGGCCATCGAGGTCACGTGGTGCAGGCCTTTGATCTGGGTAAGCATGGCTCTGATCCTTTCCCCGGCAGATACGCCGGTCCTGTTCTGTGAAGGAAATATGGACCCTGACACCTCCCATGATAATAAGCATAATATGACGCATATTATTGCAAGGGGAACAATAATCGAATGGGCGAACTTGAAGCCATAAGGACCTTCCTCACCGTCGCAGACCAGGCGAGTTTCACCACTGCCGCCCGCCTGCTCGGAATGACGCCGGCGTCGGTCACCCGAACTGTCTCGGGGCTGGAGCAGGCATTGGGGGTCCAGCTTTTGTTGCGGACGACACGCAAGGTATCACTGACCTCGGCCGGCGCCGCCTATGCCGCGCGCGTCGCACCGCTCGTCGCAGGCCTTGTCCGCGCGACGGAAGAAACGCGCGATCTGCAGAAGGTGACGGTCGGCTCCCTGCGGGTGTCTGCGCCGATGTCGCTCGGCATGAAGGTGCTGCCCACGGTGTTATCGCAGTTTTCGATCATCCACCCGCACACCAGCGTCGCGATCGACCTCTCGGATCGCTTCATCGACATCGTCAAGGAAAGCTATGACCTTGCGATCCGCATCTCCGGTCCGCCGACGGACAAGTCGACCATCTGGCGCAAGATCCGGCCGGTCCCGCGCCTGCTGGTGGCATCGCCGGACTTCGTCGCGCGCCATGGCCTGCCGAGCAGGCCGGAAGATCTCACCGATCTCGAATGCCTGAGCTACAATGATCAGCTGAAGACGGAGACCTGGGAGCTGAGCCGTCCGGGTCAGGCCAGGTCGATCGAAGCCATGGGCCGCTTCTCGATCAACAACGGCGATTTCCTCTGCCAACTGGCCGTGGCCGGCGAGGGCGTGGCCCTCCTTCCGCGCTTCATCGTCGAGGAGGATATGCGGGCCGGCAGGCTGCTCGAGATCCTCCCCGGCTGGACCACCCCGGAAATCTGGCTGACGCTCTACTATCCACCGTATGAGCAGCTGCCGCTGAGGGTCGCGACCTTCTCGGATTTCTTCGAGGCCTTCATCAAGGAAAGCTGGGAGGCCGCGCCAGAGCGCTAGAGCATTTCCAGCCGAAGCGTGATCGCTTCGGCGTCGGATAATGCGGAAAAACAGAAGCTTAGAGCATTTCCGGTGATCCCGTGATCACCGGAAATGCTCTAAGTCTATCAACGGTCGCGCGCCAGGAACTCGCCGATTTCCGTCGCCACGCGCTCGGTGGCAACCGGCTGATCGACCCGCTTGACCGCATCATACAGACTGTCGGGAATCGCGGACCTGCGCGCAGACGCCAGCCCCTCGAAGAAGTCGGGCGAAAACTCCGGATGCGGCTGATAGGACAGACCCCAGTCATCATAGCGGATGACAGCATTCTCGCATCGATCCGTCTTGCCGATGACCTCTGCGCCCTCCGGCACACGGATGACCTGATCCTGATGCCAGGCGAGCAGCACCTGCTCTTCGCCCGTATCCGACCGCCGATAGGTCACAGGCCCGGCCGACCATCCACCCTCGAACTTTTCGACATGTCCACCCAGCGCCTTCGCCATGACCTGATGGCCGAAGCAGATGCCGACCATCGGCACGCGGGCCGCATGAACCTGCCGAATGAAATCCTCCAGCTTGCGGATCCACGCGTGCTCCTCATAGACCCCGAATTTTGAACCGGTCAGCAACCAACCATCGGCTTCGTGCGGACTTTCGGGGAAAGAACCATCGACGACGAACCAGGTCTTGAATGAGAAATCGAACTTGCCGAGCAGGCGCTTGAACATGTCGGCATAGTTTCCGTGCTCATCTGCCAGTTCCGCCGGCGAGTGCCCGGTCACGAGAATGCCGATCGTCTTGCTGCTCATTACCTTGTCCTGTCCGTCAAGCCACGCGCTGCGTGAATAATCCGGCACGACTATAACAAATGCCGAGACGATTTGTCATGCAGAGCGCTGACGCAGTGACGGAATTTCAAGAATGATGGCGCGATGCGCCAAGAGCTCACCTCCAGCATCCGGATTATGCAACATTGCGCGACCGGCGAAGCGCAATCCGGATCTGTTTTTCCGTTTCGACCAGCGCGAAGAAAACACATCCGAGTGCAACAATCAGAAGCCCATCGACAAAGGGAACCGGCTGCGTCCCGAACCAGGCCTGGAGGGACGGCAGATAGGTCACAGAGAACTGCGCAAACGTCACGGTGACAACGCAGAACCAGACTGCCGGTGTCCCGCGCACCGCACGCCAGGTCAGCGATGTGGTGTAGAAATTCCGGATAAAGAAGAGATGGAAGATCTCTAGCACGACCAGCATGTTCATGGCCATGGTGCGGGCGAGCGCTGGATCGTAGTCCCGTCCCAAAGCGTAGAAATAAATGCCGAAAACGGCGGCGGCAAACAGCAGCGATACAAGCACGATGTTCCACAGCAGTTCGACACCGAGCAGCGGCTCATTGCGTTGCCGGGGCGGTCTCGACATTGTGGCGGCCTCGGAGGGTTCAAAGGCCAGCGCGAAACCGAGGGTGATCGTGGTGACGAGATTGATCCAGAGGATTTGAACGGCTGTAATCGGCAGCGAAAGCCCGGCAAACAGCGCAACGACAATGGTCAGCGCCTCGCCGGCATTGGTTGGCAAGGTCCAGCTGATCACCTTCTTCAGGT
Source organism: Peteryoungia ipomoeae (assembly GCF_004912165.1). Lineage (GTDB taxonomy): Bacteria > Pseudomonadota > Alphaproteobacteria > Rhizobiales > Rhizobiaceae > Allorhizobium > Allorhizobium ipomoeae. The sequence goes on along the minus strand of NZ_STGV01000004.1, from coordinate 255,996 downwards.
TGTCATAGACCGTTCGCCCCTCGGAGACCGCAGCGACGATCGACGCGAAGTTGTCATCCGCCAGAACGATTTCGGCAGCTTCCTTGGCCGCTTCGCTCCCCTTCTGCCCCATGGCAATCCCGGCATCGGCGCGTTTCAAGGCCGGTGCGTCATTGACCCCGTCGCCCGTCATCGCAACCGTCAATCCACGTGCCTGCAGGGCAATGACAAGGCGAAGCTTGTGGGCCGGCGAGGTGCGCGCGAAGATATCGACATCGAGGGCGGCATGCTCGAGTTGCAGATCATCCAGTTGATCGATGTCCTGCCCCGTCAGCACCCGATCAGTGTGCTTCAACCCGATCATGGCCGCAATCGCGCGGGCTGTCCCTGCATGGTCGCCGGTGATCATCTTCACACCAATGCCGGCCCGATGGCAGGCCGCCACCGCAGCGATCGCCTCTTTACGCGGCGGATCGATCAACCCGACCAGCCCGAGCAAGGTCAGGTGTCCATCAAGATCTGCAGCCGACAGGTTCCGGTGGTTGCCGCGCACACTCCGAACAGCCAATGCCAAGACCCGCTGGCCCTTGGCAGCAAGCGCTTCGATTTCGTCGGCCCAGTAGCCGGTCTCGACGTCGCGTGTACCCCCTTCTGCACATCGCTGGTCCTTGCAAAGCGCAAGAACTGCTTCCGGCGCACCTTTCACATGGATCAGCCGTTGACCATTCCGCTCCTCATGCAGCACCGCCATGTAGCGGTGGGCGGCATCGAAGGGAATGGTGGCAAGGCGATCCCACTCTCCGGAAAACGGATCTGGCCCACCACCCGTAATCTTGCCCGCCAGCGCCATCAGGGCACCCTCCATCGGATCGCCCTCGACGCGCCAGGTGTTCCCGGACACGCTCAACATCGCATCGTTGCAAAGGGCCGATGCCCGCGCCATGTCGATCAGGATCCGATGCTCTTGCCTGTCGGCATCCGCATCATGCAGCCGGATTGCGCCATCAGGTGCATAGCCCACTCCGTCCACCGCAAACACGTGGTCACGGGTGACCAGCGTTGCGACCGTCATTTCGTTACGCGTCAGTGTCCCCGTCTTGTCGGTGCAGATTACCGATACGGAGCCCAGCGTCTCAATCGCCGGGAGACGTCTGACGATGGCGTTTCGCTTGGCCATGGCCTGCACGCCGACGGCGAGCGTGATCGTCATGACGGCGGGCAGGCCTTCGGGGATGGCAGCGACCGAAAGCCCGACCACCGTCATGAACAATTCGCTGAAAGGCAAGGCTCCGAACGAGGAGCCATAGAGAAGCAGGATACCTGCGAGGATCAGGATGAACAGGGTCAGCCAGCGGGCAAACACGTCCATCTGGTGCACCAGCGGCGTTGTCAGTGTGACCACATCGGAGAGAAGGCCGCTGATGCGCCCAATCTCCGTTCTGCTTCCCGTCGCAACCACAAGACCGCGCCCACTGCCCGTCGCAACGAGCGTGCCGCTGAACAGCATCGATGACCGATCACCAATTGCACAATTGCGAGCCACCGGATCTGCGATCTTGTCGACAGGAACGGACTCGCCGGTCAGCGCCGCTTCCGATACCTTGACGCCATGGGCCTCCATGATCCTGAGATCGGCGGGTATCCTGTCTCCCGCTTCGAAAAGTACGACATCGCCAATCACAAGGTCTGTCGCGTCGATGCTTCGGCGCTGCCCGTTGCGCAAGACGGAAGAGCGCAGCGCGAGCATGCCCCTGATCGCGTCCATCGCCGCCTCGGCACGTCCCTCCTGCAAGAACCCGACGATCGCGTTCACCAGAACGACGGCGAGGATAACACCGGCATCAACCGCATGTTCAAGCAGGAACGTCACCAGCGCTGCGGCAAGGAGGACGTAGATCAGGATATTGTTGAACTGCGAAAGGAACCGGACGACGGCACTGCGTCTTGCCGCCTGCGGCAGACGGTTCTGTCCGTGCGTGAGCAGCCTACTGGCGGCTTCTTCCCCCGTGAGGCCTTGTTCACTTCCCTGAACACGCTCAAGCGCATCCGTGACCGACAGAGCGTGAAAGGCAACATCCTGCATAGTATCCCGCATCCTGGCTCCCTCACCTTTTGGCGCCACCATGCCAATACATGCCCGCCCGCAAATTGATCCATGACAAGTGCAGGCTGCAGGATCACTCAACTTTTCGGATGCAGCAAGAAAGGCTCAGGCAAGCATGGCGGGCAAGATTGGCTGAGCATGCTCTCGGTGATTCGCTCGTCTTCACCTGGAGCGAGATAGATTTTTGCCGGTCTGCGTGCGGCTGTCGTCACGACGTGACGGAAGTGTCGGCGGATCGGCTCCATCGATTTAGCTGAACGCGAGAGCAAGACCGCCATGACCTCGATCCCGAACACCTTGAGCCCGGCTCAGATCAAGACGCTACCGCCATCCACGGTCGCGGCCTGGACGAAAGAGGAAGTCGGCACACTCTCCGCCTCCCAGATTGCAGCCTTGTCGGCAACACAGGTGGCCGCTCTCCAGAGCGACGCGGTATCCGGCCTCAACAACAACCAGTTGAACGCCATCAGCACGCGGGCGATCACAGGACTAACCCTCGATCAGATAACGGCCTTGTCTACCGATCACGTCGCGGGTCTCTCGGCGACCCACGTGGGAGCGATGACTGCGGCGCAAATCGGCGGGCTGAACACCGAGCAAGCCGAGGCGCTCACCCCTCAGCAGATTGCGCGCATGAGCGCGAGCCAGATCGCGGCCCTTTCGTCCGAGGAACTAGCAACCTTCAGCACCGCAGATATTGCCGCCATCAGCACCGCGGGCATGCGTGGCTTGACGCCTGAAAAACTGGCCTCGCTTTCGCCGGAGCAAATTGCGGCACTCAAGCCGGCCCAGATCGCAGCATTGCGAAACGATCAGATCGCCGCACTGACGCCGTCGCATCTTGCCGTCCTCAATGCCGGTCAGATTGCGGCGTTGACGGCCTCTCAGGTTTCCGTCCTGTCGACAGATCAGCTGGGAGCATTGGCGCCGTCACAGGTTGGGGCCATCTCGACCCGAGGCGTGGTCGGCCTCAAGCCGAACCAGATTGCCGGCTTGAGTGGCGACCAGGTTGCCGCAATGACAGGCGGGCAGATCACGGCATTGAATTCCGCCCAGATCGGCGCCTTCTCCATTGAGCAACTGCAAAGGCTCGATCCGACGCGGATCGCTGCAATCAACACGAAAGCCATCCCGGGTCTGAAGGCCGAACAAATGGCAAGCCTGACGGCAGAGCAACTGGGCGCACTGACGACCGCGCAGGTGACGGCACTGCGACCGCATCAGATGGCAGCACTCTCGGACAGCCAGATCGCCAGCTTCACGCCAGCACAGCTGCGAGGGCTCTCCGGGCCGCAACTCGCCGGCTTGTCGGTGGATGTCGTGGCGGGCCTGTCGAAAGACCAGCTCGCCGCACTCAATCCCAAGGCCCTGGCCGGCATGACCATCACCCAGATCGCCGCGCTGACAACGGAACAGATTGGCGGCCTTGCCACGTCCCAGGTGGCCGCGCTGACAGCCCGCCAGGTCGGCGCCCTCTCGACGACCCAGATCGCTGCATTCACGCCGGCGCAAACCGCTGCCATTTCCACGACAGCACTATCAGGCCTCAGCCTCGATCATCTGGCAGCCCTGACGCTGGATCAGATGGGCGCATTGACGACCCGCCAGCTTGCAGGCCTCAATGCAAGGCAGTTTGGGGCGTTCAGCTCCGACCAGATCTCAAGCCTGTCGAAGGCGCAGATTACCTCGTTGACCGCTGCGCATCTCGGGGTCATGACAACTGAAGATATCGGCGCGCTCTCGCCGGAGCAGATTGCAGCCATTTCCCCGCGCGCCATCGCAGGATTGAAAGCCGATCAGATTGCAGCTCTCGGCCCTGACCAGGTGGACGCGCTGACGAAGGCGCAGATCACGGCCCTGAGTTCAAGCCAAGTCGGCGCGCTGACGGCAGAAACCGTCAGCCGCCTTTCGCCCGAGATGATTGCGGCGATCAATGTGAACGCCGTTCCCGGCCTCCGGCCGGAGGCGATTGGTGGTTTGACACCTGAACAAACCGCCGCGCTCACGCCAACGCAGGTGCGCGTTCTCTCTACCGGCCAGATCGCTGCACTGACGCCGGCCCATATCGAGGCGATGTCGGTGCCACAAGTCGCAGCCTTGAGTGGCGTTCAATTGTCGAAGCTGACGACCGAAGCCTTTGCCGCCATGTCACCGGCACAAATCGCGGGTCTGTCGCCGCTGGCCATCTTCGGATTGTCGACCGAGCAACTCGGCGCGCTCGATTCCAACCAGTCGGAGGCACTCACGGCATCGCAGGCGGCAAAACTGAGCCCAACACAGCTTGCGGCCCTCAGTGCAGAGGCGATTTCGACCTTTTCTCCTGCCGACATCGCAGCGATCCCGCCAGCAGCCCTGGCCGCTCTCCCTGCCGAGAAACTTGCAGGATTGAGCACCGAACAGATCGAAAGCCTTTCGGCCGCACAGATTGCCGCGCTGACGACGAAGCAGATCGAAGGGCTGACAGCCGCGCAGCTTGCGACGCTGAGCCCGACCCAGATCCGCGCCCTGACAGCAACGCAGGTCGCAGCCTTGACGCCGACGCGCCTTGCCAGCCTCTCGACAGAACAGATCGCCGGCTTCAACGCCAAGGCGATCGCCGCCCTGTCGACCGAGCAGATTGCGGCCCTCTCCGCAGATCAGGTCGAAGCGCTCACATCAGCCCAGACGGGGGGGCTTACCGCCGGTCAGATTGCGATCCTCAAACCCTCCGATATCGCAGCATTTCTGCCGGGCGAAATCGCAACGCTTACACCAGCAACCGTCGCCGCACTGTCAACGGACAGCATTGCCGTCCTGAGCCTCGAACAGCTCGGCGCACTGACCACAGCCCAGATTGCGGCCTTGACCGCCAATCAAATGGCGGCCCTCAGCCCGTCGCAGATGGAGGCATTCTCCCCCACCCAGATGGCCGCCTTTGGCGCAAGCCAGATCGGCGCCTTGCCGCTCGGAAATCTGGCAGCCCTGTCGAACACGCAGATCGCAGCCATCAGCAGCAAGGGGATTTCTGGTCTGACCGCCCAGCAGATCGGCTCGCTCTCGGCAAGCCAGGTGGATGCACTGACAGCCGCACAACTGAGCGGACTGACCGCGACGCAGGTCGCAACCTTGAGCCTTGACCAGCTCAACCTCTTCACGGGCTCCGATATCGCGGCGCTCAGCCCTGCGGGCATCAGTGGCCTGACAAGCCAGCAACTGGCAGCCCTGACCTCCGACCAGACAGCAGCACTGACTGCGGCGCAGATTGGGGCTTTGACGACAACGCAGATTTCGGGTCTTACGGCACAGCAGGTATCCAGGCTCTCGGCCACCCAGATCGGTGCTCTCTCTGCAACGCAACTTGGCGCAATGAGCACCGGTGCGGTGGCGAGCCTCTCGACAGCCCAGATCGCAGCCATCACAGCCAAGAACCTGCCAGGCCTCTCGCCTGAGCAGATCATGGCGATGTCAGACACACAAATCGACTCCCTCTCGACGACACAGATTGCAGCCCTGACGGCGCAGCAGGTCGGAGCGCTGTCGAGCCAGCAGCTTGCCACCTTCTCGAGCAGTGATCTCGCCGCCTTGAGTGCGGCTGGCATTGCTGGCCTGCGCCCAGCCACCATTGCCGATTTCAGCCACGCACAGCTTCAGGGTCTGACCACGACGCAGATGGCAGGTCTGACCTTCGACCAGCTCAACGCCTTGAGCTCCGATCAGGTCTCGGTCCTGAGCAAGGCCCAGATCGGGGCGCTATCGGCAACGCAGATCGCCGGACTTCCGACGGCCAGCATCGGCGCCCTGTCGGCAGAGCAGATCGCTTCCATTTCGCCAAAGGCAATTCCCGGTCTGAGCACCGCGCAGGTTGCCACCATGAGCCCCAGCCAGGTGGATGCGATGTCCACGGCACAAATCGCCGCCCTCACGGCTGCCCAGCTCAGCTCGCTGTCTCCCACCGCTCTGGAGACTTTTTCGACAACCGATATCGCCGCAATCTCGACCACGGCCATTTCCGGTCTGACGCCGACAACGGTCGCCGCCTTGCAGCCGGAACAGGTGTCGGCGCTGACCGCAGGCCAGGTGGCAAGCCTGAGCTATTATCAACTGCGCGCATTGACCCCGGTCCAGGTCGGAGCACTGACGCCCGCTCAGATTACGGCCATGAACGCCATCCAGGTCGCCACCCTCGGGGCCGACAAGATCGTTCAGATGACACCGGACCAGATTGCGGCAATCAGCCCGACATCCATCAACGGACTGACCGTCGACCAGCTGTCCGCCATGTCCGCCACCCAGGTCGCGGCAATCACGGTCAGCCAGGTCGCCGGCCTCAATGCAACACAGGTGACAGCGCTCGGCCCGAACAAGCTCGCCCAGTTTACCCCTGCCGAAATCGCTGCCATCAACCCGTATTCCGTACCCGGAATCACGCCGGAGCAGATCTCCCATCTGAACAGGGATCAGTTGCAGGCGTTCACGCCGGTCCAGAGCCAGGTCATGGCACCGGAGCAGATCGCCGCCGTGCTCGCCGCCCTCCAGACGGCACAAGCTGCCGCTTAACTGCGGACCGTGAATTGGACACGGTCTGCCGGAAAGCGCGTCATCGCATACTGAATGGGGCGACCTTGCAGATCGGTATTCACGGCACGCGTGACCAGCACGATGGCACCCGGTGTCAGCCGGAGCTCTACCACGTCGTCCGGTTCGGCATGCGTCGCTGAAATCTCCGTTAGGTCCCGCAGATAGTCATCGATCCCGCAGGCCGCCAAAGCCTGCGTGATCGACCCGGTTTGTGCAAACGCCCGATCGATCCCGGCGAAACGATCCGCCGGAAACCACATCGTCGAACGCGACACCGGACGTCCGTCAGCCTTGCGAATACCGTCAAGCCGAATAACCTCGGCACCCGGTTCAAGACCCAGCCGCCGTGCGGTTTCGCTCGAGGCCGCCTCAACGGCGGAGGCGAGAAGAAGACCCTCGACCTCCCTCGCCTGCGCACCGATGCCCTCTGTCAGACGAGTTCTGAGCGCGATGGGAAAATCGAACTTGTCGCGACGCTCGATGATCGTTCCAACGCCTTGGACCGCCCTGACAATCCCCTCCTCCGCCAAAGCAGCAAGCGCGGCCCTGACCGTATGGCGGTTGACGGAAAACTCTTCCGCCAACAGTTTTTCCGCCGGCAGCTTTCCCGAAGCGTCATAAAGGCCTGCTGCAATATTGGCACGAATCCGATCCGATATCTGCCGCCAGAGCGCGACGCCCTTCTGCTTTTGCAGCCCCATGTCCAAGCCCCTGTCACACCCTTGTCATCCATGAGCGCTAATCATACACTATGATGTATAGTTGTCTATATAAATAGACATTTAGGAGGTCAAAGATGGATGGAGCTGGAAACGAGGCGGTCATGCCTGAACCCCGCAAAAGGATCGCGGATCTGCTTGCACGCGCCACCCTCGGCGAACTCCAGACCGGACTGGCAAGCCTCGACGCCGAACCGACCTACAGCCTCATTCGCGGTCCCGAAACGGGCCTCGTCATGGTGCGCGGCAGGATCGGCGGCGGGGGTGCCGCCTTCAACCTTGGAGAAGCGACCATGAGCCGCGCCAGCATAAGGCTCGAAGACGGCCGGATCGGCCATTCCTATCGCCTGGGCACGGACCGCAAGGCGGCAATCCTTGCGGCGATCCTTGAAGCGGAAAGCCAGAAGGCGAGCAGCCTGGCGGTGATCGAGCAAGCGCTGCTGGTGCCGCTCACCGCGCGCCTCGCAAAGGAGAGCGAGACACTCCAGGCCGAAACCGTTGCCACCAAGGTGGATTTCTTCACCATGGTCAGAGGAGAAGACTGATGCACACCTCCGCCTCAAGCCTCGTTGGCGCCTTCGCAGATCCGGTTCATGACGCACAGGGGACCTTCCGACAGGTCATGGATGCGATGGCGCGGCCCGGATCGCTGCAGACCATGACCGCCACGCTTGCACCGCCCCCGCCCCTGGACATGGCATCCGGTGCCTTGCTCCTCACCCTTTGCGATCAGGACACGCCTGTCTGGCTGGCCCCATCACTTGCACAATCGTCCCTGCCTGCCTGGATCGGATTTCACACGGGTGCACCTGTCGTCGCCGAGAAGGCCGATGCCCGTTTCGCTTTCTCCGGCCTTGAGAACGCCATGCCGGTTCTCATGCATTTTGCCCAGGGCACACAGGAATACCCCGATCGCTCGACCACACTGGTGGTGCAGCTTGCCTCGCTTCACGATGGCCTCCCCTTGATCCTAACGGGTCCGGGCATCCGCAACACGGCGAGCATTGCGCCGAGAGGTCTGCCCGACACCTTCCTGCGTCAGTGGATGGACAATCGTGGCCTCTTCCCCCGCGGGGTCGACCTCATCCTCACGGCAGGCCGCGAATTCATCGCCCTGCCACGCACTTGCGCCATCTCTCAAGGGGAGGCCTGAGCCATGTATGTTGCCGTCAAGGGTGGCGAAAAAGCCATTGCCAATGCCCACAGACTTCTCGCCGATCGCCGCCGTGGCGACCGGGCGCTCCCATCCGTCACAGTCGACCAGATTGTCGCTCAGCTCGGCCTCGCCGTCGATCGGGTCATGGCGGAAGCCTCGCTTTACGACTGCACGCTGGCAGCCCTTGCGCTGAAACAGGCCCGCGGCGACATGATCGAGGCAATCTTCCTGCTGCGCGCCTATCGCACCACATTGCCGCGCTTTGGCACCTCGCGCCCAATCGAGACCGCCACCATGCGGATCGAACGCCGCGTCTCCGCCACCTACAAGGATCTGCCCGGCGGCCAGCTGCTCGGACCAACCTTCGACTACACCCACCGCCTGCTAGACCCCTCGCTGCTCGAAGACGAAGCCGTCGCTGAACCAGAGCATCGGGATGACGCCCATGAAGCCGTCATGCGCGTTTCCGACATTCTCGATGGTGAAGGCCTGATCGAGCCGGATGGCGAGATACCCGAGGATCACATCGCCGGCGACATCACCCGAGAGCCGATGGAATTTCCGATGCCCCGCGACCTGCGCCTCCAGGCGCTTGCCCGCGGTGACGAGGGCTTCCTGCTTGCACTCGGTTATTCCACCCAGCGCGGCTATGGCCGCACCCATCCCTTTGTCGGCGAAATCCGCATGGGTCTGGTCGAGGTGGAATTCGATGTGCCGGAACTCGGCTTCGCCGTCTCGCTCGGCGAAATTCGGGTCACGGAATGCCAGATGGTCAACCAGTTCAAGGGCTCGGCCAAGGCACCGCCACAGTTCACCCGCGGCTATGGCCTCGTCTTCGGCCAGAGCGAACGCAAGGCCATGTCCATGTCGCTGGTCGACCGTGCACTGCGCACCGAGGAATTCGGCGAGGATGTCGTGGCCCCGGCCCAGGACGAGGAATTTGTGATCTCGCATTGCGACAACGTCCAGGCGACCGGCTTCGTCGAGCATCTGAAGCTGCCGCATTACGTCGACTTCCAGGCCGAACTGGATCTCGTCCGCCGCATGCGGGCGAAACACGATGCGAGCCGCAACGATGAGACCGACCTCAAGGAGGCCGCAGAATGAGCACGCCGGCAATGGAACTCGCCACCTACAATTTCGCCTATCTCGACGAACAGACCAAACGCATGATCCGCCGCGCGATCCTGAAAGCGATCGCCATCCCCGGCTATCAGGTACCGTTTGCAAGCCGTGAAATGCCGATGCCCTATGGCTGGGGCACCGGCGGCGTGCAGGTGACCGCATCGATCATCGGCCGAGAGGACACGCTGAAGGTCATCGATCAGGGCGCTGACGACACGACCAACGCCGTTTCCATCCGCGCCTTTTTCCAGAAGGTTGCCGAAGTCGCTGTGACCACGAAAACAGGCGAAGCGACGATCATCCAGACCCGCCACCGCATCCCCGAGGAGAAACTGCGGGAAGGCCAGGTGCTGGTCTATCAGGTGCCGATCCCCGAACCTCTGCGCTTCCTCGAACCCCGCGAAACCGAAACCCGCAAGATGCATGCGCTGGAAGAATACGGCCTCATGCATGTGAAGCTCTACGAGGATATCGCCAAGCACGGCCGCATCGCCACCACCTATGCCTATCCGGTGAAGGTCGAGGGCCGCTATGTGATGGACCCGTCGCCGACGCCGAAGTTCGACAATCCGAAAATGCACATGTCGGAGGCCCTGCAGCTCTTCGGCGCAGGCCGTGAAAAGCGCATCTATGCGGTTCCGCCCTATACCGACGTTGTCAGCCTCGACTTCGAGGATCACCCGTTCGAGATCCAGTCCTTCGACAAGCCCTGTGCGCTCTGCGGTGCCCACAACGTCTATCTCGATGAGGTCGTGCTCGACGATAAGGGCGGCCGGATGTTCGTCTGCTCGGATACCGATCACTGCGAGACGCGCCAGGCCGAGGGCCATGTCGGCGAGATGCTCGCCCAGAACCAGGAGGCCGCCGAATGAGCGACCAGCCACTTCTGAAAGTCCGCAACCTCTCCAAGTTCTACGGCAGCCGGATCGGCTGCTCCGATGTCTCCTTCGATCTCTGGCCGGGCGAAGTGCTCGCCATTGTCGGTGAAAGCGGCTCGGGCAAGACAACGCTTCTCAACTGCCTCTCCACCCGGCTGATGCCGACGACCGGCAGCGTCGACTACCACATGCGCGACGGCCAGTACCGCGAGCTCTACCACATGGGAGAAGCCGAACGCCGCTTCCTGATGCGCACCGACTGGGGCTTCGTCCACCAGAACCCGGCCGATGGCCTGCGCATGACGGTCTCGGCTGGCGCCAATGTCGGCGAACGTCTGATGGCGGTTGGTGATCGCCATTACGGAAAGATCCGCCAGACGGCGAGCGAATGGCTGGAGCGGGTCGAGATTTCCACCGATCGCATCGACGACCAGCCGCGCGCCTTTTCCGGCGGCATGCGCCAGCGCCTGCAGATCGCCCGCAATCTCGTCACCGGCCCCCGCCTCGTCTTCATGGACGAGCCGACCGGCGGCCTCGATGTCTCGGTCCAGGCCCGCCTGCTCGATCTGGTGCGCGGACTCGTCAACGACCTCGGCCTCTCGGCCATCGTCGTCACGCATGATCTCGCCGTCGCCCGCCTGCTTTCACACCGGATGATGGTGATGAAGGACGGCCATGTCATCGAACAGGGCCTGACGGACCGCGTCCTCGACGATCCCCGTCAGCCCTACACCCAGCTTCTCGTCTCCTCGATCCTCCAGGTCTGACGGACGTCGCGAAAGGAAAGACCATGCCCACGCCCCTCGTCGTCTCCGAAGTCTGCAAGAGCTTCACCATGCATCTGCGCGGCGGCCTTGTCCTGCCAGTCGTCTCCGATGTCTCCTTCTCGATTGTGTCGGGCGAATGTGTCGTCCTCGGCGGCCCCTCCGGCGTCGGCAAAAGCTCGATCCTCAAGATGCTCTACGGCAACTACGCCGTCGATGCCGGACAGATCCTCGTCACCCACCATGACCGCATCGTCGACATTGCGACCGCCGATCCCCGCACCGTGCTCGAAGTCCGTCGCACCACCCTCGGCTATGTCAGCCAGTTCCTGCGCACCGTGCCACGCGTCTCGGCCCTCGACGTCGTTGCCGAACCGCTGGTTGCGCGCGGCACGCCAGGCGAGGAAGCAAGAGAACGGGCAGCAGAACTGTTGAGCCGGCTCAATCTTCCGCGCGACTTGTGGCAGCTTCCGCCCTCCACCTTTTCCGGCGGCGAACAGCAGCGCGTCAATATCGCCCGCGGCTTCATCACCGACCATGCCGTCCTGTTGCTCGATGAACCAACAGCCTCGCTCGACGCTGCCAACCGCGCCGTTGTCGTGTCGATGATCCGCGCCAAGAAGGAGGCAGGCGTTGCCCTTCTCGGCATCTTCCACGACGAGGAAGTCCGCGAGGCTGTTGCCGATCGCATCCTCGACGTCATGCAGTTCTCGCCGCGCAAGGTGGCCGCATGACAAAGAAACTCGGCCTCGAACCGCTTATCCACCCAACCGCCAGCGTCACCGGCTCAAGGCTCGGTCGCTACACCGAAGTGGCAGACCGATGCCGGCTCGACGAAGTCGAGATGGGCGATTATTCTTACATCATGCATGATGGCGCTGTCTGGTGCACAAGCATCGGCAAGTTTGCCAACATCGCTGCCAGCGTCAGGATCAACGCCACCAATCATCCGACATGGCGCCCCACATTGCATCACTTCACCTATCGCGCCGCAGACTATTTCGAAGGCGCGGAAAACGACCACGACTTCTTCGCCTGGCGGCGCGACAACCGCGTGACCATCGGCCATGATGTCTGGATCGGCCATGGCGCCACGATCCTTCCTGGCGTGACAATCGGCGATGGCGCCGTGATCGGTGCTGGCGCCGTCGTCTCCCGCGATGTCGCACCCTACACCATCGTCGGTGGCGTGCCAGCCAAGCTGATCCGCGAGCGCTTTCCCGCAGACGTTGCAGTAGCTATGCAGGCGCTCGCATGGTGGGACTGGGAGCACGATCGTCTCTTTGCGGCGCTCCAGGATTTTCGCGAGCTCGACGCCGTTGCATTCCTGTCAAAATACACCTGAAAGTCCAGGATTTTCAGGGCGTCCCGCATCTTTGCAAAACTGACGCAAAACTGACATTCGCGCTTCACGCTGGACCATTAGTGGATACCCAACACCGCGATAAACGACGGCGAAGGACATACCCATGCAATTCCAGTTGACCCACCTCACCCGACAGTTCGGCAGCAATACCGCTGTCGACAAGGTGACGCTGGATATCCCGTCAGGACAGATGGTCGGCGTTATCGGGCGCTCGGGCGCCGGCAAGTCCACCCTTCTGCGCATGATCAACCGCCTGGTCGATCCGACCGCCGGCAGCATCCGTTTCGGCGATCTGGAAGTCTCGTCCTTGCGGGGCTCTGCGCTGCGCAACTGGCAGCGCGATTGCGCGATGATCTTTCAGCAGTTCAATCTTGTGCCGCGTCTGGATGTCTTGACCAACGTCCTGCTCGGTCGTCTCAATCATCGCTCGACAGGCCTCAGTCTGCTTGGCCTTTTCACCCGCGAGGAGCGCCTGATGGCGATTGCCGCGCTCGAGCGCCTCGGCATTGAGCAGACGGCCCTGCAGCCGGCCGGCACGCTCTCGGGCGGACAGCAGCAGCGCGTGGCCATCGCGCGCGCGCTCATGCAATCGCCGAAGATGATCCTTGCCGACGAGCCGATCGCCTCGCTGGATCCGCTCAACGCCAAGATCGTCATGGACGCTCTGCGCGACATCAACGAGCGCGAGGGCATCACCATCATCACCAATCTCCACACGCTCGATACCGCCCGCAATTACTGCGAGCGCATCATCGGCATGGCCCGTGGCCGCGTCGTCTTCGACGGCTCGCCAAACGAGCTCACAGCCGAGGCGGTGCATGAAATCTACGGCGCCGACCAGCATGGCAGCGGCATCGACGAGACCATGACCTCGACCAGTATCAACATATCGCGCCAGGACAATGAGGCGCGCGCCATCCCATCCCCGGGTCTGCGCACTCTGGCAGTTGCCGAGGCCTGACCACGAAGATCGCCGGCCCTGCGCGAGGGGCGCATTCGAGACATTTGAACCTCAAACCCAATCCAACGGGAGACACTGTCATGTTGAAGAAGATCCTGCTTGCCACTGCGGCATTTGCCGCCCTCGCCGTCAGCGCCCAGGCCGAAGACCTCAAGGAATTCCGCATCGGCATTCTCGGTGGCGAGAACGAAGCCGACCGTCTGCGCAACTTCCAGTGCATGACTGAAAAGCTCCCGTCGGTTCTCGGCGTTGAAAAGGTTTCGCTCTTCCCGGCAGCCGATTATGACGGCGTTGTCCAGGGCCTGCTTGGCGGCACGCTTGACTATGCCGAGCTCGGCGCGTCTGCCTTCGCCAAGGTTCACCTCGCCAAGGCTGATGCCGTTGAACCGATCCTGACCACGGTCCAGACCGACGGCGCAAGCGGCTACTACTCGATCATGGTTGCCCGCAAGGATTCCGGCATCACCAAGATCGAAGACGTCAAGGGCAAGAAGCTGGGCTACGCCGATCCGGACTCCACCTCCGGCTACCTCGTTCCTCTCGTCACCCTGCCGGAAGCGCTCGGCGCCCCGGTTGACCAGGTTGTTGCCTCCACCGGCTTCGGCGGCGGCCATGAGAACCTCGTTCTCGAAGTCGTCAAGGGCACCTTCGACGTCGGCACCACCTGGGGCTCGGGCGTTGGCGAGTTCAAGGACGGCTATTCGTCCGGCAACCTGCGCAAGATGGTCGACAAGGGCATCCTGAACATGGAGGACCTTGTCGAAGTCTGGAAATCTCCGCTGATCCCGAACGGCCCGATCGTTGTCCGCACCTCGATGAACGACGATATGAAGACCAAGTTCAAGCAGTTCATGGTCGACCTGCCAAACTCTGATCCGGCCTGCTTCTCGGCCATCCAGGGTGGTGACTTCAAGGGCTACACCGAAGTCGACGTCGACTTCTATAAGCCCATCATCGACGCCCGCAAGGCAACCATCGGCGGCTGATTTCAGCTGACGCATAGATGGGCCGTCGGCTGACAGACAGCCGGCGGTCTTCTTTTGAAGAGTCGAGAGGACAAGCGGCAATGGCCATCACTGCGACACAGCCAACCTTGAGCGAACGCGGCGCGCGTGTCGAGCGGCACTGGCAGGAACTGGCGGCCAAGCGACGTCTCTACACCGGCTTCGGTCTCCTCCTGCTCCTCCTCGCCATTTCCGGTTCACTCTGGTTTGCCAACGAGACCAATTCCGGCAAGTTCTTCGATCGCCTGCCCTACTTCTTTGATTTCATCGAAGATCTGGTCCCGCGGGACGGATGGGAAATCTGGCGCGCGCTCTTTGACCTGTCTTCGCCCTATGCCGATGGCAGCATGAAATACAACTATCCGGAGGGCCGGCTCTACATCACCGAAAGCCTCTACATCCCGGAATATTTTCACAAGATGGCCGAGACGGTGAACATCGCTCTGATGTCGACCGTGGTTGCGACGATCATCGCCTTTGGCCTGTCGTTTCTCGCCGCGAAGAACATGATGCCCGCCGCCTGGATCCGCTGGCCGGTGCGCCGCTACATGGAAATCCTGCGTGCCTTTCCGGAAGTCGTCATTGCCGGCTTCTTTCTGGCCACCCTCTCGCTCGGCCCCATCCCCGCCATCATCGCCGTCACGGTGCATACGATTGGCGCGCTGGGCAAACTGTTCTTCGAGGTGATCGAGAATGCCGATATGCGCGCCGACGAAGGTTTGCGTGCTGTTGGCGCCAACTGGTTTGAGCGCGTCTGGTTCGCCATCACGCCACAGATCATGCCCAATTTTATCAGCTATGCCCTGCTGCGTTTCGAAATCAACGTCCGCGCCTCCACCATTATCGGCGCCGTCGGTGGCGGCGGCATCGGCGAATTGCTGCGACTGTCGATCGGTCAGGGGCATGAGGCAAAGACGCTTGCCATCATCCTGCTCCTGCTGACGACCGTTATCGCCATCGATCAGTTCTCCGCCATGCTTCGCCGCAAGCTGGTTGGCGAGCAGGCTTTTCAGTCGGTTACGTGAGGTTCCCATGGCCATGATGAACGCCGCCGAATTGAACCGCCTTGCAGAACGCTATCCGCATGTTCTGGAACGCTCGCTCTGGCAACGCTATCGCGCACCGATCTCGATCGGCATGCTTGCGCTCTACTTCCTCTTTTGCTGGTGGTTCTTCGCCATCGGCAAGACGTTGACCCAAGCCAATTGGGGCATTGCCGGAAACTATCTCGCCGACTGGGTCTCCTATGAGATCCGCCCCGAATTCGAAATCGATCGCGACGGGGCACTGACGATCAGCTATCCTCGCTTCGACCCGATTGGCCCCAATCCGAACCCGGACTGGATCGAGACACGGCACGAGACGATCACCCGCTCCGCTGCCCCCGCGGCAGCCGCAGTGGTGGACGAACCCGCCCCGGCAGCCAAGCCAAGCTCGTCTTTCAGCTTCATGGCGCCCACGACGCCGCAGGATAGCGCTCCGGCCGCGGCCCCCGTGCAGCCATCCCCGACACAGCCGGTGTCGGAGGAGGTGATCACCGAGGCGGTCGTCAATCTCGGCAGCTCTGCCCATATCGAGATCGCAGGCAAGACCGTGACCCTCGTCCGCGGCGATCATTCCGTGCGCCTTCTTCTCGACGCCGAGGCAGATACCGTCACCATTGACGGCGCAAGCGCCGACTGGGTCGAACAGCGCTCGATCGGTGGCCGGGTCATCGCCTATTTCGGCGCCGCCGGCTGGATCGATGTGTCGTCAGAGCGTGTGCGCATCCGCAAACGCTTCTTCGGCTGGGAAAATTTCATCTTCGATACCAATTCGCCCTTCTTCGATCTTTCAGCAGGTGAAGTCTGGCAGAAGGTAACCTCGGCTGATCGTATCGATCCTTCCATGAGCAATCTGGCCCTTGCCTGGAACAACATCCTCTACAATGCCTCCTGGCAGCATCTCGACGTCTGGACGAAGCTCCTGCAGACCATTGTCATGGCCTTCGTCGGCACTCTGTTTGCCATGCTGGTGGCTTTCCCGCTTGCCTTCATCGCAGCGCGCAACATCACCCGCAATCGGCCGGTCAACCAGATCACCAAGCGCTTCTTCGATTTCCTCCGCTCCGTCGACATGCTGATCTGGGCGCTCTTCTTCACCCGCGCCTTTGGCCCCGGACCGCTTGCGGGTATCTCGGCGATTTTCTTCACCGACACCGGCACGCTCGGCAAACTCTACTCCGAAGCGCTTGAAAATATCGACGACAAGCAGCGCGAAGGCGTCAAGTCCGTCGGTGCGCCAGCTGCCGCCGTCCAGCGTTACGGCGTGCTGCCCCAGGTCATGCCCGTCTTTGCCTCGCAGGCGCTCTATTTCTGGGAGAGCAATACACGCTCGGCAACGATCATCGGCGCGGTCGGCGCCGGCGGCATCGGCCTCAAGCTCTGGGAAGCCATGCGCACCAATTCCGACTGGGAAAACGTCGCTTACATGGTGCTCCTCATTCTCATCGTCGTGTTCCTATTCGACGCGATATCCAATAGCCTGCGCTCGCGCCTGATCGGCAAGAACCGCCACTGAGTCGGATGGCGACCCCTTGCCGCCCTCCCCTGATCCGAAAGCCTCGACCTTTGCGATACGCTGTCTATTTCACCCCGGCCCATGATCATCCGCTGACAATGGCAGCAGCGGAATGGCTGGGACGCGATGCCTTTTCGGGTGCCGACCTTCCTCAAGCTCCGGTTGAAGGCTTCGATGCGGCAAGCCTTGCCGATCTTACGGCCGACCCGCGCCGTTACGGTTTCCACGCCACGCTGAAGGCACCGTTCGCCCTTAAGGAGGGTGTGACCGAAGACGACCTTCTTTCGGCATTTGATGAGGCCTGCGCTACACACTCCGCCTTCGACATCCCGAGCGTCACCATCAGCCGGATCGGACCCTTCTTTGCGCTGGTGCCGTCGGAACCGAGCGAAATGCTCGACGCCTTCGCCGCCAGCATGGTCGAAGCCTTCGAACCGCTGCGCGCACCGCTCTCTGAAGCCGATATTGCCCGTCGCAACCCGGAACGCATGAGCGAGGGTCAACGGCAACATCTGCTCAAATGGGGCTATCCTTACGTGTTTGAAGAATTTCGCTTCCACATGACATTGACCGGCCCCGTGCCGGAAGATCAGGCCCCCGCCATGGCCGAAGCGCTTCATCGCCATTTCCAGGCCTTCAATGGGTGCCCTGTCTCGATCGATGGGCTCGCGCTCTTCAGCGAGCCAGAGCGCGGCGCCCCTTTCATTGTCCATTCCCGGCAGCCTCTGGCTGCACCAACCAACGGCTGATCCCATGACCGAACAGATCTTCACCAATGCCCGTATCGTTCTTGAGGACCGAATTCTCGATGGCAGCGTCGTCATCCGCGACGGAAAGATCGCAGAAATCGCCGAGGGCTCCTCTGCCGCAGGCGAGGATTTTGGCGGCGACTTTCTGATCCCCGGTCTGATCGAACTGCACACCGACCATCTTGAGTCCCACTATTCGCCGCGGCCGGGCGTGCGTTGGCACATGACCTCAGCCATCCAGGCGCATGACGCCCAGGTGACCACCTCCGGCATCACCACGGTCTTTGATTGCCTGCGCATGGGCTCGGACGAAGACGGCGGTTTCGACAGGGGCGAGATGCGCGCGCTTGCGGATGCCATCCAGGCCGCCGAACGCGATGACAGGCTGCGCGCCGAACATCTGATCCATCTCCGCTGCGAAGTCGCCTCCGACAATGTTCTGGATCATTTTGCCGATTTCGCAAACGACCCGCATGTCCGTCTCGCCTCGCTGATGGACCATTCGCCGGGCCAGCGCCAGTTCCAGACGATGGAGCAGTACACGCTCTACTACAAGACCAAGCGAGGTCTCACCGACGAGCAGTTCGCCCGTTTCGTCGACAGCCGCCTCGCGCTTTCCGCCCGCTATTCCGCACCCCATCGTGACGCGCTCGCCAAGGCCTGTGCGGAGCGCGGCATCACGGTTGCAAGTCATGACGATGCGACACTGGCCCATGTCGAGGAAGCCAAGGGCCACGGCGTGCGTCTTGCCGAATTCCCGACCAGCATCGAGGCCGCCGAAGCTTCGCATCAGGCGGGCATGAGTGTGTTGATGGGCGCGCCCAATGTGGTCCGCGGCAAGTCGCATTCCGGCAATATCGCAGCGCGGGATCTTGCCGAACGCGGTGTGCTGGATGTGCTTTCTTCCGACTACGTACCCTTGAGCCTGCTCCATGCCGCCTTCGTGCTCGCTGATGATGTCGATGGCATCGAGTTGCCCTCGGCCGTTGCCATGGTTACCGCGACACCGGCGCGGACCGTGGGACTTTCCGACCGTGGCCGCATCGCCGAAGGCCTGCGCGCCGATCTGGTGCGCGTGCGCCGGCACGAAGGCGTGCCGGTCATTCGCGCGGTCTGGCGAACAGCCAACCGGGTCGCCTGATGCCGGATAGAGAGAGACGGCGTCACCCTGATCTGGAACACGAGAATGCCGGCACGCTGATCGTCGTCGTCGGGCCGAGCGGCGTCGGCAAGGACAGCCTGATAGCCGTCGCACGGCGCCATTTTCGCGACGATCCCGACATCCGTTTCGTGCAACGGGTGATAACCCGACCTGCAGATAGCGGCGGGGAAGATCATCGCCCGGCATCAATGGATGCGTTCACCAAAGCGAAGTCTGCCGGCGACTTCGCCATCGATTGGGAAGCGCACGGCCTCCGCTATGGCGTGCCAATCAGCATATTGGCCGATCTTCGTTCCGGTGCCACCCTTGTTGTCAACGGCTCCCGCTCAGCCCTCCCTCAGTTCGAGGAGAGATTTGCAAAGCTGGTGGTCGTCAATGTGACGGCGAGACCGGATGCGCTTGCAGCACGCCTTGCCGCCCGCGGTCGCGAGACGGCAGCCGAAATCGAAGCCCGACTGAACCGCACGACTGAGCCACCACCCTCAGGCGCCCATGTGGTGACGATCAACAACAGCGGGGCTCTTGAGGCAGGCGCGCAGAAGCTGATCGACCTGATCGGGCGCCTCGCCCACCAGACGGCGTAACGGGATGCAAGCGCGGCAACGCCTCAGGCCACCTGCGGCAACCCTCCGATCAGTTTGTCGAGCGTGATCGGATAATCGCGCACCCGCACACCGGTTGCGTTGTAGATCGCGTTGGCCACCGCCGCAGACACGCCGCAAAGGCCGAGTTCACCGACACCCTTCGCTTTCATCGGCGACGACATCGGATCCGCCTCGTTAAGGAAGATCACGTCCTGATGCGGAATGTCTGCATGGACCGGCACTTCGTAGCCCGCGAGGTCGTGGTTGACGAAGAAGCCGCGCTTGGTATCGACAGCCAGTTCCTCCGAAAGTGCAAGGCCCACGCCCATGGTCATCGCACCGATTACCTGGCTGCGTGCTGTGATCGGATTGAGGATGCGACCGGCGGCGCAAACTGCCAGCATCCGGCGAACCCGAATCTCCCCGGTAAACGCGTCAACCGCCACCTCGACGAAATGCGCGCCGAACGTCGATTGCTGATGGGTTTTGTGGAGGTCGCCCCATTCTATGACATCCTCTGCCACCAACCCTTCCTCTCCCGCTGCCTCAGCAAGCGGGATCGATCGATCGCCTGAACGCACAAAACCGCCCGCGAAGGTGATGTCGTTCGAGTTGAAACCGAGCGTTTTGGCAATCTCTTCGCGAAGCTTCACGCAGGCTGCATAGACCCCGGACGTCGAGCAATTTGCGCCGAACTGACCGCCGGATCCCGCCGAAACCGGGAACTGCGAGTCGCCGAGCCTCACGTCGACAGCCTCGATCGGAATGCCAAACATCTCTGCAGCGGTCTGGGCAATGATCGTGTAGCTGCCGGTACCGATGTCGGTCATGTCGGTCTCAACCACCACACGTCCGCCAGCCTCCAGTCGGACACGGGCCGCAGAAGGCACCAAAAGGTTGTTACGAAACGCAGCCGCCACGCCATGCCCGATGAGAAAGCGTCCTTCGCGACGGCTCGCTGGCTGCGGGCTGCGCGCCTGCCAGCCAAAACGTTCAGCACCAAGCTTCAGGCATCCGATCAGATCGCGCTGCGTGAAGGGGCGTTCGGGATTTTCAGGATCGACCTGCGTATCATTTGCAACGCGGAAGTCGATGGGGTCCATGCCAAGCTTTTCAGCCATTTCATCCATTGCGATTTCCAGCGCCATCAGCCCCGGCGCCTCACCCGGTGCCCGCATGGCATTGCCTTCGGCAAGATCAAGCCGCGCAAGCCGCATCGCCGTCATGCGGTTCTCGCCGGCATAGAGCAGACGCGTCTGCATCACCGCAGTTTCCAGGTCACCCTCTGGGAGATTGCCGGACCAGCTTTCATGCCCGATCGCGGTGATCTTGCCATCCTCATCAGCGCCGATGCGGATCCGCTGGATCGTCGCAGGCCGATGCGTGGTGTTGTTCATCATCATCGGACGCGGCAGGGCAAGCTTTACGGCACGGCCTGCAGCTTTCGCGCCGACAGCGGCCAGCACCGCGTCCACCCGCAGAAAGAGCTTGCCTCCGAAACCGCCGCCAATATAGGGCGACTTCAGCCGGATTTTTTCCTTGTCCATGTTGAGAACCATCGCCAGATCGGTGTGCCACCAGTCGATCATCTGGCTCGAGGTCCAAACTGTCAGCTGATCGCCATCCCATTTGGCAAGAGACGCATGCGGCTCCATCATCGCGTGGCTCTGATCCGGTGTCTCGTAGGTCGCATCCAGCGTCACGGCAGCGGAATTGAAGGCATCGTCGAAATTGCCGACCGCAGTGTCCGCATTCTCCGAGTCCGGGTCCGGCGGCGAAGCTGAGCCCTTCGCAGCCTCCAGGTCGAACGAGCCGGTCTCTTCCTGATACTCGACATGGATCAATGCGGCCGCGGATCGGGCCTGCTCGAAACTCTCGGCAACGACGACGGCGATTGCCTGATGGTAGTGCTCGATCTTGTCACCGCCAAAGAGATGAGCCGTGTTGTTCTTGCCCTTGCGAGCTTCGCCGAAGTCGATTGACGTCACAACCGCAAGCACGCCGGGCGCTGCGCGGGCCGCATCAGTGTCAATCGAGAGGATCCGACCTTTGGCAATGCCAGAGCCAACAGGAAAACCGTAGGCGACATCGCCGCCGATATCGCCATGCTCGTAGGCATAAGGCGCGCGGCCACTCACCTTCAGGGGGCCATCGATTCGGCGATGCGGCTGGCCGACCACCGTCAGATTGTCGATTGCATTGGTTGTTTCCGGCTTGTCGAATTTCATCGCTCAACCCTCCACGTCTGAGAGGATCGATGCAAGCATGCGCTCGACAAGATCCAGCTTGTATCTGTTCTGGTCGGTTGGGCGGGCGTCCGCCATAAGGGCGTCGGACACTGCCTTCGCCCCCTCAAGCGCTTCAGCGCTCTCCACCCGCCAGGGCTTGTGCGCTACCCCACCCACGGCAAAGCGTTTCGTTCCATCATCACCAATCACGGCACCAACGGAGACGAGGGCGAACGCATAGGACGCGCGGTCGCGAACCTTCTGATAAACCTGCCGCCCGCCGATGGGCGCAGGCAGTGTGACGGCCGTGATGAACTCACCGGGCTGCAGGGCCGTTTCAATATGCGGGGTATCCCCCGGCAAACGATGGAAGTCGGCAATCGGTATGGACCGACGATTTCCATCGGTCCCGATCGTCTCCACCGCCGCGTCAAGCACGCGCATCGCAACCGCCATATCGCTTGGATGAGTGGCGATACAGTGTTCGCTCGCACCGACGACAGCATGTTGGCGATTGAAGCCTGCAAGGGCAGAACATCCACTGCCTGGACTGCGTTTGTTGCAAGGCTGGTTGGTGTCGTAGAAGTAGGGACAGCGGGTCCGCTGCAAGAGATTGCCCGCCGTGGTCGCCTTGTTGCGCAACTGCCCGGAGGCGCCGGCAAGCAGGGCCCGCGACAAAATCTGATAGTTGCGCCGCACGCGGGCATCGGCTGCAAGGGCGGTGTTGCGCACCAGGGCTCCGATGCGCAGACCACCGTCCTCCGTGTCCTCGATCTGATCAAGCGGCAGCCGGTTGATGTCAACAAGATGCGTCGGAGCCTCGATCTCAAGCTTCATGAGGTCGAGCAGATTGGTCCCGCCAGCGATAAATCGGCAATTCGGGTTGGCGGCCGCGGCCTCAACTGCGTCTTCGACAGAGCGGGCGCGGTGATAGGTGAAAGCCTTCATGCGTTCTCTCCCGCAACCTCAAGCATCGCCTCGATGATGTTGGAATAGGCACCGCATCGACAGATATTGCCGCTCATCCGCTCGCGCAGCTCATCGACGGTGACGTTCATCTGCCCCTCCAGGGAGCCGCTGACGTGGCTTGGCAAACCATTGCGGATCTCGTCAAGCACCGCGATGGCCGAACAGATCTGTCCAGGCGTGCAGTAACCACACTGGAAGGCGTCGTGACGCAAAAATGCATCTTGCATCGGATGCAGATCACCCGGTTCGCCCAGTCCTTCGACGGTCGCAACCCTGTCGCCATCATGCATCACCGCAAGGCTCAGACAGGCGTTTATCCGTTGCCCCTCAACAAGCACCGTGCAGGCGCCGCACTGGCCGTGATCACAGCCCTTCTTTGTGCCCGTCAACTCCAGATGTTCGCGCAAGACATCGAGAAGGGTGGTTCGATTGTCGACCACGAGTGCAACGGACTTGCCATTGACGGTCAAATTCACCTCGGAACGATGCGATGGGGAAAGGGCTTTGTCAGCCTGATGGTTTGCGTGCATGCCTGCTCCGTGGGTGACACTGACGTCGACCATCAAGGATACGAACGCCGCGGTGGGAAGGGACGAGGAACAATATTGCATATGAACGCCTGAAAAAGTCGAAGGGTCCATACGTCAATTGCTAGTTTCTTTCCGAGATTGACTCCGATCAAGGCATGACACACCCGCGCAGGTAGCATTTCCCATGAGCGGCACAGAGCATGTGGCCGACCAGCGGAGGAATGCATCATGAATGGCAATGCACCCGTTTTGTGGTTCGAACAGCTTCGTCGCGCCGATGTCGCGCGCGTCGGCGGCAAAAACTCATCACTCGGCGAAATGATCCAGATCCTGGAAAGCCGCGGCGTCGACGTTCCTCCCGGCTTTGCCACGACATCGGAAGCCTATTGGGACTATGTGGATGCGAACGATATCCGTGAGGCGATGACCGATCTTCTGGACGACTGGATCGCCGGTCGCACCAGTCTTTCCGAAACTGGCAATGCCATCCGCAAGCTCTTCCTGCGCGGCATCTGGCCAGATGAAACCGCCCAAGCGATCGTTGACGCCTATCGTGATCTTTCAAAACGCGCTGACACGCAAGATATCAGCGTGGCGGTGCGCTCAAGTGCGACCGCCGAAGATCTCCCGGATGCCAGCTTCGCCGGGCAACAGGAAACCTATCTGAACATCAGCGGCGAAGCGGCACTGCTCGATGCCTGCCGGCGCTGCTATGCATCGCTTTTCACCGACCGCGCAATCTCGTACCGGCAGACCAAGGGGTTTGACCACATGAAGGTGGCGCTGTCGATCGGTGTCCAGCAGATGGTCCGATCCGACATCGGCGGCTCCGGCGTCATGTTCTCGATCGACACGGAAACCGGGTTCGACAAGGTCGTGTTGATCAACGCCGCATGGGGGCTTGGCGAAAACGTCGTTCAGGGAGCCGTTGATCCGGACGAATACCAGGTCTTCAAGCCACTCTTGTCCAATCCCGCACTCAAACCGATCATCGCCCGCAAATGCGGGGCAAAATCGATCAAGATGATCTATGGCGGACAGGAGGAGCCGACACGCAACGTGCCGACGTCCAAGGCCGAGCGTCAGGCTCTGGTCCTGGGGGATGACGAAATCCTGACGCTGGCGCGCTGGGCCACCACGATCGAGGATCACTACGGCTGCGCCATGGACATGGAATGGGCGCGCGACGGGAATACCGGGCGCCTCTATATCGTACAGGCGCGTCCCGAAACCGTGCAATCCAATCGCCAGGGCGCATCCTTCCAGCGCTATGCGATCAGCAACAAGGGCAAGACCCTGGTGAAGGGTCTGTCCATCGGTGACAAGATCGTCTCCGGCCGCATCTGCCTGATTGAATCGGCCAGGGATATCGGCAAGTTCGTCGATGGCTCCGTTCTGGTGACCTCAACCACCGATCCGGACTGGGTCCCGATCATGAAGCGTGCAACCGCTATCGTCACGGATCACGGTGGTCGCACCTCTCATGCCGCCATCGTCAGCCGTGAACTGGGCCTGCCCGCCATTGTCGGCACCGGGGATGCAACGCATCTGTTGCACACCGGCCAGGACGTGACTGTTTCGTGCGCGGAAGGCGAGGAGGGCATGGTCTATGAGGGTCTTGCAGATGTGACGGTTGAAACCCTTGACCTCGACAGCATCCCGGATACCCGCACCCAGGTCATGCTCAACCTCGGCAATCCGGGTGCTGCCTTCCGCTGGTGGAAACTTCCGGCCGACGGGGTTGGCCTGGCCCGCATGGAGTTCGTCATCAGCAATGCCGTGCGCATCCACCCGATGGCGCTTGTCCGCTACGACAGCCTGAAGGACGAAGCGGCCAAGACCGAGATCTGGAGCCTTACCCGCGGTTATGAAGACAAGACCCAATATTTTGTCGATCAGCTGTCCGAGGGGCTCGCCCAGATTGCCGCCACCGTCTATCCAAAGCCGGTAATTGTCCGGATGAGCGACTTCAAGACCAACGAATATGCCGGTTTGATTGGAGGCGCAGCGTTTGAACCGCAGGAAGAAAACCCCATGATCGGTTTTCGCGGTGCCTCACGCTACTACTCACCCCGCTACCGTGAGGGCTTTGCGCTTGAATGCCAGGCGATCCGGAAGCTGCGCAACGATATGGGCCTCGACAATGTGATTGTCATGATCCCCTTCTGCCGCTCCATCGCCGAAGCCGAAAAAGTGCTCGCTGTCATGGCCGAAAACGGTCTTGAACGCGGCAAGGATGGCCTCAAGATCTATGTCATGTGCGAGATCCCCTCGAATGTCATTCTGGCGAAACAGTTTGCCGAGCATTTCGACGGCTTCTCGATCGGTTCCAACGACCTCACACAGCTGACGCTTGGCGTCGATCGGGATTCCGGCGATTTGGCCGATCTCTTCGATGAGCAGGATGAAGCCGTCAAATGGATGATCGGCACCGTGATTTCCGAAGCGAAAAAGGCTGGCGCCAAGATCGGCCTGTGCGGCCAGGCGCCAAGCGACCATCCTGAATTTGCAAAATTCCTGGTAGCAGCCGGCATCGACAGCATTTCGGTGACGCCTGACAGTTTCATCGCGGTGAAGAAAAAGGTCGCCGACGCGGAGGTTGCAGGACGGTGACTGGATACCTTTCTGGTGTGACACGGACAGATCAGGGTGGCCGGACAGACGATCTAAACAACTGACTTTGCTGGGAATTACTGCCAGCAAAGTCTATTGGACACTTCTCATGTTCAAGTTGCAGTTTTAATTCATATCCGTCATAGAGGAGGCATGCCGTCTAGGTGTAGGCATTCGTTCGTTCAGATTGAGCAGTCAGGCTAGTCTTACCCACCCATGGAAACCATTTTTCTCCTTGTCCGTGAGACGGCCATCAAAATTCCGCGCCGCTGGAAGCGCGCCTTTCTGATCGTAATCGATGCACTGCTGCTGCTCTTTGCGCTTTGGGCCGCCTATGCGCTGCGGCTGTCGAACTGGAGTCCCGCCCTTACCAGCGAGCGCATTTCGCTGGCACTCCTCGCACCGCTTGTCGCGATCCCCGTCTTCATTCGGCTTGGCCTCTATCGATCGGTCATCCGCTATCTGCCCGAAGCGGCGATCTGGACCATCCTCCGTGCAATGATGATCGCCACGATGAGCTGGGTCATCATCATCTTCCTGATGGAGATGGCCGGCCAGGGCATCGTACCAAGATCCGTACCCCTCCTTTATTTTCTTCTCGGAACGATCCTGATCGGCTGCAGTCGGTTTGCGGCAAAGTGGATGCTGAGCGTCGGCACCGGCATGCGTC
The DNA here is from genome assembly GCF_004912165.1 of Peteryoungia ipomoeae. Taxonomy (GTDB): domain Bacteria; phylum Pseudomonadota; class Alphaproteobacteria; order Rhizobiales; family Rhizobiaceae; genus Allorhizobium; species Allorhizobium ipomoeae. The sequence goes on along the minus strand of NZ_STGV01000004.1, from coordinate 229,319 downwards.
GCAATGAGGTACCCATCTTCATTTACGGAACCGGCGCGACAGCAGCACAGCTGGCGCGGGCGTTGCGCGGTCATGGGAACCGTTTTGTCATGGGCCTGATTGACGACGATCCGGTCAATCACGGCCGAGACGTTGCCGGCTATCGCGTCTTCCCACCGCGCGACCTGCCGAATCTGGTTGAGCGCTATGGCATTCGAGAGATTGTGCTGAGCATGTCTTCGATCCCCGCGGAATCACGGCAGGCGGTGATTGCACGCGTCACCGGCCTCGGCGTCAAGGTCCGCACGGTGCCGGATATCGGTGACATCGTGGATGGCCGCTATCTGGTCAACCAGATCCGTGAAATCGAGATCGACGAGCTGCTGGGACGCTCCTTCGTGCCACCGGACAAGCAACTGCTCGGCCACGCCCTTACAGGCAAAACGGTCATGGTAACCGGCGCTGGCGGCTCCATCGGCTCCCAGCTCTGCCGCCTCATTGCGACCTGGAAACCGGCAAAGCTCATTTTGGTCGAGGCCAGCGAATACGCGCTCTATCGCATCGAACAGGAGCTGTGCAGTGAGACTGGGCCGGTCGTGATCCCGGTGCTCGGTTCTGTGACGGACGAACGGCTGATGCGTCGAACCATTCGAGGTCACGGCGTCGAGGTGGTCTATCACGCAGCGGCACACAAGCACGTGCCTCTCGTCGAGGCCAATATTCTTGAAGGTATCCGCAACAACGTCTTCGGAACTCTGACGGTTGCACGCATTGCCGCCGCTGAAGGCGTTGGCCATTTCGTGCTGATCTCCTCCGACAAGGCCGTGCGCCCAACCAATGTCATGGGAGCGACAAAGCGCTGGGCCGAACTGATTGTCCGACAGATCGCAAACGAGGCAAAAGCGCAAGGCAAGCCGCAGATCTTCTGCGCCGTCCGGTTTGGCAATGTGATCGGCTCCAACGGTTCCGTCGTTCCGCTGTTCAAGGAGCAGATCGCGAAGGGGGGGCCGGTCACCGTTACTGACCCGGACATGACCCGCTACTTCATGTCTATCCCGGAAGCCGCGGAACTCATTGTCCAGGCAGGCGCCCTCTCGCAGGGCGGCGACGTTTTTCTCCTCGACATGGGAGAACCGGTTCGGATCGGTGATCTTGCAGAGAACATGATCCGCCTGGCCGGTTTCTCGGTGAAAACCGACGATCAAAACGGAAGCGGTATAGCAATCGAGGTCATCGGCAAGCGGCCGGGCGAAAAGCCGTTCGAGGAGCTGTTCTACGATCGGGCGAATGCCAAGCCAACACAGCACCCGAAGATCCTGCGCGCCGATGGTGCAATTGAAGCGAACGACGAAGTGCCAAGCTGGTTGCGTGACCTCGATAAGCTGGTCGAGGCTGAAGCCGAAGCGGACGCGAAGCGGATGCTTTTCGCCCTGATCGATCGTACCGATCAGCAGAAAAACTAGGGACCGCAATCGCAATTCGGAAGTGTCTAATGGTCTGAATGCGAACGGCGGCGCCATGAGGGGCTCGCCTTTCGCCAGAGTGGCTAGTTCCGCCTGACCAAACGGCGATATAGAGCCAAAGCAACCGCGGCCCCCACGCCGAGGCCGAGACCAAGAAGCCCGCCGCCAAACACGCCGGCCATCATGAGCGCGCGACGCCCCGGGCCATCGGCCCTCTCAGGTGGGTATGCCTCGGAGAGTATCCGCACATTGCTCGCATAGAGGCTCTTTTCGGCAGCCGTCTCTTCGCTGCGCCTCAAGACAGCCTCGTAGACATCCTGTGCAGCCTTGGCCTTACGCTGCAATTCACCAAGTTCGATAAGGGCAGATGCATTTGTGGTTTGGGAGGCCTTCTGGACATTCAGTTCCTTCAGCAGATCGGCCTCTTCCTTTTTCGCCACCTCGTATGTGCCGCGAGCCCCCGTCACCATGCGCTGCAACTCAAGGCCGATCTGCCGCTCGACATCAGAAAGTGATGCTTTGGCGGATTGCAGCTGCGGATGCCGCTCTCCAAGACGCTCGATGAGGCTGCTGACATTGGCCGAGAGGCCGGCATACTGCGTCCTGAGATCTCCAAGGGTTCGCGAGGCGGCCGCATCGCCAGCCAACACATCATTCAGATCGAGCTTCGAAACATTGTCGAGCTGGGCTTTTGCCTCGATGATCTTGCGCTGTGCAGCCACCAGCAGATCGTCGAGAGATTGCAGCCGTTTATCCGCAATCTGGGCGCCATCCACGGCAAAGAGGTCATTCCTGGCGGTGAATGCCCGCACCTCTTCCTCCGCTGCCACCAAAGCCTCGCGCAGGGCGGGCAGTTGACTGGTCAAGCCGGCGTTTACGCTGCCGGAACTGCTTTGAGCACTCGATCTACTGTCGTCAAGATAGGCCGCAACCAGGGCATTGGCGATGGTCGAAGACTTGGATGCTTCGGAGGTGGTGACCCTGACTTGAAAGACATAGGTGCCATCCTGGCGCGACACCTGGATGCGTCTGGAAAGTTCGGCCAATACGCGGTTCAGGTCACCGGCCTGACTGCCTGCGGTTCCCTGTCCGAATTCCGGATCGGACATCAGTTTCAAATTGGTCGCGACCGTCTCGAGAACCCGGCGCGAGGAAATGATCTGTGTCTGACTGTCGATCGTGCCGTTCAGGATCTCGGGGGAAGGAGCGCTGTCGCTCTGGCCAAACTGGACGGCAAGCGTTTGCGGATCGAAATAGAGTGTCGACGTCGCGCTGTATGTCTTTGGCAAGGTGGCGCTCAATAACGCCCCCGAAAGGGCGCCGACCAGTGCAATAGCAAGGATGGGCGTGCGATATGTCCAGGCAGCCGCCACCACGAATTTGAGATCGAGGACTGCCGGCTCCTCCGCATGCGGCGGTGGTGAAGTCACGCTTGTGATCGAGCCATGCGCTTGAGCGGTGCGCGTTCGTGGTTGGGGTTTGCCATCTGCAGGAAACTCCATCTCCGATCGCTGCCAGGGAAACCGCTCGTGCGAGCGCTTTTCGATATCGTCCATAGTCAGCGGCCTGCCGCGCGGCGGCTCCAGATTGGCGGCTTCGCCTTTCGATCCCGCAAGATAGCGACGCAGGCTGACGGCCGCGGTGCCGTCGGGCGAAGACGGCGACGCTGCAGTCGCAGAACGCGTTCGGGGATCGAACTCAGCCATCTCCTGGACTTTATCCTTCACTAGGGTTCGTGCACCCATGCAGCGCAGATCTGACTTGGTCCGGCCAGATACCCGTTTGTTGCTGAACTATGATAATTTACAGTTAATCAACCGTTATCACCGCGCCGAATTCATGACGCACCAGCCGCGATCTTGCGCTTCAGGGTTCAGCGCCGGAATGAGAGACGACAACTGCTGACGATCTCCCTTATCCGTCGGCTGGATGTTATTGCCTTCGTCTTCGGCCCACCAGTCGCCGCCGGCCCAATAGGTCCATCCCAGCCAGACGTCTGGATTGTCGGCAATCGCCTGTGTCATGCGGGTCAGTCCCTCAAGACATTGAGGCTCGCTCGAACCACCGAACTCGCCAAGGAAGGCGCGTTTGCCATGGGCGCGCAGCCAGTCGGAAAGCTTGTTCATGCCGTCGACGGCTAGATCGACATTGACACAGGCTTCATGGGTGCCCGAGAGATCCTTGTCCATGTACTGGTGAACCTCGAATGCGTAGCGGTCGAGTGGATCGACAACAGACAGCATCACGCTCGCGTTCGAGCCCCGGCCAAAGTCTTGCTCCCATGTCACGACGCCGCTCCAATGCGTCCCCGGAACCAGAATGAGATTTCCGGCGCCAATCGTGCGAATGCCGGCAATCGCCATATTGGCAGCCTCCAGCCAGACGGTCGGGGCGATGTCATGCGGCTCGTTCATCAACCCGAAGGCGATGCCCTCCTGATTGGCGAACTCGGCTGCAAGCCGGATCCAGAACTGCGCGAACTGCCGTGACGGCACATCCGCGGATCCGATCTGACTGCCAGAGTAGTAGCCGAAATTGTGCGGATCTAGGATGACGCTGAGGCCCTTCGCCCGTAATCCCGCAACGCTCGTCTTCAGCCTGTCCAGCTCAACAAGGTCCAGAGGACCTCCGAGACTGGGTTGAAGACGCTCCCACTTGAAGGGAAGTCGTACGGTATCGAAGCCTTTCGCCGCGAAATAGGAGACTGTGGACGCGGAAGGATAGGTGAAGTTGACACCTTCAACGCCATCCGCCTCGCCGTATTCGGCGCCGGACAGGTTCACCCCGCGAAAGCAGAGATCATTTGGCTCGGCATGAAGAGACCCACAAGAGAGCAGCATGGCAAGGCCGATTGCGCCAGCGCGCCGCGGCAGAGGTGAGAAACAGGCTGAGCGGACGCGCAAGCTGTCAGGCATTGCCGGCCGTCGTCATGCTGCGTTCCCTTTTCGGTCCGGTGGACGCCAGGAACCGGCCAACAGGCTGCTCGAAGAGATAGTAGCTGGCAAGGCCAACTGCGGCCGACGCCAGAACCATCAAGCCAACGATGACGGTATCACTCGGCACCACCGCCTTCACCCAGGGATAGACCATGCGCGAACCGGCCAGCGTGAAGACATGGGTGAGATAGATGGAATAGGAGGCGTCGCCGAGGATCCGCAGCCAGCGCCAGCGCTTCAGATCTGGCAGGTCGATGGCTGTCGCGAAGAAGATGATGATAGCAGCCGGAATGCCAATCGAGACCAGACGCGGCAGATCGAATTCGAGATGGTCATTGATCAGAAGCAGACAAAAACCCAGGGAGACGGCAAGAGCCACCACCGGCGGGGAAAAGGAAATCCCGGACTTGTAGACGCGACCCAGCAGGACCCCGGCGACGAACTCGAAGATGACGGTATCCCCATAGAACCGCCCGGCAGTGCTCTCGGGCAGAAGATTGGCAAGCACAAACAGCCCGCCGATAAGAGCCGTTATCGCAGCGATGCGAAGCCTCTGGGGAATGAGGAGGCAGAGACCGAACAGAAAATAGAAATACATCTCGAAATTCAGCGTCCAGCCCGGAACGATCAGCGGCGCGATCATCCTGCCCTCGGGATCGGACGGATTGAGCCAGGGAATGAATGCCAGAGACGCCAGAATGTGCGGCATGTCGAATTGCGTCGACTTGAGGATCTGCGGCGCAATCAGCGCAACAAAGGCTGCAGCCAGCGTGATCGTCCAGTAGAGCGGCACCACGCGACGCAGCCGTTTCCACCAGAACTCCGCAGGCGTCTGCGGCTTGTCTGCGGTCGTGATCCACATGACGAAACCGCTCAGCACGAAAAACAGGTCAACGCCGCTTTTCCCGAACAGGTAATCCGTCATCCAGGCATCGGGATTGAGCTTCTCCATCTGCAGGATGGCGTGAAAATACACGACAAGAAGAGCAGCGACTGCCCTGATATATTGCAGTTGAACGCACATGATAGCTCGCAATACGCCGAAGGGGACGTGTCCAGGCGTCGATCTATACCCCGGGACAGGCCGGATTGTCCTTCAAGACCTGCCAAAGCGGTTAATGGCCGTGCACGTCCGGTCTCCGCAGAAATCCAACAAGCAGCCAGAGCAGGGCCGCAACCTTGATCGAAAAGACAGCCGTCCCACCGATCATCATGTTGAGGAAGAGAAAGATCGTCAGTGCAAAAGCGAGGCGCTTTTGCGCTGCCGTCTGTCCTGCGGGGTAAAAGCTGACAAAGAGCCAGAAGGCCAGGAGGCCAAAGACCGTGCTGGCATTGATCACATAGATATAGCCGCTATCGGCAAAACCCGCGACATTGCGCACGTCAAGCGCCAGAAGCTGGATAAAATCGAGATCGAAGAAACCCTTCATCGTCAAAACGATGCGTCCATCGAGCGTGTCGCCGCTGGCATCCGGTCGCAAGAGATAGACGAGCGCACCGGCAAGGATGATGCCCGGCATGACCAGGGGGCGCAGACTGTTGCTGATCTTCGGAAACAGTCCATAGCCGATGAGACAGACAAACGCGAAGGCCAGCATGCTTCTGGAATCATTGGTCAGCAGGATGAAGACCACGGTCGCGATCATCAGCCACCGATCGGATGCGCGGATCTGTTTGAAACGGCTGACCAAATAGATGCAGAGTACACCGGAAAAATTGGCGAGCGACACCTGTTCGAGGAAAATGGAGGCGGTGCGATGATCACTCAGGCCGAAGGAAAACCGGCCGGGAATGTTGAGAGCATTCTGAAAGATCTTCGTGCCCCCGAACGCGACCTGTTCAAGCCCCCGGGTATTGCTGAAATAGAGCGACGGATAAAACAGGTCTTCGTAGATCCGGGTGAAAAAGATCTCCACCAGGAGCACCGAAAGGACAAAGACGCATGAGATTCGAAAGACGAAAGCGAGACTTTTCGCGTCGGTCAGCATACCCATCTGACAAAAGACCGCGATGATCAGAACATTGCGGAAAAAATCGACAAACACCAAGCCATTGGCCGCCGAGGTATAGAGCATGACCACGGCAAAAAAGCCTGTCAGCGCCACAATCGGCAACGCGTCCTCAGACAGGCCGCGATAAAAAAGGTAGAGCAGCGAAACGAACAGCAAGCTGATTTCAACAAGCGCCACATGGGAAAAACCGAGAGGCATCCCATGCGCATTGATGATGGCAAGAACGCCATTATAGATCACGGCAAACGGAACCACGAGGCGCACAAGTCGCCCCTGCCCCGACGCTCGTCCGGGCAGCGTCCCTGTCTGTGAACCGTGAAGGCTGCTGATGTTCATCCCCAACACCTAACCGACTCGCTTGCAGCCGAGAAGAGGCGGCCATGCCAAGGCGAAGGCGCGCGGACTGCATCCACGTGCAGGTTAAAGGCGCTTTCGTGGAGCCAATCATGTTTGTGCTCCCCGGTATTTCTACCGTCGGATAGAGCGACCTCCGTTAACGTTTCGGCAACTATGAAGGCGCTCGGCAACTAGACGGTATCATGATGATTCCGCTGGCTTTTGAGAGTGAGAGCGGGCGTGATGGCAAGTATCCTGACGAACATTTCGGCCATGGCGGCCTTGCAGACCCTGCGGACGGTATCCTCCAGTCTCGGAGACACCCAGGCTCGCGTCAGCTCGGGACTGCGCGTCGGAACCGCCGCAGACAGTGCGGGCTATTGGTCTATCTCCACGACCATGCGCTCTGACAACATGGCTATGGGCGCCGTCGTCGACGCACTTGGATTGGGAGCCGCGAAAGTTGACACGGCTTACGCCGGCATGGAATCGGTCGTCGATGTCCTCAAGGCGTTCAAGGCGCGACTGGTGGCCGCGAGCGAGGAGGGCGTGGATAAATCGAAGGTCCAGGCTGAGTTGAATGAGCTCAATCAGCAAATTCTGGAAATCGCATCCGCGAGCAGCTTCAATGGCGTCAACTGGCTCTCGACGGATTTCGCTGATCTGGGACAAGCCACATCCTCCGTCATGTCCTCTTTTGCACGAGCAGAGGACGGAAGTGTCAGCGTGAAAAAGACGGACGTCACGCTGGCTTCCATCTCGCTCTTCAATTCAACCGGTGACGGCCTCCTTCAGAAAGGCAAGCCAACCGATTACGGTGGAATGCTCCCCTACCCGCCCCAGGGATCGAGCTCAGGATATCAGTTTTTCACAGTGCCGCCGTCCACTACGGCTTGGCCCGCCGGCGCGGAAATCACATTTGATCTTCTCGTTGATGGTCCAAATCCAGACGCTGGCACGCCTTACCCGGTAACCATTGATCAGGCGACAGTGATCGCCGCTCTCGGCACAGATACGATCACAGACGGTGCCGACATGAGCAATGTTTTGAAACAGGCAATCGGGTCGCTGATACCAGTGAGCGTATCCGGATGGGGACCGTCCACCTCCTACCCGTTTGGCCACTTCAGTGTTACCTCCGACGACACCGTCAACGGACTTTATTCAAGCGTGAAGGTCGCCAACCTTGTCAGCACCTTGCCAGGTGCAGAGGACTTCGGACTGGGCACCCCGTCCTCATACAACAACCGATATACCAGCGCCTACCTGAGTTTTACCGAGGCCTTCGTGCTGGACAACAACCATGAGTTTGCCTTCAGCGTGAGGGTCAACAACGGCTCGGTACAGAACTACAGCGTGACAGAAGAGGATGTGAATGCGGTTCTCGGAAACAGCAACGGAGTCGTATCCAGCGCTGAGGAATATGCGGCGGTGCTGCAGCATGTGATGGCCTCGTCAGGGCTGCAAATCTCGACTGGCAGCTACTACGACGAAACGAAGTACATACGCTTCAGCCCCGATCCGCTCATCTACCCGGAGCAAGGAAGCAACTCGCAAATCGTGTTTTCAAACGTGGACGGCAACGAAGTTCTCTTCGACCTCGCCGACGTCGATGTCACTGACCCTACCATAGATCTCGACAGCTACCTCATGGGCGTAGAGAAAATGCTGAAGAAGACGACATTGGCGGCTTCGAAGCTAGGCGCTCTCCAGGCCCGTATCGCACAACAGGCTGAGTTCACGATCAAACTGATGGCAAGCATCGATCAGGGTATCGGTCGCCTCGTCGATGCCAACATGAGCGAGGAATCGACGAGGCTCAAGGCACTGCAGACCCAGGAGCAGCTCGCCATCCAGTCCTTGTCGATCGCCAACACCGGTGCAGACTCGATCATGCAGCTGTTCAGGTAAGTCGCTAGTCGGCACTTCTGTCCAAGTGCATCGCCATCAGCATGGCGACCAGATGAACCGTGTTGCGGGCGCCCATGCGATCCTTCATCCGGCTTAGCCGATGCTCAACGGTCCGATGCGAAAATCCGAGCGTGCTCGCAATTTCCTTGGCCGTTGCACCCTCGATAAGAAGCTGCGTTATCGCCTCATCCTCAACGTCCAGATTTGCCTCTTGCCGTGGCCGGGTCAGCAGGAACCTCGCATAGGATGAAGAGATGATCCATTGCGAGCCACCGTTGTTCTTCTGTGGCAGCAGTATGCGATCGTATCCAAGGCTGAGACCCATCAGCTTCGTCTTGACCAGCTCCATGCGCGGCTGTTGCGTATGCGCCACCTCCAAGAGCCGCGGGATAACGGCCTCCTCCATGTAGCGGCGGTCCTTGAAATCACCAATCCGGCAATCGGCGAACAATTGATTGATGTTCAGCACGCGAGACGTGAAGCCGGAGTGCCTGATCGCCTTCATTTCCCACTGCAGCGGATCGTCGCCGTTCAGTCGGATCACGGTCAGTCGCATCTTGATCGAGAGTTGATCGATAACCGGAGCGAACACGACCTCCGGGTCGGAGGCATCATCAGCACTTGTCGTCAGCCATCGATCAATCAAAATTCGCGCAACAGCTGAAAAGGGAGTCTGGCCGACCATCTACTATACAAACCTCAAATCACGCGACCATCCAACCCAAAATTGTGCAATCTTCAAGAGCACATTGCGCCTAAGCTGTTGGAAATAGTGAAGAAGTCACAAGTATTTGAAGAGCTGTGAAAGCAAAACTATGAAGTATCGCGCTGATCTGCATCCGGTGGAGACACTCCGCATCGGATCGCTCCTCGCCTGCACCAGGCGCTCCCTGAAGTCGGTCAATAGCTGCTATTGACGCACCAGATGGATTGGTCTCGCGATCCGCACCGGTCACAACCCCGCAGGCGCCCGCCCTATCGGAGAGCCGCCGGTGGACTGATATCATATTGCATCTGCGATATCTGCTGCGAAAGCTCGGAAGATGGCGGAGAGGGTGGGATTCGAACCCACGATACCCTTGCGAGTATGCCGCATTTCGAGTGCGGTGCTTTCGACCACTCAGCCACCTCTCCGGTCACACTGGTCGGCGCACGGTGGCGCGGGCTGTCTCATAGCGGATTTTTGAGCCTGGCGCTGCGCCGCAATCGCGCCCTTGGAAGTTATCCCCGTGACACCTATGTTGCAGCCAGGCAATAGTTGTGAGCTTCACACCCGCATTGGGAATTTGACTTGACTTCTCATTTAAAAAGAGAACATTCAGAGAACTAAACTATAATATGTGGCGCTGTATCTGCAGCCCCCCTCGACCAAACATCCTCGTAACACATTGAAACTACTGGGAACGATATGAGCAACACAAGTAGCCTTATTAGTCTGTTTTCGGGAATCGGTGGGTTCGAACTGGGCTTTCAATCCCAAGGCTTCAAGGCTGAAGTTTGCTGCGAGATTGACCCGAATGCTCAAGCGGTTTTACGCAAACGATTTTCCGAGGCGACGCTCATGTCGGATGTTGCGGATATCACTAAACTACCGCCGGTCAGGGTTCTAACGGCGGGGTTTCCCTGCCAAAACTTAAGCCTCGTTGGCAACAATACAGGGATCAACGGTCGTGACACGAAAATCGTTCACGACATGTTCAGAGTGATAGCGACAAATCCTTCACCGGAGTGGCTTATTTTAGAGAATGTTCCCTTCATGCTTTGGCAGCATAAAGGGGAAGCTATCCAGTTCGTCACCTCGACATTATCCGAACTTGGTTACAAATGGGCATACCGCGTGGTCGATGCGCGCGCATTCGGATTGCCTCAGAGGAGGCGCAGGGTCCTGATAGTTGCGAGCAAGATCCATGACCCGCGTAGCGTAGTTTTCGGCGAAAGCCATGCGGAGCCGGAGTGGTTGAGGGACGACGGTTCTGTTCCCGTCGGTTTCTCGTGGACCGAGGGCCGCATGGGGCTTGGCTGGGCACCAAACTGTGTGCCTACTATCAAAGGTGGTTCTAGGGTCGGCGTTCCATCGCCGCCAGCCATCTGGTTTCGCGATTCGGGACTAATCGGCACTCCCTCCCTAGAGGATGCCGAGCGTCTACAGGGCTTCCCTTCCGGATGGACGAAGGTTGAAGGGCTGAACAGAGACTCATTTCGCTGGAAGTTAATCGGGAATGCTCTTCCAGTAGTGTTCGGAGCCTGGCTCGCGAGAAAAATTAAAGATCCCTCCGAACCCGATGTGGGTAGCAGAGAAAGACCATGGCGAGAACGAGTGTGGCCCAACGCGGCTTATGATCTTGGGGCAGGTATAATGAGAGTGGACATATCCGAGTTTCCTGAGGACAAAGGTAGCGAAGGGTTAGCCTCATTCCTGCTTGATGAAGTAAAGCCACTGTCCTCAAAGGCTGCTCTGGGATTTCTCAACCGTGCGAGAAGCGGAAAGCTAAAATTCGTCGATGGCTTCCTAGATGCGGTTGAGCTGCATGCTAACCGCATGAAACAAGATGTCGGGAACAACACACTTAAGCGCGCTGCTTGAAGGAAGACTCTGTGAAATGGGATCCGCAACTGAACTTGACTCTGGCCCCTACCCCAGTGCCAATTCTGGAATTTGGGAGAGAGTTAAACGAGATCAAAAGAACTACGACTTCGTTGTCAGGACAGAGGTTCGTCACTAGCGTAGTCGCCGACGCCAGGAGTAATGATCTCGAAAGCGGATTTGCTAAGGCCTGGCTAAAGACCAAACATAGGCCAGTCGGCATAAGTCCCACGGATGAGGTCAGGATCGTCGACCTATTCTCTGGATGCGGTGGCATGAGCCTCGGCATCGATGAAGCGTGCCGCGCTCTAGGCAAACATCCAGTTCATTCCTATGCCGCCGAACTAGACCCTACCTATGCAGCGGTTTACGCACGCAACTTCAACCCCACCTCTCAGCATGTTGGGGACGTGACGGAGGCGCTTTCAGGAGTTCTGGGAACGCCGTTAAGCTACCGAGAACGCGAGCTTCGCGATAGCCTCGGTCGCGTCGATTTGCTCTGCGGTGGCCCGCCGTGCCAAGGCCATTCCGATCTAAATAACTACACACGGCGCAGCGATCCGCGCAACTCACTTTACGACCGTATGGCTCGCGCAGCGGAAGTTCTTAATCCGAGATCGGTCATCATTGAAAATGTTCCCGGCGTCCAACGAGATCGAACTGGAGTTTTCACCCGCACAGTCGGATTTCTAGAGCAGCTTGGTTATAGTGTATACGTTACCACACTGGATGCTAGTGAATTTGGTGTTCCACAAGCGCGAAAGCGCACGTTTGTATTAGCTTTGCAGAGCAGAAAGCATCTAGAGCATTTTACAAATGTGCTCGAACAGTTAAGGAATAAGCAGTCGCGTGATGTCCGCTGGGCAATCGACGATTTGAATGTGCAATCTGGCGAATTTGACAGGCCCTCAACGCTTTCCGACGAAAGTCAGAGGAGGGTAAACTGGCTTTTTGAAACCAATTCGTTTGAGCTTCCCGACTCAATGCGTCCTGATTGCCATAGGCTCAAGCAACACACCTATAAATCGGTATACGGCAGAATGTATCCGGACCGGCCTGCTCCGACGATCACTACCGGTTGTCTGGTTATGGGACAGGGTCGCTTTATTCATCCGACGGAGCCTCGGACCATCACACCTCACGAAGCGGCCAGAATTCAATCCTTTCCAGATTTCTTCGATTTTGGGCTTCAAAAAAGAACAACCTACGCCAAACTGATAGGAAACGCAGTTCCACCGTTGCTAGCATTTCCTGTAGGGCTTGGCATACTTTCTAGTTGATGGACTATATCAATGATGCCATCGTGAATTGATCGCCAGTCCTTTGAAAGGTCGATAGGTCTAAACGAAAAATTAGAGCCGCACACTGAGAAGTCGAGTGCCTCTAGCTCACCAACGTCTGGATACAAAACTAAGCCAGAGACATCGCGGGACGGCTGCGTTGCTTTGACATTACAGACATAAGAAAATATTTGGTAGAAGTGTTCAGAGCGGATTTTGTTCGTTCCGTGGTGTGACGAAATTTGATTTGCCGTAAACTTTGCGTCGATCACAATGGATTTGTTTTGAGCAAACTCTAGCACCACGTCCATATTGAGATGTGGAATAAGGCCGCTATCTCCGTGCCTGACTTGCAGGTCGGCCATTTGAAAACGGCGAGCGCCAACCTTAGCATGCGGCATGTGTTCTTGTAAAAAGCCCCTTAAAAAACCTTCGAAAACCCTCCGCATTCTAGCTTCGTCCCGGTAGAGCTCATCGAACCAGGAGCTCCCATCCCCGTCCGCAGGCGAGAAGCGCAGCATCAGCAGTTCACAAAGGGCCATTGGATAGCGGTAAGTTTTCGGCAGTATCAGATTAGACAACCTAGTGAATGCGCTTCTGTCTGCGGTGATGGTGGAAACGCTCGAAAGCCTTTGCTCTAGAGCAAACGCATCCTTTCTAATCATTGCATTGAGGCTCTCTTGCCTCGCAAGAAGGGCCAATGCCGCCTTCAATATGCGATTCGGAAGAGTGTCGATTGACGTGCTCGGAGACGAGCAGACTAGAATCTTTCGTTTGTAGCCGGACTCCCTAACGGACTGGGTAAAGTTAATTTTTCCTCGTGGACGCCGTGTGCGCTCTAGATCGCTCACAAATGACACTGCAAGATGACGTTTAACTATGGCCGTCGACATCCTGCAAATCTCAGAACCGATGATTTCTGCTGGGGAACTGAAGTCATCAAAAGACGTCCGCCGAGCGCCAAGCGGGGGTAAAATACCCCATGCATAACACAGCATGTAGTATAAATTGGCTATAGGAATTGACTTCATTCGCTCCCCACGATCGGAGCGGTGTCGTTTTCAACCTCAGCAGGAAATGGTTTCAGCAGCTGTGCTTCGTATGATGCCGCAGTCTCGGGCGAGTCGAACCAATATTCACGAAGAAGTGGACCAATTTCATGGACAATAATTGATCTATACCATTTCTGATGGTCAGTGGGCGGGCTGCTTGGGCAAAAATAGCTGTGACCGATTTCAAATCCAGCTCCGAGCGACCGAGTTTCCGACCGTATGGCTTCATTCAGCGAGTTAAGCCTCAGAAATACTTCCTTGACAAAAGCAGAAGGCAATCCTTTAGCAATGAGAAAGGAGGCAAAGTTCTCATCACCAAAAGCGGGCGGTATGGTGACAAAAGAAAACCGACGCCGCAGTGCATAGTCTACTATGGCCAGAGATCGATCAGCGGTATTCATTGTTCCTATGATATATACATTAGGTGGGACGTAAAATTCCTCAGCGCTCATGTTTGGATCTTTGTAAGCTAAATTCATTCCGTATACAGGAGATCGCTTTGTTGACTCGATGAGCGAAAAGCACTCACCGAAAACTGCAGAAACGTTGCCTCTGTTAATTTCATCTATTATCAAAACATGATTTTTATCTTCGCTCAGCCTCGCAGTTTCGCAGATCTCCATGAAATGGCCAGCTGCCAGCTCGAATCCATCGCCGTTGGGCCTCCATCCCTGAATGAAGTCGTCGTAGGAGTAGCCCGCATGAAACTGAATGGCTGTAACGTTACCACCGTCGCCCACAAACGCCTTTGCGAGAGCCGTTGCAAGTGTAGTTTTCCCCGTTCCTGGGGGTCCCTGCAATATAATACATTTTTTCCTGACTAGTTCGCCCAATACTTCATCTGAGAAATCTTTATCTATAAACAAACCCGGAATATCTTCTAAGGCCCTACTGGCAAAAGAGCTACTTCCCGCACCCGATGGAGCTTCTATTACTATCCTTCTGTCTTTTGGCACCAGGAAATATTCAGCCAGCAGGGCGGCTTCTTTCTCTTTTCTCTTATCGAAGTAGATTCTTTCCACATGCCATTCAGGGTCGGCGCCGACCAAAATACCTATGCCACCAGCACGCTGCACGTTGGCGTCCATATATCTGGCTATCTTTTCATAGGTTGCCGCCTCGCCCGTGCAGCGCATCACAAACACTCGATTTAGCAAAGGGATTGAGGCGTTTCTTTTCGCACCGTTTGACTCACTGATGCTGCGCGCGGTCTGCTTCTCATCGCTAAGCGTGCGAATATCAATCCAGTTCGGATCAACTCCGGCGATCTTCGCTACGGCCTCAGAAAAATCCCTCTTTTGTTGCGTCGTAAGCTGTGGACGAGTTCCGCTGCTTTCAATGACCAGGTTATCAAAGATAACTTTCGATTCTGGATTAGCCTGATTCACCGTTTCACCTCAATTAACCAAATCTACCGCAGGTAGGTAACCTGATTCGCCATCGTTCTGCCTAGCTGTTGATAGAACTTTTGATTTTAGGTGATCACCGCAACGGAGAACGCCTCGTCCGAAGGAGCTCTAAGTGAGCATATTCGATGAAAAAGATGTATCTGAAGTTCGCCGCCGTATCATGAGGGCGAATGTTCATAAAGACACCAAGCCGGAACTCGAAGTTCGATCATTCCTCCACAAGAACGGCTATCGCTATCGGCTGCACTATAGCCGTCTGCCGGGCAAACCTGATATCGTTTTTCCTTCGCGAAAGAAGTTGATCGACGTTAGAGGCTGCTTCTGGCATGACCACAGGTGTGCACGGCATTCGAGGTTACCGAAAGCTCGGTCACATTTTTGGACCGAGAAGTTACGCGCCAACAGCGAACGCGACCACAGAAACGAGCAGCTGTGGGTCGCGGCAGGGTGGACTTTCCAAATTGTTTGGGAATGCGAACTCAAAGACAAAAAGGCCGAGCTTGAGCGCTCGCTTATAGACTTCTTGAAAGACAATCCCGCTTGACGCCCATTTAGCACGCCGGCTTTGACCAACGCTGGCCGTAAGATTGCATTCCCGTTTTCATCACTGTGAATCCGACCGCTGATCAAGCAGCTTATCGGCGGACGACAGTCGTGTGCGATGACAGTCGCCCAAGCACGAAACGCATAGTCAACGTCCAGGTGCATTCAATGGAAAAGACACGAGAGGAAATCTACCGCCTGGTTTGGTCGACACCACTGAACAAGCTGGGGTCAGAATTCGGCGTCTCAGGTCAAACGCTCGCCAACGTCTGCAGACGCTTCGATATACCCGTTCCACCAGCTGGATACTGGCAGAAGCTGGCTTTCGGCAAAGTAGTCGAGAGACCTGAATTGCCGACAGAGAGGGCTGATAGAGGCTCGATCGTCAGTTTGGGCCCGAAGGTGCCCCGCTCTGCCCTAGCCGCAAAACCGGTTGAGATTCGCGAGGTTGAGGCAGGAGCAGTCGAAAACTTCCAGACAGCGCTCCCTTCGCATCCGATCGTGGCTTCAATCCGCAAGCGGCTCGCAAAACTTAAATGGTATGAGGACTTTGCCACTATCACGGTGCCACCCTTCAAAATCACGACATCGCCTGGCTCCATCGGGCGAATATGCGATCTCGTTGACCAGCTGGTGCGGGAGATGCAGGGGCAAGGCTGGAGTCTGCAGAAGCAGGACACCGACGCATGGCGTCTAATCATCCAGGAGGAAGAGATCTGGATGAGCTTCCACGAACAGACCGAAAGGATTGCTCACATTCCGACCAAGCAAGAACTGCGAGACGCAGCGCAATACTCATGGCGAAAGATTCCGGAATTCGACCATGTGCCATCGGGGTTGCTGAAGCTCACGATTACCAACGCCAGTTATCTCGGACTGCGCGCCAACTGGGCAGATGGAAAGAAACAGCGGCTAGAGATGACCATGCCTAGCGTCTTAGAGGGGCTGGCAGCAGCAGGCTCAGCCCTCCACGCACGGCGTTTGGAGAGGGACGAGCAAGCCCGCCAATACGCTATTTGGGAGAAGCGGGAAGCCGAGCGAAAACGCTTAGAGCAAATCCAGTTTGCGCGCGTTGGCGAACTGAAGGCTTTGGCGCGACGGCATCGCGAAGCAGCCGAATTAAGAGCATTCGTTACAGCTGTCCGAGAGCTCGTGGCCCGGTCTCCGGAGAGCGAGGGGAGCGCAGCAGTGGAATGGCTGAACTGGGCAGAGCAAGCCGTTGAGGGGCTCGACCCACTAGGGTCCGGGCCGCCCCATCTGATGTCAGAGCACGATGCCTACTACAGTGCCTATAAGTATCGGGAGTAGCGCCTGGTAGACTCAGGGATGCTCACTGGCTGGCTCCGAGCTTCTGGTCGATGTCCGACAGCGGAAACCAGACGGCACGCGCCTTTGACTCGCTCTGGCGCTTTCTGGTTTTTGCGGCTAACCAGATGCGGTTTTTGATACCGGACTCGATTTGAAATGCCGAAGAAGCAGAAGCGCGACAACGCATATTACGAAGAACGTCTGAAGAACGAGTTCCCCGCGACCTACGCCGACCTGCAGGCCGGGAAGCACAAGACGATTGCCGAAGCAGCAATCGCCGCAGGATTGAAGAAGCCAAGGACCCGAATCCAGGAGCTTAGGAATGCGTTCGGCAAGTCTAGCAAGACTGAGCAGGCCGACTTTCTTTGCTGGCTGACGGCCCAAGGCTATGCAGTCGCATCAAGCCCAGCAGTAGGCGTAGCTGCTTCCGCGATCGCGATGGATAGGAGACTGCTTCCTGCCACAAAGGCGCGGATCGAGGAAATCATGGCAAAGCGCGGGGTGGAGATGGGCGAGGTCATGGCTGAGATGGGATGCAACCCCTACGATCAGTCGGTGAGCCGAGCGCTGCGGCGCTTGACGCGGCTGCAGCCCGATGTGATCACGGCCCTGGAGAAATGGCTGGCTGCGAACGCATCGATTTGACGGAACCGCGCAGGAGCCGTGCGAGCGTTTTCGGGTGCACACCGTATGCCGCAGCGACGTCGGCGACGGGCTCCAGGTCGTTCTCGATTGCCGATCGCGCGGCTTCGGTCTGCTCTGGTGTCATCGAGCGACGGCGTCCAATTCGCGATCCTCGCGCTCTGGCAGCTTCCATCCCCGCCTTGGTGCGCTCGCTGATGATGGCTCGTTCGAATTCCGCCATCGCGGCCATCATGTGAAAAACCAGCCGTCCGCCCGATGAAGAGGTGTCGATGCTCTCAGTCAACGACCGAAAATCACAGCCCCTCTTCGATAGCCCGTTCACGGTCTGAATTAGGTCGACGAGAGAGCGTCCAAGCCGGTCGAGACGCCAAACGACGAGCATGTCACCCCGCTTGACCTTCTTGAGAGCGGTGAGAAGACCAGGACGCTGGAAGTCGGCGCCGGATACCCCATGGTCGGTGAAGATCTCTGAGCAACCAGCCGCCTTCAATGCGGCGACCTGCATATCAAGGTTCTGCTCGACCGTTGAAACACGGGCATAACCGACCAGCTTAATCTCGTGCATCCTCACGCTCCAATGGCAGCTAAGCGATTGACATAAAGGAACGATTTCGCTCTGTCGGTCATAAAATGGAGCTTCTCCGGAAGCCCTTGAAACCATAGGATGCGACCGGTCAGCAGTTACAGTTGACCTCTATCGGACAAAGGTTCCCTTTCGCTCTAGCGGGCAAATCCAGGCACTATGTCAGCGAGGAGTTCATGGACATTTCATTGATCATTTTTGCATCGGGTATTGTGTTCGGTGGTGCCTGCGCGATCTTAGCCGCAAACAAGAACCGAGACCCGCTCGGCTGGTTCGCGCTCGGCTTCCTCTTCAGCTTCGTTGGATTGATCGTGATCGCCGCACTCTCGCCCGCAGAGAAGTCATCTGCCGACAGCCGGTCGAAACGACGCCAGGGTAACGGCGAGTTCGCATCCAACCCGAAAGACCCGGAGCGCCCCTGGCTGGGATGAGACTTGGGCGCATTCGCTTCGAATGCTTGGCGCGCAAATTAGATGAAAACTCTAAACGTCTACAGAGTTTTCATTCGCGGAACCTTCTACGACTCCCGGAACTGCAGCTCCTCTCCTGGACGAGAATGATTTCACCGTAATATTATATATATTGTCTATTATTATATATACATATTTACGATAGATGGACGGGAATGAAGCTCGCTTCCGGGAGTGAATTTGAACAGGTGCTCACCGGCGTGATCCTTGTCAGGAACGCTACATTCTCGCACCGGCGACCGTCTCGCTTGCCCTTGCTCGCCCCTGAGCGAAAGGAAGCATGCTCTGACCTATCACGGGCACTGTCTGCGAAACTGCCAGGCCCCGCAGACAGGAGCTATCGAAGTGTCACTCGGACCGGATCGGCAGACCGCTAAGCTCGTGTTCAAGCAGAAGCTGGTCAGTGCTTGGTAATTCTGCGGACAGCGCATTGCTGACCCACAGTCCAATCGGGGGGCGAGGATATCCATTGGGGTTGCGCAAGTAGTTGTCTACGTGCGCGGCAACTACGCGTGCGGCACCGCCATAAGTTCCGGACTTCTGAAGCCAGATCGCATGCTGGTGACCACACGTGTGCCGGATCAGATGATCGAACGTCGGCAGGAACGGGCAATCATCGTTCCACAGCAGGCGGCAAACCAGCTGGAGAGAGACGCGATGATCTCCTAACACCCGCCAATTGAGGTTACCGCTCTCCAAATACGAGCGAAGCAGCTTCGGGAAAAATGCCCTGCAATCTGCTACGAGGTCTTCGGGCACAGGAATTACGTGCATGTTCATAATATGTTGCTCCATTTGTTGAACACCAACAATTATAGCGGCCAGCCGATCGAACAGCCGCAGGTCAGGAGCGTGGTCAGAAACCTTGAGAAAACCGTTTGATTTCAGCAGGCAGTAGAATGTATGGCCGGAGAGATATTGCTCGAAAGGCGGTAAGATAGTGTCCGCGATCAATTCAAATGCCGTTGCGTTTCTGTTCGCCTATGTTCGAAAAATGCCCAAGACGATGAAAGAGCTAAACCAGCTTAAAGAGCTGCGTGCGCAATCCGCACTACTGCTGCGGTTCGCGAAGGCGCGTGGTCTAGAAACGCCGGTAAGACGACCTGCAGTGACAACCTATCGCTCAGCCGTGTTCACGAGAAATGCAGATTTTAGGCGGGCAGTTGCTGAAGCTAGAACAGCTTCGGCGGTCATATGGGTAGCCGACCTCGGCCAATTGTTTCGCATGGCCACAGCCCTAAACACCACCAAGATCATGGAAGATCTGGATAAGCTAGATTTGGATCTGGTCGACTGCACAAGCGGAAAGAAATGGACCGAATTCAGTGCACCCGAACGTCTGATGTTGATGCAAGAAGCCGCGTCTCGCAAAATCAGCTCTGCAATCTCGATGTCTACCAGGAAGGGGCAAGCTCCAGAGCTTCAAAGCGCACTCAAGGGTGCGCTCTCCAACAAGGCGAAGGCTGACCAGCATGCCACCCAGCTCCGGCCAGTGATAGAAGAACTGAAGGCCACTCTTCAGCCAGGTGAGTCGCTTACACCGGCAAAATTGATGCGTCACCTTAATGAGCAAGGTATACAGCCAGCGCGTGGCGCTAAGTGGTCTTACAACGGCTGCAAGAACCTTCTACACCGCCTGCATCTGCATCTGCATATTCATTGAAAACTCTAAACGCTTGCAGAGTTTTCAGTCGCGAGCTTCTCTGGAACGCCGGAAGGAAAAAGCGCTCTCCCGGAAGGACGGGATTTCACCGTAATGTTATCTGTATATATTATATTAATTTATATACATGTTTACGATAGACGGACGGGAATGGAATTATCTTCCGGTAGGGTAACCACATAGGTGCTCACCGGCGCAGTTCATGGCCTTTAGCTACATCGCTCATCTCAGCATGAAAGCCAGCGCCAGGGCTCAACCTCGTCAACAATACAGTTAGCTCAGAGCTAAGCCACGGCTGCACCCGTATTTCTGCGTTCCCATGACAGGCATGGGAGGATAGGTCGCCTAGTCATCGCGGCCATGGAAGGCATCCCCATCGTGCAGCTTGATTTCTTCTAGGACTTCGATATCCGCCAATCGACCTGGGTCTCGATCGAAGATCGCCGCAGCCAAGGCGAAGGAGGTTGCGCGGCACCGGGCGGGAGTGAACGAGAGGCGGATGCTCTGCCGTGGATCGTCCACAAAGAGCTGAGGATTTTGATAGCGCTCGACCGCCTTCAGGTCCTCTCAGCAGGCCGCGCTAATGCCAGTGCGCTGGCGCGCGGGTATAGGTTGATCTTTGCAAGCATCCTGACGCACCAGCGGATATGTTTTTGCCACTGGCGCCCAAGGGATTGGTAGCGTCTACCAACTGGCTCACCCGTCCGGCGTCCAGTAAAATTGGCAGTCAAAGCTGCTTGACTTTCAGGGAGTGACGCGCAAAGCGCCCGATGCAACTCAAGCGCGTTGCATTACCTTTACATCGGCACCAAAAACGCCTGAAATGGGTAAAATCCGCAAGGTGGTGTAAACATCATGACAAGGTCGGGCCCAAATCGGCAGTGTTTTGAAGGTTGGAGGCAAGGTCGAACACAACCAAAGGTATACACTTTTGACCGTTTTTGTCCCGCGACCTTTACAGATTTAGCCGTGAGGCAAGGTCTATGTAAACATAGCGCAAGGCGACGGCACTAGCGCAGATAGATCTACCCTAGGCGCGCAACGAGATCATCGGCGCTCAGATGGGTGTATCGCTTCAGCATCCGGAGCTCTTTGTGTCCGGAGATGCTGCTGACCTCGATGATATTCAGACCCCGCTCGAATAGACGGCTGACGCCCTCGTGACGCAGGTCGTGAAAACGCAGCGATTTGATCCCTGCCCTGATGAGCAATCGACGCCAAGCCTGTTCCAGCGCTCCCGGCGTCATCGGGAAGACCGTAGATAGACC
Organism: Peteryoungia ipomoeae; assembly: GCF_004912165.1. Classification (GTDB taxonomy): domain Bacteria; phylum Pseudomonadota; class Alphaproteobacteria; order Rhizobiales; family Rhizobiaceae; genus Allorhizobium; species Allorhizobium ipomoeae. Next base: position 207,877 of record NZ_STGV01000004.1, on the reverse strand, counting down.
TACCGGCACACGCGCCTTCCAATCCATCAGCGCGTCAAACGCTCTCTGAGAGAGCGGCACCTCGCGACCGGAACCGTTCTTGGTCAGGGCAAGCGTGATCACCCGGCGATTGTGCGAAATGTCAGACCATTTCAGGCCGAGGATCTCCCCTCGCCGCATCCCTGTCTCGATAGCCAGTATCAGCAGCGTTTTGAAGTATGGCGTCTGTCCGCCGTCGCAGCCATCGAGAAGCCGTTGCTCCTCATCGCCCGTCAGTCTCCGGCTGCGCTCATTGCGGATCATCGGACGGCGAACCAGCTTCACCACGTTCTTTGCGAGCGGCAAACCCCAATCGCGGATAGCGACCTCTAGGACGTGGCTCAGGATCGCAAGCTCGCGGACGGTCGTAGATGGAGCTACCGTCTGGAGCCGCTCGTCGCGGAACGATGCAATGTCCTGTTGGCTCAGCCCGATCAGCGTTCGGTAGGCAAGATCATGACGACGCAGCACGTCGATTCGCTGGACCTCTTGAACGGACCCGCGCTTGGTGGGCGAGATCTCGCGCTGGTAGCGCTCCAAGAGCTGCCCAAGCGTCGTGCTTTCGAGGATCTTCGTATCCGGGGCAGCGCCGAAGCGATCGACCTGGGCTTCCAGGTCGCGAGCCCACTTCTCGGCTTCCTGCTTGGTGTCAAAGGACTTGCAGCGGGGCTTCATGCCGCGCCGGCGCACCTGCGCCTGCCAACGTCCTCTGAGCTTCCGGATCGTCGCCATGTGATCTCCAATCAATATTGAAGATCACGCGTAGGACGCCCCTGGAGGGGTGCCAAGGTTTATCCCGGCACGATTAGAGCTCGGGCCTCGTCAAGACCCATCCATCTGGCCTTCGCCACCATGGCGCGGTGAATGAGACGATGGCAGCAGGCGCAGAGCAAAGCCAAGTCGGCCAGCTTCGTCTTGCGCTCACCGGCGTCGGCAAGCGGAACGAGATGGTGCGCCTCGAAGATGGCCTCCTGCAGAGGCTCTTCCAGGTCGGGCCGAGCCAAATCGCAAATGTCACAACGGAAACCCGCGACGCGGCGATCGTCCAGCAGCATCTTGCGCACCTTAGGATTCCGCTCTCGCCGAATATGAATGGCAGTAAGAACCCGTCCTTCGGGTAGCTCCTGCTCAATCTCCGGGATTTGCTCCGAGCCGACAGTTGCGATTCCTGCCTTTATTGCCTTAGCGATCTGGTGCACTTCGTCTTTTCGAGCTCCATACTCCGCCCAGATCTGGCGATCCATGCTCGATACGTTTCCGAGTCCCTTGCCGGTCGCGACCTGACGAATGTTCATGAGCTTGAAACCCACACCATCAGGATTTCTAAATGTCGGCTGTTTAGCGACCTCCGCGTAATACGGAAGAGAGCGAAGTATTTCGGAAAGCGCTTTTACCTCTGGCGCCCGCGGCGATGGCACTTTCCCATCGACGTCGAAATACAGAGCCAGCGCGAGAAGCGTTTCATCCCGTGTCCAGCGTGGATTCCCATGTCCCTGCGTGACTGCCACGAAGCACCTCTTTAATTAAACGAGATTTAGTGCTTTCCACAGACCTCTGTGTAGCATGATCTTTTCCCTCTCATCAAAACTAGAGTGCCGATTTCTGTATTTGAAAGAATAGAACGTATTCCCGCCCGGCTTATTCTGGATTGCCCCCAAAGCGCTACACTCAAATAAACTCTCGCATATTTCGTGAATTCGCTCCTCAGCCAGTGCCTTTTTCATTGTTTTCGACACTGCGATAAGCTCACTGAATGAAAAATCTCTTTTCTTAACCCTCCCAAACGCAGCAATTATCAATTGGATCTCATCGGGATCAGCATACCCGCTAAGTTCGTCTTCGATCTCTGGGAGGAAATACTTTATTGAATATTCGCGCAATCCTGCTTTGAACGCATCTACATCAACGATGTTGCCACGGCAAAAAACCTGGATATGCGTCAATAACTGCAAGAAGTCGCGAGGCGTGTGACGCGTCATGTCTAGCAGCTGCTTAGCCGCACGCTCTCCATTGAGGTAATCCGGTATCAAAGTGCCGAAAAGCTTTGCCCCGGAACCCAGGCTACGCAATGTTCTAAGCTGCGCAGCGTGAAGCAGCAACGAATTCTCCGGGTTCTGAGGATCGTGATACCAGTCGAATTCAACTGAGGCATCATGACGTATCTTATTCTTATTGGCGCCGGGTATCCGTTCGAAAAGATCGGTCCTACAGAGCAGTATTATTTTTGATGGAACGCCATGTTTTGCAAAATCAGAATTAAGCCGAGATACTTCAAATATCAGCGCAGCCAGGGACTTGTATTGTATTTCTCGAGACGTCAAAATATCGTCCAAACCATCTATGATCAGATAGTGCTTACTTGTGCTTCGAAAGCCTCTAACGATATTTTTCAGGCTTTCAACGAAGTCAGGGATCTCCGACGCCGGACGAATATCCGACCCCGCCCACTCAAAGGATGCCAACTCACCAGGCAGGGCGAGCTTAAAGCTGTTTTTGCTTGTTGTTCTGACGATAGAAGCTGGATCTGAGCTAGGAGACAAACCCATTTGCCGAAACGCTTTTGCAGCATCGAGCAACGCGGGCATATTGTAATGCGAGCCTCCCTCGTCCCCTACCATTGATTCTAGGAGGTAAATTAGTAGGATCCATGACCACGCTGTCGGGTATTTCGCCTCAGGCTCAACGTCACCACGGATCAGTTTTGAAAAGGGTGTAAACGGGAAATCCGCCAATGAGACCAGCTTAGCAAAACGGTCATGGCGGTCGGCGAGGGTGAGATGCAAACGCTCTCCCAGTGATGATTTTCCGGCGCCTTTGTATCCTAGGAACAGGAATTTCTTGCCGTCAGTTGCTTCTTCTGCTGCAGCCTTGAAGTCTATGTAACCTTCAGTGATTAGGCCAGGGTCATTATCACGCTCGTGCTCCGCACTGATAAAGCCAAATGCTATTTTTCTGAAATCGTCGGCCACAGCCCGCCCCCCCCGCAACGAATCGCAAGCTAGATCAGATTGTGCAGGGAATAAAACTGCAAGTTCAAAATTGAAAATCTACAACGCACGATGAGTTAACGCCGTTACGTTAGTGCCTGCATCGTGGCCCTAGCTAACATGGGCGCCCAGCTCGAAAATTAGCAGACATCAGTTAGTCGCTGGAAACCCTTGCACCCCAAGGGTTCGCGATGGCGGAGAGGGTGGGATTCGAACCCACGATACCCTTGCGAGTATGCCGCATTTCGAGTGCGGTGCTTTCGACCACTCAGCCACCTCTCCGGTCACATTGGTCGGCGCACGGTGGCGCGGGCTGTCTCATAGCGGCAACTCACCCCCCATGCAAGAGCGAATATGACGGTTTTTCCCGCTTTTATCTTGACACTCCTGAGGGGCTCACGTATGCGACCCTCGACCCAAAGTGTGCAGAACTGCGCCTTGTGGTCTTCGCAGCTTGCGAAGTGAACCGGCGGGATGAAAATCCTGCTTCTCCGACTGGCAAAAAGACGGCCCCCTTTGCAAGGGAGAGCCGGAACGAACATGAAAGGTTAAAAAATGTTCGCAGTCATCAAGACCGGCGGTAAGCAGTACCGCGTGAACGCCAACGACGTGCTGACCATCGAAAAGCTGGAAGCCGAAGCTGGCGCGACCATCGAATTCACCGAGATCCTCGTTGTCGGCGAAGGCGCCGATGCCAAGATCGGCGCGCCCTTCGTGGCTGGCGCCAAGGTCACGGCCGAGGTTGTTGAACAGACCCGCGGCAAGAAGGTCATCGCCTTCAAGAAGCGTCGTCGTCAGAACTCCAAGCGTTCGCGCGGCCATCGTCAGCATCACACCGTGGTGCGCATCACCGACATCGTCGCAGCCTGAAACGCGGATAACAAGGTTTAAAGGAGCAATCCAATGGCACACAAAAAAGCTGGCGGTTCCTCGCGCAACGGTCGCGATTCCAATTCCAAGCGCCTCGGCGTGAAGAAGTTCGGTGGCGAAGTCGTCATCGCAGGCAACATCATCGTGCGTCAGCGCGGCACCCAGTGGCATCCCGATGCAAACGTCGGCATGGGCAAGGACCATACCCTCTTTGCGCTCACCGCTGGCAATGTGAACTACCGTACAAAGGCGAACGGCAAGGTATACGTGTCCGTGATGCCGAAAGCCGAAGCAGCAGAATAAAGCCGGTAGCGTTTAACAGCCGGCGTCTCATCGACCCGGCTGACCGCATCAGGTTCAGTCTAGAAAAAAGGGGAGATGGGGCGCCATCTCCCCTTTTTTCTTGTCCAACAAAGGAGACTGAACCATGGAAAGCTTATTGATGAGGGAGGATCAATTCCGGTCCCCCGAAGAGCGGCAAAGGCCCGATCGGTCAAGAACCGATTGCCCCGTCTTGTTGTCACAACGGCTCGTCCTGCGCGCCCCGCACATCGAAGACATCGACGCCCTTGCCCATCTCGCCAACAACGCCGCGATCGCCACAATGGTGGCCCGCATGCCGCATCCCTACACGGCAAAAGACGCGGCCGACTTCGTGCGACGCACGAATATCGGCGAGATCGGCAAGTGCGTCTATGCCATCACCAAAGCGGAGAACGGCGAGTTCCTTGGTTGCTGCGCGCTGGAGCCCAATCCGATCGATGATACCACGCTCGAAATGGGGTACTGGCTTGGCGAACCTTACTGGAACAAGGGTTACGCAACGGAAGCGGTGCATGCGCTGATCGACATGGCGTTTCGCACGCGGGAATGGGTGTCGCGCATCGATGCGCGCTGCCGGGTCACCAACATCGCCTCGCGGCGGGTCATCCAGAAGTCGGGCTTCCAGTTCCAGGGCACCGGCATGGTCGGCAATCTCGCGATGGGCGGCACGGTTCCGGTCGAATGGTACAGGCTGGATCGCAAGACCTGGCTGTCGCTCAAGAGCTGGGGGGAGATGCGGTGAGCGCGATGCTGGCAGATAGAGCAGTCACGGCAGCGGCCATGCCAGGCCCCTGCCCGGTCATCGAGACGTCCCGTCTCGTGCTGCGTCCCCACCGGATGCAGGATGCGGATGCGATTGCCACCTCGCTTGGCGATTTTGCCGTCGCCCGCATGTTGACGCGGGTGCCCGTCCCCTATGATCGGGAGGATGGACGCGATTGGCTGAACATGGTGACTTCGGGCCTCAAGCCGGACTGGCACTTCGCAATCACCCTGGATGGGGTGCATGTCGGCGTCGTTTCGCTCGAGCTGCGCCATGGCCTTTGGAACGTGGGCTACTGGCTGAACCGCTTCTATTGGGGCAAGGGCCTCATGTCCGAAGCGGTCGATGCAGCGCTCGAGCGCTTCTTCAGACGCATGGCCGGGATCGAGATTGCAAGCGGTGCCTTCGCCGACAACCCCGCCTCGCGCCGTGTTCTGGAGGGGCGCGGCTTCCGCGTCATCGGGATGCGCGACGTCTACTCGAAAGCCCGCGGGCAAATGGTGCCGCTCGTCGAAATGCGGCTCGGCCAGACGGACTTTGCCACCCGCACGCACAAGCCATAGTCAGCAATGCTCCGGGCGCCCGCCGCCCGGAGTTCATTCCTCCGCCAGTTCGACCCAGACCGGCAGATGGTCTGAGCCAACCGCCGACACATCCACCCGGCAGGCCTTCAGCCGGGATACCAACCCACCACTGACAAAGCAGTAATCGAGATGCATACGCCGCGAACCGTCCTCGCTGATCCAGCTATAACCGCCCTCGGGACGGCACTTCAGATGCGCCTCGACATCCGTGGGCAGGCCCGTCCTCGGCGCGCGTCCGTAGTAGGCATCACTTCGCCCGACCATGGCGACATATTCGGGGCTCTCAGGCTCCATGTTGAAATCGCCCATGACAAGAAAGTCCTCCGGCAGCGGCGGGTCGGACACGGCAAATTCGATTGCACCCGTCAGCGCCCCGCCCTCGGAGACGTAGCCAAAGACGCGCTCCTTGAGAAAATCGATCTGCGCGATACGCTCGTCCGGCGAAACATGGTCGAGATGGACAGAATAGACACGCAATGCACCGCCGGGCGCGTCAATCACGGCCTCGAGCGCGCCCCGCTGCAGGTTCAGCTTGTCGAAGGTGCGGCTGCGCGGCAAAAGCAGGTTGCGACAGGCATGGAGCGGATAGCGCGACAACACCATATTGCCGAACTGGAAGCGCCGTTCGCTCAGCCGACCCTCGACAACAGCGTGATCCACCAGAATGTCGCAGGCCGGACCGAAGGCGACGAAATAGTCGGGAAACTGCGCGGAAAAGGTCTCGACGAGATCGGCGTAGCCGTTTCGGCTATAGCCGCGCGTGACCTCCTGAAGCGCGATCACATCGGCGCCGCGAAGGCTGGCAGCGATCCGGTCCGGGTCAAAACGCCCGTCCTGGCCTATGCCATACTGGATGTTGTAGCTGACGAACTTCACGATACTCTTTGACCTCCGCGCCCTGCGGCGATAACGATGGCCGCGATCCGAGCGGAAAAACGCAACCGACACAAGACGGCAGTACGATGAAATTTCTCGATGAAGCTAAGGTATACATTCGGTCCGGCGATGGTGGCGGCGGTGCCGTCTCGTTTCGGCGCGAGAAATTCATCGAATTCGGCGGCCCGGATGGTGGCGATGGCGGCCGCGGCGGCGACGTCTGGGTCGAGGCGGTCAACGGCCTCAACACCCTGATCGACTTCCGCTTCCAGCAGCATTTCAAGGCCAAGACCGGCACCCACGGCATGGGCCGCAACCGCACCGGTGCCAATGGCGAAGACGTGACCCTCAAGGTCCCGGTCGGCACGCAGATCTTCGAGGAAGACAACGAGACCCTGATCGTCGACCTGACGGTCGAGGGCCAGCGCTTCCGCATCGCCAAGGGCGGCAATGGCGGCTTCGGCAACGCCCATTTCAAGACGGCGACCAATCAGGCGCCGGACTGGGCCAATCCGGGCCTGGAAGGCGAAGAAAAGACCGTCTGGCTGCGGCTGAAGCTGATTGCCGATGCCGGCCTTGTCGGCCTGCCCAATGCCGGCAAGTCGACCTTCCTCGCCTCGGTCACCCGCGCCCGGCCGAAGATCGCCAACTATCCCTTCACCACCCTGCATCCCAATCTCGGCGTCGCCACCATCGACGAGCGCGAATTCATCCTGGCCGACATTCCGGGCCTGATCGAAGGCGCGCATGAAGGTGTCGGCATCGGCGACCGCTTCCTCGGCCATGTCGAGCGCACCCGCGTGCTCTTGCATCTTGTCTCCGCCCAGGAAGAACAGGTCGGCAAGGCCTACAAGACCGTGCGCCACGAGCTGGATGCCTATGGCGCCGGCCTCGAAGACAAGCCGGAAATCGTGGCCCTGTCGCAGATCGACGTCCTGGATGAAGCCGAACTGAAGAAGAAGGCGACGGAGCTGAAAAAGGCCTGTGGCCAGACGCCGCTTCTTCTCTCGGCCATCACCGGCAAGGGCATGACGGACGCGCTGCGTGCGCTTCGTGATGTCATCGTTGCCGCCCAGGGCAATCAGCCCCTGCCCGAAAAACGCGAGAAGAACCGCCGCAAGCGTGATGAGGACGGCAATCTGGAAGCCGGCCTCGACGGAGAAGGCGACGACTGATGACGACCCGGCTCCGCTCGCTCTCCCGCGTCAAGCGCGTCGTCATCAAGATCGGCTCCGCCCTGCTCGTCGATCGTGGATCCGGCATCAAGGCGGACTGGCTCGATGCCATCTCGGATGACATCGCCGCATTGAAAGCCCGCGGAACCGACGTGCTCGTCGTGTCCTCGGGCGCCATCGCGCTTGGCCGCACCGTGCTCGACATGCCCAAGGGCGCCCTGAAGCTCGAGGAAAGCCAGGCCTGCGCTGCTGTCGGCCAGATCGCGCTTGCCCGTCATTGGGCCGAAAGCCTGTCGCGCCACCAGATCGTCGCCGGCCAGATCCTGCTGACGCTTGGTGATACCGAGGAGCGGAGGCGTTACCTCAACGCGCGCGCCACGCTCAACCAGCTGCTGAAGATCGGCGCCGTGCCGATCATCAACGAGAACGACACGGTTGCCACGACGGAAATCCGCTATGGCGACAATGATCGCCTCGCTGCCCGCGTCGCCACCATGGCCGGTGCCGACCTGCTGGTCCTGCTCTCCGATATCGACGGCCTCTACACGGCACCGCCCCATCTCGATCCCGATGCACGCTTCCTCGACACGATCGAGGAAATCACGCCTGAAATCGAGGCCATGGCAGGCGGAGCCGCTTCCGAACTGTCGCGTGGCGGCATGCGCACCAAGATCGACGCCGGCAAGATCGCAACCGGTGCCGGCTGCGCCATGATCATCGCCTCGGGCAAAACCATGAACCCGCTTGCATCCATCGAGACCGGCGCCCGCCATTCCTGGTTCGCCGCCTCGAAATCGCCAGTCACCGCCCGCAAGACCTGGATTGCCGGGCAGCTGCAGCCGGCCGGCACGATCGAGGTCGATGCCGGGGCGGAAGGCGCGCTGAAGTCTGGCAAAAGCCTGCTGCCCGCCGGCGTGAAATCCGTTTCCGGCGCGTTCCATCGCGGCGATACCGTGTCGATTGTCGGCACCAATGGCCGTGAGATCGCCCGCGGACTTGCCGGCTACGATGTCGAAGAGGCGCGCCGCATCTGCGGCCGCAAATCGAAGGAAATCGAGGAAATCCTGGGTTATGCCGGCCGTGCCGCCATGATCCACCGCGATGACCTCGTCATGACCGAACTCGGCCAGCGCGATGCGGCTGCCGCCGATGACCGGAAGGATGCCGCCCATGCTTGATACCGTCTCCAGCGACACCTCGGTTGAGGCCGTCATGCTCGACATCGGCCGCCGCGCCCGCCGCGCCGCGCGACCGCTGGCAACGGCATCGACGCAAGCAAAGAACAAGGCTCTGAACGCCATGGCCGATGCGCTGATGGCCGCTGAAGCCGACATCCTTGCCGCCAATGCGATCGACCTGAAGAATGCCGCCGAGACCGGTGTCGCAGCCTCCTTCATCGACCGCCTGACGCTGAACACCGAACGCATTGCCGGCATTGCCACATCGCTTCGCGAAATCGCCGACCTGCCGGACCCGGTCGGTTCGCTGATCGCCGAATGGGACCGCCCGAACGGCCTGCATATCGAGCGCGTCCGCACGCCGCTCGGCGTCATCGGCGTGATCTATGAAAGCCGCCCCAATGTCACGGCCGATGCGGGTGCACTCTGCCTCAAGGCCGGCAATGCCGTCATCCTGCGCGGCGGCACCGACAGTGTCCATTCCTCGCGCGCCATCCATGCCTGCCTGGTCAAGGGGCTTGAAGCTGCCGGCCTGCCGGGTGATGCGATCCAGCTGGTACCGGTCACGGACCGCGCCGCCGTCGGCCATCTGCTCTCCGGTCTCGACGGCTCGGTCGATGTCATCGTGCCGCGCGGCGGCAAGAGCCTCGTCGCCCGCGTCCAGCAGGAAGCCCGCGTTCCGGTCTTTGCCCATCTCGAAGGCCTCTGCCACGTCTATGTCGACGCCTCGGCCGATATCGACATGGCGGTGAAGATCACCGTCAATGCCAAGATGCGCCGCACCGGCATTTGCGGCTCCGCCGAAACCCTGCTCGTCGATCGCGCCGCAGCCCACACGCATCTGAAGCCCATCCTCGATGCGCTTGCCGCGAGCGGCTGCGAGATCCGCGCCTCGAAAGCCGTGGCCGAGCGTGTCGCTGGTCTGAAGCCTGCCACCGAGGCCGACTGGACCACCGAGTATCTCGATGCGATCATTTCGGTCGACCTCGTGGACGGTATCGATGGCGCCATCGAACACATAGCCCGCTATTCGTCGAACCACACCGAGGCCGTCATCGCCGAGGATCCCGAAGTCGTCGAGCGCTTCTTCAACGAGATCGATTCCGCCATCCTCCTGCACAATGCCTCGACCCAGTTCGCTGATGGTGGCGAGTTCGGCATGGGCGGCGAGATCGGCATCGCGACCGGCAAGATGCATGCGCGCGGACCGGTCGGCGTGGAACAGCTGACCTCCTTCAAATACCGCGTCCACGGCACCGGCCAGGTCCGTCCCTGACGTGGAAGAGCAGGCCCTCGCGCATCGCCACACCATCATGCCGCATGTCGAGCCGGGCATGGTGGTGGGCCTGTTCGGCGGGTCCTTCAATCCGCCGCATCAGGGCCACACGCTGGTCGCCGAGATTGCCATCCGCCGCCTCGGGCTCCACCAGCTCTGGTGGATGGTGACGCCGGGTAATCCCTTGAAAAGCCACCGGGAGCTTGCGCCGCTCGCCGACCGTCTTTCAGCCTGCGAAGCCATGGCCGAGGATCCGCGCATCAAGGTCACCGCCTTTGAAAAGGCACTCGGTACGAGCTATACCGCAAAGACGCTGGATTACATCCGCGCCCGCAACTCGGCCGTCCACTTCGTCTGGGTGATGGGTGCAGACAATCTCGCCGGCTTCCACCGCTGGCAGCACTGGCAGAAGATCGCCTCCACTTTCCCCATCGCGGTCATCGACCGTCCGGGCTCGACACTTGCCTATCTCTCGTCGAAAATGGCCCGCACCTTCGATTATGCCCGGATCGATGAGGAGGATGCGGGGGTGCTCTGGCAGAAGAAGGCGCCGGCCTGGACCTTCATTCACGGACCTCGTTCGACCCTCAGCTCCACCGCCCTGCGCACGGCTCAGAAAAACCCCTGACATGGCCGGGGGAAACAGTGCTTTTCCGGGCCATCCCTTGAAAGAATCGCCGATCGATGCCACCTTTTGAGGGCGATCACCGTTTCAGGGATCGCAGACGTGCTGTTCTGTGTTGCCAAAGAAAGGATGAACTCTGACAACAGTACACACCAAGGGACGCGCTCCTCGCGCTATCCCGACGAGCGTGGAACGTGGCGCCGATGCCGCAGCCCGCGCCCTTGAGCTGGTCCTCGCAAGTCTCGAGGACTCGAAAGCAGAAGACATTGTCTCCATCGACATTGCCGGCAAATCCGCGCTGGGCGACTACATGGTCGTCGTATCCGGACGCTCCAGCCGTCATGTCACGGCCATCAGCGAGCATCTCATTTCCGATCTGAAGGACGAAGGCCTGGGCTCCGCCCGTGTCGAGGGCCTCGAAACCGGCGATTGGGTGCTGATCGATACCGGAGACATCATCGTGCATGTGTTCCGACCGGAAGTTCGCGAATTCTACAACCTGGAACGGATGTGGGCGGCTCCCGATATCGAGGACAGGCTGCACTGATACGGCCGGCCGTCCTTTCGGATGGTCGCAAAGCCGGATTGACACGGCCGGAGGAATCCGGCCGATAGAAACGGTTGTGTGACCGTAGACTTGGATGACTGCCGCATGAAGATTGGCATCTATGCCGTGGGCCGGCTGAAGGCTGGACCGGAGAAGGAACTCGCGTCCCGTTATCTGGACCGCTTCGCCAAGGCCGGACCGCAATGCGGCCTGGAATTCAGCCGCACCGTCGAGCTGAATGAAAGCCGCGCTAGCAATGCCGATACGCGAAAGCGCGAGGAAGCCGCCGAGCTTTCCCGCCAGGTTCCGGATGGCGCGTTCATCGTCGTGCTCGATGAACGCGGCAAGGCGCTCGACAGCGCCGAATTTGCCAAGGTCGTTGGCGATGCTGCCGACAATGGTCAGCGCGACATGGCCTTTGTCATCGGTGGCGCCGATGGTGTTGACCCGGAATTGCGCGATCGCGCACGTCTTGTCCTCAACCTCGGCAAGCTCACCTGGCCACATCAGCTGGTACGCATTCTGATCGCCGAACAGCTCTACCGTGCGGTCACCATTCTGACCGGTCACCCCTATCATCGGGTGTGACGGAATTATGGCGCTTATCGCTTTGCGAGACGCGCAAATCAGCGTATTTTCCCCGGCGAAACGGGAAGATACCTTGCCAAGAGCAACAAGATTGACTGCCATAAACCGGATGCGGGGCTTGAATGCCATCCGCATGGCGCAGTCTGTCACCCTGCTATGCCTGGCAGGCCTCTTTGCAATGCCGAGTGCAGAGGCAATCGCCGCCCCGGACGATCACGCCGCCGTAACAACAGGCGCGGTCCCGCCACGGCAGGATCGGGACGATCTCATCACCACGACGGTCAAGCCGCAAGAGCCTCAGGACCCCGCGCTCGAACTGCGCTCCAAGCGCGACGAGGTGAGCGGCGAACTGCAGGAAATTGCCCGCAGCATGAAGCTTTCGGAAGAGAAGGCAGCGCAGCTGGAAGCCAGCATCGCCGCCTTGACCAAGTCTTCCGAGACGATCAAGGCAGCCCTCATCGAGTCAGCCGCGCGGCGCAAGGAGATCGAGACCGGCATCAGCGAGGGCGAAAAGCGCCTCGCCGATATCGGCCTCAGGGAAGATGCGATCCGCGCCTCCTTCAAGGGTCGTCGGGCCGTGCTTGCCGAAGTCCTTGCTGCCTTGCAACGCATGGGGCGCAATCCACCGCCCGCGCTGCTGGTAAGCCCTGAAGATGCGCTGGCCTCTGTCCGCACCGCCATCGTGCTGGGTGCGGTCGTTCCTGGCGTGCGCGCCGAAACCGACAAACTGGCCGCCGACCTGAAGGAATTGATCGCCCTGCGCGATACCAGCCGCGTCGAAATGGAGAAACTCGTGGCCGCGATTGCCACCCGGCAGGAAGAGGAGCGCCGCATGGACCTCCTGCTTGCCGAAAACGACCGGCTGGCGCGAACCAATTCGCTGCAATTGCAGGCCGAGCGCAAGCAGGCCGAAGCGCTGGCAGCACAGGCAACGACGATGGAATCGCTTATCCGCTCCCTGGAGGATGAGATCACCTCGGTTCGCCAGGCAGCCGATCTTGCCCGCGCCGAAGAGGCACGCCGCGCCGAAATGAGCGAGGAGCAGCGGGCACGGGCTCGTGATTTGGTGCAATCGGGATTGCCTGATAAAAACCGTATTGCGCCCGCATATGCGTTCTCCGAATTGAAGGAAAAGCTGGAGCTGCCGGTTGCGGGAGAAACCCTGCGCCAGTTCGGCGATCCGGATGGCACAGGGCATCAGGCATTGGGAACCGTCATCGCCTCGCAACCTGGCGCGCTCGTGACAGCGCCGGCGGACGGATGGGTGGTTTTCGCAGGCAATTTCAGAAGCTACGGTCAGATGATCATTCTGAACACGGGCGACGGCTATCACATGGTGCTGTCTGGCATGGACCGCATCACCACGGGCCAGGGCAAGTTTGTCCTGTCGGGCGAGCCCCTGGCGACCATGGGTGAAAAAAGAGTGGCCAGTGCGACCGCTTTGGCGCTGGAAACGGACAGGCCAACTCTTTACATTGAACTTCGAAAAGACGGTAAACCGGTTGATTCCCGTCCCTGGTGGGCAGGAGGCGATTCTGGAAAGGCACAGAATGATTCGTAGGGTCTCTCTTCTCCTCGTCGGCGCACTGATGGGCGCAACCGCGATGAGCGTCATCTATTCGGCAGGCGTTCCCGCCCAGGCGGCGGGTGCGTCCACCTACAAGGAACTGTCGATCTTCGGCGATGTGTTCGAGCGCATCCGCGCCCAATACGTCACGCCGCCGGATGAAAACAAGCTGGTCGAGAGCGCCATCAACGGCATGCTCACCTCGCTGGATCCGCATTCCGTCTACATGAACGCCAAGGATGCGGAAGACATGCAGACGCAGACCCGCGGCGAATTCGGCGGGATCGGCATCGAAGTCACCATGGAAGAGGAACTCGTCAAGGTCATCACGCCGATCGACGACACGCCGGGCGCCAAGGCCGGCATCCTCGCCGGCGACTTCATCTCCGACATCAACGGCGAAAGCGTGCGCGGTCTCAAGCTTGAGGAAGCGGTCGAGAAGATGCGCGGCGCGGTCAACACGCCGATCAAGCTGACGATCCTGCGCAAGGGCGCCGACAAGCCGATCGAAATCACGGTGACCCGTGAAATCATCCCGATCCGCGCCGTCAAGTCGCGCGTCGAAGGCGATGTCGGTTATCTCCGCGTCATCTCCTTCACCGAAAAGACCTTTGACGATCTCGAAGCCGCAATCGAGAAGATCAAGAAGGAAGTGCCGGAAGACAAGCTCAAGGGCTACGTGCTTGACCTGCGCCTCAATCCGGGCGGCCTGCTCGATCAGGCCATCTACGTCTCGGACGCCTTCCTGGAACAGGGCGAAGTGGTCTCCACCCGCTCGCGCGATCCGCAGGATACCCGTCGCTTCAACGCGTCTGCCGGCGATATGACCGACGGCAAGCCGGTGATCGTGCTCGTCAACGGCGGTTCGGCCTCCGCGTCTGAAATCGTCGCAGGCGCCCTGCAGGATCTGAAGCGTGCAACGGTGCTCGGCACCCGCTCCTTCGGCAAGGGCTCCGTCCAGACCATCATCCCGATGGGCGAAAAGGGCGCGCTGCGCCTGACCACGGCGCTCTACTACACGCCGTCGGGCCGTTCGATCCAGGGCACCGGCATCGAGCCGGACATCAAGATCGAGCAGCCGCTGCCGGAAGAACTTCAGGGCAAGGTGCGCTCCGAGGGTGAATCCGCGCTTCCCGGCCACATCAAGGGCCAGAACGAAAGCGACGAAGGCTCGGGCTCGATCGCCTATGTGCCGCCGGAAGCCAAGGACGACGTTCAGTTGAACCACGCACTCGATCTTCTGCGCGGCAACAAGACGGATCCGGCCTTCCCGGCAGATCCGCAAAAGGCCTCCCTGCAGTAACAGTCTCAAACCGCCGCCCGCGTCACCATCCTGACGCGGGCGTTCGGGTCTTCGTGATCCGCCCCAACTACCGGAAGTCTCGGCATGGATCTGCATGCACCGCTCGGTCAGGAGCGAAAGGGCGGCAAAGGCAAGAAGCCACGCCCGCGTCTATCCACGCTCTCTTCTGTTCTGGCTGGCCTTGCGCTGGTCGGCGTCTCCCTTTGGACATCGCTGACGCCTCTTCCCCTGTCGCAAGACCCGCCGATTACCCTTGCTGAAAAATCCGAGGAACCGACGATCGCGATCGCCGGAACCGAGCGTGAGCCCCTGGACAGTGCAGGCGGCCTGCCGACAAGCGGCCCGCGCGACGGCGCCAATGTCAGGCGCACCACGACAGACGACGGCAATGTCGTCACCACCTTCACCCCTTCCTCGCGGTCGGGACCCGTCATCATCGGGGCGTCGGAGACGCAGGATCCACGGCTTGCCGGCCAGCCCAATGATGATCTGCTCGAGGATACGCCGGAAGGCCGCCTGCCGATCGTCTCGGCCTCCGGCCTGCGCCCTGTCGATTACTACGCCCGTCCCTGGTCCGGCGCGCGCGGCACCCGCATTGCAATCGTCATCGGCGGCATCGGCCTCAGCCAGACCGGCAGCCAGAAGGCCGTGCACGATCTGCCGGAAGACGTGACCCTTGCCTTTGCCGCCACCGGCAATAGCCTGACGCGCTGGATGCAAGAGGCCCGCCGCAAGGGCCATGAAGTGCTGTTGCAGGTGCCAATGGAGCCCTTCGACTATCCGAACAATGATCCCGGCCGCAATACGCTGATTGCCGAGGCGAATGCTGCGACCAATCTCAAGAATCTGCACAAGGCCATGGGCCAGATCACCAATTACACGGGCATCATGAACTATATGGGTGGTCGGTTCCTGGCCGATGACAAGGCCATGGATCCCGTCATGCGCGACATCGCGGCCCGCGGCCTGCTCTTCCTTGATGATGGCTCGACCGCCCGCTCGCTGTCCGGCGATTTCGCCAAGGCAATCGGCTTTCCGCAGGCCTTTGCCGATGTCGTCATCGACAGCCAGATCGACCGCCAGGCGATCCTCGCCAAGCTCGACGAACTGGAACGCATCGCCCGGCGCAATGGCCAGGCGATCGGCGTGGGTGCCGCCTTCGACGAGACCATTGACGCGGTCGCCAAATGGCGCGACGAAGCCGTCAGCCGCGGTGTCGAGATTGTCGGTGTCTCCGCGATCGCCGCCGAGTGACCTTTCACGCCAGGAACGAGATCCCATGAGCTCTGAAATCGAAAAGCCTCCTGTTCGCGCCGAGGATCTACCCTATCGCCCCTGCGTCGGCATCATGGTGCTCAATCGTGAGGGCCGGGTCTGGGCCGGACGCCGCATTTCGGAAGGCAATTCGGAATATGACGGCTCGCCGCAGCTCTGGCAAATGCCCCAGGGCGGCATCGACCCCGGCGAAGACCCACTTCCCGCCGCGATCCGCGAACTCTACGAAGAGACCGGCATCAAGACCGTTTCGCTGCTGGCCGAGGCCGGCCGCTGGATCAATTACGACCTTCCCCCTCACCTGATCGGCATCGGACTGCGCGGCAAATATCGCGGCCAGACCCAGCGCTGGTTCGCCTTCCGCTTTGAAGGTGACGAGAGCGAGATCATGATCAACCCGCCGCCGGGCGGCCACACGGCCGAATTCGATGAATGGGCCTGGAAGCCGATGCAGGATCTGCCCGGCCTGATCGTGCCCTTCAAACGCGCCGTCTATGACGCGGTCGTCGCCGAATTCGCCCATCTGGCCGGTTGAACTCTCCCGTCAGCCGGCCCCTCGTCCGCGGCGATAGCGCTGCACGTGATCGACAAGCGCGCGCAGTTTCGGCGCCATGTTGCGGCGGTTGGGAAAGTAGAGATAGAAGCCGGGATAAGGCTCAAGATAGTCGTCGAGAACGGAAACCAGTTCCCCACGGGCCAGATACGGCTCGAAGGTCTCCCGCACGGCATAGGTGAGCCCAGCACCCGCCAGCGCCATACGCAGCATCAGGCGCAGATCGTTGGTCGTGATCTGCGGGGTCAAGGCCACCGCAAATGTCCGCCCCGCCTCCTCGAACTCCCAGGGTGCCGGCACCTCGTCCGGCGCCGGACGCCAGGCGATGCAGCGATGGCCGGAAAGGTCGCTCGGATGCTGCGGCACCCCGTGACGTTCGAGATAGGCGGGGGAGGCCACGACGGCCTCGCACTGCGCCCCGGTCAGCGGGATCGCCACCATGTCCCGCTCGATCACCTCGCCGAGCCGCACTCCGGCATCGAAGCCGCGGGAAACGATGTCCCACGTCTCGTCGGTCACCGTCACGTCGATGGTGATATCCGGATGCGCCTCGGCGAAGCTGCCAAGGAGCGGTCCTGAAAGAAAGGCATCGGCAATCGAGGTCACGGCAATCTTCAGGTGCCCCGCCGGTCGCGCATCGCCGCCCAGCCCCTCCAACGCCGCGCCGATTTCCGCCATCGGCTGCCCGAGATGCTGAAGCAGCCGGCTTCCGGCTTCCGTCAGCCGCACGCTGCGCGTCGTGCGCACCACAAGCGCAATGCCGCAGGCGTTCTCCAGCCGCTGCACGCCCTGGCTCACCGCCGACCGGGTGACGCCGAGGCGGCGGGCCGCACCGGCAAAACTCTCCTCCTCTGCAACAGCGAGAAACACCGGCAGAAGGTTCAGATCCGGCATCATTGTAAAGCATACCTCACCAATATGGTCACGACTGACTGGATACCGGCGACAATCCGTTCCGTCTAGGGTCTCCACATCGGCAAGGCGATCCGCCCCGGCCGATGTGAGATGCCTCAAGAAAGGATGTTTCCATGACCACACTCATCAGACTGAGCCGGACGCTGGCATTGGCTCTGCTCGCACTCCCCGCGCTCCTTGCGCCGGCAGCCGGTTTCGCGGCTGACAAGGACTGCCCGGCGAGCGGCAGCGAAAGCCCGCTCGAATTGCACCGTGACTGGATCATGGAGGGCTGGGAACGGCGCGAAGCCGACCCGGCCTTCGTCTTTGCAACGAAGATGCAGCGCTACTACGACCTCACCCATACGGAAGGCGTGTTCTACGACAATTTCGCCCCCGGCCAGACACAGCTCTTCACCGATTCCGCCCGCTACGGCGCCAATTGGGAAGATCTGCAAAACGCCGCGCGCTCCGTGCGCCACGGCCTGACATCGGGCCATGACCAGCTTCTCGACGGCAATGTCGCATCCACCACACTGGGTTTCGTCGGACGGCTGGAACGGCTGAACGGCGAGGTTCTGGCCTTCGACGGCCGCTCGCAGCTCGGCTGGACCTGCAGGGACGGCAACTGGAAGATCCGCCAGGAGCTGAACTATGCCTGGGTGGTCGAGCCGGAAACCATCGCGGACGTCCTGGGAAAGGGGGAGCTGACACCATGAGTGATACCGGAGAGAAAAAGCCTGCATCCCACCCCTATGTCGGCCTCTGGGTCACGAAAGATCGATCGGTTCGCCACGAACTCCTGCCCGACAATCGCTATGTCGAAGCCCGCGGCAACCGCGAACGCGCCTATCTCGGCCGTTATGAAGTGACCGGAACGCATATCGAATACTGGGACGATACCGGTTTCACCGCCGATGGCGATTTCCGCGATGACATCCTCTATCACGGCGGCATGGTTCTCCATCGGGAACGCTGATTGCCGCGCAGGCGGGCGGCCCTTATGGCCGCCCGTTCCCGCCCTCACCATCAGGGCTCAGCGGACAGCCTGCAACCCGCCACTTTCCACCGCAAACCCTTCATCCGCCCAGCCGGTCATGCCGCCGATCATCACCTTGACCTTGCGCTTGAGCCTTGCCAGCCGCAGGGCCGCACGGTCGGTGCCGTTGCAATGCGGCCCGGCGCAATAGACGACGAACAGCGTGTCCTCAGGCCATTCCGCCATCTTCCGTTCCGTCATCTTGCCATGCGGCAGGTTGATGGCGCCCGGCACATGGCCACGCTCGAACAAGGCCGGTCCGCGCACGTCGAGCAGCACGAAATCCGGCTCGCCTTTTTCCATGGTCGCATGCACATCCCAGCAATCCGTCTCGAAGGCCAGGCGCGCCGCATAATGCGCTTCGACAAGGCCAGGCTCGGCGGCAGGAAATTCGGTGACGAGGCTAGGCGTGCGGCTTGAGGTGAGGCTTGGCATGCGAAGGCTCCTTTCTTGGTCTGGTGAAAGCACCTTGCCTTTTTGCGCGATGTGGCGAAACTGGCCAGCATGCCAACAAGCGTCAAGATCATGCCAATGTTAGTCACAACCACGCAGCGTGAACAGTCCCGTGAAGCCGCCTCCCCTTTCACAGCCTCCCCGCTTGCCGGACCGCGCGTCGTGACCCTCGCCTATGACGGCCTTTGCACCTTCGAGTTCGGTGCGGCGGTGGAGGTGTTCGGCCTGTCACGGCCCGAAATGGGCTGCAACTGGTATCGCCATGCCACGGCTGCCATCGAACCTGGCCCCTTGCGGGCCGCCGGCGGCTTGAGCGTGACCGCGTCTGGCGATCTCTCCTTGCTGGAAGAGGCAGATCTTATCGTCGTGCCTGGCTGGCGCGGTATCAACGAGCCTGTCCCACCCTCTCTCATCGCTGCCCTGCGCGCCGCCCATGCCCGGGGCGCCCGTCTGATGTCGCTCTGCTCCGGTGTTGCGGTGCTCGCCGCAACCGGCCTTCTCGATGGCCGTCGCGCCACCACTCACTGGCGCTATGTCGATGCGATCGCCGCCCGTCATCCGGCCATTCAACTCGATCCGGACGTGCTTTATGTCGATGAGGGCGACATGCTGACGGCCGCCGGCAGTGCGGCCGGCATCGATCTCTGCCTGCATGTGGTGCGCCGCGATTTCGGCGCCGAGGCGGCAAACAGCGTGGCACGTCGCCTGGTCGTGCCGCCGCATCGCGAAGGCGGCCAGGCGCAGTTCATCCTCCGTCCCGTCCCGGAGGAGCGCGAAGGCCGCAGACTTGGGCCACTGATCGACTGGATCGACGCCAATCTGCACCGGGAGGTAACGCTGACCGAAATGGCGGCGCAAAGCGGCATGAGTATCCGCACGTTCCAACGACGGTTCAAGGAGATGACCGGCGCATCACCCGGCGATTTCCTTCTCACCCGCCGGCTGCGCCATGCCTGCGACCTCTTGGAACGCAAGTCGGGAATTTCGCTGAATGATGTGGCGCTTGCAGCCGGCTTCGGCACGCCGGCCACGCTCCGCCACCATTTCCGCACCCGCCTGTCGACAAGCCCCGCCGCCTATCGGGCGCGGTTTGGCCATGGGAAACCCGCACCTACTGCATAATTCCTTAAATCGGAATCGATTTAAGGTGAAAATTATGCAGCAGATATAAAGCGCTACAGCGAACCTTTGTGCGCCATGTTTGGCGCACGGCGCTGTAGCGCAAGCAACTGACATCATGTCCGCTCAATTCGGAAGGTGCAGGCGCAAGGTGTGAGGTAGATCGCCCTGGGCTCAGCGCTCGGCGGCAGCGGCCTCTTCGGCGCTTTCTTCGATCCGCTCCATGTCATCGTCGGACAGGCCGAAGTGATGTCCGATTTCATGGATCAGTACATGGGTAATGATATCGCCCAGCGTTTCTTCGTTCTCCGCCCAGTAATCGAGGATAGGACGGCGATAAAGCGTGATGCGGTTCGGCATCATGCCGGTTTCCATGGAAAATCGCTCCGAAATGCCGCGCCCTTCAAACAGGCCGAGCAGATCAAAGGGGGTTTCGAGCGCCATGTCTTCGAAGACTTCATCGGTCGGAAAATCGGTGATCTCGATGATGAGATCGCGGCTCAGGTCGCGAAATTCCTGCGGCAACCGGCCATAGGCCTCGATCGCCAGCGACTCGAACGTGCTGATCGTCGGCGCATGCCGTTCCTGCCAATCCTCGCTCTGATCTATGCGGGCCATGGATACTCCTTACATGCCCGCACATATAGGGGTTTTGCGACAGGATTTCGAGAGTGAATTCAAGGGAGGAATAAATTCTTATATTCATCCCCGTTGACTCTTGCGGCAAGCTCTGGAATCCATAAGAACAAATGAGGAACATCTGATTAACGGAGAACGTCATGGGCCCGCGGCCTTCGGCGAAGGAAGAGCTTTTTGCCCTCAGGCAAGCAATTGCCCGTATCGAGGGAAAGCCCGACCATGCCGCCCGTCTGGCTGCCACGGCGGACGGACCAGACCTGCCGGACGACCAGCAAGAGCAACAGGTTGACCACCCCGGAACATCCGAAGCCGAAGCCATCTTTGCTCCGCTGGCCGCCGAATGGACGGCAGAAGGCAGCATGATCGAACTGCGCGGCGACCGGTTGCAGCAGGCCGGTGCGCTCTCCGGCTTTGGCCTGTCGCTCGCAATGATGTCTGCGGTCGAGCCCGGCGCAGAAAAGCCGTCCGCATCACGCCCCTGCCTCTTCATCGCCGATCCGCATGTCGTGCGGGAAGCGGGCCTGATCTATGCGCCCGGTCTTGGCCATTATGGCCTCTCGGCTTCCGAACTGGTGCATGCGCTGCCACGCCGCATCGAGGATGCATTGTGGCTCACGGAGGCGGCGCTCACCTCGCGGGCCTTCTCCACCGTGCTCCTGGAGGTGCATGGCAATCTCAAGAAATTCGGTCTCACCGAAAGCCGCCGGCTGAGCCTCAAGGCCCGCAGCACCGGCGGTCGGCTGCTGATCTTGAGACAAGCGGGTGAGGAAGAGGCGTCAAGTGCCGCCTTCCGCCTGTTCGTCAGGCCCGCACCGGCGGCGGCGCGGCCTCTTTCCAATGGATCCCTGCTGGGCGGCAGCATCGGGAATCCCGTCTTTCACATCTCAATCGAGAAATCCCGTCTGCCGGGACTTGTCGATCTTACCCTGGAGTGGATCCCCCATGACCGCCGCCTTCACGCCCTTGCTCACGCAACATCAGGCCTCGGAACAGCGCATCCTGTCCCTGTGGCTGCCGAGGCTCTCCACCGACCGCATCGCGCGCCGCCGCTGGGGTCTGTCGTGGCGCTCGGACAGACACGCATTCAAGGGTTCGAGCGCGCATCCTGAACGCCCGCCGCTCGCCTGTGTCGGGCGCGTCGCCAATGCCATGCGCCTCACAGCACTCGATGAAAGCGCCGAAGCCTTTGGCTTGAGCGTGGGTCAGGGGCTTGCCGAGGCAAAAGCCATCTGTGTCGCGCTTGAGGTCATCGAGGCCGATCCCGCCGCCGACCGCGCCTTTCTCGAGGCCATTGCCGACTGGTGCGATCGCTATACGCCACTGGTTGCACTGGATGGCGAGGACGGACTGTTTCTCGACATCACCGGCTGTACCCATCTGTTCGGCGGCGAGGAGAGGCTGCTCGCCGACCTCACCCACAGGCTCACAGGTTTCGGCCTGGCCGTCAGCGTCGCCGTGGCCGCAACGCCCGGACTGGCGCGCGCCTGCAGCCGCTTTGGCGGTCCCGGCCGGGTCGCTCCTGAAGACAGCGAGAGAGCACTGGCGCCGCTTCCCATTGCCGCGCTGCGTCTCGCGCCGGAGATCCTCGCCAATCTCGCAAGGGTCGGGCTGAAACGGGCCGGCGACCTGATGGCGGCGGCACGCGCGCCGATCACCCGCCGCTTCGGCCCCACCCCCATGCGCCGCCTCGATCAGGCGCTTGGCCGCGAGGGCGAGCCGATTTCACCCCGCCGCCTGTTGCCGCTCCTGTCGGCCGAGCGGCGGCTGGCCGAGCCCATTGTCAGCGAGGAGCATGTGCTGGACCTCGCTGCCCGGCTTGCGGCCGGCCTCAAAACCGCGCTGGAAGCGCGTGGTGAAGGTGGCCGGCTGTTCGAGCTCCTGGTGTTTCGCGTCGATGGTCGCGTCTTCCGCATCGAGGTCGGCGCATCCGCCCCCTTGCGCGATCCCGCCCGCATCCGCGCCCTGTTTACCGAGCGCCTCGCCGTGCTTGCCGATGAACTCGATGCCGGTTTCGGCTATGAGCTTCTCCGCCTCAACGTGCTGATCAGCGAGACCTTCCAGGAGCAGCAGGCCGGCTTGTCGGAAGAAGCCGAGATGGCGGGCGAGCACCTGACCCGCTTTCTCGACAAGGTCTCCGCCCGCCTCGGCGACAAGGCGCTGCGCCTGCCGGTCGCGCTTGCCAGCCACTGGCCGGATCGCGCGTCAGGCTTTCAGCCGTTGAGTGAAGAGGCCCGCCTGAAGGCTTCGGCGCCCGCCCCTGTCCCAACCGCATCACCCTCTGCCGCCCCCCTTGCCAAAAGCGTCGAACCGCCCGCCCGCGGCGCAAGGCCACTTCGTCTGCTGGCCCGCCCCGAACAGGTCGAGGTCATGTCCTCGGTTCCCGATGGCCCGCCGGCCAGTTTCCGCTGGCGCCGCGTTCAGCGCCGCATCACCCGGGCCGAAGGTCCCGAGCGTCTGGCGCCGGAATGGTGGATCGATGGCGAAGAGGCCCCGCCGCGCGACTATTTCCGCATCGAGGATACTGCCGGCCAGCGTTTCTGGCTGTTCCGCCAGGGGCTTTACGAGCGCCGCACCGTCACCCCCACCTGGTTCCTCCAGGGCTTTTTCTCCTGAGGCGCCGATGCTGAGACCCGCAGGTGAGGCCGCCGATCCCCGGTTTTTCGAAATCGGCCTCAAGAGCAATTTCTCCTTCCTCGACGGCGCCTCCCACGCCGAAGAGCTGGTGCGCGAGGCACTTGCCCTTGGTCTCGACGGCATTGGTCTTGCCGATGTCAACACAGTGGCCGGCGTCGTGCGCCTGCATGCCTCCGCCAAGCTCAACAACCTCGCCTTCCGCCCGGGCGCCCGTCTCGCCTTTGCCGACGAGACGCCGGAATTGCTTGCCTATCCCATGGATCGCAAGGGCTGGGGCCATCTCTGCCGTCTCCTGAGTGCAGGCAATCTGCGCTCGAAGAAGGGGACCTGCACGCTCTATGCAGAGGACCTCGAGGACTGGCACGAAAGCCTCCTGTTCGTCGCCATGCCGCCTGCCCTGGTCACCCCCGCCACGATCGATGATTTCAAGGCAAGGCTTGCCCCCTTGCAGGCGCTGCTGGGGTCTCGGCTTCATCTGGCGCTGGTGCCACGCTATGACGGCTTCGACCGCAAGACCTTCGAGGAGCTTTCCCTGATCGGCGGTGATTTCGGCCTGCCGCTGATCGCCACCAACGACGTCATCTATCACGAGCCCGCCCGCCGGCCGCTGGCCGATGTCGTCATCGCCATCCGCGAGCACGTGCCGGTCGCCGAAGCCGGCCTTCGCCTGCATGCCCATGCCGAGCGGCATCTGAAAACCGGCAGCGAAATGGCCCGCCTGCTGCGCGCCTATCCTGAAGCGATGGCCAACAACGCGAAATTCTTTAGCCGGCTAAAATTCTCTCTCGATGAACTCTCGCATCAGTATCCCGACGAGATCTTCGATGGTGAGCCTCCGGCAGTGGCCCTCAAACGCCTCACCTTTGAGGGGGCCGCCCGCCGCTATCCCGACAAAATTCCTGAAAATGTCCTCGGTCTCCTCGATTACGAACTCAAGCTGATCTCGGAAAAGCGCTACGAGCCCTATTTCCTCACCGTCTATCGCATCGTCTGCCACGCCCGTTCGGTCGGTATTCTCTGCCAGGGTCGAGGCTCGGCTGCCAATTCGGCCGTCTGCTTCTGCCTTGGCATCACCGAGGTCGATCCGCAAAAGACCACCCTGCTCTTCGACCGCTTCATCTCGACCGAGCGCGACGAGCCGCCGGACATCGACGTCGATTTCGAGCACGAGAAGCGCGAGGAGGTGATCCAGTTCATCTACCGCACCTATGGGCGCGAGCACGCCGCCCTGACAGCCGCCGTCATCAGCTATCGCTCGCGCTCGGCCGGCCGCGAGGTGGCAAAGGCCTTCGGCATGTCGAACGATGTGCAGTCGGCGCTCGCCGGCTCCATCTGGGGCTGGTGGACGCATGATTTCAC
Source organism: Peteryoungia ipomoeae (assembly GCF_004912165.1). Classification (GTDB taxonomy): domain Bacteria; phylum Pseudomonadota; class Alphaproteobacteria; order Rhizobiales; family Rhizobiaceae; genus Allorhizobium; species Allorhizobium ipomoeae. The sequence continues at coordinate 183,231 of NZ_STGV01000004.1, read as the reverse complement.
CGAGGATCAGGCCCGGGCCGCAGGGCTTGATCTGGCCGACCCCACGACGCGTCGGGTCCTCGATTATGCCCAGGCCCTGCAGGACTTCCCCCGCCACCTCTCGCAGCATGTCGGCGGCTTCGTCATCACCCGAGACCGGCTGGACGAGGTGGTGCCGATCATGAACACCGCCGATGGCCGCTACATGGTGGAGTGGAACAAGGACGACCTCGACACGCTGAAGATCCTCAAGATCGACGTTCTTGCGCTTGGCATGCTCACCTGCCTCGCCAAGGCCTTCAAGCTGCTCGCAATCCATTACGACCGCCACGAGACGCTCGCTTCGGTCAATGAGGACCAGCAGAATGCCGTCTATGACATGATTTGCCGCGCCGATACGCTCGGCGTCTTCCAGATCGAGAGCCGCGCCCAGATGAGCATGCTGCCGCGCCTCAAGCCGCGCAAATTCTACGATCTGGTCATTGAGGTGGCGATCGTCCGCCCCGGCCCGATCCAGGGCAACATGGTCCATCCCTATCTGAAGCGTCGCGAGGATGATCTCGCCGGCCGGCCGATCGATTACCCCAGTCCAGAACTCAGACACGTGCTGGAGCGCACGCTCGGCGTGCCGCTTTTCCAGGAACAGGCCATGCAGATCGCCATCACCGCCGCCGGCTTCACGCCGGGAGAGGCCGACAGGCTGCGCCGCGCCATGGCCACCTTCCGCCGCACCGGCCAGGTCTCGAGTTTCCAGAAGCGCATGATCGAGGGCATGGTGGCCAATGGCTATGATGCCGAATTCGCCGCCCGCTGCTTCAGCCAGATCGAGGGTTTCGGCGAATACGGTTTTCCCGAAAGCCATGCGGCCTCCTTTGCCCTGCTCGTCTATGTCTCCTGCTGGTTCAAGGCTTATTATCCGGATGTCTTCTGCGCCGCGATCCTCAATTCCCAGCCGATGGGTTTTTATGCACCGGGCCAGCTGGTGCGCGACGCCCGCGAGCACGGCGTCGAAATCCGGCCCATAGACATCAATCATTCCGACTGGAATTCTACGCTGGAAGGCAATGAAGATGGGCAGCCCGCCTTTAATCCTGATCGCATCCAGTCCCGCCATGCCTCGATGAAAGCCGTCATCGTGAGCCGCCACGCCGTCCGCCTCGGCTTTCGCCAGATCAAGGGCCTGTCGGAGACCGAGATGAACCGCCTCGTCGAATGCCGCGGTTCAGGCTATGATTCCGTCCGCGATCTCTGGCTGCGCACCCGCCTTCCCCGCGCCGTCATCGAAAAGCTGGCCGATGCCGATGCCTTCTCCTCTCTCGGGCTCAATCGCCGCGATGCGCTTTGGGCCGCCCAGGCGCTCGATTCAGGCACCGCGCTGGAAGAACTGCCCCTCTTCCTCTCGCTTCCCGGTGAGGATCTGCAGGAAGAGGCGGAAGTTGCCCTGCCGCGCATGCCGCCGGGCGAGGAGGTTTTGAGCGATTACCGCAGCCTCAGCTTCTCGCTCAAGGCCCACCCCCTGTCCTTCCTGCGCACCGCCATGCGCCGGGCGGGGCTGCGCTCGAGCGTGGATCTGGAAACCTTGCCGAATGGCGCAAAGGTCACGCTGGCGGGCCTCGTCCTCGTGCGCCAGCGCCCCGGCTCGGCAAAGGGCGTGATCTTCATGACGCTGGAGGATGAAACCGGCACGGCCAATGCCATCGTCTGGCCGAAGGTCTTCGAGCGCTGTCGCCCCGTCGTCATGGGCGCAAGGCTGGTGGTCATCCGCGGCCGGCTGCAAAAGGCCAATGGCGTCATTCATGTGGTGGCCGATCACCTGGTCGATGCCAGCGCTCGGTTGAGCCTGCTGCTTGGTGATATCAAGGGGCTCGATAGTCTCGCCCATGCCGATGAAGTGCGCCGTCCGGGCGTCGATCAGCGCCGCCCCCGCGAAATGCCGGGTGCGCCATTGCCGCCGCAGACCGTGCCGGCACCGGCACCTGCCCCGACGGCGCTCATCAAGGGGCCACCGCCGGGCCATCCCCGCCGCAGCGCCATGGCTGACCTGATGCCGAAGGGCCGCAATTTCCACTGAGAAGAGGTGCCCGGCCGGCACATGCGATTTTTCTTGACAAATGTCGTCCGGTTCACGAGAAAGGGGACAACGAGTGTCATGTTTGGCGAGTGCCCGACCATGCTGGTCTGCAGCTGCAATTTCATCACGGACAAGGAAATCCAGGCGGTCATCACCGAGCTTCTGGATCAGGACTGTTGGCAGCTGATCGTGCCCGGCAAGGTCTATCATGCCATGGGCAAGCGCGGTCGCTGCTGCGGCTGCTTTCCCAATGTGGTCGAGATCATCATCCGCACCACCGAAGAATACCACGCCGCGCGCAAGACCGAAGAAACCAAGGTCGTGGATTTCATGGAGCGTCTGAAGCAGTTCCACGAGGAACAGAAGGCAGCCCTTGCCGAGCGCCGCCAGGCCATGATCACGGCGCGCCGCGCCGCCGGCTAATCCGCTCCCACCCCGCCGTTCGATCCGCCAGAACATCGCCCGACAACATCATGCGCACCGAGGATGTGCGTCTTTCTGCACGCTGCGTCCCTCGCTGCAATCCCTGCCGCGCGGCGCATGAGCCTTTCGAACTGCACCCGAGCAGAAGTTTAGAATCCTTCTAAGATGACACTCGACAGATCGCATTTCGAGAGATAACATCTGCCCATTCCAATCACGTATAAGGACGAAAACCATGAAGGGTGATCCCAAGGTCATTGAACAGCTCAACGAGGCCCTCTTCCTCGAGCTCGGCGCGGTCAATCAGTACTGGCTGCACTATCGCCTGCTGAATGACTGGGGTTACACCAAGCTCGCCAAGAAGGAGCGGGCAGAATCGATCGAAGAGATGCAGCACGCCGACAAGATCATCGACCGCATCATCTTCCTGGAAGGCCACCCGAACCTGCAGACCGTAGCACCGCTGCGCATCGGCCAGAACGTCAAGGAAGTGCTCGAAGCCGATCTCGCCGGCGAATACGATGCCCGCACCGCCTACAAGGCTTCGCGCGACATCTGTCACGCGGCGGGTGATTACGTCTCGATGAAACTCTTCGAACAGCTGTTGATCGATGAGGAAGGCCATATCGACTTCCTCGAAACCCAGCTCGATCTGCTCGCCAAGATCGGCGAGGAAAAATACGGCCAGCTCAACGCCGAATCCGCCGATTCCGCCGAGTAACACCTGCCGCAGCCCTTCTCAAAAGCCCCGCCTCGGGGCTTTTGTCGTTTTCAGCCCCGAGAGCCTGGTTCACCCATCGGCGTCGTAACACCCTTTCCTCGTCCGCCCGTCGGGCACCGCTCCGAAAAGAAGATGGTCCGCCGCCCCCCCAGCGGGTCACTACACGCACGATCCTCGGCAAAACCCTCATCCAGCACTTTCGCGCCAACTCTCTGCCGATGGGAAACGAAGGGGCCGGCTCTGCGTTATTGCGCGCCCCTTCAGCCCCTCATCCGCCCTTCGGGCACCTTCTCCCCGCAAGCAGGGAGAAGGCCATGACGGCCAGCCCCGCACAACACTCCGACGGTGCGACGGCACCCCCAACACAAGGCTTCGTCGGGTGGGCTCCATCTGCACGGCGCATCCCACGGCACAACGCCCCCTCTCCCCGCCTGCGGGGAGAGGGCAGGGTGAGGGGCAAGGGCCACCAGATGCGAGGCAGCGGCGCGCTCACCCTTCTCCCCAGCGGGGAGAAGAGGGTCCGAAGGACCAGATGAGGGGGGCACGAAGCGCAAGGCGTTATGGCAGAGCCCTGGCAGGGTCACCGGAACCTGCGCTCGGTGAAATTCGGCTGCGCCGCCCCCCTCATCCGGCGCTTGCGCGCCACCTTCTCCCCATCGGGGAGAAGAGGGAAACCGCCCTCGGCAGCATCTTAAACCTCAAAAACCGGGGACGCCGCACCCAAATTCTTGAGCCAAATCAACACCCCGCGCCTTCAATCATCCCCGTCTCCCGCACATGCCCCATACTCGGTGCTGTCCCGCCCTCGGATACACCTGACGATGCGATGTCAGGCGAGGCGGGATCGGCGCCGGGGCGATGTGCTGTCGCAGGCAGAAAACCCCGGCCCACTTGCAACGGTCTCCCTCCTGACGAAGGGCTGGACGAGGGTGATGGGGTCGGATGTCCCCAAAACCTGGATACCCTGATCGGAAGGGCGTGCCTCAGAGGCACACAGACAAGGCGCCCGCGCTGTCGCGAACACTCCAGACGGCGGGGCGAAACAAACGGCGGGGATGGGGTCAGTCTTAAAGACAGATCCCATCCCCCGGGCGAGGGTCCCGGTCGGAATGGTGCACCATCCGGCGGGAACCTCCCGGGCCACCGGCCAGGCTGACGCAGACATTCCCTCGGGAGGACTCTGCCAAGCCGGACCCTACGCCCGGTCAATCTTTGGCCCTTTTCTCGTCATCCTCGTCCTCGGGTTTAACCCGAGGGATAACCCGAGGACCGAGAAAAGCCAAAGACCGTCGCCGCCCTGCCAGAGAGACGCATGCGAGCGGGACAAAACGCCGAACGGGGCGCCGGAAGGAGCCACATACTACTACTTAGACAGGCTGCTTCTGGCGCCCCGTCCGAGACAAGTTTTCACCTCCCGGAGGACGAGGAGTCCGACCGGCGGTTCAGCTTGGGGTTTTTGAAAGAATGCATAGGTGCCGTCGCCGGAAACGTCGTTTCCGGGGCTGCCTTGGTAGATCCTCGGGACAAGCCCGAGGATCTACCAAGGCCAGCAGAGAGCATGACGGTTATGGCAGGTGAACCCGTCGGATAGCCTCTCCCCCACAACCATCTTGGGACGAAGTGGGCGAGCTGCCCCCACAAGGGGGAGGACGGAAAATCTGAGGTTTAGCCCTGATCGGGCTAAGCCCTCGATTTTGTAACCTCTCCCACAAGGGGAGAGGAGACGCACCCCTTACTGCTCGCCGAGCTTCATGCTCGGATCATAGTCCTTGCCGTGCACCGTCTTCACCACCGCCTGGCCGCAATACAGCCGGTTCTCCGCGGCGTTGAAAGTGTGGCTTGGCGAGCCGTGCAGTTCCCAGCCCTTGTTCAGTGCATCGGTCACGCGGTGGCAGAAGGAGGAATCGTCTGGGCCTGTCAGGAAGCGATAGACTTTCATGCGGTTGGATCCTTTCGGTCTTTCAAGAAGGCGACGCGCTCGAGCAGCCGTGCGGCCTCCTCCGCATGCAGCCTTTCGACCATGCGGCCGTTGATGGTCATGACGTTGAGACCCGCATTGGCAGGATCTGAAAAGGCTTCGATCAGCAATCGCGCCTCGGCGATGGTGTCATCACTTGGACCAAAGGCGCGGTTGGCGCTGGCAATCTGGGCCGGGTGAATGAGCATTTTGCCATCAAAGCCCATGGCAGCCCCTTGTGCGCATTCCGTGTCGAAGGTGATGAGATCGCTATAAGTGTTCGACACACTGTCGATGACATCGAGCCCAAAGGCCCGGGCCGCAAGAACGATCTGCATGAGATAGGGCACGAGATAGCGCCGTTCAGGCTCGGCAGGAATACCGGTTGCCTTGCGCAGGTCATTGAGCCCGACCACCAGCGCATCGAGCCGCCCCGCTTCGGTACGACCGGTCGCTGCAATCGCTGCGGCATTGAGCACGCCGAGCGGCGTTTCGATCATGGCCCAGATCCGCACGGCCTCGGCACTGTCACGTTCCTCCAGCAGTTGCACCGCATCGAGAACCGCGTCGGGGTCCTCCACCTTCGGCAACAGCACCGCATCGGGGGCCGCAGCGATCACCATGGCCATGTCATCGCGGAAATGCGTGCCGTCCGCGCCGTTGATGCGAATGATTCGCTCCCGCTGCCCTAGATCCGCCGACCGCAGGAACTGCGACAAAAGGAGGCGGGCCTCTGCCTTGCGCTCGGGCGCCACCGAATCCTCGAGATCGAAGATCACCGCATCGCAATCAAGGCTCTGCACCTTGAAAAGCGCGCGTTCGTTGATGGCCGGCACCGTCAGCACGGAACGACGCGGGCGCGAGGAGGGGCGAGACGCATGTGGCAGAAAAGTCATGGTGCTGTTCTCGCAAGCTTTGTTCCGCCGCGCAAGATGACAAATCGGTGAACTCCCCTTGCAAAGCAGGGAGGGAAGGCTCACCTTGGGGAGGTGAAAGGATAACGCCCATGCAGAATCTCCGTTCCGCCGCTTTCGCAATCGCTGGCCTCGCCTTTGTTGGTATTGCCGCCGCCTTTGCGGTTTCCCTGACGCTGATCGTCGGCGCCCTCCTGACGGTCACGATGGCTGTCCGGATGCTGCTGCCGCGGGCAAAGCGCCAACCGGTTTATGCCCGGGCGAAACGGCGTGAAGACCTGCGCGTCTGGAACGACGGCAAGGGCACGATCATCGATCTGTAAAAGCCCACAACGGGCAAAGGTGAGGCACTGCGGCTGCAGCCGCCCGCGGCCAAGACTTGCGCGCTTGCCAGATTCTCCTTCAATTCCGGTCGAATTTGCTCTATGGGCAAGGGGATTAGACCCGTATTAGCCAGATCGAAGGCAGACTGATGGACAAGTTCGTAAAGCTCACCGGTGTTGCGGCACCTCTTCCGGTCGTCAACATCGACACCGACATGATCATCCCCAAGGATTATCTGAAGACCATCAAGCGCACCGGTCTCGGCACCGGCCTCTTTGCCGAAGCCCGTTACAACGAAGACGGTTCGGAAAACGCAGACTTCGTTCTGAACAAGCCCGCCTATCGCAATGCCCAGATCCTGGTTGCCGGCGACAATTTCGGTTGCGGCTCGTCGCGTGAGCATGCGCCGTGGGCCCTGCTCGACTTCGGCATCCGCTGCGTCATCTCGACCTCGTTCGCCGACATCTTCTACAACAACTGCTTCAAGAACGGCATTTTGCCGATCGTGGTCAGCCAGGACAATCTCGACAAGCTGATGGACGATGCCAGCCGTGGCTCGAACGCTGTGCTGACCGTCGATCTGGAAGCCCAGGAAATCACCGGTCCGGATGGCGGCAAGATCTCCTTCGAAATCGACGCCTTCAAGCGCCACTGCCTGCTGAACGGCCTCGATGATATTGGCCTGACGCTCGAAAAGGCATCGAGCATTTCGACCTTCGAAAAGGCGAATGCCACCGAGCGCCCCTGGGCCTGACCAGAACCATCTGACAGCGACGATCGAGCCGGGCCCCTGCCCGGCTTTTTCATGTCGGAGCGGGCGTGAGCGAGCTCTCGGAAAGCCCGCAAACCGTACCGTTTCCGGCCCATCTCGCTTGAAAAGCCCTGGCCCCGCACGTAAGACACTGCCACTTGTTTTTTGAGTGGAGGGTTTCCATGACGGCTCGCAATCTTCTCCTTTTGCCCGGCGACGGCATCGGCCCCGAGGCCATGGCCGAGGTCCGCAAGATCATCGCCTATATGAACGAGGAACAGGCCGCGGGCTTCGTCACCGACGAAGGTCTCGTCGGCGGCTCTGCCTATGACGCCCATGGCGCGGCGATCTCGGAAGAGGACATGGCGAAGGCGCTTTCCGCAGACGCCGTCCTCTTCGGCGCCGTTGGCGGTCCGAAATGGGATGACGTGCCGTATGAAGTGCGCCCGGAAGCCGGCCTCCTGCGCCTGCGCAAGGATCTCGAACTCTTCGCCAATCTGCGCCCTGCGATCTGCTATCCGGCGCTTGCCAATGCCTCCTCGCTGAAGCCGGAGCTGGTCGAAGGCCTCGATATCCTGATCGTGCGCGAACTGACGGGCGGCGTGTATTTCGGCGAGCCGAAGACGATCACCGATCTCGGCAACGGCCAGAAGCGCGCCATCGATACGCAGGTTTACGACACCTACGAAATCGAGCGCATCGCATCCGTCGCCTTCGAACTCGCCCGCACCCGGGGCAACCGCGTCTGCTCGATGGAAAAGCGCAACGTGATGAAGTCGGGCGTCTTGTGGAACCAGGTCGTGACCGCGACCCACAAGGAAAAGTTCTCCGACGTGACGCTCGAACACATGCTGGCCGATGCCGGCGGCATGCAGCTCGTCCGGGCGCCGAAGCAGTTCGACGTCATCGTCACCGACAACCTCTTCGGCGACATGCTTTCGGACGTTGCAGCCATGCTGACCGGTTCGCTCGGCATGCTGCCATCGGCGTCGCTGGGTGCGCCCGATGGCAAGACCGGCAAGCGCAAGGCGCTCTACGAGCCCGTGCACGGCTCGGCGCCTGACATCGCCGGCAAGGGCATTGCCAACCCGATCGCCATGATCGCCTCCTTCGCCATGTGCCTCAGATACTCCTTCAACATGGTCACCGAGGCCGATCGTCTCGAAAAGGCGATCGCCAATGTGCTCGACAAGGGCATTCGCACCGGCGACATCATGGCCGAAGGCTGCCGCCAGGTCGGCACGACCGAGATGGGCGACGCCATTCTGGCCGAGTTCAAGGCGCTTTCCGCGTGACATGATGGCGGCCAAGCGGGCCGCTTGATCCATCGGAAAAGCTAGAAACGGCGTGGGGCAACCCGCGCCGTTTTTCTGTGCTGGAGCCATGCCGTGCACGGTCACGTCTTCGTGACGCGCAAGCCTTTTAGAAGAAGCGGATAATCCAATAGGCTCCAGGCAACGTAGACTGAAACAAAATGACGAGGAAATGGAACAAAAGGCAACCCAGGCACAATCCGGTGGAACCGGATGCGCGCTCGCCCGTTGAGACTGGACTTGACGGATATAGGGCCCGTCGACACGCGATCCACCCCGACCAGGAGAGATTCCGATGAAAGCCATGTCCGCCGACCGACACATCATCCGATACGCGATGGCACAGCCCTATCTGGAACGCCAGGAAGAGCTTGATCTAGCTATCCGCTGGAAGGAGAACGACGATCAGGGCGCGCGCAATCGCATCGCCCAGGCGCATATGCGCCTCGTCATTGCCATGGCCTCCAAGTTTCGTGGCTTCGGCCTGCCCCTGAATGACCTGATTCAGGAAGGCTATATCGGCCTGCTCGAAGCCGCTGCCCGCTTCGATCCCGGCCGCGAAGTCCGCTTCTCCACTTATGCCGGCTGGTGGATCCGCGCATCGATGCAGGATTACATCCTGCGCAACTGGTCGATCGTCCGCGGCGGCACTAGTTCCAGCCAGAAGGCGCTGTTCTTCAATCTGCGTCGCTTGCGTGCAAAGCTTGCACAGGGCGACAATCGCCTGTCCGATCAGGCGATCCACCAGGAAATTGCAACCGCCCTGGGCGTCAGCCTTGCCGATGTGCAGTCGATGGATGCCCGCCTCTCCGGCAACGATGCGTCACTGCAGACGCCGGTTGCGGGCCGCAACGGCGAAGGTACGGAGCAACTCGACATGCTGGAGAGCAACGAGGCCCTGCCGGACGAGCAGGTCTCGTCGATCATCGATGGCGAGCGCTGGACTGGCTGGCTGCGCGATGCCATGAACCGGCTGAACGACCGGGAGAGCCGGATCATCCACGCCCGTCGCCTGACGGAAGACGGCGCGACGCTCGAAGAACTCGGTGTTGAGCTTGGGATCTCGAAGGAACGCGTGCGACAGATCGAAACCCGGGCGCTCGAAAAACTGAAGCTCGCCTTGACCGAAAAGGCACCGAACACCCTGCGTCTCGAGATGGCATAGGTCTCGCCACCTCAGAATTTTAACAGTTCCTCCTGGGTTGTTTTCCGGTTACAACGCAACCGGTTGAGACATCGAGGATAACTGTGGCCAGCGACACTGAACACTATCGCCTGTACGGCGCTCCGGGTTGGGGCTCGGTTCTTGTCGAGGCGGCTCTCGTCCAGGCAGACTTGGACTTCACCTTTGAAAACGTTGAGGGTTTCGACCAGCCGGGAGCGGTACGCGACCGCCTTCTCGCGGTCAATCCTCTCGCTCAGGTGCCGGTTCTGGTTCTGCCAGACGGTGCAACGATGACCGAAAGCGCTGCCATCCTGTTTTATCTGGCGGAAACACATCCCGATGCCGGCCTTGCCCCCGCTATCGACGATCCGAAGCGCCCTGCCTTTCTGCACCGACTTGTCTGGCTTGTGGCTGCTGTCTACGCGACATTCACCTATGCGGACTATCCCGAGCGCTGGGCTCCGAGTGCCCCGGAGGAGCTGAAAGATCGGGTCATGGCCCGCAGAAAGCTGCTGTGGCAGCAGTGGGAAACCCAGGTTCAGCCTTCACCCTGGGCGCTCGGAGAGCAATTCTCAGCTCTGGACATTTGCGTCTGTGCAATGAGCCGTTGGCAGCCGGGTCGCGACTGGATGGCGGCACACTGCCCAAAGCTGATGTCCATTGCGCTTAAGGCCGACGAAGAACCGGATCTCGCGGCCGTCTGGCAACGGAACTTTCCCGACTGAGGTCCTGGTAACGCCCCATATCGGAACAGCGAAGAGAGGGTGGGCCGTTAAACCTAGCATAATACGTGAAGGATTTTTCACCCTCTTCGTGTAAGGGTTGCTTTATAAGAGCTCATTAAACTGCGTTCTCGATCGTTTCGTGTAAGGAAATAACGTGCACGCGCTTTGGAATCATGTGCTGGCCAATTGCGCCGTCATTCTCTTCGTTATCCTGGCCTGGACCAATTTGCCCCAAGGCAAGACGGTCAGCGACCGGCGCGAACAGCTGAAACTCGGGGCGTTTTTTGGTCTTGCCGCCTTGCTCGTTATGACGCGGCCGATCGAAGCCGCGCCCGGAATCCAGATCGATCTTCGCACCATCCCCATTGCCATTGCGGGCTTTGCCGGTGGATGGCCGGGCGCACTCGTGGCCAGCGCGATGGCCGGCGCTTACCGGCTGTGGATTGGGGGACAAGGTGCAATTCCGGGATTTTCGACAATCCTGGGCTTTGCCGTGCTCGGAGCGGTCTGCGGTATGCTGAGGCTACGAGACCGCTTCCCGTTTGGCGCCATTTTCGGCTTTTCGGTTCTCGTGACAGTCTTCGACCTTCTGATCATCTCGATCATGCCGGAGCATGACACCATTGACGCTCTGCGTCATCAGATGGCCATCTGGGCAGGCACGATCTTTATAACCACCTACTTTGCCTCCCTGTCCGTTCAGGCCGAACTGAGACGGCGCGACATCGGGCGTACGCTCAAGACCTACGAGGCGGTCATCCAGTCGCTGCCGGAGAGTCTGAACGTCAAGGATGAGGACGGACGGTTTGTCCTCGCCAACCAGGCGACGGCCAAGCTGATGCGGGTCAGTTCCGCAGGAGATCTGATCGGCAAAACGGATTTTGACTTCTACCCGCCCGACATTGCCAGCGCGTTCCAAGCCGACGAGCAGCAGATCTTGGCCGCGGGAACCGCAAGACTGGTCGAACAGAAGATCACCTGGGACGACGGCACTGCGATCGATCTTTCCACGCTCAAGGCGCCTCTGCACGATCCGGACGGCCAATTCCTCGGTCTGATCACGCACAATCGCGATCTCACGGAAAAGAGGCGGCTGCAGCGTGCCTTGCTGGAAAGCGAAAAACGCATCAAGGCCGCGCTATCCAACATGGCAGACGGATTGATCATGTTCGATGCCAACCTCAATGTGGTGTTCTGCAACGAGCAATATCGCTCGATGTTTCCCCTCACTGCGGATGTGCGGGTTCCGGGCATGCCGGCGCGCCAGATTTTGGAGACGGCCATGGCCCGTGGCGAATTGACGGGCATCCCGCCGGAGCAAGCCACGGCGTTCATCGATAGCGCCATGTCGAGACTGAAGCTTTCCGGGACGGTCGAGTTTCCCATCTATGATGGGCGCTGGGTCGAATCGCGCACCACGCCGCTCGACGATGGCGGTTGCCTCGTGGTTTGCTCCGACGTGACGCGGGCAAAGCAGGATGAACAGGAGCTTCGTGAGCTGAACCAGCGCCTGTCTGAAATGGCGATGACCGACAGCCTGACCGAACTTCTCAATCGACGCGCGTTCGATGCGACCCTTGCAACGGAATTGGAGCGGGCACAGGCCGCTGATCTTCGCCTCAGCCTTGTTCTGATCGATGTCGATCGCTTCAAGGCCTATAACGACACTTACGGCCACACATCCGGAGATCAGTGCCTCAGGCAAGTTGCGGAGGTGCTTCGTGCTGTTGCGCGCCGTCCCGGCGCCAGATCCGCGCGATATGGCGGCGAAGAACTGGCCGTTGTCCTGCCCAATACCACCGAAGAGGAAGCCATCCGCATCGCCCATGATTTGCGCCAGCGCATCCGTGACTTGTCGATACCGCATATGGGCAGCGAAAAGGGTGTGGTTACAGCAAGCATAGGTGTCACCACGCTGTGCGGATCGGCTGACCGGTTGCTGACCTCGGCCCAGTTCATTGGCCGCGCGGACCAGGCGCTCTACAATGCCAAGGCAGCGGGACGGGATATCGTGCGGTGCTGGCAGGAATCCAACCAACACTTCGACCGTCCGCTCCAGGCGCGCGGTTGAGCCTGATGACGGCCACGGCCGCACCAAGGGCGGCTGGCCTGCCTATTCGGTGATGATCTTGACGCGCATGCCGGGTGCGACGCTTGAGGTTGGCGTGAGCGCGTTGATCAGCCGGAAGAGTTCGAGCTTGCGGTCTGTGCCCATCATGCGTGCGGCCATGGTGCCGATATTATCGCTCGGTCCGACAGTAACGACGCGCACCCGCAGCGGCTTCAACTCCAAAGCTTCCTGCGGCGTGATGCGACGGAAGCTGGACCGCAGTTGCGATGCCGTGGGTGTGAGTTGCGGACTGCCCTTCGGCACTGCGGTGAGGAAGCGGAAGATCTGCGCACCGATGCGAATGACGGTGATATCGAAATCCCAACGATCGGCAGAGGCTCTGGCGCTTGCCGCTTCAAGCCCGTTGACCGTGATCGAACGAATGCTTTCGGTGTCGAGCCCGGTGACCCAGCCGCTGGATATGTAATTGGACAGCGACATCTTCTTGTTGTCGGCAACGCCGTCAAAACGCACGGCAACATCGCCCGGCCCGGTGGCCAGAACTGCCTCGACCTTGTTGTCGATCTGGAAACCGGCCGGCACATCGAAGCGGATGCCGAGCTTGGCGTGCAGGAAGGTCTGGCCGCGAACATAGCCCTCGTCCGGGCTGTCGCCATAGAGAAGACCATCGATACCGTTCAGGTAATAATCCCGACCCGTTTCCCCATGGCTGCCTTCGGGCCCGAAAGCGCGGGCATGGCGCAAGGCGAGATCGACGCGCTGCGGCGCGTTCGGGTGGCTCGACAAGAAGTCGAGACTCTGGTCCGCATCGGGATCGACAGAGGTGAACTGGCTGTATTTTGCCATGGCGTCGAGGAAACGACCGGCGGCATAGGGATCGTAGCCGGCCTCGCCGAGCGTGCGCACGCCGATGACATCGGCCTGCAATTCCTGTTGGCGCGAGAAGGCCGCAAGGCGCAGCTTGCCGCGTGCCAGCGCCTGCTTGCCGGCGAGATCGCTGGACAGCACTTCGGCGACAACGCGGCTGGCAATGACTTCGGCCTCTTCACGGCGCTGGCGTTCGATGCCGTGATTGGCGGTCACATGCGCCATCTCGTGGCTGAGCACGGCGGCCACTTCCGACGCATCATTGGCGAGCGCCAGCAGGCCGCGGGTCACATAGAGATAGCCGCCCGGTAGCGCGAAGGCGTTGATCGCGGGCGAATTCAAAATGGTGATGCGATAGGACTGGTTCGGATTCTCCGATACCGCTGTCAAGGCACCGGCGATGCGGGCCACCAGACGCTCGGTCTTCTGATCGGAATATTCCCCGCCATAAGAGGCAACGATGCGCGGGTGCTCACGCGCACCCATCTGCGCACGCGGATCGCCCTTTTGCACCTCGTCGACTATCTGCGGGGTTCGCGAGGGTGCGACCGAAGGCTCATAGGCCTGCTCGAAGACAGACTGGCATGACGAGACGACGAGACCCGCTGAAACGAGGACGGCAACGCTCGATGCCAGCCTCAGGGGCCGGCCCTGCCGATCACCGTCGACAGTCATCACGTCTTTCCGCCTCAAAAACTGCATCCTGCCCCTTAAACCTTGAAGGATACCCATCACCGGTACCGCATCGCCGCTCGACTGTCCGGCGAGAATCGACACGGACCGCAGCCCGAACGCCCTTCCCATAACGGGAAATCGCGCCGTGCTCCAGTCACTAGATAGGGCCTCATCCGGTCGCTACCAAGCCGCTCACACCATCGTTTTTCGCAGTCTCGCGCATGGCAGCACCGAACGACCAAATTAAGGCGAGATCGCCGCGCTATCGCTCTCGCCAAGGAACTGTTGCACGGCTTCGAGATCGTCGCGGCGAAAGAATTCCTCGCGGGTTGCAGCCAGCAAGACACGCCCGTTCTGCAGGAAGACGACGTTCTTCGCAAGTCGCTTTATGTCGCGTGGCTCATGCGTGATGAGGAGCATGGTCGCCGCCGTTTCGGCCTGCAGCTCGGCAATCAGCTCGAGCATCGCACTGCGGAGCGCCGGATCGAGCCCCGCCAGCGGCTCGTCAAGCAGTAGAACCGGGCGGTGGCGGACGAGCGCCCGCGCAATGGCCGCTCGCTGCCGCTCCCCGCCGGAGAGTGAAGCCGGCATGCGGCGCTCGAAACCTTGAAGACCGACACGCGCAAGGGCCTGGCTGATGGCACCTCGTTCCTCTTGCGTCAGCTTCAGGGCCGGATGAATGCCAAGCCCGACATTGGTATAGAGATCGAGATGGGCAAAGAGATTGTTGTCCTGGAAGATCAGCGAAACCGGCCTCTCGGCCGGGGTCAGCCGCGACACATCCACGCCATCGATTTCGACGGTGCCACTGTCCGGCTGCTCGAAGCCTGAGACGAGATTGAGCAGCGTCGACTTGCCCGAGCCAGACGGCCCGACCACGGCTGTGACGACGCCGCGCTCGAAGGCGCAGTCGAAATGGAAACGGCTGTTTCCGAGGGACAAGTGCACACCCTTGAACGCAATGGCCGGACTTGCCGTTTCACTCATGGCGCGTTTCCTTGCGTGTTGCAGCCGGTGCGCCGAAAAGCGCCAGGAGAAGACAAAGCGCGCCGAGAAGAAGGGCCAGGCCATCGGCATCCCGGCTGCGATAGCTGCCCATGGTGGCATGGATCAAGGTCGGCAGCGTGGAAATGTTTTCCGACCCGAAGAGGGCAACGGCGCCGAGATCACCCAGCGACAGCGCCATGGCAAAGGTCAGGGCCGCCAGAAACGGGCGCCTGAGCACCGGCCAATCGACGAGCCGCATGCGCTGCCACACGGAGAGCCCAAGGCTTTCGGACAGTCGTGCGGTTTGCAGGCGGTGGTCGCGATAGGCCGGTTCGAGCACCCGCGTGGCAAAGGGCAGCGCCATCAGCGCATTGATGCCGATGACGACAAAGGGGGCGTAACGCTGGATATCGCCATAAGGGCGCAGCACCAGGAACCAGCCGGTGGCGAGAACCGTGGTTGGCACCAGAAGAACGAGCGAAGAGGCACCCGCAAGACTTGCCGAAAACAGGCGCGGACCGAAGGAACCGCCCCCCTTGCCCGACGCCGTCAGGCTGCGCGCGGCGACAATGCCATAGGCTGACAGGGTGGCAATGATGCCGGCGCAGAGCGCGACCGTAAGGCTGGTCAAAGCGGCCGTCTGAAAGGCGGGTTTTGCCATCAGCGCCAAAAGGTCGGACGTCAGGCCCGCGACGACGACCTGAGCGAGCGGCAGAATGAGAAACAGAGCCGCCATCAGGATCAATATCCCGTCGATTGCACGCATCGCGGGATGGCGACCGTCGAAGCGCGGGACACGGCGCCCTGTGGCCGGCCCGCTATCCTCAGCGCCAGGCAAAAGCGCAAGCGCCATCAGAACGATGCCGGTCAAGACAAGCTGCATGCTTGCCAGCGTGACGGCGCGCGCCGGATCGAAACTGAACCGCAACGCCTGATAGATTGCGACCTCCAGCGTGGTCGCCGCAGGCCCGCCGCCGAAGACAAGCACCAGGGTGAAGCTGGTGGCGCAGAGCATGAAGACAAGCCCGGCTGCTCCCGGGATAACACGCATCAGCGCCGGCCATTCGATGAAGCGGAAGCTGGAGAGCGGCGAAAACCCGAGGCTTGCGGCCATCCGCCACTGTTCGGCCGGCACGCGCTCCAGCGCCGAGATCAGAAGGCGGGTTGCCAGCGGCAGGTTGAAGAAGACATGCGCGATCAGAATACCGGTGAGGCCATAGATCGAGACGGGGGCAGAAAGACCAAGGAAAGCGAGCCCCTGATTGACGAGCCCCTGCCGGCCGAAAATTCCAAGAAGCCCGAGCGCACCGATCAGGGCCGGCAGGCCCATCGGTACCGCCATCAACCGGATCAACCACCGCCTGCCCGGAAAGGAAGGCTGGCGCGCCAGCGCAATGGCAACGAAGACGGCACAGCCGACAGACAGAAGCGTCGAGAGGAAAGCCTGCCAGAGGGTGAAGCGCAAAAGCGCGAGGTTGACCGGATCGGCAATTACCGAAAGGACGCCCGCGCCGTCTTGTCCCGCCACGAGGCTGACCAGCGCCGTTCCGACAAAAGCTGCAATCAGCCCGAGAACGACAAGGCCGCCGGCCAAAGCCGGCAGCCTCCTGGACCAGGACTGATGCAGGGGACGCACCATCAAGACTTAGTTCAACGTCATGGCCTTCAGCCATTCATCGATCCAGGCCTGGCGGTTTTCGGCGACCTCCTCCGGCGACTTCAAGAAAGTGACTTCCGGCTTGACCAGTTTGCCGAAAGCGTCCGGCAGCGGATCGGTGGTCGGGGAAGCCGGCATCATCCAGTTGTTGGTCGGGATGGTATCCTGGAAGGCCGGCGTCAGCGTGAAGGCCAGGAACTGACGCGCCAGATCCTTCTCGGGTGCCTTTTTCAGAAGGCCGGCAACCTCGATCTGGATATAGTGGCCTTCCGAGAAGGCGGCTGCCTGATACCGATCAGTGTTTTCCGCCACCATGTGATAGGCGGAAGAGGTGGTGTAGGAGAGCACCATCGGCGCCTCTCCCTTGGTGAACAGGCCATAGGCCTCCGACCAGCCGGGCGTGACGGTCAGCACCCGGTTCTTCAGCTTGGCCCAGGCAGCCGGCGCCTCGTCGCCATAGACGGCCTTGACCCAGAGGATGAGACCGAGACCGGGCGTAGAGGTACGCGGATCCTGGATCACGATCTTTTCCGCCGGATCGCCCTCGACCAGTTCCTTCAGGCTCTTAGGCGGCGTCTTGACGGTCTCGCTGTCGTAGATCACGGCGAAATGGCCATAGTCATAGGGGATGAAGGTATCGTCCTTGAAGCCGTCGCCCGGCAGCGTCAGGGCAGCCGTATCAAGACCATGCGGTTCGAACAGACCCGTTTCCTTGGCTTCGGCGACAAGATTGGTATCGAGCCCCAGCACCACGTCGGCTTTCGACGTCTCACCCTCGAGCTTCAATCGGGTGAGCAGCGCCACGCCATCGGCGACGCCGACGAAGTTGACGGTGCAGCCGCAGGTCTTTTCGAAGGCTTCCTTCACCTTGGGACCCGGCCCCCATTCGGAAACGAAGCTTTCATACGTATAGACCGTCAGGGTCTTCTGTTGTGCAAACGCTGCCGAACCGCTGCAGACAGCGACGCCGGCGGCGACAAGTCCGCGCAGCAATAGGGATGTGATCTCAGGTCGCATCGCGCCCTCCTCCTTCAAAAATCATGTTGTCGGGATAGGGCGCCTGATATCGTCGCGTCTAATCCCTCCGCCGGTGTTAACCGGATCAGGTTCCGCGGGTTGGCATTGACGCCTCTCAGCCACCGGTCCGCATGGACAGGGGCACCCCGTTAGAGCAGAGAAGGAAATAGCGCGGCAGGATGGCAAGTGCAAGATAGCGCAATGTTGGCCGAAACGACCAGCCGTCAGCATTTTGGCAAGACCGCCATGCTAGAGAGCATCAAATCCGGGAATTCGCGCATGGTACCTTTTCACTCGACGATGAACAGCGAGACAGACCGCGTCGTTGCAGCGGTCGAAGCAAGCTTTCGACGTCAATTGCGCATTGCATTCGATAGTTTCTGGCGCTCGCATATGCGCAACCGCGTTCTGACCTTTGCCGGCGCTCTGGTGGCGGTCATCCTTGCCACGGTTTATGGAACGGTCTTGCTGAACCAGTGGAACGCACCCTTCTACAACGCACTGGAACGCCGCGACCTTACCGCCTTTATCGATGAGTTGCAGAGATTCGCGCTGATCGCCGGCGGCCTGCTTGTGCTCAATGTCGTTCAATCCTGGCTCAATCACATGACCTCGCTCTGCATGCGCGAGGGCCTGTCGCGCGATGTCGTGGACCAATGGCTGACCGGCGCCCGTGCCTACAGGCTTTCGCTCTTCAGCACGCTTGGCGTAAATCCGGATCAGCGCCTGCATGAGGATGCGCGCAAGCTGGCAGAGATGACGACATCGCTTTCGATCGGCCTGTTCAATGCCACCATTCTGCTGATGGCTGTCTGCGGCTGGAAAATCTTG
This sequence comes from Peteryoungia ipomoeae, assembly GCF_004912165.1. GTDB lineage: Bacteria > Pseudomonadota > Alphaproteobacteria > Rhizobiales > Rhizobiaceae > Allorhizobium > Allorhizobium ipomoeae. The sequence goes on along the minus strand of NZ_STGV01000004.1, from coordinate 164,783 downwards.
AAATCTGCGACAGGGTGAATGGCGAGGCCTGCGACAGTGGCTTTCGTCTCCGGGAAGCGACAGTGGTGATTGCACCTGGCGAGGCTGTGATGATCAATGGCGACCAGGGGGTGAACCGCGCGCTGCTCTTCAATGCCATGGCGGGCCTGTGGCCGTTCGGCGAAGGCCGGATTGCCCTTCCGGTCGACGCTGACATCATCTTCTTGCCGCAGATGGGCTATCTGCCGGAGGGCCGCCTTCGCAGCCTGCTGGCCTATCCGGCCTCCTCCGCCGAATTTTCCGATGCGGCCATGGCGCAGGCGCTGGAGAAGGTGGGTCTTGGAGAATTCGCAACAGAGTTGGACCGCAGGGCGCGCTGGGACCGGATCCTGGACAAGGACCAGCAGATGGCACTGGCCTTTGCCGGCATTCTGCTGCGCAAACCACGCTGGCTGGTCATGAATGATGTCCTGGAAGGCTTGGAGGCCGACACCGAAGCGCGACTCGCTGATCTTCTCAAGGGACTGCCCGAGACGACGCTGATCTATCTCGGCCACTCCATGGCCTTTGCCGAAGCAACCGGTGCGAGGATCCTGCATCTGGAGAAGACCACCACCGGCGCATCGAAAAGAGACGAGGCCGTCGCGCCGCAGGAGGAGGAATGAGCGGGTGGCTCTTTGTCCTCTGGCTAGTCGGCACCCTGCTGATCTGGACCAGATATGACCTTTACGACAGCAAACAAAAAAGTCGGTGGGCCGTATCGACACCCCAGAACGGACCCGGCTTCGTCCTCTTAACGCTGCTGTGGGCGGTGCTGATCGCCTTCAGCTTCTTCTGAGCGGAAGGGATGACAGCTTGAGGCCCGACTTGAGGACTGGCAAGCAAGGCAAGTGCCTCAGCCCTCCAGCTCCTCGCGCAACATTTCGAGTTCCAGCCATTTCTCTTCCATGCGGGTGATCTCCGCCCGCAGCTTTTCCATCTCGGCGGCCAGCTTGTTGAAGGTGGCAGGATCCTTGGTGAAGAGGTTCGGATCGGCCATCTTTGCCTCGCGGGCAGCGATTTCCTTCTCGGCCTTTTCCATCTCCTTCGGCAGGTTCTCGAGTGCGAACTTCTGCTTGAAGGAGAGCTTGCCCTTGCCCTTCGAGGCGCCATCGGAAGACTTCGGCCCTGCGGCTTCCTGCGCCCTGGCGCGCTCGGCCTTTTCGACCCGCTTTCGCTCGTCCTCGACGCCCTTGCGCTGGGCAAGCATGTCGGAATAGCCACCGGCATATTCGATCCAGCGCCCATCCGGCGCATCCGGATTGGCCGGCGCGATTGTCGAGGTCACTGTGCGATCGAGGAAGTCACGATCATGGCTGACGAGAATGACCGTGCCGGAATAGCCGGCAACGATTTCCTGCAGAAGATCGAGCGTCTCGATGTCGAGGTCGTTGGTCGGTTCGTCGAGGATCAGAAGGTTGGACGGCTTCGCCATGATCCGGGCAAGGATCAGGCGTGCGCGCTCGCCGCCGGAAAGATTGCGGATCGGCGTGCGGGCCTGCTCCGGCGCGAAGAGGAAGTCCTTCATGTAGCCGGTGACATGCTTCTGCTCGCCGTTGACGAGCAGGTTCTCGCCGCGTCCATCAGTCAGGTAATGCGCGAGCGAATCATCCGGGTTGAGGTCCTCGCGCTTCTGGTCGAGCACCGCGATCTCCAGATTGGTGCCGAGCTTGACGATGCCCTGATCGGGTTCGAGCTGACCGGTCAGCATCTTCAGGAGCGTGGTCTTGCCGGCCCCGTTCGGCCCGATCAGACCGATGCAATCGCCGCGATGGACGCGGATCGAAAACGGCGCGACGATCGGCCGGTCGCCATAGGTCTTGACGATCTTGTCGGCCTCGATAACCAGCTTGCCGCTTTCCTTGCCTTCGGTGATGGCAGCGGAAATCGTGCCGGTTGGCCCTTTGTGGCCGCGATACTGGGCGCGCAGATCCTGCAGATTGCCAAGGCGGCGCATGTTGCGCTTGCGCCGCGCGGTCACGCCATAGCGCAACCAGTGTTCCTCGCGCTCAATCTGGCGACCGAGCTTGTGCTGCTCGATCTCTTCCTCTTCCAGCACCTGGTCGCGCCATTCCTCGAAATGGGCGAAACCGCGATTGAGGCGCCGCGACAGGCCGCGATCGAGCCAGACGGTGGCGGTCGAGATCTTTTCCAGAAATCGACGGTCGTGGCTGATCAGAACCAGCGCGCTACGCGTCTTGGAAAGCTCGCCTTCCAGCCATTCGATCGTCGGCAGGTCGAGATGGTTGGTCGGCTCGTCGAGCATCAGGATGTCGGGTTCGGGCGCCAGCACGCGGGCAAGGGCCGCACGACGGGCTTCGCCGCCGGAAAGCTGCTTCGGATCTTCCTGGCCGGAGAGGCCAAGATGGGACAGCAGATAGGTGACGCGATAGGGATCATCGCCCGGCCCGAGACCGGCTTCGGCATAGGCCTGGACGGTGGCATAGCCGTCGAAATCCGGTGCCTGCTCCAGATAGCGGATCGTCGAGGACGGATGACGGAAGACCTCGCCCGACTGCGCCTCGACGAGACCGGCCGCGATCTTCATCAGCGTCGACTTGCCCGAACCGTTGCGGCCGACCAGGCAGATGCGGTCGCCGGGCTCGACCTGCAGGCCGGCCCCGTCGAGCAGCGGCGTACCGCCAAAGGAGAGCTTGATGTCGTCGAGTTTGAGAATGGGCGGCGCCAAGGCTTCAGGCTCCTGAGAGATCGTAGGGGCGGGCGAGCAGGATCGCGCGTCCATGGCTGAGGGTGACGGAAACCGGCCCTTCCGCAATATTGGATATCGTGCGCGACGAGCCGAAAGGCAGCGTGAAATTGCGCAAGGGATAGCGCGCATTCTTGATGGTGAGGCCAGTCAGTTCGGTGAAACCGAGGACGGAAAACAGCGAGCCCTTGGGCAGCTCGACCGCCAGTTCGCTCTCTTCGACAAAGGGAAAGGCTTCCTCCTCGCCCGAGGTGAGCACCACCTCAAAACCGTCTTCGACGAGGCCGAGCGCATTGAGATAATGCTGCACGACGTGATCGGACCGGCCACCGCCAAGCGCGCCGGCAAAGATCAACCGGGTGGCGCCGCGGGCAATCGCTTCCGCCACGGCGATCTCGCCATCGGTCGCCGCCTTTGTGGCCGGATAATTGCGCCGTTCGACAGCGGGATAGCGGGCGATCAGATCGGCATCGCTGCTGTCGAAATCGCCAACCCAGAGCTCGGGCGTGACATCGAGCACTGCGGCATGGCGCATGCCGCCATCCGCTGCAATCACGCGGCTATCTGCGGTCAAAGCCTTGAGTCGCTCGGTCACGACTAGCGATCCGCCGAGCAGGATGGTGAAGGAAGAAATGGTCATGGCAAGCCCTTAGCGCATCTTGAAGCAGAAGGGAAAGCGCTTCCGCGTTATCAATCCCGTCTCCTATGCGAGCCTTGCCTGTTGCGAAACCTGTCACTAGGTTTGCCGCACGCTTTTGGAGTGCAAGATGCAGTTCACCGGAACCGCCGACTACATTGCCGACAAGGACCTGATGATCGCGGTAAACGCCGCCATCCGGCTGGAACGGCCACTGCTGGTCAAGGGCGAACCCGGCACAGGCAAGACGGAACTGGCCCGGCAGGTGGCAGCAGCACTCGGTCTCGACATGCTCGAATGGAGCATCAAGTCGACCACCAAGGCACAGCAGGGGCTTTACGAATACGATGCCGTGTCGCGCCTGCGTGACAGCCAGCTCGGCGACGCCCGGGTGAATGACGTGCAGAACTACATCCGGCGCGGCAAGCTGTGGCAGGCCTTTGCGGCGGAGAAGAAAACGGTATTGCTGATCGACGAGATCGACAAGGCCGATATCGAATTTCCGAACGACCTGCTGCAGGAACTCGACCGCATGGAGTTCCACGTCTACGAAACGGGCGAGACGGTGAAGGCCCGCGTTCGGCCGATCGTCATCATCACCTCCAACAACGAGAAGGAGCTGCCGGACGCCTTTCTGCGCCGCTGCTTCTTCCACTACATTCGCTTTCCCGATGCAGAGACGCTGGAGCGCATTGTCGAGGTTCACTATCCCGGCATCCGGAAGGGGCTTCTCCGCAATGCGCTGACACAGTTCTACGAGATCCGGGAAACGCCGGGCCTGAAGAAGAAGCCGTCAACGTCGGAAGCACTGGACTGGATCCGGCTTCTCGTCGCCGAGGACATCGATCCGGCCGAGCTGCGCGGCGATGTGAAGAACGCGCTGCCGAAACTGCACGGCGCGCTCCTGAAGAACGAGCAGGACGTGCACCTCTTCGAACGGCTGGCCTTCATCGCGCGACGCGAGGGGCGTTAGGCTGCCCATTGATTCGCGAGGGCGACAGGCGTACATAGAATGCGGTTCCGTGGTGATTTGGCCGGCCGGCTTGCAGCCACGTAAAATAAGTCGCTAAAGGGCCGAGGCGAGTTATCAGACTTTCCAAGGACCGGTGGCGATCTGTTCAAGCTGCCGGTATTTTTGTTTCCGCGGTCTGACGACCGCCGTGACAGGGAAAGTTCGAGAGTAAGATGCCGATCAGGATCCCCGATACGCTGCCCGCCTTTGAAACCCTCGTCAATGAGGGCGTGCGGGTCATGACCGAAACCATGGCCGTGCGCCAGGACATTCGCCCGCTGCAGATCGGCCTGCTCAACCTCATGCCGAACAAGATCAAGACCGAGGTCCAGTTTGCCCGGCTGATCGGCGCTTCGCCGCTGCAGGTCGAGCTGACGCTGGTGCGCGTCGGCGGCCACAAGGCGAAGAACACGCCGGAGGAGCATCTCCTGTCCTTCTACCAGACCTGGGATGAGGTGAAGGACCGGAAGTTCGACGGTTTCATCATCACCGGCGCACCCGTGGAGACGCTGCCCTTCGAAGAGGTGAACTACTGGCCGGAACTGCAGGAAATTCTGAACTGGACCGAAACCAATGTTCATTCGACCATGAATGTCTGCTGGGGCGGCATGGCGGCGATCTACCACTTCCACGGTGTGCCGAAGCACCCGCTGAAGGAGAAGGCCTTCGGGGTTTACCGCCACCGGAACCTCGCTCCATCCTCCGTTTATCTCAACGGCTTCTCCGATGACTTCCAGGTGCCGGTATCGCGCTGGACCGAGGTCCGCCGGGCCGATATCGAAAAGGTGCCGGATCTGAAGATCCTGCTCGAGAGCGACGAGATGGGTGTCTGCCTGGTGCAGGAAAAGCGGGCGAACCGGCTCTACATGTTCAATCACGTCGAATACGACTCGACCTCGCTGGGCGACGAGTATTTCCGCGACAAGAATGCCGGCATCCCGATCAAGCTGCCGCACAACTACTTCCCGCACAACGACGACACGCTGACGCCGCTCAACCGCTGGCGCGGCCATGCGCATCTGCTGTTCGGCAACTGGATCAACGAGATCTACCAGATGACGCCCTATGATCTGAACGAGATTGGCAAGGATCTCTGACGGCCGGGCGAGCCCGGATGCATTTCGCTGGGACATCGGGGCCGCTCTGTGAGAGAGTGCGCCCCAACGTTTTCCCGACGGCGTCATAACAGATGTTTCTGCCCTTCTTCCTCCGCCTTAGAGACGAAAAGATCCCCGTGACGCTGCGGGAATACCTTGCCCTGCTCGAGGGTCTGGAGGCAGGGCTGGTCGATTTCGACCCTGAAGGTTTCTATTATCTCGCCCGCACCACCCTGGTGAAGGACGAGCGCTTCATCGACCGCTTCGACCGGGTGTTTTCCGAGATCTTCGGCGGCGTGCTGAGCGAGAAGGCCGCTGATGGTGTCGACCGCCAGGCAATCCCTGAGGACTGGCTGCGCAGGCTCACGGAAAAGCATCTCTCCGACGAGGACAAGACACTGATCGAGGCGCTCGGCGGTTTCGACAAGCTGATGGAAACGCTTAAAGAGCGGCTTGCCGAACAGAAGAAGCGCCATCAGGGCGGCAACAAGTGGATCGGCACGGCCGGCACATCGCCGTTTGGCGCCTATGGCTACAACCCCAAGGGCGTGCGCATCGGCCAGGATGAAAGCCGGCACCGCCGGGCCGTGAAGGTCTGGGACAACAGGGAATTTCGCAATCTCGACGACCGGGTGGAGCTTGGCACGCGCAACATCAAGGTGGCGCTGCGACGCCTGCGTCGCTTCGTGCGCGAAGGATCGGCCGAGGAATTCGACCTTGGCGGCACGATCCGCTCCACCGCCGAACACGGCTATCTCGACGTAAAGACGAGACCCGAGCGGCGCAACGCGGTGAAGCTTCTGATGTTCTTCGATATCGGCGGCTCGATGGACGACCATGTCCGGACCGTCGAGGAACTGTTCTCCGCCGCGCGGTCCGAATTTCGGCACATGCAGTATTTCTACTTCCACAACTGTCCCTATGAGCGGGTGTGGAAGGACAATCAGCGCCGCCACGTGGATACGGTCCCGACCGAAGACATCATCCGCACCTTCGGCCCGGACTACCGGCTGATCTTCGTCGGCGATGCAGCCATGAGCCCCTACGAAATCACCCATCCGGGTGGATCGGTGGAGCACTGGAACACGGAAAGCGGGGCTGCCTGGCTCGACCGCCTGACCGGGCACTTTCGCCGGCATCTCTGGATCAACCCGCTGGCGGAGCGGCAATGGGACACTACGATGTCGGTCGGATTGATTCGCCGCCTGATCGGCGATCGCATGTATCCGCTGACGCTGGGTGGGCTGGAACAGGCCGCGCGCGAACTTTCGCGCTGATTACAAAGACAAAGGTGAGGACAAGAGCATCATGATGAGAGACGTCTTCGGCACGCTGCCGACGGGAGAACAAGTGGAAAAGGTCGTGCTGACCGGCGGCGGCCTCACGGCTTCGATCATCACCTTCGGGGCGGTTCTGCAGGATCTGAGGCTTGAAGGCCATGATGCGCCGCTCATTCTCGGTTTCGAGGATCTCGACAGCTACCTGAACCACTCCCCCTATTTCGGCGCGACGCCCGGGCGCTGCGCAAACCGCATCGGCAAGGGCCGCTTCACGCTCGATGGCGTGGACTATCAGCTTGAGCTCAACGAGCGCGGCGTCTCCCACCTGCATGGCGGCTCCGACGGCATGGGGCGGCAGCTCTGGACGATCCTTGAACAGGATGCCGCAAGCGTCGTGATGGAGGTGGTCGATCCCGATGGCCGCGCCGGCTATCCGGGCACCGTGCGCATCCGGGCGACCTTCACACTGAAGGAAGGCGGCGTGTTTTCCGCGCTTTACGAAACCGTGACCGACAAGCCGACCATCGCCAATGTCTGCCATCACGCCTATTTCAATCTCGACGGCAGCCCGGACATCCTGGACCACGAGCTGATGATGGCTGCCGACCACTATACACCCGTCGACGCCGCCCTCATCCCGACCGGCGAGATCAGCCCCGTCGACGGCACCGCCTTCGACTTCCGCGCGATGCGGCCGATCCGCCGCGAACGCGACGGACAGCAGATTGGCTACGACCACAATTTCTGCTTTTCCGACAAGCGGGTGGAAAAGCGCAGCGTCGCCAGGGCGCGCAGCCCGCAATCCGGCGTGACGATGGAGATCCTGACGACGGAGCCGGGAGTGCAGTTTTATGCCGGCGGCAAGGTTGCCCCTGCCGTCCCCGGCCTGGACGGTCGCGCTTATGGCGCCTTTGCCGGTTTCTGCATGGAAACGCAGGTCTGGCCCGACGCGATCAATCACGCGGGATTCCCGAATGCGATCCTGCGCCCCGGCGAGGTGCTGCGCCAGGAGACGGATTACGTGTTTTCGAAGGGCTGAAATCAACTAGAGCCGGCTGCGGGGTGACCTGCAGTCGGTCATGATGTAGGCGCTTAGCAAAGTGGATTTAAAGCAGTGGCGCGAGTTGATGGATCTGTGAATGAGCCGACGCTCAGTGAGAACGAAGCAACCAAGCAGAGACGGCGCGCGATTAGGCCGCAGCCCGATATGCATCTAGTTCGCTGTTGGCGGGCATCACCAAATCTGCAGATGATGACAGGATTTGACGTAACGACGCGTCGGTTTTATCATAGTCCGACAAGACTATCGCCGTTCGCGGACGCTCAACCATAGAAGAAATATCGCCAACTTTCATATGGGCGAACGCAACCGAAGACGGAGCCGGGGTCACAAACTCAAATATGGCGACCACGTTGGAATTATCCGTGACTACAGCGTCTACGTTCCAAGCTTTTGTGGAACCTCTATATTCGACATCAAAAGTAGCTTTAGCCCCAAAGGCGTTTAGGATCTGCTGAACAAACAGCTCCCTCGATTCTCTCACACGCAGGCGGTCAAGCGCGAAAAGGGTCCGTTCAACAGCTACGGCGGAAACATTTGCAATCAAAGCGACAGCCGCAGGCAATTGTTGCCTACTGGCTTTCAGTATGAAGAATGACCGCTGATCGTAGCTGACGCCGAATCGTCTCGCCACGTCAACCGCGATACGTTGAAACTGACTGGCACCGCCGAGCATGTCACAATTCATGCTTGCATAGCCATCATCCGACACAAAAAAGCTATCACCATTCTCATCCAACCGCACCACAGCATGGGAGCCATTCGGGTAGGTGACCGCCGTAGTGACGAACGCAGAATAACCTTCAACGCTCGCGTAGGAAAGCGATCGCGCGACTTCGTCGGCAATCTTTTGCAAGCTTACGTTCTTTACACCAAGCTGGGAGACCATGGCGGAGGAGGCACCTTTTCAATGTCAGGACACTTCCATACGATAGCACAGAAATGAAGATAGTCTGAAAAACTTTCAATTCCATCTGGCAGTGGCGCAGCCACACCTACAGCCTCCTGCAAGAATACAAGCGGAGTTTGCTCCCGGTTCAAATCAAAAGGATGCCAGCGGTCAAAATATGTCATCAACGCATAATCCTTTGGCGCGGTGGCCGGATTGCTGTGAGGCCTCCGAGGGCGCCACTCAACTGGATTTAATCTTGCGGCACGCGGCATGAAGGGCAACTTTAGTTCGATCTGTCCGTAAACGTCCCTGTCCCAAACATCCGCTGGTGTTGCCAACCTGGCCGCAACCCCACCACCAAGCTGGCCATTGATACGCAAAGCTGCTTGCCATTCAAGCTTGCCAGATGTTCGGTTCTGAACAAGGTACCAGTCCGAAAAGGCGTCTATGTTTTTGGCAGCGTCATTGACATTTTCCAGGTGCTGCAAAAGCTTAAGCCCTTGTTCTGGCGTCACGCAATTCCCCTCCCGCTTGGATGAGTAGTGACCATGCCCGATACCCTCATGGCTTGCAAGGATATGGCAAGAACAGCAAAGACGCAGAGTATTCAAGTTACACGTTACGCCACAGGCACGAGTATGGTGACCATTCAACGCGTCTACACATGGAAGATTGAGAAGAAATGGAGCGGGTGAAGCGATTCGAACGCTCGACCCCAACCTTGGCAAGGTTGTGCTCTACCCCTGAGCTACACCCGCTCATAACCGCGATCCTGGGGTAGTGTCTGGATCGTGGGCCGTCCGTCTTGCGGCGACGGGCGGTATATGGCCCAATCGATTTTCAAATGCAACAGGGAAATGACGTGGAGATGCGAAAAAAATGCAATTCGCTCGAAAAAATCTCGCAAGCCACGGAAATGACGGGATTATTTGGCGCAAACAAGATTGCGCCAGGGGCTTTGGAAGCATAGTTCTGGCCGAAAGCAGAGCTGAATGGCCAAGGCACGCACAAAGGACTGATTGATGACGCCTGAGACCGCTTCCGTACCGCCGGCAACGGCTGACGACCTCTTCCGCTTCCTCGACGCGTTGGGGATCGGCCATTCCACCAAGTATCATCCGCCGGTATTCACCGTGGCGGAATCGGTTTCGCTGCGGGACGAGATCCCCGGCGGCCACACAAAAAATCTCTTCGTCAAAGACAAGAAGGGCAACTTCTTCCTGCTGACCGTCGAGGAAAATGCTTCGGTCGATCTGAAGACGGTGCATACGCTGATCGGAGCCGCGAGCAAGGTTTCCTTTGGCAAGCCGGAGAAGCTGATGGAATATCTGGGCGTGGTACCGGGCTCGGTGACCGCCTTTGGCGCGATCAACGACAAGGGGCATAATGTAACCTTTGTGCTGGATGCTGATCTGATGGAACACGACACGATCAACTGTCACCCGCTGACCAATGACGCGACAACATCCATTGGCCGCGACGATCTCCTTCGCTTCATGGAGGCCACCGGACACAGGCCGCTTGTCTTGAAAGTCACGGGCTGACATATGATCTTGTAAGGATCGTCCGGACCTCAACTTGCGGGCCGGAACAAGAGGCGGGAGTTTCGCGCATGAGCGACTATGGAAATCCATATGGGGGCTATGGCAGTCAGACGATGACCGCCAATGCACAAATTGGCGGTGCACCGGCACCGGCAGGCGGCGCCAACCCTGCCGACCTGATCAAGGACACGACGACCGCAGCCTTTGCCAAGGATGTGATGGAGGAATCGCGCAACCAGCCGGTTCTCGTCGACTTCTGGGCACCCTGGTGCGGCCCCTGCCGTCAGCTGACCCCGATTATCGAAAAGGCGGTCAAGGAAGCCGGTGGGCGCGTGAAGCTCGTCAAGATGAACATCGACGACCATCCGGCCATTCCCGGTCAACTCGGCATCCAGTCGATCCCCGCCGTCGTCGCCTTTGTTGACGGCAGGCCCGCAGACGGCTTCATGGGCGCCTTGCCGGAAAGCCAGGTCAAGGCCTTCATCGACAAGATTGCCGGCCCCGCCGGTGCCGATCAGGCAGCTGAAATCGCGGCCGTGCTCGAACAGGCCAACGAATTGCTGGCCGCCGGCAATATCGACCATGCCGCCCAGCTCTTTGCCGCGATCATCCAGGCTGATTCTGACAATGCCAAGGCACTTGCCGGCATGGCGGAATGCATGATTGTCGCCAACCAGCATCAGCGTGCCCGCGAACTGCTGACCAATCTGCCGCCGGAAATTGGCGGCGCTGCCGAAATCCAGGCTTTGCTGACGCGTCTCGATCAGATTGACGAAGCCCGCAAGCTTGGCGATCCGGTTGCGCTCGAACATACGCTGTCGCTCAATCCCGACGATCACGCGGCACGTCTGAAGCTTGCCAAGATCCGCAATGTCGAGGGACGCCGCGACGAGGCCGCCGATCACCTGCTCCTGCTGATGAAGCGCGACCGCAGTTTTGAGGATGATGGCGCGCGCAAGCAGCTTTTGCAGTTCTTCGAGGTTTGGGGACCGAAGGATCCGGCAACGATTGCCGCACGCCGCAAGCTGTCTTCAATCCTGTTTTCCTGAGCCGTCGCCGGGCTTGAGTTTTGCCCGGCGCTCTCCACATAGGAGTGACTGAGGCGGGCACAAAGGCCCGCCAGACGGGATAAGCGCCGATGCAAGTTGGAAATGCCAGATATCTTTCGGAAAAGGACCTGCCGGAGAAACTGCCGGTCTTTCCGATTTCCGGTGCGCTGCTTCTGCCGGGCGGCCAATTGCCACTCAACGTGTTCGAGCCACGCTACCTTGCCATGCTGGACGACGCGCTCGCCAGCAACAGGCTGATCGGCATGATTCAGCCTGCGTTAACGGAAGCCCAGACGAACATTCTGCCGGAACGCCCGGCGCTGGCGCCGGTCGGCTGCATCGGACGGATCACATCCTTCTCCGAAACCGGCGACGGTCGCTATATCCTTTCGCTTTCAGGTGTCTGCCGCTTTCGGCTGATGGATGAGGTGCCGGGCAGCAAGCTCTATCGCTGCTTCAAGATTGCGCCCTTCATAGCGGACCTTGTGAGTAGCGAAGACGACAGCCAGGTCGATCGCGCCGGACTTCTGGCAGCCTTCCGGGCCTATCTCGATGCCAACAAGCTGGAAGCGGACTGGGAAAGTGTCGAGCGTGCATCCAACACGACGCTGGTCACCTCGATGGCGATGATGTCGCCCTTTGGCCCGGCCGAAAAGCAGGCGCTTCTGGAGGCTCCCGATCTCAAGACCCGTGCCGAAACGCTGGTTGCCATCACCGAAATCGTGCTGGCGCGCACCTTCGGCGATTCGGACACGATCCTGCAGTGACCATGGCCGCCAACCTTGCCAGCACAGCGGACGTGAAAATGCTGGAGCTGCTCGTCTGCCCGCTCACCAAGGGAACGTTGCGCTACGACCGCGAGCGCAACGAACTGATTTCCGAAAAGGCCAAGCTCGCCTATCCGATCCGCGACGGTATCCCGATCATGCTGGTATCGGAAGCACGTAAACTCCCGACACCGACTTAGGTTTTCCGCCTTGCGTCAGATGGCTTGGCCGGCGAGCAGCCGCGGAGCATTGGCCGTTGCCGTGCCCGCCGCTTCGCGGATGAAATAGGATTTAAGCGCTGGCACGCGATCCACCAGCCCGAGGCCAAAGTCGCGCAACACCCGGATCGGCGTCACATCATTCGAGAACAGCCGGTTGAGCACATCCGTCGTCACGCCCATGCGGAAGGTGTCGAAGCGACGCCAGGTCTGGTAGCGCTCAAGAACGCTGATGGAGCCGATGTCGAGACCCAGGCGATCTGCATCGACAACGGTTTCGGCAAGAGCCGCCACATCCTTGAAGCCGAGGTTGAGGCCCTGGCCGGAGATCGGGTGAATGCCATGCGCCGCATCGCCAGCGAGCGCCAGGCGCGGCGCGACGAAGGCACGCGCGAGCGTGAGCCCGAGCGGAAACGCCCGGCGATCAGTCGTGGCACGGATGGTGCCGAGCTTGTGACCGAAGCGACGCTCCAACTCTGCCTCGAAGAGAAGGTCATCGGAGGCAACGAGACGATCGGCATCTTCCGTGCGTTCCGTCCAGACCAGTGACGAACGATTGCCGGTGAGCGGCAGGATGGCGAAGGGCCCGGCGGGCAGGAAATGCTCTTCTGCGACACCTTCGTGCCGGCGCTCATGCTCGACAGTCGTGACAATGCCCGACTGGCCATATTGCCAGGTGACGGTTCTGATCCCCGCCAGATCGCGAAGCTTCGAGCGCACACCATCACAGGCGACGACCAGGCGGCTCATGATGGTGGAGCCATCCGACAGGGTCAGTTCGGCGGATGGACCGGTATCGCGAAAACCGGTTGCCTTGAGACCATGGCGAATGGCGATGCCGCGTGCTGCGCAGGCATCGCGCAACGCCGCGACCATCGACACATTCGGGATCATATGGGCAAAGGGACGCCCATCTTCGACCGAGCCATCAAAGGTCAGGAAGACCGGGCGAACCGGATCGGAGGTTTTTGAATCCGTTACGATCATCCGGTTGATCGGCTGCGCATCGGGCTCGATCCGCTCCCACAGACCGAAGACGTCGAGCATCTTCGTTGCGGCGGAGATGATGGCGGACGCACGTGGGTCTTTTTTCCAGGCATCCTCAGGAGCCGCCTCGACCACTTCGACGGAAAGATGCGGGGCCGCCTGCTTGATTGCGACAGCAACCGACAGTCCGACATAACCGCCACCGACGACGAGCACATCCAGCATCGTACATTCCTTTGCACTTGTAGACTTTCTTCACCCCTATATAGATCAGCCTTGCACAAGTGCCTACACGCGGAGCCATGCAATATGTCGCAGCCACACGGACAAACCGAAGCCATGCAGGACCTGATCGCGCGTCTCGATCTCGAAAAGCTGGAGGAAAACCTGTTTCGTGGCAGCAGTCCGCAAAACGGCTGGCAGCGCGTCTTTGGCGGACTTGTCATTGCTCAGGCACTGATGGCAGCCCAGCGCTGCGTGGAGCCTGACCGCCCCGTCCATTCGCTGCATGCCTATTTCATGCGACCGGGCGACCCCTCGATTCCGATCATCTACCAGGTCGAGCGCATTCGCGATGGGGCATCCTTCACGACAAGGCGGGTCGTGGCCGTACAGCATGGCAAGGCGATCTTTTCCATGTCGGCGTCGTTCCAGATCGAAGAACCCGGCTACGATCACCAGATCAACCTTCCGAATGTGCCGATGCCCGAGAGCCTGCTTGGCGAAAAGGAATTCCGCGAAGTCTTTCTCGCGAATGCGCCGGATCTCGTGAAGAAATATTGGGGTCGTGAGCGACCGATTGAAATACGCCCCGTTTCGCTGACCCACTACGTGTCCAACGACAAGCTGGAACCGGAGGCGCATATCTGGGTGAAGGCGTCCTGCATCGTTCCTGACGACAGGCACTATCAGGCAGCCGTGCTTGCCTATCTGTCCGACATGACCTTGCTCGACACCTCGCTGTATGCACACGGCACATCGATCTTCGATCCGGACCTTCAGGTGGCAAGCCTCGACCATGCCATGTGGTTTCACCGCCCCTACGATCTGAGCGACTGGATGCTCTACACGCAGGACAGCCCAAGCGCTGCCGGCGCACGCGGCATGACACGCGGCAGTATCTTTACCCGTGACGGACGGCTGGTCGCTTCGGTGGCCCAAGAAGGGCTGATCCGCAAACGGGCAAATGCGTAAACTTTACGCAGCGCGGAAAAAATGCGCAAAAATTATGCGCTCAACGGGCGTTCAAATGCCCGTTTTCTGACATCTCACGATAAGACCTCAATAAATCAATAACTTATTGGCCAATTTGAATCTGGCACGCCTTTTGAATGTCTAGAACCGGTCGCTGAGCGAAATGTTCCCGCTGGCGGCAAGGAGAGTCGGCTCCGAGCCGAGGACAAGCAAAGGATGGGAAACCAGATGAAGATTGTGATGGCTATTATCAAGCCGTTCAAGCTGGACGAGGTGCGCGAGGCGCTGACGGCAGTGGGCATCCAGGGACTGACCGTGACCGAGGTCAAGGGCTATGGGCGCCAGAAGGGTCACACCGAAATTTACCGCGGTACCGAATATGCCGTGAGCTTTCTGCCGAAGCTGAAAATCGAAATCGCCGTTGCCTCCGAGCTCGTCGACAAGGCCGTCGAGGCGATTGCTGCTGCCGCCAAGACCGGCCAGATCGGCGACGGCAAGATCTTCGTCTACGCGATCGACCAGGCCGTGCGCATCCGCACCGGCGAAACCAATACCGAAGCCTTGTAAAAACGGCGGTTAGGGGAGTTTTTCACACATGCAGTTCAATTCAATTACCAAGCTTGGTCTTGGCGCCGGCGCGGCGGCCCTTCTGGCCCCGGTCATCGCCCTTGCCCAGGAAGCCGCCCCGGCCGCCGTTGAGGCCGCTGCTGCCGCACCTGTCCCGAACAAGGGCGATACCGCCTTCATGTTCCTTTGCACGATCCTGGTTCTCTTCATGCTGATGCCGGGCCTCGCCCTGTTCTACGGCGGCCTCGTCCGCGCCAAGAACATGCTGTCCGTGCTGATGCAGTGCACGGTCGTTGGCGCTGCGATCATGCTGGTCTGGGTGATCTACGGTTACTCTTTTGCCTTCGGCGGCTCGACGAGCCCCTATTTCGGCGGCTTTGCCAAGATGTTCCTCGCGGGTGTCACGCCCGAGAGCACGGCTGCGACCTTCTCTGACGCCGTCATTCCGGAATACATCTTCATCATGTTCCAGATGACCTTTGCGGCCCTGACGCCGGCTCTGATCGTCGGCGCCTTTGCCGAACGCATCAAGTTTTCCGCGGCAGTCGTCTTCTGCCTGCTCTGGGTCACGCTCGTCTACTTCCCGATTGCCCACATGGTCTGGGATGCCAACGGCCTGATCTTCGGCTGGGGCGCTCTCGACTTTGCCGGCGGTACCGTCGTTCACATCAATGCCGGTGTTGCCGGCCTTATCGGCTCGATCATGATCGGCAAGCGCGTCGGCTACGGCAAGGACATGATGGCCCCGCATTCGATGACACTGACCATGGTTGGTGCTGCCATGCTCTGGGTTGGCTGGTTCGGCTTCAATGCCGGCTCCAACCTCGAAGCCTCCGGCGGCGCGATGCTCGCAACCGTCAACACCTTCATTGCAACGGCGGCTGCGATCGTTTCCTGGGTCCTCGTCGAAGCCCTGACCCGCGGCAAGGCCTCCATGCTTGGCGCCGCCTCCGGCATGATCGCCGGCCTGGTTGCGATCACTCCCGCTGCCGGCATCGCCGGTCCGATGGGCGCCATCGTGATGGGCCTCATCGTCTCGCCGCTCTGCTACTTCTTCGTCGCCGTGGTGAAGAACAAGTTCGGTTATGACGATACCGCCGACGTCTTCGGCGTACATGGCATCGGCGGCCTCTTCGGTGCGCTCGCCACCGGCGTCTTCGCATCGGCCTCGCTCGGCGGCATCGGCTATGCCGATGGCGTGACCATGGGCGCCCAGGTCTTCACCCAGCTGAAGGCCGTCATCGTCACCATCCTGTGGTGCGGCATCCTCTCGGTCATCCTCTACAAGCTGGTCGATATCGTCATCGGCCTGCGCGTACCGGTCGAAGCCGAACGCGAAGGTCTCGACCTCGCCTCGCACGGCGAAGCCGCCTACCACAGCTGATCGGCCTCCCAAGACTGATGG
Source organism: Peteryoungia ipomoeae (assembly GCF_004912165.1). Classification (GTDB taxonomy): domain Bacteria; phylum Pseudomonadota; class Alphaproteobacteria; order Rhizobiales; family Rhizobiaceae; genus Allorhizobium; species Allorhizobium ipomoeae. Next base: position 148,349 of record NZ_STGV01000004.1, on the reverse strand, counting down.
CATGAAAGTGCGCCCGGGTCCCCAAGACCCGGGCGTTCTTGCGTTCAGCGTCACCTGCGCGACACAGCGCATGGTTAATGCGCCATTAACCCCGAATCCTGTAGGGTGAATGCCACATCCTGGCCAGAATCGGCCTCTGACATCTATTCGGGGAACTCCTGAGCGCAAGGCAGAGACTATGACACGAGGCAATGCAGCCACTATGGACGACGAACAGCGAGGGTTCGTGTTGAAAACCTTTGTCTGGCGGCAGATCTTGGCGCTTGCCGGCTTTGGCCTGTTCCTGCTGCTTCTGGCAGCCGTTGCCGCCCTCTCCACCTGGAACGTTTCCGATCCGAGCTTCTCCTATGCCACGGACAGCCAACCGACCAATCTGATTGGTCTGGGCGGCGCCGTGTTTGCCGATCTGATGATGCAGTTCTTCGGCCTTGCAAGCCTGCTTGCCCTTCTGCCCGTTCTCGCCTGGTCCTTTGCGCTGATCGGCAGCCGGTCGATGTCGCGTATTCCCGCACGCTTCGGTGCGTGGATTGTCGGCTCGATCGTGAGCGCTGCGATGATCGGCTGCTTTCCGCCGCCAGCCACCTGGCCGCTGCCGTCCGGAACGGGCGGCGTGATCGGCGATCTGATTTTGCGCTTTCCCGGTCTTTTCATCGGGGCATATCCCACTTCGACCTACGCCATGGTGCTTGGCGTGGTTCTGGCCATTCCCGCGGCCCTTCTCCTCCTGTTTGCCGCAGGGTTGATCGGCAAGACCTCGGGTGAAGACGAGAGTGCAGAGACGATCCCGGCGCCGATGTCTGCACGGCAAAAGGCCCGTGCGCAGGCCCCGAGCGAGGATGAGGATGATGAAGAGGCCGAAGGGCCGATCGCCCTCGCCATGGGCGCGCTCACGCACAACTGGTACACGGCGCGTGCGCGGATCCGTCGCCTGCTTGGGCTGAAGTCGAAAGACCGCAACCATCGGGATTTCGACCAGCCATACGATTTCAACGATGACGAATTCAGCCTGCTGAACGAGCCGACGCGCGCGAAAGCGGCGCAGCCCGGCTCGCGGATCGAGCCCTCGCTCACCGGTACGCCGACACGGCTGTCGCAAGCGCGGACAATGGCCGACGATGCGGATCTTGATCTCGACGACCTGCCGCGCCCAGCCGGGATCCTGGCCGACGACGAGCGCATGGCGCCCTCGCGCAAGATGGGTGCCTCTCCCCGGGTGGCAGCAGCCCAGGCCAGGCCGAAAGCTGCAGCGCGGGTCGAAGAGAGCCGCAAATCCCGCAATGGACCAGGCGGGTTTGAACTGCCGGATGTGCAACTGCTCGCCGAACCGCGGGCCGTGGCCCGCGATGCCTCGCTTTCAGCCGAAGCGCTCGAACACAATGCCCGCCTGCTCGAAGGCGTTCTGGACGACTTTGGCGTCAAGGGCGAGATCATCCAGGTGCGCCCCGGTCCTGTCGTCACGCTTTACGAACTGGAACCGGCGCCGGGCATCAAGTCTTCCCGTGTCATCGGCCTTGCGGACGATATTGCCCGCTCGATGAGCGCGATCGCCGCACGTGTGGCTGTCGTTCCCGGCCGCAACGCCATCGGCATCGAGCTGCCCAACCAGAAGCGCGAGACCGTGTACCTGCGCGAATTGATCGCCTCGGGCGAATTCGACAGCAACAAGGCCAAGCTCGCCATGGCGCTGGGCAAGACGATTGGCGGCGAAGCGGTGATTGCCGACCTCGCCAAGATGCCGCATCTGCTCGTTGCCGGCACCACCGGCTCGGGTAAGTCGGTGGCGATCAATACCATGATCCTGTCGCTGCTCTACAAGATGACGCCAGAGCAGTGCCGCCTGATCATGATCGATCCGAAAATGCTCGAACTCTCCGTCTATGACGGCATTCCGCACCTGCTATCCCCTGTTGTCACCGATCCGAAAAAGGCGGTCGTCGCGCTCAAATGGACCGTCCGGGAGATGGAAGAGCGCTACAAGAAGATGTCGAAGATCGGTGTGCGCAACATCGATGGCTTCAACACCCGCGTGGCCCAGGCGCTCGAAAAGGGCGAGGTACTGACGCGCACCGTGCAGACGGGCTTTGACCGCGACAGCGGCGAGGCGATTTACGAAACCGAAGAATTCGATCTGCAGCCGCTACCCTACATCGTCGTCATCATCGACGAAATGGCCGATCTGATGATGGTCGCCGGCAAGGACATCGAAGGCGCCGTCCAGCGCCTCGCCCAGATGGCCCGTGCCGCCGGCATCCATGTGATCATGGCAACGCAGCGCCCTTCCGTCGACGTCATCACCGGCACGATCAAGGCGAACTTCCCAACGCGCATCTCCTTCCAGGTAACCTCGAAGATCGACAGCCGCACCATTCTCGGCGAACAGGGGGCCGAACAGCTGCTCGGCCAGGGCGACATGCTCTACATGGCCGGCGGCGGGCGCATTCAGCGCGTCCACGGTCCTTTCGTTTCCGACCAGGAAGTCGAGGAGATCGTTGCCTATCTCAAGACGCAGGGCGCGCCGCAGTATCTCGAGGCCATTACCATCGACGATGAGGATGGCGAGGATGGCGGCGGCCCGGCGGGCACCGGCAATCTGGGCGAGTCCGACGACCCCTATGATCAGGCCGTGGCCGTGGTGCTGCGCGATGGCAAGGCGTCGACATCCTACGTTCAGCGTCGTCTCGGCATCGGCTACAACCGCGCCGCTTCGCTGATCGAACGCATGGAACAGGAAGGCATCATCAGCCCTGCCAATCATGCCGGCAAGCGCGAGATCCTGGTGCCGACGGAAAGCGATATCTGACACAGGCGCAGACCATGAATGGAACAATGGAGACCCCGGACGAGTTGCCGCACGGACGCTCTCCAAATCGCCATGAAGCCGCCGCGTTTGTGGGGGAAACCCTGAACAATTCAAGGAGTACCAAATGACACACAAGACTGACCGCGCTGCAGGACTGCCGGCTCTGGCAAGCCGCCGCCAGTTCGTGCTGGGTACCGCCGCATTCATGGCTTTGGCCGCTCTGCCCTTTCCAGGAATGGCGGCAACGGATGCTGCCCAGCAGATTGCCGACCATTTTTCCGGCGTGAAAACCATGACCGGCGAATTTGTCCAGTTTGGCCCGCGCGGCGAACAGACCGGCGGCAAGTTCTTCATCGAACGTCCGGGCAAGCTGCGCTTCAACTACGAAAAACCTTCGCCGATGCGCGTCATCTCCGACGGCAAGAATGTTGTTATCGGCAATTCCAAGCTTAAGACCTGGGACATCTACCCCTTGAGCAAGACACCGCTCAGCATGCTGCTGGCCGATCGCATCGATCTCGGCAACCAGCTGGTCCGCGACGTAAAGGAAGAAGCTGACCTGACCACCATCGTGCTGGGTGACCGGACCATCTTTGGCGAGTCGACCATCACGCTGATGTTCGACCCCAAGACCTATGAACTGCGCCAGTGGACGATCACAGACATGCAGAAGAAGGATACATCTGTCATGATCTTCAACGTCCAGAACGGCGTGCAGTTCGATCCGAGCGTCTTCGAAATCCCCTATGCCGAAGTCCATGGACAGAAGCGCGGCGGCTGATCGCGCAATAACACCGGCTCTCAGTTGTGGAGAAAGGCGGCAGGGTGAGAGACCCCGCCGCCTTTTTCTGTTCAGGCCCCGGCAAACCGCCTAGAAAGCGTCAGGCACCGAAAGGATATCGCATGACGCTTTCCATCAGCACCTGGAACATCAACTCCGTCAGGCTGCGGTTGCCGATCGTCCTCGATTTCCTGCGCCAGGCCAATCCGGACATACTGTGCCTGCAGGAGATAAAGTGCCAGAACGACCAGTTTCCGAGCGAAGCGATTACTGAGCTTGGCTATTCCAACATCGTCATCCACGGCCAGAAGGGCTATCACGGCGTGGCGATCTGCTCGAAGTTGCCGCTGACGGAAGATCATCGACAGGATTATTGCGGCGTCGGCGACAGCCGGCACATTTCTGCAGTCTTTGCCTGGAACGGCCGCCGCATTCGCCTGCACAACTTCTATGTGCCTGCCGGCGGCGACGAGCCCAATCGCGAGATCAATCCGAAATTTGGCCACAAGCTCGATTTCATCGAAGAGATGAAACTGCTCTCGGCCGATGGCGAGCCAGAAACCTCGGCAATCCTGGTGGGGGACCTGAACATCGCGCCGCTTGAACATGATGTCTGGTCACACAAGCAGATGTTGAAGATCGTGAGCCACACGCCGATCGAGACGGAAGGACTGACAGCGGTCATGCAGGCCGGTAACTGGGTGGACCTGATGCGCCAGCAGGTGCCGGCAACGGAGAAGCTTTATACCTGGTGGAGCTACCGGGCCAAGGATTGGGCGGCAGCGGATCGCGGACGTCGGTTGGACCACATCTGGTCCTCGTCAGACCTTGCCTCAAGCCTTGTCGGGATCGATGTGCTGAAAGATGCACGCGGCTGGAACCAGCCATCCGACCATGTGCCGGTCACCGCCCGTTTTGCCGTTTGATAGCAGACGATCCATCGCCAGCTATTCTCCGAAGTGATGGCCGAGCGCGGCGGCCCCTTTCACCAGATCCTCCAGCGACTGCTTGATGCGCGCCTGAATGAGGCGCGCCATCGGCGGATACTCTTCCAGCAGCCGATGAAAAATGGCGCGCGTCAGCCGAAGCACATCCGTTTCGGTGGCGGCGATGGCCGTGTATTTGCGCTCGACCATCGTCACCAGAGCCAGTTCCGACAACATGACGCCGGCGCCTGCAGATGCCTGTTTATAGGGCTGGTTGCCACGCCCCATGACGTAGAGATCGAGACGCCCGCGCACGACCACATAGGCGCAATCGGCTGGCGCCTTTTCGCGAAACAGCGCCTCACCCGGCCCGATCACCCTGTGCTCTGCCCCAAACGCGATCAGCTTTACCTGATCCTTGTCCAGGTTGGAAAAGAGCGGGACCGCCGAGAGCAGCTCGATATCGTCACTGAGTGCCATGAACGATCCTTTGTCATCTACCCGCTCGTGATAGCACGAAGACGGGCACTTCATAGCGCTCGTTTAACGCAAAACGGGGCGAGAAACGAGCCTTTGCCGTTTCTCATCCCCGTCTGTGTCGACGATTGGGCGAATACGCTCAAGGAACGATCTTGTAGCCACCGTTTTCAGTGACCAGGATCTCCGCATTGGAGGGGTCCCGCTCGATCTTCTGACGCAGGCGATAGACATGGGTTTCGAGGGTATGCGTGGTGACACCGGAGTTGTAACCCCAGACCTCTTCAAGCAGCACGTCGCGCGTGACCACCTTTTGATCGGCGCGATAGAGATAGCGGATGATGGCGGATTCCTTTTCCGTCAGACGGATCTTCTTGCCATCCTCCGTGGTCAACAGCTTCTGCGACGGCTTGAAGGTGTAAGGCCCGACGCCGAAGGTCGCATCTTCGCTCTGCTCGAACTGCCGCAACTGGGCGCGAATGCGGGCGAGCAGGACTGCAAAGCGGAAGGGCTTCGTGACATAATCGTTGGCACCGGCTTCGAGACCGAGGATCGTATCGGAATCGGTATCATGGCCCGTCAACATGATGACGGGAGACTTGAAACCGCCCTTGCGCAACAGCTTGACCGCCTCACGGCCATCCATGTCCGGCAGGCCGACATCCATGATCAGGAGATCGATCTGGTTAGCCTTCACCGTCTGCATGGCGGCTGTGGCCGTGCTCTCCTGAAGCAGGGAGAACTCCTCGTACAACGACAGCTGCTCGACAAGAATCTGGCGCAGATCTTCGTCATCATCCACGAGCAGAATGGTGCGGGTCGTCATCCAGTTTCCTTCCAGCCAGGTTATCGCTGCGCTCTTGTTGCTTCGGCAAGCGGCATGTAAGCGTTTGCCCGATCATTTGAAGTGCTATGAATACACCATTCTTCACGAACAAGGCAAAATGTCGTGACCTGCAAGTCGGACCGGACGAAAAGAGGCGTGTCGCAGCTGAAGATACTGTGTGTGCGACCGGCACCGGGCAATCGCAGCCAGGCGATTCTTCAGGCAGGCCCGTTAAGGCTGCGCGCGGCCCTCGGACGGAGCGGGACGACAAGCCGCAAGCGCGAAGGCGATGGCGCAACGCCGATTGCGGACATGGCACTGCTCTACGGTTATCGCCGCGACCGACGGATCAGCGGTGCTGGGACAAGCCTGCCGATGGTTCCCGCACGCGCGGACATGCTGTGGTGCGATGCCGCCGCGCATGCGGCCTATAACCGCCCGGTGCGTGCGCCCTTTGCCGCCAGCCACGAGACGCTGCGGCGCAAGGACGAACTCTACGACATCGCCATCGTGATGGACTGGAACATTCGCTCGCGCAAACGCGGATGCGGCTCGGCGATCTTCTTTCACATTGCGAGACCCGGTTACACGCCAACGGAAGGATGCGTCGCCATCCATCCGCGCGACATGCGCCGCCTGCTGCCGCATCTGGGGCCGAAGACACGGCTTCAGGTTCGCTGATCCGGTCTTCAGGGAAATTGGCCCTGAGACCCTCTTTCAATTGGGGAGGCTAACTCTAAGTTTACGCCTGCCCGCGTTGCGACATCCGTCTTGCACCTGCCAGTCTTTTTCGGCCAACGGGCCCCATCCATTTCCGGGAGATCAATTTTATGTCCGAACAAACGCACATCACCCTCAACGACGGCAACAGCATTCCCCAGGTCGGCCTTGGCGTCTGGCAGACGCCGAATGACGAGGCAGCACCTGCCGTGAAAGCTGCACTCGATGCCGGTTATCGCCATGTCGACACCGCAGCCGTTTACGAAAACGAGGAAGGCGTCGGCGCAGGCATCCGCCAGTCCGGCATCGATCGCAAAGACATCTTCCTGACGACCAAGCTCTGGAACACCGACCAGGGATATGATTCGACGCTTAAGGCCTTTGAGGCCAGCCTGAAACGGCTGGGCACCGACTATGTCGATCTCTACCTCATCCACTGGCCCTCCGCTCATCGCGGCCTTTATGTCGACACCTGGAAGGCTCTGGTGAAGCTGAAGGAAGAGGGCCGGGCAAAATCCATCGGCGTCTCCAATTTCTATCCGGAGCATCTGGAAAAGATCATTGCCGAAACAGGCGTCGTGCCGGTCATCAACCAGATCGAACTGCATCCCGATTTCCAGCAGCGCGAGGCCCGCGCCTTCCACGAGAAGCACAAGATCACGACGCAATCCTGGAGCCCGCTTGGTCAGGGCAAGCTGCTGGGCAATCCTTTGATCGGCAAGATCGCCGAGCGCCTGGGTCGGACACCGGCGCAGGTGATCATTCGCTGGCACATCGACAACGGCCTCGTGGTCATTCCCAAATCCGTGACGCCCTCGCGCATCGCGGAAAACTTCAAGGTCTTCGATTTTGCGCTGTCGGCCGAAGATCTCGAAGCTCTCAATGCGCTCGACAATGCCGCAGCGCGCATCGGCCCCGATCCGAAGATCGCTTCGTTCTGACCCGTTGCGGTGGCCACCCGTATGAGGTGGCCACCGCCATGCCCGGTTCATCGGGATGCTCTCCCTTGCCAGCGGCGCTTGAGATGTGACAGTGTGCGCTGCCACATTTCGGGAGATATCCATGTTGTTCCGCCGCGCCGTTCTCGCCGGTCTGTCGACCCTCGCCCTCCTCCCCTTCAGCGCCGTCGCGCAAAGCCTGCCGGATCTCGGCGGCAAGACCATCGTCGTCGTGACAGAAAACGCCTATCCGCCGCTGCAATTCGTTGACCCGAAGTCAGGCGAGCAGATCGGTTGGGAATATGACGCGATGAACGAGATCGCCAAGCGGCTGAATGCCAAGATCGAATACCAGACCACCTCTTGGGATGCGATGATCCAGGCCGTGTCAGACAGTCAGTACGAGATCGGCATGACCGGCATCACCATCAAGGACGACCGCAAGGAGAAGGTGGACTTTTCCGATCCTTACATGCGGTCCGAGCAGTTCATGCTGGTGCGTGGCGATGAGACCCGCTTCACCGACGGCAAGAGCTTCGGCGCGTTCGAAGAGGGCCTTGTCGGCGCGCAGCCGGGCACCTCTCCGTTCTACACAGCCGTCTACGAAATCCTTGACGGCAACGAGCAGAATCCGCGCATCAAGCTGTTCGAAACCTTCGGCGCCACGGTCCAGGCGCTTAAGACGGGTGACGTCGATCTGGTCCTGACCGACAGCGTTGCGGCCAAGGGTTATGTTGATGCGTCCAATGGCGGCCTGAAGGTTGTCGGCGGCGCACTCGGCGCAGAGGACTTCGGCTTCATCTTCCCGAAGGGCTCGGAGCTTGTCGCCCCCGTCAACGCGGCCATCGCCGCGCTGAAGGCGGACGGCACGTTCGACGCGCTGAACAAGAAGTGGTTCCTCGACTACAAGATGGGCGAATGACGCCGAGAGGCGCTTCGCAGCAAAAGGCGGGCACGTAATGGCATTTCAGACCCTGCCCGCCTCCGACAAAGGCGACCGGCCTTGGTGGCTTGTCGCCTTCGGCGTGATGGCGCTTGCCATTGGCATCGTCATTTTTGTGAGCGATCTTTACGCCCAGGTTTTCGGGACGGTGGTGAAGGGCCTCGGCGTCACCGTTTTCGTCACCCTTGTTGGCTTCGCGCTGGCCTCGATCCTTGGTCTCGGCATCGCCCTTCTCGGCATGGCGGACAGCACCGTGCTTCGCCAGATCGCCCGTTTCTATGTCGAAGTGGTGCGCGGCATCCCGATCCTGGTGCTACTCTTCTACATCGCCTTCGTCGGAGCACCGGCCTTCGTCGCACTTTACAACATCGTCACCGCCCCGCTTGCTACATCAGGTCTTCTCGAGCCCATGGTGGTTCGCGACATTTCGCTGATGTGGCGCGCGATCATTGCGCTGATGATCGGCTATTCGGCCTTCATTGCGGAGATCTTCCGCGCCGGCATCCAGTCCATCGACAAGGGTCAGATTGAGGCAGCCAAGGCACTTGGGCTCACCCGCACCCAGCGCTTCCGCCTGATCGTCCTTCCCCAGGCGATGCGGGTCGTCTTTCCGCCGCTGTCGAACGATTTTGTTGCCATGGTCAAGGATAGCTCGCTGGTCTCGGTACTCGGCGTGGCCGACATCACCCAGATGGCCAAGGTCTATGCCTCCGGCTCCTTCCGGTTTTTCGAGACCTACTCGATCGTGGCCTATGTCTACCTGATCCTGACCATCGGTTTGTCGATCCTGTTGCGCGGCTTCGAGCAACGCATGCGCGCCCGAAGCCAGCGCTGAACAGCCCCGGCTCGGGTCAGTATTTCTCCGGAACGTACATTTCCTCCGGCACCGGATGGCGGCTGTAGTCCGCCCCCCGGACACGCGCCGGCAGCTCGATCGTCTCCTTGGGCACATGCTCGTAGGGGATCTGCGACAGAAGATGGGCGATCATGTTCAGTCGCGCCTTCTTCTTGTCGACGGCCTGCACCACCCACCAGGGGGCTTCCGGGATATGGGTGCGCTCCAGCATCTCTTCCTTGGCGCGGGTATAATCCTCCCAATGCACACGGCTTTCGAGATCCATCGGCGAGAGCTTCCACTGCTTGAGCGGGTCGTTGATCCGCATCTGGAAGCGGAACTCCTGCTCCTCGTCGGTAATCGAGAACCAGTATTTCACCAGGATGATCCCGGACCGCACCAGCATGCGCTCGAATTCCGGCACCGAGCGGAAGAACTCCTCGAGTTCGTCGGGCGTGCAGAACCCCATGACGCGCTCGACACCGGCGCGATTGTACCAGGAGCGATCGAACAGCACCATTTCGCCGGCCGTCGGCAGATGCTGGACATAGCGCTGGAAATACCACTGGCTGCGCTCCCGCTCCGTCGGCGCCGGTAGCGCTACGACGCGACAGACGCGGGGATTGAGACGCTGGGTCACCCGCTTGATCGCACCGCCCTTGCCGGCCGAATCGCGCCCTTCGAAGAGCACGATCATCTTCAGCTTCTTGTACTGGACCCAGTCTTGAAGCCGCACGAGTTCGTGCTGCAGGCGAAACAGCTCGCGGAAATAGATCTTCCGGTCGATTGTCGGCTCGGAAAGACCGTCGGCGACGAGTTCATCCAGCCGATCCTCCTCCATCTGCTGTTCCAGCTCCTCGTCGAAACTGTCGATGATCTCATTCTTGATGCGATGTATCTCGTCATTCATGATCGCGGCATTCCCAAACAGTGTCCAAGCTGCAGACGATGAAGCATGTTTGCGCGAATGCTTCATGACAACAGTTTGTCATCGAGCGGCCGCCAGCCGGATTGCCGGAAAATCGGAAATCTGTTAGAAACCCAATCATGGGATCGAAATTCGGATGCCTCGCGAACCAGTTTATCGTGCTGCAGGACCACAAGCGTCTGCCGGCACGCTTTTTTGCGCGCATCCAAGGGGCTCTGGCGAGCCTTCGCGGCTGAGCTCCCGCGACCGCTTTGGCGGCGTCGATAAGACCTCAAAAAATCAGAAATCCCGTTACCTCAGTCTGGATGGAACTCACCCATGAGCGCACCCCGCACCCTTTACGACAAGATCTGGGACGACCACGTCGTCGACCGCCAGGAAGATGGTACCTGTCTTCTCTACATCGACCGTCACCTCGTTCATGAAGTGACGAGCCCCCAGGCCTTTGAAGGCCTGCGCATGGCCGGTCGCCAGGTTCGCGCGCCGCAAAAGACGCTCGCCGTCGTCGACCACAACGTGCCGACCTCGCCGGATCGCCACCTCGGCATCAAGAACGAGGAGAGCCGTATCCAGGTCGAGGCGCTCGCCAACAATGCCGCCGAATTCGGCGTCGAATATTACTCGGCCTCCGACAAGCGCCAGGGCATCGTGCACATCGTCGGCCCCGAACAGGGCTTCACCCTGCCCGGCATGACCATTGTCTGCGGCGACAGCCACACCTCGACGCATGGTGCCTTTGGCGCGCTGGCGCATGGTATCGGCACGTCCGAGGTCGAGCACGTGCTCGCCACCCAGACGCTGATCCAGAAGAAGGCGAAGAACATGCTGGTCCGCGTCGATGGCCAGCTGCCGGAAGGCGTGACGGCAAAGGACATCATCCTCGCCATCATCGGCGAGATCGGCACGGCCGGCGGCACCGGCCACGTCATTGAATTCGCCGGCGAGGCCATCGAATCGCTGTCGATGGAAGGCCGCATGACCGTCTGCAACATGACGATCGAGGGTGGCGCCCGCGCCGGCCTGATTGCGCCTGATGAGAAGACCTTCGAATACATCAAGGACAAGCCCCGCGCACCGAAGGGCGAAGCGCTGGAACAGGCAATTTCCTACTGGAAGACGCTGAAGTCTGACGAAGGTGCCCATTTCGACCGCGTCGTGGTGCTCGACGCCGCCAAGCTGCCGCCGATCGTTTCCTGGGGCTCTTCGCCGGAAGACGTGATCTCGGTTCAGGGCGTCGTTCCGAACCCGGATGACATCCATGACGAAACGAAGCGTGCCTCCAAGTGGCGTGCACTCGACTATATGGGCCTGAAGCCGGGCACCAAGATCACCGATATCGCCATCGACCGCGTCTTCATCGGTTCCTGCACCAATGGCCGCATCGAAGACCTGCGCGAAGTTGCCAAGGTTGTCGAAGGCAAGACAGTTGCATCGACCGTTTCCGCCATGATCGTTCCGGGCTCCGGCCTCGTGAAGGAACAAGCGGAAGCCGAAGGCCTCGACAAGATCTTCAAGGCGGCCGGCTTCGACTGGCGCGAACCGGGCTGCTCGATGTGCCTCGCCATGAATGACGACCGCCTGAAGCCGGGTGAGCGTTGCGCATCGACCTCGAACCGCAACTTCGAAGGCCGCCAGGGCTTCAAGGGCCGCACCCATCTCGTGTCGCCAGCGATGGCAGCGGCTGCGGCCATTGCCGGCCACTTCGTCGATATCCGCGACTGGCAGTAAGGCTTGAAGCCTTCCGTCGGAGACAAGAACCGTCCGCTGCAAGGCGGGCGGTTTCTTTTTGTCCGCCCGTTGCAAACGGACCGGGAGCCGCTATCGTTGTGGCGTCACAATACGGTCACGCAGTTTCGCGCAGGTCCTCCATGAACATTCCTGGCATTGCCAGCTCCATGCGCGGCGTCCGCTCTTGAGTGTCGTTGCCGTCGGTCTGGCCCTCATTGCCGCGATCCTGCATGCGAGCTGGAATGCCTTTCTGCGCACGGGTGCCGATCGGCTCTGGTCGATCACAGTGATGAGCCTCGCCGGCAGCGTCATCTGCCTGCCCTTTCTGTTTGTGCTGCCGCTGCCGGGAGACGCGGCATGGCCATACATCCTCCTCTCCTCCTGCCTGCAGGTCGGCTACAGCCTGTTTCTGGTCGCCGCCTATCGTCACGGCGAATTGGGTCAGGTCTACCCGATCGTGCGCGGCACAGTGCCCCTGCTGGTCACGCTCGGCGGCTTCCTGTTCTTTGGGGAAGTTCTGGGACCTTGGCAGACGCTGGGCGTCGTGCTGATCGCAAGTGGCATCATGAGCCTATCACTCGGCAAGACGAGAGCGGCAACATCCTCGATCCTGTTTGCGTTGACCACCGGCCTGATCATTGCCTGCTATTCGACCGTCGACTCCCGCGGCGTGAAAATGGTCGAACAACCGGCGGCCTATGCGCTCTGGGTGCTGTTTCTGTTCGGCCTAATGATTACGCTCGCCTTCATCGTCACCCGCCGCCGGCTGCAAATCGACTTGCGCTCTCCGGTGACCTGGAAAGCCGTCGGCGGTGGCGCGCTTGCCATGCTGGCTTACGGGCTGGTGGTGGTCGCCTATGCCTATGCTCCGGCCGGTCTGGTCACGGCGGTGCGCGAGACAAGCGTGGTCTTTGCCGTCCTGATTGGCGCGCTGCTGCTTGGCGAGCGATTGACTTGGCAGCGCGTGCTCGCCTGTCTCGTCGTGGCCGGTGGTGCAATCGCAATCAGCCTGTGAGAAGCCTCTCGGACGGATATGTCTACTGAGCAGACCGAAACGAAAAAAGGCCCCGCAAGCGGAGCCTTTCATCTTGATCTGCAATCCGGAACAAGCCGGGATCGGCTTATTCAGCCGAACCTTCAGCAGCTGCGGCTTCAGCGGCAGCGGCCTTTTCAGCGGCTTCGGCTGCTGCCTTTTCGGCGGCGAGAGCCTGTGCTGCTGCGACCTTTTCAGCTTCGATGCGTGCCTTTTCTTCGGCAACAGCAGCGCGCTCGGCGTCGTTCAGCTTGCGGGCGCGGGTGCCGGTGTTCTCGACGATACGAGCCGACTTGCCGCGACGATCGCGCAGGTAGTAGAGCTTGGCGCGACGGACCTTACCGCGGCGAACGATTTCGACGCCTTCGACCAGCGGCGAGTAAACCGGGAATACGCGCTCGACGCCTTCGCCGTAGGAGATCTTGCGAACGGTGAAGCTCTCATTGATGCCTGCGCCCGAACGAGCGATGCAAACGCCTTCATAGGCCTGCACACGGGTACGGTTGCCTTCCTTGACCGTGACGTTCACGCGGACGGTGTCGCCCGGGGAGAAGTCAGGAAGCTTGCGCTTGGCTTCGATCTTGGCGGCCTGTTCGGCTTCCAGCTGCTGAATGATGTTCATGTCTAACCTCAGGTTCTTCTGAAACGGCCAGAGCGCTCGACGATCATCCCTTGAGAAAACCCTCGGGATTTGGCCCAGACGGACCGGAGCGGATACGCGGTTCTTTGTTTTGGCAGACGGGCAAATCGCCCATTTCCGAGGGGGCCATTACACCAAGAACACCCGCTTGTCACCCCCTGACAACCCAAATTTTGGCCTTGGCATTGTCTGACAACTGCGGTCAGTTGCCTTGCGAGACAGGGCTTTCGCTCTTAAGAGTGCAGCCGTCAATGACCTGGAGACGCGTTGAATGTCGATTGCCATGATTCTGCTATTGATCGCATCCGGTTTTCTCTCCGGCGCGGTCAACGCGATTGCCGGTGGCGGAACGTTTTTGACCTTTGGGGCATTGACGCTTGTCGGCCTGCCGCCGATCAGCGCCAATGCCACCTCTTCGATCACCCAGTTTCCGGGCTATATCACCTCAACATGGGCCTATCGTGACCAGTTTGGCGGGCTTTGGCGTGGCGCACTGGTGCTTGCCATCATCTCCATCATCGGCGCGATCTGCGGTTCGCTCTTTCTGATTTCGCTGTCCAATCCAGCCTTCCGCAGCATGGTGCCGTGGCTGCTGCTGGGCGCGACGGCAATTTTTGCCGCAGGACCGAAGCTGCGCCCCAAGACCCAGGGACAAAGCCATCCGGCAAGCCCGCTTGGCATTGCCATGCAGGGGGCAACGTCCTTTTACGGCGGCTTTTTCGGAGCTGGCATGGGCATCATGATGCTGGCCTCGCTCGGGCTTGCCAGCGGCGGCGACTATCACCGCCTCAATGCGCTGAAGAACTTCCTGTCGATCGTCATTGCGGCTGTCGCGATCGTGATCTTTGCAAGTGCCGGAGCGATATCCTGGCTGCACGCCGCGATCATGATCCCGGCGGTGGCAATCGGCGGCTATGCCGGCGTTGCCATGGCCAAGAAGGTGCCGCAGGCGATCCTGCGCTGGATGGTGGTGGCAGCCGGCCTTGGGCTTGCCGTCTACTACTTCGTGACAGGCTGAGAATTGCCCGCTTCGAGGAGATCCGGGCGGCGCTGCCTCGTCAGCTTGAGCGCCTCCTGATGACGCCAGGCCTCGATGGCCGCATGATTTCCGGACGTCAGAACAGCGGGAATTTCCTGGCCTTCAAACACCTGCGGACGGGTGTAGTGCGGATGTTCCAGAAGCCCACCCTCGAAGCTTTCATGCACGCCGGATAGCTGGTTGCCCATGACGCCCGGCAATATGCGCACGACAGCATCTAGCAGGGTCAGCGCCGCAGGCTCGCCACCGGAAAGAATATAGTCGCCTATGGAGACCTCTTCGAGCTGACGGCCATCGATCACGCGCTGGTCGACACCCTCGAACCGGCCGCAGACGATCACCACGCCTTCGCCCGCTGCAATCTCGCGGACACGCGTCTGCGTGAGCGGCCGGCCACGCGGGCTCATCAGCAGGCGCGGACGTCCGTCATCCGCGATGGAATCGATCGCCCGGGCCAGCACATCCGGCTTCAGCACCATGCCGGCACCGCCGCCGGACGGCGTGTCATCCACACTGCGATGTTTGTCCTCGGCGAAATCGCGAATCTGGACGGCTTCACAAGCCCAGTCACCGCGCTCCAGTGCCCGGCCTGCCAACGCATGGCCGAGATGGCCCGGGAACATATCCGGATAGAGGGTCAGAACGGACGCCTTGAATGACATCGGGGTCAAGTCTTGCCGTTCGGGCGTGGCTTGCCAGTGCCACCGGCACCGTAGGGATCGGGCTCTCCGTCATCCTTGAGGCCGGCGGCGATTGGATCGACGAGCAGGCGTCCGCCTTCAAGGTCGATTTCCAGGACCGCAGCCTCGGAAAACGGAATGAGAACTGGACGCTTGCCGGGGCCCTTCAGTTCCAGCAGATCACCCGCGCCGAAATCATAGACGGCAGTCACGGCGCCATAGTGGTTGTTGTCGGCATCGTAGACCTCCAGGCCTTCGAGATCCGCATAGTAGAACTCATCGTCCTCGAGATCTTCATCCGGCAACGCATCGCGATCGACAAACAGTTCCAGCCCGTTCAACGCTTCGGCGGCATTGCGATCGTTGATGCCGCGAAAACGCACGATGGCGACCGTCTTGCCGTCGCGGATTTCGAGAATCTCGAACTTGCGACCATCGGCACTATAGAGAAAACCGTAATCACCAAGCCCAAGCGGATCTTCGGTAAACGACTTGACCCGCACCTCTCCGCGCAGGCCTTGTGCGGCACCTATGACGGCCATGAGTATCGGATTGTCGAGTTTGGTCATCGAAGGAGAGGGTCCTCAGGGCTGATGGTCTGGTCTCCCACCCTTTTAGGCGCAACCGACCGGAAAGAAAACGCAAAAACGGGCGGTGGTCGCGCCACCGCCCGTTTCATGCAAGTGCGTGCTGATTATTCAGCAGAGCCTTCTGCAGCGGCAGCAGCGGCGTCAGCGGCCTTCTGTGCCTTTTCAGCAGCGCGTTCCTGGGCCTTCCTGCCCGGCTTTGCCTTGTCCGGGTTGCTGCGGGCAGCGCGCTCGGCGATACCAGCTTCAGCCATGAAACGCAGAACGCGGTCGGTCGGCTGTGCACCCTTTTCGAGCCATGCCTTGATGGCGTCGACGTCGAGTTCAACGCGCTTTTCGTTGTCCTTGCCGAGCATCGGGTTCCACGAACCGACCTTGTCGATGAAGCGACCATCGCGCGGCGAGCGGGCGTCGGCAACAACGATCTGGTAGTAAGGGCGCTTCTTGGAACCACCGCGGGCGAGACGAATCTTGAGGGACATTGTGTTTACTCCTTGGTTTTCAGGTCGGCTGGCCTTCAAGGCCTTCCGTGTTTGTCGAGGCCGCCGTCAGGCGGTCTTTTCGGTTGCACCGCCATGTTCGGCGGCAATGGCTTCATGATGCCGGATGACTTCCTTGATGATGAAGTTCAGGAACTTCTCGGCGAAATCCGGATCCAGATGGGCATCCTGTGCCAGGCGGCGCAGGCGTTCGATCTGGTATTCCTCGCGCGCCGGGTCCGCCGGCGGCAATTCGTGGGTGGCCTTCAAAACGCCGACAGCCTTGGTGCAGCGAAAACGCTCGGCCAGCATATGCACGAGGGCCGCGTCGATATTGTCAATCGACTGACGATAGCCCGAGAGCTGCTGCTTGACGGAAGGATCGATCATCGCGCGCCTCACTTCTTCTTCGGCAGGCCGGGAAGGCCCGGGAAACCGCCACCGAGGCCCGGCAGCTTCGGACCGCCAAGGCCCGGAAGCCCGCCAAGTCCACCTGTGCCGCCCATGCCGGGCAACGAACCCGGCTTGATGCCGGCCGCTTCCGCCTGCTTGGCCAGCGCTTCGAGCTGCTTCGGGTCCATGCTGGAAAGATCCGGCATGCCCATGCCGCCGAGCCCACCGAGACCCATCTTGCCGGCAAGACCGCCCATCATCTGCTTCATCATGCCGCCGCCCTTCTTGCCGCCCATGGCCTTCATCATGTCGGCCATGCCGCGATGCATCTTCAAGAGCTTGTTGATTTCAGCGGCATCCGTGCCGGAGCCGGCGGCGATGCGCTTCTTGCGGGAATGCTTGAGAATGTCGGGATTGGCGCGCTCGGCCTTTGTCATCGAGGAAATGATGGCGATCTGGCGGTCGAAGACCTTGTCACTCATACCCGACGCGGCGAGCTTGTCCTTCATGCCGGACATGCCCGGCATCATGCCCATGATGCCGCCCATGCCGCCAAGCGACTTCATCTGTTTCAGCTGTTCGGCCATGTCGTTGAGGTCGAACTTGCCCTTGGCCATCTTCTCGGCCATGGCACGCGCCTTGTCGGCGTCGATCGTCTCGGCCGCCTTTTCGACCAGCGAAACGATATCGCCCATGCCGAGGATACGGTCTGCGATACGGCGGGGATGGAACTCGTCGAGCTCCGTCATCTTTTCGCCGACACCGATCAGCTTGATCGGCTTGCCGGTGACGGCACGCATCGAAAGCGCTGCACCACCACGGCCGTCGCCGTCCATGCGAGTGAGAACGAGACCGGTGATGCCGACGCGCTCATCGAAATTGCGCGCGAGATTAACGGCGTCCTGACCGGTCAGCGAATCCGCGACCAGAAGGATTTCATGCGGCTTCGAACGGGCCTTGATCTCGGCCATCTCGATCATCAAAGGCTCGTCGATATGCGTACGACCGGCCGTATCGAGGATGACCACGTCATGACCGCCGAGCTTGGCGGCCTGCACGGCGCGCGCGGCGATATCGGTCGGCGACTGGCCGGCGATGACCGGCAGCGTATCGATGGAGGTCTGAACGCCGAGCTGGCGAAGCTGTTCCTGGGCGGCCGGTCGACGCGTGTCGAGCGAGGCCATCAGGACCTTCTTCTTCTCGCGATCGGTTAACCGCTTGGCGATCTTGCCCGTGGTCGTGGTTTTACCCGAACCCTGCAGACCGACCATCATGATGACGACGGGCGCTGCGGCATTGAGATCGATCGTGACGCCCTCGGAACCGAGCATCTCGACAAGCTCGTCATGGACGATCTTGACGACCATCTGTCCGGGCTTGATGGATTTCAGGACCGCCGCGCCAACCGCCTTTTCGCGGACGCGATCGGTGAAGCTGCGCACCACTTCGAGTGCAACGTCGGCTTCGAGAAGCGCACGACGGACCTCGCGCAAGGCAGCCGAAACATCGGCTTCCGACAGCGCGCCACGGCCGGTCAGTCCATTCAGGATGGATCCAAGGCGGTCCTGGAGGTTTTCAAACATCGGCTCTTCCTTGCATGGTTTCAGGGATACCCGAAACCTCGGTCTTCTCGACGCCGAAAACAAGACGCAAAGCCAAAAAGCACCCGAGGGCGCATCGCGCTGTCGGGTGTTGACCTCCGGGAACTCTTTATACCTTTGCGGGTCCCGGTCGGTGGCTTAGAGTACAAGTCTCGTCGCAGATGCTGGGCGGTAAACAGCAAAAAGCCGGAAAAGTCAACGCAAATCGGTTATTCGGCGGCCAGGCACCGAGTTGCTTGCCATCGGACGATGGAAAACGATCAAGGCGCGGTATAGCGAACGGCGTAGATATTGCGGTATCGATCCAGCGTTTCGTTCCACCAGCTCAGCGCAGCACTATCGCCCGACAACGCTTGCTCGCGCATTTTCTGCAACCAGTAGGCCGAAATTTCCGTGAACTCCTGAGCGCTCAACCCATGCTCGTCGAGGATAGCCTGCTGGTCGAAATCCGGATGCGTGCTGGCCGCTTCGATATGCCCCTGCACCCGCGCATAGTTTTCGAACTCAAGCAGCTTCGGGCTTTGCGGAATGGTGCCCGTGACAAGCGCGACCCGATCGGCATCGGCCTTCGAGAAGGCCAGACTATAGGCCGTTGTCAGCTTGAATTCCGGATCGTTTCTCAGCGCCTGCATAAAGGTCTGGTTGATTTGCTCGAATCGTTTCTCGTCCACGGCAAGGTCGTTCAGGACAGCGCCGCGATCCTCGTGATTGGCGAGCCGCGCGTTTGCAGCCGCCCAGGCCTCGAAGGACACACCGTGCACGGGAGCCGGCAATTCCTGGGCGAGCGACCCTGATGCCAGCAACAGGACCAGAGCTGAAACAAGGAGACTTGAAAGCGGCTTCATCGCAACTCAATTGACATATGACAGGAGAAACTCTGAGGATATTGGATACGCCTTGGAGCCGCAACTTGAAGGGCCATATGTCACACATGATGATAGCCGCATGAAGAGACGCCAGTTTTTGAAACGAACCGGGCTTGGACTGGCTGTTGCCGGCGGCGGCCTTGCAGCAGGAAACGCCATGGCCGGCAATCGCTATTATTCCGGACCCGTCTCCGATCACTTCGACGGAAAGATTTTCTTCAATCCGGGGGGCAAAGAGCCGCGCGGCGTCCTCGATCTCTTGCGCTGGCAATTCGATGGCAAGCGGACGGCCTGGCCGACATCTCTTCCACCCGTGACGCCGGCGAAGCCGGAACGGCGGATTGAAGGCAACCGCCTTGTGGTCACCATGGTTGGCCACGCAACCATGCTCATTCAGACCGCTGGGCTGAACATTCTCACAGACCCTGTCTGGTCCGAGCGCGCAAGTCCCGTGTCCTTTGCCGGACCGAAGCGCGCCACACCGCCTGGCATCACCTTTGATGCTCTGCCGCCGATCGACATCGTCATCGTCACCCACAACCATTATGACCATCTCGATGTCGCGACATTGAAGCGGCTTGGGCAATCCCATGCACCGCGAGTCATCACGCCCCTCGGCAACGACACGATCATCCATGACGCCCATCCGTTCAACAATACCGTGGTGATGGATTGGGGTGATCGGGTCGATCTCGGCAATGGGATCGTGTTCCACTGCGAGCCGTGCCATCACTGGTCGGCGCGCGGCATGGGCGACCGCCGGATGGCACTCTGGGCTGCCTTCCTGATCGAGACACCTGGCGGCAAGATCTACCACATTGGCGATACCGGCTTTGCCGAAGGCCAGAACTATCACGCGATCCGGCAAAAGCACGGGGATATCCGCCTCGCCATCCTGCCGATTGGCGCCTACGAACCGCGGTGGTTCATGAAGGCACAGCACCAGGACCCGGCAGAGGCGATTGAAGGGTTCCGGCTAACTGCGGCCGCCTTCGGCATCGGCCACCATTTCGGTACCTTCCAGTTGACCAATGAAGGCATCGACGCGCCGCCGCAGGCACTCGTTCACGCCATGCGGGCCGCCGGCATCGCGGAGAACCGCTTCCAGGGGCTGCGTCCAGGCCAGCAGTTCGACGTGCCGCTGGCGGTAAGCTGATATCGACGTCCCGCGTTGACACACGGGACGAATTTCTCCAGACTTCAAGCATTCACCAGGGGTGTCCCGACAAGGGGCTGAGATTTCGCTACGCCAAACCGCAAGGCACAAGCAGCGCGATGACCCGTTGAACCTGATCCAGTTCATACTGGCGTAGGGACGGTGCAAGCGCTTGAAAACGACGATTCGCAATCCCGAATCCCGTGGCGTCTTTCCATCATTCCGGCTGACATGACTGGGTCTCCAACCTGAACACTTGGAGCTCCACGATGAATATTGCCCCGAAACTCCCACCACTTAGCGTCACTACCGGGCCACTTCCCGCCTCGACAAAAATCCATCTGCCCGGCGAGATCCATTCCGGCATCCGCGTGCCGATGCGCCAGATCGCCCTTCACCCGACATCAGGCGAGGCACCGGTGGCCGTCTACGACAGTTCCGGCCCCTATACCGATCCGGCAGCGGTGATCGCAATTGAACAAGGTCTGCCGCGCCATCGGCTCGATTGGTCTCGGCAGACGGGCTATGTCGAAGCCTATGAAGGGCGACTGGTGAAGCCGGAGGACAACGGATTTGTCTCGGACGAAAAGCTGACGCCAGCGTTTCCCGTGAAACATCAACCGCTTCGCGCACGATATGGCAAGGCGATCACTCAGATCGCCTATGCAAGGGCGGGCATCATCACGCCCGAGATGGAATATGCGGCAATCCGCGAAAACCTAGGACGCAAGGCGGCGGCAGAAGCGCTGACGCGGGACGGTGAAAGCTTTGGCGCAGACATTCCAGATTACGTGACGCCGGAATTCGTCCGCCAGGAAATCGCCTCGGGCCGGGCGATCATCCCGGCCAACATCAACCATCCGGAACTCGAACCGATGATCATCGGACGGAATTTCCTGGTGAAGATCAATGCCAATATCGGCAACTCGGCCGTCACGTCTTCCATGGCTGAAGAGGTGGAGAAGATGGTCTGGGCGATCCGCTGGGGCGCCGACACGGTCATGGATCTCTCGACCGGGCGCAACATTCACAACATCCGCGACTGGATCATCCGCAATTCGCCCGTGCCGATCGGCACCGTGCCGCTCTATCAGGCGCTGGAAAAGGTCGGCGGCATTGCCGAGGAGCTGACCTGGGAGGTCTATCGAGACACCCTGATCGAGCAGGCAGAACAGGGCGTCGACTATTTCACCATTCATGCCGGCGTGCGGCTTTCCTACATTCCCCTCACCGTCAACCGCGTCACCGGGATCGTCTCGCGCGGCGGCTCGATCATGGCGAAGTGGTGTCTGCATCATCACAAGGAGAGCTTCCTCTACGAGCATTTCGAGGAAATCTGCGACATCTGCCGCGCCTACGACGTTTCCTTCTCGCTCGGCGACGGCTTGCGACCCGGCTCGATTGCCGATGCCAATGATGCCGCGCAATTTGCCGAGCTCGATACGCTGGGTGAACTCACGCGGATCGCCTGGGCTAAGGATTGCCAGGTGATGATCGAAGGTCCCGGCCATGTTCCCATGCACAAGATCAAGGAGAACATGGACAAGCAGCTGAAGACCTGCGGCGAGGCGCCCTTCTATACGCTCGGGCCGCTGACGACTGATATCGCCCCCGGCTACGACCACATCACCTCCGGCATCGGAGCGGCGATGATCGGCTGGTTCGGCACCGCCATGCTCTGCTACGTCACGCCGAAGGAGCATCTCGGTCTCCCCGACCGCGACGACGTCAAGGTGGGCGTCATCACCTACAAGATCGCGGCCCATGCAGCCGATCTCGCCAAGGGCCATCCGGCAGCCCAACTGCGCGACGACGCCCTTTCCCGCGCCCGCTTCGAATTCCGCTGGGAGGATCAGTTCAACCTGTCGCTCGACCCGGAAACGGCACGCTCCATGCATGACGAGACACTACCCAAGGAGGCGCACAAGGTGGCGCATTTCTGCTCGATGTGCGGACCGAAATTCTGCTCGATGCGCATCTCGCATGATATCCGCGCCGAGGCCCAGAAGGAGGGCCTGACTGCCATGGCGGAGAAATACCGCGCCGGAGGCGATCTCTACATGACGGCGGACGAGATCACAGCGCTTGAGGCGGGAGAGCGGTCATGACCGTTCTTGTGAAAGGCGCCGGCGTCGCGGGACTTGCCACGGCGCTGGAACTGGCGCGCAGAGGTATCCCTGTCGAGGTCGTGGAGCGTCGGGCCGATATCGGCCTTGGCGCTTCCCATTGGGCCGGCGGAATGCTTGCCCCCTATTGCGAGCGGGAGGCGGCGGAAGAGATCGTGTTGACGCTAGGCCTTCCCGCTGCCGACTGGTGGGACGAGGCCGTGCCTGGTCTCGTCCAGCGTCGGGGCACGCTTGTGCTGGCCAATCCCCGCGACATGGCCGACCTCAAGCGCTTTTCGAGTCGAACCTCCGGCCATCGCTGGGTGGGTGAAGAGGAGATTGCAGAGCTGGAGCCGGATCTCAGAGGGCGTTTCGGCACCGGCCTCTTTTTCCCAGAGGAGGCCCATCTCGATCCCCGCAAGGCGCTGCGCGATCTTTACGAGGCGGCGCGGCAACTCGGCGTCTCCTTCCGCTTCGGAGAGGAGGCCGGTGATGCGGGAGACAATGTGCAGGTTGTTGATTGCCGAGGGCCACAGGCGATCGGCGAGATCGAAGGGCTGCGCGGCGTGCGCGGTGAGATGCTTTATTTGCAGACGGCTGACCTTTGCCTCTCGCGCCCTGTCCGCCTCCTGCATCCCCGCCACCCCCTCTACATCGTGCCGCGCGGCAACGGGCTTTTTATGCTGGGCGCGACCATGATTGAAACGGACGATAACGGGCCGATCACCGCGCGCTCGATGATGGAGCTGCTCAACACCGCTTATGCCCTGCACCCGGCCTTTGCCGAGGCGCGCATCGTGGACACCGGCACCGGTATCCGCCCGGCCTTCGCAGACAACGTGCCAAGCATCGTCGAGACGGCCGAGGGGTTCGCACTCGCGGGTATGCATCGCCACGGCTTTCTGCTCGCTCCAGCGCTGGCGCGTGAAGCGGCTGAAAGGCTGAAGTGTATCTACGCATCCGAAAAAAGGAGGACCGCATGAAGCTCACCGTCAATGGAGAAGCCCTGGAGCTTGATGCAGGCAACCTTGCCGATCTGCTCGAAAAGCTGGACTACGAGGGCGACTGGCTGGCAACAGCCGTCAACGGTGACCTTGTTCACCGCGAGGAGCGTGCCGCTCAGCCCTTGAAGGAGGGCGACCGGATTGAAATTCTTTCGCCCATGCAGGGAGGCTGAGATGACCCTCAAACTCTACGGCAAGACCGTCTCCTCGCGCCTATTGCTCGGCACGGCGCGTTACCCCTCGCCAGCGAAGCTTGCGGAGGCTGTGCGGCGGTCGAAGACCGAGATCGTCACGGTGTCGCTCCGCCGTGAGACCGCAGGCGGCAATGCGGGCGGGGCTTTCTTCCAGCTGATCCGCGATCTTGGCGTTCATGTTCTGCCGAACACCGCCGGCTGCCACAGCGCCAAAGAAGCGGTGCTAACGGCAAAGATGGCGCGCGAGGTCTTTGGCACCAGCTGGATCAAGCTTGAGGTGATCGGCCATCACGACACGCTGCAGCCGGATGTTTTCGAGCTGGTGGAAGCGGCGAAGATCCTGGTTAGCGAGGGCTTCGAGGTTTTCCCCTACATGACAGACGATCTGGTGGTCGGGGAGAAGCTGCTCGCCGCCGGATGCCGGGTGCTGATGCCCTGGTGCGCGCCGATCGGGAGCGCCATGGGGCCGCAGAACGTGGCCGCGCTCAAATCCATGCGGGTAGAATTTCCGGACATACCCCTGATCGTCGATGCCGGCATTGGCCGCCCCTCCCACGCAACATCAGTGATGGAACTCGGCTATGACGCAGTGCTGCTCAACACCGCAGTCGCCAGTGCTGGTGATCCAGCCGCGATGGCTGAGGCCTTTGCCAAGGCCATCGAGGCAGGACACATCGCCCATCAAGCCGGCATGCTGGAACCGCGTGATATGGCCGTGCCGTCCACCCCCGTGATCGGGAAAGGGATCTTCGCATGAAACTCGACCCCTTCTATCTGATCGTCGACAGCGCCGACTGGATCGAGCGGCTTGTGCCGCTGGGCGTCAAACTGGTGCAGCTGCGGATGAAAGACACCGAGGAAAGCGTGCTTCGCCAGCACATCCGCCGCGCCCGGCAATGCTGCGTCGACCACGGCTGCCAGCTTGTTATCAACGACCACTGGCAGATCGCCATCGACGAGGCTTGCCACTTCGTCCATCTCGGCCAGGAGGATCTGGCAACGGCGGATCTCGCCGCGATCCGGCACGCAGGCATAAGGCTCGGCCTTTCCAGCCATGACGACGCCGAGCTTGAAACGGCACTGGCCGCCGAGCCCGACTATGTGGCACTCGGTCCGATCTATCCGACGATCCTGAAAAAGATGCCTTGGGCGCCGCAAGGCCTCAAACGGCTGACGGCCTGGAAGGAAAGAATCGCTCCCCTGCCCCTGGTCGCGATCGGCGGGCTTCGCCCTGACCGTCTACCTGGCGTCTTCGCAGCAGGGGCAGACAGTGCAGCCGTCGTGACGGACATTACCTTGCATGCCGATCCCGAGGCGCGAACCCGGGAATGGCTGGGTGCAACCCGACAATGGCGTTGACCAAGGCAGCACGGTTTTGGCTGCTCTACTGGTAATTCGGCTGGGTTTCCGCCATATAGGCTGAAACTGTAGCTATAGGGAGTGACAATGCCGGATCGGGTCGAATTCGCCAGGATGAACGGGCTTGGAAACAAGATCCTGGTCGTCGACATGCGCGGTCGCACCGACCGGGTGGCACCGGCTGCGGCTATCGCCCTTGCCGCCGACCCGGCAACCGCTTTCGACCAGATCATGGCGATCCACGATCCGAAGGTCGATGGCACGGATGCCTATATCGACATCCTGAACTGCGATGGCTCGAAGGCCCAGGCCTGCGGCAATGGCACGCGCTGCGTGGTGCAAGCGCTTGCCAACGAAACAGGCCGCAAAAGCTTCACCTTCCAGACTATCGCCGGCATTCTGAACGCCGTCGAGCATCCTGATGGCACGATCTCCGTCGACATGGGCAAGCCCGTCTTCGCCTGGGACAAGATCCCGCTTGCGGAAGAATTCCACGATACGAGCCGTATCGAGCTGCAGATCGGCCCGATCGATGCGCCGATCCTGCATTCGCCCTCCACCATGTCGATGGGCAATCCGCATGCCGTCTTCTGGGTCGATCGCGATCCGATGAGTTTTGATCTTGAGCGCTTTGGTCCTTTGCTTGAAAACCACCCGATCTTCCCGGAAAAGGCCAATATCACGCTCGCCCAGGTCACCTCGAAGACAACGATGATCACCCGCACCTGGGAACGCGGCGCCGGCCTGACGCTTGCCTGCGGATCGGCCGCCTGCGCCGCTGGCGTATCCGCTGCCCGTACCGGTCGCACGGAGCGCAAGGTGACGATCACGGTCGCCTCCAGCCCCAATCGCGGCACGCTGACCATCGACTGGCGCGCGGACGACAAGGTCGTGATGTCCGGCCCAGCCGAATGGGAATGGTCCGGAACGCTTGATCCGGCGACCGGCACCTGGCAGCGCGACGAGGGCGGCGAAGCAGAGGCCGCGCCCCCGTGACGTCTGAACAAAAAGGCGCCGTCGAGGTCATCACCTTCGGCTGTCGTCTGAACACCTATGAATCCGAGGTCATGAAAGCCGAGGCCGCCAAGGCCGGTCTCGACAACGCGATCCTCGTCAACACCTGTGCGGTCACCTCTGAAGCCGTGCGCCAGGCCCGCCAGGCGATCCGCCGGGCACGCCGGGAAAACCCGGAAGCTCGCATCATCGTCACCGGTTGTGCTGCCCAGACGGAGGCTGACACCTTCGCCGCCATGGCCGAGGTCGATGCTGTCCTTGGCAACGAGGAAAAGCTGAAGGCCGAGCACTATCGCCGCCTGCCGGATTTCGGCGTCTCGGCGGAAGAGAAGGTGGCTGTCAACGACATCATGAGCGTGACCGAGACGGCTCCGCAGATGGTGGCGCATATCGATGGCCATGTGCGCGGCTTCCTGCAAGTGCAGAACGGCTGCGACCACCGCTGCACCTTCTGCATCATTCCCTATGGGCGCGGCAATTCGCGCTCCGTGCCGATGGGCGCGGTCGTGGAGCAGGCACGCAAGCTGGTCGAGAACGGCTATCGTGAGGTGGTGCTAACAGGTGTTGACGCGACGAGCTACGGCACGGATCTGCCAGGCAACCCGACCCTCGGCCTGCTCGCCAAGACGCTGCTAAAGCAGGTGCCAGAGATCCTGCGCCTGCGTCTCTCCTCGATCGACAGCATCGAGGCAGACAGCCATCTCTTCGACCTGATTGCCGGCGAGCCGCGTTTCATGCCGCATCTGCATCTTTCACTGCAGCACGGCGACGACATGATCCTGAAGCGCATGAAGCGCCGGCATTCGCGCGCCGATGCCATTGCCTTTGCCGAGCAGGTCCGCCGGCTGCGTCCCGGTTTTGCCTTTGGTGCCGACATGATCGCCGGCTTCCCGACGGAGACCGAGGCGATGGCGGCAAACTCCACTCTGCTTGCCGAGGAGATCGGCATCGCCCATCTGCATGTTTTTCCCTACAGCCCCCGCCCCGGCACGCCGGCGGCACGAATGCCGCAGCTCGACCGGGCGCTCGTCAAGGCACGGGCGGCGGCACTTCGCGCCGTGGCGGACAGATTGCAGGCTAAGCATCTCGCCGCGCATGTCGGCTCCCGCCAGAAGCTGCTGGTCGAGCGCAACGAAATGGCGCATACGGAAGACTTCACCCTCGTTGCAGCACCCGGCATGAAACCCGGCAGCCTCCTCGAGGTTTCGATCGGTGGCCATACCGGCCGCCATCTGACGATTGCATCGGCAGCGGCTGACGCGGCTGCCTGACACACGGACACATGACCATGGCCCTCGGCTTCATCAAGAAAGTCTTCACCTTCGGCAAGGAGAAGCCGGCAGACGCTACGCCTCAAACGGACGAGACGGCGCTGACGGATGCGGAGAAGGCAGCGATTGCGGCCGAGACCGAGCCGACAGACCGGGTCGAAGATCTGCCGCTTGCAGACGATCCCGTCTCGGAAGCGGAGATGGACACTGCGGGCGGACCGGCTGATGACATCGCCATGGTACCGCTGGAGCTCCTGCGCGCGGAAGAGGAAGCTGCCGCCGAAGACCTGGAGGCGCTGCCGACCCTTGATGAAGCCAAGCAGGCCGAGGCCGAAGCCGAAGATGTCGATGCCGAACTGGCACCGTCGGATGTGACCCGCGAGGCTAGTGCTGATCATCAGGACGCACCGAACCTGCCGAAAGGCTTTGCCGCCTACGCGCTGAGCACGATCGAACCCGAAGCGCCTGAGCCTGCAGAAAAGCTGAGCTGGTTCCAGCGCCTGAAGGCCGGCCTGTTCCGCACCTCCTCGCAGCTGACCGGGCAGATTTCCGCACTTTTCACCAAGCGCAAGCTCGATGACGAGACGCTGGAAGAGCTGGAGGATCTGCTGATCCAGGCGGATCTCGGTGTCGAGACGGCGCTGCGCGTGACCGACACGCTGGCCTCCGAACGCTACGGCAAGGACGTGACGGGCGAGGACGTAACGAAGATCATGGCCGCCGAAATCGTCAAGGTCCTGACGCCGGTGGCAAAGCCGCTGGCGTTGGATTTGAACCACAAGCCGCATGTCATCCTCGTGGTCGGCGTCAACGGCACCGGCAAGACGACGACGATCGGCAAGCTCGCGGCCAAGCTCTCCGGCTCGGGCCTGAAGGTAATGCTGGCGGCAGGCGACACCTTCCGCGCAGCCGCCATCGAACAGCTCAAGATCTGGGCCGATCGCACCGGCTCGACCTTTGTCGGCACAAAGCTGGGCGCCGATGCAGCGGGCCTTGCCTATGAGGCCTTTGAGCGGGCCAAGGTCGAAAAAGCCGACGTTCTGATCATCGATACCGCCGGTCGTCTGCAGAACAAAACCGAACTGATGGCCGAACTTGAAAAGATCGTCCGTGTGCTCGGCAAGCTCGATCCCGATGCCCCGCATACCGTACTCCAGACGCTCGATGCGACGACCGGCCAGAACGCGCTGCAGCAGGTCGAGATCTTCCGCAACGTGGCAGGCGTCAACGGCCTGATCATGACCAAGCTCGACGGCACGGCCCGTGGCGGCATCCTCGTGGCCATCGCCGCGAAGCACAAACTTCCCGTCTATTTCATCGGCGTCGGTGAAGGAATCGACGACCTCGAGCCTTTCGAGGCACAGGATTTTGCCAGCGCATTGGCGGGACTGGCGCGATAAGCAGCGCCTACGCAAAGGAACATTTCATGTCGGATACATCCACCGATACCCATGCCTCCAAAGCCGACAAGCAGCATCCGATGCTGAAGATGGCGCTGGAGCTTGGCCCCCTTCTCGTCTTCTTTTTCGGCAACCTGCGCGGCGAATGGCTGAGCAGGACATTTCCCGAGCTGACTGCCATCGGCGGACCGCTTCTGATCGCAACCGCCCTTTTCATGGCCGCCACGGTCGTGTCTCTGGTTATTTCCAAGGTGGTGTTCAAGCACCTGCCGGTCATGCCCTTCGTCTCCGGCGTGGTGGTCATGGTGTTTGGCGGCCTGTCGATCTGGCTGCAGGACGAGACCTTCATCAAGATGAAGCCGACCATCGTCAACACACTGTTCGGCGTGGTGCTGCTGGGCGGGCTCGCCTTTGGTACCTCGTTGCTCGGCTATGTTTTCAACGCCGCATTCCAGCTGGATGCGGAAGGCTGGAAAAAGCTTACCCTGCGCTGGGGTATCTTCTTCCTGTTTCTCGCCGTGCTCAATGAGGTGGTCTGGCGCAATTTCTCCGATGACGCCTGGGTCAGCTTCAAGGTCTGGGGCACCATGCCGATCACCATTCTCTTCACGCTCGCCCAGATGCCGCTGATCATGAAGCATTCACTTGAAGAGAAGGACGACGCATGACGAGCCTCACCGTGGACCAGACACCGCCATCCTCGACCCGGTTCTGGCTGACGATCGCGTTTCTCATCATCGCGATGCAGGTCATCGCGCAGTACATGATGGGCCGGATCTGGATCTGCGAATGCGGCTACGTCAAGCTGTTCGAGCCGGGCGTCAACACTGCAGGCAATTCCCAGCATCTGTTCGACTGGTACACCCCCTCGCACATCATCCACGGGTTCCTGTTCTATCTACTCGGCTGGGCGGTGCTGCGGGGCAAACCGCTGTCGATGCGCCTCTCGCTTGCGGCCTTTATCGAGGCGGTCTGGGAGATCCTCGAGAATTCGCCCATCGTCATCGATCGCTACCGCACGGCAACGATGGCCGTCGGCTATACCGGCGACAGCATCCTGAATTCCGGCATGGACATGGTGTCGATGATTGCAGGTTTCTTCTTCGCCGCCCGCGCGCCGGTCTGGCTCACGGTTGCGATCGCAATCCTCTTCGAGATCCTGACGGCCTTCATCATCAGGGACAATCTGACGCTCAACGTCATCATGCTGATCTGGCCGATCGAGGCTGTGAAAGTGTGGCAGGCGGCGCTTTGAGGTCAGCCGCCTGAAAGCGCCGCTTCAATTGCCGGCATCAATTCTGTCCGGAAGGTCGAAGGATCGAAAGGTCCGACCTTCTTGTAGAGAATGGTACCGTCAGGGCTGACGAGATAGCTCTCCGGAATGCCGTAGACGCCCCAATCGATGGCGGCCTTGCCATTGGGATCGACACCAATGGCGGCATAGGGATTGCCGAGTTCGCCGAGAAAACGCAGCGCGTTGTCGTTGCGATCCTTGTAGTTGATGCCGACAACCGTGATGCGTGGGTCCTTTGACAGTTCCAGGAGCACCGGATGCTCCTGCCGGCAGGGCACGCACCAGGACGCGAAAACATTCACCAGAGTAAGCTTGCCCTTGATCGCATCGAGCGTCAGCGCCGGCCGATTGGCCCCCTCAAGAGCTGGGAGCTGCAGCGCTGGCGCCTTGGTTCCAAGAAGGGCCGAGGGTATCTCGGTGACACTTCGACCGGATTGCAGCTGCGTCAGGAAGACCAGGGCAAGAGCGGCAAAGATCAGGAGCGGCAAGGCGGCGAACAAATATCTCGCCTTGCCCTTCGGCACGGCCTGCGGATCGTTATCTGACTGGCTCATTGCGATGATGCCTCGGTGGTGCCAACCGTTGCAGAACGGCGGCGCACGCCCTGGGATTCGAGTGCCCTCAATTCGGCCTGCCGGGCACGACCATCAAGCCAAGTCCATACGATCAGACCAAGACAGATACCGGCAGCGGCGAGATAGGAACCGATAACGTAGAATGCGTGGGTCATGCCGCATGCTCCCGGCTGGCCTGGCGTGCCGCGAGACGACGCTGGGCTGCCACGCGCCGACGCCAGATCTCATTGCGCATCGCCATGAAATGCAGGGTGAAGAACAGGCAGGTAAAGGCGATGGCCATGACCAGAAGCGGCCAGAGGAATTCCGGATCAATCGTCGGCCCGTCCATACGCATGACGCTTGCCGGCTGGTGCAGCGTGTTCCACCATTCGACCGAGAACTTGATGATCGGGATATTGACGAAGCCGACAAGGATCAGCACGGCGCTGAGCCTTGCCGCCCGCGATGGATCATCCATGGCACGGTTGAGGGCAATGAGACCGAGATACATCAAAAGAAGCACGAAGACGGAGGTGAGGCGGGCGTCCCAGACCCACCAGGTGCCCCACATTGGTTTGCCCCAGAGCGAACCGGTGATCAGTGCAATCAGGGTGAAGGCGGCGCCGAGCGGTGCGGCAGCCTTGTGGCTGACATCGGCCAGCGGATGGCGCCAGACCAGTGTGCCGATCGCCGAGATCGCCATCACGGAATAACACATCATCGAGAGCCAGGCCGCGGGCACATGCACATACATGATCCGAACCGTGTCGCCCTGCTGATAATCGACTTCCGAGCGGAAGCTCATGACGAGCCCGGCGACAAAAAGCATCAGTGTCAGGCCCGCAAGCCATGGCAGGAGAACACCCACCAGAGCGAGAAACCGCGTTGGATTGGCCAGATCGCCGATCTTGGAAATGGCAGCGCTTCTATTCGTCATGTCCTGCTTCTAACCCTATTCCGAAAAGCTCGCAATTGATCCTGGTCAACCGCGCCTTCGTCAGTCTGCGGCATTGCGCAGCGCAAGGGCTGCCGACAGGGGGCCGATCACGGCAAATAACAAGCTCAAGGCCACAAGAAAGAGGAAGGGCGGCAGGAAAGGTGCGGGCTCCTGCACGGCCGCATAGGTGGCGCTCACGCCGAAAATCAGAACGGGAATGGTAAGCGGCAGGACGAGAATGGACACCAGCAGACCGCCACGCGGCAGCGCGACCGCAACGGCAGCGCCGGCAGCACCGATAAAGGTGATCGCAGGAGATCCGACCAACAGGGTCAGCATGACAGCGCCGATCGCCACTTCATCCATGTTCATGAAGAGGCCAAGCAAGGGCGAGGCGATGACCAACGGCAAACCCGTGGCCAACCAATGGGCGAGGCATTTGACGAAGACCGTCAGCACCAGCGGCGCTTCCTGCATCAGCAGGATATCCAGCGCGCCATCCTCCCGCTCTGCCTGGAACAGGCGGTCAAGCCCGAGCAGAGACGAGAGCAGGGCGCCGATCCAGACGATCGCCGGCCCGATGCGGGAAAGGAGATTGAGGTCCGGCCCCACCCCAAACGGGATGACGGCGACGACCGTCATGAAGAACAGAACGCCGATCAGCGCACCGCCGCCCGAGCGCACCGAAAGTTTGAGATCACGAAGCAGGAGCGCCATCATGCGGCGTGCTCCTCGTCCGCAAGATCGAAGCCTGTCATCTCCAGTCCCCGAGCTTCGTCGAGCCCCAGCGGATGGTGCGTGGCGGCCACCACGATGCCGCCGTCTGAACGATGACGGCTGACGAGATCGGCAAACATCGCATCCGCGCGACGATCGAGCGCAGCCGTTGGTTCGTCAAGGATCCAGACCGGGCGATGGGCGACGAGAAGCCGGGCCATGGCGAACCGCCGCTGCTGTCCGGCTGAGAGATAGCCGTAAGGCAGATGGGTGATGTCGGCGAGATCGACGGCGTGAGCCGCATCTTCGACACTCAGGCTGCGCCCCGTCTCCATATCGCCGAGATAGGTTTTCCAGAAGGAGAGATTTTCGGCAACGGTCAGCTCCCGTTTCATTCCGTTGCGGTGGCCAAGATAGTGGCTGACTTCGCGCGCCGGACGCTCCTCACGACCATCGGAAAAGACCGCCGAGGAGCGACCGCTCTCCGGCGGCAGCAATCCGGCGACAACCCGCAGCAAGGTCGATTTTCCGGTCCCGTTGCGCCCTGTGAGGACAAGCGCCTCTCCGGCAGCCAAGGTAAAGGATATATTGACGAAAATCAGATCGTCGCCGCGTCTGGCGGAAAGATTTTCGCACACCAGGCTGATCATGTGTACTTTCCGGCAGAATGAGACCTGCCTCATAAAAATTATGGCTTTCGCCCTTTGTCGGTCTGGCACCTTTTGTAGAAATTATCTATAAGACCTGCAACCACGCCAGCGGCCGGCGTGAAGTTCATCCTTGTGCCGAACTTGAGGATCGCAAGACGCGTTTTTCACGGGCGGACAGCGGAAATGGTCGTACCCGCATCCTGATGTGCATGAAGTGCATAGGCGTCCGCACGATTGTGTTGGCTATCAGTATAAGCGGGGTTTCTATCCGTGGCTAAATCACTCGACAGTTTCAACTGCCGGTCCGTCCTGACCGTCGACGGCAAGGACTATGTCTATTACAGCATCCCCAAGGCCGAGGCGAACGGTCTTGCCGGTGTCTCGAAGCTCCCCTACTCGATGAAGGTGCTTCTGGAAAACCTGCTGCGCAACGAAGATGGCCGTTCGGTCACCAAGGCCGATATCGAAGCCTGCGCCGCCTGGCTGGTCAACAAGGGCCTCACCGAAGCGGAAATCGCCTATCGCCCGGCCCGCGTGCTGATGCAGGACTTCACCGGCGTTCCCGCCGTGGTCGACCTCGCCGCGATGCGTGACGGCATCAAGAACCTTGGCGGCGATCCGGAAAAGATCAACCCGCTCGTTCCCGTCGACCTCGTCATCGACCACTCCGTCATCGTCGACGAATTCGGCACGCCGAACGCGTTTGCCCGCAACGTCGAGCTGGAATACCAGCGCAACGGCGAGCGCTACCGCTTCCTCAAGTGGGGTCAGCAGGCATTCAAGAACTTCCGCGTCGTTCCTCCGGGCACGGGCATCTGTCACCAGGTAAACTTCGAATATCTCGGCCAGACCGTCTGGACGAAGGACGAAGACGGCGAAACCATCGCCTATCCCGACACCTGCGTTGGCACGGACAGCCACACCACGATGATCAACGGCCTGGGCGTACTCGGCTGGGGCGTTGGCGGTATCGAAGCCGAAGCCGCCATGCTCGGCCAGCCGGTTTCGATGCTGCTGCCTGAGGTCATCGGCTTCAAGCTGACCGGCACGCTGAAGGAAGGCGTCACCGCGACCGACCTCGTTTTGACCGTCGTGCAGATGCTGCGCAAGAAGGGCGTCGTCTCGAAGTTCGTCGAATTCTTCGGCCCCGGCCTCGATACGCTGCCGGTCGCAGACCGCGCAACCATCGGCAACATGGGTCCGGAATATGGCGCGACCTGCGGCTTCTTCCCGGTAGACTCGGCCACCGTCGGCTACCTCAACATGTCGGGCCGCACCAAGGACCGCATCGCGCTGGTCGAAGCCTATTCGAAGGCTCAAGGCATGTGGCGCGACAATGACGGATCGCAGCTCGTCTTCACCGACACGCTGGAACTGGACCTCAACGACGTTGTGCCGTCCATGGCCGGCCCGAAGCGTCCGGAAGGCCGCCTCCCGCTCGAGACCATCGCACCGAACTTCGCGACGGCCCTCGAAAACGACTACAAGAAGCCGGGCCAGCTTTCCAACCGCTATGCGGTCGAAGGCACGGATTACGATCTCGGCCATGGTGACGTGGCAATCGCCGCCATCACCTCCTGCACCAACACCTCGAACCCGAGCGTGCTGATCGCAGCCGGCCTTCTCGCCCGCAACGCCGTTGCCAAGGGTCTGAAGTCCAAGCCGTGGGTCAAGACGTCGCTTGCACCGGGATCGCAGGTTGTTGGCGAATATCTCGAAAAGTCCGGTCTGCAGAAGGAACTCGACGCGCTCGGCTTCAACCTGGTTGGCTTCGGCTGCACCACCTGCATCGGCAATTCCGGCCCGCTGCCGGCGCCGATCTCGAAGACGATCAACGACAAGGGCCTGATCACCGCAGGCGTTCTGTCGGGCAACCGCAACTTCGAAGGCCGTATCTCGCCGGACGTGCAGGCAAACTACCTCGCCTCCCCGCCGCTCGTCGTTGCCTACGCGCTTGCCGGCTCTGTCCAGAAGGACCTGACCTCTGAACCGCTCGGCGAAGACCAGAACGGCAACCCGGTCTTCCTCAAGGACATCTGGCCGAGCTCTGCCGAAGTGCAGGAATTCATCCAGAAATACGTCACCCGCGAACTGTTTGAATCGCGTTATGCCGACGTCTTCAAGGGCGATGAAAACTGGCAGGCGGTTCAGGTTCCGGAAGGCCAGACCTACGCCTGGGATGACAAGTCGACCTACGTCCAGAACCCGCCTTACTTCGTCGGCATGGGCAAGACCGGCTCGGGTCTGAAGAACATCAAGGGCGCCCGCGTCCTCGGCCTCTTCGGCGACAAGATCACCACCGACCACATCTCTCCGGCCGGTTCGATCAAGGCAGCCTCCCCGGCTGGTGCTTATCTGACCGACAACGGCGTTGCCGTCGCCGACTTCAACCAGTACGGCACGCGCCGTGGCAACCACGAAGTCATGATGCGCGGCACCTTCGCCAACATCCGCATCCGCAACCACATGCTCGGCCCGAACGGCAAGGAAGGTGGCTACACCATCCACTATCCGTCCAAGGAAGAGCTGTCGATTTACGATGCCGCGATGAAGTACAAGGAAGAGGGCACACCGCTCGTCATCTTCGCTGGTGTCGAATATGGCAACGGTTCCTCGCGTGACTGGGCTGCCAAGGGCACCAACCTGCTTGGCGTCAAGGCTGTCATCGCCCAGTCCTTCGAGCGCATCCACCGCTCGAACCTCGTCGGCATGGGCGTCGTACCCTTCACCTTCGAGGATGGCACCACTTGGGCCTCGCTGAACCTGAAGGGCGACGAGATCGTCACGATCGAAGGCCTGGAAGGCGAGATCAAGCCGCGCGAGAAGAAGATCGCCAAGATCACTTACTCCGACGGCACCGAGAAGGACGTCCCGCTTCTCTGCCGCATCGATACGCTGGACGAAGTCACCTACATGAACAACGGTGGCATCCTGCAGACCGTTCTTCGCGATCTGGCCGCCTGATCAGAGCGACCTAAAACCGAAAGCCGCCGGAGCGATCCGGCGGCTTTTGCATGTCCAGCGCGCGACATAGCCAAGCAAATGTGATGCCGGACCTCTCACCCCATCGTGACTTTCCCGAAGTGCCATCTGGCGCTATCAGTCGGTGAGACAATCCCCAGGCCGCTATCCGGCAAAAGGTATGACACGAAAATCCATGGCGACAATGAAGAGCACATTTGCCGCGCTGGCGCAGGCCTTCATCGTCACGACAATAGTCTGGCTGCCATCGACTGCAGGGGCGGGCGAATTTGTGACGCCAAGTGGCGTGGTGGAGCTCTTTACCTCGCAAGGCTGCCGCTCTTGCCCACCGGCTGACCGCGCTTTCGAGAAGGTGGTCAAGCAGGGCAATGTGGTGGCCCTCTCCTACCACGTGGACTACTGGAACTATCTTGGCTGGGCCGACACCCTCGCCCGACCGGAAAATACCGAACGGCAATATGCCTATGCCAAAGCGTTTGGCCGCAGCGGTGTCTACACACCCCAGGCGATCATCAACGGGGTGGAGCATATCAAGGGAACGGATACTGCCGAAATCAACGGCCGCATTCGCAGCCTCAAGGACGAGGGCCATGGCCTCAGGGTTCCGGTCAATGCCACCCGCAAAGACGACCAGCTTTCAATCTCCATAGGTGCAGGCGCCGGCAAGGCAGACGTCGTCGTGGTCTATTTCCGCCAACACCAGACGGTGGAACTGGAGAAGGGCGAGAACGCCGGCCAGACTCTCGATTATTGGCATAGCGTCACCGATATCCAGACCGTGGGCATGTGGCGCGGTGAGCCGATCAATCTTGCATTGCCCGCCAAGGTGATGGGTTCCGACAAGAGTGACGGTTGTGCCATCCTCCTGCAGTCCGTGGATGATGAAGGAAACCCGACGGCGATCATCGGCGCGGCCATGATGATGAAAAAGCGCGCCATACGCTGATGGCTTCACTATGAGGCTGTGCGGTGCAAGTACGGCTGATAGACCCAGCGTTACCCAGGTGGTAATTGGAGCTTTTCGCTGTCACCTTGGAGGACTTGGTGTGGTCCGGCCTAAAGCATTGGGGGGCTGGGGGTAAGGGGTCAATGCGCCAGACCGGACCGTCTTGGCGCCTCGCGCCAACCAAGTTCGTTGTAACAATCGTGAATATGACGTCTGATTTGTTCAAATTGGGGCAGATCGGCAAGGCAAAATTCTGCCGCGTGACGGCTGTCACCTGAGACCTGACAAAAGCCCGGGATACCAGTCATGAGAAAGGCCGTCGTTGAACGCGACGGCCTTCAGGATGTCATTGATGCTCGGCTATCTCAGCGCTTGTCGGTGAGAAAGGCGCGGTAGAGGCTGTTATTCAGCCGATAGCGCGTCATAGGCGGCAACCGCCTTCACCGCACGGCTGCGGATGAGGGCAGCATCGTCGCCAGGCTTGTAGAGGCTGGACCCAAGGCCGAAGGCCCTGACGCCGACCTTCCAGTAATCGGCGAAGTTCGCATCCGAGACGCCACCGACGGCGCCGATCGGCAGGTTCGCCGGCAGGATCGCCTTGATCGCCGAAATGCCGGAGGGGCCGAGCACGCTGGCGGGGAAGAATTTCAGCGCCGCAGCACCGCTTTTTGCCGCAAGCAGAGCTTCGGTGGGGGTGAAGACGCCGGGCATCGTCACCATGCCGTGCGAGACCGCGCGGCTGATAACGCCGGGTTCGACATTCGGCGTTACCAGAAGATTGCCACCTGCATCGTTAAGCCTGTCGACCTGGGCCACCTCAAGCACGGTGCCCGCACCGATTAGAACGTGGCCGGGCGCGCGCTTGCGGGCCTTCTCGATCGAATTGAACGGATCCGGCGAGTTAAGCGGCACCTCGATGGCTTCGAAGCCGGCCTCGACAAGCGCATCGACCGTCGCCTCGATCTCTTCCGGCTTGATGCCACGCAGGATGGCAACGAGGTTGCGGCGAAGCGCCGGCCAGGCGACGGATGCGGTCATGGGTTCAGTCCTTGAATTCGTGATCAAACAGGGAGAGCGCCGACGCCAGGAGGCCTCGGCGCACCAGAAGCCCGCCGTCAAGCATCACGGCCTCACCGCCGGCGATGCCGATGGCGCGGGCGTAAAGCCGCGTCAGCTTGCCTGTGCCGATAATATAGGCCTTGCCGTAACGCACCAGATCGTCACGGATGGCGGCAACCTCTGCGCCGATCAGCATGCCGGAAAGCCGGGCGGCTGCATTCATCTTTTCGCCCGATGACAGCAGGCCTTCTGCGCGGATCGAGAACAAGCTTGCGGTCAGCGCGAAGCCTGGCTGCAAGGCTTGCGAGACGGCGGCGTCGAAAATCTCCGGATCGGCTTCAGCGTCGCTCTCTTCCGGCACGGAAAGGCGGAGAATCGACTGGCGGCTGATCAGTTGGAACAGTTCGCCGGTCATGACGGTGGAGAAGCGGCGCACATGCCCACCTTCGACCAGCGCCCACTTCGAATGGGTGCCGGGCAGGCAAAACAGTGCGGTGTCGAGACCCTGCTCAAGCGCGCCGGCAAGCTGAGTTTCCTCGCCGCGCATCACATCATACGCGCCCCCTGCCCGCTGGCAGACACCAGGCAGGATGTAGACCGTCCGGCTTGCGCCCTCAGGCCGGACTGCGTGCTGAAACAGCCCGATCAGAGGTGCCGGCGTTTCGACATAGGGGGCCTCTTTCCAGCCCGTGCGGGCGCCGGCCATGCCGGCAACGACGACGGGCAGATCAGAGGGTGCAGCGAGGGCCGAGAGATGGCCCTCGAGCACGGCGGGATAGGCATCCCTTTCCAGGGTGCCCATGCCTTCGGCGGACTGCCGTTCAGCGATGATCTCGCCATGGCTGTCTGTCAGCCAGAGACGCAGATTGCTTGTACCCCAGTCAACCAGGGCGGCGAACGGCTGTCCGGTCACGGCAGTCTCCTCAGGCGAGATCAGCCGGCAGCAGGGCAGCCGGGATATCCTGGAAGCAGACCGGCCGCAGGAAGCGACGGATCGACAGCGTGCCGACCGATGTGGCGCCGAAATTGGTCGAGGCCGGGTAAGGACCGCCATGCACCATGGAATCGGCAACCTCGACGCCTGTCGGGAAGCTGTTGGCGAGCACGCGGCCGGCCTTGCGCTCCAAGATCGGCATCAGACGCTTGCCAAGCGCTTCGTCACCGGCATCGATATGCAGCGACGCGGTGAGCTGACCCTGCAGGCTCCGCGCCATGGCCACCATCTCATCTTCGCTTTCCGCGATGACGATGAGGCCAAGCGGACCGAAGACCTCTTCGCCGAGCACGTGGTTGTCGAGCCACTCTTTTGCGGTCGTCTGGAACAGATACGGCGTGGCATTGCGCAGGTCGCAGGTCGATGTGAGGACCGAACGGACACCTTCGGTGCCGGCAATCCGGGTCGCCCCGTCACGGTAAGCCTTGGCGATGCCGTCGGTCAGCATGGTTTGCGGACCGACGCCACGCAGCGCCTCGGTTGCCGTTTCGACGAACTTGTCAGCATCGGCGCCCTTCAGGAGCACGACGATCCCCGGATTGGTGCAGAACTGGCCGGCACCCATGGTCAGCGAACCGACCCAGCCCTTGGCAATGCCTTCGCCACGCGCCGAAACTGCAGCGGGCAGCATGAACATCGGGTTGACCGAGCCAAGCTCGCCGAAGAAGGGGATCGGCTCCGGCCGCTGGGCGCAGAGATCAAAGAGGGCACGACCGCCGCCGAGCGAACCGGTGAAGCCGACAGCCTTGATCAGCGGATGCTGAACCAGCGCCACGCCGACCGTACGGCTTCCGCCGTGAACCAGCGAGAAGACGCCTGGATGAATGCCGCAGCGCTTGATCGCGGCATCTATGGCCGATGCGACGATTTCACCGGTGCCGGGATGTGCATCATGTGCCTTGACGACGACAGGGCAGCCCGCGGCCAGAGCAGCGGCGGTATCGCCACCGGCAGTCGAGAAAGCGAGCGGGAAGTTCGATGCACCGAAAACGGCGACCGGTCCGATCGGGCGCTGGACCATCTTCAGGTCCGGGCGCGGCAAAGGCTTGCGATCCGGCAGCGCCTCATCGTGGCGACGGTCGAGATAATCGCCCTTGCGGATATGCGCGGCAAACAGACGAAGCTGGCCGACGGTGCGCCCACGTTCGCCGATCAGGCGGGCTTCCGGCAGGCCGGTTTCCTGGCTGCCGATTTCGGTGATCGCATCACCGCGCGCATCGATTTCCTCAGCGATTGCATCAAGGAAGGCCGCACGCTCTTCACGCGTCGAATAGCCATAGGTCTCGAAAGCCTCTTCAGCGGCCTTGACCGCCTGATCCACCAGGGCAGGCGTGCCCTTGGAGAACGTGTGCGAGGGGCCCGTGGCCGGCGACGAGGCAAAGGTGTCCGTGCTGGCGATCCAGGTGCCGGCGATCAGGTGTTTTCCGGTCGGTGTATAGGCCATGAAAAGGGCCTCCTTTTCTTAGTCTTCGAAGGAAGCGACTACCTTTCGCTCCCCGCAGAGGAACGAATCCGCCACGATGCGCAGCGGCTGATAGTCAGTGTCGCTCTGGCGAGCGCGGATGAGCTTTGCGAAACGTTCGTAGATGCCCGCATATTCGCGATCCGGGCCCGACGCATGTTCCACGCCCCCGATATAGAGTTCCGAGCCGCCTTTTGAAAGACGCAGTTCGCCAGCATTTGTCTGGACGGTGATGTCCCAGGTCTGCGGGCCTTCCTGGCGCCAGTCGAATTCGGCAGAAATCGGCGCGCCATCGACTGTGCGCATGGCAATCGACGCGGCGATCGGCTGCTTCTTGTTTTCCGGAAACTCGATCACGGATTTCTCGACCATGATATGGCCGGGCACGATTTCGGTCAGAATGGACAGGGCGTTGATACCCGGATCGAACACCCCGAAACCGCCAGGCTCCCAGATCCAGTCCTGGCCGGGATGCCAGCGACGCACATCTTCCTTCCAGACGATCGAGATCGACTGGATGACCTTGTCGGAAAGCCACTGCCGCGCCGGCTCGACGCCGAGAGCGAACCGCGAATGCCAGGTCGCAAACAACGTGACACCGGCATCTTCGGCAAGCTTCGTCAGGGCTTCGGCTTCTCCCAGCGTCGTCGCCGGGGGCTTTTCCATCAGCACGTGACGACCGGCTGCAATGGCAGCCTTCGCCATGTCGAATCGGACTTCTGGCGGCGTGCAGAGAGATACGACCTTGATGTCCGGGCGCGCGGCCAGGAATGCATCGAAATCCGTGAAGTTCTCCGCACCTTCAACCTTTCCGTGGCGGCTGACCGCCACGGAGACGACGAAGTCATTGCCGCCTGCGATCGACGGAATGTGCTGATCACGGGCAATCTTGCCGATGCCGACGAGCGCGAGCGGAATGCGATCTGTCATCGTCAACTCCTCAGTGTGCGTCCTTGCCGACCGGCGAGCCGCGGCAACCCTTCAGGAAGTCGAAGTCGGCGCCCGTATCGGCACCCTCGACGTGATCGTGGAAGAGCTTGGCATAGCCGCTGGCCGGCGGCTCGACCGACGGACGCCAGGCCGCGAGACGGCGCTGCATTTCCTCTTCCGAAATGTCGAGGTGGATGCGACGGGCATCGACGTCGAGCTCGATGAAATCACCGTTCTGGACGATGGCGAGCGGACCGCCGCGCGCGGCTTCCGGCGAGGTGTGCAAAAGCACGGTGCCATAGGCGGTGCCCGACATGCGGGCGTCCGAGATGCGGACCATATCGGTGATGCCCTTGCGCAGAACCTTGGGCGGAAGACCCATGTTGCCGACCTCGGCCATGCCCGGATAACCGCGCGGACCACAGTTCTTCAGCACCATGACGCAGGTCTCGTCGATATCGAGTGCCTCGTCGTTGATCTTCGCCTTGTAGTCGTCGATGTCTTCGAAGACCACGGCCCGACCGCGATGCTTCATCAGGTGCTCGGAGGCCGCGGACGGCTTCAGCACGCAGCCCTTGGGCGCCAGATTGCCGCGCAGAACGACGATACCGCCCTGCTGCGTCAGCGCCTTCTCGACCGGCAGGATGACATCTTCGTTCCAGTTGCGAACGTCCTTGACTTCGTCCCAGATGCTCTCGCCCGATACGGTCAGCGCATCCTTGTGGAGCTTGCCGGCTTCGCCCAGGCGCTTGATGACGACGGGCAGGCCGCCGGCATAGAAGAACTCTTCCATCAGATACTTGCCCGACGGCATCAAGTTGACGATCGTCGGGATGTCGCGGCCGAGGCGGTCCCAGTCATCAAGCGTAAGATCGATGCCGACGCGGCCGGCCATGGCCAGAAGGTGCACGACCGCATTGGTCGAGCCGCCAATCGCGCCATTGACACGAATGGCGTTCTCGAAGGCTTCCTTGGTCATGATGTCGGAAGGCTTCAGGTCATCCTTGACCATCTGCACGATGCGACGGCCCGAAAGCTGCGCCATCACCTTGCGGCGGCTGTCGACGGCCGGGATCGCGGCATTGCCCGACAGCGCCATGCCGAGCGCCTCGACCATGGAAGCCATGGTGGAAGCGGTACCCATCGTGTTGCAGGTGCCGCTGGAGCGCGACATCGAGGCTTCCGCTTCGACGAATTCTTCCTGCGTCATCTCGCCGGCCTTCACGGCTTCGGAGAACTTCCACAGATGCGTGCCGGAGCCGACGCGCTCGCCACGGAAATAGCCGTTCAGCATCGGTCCGCCGGTTACGACGATCGACGGCAGATCGGTCGAGGCGGCGGCCATCACGAGCGATGGCGTGGTCTTGTCACAGCCGACGAGCAGGACAGCACCATCGATCGGCTGGCCGCGCATGGCTTCCTCGACAGCGAGCGCCGCGAGGTTGCGGTACATCATGGCGGTCGGGCGGAAGGTGTTTTCCGACGCGGAGAAGACCGGGATTTCGACCGGGAAACCACCAGCCTCCCAGACGCCGGCCTTCACCTTTTCAGCGAGCTCGCGCAGGTGGCCGTTGCACGGCGTCAGGTCCGACCAGGTGTTCAGGATGCCGATGACCGGACGGCCATCGAAGAGGTCATGCGGGTGACCCTGGTTTTTCATCCAGCCGCGGTGGTAGATCGTGTCGCGGGATGTCCCGCCGTACCAGTGCTGCGATCTCAGTTGGCGCGGCCAAGCCGCCGGTTTGAACTTGCTCATGGCTTTTTCGTCCTGTCTCTGTTGGATGGGCGGGTCGATGACCGATCCGCTCAGAGCATCTTGACCGTTACGGGTTCTGCTGCGGCACGGGCGAGCCGGTTGCGCAGTGGAAGACCGAATTGCGGGGATTGGATTTCGAAGACATCGCCTTCCTGCGTGACGAAGCCGTCGGCGACCGAGAGGGTCGCGGTGCCGTACATGTGCACATGCAGATCGCCGGGCTGGCAGAACAGCGCATACTTGAAATGGTGGTATTCGAGATTGGCGATGGTGTGGGACATGTTCGCCTCGCCGGAGACAAATGCCTTTTCCCAGGCCGTCTTGCCGTCGCGGAGAATGCGCGACACGCCCTCGACGTGATCCGGGAGCGGACCGACGAGGATCTCGGGACCGAAGGATGCCGGGCGCAGCTTCGAATGTGCGAGATAGAGATAGTTGATCTTCTCGGTGACGTGGTCGGAAAATTCGTTGGCGACCGAGAAGCCGAGACGATGCGCCGTGCCATCCTCACCGATGATGTAGTAGCCGGCCATTTCAGGCTCTTCACCGCCGTCGAGGGCAAAGGAGGGCGAGACGAGATCGTCACCCGGCGCAATCGCGTTGACGCCATTGCCCTTGTAGAACCATTCCGGCTGTACGCCGAATTCGCCGGGCTTCGGCTTGCCGCCTTCGATGCCCATGCGGAACATCTTCATGGAATCGCTCATGCCTGCGGTGTCGGCATGCATGCTGTCGCGCGCAGACGCCGAGCCCGTGTGGGTAAGGCCGGTTCCCGTGAGATACATATGTGCCGGATCCGGATGGCGGATCGGACAATCGAGCTTGCCGGCATCGAGAAGGGCCAGAAGATCGACGCTGTCGCCCTCGCCCTGCTTTTCGACGATGGCAGCGACAGAAGCCTTGGCGGCGATGGCTACCTTGGCCAGTTCGTATGTGGAGTTGAACCCCGGGACAAGGCGCGCGGCCTCACCCTGGCGGCAAATGACGCCGCCAGTCTTCAATTGCGAGAGAAACATAAGCCTATCCTCAGACTGCTTTGTTCTTGTTGTAAACGTCGAAGAAGACAGCAGCCAAAAGCACAAGACCCTTGATGAGCTGCTGGTAATCGATGCCGATCCCCATGATCGACATGCCGTTGTTCATGACACCCATGATGAAGGCGCCGATGACCGCACCGGTGATCTTGCCGACGCCGCCGGAAGCCGAAGCACCGCCGATGAAGCAGGCCGCGATGACGTCGAGCTCGAAGCCGACGCCGGCCTTCGGCGTTGCCGAATTCAGGCGCGCCGCGATGATCATGCCGGCGAGCGCTGCGAGCACGCCCATGTTGACGAAGGTCAGGAAGACAAGCTTTTCGGTGTTGATGCCCGAAAGCTTCGCCGCCTTTTCGTTGCCGCCAAGCGCATAGATGCGGCGACCGATGGTCGTGCGGCTCGTGACGAACGCATAAAGTGCAATCAGCACACCCATGACCACCAGAACGTTTGGCAGGCCGCGATAGGTCGCCAGCTGATATCCAAGGAAGATGGCAACGGCGCTGATGATGCCCATCTGCAGGACGAAGAATACGAAAGGCTCGTTCTCCGTGCCATGCTTGTCGTTCAGGCGGCGGTTCTTCATGCCGGAATAGATCGACAGGGCGACAAGGGCGACGATGACGATCAGTGCCACGTAATTCTTGATCAGGCTGGTGGCCGGATCGGTGAACGACAGGAAGTCAGGAATGAAGCCGGTCGACAGAAGCGTGAATTCTTTCGGGAACGGACCGATCGGGCGGCCCTCCAGCACGACATAGGTCAGACCGCGGAAAACCAACATGCCGGCAAGCGTCACGATGAAGGAGGGGATCTTCTGATAGGCCACCCAGTATCCCTGGGCCGCCCCCATCAGGCCGCCGAGCACCAGAC
Source organism: Peteryoungia ipomoeae (assembly GCF_004912165.1). Taxonomy (GTDB): domain Bacteria; phylum Pseudomonadota; class Alphaproteobacteria; order Rhizobiales; family Rhizobiaceae; genus Allorhizobium; species Allorhizobium ipomoeae. The sequence continues at coordinate 103,435 of NZ_STGV01000004.1, read as the reverse complement.
ACAGCGGCACCACGATCGAGAAATGCCAGCCCCACTTGACCAGCATGATGGCCGCGATCCCGCCGATAAAGGCAACGATGGAGCCGACAGAAAGGTCGATATGCCCGGCAACAATGATCAGCAGCATACCCAGCGCCATGATGACGATGAAGGAGTTCTGCAGCACGAGGTTGGTGATGTTGACAGGACGGAAGAGAACACCGTTGGTCAGCACCTGAAACAGCAGCATGATGACGACGAGTGCGAGCAGCAATCCGTATTCACGAATATTCTTGCGCAGATATTCGCCCACGGAGACCTTGGGGGTTTCGGTTCTTGTGTCGATGGCCATTAGTGTTTCTCCCCAGAGCGCATGATGGCACGCATGATGGACTCTTGGCTTGCTTCTTCCTTGGTGAGTTCCGCGACGATGCGTCCTTCGTTCATGACGTAGATGCGGTCGCAGGTGCCGAGCAGTTCGGGCATTTCCGATGAGATCATCAGAATGCCCTTACCTTCGGCGGCAAGCTGGTTGATGATGATATAGATTTCGAACTTTGCGCCGACATCGATGCCGCGCGTCGGCTCGTCCAGGATGAGGACTTCGGGGCTGGTAAACAGCCATTTCGACAGGACAACCTTCTGCTGGTTTCCGCCGGACAGATTGACGGTCTCCTGATAGATCGAATGCGAGCGGATGCGCAGCATCTGGCGATAGTCTGCGGCGACCTTGGCTTCCTTGCGATCGTCGATGACGCCACTCGTCGATACACCCTTCAGATTTGACAGGGTGGTGTTGTCCTTGATGTTGTTCTGCAGGACGAGACCGAGATGCTTGCGGTCCTCCGTCACGTAGGCAAGCCCGGCATCGATGGCCTTGGGGATGGTCGACACATCCACCGGCTTGCCATGCATCTTGACCTCACCGGTGATCTTGTGACCCCACGACTTGCCGAAGATGCTCATCGCGGTTTCGGTACGACCTGCGCCCATCAGCCCGGCAATGCCGACGACTTCGCCGGCGCGGACGTTGAACGAGACATCGCGCAGGAACTGGCGATCACGATGGTTCTGATGGAAGACGTTCCAGTTCTTGACCTCGAGAAGCATCTCGCCGATTTTCGGCTCGCGCTTCGGATAGCGGTCTTCCATGTCGCGACCGACCATGCCCTTGATGATCCGGTCTTCCGAGATTTCCTCGGTATGACAGTCCAGCGTTTCAACGGTGCCGCCATCGCGCAGAATGGTGATCTGGTCTGCAACCTTGCGAATTTCATTGAGCTTGTGGGAAATGATGATCGACGTCATGCCCTGCTTGCGGAATTCCATCAGCAGGGTCAGCAGCGCATCGGAATCCGTTTCGTTGAGCGATGCCGTCGGCTCGTCGAGGATCAGCAGGCGAACCTTTTTCGACAGCGCCTTGGCAATTTCAACCAACTGCTGCTTGCCCACACCGATATCGGTGATCCGGGTCGTCGGGGCATCCTTGAGGCCGACCTTTGCCAGCAGCTCCTTCGTCCGCGCAAAGGTCTGGGGCCAGTGGATGACGCCCTTTTCGGCGACTTCATTGCCGAGGAAAATGTTTTCGGCAATCGACAGAAGCGGCACGAGCGCCAGCTCCTGGTGAATGATGATGATGCCGAGCTCTTCACTGTCGGAAATCGTGCTGAAACGACGGGTTTCACCATCGTAGACGATCTCGCCCGTGTAGGTTCCGGCCGGGTAGACGCCGCTGAGTACCTTCATCAAGGTGGACTTACCGGCGCCGTTTTCGCCGACGAGTGCGTGGATTTCACCCTCGCGCACCTTGAAGCTGACATTGTCGAGCGCCTTGACGCCCGGGAATGTCTTCGTGATGCCGCGCATCTCGAGAATGATGTTGTCCATGTGCAGAATTCCAGCAGCCATCCAGCGACCTATAGTCTAGCCGGAGGCGCGAGCTCCCTCAATGCGTATAGGAAATGGGTCCGCGACGTATCGCGGACCCGGTAACGAAGCAGGGATCAGTTGTCGATCTGCTCTGCCGTGTAGTAACCGGCGCCGACCAGAACGTCCTTTGCATTGGCCTTGTCGACTGCGACCGGCTTCAGCAGGTAGGACGGCACGACCTTCACGCCGTTGTTGTAGGTCTTCTCGTCGTTCACTTCCGGAGCCTTGCCGCCCATGATCGCGTCAACCATCGAAACGGCAACCTTGGCCAGTTCGCGGGTGTCCTTGAACACGGTCGAGTACTGCTCGTCGGCCAGGATCGACTTGACAGACGGGAGTTCGGCGTCCTGACCGGTAACAACCGGCATGACCATGTCGCCAGAACCGTAGCCAACGCCCTTCAGAGCCGACAGGATGCCGATCGACAGGCCGTCATAAGGTGAAAGAGCGCCGTGCAGCTTGTCTTCGGTGTAGGTCGAGGAGAGCAGGTTTTCCATGCGCGCCTGTGCAACCGTACCGTCCCAACGCAGCGTGCCGACCTGGTCCATGCCCTGCTGGCCCGACTTGATGACGATGTCACCGCTGTCGATCATCGGCTGCAGAACAGACATTGCGCCGTCGTAGAAGAAGAAGGCGTTGTTGTCGTCCGGCGAGCCGCCGAAGAGTTCAACGTTCCACGGCTTGGTGTCCGGGAACTTGGCCTTGAGGCCGTCAACGAGGCTGGTTGCCTGGAGAACGCCGACCTGGAAGTTGTCGAAGGTGGCGTAGTAATCGACATTGCCGGAATCGCGGATCAGGCGGTCATAGGCGATAACCTTGACGCCAGCATCAGCGGCCTTCTGGAGAATGTCGGAAAGTGTGGTGCCGTCGATCGCGCCGATGACGAGAACCTTGGCACCCTTGGTGACCATGTTTTCGATCTGTGCGAGCTGGTTCGGAATGTCGTCGTCAGCAAACTGCAGGTCCGGGGTATAGCCGGCTTCCTTGAACAGCTTTTCCATGGTCTCACCATCGGAGATCCAGCGCGTGGACGTCTTTGTCGGCATCGAAATGCCGACCATACCCTTGTCCTGTGCAAAGGACATGGGCGCGAAAGATGCGATACCGATTGCAAGCGATGCAATCAGGGCGCCAAGTTTCTTCATGGTAACCTCCCTGGTTATACCGTGCGGAGCCAAGCTCCTCCTGGCGTCCGCTGAAACAAAGAACGAGCGACCAACAAGGCGGTCCCCCAGCTCCGCGGCGAGTCTTATCGCGCCCGACATACCGATCAAATGATTATTTTGACTTGTTGCATATCATAGTTGATATATCATTCATGGCAGAAACTCTTATCAATCGATTACAATCGAAACACTTCGCACTCGTGGCCTCGATTGCAGAGCTCGGCCAGCTCAGTCTTGCTGCCCAGGCACTGGCCCTGACACAGCCGGCAGCATCCCGGATGCTGAGCGAAATCGAGCGCTTTGTCGGTTCCGCCATTTTCACCAGAACGCCGAAGGGCATGGAGCCGACGACCATCGGCAGCGCTCTGGCGCGGCGCGCGCAGAACGTTCTGGAGGAGATACGCGAGGCCAGTCGCGAGGTGGAGGCCATACGTCGCGGTCTAACTGGCAAAGTGCGGCTCGGCGCCGTTACGGGCGGTGCGGTTGGTTATGTGGTTCCCGCCATCAAGGCGATGAAGGCGCGATCAGCCGAAGTTGAGATCCACGTGGATGTCGCCTCTAGCGCCGAACTAATCCGCAACCTCCTCTCAGGCCATTATGAATTTATCCTGGGCCGGGTGCCCCCGGGCATTGATGCGCGACAGTTCCACATCGAAGGCTCTGCGATGGAGGAAATGGAAATCGTTGTGCATCGCACGCATCCGCTGGCCAGCATGGACAGCCTTTGCCTATCCGATATGGCGCATTTCCCCTGGATCATGCAGGAACCGGGCACACCTTTGCGTCAGGCCGTCGAAGCCAATTTCATCGATGAAGGCGCGCCCTTGCCGCGCAACATCGTCAACACGACCTCGCTCTTGGTCATGATCGCCATGTTGGCATCCTCCAATGCCATTGCGCCAATGTCACGCGAGGTTTCTGACCTGCTCTGTCGTCAGACCTCGGTCGGCGATCTCCGTACACTGAAGGTGGAAACACCGATTATCGTCGCGCCCTATCATGTGATTTCCGTGCTCGGCAAACATCTGTCGCCCATGGCCTTGCATTTGCGCGACCTTTTGCTGGCAGATCTAGAGGCGCGCGGACGCTGACATATGTAAGGGGTCTGCGCTTGGCATCGGCTTGCTTTTTAATGATGGTCAGGCACACTGTCACCAATCCGTCACGAATTGCAGATGAGGAGCATCGATGACCGAGCCGCCTGAGGGGCAGCGTCGCGAGAGCGATGGCCAGGAAAGACCCGCAAGCGGGGTCGTGGATCTCACACTCTATCGGCAGTCCCTCGATCCCCTGCCCGTCACCTTCCACCGCCTCGAACTCGATGCGATCCTCTGGATTTACGGTCGCATGGTCGGCGAAGGCGAGTGGCGCGATTATGCGATCGACCACCTGAAGGACAAGGCAGTGTTCTCCGTGTTCAAACGCTCAGGTGAGTATCCTCTCTACCGTATAGAGAAGGACCCGAAACTCGCGGCCAAGCAGGGAGCGTTTTCGGTCGTCGCCACCGATGGCCGCATCCTCAAGCGGGGGCACGATTTGAAGCAAGTGCTCAAGGTGTTCGACAAGGCCCTCAAGGCACTGGATTGATCGTTACGACAGCGTACCCGGATAGGCTGCGGGATCGGCAGGCGTTGCAGTCCCTGCCCCAAGTTGCCGCTGCATGAAAACGGTATCCAGCCAACGGTCGAACTTGAACCCTGTGCCGGTCAGGCGGCCGGCATGGTCAAAGCCGCAAGATCGATGCACAGCGATCGATGCTTCGCTCGCACCACCGATAACGGCCACCATCTGACGGAACCCGAGTGCCGTGCAGCGATTGACGAGCGCGTGCAACAGCATCTTGCCGATACCCTTCCCGCGCGCCTCCGGCAAAATATAGATCGAGTCCTCCACCAGCCAGCGATAGGCGGGTCGGGTGCGAAAAGCCGAGGCATAGGCATAGCCGACGAGACGACCGGTGGCCTCGCTGCAGGCAATATAGGGATAGCCCTTGCTGATGATGGCTTCGTAGCGCGCGCGCATCTCTTGAAGGTCGGGGGCGCAAAGCTCGTAACTTGCGGTACCGGTTTCCACCGCATCACGATAGATGTCGGTCACGGCATCAAGGTCGGCCGGGATGAGATCGCGGATCAAAAACGTCATGCTGAATGCTCCAGTCAGTCACGACGTTTTCTCAAGGCAAATCTCCGCCTGCAAGTTCTATTGTACCCCACCGCCCGGATTGCGTGATTTCACCGCCGGCGGCCCTTGTGCGGCTTGACTCCCTGCAAAAACCTTGTCATCCCTCGCCGCGAAGAGGAATTCGGTCCATGCACGCTTTCGAGCAAGCCTTCTCGGTCGAACTTGACCTGCAGCCAAACGCTGCGGGATGCGCATGGCATTCTCTTGCATTCACGACCAAGGCCAAAACCACGACGAAAACCGTCTGACGTCTTCGGCCACCGCTCTCTCCCCGGCACGGCCGGGGACAAGGAAGGTTGCAGCCCTGTCGCAAGCTTCCCCTCACCATCCGCGGAGAGACAGAAAGAGAGCATAGACATGGGTTTCAAGATTGCAGTCGCAGGCGCAACCGGCAATGTCGGTCGCGAAATGCTGAACATCCTTTCCGAACGCGGTTTCCCGGCTTCGGAAGTGATCGCTCTGGCCTCGGCCCGCTCCCAGGGGACTGAGGTTTCCTTTGGCGACAAGGTGCTGAAGGTGCAGAACCTTGAGCACTACGATTTCTCCGACACCGACATTTGCCTGATGTCCGCCGGCGGCGAGACCTCCAAGAAGTGGTCGCCGAAGATCGGCGCGCAAGGCTGCGTTGTCATCGATAACTCGTCGGCCTGGCGCTACGACGCCGAGGTGCCACTGATCGTGCCGGAAGTTAATCCGGACGCCATCGCGGGCTTCAACAAGAAGAACATCATCGCCAACCCGAACTGCTCGACTGCGCAGCTCGTCGTTGCCCTGAAGCCGCTGCACGATGCCGCAAAGATCAAGCGCGTCGTCGTTTCGACCTATCAGTCGGTGTCCGGCGCCGGCAAGGAAGGCATGGACGAGCTCTTCACCCAGACCCGCGCCGTCTTCGTGGCTGATCCGGTCGAAAACAAGAAGTTCACCAAGCGCATCGCCTTCAACGTCATTCCGCATATCGATAGCTTCATGGAAGATGGCTACACGAAGGAAGAATGGAAGGTTCTCGCAGAGACCAAGAAGATGCTTGATCCGAAGATCAAGGTGACCTGCACGGCCGTGCGCGTGCCCGTGTTCATCGGCCACTCGGAATCCGTCAACATCGAGTTCGAAAACGAGATCACCGCCGACCAGGCGCGTGACATCCTGCGCGACGCGCCGGGTTGCCTCGTGATCGACAAGCACGAAAACGGTGGCTACATCACTCCGGTCGAATGCGCCGGCGAGGACGCGACCTTCATTTCGCGCATCCGCGAAGACGCGACCGTCGAAAACGGCCTCAACATGTGGGTCGTCTCCGACAACCTGCGCAAGGGTGCGGCTCTCAACGCGATCCAGATCGCAGAACTTCTGGTCAATCGCGGTCTTATCAAGCCGCGCGCCGCCGCCTGATTGAACCTTTTGGCATCCGCGGGAACACGCCATGCGGATGCCAATCCCGCAAAAGTGAAAACAATCCCTGAAAAAGCCAGGTTCTTGCCCCATGACACTGGCTTCAAACGCTGTCATTGTGCAGCACTTCCCAAGATAACGAAGAGGCATGGATGCGACTGACCTATTTCCTGTCGGCGGCTTTCCTTTCAACCACCGCCGTCCTTTCCACCGTTGGCACTGCACAGGCCGCCGCATGCAGCAACACCTCGGCCGGGTTTGATGACTGGAAGCAGGCCTTCACCCAGCAGGCGGCGTCCCAGGGGATCTCCGGTCGCACGCTCGACCGCGTCATGCCGGCGATCAGCTACAGCAACAGCACCATTCGGGCAGACCGCGGCCAGAAAAGCTTCAAGCTGAGCTTTGACCAATTCATGGAGAAGCGTGGTGGTCAGGTGATCATCAGCCGCGGCAAGACCATGAAGAAGAACAACGCGGCACTGTTCGCCAAGCTCGAGCAGAAATACGGCGTTCCCGCCGGACCTCTGATCGCCATCTGGGGCATGGAGACGGGCTTCGGCTCTTTCCTTGGCAAGGAACACACGCTGTCGGCCGTCGCCACGCTCGCTTTCGACTGCCGCCGCAGCGACTTCTTCACCGACCAGTTCTTCGCAGCCCTTCAGCTTGTCGAAGACGGCAATCTCGACGTGGCGGCGAAGGGTGCGGCGCATGGCGAAATCGGCCAGACACAGTTTCTGCCGCGCAACGTCATTCGCTTCGGCGTCGACGGTGACGGCGATGGCCATATCGACATGGTGCGTTCGCGCGCCGACGCTCTTGCATCGACCGCGAACTTCTTGCGCGGCCATGGCTGGCAGCCAGGCGCCGGCTATCAGCAGGGTGAGCCGAACTACGCCGCCATCCAGGGCTGGAATGCAGCAAGCGTCTACCAGCAGGCGATTGCCTATATCGGCGACAGAATAGACAATTGAGATTCCTGGATATCAGCTGACAGATTGAGGGCGGTGGGAGCGCAAGCTTCCGCCGCTTTTTTCTGGCCGATGAACAATAAGCCCTAAATTCATCAGGTTGCATGTTTTTCCAACTGATGCACTCATAAACTGCATTATGAGCTGCACTGGGGGAGATCAACCATGCTTCGCGCAACGATCAGCCAAACTGCCGCAATCTGTCTTCTTTTCCCGCTCACCGCTGGCGCTTCAGAACCTCTCGTCTATACGGATCAAGGGAAGAACTGGTCGGCCATGGACAGGGCGATGTACTATACCCAGGATCAGGGTTCTCGCCTGATGCCGCTCTCCTGGCTGAAGGCGCTGACCCTGCCAGACGGCTCGCCGTTCCTCAGTCAGTCGCTCAGCCGATATGGCTACCTGCCGATGACCGGCCCCAATCAGGGTCTACCGGTCGGTTTCACCAGCACTGGCCCTGCCGGTCGCGAACAGGTCGGGGTGACCTGTGCCGCCTGCCACACGCGCGAAATCCGGGTATCCGGGACGAAATACCGCGTGGATGGCGGACCCGCCCTTGTTGATTTCCATCGCCTGCTGGTCGATCTCGATGAAGCCACCCAGAAACTTGCCAATGACCCCGCCGCCTTCGACAGTTTTGCCAAGATTGTACTGGGCCCTGACTACGAGGACCCATCCAGCCGCGACCTGTTGAAACTGGAGTTCGATTTGTGGAGCAAACGGTTCCACGCGATCGTCAGCCGCGGCGTACCGAGTGAACCGTGGGGCGTTGGGCGACTTGATGCCGTTGGGATGATCTTCAATCGACTGACGGGTCTCGACCTGGGCGAAACTTCGGATCGGATCATCGAGGCAAACATTCAGTCAGCCGATGCGCCTGTCCGCTATCCGTTTCTCTGGAATGCCGCAGTCCAGGATCGGACCCAGTGGCCGGGCTTTGCCGCAAATGGAAGCGACATCCTCGGCCTCGCCCGCAATGTCGGGGAAGTCTACGGTGTTTTCGGTGAGTTTACGCCGGTCAAGGATTCCTGGTCCTTGTTGGGTATCGATTACCTCAAGGGCAATTCGGTCAATTTCTCGGGATTGTCGACATTGGAAGGCCTGATCAAGAAACTTGGGCCCCCTGCCTATCCCTTCCCTATCGACAAGGCGCTGGCCCAAAAGGGGGAAGCCGTCTTCAAGGCTCCCGGCCCATGGGGGAGCTGCGAGGACTGTCACGGTCAACGCCCAGGCACCCCATCTCTCGGAAACAAGACCTGGGCTACGCCCCTGGTGGATACAGGGACTGACAGCCACCAATATGATGTGCTCAGCTGGGTGGCGCATCCCGGCGTCATGACCGGCGCCCGCATACCATTTCTCAGCGAACGGCTTGCTGAGACATCTCCGGCGATCGACATTTTGACCGTGGCTGTAGAAGGCAGCATTCTGCAACACTACGCTCCCTGGATTTTCGATCTGCGGCTGAAACAGACCGACGCTGTTGAAGTCGCCCTCGACAAGGATCTCAGTGCACTTCTGCCTGAGCTTTATCTCCCCAAAGACCTGAGAGAACTTCGGAATGCCTTTCCGCGATCGCAGGGACTAGGCCTTGCTGATGCGCAACGATCCGCTGTGCCGCCAGCAGAATCGACATCAAAGGTCCCGGAATCGGCAAACTCTCCCACCACTCAGTTCAAGTATGAATCCCGTGTGCTCTACGGCATCTGGGCGACGGCGCCCTACCTTCACAACGGGTCTGTGCCGACGCTGTCGGATCTTCTCAAAGCGGTCGATCAGAGGCCAGAGAAATTTGAAAGTGGCGCGGACTACGACCCAGTCATGGTGGGATTGGCAGCCACTCAGAGCGGACTTCACTCCATCACGGTGACAACGGATTGCACGGAGCGCAATTCCGGCAACAGCCGTTGTGGCCATGAGTTCGGGACGGATCTTTCAGCAGAAGACAAGACTGCGCTACTTGAGTATCTCAAAACACTCTGAGCATGATTTGAACTCAGCTATGACGAAGCCTCCCACGGAAACGTGGGCGGCCACGCACTGTGATTATCTGCTTCCGCGGAAGCTCACGCAGCAGGATCCATACGGAGAAAATCCTGGGACTTCGGATCCATCAGCCACAATTCGCCATTGCTGATATCGAACCATGCACCGTGGATGCGCAGCTTCTGGGCCTCTTCCAACGCCTTGACGTATGGGAATGTCCGCAGATTGGCGATGGAGTTCCGGATCGAAATCCGCTCCAGCGCCGTCTGACGCTCGCCCGAGGTCATTTCGGAATTGCCCTGGATCTGCTCAGCGGCAGGTTTAACCAGGTTCATCCACTTGCCGATGAAATCGCCGGGTGAGAGTGGCTCGGCGTTTGGATCAAGCGCTGCCGTGATACCACCGCAGCGGCCATGCCCCATGACGATGATGTCCTTGACACGCAACGCCTGGACCGCAAATTCAAGGGCGGCCGATGTCGAGTGATACTGACCATCCGGCTCGTAAGGCGGCACCATATTGGCGACGTTGCGGACGACGAACAATTCGCCAGGGCCGGCATCGAAGATCATTTCGGGAGCTGCGCGGGAATCGCAGCAGGCAACCACAAGCGTGTGTGGCTTCTGTCCCTGTTCGGCAAGCTGTCGATAGCGGTCCCGCTGATCGACGTACCGACCACTCATGAAATCGCGATAACCGGTGAGGAGGGCTTCGGGAAACGTGTTCATGCTTTCGCCTTAGCGCGGGATAGGCATCAAGGCAACCGCTACCTCAATTGTCGGTGCGATCTCGTCACCGCCTTGCGGGGTTGCAACAGATTGCGGACCTGAACCGTGGCCATCGGCCTGTGAAGACTGGCGGCTTCGCGCGCCAGCTCCAACTCCCCGGCGCCATCCCTCGCCGAGCGCGAAATGACCTCGAAAATGCTGGCCGTGGCCTTCTCCAGCGCCCGTTCGTCGGCGTCGCCGGCCAACAGCCGGGCGAGATAGACAGCGGCGAAAAGATCACCCGTTCCGCTCGGCGGATGGTCGAGCTTCCGGTGCTCCGCCAAAAGGCAGCGCTTTGCCTGAACCAGCAGGTTCCCCAGACCGCCCGCCATCATCGAATGCGCTGACGTGACCACCACGCGGTCGATCTCCAGCCGGCGTGCCGCATCGATCGTGCCCAGGGTGTCGGACAGGGTCTGTCCCGTCAGCCATTCAAGTTCAAACCGGTTCGGGGTCGCGATATCGGCGATAGGAAGAAGATGATCGCGGATCGCTATTGCCGTTGGCTCAGGTATATAGAGGCCACCCTGATCGCCCAAGACAGGATCGCAGAGATAGAGCGCATCCGGATTGGCGCGCTTGACGGCACCGATGAGTGCGGCAACGGCTTCCGGCTGACCCTTCGAGCCAAAATAGCCGGTGAGAACGGCGCGGACCTCACCAAGCCATGGTGCCCGGGACAGGTCCTCCATGGCGCGGGCGAAATCTCCATCATCGAAGACGAGCCGTGTTGACGGCCCATGGCCCGGATGCCAGGGCATGACGACCGTCGGCACGGACCAGACCCGATGTCCAAGCGTCTCAAGCGCAAACACGGCCGCGCGATTGCCCACGGAGCCACGCATGACCTGGCTGGAAACTACGATGACGGCGTCCGATCGACTTTCACTCATATTCGACTTTTCCCAGTTCTTGGGCGATGATTGCATCAAATTGCACTCTGTCGGGTGCAATTCTTCCAAATTTTCGTGCCGATTGATCAAATTTGATGCGGATTTCGCCCTACATTGGGTCCATACACACTTCGGCAAAACATTTTGATGAACATAGCCGAAAAATCAGCCCTAGGGAGACATGCATGGACACGAAGGCTATCAGTGACCGAGACGCACTGCTTCGATCCGCCGACGAGATGACATCCAAGCAGGCCGGGAATACGATCAATCCCTCGCTTATCTTCGGGCGAGCGAGCAATGACGACCTCGGACGTTACTCGGCCGAAGGCCTTGCAAAGGCATCGATGCGGGCTGCCCAAGACATCGCGGCCTGGGACCGGCAATCTCCGCATGTGGCCATTTCGACCGTCGAAGGCGTTGCACCGGACGATGTTTCCGTCAGCGTCCTCTCCATCGTCGACTACAACAAGTCCTTCCTCTACGACAGCGTCATGGGCGAGGTAACGAGCCTCTATCGCGACATCTACATGGCGATCCACCCGATCCTGGCGATACTGCCCCAGGGTGAAGTCTTGCTGGCGAACCCGGACTCCGACCCGGAGGGCGCCATCAAGGTCAGCTATATTCAGCTGCATCTGGCACCTCTGACGGAAGAACAGGCCGCCAATGTGAAGGAACGGCTGCTACACGTGCTCGGTCAGGTGAAGGTAACTTCACGTGACTGGAAGCCCATGCTTTCCCTCTTGGAAACGGCGCTTTCGGAACTGCGCCAGCTCTCTGCTGGCCGCCTCGAAGCAGACCGCGACGAAGCGATTGCGTTCCTCGAATGGCTGCGCAACAACAATTTCACCTTCCTCGGCATGCGGGAATACAATTACACCGGCGACGGCGAGAACGCGACGGTCGAGCGCGACAAGGGCAGCGGTCTCGGCATTCTGTCGGATCCGAATGTTCTGGTGCTGCGCCAGGGACAAAGCCAGGTCACGACAACACCGGAAATCCTCGCCTTCCTGCAGGGCCCGGATTTCTTGATTGTGACCAAGGCAAACGTGAAATCGGTCGTGCACCGGCGCGCCTATATGGACTATGTCGGCATCAAGCGCTTCGGGCCTGATGGCAAGGTGGTTGGCGAACTGCGCATCGTCGGCCTTTTCACCTCCACGGCTTACACCCGCTCGGTCAACCAGATCCCGCTGCTGCGCGCCAAGGTCGAGAAGGTCGTTTCCTATTTCGATTTCGACCCGCGAAGCCATTCCGGCAGAACGCTGCAGAACACGCTGGAGAACTATCCGCGCGATGATCTTTTCCAGATCACCACGGACATGCTGGCGCGCTTTGCCGAACAGATCAACGATCTGGCCGAGCGCCCGCGTGTTCGCGTCCTGCCACGCATCGACCGGTTCGACAGGTTCGTGTCGCTGATCGTCTATGTTCCGCGCGAGGACTACAATTCCTCGGTTCGCGAGCGCATCGGCACCTATTTCCAGTCAGTCTATGACGGGCATGTCTCGGCTTATTATCCGGCGTTCCCAGAAGGCGGGGTCGCGCGCGTGCACATCATTATAGGCCGCCGCGGTGGATCGACGCCGGAGATCCCGCAAGAGACACTGGAAGAGGCAGTCCGGCGCATCACCGCACGGTGGAGCGATCGCTTCTTGGCGCTCGCAGGCAACGGCAGCGTCAGTCTTCAGGTGAGCCAGGCCTTCGAGGAAGCCTATTCCGCCGATGAAGCCGTGGCCGAGCTGCATCACATCGAGGCCTGCCTCTCCGGCGCACCGCTTTCCATCGCCTTTCGTCAGCAAAACGACGGCAGTGGCAATGCACTGTTCCTGAAGATCTACCACGCCGCCGACCATCTGCCGCTCTCGCGCCGCGTGCCGCTGCTCGAAAACCTGGGTTTCAGCGTCATCAGCGAGCGGACATTCGATATTGGCGTCAAGTCCGCAACCGGCGTGGATCGCGGCACGGTGGTTCTGCACGACATGGAACTCGAGGTAGCCGGCGACACTGCTTTCGACGCGGGCCGCCAGGGCGCGGCGATCGAAGAGACCTTCATTGCCGCCTTCGTCGGCAGCGTCGACAATGACAGCTTCAACCGCCTGGTACTGAGGGCAGGGGTCTCGGCCCGCGAAGCCTCCGTTCTGCGCGCCTATGCCGCCTACCTCCGCCAGGCCGGCTCGGTCTATTCCCCGGAGTATATATCCGAAACGCTGTCCAAGCATCCGGCGATCGCTGCCGATCTCGTCCGTCTCTTCAAGGCGAGTTTTGATCCGGCTCTCAACGCTAGGAAACGCGATGCTGAGCTCAGTGCCTGCAGGGAAGCGTTGGAGACGGAACTCGGCAAGGTGCCAATCCTCGACGAAGATCGCATCCTGCGGCGTCTGATCAACACGATCGACGCGACCCTGCGCACCAACTTCTTCCAGAAGGGCTATCGCGAGAGTGAACGGCCGATGCTGGCCTTCAAGTTCGATCCGCACAAGCTGGAAGGTCTGCCCGAGCCACGCCCCTTCCGCGAAATCTTCGTCTACGGCGTCGAGGTCGAGGGCGTGCACCTGCGCTTCGGCAAAGTCGCCCGTGGCGGCTTGCGCTGGTCCGACCGGGCCCAGGACTACCGGACGGAAGTGCTGGGCCTGGTGAAGGCGCAGCAGGTCAAGAATGCCGTGATCGTGCCCGTGGGCGCCAAGGGCGGCTTCTATCCGAAGCTCCTGCCGGCGCCGAGCAATCGCGAGGCCTGGCTTGCGGCCGGCACCGAAGCCTACAAAACCTACATCCGCACACTGCTGTCGATCACCGACAACATCGTCGGCGGTGAGGTGGTGCCGCCGGCAGACACACTCCGCCCCGATGGCGACGATCCGTATTTCGTCGTTGCCGCCGACAAGGGCACGGCAACCTTCTCTGACACGGCAAACGGCCTGGCGCAGGCCGCCGGCTTCTGGCTCGATGACGCCTTCGCGTCAGGCGGTTCCGCCGGATATGACCACAAGAAGATGGGCATCACCGCCCGCGGCGCCTGGGAAACCGTGAAGCGGCATTTTCGCGAGATGGAAATCGATATCCAGACGACCCCCTTCACCGTCGCCGGCGTCGGTGACATGTCGGGCGATGTCTTCGGCAACGGTATGCTCCTGTCGAGGGCGATCAAGCTCGTCGCAGCCTTCGATCACCGCGACATCTTCATCGATCCGAACCCGGTGCCGGAGGCCTCCTTCGTGGAGCGCCAGCGCATGTTCAACCTGCCGCGCTCCAGCTGGCAGGACTATGATCGCACACAGCTTTCTCCGGGCGGCATGATCATTTCGCGCCAGGAAAAATCCGTGACGTTGACGCCCGAGGCGGCAGCGGCCATCGGCCTGGACAACCTTGTCGCAACGCCCTTCGACATCATGACCGCCATTCTGAAGGCGCCCGTCGATCTGCTCTGGTTCGGCGGTATCGGCACCTACATCAAGGGACCGAGCGAAACGGATGCCGAAGTCGGCGATCGGGCAAACGACCCGATCCGCGTCAATGCGACCGACGTCCGCGCCAAGGTGATCGGCGAGGGCGCCAATCTCGGCACGACGCAGAAAGGCCGTATCGCCTACGGCCTCAACGGGGGCCGCTGCAACTCTGACGCGATCGACAATTCCGCTGGCGTCAATTCGTCCGACCTCGAGGTCAACATCAAGATCGCGCTTACCCCTGCCATGCAGGAAGGCCGCCTGCCGCGCGAAAAACGTAACGTTCTGTTGGCGGAAATGACTGACCAGGTTGCGGAACTCGTGCTGCGCAACAACTATCTACAGTCTCTGGCAATCTCCCTGACCGAGGCCAAGGGCGCCGGAAACCGAGAAGAGCTGAGCCGGCTCATGGATTATCTCGAGGGTCTCGGTCGATTGAACCGCAAGGTCGAAACACTCCCCGACGCAACGGCCGTGGCCGAGCGTTACGTCTCTGGCAAGGGCCTGAGCCGCCCGGAAATTGGCGTGCTTCTGTCCTACGCCAAGATCGTGCTCTTCGATCAGCTGGTTGAGTCAGACCTGCCGGACGACCCTTACTGCGAGACCATCCTCTCCACCTACTTCCCGGAGGGAATGCGGCAGCGGTTTGCAGGCGACATCGCAGGCCACAGGCTGCGTCGCGAGATCATTGCCACCGTGCTCGCAAACCACGCTATCAATCGCGGCGGCCCAAGCTTCGTCGTGTCGGTCTGCGATGCGACTGGCGCCACGCCGGCGGAAGTGGTGAAGGCCGCCTTGGTCACCCGGGACTCACTCGGACTGGTCGGACTGTGGGACAGGATCGACGCTCTGGACGCCAAGATCCCAGGCCAGACCCAGAATCGACTCTATGCCGTCATCTCCAAGGTCTACGCCGCGACTGCGCGTCTTTTGATCGATACGGGCTTTATCTCCGGCCCGGTGGAGACGATCGTCAGCCAATTGCAGCAGGCTTTCGCCCAGGCCCGGACGGAATTCCAGTCCGCCCTGCCCGACGCCCTGCGTCAGCATTTCGGCACTGAAATCGCGGAGTTCGTGGATGCGGGCGCTCCGTCCGATCTCGCCAGTGACGTGATTGAACTGCAGGCCATGCAGCTTCTGCCGGAAGTTCTGCAGATCGCACGGCGCACCGGAGCGACGTTCACGGCGGCCATGGAAAGCTTCTTCGCGGTCACCGAGACCTTCCGCATCGGTCGCCTAATCGACAATGCGGGCCGCCTGCAGCCGGCAGACCACTATGACAGCCTTGCCCTGTCGCGCAGCCTCGACCGAATTGGACAGGCCCGCCGGCAGATCGTCTGTGAGGCGCTGGGAGATGGCCAGAGCGCCGAGAACGCAATCGAGACCTGGCTTGCCAAGGACAGCACGCGAGCCGAACGGATCAGTCGCGAAATCGCGGCGATCGTCGACAGCGGCGAGCCGAGCATCTCCAAACTTGCGGTGGCGGCGGGACTGCTCGGCGACCTTGCGCACGAGCATTCAAGGTGACAGTGTCCGCGCAGACACGCCTTCTGGAGCTGCGCGGCCATGACCACCACCGTCACTGAAAATGCCGGACGCCCTTCGCGGGGCGTCCTTTCCTGGATGATGTTCGACTGGGCGGCGCAGCCTTATTTCACCGTCGTCACCACCTTCATCTTCGGACCCTATTTCGTCTCTCGCATGACCGACGATCCGGTGATGGCACAGACCGCCTGGAGCAATGCCGCGACGATCGCCGGCATCATCATCGCAATCCTATCGCCGATCCTGGGCTCAATTGCCGACCACTCCGGCGCGAGAAAGCCCTGGATCGCCGTCTTTGCCGTCATCAAGATCATTTGCCTCGCGCTTCTCTGGACCGCAGCGCCCGGAAGCTCCGTGGCCTGGGTGATGGCGCTGATCATCCTCACGAGCATCGCCGCCGAATTCTCGATCGTCTTCAACGACTCCATGATGCCGCGACTTGTCTCCCAGGAAGAGGTGGGGCGGGTCTCGAACACGGCCTGGGGGCTTGGATATCTCGGCGGCATGATTGTCCTGATCGCCGTCGTGCTGCTGCTCGCCGGAAGCCCTGAAACCGGCATGACGCTCCTGGGTCGCGAGCCCCTGTTCGGCCTTGATCCACAAACGGGCGAGGATGCCCGTGTCACCGGACCGCTCTCGGCGATCTGGTATTTCGTCTTCATCCTGCCAATGTTTCTCTTCACGCCGGATGCGCCCAAGGCGAAGAAGTTCGGAGCAGCTGTGAGAGCAGGCCTTGGAGAGATCAGCCATACGCTTCACGAACTCAGAGCGCGCCGCAATCTGCTGCGCTTCCTGATCGCGCGCATGATCTACCAGGATGGTGTGAATGGTCTTCTGGTGCTTGGCGGGGTCTTCGCTGCGGCGATGTTCGGTTGGTCGACGATGGAGATCGGCATCTACGGCATCATCCTGAACGTCGTCGCCATCCTCGGCTGTGCCATTGCTGGCAGGATCGATCGGCTGATGGGCTCCAAGACCGTGGTGCTGATTAGCCTCGGAATGCTTCTTGCCGCAACGCTTGGCATCGTCTCGACCGGCGTGGACTTCACCCTCTTCGGCCTTATCCCCCTGCCAATTTCGGCCACGGAGGGACTTTTCGCGACCCCGGCCGAAAAGGCCTACATCCTGTACGGCCTGCTGATCGGCCTGTCCTTCGGTCCGGTCCAGGCTTCGTCGCGATCCTACATGTCGCGCAGTGTCGAGGTCGACGAGGCCGGGCGCTATTTCGGGATCTACGCCCTGTCCGGACGGGCAACCAGCTTCATGGCAACCCTGTCCTTTTCCTTGGTCACTGCGGCCACGGGCTCAGCGCGGCTCGGCATGGCCACCTTGCTGATTTTCCTCATCGTCGGATTCTGCCTGCTCTGGAACACGGCCTATCCGGCGCGCGCCAACGGCAGAACCACTTCATGAAAAAGGCCGGGTTGCCCCGGCCTCTTCCAAATACAACAGGCTGTCCGTCAGTGGCGGAAGTGGCGCACGCCGGTGAAGACCATCGCGACACCATGCGCGTCGGCGGCGGCGATAACCTCGTCATCGCGCATCGAGCCACCCGGCTGGATGACGGCCGTGGCACCAGCGGCAATGGCAGCCAGCAACCCGTCGGCAAAGGGATAGAAGGCTTCAGACGCCACAGCCGAGCCCTTGGTCAAGGGGGTCTCAAGACCGAGTGCCTTGGCCGCCTCTTCCGCCTTCTGCGCCGCAATGCGGGCCGAGTCGATGCGGCTCATCTGGCCGGCACCGATGCCGGCCGTCTGACCGTCCTTGGCATAGATCACCGCATTGGACTTCACATGCTTGGCGATCTTGAAGGCGAACTTCATGTCCTCAAGCTCGGTTGCCGTCGGAGCGCGCTTCGTCACGACCTTGAGATCGAGATCCTCGACCATGACATTGTCGCGCGTCTGCACGAGCAATCCGCCGGATACTGTCTTCGCCATCAGGCCGCGCGAGCGCGGGTCGGGCAGGGCGCCCGTGGTCAGGAGCCGCAGATTGGGCTTTTTCGCAATGATCGCCTTGGCCTCATCAGAAACCGACGGTGCGATGATCACCTCGGTGAACAGCTTGACGATTTCCTCAGCGGTTTCGCCATCCAGATGTTGGTTGAGCGCGATGATACCGCCAAAGGCCGAGGTGGAATCACAAGCGAGCGCCCGGCGATAGGCTTCAGCCAGCGTTGGCCCCGTTGCAACACCACAAGGGTTGGCGTGCTTGATGATGGCGCAGGCCGGGCCATGGGCGGGATCGAACTCGGCAACGAGCTCGAAGGCTGCATCGGTATCGTTGATGTTGTTGTAGGACAGCTGCTTGCCCTGCAGGAGCGTGGCAGTCGCGACACCGGGGCGATTGTCACCGGTGACGTAGAAGCCGGCGCTCTGGTGCGGGTTTTCGCCGTAACGCATGGCTTCCTTGAGGACACCGCCGACAGTGCGGTAGGCAGGCATCTCGATCTCCAGCGCTTCCGAGAACCAGTTGGAGATTGCGGTGTCATAGGCAGCCGTGCGGGCATAGGCCTTGGCTGCCAGCCGCTGGCGCAGCGCATAGGTGGTCTGGCCGTCATGGGCGCTTAAGGCCTCGATGACCTCGGCGTAGTCAGCGGCATCGGTGACGATGGTGACATAGGCATGGTTCTTCGCCGAGGCGCGGATCATCGCCGGTCCGCCGATATCGATGTTCTCGACGGTTGTCGGATAATCGCCGCCGGCTGCGCGAACCTGTTCGAAGGGATAGAGGTTGATGACGCTCAGATCGATCGCCTCGATGCCGTGCGCCTTCATCGCCTCGACGTGGTCGGCGTCGTCACGGATCGACAGAAGGCCGCCATGCACGCGCGGATGCAGCGTCTTGACGCGGCCATCCATGATTTCCGGAAATTCCGTGATCTCGGAAACATCCGTGACTGGCAAGCCGGCTGCAGACAGCGCCTTGTGGGTGCCACCGGTGGAGAGCAGGCGCACGCCACGCTCGTGGAGCGCGCGGGCGAATTCCTCAATGCCCGTCTTGTCGGAAACGGAGATGAGAGCCGTCCGGATGCGGACGAGGTCGGGGGCAGGGATCTTCTTGGAAACAACGGCCATGGTTCAGCTCCGGTCTGGCGACGGGCGCCCGCAGCCTGAGACGGCGGACGCGGATGCCGCCGCCTAGCACAGCTGACCCGAGGATGAAACCAAATAGCGCCCAATATCAGGGGCGCCGGGCAAGAAACCACCGAATTTCAGATGCCTGGAACGCCACTTCAATCTGCTGGGATGGCCTGATGCCCGAGACATCGGCAAAAAACACGTCTTCCGCCAAGACGAGTTCGCCGGCAGGAATGGTGAAGGTCCAGCTTTCTCCGTCCGGCGCCACGAGCCGGACGCTGCGCTGATCGAGACGATCGATGGTGATCGACGGATGAATATGAAAGCGCGCTATCGCCCCCCCAGCAGGAACGGTTGGAGACGGCAAGCCATCTGGAAGCAGCAGGCGATCGCGCCCGGCAATCTTGGTGCCTGGGCCATTGATCCGCAGTTCACGTTCGTGCTCGACCCCAAAACGGTCGATGTAGCCGTCATGTCGAGCGCAGAGACGATCACTGCCATCAGGGCCTGTCTGGCGCTCGACCACAACACTGGACGGCATCGTTGGCATGACGGGTCCGATATAAGACGAGGTGCTGATGCGCGCCGATGAGACATCCGCGATGCAGACTGTCGAATGGGCGGCCGTCGTTCGCGCCAGCTGTCTCAGCCGCTCCCCGGCAAACCGAGGCGAGCCACTGTTGACGATAAAACGATTCTTGCCCGACGAAAGCTCGAACGACAGGCAACCGGCATGGGCAGTTTTCGACAGACGAAGTGAAGCCGGCATGCCGGTATCGACCAGGACGACCGTCTCACCGGCGGCCAGGCGATGGTAGTGTCCATGGGGCAACGCCTTGAAGGGCTGCCCTGATGTCTCATCGTAACGCAAAACGCTGAGAAGATCGGTGGCCAATACCGAACTTGCGCCATTGAACAGAGCGAGATCACCGCTGCTGTGTCGGAAAAAGCGGACTGCCGGATACATACGATCGATGACCGGAATCAGCCGTTGGGGAATATCGTGGCCAAGATTGATATAGGTTTGGCGCAGCGGCAGGAGATCGAACAGAAGGTCGACGCTTGCTTGCGGATTGCGCGAAATGTGGCTGCCGTCCGGCAGGACCTGTCTTTCAAGCTCATGGTCCAATGCGCGCCCGGCGCGGCGCATCGCCCGCGCCGATCCTTCCGTCGCAATCGTGGCCATGGCAAGCGCGATGCGGACTTCCAGACGTGGCAGATCATCAGGCAGATGCTGGACCTGCCGTTCCAGAACGCCGACATGAAAGGCGATGGCCTGGGTGAACCGACGATAGAATCCAGCTTCGGCATCTCTAAGAACAACAGGAGAGTGAGAGAGCCAGCTGATCAGCCGCCTTGCAGCGACTTCCGGCTCCCATGCGATGCCGGTAATCTTGTTGCCGTGAACGGCAATCCATTGACCAACGATCCGCCGGGCATTTTCGCAGGCTTCGGAGGACTTGTTGGCCCGGATGTGCCGAAGCCAACCAAATCCATGCAGACGTACGGCAAAAGGGTGCGACGGTAATTCGAGCGAGAAGGGCGATTGCCCCTCGGTACTGAGGACGCGACCCGCCAGCGGGAACCGCCCGGCCAGAAATTCATCTGCCAGGAAGGGATCGATGGCCCGAAGATCGGTCGGCGCCACCACGATTTTGGAAATGCGGCGCCCCGCAGAAGGAAGCACCACCGACATGCCGCGGCTGATGGCACGACCGGCACGGCGCCTGCCTTCATCAACATACAGAGAAAGCAATCTCCGGCGATCACTGATACGCATTATTGCACTCGTACCGATCCTGTTGGCGAACCCGAATTCGCGTCGGATACACAGTCTGCGACAGCACGCTGGCGATCGCGGAAAACATTGGTGTGTGACACGGGTCACGGGACATAGCGTCAACAGCCATTGCTGCCGAGCACTGCTTGCGTCTCGATCAACTTGCTAACAGATTATTGCGCGAATCGTTAAATTTTAGCGAGCATGCAAGCGTAGAACCCATCAAGGCCGCCTTGTTCGGCAAGCATTGCGGGTGTCGTTCGCACATCACCTCGCGCAGTAATGGCGCCTTCAAGGCCAGGCCACTGCTTTGGGTCGACAGGAAGTAAAGTGATTCCCGCGGTGTCGGCGAGGACGCGGTCAATCATCGCTTCTCCCTCCTGGGGATCAAGGGAGCAGTTCGAAAAGACAAGCCTTCCGCCTGGCTTCAGAAGCGTGAGCGCATGACGAAGAAGCTTTTCCTGCAGTTGCGCAAGCTTGGCAATGTCGGCAGCGTCTTTGGTCCACAAGACGTCGGGATGACGGCGCACCGTCCCTGTGGAGGAGCAGGGCGCATCCAGCAAGATGGCATCGAAGCTGCCGCTCTCATCGAGATCGAGCAGATTGGCGCAGCGAATTTCCGCTGATAGTCCCAGGCGTGACAGATTGCTTTCCAACCGCTTCAGCCGCGTTTTGGACTGCTCAACGGCAACCACCGACCCACCGGCCAGGATAAGCTGGGCCGTCTTGCCGCCAGGCGCGGCACAAAGATCGCCGACACGCTTGCCCGTAAGGTCGCCAAAGAGTTTGGCGGGGATCGCTGCAGCGGCATCCTGAACCCACCAGACACCATCGTCAAAGCCCTCAAGGGCAGTAATCGCGCCACGGAAACGATCCAGACGGACCGTCCCTGTTGGCAAGACCTGTCCGCCAAGCTTCTCGGCCCAAGCCTGAGGGTTCTCTTTGACGGTGAGATCTATCGTTGGCGGCTGAAGATGAGAGTGTGCAATTGCCGCGGCCTGATCGGGACCATACACCTCGACGAGCCGCTGGTAAAACCAGTCAGGCAAACAGGGCAGGGCATCGACTTCCTTGAGAAGCGCATCCTTTTCCCGACCGATCCGTCGCAAGATGGCATTGACCAGCTTGGCGAAGCGACGGGAACGGGGATCGCCATTCGCCTGCTCGACGGCCAGATCGACGGCAGAATGATCCGGAATATCAAGATAAAGCATCTGCGCTGCAGCAACGATCAGCAGATGGTGCAGGGCGCGCGCACCCTCCGGAAGCGGCGTGTCGAGAAGTTGGCCGATGATGTGCTCGATGCGCGGCAGATGACGAAGCGTGCTCTGCAGAATTGCCTTAACGAGTCCGCGATCGGCATCATTGAGAGCGAGATAGGCGGGGTTCCCATGCTCCTGGTCGAGCATGCCATCGAGCGAGGTTTTGCGATCGATGACGGCAGCCAACAAACGACTGGCAGCAATCCGCGCTTCCAGCCCCGGCTTGAGCGATACGGCACTACGCCTGTGATCTGCACCTCTGGACTTGGAAGGTCTGCGTTTGCCCGTCGAATTGTCGTTCAAGACCATGGTCCCTTGGGTGGCTGGTTCTGGCCGCGTCCCCAGCCGGATGCCGGAACAGATCGCGCAGTCCGGCGTGGCATAACAGCGGGAGCCGCCTCCGTCGATCCCCCGGGACGGATATCGGTCATGGCCAGCAAGGCCTCGATACGGTTTCGCGTGTTCGGATGGGTGGAGAACAGATTGTCCATCCGCTGGCCGTTCAAGGGATTGATGATGAACATATGGGCTGTTGCCGGGTTGCGCTCGGCGTCCATGTTTTCGATATGGGATGCATCGCCTGCGATCTTCTGCAAGGCGGAAGCGAGCCAACGGGGTTGACCGCATATCTCCGCACCGCGTCGGTCCGCTGCATATTCGCGCGTCCGGCTGATGGCCATCTGCACCAGCATCGCAGCGAGGGGCGCCACGATCATGGCAACGATAACACCGACAATACCCAGAGGGTTGTTGCGGTCATCACGACCGCTGGAGAACAGAAAGGCAAAGTTCGACAACATCGAAATCGCGCCGGCAAGCGTCGCGGTGATCGTCATCGTCAAGGTGTCACGGTTCTCGATATGCGCGAGTTCGTGGGCCATGACGCCAGCCACTTCCTCAGGCGTCAGGCGCTGCAGGAGACCGGTAGACGCCGCGACAGCCGCATTCTGCGGATTGCGACCTGTGGCGAAGGCATTCGGCTGCGGGTTGTCGAAAACATAGACCTTCGGCATCGGAAGGTTGGCATTGCGTGCCAGATCCCGCACCATCACGTAGAATTCCGGTGCCGTGCGCTCGTCCACCTCCTGCGCGCGGTAGGCACGCAAGACCATCTTGTCTGAATTCCAATAGGAAAAAAAGTTCATTCCGGCTGCGACGACGAAAGCGATCATCATGCCGCCCCTGCCGCCGATGAGGAAACCGACCCCCATGAACAGTGCTGTCATGAAGGCAAGCAGCATTGCAGTGCGCATGGTGTTCATGTCTCACTCCAGGATCAGGGGGCTGTGCCCCATTGCTCATTCCATCCCTTGATTTAAAAAGCGGGTCACCCGATTTCAATGCAAGTCGCAAAAACTTGTCGAAAGGATGCTTCATGTCCGACGATCGTCCGGAAGATCCAACGGTTGCCGAGATGCCTCGGCCTCTATCCGCTGCCGCGCAAAGAGCGCTCGCAGAAGCCGAAGAGCGCCGCCGCAACGAGCGAGTGAAAGAACAGCCGACAGAGATTGGCGGGCGAGGCGGCGCTGATCCCGCTCGCTTTGGCGATTGGGAAATAAAGGGAAGAGCAATCGACTTCTGAGGAATTATTCCTATTGCCTCAATCTGGAACGCGGATTATGTTCCTATTATGTTCCAGATCCGTCCTGTATATGTGATCGCATTCCTCAGTCTGGTTGCTTCGGCACCGGTCGAGGCCGGCTCGACGGACATAACGGGGCCTGTCGCAGCGGAAGTCCTACGCGTCGTCGACGGCGATACGGTCTTGGTCAGTGCCATCCCGTGGCCAGACCACAGGGTTAGCACCTATGTGCGCCTGCGGGGGATCGACGCGCCAGAACTCAAGTCGAGATGTTCGGCATTTCGCCTTGCAGCCAAGCGCGCCAAGGAGAAGTTGAGCAGGCTGATGGAAGGTCATCAGTTCGTCTCTCTGAGCGCGATTTCCGGTGACAAATACTTCGGCCGCGTCGTGGCCGATCTCACGCTCGCCGATGGGACACGTCCTGCAGACGATCTCCTGACCCATGGCCTTGCGGAACCCTATGCCGGTCGGGCGAAACGCAAGCGCCCCTGCCCGGATAGTTGAAAGCGAAAGGGGCTCCCTGACGGAAGCCCCTCGATACTACTTGACGGCCAAGATCAGGCGCTCTTGTTTTGCCTGTTGGCGATCAGATCATCAACAACAGCCGGATCGGCAAGCGTTGAGGTGTCACCGAGAGCGCCAAAATCATCCTCGGCGATCTTGCGCAGGATTCGGCGCATGATCTTGCCAGAGCGGGTCTTCGGCAGACCAGGGGCGAACTGGATCTTGTCGGGCGTCGCGATCGGACCGATCTCGGTACGCACATGCTTTACCAGATCAGCGCGGAGTGCATCATTGCCCTCATGACCTGACATCAAGGTGACGTAACAATAAATGCCCTGGCCCTTAATGGTGTGTGGATACCCAACGACAGCCGCTTCGGAAACCAGATGGTGCGAGACAAGCGCCGATTCGACCTCTGCGGTGCCCAAACGGTGTCCCGAAACATTGAGTACATCGTCGACGCGACCGGTGATCCAGTAATAACCGTCTTCGTCACGGCGGCAGCCGTCACCCGTGAAGTATTTGCCCTTGTAGGTCGAGAAATAGGTCTGCACGAAACGATCATGATCGCCATAAACCGACCGCGCCTGGCCCGGCCAGCTATCGGTGATGCAGAGATTGCCGTCGGTTGCGCCTTCCAGCACCTGACCTTCGTTGTCGACGAGCTCGGGCTTCACGCCAAAGAAGGGCCGCGTTGCCGAACCGGGCTTCAGATTGGTCGCACCCGGCAGCGGCGTGATCATGATACCGCCGGTTTCGGTCTGCCACCAGGTGTCGACGACAGGCGACTGCTGATCACCGACGACATTGTAATACCACTCCCAGGCTTCCGGATTGATCGGCTCACCGACGGAGCCGAGCAGGCGGAGCGACGAACGATCGGACCGCTTCACGAAATCGTCGCCAGCGCCCATCAGCGAGCGAATGGCCGTGGGTGCGGTGTAGAAGATGTTGACCTTGTGCTTCTCGATCACCTCCCAGAAGCGACCCTGATCGGGGAAGGTCGGGATGCCTTCGAACATCAGCGTTGTCGCGCAGTTGGAAAGCGGTCCGTAGACGATGTAGGAATGCCCAGTGACCCAGCCGACATCCGCCGTGCACCAGTAGATGTCACCGTCGTGGTAGTCGAAGACATATTCATGAGTCATCGAGGCATAGACGAGATAGCCGCCCGTCGTGTGCATCACCCCCTTGGGCTTGCCTGTCGAACCTGAGGTATAGAGGATGAAGAGCGGATCTTCCGCCTTCATCTTCACCGGCGGGCATTCCGGCTTCACGGTATGCATTTCCTGGTGATACCAGATGTCGCGACCGGGAGCCCAGCCCGTCTTGCCACCCGTCCGGCGGACGACGAGAACCTTGTTGACGATGACATACTGCTTGGCGGCAATGTCGATCGCGATATCGGTGTTCTCCTTTAGCGGCACCGGCTTGCCGCCGCGGACACCTTCATCGCAGGTGATGACAAAAGTGGATTCGCAGTCGACGATACGACCGGCGAGCGCTTCTGGCGAGAAGCCGCCGAAGACTACGGAATGCACCGCGCCGATGCGCGCGCAGGCCAGCATGGCATAGGCCGCTTCCGGGATCATCGGCATGTAGATGGTGACGCGATCACCCTTCTTCACACCGTGCTTCTTCAGGACGTTCGCCATGCGGCAGACGTGCTCGTAGAGCTCGTTATAGGTAATCTTTTTATCGATATAGGGATTGTCGCCTTCCCAGATGATGGCAGTACGTTCGCCATGCGTCTTCAGGTGGCGATCGATACAGTTGTAGGAAACGTTGGTCAGCCCGTCCTCGAACCACTTGATCGGCACCTTCCCTTTGAAGGATGTGTTTTTGACCTTCGTATAGGGCTTGAACCAATCGATCCGCTTGCCGTGCTTGCCCCAGAACTTTTCAGGATCTTCGACGCTTTCCTGATACCATTTCTGATATTTGTCGTCGTCGATCAGCGCACGCTGCTTGGCCGATTTCAGCACCGGATAGGTTTTGGCTGACATGAACTCCTCCTCAATATTGCAGGGCCACTTAGGGCGACCAGGACCGTCCTCCCCGGTCTTGTGACGCCATACATATCAGGTGCGTGTTGGTCAGCAATTAGACAAAGGTCATTCGCGAGATCGCGAATTGCATTTTCGTTACATAATCGCTATAACGACGCCGAATTCCCGGAAATAGTGGTTTAAACCCACGGCCCGCGACAACCGGCGCGGACCCTCAGAAGGATTGTATCCATGGCCCAGACACTGCTCATGCCGAAGGCGACTGCCGTATGGCTCGTTGACAACACCGCGCTGTCCTTCGACCAGATCGCGCAGTTCTGCAAACTGCACCCGCTGGAAGTGAAGGCAATCGCCGACGGTGAAGCAGCCCAGGGCATCAAGGGCCTCGACCCAATCGCGACCGGCCAGCTTTCGCGTGACGAAATCGGCCGTGGCGAAAAGGACATCAACTACAAGCTCAAGATTTCCGAGCCGAAGGTGCGCGTTCCCGAGAGCAAGCGCCGCGGCCCACGCTACACACCGGTGTCCAAGCGTCAGGATCGACCGAATGCCATTCTCTGGCTGGTGCGCAACCATCCGGAACTGAAGGACGCACAGATCTCGCGTCTCGTCGGCACCACCAAGTCGACGATCGAGCAGATCCGCGAGCGCACCCACTGGAATTCGACCAATCTTACCCCGATGGATCCGGTAACGCTTGGCCTCTGCAGCCAGATCGATCTGGATCTCGAAGTCGAGAAGGCCTCGAAGGGTCGTCCGCTGCCGACCGCTGCCGAGCTCGGCGCAACACTGCAATCTGCCACGGAGACCGAAAACCTCGGCTTCGGCTACGATCGCGAAGAAGAGAAAGAAATCGACGCCAACGCCGTCTTCGCCAAGCTGCAGTCGCTCAAGTCGACGCGCAACGACGATGAGGACGAGGACGACGGTCGCTTCTGATCGCAAGCATTTGCCTTGACAGACAAGCCCCGGTTTTCATGCCGGGGCTTTTTCGTTTCAGGCGACCTTGCCGGCAGATGCGATCTGCCCATGCGCCTTCAGGACGGCGGTGATCTCATCGAGGATCGCCGGATCGTCGATTGTCGCCGGCATCTTCCACGGCAACCCATCGGCGATTTTCTGCATGGTACCGCGCAAGATCTTGCCCGAGCGCGTCTTGGGCAGCCGGTCGACCATCATCACCATCTTGAAGGCGGCAACCGGACCGATCTCGTCGCGCACAAGCTGCACGATCTCGCGGCTGATTAACGCGTGATCGCGGTGGACGTTTTTCTTCAGCACCAGGAACCCGCAGGGGATCTGGCCCTTGAGCTCATCGGCAATGCCGATGACCGCACATTCGGCGACATCCGGATGCATGGCGCAAACCTCTTCCATCGCACCGGTGGAAAGGCGGTGGCCAGCGCAGTTGATGATGTCATCGGTTCGCGCCATGACAAAGACATAGCCTTCCTCGTCAATGATGCCCGCATCCGCCGTCTTGTAGTAGCCCGGAAAATCCTCCAGGCAGGATGTGCGGAAACGCTCATCCGCGTTCCAGAATGTGACCAGACATCCTGGCGGTAGAGGAAGTTTCGCGACGATATTGCCAAGCGTGCCCGGTGGAACCGGATGCCCGGCATCATCGAGAACTTCAAGGGCATAACCCGGCATGGCCTTGGCCGGCGACCCATGTTTCACGGGCAGCAATCCCAAGCCGGCAGGATTGGCAGCAATCGCCCAGCCCGTCTCGGTCTGCCACCAATGATCGATGACAGGAATGCCAAGCATGCGCTCCGCCCATTTGAGTGTCTCGGGATCAGCGCGCTCACCGGCGAGGAACAGCGCCCGCAATCCTGACAGATCGTAGCGGTGGATGTGATCGCCATCAGGGTCATCCCGACGGATCGCTCTAAAGGCGGTGGGCGCCGTGAAAAGCACTTTCACGTCATGATCGCTGACTACGCGCCAGAAGGTTCCGGCATCCGGTGTTCCCACCGGCTTGCCCTCGAAGATCACTGTGGCATTGCCGGCCAGAAGCGGACCGTAGACGATATAGGAATGACCGACGACCCAACCGATATCCGAAGCCGCCCAGAACACCTCGCCGGGCTTGACGCCGTATATGTTTTTCATTGTCCAGTTGAGCGCGACCATATGGCCGCCATTGTCCCGCACCACGCCTTTCGGCTGGCCCGTCGTGCCCGAGGTATAAAGAATGTAGAGGGGGTCCGTGGCCTCAACGGAGACCGGCGCAACGATGCGGCCTTCGGCTTTTTCGACGTCCATGGCCTGGCTGAGGTCGACATCACCATGGTCGTAGCGCAAGGGCGCGTGAAATTGATCCCGCTGCAGGATAAAGCAATAATCCGGTTTCGACTTTGCCATGTCGATTGCCTGATCGAGAAGCGGCTTGTAGGGCACGATACGGCCAGGCTCGAGACCGCA
This sequence comes from Peteryoungia ipomoeae, assembly GCF_004912165.1. Taxonomy (GTDB): domain Bacteria; phylum Pseudomonadota; class Alphaproteobacteria; order Rhizobiales; family Rhizobiaceae; genus Allorhizobium; species Allorhizobium ipomoeae. The sequence goes on along the minus strand of NZ_STGV01000004.1, from coordinate 74,539 downwards.
ACTCGCTCCGATCACCACCTTCGCCCCCGAATCATCGATACGCGTGGCAAGTTCATGGGCTGCAAAGCCACCGAAAACCACGGAATGCACGGCACCAAGACGCGCGCAGGCAAGCATTGAGAAGACCGCTTCAGGGATCATCGGCATATAGATGATGACGCGATCTCCCTTTCCGACGCCATGATTGCGCAAAACGCCGGCGATTGCAGAGACTTCGACGAGCATTTCATCATAGGTGAAGCGAGACTTCTGGCCGGTCATCGGGCTATCGTAGATGATAGCCGTCTCGCTGCCCCTGCCGGCCTCGATATGCCGATCGACACAGTTGTAACAGGTGTTGGTGCGCCCGCCGGAAAACCAGCGCCCATACGGCCCGTCATCCGGATCAAAAACCACCTGCGGCGGTTCGAACCATGAGATCTGCCTGGACGCCTCGTCCCAGAATGCCTCAGGATCCCGTTTCCAGGACGCGTAGATACCCTCGTATGCGCCGCCCATGCCATCCTCCCGATCTTGCCTGGTTCAGCTAAGTGGGCGTATTTTAGAAGCGGTCGTAGAAGCGGGGAAGCCAGACCAAAGCGCTATATCGAAGGTCTTATGGGGTCACCGGTGACCGAAGATCGCAGAACCGACCCTGACACTGGTGGCGCCGAAGCCTATTGCAGTTTCAAAATCGGACGACATTCCCATCGACAAGTTTTGCAGGTTGTTTTCTGACGCGAGTTTTTGCAAAAGCGCGAAATGCGGGCCGGGATTTTCATCCACCGGTGGAATACACATCAGGCCCCTCACCTGAAGACCGAGCTCCGTGCTGCACAGAGACACGAAGTTGGCTACTTCATCGGGAGCGATACCGGCCTTTTGTGGCTCCGATCCGGTGTTAACCTGGATATAGACAGGCAAATTTCGGCCCTGTCGCTGCATCTCATCCGCAAGGACGCGCGCAATCTTCTCGCGATCCACGCTTTCGATGACGTCGAAAACTGAAACGGCCTCCGCCGCTTTGTTCGATTGCAACGGGCCAATGAGATGAAGTTCGATATCGGATGCGCGCGCGCGAAGCCCCGGCCACTTGGCTTGCGCTTCCTGCACTCGGTTCTCGCCGAACACTCTTTGACCGGCCTCTATGGCCGGCAGAATGTGATCTGCCTCGAAGGTCTTGGACACAGCCACCAGGACAATCCCGTCCGCATCCCGGCCAGCTTCTTCCGCGGCCTTGGCCATCTTCGATTTGATCTCGAGCAAGTTCTCTTCAACCGACATTGCGATCTCTCTTCGTCATCTGTCTCATCAGGGCTTTGCCGAGGGTTAAGTCGCCATCACGGGACAGGCAAGTCTTAGATGCGGATTAGGCGTCTGAGGCCTCAAAAACTTGACGCTCGGGCGGTTTCATGATGAAGGTCAGCCACTCTTTTTCAAGCAATTCCCGGAAATTCGACTGATGGCTATCGAACGTTACAACCCGCGCGACGCTGAACCTCGCTGGCAGGCAAAATGGGCCGAGACCAAGGTCTTCGAAACCGACAATTCCGACCCGCGCGAGAAATACTACGTGCTGGAGATGTTCCCCTATCCATCGGGGCGCATCCATATGGGTCATGTTCGCAACTACGCCATGGGCGATGTTGTGGCACGCTACAAGCGCGCACGGGGTTACAACGTTCTCCACCCGATGGGCTGGGATGCGTTTGGCATGCCGGCCGAGAACGCTGCCATGCAGAACAAGGTACACCCGAAGGACTGGACCTATCAGAACATCGCAACGATGCGCGGTCAGTTGAAGTCCATGGGTCTTTCGCTCGACTGGTCGCGCGAGTTCGCGACCTGCGACGTCGACTACTACCACCGCCAGCAGCATCTCTTCCTCGACATGATGGAAAAGGGGCTCGTGTACAGAAAGCAGTCGAAGGTAAACTGGGACCCGGTGGACCAGACGGTTCTGGCCAACGAGCAGGTTATCGATGGCCGCGGCTGGCGCTCTGGTGCTCTGGTGGAGCAGCGAGACCTGACGCAATGGTTCTTCAAGATCACCGAGTTCAGCCAGGATCTGCTCGATTCCCTCGAGACGCTGGACCACTGGCCGGAAAAGGTCCGGCTGATGCAGAAGAACTGGATCGGCCGCTCGGAAGGTCTGACCCTGCGTTGGGAGCTTGTCGGCTCCACAGCGCCTGAAGGTTTCGATGAGCTGACAGTCTATACGACACGACCGGATACGCTCTTCGGCGCGTCTTTCATGGCAATCGCCGCCGACCATCCCCTGGCAAAAGCAGTCTCGGAAAAGAACGCGGCGCTTGCCGAATTCTGTGACGAATGCCGCCGTGCTGGCACCTCGCTCGCTGCCCTGGAAACGGCAGAGAAAAAGGGCATGGATACCGGCATAAAGGTCAGGCATCCGTTCGATCCGAATTGGGAACTGCCCGTCTATATCGCAAACTTCGTGTTGATGGACTACGGAACCGGCGCGATCTTCGGATGCCCTTCCGGCGACCAGCGCGACCTGGACTTCGCTCGCAAATACGATCTGCCTGTCGCACCGGTGGTCATGCCTGTTGGCGGCGATGCCGCAAGCTTCAAGGTCGGCGACACCGCTTTCGATGGCGACGGCGTAATGATCAACTCCCGTTTCCTGGACGGTCTCACGAACGAAGAGGCTTTCCAGCGGGTTGTTGAAAAGCTCGCTACCATGGAGCTTAACGGCGCCCCTCAGGGCGAACGCAAGGTGCAGTTCCGCCTGCGTGACTGGGGCGTGTCGCGTCAGCGCTATTGGGGCTGCCCGATCCCGGTCATCCATTGCGATGACTGCGGCGTGCTTCCTGTGCCGAAATCAGATCTGCCGGTAAAGCTGCCTGACGACGTGACCTTCGATGTGCCGGGCAATCCGCTGGATCGCCACGCGACCTGGCGCCATGTTGCTTGCCCGCATTGCGGCAAGGAAGCCCGTCGCGAGACAGACACCATGGACACATTCGTCGATTCGAGCTGGTACTACGCCCGCTTCACGGCACCCTGGGAAGACAATCCGACCGACCCTGCGGTCGCCAATCGCTGGTTGCCGGTGGACCAGTATATCGGTGGAATTGAGCATGCAATCTTGCATCTGCTCTACTCCCGCTTCTTCACCCGCGCCATGAAGGCCACTGGCCATGTTGGTCTGGACGAGCCTTTCAAGGGCCTTTTCACCCAGGGTATGGTGGTCCACGAGACCTACCGCCTTGGTTCCGGTGCCGCCGGCCAGTGGATCGCGCCGGCCGATATCCGCATTGAAGAAATTGACGGCCAGCGCAAAGCCTTCTTGCTCGAAGGTGGCGACGAGGTCCAGATCGGCTCTATCGAGAAGATGTCGAAGTCGAAGAAGAATGTTGTCGATCCAGACGACATCATCGCATCGTATGGCGCCGACACCGCGCGCTTCTTCGTTCTGTCGGACTCGCCTCCGGATCGCGATGTAATCTGGTCCGAAGCTGGCGTCGAAGGCGCTCACCGGTTTGTTCAGCGCGTCTGGCGTTTGATTTCGGAAGCTGCCGAGGCCTTGCGATCGGTCGAGAGCAAACCAGCGACGGCCGGCGAGGCACTGGAAGTCTCTCAGGTTGCGCACAAGACACTGAAGGCAGTGCAGACTGACCTGGACAAGCTTGCTTTCAACAAGGCAATTGCCCGCATCTACGAGCTGGTAAACGCACTGGCTGCGCCGCTCACAACAGTCGCTGCCGGGAAAGCTGATGAGCCGTATAAAGCCGCGGTCCGCAATGCAGCTGAAATTCTGGTCCAGCTGATTGCGCCAATGACACCGCATCTGGCCGAAGAGTGCTGGACCGTGCTCGGTCGTCAAGGCCTCGTCGCGCAGACCGCATGGCCGATCTACGAAGAAAAATTGGTTGCTGAAAACGATGTCACACTTCCGATCCAAATCAATGGAAAGAAGCGTGCTGAATTGACAATCAGCCGCGACGCAGACCAGAATGCCGTAAGTGAAGCGGTCCTGGCGCTCGATGCGGTCAAGACGGCGCTCGCCGGTCAAACACCCAAGAAAATCATCGTTGTGCCGCTGAGGATCGTGAATATTGTCGTCTAACCTGAAAAATTCGAAGCTGCTGCGCCGCAGTCTGATTGTTGGTGCGGCAATGCTGTTGGCTGGTTGCCAGGCAAGGCCCCTTTATCTGGATGAAGCGGGGGAAACCCGTGCAAGTCTTGGAGCCATTGCGTTTTCCGAAGCGAAAACACGCGTCGGCCTTGAGACTCGTAACCGCCTCATTTTCCTGGCAGGCGGCGGCGCACAGCCGAAGACGCCAGAATATCGCGTAGACTTGACTGTCACCAGTTCCGTGCAGGGTGTTCTGCTTGATAGAGCAGCTGACCGTCCCAATTCCGGTCGGGCACTGGCAGTGGGCGACTTTAAGCTGACGCGCATTTCTGATGGCGTGGTGATGAAGACCGCGCGGCGTCAGACGGTTGCCCTGTTCGATTACCCGCGCCAGGAATACGCGCGCCTGCGCTCCGTGCGGGATGCGGAGACCCGCGCTGGCCGGGAACTGGCCGAGCTGATCTACGCCGATCTGGCAACGGCTCTGGCCCGCTGACGCGGCGTCATGGTTGAGATAAAATCCCACGAGTTTGACGGGTTTTTGCAGAAATCCGTCAAGCACTATCGGCTTTTCATTGTTTATGGCCCCGATCGTGGTCTCGTGTCCGAGCGAGCCACCCAAATTGCCGGGCTGACTGGTGTCGATCTCGAGGACGGTTTTGCCGTTACCCGACTTGAAGCGGCCGACCTTCAGGGGCAACCCGGTCGCCTGCTTGACGAGATCAACGCGCTTGGACTTTTCGGCGGTGATCGGCTGGTCTGGGTCAAAGGGGCGGCCAACGAAAAGCCGCTCGTCGATGGCCTGCAGATCCTTTCTGCCGATCCACCAATTGGTAGCCATCTCCTCATCGAAGCTGGCGATCTCAAGAAGGGATCGGCATTGCGCAAAGCTGGTGAGACACCGCGTTCTGTTGCGATGATCGCATGTTATCAGGACGATGGACGTGCACTGAATGCATTGATCGATCAGGAATTGGCAGCAGCAGGGCAAAGGATTACCCCTGATGCCCGTGAGCTGCTTCTAAGCCTGATTGGTGGCGATCGCATCGCATCACGCAATGAATTGCAAAAGCTACTTCTCTACTGCCGCGGCGAAGAGCTTGTTGATGAACGTCACGTTTCCGAAATAATTGGCGATGCAAGCGCAATTTCGACAGATGAAGTCATCGACTGCGTTCTGCAGGGCGATCCGGACGGACTGTTGCACGCGGTGCAGAAGATCATCACGTCGAAGACGGCCGTGTTCCTGCTGTTGCAGTCTGCCCTCAAACAATTCCAATTGCTTGAGATTATGCGGCTTGAGATGGATGAGCGAAATTCGCAAGTTGCAAGTGTTATGCAGACCTATGGGCGGGGCATCCATTTTCGCCGGAAGCCACTCGTCGAAAAAACGTTACGAAACTGGAATAGTTACGATCTGAACCGAGAGGCAAGCAGGATGTCTGCTGCAATTCTGCAGAGCCGACAGAGGCAATCCCTGGAAGATAACCTCGTCCTTCAGACACTGCTGGCTACCACATTGCAGGCGGCCAAACGCAATCGCCGCGGCTAACGGCCTTCCAGCAACCGGCAGATCTGTTCAAGCTGGTCCAGGCTCTTGTAATTGATCCGCAGTTGACCACCATCGCCCTTGTGATTGATGGAAACGGCGAGGCCGAGGCGATCCGTCAGGCTGCGTTCCAGGGCAAGCGTATCGGAATCTTTTTCAGCTTTTGGGACTGGCCCACCGGAGGTCTGTGCCTTGATGTGATTTTGCGCCAGCTTCTCGGCATCTCGTACAGACAATCCCTTCGAGACAATCGTCCGAGCGAGGGTAACCGGATCTGGTGTCGACACAAGCGCCCGCGCATGGCCAGCCGAAAGAGACCCTTCAGCCAGCATATCTCGAACGGGATCCGGAAGCTTCAACAGTCGAAGGCTATTGGCGACATGACTACGGCTCTTGCCGATTATTTCCCCGAGATCATTTTGAGTGTAGCCATGCTCGGCGATCAGCTGGTCATAACCCAGGGCTTCTTCAAGAGGATTGAGATCTGACCGCTGGACATTTTCAACGATTGCAAGTTCAAGCGCTGTACGGTCATCCACATCGCGCACGATGACCGGGATGTCGACTAGGCCAGCAAGCTGGGCAGCGCGCCAGCGACGCTCACCCGCAATAATTTCGTAGCGATCTGCGGCGACAGTACGGACCACGACCGGCTGGACAATGCCGTGCTGACGGATCGATCCAGCAAGGTCCTGCAACTCGCTTTCATCAAAGTATCGACGGGGATTCCGAGCTGTCCGGGAGACAAACTCAATCGGCACAGTGCGATCAGGGTTGACGCTGGGCTTCGCTCCCGGAGCTGCAACGGGCTGATCCATCTCTCCAATCAATGCAGCAAGACCGCGCCCAAGTCGACGCTTCGAAATATCTTCACTCATTGGAACCCCTCGTTATTACGGCTTAGGCTGCCTTGCGCTGACGCTCGCGCTGTATCACTTCAGAAGCCAATTGCAAATATGCCTGACTTCCAGCGCACTTCAGATCGTAGAGGATCGCCGGCTTTCCATAGGAGGGCGCCTCCGACACGCGCACATTTCGTGGGATCAAGGTGGTATACACCTTTTCTCCCAGATGCTCCCGCACATCGCTGACAACCTGTTGGGCGAGATTGTTGCGTGAATCAAACATCGTCAAGACGATACCCTGGATATCGAGGGTAGGGTTGACCGACTGGCGAACCTGATTGATCGTTTCCAGCAATTGGCTAAGCCCCTCCAGCGCAAAGAACTCGCACTGCAAAGGAACAAGAATAGAATGGGCCGCCGCCATGGCATTCATGGTCAAAAGATTGAAGGAAGGCGGGCAATCCAGGAGAACATAGCTATATTCTCGCGCATCATCCAGGGCGAGTGCATTCTTCAAGCGAAAGACACGATCTGCTTCCTGGGAGATTTCCATCTCAAAACCCAAAAGGTCCATGGTGGATGGCACAATAGAGAGGTTCGGTACGCTCGTCGCGAGGGCGGCTTCCGTGATTGAGTGATCGCCAACGAGAACATCGTAGGAGGACAGTTTTCGATCCCGGCGATCGATACCCAGTCCAGTGCTCGCATTTCCTTGTGGATCAAGGTCGACAATGAGCACACGCTCACCAATTGCGGCGAGTGCAGTCGCAAGGTTGATTGCGGTGGTCGTCTTGCCGACGCCACCCTTCTGATTCGCGATGGTGATGATGCGATTCTTCTCGAGACTCATAGGGCACCCGACAATTGGCCACTAGCGGCGCTTGAGCGAGGAAATTTCCAGAATTACTGAATCGGTTTCGACGATGCTCTGATGTACTATCAGATCAAATTGCCAGCGACCACGTGCTTTGTTGATTTCAGCCTGATAATCCCGGCCTTTGTGGAGAATAAGTCGCAATTTTTCGTTGGAAATCGCCCAAGGCTCGCAGTAGTCGAAGAGAATATCGAGTTCAGCGAGCGCTCTCGCAGAAATCGCATCGGGTGCCGACAAGGTTTCATGAGCAGATTCGATGCGAATAGGATGAACGGTGCCTCTTGCCTGCGTCTCCGCAAGGGCCATCCGCAGGAAGCTGCACTTCTTCTTGTTGCTCTCAACAAGATCAACCCAACCGGCACCATATTCGGTTAGTGCGATTGCCGTAATGATTCCCGGAAAGCCTCCTCCGCTTCCCAGGTCGATCCAACGATTGGGGCCCTTTAAGATCGACTGGAGTTGCAGCGAGTCTCGTACATGTCGATCCCAGATCTCGTCCAGTGTTGAGGGGGCAACCAGGTTGATCGTGCGTGCCCATTTGCGGAAGAGGTCAACAAAGACATTCAGCTTCTGTTGCGTTTCACGTGAAACATCCACAACTTCTTTCATGGCCATTCCTTCAAGACGCCCGGCGCTGCTTATCTGCTTTTTCCAAATGGGCGATAATCAAAGCAATGGCGGCGGGTGTCATGCCTTCGATCTGCGCAGCCTGTGCCAAATTAGTCGGCCGCATCCCTTCGAGCTTTTGCTTCAACTCGTTGGATAGGCCAGAAATTCCTTTAAAATCAAATAGATAAGGAATTTTCTTCCGTTCTTCCGCACGCAAACGTTCAATATCAGCAGCCTGTCGATCAAGATAGACGCTATAGAGTGCATCTATTGCGACAAGCTCTGCTACGCGCCTGTCCTTGTTCGCGAGATCAGGCCAAAGAACCACAAGATCATCCCAGGTGATGTCGGGATAGGACAAGAGTTCCAACGCTGACCGGCGGCGACCATCCTGGTTGATGACCACTGATCTGGCCTTCGTCTCCGACGGGGTGGTCCTAAGGCCTGCCAACTCAGCATGAAGCGCCTGCCTCTCACGCTGGTAAACGGTGAACTTTTCAGCCCGCAGCTGTCTCACACACCCCAACTCAATACCCTTTGGCGTCAGTCGCATATCGGCATTGTCGGCTCTCAGGGAAAGGCGGTACTCCGCACGGGATGTAAACATCCGGTAAGGTTCTGCCACGCCTCTAGATGTGAGGTCATCGATCATGACGCCGATATAGGAGTCGGTACGGCTGAGAACCCATGTGTCACGACCGGCCGCACGAAGTGCGGCATTGACGCCTGCGACAAGGCCTTGGGCGCCTGCCTCTTCGTAGCCCGTCGTGCCGTTGATCTGGCCCGCCAAAAAGAGGCCCTTAGCGTTTATAACTGACAGATCGTGGTTCAGCTGCCTAGGATCGACGTAGTCATACTCGATGGCATATCCCGGCTGCAGGATCACCACGTCTTCCAGCCCTGGGATGGACCGGATGAAAGCCTCCTGAACGTCGGCAGGCAGCGAGGTCGATATGCCGTTTGGATAGATCGTATGATCATCCAGTCCCTCTGGCTCAAGGAAGATCTGATGGCCGTCTCGGTCGCCAAAACGACTGATCTTGTCTTCGATCGAGGGGCAGTAGCGCGGCCCCACTCCCTCGATCTTTCCGGAATACATTGCCGACCGCTGGAGATTGTCACGGATGATGCGATGCGTTTCAAGCGTGGTGCGGGTAATGCCACAGGAGATCTGTGGTACCTGGATGCGATCGGTCAGTAAGGAAAATGGTATCGGTTCTGCATCAGCTTCCTGCTGTTCCAGCCGCTCCCATTTGATCGTTCGCCCATCAAGACGTGCGGGTGTCCCTGTCTTCAAACGACCAAGCTGCAAGCCCAGCGCTGCAATGTCATCGCTCAGGCCAATCGCAGGCGGTTCGCCGATACGGCCGCCCGGTGTCGTCTCGTCACCGATGTGAATCACACCGCGGAGGAAGGTGCCAGTGGTTAGTACGACCGCATTGGCCTTCAGGCGTCGCCCGTCTGCAAGCACAACGCCGCCGACAAGACCTTCCTCGCGAATAAACGCCTCGACCGCGCCACCGATCAGAACAAGATCTTCATACTCTCCCAGGAGCCTGTGAACCGCTTCACGATAGAGCCTGCGGTCCGCCTGTGTACGCGGACCCCAGACCGCCGGACCCTTTTTCCGGTTCAGCATGCGGAACTGGATACCGCTCAAATCAGCAGCGCGGCCCATGATACCGTCGAGCGCATCGATCTCGCGAACTAGATGACCTTTGCCGAGACCCCCAATCGCAGGATTGCAGGACATGGTGCCGATCTTGGTGATATCGTGGGTGACAAGGGCCGTGCGGGCACCCATACGCGCAGCAGCGGCCGCCGCTTCCGTTCCGGCATGACCGCCACCAACGACGATTACGTCGAACTGATCATCATCAAGCATTGTGCACCCTCACAGGGTTCGTTTCACGTGAATCACTTGCCGACACAGAATTCGGAGAAGATTTTTCCCAAAAGTGTTTCGGTATCGATACGGCCGGTAATCCGCGCCAATTCTTCGGCGGCGTGTCGAAGATATTCCGCCCTGAGTTCAAGCGGCAGTTCCGATCTCTCCAGGCAATCGCTCAAACTGGAGCGCGCTGCCAACAGTCGCTGTGCATGCCTCAAACGGCTTGGGATTGCAAGACTGCCGACACGTGTGCGGGCAACAACGCTTTCCAGGATCATGCGACGGAGCAGGTCTATCCCCCGCCCATCGATAACTGAAACCGCCAGGCTTTCGGCGCTTTCGAACGGGTAGACCTCATCGCGCAAATCGAGCTTTGTCGAAACGTCAATCACGGGAATGGCGTTCTCCGGGAGATCGACCTCGCCCGCCACACCTGGAGCCCTCAGGCGCAGTATCAAATCCGCATCAGCGATCGTCGTTAACGCACGACGGATGCCTTCCTGCTCGACGCGGTCCTCCGTGTCACGCAGGCCTGCCGTATCGTAAAGATGTATCTTGTAGCCCTCGAGATCGAGCTCGCAATGCAGGACATCGCGCGTGGTGCCGGCGACGTCCGTGACAATGGCTATATCGCGCCTTGCAAGTGCATTCATGAGGCTGGATTTGCCGGCATTGGGCGGGCCCGCCAGAACCACCCGGAAGCCGTCGCGGATGATCTCTCCGGTCTTGATGGAATCGATTACCGTATCGATCTCAGATTGAAGCTTGGCGACCTCAGACCAAACACGGTCTGAGACAGAGCCCGGAATGTCGCCCTCATCGCTAAAATCGAGTTCGGCTTCGATCATGGCACGAGCGAAGATCAGACGTTCACGCCAGCCTTCATACAGAGAAGATAGATGACCGGCGGATTGTTCTGCAGCGAGTCGGCGCTGCATTTCGGTTTCGGCAGAGAGTAGATCGGCAAGCCCCTCGATTTCCACCAGGTCGAGCTTGCCGTTTTCGAAAGCGCGGCGGGAAAACTCGCCGGCTTCCGCAAGGCGCAAACCTTCGAATCCGGCTAACTCATTCAGAACCGCGTTCACAACGGCCTTGCCGCCGTGCAGATGCAATTCCGCGCAGTCTTCGCCGGTAAAGGAATGGGGCGCTGGGAAGAGAAGAACAAGGGCTTTGTCAAGGAGCTGTCCCGATCGTCCGACGATGGACCGCAGCGCGGCATATCGCGGTTTAGGCAGCGGCTGTGCCGTAATCCGCTGTGTTGCATCCAGGCTCAAAGGGCCGCTGATGCGAATGACCGCGACACCGGCAGGTGGCGCTCCCGAAGCGAGTGCGAAGATAGTCTCTTTGGCCGCGGTCATCAATCATGTCTCCTGACAAGGGAACCGGCGCAAGGCCGGCTACCATCAGGTGTTCATCGAATCGAAGAAATCGCCGTTGTTCTTCGTCTGCTTCAGCTTGTCGATGAGGAACTCGATCGCATCGGTCGTTCCCATCGGCGCGAGGATACGACGCAGGACAAAGATCTTCTGCAGGTCCTGGCGTGGGACAAGGAGGTCTTCCTTACGCGTGCCGGACTTGAGAATATCCATGGCCGGGAAGATTCGCTTGTCGGCAACCTTGCGATCCAGAACGATTTCCGAGTTGCCGGTGCCCTTGAATTCTTCGAAGATAACTTCGTCCATGCGGCTGCCGGTATCGATCAAAGCCGTCGCGATGATTGTCAGCGAACCGCCTTCCTCGATGTTACGAGCTGCACCGAAGAAGCGCTTCGGACGCTGCAAGGCGTTCGCGTCCACACCACCGGTCAAAACCTTGCCAGAAGACGGCACAACAGTGTTGTAGGCGCGTCCGAGGCGGGTGATGGAGTCGAGCAGGATAACAACGTCGCGGCCATGCTCTACGAGGCGCTTGGCCTTTTCGATGACCATTTCAGCAACCTGAACGTGGCGCACTGCCGGCTCATCGAAGGTCGAAGAAACAACTTCACCCTTCACAGAACGCTGCATATCGGTCACTTCTTCCGGACGTTCGTCGATCAGCAGAACGATCAGGTAGCATTCCGGATGGTTGGCTGTGATCGAATGCGCGATGTTCTGCAGGAGAACCGTCTTACCTGTGCGGGGAGGGGCAACGATCAGGCCGCGCTGTCCCTTGCCAAGCGGCGCCACCAGATCGATGACGCGTGCAGAGTTGTCCTTCGAGGTCGGCACATCAAGTTCCATCTTGAAGCGCTCGTTTGGATAGAGCGGCGTCAGATTGTCGAAATGGACCTTGTGGCGGATCTTTTCCGGATCCTCAAAATTGATCGTGTTGACTTTCAGAAGAGCGAAATAGCGCTCTCCCTCTTTCGGTCCGCGGATCGGACCCTCGACAGTATCACCTGTTTTCAGCGAGAAGCGGCGAATCTGCGAAGGCGAAATGTAGATATCGTCAGGACCTGGCAGATAGTTGGCATTTGCCGAACGCAGGAAGCCGAAGCCATCCTGCAAGACTTCCACAACCCCCTCGCCGATAATCTCAACATCCTGGCTGGCCAGCATCTTGAGGATCGCAAACATCAGCTCCTGTTTGCGCATCGTGCTCGCGTTCTCGACTTCGAGCGATTCAGCAAAGGTCAGAAGGTCTGTTGGCGATTTGCTCTTGAGTTCTTGTAGCTTCATTTCAGCCATGAAGGGGACCATAGGGATAGAGTTTTGGGAAGGATCGGCGTGCGGCAGGAATTCTGAACGATTGCGAAAGCCGCAATTCACGGAATGTTACGCAAGCCAAGGAGGAGAGTGGCGCAAAAATAGCGACTTCAACCCTGCACCGCAAGTGAAAAGCAGCAGGGGCGAAAATTAACAGTCGCGACCACTTAAAACGGCTTCACCACGGCGAAGACGACAATTGCGATCATGAGAAGGGTAGGGACTTCGTTCATACCGCGCCAGAACCGCGGCGTTCGGATGTAGCGCCCTTCACCGAAAGACCTAACGGCTTTGGCGAAATATCCATGAACGCCAGAAAGCGCGATGACACAAGCCAGCTTCGCATGCAGCCAGCCACCCGAGAAGTCGAACATCGACCAGGCGAGGTAGAGCCCCAGTACCCAGGAGACGACCATGGCCGGCGTCATGATTACGCTCATGAGCCGGCGTTCCATGACGGCAAAGGTCTTCGCCTGTTCGGAGGCGGGATCAGCATCGCTGTGATAGATGAACAGCCGCGGCAGATAGAGCATGCCCGCCATCCAGGAGATCACGGCGATGATATGCAGCGCCTTGATCCAGGGGTAGGCGACATCCGGCCCCGCGATCATGATGCCTGCCGCAACAAGACCGAAAAAGATCAGCGCTCCGGCGGCCTTGCGGCCCGCCCGCTGACCGGGCTTCAAATCCGTCTGACGCATCTCCATGTCAGCCAAAACTCCGAACGCGGCGCACGAGGTCGGTCACATGATCCGGATTGGCCTGGGGGGTAATGCCGTGGCCAAGATTGAAGATCAGAGGCCCATGACCCAAAGCCTGCAGGATGGCATCAATTCCCTCTTCCAGCGCAGCACCACCAGCGACAACCCGCATCGGATCAAGATTGCCCTGGACCGGGCCGTCCTTCTGCAGTTCAGCAGCAAAACTCAAGGGCACCGACCAGTCGAGGCCGATCGCATCGGCACCAGTCTTCTGCCGATAGGTTTGCAGCAGCAGACCTGCGCCCTTTGCAAAGGCAATGATCTTGGCGTGAGGCCGGCGTGCCTTCACGGATGCAATCATGCGGGCAACGGGGGCCACGCAAAATTTGGCAAATTCTTCTTCGCCAAGAACACCAGCCCAGGAATCGAAGATCTGCACCGCGTCAGCACCCGCATCAATCTGCGCCACGAGATAATCGGCTGAAACCTCTGCAAGGAAATGCAGGAGTTGCTCGAAGGCTTGCGGATGGCGATAGGCAAAGAGGCGAGCCGGCGCCTGATCGGGGGTCCCATGGCCAGCAATCATATAGGTCGCAACGGTCCAGGGCGCGCCACAGAAGCCGAGCAGGGTGGTTTCCGCCGGGAGCTCCGCACGCAGCTTCGCAACCGTCTCCATGACGGGACGCAAGTGCTCTGTCACCCCATCTGGAGAAAGAGCCCTGATCTCCGCCTCGTCGATCGGATCCATCTGGGGACCATGCCCTTCAGTGAAACGAACATTACGTTTGAGTGCGTCGGGGATGACCAGGATATCGGAAAAAAGGATGGCCGCGTCAAAACCGTAACGTCGGATCGGCTGAAGCGTCACCTCGGTGGCAAGCTCTGGGGAGTAACAGAGATCAAGGAAGCTTCCTGCTTCCGCTCTCGTTGCGCGATACTCTGGAAGGTAGCGACCAGCTTGTCTCATGAGCCAAATGGGCGGCGGGGTAATTGTCTTGCCGTTCAATACGTCGAGCAATTTCCGGTTCACATCGGTCAAGGCCATGCCCCTTCATAAAAGAAAAGATATTATTGAATCTTCTTCTATTTCTAAGAGTCTGTGGCTATCAAGGTTTAATAGAAGTCCACAGCCAAGTCCCCGTCAGCGATTTGTCGCAGGTTTCTCGGCAAGAGTCTTGCGGGTTCGCGGCGATCTGTGGACAGATCGATATTAACCCGCAATATCAAATGGCTGCGAGAGCCGTTAATCAAATGGTCCTGTGGATGAATGGTTCAAATAGGAAGGTCTATTTCCCTTCTCCTCATTATCCACAGCCCTCGCTTTTCGATGCCAGGCTCGGTTAGGGATGTGGATAAATCGAGGGTTTTCCCGGAGCCTCCGACTGGCGCCGGTCTAAGCGTTCGGTTATCCCGGGATATCAACAGGGGGGTCAGAACATCGTGGAGAACCGGAAAAGCTTCTTCCATCTTCACATGATTTCTGACTCAACGGGCGAGACATTGATCTCTGCCGGTCGAGCCGCCACGGCACAGTTTCGCGGCGTTACGGCTATCGAACACGTCTACCCTCTCATTCGCAGCAAAAAGCAGGTCAAGTCCCTCATCGAGGCAATCGATCGCGAACCAGGTATCGTCCTCTACACTCTGGTAGATCCTGATCTGACAGCTTTGATTGAGGCGGGATGCCACGAACTCGGTCTTCCCTGCGTGAACGTTCTCGCCCCGATCGTTGATACCTTTCACAATCACTTGGGAGCCCCCTATCGTGGTAGAGTGGGGGCACAGCACGTCTTAAACGCTGATTATTTTGCCAGGATCGAAGCGTTGAATTTCGCCATGGACCATGATGACGGTCAGGCGACAGAGGATTACGACGATGCAGATATCGTGGTCATCGGTATCAGCCGCACGTCAAAGACGCCCACCAGCATCTATCTGGCTTACAGAGGCTACAAGACCGCCAATCTTCCGATCGTGCCCGACATGCCGCTGCCTGCGGCATTGCTGACGGCAACGCGCCCCTTGATTGTCGGCTTGATCGCGACCTCTGACCGGATTTCGCAGGTACGGGAAAACCGGATTCTCGGGTCGACGCCTGGTTATGACAGGCGGGACTATCTTGATCGTGCGACTATCACGGAGGAGCTGAAATATATGCGGGCGCTTTGCGCGCGCAACAATTGGCCCGTCATTGACGTGACACGCCGCTCCATTGAAGAGACAGCCGCCGCAATCATTGCCCTGCGTATGAAGGTGGGCTAACCGATGTCTGTCTTGTTTCACTGAAGGATTGATGATGGCGCATCCCCTGATCCTGGCCTCAGGCAGTCTGGCGCGGAAAAGCTTGTTGGCGAATGCAGGCCTCGACGTGGCGGTCGTACCGGCAAGCATTGATGAGCGGCAGGTTGAGGCAGACCTTCCTCTCGATGATAGAAGCCCGGAAGGGATTGCCCTTCACTTGGCGATCGCGAAAGCTAAGGCCGTTTCGGTCGATCATCCCGGTGCTCTCGTGATCGGATGCGATCAAACCATGTCCTTGGACAAAACCATTTTACACAAGGCGGCGAGTTTGGATGCGGCCCGTGAGACACTCCGCCTCTTGAACGGAAAGGGACATCGCCTTAACAGCGCTGTCTGCCTGGTTCAGAGCGGCGACGTCGTCTGGCAGCATGTTGGAATTGCGACCATGCAGGTGCGGAGATTATCTGAAAGCTTCATGGAGAGCTATCTCGATCGGAACTGTCCGGCAATTCTCTCAAGTGTGGGTTGCTATCAGCTTGAGGGTGAAGGCGTGCAGCTGTTCGAGGCGATCGAAGGCGACTATTTCACAGTGCTCGGTCTGCCGCTTTTGCCGCTCCTTGGCGCCCTTCGTAAACTTGGGGTTAACCATGAATGATTCACGTGAAACAATCGACGCGAAAGCATTTGTCGCCGGCTATCCGATTGCCCATTCGCGGTCTCCTCTCATCCACCGCTATTGGCTGAGCCAGCTTGGAATTGCGGGAAGCTACGAGAAGATTGCTGTGACACCCGAGGCCTTCCCGGATTTCCTCGACGCTCTGCGGTCTGGTGAATTTCGTGGCGGCAACATCACCATTCCCCACAAGGAAGCTGCTCTTAAACTGAGCGATGTGGTCGATCCTGTTGCGGAGGCCATTGGAGCGGCGAATACGCTCTGGGTCGAAGACGGCCTGATCCACGCGACCAATACCGACGAGACGGGCTTTCTTGCCAATCTGGATGCGTCTGCTCCTGGCTGGGACGCGTGTGACACAGCCGTGGTGCTCGGGGCAGGCGGCGCAAGTCGCGCGATACTTCATGGCCTTTGTGAACGCGGCATCAAACAGATCTACGTTGTCAACCGAACCATCGAAAGGGCGAAGGAGCTCGCCGACCGGTTCGGTGGCGCGATTTCAGCGCATCGCCTTGAGGCATTGGACGAGCTGCTTGTGGGAGCTGGATTGTTCGTCAACACGTCATCACTCGGCATGGACAACTCCCCTGTTCCGACCCTCGGGTTCGACCACATGCTGCCGCACTCGGTGGTGACGGATATCGTCTACGTGCCGTTGAAGACGCCGTTCATGCTGGCCGCGGAAACGGTTGGGATGAGGACGGTTGATGGCTTGGGCATGTTGCTTCATCAGGCTGTGCCTGGATTTGAAAAATGGTTTGGTGTGCGTCCAGAGGTCACGCCGGAACTCCGCAATCTTGTACTCTCTGACATCGGCCAGCATTCATGATCATAATCGGCCTGACCGGCTCGATCGGCATGGGGAAATCCACGACGGCAGCTTTGTTTGCCGCTGAGGGGGTTCCTGTTAACGACGCCGATCAGGTGGTTCACGATCTTTATCGCGGCTTGGCCGTTCCCCTGATCGAAGCCGCTTTCCCCGGTGTCGCGACATCGGGCGAAGTAGACCGTCAGAAGTTGGTAGCTGCGCTGGCGCAGAATCCGGCTAACTTCTCGAAACTTGAATCAATCGTGCATCCGATGGTTCGCGAGCACGAGCGGGAGTTTCTGAGGCAGCAGGCGGCAAGGGGGACGGATATCGTCTTGCTTGATATTCCGCTGTTGTTTGAAACCGCTGGCGAAGATCGCGTCGATGTCATCGTTGTTGTGAGCTGCGATGCATCTATCCAGCGTCAGCGCGTTCTTTCTCGTCCTGGTATGACACCCGAGAAGTTTGAGCTCATTCTTGCACGGCAACTGCCTGACGCCGAGAAACGAATAAGGGCGGATTATATCATCGATACGGGCCATGGTATCGAGGATGCGAGACGACAGGTTCAAAGCCTACTTGCGCAAATCCGCGCACAAACAGGAGAGAACAAGGATGCGTGAGATCGTTTTCGATACGGAAACCACGGGACTTGAGAACAAGGCCGATCGCGTTATCGAAATCGGCGGCGTTGAACTGCTGAATCATTTTCCGACTGGACGGACGTTCCACGTCTATATCAATCCAGGTGACCGCAAGGTTCACCCGGACGCGCTTGCCGTTCACGGGATCACCGATGATTTCCTTAAAGACAAGCCGAGCTTTGCCGAGATCGTTGGCGCGATGCGGGAATTCTTCGACGGAGCCAAATGGGTCGCGCACAACGCCAACTTCGACATTGGGTTTATCAATGCGGAATTCGACAGGCTAAGCCTGCCGCCGGTGGCGCCGGATCTTGTGGTCGATACGCTGGCGTTGGCTCGCCGCAAGCACCCCATGGGGCCGAATTCACTTGATGCGCTGTGCCGTCGTTATGGTATCGACAATTCGCACCGTACCAAGCATGGCGCACTTCTCGATTCCGAACTGCTGGCAGAAGTGTATATCGAAATGCTTGGCGGCCGACAGGCGGCCCTCGGATTTGGGGTCTCGGATACACGTCAGTCGCGTTCGGACGAGATCATCGAGATCGTCGAAGTGTCTTATGAGCGGCCCCGCGCTTTGGTTCCAAGAGTTTCGGAGGCAGAGGCAGCCGGACACAGCAAGCTTCTGGCGCGCCTCGGCGACAAGGCAATCTGGTCACGGTACCAACAATAAAAAAGGGGTCCAACGGGACCCCTTATTCACTCTCAGTTTCGGCGGACTTAGTTTGGTGCCGAAGTCTTGGCGCGTCCCTGTTCTTCGGCCACGCGCTGCGCAAACATCTGCGAAAAATCGATCGGGTCGATCATCAATGGCGGGAAGCCGCCGTTGCGGGTTGCATCGGCGATGATCTGACGCGCGAAGGGGAAGAGCAAACGCGGGCATTCAATGAAGAGAACAGGCAGCATGTGCTCCTGCGGGAAGCCGGCAATCCGGAAGACGCCGCCATACACAAGTTCTGTCACAAACACGACCTTATCGCCGTCTTTGGCTTCTGCGCTCAATGTCAACACGACGTCGAAGTCGGTTTCAGACAGCGGATTGGCGTTGACGTTGACATTGATGTTGATGGCCGGTGCCTTGTCTCGAGCCTGAAGCGAACGCGGCGCACCCGGATTCTCAAAGGAAAAATCTTTGATGTACTGAGCAAGGATATTGAGGGACGGAGAAGTCGTTCCCGAATTGTTGTCGGCCATAGGGCGTGTCCTCGAAGATGAATGCTAAGGCCATCTAACATTTGAACCCTGCGCTTACAACCCTCGCGCTCCCTCGTGAACCGTCGTCAAGATCAACGACCGATACGCGGATCGCGCCAGGGAGTGTCATGCCGGGGTTCTTCGCTGCTGTAATCATCCTCGCCAAGATCAATGACATCCGCATCTCCGGAAGTGCGGGTATAGCCGGACGAAAAATTGGTCCGCACCACGAAGCGATCGCTGACGATCTTCCAAGCGAGATCCCGAATGGCCGGGATGAAGAGAAGAAGACCTATGATGTCTCCGACAAAGCCCGGAATGATCAGCAGGAAGGCCGCGACCACCAGAAGCGCGGCATGGACGAGCTGGGAGCCCGGGTTTGCTCCGCGTCGGGTCTCTTCCTGCAGCTTTCTGAGGATACCCGTCCCCTGGTGACGCAAAAGCGCGATGCCGATGATTGCCGACAGAACCACGAGCCCGATGGTTGATAGTATGCCGATAGCTTGCCCTACAACAATAAAACCCGCAATTTCGACAAGAGGTGCGATAAGAATGAGCACCAGAGGCAGGCGCATAAGGAGGCTCCAGCTATGTTGAATCGCCGTTTGCCATTGCTGTGGGCAGAACGGACGAAAGAATGCGTGACGACATTTGAATGATTGTTCTCACAAGACTATATGGGGAAGTGAAAATGCAAATCAATCGAACCGGCGGATTTCATGCAGTCTAGCGATTTTGTCACTCTGTTCTTTCTCGTTGCGGCGGTGCTGATTTTCTTCCAGCTGCGCAGCGTCCTCGGACGACGGACGGGCCATGAAAAACCGCCCTTCGATCCCTTCTCGCAACGGGAGCAGATCCGAGATCAGGGGGGAGATGACGGAAAGGTGGTAACACTGCCGCGTCGCGAAGAAGGTGCCCCCGATGAGCGGTTTTCCGAGATTGACGCCTATGCCGCTGTTGGAACGCCGCTGAATGAACAGCTGCGGGCACTGGCTGGCCATGACCCGAGCTTCCGACCAAAGGAATTCCTCAACGGCGCAAAGATTGCTTATGAGATGATCGTCATGGCCTATGCCGATGGCGACCGGAAAACTCTGAAGGGTCTGCTGTCCCGAGACGTGTTCGAAGGCTTTGAGGGCGCGATCGCAGAGCGCGAGAGCAGGGGTGAGGTTATCAAGTCAACCTTTGTCGGCGTTGAAAAAGCCGACATCATCCAGGCCGGTGTTCGTGACAATGAAGAGCAGATTACCGTGAGGATCGCCAGTCAGCTGATCAGCGCCACTTATGACAACGAGGGCAAGCTTGTGGAAGGCGATGCCGAAGCGGTCGCGGATGTGAATGATATGTGGACCTTCGCGCGCGACATCCGATCGCGGGATCCAAACTGGAAGCTGGTTGCGACTGAAGCCGAACAATGACGGAGTCCGGCCAGTCGTATCACCTCGTTGAAGCGCGTTTCGAGGATTTGCCTGGCTGGGCGACGGATGATCCCTCAGCGCTCTGGCCCGCTCTGGCCGATTGCTTGCGCCAGATTGATGAGGTCAAGCAGTATCGCACGGGTACCTTGGGACTGACTGCGGAAGACCTCCGTCCCCTGCTGTTGGCGGCAGCCTGTCACGTGCCAGCCAACCCGCAGGAGGCGAGACGCTTCTTCGAAACGCATTGCGTGCCGCTTCGCATCGTTCCGGATGACGGCCCTGCGGGATTGGTGACGGCGTTCTACGAGCCTGAAGTTCTGGTGTCTGATCGACCCACACCTGAATATGCCCATCCCTTCTACAGACGGCCAGACGACCTGATCGATGTAAGCGATGCCAATCGGCCTGCGGCAATTGATGGATCATACGCTTTTGCGCGAATGGTCGGATCGACGATCGATCTCTACCCGGATCGGCAGGCTATCGATGGCGGTTATCTGGAGGGAAAAGGCCTCGAGATTGCCTGGGCACACTCGAAAGTCGACGTCTTCTTTGCCCATGTCCAGGGGGCGGCCCGCCTCAGATACCCTGATGGTCGGATCAGGCGAATTACCTATGCCGCCAAGGCGGGGCATCCCTTTTCCGCCATCGGTCGCAAGCTCATCGATCTCGGTGAAATCGATGAGACCGAAATCTCGATGCAGTCCATCCGGGCTTGGCTCTCGGCCCATCCCGAGCGGATGGATGAGATCCTTTGGCACAACAGATCCTACATATTCTTCCGCGAGGCGGAGGTCACGGATCTATCACGTGGCCCCATTGCCGCAGCCAAGGTGCCTTTGATTGCTGGCCGTTCGCTCGCAGTGGATCGAAGCATTCATACCTTTGGGTTTCCCTTCTTCATTGTGGCACCAACGCTGCGCCGTCTGGACAAGGGCTCAAGTTTTGCTCGATTGATGCTGGCGCTGGACACAGGTTCGGCGATTGTCGGGCCCGCGCGGGGGGATATCTTTACAGGTTCCGGAGATCTGGCCGGAGAGCTCGCAGGCGCCGTGCGCAATGCAGCTGACTTCTATATACTGTGCCCCAAAGCTGCAGCTGAGAGGTATCGGTGAGCGGATCGGGGTCGAAGCTAAAGAAGGAAGATCGGGTTCTCTGGGGCAAGGTGGCGCGCACCACACGTCCGCTTCCCGGTCGCATGGAAGACCTTGTCGAATTCGACGATGTTATCGAGCAGGACAAGACGGAGGCTGCAGCACGGCAAGCCTTGCCAGAGAAGCCTGTCGCGGACCCCAAATCGGACAACGTCAGTAAAAAGCCTGACGGTCAGCGGCATCACCCCTTGGAACGACCGGTCAAACGCAAGCTCTCCAAAGGACATCTGGCGCTCGAGGCACGGATTGATCTGCACGGCCTTTTTCAAAGCGAGGCGCATGGCATGCTCCTCGACTTTCTCATGAGGGCACATGAGCGCGGTTTGCGCCACGTTCTTGTCATTACCGGAAAAGGCAGTTCGTTTGGCAGCGAGGGCGCGTTAAAGCGCGCCGTACCGCTCTGGTTCTCACTGCCAGAATTCAGGTTCCTGATCTCGTCCTACGAGCCAGCCGCCAGAAAACATGGCGGCGACGGCGCGCTCTATGTGCGGCTGGCGCGACAGGGGCCGCGATGACGCCGTTCGGGGATGCAATGCGGGAGCTGCGCCGGATCAAGGGCGTGTCTCAGAAGCAGATGGCTGAAGCGCTGCAGGTTTCCCCAGCCTATCTATCGGCGCTGGAGCATGGCAGGCGCGGTCAACCGAGCTTCGACTTCCTCCAGCGCGTCGCAGGCTATTTCAATGTCATCTGGGATGAAGCGGAAGACCTCTTTGCGGCGGCAGGCCTGTCTCACCCGCGCGTGGTGGTTGATACCTCAGGACTTCCCTCAGATTACACCGCTTTTGCCAATGCATTGGCCAAGGTGATTCGCCACCTTCCCCCGGACGTGATAGAAGACATGCAAATGGCTCTGGATAGGGGAAGAAAACGGTCGTAATCACGTCCCAGGCCCTGTCTATCCACGGGAAACGGCGCTCGCGCCTTTGGAACTCAACCCGAAACACCTATAGTCGAAGGTCTCGGAGAAGCCTGATTCGCATTAGGCTAATGCTTCGCAGATCGATTGGAAAGAATTGCTGAATGACCGACATGCCGACCACGGAAACAGGTGTACCGGCCGAATACGGCGCGGACTCGATCAAGGTGCTCAAGGGGCTCGACGCCGTTCGTAAGCGTCCGGGCATGTATATCGGTGATACCGATGATGGTTCCGGTCTGCACCACATGGTCTATGAAGTGGTCGATAACGCCATCGATGAAGCGCTTGCGGGCCATGCGGATATCGTCACGGTTACGATCAATGCCGATGGTTCCGTCACCGTGACCGATAACGGCCGCGGCATTCCGACCGACATCCACACGGGTGAAGGGGTGTCGGCTGCTGAAGTTATCATGACGCAGCTCCATGCCGGCGGCAAATTCGATCAGAACTCCTACAAGGTTTCCGGCGGTCTGCACGGCGTTGGCGTCTCTGTGGTGAACGCCTTGTCTGTGAGCCTCAGCCTGAAGATCCGCCGCGCTGGCAAAATCCACGAGATGAGCTTCACGCATGGTGTTGCCGATGCGCCGCTGAAGGTGACTGGCGAATACGAGGGCCGTTCCGGCACGGAAGTCACGTTCCTTCCGAGCCCGGAAACTTTCACCAAGACAGAATTTGACTACAACACGCTCGAGCACCGCCTGCGCGAACTTGCCTTCCTCAATTCAGGCGTTCGGATCGTTCTCACCGATCGGCGGAAGTCTGATATCCGCCAGGAAGAGCTGCTATACGATGGCGGCCTAGAGGCGTTTGTCCGCTATCTCGACCGCGCGAAAAAGCCGCTGGTCGATACGCCTGTTGCCATTCATGGCGAAAAGGACGGGATTACGGTCGAAGTGGCGTTGTGGTGGAACGACAGCTATCACGAGAACGTCCTTTGTTTCACCAACAACATTCCGCAGCGCGACGGTGGCACGCATATGGCGGGCTTCCGTGCGGCGCTGACGCGCCAGGTGACCTCCTACGCTGACACCTCCGGTATTCTGAAGAAGGAAAAGGTGTCGCTGCAGGGGGAAGACTGCCGCGAAGGGCTGACCGCCGTGCTTTCGGTTAAGGTGCCGGACCCGAAGTTCTCGTCCCAGACCAAGGACAAGCTCGTTTCATCTGAAGTTCGGCCGGTGGTCGAAAATCTCGTGAACGAAGCGCTGAGCACGTGGTTTGAAGAGCATCCGACACAGGCAAAGGTTCTTGTCGGGAAGGTCGTCGAAGCCGCAATTGCACGTGAAGCGGCGCGCAAGGCGCGTGAGCTGACCCGCCGCAAAGGTGCTCTCGATATTGCATCTTTGCCGGGCAAGTTGGCGGATTGCTCTGAACGTGATCCGGCTAAGTCCGAACTCTTCCTCGTCGAGGGTGACTCCGCAGGCGGTTCGGCAAAGCAGGGTCGTTCCCGGGAAAGCCAGGCCATTCTTCCGCTGCGTGGTAAAATTCTCAACGTCGAGCGCGCGCGCTTTGACAAGATGCTCTCGAGCCAGGAAATCGGCACGCTGATCACCGCGCTTGGCACGTCGATCGGCAAGGATGAGTTCAACGCCGACAAGTTGCGTTATCACAAGATCATCATCATGACAGATGCTGACGTCGACGGCGCCCATATTCGCACCCTGCTGCTGACCTTCTTCTTCCGTCAGATGCCGGAACTGATCGAGCGCGGACATCTCTATATCGCCCAGCCGCCGCTTTATAAGGTCGCGCGTGGGAAGTCCGTCCAGTACCTGAAGGACGAAAAGGCGCTGGAAGACTATCTGATCACGATGGGCCTCGAAGAAGCGACGCTCACGCTGACAAATGGTGAAGTCCGTGCCGCCCAGGATCTGCGCGACGTCATCACCGATGCCTTGCGTCTGCGGTCATTGGTTGACGGTCTGCATTCCCGCTACAATCGTAATGTTATCGAACAAGCCGCTATCGGCGGAGCCTTGAACCCCGAGCTTACGGGCAACCGGGAGATGGCGGAACAGACAGCGGCAAAAGTTGCGCAACGACTTGATATGATTGCCGAAGAAACCGAACGTGGCTGGCAAGGCTTCGTTACGGAAGAAGGCGGCTTGCGCTTTGAGCGTATGGTTCGCGGCGTGAAGGAAGTCGCTTCAGTCGACAACGCGTTGATCGGCTCTGCCGACGCGCGCCATATGGATCAGATGTCGGCTCGGCTACGGGAGATTTATGCCGAGCCTCCTGTGCTTTCTCGTAAGGAGGGACGTACGGAAATTTCAGGCCCGCGCGCTCTCCTGGATCAGATCTTCGCTGCGGGGCGTAAAGGCCTGTCGATGCAGCGCTATAAAGGCTTGGGCGAAATGAATGCCGAGCAGCTGTGGGAAACCACGCTTGATCCAAATGTGCGCTCGCTGCTGCAGGTCAAGGTGCACGATGCGACAGATGCCGATGGCTTGTTCTCAAGGCTGATGGGGGATGAGGTCGAGCCGCGGCGTGACTTCATTCAGGAAAATGCGCTGAGCGTCGCCAACCTCGATATCTAGTTCTGAAGGCCGCTCTCGCGGCCTTCTTTTTTGCGCAAAATGTTTCACGTGAATCATCGTTAACGTGATTCACGTGAAACCGTTAACGCCTATTGCTAGAGGTGGCCCTCGAACGCCACCTCAACAACGGACCGCCGGTCGCTCGGTTTCTCGCGTTCCTGCAGCGCTGCGGGCAGGGCATCCAGGGGGCCTTGATGCCCTATGGCAATTGCTGCCTCAAAATGAAGGTCGTCCTCAGAAGCACGCAGCACTTCATGCACGCGGTCAAAATGGACACCGGTCATGGCATGCGCAAAATATCCCATCTTCAGAGCTTGAAGGGCGAGATAGCCCCAAGCCGTTCCGCAGTCGAAGCTGTGGTTGCGCAGTGGTCGCGGCTCAGAATCGGGCCTCTTCGAGGTCATGGCGGAGAATAGGAAGACCAGCGCTGAGGCATTCTTGACCCACTCTTGATTGAAGGGCACCAAGAGCTCAAGCATCGTCGCGAACGCGTCTGTATCCCGATGCGCGTAGACAAAGCGCCAGGGTTGCGAGTTTGATGCTGAAGGGGCCCAGGTCGCTGCCTCAAGCATCGTGAGCAGATCGTCCCTCGAAATGGGCTTGGCGTCAAACGCCCGTGGGGACCAGCGGTCCAAAAACATGGAATCGATTTCAAATCGAGCGTGGCGATCATTGCTGGTGGTCATGGCATCTCCAAGTGTTTTGGCTATTCGTCAGGTGGTGCGGATTTATCTGGCGGCAAGACTTAAGCCCCAGAAAGCTAGAGCCAAGCTTTAACGAATATGCTTCATCCTGGCGTTTGAACGGGCCAAAAGACATTTGCCCTTTAAAAGGCTGTTGCAGTGCAAAAACTCTGATAGTCTGTTCTACTTCTGGCAGATTGTCCGCTGGATTGAGGTACGCGATGTTCTATCAACTTTATGAACTGAACCATGCCATGATGGCTCCGTTTCGCGCATCCGCGGATGCGATGAATCTGGCCTGGCGTAATCCATTAAATCCTTGGGCACACACGGTTGTGGGACGCAGTCTGGCTGCGGGTTTCGAAGTGTTTGAAAGGATGACGCGTCGCTACGGCAAGCCGGAGTTCGGTCTCCCCTTTACCAAAGTCGACGATGAAAAGGTTGCCGTTCATGAAGAGATCGTCTGGCGGAAACCCTTTTGTGACCTCATTCATTTCAAACGCGATTTGCCGGCGGGAAGCGAAAAGGGTCCTCGCATCCTGATCGTCGCGCCGATGTCTGGTCACTACGCAACGCTGCTTCGCGGCACGGTCGAAGCCTTAATACAACAGGCCGACGTCTACATCACCGACTGGATCGATGCCCGCATGGTGCCGGTGACTGATGGTGATTTCGACCTAGATGATTACATCGACTATGTGATCGAGATGCTCCGACACCTTGGGCCGGACACCCATGTTGTTGCGGTGTGTCAGCCATCCGTGCCTGTGCTGGCTGCCGTCGCCGTCATGGAAGCGGACAAGGATGTTTGTGCTCCAGCCTCAATGACATTGATGGGTGGACCGATCGATACACGGATCAATCCGACAGCCGTGAATCAGTTGGCGCAAGACCGTCCGCTGGAGTGGTTCAGGGACAACGTCATCATGCAGGTGCCCTGGCCGCAGCCGGGTTTCATGCGCAATGTCTATCCGGGCTTTCTCCAGCTTTCGGGTTTCATGTCTATGAACCTTGATCGACACATGATCGCGCATAAGGACTTCTATATGCACCTCGTGAAGAACGATGGTGAGCCGGCCGAAAAGCACCGCGATTTTTATGATGAATATCTGGCTGTGATGGATCTGACTGCGGAATTCTATCTGCAGACCGTCGATACCGTGTTCATCAAGCACTCGCTCCCCAAGGGCGAAATGATGCATCGCGGAAAACGGGTCGATACCTCGGCGATCCAGACAGTCGCGCTTCTGACGGTCGAGGGTGAGAACGACGACATCTCAGGGGTGGGGCAGACGCACGCGGCACAGACCATTTGCACCAATATTCCAGAGGACAAGCGAATGCACTATGTGCAGCCGGATGTCGGTCACTACGGCGTCTTCAACGGCTCCCGCTTCCGCCGCGAAATTGCACCGCGCATCATCGAATTCGCGAAGGCACATTCCAAGCGCGGTCAGACAACGCCGGTCAAACGGATCATCCGAGGAGGGAAGACGGGCTGAAAGTCCGTTTCCTCGATTTAAGTCAACAGTTCCAGCTATTTCAACGATTGCTTGCGTTCATTTCTTGAACCCGGGGCTTGCCTTTCCCACATCGGTGTCATGGGCATTTCCGCCCCTGATAGAGGAATGGACAATGAACCAGTCAGCAATGCTCCGACCGGATTGGACTCCGGCTACCGTCGCACTGATGGTGCTCGGCTTTGTGGTTTTCTGGCCTCTCGGCCTTGCCATGCTTGCCTACATCCTGTTTGGAGAAAAGTTCCAGACATTCAAACGCGATGCCAATCGTAAGGCAGACGAAGCATTCAATTGGTGCCGCAGCGCCCGGGCGGGGACGCCATTCAGTTCCACTGGAAACGTCGCCTTTGACGACTGGCGCAAGGCCGAACTGGAACGCCTCGATGAGGAACGTCGCAGGCTTGATGAGATGCGCGCCGACTTCGACGCTTATGCGCGTGAACTACGCCGCGCCAAGGATCAGGAAGAGTTCGATCGCTTTATGCGTGATCGGCGCAATTCGCCCGCCAATGCGGATCAAACGCCGCCTACCTATCCGACGACCGCGTAAAGGCATAAGCTACCGACAAGTGAACTGGGCCGGCGTGTTTAAGCGCCGGCCTTTTTCATGTCTTTTCTGACTGCGAATCGGTTAAAACTCGCGCATGCTTCCACTACTTCGAAAGCGAAAACCGCAGCAAAGCTCTGCCCTTGTGCTTGAGCGCAATGTTCCCGTCGATGGCCGGAGCATTCCCTTGACCATCCGCCGACACGATCGGGCGACCCGAATTACGCTTCGGATAGAACCGGGTGGGCGGGCGCTCAAGATGACAGTGCCGATGGGTTTGCGAGATCGAGACATCGACGATTTTCTCGATCGTCATCAAGGTTGGCTCAGCAACCGCCTGAAGCGGCAAAAACACGTCGGGCTGATCGAGGACGGCAGCGACATCATGCTCCGAGGTGTCCCGCACCGGATCGTTCATACTGGTGAAATGCGCGGTTTGACGCGGTCGATCGACAGTGAGATCGGGCATGTACTGAGCGTCAGCGGTCTCGAGGATCATCTGCCCAGACGGGTAGCGGATTTTTTGAAGAAGGAAGCGCGCAGGGATCTTGAACCCTTGGTGGCCAGGTACGCTGCCCAGGTAGGTAAACCGGCTCGAAGCATGACGCTCAAGGATACGCGGAGCCGCTGGGGATCCTGCTCCTGGGATGGCAAGTTGAGTTTTTCCTGGCGTATCGTCATGGCTCCGCCTTCCGTCATCGACTACCTGGCGGCCCATGAGGTGGCGCATCTGCGCGAGATGAACCATGGGCCGGCATTCTGGTCTTTGTGCAAGGAGCTTTGTCCTGAGATGGACGAGGCGAAGGCTTGGCTCAAGCGAAATGGATCGGCTCTTCACGCGATCGACTTTGCCTGAGCGGTGACACCGGTGCAGCATGCGTCGCAATTTGGCTCGACTCTTTCGACATTTCGTGCGACTTCGCTGCCATGAGACCCGAAATCAAGATCTGCGGATTGAAAACGCCGGAGGCGGTCGATCGTGCTGCCGAGCGCGGAGCGAGCCATATAGGCTTCATCTTTTTCGACAAGAGCCCGCGCAACATCGAGCCGGATATTGCCGGCGCACTGGCTGATCGGGTGAGAGGCCGGGTCAAGTCAGTCGCCGTGACAGTCGATGCCGACAATGACGAACTCGATGAAATCATTGCACTGATGCGCCCGGATATTCTTCAGTTCCACGGCAAGGAAAGCCCCGAGCGTGTACTGACCATCAAGGCTGTCACCGGCTTACCGGTCATGAAGGCATTTTCCATTCGTGACGCTGATGATTTGAAGCGTATCGAGCCCTATATCGGGATTGCGGATCGCTTCCTTTTTGATGCGAAGCCGCCTGCGGGATCGGATCTGCCTGGGGGCAACGGCGTGAGCTTCGATTGGTCCTTGCTGGGTTCGCTTGACGAGAGCGTTGATTACATGCTTTCCGGTGGACTCAATAAGGACAACATTGCCGCCGCATTGTCCGAAACCGGTGCGCGGGCGATTGATGTTTCGTCAGGTGTCGAAAGTGCGCCTGGCGTTAAGGATCTGCAGTTGATGGACGAATTTTTCGCGGCTGTTGCCGAGGCCTCTCGGCAGCGGGCGCATTCAGGGAGCGTCAAGTGAACCAGTCACCGAAACCGAATTCCTTCCGCGAAGGACCTGATGAAGATGGCCGCTTTGGCATCTTTGGCGGGCGCTTTGTCGCCGAAACCCTGATGCCGCTCATCATTGATTTGCAGGCGGAATGGGAAAAGGCCAAGACGGACGAGGCGTTTCAGGCGGAACTGGCCCATCTCAACACCCACTATACGGGCCGACCAAGCCCGCTTTATTTTGCCGAGCGGCTGACCGAAGAGCTGGGCGGCGCGAAGATCTATTTCAAGCGCGACGAGCTGAACCACACCGGTTCGCACAAGATCAACAACTGCCTCGGCCAGATCCTTCTGGCCAAGCGCATGGGCAAGACACGTATCATCGCTGAAACCGGCGCCGGCCAGCACGGAGTTGCTTCCGCGACCGTGGCTGCCCGCTTCGGGATCCCCTGTGTTGTCTATATGGGTGCGACGGATGTCGAGCGTCAGGCTCCGAATGTCTTCCGCATGAAGCTCTTGGGTGCGGAAGTGAAGCCGGTGACGGCAGGACATGGCACCCTGAAGGACGCCATGAACGAGGCGCTTCGCGATTGGGTCACCAATGTCGACGACACTTACTACATGATCGGCACGGCTGCCGGCCCGCATCCCTATCCGGAAATGGTGCGAGACTTCCAGTCGGTCATCGGCCGCGAAACGCGCGAGCAGATGCTGGCCGCGGAAGGTCGTCTGCCTGACATGCTGATCGCAGCCGTTGGCGGCGGATCCAACGCGATCGGTCTCTTCCACCCATTCCTCGATGATGACAGCGTCCGTATCGTTGGCGTCGAAGCCGGTGGTAAGGGCCTTGAAGGCGAAGAACATTGCGCCTCCCTGACGGCTGGTTCACCGGGCGTCTTGCATGGCAACCGCACCTATCTGCTTCAGGATGGTGACGGCCAGATCAAGGAAGGCCATTCGATCTCGGCCGGCCTCGATTATCCGGGTATCGGTCCTGAGCATTCCTGGTTGAAGGACATGGGCCGTGTCGAATATGTACCGATCAAAGATGACGAGGCGCTCGCTGCGTTCCAGTTGCTGACCCGCACGGAAGGCATCATCCCGGCTCTGGAGCCGAGCCACGCGCTCGCCGAAGTGATCAAGCGTGCACCAACCATGCGCAAGGATCAGATCATCGTCATGAATCTCTGCGGACGCGGAGACAAGGACATTTTCACCGTTGGCAAAATTCTGGGAATGGGGCTCTGATCATGACGGCGCGCATGGACAAACGGTTTGCCGACCTGAAGGCTGAAGGCCGCCCGGCACTGGTCACCTATTTCATGGGCGGCGATCCGGATTACGCGACCTCGCTTGAAATCATGAAGGCACTGCCCGCGGCAGGTTCCGATGTCATCGAACTCGGCATGCCTTTCTCGGATCCGATGGCAGATGGTCCAGCGATCCAGCTGGCCGGTCAGCGCGCGCTAAAGGCGGGCCAGACCCTGAGGAAGACCCTCGAACTTGCCCGTGAGTTCCGCAAGGACGATCAGGACACGCCGATCGTTCTCATGGGGTACTACAACCCGATCTACATCTACGGTGTTGAATCCTTCCTGGACGATGCGCTCGCAGCTGGCATCGACGGCTTGATCGTCGTCGACCTGCCGCCTGAAATGGATGATGAATTGTGCATCCCGGCGCGCAGCCGCGATATCAATTTCATCCGTCTGGCCACGCCGACCACCGATGACAAGCGCCTGCCGACTGTTCTGCAGAACACCTCCGGTTTCGTCTACTATGTTTCGATGAATGGCATTACCGGCTCGGCACTGCCTGATCCGTCGCGCGTGGCAGGCGCGGTCCAGCGCATCAAGGCCCATACCGATCTGCCAATCTGTGTTGGCTTCGGTGTGAAGACAGCTGAACATGCGCGCCTGATCGGTGCCAATGCCGACGGTGTTGTTGTCGGCACCGCAATCGTCAATCAGGTTGCAAACAATCTCACTGCCGATGGGAAAGCTACCGCCGATACCGTTCAGGCTGTGGCCACCTTGGTTCGGGGGCTCTCCACGGGTGTGCGCAGTGCGCGCCTTGCCGCTGCCGAATAAACGTCCCACATAAGGCTGACAAAGTCAGGAGTAACTCGCGTGAACTGGATCACCAACTATGTGCGCCCGCGCATCAATTCCATGCTGGGCCGTCGAGAAGTTCCAGAAAACCTCTGGATCAAGTGCCCTGAAACGGGCGAGATGGTCTTCCACAAAGACCTCGAAGAGAACAAGTGGGTTATTCCGGCCTCCGGCTACCATATGAAGATGCCGGCGAAGGACCGTCTGATCGATCTCTTCGATGGCGGTGACTTCGAGGCGCTGCCTCAGCCGAAGGTCGCACAGGATCCTCTGAAGTTCCGTGACTCCAAGAAGTACACGGACCGTCTGCGCGACAGCCGTCTGAAAACCGAGCAGGAAGATACAATTCTCGCGGGTGTGGGCAGGGTCCGGGGCTTGAAACTCGTTGCCGTCGTGCATGAGTTCAGCTTCATGGGTGGATCGCTTGGCATCGCAGCCGGTGAGGCTATCGTGAAAGCCTTCGAGCGGGCCATCAAGGAAAAGTGCCCGCTGGTGATGTTCCCGGCTTCGGGCGGTGCCCGCATGCAGGAGGGTATTTTGTCCCTGATGCAGTTGCCCCGTACGACAGTTGCCGTGAATATGCTCAAGGAAGCCGGGCTTCCCTATATTGTTGTTCTGACCAACCCGACCACCGGCGGGGTCACAGCCTCCTATGCGATGCTTGGTGATCTGCACATTGCCGAACCGGGGGCTGAGATCTGCTTCGCTGGCAAGCGCGTCATCGAGCAGACGATCCGCGAAAAGCTGCCCGAAGGCTTCCAGACCTCGGAATATCTCCTGGAACACGGCATGGTCGACATGGTGATCAGCCGTCATGAGATCCCCGACACGCTTGCGCGGGTCCTCAAGATCATGATGAAGCAGCCTGTCGAAAGACTTGCAATCAAGGGTCCTGCCGCAGCAGTTCAGGCATCTGCCTGAACTGAAAATTCCATATGAACAGCGTTCGCGGCAAAGATGACGATGACAATCCCCGAAGCGAGCCAGGCTGAGGCCGAGATTGAAAAGCTTCTGGGCTTGCATCCCAAAGGCTTTGACCTCTCGCTCGACAGAATCACGCGCCTTTTGGCCGTGCTTGGCAAGCCGCACCTGAAGCTGCCGCCCGTCATCCACGTGGCGGGCACCAATGGCAAGGGATCGGTTTCTGCCTTTTGCAGAGCGCTGCTTGAGGCCCAGGGTCTCGCTGTTCACGTACACACCTCTCCGCATCTCGTGCGCTGGCATGAACGCTATCGCATTGGCCGCAAAAATGGTCGTGGGCAAATCGTCGAGGATGACCTTTTTGCCGATGCTCTTCGGCGTGTGGCATTAGCCAATGCCGGCCAGAAGATTACAGTGTTCGAGATCCTGACTGCGGTTACCTTCATCCTGTTTTCAGAGCAGCCAGCGGACGTTGTTGTTCTGGAAGTCGGCCTTGGCGGCCGTTTTGATGCGACCAATGTCATTGCAGCCCCTGCGGTTTGCGTCATCCAGCCCATATCGCTCGATCATCAGGCTTATCTAGGCGATCGTGTCGAGCTGATCGCTGCAGAAAAAGGCGGTATCATTAAACGCGGCGTGCCGGTTGTCATCGGCCATCAGGAATTTGATGCCGCCCGCGATGTCTTGATCTCAATTGCCGAGCGGCTGTCCTGCCCGCTCAGTGTCTATGGACAGGATTTTCTGGCTTTCGAAGAATTTGGCCGAATGGTCTACCAAGATGAATTTGGTCTGATGGACCTGCCGTTGCCACGACTTCCCGGCCGGCATCAGCTTGGCAATGCCGCAACGGCAATTCGGGCGGTCAAGGCAGCCGGTTTCGCCGTTTCGGATGCCGTCGCAGAGACGGCCATGCAAAGCGTTGAATGGCCCGGACGCCTGCAAAGGCTTGGTGAAGGTGACCTGGTTGCCCTGGCGCCTGCGGGAGCAGAGATCTGGCTCGACGGTGGTCACAACCCCGGTGCCGGCGAAGTTATCGCCGAGGCAATGGCTGGAATGGAGGAGCGCCAGACGAGGCCGCTCTACCTCGTTTCGGGCATGATCAACACCAAGGATCCGGTCGGCTACTTCAGACCCTTTGTCGACCTCGCCCAGGCCGTCTATACCGTGCCAATTGAAGGCTCTGATGTGGGGCTCGATCCCGTCGCACTTGCGCAGTCCGCAGCCGAGGCAGGACTGCGGGCCCGGCCTGCAAGTTCTGTTGGCGAAGCCTTGCGGTTGATTGCCGAAGCAACCACCGCCGGACCAGCACCGCGTATTCTCATTGGTGGATCACTCTATCTTGCCGGAAATGTGCTGGCGCAAAACAACACGATCCCCACATGAAAAAAGCCCGGTATTGCCGGGCTTTTCACTCGTGTCTAAGCAGAGAAGAGATCAGGCAGCACCTGCAATCCAGCTGGACAAGGCAGTCTTCGGGGCCGCGCCGACCTTGATGTCAGCGACTTCGCCACCCTTGAAAACGGCAAGCGTTGGGATCGAACGCACGCCGAACTGGGCCGCCAGTTCCGGGTTTTCGTCGATGTTGAGCTTGGCGATCTTCACCTTGCCGGCGAGTTCGTTGGAAATTTCCTCAAGGCTTGGCGCAATCATCTTGCATGGACCGCACCATTCGGCCCAGAAATCCACAACGACCGGTTCGGCGGCGTCGAGAACTTCGGCCTGAAAGTTGGACTTGTCGACTGTTACGGTAGCCATAGGGCTCTCCTTCGTGATTTGGACTTGCACCATATGTGATGCCGCGCAGGTGTCATTTCAATAACCGGGTATCTCACGACGTCTCGATATCGGCAAGGGATCGGTTCAGCGTTGCATCATCCAGCCGAAGCGTTGTCCCGGATTCTGTATAGACCAACCAGCATTCCACCGTTTTTTGCGGATAAAGCGGTTTCAGAATGTCGCGGTAGATGGCGAGTTGTACCCGGTGAGACAATGGTGCCTGCTCGGCGGTTTCCGGAGACTGCCGATTGGTTTTGTAGTCGGCAATGATGACCTTGTCGGCCAGAACAGCCATTCGGTCGACCCGGCCCGACACGGCGCGGGGCTCGCGATTAAGCTCGATCGTGCCCATCACGGAAACTTCCGCTTCGCTGTTTTCGGCAAACAGGGCTGAAAGTTCCTCTGATTCAAGGACACTCATCACAGTCTCCACCAGCCTCAGGCGCTCCGCTGCCGGCCAGAAGCGCGCCGCACGCTCGGCATAACGCTCCGCAGCCTCCCGCCTCTCGTGCTGTGGGATGGCTGGAAGGTTTTGCAGCATGCGATGAACCAATCGGCCTTTCTGCAGTGCGATCCCTGCTTTTTCCGTGGCGGTGAAAAGTCTCGATGTCGTTAGGACTTCGGGTGTCTCGTCAAGCACCAGACTTCCTGCGGTCGATGGACTAAGCGGGCGCGGCAGGCGAGGTGGTGGCGGCAGCGGACGCCATAGGGTTGGGGGCAAGCTGTGTTCGGACTGAAACTCTGTGGATTCCGCGTCGAATGGCAGCTGCAGTTCGGGCTCTTCGAATTGCCAGCGTAAACCGCTCCATGTGCCATCCGGTCCAGAAAGTTCCACCTCAGTCGAATGGACCTCATCGGCGCCTAAGGCCTCCGAGACCATGCGATGCCAGATCTCGCCGGTATCCAGCACGCCACGATAGCCTGCTATGATCAGCTGGTCGGCGGCCCGCGTCATGCCGACGTAAAGGAGGCGACGATATTCTTCCTCAGCCTGACCGCGACGCCGATCGGTATCGTGCTGCACGAGCGAATTTGCCTGGGTTTTTGACGGCACCCAGATAGGGATGGGAGCACCATTGGAGCCTTCCAGCAGGCGGAGCTTGGCAAGGTGATTGGGGTTGAAAGGCTTGGAACCGCCATCGACCAGGAAGACGATCGGCGCTTCCAGACCTTTCGAGGCATGAACCGTCATGATGCGGACTTCGTTTCGCTCCTTGTCCTGCTCACGCTTGACTTCTGGTGCTTCCAATTCAAGCGTCGAGACGAAGGACTGGAGGCCCGGCAGGCCACTGGTCTCGAAGGCAAGCGCAAAGCCCAGAAATTCATCAAGAATATCGCTTACTTCGGAGCCGAGGCGGCCGAGATAGGCTTTGCGACCGCCGTGAAGACCCAGAACGCGCGCATAGAAGTCGTGCACCGAAAAGGTCTTCGATTTATCGATAAACATCTCAATTTGGGTAACCGTCACTTTGAAGGGCGAGCCCGGGACTTCTGATATCTCCTTCAGGCGGTGAAACAGCGATTGCTGGTCTTGACGGTCAGCAGCCAAAGCCATCAACTCGTCTTCGCTATGGTTGAACAGCGGGCTTTTGAGCAGGGCTGCAAGCGAGAGATCATCTGCGGGCAAAAGGAGAAATCGACCAAGCGCTAGCAAATCCTGAACAGCTATATGGCTGGTCAGTTTCAGGCGGTCCGCGCCGGCAACGGGGACATTGTAAGGGCGTTTCAAGGCGCGCGTCAGCCCGTTGACAAAGCCATCGCGCTTGCGAACGAGGACCAGGATGTCGCCAGGTTGAACCAGACGTTTGCGGCCTTTCTCAATAATCATCTCGCGACCCACCATTTCTGAAATCCGATGGGCAATGCGTCGGGCGAGACGGGCTGAAGGCGCGCTTTCCGGTGTCGAATCGAACGGTGCCGTCCAGTCCTCGCTTTTTTCCTGCTTTTCAGCGGCAATCATCTCCCAGACTTCGACGGTCCCGGGATGACCAATGCGGCTCGACTGGTGATCGACAGCCTCTCCCGCAGCACTCAAGCCTCTGCGGTTCTGCGGTGCCTCGAAGACCTTGTCGACGGCCCCAAGCACCGAGCGCGTCGAGCGAAAGGAGAGGGGAAGACGAACTGTGTTGAAGGTTTGGCCGCCGTTGAGAACTGCCCTTTCTGTCTGCAGTGCTTCTTGCGAAAACTGCTCTGGCCTTGCCCCCTGAAAAGAATAGATCGATTGCTTCTCATCGCCGACCGCAAAGAAGGTTCTGAGAACAGGCCTTGCACCAAGCCCACTGAAAAAGTCCTGGCGCAGCGAACGGATAACCGACCATTGCACCGGGCTCGTATCCTGGGCTTCGTCCACGAGAATATGATCGATCCCCTGGTCGAGCTTGTAGTGGACCCATGGACCGACATCTCCTCGCTTCAGGAGATCGGAAGTCCGAACAATCAGATCTTCAAAGTCGAGCTGTGAGCGGCGCTTCTTGAGTTCCTCATAGTCCCGGTCAAGCCGGCCTGCGAGGGTGAGAGCTGCAACAGTTGCCTGATACATCCGGTAGATCCGCAACCGATCACGCATCAGCATCACATGGTCACGGGCAATCGCCAACGCATCCTTCAGCTGCGGGACTACTTTTGCCATCGCGGCTGAAACCAGTGAACTGTCTGCTTTTGGCGTTTCCGATTTTGTGAGGAAGGCCCGTTCGGTCAGAAGCGCACGTGTCAGTGGCTCCCGCTCCAGGAAGGCGCGTTCCAGTGCTTCGGCGCTGTCCCTGACCTTTTCGCCGCCCTTTTCAAAGGCAAGCTCCAAATAGACAGGCAGAACCTCCGAAGTGAGGCCGGGGAGCGGCCAGAAATCCAGAGCCCTCGAGAGTTCCGTTTCGGATTGCCCAATGCCCAGCGCCTGGCGAAGGGTGGTGTCCACGCCACCGTTTAACGCGGCTGACTGTTCAAAGTGTCTCAAGGCGTGCCGGTTCGAAACGACATCGGCCAGAAGACCCTCAAGTCCGGTTTCATCGGCAGTGCTCAAGACATGCGCGAAGGCCTCCGCAAGCTGGGCATCGCCCTCGCTGGATGTTGCTGTCAGAAGCGATCGCCTGGCCTCGGCAAGCAGGCTTGAGGCGGCCCGATCATCAAGAACGCTGAAATGGCCGGCAACATTGGCTTCCAGCGGAAACTGGTGCAGCAAGGCCTCGCAGAAGGCGTGAATGGTTTGGATCTTCAAGCCGCCTGGCGTCTCTAGCGCTTTGGCAAAGAGCTGCCGGGCCTTGGCAAGCGTTGCCCGATCTGGCTGCTTTTGTTCGATCGCGCTAAGGCGTGACGCAAGTGCCTCATCGTCAAGCGTGACCCATTCCGCCAGCCGTTCAAACACGCGGTTCGACATCTCCGAGGCGGCGGCTTTGGTGTAGGTGAGGCACAAGATCGAGGACGGTCGCGCGCCCGCGAGCAGCAGACGGATTACCCGTTGGGTCAGCACGTGGGTTTTGCCGGAACCGGCATTTGCCGAAACCCAGGCGGAATGCTCCGGATGGGAGGCGCGCGACTGCTGTGTCGTTGTCCAATCGAGCCACTTTTTGGGATCGGCATCGCCAGCCAGGACATCCGGTTCGCTGTTCACATCAGTCATAGCCGCCTGCTTCCTCCGGTTCGGCCGTTGACCACTCTGCAACACGAGCAAGGTGATCATATTCCCCGCCGAAACTATTTTGTTCTGCTGGGATCAGGCGCGAGACATAGCCGCGTTCGCCGCTTTGCAACGCATGAACAAAGCGACCGAGCTCATCGACGGATTGCTGAGCCAACTCAACTGCGGATTTCTTGTTGTCCGTGCGGGTAGCGAGTTCATTATTGACCTGATCGACATCAAAGCGGTCTGAGGGGCGCAGCCGGACATACAGCAAGTTTTCCGGCACCGCCTTGCCGACGGGTTTGAAGGCGCCCTGCATCAGGGCTGCCGCCTCCAGGGCCAGCTGTGGATCGAGCAGGCTTCTGGCCTGGGGCGCGCTGGGGCTGATGCCGGTTTTGTAGTCGATGATATCGACGTGATTGGCAGCCTTGATGTCTATCCTGTCGGCAATGCCGCTGATGGTGATGCCGACGGGTTCCAGCAAGACACTGCCCCGCAATTCCGTCAGCGAGCGGCGAATGGTTGGCTTGCGTTCCCGTTCCCAGGCCAGGAAAGATCGGGCCACATCATGAAACCGTTGCCGCCAGACGATGTCGATGTGCAAAGGAAGCCGCTCCCGATCGAATTCCTCGTCGGTGATATCGCGAAGCAGCTTTTCTGCATCGAGTCGTGCCGGATCGTGACCCTCACGAACAAAACGTTCGACGATACGGTGATAGAGCGTGCCCCGTTCGGCCGCACCCGGATCCTGATTGAACGGATCTACCGGGTCGAGTTTCAGGATACGGCGGGCATAGATGGCATACGGATCGCGTCTGAAGCGTCCTACTTCGGAAAAACTGAAGGCACGCGGCTGGAGTTCCGCCGGAGGGCGTGGTGCGGGGCGCTGGGCGGGGGCCTGGCTTCCCCCCTGGTCAATCAGGTCGGCATAGTGCCGCAGCAGGGCTCCTCGATCCCGCATCGCCTTTTCAAGCTCATGGCCGCCCAAGGCCAGCAATCGCTGCAGCCAGCGCGACGAAACCGTCGGAGCCGAACCGGAGCGAAGCGAACGCGAGAAGATCAGCTGACGCGTGCCGCAGGCCATCTGGAAGTCGTGGGCCACCTGGCCGATCTGTCGTTCCGGCGGCTCAAGACCGATCTCGGTCTTCATCATGCGCGACAGAAAGGGGTTGTTCTTCGTCTGGCTTGGCCAGCTTCCTTCATTCATGCCGCCGATAACCATCATGTCGACATTCTGAAGCCGTGCTTCGAGCGTACCGAATATGAACACGCGTGGATGGCGCATGGCCTGTGGCTTCACCGCTTGGCCTGCCATCAGCGCGACAAGGATGTCGACCCATTCCGGCCCGTCGGCCTCGATCTGGCCCTCAGCCTCGATAACTTGGCCGAGCAGGCCGGCAAGCGCTTCGCCCGCGGGATTTCCCCAAAGTCCTTCCAGGCTTTCCTTGTCGTCGACAGTAACCGCCTCGAGCACGCGGCCAGTGCGCTCGGCCCAGTCTTTGAGTGGGAGCCGCATGCTGGTCGCGCGCCCCGACGGTGTGCGGGCGAGGGCGGATACCAGCGGCTCGACCGCTGCCGCGATGCGCGTTGCCAGAAGGCGTGCCAATTCCAGGGCTTCGGCAGAAGCGCTGCGACGCCAATGGGGTTGATGCCGGTCTTCAAGATGGGCCGCAAGCCCCTCCTCGAATAGCATCGAGATCTCTGCCAGATCAAGCGGGTTCTTACCCCCACGCAGCGCGATCACTTCAAGCGTGTCGGCAGCCAACTTGGCTGTCTCCGCATCGAAACCGAACCGCGCAAGGGGGTGCTTGATCAGTGAAACGATTGCCACCGGATCTCCCGGACGGAGGCAGGCTTCCGTTACAACCTGTGCCAGCATGGCTTCTTGCGTGCCGGTCAAGGGTGTGCCGGCTGAATCGTCCGCGTCAATATCGAACCGTGCAAGCTCCGCCATCACGCGACGGGCGAGCGCCCGGTCGGGCGTGATCAGCGCCACCCGGCTGTCTGGGATTTCAGAATTGCTGAGGCCAAGCCTGAGCGCAATCGCAATGGCCGTCGCCTCCTCGCGTTCATTGGCAGCCTCAATCAGGCTCACATCCGCAAAAGCATCAAGGACGCGTTGTGTCGCAATCCCTTCTCGCCATGCCTTCCAAGTGTCGGTGGCTTGAGCAGGTGCCATGGCTTGCGACAGAATTGCAGCACGATCGGCCAGATCGTTGGGCGATGCCTCAAGCGTTTTCACGTCGTCGCGATAGACCCGCATTTCACGAAGAAGATGGGCCAATCCATATTGCGGATGGCCACGCAACGCGGGATCAGGACGCAGCAGCGCAGACGTCCTGTCATCGAGCTTGCTCCAATCGTCTTCAGCCATGTCCAGATCAAGCCCCGGCAAGACCACAACGCCCTGCTCGAGTTCGGCAATGGCCGCGATCAGCTCGGCCGCTGCCGGGATAGAGCCGGTAGAGCCGGCGACGATGATCGGGCCGGTCGAGCCTGTCCTTCGAATGCGATCTGCTTCCGCTCGCAACACAGCATCCCGGTGACGAGCGGGAGAGGAGCGGTCGAGTTCATTGAGGCGCTCGGGCCAGAAAGCCGATGCGATCTTCAGGAACGCGAGGGTGAGCTGCCACCAGGAGCCAAAATCGGCCGATTGCAGATTTTCGAGATTGGACCAGTCACAGCCCTCTGTCTCGGCGGCTTCGATCAGTTCGGTCAGCGCCCGGCCAAGCCAGACGGCATCGGCAGGGCTTGCGGGCGCAACCAGTGGCGTATCTGAGTGGATGGACCGCACGATTTCCGGCAGCTGATTGCGCCAGGCGAGAATGAGGCGCGCCAGCTCAAGCAGCATCACAGTGCCGCTGACGGGCGGCGCGAGATCCATCAAGGATGGCGTTTCAACATCGAAATAGCCGCTGTCATCGTCGGTTTCACCGAGAGGGCGAATATTGGGAAGAATGGCAGAGCGCCCGCCCAGGAGATCAACGAACTCGGAGCGCAACACGCGGGCCGCACGACGGGTGGGCACGAGGATCGTAACACCGGCCAGTGCCAGTGGGGTGTCAGGATCATACCGATACGTCTCGATCAGCCGACCGTCGAGGAGCGCTCGGGCAAGACTGTTCAGGAAGGGACGCCCGGGCGGAATGGTGAAGAGCCGCGGCTGCCGCGCGACCATCGTCAAGCGCCTTTCCGATAGCGTTGAACAACGGCTTCCGCAGGCGCGATGGCATCAGGCGTGCCGACGGTCAGCCATTCCCCGTGCAAGCGCATGCCGTATAGGCGCCCCGCTCCGATGGCACGATCAAAGTAGCGGTTGAGATTGAAGGGCTCTTTCGGCGCATCCGCCAGGAAGCTTGGCATGAGAGCGAAGGCACCAGCATAGACCACTGGGTCTGTAGCGCCCTCCACATAACGTGTCAGCCTGCCGTCAGGTGATAACGAGAAATCTTTCTTGCCGTTGTGTCCTGTTGTCTTTTCCAGCCCTACACAGAGCATCGCCATATCCATACGCTCAGGGTCGAACCACCGCGAAAGCCGGGCGAGATTGGATTGCGATCCCCCCTCGTCGCCGACCCAGAAGAGGTCGGCATTCATCACGAGGCAGGGCAGATCCTGCTCAAGCAGCGATAATCCTTTGGCAAGGCCGCCGCCCGAATCCATCAGTTGGCTGCGTTCGTCCGAAATCAGGATCCGCATATCTGTGATGGAGACCAGATGATCCTCCATCTGGTCAGCGTGGTGGTGCACATTGACCACGAGCGTTTCGACGCCGGCGTCTCGCAATGCCTCGATGGCGTAGTCAATCATCGGCTTTCCGCCGATTTTGACCAGGGGCTTCGGAAGGCGATCGGTAATAGGCCGCATTCGCGTGCCCAGTCCGGCCGCTAGGATCATGGCTTGTCTGATGGTCATCTGGCTTACGTCGGTGATTCGGATGGATTGATTCCAACCCGTGCATACCAGGCGCGCAAGGGGGCAAGCACCGGATGTTCGAAAGCGATGCCAAGATGGCGGATCGTGCGCGGCATGTGAGCCATATAGCCGGGTTTGCCGTCCCGGTCTTTCAGCCTTACCCAGAGGCCAAGAAGTTTGCAGGACCGCTGCGCGGCCATGATGGCAAAGGCCTTGTGGAACGATGCAACATCAAAGGCCGGATCAGCACTGCGGGCCTCTACATAATCTGAAAGAAGGTTGTCCATGAGCGCACGGTCAACCGTTACCCTGGCGTCCTGAACCAGCGAGGCCACATCATAAGCGGCCGGGCCAATCATGGCGTCCTGGAAATCGATGAGGCCCACCCGGTCAGTCCCAATTTTGTCGGCACGCCAGATGATGTTCGGGGAGTGAAAGTCACGAAGCACAATCGAGCGCTCGCAATCTGCGAGGTGGTCAATCAGGCCGTTCCAGATTTCGAGGTAATCCGCGCGTTCTTCAGCGGTCGCGGCCCCCCCGCCACGACGATGCGGAATGTACCAGTCCAGCAGCAATTCCGTTTCGAACTTCATCGCCGCCCGGTCGAAATCCGGAATGACGTGCATTTGCCCGCCTGGCAGAGCGATCCGCGTTTCAAGCGGCGCCTGATGAATGGCTGCAAGGCAGAGAACGCTTTCGCGGTAGCGCTCTGCGATCGGCTTCCTTTCGGCATCGATGACACCATCGCTGCCCAGGTCTTCAAGCAACAATATACCTTGATCGAGATCTGCAGCATGAATGGCAGGCGCGGCGAAGCCCCAGCCGCGAAGCAGCTGATCGATAGCGATGAAGGGCAGCAGGTCTTCTGCCAGATGAACCAGCTGGGAATAGGGTTTTCCGTCGCGGATTGGCGGTCCGTTCGGCCGCTTCGGCGCGTCCATCAGCACCAGGCGCTCTGCGCCATCGCCGGGATAGATCACCTCATAGGCTCGGCTGGAGGCATCGCCCGTCAGATGCCGTCGCTTGGCCGTTGCCAATTCATTGTCTACCAGAAAGGACCGGATCGTCAGGACACGCCGGATCCGCGCCAATTTTGGCTCAGGTGCCACAACCGTCACCGTGCGCCCACCGGATGATGGAAAGGCAAAGCTGATCGAGATGGTTTCTTTCGGCAGCGAACGTGCAGCCTTGCTTGGCCACTCGACCAGACAAATGCCCTCACTCAGGGCATCATGAAAGCCGAGTTCATCCAGTTCGCTTTCGTCGGACAGGCGATATAGGTCGAAATGTGCGACCGGCAGACGCAAATGATAACTCTGAACCAGGGTGAAGGTCGGGCTTGGCACTTCCAGTTCGGGATCATCCGCCATCGCCCGCAAGAGGGCGCGGGCGGTGGTCGATTTCCCGGCGCCGAGATCGCCTTCCAGCGCGACGCAGTCGCCGATCGACAATGCCAGTGCCAGATCTTCGCCGAACTGGATGGTTGCCGGTTCATCGGCCAGATGGATCGTGATCGGCGCCGTCTGCTCGTTCATTCTGCCGCGACGATCAGATGCGGTGCCGCGGCTGATGGAATACGGCAATTCACGGTTGTGCCATTGCCCGGAGTGCTCTCGATCGAAACCTTGCCATGATGCAAGTTGACGAAGCTCTGGACGATGGAAAGTCCGAGCCCGGGACCGCTGCGTTTTCCGCCCCGAGAATTGGTCGAAAAGCGATCGAAGACCGTCGCCAAGACGTCAGGGCTAATGCCACAACCGGCGTCGGACACGGAGAAGACGAAGTCTGACCCCTCGCGCCAGCATTTCATCGCAACGGTGCTTCCTTCCGGCGCGAAATTGACGGCGTTGGTGAGGATCTTGATCAGGATCTGTTTGAGACGCTGCCGGTCAGCAATCAGATGACCGAGCTGCGATGAGGCCGCAATTTCGAGTGTTACGCCACCTTCCTGAAGGCGATCGGTCATCTGCATCGACACGTCATCTAGCAGATCGCTGAGATCAATCTCGGAATAATCGAGCTGCATGATGC
The DNA here is from genome assembly GCF_004912165.1 of Peteryoungia ipomoeae. Taxonomy (GTDB): domain Bacteria; phylum Pseudomonadota; class Alphaproteobacteria; order Rhizobiales; family Rhizobiaceae; genus Allorhizobium; species Allorhizobium ipomoeae. Next base: position 31,026 of record NZ_STGV01000004.1, on the reverse strand, counting down.
CTGCATCAACGGTCGCGAGATCCAGGATGTCGTTGACGATGGTCAGCAGCACGGCAGAGGATGTCGAGATATGGTCCACATACTCGGCCTGGCGTTCGGTCAACGTGCCCGTCGACGGCGTTTTCAGGAGATCGGTGAACCCGATGATATTGGTCAGCGGCGAGCGCAGTTCGTACGAGACGTGCTGAACGAAATCGTTCTTCAACTCATCCGCCTTGCGCAATGCGTCGTTCTTTTCCTTAAGCGCACGTTCAGCACGCACGCTGTCGGTCATGTTGACGAAGGTCAGCATCGTCTGGGCATTCGGGAGCGGCGTGACAGCATAGTCAAGCACCAGGCCGGAGAAGAGTTCGAGCGTTCCCTGACGGGACGGCCGCTCATCCTCGAAACTGGTAATCATGCTGCCAAAGGCTTTCCAACCATCGGCGCGATCATAGGACGGCGTACAGGCGGCCTCGATGAGGCGGATATGCGTGCCGACAGCCGTTTGCTCTTCCGTCACACCCCAGAGTGCGCGGAAGGCCGGGTTCGACAGCTGAATGCGACCGTCGGGCCCGAACACCGCGACACCTTCCGAGAGGTGGTCAATCGTTTCGCCCTGCACCCTGAGCAAGGTGTTGTAGCGTGTTTCCAGGCTGACCTGTTCGGTGAGGTTTTCGAATACCCAGGTCGCGCCGCCTTGGGGGTGCGCCGAGGCAATCACCCGCAAAGTCTGTCCATCCGGCAGATGCCAGATATCGGTTTGTGTCTCGATGCTGCGATAGACGGAAAGAGTATTCTCCTTCCATGACTTCCAACTCAGCTCTTCCGGCAGTTTGTGCGCAGCGCGCAGCTTATCGAGCAGCTCGCTGTGATCCGGACGAGAATCGAGGAATTTCTGGTCGAGTTCCCACATCTGGCAGAAAGCCTGATTGTAGAATTGTAGGCGCCTGTCGCCATCGAAGATCGCAACCGGGGTGGCCAAATGGTCGAGCGTCTCGGCGTGGCTCTTTAGCGTCCGAAGCAATTCTTCGCGAAGCCCTTCGGCCGAAGACACGTCTACCGCCATGCCGCAGGAGCCAGCAGGACTGCGAACGTCGACAACGTCGAAGAATGTCCGGGCACCGCGAACGGCCGTCGACACGGTGTCGTGGAACGGCGATTCTGCCGTTGCCGTCGCTTTGATCTTTTGGCGCGCAAGCGTCGGCAGGATCTCGCGACCCTCGCCGATAACCTGCTCCGACGAATTGGCCTCGGCGGCTTCGCAATAGGCCTGGTTGACCCAGGTCAGGCGACCTTCGCTGTCGCGCTGCCAGACAGGCTGCTCGATCGAGTTCAGCAACGATTCGAAATTGGCGATCGAGTTACGCAGACGGTTGCGCTCGATCTTCAGTTCGGCCAGCTCCGCACGCAGGTTGTTCAGTGCGAGAAAATGGGCGAAGGCCCGACCGCCGGAAAGGCGTCCCTGGACTTCGATCACTTCGCCGCGAAGCGTTTCGACGACAAGGTCGAAGCTTCTGGCATCGGTGCGCAGGGCCTCGATGGATTTGTCGACTTCCGCCGCGGAATGCGGTTTCAACCAGCGGCCAAAGGCAAGAAAATCGACATCAGCCTGGGGTGCGCCGGTTTCCGGAGGCAGCTGGCCCAGGAATTCAGGCTTGCCGGTATGGCCATCCCAAATGACGATCCGTCTGTTCTTGTCTGCGATAAAGGCCTGATAGCGCGAGATCTTCTGCTGAGTGTCCGAAAGGGCGGATCGCAGATCCTGGCTTTCGCTCTCAAGTCGATTGCGCTGCCGCAGCAACCACAAAGCCGAAACGAGTGCAGCCGACAGAGCCCCGCCAACGAGGGCATAGCCCGCCATGTCGACACTGGTGACCGAACCCAGCACGGGATAAATCTGCTGGGCAATGGCCGTTTGCGGAAACAAAGCGGCAGGCGCCAGTGCGCTGACACTTGAAAACAGCTGCTTACGGGTGAAGCGCTGCCAGAGGCCAGCCTGACTGGCCTCGATCACGGTCCAGAGCGACCGATAAACAGGAATACCGGCCATCATAGCCGTTGCCCGCGCAAGCGGGGTGCGTTGATCTACCGACATTCTCGGTCTGTCTCCGTCTTATTATGTGCCGCATCGTCGACAAGACATCCGTGTTCGCGAGGCGCGAAATCCCCACGAATCAAGTGTTTAAACAATACCGCTGAAGCCCAAGGTCGGGAAGGCCAGACGCCAAAAAAGAAGGCGCGACCTTTGTCAAGGTCGCGCCCACTAGATGTAGTTATTGTACAGCTATTTATTAATAGCGGTAGTGCTCTGCCTTGAAGGGACCTGCTGGCGTGACGCCGATATAGCTGGCCTGCTCTTCCGAAAGAGTCGTCAGCTTCGCGCCCAGCTTGTCGAGGTGCAATTTGGCAACCTTTTCATCGAGATGCTTCGGCAGGACATAGACACCTGGCTTGTATTCATCGGTCTTGGTGAACAGCTCGATCTGACCCAGGACCTGGTTGGTGAAGGAGGCTGACATCACGAAGGACGGATGACCTGTGGCATTGCCGAGGTTGAGAAGACGACCTTCCGACAGCAGAATCATGCGGTTACCCTTGGGGAACTCGATCATGTCGACCTGCGGCTTGATATTGGTCCACTTCAGATTGCGCAGGGCGGCAACCTGGATCTCATTGTCAAAGTGGCCGATATTGCCGACGATGGCCATATCCTTCATCTCGCGCATGTGCTCGATGCGGATGACGTCCTTGTTGCCGGTGGTGGTGATGAAGATATCGGCCGAGGAGACGACGTCTTCCAGCGTGACAACTTCAAAGCCGTCCATGGCGGCCTGCAGGGCGCAGATCGGGTCGACTTCGGTCACCTTGACGCGCGCGCCGGCACCACTCAGAGAGGCGGCCGAGCCCTTGCCCACATCACCGTAACCACAGACCACGGCAACCTTGCCGGCCATCATCACGTCGGTGCCGCGGCGGATACCGTCGACCAGCGATTCCTTGCAGCCATACTTGTTGTCGAACTTCGACTTGGTGACGCTGTCATTGACGTTGATGGCCGGGAAGGGAAGGAGGCCCTTCTTGGCGAGTTCATAGAGACGGTGCACGCCTGTCGTCGTTTCCTCGGTCACGCCCTTGATGGCATCACGCTGCTTGGTGAACCAGCCCGGCGAAGCCTGAAGCCGCTTCTTGATCTGCGCGAACAGGATTTCCTCTTCCTCGGAACCCGGAGTCGACAGCACGTCTTCGCCAGCTTCGGCGCGCGCGCCGAGCAGGATGTACATGGTCGCATCGCCACCGTCGTCGAGGATCATGTTGGATACGCCGCCATCGGTCCACTGGAAGATCCGGTCGGTGTAGTCCCAGTATTCGGTCAGGCTCTCGCCCTTCACGGCAAAGACTGGAACACCAGTGGCCGCGATCGCAGCTGCGGCATGATCCTGGGTCGAGAAAATGTTGCAGGAGGCCCAGCGGACGTCAGCGCCAAGAGCGACCAAGGTTTCAATCAGAACAGCGGTCTGGATGGTCATGTGCAGGGAGCCGGTGATGCGGGCGCCCTTGAGCGGCTTGCTCGCGCCGAACTCGTCACGGCAAGCCATGAGGCCCGGCATTTCGGTTTCGGCGATGCTGATTTCCTTGCGGCCGAACTCGGCAAGGCCGATATCGGCGATAACGTAATCGTGCTGGCTCATAAAATTCTCCGGCTGTTCTGGATGGCGCAAGGCCACCGATCACTGCCCGCAGAGACATCCGCGGATCTGATCGCCTTCTATCAGGGAACAGCGGACCACGCAATCTGACATAAAGAAGTCTTTATGTCTTTATGTCAGCAGGGTTACATTTCTTCGCCGAAGCGGTCTGCAACCAACTGCGTCAGTGCATCGAGCACATCTTGAGCCTGAACCCCGGTCGCCGAGACGGTGATGAAACAGCCGGGGCTGGCTGCGAGCATCATCAACCCCATGATCGACGAGCCACCGACCGTCGTGCCGTCCTTTGAAACGCTGACATGGGCGTCGTAGCCGCCAACGGTCTGTACGAACTTGGCGGACGCACGAGCATGCAGCCCGCGCTTGTTGATGATCAGAAGATCCCGGGTCAGATCGCTCGACATGTTCACTTCCCGCTCAGAACGCGGCTGGCAACATTGATGTATTTGCGACCGGCTTCCGATGCGTCAATCAGGCATTTGTCCATGTCGTTGCCGCCACGAATACCGGCAAGCTTGATCAGCATCGGCAGGTTCACGCCAGCAATGACTTCAACTTTGCCACTGTTCATGATCGAGATGGCGAGATTGGAAGGGGTTCCGCCGAACATATCGGTCAGGATGATCACGCCGTTTCCGTCATTTGCACTTGCAACTGCCGCGACTATATCGTCTCGACGGCGATCCATATCGTCCTCGGGACCGATCGACACCGTCTCGATGAGTTTTTGAGGTCCAACGACGTGCTCTACCGCATGAAGAAACTCTTCAGCCAGCTTGCCATGGGTGACAAGCACAAGTCCGATCATTCTCAACTGTCCCTTAGCACAATTTTTGCCAGTTAGCGGATGAAGCGAGCTGCATCTACCGACCGCCGGCCATCATGTCCATGAATATGCGAAGTGCAAGCCAAAAGCGCGCATTATACGTCAAAAGAAGCGCGGCTCTTCAACAATGCGAGCGCCAAAGAAAGCGGGTTGCGGCTCCAGGCTGGTATTCTGAGCAAAGGAAGCGCAATGCGCTCGGTCAGCTGGAAGACTTCATTTTCGCGCGGCAGGCGTTGTTTTTCGTCCGGCGGAACAAGGGTGGCGACCGCGTGTAGCATCGCTTCGTCGACGGCAGGAAGCTGTACAATGCCTGCATAGCGCAACTCGAGAAAACCTCGGATTGTGTCAGGCGCTCGTCCCTTGATGCCATCCCTATCGGCGTGAACCAGCAGCTGGTCGTCTGAAATCAGCCGGGCTTCAAGACCGAGCATTTTTGCCTCGCACAGGCAGTCGAACGCTAGTGAAGACTTGCCGCTCCCGGAGGGACCGACAAAAACGAGGCCAATCCCGCCAACGGAGATCGCTGTGGCATGAACGTTTTGCCAATCGCTCATGTCACGGAGCCGGATTGACGGGCAGGGTCAGGATGAAGCGAGCACCTGTGACATTGCCATCCGGGCCGGCAACATTCTCAGCCCGCAAGGTACCGCCATGGGCTTCGGCAATTTGGCGACTGATTGAGAGGCCGAGGCCTGAATTCTGGCCAAAGCTCTCGCTGCCGGGGCGGTCCGTATAGAAGCGCTCAAAGATCCGGTCGATATCTTCAGCCTGGATCCCTGGACCATTGTCTTCAATCTGAATCTTACAGGCCGCTTTGGTTCGCGATAGTCGGACGACGATCCTGCCCTCATTGTCAGGAACGAAAGAGCGTGCATTTTCAATCAAGTTGGTGACGATCTGGCCCAGGCGAAGATCGTGGCCGTGTACGATGTATTTCTGCCTCGGGCTTCCCGGCTTCCTATCCAGAACATAGTCGATGGTGACCGCGCGCTTGCCGCTGCGGATCTCTCTCGAAATGTCGACCAGGCTAGACAGCAGAACCTCCAAGTCCACAGGTTTCGCGTCCGAGCGCGCCAATTCGGCGTCCAAACGGGAAGCGTCGGAGATGTCGCTTATCAAGCGATCCAGCCGGCGCACATCGTGCTGGATAATGTCCATCAAGCGCTGACGCGATTGATCGGTCTTGGCAAGCGGCAAGGTTTCCACAGCCGAGCGTAGCGAGGTCAACGGGTTCTTGAGCTCGTGGCTTACATCGGCCGCAAAGCTCTCGATCGCATCGATTCGGTCGTAGAGCGCTGTTGTCATTTCGCGAAGCGCAATCGAGAGATTGCCGATCTCATCCTGGCGCACGGAGAAATCGGGGATCTCTTCGCGTTCTTTTGCCCCGCGTCGCACACGGATGGCCGCCGCTGACAGTCGGCGCAACGGGTTTGCAATGGTCGAGGAGAGCAAAAGGGAGACCACGATGTTGACCAGGGTCGCAACGCCGAAGACTCGCAGGATTGCAAGGCGCTCGGCATGAACGATCTTGTCGATGTCGCCTGCCTGCGTCGACAGAAGAAGCACGCCGAGCACGGCGCGGGACCGCTGGACTGGTACGGCGACGGAAACGATCAATTCGCCCTGGTCCGTCACGCGAACAACTGCGCCGCGCACCCCGGTCAGTGCATTCATGACTTCAGGATAAATCGACCCGTCTCCGCCGGGCGCTTCGCGATAGACCGGCAAGTTTCCGGGCTGCAGGATCGTATTGAAAAGTCTCGTAATCCAGTCGGTGATGCTGGTGGTGTCATTGTCGACAGGTGGCAAGTCGAAACGCAACACCTGACCGCGCGAATAAAGATGCCGGGAATCGAGGAGCAGTGTGGCATCCGCATCGAAAAGCCTGGCCCGGATGCGCGTGGGTGTAATGAGACGTCTAAGGACCGGAGCGACACGCTCCGGGTTGATCGGAAACTCAAGGTTTTCGTCATTTGGCAGCGGCGTGATGCTCTGTCCAGCCTGGAGTTCGAGCAGCTTCTCAGGGTCGATGGTGATCGAATTCGTATCGACGGAGGCCGACGCGGAAACCGCAGCTGCGATGATCTCACCCTGCGTCAGCAGACTTTCGACGCGGGCATCGATCAGTCCCTCGCGGAACTGATTGAGATACATGATGCCACCGACAAGGACGATCAGAGCTGCGAGGTTGAAAAAGACGATACGTCTGGTCAGGCTCGAGAAAAGGGCGTGACCGAAGATCCGGCGAATGAGCGTAAAGGGATGCGCATAGGGCCGCGACCGTTCCGAGGAGCCTTCAAACTCCTCCAGATTTCCCTCTTCAACCGGTGTGGCCAAGTGTTACCCCTTCATCTGTCGTCCGGTCCTGCCGGCCCATAGTACGGCAGGACCGGAAGAACAGAGACTATGCCGCTTCGCGGAAGCGGTAGCCGACACCGTAGAGCGTTTCAATCATATCGAAGTCCGTGTCGACCATCTTGAACTTCTTGCGCAGTCGCTTGATGTGGCTGTCGATCGTGCGATCATCCACATAGACCTGCTCATCATAGGCTGCATCCATCAGCGCGTCACGGCTCTTTACGACACCCGGACGCTGCGCCAGAGATTGCAGGATCAGGAATTCGGTGACGGTAAGCGTTACGGCATCCCCCTTCCACGTGCAGGTATGGCGTTCCTGGTCCATCACCAGCAAACCACGCTCAAGCGTCCGTGCCTGAACTTCGCCACCGGCCTTGGGCCCGTTGCCGCCTGATGCGAGATTCTCGCGGCTTGCCGCGCGACGCAGGATTGCCTTAACGCGCTCAACCAGCAGGCGCTGAGAAAAGGGCTTGGTGATGAAATCGTCAGCACCCATTTTCAGACCGAACAACTCGTCGATCTCTTCGTCCTTGGACGTCAGAAAGATGACGGGCAGGTCCGATTTTTGCCGCAGGCGTCGAAGAAGCTCCATACCGTCCATCCGCGGCATCTTTATATCGAAGATTGCCAGATGAGGCGGGCGCGCCACAAGTCCATCAAGCGCCGAGGCGCCGTCCGTGTAGGTTTCAACCTTGTAGCCCTCGGCTTCGAGGGCGATCGAGACCGAAGTCAAAATGTTACGGTCGTCGTCCACGAGCGCGATCGTTTGCATGTTGTATGTCTCCATCATGTTCTAGGCGCTGCTCCTGGTAATCCCAGCCCCAGCCCGCGTCCATTCCTGCGCTTATTGGGGGTAAAGGTGGAACAAATTGTGGCAAAGGGAAAGGCTGATTTTCTCGCTGTCAGAGTTTTGGCCTCGACATGCACGAAGATGACCCGGAATAAACGACGAACTAAACGATTTAAAAGTGAACTTCACATTTTTAAATCGATTAAATATATGATTTTATTGCGTATTTTCTAACTTCTTCTTGCATTTTCGAATGTCTGTATCTAGTTTCCGCGCATTCATCGTCACCGCCAGGCAAGAGGAAGGCGTCCTATGGAGGAACTCGGCATTCGGAACCCGGCTATGGGTCTCGCTCACATTGGTTTGGGTAAGGCCGCCAGTGTTCGCTACAATTTCCTGGAAGCCGCGCTCTACGAGGAAGCACTTCGTCGCGGAGAGGCAGAGCTGACGGCCGATGGCGCGCTGCGCGCGCTCACGGGTCAGCACACGGGGCGTTCGGCCAAGGATAAGTTCGTTGTCCGTGATGCCGCGACCGATGGACAGATCTGGTGGGACAACAACAAGCCGATGACGCCGGAGCATTTCGACGTTCTGCTTCAGGACATGCTGGATCATGTTGCGGGCATGGATCTGTTTGTCCAGGATCTGATCGGTGGTGCGGATAGCGAGAATGCCCTGCCCACCCGCGTCGTCACGGAGTTTGCCTGGCATTCGCTTTTCATCCGCAACCTGTTGATTCGCCCGGCGACAGAAGCGCTGAACAATTTTCAGGCGAAGCTGACGATCATTGATCTGCCGAGCTTCCGCGCCGATCCGGCGCGCCACGGCTGCCGGACGGAAACGGTCATCGCCTGTGATCTCAACCGCGGTATCGTGCTGATCGGCGGGACGTCCTATGCCGGTGAAATGAAGAAGTCGGTCTTCACGATGCTGAACTACCTCCTGCCGGAGAAGGGCGTCATGCCAATGCATTGCTCGGCGAATGTCGGGCCCGACGGCGACGCCGCCGTATTCTTCGGCCTTTCCGGCACGGGCAAGACCACGCTCTCGGCCGATCCGAACCGCACGCTGATTGGCGACGACGAGCATGGCTGGGGCGAAAACGGCATCTTCAATTTTGAAGGTGGATGCTACGCCAAGACCATTCGTCTCTCGGCCGAAGCGGAGCCGGAGATCTTCGCCACCACGAAACGCTTCGGCACAGTGCTTGAAAATGTCGTTCTCGACGAAAACCGCGTTCCGGACTTCAATGACGGCTCACTGACCGAGAACACCCGGTGCGCCTATCCGCTGCATTTCATCCCGAATGCCTCGGAAACCGGCATTGCGCCTCACCCGACGACCATCATCATGTTGACGGCGGATGCCTTCGGCGTCTTGCCGCCGATCGCCAAACTGACGCCTGAACAGGCAATGTACCACTTCCTTTCGGGCTACACCGCAAAGGTGGCGGGCACGGAAAAGGGTGTTACCGAGCCAGAAGCGACGTTCTCGACCTGCTTCGGTGCGCCCTTCATGCCACGCCATCCCGCAGAATACGGCAATCTGCTTCGGGATTTGATCGCGCGCCACAACGTCGATTGCTGGCTGGTGAACACCGGCTGGACCGGCGGTGCCTACGGCACGGGGCGGCGCATGCCGATCAAGGCGACGCGCGCCCTGCTGGCGGCGGCACTGCATGGCGACCTGAAGGCGTCGCAGATGCGTGTCGATCCGAACTTTGGCTTCGAAGTGCCCGTCGCGGTCGAGGAAGTCGATGCCACGATTCTTGATCCGCGCTCCACTTGGGCGGATGCGACGGCCTACGATGCGCAGGCCAAGAAGCTTGTCGGCATGTTCAACGACAACTTTGCCAAGTTCGAGGATCACGTCGATGGTAAAGTGTTGGACGCGGCACCCGGACTGCGTCTGGCGGCTGAATAATAGGCGGCTATTCTTCATTGTCCGAGAGGCCCGGCAATTCTGCCGGGCCTCTTCTGCTTCTGCCTTGCCTTTGCCGACCTGGCGGCCGATATGGAAGCGGACAACGAGAATGGACGCCATGGCCAGTGACCCGCTAGAGATCAATTCCCGAATTACCATCGCCGGCTGGGAACTGACGGAGCAATTCGTGCTGGCAGGCGGTCCGGGTGGCCAGAACGTCAACAAGGTTTCCACTGCCGTTCAGCTCTATTTCAATCTTCTCGGCTCTCCTGCGCTCAATGACCGGGTCAAGCAGAATGCTGCCAAGCTCGCCGGTCGACGCATGTCCAAGGACGGCGTGCTGATGATCGAGGCCAGCCGCTTCCGCAGCCAGGAGCGCAATCGCGAAGCCGCCCGCGAACGTTTAAAGGAGTTGATCCTCGAAGCGGCCAAGCCGCCCCCGCCGCCGCGCAAGAAGACCAAACCCTCCAAGGGCGCAATTGAACGCCGCCTGAAGGAAAAGTCCGGACGGTCCGAGGTGAAGAAGATGCGGGGCAAGCCGCTCGGAGATTGAGATGGCAGGTGTACCAACCGAAATCGAACTTCAGTCCGGCCTTCGTTATCTGCCAGGTCGTTTGACGCGCGACGAGCAGGAAGCACTGGTCGAGACAATCCGCGGGATCGTGACGGAGGCACCGCTTTATGTTCCTGTCATGCCGGGTTCGGGCCGGCCTATGTCGGTAAGGATGACGAATTGCGGCTCGCTGGGCTGGGTTACCGACAAGGAGCGCGGCTATCGATATCAGCCGCTCCATCCGCTAACCGGCAAACCCTGGCCGCCGATCCCGCCATCACTGATCGCACTTTGGCAGGACGTCACCGGCTATCCGCTCGATCCCGAGGCCTGCCTTGTGAACTTCTATGCGAATGATGCCAAGATGGGCCTGCACCAGGATCGCGACGAGGCAAACCTCGGAGCGCCGGTACTGTCCATCTCGCTTGGCAACACATGCCTCTTTCGCATCGGCGGCTTGGTAAGGACGGACCGGACGAAGTCCCTGAAGCTGGCAAGCGGTGACGTCTTCGTGCTGGGCGGGGAGGGGCGGTTGTGCTTTCATGGTGTCGACCGCATCTATCCTGGGACGTCGACGCTTTTGAAAGCGGGTGGCCGAATCAATCTGACCCTGCGTCGCGTCAACCCTTGACCCCCGACGCAGGCCGGACAAGCGCCTAAAGCTTGCGCAGGGCCACTGTCTCGACCAGGTGATTGTCGCCCTTGCGCAAGATCAGATCGGCCCGAGGCCGGGTCGGCAGAATGTTTTCCCTGAGGTTCTTCAGGTTGATGTTTTCCCAGAGACCTTCGGCAGTTGCGAGCGCTTCTTCCTCGCTGATCGTCGCATAGCGATTGAAGTACGAACTCGGATCGCGGAACGCCGTCTGGCGAAGATTCATGAAGCGCTTGACATACCAGCGATGGATCTCCGCCTCATCGGCATCGATATAGATCGAGAAGTCGAAGAAGTCCGAAACCATGGGAACGATCTTGCCATCCGCCGGCAGGTCGCGGGACTGGAGAACGTTGATACCCTCGAAGATCAGGATATCGGGTCTGTCGATCACCTGATGCCGGTCTGGCAGGACATCATAGGTCAGGTGCGAATAGGAGGGGGCCTTGACGTTCGGCAGGCCTGCCTTGATCGCCGATAGGAAGCGCAAGAGCGCGCCGATGTCGTAGCTCTCGGGAAAGCCCTTGCGATTGAGAATGCCATTTTTGATCAGGTGAGCATTCGGATAGAGAAAGCCATCCGTAGTGACGAGATCGACCTTTGGACTTGACGGCCAGCGGGCCAAAAGCTCTTTCAGGATACGCGCTGTGGTCGACTTGCCGACGGCAACAGAACCGGCGATTCCAATGACAAAGGGCGTCTTCAGAACGTCGGACATGCTGAGAAAGCGGTTGCGCTGCTCGAACAGAAGCTGAGAGGATTCCACATGCGCCGACAGGAGTCGGGACAGAGATAGATAGATCCGCCGCACTTCGTCGAGGTCGATCGGGTCGTTGAGCGAGCGCAGCCGGCGCAGTTCATCCGCCGTTAGCGTCAGCGGCGTATCCGCACGAAACTGTGCCCACTGCTGGGACGTGAAAAAGTGGTAGGGCGAATAACCGTCAGCCTGAAAATGATCGAGGACTTCTGGCGTCTCGGATTCCCGCATAGCTATCGTCATCGATCCCGCCGACTGGCCTTCTCGCTCAGGCCTGTCTGAGAGGTCCGGCGCTCGAGTTCCTGCATCACCGTTTGTAGCGGGATGTCAGCAATATTCAATACGACCATCAGATGATACAGCAGATCGGCGCTCTCATAGACGAGGTTGTCGCGGTCCTGGGTAACGGCGGCCATGACAGCTTCGATCGCCTCTTCGCCGAGTTTCTTGGCCGCCTTCGGCTGGCCACCGGCCACGAGCTTGGCGGTCCAGGATTCGTCTGGGCTCGCCTTTGCCCGTTCAGCGACGATCGCTTCAAGGTCGGTCAAAGAAAAAGAGGTCATGGTTCGATCTCCCTCAGTCCAGTCGCATGGCAAGTCCGGCCGCAGCCATGTGCGCCTTTGCCTCGGCGATGGAATAGGTGCCAAAATGGAAGATGGAGGCGGCCAGCACGGCGGTGGCATGGCCATCGCGGATACCCGCAACGAGATCATCGAGCGTTCCCACACCGCCGGAGGCAATGACCGGCACACGCACGCTGTCGGCAATGGTTCGCGTCAGGCCGATGTCATACCCGCTCTTTGTCCCGTCGCGATCCATGGAAGTCACGAGCAGTTCGCCAGCACCGCGTTCAACCATTTTGATGGCGAATTCAACGGCATCGATGCCGGTTGGTTGGCGCCCGCCATGGGTGAAGATTTCCCAGCGGTCGCTTTCGTTTTCACGTGAAACCTTCTTCGCATCGATCGATACAACGATGCATTGATTGCCGAACTTGTCCGCTGCTTCGGCAACAAAATCCGGGTTCTTTACCGCTGCCGAATTGATCGACACCTTGTCGGCGCCGCAAAGCAGCAGTTTGCGGATATCGGAAACGGCGCGCACGCCGCCGCCGACAGTCAGCGGCATGAAACAATGGTCGGCCGTCTCAGCGACGACGTCAAAAATCGTGTCGCGATTGTCGGAAGATGCGGTGATGTCAAGAAAGCAGAGTTCGTCTGCACCGGCGGCATCATAGGCTTTGGCAGCTTCTACAGGATCTCCGGCATCGATGAGATCGACAAAATTGACGCCCTTGACGACACGACCGTCCTTGACGTCGAGGCAGGGAATTACGCGGGCCTTCAGGGTCATGGGTCTACCTCAGCCTCTTGCTGCCTTGATCAGGGTAAGCGCTTCTTGCGGGTCGATGCGGCCATCATAAAGTGCCCGGCCTGAAATCGCACCTTCGAGCTTGCGTGCATCGGGTTCCAGCATACGCCGGACATCGTCGATCGAGGCGAGCCCACCCGAGGCGATGACCGGGATCGAAACGGCTTCGGCCAGTTCAAGCGTTGAGGCCCAATTGATGCCAGTCAAAATGCCGTCGCGGTCAATATCGGTGTAAATGATCGCGGCAACGCCCGCACCTTCGAAGCGTTGGGCCAACTCGATCACACCAAGTTCGGAGGCTTCCGCCCAGCCCTCGACGGCCACCTTGCCCCCCTTGGCGTCGATGCCGACTGCAACCTTGCCCGGGAAACGTTTGCAGGCCTCGATGACAAGGGCCGGGTCACGGACGGCAACCGTGCCGAGGATGACGCGGGACAGGCCACGCGAAAGCCAGTTTTCGATATGCTCAAGCGTGCGTATACCACCGCCAAGCTGCACGGGGTTTTTGGTCGCCTTGAGAATGGCGTCGACGGCATCGCCGTTGACGCTTTCCCCGGCGAAGGCGCCGTTGAGATCAACCACATGCAGCCATTCAAAGCCCTGCTCTTCGAACGCGAGAGCCTGGGCCGCCGGATCCGGATTGTAAACGGTTGCCTGATCCATGTCGCCCAGCTTGAGGCGAACGCACTGGCCGTCCTTGAGGTCGATGGCGGGAAAAAGAATCATGGCGCAGTCCTTGCGGAAATTCAGGGCTTCCAGTTGAGGAAATTGGCGATCAGCTTCAGGCCGAGTGCCTGGCTTTTCTCGGGGTGAAACTGGGCGCCGACCATGTTGTCGCGCCCGACGAAGGCGGTCATGGCGCCACCGTAGTCGGTCGTCGCGATCACCTCGTCGGCATTCTCAGCTGCCAGATGGTAGGAATGCACGAAATAGGCGTGCAGGCCGGTCTCACCTGTCGCAATGCCGTCGAACAGCGGATGCGTCCGATTGAGGTTCAGCGTGTTCCAGCCGATCTGCGGAATTTTCAGGCTGGCATCGGAAGGCGTCATCTCGACCACATCGCCCTTGATCCACCCGAAGCCTTCGGTCACGGTCTTCTCAAGCCCGCGCGACGACATGAGCTGCATGCCGACGCAAATCCCGAAAAACGGGCGTGCTTTCAGTTCGACAGCTTCAGCGATGGCGTCATGCATGCCGGAGACGGCATCGAGGCCCTTGCGGCAGTCAGCATATGCGCCGACGCCCGGGAGAACGATGCGGTCGGCAGTGGCAACGCGCTCCGCTTTATCGGTCAGTTCTATTTCAGCATCCACGCCCGCTTCACGGGCTGCTCGCTCAAAGGCCTTGGTAGCAGAGCGCAGATTGCCCGAACCATAGTCGATGATTGCCACACGCATAGTCTTGTCCTTTCAGCTCAACGACCCCGATATCAAATCGGTCGGAGCAAAGTGGCATCCTTCCGTCGGAGATCTACCTTAAACCAAGCTACCCTTGGTGGAGGGAACGCGGTTGGCCTGTCGCGCATCAATCTCTGTTGCCGTCCGAATAGCACGGGCCACAGCCTTGAAGCAGGTCTCAGCAATATGATGGTTGTTGGCACCATAGTGATTGAGAACATGCAGCGTGATGCCGGCATTCTGCGCAAAGGCCTGGAAGAACTCCCGCACCAGTTCGGTATCGAATGTGCCGATTTTAGGCGCGCTGAAATTGACGTTCCAAACCAGGAACGGTCGGCCGGAGACATCGATTGCTGCCTTGGTCATCGTCTCGTCCATGGCAAGATCGATGGAGGCGTAACGCGTGATCCCCTTGCGGTCACCAAGTGCCTTGGAAAGGGCCTGCCCAAGTGCGATACCCGTGTCTTCGACGGTGTGGTGATCGTCAATGTGAAGATCACCCTTCACCTCGATCTCCATGTCGATCAGGGAATGACGGCAAAGCTGGTCAAGCATATGATCGAAAAAGCCTACACCGGTCGAGATCTTGCCCGTTCCGTTGCCGTCGATATGGACGGAAACGGCAACCGACGTTTCGTTGGTTTTGCGGGAAATTTCGCCTTTACGCTCGGCCATTTGGCTGCTCCATCGGACTATTGGCCCTCCCTTATCAGCCAAGCGCAGAAATATCCAGAAGTTACATTGCGTTGCCGCAAAGCGGACTGACCGCGCCTGCACCAGATTGCAATCGACCGAAGGCCACTTACATAGGTTTCGACAAAAGAGCGGCGATGCCGCTTGCTAGAGGGCCTGCGCAGGCAGGCGAACAGGTGACGGATGACAACGATTATTACCGTACGCAAGGGCGGCAAGGTGGTGATGGCTGGTGATGGCCAGGTGAGCCTTGGCCAGACCGTGATGAAGGGCAATGCCCGCAAGGTTCGCCGCATCGGCAAGAATGGCGATGTGATCGCCGGTTTTGCGGGGGCAACTGCGGATGCCTTCACGCTCCTGGACCGGCTGGAAAAGAAGCTCGAACAGTATCCCGGCCAGTTGATGCGGGCGGCCGTTGAGCTCGCCAAGGATTGGCGCACAGACAAATACTTGCGCAATCTCGAAGCGATGATGCTGGTCGCCGACAAGACCATCACACTGGCAATTACCGGCAATGGCGACGTTCTTGAACCAGAACATGGCACGATAGCAATCGGCTCGGGCGGCAATTTTGCCTATGCGGCTGCACGCGCGCTGATGGATACGGATACGCCTGCCGAAGACATCGCCACACGCGCACTCACCATTGCCGGTGAAATTTGCGTTTATACCAACACCAACATGGTCGTCGAAACGTTCGACGCTGCCTGAGTGGACTAGCGGCCACAGCAGGCCGTGAACCTTGCAGGCAGGCTGAACTCAATTCGATGCGCGTGCGCCGCCGCATCGCCAGGAGCAAGTCAAATGACGAATTTTTCCCCGCGCGAGATCGTTTCCGAACTCGACCGACATATCATTGGTCAGCACGATGCCAAGCGTGCCGTCGCGATTGCTCTGCGCAACCGCTGGCGTCGGCAGCAGCTTCCGGAAGATCTCCGTGACGAAGTGATGCCGAAGAACATTCTGATGATCGGCCCGACCGGCGTCGGCAAGACGGAGATTTCCCGCCGCCTGGCGAAGCTCGCAGGCGCGCCCTTCATCAAGGTCGAGGCGACGAAGTTCACAGAGGTCGGCTATGTCGGTCGTGACGTGGAGCAGATCATTCGAGACCTGGTGGAAGTCGGGATCACGCTGGTTCGCGATCGCAAGCGCCAGGAGGTTCAGGCCAAGGCCCATGCTCTTGCCGAAGAGAGGGTCCTTGACGCTCTGGTGGGTGCGACGGCATCGCCCGCAACGCGTGACAGCTTCCGCAAGAAGCTGCGCGACGGCCAACTCGACGACAAGGAAATCGACATCGAGGTGGCCGATAGCGGCTCCGGCATGCCGGGTTTTGAGATTCCGGGCATGCAGGGAGGCAATGTCGGCATCCTCAATATCTCGGAAATGTTCGGTAAAATGGGCAATCGCACCAAGAAAGTCCGTACCACCGTAAAAGCCTCGTACGATGATCTCATCCGTGATGAGTCCGATAAATTGATCGACAACGAGGTCATCCAGCGGGAAGCCGTGCGGTCGGTCGAAAACGATGGGATTGTCTTCCTGGACGAAATTGACAAGATCGCAGCACGCGAAGGAGCCATGGGCGCTGGCGTTTCCCGCGAAGGCGTACAGCGCGATTTGCTGCCGCTTGTTGAGGGGACGACGGTTTCGACCAAGTACGGTCCGGTCAAGACCGACCACGTTCTCTTTATCGCATCCGGTGCGTTCCACGTCTCCAAGCCGTCCGACCTCCTGCCGGAATTGCAGGGTCGTCTTCCCATTCGTGTCGAGTTGAAACCGCTGTCGAAGGAAGACTTCAGACGCATCCTCACGGAAACCGAGGCAAGCCTTATTCGGCAGTACAAGGCCCTTATGGCGACCGAAGACTTGAACCTCGATTTCACCGAGGATGCGATTGACGCTCTGGCTGATGTTGCCGTTCAGCTAAACGAGTCAGTCGAAAACATTGGCGCCCGCAGGCTGCAGACGGTGATGGAGCGGGTCTTGGATGAGGTCTCGTTCCATGCGCCCGATCGCAGCGGCCAGGATGTCATGGTTGACAGGGCCTATGTTCAGCAGCATGTCGGCGATCTCGCGTCGGACACGGATCTCAGTCGCTACATTCTGTGATCTTTGTGCATCTACCGGTCACTTTCCAAAAGGGGTGCCAGGAAAGTGAGGGCTGGTCGTGTCGACAATCCAGCCCTTGCTTATGTATGGAATGCCGTCACAAAACGGCCATTCGACCTCTGCAGATCATCCCCGTGATTGGCCCTGTCCAGGATTGTGGAACGTGCATCGATTTTCGAAAATCCTTCTTCTGCTCGTCGGGCTTCAGGCCGGACTTACCCAGACGGCCATTGGAGCCCAGGCCGTCCCGCCCGGCAATCGTCATGCTGAGCAGCCAGCGGTTCCCGGCGCCTCGGTGCGTCGCACGAAGGCCGGCAAGACATCATTCGATGTCAAATACGAGAAGGTTCTCGATCTCCTGCGCAACGACAAAGCGCTGATTGGTAAGATCAAGAAGACTGCCGCCGACTATGGCATTGCTCCGGTGCACATGATCGGGGCGATTGTTGGCGAGCACACCTATAACGTCGATGCCTATGACAGCCTGCAAAGTTACTACGTCAAGGCAGCGTCTTATGCTGGGAACAGCTTCCGCTTTGCCCATGACAATGAAAGCGTTTCAGAATTCGTGGCCCGGCCGGAATTTTCCAGCTGCAACGGCCTGTCCGACTCCTACCGGCTCTGGACCTGCCGGGAACAGGTGTGGGAGGCGACATTTCGCGGCAAGACGGTGGGTGGTCAATCCTACCCGAACAATCGCTTCAGCGCAGTGTTCTTCCAGCCATTTTACGCGGGCCAGACTTTCGGCCTCGGTCAGATCAATCCTCTGACAGCGCTGATGCTGTCGGATCTAGTCAACCAGAAATCCGGCTACAAGAAGCTTGATGAAAAGGATGCTGCCGGTGTCTACAAGGCAATCATGGATCCGGATATTTCGCTGGCCTTTATGGCCGCCGTCATCCGCAAATCCATCGATGACTACAAGCAGATTGCCAACGTGGATATCTCCAACAATCCCGGATTGACGGCGACGCTCTTCAACATCGGAGGTTCCCAGCAGAGGGCGCGTGCACTGGCTGCCAAGCGCGCAGGTGGTGGATCGGCCTGGCCGGAAGAAAACTATTACGGCTGGCTGATCAACGATCGACTGGACGACCTCAAGGGTCTGCTCTAACTCCTCGGGAGCGTTTTGCTCCCTGGAGACATGGCATGGATGCAAAAGTGAAGCGTGCACGGTTCGAACCGCCGGCACCGATTCCGCGGACGATACCGCCAAGCCGGCTCGAGATCATTCGTACCGTCTTGCGCAATCCCCTCGAGCTGTGGGGGCTGCCGTCCTATACTTGGCCGTGGATCGTTACGCGCTTCTTTGGCCAGACGACGATCATTGCAAATGATCCAGGCCTCATTCGCCATGTGCTGGTCGACAATGCTGCAAATTATGAGATGTCGGAAATCCGCCAGCTGGTCTTGCGGCCGATCCTGCGCGACGGCTTGCTGACGGCTGAAGGCCCGATCTGGAAACGATCGCGCAAAGCCATGGCGCCCGTGTTCACACCTCGCCATGCCCGCAGCTTTTCCCGGCAGATGCGTGAACAGTCCGAACTTTTTGCCATTCGCTATGTCTCTGACGATAGCGGTGTGGTCCGAGATATTGCGGTCGATATGACAGACCTGACCTTTGCGATCCTGTCGGAGACCCTGTTTTCTGGTGGAATCGTCTCCGAACAAGGCGATTTTGCCCATGATGTCGAAGACTTGCTGCACTCCATGGGCCGTATCGATCCACTCGATTTGTTGCGTGCACCCAAATGGCTACCGCGTCTGACGCGTATCCGCGGGGCCAGCGTCTTGAAGAAATTTCGCGCCATTGTTCGGCAGACGATGGATCAGCGCCGCCACGTCATGGAAAGGGATCGCGATAGTGCGCCTGACGATTTTCTGACGCTGATGTTGGAATTGGAGCGACCCGACGGCCTCACGGCTACAGAAATCGAAGACAATATCCTGACCTTTATCGGGGCAGGGCATGAGACAACGGCCCGGGCATTGGCATGGACACTCTATTGTGTTGCCCATTCACCGGATGTTCGTGCCGCCATGGAAGAGGAAATTGATGCCGTCCTGTCGGAGGGCGCAGATCCCGTTGACTGGCTGGACCGTATGCCGAATGTACGGGCGGCCTTTGAAGAAGGCATGCGGCTTTATCCGCCGGCTCCCTCCATCAATCGGGATGCTGTTGCTGACGATCGCTACGTTGCCGCCGATGGCACGGTGGTGGAGATCGCCAAGGGGACCACGGTGTTGGTGATGCCGTGGACGCTCCATCGCCACGAGCTTTATTGGGAAAGTCCGCGCGTCTTCGATCCCAGCCGTTTTCTGCCGGAGAACCGTGAGGAGATCGGTCGCTTTCAGTATCTTCCCTTTGGCGCTGGACCGCGCGTCTGCATCGGCGCGACATTCGCCTTGCAGGAAGCTGTCATCGCTCTAGCCGTTCTGATGCGCAGCTACCGGTTTGACGTAACGCCGGACACCAACCCATGGCCGGTTCAGAAGCTGACCACTCAACCTGCCGGCGGGCTTCCGATGCGGGTCACAGCGCGCCGGCTCTAAAACCGGCATCAAGTCGACGCGACTGCGCTGGAAACCGGCACCAACCCCATGCATAACTGCGCGTAAGGATTTTCATGCGGGGAAGAGCGTGTCTGCGGATTTTATGCTGGGTATCGATACCGGTGGCACCTATACCGATGCCGTCATCTACAGCGAAACGACAGGATTGGTTGCCAAGGCCAAGGCACTGACGACGCGTCACGATCTTGCTGTGGGGATTTCCGAAGCATTTGAGAATGTGCTGACAGCATCCCGCATTGGTCCTGACGACATAGGACTAGTCTCGTTGTCGACCACCCTCGCCACAAATGCCCTGGTGGAAGGACAAGGCGGACGAGCCGCTCTCGTCATGATCGGCTTTGGCCCAGAAGATCTGAAACGCGACGGTCTCGCAGACGCTCTTGGCTCCGATCCCGTGATCTTCATCGCCGGGGGGCACGATGTTCACGGCAACGAAACGCCTCTGGACATCGGCTCGCTTGAAGAAGCCCTCAAGGTGCTTGGCCAATCAGTGTCGTCCTTCGCCGTTGCAGGCTATTTTGCCGTGCGCAATTCCAGCCACGAAATCCGGGTGCGCGATCTCATCCGGGCGCGAACAGGCCTGCCCGTTACCTGCAGTCATGAACTTTCGTCAAAACTCGGCGGACCGCGTCGTGCCTTGACGACACTCCTCAATGCACGTCTGGTCGCCATGATTGATCGGCTGATAGGGTCGGCGGAGCGCTATCTGGCCCATCGCGGCATCGGCGCGCCACTCATGGTGGTCCGGGGTGACGGTGCCCTGATTGCCGCAGCCGAGGCACGCTTGCGGCCCATTGAAACCATCCTATCCGGCCCGGCCGCAAGCCTTGTGGGTGCGCGCCATCTCACCGGACATGCCCATGCGGTGGTATCCGACATTGGCGGTACGACGACGGATGTTGCCGTGATGGAAGATGGCTTGCCAAGGCTTGATGGCGACGGTGCTGTCGTCGGCGGATACCGTACGATGGTCGAGGCGGTGGCCATGCGCACGTTTGGACTCGGAGGAGATTCAGAGGTCAGGATCGATGACCGAGGCCTGCAAGGGCGCATCGACCTCGGCCCGCGCCGGCTCATCCCCTTGAGCCTTGCCGGTGCTTTGCACGGCGAAGTGATTGTCTCGCATCTGGAACGTCAATTGCGCGCGAGTTTCCTTGGCCGCTGGGACGGTCGATTTGCCGTCAAAACCGGGATGCCGGATGCCCTTGCAGCCGGGCTGCAGCCGCAGGAAGCAAGCCTGTTTGCTCGACTTGGGTCAGAGCCGATGCCGCTTGACCAGTTGATTACCGTTACGCAGCAGGTCGCGACGCTTGATCGTCTGGTCGCAAGAGGCTTGGTGCATATTTGCGGTCTGACCCCATCGGACGCAATGCATGTCCTTGGGCGGCAGGCGCAGTGGGATACGAAAGCCGCCGAACTTGGAACGCTGCTCGCAATCCGCCGCAAGGACGGCTCAGGCAAGCCGATTGCCGCATCCCCGCAAAAAATGGCGGAGAGCATCATCGCCCGCCTGACCCGACAGTCCGCCGAGGTCATTCTGGCATCGACATTGGCTGAAGACGGATTGGCGGAAATCGATCCGGCGAAATCCACCTTGCTGGACCGCGCGCTGACCCGCAGCAGTGGCATCACTCGCCTCAGCGTGTCGCTTGATCGTCCCTTGATAGGCCTCGGTGCCTCCGCCGGTGTCTATTATCCGGCAATCGCCGACATGCTTGGTGCTGTTTGCAGCATTCCAGCCGATGCCGATGTCGCCAACGCGATTGGTGCTGTGGTGGGGCAGGTCCGCACCAGCGCCACCTTGCTGATATCGTCACCGGAAGAGGGCATCTACATTCTCTCCGGGGATGGCACAACAGACCGATTCACAGATGAGGAGGAAGCCCTTCAGATCGCTCGCAAGCGTGCTTCTCACCTCGCGACCCAACGGGCAGAAGCGAATGGCGCCCTTGACGTTTCACTTCATCTTGTCGAGCACATTGAAGCACCTGAAATTGAAGGACGAAGGCGCCTTATCGAAGCGCGGCTGACGGCCACCGCCAGTGGTAGGCCTCGGCACGCTCGAGATTCATAGTTTCTGTTATGGAAACAATCTTTCGCATTTGTGCCGGATTGACTGTAAACCCTCCGCGGGGATGACTGTGAAGAACTCAGAGAGCGAGGAGCGACAATGGCTTACGTACAGGAAAACGGTCTATCGATTGACAAAGGGCTTCACGATTTCATCGTCGTCCAGGCCATCCCGGGCACTGGCGTCGATCCCGACACGTTTTTTGCTGGCTTGTCATCAATCATCCATGACCTCGCGCCGAAGAATAAAGCCCTGCTGACAAAGCGCGACGAATTTCAGAGAAAGCTAGACGGCTGGTATCGGCAAAATGGCGCACCGATCGACCTTAAGGCCTATGAGGCTTTTCTCAGGGAGATTGGATACATCCTGCCGGAAGGACCGGAGTTCAAGATCGAAACGACCAATGTCGATCCTGAAATCGCAACCATTGCCGGCCCCCAACTCGTCGTTCCCGTCATGAACGCGCGCTATGCGCTAAACGCAGCCAATGCCCGCTGGGGGTCGCTCTACGATGCACTCTACGGCACCGATGCGATTTCGGATGATGGCGAGGAAGCCAAGGGCGGAAGCTACAATCCCACGCGCGGCCACAAGGTCATTGCCTGGGCACGTGATTTCCTCGATCGCTCAGCGCCCCTGGCTGCCGGCGCCTGGGCCTCAGTCACTGATCTCTCTATTCAAGACGGCGCGCTTGCTGTTACGCTCACTGACGGATCGCTGACCGGCCTCGCGGATCCCATGCAATTTGCTGGATATCATGGGGCATCGGAGCAGCCGGAAGCACTTCTTCTGCGCAAAAACGGGCTCCATATCGAACTCGTTGTCGATCGTGCCGGTACCATAGGCCGGGATGATCCCGCTGGCATCAACGACGTCAGGCTGGAATCGGCTGTCACCACCATCATGGACTGCGAGGATTCTGTCGCTGCTGTCGATGCGGAGGATAAAGTTGTCGTCTATGCCAACTGGCTGGGACTGATGAAGGGCGATCTGACAGAAGAAGTGACCAAGGGCGGAAAGACCTTCACTCGCGCCCTGGCGGATGACCGCACCTTCATCGGTCCGAATGGAGAAGAGAGCACATTACCCGGTCGTTCGCTGATGCTCGTTCGCAATGTCGGCCATCTGATGACCAATCCCGCGATCCTCGATCGGGAAGGCGATCCTGTGCCGGAGGGCATTATGGATGGCGCCATCACCGCGCTAATCGCCCTGCATGATATTGGCGCCAATGGCCGGCGGAAGAATTCGCGGGCGGGCTCGATGTATGTGGTCAAACCCAAAATGCACGGGCCGGAAGAAGTCGCCTTTGCCTGTGAAATCTTCTCGCGCGTCGAAGCATTGCTTGGCATGGCGCCGAACACCATCAAAATGGGCATTATGGACGAGGAGCGCCGAACCACGGTCAACCTCAAGGAATGCATTCGCTCCGCACGTGAGCGCGTCGTCTTCATCAACACGGGCTTTCTCGACCGTACGGGCGATGAGATGCACACCTCGATGGAAGCAGGCCCGATGATCCGTAAGGGCGACATGAAGCAGGCAGCCTGGATCACTGCTTATGAAAACTGGAATGTCGATATCGGGCTCGAATGCGGGCTTTCCGGACATGCCCAGATTGGCAAGGGTATGTGGGCAATGCCAGATTTGATGGCAGCGATGCTGGAACAGAAGATCGGACATCCGAAGGCCGGCGCGAACACGGCCTGGGTTCCGTCTCCGACCGCGGCCACGCTGCATGCCACGCATTACCACAGCGTCAATGTTGCAGCTGTTCAAAAGACGCTTGCTACCCGCCCTAGGGCATCGCTCTCCGATATCCTGTCGGTTCCGGTCGCTAGTCGCCCGAACTGGACGGCAGACGAAATCCAGCGCGAACTGGACAATAACGCGCAAGGGATTCTCGGCTACGTCGTCCGCTGGGTCGATCAGGGCATCGGATGCTCGAAGGTGCCGGACATCAATAATGTCGGCCTTATGGAAGACCGCGCAACGCTTCGCATTTCGGCGCAGCATATCGCCAACTGGCTCCATCACGGGATCGTCTCGGAGGCCCAGGTTGTCGAAACAATGAAGCGAATGGCAATCGTTGTGGATGGCCAGAATGCCGCTGATCCCGCCTATCGCTCGATGGCCGCAGATTTCGAGGCATCAATCGCCTTTCAGGCCGCACTTGAGTTGGTCCTGAAAGGACGTGAGCAGCCCAACGGATATACGGAGCCTGTTCTCCACCGCCGCCGCCTGCAGCGGAAGGCGAGCCTCGCCGCCTGACATAGCATTCTGAACTCGGCAACAGAATAGCCGCCGGTAATGCCGGCGGCTTTTGCAATGCTTGCTATTTAAATTCAGCGCTTACTGCTGCACGATGACCTTGGTGCCACGGCCCGGCTTCACGCGGTCGTAGAGGTCAATGATATCCTGATTCATCAGACGGATGCAGCCCGAGGATGCGGCCGTACCAATGGAGCGCCATTCCGGTGTGCCATGCAGACGGAAAAGGGTATCCTGACCCTTTTCATTGAAGAGATACAGCGCGCGCGCGCCAAGGGGATTCGTCAGACCCGGCTCCATGCCCTTCTCGACATATTTCGCGACATCCGGCTTCCGCTCGGCCATTTCCTTCGGTGGATGCCAGGTCGGCCAGGCCTGCTTCCAAGCGATATAGGCCTCGCCGCCCCAAGCAAATCCCTGTTTGCCAACGCCGATACCGTAACGGACAGCCTTGCCGCGCGGCAGAACATAGTAGAGGAAGCGTTCGCGCGTGTTGACAACGATTGTGCCGGGCTTCTCACTCGTCTTATAATCGACAATCTGTCGATGATACTTCTTATCAAGCTTTTCGACTGGAATTGACGGCAGAGCAAATCCTGCATCCGTGACCTTCCCGTAGGAGTCGCTGAAGATCTGCACCTTCGTCGTCTCGGCGACTTCCTTGTTGTCACCGGAGGTCGTGGTGCAGCCTGCAAGGCCGATTGTCAGTGTGAAGGCAAGCGCGGTCGAGAGTGTGCGGAAGCGCATGTGAAAGCTCTTGAAGTGTGATGGGAAATGGCTCGGTGACCATCTTTGATTATGGTTTATTTTGGATTAACGGCAGACAGGCAAGTGTCATCTGTCACCAAAACCCAGGCCAGCCAGCAAAGTGACGGCGCATTGCTTTTTTGCAACATGCTGATGTGGGGAAGGGGACTCTATCCATGACGATAGTTTCGATCGGGGTTAGCAATCCGTTAATTGACGGCCGCCAGTCGGATCGTGCCGTCCTGATTCGGCGTGGTGTGCAAGTTCTCTTTTCCAACATGGGATTGGCGCTCCTGCCAGAGCTTACCCTGGCGAACGGACGCCGCGCCGATCTTGTGACACTGTCAAGCAAGGGCGAGATTTGGATTATCGAGATCAAGTCATCGATCGAGGATTTCCGTGTCGACAGGAAATGGCCGGAATACCGCAACTATTGTGACCGGCTCTTTTTCGCCACGCATCCAGGTGTGCCGGAAGACATCTTCCCGCCGGATTGCGGCCTGATTGTTTCGGACGGATATGGCGCACATTTGTCGCGCGAAGCCCCCGAGCATCGCCTTGCACCGGCCACGCGAAAATCGATTACGCTGACCTATGCAAGGGTTGCGACGCAACGCCTGATGCAGGCAGAAATCTCCGCTCGCCCATTTTCCTGAAAGTCAGCGCGGCGCACGTTTGGCAAGGATACGCTGCAGCGTGCGCCTGTGCATGTTCAACCGACGTGCCGTCTCCGAGACATTGCGCTCACAGCTTTCGTACACTCGCTGAATGTGCTCCCAGCGTACGCGGTCCGCTGACATCGGATTTTCGGGAACTTCCGCTTTCTCACCGGGCCGCTGGGTGAGAGCCAGAAAGATGTCGTCCGCATCGGCAGGTTTCGACAGATAGTCGAGCGCGCCAAGCTTGACCGCTGTGACGGCGGTCGCGATGTTGCCGTAGCCGGTCAAGACAATGATCCGCGTATCGTCGCGTTTTTCCCGAATTGCCTCGATCACATCCAGGCCATTGCCATCGCCGAGGCGAAGATCGACCACAGCATAGCTGGGAGGCGCGTGGCGCGCTTTTGCGATTCCTTCAGCGACGGATTCCGCCAGATCGACCTTGAAACCGCGTGTCTCCATGGCGCGCGCCAGCCGCCGCAAAAACGGTGCGTCGTCGTCAACGATCAGCAGCGAAGGGTCTTCACCCAAAGCCTCCGCGTTCTCGCGAGAAGATGTGTTGCTTGTGGCAGTCCCGGAGAAAGTCGTTGTCATACTGCGTACCCTGGAATTGTTCTACCGTATCGCCATTGCTCTATATGGTGCGAATGGCACGAAGGTAAAGCACTAAGGGGCACCGCCCTCCATGTCGGCGCGCGCCCAGGTCACGAGAACGCGGGCACCAGTCCCGGGCGCTTCGCCGTTTTCGAAGCGCAGCGAGGCGCCGGATCTCTCAAGCAGGGTCTTGGCAATGAAAAGCCCCAGTCCTAGGCCTCCAGCGCGCGCGTTTTGCTGGCGATCGGTGACATAGGGGTCTCCGATACGCTGCAACACACCGGGTGCAAAACCTTCACCGTCATCGGCAATCGTCACGCGCACATGGGTGGGGGAGTGTTCGGTACTGACCGTGACCTTCGAGCGAGCGTAGTCTACCGCATTCTCCAAAAGATTTCCAAGGCCATAGAGGATGCCGGGATTGCGAATGCCGACAGGCTCTTCGGATCGGTCGCTCTGTTCGATCAACTCAATCTCTACGCCAAATTCGCGTTGCGGTGCGATGACTTCCTCGATCATGGATGACAGAGGCAACTGGCGCATATGCGCCTCGTCTTCATTAGCCAGTGTCGTCAGACGCCGAAGGATGTCGCGGCAGCGCTCGCTCTGGCTCCGCAACAACTGCACATCTTCCCGGTAACGCTCGTCCTGTCCGAGCTCACGCTCCATTTCCTTGGCAACGACGCTGATGGTGGCCAGAGGTGTCCCAAGCTCATGCGCCGCAGCCGCTGCTAGCCCATCGAGCTGGTGCAGGTGCTTTTCGCGCTGAAGGATGAGCTCTGTGGCGGTCAATGCATCGGCGAGCAGGCTGGATTCGCGGGAGACACGATAGGCATAGAAGGCGGCAAACGCCATCATCGAGACAATCGAGCACCACATGCCGAGCTGCAGCAACGGGTGGACGGTCAAGGCCTGACCCTCGAACCAGGGAAGAGGCGAGGTGGTGAAGGCAAGCAGCGTGATAAAGGCAAGTGCTGTGACAAAAAGCGCGATTGAATGGCGAGTGGGCTGTGAGGCGAAGGATATGATCACAGGAATACAGATCAAAGGTGCAAACGGGTTGCTAAGGCCACCTGTAATGAAGAGCAGCGCGCCCATCTGGAACAGATCAAGCGACAACACGGCAAAAGCAGCAAAGGGTTCCAATCGATAGGTCGCCGGAAAACGCAGCCAGAGCACGGTATTGGCCGCGGCCAGCGCAGAAATCAGACCAAGGCATGCCGCCAACGGGAGCGAAAACTCGAACCAGAACGCTACAAGCAGCACGGTCACCAGCTGGCCTGCAACGGCGACCCACCGCAAGCGGATGAGCGTCTCGAGGCGAAGCCTACGGCTTGAAGGCTCGAATTTGGCGGCGAGATCCGTGCCCATTGAAGTCTGTCCTTTCATTATGTGCCGCGCGGCTTGGCACGATGCGTTGGCGTCGCAGAAGCGGGATCCTCCGGCCAGGGGTGTTTCGGATAGCGCCCGCGCATCTCTGCCCGAACGTCCTTCCACGAGCCACTCCAGAAACCGGGAAGATCCCTGGTCGTCTGGATGGGCCTGTGAGCCGGCGACGTCAACTCCAGCAGCAGCGGCAGTTTGCCGCCGCCGATCGTGGGATGAACCTTCAAACCGAAGAGTTCCTGAACACGAATCTGCAGAACCGGCTCATCGCCTTCGTAGTGAATCGGATGGGATTGCCCTGTTGGGGCGGTAAAGTGCGTCGGCACGAGAGCTGCGAGATCGCGCGACAGGCCATGCGGAACGAGCGATGCCAATCCGGCTTGCAGGCTGTCGGGGGAGATATCGGACAGACTTCCGACGCCGCTTTGAAAGGGAACAAACCAGTCTTGCAGACCGGCCAAGAGGGCCGCATCGCTGACATCGGGCCAGGGCTCCCCGAGCGTGCGATGCAGGAACGCCAATCGCTGACGAAACTGTCGGCTCGCTTTGGAAAAAGGCAGGCATCCCGGACCAAGCTGAGCGACACCCTTTGCCAGTGCAAGGGCTGCTGCCTCTCCTTTGGGCTTTGGTAAGGGCGCGTTCTCAAGGACAATGGCGCCGATACGGGTAGTCCGCCGCGCTCGAACCTCTCGCGAGGCCAAGTCGAAGCCAGTCTCATCCTGCTGTTCTATCAGGTCTGGCATGTGTTGCTGGATCTGCTCCAGCGAGATTTCGGCAGCCGCAAGAATTCTGGCGCGTTGTGCCCTGCCGGTGAGATCTGCGACCACAAGCATTGCAGCTCCGGCGAGACGCTCGGTCTCTGCGATTTCAGCACCACGGCCATTGGCCAGTACAAACCGGCCACGCCCTCCACGTTGTTTTGCAATCCTGTCTGGAAATGCACGAAGCAACAGCGGGCCGGGAAGCTCGTCGGACTCTGAGGTTGCGGCCGATGTTTCTCCCACAGCTTGAGCCGCAATCCGCGCGGCCCAGCGGCGGGATGCCTTGGCGCGCTCGCTGCCATCGCGGCGGAAGCGCCGCAAACGCTCCTCGAGATCGATATCGGGTCCGCCCAAACCAGTTTCACTCATGACCACGGCCAATTCCACTGCGGCCTCTGCCTTGCCTTCCCCTGCTGCCGCAAGCACCATGGCTGCAAGTCGCGTGGGAAGCCCCAGGTCGCGCATCCGGCGGCCATACCTGGTCAGGTGCCCATGCTGATCAAGGGCGCCGAGACGCATCAAGAGCTCGCGCGCCTCCGCAAGCGCCGGCCCCGGCGGCTGATCCAGCAGCGAAAGCGAAGCCGGATCGTGCACGCCCCAGAGGGCAAGATCGAGCAGAAAACCGGTCAAATCGGTCGCGAGAATTTCTGGCGGCGTCTGCGCCGGCAAGGCCGCAGTCTGCCCGGCATGCCAAAGCCGAACTGCGATCCCCGGTTCGGTACGCCCGGCACGACCTGCACGCTGATCGGCGGAAGCGCGCGAGACGCGTACGGTTTCGAGCCGGGTAATGCCGGTTGACGGCTCAAAGACCGGCAGTCGCTGCAAGCCGCTGTCAATCACGACACGCACTCCGTCGATCGTGATGGATGTCTCGGCAATCGAGGTCGCCAGCACCACTTTGCGCTTGCCGGAACGGCAGGGCTGGATGGCCGCATTCTGTTCGGCCTGATCGAGATTGCCGTAGAGCGGCGCGACAGCGACGTCGCCGGGAAGCAGTCCCTCGAGTCGCTCTGCCACCTTGCGAATTTCGCCCTGGCCTGGAAGAAAGGCGAGGACCGACCCCTGTTCCTGTTGGATAACCTCCGCGATTGCGGAGACTACGGCGTCCTCTATGCGTTCGAGACCCCCTCGATCCCTATAACGGATTTCAACCGGATGCGTGCGCCCGTCGCTCTTCACGACAGGAACATCGCCAAGCAGTCGCACAACGCCCGCAATATCGAGGGTCGCCGACATCACCATCAGTCGAAGGTCAGGTCGCAGTGCTCCCTGGGTGTCGAGGGAGAGGGCCAGGCCAAGATCAGCATCGAGCGATCGCTCGTGAAACTCGTCAAAGAGAACCGCCGCAATGCCCGAGAGTTCAGGATCCGCCAAGATCATTCTGGCGAAAACACCTTCCGTCACGACCTCGATGCGGGTCTTTGCAGAAATGCGCGTATCGAGCCGGATGCGGTAACCGACGGTTTCTCCCACCGTCTCACCCAGAAGCGAGGCCATCCGGCCAGCCGCAGCGCGGGCTGCAAGCCGTCGAGGCTCAAGCAAGATAATTTTCTGATCATCGCGCCATGCGCTCTTGAGCAGGGCAAGGGGAACGAGCGTGGTCTTGCCAGCCCCGGGAGGCGCGGAAAGCACAAGCCTGTTGCCTTGCTCTAGATGACGAGTGATCTCTCCCAGCTTTTCGCGGATGGGCAGAGACGGGAGATCGGGAAATTCCTTGCTCATGGCGTTGTGGAAGGATCCGGCTGAACCGTTCGTTCATAAGCAAGTATCGCTCCGGCCAGATCTTCAAGCGCCGCACCGACCGACTTGAAGAGCGTAATGTCATCGCTCGACTGTCGACCTTGGACCTTGCCCAGCAGAAGCTCTTTCATATCGCCCAGAATGGCATCCGGCGTGATCGCGCCCGATTGCAGAGCCTGCAGAATGTCGCCGGCCTCTCCAAGTGCGCCGCTGCGGGTGTCGACAAAGATCCTCGCTCTTTGCATCGCGAGATCGTCACTCTCCCGCATGGTCGCGTTGAAGGCGCCGATCAAATCGAGATGGCAACCCGGCTTCAGCCAGGCACCTTGAATCAGGGGTTCGCTGGAGAGTGTGGCACAGCTGATGATATCCGCAGCGCGCGCTGTTCCTTCAAGATCGACGACGGCGTCTGCCTCAAACCCCTTAGCCCGGGCTTCCGCCGCAAGTGCCTGTGCCTTGGCGGCGGAGCGACCCCAGACCGAAATGCGCGAGATTGCCCGAGCTTCGCAATGCGCCTCGATAAGATTGAGTGCGAGCCGGCCGGTGCCAACCACCAGCAGATGACTGGCATCCTCCCTGGAGAGGCAACGCGCCGCAAGCGCCGATGCCGCAGCCGTGCGTCGTGCCGTCAATTCTCCACCGTCGATCAGGGCAAGCAGCGCCCCGGTTTTGCCGGAGGACAGGAGATAGCCGCCGGAAACCGCGGGCAGGCCGCGAAGATGATTGTCCGGAAAAACGGTGACCAGTTTCACCCCTATATAGATCCCAGGCGTCCAGGCAGGCATCAGCAGCAGCGTCGCAGCCGTTTCGCCTGGGACCTCTACCGCGTGGTGGTGGCGAACCGGCATGACGCAATCGCCAACAAACATCTGCTCCAACGCATCAATGAGCGACTGCCAAGGCAGCGCCTGTTCGGTGGCGTCACGATCAAGAATCCGCATGGTCTAACTCTCCCCTAAGTGCACGCCGACACTAGCCAGCCGACGCGCTCCCACGCAAGGCGAACAAGCCTATGGAGCCAGGGAGGCAGAAACCTCAAAGCGGTCCCCTTTGAGACCATCCAACGGCACCCATTCAAAACACTGCATAAAATCAATGGGATGTC
>NZ_STGV01000003.1 GCF_004912165.1 Peteryoungia ipomoeae | reverse complement strand
AGGCGTCGGGCGGGCATCAAGGATGGCGCCGAATTCGTCGTGTCGACGATGAAGTGATGGAAATCAGGCAATCGAAAGCGATGACCTGGGGCGGCGGCGTTGCTGCCGCCGCAGTCTTTGACCTTAATAATTTATAAATTTGCGATGGATGGCGTGTCAGACGTCACTTGAGATTGTTCCATCTGCATGATGATAGGATGCGGACGTCGTGATCGGGGGAGCGATGACGTCGCGTATAGTGATCAGATGAGAGGTTCTTTTCATGCAGCCAGCTGCAACAACGTCAACCGCGATCCTCAATCGCGGTGAATTCCGAGGCAATGCCAAGGAGTATTTCGGCATCTGGATCGTCAACATACTCCTGACGATCGTGACAGTCGGTATCTATTCTGCCTGGGCAAAGGTTCGTCGCAACCGCTACTTCTACGGCAACACCTTTTTCGACGGCCATTCGTTTGACTATCATGCCAAGGGTCTGCAGATCCTGATCGGTCGCGGTATCGTCATCGGCTATCTCGCCTTCTACAACATTGCGCTGCAGTTCTATCCGATTGCCGGCATCATTCTGGCTTTGCTGATGTTTGCCGCCCTGCCTTGGATCGTGATGCGCAGCCTGCGCTTCAATGCCCGCGTCACCAGCTATCGCAACATTCGCTTCGATTTCGTCGGCAAGGTCGGCGGCGCGTTCTTTGCCATTATCGTTGGCAGCCTTGTTGCCACCCTGTCGCTCGGACTGCTTGCACCCTTCGCCAGCCGCTGGCTTTATCGCTACATCCTCAACAACATCCGCTACGGCGACCGTGCGCTGGAAAGCGATCCGAAGGTCGGCGCACTCTACCGCGTCTGGATCCCGGCGTTTGTTCTTGTGCTGATCGGCGTTGCCATTGCAGGTTTGGTCGGGCTTGCGAGCTTCTCCTCCGTCATGGACGGAAGTATGGATCAGGTTCAGATCGTCATGGCGATCTACGGCGTGATGATCCCGTTCTTCGTCTTCTTCGCGATCGGTGGCATCTTCTACCGCGTCGGCGTACGCAACGTCGTCCTGAATGCAACCGTGTTCGACGGTCGTCATCGTCTGTTCTCCGACATGGGCCGTCTCCGCTATTTCTGGATCATCCTGTCGAACTTCCTTGTCTCGATGATTACCTTCGGTCTGATGCGGCCCTGGGCTGCCGTTCGCGAGCAGCGCTACGTGGTGGAGCATACGGGAATTCTGGTCGATGGAGAGTTCTCCGATGTGGTAGCGTCGATCGAGAAATCCGGCTCGGCCATCACGGCAGAGTATCTTGATCTCGAAGGATTTGATTTTGGCTTCTGACGAAAAGCATATCGCGCTTGGACGCTGGCACCCTCCGGGTGCAAGCAAAAGCGTACCGGCCCTGCTTCTGGCTGAGGGCAAAACGCTCTACGTCAAGCTCGAAGGAGAGGTCGCGGATCCGGTAACGGTCGGCGATCTCGCGCGTTTGGAAATCTCCGACCGCATTGGGCGTGTGCCAAGGCGCATCACCTTTCCGGATGGTTCGATGTTCGAAACGGCGGACAATGAAGCCCTTGACGGCTGGATCGGGCGCCATCGCCGCACCGGCGTCGTCCATAAGCTTGAAGCCTTTCACCCCAGATTGATCGCCTTCGTGATTGCGACCTTTCTGCTGGCAGGCGGGATCTACCGCTATGCCCTGCCGGCCCTCGTCGAGGTTGCCGTCCTGGTCACCCCGCCTGCTGCCACCGAAATGATGGCGGCCGGGGCGCTGAACACGCTCGACAAGGCGGTGTTCAAGGACACGAAACTGCCTGAGGCGCGTCAGAAGGAAATTCTCGCCGCCTTCCATCAGGTGGCGGATTTCTCCTCCCGCGGGCGAGCCGGCTACACGCTGAACTTCCGCGGCGGCGGCGTCATCGGCCCCAATGCCTTTGCGCTTCCGGACGGCAATCTGGTGATCACAGATGAGCTGATCGAGATGGCCGGTACCGACATGGATATGATCATCGGCGTGCTTGCGCACGAGATCGGCCATGTCGAGGAGGAGCATTCGCTCAGGCAGGTCTACCGCGCCGCCGGCATGGCCGGCCTCATCATGCTGATTGCAGGCGATATCGGAACGGCTGCCGAAGACGTGCTCACCGGCGGTGCTGCCCTGATGACCATGTCGCATTCGCGCAGCGCCGAGAATGAGGCGGACCGCATCTCCGTCGAGCTCATGGCCAAGGCCGGTCGCGATCCGCGTGCCGTCGGGCGCTTCTTTGAAAAACTGGAGCAGGAGCTCGGGCTCGACGGTGATGAAGCATCGCTGCTTTCAACCCATCCGCCAACGGCTGAGCGTCGCGAAGCCATTGAAGCGAGAGCCCGCGAACTTGGCTTCCCGCCGAAGTGATGGCGAGGTCTATTCGCCACAGGGCTGAGGAATAGCGAAGAGGCGATGCCCATCCAGGTCATCGCCTCCTTAGCATCAACCATTCTGTTGCGCTGTCACGTCCCGGTCTTTGCGCCTGTCCAGCGATAGCCGTTGTCAGCGTTCTCCGTATCTTCGCCCAGGCTGCCGTCGTGCCAGCTGCCTTCGAAGGCCCAGAAATCGCCGGTGAACTGCAGCACAAGCGCGCCGCTGCCATATGCATCGTTCCAGGTGCAGCGCAGGATTGGCGCGGTGAAGGCGCAATCGCTCAACGTGCCCTGCATTTCGCTTCCCATGTCTTCAAACAGATAGCTGCCGCTGATGGCGCCATCCGGTTTCACCGTGAAAGAGGTGGTGCCATGCGTGTTGCTGCCTCCCGACCAGATGAACCCCTGATACGTGCCGGTCAGGCCGGGATTGGCCAGGGCTTGCAAGGGCAGGAACAGACCGGTTGACACGATAAGTCCGAGGAAAAGGAGCCGCACGTTTAATCTCCGTCGTTGACGCGCCCGCACGCTATCATCGGCTTGCCCGCGGTCAACGGCAGTGAGGCCCCGGTGATGCCGGGGTTTGGCATCGGTCACAGACCGGCGGAAAACAAAAAGGGGCAGCCGAAGCTGCCCCTTGTCGCGTGCTTTTGAGAGGACCGTTTTACTGTGTCGGACCGTCATTGAGGCCGACCTTGTCGACCAGTTCCGACGCCGTCTTCCGATTGGCAGCAATATCGGCAAGCGCCAGGGTGTCTGCCTTGATCGTGCCAAAGCCGGCGACGGTTTCGGAAACCTTGGCATTCGGGCCGACGGGATATTCATAGACCTGCTCGGCATAGATCGTCTGCGCTTCATCCGAGGCCAGGAATTCCATCAGCTTGACGGCATTGTCCTTGTTCGGAGCGTTCTTGGCGAGCGCCATGCCCGAGATATTCACATGCGTGCCACGATCGCCGGAATTCGGGAACAGCACCTTGACGGCGCCGGCCCATTCCTTCTCTTCCGGCTCCTTCTCGTTGGTCATCATCAGACCGAGATAGTAGGTGTTGGCGAGACCCAGATCGCATTCGCCGGAGAAGATGGCCTTTGCCTGGGCGCGGTCGTTGCCGTCGGGCTTCTTCACCAGGTTCTGCTTGAGACCGGCAAGCCAGGTTTCCGTGTATTCGGCGCCGTGATGGGCAACCATCGAGGCGAAGAGGCCGATATTGTAGGAGTGCTGGGCGTCGCGCATGCAGATGCGGCCCTTCCACTTGGGGTCGGCGAGTTCTTCATAGGTGATCGCATCTTCCGACACGCGTTCCTTGGAGGCGTAGATAACGCGACCGCGCGTGGTGAGGCCGAACCAGTTGCCTTCGGGATCGCGAAACTGCGCCGGGATCTGGCCGTTGATGTCGGCATCATCAAGCGCCTGCGTCACGCCACCGTCCTTGGCTTCCATGAGGCGGGCGATGTCGATGGTCAGGATGACGTCGGCCGGCGAGTTGGCGCCCTCTGCGGAGATGCGCTCGACCAGCCCCTTGTCGAGGAATAGCACATTGGTCTTGATGCCGGTGTCCTTGGTGAAGGCGTCCATCAGCGGCTGGATGAGCTCCGGCTGGCGGTAGGAATAGATGTTCACTTCGCCGTCGGCGAGCGCCGCGCCGGAGGACAAGGCAAGCATCGAAACCGCCGACAAAGCGCAGAACGTGAGATGATGGTTTTTCATGGCAAGGGCCTCCCCGTTAGAATGTGTTGACGTGCTTATTCGGTAATTGCGATAACTTGTCAACCTTACTCATGTTTGATCACGGATAAGTCAGATGTGAACTTGAGTATTTTGGAATTGTTCAAAACTGCAAAAGCCGCTATATAAGCGTCAAGAAAACAGAGGAATCGTGCATGCGTTTGACAAAACAGACAAATTACGCCGTGCGCATGCTGATGTACTGCGCTGCCAATCAGGACCAGTTGAGCCGTATTCCGGAAATCGCCAAGGCCTATGGCGTCTCCGAACTCTTCCTGTTCAAGATTTTGCAGCCGCTCAACAAGGCCGGTCTGGTCGAAACCGTGCGTGGCCGCAACGGCGGTGTGCGCCTCGGCCGGGCAGCGGACAAGATCACACTGTTCGACGTCGTGCGTGTGACCGAAGACAGCTTCGCCATGGCGGAATGCTTCGAGGACGACGGCGAGGTCGATTGCCCGCTGATCGACAGCTGTGGTCTCAATGCGGCGCTGCGCAAGGCATTGAACGCCTTCTTCGAGGTGCTGTCGCAATACACGATCGACGATCTGGTCAAGGCGCGCCCGCAGATCAACTTCCTGCTGGGGATCGGCGATCTGGAGCCGCGCCCGATGCGGGCTCAGGCGCCCGCTGCCTGACCAGCCGCAGTTTTGCAGTTTTTGAGACCCGCCGCGAGGCGGGTTTTCTTTTGGCCGCAAGCGCCGATGTGCAATTGCATTCCTGAAGTGGCTGGCTATGGTCCGAAACCCTGATTGCCGACAAGGAGGATCGTGCCCTGGTAAGTGTTCAAAATGCAGCGCCTCTGGCGATTATCGTGATGGGCGTCAGCGGTTGCGGCAAATCCTCCGTGGGGGCTGCCCTCGCTGCATCGCTCGGTCTGCCCTTCATTGAAGGTGACGTGCTGCATCCTCAGTCGAATGTCGACAAGATGGCAAAGGGCACGCCGCTCACCGATGAGGATCGTTGGCCGTGGCTGACGCTGATCGGCGAGACCATGGCCGAGGCGCTGGCCAGGGGCGACGGCATTGTCGTGTCCTGTTCGGCGCTGAAGAAAATCTACCGCGACCATATGCGCGCTGCGACGGGTGGACGCCTCGTCTTCGTCTATCTCGACGGCAGTCGTGACTTGCTGAATGCCCGCATGGGTGCCCGCACGGGCCATTTCATGCCGCTCGGCCTGCTCGACAGCCAGCTCGCGACATTGGAAGTGCCGACCGGCGAACCCGGCGTGATCACGGTCTCGATCGACCAGGATATTGATGCCATTGCGGCCGAGGCCCTTGCGGGTCTCGGCCGGATGCTCTCTCGGGGCGAGGGCTAAGTCTCAGGCCTTCAGCGCTGCCGCATAATCCGAGGCATAGGTCGCGACCGAACGCTGCGCCTTGCCTGTCAGCGTTTGAACGTCCGGCGTGACGGCAGCCGTCCAGCCTTCGCGGACCGGATGGAAGATCGAGGCAAGGAAACCGGCATAATCAGCGGGAACACCGACGCCGGTCAGGATGCCGATGAAGGCTTCATCGCTGATGGCGTTGTAGGTCACCGGCTTGCCGATGACGCCGGAGAGGATGGTGGCGGCCTCCGCATAGCCCAGCGCTTCAGGGCCCGTCAGGTTGAAAGCCTTGCCGTCGAACTGGGTCGAGGTCAGGGCTGCGGCAGCGCTTTCGGCAATGTCGCGCGCGTCGATGAAGCTCGACTTGCCGTCACCTGCCGGAAGCGCGATCTGGCCATGGTCGAGGCCGGCCTTCCAGAATGTGTGGAAGTTGTCGGAAAACCAGTTCGGCCGCAGGATAACGTAGGGAATGCCGGACTTTTCGATCTGGATCTCGATCTGGCGATAGGGAATGCTGTCATCGGCATCGACGCCGAACACGCTCTGGAAGACGATCTTGACCTTGCGCGCAATTGCGGCCTCGACCACGGGCAGGAGCAGGTCCTTTACCGCCACACTGCCGCCGGGCAGCATGATGTAAGCGCGGTCAACGCCGTCGAAGAGATTGGCAAGGCCCGACGGATCGGCGAAATCGAAGGCAACGCCTTCTGCGCCGTCAACGGATTTGCCGGAGCGGGTTGCCGCCTTGACCGTCTCGCCCTTGGCGATCAGCGTCTTGACGAGATGGCTGCCCACATTGCCGGTGGCGCCCAATACGAGGATCTTGTTCGACATCTTGCCGTCCTTCAATTCGATGAGGTCAAGTTTCATTTGGAAACCTGATTACGAAATGATATATACGCGCTCATGGAAATCTGAAAAGAAGGCACTTTCAAGTCACATGGTTTCGCCGAGGAAACCGGCTTGTGCCCCAAGAAAACCGGCTTGTGCCAAGGAGCTGATGCAATGCAGTTTGCCTATGACGTCTATCAGGAGAATTGCCCGACCCGGCTGGTGCTCGACCGTCTGGGCGACAAATGGGCGCTGCTGATCCTCGACCGGCTCGACGGTGAGCCGGTGCGTTTCAACCATCTGCGACGCGATATCACCGGGATTTCCCAGAAGGTGCTGTCGCAGACGCTGAAGAAGCTGGAACGTGACGGGCTGATTTCCCGCACGGTCTTCCCCACAGTGCCAGTCACAGTGGAATATGCGCTGACGCCGCTCGGGCGCACGCTGACCGAAACGGTGAACCTGCTGACCCATTGGGCGGAAGTGCACATGGACACCGTGATTGCCGCCCAGCAGGCCTATGATGCGCGCAGCGTTTAGGGCATTTCCAGCCGAAGCTGGATCGCTTCGGCGTCGGACAATGCGTTAAAATAAGATCGCTGGGACGGAGCGCTGTCAGCCCTCATAGCCCATCAGCGGACCATAAAGTTCCGGGCGCCGGTCGCGAAACAGGCCCCAGCTTGCCCGCTGGCGCGCAATGCCGTCGAGGTCGAAGGCGGCGGTCAGTACGGTTTCCGTTTCGCGGTCTGCCGTCTCGACCATTGCGCCGGTCTGGTCGCAGATAAAGGACGAGCCGTAGAAGGTGAGCGACGTGCCCTTGCGACCCTCTTCGGTGCCGATCCGGTTGGAGGCAATCACCGGCATCAGGTTGGCGGCTGCATGGCCCTGCATGACGCGCTGCCAATGGGCGGCGCTGTCGATTGTCGGATCCTGCGGCTCCGAGCCGATGGCGGTCGGATAAAAGAGCAGTTCCGCCCCCTGCAGCGCCATGGCGCGGGCGGCCTCAGGGAACCACTGGTCCCAGCAGATGCCGACGCCGATGGTGGCGAACTTGGTTTCCCAGACTTCGAAACCGGTATCGCCGGGCGAGAAGTAGTATTTCTCGGTATAGCCCGGACCGTCAGGAATATGGCTCTTGCGATAGATGCCGAGCACTTCGCCGCCGGCATCGATGATGGCGATGCTGTTGAAGAAGCTCTGCCCCGCCTTTTCGAAGAAGCTGACCGGGATCACCACGTCGAGCTCTTCGGCCAGTTTGGCAAAATGGTCGATCAGGGCGCTGTCATGCGCGAGCTTGGCGAGATCGAAGAATTCGGCGATCTGGTCCTGGCAGAAATAGGGCGTTTCGAACAGCTCCTGGATCAACACGATCTGCGCGCCCTTGGACGCAGCCTCGCGGACCAGCTTTTCGGCGCGCGCAATATTGCCGGCCAAATCCCAGCTGCAGGCCATCTGGGTTGCGGCGACGGTGACGGTGCGGGTCATCTCTTCTTTCCTCAAACGCCAAGCTTGTCGCGCAACCCGTAATACCAGGCGCCGAGTGCCGTCAGCGGCACGCGGAACATCCGGCCGCCGGGGAAGGGGTAGGCCTGCAGCGATGACCACACGTCGAACCGGCTCATCTGGCCATGCACGGCCTCGCCGAGGATTTTGCCGAGCAGATGCGTCGTGGTCACGCCATGACCGCTGTCCCCATGCGAGAAGTAGACCGTGTCCGACAGCTTGCCCATATGCGGGATGCGCGTCAGCGTCAGCGCGAAATTGCCGCTCCAGGCGAAGTCGATCTTCACGTCCTTCAACTGCGGGAAGGTCTTCAGCATGTTCGGCCGGATGACGCCGGTGAGATCTGCCGGATCCTGCCCGCCATAGCCGATGCCGCCGCCATAAAGCAGGCGGTTGTCGGCGGTGCGCCTGTAATAGTCGAGCACGTAATTGGCATCCTCGACGCAGTAATTGGCTGGCAGCAACTCCTCGATCAGCTTGGCATCCAGCACCTCGGTCGCCATGACCTGGCTGGAGACCGGCATCATCTTCTCGGTCACCTTCGGCGCGATGCCCGCCATATAGGCGTTGCCGCAGACGAGCATATGCTTGGCTTTGACGATGCCGCCTTCGGTGCAGACGAAAGGCTGCGGGCCGGTGTCGAGATGCATGACCTTCGAATTCTCGAAGATTTTCGCGCCGAGGCTTTCGGCAGCCGCTGCTTCGCCCAGCACCAGATCGAGCGGATGGATATGGCCGCCATGCCGGTCGATCATGCCGCCGACATAGCGGTCTGTCTTGGCATATTTGGAAACCTCTGCCTTCGAGACCATTTCCAGCCCGTCATGGCCATGACGCTTCCAGTGCGCCCGGACTTCCGCCATCTCCTTGACCTGCTTGTCGGTAAAGGCAGCGAAGAAGCCGCCGTCGACGAGATCGCATTCGATCCCGTATTTCGCGACGCGCTCGCGGATTATCCGCCCGCCTTCCAGCGACATTTCCCCGAGTCGGTCGGCCTTCTCCTGGCCGTAGCGTTTTGCGATCGTCTCGAGGTCGCGGCTATAGCCGTTGACGATTTGTCCGCCATTGCGGCCCGAGGCGCCAAAGCCGATACGGTCAGCCTCCAGCACGATCACCGAATAGCCGTTCTCCGCCAGTTGCAGGGCTGCCGAAATGCCGGTGAAGCCCGCGCCGATGACACAGACATCGGCCGTGTGTTCGCCATCGAGCTTCGGCCGGATACGCTTGTCACGGGCAGACGCCGCATAATAGGAGGCCGCATGGCCGGGATTGGGTCCGATCGACTTTTCCATGCTCATTACCTCACACGGTCCGGATATAGGCGTCGTATTCGACGTCGGTCACACGCAGCGAAAACTCGGAGAGTTCCTGATATTTGCAGGCGCTGTAGAGGCTGCGATATTTCGGCCCCAGCGCCGCATAGGCGAAGCTCGACTTGGCGAACCGCTGCAGCGCGTAGTCCCAGTTCGTCGGCAGCGGCTCATGATTGACCGCATGGTCGTCACCGGTGATCGCGCCGCCGGGTGAGAGCTTCTCCTTCATGCCGGCCAGCGCTGCCGACAGGATCATCGCCAGCACCAGATAGGGGTTGGTATCGGCGCCGGCCACGCGATGCTCGATGCGTGTCGCCGGCCTCGACGCCGTGATCACGCGCACCGCGGCCGAACGGTTGTCGATGCCCCAAGAGGCATAGGTCGGCGCGTGTTCAGACGGCCGCAGACGACGATAGGAATTCTGGTGCGGCGCAAAGATCGCCATGCTCTCGCCCATGTTTTCGAGCAGGCCGCCAACGGAGTGGTAGAGCGCTTCCGACGGGCCGTCCGCGCCGACATAGATGTTTTCGCCGCGCTCGTTGAGCACGGAAAAATGCACATGCATGCCGCTGCCGGCCTGCATGCCGTAGGGCTTGGCCATGAAGGTGGCGTCGAGATCATTGGCGCGGGCCACGCCCTTGACGATGCGCTTCAGAAGGACGGCATAGTCCGCCGCAGCCAGCGCGTCCGGCACATGGTTGAGGTTGATTTCGTACTGGCCGGGTCCGTTTTCCCGCAAGGTCGTGTCCGCTGGCACCTTTTGAGCGCGCGCTGCGCTCGAAATGCCGTGAAAGACCTCTTCGAAATCGTGCAGCTCGGAGATTGAAAGCACCTGCGTCTGGCCGGTATGCCACCGTCCGTCGCGGGTGTTGGGCGGCCGCACCGGATCGAGCGCCGAGCGCACGGGGTCGATCAGATAGAATTCGAGTTCGGTGGCGACGACAGGCGTCAGCTTCGCGGCCTTGAACCGGGCCAGCACATTGCCGAGCACCTGGCGCGGGTCGGCATAGAAACTGTCGCCCTCCGGCGTCTGCATCTGCAGAAGCACCTGCGCCGTCGGCCGTCCGAGCCATGTCACGCGCGACAGCGTGCCCGGCACCGGAAAGCAGATGCCATCAGGGTCGCCGGTGCCTTCGGCAAGGCCGGCCGCGTTCACGTCGCGGCCCCAGACGTCGAGCGCATAGACCGAGCGCGGCATGGCCATGCCCTTGGTCAACACGTCGATCGCCCGCTCGCGCGGGATCCACTTGCCGCGCGGCACGCCGTTCACGTCGATGACGAAGGCTTCAAGAACTTCAATATCGGGATTTGCCGCAAAGAATTCGCGGGCCTCTTCGGCCATGTTCATGGTTCACCGTATGGCAGATGTCGATTGGGGTAAAACGCGCGCGCAGGGGCGCAAGCGGCCGCGCCGCTAACGATAGACGTTTTTCGCGTTGTGGATCAAACACCGGCGCATGCCACTGTCCGTCTTGTCGTGAACCCCTTCCGCCGGCCGCATTCTTCCGATGCGTGTTTGTCCGACGCCTGCCGGAACGACCGGTCGGCGCGCCGCCCGATTGTTCAACTGTGCGTCAGGCCTAGCATGTTCAGGCAAGGCTGGCTAGGGCCGGGCACCGCGGCTGTGCTCAGCCGTAAGCCTTCCGGACATCAACCCGCGAAACGGTTCGGCCTCCAGGCCTTCGCGTCGATGAAGGTCTTCTCGCCATCCATCATCTCGGCGATCAGGCGGCCGGTGACAGGCCCGAGCGTCAGGCCGTGATGCGCATGACCGAAGGCGAACCACAGGCCGTCATGGCGCGGCGCCTTGCCGATAACCGGCATCATGTCGGGCGTGCAGGGGCGGGCGCCCATCCAGGGCTCGGCATCCAGCCGCTCAGCAAGCGGGAAGATGTCGCGCGCCACCGCCTCGGCGCGGGCGAGCTGCACCGGCGACTTCGGCGCATCGCGCCTGGCGAATTCTGCACCGGTCGTCAGACGGATGCCCTTGGCCATCGGTGCCAGGAAGTAGCCGCGCTCGGCATCCATCGTCCAGTTGTTGAGAACGGCATTGCCGGCGGGTGCGTAATGCATGTGGTAGCCACGCTTGACGCCCAGCACATAGCGATAGCCGAGCCTTTGCGTCACGTCTTCCGACCACGGCCCGAGTGCCAGTACGACATCCTCGCCCTCGACCATGCCGTCGTCGCTGCGCACATGCCAGCCCTTGCCCGAGGGGAGCTGCTCAAGGCTTGTCGCATCACCTTTGACGAAGCGGCCGCCAAGGCTTTCGAAATAGGCAAGATAGGCCTTGGTCAGGCCATGCGGGTCGGTGACGGACCAGGGGTCGTTCCACTTCAGTGCGCCAACGAAATCGCCGCGCAGATGCGGCTCCTCGGCAGCCAGCTCCGCGCGGTCGAGGGACCGGTAGCTGACGCCGTATTCGCGGGCAAGACGCGCCGCTTCGGCAAGTTCGGCGTCCTGCTTGGCCTTGGTACGGAAGACCTGCATCCAGCCATCCTTGCGGATCAAGGCATCGGCACCGGCTGCCTGAATAAGATCCTGATGCTCGTTGATCGAGTTCTCGATCAGCGGCGCATAGGCGCGCGCGATCACCTGATGGCGGCTGGTATTGGAGTGCCACCAGTAGCGCGACAGGAAAGGAACGAGCTTCATCATAGCGCTGGCATGGTAATGCGCGTCGATGCGGTTGTTGAAACCGTAGCGGACCAGCAGGCCAAGGTCCTGAGGGAAGGCATAGGGCACGACGCCTTCGCGCTGGATCAGGCCGGCATTGCCGAAGGACGTCTCTTCGCCCGCGCCGCGCCGGTCCACCAGCACCACCGAGCGACCGCGCCGCGCAAGATGAATGGCCGTGGACACGCCGATGATGCCGGCGCCGAGAACGAGGGTGACCTTGGACATGAAAGTTCAGTGTTCCTGAAAAGGCGGGATTGCGGCGCAAGGATGCATGTCCGTCTTTTGCGGCGCAAACGAAAAATTGCCACATTCAACGAAATCTCATGGGGCTTGCCGCAGACGCACAATGAACTATCTTGAGCGTCAATCTCCATTTTATCAGACAGGCACTTGATGCGTATCCTGACCCTCGGCGCTGCATGGTTCTTTGTCGCGCTTGGCATCATCGGGGTCTTCCTGCCGGTTCTGCCAACGACGCCCTTTCTGATCCTGGCAGCAACCTTGTTTGCCCGGTCGTCTCCGCGCTTCGAGCGCTGGCTGCTGGAGCACCCGCGTTACGGGCAGCCACTGATCGACTGGCGCCGGGAAGGGGCAATCTCGCGCAACGCCAAGATCGCGTCCGTGTCCCTGATGTCGCTCAGCTTCGTGATCGTTCTGGTCTTCGGTCCCGCAAGCCTCTGGCTCAAGCTATCGATCGGAGCGATCCTTCTGGCTTGCGCCGTTTTCGTCGCTACCCGGCCTTTGCCTGGCCGATGAGCGTGTGCCTGCCAAGAGAGGTCAGGTCGGGACTCGACAGTGTCGAAATATCCTCTGCATCCATAGGCTTGCCGAAGTGATAGCCCTGGGCGCAATCACAACCAAGCGTGATCAGTAGCCTGCACTGCTCTTCCGTCTCGACGCCTTCGGCGATGACCTGCAACTTCAGCGAATGCGCCAGCGCGATGATGGTGCGGACAATCGAGCCGGCCCCTGCCTCATCGGCCATGTCGCGAACGAATGATTGGTCGATCTTCAACTTGTCCAGCGGAAGGCACGTGAGATAGCCGAGGGAGGAGTAACCCGTCCCGAAGTCATCGAGTGCAATCGAAATGCCGAGGCCGCGAAGGCTTTCCAGTGTCTTGAACAGCGTATCCGACCGGTCGAGAAACAGCGTTTCGGTGATTTCGAGATGCAGGCGTTGAGGGGGAAGGCCGGATGCTGCAAGCGCCTCCCGCACATCGTTCAGGATAGTCCCGCGTTGAAACTGCACGGGCGAAACATTCACCGCAACGGTGAGGTGCTCAGGCCAGCCAAGCGCCGTGTGGCATGCCTCGTGCAGCATGAAGCGGCCAAGCTCGGTGATGAAGCCGTTTGCCTCTGCAATCGGAATGAATTCGCCCGGCGAGACCGCACCGATCGACGGATGCTCCCAACGGGCCAATGCCTCGACGCCCAGCATTGCTCTCGTTTCCAGGGAGACCTGCGGCTGATATCTCAGGAAGAACTGCCCTGCCGCAAGCGCTGCCGGCATTTCGGCTTCCAGCATTCTGGACCGCATGCGCCGCAGTGCCGAAGCAGGATCATAAGCTCTCCATCCGCGGCCACCCACCTGTTTGGCTTCGCCAAGCGCTTGCTCGGCCGCTTCCAGCCACCGCGCCGGGTCACCGGCCGCCGCGGTGCCAAGCGCCGCACCAATATGCGCTTCCAGTGCAACGCTCATCCCGTCGATATCGAAGGGTGTATCGAAGCTTGCCAGGACCTTCTCAGCCATCCCCGAGAGTGAGGGGCACTCCACCGCCGGCATTGCCAGACACAGGACATTGCCGTCGATACGGGCAACGAGCCCCGTCTGGC
This sequence comes from Peteryoungia ipomoeae, assembly GCF_004912165.1. GTDB lineage: Bacteria > Pseudomonadota > Alphaproteobacteria > Rhizobiales > Rhizobiaceae > Allorhizobium > Allorhizobium ipomoeae. Next base: position 531,483 of record NZ_STGV01000003.1, on the reverse strand, counting down.
CTGCCATTGATGTCAGTCGTTGCGCCACGACCTGCAGGACGCGATCGCCCTTTTCGCGACCCAGCATGTCATTGATGACGTTGAAACGATGCAAGTCCAGGGCAAACAGAACAAAGTCGCTGTTTGCCGACGTCAGGGCATCGCACAATCCCCGGCGAGACAAGGCGCCCGTAAGATCATCGGTGCGTGCCAGCGCCTCGAGTTTTCGCTCATAGAGGCGGCGGGCGGTCACATCCCGCAAGACGATGCAGATGACATGCGAGCCGATTGAGGAATAACCGTCACTGCTCATCCTTTCAAAGGGCGAGACAGTCAACACCGCTTCGAGATAGCGGGCTTGCGATCCCTCTTCGAGAGCAAGCGTTACAGTCTGACTGTGACTGCTGTCCGGCGCGGCGGCATAAGCTCCAAGAACATCGTCGACGCCTTTCACGAGAGCGGCCGGCGCAAACTCGCGGAGCAAAGTGCCCTCCGCAACCGGCGTTGGAAGGTTGAGCGTCGCTGCAAGCGTCTTGCTTGCGTCCAGAAGGCCGGTTTTCGAATCCAGGATGATGATGGGGTCGATGCTGTCGCGGATCACGCGCTTGAACACCCGCCGGGTGTCCCGGCTCTGGGCAGTCGCCAGGTCCGCGATCCACTCTTTCAGCCGCAATTTGTCGGCCAGCAGCATCACAAGACCAAACGCATGCACAAGCCAGACGGACGCCGTTTTCAGGTCGATGGCGAAGCGTTCATACATGAGATAGGCGGCGCCTTCGCAGAGCGCGATCACCGCAAGGGTGCAAACCAGTGCAACCGCCAGCGGCCAGCGGCGGCCGACAAAGGCATAGGCTGTGACAAGCAGAGCGCTGGCGAGGGCGAGAAGAAGTGCGGGTACAGTCAGCAGCGCCCGCTGCTGTACAAGGGTTTCGGCTGCCAGGATATGCAGCATCGGGCCGCTGATCGCGCCGTGGACGGGCACGGAGAATATATCTTTCAATTCGACCGCATAGGCTCCGACGACCACCGACCGTCCTTTGAAAACTTCCGCGGGCACGGCACCCGACAGGACATCGGTCAGCGAGAATGTCGGCACCATCTCCGGCATGATCGAAAAATCGATTGCCAGCTTCTCCTCGTCCACGCCATCGAGGCCTGCAAGAATGGCGGAGGCTGACACTGTTGGTGTGCCGTCAATCATTGCCACGAGGGGAACGGAACGGACGAGGCCGTCAGCATCGAGTTCGACATCGACCAGCGCAGTCCACGCGTTCTGCGCAAATTCAGCCCGTGGTGTGGTGGCGACCAGACTGTCAGTCTCGCCGGCGCTGCTGCGCTGCCGGAAAACCGGAAGGATCACGCCCCCACCGGCGGCTTCGAGCGACTGTTGCAGGCGACGGTCTGCCTCCGGAGTGGAGGCCGAACTGAAATCGATGTCGAGGAAAATGTCGCCAGCACCGGCGGAGACGAGTTTGTCGATCAGGCTTGCATGCAGTTGCCGCGGCCATGGCCATGTCCCGATATCCGCAAGGCTTTTCTGATCGATCGCCACGAAGATGAAGTTGCCACTGGCCGTCCGTGCCGCGGCTTTGGCGCGTGCCTCCGAAATCTGGTTGTCGAGATGTGCGACAATAGAAAGGCTGGGAGCAAGGCAGGCGAGTGCCAGAACCGCGAGCAAAAGAATCGCTCTCAGAGATCTGGCATCCACAAGCCGATGACCGGCAACCCACTCAGATTTCATTGCTCATCTCTTGCGCGCAACAGGGAAGGGGGAGGCGAGCTCACTTCTCTCGCCCACGGCCCTTGCCCTTGTCGCCACCATTGCTGCTTCCGCCGCCGCTTGCGGAGCTACCCTTGCCGTTGCTGCCTCCACCGCTGCTTGCGGAGCTACCCTTGCCGTTGCTGCCTCCGCCGCTGCTTGCGGAGTTGCCATTGCCGTTGCTGCTTCCGCCGCTGCTTGCAGAGTTGCCCTTGCCGTTGCTGCTTCCGCCGCTGCTTGCGGAGTTGCCCTTGCCGTTGCTGCTTCCGCCACTGCTTGCGGAATTGCCCTTGCCATTGCTGCTTCCGCTGCTGTTTGCGGAATTGCCCGCACCCTTTGAGCTTGCTGACGTGTTTCTATTGCCGGCAGCATCGGGGAGGTTCTTGTTCAGATCCTTCAAGGTCTGCCCGACCGCTGGAACGCGTTGTGCCGGAGGGTCGACACGGGAAATACTGGGCGTATCGGTCTTGCCTGCCACCTGCATGCCGCCCGTGCCCACGCGAGCAGATTGTCCCGGTTTCAGGTTGCTGCGCTCGCCACTGGAGACGCTGGTAACTTCCACAAGCCCCTCATTCACGTTGACCCGTGCGTCGCGGCGACTGACGGAGACTGTGAAGCGTGTGCCCTTCACGACAGCGGCAAGAAAAGGCGTCTGGACGCTTGTATGCGGACGCAGTCGTTTCTCGATCTGCAGTTCCAGTTCGCCGCTCTGCTGAAGCACGTCCGTCTTGCGAAAGAAAAAGCCGCGGGTCGTCACGGATGCCAGCGTGTTCGGTTTGAAGGTGACGCTCTCTTTGCCGCGGACGAGTTGGGCTCGGCCCACCGGACCGGTTGAGATCCAGGCGCCATTTGGAACCGCATCCCCTTTGCGCAATGGACTCCATGTCTGGTTGTCCATCGTGACCATCACCTGCTTGCCAGCGTTTGCAACGGACCATTCTCCCTGGGCGGCAGCGAGTGCCGATTGCAAGATCAGGAACAACAAGGTCAGGGCGATTTTCAGAACGCTTTGCATGGGGGACTCCTTAGCTGGCCCATTCACGCATTGCTTTATTAATAAAGGTTGGAATCCCCGTTGCCTTTCGACGATCTGGCAAACCGCAAGTGGGAAAAGTGGAATCTACCCTAAGATTTTATTGAGAATTCGTTGTGAAAAGTCAGTGCTTCGCTTCAGAGCCGCGGATCGTGCAGGTTGTTGGGCGTTGAATATTCAATCCTTCACGGCCTCGCCGAGGGTTATTTGAACGGAATTTGTGAGATTCTGCCGCTTGCGGATGGTTTTCGTAGGTCGTGAGCCTTTTTGACGTTTATTCGACCATTAAGATTTTGCGCATATACCGGACAACGGAACGCGCGAGATCGTGATGACGGGACTGTTGCAGCGAAAATTCTTTGTCCGATGGGGGCTGCCCTTGTTCATGGGGGCGTCTGCCACGCTTTTGCTTTTTGCAGCCCTGATCCTGGCCGCCCACAAGGCCGATGAAACCGCCCGAAGCAGGCAGGTCGACCTCTTGAGGTTGATTGTCGACACGATGACCAGCTCTGTCGCGCATGATCAGGAAAGCGCAACCGTGTGGGATGACGCGGTTCAGAATGTCGTGGCGAACGACCAGGAGTGGATGGACGCCAATCTCGGGGCGTGGATGCACAGCTATTTTGGCCATGACGCCGCAGTCATTCTGTCACCGCAGGACCAATTGATCTACGCCCATATTGCTGACCCCGGAAACCCGGCCGTTACGCTCAACATCGTTGAGACAGCAAGACCGCTCGCCGAGCGGTTGAGGCTCCGCTTGGCGCAGGGCGAGCAACCGCAAGGGACTGAAACCCTGTCGATCGGCGAAAGCGACATCAGGGAGATAGCGGGCCGTGCGGCCATTGTCAGTGTGAAGCCCATCGTCTCGGATAGCGGGGAAGTAGGGCCGCCGGCCGGTGAAGAATATCTGCACGTCGCGATACGCTATCTGGATGGCGGCTTTGTTGAGCGGATCGCCGCAGAATACCAGTTCGCCGACCTCGCCTTCGTGCGGGACGGTATCACAAGTTCCAGATATCTGGCCTTCCCGGTGCGCACCCGCGCCGGCGACACCATCGGCTTTTTCCGCTGGCAACCGTTTTCGCCAGGCGCCAGTGTCATCGCTTCCGTCAGCCCGTTTATTGTGGCGGTCGGCGTCGGCATAGTCCTGCTCACAAGCATTCTCGGATCGCGGCTCTGGCAAAGGACCAGGCATCTCGCTGCCAGCCAGTTGGAATTGCGTCATCTCGCCATGCACGATCCGCTTACGGGGCTTGCGAACCGCACGACATTCCAACAGGAGCTGGAAGAGAGGCTATCCCTCTCGAAACCGGGTGTGGTTCACGCCGTCCTCTTCATCGATCTCGATCACTTCAAGGCGGTCAACGACACGCATGGCCACCCCATCGGGGACAAACTGATCAAACAGGTCGCCACCCGACTGATTGCCGTTGCGCCAAACGGGCTTGTCTGCCGCCTGGGCGGCGACGAGTTCACCTTGCTGCTGACGCTCGAAGATCCTCATGAGGCGGAACAGGTGGCAGAGCAGGTGGTTTCAACCCTGCACGAGCCTTTCCTGATCGATGGCCTGCATCTGCAGGTCGGCGCAAGCGTGGGCGTGGCCTTCTCTTCCGACGGCATGGAGGCCGCGGACCTGACACGCCACGCCGATATCGCGCTTTATCATGCCAAGGCAGCCGGGAGGAATGCATTCGCCATCTTCGGCGCGCATATGGAGGAGTTGCTCAGACGACGGCGCAAGCTTGAAGAGGCGCTGCGCCAGGCGCTGATGGATGGCACCGGCATCGAGGTCTGCTATCAGCCGGTCTATGCAACATCGGATGGCGCCGTTCGGTCTCTCGAGGCCCTCTGTCGATGGCGGCATCCGGAACTGGGCTCGATACCGCCTGATGTTTTCATCCCGATTGCCGAAGAGGCCGGCCTTATCCAGGCCCTGGGCCAGTTTGTCATGAATGACGCTTGCAGCCTGTTGGCGGAGATCTCCGACAGCGATGTCACAATCGCCGTGAATGCCTCTGTCATCGAACTCATGGCGCCGGGTTATCCGCTGCGTGTGCTCGACATCCTCGCGCGACACGGCATCGAGCCTCGCCGGCTGGAGATCGAAATCACCGAAACCGTGGCAACCGATAGCGGTGGACGCGCCGCAGCGGCGATTGCACTGCTGCGCAGCGTTGGCGTGCGCTTTGCCGTCGATGACTTCGGCAAGGGCAATTCATCCTTTGGCCATTTGCTCAATCTGGAAGTCGATCGCATCAAGATCGACAAGATCTTCATCGAGGGACTTGCCAGTCCCGATGGCCGCCCGTTGATCGAGGCCATCGTCAACATGGCAAGACACAAGGGTCTGAAGACAACAGCTGAAGGCGTGGAAACGATCGAGCAGCTGGAGGTCCTGACCATGCTCGGTTGTGACAATCTCCAAGGCTTCCAGTTGTCTGAGCCGCTTCGGCGCGACAATGTCGCACGCCTCTTCGGATCAGCTGAAAAGCGGAGCTCGACGGTGTGATTGCCGGTCGCGCGGAAAGCTTGAACGCTGGCAGTGCGCCCCCCGGTCGAGCCAGATCTGCAGCCCGTCCGAAATATTTCTTGGCCGATGGAGCCGGAAGAACCTCCGCGCGTTAAGCCACGTCGATATCAGGGGGATAAACTGGAAATGACCACCGCTTTTCTCGCAGACTATCAGGCCCAGATCGCGCTGGTGCTGGTTGTCCTGCTCTTTGCTCTGTTCATCTGGGAAAAATATCCGGCGGAGGTTACGGCGGCTGCGGGCGCTGCCGTCTTCATCGTGCTTGGCTTCGTTCCGACAGACAAGGCGATGGCAGTCTTCTCCAACTCCGCGCCCTTGACGATTGGTGCCATGTTCGTTCTGACCGGAGCACTGGTCAGAACCGGCGTGCTGGAGCGGGTCGCCGGCATCGTTCTGGAGCGCTCCAAGACCTACCCCAAGCTCGCGCTTGGCGCCTTTTTCTTCACCGCACTGGTGGGCTCGGCCTTTATGAACAACACGCCCGTCGTGCTGGTTCTGATCCCGATTGTCATCCGGCTTGCAGCAGCGCTCGATATTGCCTCAACGCGGCTTTTGATTCCGGTGTCCTACGCCGCCATCCTCGGCGGTACCCTGACCTTGATCGGCACCTCCACCAGCCTGCTGGTCGATGGGGTTGCCCGTGGTCAAGGGCTTGAACCTTTCTCGCTGTTCGAGATCACGCCTGTCGGCATTGCTGCGGCGGCGACGGGTGTTGTCACCATGCTGCTGCTCGGCAAGTTCCTGCTTCCGGACCGCCGCGAAGAGGGCGGCGAACTGGAAGGCAACAATGAAGCGGAATATCTGTCGGAACTGACGGTGCTTGCCGACGGCGCCTTTACCGACAAGCCCATCGCTGACATCGCCGAATTCAGGCAGCCGGGGCTGCGCATCGTCGGCCTGCGGTCGAATGGCGAAGTCGTGCGCAAGGATGTCGAGGCCCAGACATTGAAGAAGGGCGATAGCCTGATTGTCATGGCCAAATCCCCAGAACTTCTGACCTTCAACAATCTCGATACCGTCAGGGTCGGGCAGCGCAGGGGCAACTCTGGCGAAGGCGAACGCTCGGTTGTCGAAGCCGTCGTGGCACCTGGCCGCTTCAGTCAGGGAGTGCGCCTTTCGAGCCTCACGCTTGGCCGAAGATTCGGCGTCCGCATCCTCGGCGCGCATCGGCACAAGCATGTGCCGGGTCCGGATCTCGGCAATGTGCGCCTGCGTCCGGCAGACAAGCTGCTTCTGGAGGGAACGCCTGAAGCGCTTGACGAACTCTCGCGCGAAAGCGAGCTCGTATCCGTAACGCGCTCGACAGCCCGCGCATTTCGCCCGACCAAGGCACCGCTTGCGCTTCTGGCGCTTGGGCTGGTGGTGGTTCTGGCCGCGTTCAATGTCATGGATATCGGCATCCTCGCGATGATCGCGGTTCCCGCCATTCTCATTCTCCGGTGTATTGACGCGGATGAGGCCTGGGGATCGATCGAAGGCGGTATTCTGATCCTCATCTTCGCCATGCTGGTGGTGGGGCAGGGCTTGCAGGAGACCGGTGCCGTCACGCTCGTGGTGGATGCGGCCATGCCGCTGATGTCCACCGTTTCGCCCTTTGTCGTGCTGCTTCTCGTCTATACGCTGGCGTCAACGCTGACGGAATGCGTCACCAACAATGCGGTCGCGGTCATTCTCACGCCCATCGTCATCGGGCTCGCCCAGCAGCTTGGCATCGAACCGCGCGCCCTCGTTGTTGCCGTGATGTTTGGCGCAAGCGCCAGCTTCGCAACACCCATCGGTTACCAGACCAACACGCTGGTCTATGGGGCTGGCAATTACCGCTTCAGCGATTTCGTCAAGATCGGGTTGCCGATGAACATCATCGTGGGCTTCGTATCGTGCTACGCGATCTATCTCTATTACGGGCTTTGAAACGGCAAGCCAGCGCGTGTCACTCGCTCACGCGCTGGCAATCTCTCTCGGCAGTTCCAGGGTGAAGACACTGCCCTTGCCCGGGCCGTCGCTCCACACGGTGACATCGCCGCCGTGCAATTCCATCAGCTGTTTCACCAGCGCAAGACCGATGCCCAAGCCGCCATGCGCGTGCCCCCGGTGCTCCTCGACCTGCTCGAACATGTGGAAGATCGCGGTCGACGCTTCCGGCGTAAGGCCTAGTCCATTGTCGGCTACCGTGATCCGATAACCTCTTTCAACAGCCTCCAGCGATACCTCGATCTGCCCACCTTCCGGAGTGTATTTCGCAGCATTGTTGACGAGGTTCGAAACGCATTGCGTCAGGCGGACCTTGTCAGCCAGGATCGTGCATGCCTGTTCCGGTGCCTTGAAAGTCAGCGTATGCCGCTTTTCCTCAACGGTCGGTCGCGTCATCTCCAGTGCGGTCGATATCGCATCCTTCAGCTCGAATTCCGATTTGCTGAGATTGATCTTGCCTTGCGTGATGCGCGAAACGTCCAGCAAATCGTCAACCAGCCGGATGATGTGGTCCATCTGCTCATGCATGAGGCCGTGGATCTGTTCGGTCTTGGCCTCGTCCGGTTTTCTCGAAAGAAGCTTCAGCCCGCCATTCAGCGCTGCCAGGGGGTTGCGCAATTCGTGGACAAGGATCCCGATGAACTCGTTCTTGCGCTGATCCGCGAGCTGCAGGGCGCGCGTCTGCTCCTCCAGCAAATCGCGTTGTTCGGCGAGCATCTTGCGCTGACGGTAAAGCTCGGCGAACACTTCCGCCTTGCTCCGAAGCACATCCGGCTCGATCGGCTTCTGGATGAAATCGACGGCGCCCGCTTCATAACCCTGAAAGCGCCGCTCGGCGGTATGGGTTCCGGCGGTGACGAAGATGATGGGAACCCGTCTCGTGCGCTCGTTTCCGCGCATCAGTTCGGCCAGTTCAAAGCCGTTGAGGCCGGGCATCTGGACGTCGATCAGGGCCAGCGCCACGTCATGATGAAGAAGCAATTCGAGCGCTTCGTCACCGGAGCGGGCTTTTAAAAGCACGCGGTCGTCGCGCTGCAACAGAGCCTCCAGGGAGAGGAGGTTTTCCGGCAGATCGTCGACGAGAAGGAATTTAACAGCGGGGTTCATTGGGATTTATTCTGCAAAAAGGTTGAAATGTCGGGCAATGTCATAATCTGTGCTTGCGGGCAGGCGCGAATGGCGGCTTCGGGCATGGCCTGCGCATAGGCGCCGCTCGGCTCCTGAACGATTGCCTTGCCACCGGCGCGCGCAACGGCGGCAAGCCCTTGCGCCCCGTCATTGTTGGCACCTGTGAGAACGATCGCAGTCAGCTTGTCACCCCATGCATCTGCCGCACTTTCAAAAGCCACGTCGATGGACGGGCGCGAAAACAGCACCTCTTCTTCATTCGACAGGGAAATCTGCCCGCGCCCCTCGAGCAACAAATGGTAATCCGGTGGCGCGAAGTAAATAACGCCGGCCTCGACCGGCTCCTTGTCTTCCGCCTCGATGGACCGGAGCTGGCATTTTCGTCCGAAGATCTCGGCAAGCACACTGCGCTTTTTCGGCGGCAGATGCACGATAACGAAGATCGGAAACGGATAGCTTGATGGCAGCGATGGCAGGATCACCGTCAGGGCTTCAAGGGCGCCCGCCGATGCGCCAATGATCACGGCCCCTTTCGCCTGGTCGCTCATGAGCCGATCCTTTGATAGATCTTCTCTTCGCGAACGAACTCCCGGAAGCTCTCTGCATGGGCGGAGAACCGCAGCGTTTCCTTCGAGCCAAGCCCGAGGAACCCGTTGCGCGGCAATGCATCCCGAAACAGGCCAACCGCGCGGTCTTGCAGCTCCCTGTCGAAATAGATCATCACATTGCGGCAGGAGACGAGCTGCATCTCTCCGAAAACCTGGTCGGTCACCAGGCTATGGTCCGAAAACACCACGTTGCGGCGCAGGCTCTTGTCGAAAATGCAGCGGTTGTAGCCTGTCGAGTAGTAGTCGGACAGAGAGCCCTTGCCACCGGATTCGCGATGGTTCTCGGTAAACAGCTTGATCCGCTCGATGTCGTAGATCCCGGCTTCTGCATGGGCCAGAGCATCGGGATTGATATCGGTGGCGTAGAAGATGGTGCGCTCTTCAAGACCCTCTTCACGAAACAGGATGACAAAGGAATAGAGCTCTTCACCCGAGCTGCATCCGGCGATCCACACTTTCAGCGAGGGATAGGTGCGCAGATGCGGAATGACCTTTTCGCGCATGGCCGCGAAATAGGTGGGATCGCGAAACATCTCGCTGACCTGCACCGTCAGATAGCGCAGCATGTCGGCAAGCATGTCCGGATGGTGCAGAACCCGTTCCTGCATGGCCGAAATCGTCGCGAAGCCCAACTGCTCGCGCGCCTGGCGGAGCCGTCGACGGATCGACGACATCGCATAGCTGCGGAAATCGTAATGGTAGCGATGATAGAGCGCTTCCAGCAAAAGCCGGATCTCGATGTCCTCGACCTTTTCGAATGTCTCGGTCATTGCGGCATCCACACGCGCACGAGCGACAGCAGTTTTTCAACGTCGAGCGGCTTTGCCATATAGTCGTTGGCGCCCGCCTCGATGCAGCGTTTCTGGTCGTCCGGCATGGCCTTTGCCGTCAGCGTGATGATCGGCAGCTTATGCCAGGCCGCATTCTTGCGGATATGCCGTGTTGCCGTCAGTCCGTCCATCACTGGCATCATGACGTCCATCAGAACGAGATCGATGCGTCCGTCCGGCTTGTCGAGCGACTGCTCCAGCTTGTCGATCGCCTCCTCGCCATTCCTGGCGATTTCAACCAGGACACCGCGCGGTTCGAGGATGTTGGTCAGCGCATAGACATTGCGCACGTCGTCCTCGACGATCAGGATGCGGCGTCCCTCCAGCAGTTCGTCGCGATTGCGCGCCTTGCGGATCATCTGCTGCTGCTCGTCAGGCAGTTCGGACACCACCTGGTGGAGGAAGAGGGTGACCTCGTCCAGCAGCCGTTCCGGCGATTTGGCGCCCTTGATGATGATCGATTTCGAATAGCGGCGCAGCCTCTGTTCTTCCTCGGCGGAAAGAACGCGACCGGTGTAGACGATGACAGGCGGGAAGGAGTGCATGCCTTCCTGGCTAAGTGTCTCCAGAAGCGCGAAGCCGGAGGCATCGGGTAGGGAGAGATCCAGCACCATGCAGTCGAAGGTCTGTTCTGCAAGGAGAGCGATGCACTCCGCAGCCGTGCCGGCACCGATCGTCTCGACGTCGTGCGAGGAGAGAAGCTTCGACAATGCCTCTCGTTGCACGGTGTTGTCTTCGACGATCAAGACGCGTCGAAGCGTCTGTTCGGCCTTGGCACCAAGCGACTCGATCACTGATACCAGGTGATCGCGCTGAACGGGCTTCAGCGCATAGCCGACCGCACCGAGAGAAAGCGCGCGATCCGAGTAATCCTCGGCGGAGAGAATGTGGATCGGGATGTGGCGGGTGCGCACATCGCGCTTCAGGCGGTCGAGTACCGATAGGCCGGACTGGTCCGGCAGACCGACATCGAGAAGGATGGCATTGGGCAGGAACTGATGGGCAAGTTCGAGGGCTTCCTGCGCCGTGCCGGCCACGAGAGCCTGAAATTTCAGTTCTCGCGCAAGATCCCTGAGGATCAGCGCAAAGGACTGATCATCCTCGACGATCAGAAGCTTGCGCTCAGTGTCTGCAGTATGGGCCCTGTCATCCTCGACGATGGAAATGGCTTTCGGCTTTGCCGGAGCGGTCTCCGCAGAGGACGTCGAAACCGGGGCCGCGGTCGGTTGAGCCTGGCGAGCCAGCTCCAGCTCAGGCGCAGCTGGCGCTGCGCTGTCGAACTCGGCAGGGATGACGACGGTGAAGGTGCTGCCGTCGCCCACCTTGCTTTCCAGCAGGAAGTGACCGCCGAGCAGGCGGATCAGTTCGCGCGAGATCGACAATCCAAGCCCGGTTCCGCCAAATTTGCGGCTGATGGTGCTGTCCGCCTGGTGGAAGGCCTCGAAGATCCGCTTCTGCTGCTCCTCGGCGATGCCGATCCCGGTATCCTTGATCGCAAAGGCGAGCTGTTCATTGCTATGCCGCCGGACGTCCAGCGAGACACTGCCTTTCTCCGTGAATTTCAGAGCGTTGGCCAAAAGGTTCTTCAGGATTTGCTCAAGTCGCTGTGGATCGGTCTGGATCACAGCCGGCACGTCTGCGGCAACCGTCATATTCAGCTGGAGACCCTTGGTGGTCGCCAGCGGTTCGAACATGTGTCGCAGCCCGCTGACCGTGCGCTCGACGGAAACGGCCTCTGGATTGATTTCCACATGACCCGCCTCGATCTTCGAGAGATCGAGGATATCGTTGATCAGGTTCAGAAGGTCGTTGCCCGAGGATTGGATCGTCTGGGCAAACTGTACCTGCTGCGCCGTCAGATTGCCTTCCGAATTGTCGGCAAGCAGCTTGGCCAGGATCAGCGATGAGTTGAGCGGCGTGCGCAATTCGTGCGACATGTTGGCCAGGAAGTCAGACTTGTAGCGGCTGGCAAGCTCGACTTCCCTTGCCTTCGTCTCGATCGCATCCTTTGATCGTTCCAGGTCGTCGCGCTGCTGCGCGAGTTCTTCGGCCTGTTCTTCGAGCTGCGAATTCGTCTGCTCAAGTTCGGCCTGCTGCTGTTCAAGCCGTGCCTGCTGTTCGCGCAGCGCCCGACCTTGTTCTTCGAGCTCCTCGTTCGAGACCCGCAATTCTTCGCCCTGCACCTGCAGCTCTTCCGACTGGCGCTGCGTTTCCTCCAGCAGCGCCTGCAGCCGTGTCCGGAACTCGGCGGAGCGGATGGCGACGGCGATGATCTCGGAGACCTTTTCGAGCATTGTCAGCGTGTCATCGCTGACGGGCGACAGGAAACCGAGCTCGAAGACCGCGCGTACATCACCTTCGACAATGGCCGGCGCCAGCGCCAGATAGCGTGGCTTTTGCTGCCCGAGGCTTGAACCGAAGGTGACATAGCCATCCGGCACTTCGCCCACGGCAATCGGTCGGTGATCTCTCAAGACATGGCCGAACAGGCTGTCGTTCTGGCCAAAGCTTGCGGGAAGTGTCACGTCGGAAGGGACCCCGTGCACAGCGGTGCGGTGATAGCGGCCGGCATTTTCGACATAAAAAGCCCCGGCCACCGCACCGAGATGGTTGGTGAGGTAGGCAAGAATGCTCTCGCCAAGCTCGGAAAGCTGTTGTTCACCGGCAACCGAGGCAGCAAGGCCAAGCTGGGCCTCCTGCATCCACTGTTCCCGCTTCTGCGCCATCGCAGCCTTGCGCATCAGGGCCGAGATGATCAGCGTCAGGATGATGCCGACCGCCCCGCTCGCCAGACCGCTTGCCCAGGCAATGGCATAGGATGCGTCGCGATCGTCAAGTCGCAGGCTGCGCTCCTCGCCAGCTTCGAGCCGGAGCTGGGAAACGGCGTTGCGGATACCATCCATGTCGCTGCGACCGCGATCCGTCGTCATCAAGGCCAAGGCTGCCGCTTGACCCTGCTCGCGATAGAGCTGAAGCGTCTGTTGCATGCTTTCAAACTTGGATCGGACAAAGCTGCGCAGCTCATCAGGGCCGCCACGTTCGCGCATCTGAGCCGTGGTCACCGTGTCAAGTGCTTCCAAGCGGCTCGGAAGTTGAGAGAGGGCGCGATTGTAAGGCTTCAGATATTCGGGATCACCGGTCAGGATATAGCCCCTGAGACCTGTTTCGGCGTCCTGTACGTCGATCAACACCAGGTCGAGCGCAACGATAAGGCTGTGCGTCTGCGTCACGCGCGCGCCGTTCTCCCTGATGTTGCTGATCGTGTAGATCGACAGGGCGGTGCTGGCGACGAAGAATACGATTGCAGACAACAGGCCGATGAATGCGCTGCGTTCCAGACCGAGCATCGTTTGGCCTGTCAAAGCGGATGTTTTTCTATGCATCTGAAAAGCTCTTAAAAATTGGGCACTCGGATTTCGGGCCAAGGACGGGGAAACGCTGGCAGTCTACTAGAGCCTCACATCGCAACAAGATGTGAATGCCCGGCGTCCATTTCCTGAATGCGTGTTTTGAGCAGGGGTGTAAATGCTTGGTAGCAAGGATTTCGACCAAAGAGCAAGCTTGGTGGCCGGTGCGGCATGCCAATGGGCGTGGGGGGCGCAGATGCCTGCCTGACACGACCAATGCGCGCCGCTGCCGAGAATACCATCACGGTTCTACAGCCGGGCGAAAAAAACATGTGCCGCATGTGTAACATTTCTGGTCCCCGATGGTCTTCGGCTTGGTAATGCAGAGTTCAGGTGGAGAGATGGATCGCAAAGACGGAAAAGAAAGCCCCGCGGGCGATGCCTGGATCAGACCGAAAAGGTTTGACCGGAACCTCGTCGTGATCGGTGCCGGTTCAGCCGGTCTTGTCTCGGCCTACATTGCCGCTGCGGCGAAGGCGAAGGTGACCCTGGTCGAGGCCAACAAGATGGGTGGCGACTGCCTGAACTTCGGCTGCGTGCCGTCAAAAGCGCTGATCAAGAGTGCCAAGATTGCCCATCAGATACGCCATGCCGATCGCTATGGCCTCGAAGCGCCTGAGCCCAAGGTGTCATTCTCGGCCGTGATGGAGCGCATCCACGCGGTGATTGCCAGGATCGAGCCGCATGACAGCGTCGAACGATATGCAGGGCTCGGCGTCGAGGTCTTGAGAGGCTACGCAAGGCTGGTCGATCCCTGGACTGTGGAGATTACGCTGAAGGACGGTGGCGTCCAGCGGTTGACCACGCGGGCCATCGTCATTGCGACCGGTGCAAAGCCCTTCGTGCCCGAGATCCCGGGCCTGGCGGAAATCGGCTATCTCACCTCCGATACGATGTGGGAGCGGCTGCGGGACCGGGCCAAAGTCCCGCGCCGCATGGTCGTTCTGGGCGGCGGCCCCATTGGCTGCGAACTTGCCCAGAGTTTTGCCCGGCTCGGCTCGGAGGTCACGCAGATCGAGATGGCCTCGCGCCTGCTGCTGCGCGAAGACGAGGATGCAGCAACACTGGTTGAAGCCTCGTTGAAATCGGATGGCGTGACTGTTCTGACGAACCACAAGGCGGTGGCCTGCGGCAGGGGCGAAGGCGAAAGCTGGATCGATGTCGATCACGCAGGCACGATCAGACGGATAGCCTTTGACGAGATTGTCGTTGCGGTTGGTCGCACGCCGCGCCTTAAGGGCTTTGGACTGGAGGAGGTCGGCATCAAGGTCGATCGCGTGGTTGAAACTAACGAATATCTGCAGACGCTGCACCCGAACATCCTTGCCGCCGGCGATGTGGCAGGTCCGTACCAGCTCACCCATGTGGCAGGCCATCAGGCCTGGTTTGCCGCGATCAACGCGCTTTTCGGCGACTTGAAGCGTTTCAAGACTGACTACTCTGTCATTCCCTGGGCGACTTTCACCGATCCGGAAGTGGCGCGTGTCGGTCTGTCGGAGGCCGAGGCGCGCGAGAAGAAGATCCCGTATGAAGTGACGCGTTTTGCTCTCGATGATCTCGACAGGGCAATTGCCGACGGGGCTGACCGCGGCTTTGTAAAGGTCTTGACGCAACCCGGCAGAGACAAGATCCTCGGCGTCACCATCGTTGGCGAACAGGCCGGCGATCTGATTGCCGAATTCGTGCTTGCCATGAAACACGGCCATGGGCTCGGCAAGATTCTCGGCACGATCCACATCTATCCAACGCTTGCCGAGGCCAACAAGATGGTCGCTGGCCAATGGCGGCGCAATCACCTCAATGGCTTTCTTCTATCCTTGCTGGAGCGCTTCCAGACATGGAGGCGCGGATGATCGATGCGCGGATCTTGCCGCTGCAAAAGGCAGCGCTCCAGCCGGTTGCCGCGTTTCTGGCGGACCGTCACGTCAAGGCGGATCATTTGAGCCTTCTCGGTTTCTTGATGGGCCTCTGCGCCTTTGCCGCGCTGGCATTCGGGGCCTGGTCGACGGCCCTTCTGCTGATCCTTGCGAACCGGGTGTTGGACGGGCTCGATGGCGCGGTTGCCCGCCTCCAGGGGCCAACTGAGCGCGGCGCCTATCTCGATATCGCGCTCGACATGGTGTTCTACGCCCTGATCCCGCTCGGCTTTGCCGTTGCGGAGCCCGCCGTGAATGCCTTGCCGGCAGCGGTGCTGATCGTCTCCTTTGTCGGCACCGGCTCCTCCTTCCTCGCCTTTTCCGCCGTTGCCGCCAAACTCGGCCGCAAGGCGCCGGAATTCCCGACCAAAGGCATCTACTACGCCGGTGGTCTGGCCGAGGGGTTCGAGACGATTGTCGTTTTCCTCGCCATGTGTCTCTTTCCCGGCCAGTTCGCCATCATCGCCTATGCCTTTGCCGCCCTCTGCGCGCTGACCACGGTGATCCGCTGGCGCCAGGGCTGGCTCGCATTTTCCGAGGAGCCGACATGAGTGCTTTGGGTCCGGAGTCAGTCCATCGCGTTCAGCCGGTCGAGCGCATTGCGAAGAGTTACCCGTGCCCGGTGCAGGAGGACGCGCATATTGCCTTCGCTGATGTCGAGCAGGGTGCAGACTTCGGCAGGCTTCAGGCCCTGCTGGCCGCGCAGGATCAGCACTGCCCGTTGCGCCGGCGGCAGCGTATCGATGACCGCTTCAACGTGTTGGAGCACACTGCGTCCCTCGATCTGGCGCTCGGGGGTAAGGTTTTCCCAAAGGTCCGGCAGGCGGCGCCAATGGCCACGTCCGTCAAAGGCATCGGAGAGCCCATCTCCGCTGCCGTAATCATCGAAGAAGACGGTCCGGCCTTCGCGGCGCGCGCGGCTGCGCGCTTTGTTGAGGAGAATGGTGTAGATCCAGCTCGCAAGAGATCCGCGTCCCTCGAACAGATCGATGCGGTTGAGTACGGCCATCCAGGTATCCTGCACGACGTCCTCGGCGATGGCGCGGCTTTGCACGATGCCGCGACAGAAGCGGATCATCGCGCCATTGTGCTGACGATAGAGACGGTCGAAGGCCGCAGCATCCCCCTTGATCAGACGCAAGGCGATCTCTCGATCCCCACTGTCAACGTGCTCCACGCCGCCTCCTACACATGCCCCGGACCCATAAACGGAACATTCGGCTTCGATGTCCAGCCGCAATCGGCGCCATCAAGCCATAGTGACTTCCGGTGTTTTGTCGGTGAAAGCAGCCCGCTTTTCGCGACCGGCGACCGATTGATCGGAACCTTGCATGGACAATAAGCCTTTGCCCCACTCCAGCGATGTCGCGGAGACCTCCAGCAATGCCGTTTCATCCGGGAAAGGCACCTCCTGGCGCTACGCGCCGCTTCTCTTCGTCGTCGCGGGTCTTGCCCTCGGTTATGCCCTCGGGCTGCAGGACTATCTCAGTCTCGGCTTCCTGGCCGAAAAGCGAGAGGTATTACAGGCCTATGTCGAGGCCAATTTGTTCTGGTCGGCGCTGCTTTTTCTCGTCGTGTACATAGCAGCTGTCGCCTTCTCCTTTCCGGCCGCATCCGTATTGACCATCTTCGGCGGCTTCCTGTTCGGCTGGCTGATGGGCGGTGCACTGGTCGCGGTTGGGGCCACCATCGGCGCCTCGATCGTCTTTCTCGCTACACGCTCCGCCTTTGGCGGTTTCCTGCGGCACCGTGTCGACGGCGTGTTGAAGAAGCTTGCCGATGGCTTTCGCAACAATGCCTTCGGTTATCTGTTCGTCATCCGCCTCGCGCCGGTCTTTCCCTTTTTCGTCGTCAATATCGCCGCAGCTCTCTTTGACATCAGCCTGGGCAGGTTTGTGACAGCAACGTTTTTCGGCATCCTGCCTGGCACCTTCGCCTATGCCTATCTCGGTCAGGGAGTGGATAGCGTGCTTGTCGCCGCGCAGGAAAACGGACGGGAGGCGCAGATCTCCGATCTCGTGACACGCGACATCACGCTTGCCTTTCTGGCGCTGGCGCTCGTCGCGCTGATCCCGACCATCGTCAAGCAGGTGCGTCGCCGTGGAGCGTCGCGATGAGTGGTTCCAGCAAAACACGGAGGGGTTCGTGATGTTTCGATGCGATGAAGTCGCAAGGAGCGCAAGCCGCCTCCTTGATGGCGAACTCGGTTTCTGGACCCGGCTCAAGATCAGGGTTCATCTGGTGATGTGCCGGGGGTGCCGGACCTTTGTCGAGCAGATGCGCGTGACGCGCGACATCAGCGCTCATGCTGGCCGCACGCAGGACGAGGAGCCGGGTGGCGAGATTCTGGCCATTCTGGCCAAGCGGCGGCTGCGGTCCGGCGAGGAAAGCTGAGATCCGCCGGGTCTCTGCAACGTATTGAAAACAAGGACCGCACGGCATGGAAACCGGCCGGGCAATAGCGAGAGAGAAGGGCACATTATGCGTTTCAAGTCACCGATATTCGCAGCCGGTCTGATGGCAGCGATCAGCAGCCTTCCAGCCGTTGCGTCCGCCCAGGAGCCCGCCGATTGGGCTTCCATAGAAAAGGCAGCCTCGGGCCAGACGGTCTATTTTAATGCCTGGGGCGGATCGGAAAACATCAATGCCTATCTCGAATGGGTCGGCACGGAGATGAAGAGCCGCTACGGGGTGACCGTTGTGCAGGTGAAGCTTGAGGATACTGCAAGCGCCGTTTCCAAAGTCATCGCCGAAAAGGCCGCGGGCAAGAACGAGGGCGGATCTGTCGATCTCATCTGGATCAATGGCGAAAACTTTGTCTCGATGAAGAAGCAGGGCCTGCTTCATTCCCCCGGATGGGCCACCTCGCTGCCCAACTGGGCTCACGTCGACTTTGAAAACCAGCCGACCATCCTCACCGATTTTATAGAACCGACCGAGGGTCTCGAAAGCCCCTGGGGTGGTGCGAAGATGGTCTTCTTCCACGACAGCGCGCGCACGGAGGCCTCGGCCATGCCGGACAACGCGGCCGGGCTTGTCGATTGGGCCAAGAAGAACCCAGGCCGCTTCTCCTATCCGGCTCCGCCGGATTTCATCGGCTCCTCCTTCCTCAAGCAGGTGCTGAGCGAGGTGATTGCAGACCCTTCAAAACTGGCCAAACCGGTCAGCGAGGAGACATTCGAGGCCGATGTCGAGCCGCTCTTTGCCTATCTCGATCAACTCCATCCGGTCGCATGGCGCGGCGGCAAGGCCTTCCCGCAGAACTATCCCGACATGAAGCAGAAGCTTGCGGATGGCGAGCTGGACATCATTTTTGCCTTCAATCCGGCTGAAGCCTCCTCCGGCATCAAGGCCGGCGAACTGCCAGAGACGGTCCGTTCCTTCACCTTCTCCGGCGGCACGCTGGGCAATACCCATTTCGTTGCCATTCCCTATAACGCCAATGCGAAGGAAGGCGCTCTGCTCACCGCAAACTTCCTGATTTCGCCGGAAGCACAGCTGCGCAAGCAGGATCCGGCCTATTGGGGTGACCCGACCGTGCTCTCGATGGCCAAGCTGCCGGAGGCAGAGCGCGCATCCTTTGCAGCCCTTGATCTCGGTGTTGCAACGCTTTCGCCCGATAAGCTTGGTCCGGTCATCGCAGAACCTCATGCAAGCTGGATGGAGCGCATCGAGGTCGAATGGCGCCGTCGCTATGCCAGCGGCAACTGAGCCGTGACATCGCAATCGGTCAAGCGTCCCGTCGCGGATCGTCTGACGGTGCTCCTGCCCCGGAGCGCAGTCGCGTTGACGCTTGGCCTCTTGCTGTTGCCGACGGGCTTTGGCCTGCTTGGTACCGTGCTGCCGGCCTTCGGCTATCTACCGGCGCTCGGCGGCGATGAACTCGGTCTCCAGCCCTTCCGCGATCTTCTGCATACGCCAGGTCTCGGAATGGCATCGGTCCTCAGTTTCACAACCGGACTTGCGGCCACGCTGATTTCGCTCGGCATCACGCTGATCTTTGTCGCGAGCTATGCGGGCACGCCCACGCTGTCTCGCCTGCAGCACCTTTTATCACCGTTGCTTGCCGTGCCTCATGCCGCCGCAGCCTTCGCCTTTGCCTTCCTGATTGCGCCCTCCGGCTTTCTCATCCGGCTCGCCGCACCATTGCTCGGCATTGACCGTCCGCCGGACCTCCTCATTCCCCATGATCCCATGGGGCTGACAATGGTCGCAGGCCTCGTCATCAAGGAAACGCCCTTCCTCTTCCTCGTGACGCTTGCAGCACTGCCGCAGGTCGATCTCGCCGCGGCCCGAAGGCTGGCGGCCTCCTTCGGTTACGGTCGCATTGCAGGCTTCGTCTATCTGGTCTGGCCAGCGCTCTACCGGCAAATCCGCTTTGCCGTCTATGCGGTCATCGCTTATTCCTCCTCGGTCGTCGATGTGGCGCTGATCCTCGGTCCAAACCTGCCGGGCACGCTTGCGACCCGGCTTCTGCAATGGATGAATGATCCGGATCTTTCTGCCCGTTTTCTCGCCTCGGCCGGCGCTCTGCTGCAACTTGCCGTCACCATCGCAGCCCTTGTCAGCTGGCTTTTGCTGGAGCGGATCGCCGCAGTTCTCCTGCACCTCATCAGAGACGGGGGAGGTCGGTTCGTCCGGGATCGTTCGCTCCGTCAGGCCTCGGCATTGGTGGTCGGACTGATCGGAAGCGCCGTCTTTGCAGGGCTTGCCCTTCTGGCCGTCTGGTCGCTCGCGGGCCTGTGGCAGTTTCCGGTCCTCTTGCCGCAAAGTTTTACGCTGAAGAGCTGGATGAGCGCCCTGCCGCGGCTCGGTGCCCCGCTGGCCACGACATTGGTCGCCGGGATTGCCTCGACATCGATTGCCATCCTGCTCACCATCGGCTGCCTGGAACGGGAAGTTCAGACTGGCCGCAAGGTCGACGACAAGGCCCTGGCGATGCTCTATCTGCCGCTGATCGTGCCGCAGATCACCTTTGTCTTCGGTCTGCAACTTCTCTTCATCGGCAGCGGCTTCGAGCATCGCCTCATCGCGCTCGTCTTTGTCCATCTTGTCTTCGTGCTGCCTTACGTCTTCCTCTCGCTGGCCGATCCCTGGCGGGCGCTCGATCGGCGTTACGAGGTGATCGCAACGGCCCTTGGCCGCTCCCGGCTCTCTGTTCTCTTGTCGATCCGCCTGCCCATGCTGCTGCGTCCGATCCTGACCGCCCTTGCCGTTGGCTTTGCCGTCTCTGTCGGGCAGTATCTGCCGACGCTACTGATCGGGGAAGGGCGGCTTGCGACCATCACAACGGAGGCCGTGGCACTTTCCTCCGGCAACAATCGCCGCGTCATCGGAGTCTATGCCCTGTTGCAAACCGCTATTCCCTTTGTCGCTTTTGCGCTCGCAGCCCTCCTGCCGGCATTCGTTCACCGCAATCGTCAGGACATGAGGGTGTGAATATGCTCGAGCGGCAGATACGGGCCGGACTGCACCTCGCGGATGTTCAGATCCGTCTTGGCGAGACTTGCCTCATCGGGTTGTCGGCAGGGGTGCCTCCCGGTGCCGTCTTTACGGTGATGGGACCTTCGGGATCGGGAAAGTCGACATTGCTTTCCTATATCGGCGGCTTCCTGGATCCGGTCTTTAAGGCCAAGGGCAGCGTGACCGTGGATGGGATCGATCTTCTTTCCCTGGTGCCGGAAAGGCGTCGTGCCGGTATTCTGTTTCAGGATCCTTTGCTGTTCCCGCACATGTCGGTCGGTGCAAATATCGCCTTCGCCATACCATCGGAGGTTCGTGATCGGCGGCGACGTCGGCAGATCGCGGCGGAAATCCTCGTCGACATGGATCTGTCAGGCTTTGAGGCTCGCGATCCGGCAACCCTGTCGGGCGGGCAGAAGGCACGGGTGGCGCTGGCCCGCGTCCTGGTCTCCGAGCCGCGACTGCTGCTGCTCGACGAGCCCTTCTCCAAGCTCGACATGGCCTTGCGGAGCCAGATGCGCAGTCTTGTCTTCGAGCACGCCCAACGCGCCGGCCTGCCGGTCATTCTCGTCACCCATGATGAGGCCGATGCGGAAGCCGCAGGCGGTCCTGTGCATCGGATCGGAGCGATGGATGGCTGACGGCGCGTCACGCTCCTGCCCAATCCTGCTGCTTGGTGGCGGACACGCCCATGTCGAAGTTGTCCGTCATCTTGGTCAGCTTGGCCTGGGTGCGGAGGTCACCCTGGTTTCGCCGCAGCGCCACGCGCCCTACTCAGGCATGCTGCCGGGCCATGTCGCCGGGGACTACAGCTTTGATGACTTCCACATCGATCTGTCAGCGCTCTGCGCGCGCTCCGGTGTCACCTTCCTCGAAACATCGGCGACAGGCATCGATCCAGGCCGCCAGTCGGTCTCACTCGCCACCGGCGAAGACCTCGCCTACGACCTGCTTTCCATCGATATCGGTTCCACGCCCTCCCTGCCTCCAGGCATTTCCTCCGGCATTTCGGTCAAGCCGATCGCGACGTTCACGGAGCGCCTGGCGCAGCTTGATGCCGAGGCTGGACAAGGCAGTCTCCGCCGCCTCGCCATTGTCGGGCAGGGGGTGGCCGGTGTGGAGATTGCGTTTGCTCTTAGGCGTCGCTTCGAGGAGCGGAATATCCAGATCGCCCTGGTCGGCCGGTCAAAAGAGCCTGTGCCGGAGCGCAGCCGGCGCACCCGCCAGCTGTTGTTACGTGAGATGCAGGACCAGGGTATAATCCATCATCCCGATTTCGATGTGGTGGCCTATCAGGATGCAGCGCTCGTGGCCCGCGATGGGCGCCGGGTGGCAGCGGACGAAGTCGTCTGGACCACCTCAAGTGGGGCTCCCGCTTTTCTGCGCCAGACCGGCCTAAGTCTCGATGCCGACGGTTTCATTCGGGTGGACGAGACGCTGAGATCCGTCTCGCATCCTCAGGTCTTCGCCGCAGGCGATGTGGCGTCATTGCCCGACCGGCGCCCGAAAGCAGGCGTCTTTGCCGTGCGTCAGGGGCCGATCCTGGCTGAGAATATCCATCGTCGTCTGACCGGGAGGGCGCTGACGCCCTACTGTCCGCAAAAGGCCTGGCTGGTCCTGATTTCGCTCTCGAACGGACGCGCCATAGCCGACAAATGGGGCTTTGCTCTTTCAGGTCGCTGGGTGGCGCGATGGAAACATCGCATCGACACCAGCTTCATGACCAAATATCAGCGCTGAGATCAGGCAGCGCGCGTTTCCCAGCGAGGGAAGGGGTCCGGCAGGTCCCGCCAGGCATCGGGACGGAAATCCGGGCTATCGATCAGACAGGCATCAAGCTCGCCGCGTATCTTGTCCTCATCCATCGGATCGGCCCCGATGAACACGATTTCCTGCCGCCGATCACCCCAGATCGGGTCGAGATAGGGCTTCATCATCTCCAGAAAGCTTGGATCCTGCGGCCATTGCTGCCTGGAGACGGAGGTCCACCAGCGGCCCATTCTCTGGGTACGAACAAGCGCGCCAGCCTGGCTCAACTCACCGACATGATCCGGCCGGGTGGCCAGCCAGAAGAAACCCTTGGCCCGAACGACACCAGGCCAGGAGAGGTTGATGAAATCCTGGAATTTGACCGGGTCCATCGGTTTTCTGGCACGGTAGACAAAGGAACGGATGCCGTATTCCTCGGTCTCCGGAACATGGTCCTTGAAGCCGTGCAGTTCCTTGAACCACAATGGATTGGTCTCCGCCTTGGCAAAATCGAAGCGACCGGTGCCGAGCACGTGTCTGAGGTCGACCTTGCCGAAATCGGCCTCGATGAGCTTGGCCGTCGGGTTGAGGCCGACAATGATCTTGCGGGCTGCATCGCGTTCTTCGGCTGTTGCCGTTGCGATCTTGTTGAGCACGATGACGTCGGCAAACTCGATTTGCTCGACGAGCAGATCAACCAGTGTCCGTGCATCGCCTTCGCCAGCCGTTTCCCCGCGATCGGCCAGAAAATCTGCAGAACTGTAGTCTTTCAGAAGATTGGCGGCATCGACAACGGTGACCATCGTATCAAGCTTGGCCACGTCGGACAGGCTCCGTCCATGCTCGTCCCGGAAATCGAAGGTCGCCGCGACGGGCAGAGGTTCGGCGATTCCGGTCGACTCGATCAAGAGGTAGTCGAAACGGTCCTGTTCGGCGAGCGCGCGGACTTCGCTCAGCAGATCGTCGCGCAGCGTGCAGCAGATGCAGCCATTGGTCATCTCCACCAGCTGTTCCTGCGTGCGCGAAAGATTGGCGCCGCCCTCGCGGACGAGGGCGGCATCGATATTGACCTCGCTCATGTCGTTGACGATCAGCGCCACCCGCAAGCCCTCGCGATTGGCGAGGATATGGTTGAGAAGCGTTGTCTTGCCGGCGCCGAGAAAGCCGGAGAGGACGGTGACCGGAAGCTTGTTCATCTGCGTGATCCTGCACAAAGAGACGGCGGGGGAGGGCGACGAGAGGAGAGGGGTGCCGGCCCTGGGGTGGGCCGGCTATTGCCTCAATGCGAGGCGCCGGAGCCACCGACGGCAACGATGGAGAAGGGCTGTCCTTCGACCGGGATCGTGCGGATTTCCTTGAGGCTTTCGGCATCCACGACGCGAATGAGGGCGTGGCGCGGATCGGTAATTGCAAGCTGGCCATCGGCCACGGCCAGACGCGGGCGCGGATCTCTCCAATGGCCGTCCTTGCTGTAGGGTTCGGTCACTGTCGCCTTACGCAGGATCTCGCCCTTGATGACATCGAGCAGATGCAGGTCACCGTCCTCTGTCAGAATATAGGCATTGCGCGGTTCGGCGGGATCGAGAAGGAAATCGACACGACGGGTTGGCAATTCGATCAGCTTGAAGGGCGTGGCGTTGTCTGGATCGATCAGGACCACTTTGTCTTCGCCGTAGTTGCCGAGGAAGAATTGCATGGTCTTGCCGCCGACAAGCGTGCTTGTGTAGCCTTCCGGAAGGTCGTCTGGGTAGGCGAGCATTTCGAGCTTCGGGCCGTCGATGCCGCCGGGTCTGGCGATGAGAACGCCTTCCTTGCAGCCGAAGGCAACAAGCCGCGCCGAGGTGGCTTCGCCATGGAGATCGGTGCAGGTCGCCATCTCGCCAACCTGTGTGCCCTGATCGTCGACGACACGCAGACCCACCCGCGGCGGCAGTTGATCCGGCTTCTCTTGAGCTTCCAGCGTGGGAACGGAAACGAGAACATGGCGACCCATGGTCACGGCGACGCCATGATGCGGCTTGGTGGTGTCTACCGTCTTCACCTCAGCTTTGCCCTCCAGCAGGGCAGCTTCGTCGATGATCTCGGCCTTGCCGCCTCTATCGTAGAAAAGCACGGCATGGTCATCATGCGGCACGACGTGGAAAGGGCGCTTGCCTTCAAAGGTCACCGGCAGCAATCCGACATCGGCAACTTCGAGATCGCGATGATCTCCATGGTCCGAGAACAGGATGCCGGTTTTCAGAACATGCACGATGTCGTGGTCGGATTGGGTGGCGAACACGGTCTGGCCGGATGCGCTTGCGGTCAGTGCCGCATGCCCCTTCACGTCAAAACGGCCAAGCTCCTTGCCGCTGTCAAAATCGATGGCGCGCACAACCGGATCTGTGTGATCTGCCACGAACAGGCGCCAGGTTTCCTTTGTCTCATGATCGTCTGCGAACGCGCCTTGCGCGGCAAACACGAGGCCGATGGCGACAGCGGACATCAGGCGGTTTCGGAGGAGGGGCACTCTCATGGCTTGGCTTCCTTCATGCTCAATCTTGGGTGCCGTGCAGTGTCGCGTTGAGAACCTGATGACGCTGCACGGCAGGAGTAAACGGGCTTCCGAGACGTTTGTTATAACGTTACGAAATTTCTAAACGTAATAACATTACAAGATTGGTTGCTGTCAATCCCTCGAATGGCATTTGCGGTGCTTGTCCGGGTCGGAAGCGGATCGTCGCTTGATGATGCCGAAGTCGCGACAGCGGCTGCTCAGCCCTCAACAGGCCGCAGTTGTCCCTTCGCCAGCACAAGCTGCCGTGAGCTCACCCGCTTCAGCAAGGCTGCATCGTGGCTGATGGCCAGGATACCGAGACCCTGCCTGCTGCGCTCCGTCAGGAACGACCAGATCTCGACCTGCGTGATCGGGTCGAGCATGGCGGACACTTCGTCCGCGACAAGGAAACGGGTCTCCGGCCCGAGTGCGCGCACCAGGACAACCCGTTGTAGCTCTCCACCCGAGATTTCGTGCGGGTAGCGATCAAACCAGCTTCGCGACACCCCGATGGCATCGAGTGTCAGATCATCCGGCTGCCAGGCTTCCGCAATGATGCGGCCGAGCCGCCAGCGCGGATTGACGGCAAAGATCGAGGACTGGTGGATGTATTGGATCCCGCGATGGCCTGCAGAAGGCGCCGTCCCATCAAGCAGAACCTCACCCTTTTGCGGCTTCAGATAGCCGGCGACGATGCGTCCGAGCGTGGATTTGCCAGTGCCGGAAGGACCGGAAAGTCCGAGGATCTCGCCCTGTCCAAGCGCAAGCGACACGCCGTCGAGGATCGGTCTCGCCTTGGCGAAGCCAAAGTCCAGGCGTCTGAGTTCAAGCATGCATGGCCTCTCGCTCAAGCGGAGTGGCTGTGAAGTGATTGTCCGGCATGGCGAGCCAGAGCGCCCTCGCATAGGGCATGCTCAGCCTTCTGCCCTCACCGGAAAACGCATTGGCCGGCTCGATCCCGAGCAGCCGGCCGCCCGCCAGGATCGCGACGCGGTCCGCATGCGAAACGGCGGTAACGAGATCATGGGTAATCATCAGGACGGCCTTGCCGTGATCGGCGAGGCGTCGAAGATGGCAAAGCACGGTATTTGCGGCGTCGGGATCAAGGCCACTCGTGGGCTCGTCCGCGACAATCAGATCCGGCTCGCTGATGGTGGCGATCGCCAGAAGAAGGCGGCGCGCCATGCCGCCCGAGACCTGATGCGGATAAAGCCGCATGACCTCGGCACCGAGGCCGAAGCTCTCGAGGGTGTCGACAAGTTCAGTGGCGGTCTTCGCCTTGCCACCGCGTTTGGCCGCCCATTGCAATTGTTTGCCGCAACGCGCAAGCGGGTCGAGATGGCTGAGCGATTGCGGAACCAGCGCCATACGAGGGCTGCATCGCTTCCCGCCCTGAGCCGCGGCAACAGGTTGTCCGTCGAGGGAGACATCTCCCCGCACCACCGCATTTTCGGGCAGAATGCCGAACAGGGCATGTGCGAGAAGGCTCTTCCCGGCACCCGAGGCGCCAACCAAAGCGAGGACCTCGCCACGATCCACCGTCAGGTCTATGCCGTCGAGCGCGGGGACTTCGCAACGGTGAACCAGGCCGTCATAGCGGAGAAATCCGATGGAGACGTTTTCAAGTGCCAGCATCACGTCTGCTCCTGCCTGGGGTCGGTCAGCAGCCGCAGCCCATTGCCGATCGCATCGAAACTCAGCACCACGAGCAATAGCGCCAGCCCCGGAAACAGGCCGAGCCACCATTTGCCAGCGGCGAGGTAGCGCATGGAATCGGACAGCAGCACGCCGATGGCCGGTTTGGAGGGTTCTAGCCCGAAGCCGATGAAGGTCAGGCCCGCCTCATGCAGAATGGCATGGGGAAAGAGAAGCACGAGGCCGACAAGCAGTTGCGGCACCAGATGCGGCAGAAAGTGGTGCCGCCCGATATAGAACCAGGACTTGTCGAAGTGCCGCGACGCGTGAACGAACTCGGCCTGGCGCAGTTGCAGCAGTTCGGCCCTCAGAATGCGGGTGAGCCGCGGCCAGTGGGTGACGGCAACGGCTATGATCACCGCCGTCGTGCCGCCGCCAAGGCCGAAGGAGATCAGGATCAGCAGCACGAAATGCGGCAGCCCCATCGCGGCATCGATCAGAAAGGACACAGCTTCATCGGCAAGCCGTCCGCCCGTGGTCGCGGCAAGCGCAAGCAGCATGGCGATGACGACGGAACCGCAGGCCGCAATCAGGCCGACCCAGAAGCTGAGAGCCAGGCCATGCAGGGTCCGGGCGAACATGTCGCGTCCGAGTTGATCTGTTCCTGCAGGGTGAGCAAGCGAGGGGCCGAGCAGCCGTGTCGAAAAATCGGCATCGATCCCGTATTGCCCGTAGACATGCGTGGAGATCAGAACTGCCGTAAGGCCAAGCGCCGCGATGGTCGCAATCGCAAGCGTGCGTATCCTGTGTCCATCCGGGGCGCGATCGGGGGCGGATGGCGGGAGATCGAGGATGGCACTCATGCGATGCGCACTCCCGATGCCATGCGCGGGTCAACGAGCCGGTAGAGGAGATCGGCAATCGAATTGCCGAGAAAGACGACGAAGGTCAGCGCCAGCGTGATGGCAAGCAGCAGGGGCACGTCGCCCCTAATGCCGGCTTCCACCGTCGCCTTGCCAAGCCCCGGATAGGAAAACACCTGCTCGGCGAGAACCGAGCCACCGAACAGCTCGCCAAGCGAGGCAAAGAGTACGGTGACCGCCGGAAGCGCTGCATTGCGTGCGCCATGGCGCAAGGCAATGTCCATGCGCGAAGCGCCTTGCGCCCTGGCATAGAGCGCATAATCGGATTGCATGATTTCGATCATCTTGGCACGCGTGTGGAGCGCGATCTGCGCAATCCCGAGCACACTGAGCGCGGAGAGCGGCAGGGCAAGGTGTCTGGCGCGATCCAGCAAGGTCACGTCTTCAGGCAAGACGCCAATCGGCGCGGCGCAGCAGACGGGCGCCCAATTGAGGCCGACCGCAAAAACGACGAGCAGCATGATCGCCAGCCAGAAGGTGGGCGTCGAGGCGAGCACATAGGCGTAGAGCCTGATCGCCCTGTCCGCCCAGGAACCGGCAAAAGCACCGGCAACCACCCCAAGCGTGAAGCCGAGGATGCCGGAGAAAAGCCAGGCGAGCGTCATCAGGGGCAGAGAGGCGTAGAAGCGAGCAACGAGGACATCCGCGACTGGCGCGTTGTACGTCATCGAATATCCGAGATCGCCGGCGAGGAGGTTTTGCCCCCAGCGCCAGAATTGCGTGATGGCGGGCTGGTCGAACCCCCATTTCTCGGCAATCAGTGCCCGCTGTTCCGGTCCCACACGGGCGATGTCGGCCCCGAGATAGGCATTGATCGGATCAACCGGAGAATTCTTCGTCAGCGCAAAGGCCACGATCGCAACGGTCAGGAGGACGAGCACGAGCCTGATCGCCTTTGCGGCGACCAAGCCCACCCAGCCCTGTCGGCTCGACTTATTCACACGTCCACGTCCAGCTCTGCATCATGGCGGTAATTGGCCAACCATGGCCATGCGGCTCGATCTGGGTTGCGCCGATATCGAGGCATTCACTGACATAGTAGATATGATCGAGATTGACGAGCCAGGCCCAGGCTGCATCGCCCCTGACGCCGAAACCTGTCGAGCCGTCCCAATCGGCCTTTTGCCAGTCGGCGAAGGAGGCTTCCAGGCTTTGCGCATTTTGTGCTGCGGCAAGATGCTGGTCGACGGTCGGGTTTGCATAGAAGCCGGCATTGTAGAATTCCACGCCAGCAAGACCCGACTGATAAAGGTTGTAGACCTCAACCGGCGAATGGCTGCCCCAGCCGAACACCACAGGTTCGGAATGCATGATACGGCCGATCTCGTCCCAGCTCTTGCCGGTGGCCGTGGCTTTGATGCCAAGCGCCTTCAGCTGTTCTGACACCGTTTCGGCAAGCGCCCGACGGGTGGAATCCGCCGCAGGATAATTGATCAGGAAGGCGGCCTTCACACCTTCTTTCGCGCGGATACCATCGGTCCCGAGCGTCCAGCCGGCAGCGTCCAGTACCTTTCCAGCTTCGGCCGGATCAAAGGCAAGACCGGCTTCCGGATTGGACCAGGGCAAGCCGTCTGCCGGACCCGACGCGGGCTTGCCATGGCCGAGAAGCGCTACCTCGACCAGCTGTTTGCGGTCGATGCCGAGATTGACGGCGCGCCGAATGGCAGGATCGGCGGTGACATCATTGCCGATCACTTTACCCTCGCCGCTCACCTTGCCTTCTGCTTTCGGAATCGGAAAAACGATGCCGCGGTTGTCGACCGAAGGGACGACAATCTGCTTGAACCCTTCCGGCGTCGCATCTGCCGCCGTTGCCGGTACGGAAACCATATCCACCTGTCCGGCCTGGGCGGCGGCAAGGCTCGTATCCTCCTCGGTAAAGAGGAAGGTGATCCGCTCGAACGGACCCGTCTTTCCGTAATAGTTGGGGTTCTTCTCGACGATCAGCTGCTGGCCTTCGCTCCAGGAGACGAGCTTGTACGGGCCGGATCCCACAGGATTGCGGGCATACCCCTCGCCGTAGCTGTCGGAGGGTACGATCCCCAGTGCATAGAAATTTTCGGTGAAGGTGATCCAGGGCTTCTTCAGCCGGATCTCGACGGTTTGAGCATCGATGACGCTTGCCGTATCAAGCGCCGTCATGTCGACGGCACCGCCGGCCTTTGCAGCCTGGTTGAAGGTGAAGGCGACATCATCGGCTGTGAGTGGCGATCCGTCAGAGAACTTGGCGTCCGGCCTGATCGCAATGGTCCATGTCAGCCGGTCATCGGAGAGCGACCATTCGGTTGCCAGATCAGGTGCTGTCTTGAGGTCGGCGTCGCGGGTGAGCAGCGTCGACTGGAAGAGGGGGTGGCCATAACGTCCCCAGCCCAACAGCGGATCATAGCCGCCTTCCGGCTCCCCGCCGATCGCCAGCACCAGCTGCGACTTGGCATGGCTCAACGCCGTGCCGGACAAAAGCGCCGTGACGGCGAGAGCGAACACGGCGATCCGATCAATTGCCTTGGTCATGAAACTTAACCTATATCGAAAGAAAGGGTCTTGAATGACCCTCGAAATGACCAGACCATAAACCTGGAAAAGTATGATGTCTACGCAAAAACATCATACAGGGAGTGCAAGATGCAGCGTGTGACGATCACCCTTGACGATGACCTGATGCAGGAGCTCGATACGCTCATTGCGGCGCGTGGAGATCAGAACCGGTCGGAGGCAATCCGCGATCTCGTGAGAACGGGATTGAAGGAAGCCACCCGGAATTCAAAGGGCGATGAGCCCTGCGTCGGTGTGCTGAGCTACGTCTACGATCATGCCGCGCGCGATCTCGCGCGCCGGCTGACCAACACCTTCCACCATCACCACGACCTGACGATCGCAAGCCTACATGTGCATCTCGACGCGGAAAACTGCCTTGAGGTCGGCATCCTCAAGGGGTCGATGAATGAGGTGCAGCACTTTGCCGATCACATCACGGCAGAACGCGCCGTCAAACATGGAAGCGTGCAGCTCATTCCCGTGCAGGACGGCCAGGGGTAGTCAAGACGACCATGTCCGCGAAGTTGGATCGAGGGATGGGGGTCTGAGGGGCAATTCAACATTGCAGTCCCTCCGGAACCATTGAGGCACTGAAAGGTTGTGGGAATGGAAATTCACACGATCTGGAGGAGAGCCCGATGGCAACCGAAAAGACATTGTCAGACCTGTTCCTTGATACACTCAAGGACATCTATTTTGCAGAAAAGCAGATTCTGAAGGCCCTGCCGAAGATGGCCCGCGCGGTGCAGTCGGAAGAAGGGAAAGCCGGCTTCCTCCAGCATCGCGAGGAAACCCAGGGCCAGATCGAGCGCCTCGAACAGGTGTTTGACATCCTTGGCAAGTCCGCTCGCGGCAAGACCTGTGAAGCGATCCAGGGCATCATCGCCGAAGGCGAAGAGATCATGGAAGAGTACAAGGGCACGGCGGCACTCGACGCCGGTCTGATTTCGTCGGCCCAAGCCGTCGAGCATTATGAAATCGCCCGTTACGGCACGCTGAAGGCCTGGGCCAAGCAGCTTGGCCTCAAGGAGGCGATCCCGCTGCTGGACGCCAATCTCCAGGAAGAGATTGCTACCGATCAGAAACTGACCGCTCTCGGCGAGGCATCCGCCAACAGCAAGAGCATGAAGAAGGCAAGCTGATCTGCCTGTGATCACCGCAAGACCGCCCTTCGTGGCGGTCTTTTGCTTTTCCAGTCTCCATTCAGACCACATCCCTCAGGAGTTTCCGATGGCCAAGACATCAACCCGCGGCCCCGCGCGGCCGAAAACGACTACCGTGAAGATCCACGACCAGACGATGCAGCGCGGCGAAGGTGGCGAGCTGCATCAGATCGCTGACGACGACGCACCGCTCTTGACGACGGCACAAGGTGGCCCGGTGTCCGACGATCAGAATTCTCTGCGCGTCGGGCCGCGCGGTCCGCTCGTTGTGGATGACTTCCATTTCCGCGAGAAGATGTTTCACTTCGACCACGAGCGCATCCCCGAACGCGTGGTCCATGCCCGCGGCTATGGCGCACATGGTTATTTCGAAACCTATGAATCCCTGGCCGACTATACCAAGGCCGATCTCTTCCAGCGGGCAGGTGAAAAGACGGAAGCCTTCGTGCGCTTTTCGACGGTTGCCGGCAACAAGGGCTCGGCCGACCTTGCGCGTGACGTTCGCGGTTTCGCCGTCAAACTCTATACAAAGGAAGGCAACTGGGATCTCGTCGGCAACAATATCCCTGTTTTCTTCATCCAGGATGCCATCAAGTTTCCCGATCTGATCCATGCCGCAAAGCAGGAGCCGGATCGGGCCTTCCCGCAGGCGCAGACCGCTCATGACACCTTCTGGGATTTCATCAGCCTGACGCCTGAAAGCATGAACATGGTCATGTGGATCATGTCGGACCGCACCATCCCGCGCTCCTTCCGCTTCATGGAAGGTTTTGGCGTTCACACATTCCGTTTCGTCAATGCAAAGGATGAGTCCACCTTCGTCAAATTCCACTGGAAGCCGAAGCTGGGTCTGCAATCTGTGGCCTGGAATGAGGCCGTCAAGATCAACGGCGCCGACCCGGATTTCCATCGCCGCGATCTCTGGCAATCCATCCAGTCCGGCAATTTCCCGGAATGGGAGCTGCAGGTTCAGCTGTTCGATCAGGAATTCGCCGACAGCTTCGATTTCGATGTGCTTGACCCGACAAAGATCATTCCAGAGGAAATCCTGGCACCGGTTGCGATCGGCCGGCTGGTACTTGACCGAATGCCCGACAATTTCTTCGCCGAGACCGAGCAGGTGGCCTTCATGACGCAGAATGTGCCGCCGGGTATCGACTTCAGCAATGACCCGCTGCTGCAAGGCCGCAACTTCTCCTATCTCGATACGCAGCTGAAGCGTCTGGGTGGCCCGAACTTCACCCACTTGCCGATCAACGCGCCAAGATGTCCCTTTGCGACCTTCCAGCAGGACGGCCACATGGCGATGCGCAATCCCGTCGGCCGGGCCAACTACCAGCCGAACTCCTTTGGTGAAGGACCTCGGGAATCGCCAACGCGGGGCTTCCGCCACTACCCGGCAGAGGAGGAGGGCACCAAGGCGCGTCTGCGGCCGGAAAGTTTTGCCGATCATTACAGCCAGGCGCGGCAGTTCTATCTCAGCCAGACGCCGCCCGAGCAGCGGCATATAGCGGCTGCCCTGACCTTCGAGCTCAGCAAGGTCGAAACGCCTGTTATTCGCGAGCGGATGGTCGCCCATCTCCTCAACATTGATGAGACACTGGCCAAGACCGTCGCGGAGAAGCTCGGCTTCCAGTCCATGCCGAAGCCCGCCGATGCGGCCATGCCAACGCGGCAGGATCTGGAGCCCGCCCCCTCGCTCAGCATCGTTGAGCAGGGCCCGCAACGGTTTGAAGGGCGCAAGCTTGGCATCCTGGTCACCGATGGTGTCGACGCAAAGCACCTCAAGGCCCTGATTGCGGCGATTAAGAAAGACAAGGCGGTTTTCGAGCTGATCGCGCCGAAGGTCGGGGGCGTCAAGGCATCGGATGGAAGCTGGATTGAGGTCCATCACATGATCGATGGCGGGCCATCCGTTCTCTTCGATGCGGTCGCGCTGCTGACCTCTGCGGACGCGATGGACGATCTGGTCAAGGAGGCCACCGCGCGCGATTTTGTTGCCGATGCCTTCCAGCACTGCAAGTTCATCGGTTACGACCAGTCCGCCATGCCGCTCCTGGAAAAGGCTGGGATTGCAGAAGCGCTTGATGAGGGCGTGATTGCCTTGTCCGGGAAGGATGGCATGGATGCGTTCCTATCTTCATTGGGCAAGCTCAGGGTCTGGGGACGAGAGCCCTCGATCAAACAGGGCAAGACATCAGCGGCAAAATAAGCTCTTCGCCCCCGGTTGACCGGGGCTCCATTGGCTAAGCGGCAGCGATCGCCAGCGCTGCCGCTTACACTTCGGCTCCATGAAATGGCTTTGAAACACTGCAATTCGCGGCTTTGCGCGATTGCCGGGTAGAAAAAAGCTTGCCGATGTGCCACATCCTCCCCCGGAAGGATGCTCATGGACGAAAGAGATTTGAGGCAAGATATACCGCGACAGCGCCGGCACGTCCTGGCCGCCATCGCAAGCCTCTTTGCGTCCTTGCTTCTGATTTTGGGCGCGGATGCGTCTGGCCGTTACAATCCGGGTTTGTCGAACCTCGGCGCCATGTCGCGTTCGGACAGCGGGCAACTGGCGGTCAGGGCAGTCGGTGACACGCGTTTCCTCACAGCCTCCGAGCAATCCTCGCGCCCCAAGCTCAGCCATTCGGGGTCCGGGGATGGTTGCATCTCCTCCGAAATCGAGACCTTGCGGATATGTCGCCACGGCGATCTCCTGCAGAGCTTTGGCAAGGACCGCAGCTCCGAGCCTCTGCCGCTCCCTTATTGGTCGCGCGCACCCCCGATGATCCAGCACATCGCCTGACAGTTTCGCCGCCATCGCTCCGATGGCTCGACCCGTCTGCGCCGCCGCTCGCCGGAGCTGCGGTCGCAACTTGCTGGATCAATAATGAAAAACTCACTCTCGAAGGTGATGGGCTATATGCTCGTCATCGTTCTCGGTCTGCTCATCGCGTTGCCGAATGTGCTGCCCGACACAACACTGTCACGTCTGCCATCCTGGGTGCCGCATCAACGCGTGGCGCTTGGTCTCGATCTGCGTGGTGGCTCTCATCTTGTCCTTGAGGTGGATCGCGCAGCACTGGTGGACGAATGGCTTCAAAGCCTCACCCAGGAGGCGCGCTCGACGCTTGTCGAGGGGCGGATCCAGAGCCGCAGCATCCGTCGCGACGGGGACGCCGTTGTCATCACGCTCGCCGATCCGACACAGGTGCCTGCCGCCACGCAAGCGCTGGCCGTTCTCAACAATCCGACCGTCACTCTGGCCGGAGCAGGTACGCCGGAACTGACCATCACGACAACCGGCGCAAATACATTGCGTATGGCTCCGACCGATCAGGGCATTACTGCGCGGATGAGCCATGCCGTCGAACAGAGCCTCGAAGTCATTCGCCAGCGCGTCGACCAGGTCGGTGTCGCCGAGCCGACCATCCAGCGTGTCGGTGCCGATCGTGTTCTGGTCCAGTTGCCGGGCGAGCAGGATCCATCGCGGCTGCGCGCATTGCTCGGCACGACCGCGAAGATGAGCTTTCATCTCCTTGGCGAGACCGGCGCCGCGGGCGTCAAGACAATGGAAGACGACGATGGCCGACCCTACCCGGTACAGACGACGGTGCTGCTTGCCGGTGACCGGCTGATCGATGCGCGTGTGCAGTTCGATCAGCAAGGTGGCGAGCCGGTGGTTTCCTTCCGCTTCGACGGCGTGGGTTCGGACCGCTTTGCCCGTATCACGCGTGAAAATGTCGGCAGTCCGTTTGCCATCGTGCTTGACGACAAGGTGCTGAGCGCGCCCGTCATCCGCGAGCCGATCACCGGCGGGGCAGGACAGATATCCGGCGGCTTCTCGGTCGAGGACGCCAACACGCTTGCCGCACTTCTGAGGGCGGGCGCCTTGCCGGCCAAGCTGACCGTCATCGAAGAGCGCACCGTCGGTGCCGATCTTGGTGGGGATGCGATCGAAATGGGTATCGTCTCGGGACTTGCCGGCTTCGGTCTTGTCGTGGCCTTCATCGTCGCGCTCTATGGCGCCTGGGGCCTGCTTGCCGTCCTGGCGCTGACATTGAACGTCATTCTGACGTTTGCCGGCCTGACGATTGTCGGCGCAACGCTCACCTTGCCCGGCATCGCCGGCATCGTGCTCGGCATCGGCCTTGCGGTCGACGCGAATGTCCTCATCAACGAGCGCATTCGCGAGGAGGTCGGCAAGGGGCGAGGGGCCTTTGCGGCTATCGACCACGGCTTTGCCAAGGCCTATTCGACGATCATCGACAGCAACGTCACGGCCCTCATTGCAACCGTGCTGCTCTTCTGGTTCGGCTCCGGCCCGGTGCGCGGCTTCGCCGTGACCATGGGCCTCGGCATCGCGATCTCCATGTTCACGGCGGTCTCGGTCGTGCGTGTCGCGATGGTCGCGATTGCCCGTCGCTACAAGCTGAAGACGATCGCAATCAAGCCTTTGCTGCCTTTCCGGTTGATCAAGGACGGCACCAAGATCGACTTCATGAAGGCAAGGCTCTTCGGCATCGGCGTTTCTGCCTTCCTGTCGATCTCGTCGATCATTCTGTTCATCACACCCGGCCTCAACTACGGCGTCGATTTCAAGGGCGGTATCCAGCTCGAACTGTCGACGGGCGGACCTGCCGATCTTGCTGGTCTCCGCTCCGGCATTGAGGGCCTCAATCTCGGCGAAGTTGCCTTGCAGGAGTTTGGGGACAGCAATCACGTCATGCTGCGGCTTGAGCGGCAGCCGGGTGGAGAGCAGGCCCAGACGGATGCGGTGACCAAGGTCCGCCAGACAATCCAGACGATCGATCCCTCGGCCAAGATCGAACGCACGGAAGTGGTTGGCCCCAAGGTCAGTGGTGAACTGGCGACAGCAGGTCTGACGTCGGTCATCCTCGCATCGCTCGCCATGCTCGCTTACATCTGGGTGCGGTTCGACTGGCCCTTTGCCGTCGGCGCGATTGCCACCCTGATCCTCGACGTGACGAAAACGATCGGCTTCTTTGCGTTGACCGGATTGGACTTCAACCTGACCGCGATTGCCGCCTTGCTCACCCTGGTCGGCTACTCGGTCAATGACAAGGTCGTGGTCTATGACCGGATGCGCGAAAACATGCGTCTCTACAAATCGATGCCGTTCCGCGATCTGATCAACCTCTCGATCAACGAGACGCTGGCCCGAAGCCTCTATACGTCGGCGACGGCGTTCCTCGCCATGCTGCCTATGGCGATCTGGGGCGGCAGCGCGGTCGAAAGCTTTGCCGTACCCATGGTGTTCGGCATTTTCATCGCCGCATCGTCGTCGGTCTTTATCGCAGCGCCGATCCTGCTCTTCCTCGGAGACTGGCGGAGCCGGCGAAAGGCGCGCCTAGGAGAGGTCGTAGCCGAGCAGCAGGCTGCCTGAAATTCTGAGGCGGGCCTGCCTGAAACAGGTCCGCCTCAGGTCAATCTACGCTCGACATGAAGCAAAGGCCGGGACAACCTTGCGCATTGGTGAATCGCAGTCCGGCCTTTTCAAAAGCAAGCTTCAATTGCGCTTCCGTCGAGCGATGCATGCCGTGCCGCTGGCCTTCGAAGTCGCGGATCGTACTGCGGGAAACCTGCGAGTGGGTCGCCAGGTCTTCCTGTGTCCAGGCGAGATATCCGCGCGCCGCTCGGCAGAGCGCCGGGGAAAAAACGGGGTCAGATTGGGGTTGATCCATGCTCAAACCTGCCTACATAGGGTGATATCACCCATTTAGGGTGAGAATCTGGTATTTCTAGGTTCGAGACATGGTTCTCGGTTAATGTGGTGAAGGGGGACCGGATTTTGGGATAACGCTGGACGCTTCGATGCTCTTGCTGCTGATGCTGGTGCTCCCCTTTGTGGGTAGCCTTGTCTCGGCCTTTATTCTCAACACGACATCGCGCGATTTGCCAGTTCTCGTGGCTGGCGCCTCGACGCTGCTGGCGCTCATTGTCACCGCGTCTGCCTATCCTTTCGTCACCCATGGTGGTGTGTTGCGGTTCACGGCAGAGTGGCTGCCGCAGTTCGGGCTCGATTTTGCCCTGCGGCTGGACGGCTTCGCATGGATCTTTTCCATGCTCGTCACGTCGATCGGCCTCCTCGTCATCCTCTATGCCCGCTACTACATGGGCAAGGACGACCCCATTCCGCGCTTCTTCTCGTTCCTGCTCGCCTTCATGGGGGCGATGCTCGGCATTATCGTGTCCGGCAATGTCATCCTGCTGTCGATCTTCTGGGAACTGACCAGCATCTTTTCCTTCCTGCTGATCAGCTACTGGCACACGAATGCTGCGGCCCGCGATGGCGCGCGCATGGCGCTGACGATTACCGGCATCGGCGGTTTCTGTCTGCTGATCGGTATGCTCCTGCTGGGCAAGATCGTTGGCAGCTATGACCTCGACAAGATCCTGGCTTCGGGCCAGATCGTGCGCGAGCATCCGCTCTATCTGCCGACGCTGATCTTCATCCTGCTCGGTGCGCTGACCAAAAGCGCCCAGTTCCCATTCCATTTCTGGCTGCCGAATGCGATGGCGGCGCCAACGCCCGTCTCGGCCTTCCTGCATTCCGCCACCATGGTGAAGGCCGGCGTCTTCCTGCTCGTGCGCTTCTGGCCGGTCCTTTCCGGCACCTACGAGTGGTTCATCCTGGTCGGCCTTGCCGGCGTCTCGACCCTGCTGCTCGGCGCCTTCCTCGCGATGTTCCAGCGCGACCTCAAGGGCCTGCTCGCCTATTCGACGATCAGCCATCTCGGGTTGATCGTCACGCTTCTCAGTCTCGGCAGTCCCCTGTCGACGGTGGCGGCGATCTTTCACATGCTCAATCACGCGACCTTCAAGGCCTCGCTTTTCATGGCGGCCGGCATCATCGATCATGAGACGGGCACGCGCGACATGCAGCGCCTGAGCGGCCTCTATCGCTTCATGCCGGCAACGGCGACGCTTGCCATGGTCGCAAGTGCCGCCATGGCTGGGGTGCCGCTGCTGAACGGTTTTCTCTCCAAGGAGATGTTCTTTGCAGAAGCGGTCGAGACGCATGCCAATTCCTATCTCGACGTGATCCTGCCTTATGTGGCGACGCTCGCGGGCCTTTTCAGCGTCGTCTATTCGCTGCGCTTCATTCACACGGTCTTCTTCGGGCCGCCGCCGGTTGGTCTGCCCAAGGAAACACTGCATGAGCCGCCGCGCTGGATGCGGGTGCCGATTGAAGTGCTGGTGGTCGTCTGCCTCGTGGTCGGCATTATTCCCGCGATGACGATCGGGCCATTTCTGCAGACAGCCGTCGAGAGCGTGCTCGGAGCCCGTACGCCGCAATACAGTCTCAGCATCTGGCATGGCATCAATCTCCCGCTCGTGATGAGCCTTGTCGCGCTGGTCGGCGGTTTCCTGCTCTACATGGCGATGCGCGACTATCTCTCGCGCTGCGAGGATGGGCCGCCCTATCTGCGGCGCCTGCGCGGGCAGCGCCTGTTCGAGCGCGTTCTGGTTGCCGTTTCCTGGCGCTGGGCGCGTATTGCCGAAAGCCGGCTCGGCACGCGCAAACTTCAGCCGCAGCTCAGATGGATTGTTGCCATGGGCTTCATCGCGGCAAGCCTGCCGCTCTATCTCTCCGGCTTCGAGCGAAGGCCGATTGTTTTCTCGGCGATCGATCCGTCCTTCGGACTTTTGTGGATCGTCGGCATGGCACTGGCCATCGGGGCCGCCGTTGCCGCCAAGTATCACCGTCTGGCCGCGCTCATCATGCTCGGCGGGGTAGGACTCATTGTCTGCATGACCTTTGTCTGGCTGTCAGCGCCGGATCTTGCGATCACCCAGCTCCTGGTCGAGATCGTGACAACGGTTCTGATCCTGCTCGGTCTGCGCTGGCTGCCGAAGCGTTCTCCCGATCTCGGCGATGTCATGACCCTGCGCAGCCGCTTCCGGCGCTTCCGCGATCTGGCGCTCGCAATCACCTGCGGTCTCGGCATGTCGGTTGTCGCCTTCACGGTCATGACAATGCCGGTGCCCGATGCCATCGCAAGCTACTTCCTGCAGAATGCCTATACGGAGGGTGGCGGTCGCAATGTCGTCAACGTGATCCTTGTCGACTTCCGAGCCTTCGATACCTTTGGCGAAATCGCCGTTCTCGGCATCGTCGGGCTCACGGTCTATGGCCTGCTGCGCCGCTTCCGTCCGGCCGAAGACAGCATGGAACTGCCAGAGCAGCAGCTGACACAGAACCGCTTCGATGCCGATCAGCCGGAGCGTTCACCGGGCGACATGATGCGCGATTATCTGCTCGTCCCATCGGTGATCATGACATGGCTCTTCCCGGTCATTATCACGCTTGCCGTCTATCTCTTCATCCGCGGGCACGATATGCCCGGCGGCGGCTTCTCGGCCGGTCTTACCCTGTCCATCGCCTTCCTCCTGCAATATCTGGCGGGCGGCACGCGCTGGGCCGAGGACCGGATCCGCATCCTGCCCCTGAGATGGATGGGAGCGGGAATATTGACGGCTGCGGTCACGGGCATCGCTGCCTGGCTTCTCGGCTATCCCTTCCTGACAACGCATTTCCGCTATCTGGAGATCCCCCTGATCGGAAAAGTGCCGGCTGCCTCCGCGCTTCTTTTCGATCTCGGTGTCTTCATGCTGGTGGTCGGCGCCACGGTCCTGATCCTGGTCGCCCTTGCGCACCAGTCCATCCGCATCAACCGCCTGAGGGCACTCGACGCCAAGGGGGAGAAGCGCTGATGGAAATCATCCTGTCGCTCGCCATCGGTCTGATGACCACCTGCGGGGTCTGGCTCATTCTGCGGCCTCGGACGTTTCAGGTCATCATTGGATTGTCGCTGCTCTCCTATGCCGTCAACCTGTTCATCTTTGGCGTGGGCGGCGTCAAAAGCAACATGCCGCCGATCCTGGAAGACGGGGTGGTGTCGACCACCCTTACCGATCCCGTTCCGCAAGCACTGGTGCTCACGGCCATCGTCATCGGCTTTGCCACCACCGCTCTCTTCCTCGTCGTGCTTCTCGCCGCTCGCGGCCTGACCGGCAACGACCATGTTGACGGGAGGAACGAGTAGTCGTGCTTGACTGGAGCCATCATCTCATCATCACCCCCATTCTCCTGCCGATGGCAACGGCAGCCCTTCTGTTGTTCATTGACGAGCGCAGCAGAACGATAAAGGCACTCGTGAGCCTTGTTGCTGTCGTCATACTGTTGGCAAACGCCGCCATGCTGTTTGCGATCGAAAGCGGCCCGAACGCCTTCGAGAATGTCTACCTGCTCGGCAATTGGTCGGCACCATTCGGCATCGTGCTCGTCGTCGACGGCCTTTCGGCCATGATGCTGTTGCTGACATCCATCCTGGCGCTGGCCGCGCTGGTGTTCTCGCTTGCCAAATGGCACGCCGTCGGCGCGCATTTCCACAGCCTGTTCCAGCTCCTGCTGGCCGGTGTCAACGGTGCGCTGTTGACGGGTGACCTGTTCAATCTCTTCGTCTTTTTCGAAGTCATGCTCGCCGCCTCCTATGGCTTGCTGCTGCACGGCACGGGAACGCTGCGCGTCAAGGCAGGGCTGCACTACATCGCCATCAATCTTGTGGCGGCGCTCTTCTTCCTCATCGGGGTGAGCCTCGTCTATGGCACCGCGGGAACGCTCAACATGGCCGACCTTGCCATGCGCATGCCCGAGATGGAGCCGGATCGGCTGATCCTGATGGAGGCGGGGGCCGCCGTGCTTGGCGTGGCGTTCCTAATCAAGGT
The DNA here is from genome assembly GCF_004912165.1 of Peteryoungia ipomoeae. GTDB lineage: Bacteria > Pseudomonadota > Alphaproteobacteria > Rhizobiales > Rhizobiaceae > Allorhizobium > Allorhizobium ipomoeae. Next base: position 490,574 of record NZ_STGV01000003.1, on the reverse strand, counting down.
CGGCATGTGGCCCCTCTGCTTCTGGCTGCCGACCGCCTATAGCGCTGCATCCGCGCCGGTGGCCGGCATGTTCGCGATCCTCAGCAAAGTCGGCATCTATGTCATCCTGCGCCTGACCATGCTCCTCTTCGGCGATGGTCCGTCAGCAGGCTTCGGTGCGGAAGTGCTTCTGATCGGCGGGGCGGCGACACTCGTCTTCGGCACCATCGGCGTCCTGGCGTCCCAGGCGCTTGGGCGACTTGCCGGATATTCTGTTCTCGTGTCATCCGGCACGCTTCTGATGGTGCTTGGCATCAATGACGGTGTCGTGTCCTCAGGCGCACTGCTCTATCTGGTCAGCTCCACCTTGACCATCAGTGCCTTCTTCATGCTGATCGAGCTTGTGGAACGGGGACAGGATGCTGGCGCCAACGTGCTTGCCGTCACCATGGAAGCCTATGGAGACGGGGAGGAAGCCGATATCGAGGACGGCAATGGCACGGCCATGCCGGGCACGATGGCGATCCTCGGCATCTGCTTTGCCGCTTGCGGCATTCTGCTATCCGGGCTTCCGCCGCTTTCCGGGTTCATTTCCAAATTCGCCATGCTGTCTGCCATGATGGGCACCGGCTCGATCGGCACAACCCCCGATGCAGCCGTGTGGGTTCTGATCGTGCTTGTCATCCTCTCCGGCCTTGCGGCCCTGATTTCGATGACGCGCGCCGGGATCCGGACATTCTGGGGCTCGATAGAGGGGGCGGTTCCGCGGGTCCTCGTCGTCGAACTGGTGCCGGTGATGATCCTGCTCTTGCTGACGCTGGTTCTGACGATCGAGGCAGGCCCTGCCATGACCTATATGGATACGACGATCAGAAGCCTTGCCGATCCATCCGCCTATATCGACGCGGTCCGCAATGCTGACGTTGTCGCCGATCAAGGTCCGGTCACCGTGGAAGAGGGGGCAGGCGAACCATGATCCCCTATCCGCTGCTCAGCCTCTCCTTGCTCGCCATGTGGCTGCTGCTCAACGATTTCACGCTTGGCCATCTGGTCCTTGGATCGGTCGTTGCGACTTTTGGCGGCTGGGCCATGGCTTCCCTGAGGCCCGACAAGCCGAAGCTGAAGAAATGGTATCTGCTGCCCAAGCTCCTTGTGTTGGTCTTCGTCGATATCATCCGCTCGAATATTGCGGTCGCCGCATTGATGATCAGTGGCAAGCGCCAGAAACACACTTCAGCCTTCATCACGATTCCGCTGGAGATCGAGCATCCGACAGCGCTCGCCATCATGGCCGTCATCCTGACAAGTACGCCGGGTTCGGCCTGGCTTGCCTATGACGCCCGCCGCAAGACCGTTCTGATCCACGTCCTCGATCTGGTCGACGAGGAACAATGGGTAGAAAACATCAAGCATCGCTACGAACGCCTGTTGCTGGAGATCATCGAATGAGTGCCATCATTCTTTTCACCGCCGTCTCGATTGCCAAGGTGCTGCTAGGGCTCGCCCTGATGATCGCGGTCGTGCGCATCTTTATCGGTCCGCGCGCGCAGGACCGTATCCTTGCCCTTGATGCGGCTTATGTGATCGCAATGCTGATGCTTGTCACTTTCGGAATTGGCAGTGGCAGAACCGTCTATTTCGAGGCGGCCTTGGTGATCGGCCTCCTGGGTTTCGTGGCAACCGTGGCGCTGGCCAAATTCCTGATGCGCGGGGAGGTGATCGAATGACCATGCCTGTCGCCGATCTTCCGCTCTGGGTGGTCATCGCCGTTTCCACGTTTCTGCTGCTCGGCTCCGGGCTGACGCTGCTCGGTGCCATCGGACTTCTGCGCCTGCCGACGTTCTACGAACGCATTCACGCACCGACGCTCGGCACAAGCTGGGGTGTGGGGGCCATCATGCTGGCCTCGATCCTCTACTTCTCGATTGTCGGCTCCCGAGCGATCTTGCACGAAGTTCTCATCGGCATATTCGTCACCCTGACGACCCCGATTACCCTCATTCTCCTCGCCCGCGCCGCCCTCCATCGCGATCGCACCGAGGGCAACCCCTCTGTCCCGGTGGATGGCTCTTGAGACCTGCCCGGTAGCGGTTGATCCTCAGCGGGCGATGGCGACAGGAACTGCCATTCGACGGATCGCTCGGCTCCGCTCGTGTTCAGTTTGCGCTGGCGTTCCATCCCACCTCGACGAATGGGAAGGAAAGCTCCACGCGAGTGCCGTCGCCCAGGCGCGATGCAATCTTCACCTCACCGCCTGACTGGCGGACGAAGCCGTAGACCATGGCGAGCCCAAGCCCGGAGCCGCCGGTTTTCGAGCGGGTGGTGAAATAGGGCTCCATCGCCTGGTCGAGGACTTCGGGCGACATCCCGACCCCTTCGTCGATGACGGCGATCACCAGATCCTGACTAGCCCTTCGCGCCTCGACACGGATCGTCCCGCCCTCCGGCATGGCGGCGGAAGCGTTGAGGCAGAGGTTGAGAACGGATTGCTCCAAGAGGGCGGGATCGAGATTGACGGTCGGCAGATCTGTGGCCAATCCCAGCTCCAGCCGGTTGCGGGAGCCGATCGCCATTTCCAGGACGTCCGACATGCCATGCAGGATGGTCGCGACATCGATCGAGGCCGGACGGATCTGCTGCTGGCTGCCGACCGACAGCATGCTGGAGGCCAGCGCCCGGCCACGCTCGGCCGCCTTGCGGATGCGCCCGAGATGGCGCTTCTGCCGTTCGGTGAAGTCCGGTTCGCGCTCGAGAAGCCCGAGACTGCCCGTGATGATGCCGATCATGTTGCCGACCTCGTGGCTTACCTGATGGGTCATGCGCATCACCACATCCAGACGCTGGGCACGGGCCGCCTCCACCTCCTGTCGGTCCATGGCGGTGACGTCGCGGGCCAGCAGCACCACGCCGCCATCGGGTTGCCGCGAGGCGGAGATCTCGACCACCTGATCGTCGACGAAGCGATGCCGGAGAACACGGCGCTCGACGAGCGAGCCGCCGTCGCCCTCCGTCGGCATCAGCAGCGGATCGATCTCCGGCACGGTCCCGACAAAGCGCCTGAGCGGCATCTTGCGGGAGGAGCCCGTCTGCCGCATCAGTTCGATGATGCGGCGGTTCATCGTGATCGGCCGGCCCTTGGAATCGAAGAGGGCAATCCCCTCGTTCATGGTCCGGAAGGTCGAGCGGATCGTGCGCGCAGCCGCTTCCGCCGTCCGGCGAAGACGGGATACGCGATCGACGCTTTCCTTGAAGGCGCGGAAGGCATCCAGCAACCGGATCAGCTCAGTCTCCGTCCCGGCATAGACGGGCGGGCCGACATTTTCCTCGCCGCGGGCCAGCGCATTCATGCCCCGCGAGAGGTCGCCGATCCCGTGCGACACGCGCATGACCGAGCGGATCGAGAGGATGGCCAGGATGACGACGGCGAAGGAGGCAAGCACGATCATGCCGAGCAATTGGCGCAGCGCCTTCGACGTCGCCTCGAGGTTCTTGTTCAGGGCGCCGGCGACCAGTTCGCTCTGGGTCTCGGTCGCATGCGAAAGATCGCGCGAGATGGTATGCAGGCGCGAAACGGACGCGCGGATCGTGAACATTTCAAGCAGGTAGCGCGTCTGCGCCTCGAAGATCCGTCGATAGGGTTCCAGCTGCTCCGCTGACACCCTAAGGTCTGGCCCCGGTACGATCATCCTGGCGGAGGTTTCGGCAACGAAGCGTCGTTGCAACTCGCCAAGCTGGAAGAGGCTGTCCGACGTCGACGCCGATTGGGCGATGCCGTTCAGACGCTGCCGCAGATCCTGATCCTGGATGACCTGGGCTGTCGCGATCTCTCCAAGCGCCACCGCCGCCTCGGCCTTGTGGTCCTGCGCCGCATCGGCATTGGCGGCGAGCGCCAGTGTCTGGACCTCGATGCTTTCAAGAAGGTCGATGATCCGCCGCGCACCGTTGCCCTGTAGGGATGGCCCCGGCTGGTCGGGAGACATGGTGTTGAGCAGCGCTTCGACCTGCGCCACCACTGCACGGCTTTCGCTGGAGACCCGATAGGGCGAGGTCGCATTCATCAGAAACGGTGCACTCGAGACGAGGTCAGACACCTGGCGGGAGACAAGCGAGGCCTTGGCCAGGCTGGAGAAGGCCTGCACGCTGTAGGCCGACATCTCGTTACGCGCCCTCTGAAGGCCATAGATTGCCACAGCCGAAAGGATGAGGACCGAGACGCAGATGAAGGTGATCGCAAAGGGCAATCGAAAGGCGATGGAGGAGAGGAAGGCCCGGTTGATCAAGGTGAAGACCCGGCCTCGTCCGTATGCAGTACATAGCCCTTGCCGCGGCGGGTCTGGATATGCCGTGGCAGGTCGGGGTTACGCTCGATCTTGCGCCTCAGGCGCAGAACCAGGACATCGACGTTGCGATCGACGAAGCGCTCGGTCTCGGCGCCCATCCGATCAAGGATCTGCGATCGGCTCACCGGGATGTTCGGCGTTTCGGCGAGGATCTCCAGCAGGGCGAATTCCGCCGTGGTAAGCGTCCGTGTCGGATCGGCAAGACAGCGGGCGCGCCGTTGGCCCAGATCGATCGACCACTCGCCAAGCCTGAGCTCCGTTGGGGACTGCTCCCGCTCAACCTCCCGTTCGTGCCGCAGTTGCGGATGCGTGCGGCGGAGCACCGCCTTGATCCGCGCGGTCAATTCATTGGGTTCGAACGGCTTGACCACATAGTCGTCGGCGGCGGTTTCGAGGCCAAGCACCCGGTCCGTGGCGCTTCCTGCGGCCGTCACCATGACGATGCCGACATCGGTCTGGGCGCGCAGTCGCTGGGCAAAGGCGCGGCCCGAAAGACCGGGCAGGTTGTGATCGACGAGGACAAGCTGAACGGTTTCACGCTGCAGCAAGGTCTGGGCCGCCTCGGCAGACGGAGCCGTCACGGGTGTCCACCCCTCGGCCTCGACAAGGTCGCAGATAAGCTCCGCCATATCCGGATCGTCCTCGACGATCAGAATTTTCACGCTCTGATTCAGCACGGTGTAGTCCTCCCAGGCCCAGCATAGTCCCACCGGGTGAAAACGCCAAAGGCTTGGTGATTATCGAACACTGTCACAATTGTAATATTTGAAATCTCTGAAACGGCTGGAGAGGTGCCTGTTGAAAAATCGGTAACCATTCTCCGATTGAAAGCATGAGAGGATCCGGCGATGCTGGTCTCATTGGAACGGGGAGGTTCCAAGGGAGGATGACTTGACGTTATTGACCGCCATCGGTGCCGGGGTTCTTGCGACCCTCGCCACGGCCATGACCTGCCAGGCTGCCGAACCGCTGAACGTTCTGTGCGGCGTCGACGAAGTCTGGTGTGCGGTGATGGAGCAGACCTACGAGGCGAAGACGGGTCTTGCCGTCAACATGCCCCGCTTGAGCACCGGCGAAATTCTGGATCGCGTTCGCGCCGAACGTAGGGCGCCGACCTTCGATGTCTGGTTGGGCGGCACCGGTGTCACGCATTTGCAGGCAGCTTATGAAGGATTGCTCGAGCCGTATCGCCCGAAGCAGGAAGCGGACCTTCTGCCCTGGGCACGCAATTTCTTCTCGCTCTCCAGCGGCAAGTCCGCCGGCCTTTATGCCGGTGCGCTCGGTTTTGCGTATAACGAGGATCTGCTGGCATCGGCAGGTCTGCCCGCGCCGAATTGCTGGAAGGATCTCGCCAAGCCGATCTATCGCGGCCATATCCTCTCCGGCAATCCGCATTCCTCAGGGACGGCGTTCACCACGCTCGTGACGCTGGTGCAATTGCTCGGCGAGGACGAGGCCTTTGCCTATATGCGTGCGCTTGGTCAAAACATCACCGAATACACAAAGGCCGGTGCCGAGCCGGTCAAGGCGGCTGGACGGGGAGAGATCACCATCGGCATCTCCTTCATGCATGACGCGGTGACGCAGAAGCAGGCCGGTGCGCCCCTCGTGATCGTCGCGCCTTGCGAGGGGACCGGCTACGAAATCGGTGCGGTCAGCATCGTCAAGGGCAGCCGCAATCTGGAGGATGCCCGCCGTTTCGTCGATTTCGCATTGAGCCCGGAAGGGCAGGCGACCGGCGCTGCGGCCGGCCAAAACCAGGTGCCGTCGAATGCGAAGGCCATGCTGCCGCCGGCCGCGCCCGACATCTCGATGATCAAGATGGTCGATTATGATTTCGCCACCTTCGGTTCCCCCGAACAGCGAAGTCGGCTCTTGAGCCGCTTCGACAGCGAGATCAATCCGACGAACTGATTTTTCACGACCGGACCTCGCCTGGCACAGCGCCCCAGGGACGCTGCCGCCGAAGGCTTGTCCAAATTCCACGACTTCCATCAGACGCAAGCAACAGGAGGATACCCATGCGACTGACAGTGCTTTCCACCCTTTTTCTCGCCACGACGAGCCTTGCTGCCGGCTCGGCGCTCGCCGCCGGCGACCTGAACCTCATCTGCGCGGCGGATGTCGTCATCTGCGAGCAGATGAAGGGGGATTTCGAGAAGGACCACGACATCAAGGTCAACATGGTGCGCATGTCCTCGGGCGAGGCCTATGCCAAGATCCGCGCCGAAGCCCGCAATCCGAAAACTGACCTCTGGTGGGCGGGCACCGGCGACCCGCATCTTCAGGCCGCATCCGAAGGCCTGACGGAGGAGTACAAGTCCCCGATGCTCGACCAGCTGCAGGATTGGGCGAAGAGCCAGGCCGAAAGCTCGGGCTTCAAGACGGTCGGCGTCTATGCCGGTGCGCTCGGCTGGGGCTACAACACCGACATCTTCAAGCAGAAGGGCTACAAGGAACCCAAGTGCTGGGCTGATCTGCTGGCGCCGGAACTGAAGGGTGAGCTCCAGATCGCCAACCCGAATTCCTCGGGCACCGCCTATACGGCGCTTGCCTCGCTGGTGCAGATCATGGGCGAAGACAAGGCTTTCGAGTATCTGAAGGCGCTTAACGCCAACATCTCGCAGTATACCAAGTCCGGCTCGGCACCGGTCAAGGCGGCAGCCCGCGGCGAGACCGGCCTCGGCATCGTCTTCATGCATGACGCCGTCGCGCAGATCGCCGAAGGCTTCCCCGTCAAGTCGATCGCGCCTTGCGAGGGAACCGGCTACGAGATCGGCTCCATGTCGATCGTCAAGGGCGCTCGCAACATGGAGAACGCCAAGATCTGGTACGACTGGTCGTTGAAGCCGGAAGTCCAGTCCCGCATGAAGGATGCCAAGTCCTTCCAGCTCCCGTCCAACAAGACCGCCGAAATCCCCAAGGAAGCGCCGCGGTTCGAGGACATCAAGCTGATCGACTACGACTTCAAGACCTATGGCGACCCGGAAAAGCGCAAGGCGCTGCTCGAGCGCTGGGATCGTGAAATCGGCGCCGTCGCGAACTGACGCTGCGTCCCTCCGGCCGGCAGTCCGATGACTGCCGGCCCCCTCCCATCTTTGCTTTCCCCTTTGACGAGGTCGACCATGAGACATGGCAACCGCAGACTGGACCTGTTGCTGGCCTTTGGCGCTGGATCCTTCACTCTGCTTCCCTGGTACAGGCAGGAGTCCGGCTTTTTCGGCCTGAACTGGCTCGGCGATTTTCCGTTTTCGGCGGAGACCGCGCCGGGGATCCTGCAGCTCTTCGGCCATGGTCGCCTCTGGCTCTTCGGCGTCGTCCTCTTCTTCGGTCTCGGGGTCGCCGCGCGCTTCATCGCAGACCCGATGCGGCGCGGCGCGTTTCTTGCCGCGGCCGGTGCCGCCGGTCTCGTCTATCTCTGCCTGCAAGGCGTGGCGATCGGGTTTTCGGGCTGGACGTGGGGGATCAGCGAGGGCCTTTTTGGAGCGCTTTCCGACGGACAGCCCTCCATGGGCGCTGGTGCCGTCTGCATGGCGATTTGCTTCGTCCTGATGTTCGCCTTCGGGCTTGTCGAGCGGGGCGTGATGAAGGGGGATGCCTTTGTCGTCGGCTCGATCTCGATGCTCGTCTTCCTCGTCTTCGTCTTCGTTTTCTACCCGATCGGCAGCATGCTTGTGGCGGCAGTGCAGGATTTCGACGGTTCGTTCAAGCCAGATGGCTTCATTCGCAATCTTCAGGATCCCAGCATCTGGAGCCTGAACTGCGTGATCGGTGACGGCCGCTGCGGTGTCGCCTGGCGCACGTTCACGCTTGCCATCATGACCGCTTCTGCCTCCACCCTGCTGGGTCTTGCCTTCGCACTGGTTGCCACGCGCACCCGCTTTCCCTTCAAGAAAGGCCTGCGGCTTCTGACCGTTCTTCCAATCATCACACCACCCTTCGTCATCGGTCTCGCGCTCGTTCTGCTGTTCGGCCGGGCCGGCGTCGTCACCGAGACACTGTCCAGCCTGTTCGGCGTCGAGCCCGGTCGCTGGCTTTACGGCCTGACCGGCATCTGGATCGCGCAGGTATTGTCCTTCACCCCGATCTCCTTCCTCGTGCTGATCGGCGTCGTCGAGGGTGTCAGTCCATCGATGGAAGAAGCGTCGCAGACCCTTCGCGCCGATCGCTGGCGCACCTTCTGGCGGGTATCGCTGCCGCTGATGAAGCCGGGTCTTGCCAATGCATTCCTCATCGGTTTCATCGAAAGCATGGCCGATTTCGGCAATCCGCTGGTGCTCGGCGGCAGCAATGGCGTGCTCTCGACCGAAATCTTCTTCGCCGTCGTCGGATCGCAGAACGATCCGTCGCGCGCCGCCGTGCTGGCTCTGGTGCTGCTCTTCTTCACGCTGTCGGCCTTCCTTGCCCAGCGCGTCTGGCTCTCCGGCAAGAACTTCGCCACCGTGACGGGCAAGGGTGACAGTGGCGCGCATATCGCCCTGCCGCGCGGCATCTCGATCGGCGTGCACGCCATCGTCATTCCGTGGATGATCTTCACCGTCGTCGTCTACGGCATGATCCTTGTCGGCGGATTCGTCACCACCTGGGGCCTCGACAACACGCTGACGCTCAGCCACTACGCCCGCGCCTTCTCGGTGAGCTTCGAGAACGGCTCGATCGCCTGGACGGGTGTCGCCTGGAACTCCTTCTGGACGACGATGGAGATTTCGCTGATCTCCGCGCCGCTGACTGCTGCCGTCGGGTTGCTCACCGCCTACATCATCGTCCGGCAGAAGTTTGCCGGCCGGAACCTCTTCGAGTTCGCGCTGATGATGAGCTTTGCCATTCCCGGCACGGTCATCGGCGTCAGCTACATCATGGCCTTCAACCTGCCGCCGCTCGAAATGACAGGCTCCGCCCTGATCCTCATCGCCTGCTTCGTCTTCCGCAACATGCCGGTCGGCGTGCGCGGCGGGATCGCGGCGATGAGCCAGCTCGACAAGAGCTTGGACGAAGCCTCGCTGACGCTTCGGGCCAACAGCTTCCGCACGGTGCGCAAGATCATCCTGCCGCTTTTGCGGCCGGCGATCACGGCGGCACTGGTCTACTCCTTCGTCCGCGCCATCACCTCCATCAGCGCGGTCATCTTCCTCGTCAGCGCCGAACACAACATGGCGACCTCCTACATCGTCGGCCTCGTCGAAAACGGCGAATACGGCGTGGCGATTGCCTACTCCTCGATGCTGATCCTCGTGATGATCACCGTCATCGCCGGCTTCCAGCTGCTTGTCGGCGAACGCAAGCTGCGCCGCGAAAATCGTGTCGCCGGTCTCGGCGACAACCGTCCCGTTCCTCTCGGTCAGGAGAAAACCGCATGATCACCGTCAAAGCCGGATCCGTCACTTTCCAGAATGTCCGCAAGACCTTCGGCGCCTTTACCGCCATTCCCGATCTGTCGCTCACCATTGAGCCAGGCACGCTGGTGACGCTGCTCGGACCTTCAGGCTGCGGCAAGACGACGACGCTGCGCATGCTGGCAGGGCTCGAACATCCGACCTCGGGCAGAATTCTGATCGGCGGCAAGGACGTCACCATGCTGCCGGCCAACGAGCGGGACGTCTCGATGGTCTTCCAGTCCTATGCGCTTTTTCCGCACATGACGTCGCTCGAGAACGTCGCCTACGGCCTCCAGTCGTCGGGGCTGGCCAAGAAGGAGGCGCGGGAAAAAGCCGAGGAGGGACTGAAGCTCGTGGGGCTTGCGGGGATGGGGCATCGTCTGCCGGCAGAGCTTTCCGGCGGACAGCAGCAACGTGTGGCCGTGGCGCGGGCGCTGGTGCTGGAGCCGCAGGTCCTGTTGCTCGACGAGCCGCTCTCCAACCTCGACGCGCGTCTGCGCCGCCGCGTTCGCACGGAGATCCGCGACCTGCAGCAGCGGCTCGGCTTTACCGCCGTCTATGTCACGCATGACCAGGACGAGGCGCTGGCCGTTTCTGACCGGATCATCGTGATGAAGGATGGCGAGATCGCCCAGTCGGGCGCGCCGCGCGAGATCTACGAGGCACCGGCCTCGCCGTTTATCGCAGACTTCATGGGAGAGGCGAACGTGCTGCCGTGTGAGGTGGTTCAATCGGATGCCGGCGAGGTTGTGGTCCGGGTCAGCACTATCGAGCATCGCCTGCGCTCCGGGGCAGGGCGGGGTCTCGCGAAGCTCGCCGTCAGACCCGGCGCCATCCGGATCGATGCTGCAGGTGCGGAGGGCCTCAGAGGCCGCGTTCTTCACTCCGCCTATCTCGGCGGCCATGTCGAATACGAAGTCGAGACCGATGTCGGAACGCTCTTCGTCATCGACCATGATGTCGACCACGCCCATGCCGCGGCAAGCGACGTCACACTCGCGTTCAAGAACCGTGGCATTGCCGTCATCAGCGGCTGACGAATTATCAAGCTGACCAAGGAACATTAGGAATGACAATGGATGAAAAGGCCCTCGCCGCGCGGTTTGCACTCGCCAAGACGCTGACAGCCGAAGCGGGCGCCATGGCGCTCGACTATTTCAATCGGCGCGACACCCTGGTGATCGAGACGAAGCGCGACCTGCAGGATGTGGTCTCGATCGCCGACCGCAATGTCGAGACCTTCCTGAAGGAGCGCGTCGCGGAAATCTATGCCGATGACGGGTTCCTCGGCGAGGAGTTCGGCCATGACGAAGGCAGCTCCGGCTTTACTTGGGTCGTGGATCCGATCGATGGTACAGCACCCTTCGTAAACGGCATGCCGACCTGGTGTGTCTCGGTCGCGATCGTGCGGGATGGCCAACCGGTGGTCGGCGTGATCCATGTCCCGTGTTCGGACGAGCTTTATGCTGCGGCCCATGGCTTTGGCGCATCGCTGAACGACCGTCCGCTGCGTCTTGACCCCAGCCGCAACCTGCAGAACGCGATGACGGGGATCGGCTGCAACAACTATGTAACCCCGGAGCGCGTCGGTGCGATCATTGCCGGCCTGATGCAGCGCGGCGGCAACTTCATCCGCAATGGTTCGGGTGCGCTGATGCTCGCCTATGTCGCCGCCGGTCGGCTTGTCGGATACTACGAGCCGCATATGCGCGCCTGGGATTGCATGGCCGGCTTCTGCCTCGTGCGGGAAGCGGGCGGCAAGACTCTCGCCTTTCCGGGAAGCGGTCCGGAGTTCCTCAACGGCCATCCGGTGCTTGCTGCGAACCCGTCCTGCTATGACGAGCTCCTGGAGCTTCACGTGAGCAATCGTTGAAACCCTGGCAGTTCCAGCGCCAAGCAGCAGCCGAGAGAGCCTAATCTCCCGGGGATGACATCCGACGTGGTGCGGAGTGAAGCGGGGCGGAGAACGCCCCGCTTTTCTTCATGGGGACAGCGTCAGCCGAGACGCGCACCGTTCGCATCGAAGAAGTGCAGATCCGAAGCCTTCGCACCGATCTCGACCATGTCGTCCATCTCGATGCGCGAGCGACCCGCCACACGGAACACGATGTCGCTGCCGTCGGCCAGCGTTCCGTGCACGTAGCTCTCGGCACCGACGAGTTCGACGGCTGCCACCTTGACGCTCGCGGTGAAGATCGCGTCTGCCGATACCTCCGTGATCAGGTGGAGGTCTTCGGGGCGAATGCCGAGGGTGGCCGTGCCGGACGGAACCGGCGCATCTGAAAGCATCGACCAGTTGCCCGTCGCCTTCGCCATTGGCAGCAGGTTCATCGACGGTGAGCCGATGAAGGTCGCGACGAACGTGGTGGCCGGACGTTCGTAAAGCTCGATCGGGGTGCCGACCTGTTCGATCCGACCGGCATTCAGCACCACCAACCGGTCGGCCAGCGTCATGGCCTCCATCTGGTCGTGCGTTACGTAGACGCTGGTCGTGGCAAGAGAACGCTGCAGCCGCTTGATCTCGACGCGCATCTGCACGCGAAGTTTGGCGTCGAGGTTCGACAGCGGCTCGTCGAACAGATAGGCAGCCGGTTCGCGCACGATGGCGCGGCCCATGGCCACGCGCTGGCGCTGGCCGCCGGAGAGCTGCCGCGGCTTGCGCTCGAGAAACTGCTCGATCTCCAGAGCCTTCGCTGCCTGCGCGATGCGCCGGTCGATCTCGTCCTTCGGCGTGTTGCGGTTCTTCAGGCCATAGGCCAGATTCTGGCGAACCGTCATGTGCGGATAAAGCGCATAGTTCTGAAACACCATGGCAATGTCGCGCTCCGAGGGTTCCAGCTCGTTCACCACCCGGTCGCCGATCGAGATCGTGCCGCCGGAAATCCCTTCGAGACCGGCGATCATGCGCAGAAGCGTGGACTTGCCGCAGCCGGAGGGGCCGACGAGAACCACAAGCTCCCCATCGCCGATCTCCAGGGATACGCCTTTGATGGCTTCGACATTGCCATACATCTTGCGGACATCATCTAAAACAATCTGGGCCATTACTTTTCTGTCTCCACAAGACCTTTGACGAACCATCGCTGCATCAGAACCACAACGATGATGGGAGGAATGATGGCGAGGATCGCCGTAACCATGACGTAATTCCAGGGCGTGGAGGCGTCGGTGAAGTCGACCATCCGGCGCAGGCCGATGATGATCGTGTTCATCTTGGCGTCGTTCGTCACCAGAAGCGGCCACAGATACTGCGTCCAGCCATAGATGAAGAGGATGACGAAGAGGGCCGCGATGTTCGTGGTGGAGAGTGGCAGCAGGATATCCCGCATGAAGCGGAACGGACCGGCATTGTCGATCCGTGCCGCTTCCACCAGTTCGCCGGGGATCGTGAGGAAGAATTGCCGGAAGAGGAAGGTCGCGGTGGCCGAGGCCATCAGTGGCAGCGTCAGGCCCGCATAGGTGTCGATCAGCCCGAGATCCACGATGACCTTGTAGGTCGGCAGGATGCGCACCTCGACCGGCAGCATCAGTGTGATGAAGATCATCCAGAAGAAGAACATCCGGAAGCGGAAGCGGAAGAAGACGATCGCGAAGGCCGACAGGAAGGAGATGATGATCTTGCCGACGGCGATCGCGACGGCGACCACGAAGGAGTTGAACAGCAGCCGTTCGAGGCTGACCCCGACCACGCGTTCGACGCCGCCGGACATGGCTTCCGTATAGTTTTCCACCAGCCGGTCGCCCGGCAAGAGCGACATCGGCGGCCGGATGATGTCCTGCGAGCTCATCGAGGACGCGATGAAGGTATAGTAGATCGGAAAGGCAACGATGATGATGCCGATTACGAGGATCAGATGGCCAACAAGGCTGGCGATGGGGCGTTTTTCAATCATGTGCGATCCCTCAGCCGTAATGGACCCGCTTCTCGACGAAGCGGAACTGGAAGGCCGTCAGGCCGATCACGATGATCATCAGGATGACGGACTGGGCGGCAGACGAACCGAGGTTCAGGTTGACGAAGCCGTCGTTGTAAACCTTGTAGACCAGCGTTTCGGTCGCCTTTGCGGGGCCCCCGCCGGTCACGGCATGGATGATGCCGAAGGTATCGAAGAAGGCGTAGACGGTGTTGACCACCAGAAGGAAGAAGGTCGTCGGCGCCAGAAGCGGGAAGATGATCGTCCAGAAGCGGCGGCTGCCTCGGGCACCATCGATCGATGCCGCCTCGATCAGCGATTTCGGGATGGCCTGCAGGCCGGCGACGAAGAAGAGGAAATTGTAGCTGATCTGCTTCCAGGCGGCCGCGACGACAATCAGGCCCATCGCCTGGTCGCCCTTCAAAAGCGGATCCCAGGCAAAGCCGGTCGAACGCAGGAGATAGGCAAGCGTGCCCATCGCCGGGTTGAACATGAAGAGCCACAGCATGCCGGCCACCGCCGGTGCAACGGCATAGGGCCAGATCAGCAGCGTGCGGTAGAATGTCTGGCCGCGAACCACCTTGTCGGCGGCAGTCGCCAGAAGCAGGGCAACCGCCATCGAGACCAGCGCGGTCAAGACGCTGAACACGATCGTCACCTGGAACGACTGGAGATAGTTCTGGTCCGAGAGAATGGCGGAGAAATTGGCAAAGCCCACGAAGGTGCTTTTCAGCCCGAACGGATCTTCCCGCAGCATGGACTGGTAGATGGCCTGGCTGGCGGGCCAGAAGAAGAAGACGAGTGTCAGGATGATCTGCGGCGCCAGCAGCAGGTAGGGCAGAATTTTGTTCGGGAAGTGAACCGTGTGCAAGGCGATGCTCCTCAGCCGGCCAGGGAAAAAGCACTGCCCGCACGGTGAAGCGCGGGCAGTCTCTTCGAGTGGTCAGGTCAGTTGCTGGAGACGGACGCGATTGCGGCGTTGCCGCGCTCGACGATGCGGTCGAGTGCTGTCTTGGCATCCTGCGAGCCGGAGAGCATGGCTTCGAACTCTTCGTTCATGATGTCGCGAACCTGCGGCAGGTTCGGCAGGCGCACACCCTTGGAGTTTTCGGTCGGTGCCTTGCCGGTCATCTGCAGGATCGGCGTCTCGCGGGCCGGATTCTTCTCATAGAAGCCGGAGGACTTCGTCGCCTCATAGGCTGCATTGGTCACGGGCAGGTAGCCGGACACCTGATGCAGGCGGGCCTGGATTTCCGTCTGCGACAGGAAGTTGAAGAACTGGGCGATGCCCTTGTATTCTTCGTCGCTCTTGCCATCGAAGACCCAGAGGCTGGCGCCGCCCGGAATGGTGTTCTGCGGGCCCTTGCCTTCATAGTAGGGAAGCTGGCCGATACCGTAATTCATGCCGGACTTCACGATGTCGCCAAGACCGCCGGAGGATTCCGTCAGGATGGCGCATTCGCCGGAGAGGAACAGCTGCTTTGCCTCGGAGGTACGGCCGCCGTAACGGAACGCGCCGTCCTTGGCGAGGTCGGCGATCGACTGGAAGTGCTCGACGAAGAGCGGCTCGTTGACCTTCAATTCGACGGTGCCTTCCGCCAGGCCGTTCTCCTGCGTGCCGTAGGAGACGTTGTTCCAGGCGGCGAAATTCTCGGTCTGGATCCAGGTCAGCCAGGTCGACGTCATGCCGCAGGCCGATGCACCGCTTTCCTTGATCTTGCGGGCGGCTTCAAACACTTCCGGCCAGGTCTTCGGCGGGTTTTCCGCATCGAGGCCGGCCTTGGTGAAGGCGTCCTTGTTGTAATAGAGGATCGGCGACGAGGAATTGTAGGGGAAGGACAGCATCGTACCGTCCGGCTTCGAGTAATAGGCGACGATACCCGCGAGGTAATCGGCCTTGTTGAATTCGAAGCCGCCCTTCTTGAGCACGTCCGCCACAGGAACGATGGCGCCTTCGGCACCCATCATCACGCCCGACCCGGCATCGAACACCTGGATGATGGCCGGTGCCTGCTTGGACCGGTAGGCGGCGATGCCGGCGTTCAACGTTTCTGGATAGGTGCCCTTGAAGACGGGTGTGATCTTGTAGTCGCTCTGGCTCTCGTTGAACTCTTTCGCAAGCTGATCGACAACTTCGTTGTTCGCGCCCGTCATCGCGTGCCACCACTGCAGCTCGGTGGCCGCGAAGGCGTAAGAGCCGAAAGAAAGCGAAAGAGCGAGGGTTGCTGCGGATGCAGCGAAACGTTTCGTGGACATGGTGCCTCCCTGATGTTCCACCTGATCCAGCGATTCGCTGGCCAAGCACTTATCGCGTCAGAACCTCCCAGAACTGACGTGATCCGGCTTCGTTTGAAGCGCCTCACATACAAAACGAAAAAAAGTGAACCCGCAACGAAATTATGACAGGCGGTTGTCGCGAGGGGCGCGCAATCAGCGGTTTGCCTGATGAACTCACGAGAATATGAAGATTTTTTTCAAACTGCGGCCTGACCCGCGGTCTTGAGGCCTGATCGTCGGCAGCGACTTGCAGGGTCAACCCGTCGCCATCCTCAAAAGACCGCCAAAGCAGCCCTGCTGCTCTGGCGGTTCTTGTGTTTATTCGCTCCGCACGATGCTGGCTAAGAGCCTGGCCGTTCAGGCAGCAGCAGCGGGCTGAGGCGTATCGCTGTTGACGGCCCTGTAACGGATCAGGTCTTCGATCGAAATCAGCGGCAAACCATGCAGCTTGCAGAACTCGATCAGGTCGGGCAGCCGCGCCATGGTGCCATCGTCGTTGGCAACCTCACAGATCACGCCGGATGGTTTGGCGCCAATCAGGCGAGCGAGATCGACGGCAGCCTCCGTGTGTCCCGGACGCCCGAGGACGCCGTCGGGATGGGCGCGCAGCGGGAAAATGTGACCCGGGCGCGCAAAGTCTTCGGGCTTGGTCGCCTCATCCATCAATGCCCGGACGGTCGCGGCTCTGTCTGCCGCAGAGATCCCGGTGGTCGTCCCGTGAATATAGTCCACGGATACGGTGAAGGCCGTCTTAAGGTATTCCGTGTTGTTCGGAACCATCAGCGGGATGTCGAGTGCATCCAGCCTTTCGCCTTCCATGGCAATGCAGACGAGCCCGCGGGCATGCTTCATCATGAAAGCGATGGTCTCGGGCGTTACGTGATCGGATGCGACGATGATGTCGCCTTCATTTTCGCGATCCTCGTCGTCGACAACCACAACCATGCCGCCGCGCGCGAGGGTATCCAATGCGTCTTCAATTTTCGAAAGTGTCATTCCAGTGCCTTTCAAGGGTAACCGCGTAAGCGGCAAAACCACGACCTTCCGGCCGCCATCCATCCCTTGGGCGAACACAGCATGCACGCCTCCCCGGCGAGGGGAGCCGCAACAGCCGATATTCTCTTTCATCCGGACTCTAACCGTCGGCTCCGGCATCGCACCGGATCTGCTGCCTTTCACCGAGATGAAAGCGCTCGCGGGCTCCCGGCAATGCCGGATACCGCCGGTGGGGAATTTCACCCCGCCCTGAGAACCCTTTTAAGGTAGGGGAGAAGGCACCGACATTTCAAGCTTAAACTCCGGAAAAACGGCAATTTTCCATACTATGTCGCATCTGCCATGCTCAAAGTCGCGAAATAAAAAAAGCACGGTGCGCAAGCACCGTGCAGGCTTGGGAGGCCTTTTGTCTTGAGCGCTGATCACCAGCAGCAGAAGCCACCGTCGACGAGGAGGTCGACACCGGTGACGAAGCTTGCAGCATCGGAGAGCAGGAAAACGGCGGGGCCGACCATCTCGTCCACATTTGCCATGCGCTGCATCGGGGTCTGCTCTTCGAACAGTTTCGTCTGGTGAACCATTTCCGGCCGGGTGTTCATCGGCGTCGCCGTGTATCCGGGGCTGATGGTGTTGACGCGGATGCCGCGCCCCACCCACTCCATCGCCATGGATTTCGACATGTGGATCACGCCCGCCTTGGAGGCGTTGTAGTGGCACTGGTTGAGACCGCGATTGACGATCACGCCCGACATGGAGGCGATATTGATGATCGAGCCGCGGCCGTTCTTCAGCATGGCCCGGGCTTCCGCCTGGCAGGAGAGAAAGACACCCTTGAGGTTGATGTCCATCATGGTCTGGAATTGCGTTTCTTCCATCTCCTCGGCCGGATTGGCGTTGGCGATGCCGGCCGCATTGACGGCGAGCGTCAGCGGCCCGAGTTCGGCTTCGGTCCGTGAAACGGCCTCGGTCAGCGCCGTGGCTTGGGTGACATCTGCCGCGATCTCGATGCTGCGGCGACCGGCCGCCTTTACGTAACGCGCAGTGGTGGCGAGGCCGTCATCGCTGCGGCGGTCGAGGAGAGCAACGTCCGCCCCGCACTGCGCAAGCCCGATCGCGATCCGCTGGCCGATGCCGCTGCCGGCTCCCGTCACCAAAGCCACATTGCCCGAGAGATCGAAGAGCTTCGGGGCGTTCAAAGTCATGTCCGACATGGGTCGTTCTCCTGCAGTTCAGATCGTGGCCAGTTCCATGACCGACACGTCGTTGGCGTCTTTCCGGTCGAGGATGCCAGCCTGTTTTCCTTGCGCCATCACCATGATCCGGTTGGAGACGCCAAGCACCTCTTCCAGATCCGAGCTGACGACAATAACGGCGATGCCCTGGCGGGCGAGCTCCATAATGGTATCGTAGATCGACGAGCGTGCGCCGACATCGATGCCGCGGGTCGGTTCGTCCAGCACGACCACCTTGGGATTTCTGGCCAGCCACTTGGCAAGAACCACCTTCTGCTGGTTGCCACCCGAAAGCTCGCCGGCATTCTGCTCGCCGCGACCCTTGACGCCGAACTTTTTGATATAGCCGTCGGCGAATTGGTTGAGCCGTTTCGAGGTCATCCAGCCGGTCTTCGACACCGCGTCGAAATTGGCGTAACCGATGTTTTCCGTGATCGAATGTTCGAGGACGAGGCCCTGAAGCTTGCGGTCTTCCGGCACAAGCACGACACCGTTCCGTATCGCGTCTCTCGGCGATCGCGGCGTGATCACCTTGCCGTCGAGCACGACGTCGCCGGTTGCGATCGGATCCGCACCGGTGATCGCGCGCACGAGTTCGGTACGGCCAGCGCCCACCAGGCCTGCAATGCCGAAGACTTCGCCGCGCTTTACCGCGAAATCAATGTTGCGGAAGGTGCCGAATGGCGATGAAAGACCGCGGACTTCGAGCATGACATCGTCGGACGGTGCCGGGATGGCGGGGAACATGCGGTCGAGCGAGCGGCCGACCATCGCCTCGACAATGGTACGCACGGGCACGTCGCCCGTGTCGAATTCCTGCACCTTGGCACCGTCGCGCATCACCACGATGCGGTCTGCGATCTGCCGAATTTCCTCAAGTCGATGCGAGATGTAGATGATGCCGACGCCATCGGCCTTCAGGCGCTCGATCTGGCGGAACAGCAGCTGCGTTTCTTCACCACCGAGCGCTGCCGTCGGCTCGTCAAGAATGAGCAGGCGCGCATTCAGGGTCATCGCCTTGGCGATTTCGATCAATTGCTGCTTGGCCGTGGACAGACCTTCCACCAGTCGGCGCGGGGAGACGTCGAGGCCCAGCCTCTGCAGGCCGGCATGCGCGCGTTCCTCCATTGCCTGGCGATCGACGCGTCCTGCCTTGGTGAGGTAGCGACCGACGAAGACATTCTCGGCGATCGACAGTTGCGGCAGGAGCTTCAGCTCCTGATGGATCATGCCGAGACCGGCATCCATGGCGGCGCGGGGAGTGGCCGGCGCGTATGGCGCGCCGAACCAGGTCATGGTGCCGGAAGTCGGCTGGACAGCGCCGGAAATGATCTTCGACAGGGTCGATTTTCCGGCGCCGTTTTCACCCAGCAGCGCCACCACTTCACCCGCTCTCACATCGAGGTCGATGCCGTGCAGGACCTCAAGTGATCCGTAGACCTTGCGGATCTGCCGGAGTGAGAGGATGGGAGAGAGGTCGTTGGCAGTCATGGCGCTGTCTTCCAGTGATGATCAGGGATGCTCGGCGACGAACTTCGCAGCGTTCTCAGGCGTCGTCAGGAAGCCCGGGAGCAGCTGTTCGGCCGGCAGCTTTTCGCCAGCAGCAAGCTTGATGGCGCTATCGACCGCGAGGCGGCCGATGCCACGCACTTGCTGTGTTGCTGTCGCGTCAAAGCCTTTCTCTGCGAGGATCGGCAGAGCCGTCGTGTCGCCGTCGAAGCCGCCGACATAGACGCGCTGCGAAACGCCGGAGACCTTGACCGCCTGTGCTGCGCCGAGAGCCAGGCCGTCAGCCTGTGCGAAGATCAGCGAGACGTCCGGATGGGCCTGCAACAGGTTCTGGCCGATGTTGAGACCCTCGGCCTGCGACCACTGCTCGCTCCACTGCTGTGCCACTAGCTCGACGCCGGAATTCTCCTCGATCGCCTTCATGCAGCCCTTTGTCCGCTCGACCTCGGGCGTCGTGCCCTTCTGCCCGTGGATCATCAGCATCTTGCCCTTGCCACCGGCCAGGCCGATGATGTGCTTGCAGACTTCGTAGGCCGATGTCGCGTTGTCGGTTGCAATGAAGGTGTCGCCCGGCGCTTCATCGGCGTTGCGGTCGACGTTGACGACCGGGATGCCGGCTTCCTTGGCAAGACGGGTCGGGACGGCGGCAGCCGCAGCGCCGGCCGGGATGTAGATGAAGGCGTCGATGTCCTGCGTCAGCAAGTCCTGCACCTGGCTGACCTGGGTCGCGCTGTCGTTCTTTGCGTCGACGGTGATGACTTCGATGCCCTTTTCCTTGGCATAGCTTTCGACACCGATCTTGATCTGGTTGAAGTAGTCTGCCTGCAGGTTCGAGACGGCGAGCCCGATCTTCTTCACCTCTTCGGCGGATGCGCCGAGGGGATTGAGGGCCGTTGTCGCCAGGGCTGCAGCAGCCAGAAGCATGGTCTTGAGTTTCATGGTAGATCTCCTCCGTTGTTTCGGGACCCTGCTACCATCGCAGGACCGACGTTTTGCCAGGCACACGCCGGGCATTGAACTGGCGGCTAGGCCGCCAAACTGACCCGAAGCATCACTTCCTCTTGATGGCTTCGGCTGCGACTGCAAGGGCGATGACGACGCCGATCACGACGGCCTGCGTAAAGGGCGAGACACCGAGAAGGTTCAGACCATTGCGCAAGACACCGATGATCAGCACGCCGATGATGGTGCCGAGAATGCCGCCCTTGCCGCCGCTCAGGCTTGTTCCGCCAATGACGACGGCTGCGATCGTATCCAGTTCGTACGACACGCCGGCCGTCGGCTGAACGGAGTCGAGCCGCATGGCAAGTACGATGCCCGCAAGCCCGGCGAGCAGGCCGGAGACGACATAAACGCCGATTGTGTAGAGGTTGACGTTGATGCCGGCGAGGCGGGCGACTTCCTGATTGCCGCCGATTGCATAGAGCGAGCGTCCGCCTGTCGTGTAGCGCAGGTAGAGCCAGCCGAGCACGAAGACGACAAGCATCACGGCCACGGTCAGCGTCAGGAAACCGCCAAAGCGGGTATAGGCAAGCAAGCTGAACCAGGAGGGGAAGCCGACGATTTGCTGGCCGTCGGTGATCATGTTTGCAAGTCCGCGAGCGACCGACATCATCGCGAGCGTCGCAATGAAAGCTGGCACCCCGAGCGCAGTGATGAGCAATCCGGAGACCGCGCCTGTTGCTGCAGCCACAACGAGAGCAAGCAGGATGCCGACGGGCAGGGGCAGGCCGACCTGGTTGGCGAGATAACCCATCACCATCATGGTGAGGGCCAGAACCGAGCCGACGGCGAGGTCGATGCCACCGATCAGGATCACCATGGTCATGCCGACCGCCATGATCCCGAGAACCGTGATCTGGTCGAGAATATTGAGCAGGTTGCGCGCCGACATAAACTTGTCAGTGGCAAACGAGAGGAAGAGGCACAAGAGAATGAGGCCGATCAGGGGGCCTGTCGTTCCTCTCAACGCCGCCAGCGCATTTACGCCTGCACCGCGATCCTGGTCTGTCGCTGACACCGACATGCACTCCTCCCATGCTGCTACCTGCCGAACACGACATAGTATAAATATTCATTGATGTCTGTAAATTCGTAACCTAGGCATCATTCAGCTGTCAACTGCACATCTGTGGCGATCGGGAGATTTAATTTCACGTCTCCAGCTTGACAGTCACGGACAGAATGCAATTATATGACGTAGAGTATATTTATTCACAATGAGGTTTCCATGCAGCCGAATGATCTCGACCGCATTGCGAGGCAGATACGCCTTCGCGATCTTCAGGCGGTTTACGAAGCGGGCGCTGGCCATATCGGCGGCGAGATGTCGGCGATCGACATCCTGACGGCGCTGTATTTTCAGGTCCTGAGGGTCTGGCCAGACCAGCCGAAGCATCCGGAGCGTGATCGTTTCGTGTTGTCGAAGGGCCATGTCGCCCTGGCGTTTTATGTGACGCTGGCGAAGCGCGGCTTCTTCCCCGAGGAGGAGCTTTCGACCTTCCTGAAGCCGCATTCGCGTCTCAACGGGCACCCGAACTGCAACAAGGTGCCGGGCGTCGAGACCAATACCGGGCCTCTCGGCCATGGGCTGCCCGTTGCGGTCGGCATGGCAAAGGCGGCCAAGCTGACAGGTGCTGCCTATCACACCTATGTTCTGACCGGTGACGGCGAAATGCAGGAAGGCTCCAATTGGGAAGCCATTTCCTCGGCCGCCCAGTTCGGTCTCGATAATCTCACGCTGATCATCGATCACAATCGCTTCCAGCAGGGGGCGGCCCTCAGTGATACCAACAACATGGCGCCGTTCGGCTCGAAGCTTCAGGCCTTCGGCTGGGAGGTGACGGAGATCAACGGCAACGCCATGGCCGAAATCGTGCCGGCCTTGCAGCATCGCTCCGGTCGTCCCCACTGCATCGTCGCCCACACCAACAAGGGGCACGGCATTTCCTTCATGCAGGACAGGGTGGACTGGCATCACAAGGTGCCGAATGCCGAACAATACCAGATTGCCCTGGCCGAGCTCGCGGAGGTGCTGTGATGAATGCCGTGACCATGACCGAAAAACTGCATGACTGCCGTGACGCCTTCGTTTCCGTGCTTGAGCGCCTCGGTGCCGAAAACCCCAAGGTCGTCGCCGTCTGCAACGACTCCGTCGGCTCCTCCAAGCTCGGTGGCTTCAAGTCGAAATGGCCGGAACGGCTGGTGAATGTCGGTATTGCCGAACAGAACATGGTCGGCGTCGGCGCCGGCCTTGCAAATGGCGGCCTGTTGCCTTTCGTCTGCGGCGCCTCCTGCTTCCTGACGGGGCGCTCGCTCGAACAGGTCAAGGCCGACATCGCCTATTCGAACGCCAATGTGAAGCTGGTGGGTATCTCCTCGGGCATGGCCTATGGCGAGCTCGGCCCGACACATCACTCGATCGAGGATTTCGCCTGGATGCGGGTGCTGCCCAATCTCCCGGTGATCGCGCCCTGTGACTCGATCGAGACGGCAGCCGCCGTTGAATGGGCCGCACGCTACGAAGGCCCGGTCTTCCTGCGCCTGTCGCGCGTTGGCGTGCCGGACCTGCTTCCTGCGGGGCATGTGTTCGAGCCCGGAAAGGCCAACCTCCTGCGTGACGGTGATGCGGTTACCCTGATTGCCAATGGCACCTTGACCCACCGCGCCATGAAGGCGGCCGCTATCCTTGCTGCCCGCGGCATCGAGGCGCGCGTACTCAACATGGCGACCGTGCGACCGATCGACGTTGACAGCATTGTTGCTGCAGCGCGCGAAACGGGCGCCATCCTGACGGCCGAGGAGCATTCGGTCTATGGTGGTCTCGGTTCGGCTGTCGCCGAAGTCGTCGTGGCGGAAGCCCCTGTGCCGATGAAGATCCTGGGTGTGCCTGGTATCTTCGCGCCGACTGGATCGGCCGAGTTCCTGCTCGACGAATTCGGTATGGCACCGGAAGCCATGGCGACGGCGGCAGAAGAACTGCTGGCGCGCAAGGGCGCTCGTGGCTGACGGCTGCGGAACCATATCTTGGATGCCGCCGATGAAGTCCGGCGGCATTTGCCAACATCCGGAGCCCACATGACCACCGCCATCCTCGCGATCGATCAGGGAACCACGAACTCGAAGGCCGTGCTCGTCTCCTCCAAGGGGGAGATCCTGGCCCGAGGGTCTTCCCCCGTCGGCATCTCCCATCCGCAACCGGGCTGGGTGGAACAGGATCCCGATCGTGTCTGGCAGTCCGTGCTGGAAGCGATTGCTGCCTGTCTCGCCGCCGCCTCTGACGTGACCATTGCGGGGATCGCGATCTCGAACCAGCGCGAATCGGTAACGATCTGGGATGGTGAAACCGGAAAGCCGCTCGGTCCGGTCGTCAGCTGGCAGTGCCGCCGCAGCGCGCCTGTCTGTGCCGAACTCAACGCGGCCGGTCATTCTGCGCGCGTCGAGGCGCTCACCGGCCTGCCCATCGATCCCATGTTCCCCGGTCCCAAAATGAAATGGCTGCTCGATCGTGCCCCGAGTGGCCGCCCGCTGCGGCTCGGCACGGTCGATTCCTGGCTCATACATTGCTTTACCGGCGGCAAAACCCATGCCTGCGATGCATCCAATGCGGCGCGAAGCCAGCTGCTCGATCTGAACAGAAATGTCTGGAGCGATGAGCTCTGCGATCTCTTTGGAGTACCGAAAGCCTATCTGCCGGAGGTCCGCGACAGCGCATCCCGTTTCGGCGTAACGCTTGATGTCCCCGGCCTCGCCGACGGCATCCCGATTGCCGCCGCCATCGGAGACAGCCACGCAGCGCTTTTCGGCCATGGCGCCTTTGAGCCCGGTGACGGCAAGGTCACCTTCGGCACCGGCTCATCGATCATGACGACCCTGCCGCACTTCATCGCGCCTCAAAGCGGCATCACCACGACGATTGCCTGGTCGCTCGGTGGTAAGCCGACCTATGCCTTTGAAGGCAATATTCTGGTTTCGGCCGCCTCGCTGCCCTGGATGGTCAATATCCTCGGACTGCCCGATGTCCGGGCGTTGATCGATCTCGCGGAGACAGCAGAACCGCAGGGGCCGGGCTTCGTCCCCGCTTTCGTCGGCCTCGGTGCACCCTATTGGCACGCGGACGCACGGGCGCTGTTTTCGGGTATAACCTTCAACACCACCCGGGCGCAGATGGCACGCGCCGTCACAGATTCCATCGCCTTTCAGGTGCATGACGTGTTCAAGGCCATGGCCTCGCAGTCACCGGCACCGCTCGGGCGATTGTTCGTCGATGGTGGACCGAGCAAGAATGCCTTCCTCATGCAGTGCGTTGCCGACATGCTTGCGCATCCCGTCATCCAGTGCGAGGCGGCGGAAGCCTCTGCGCTCGGGGCGGCCTATCTCGCCGGCCTGACGCTCGGTCTGTGGGCTGATCTCGACGCCGTGAGAATGCTGCCGCGAAAGACGGAGGTTCTGGCGCCGAAACCGACCGATACAACCGAACGCATCTCCACATGGCAAGACGCAATCTTCCGCTCGACGGTATCAATGACATCCTCTATGGGTGAATAAAAATTCACCCACCGGAGGGTTCATGGGACGTCTCAACGAGCTTCGACTTATCGCCCGCGTCGCGCAGATGTATCACGCCGAGGGCAAGCGACAGGCAGAGATCGCAGAGATCATGCACATGTCGCAGGCAACGGTATCCCGGATGCTCAAGCGCGCCGAGATGGAGGGGATCGTCCGCACGACGATCATTCCGCCGCCTGGCACCTTCGCCGATCTGGAAACCGGCCTCCGCGAACGCTACGGCCTGACCGAGGCAATCGTGATCGACTGTTCGGAGGATCGCGACGGCGCGATCATGGCGCGCATCGGCGAGGCGGCAGCGCATTTCGTCGAGGTGACGCTGCAGCAGGACGAAATCATCGGCGTCTCCAGCTGGAGCCAGACCATCCTGCGCATGGTCGACAACATTCACCCGCTGAAGTCCGGCCGCGCCAAGTATATCGTGCAGATCCTCGGCGGCATGGGGGAAGCCTCGGTCCAGACGCATGCAACCCAGCTGACGGCACGGCTGGCAAAATTGACCGGCGGCGAACCGCGATTGCTGCTCGTCCAGGGCATTACCTCCTCCCGCGAGGCAAAGCTCGTGATGCTGGCCGACCCCGTTGTCCGTGGAACGATGGATCTCTTCGGCCGCTTGAGCCTCGCCATCATCGGCATCGGCGCCGTTGAGCCGTCGGAACTCCTGGCCCGCTCCGGCAACGTCTTCTCACGCCAGGAGATGGCGATGTTGCACGATGCGGGTGCCGTGGGCGAGATTTCGTTCCGCTTCTACGATCGGGACGGCAAGCCGGTTGAAACGCCGCTGAACGAACGCGTCATTGGCATTTCGCTCGAGGACCTGCGCAAGGCGGACCGCGTGATCGCGTTGGCGGGAGGCGAATCGAAGACCGAGGCAATCGCCGGTGCCCTGAGGATGGGCATCATCGACGTGCTCGTCACGGATAAATTTACCGCAGCCCGACTGACAGCCTGAACGTCCAATCCGGGGCGAGGGTCTGATCGGCTGCCTATTGAGGAGTAGACCATGCAGCGTTTTGTCGGACAGGCCGTCTTTGTCACCGGTGGCAACAAGGGGATTGGCCTCGGTATCGCCCGCCGCTTCGCCGAAGAGGGGGCGAAGGTCGCAATCGCCGCGATCGAGGCCGATACCAGCGAAGTGGCGCGTCGGCTGGCCGATGACACGGGCGCAGACGTGTTCGGGCTGCAGCTCGACGTCACGAACGCCTCCGCCGTCCGCGAAGCCTATGGGGAGGCGGAAGCCCGTCTCGGTCCGCTCAATGTCTCGGTCCAGAATGCCGGCGTCATCACCATCGCCAAGGTCGAGGATTTGAGCGAACGCGAGTGGGATCTCAACCTCGACGTCAACACAAAGGGTGTTTTCCTCTGCTGCCAGGAAGCGATTGCGCGCTTCCGGTCAAACGGCATCAAGGGACGGCTGATCAACACGGCATCCGGCCAGGCCCGTCAGGGTTTCATCTACACGCCCCATTATGCCGCCTCGAAATTCGGTGTCGTCGGCCTGACCCAGAGCCTTGCCAAGGAACTGGCGAAGGAAGGCATCACGGTCAATGCCATCTGCCCCGGCATCATCCACACCGAAATGTGGGACTACAACGACCGCGTCTGGGGCAAGATGCTCGGCGAATACGGTCCGGGCGAGTTGATGAAGGAATGGGTCGAAGGCATTCCGATGGGCCGCGCCGGCACTCCGGCCGAAGTCGCCGCCCTTGTCGCATTCCTGGCCTCAGCCGATGCGGCCTATATTACCGGCCAAACTATCAACGTCGATGGCGGACTGATCATGTCCTGACCCATCCACCACGGTCAACACGGCGGGGAGCTAAGAGCGGCCCCGCCTTTGCCATGGACGCTTCCATCAATCGCCCATCGAAGGGCCTTTTGCGGTGTGACACATCCCTGTCGGGGGCACTGCCGGGTGATCGCGCAAAATCGAACCGAACGGGACGATCGAGGCCTAAGGCGTCAGCCAAAGGTCCGAATCAGCCCGATCGGGACGCGCAGCGAGCGATGCGGAGAAAACCGCTGATATTGAGGGCATCCGGACGTTTACCCAGGTTCGGCGTGGTCCGGACACGTGTTCGGACAACTGCTCCGGTCGCCTTCGGCGTCGATAGAAGAAAATGTGGAGAAAAAAGTTGGCTGGGGAACCTGGATTCGAACCAAGATTAACGGAGTCAGAGTCCGTCGTTCTACCGTTGAACTATTCCCCACCAGGGTATCGCCGCGGCGATCGGTGAGCGGGCTTATAGCCAAAAGCTTCTGCGTTGCAAAGGCCGAATTTCAAAAAAATGACATGATCGTATCTCGGCGCCAATCGCCGGCAGCTCCATAGGCGTGCGGCCCCACGGATCTTCTTGCGTCATCTCTTCGAAAAACCGTTTGGCGCAAGGGAGTTGCGCTGTTATGCTTTTGCCAACGAAACGAATGATGCACCAGCGGCATGCGGCGGTTAAGGCGCGTTGCGCGGTGCGATGGAAGACTTCAGTGACAGACCCTGATCGCGGCGGACAGCCGAAGAACGACGGGGCGTCGCCAGGCAAGCGCAAGGGCGGGGGTTCCCGTCGGCGCGGCAAGGGCAGGCAATCGGCACCCGTGGCAAAGGGGGTCGATGGGTCCGCATCGGCAGCATTGGCGGCAACGCCAGGCGCCGACCGACGTTCCCCGACAGCATTTTCCGATGGCCCCGTGCGCAAGCGCAAAAGGCGCCGGCGCGGCAAGGCGGGCGTGAATGCCGGTGGCGTAGAGGACCCGGCCTTCGCAAAAGGCGCGCCAGACCCGCGCTCAGGTCCCACCGATCAGCACGGCGCAAGAGAGACTGCCGCAACCGCGTCTGAGCAGGATGGACGGTTGACCCGTGCGTCAGGCGCCGGTGAGCTGAAGTCCGATGCAGCGGGCGGTGTCGATAGCGAAAACCGGCCGGGCAAGAAGCGCAGGCGGAACCGCAATCGCCGGGGCGGCGCGCGCGCGGCCGCCAAGGGCGGCCATATCAGGCCGCTTGCCGGCTCCGAGCCGCCAGCCTCCGTGGCCCGCAAGACCAGGCCGTCGCTTGCTGTGGCCGCGCCCACACATGCCCCGCAACCGACAGGTCGGATCGATCGTCCCGTCTCTCCATCGCGGGCGCGGTCAGGCGAGGAGGGCGGTCAGGATGATCTTTACGCCGCGCTCGATCTTGGCACCAACAATTGCCGACTGCTGATTGCCCAGCCAACGCGCCCTGGACAGTTTCGTGTTGTCGATGCCTTTTCGCGCATCGTGCGGCTCGGCGAGGGGCTCGGTGCCTCCGGCCAGCTGTCCCAGGATGCGATGGACCGTGCGGTTGATGCCCTGCGCATCTGCGCCTCCAAGCTTTCGGGGCGCGAGATCCGCCGCATGCGGCTGATTGCGACGGAAGCCTGCCGTGCTGCCGAGAATGGCGAAGGATTTCTGGAGCGCGTCCGGGTCGAGACCGGACTGGAGCTTGAAATCATCAATCGCGAAACCGAGGCACGTCTGGCCGTCTCGGGTTGTTCTTCGCTGGTCGGTCGCGAGGCCCGCTCGGTCGTGCTGTTCGATATCGGCGGCGGTTCTTCCGAGATCGCGGTGATCCGCATTGCCGACAACAGGTCGAGCCGGCTTGCCAATCATATCACTCACTGGACCTCCTTGCCGGTTGGCGTGGTGACGCTGTCGGAGCGCCATGGCGGGCGTGATGTGACACCGCAGATCTTCGAGGACATGATCCAGGAAGTGGCCGGCATGCTGGCCCGCTTCGAATGCCCGGATCTGCCTTTGGGCGCGGATGGCTATCCTGAGGATTTCCACCTGATCGGCACCTCCGGCACGGTGACGACGCTTGCCGGCGTGCATCTTGATCTGCCGCGCTATGATCGTCGCAAGGTGGATGGTGTCTGGCTGTCGGATCAGGAGGTCTCCGCCATGCAGGCCAAGCTGCTCTCCTGGGATTATGCCGGGCGGGCTGCCAATCCCTGCATCGGGCCGGATCGGGCCGATCTGGTGCTTGCCGGCTGCGCCATTCTTGAGGCAATCCGTCGTCGCTGGCCGTCAAACCGCATGCGGGTTGCCGATCGTGGCCTGCGGGAGGGTCTGTTGACCGATATGATGGCCGATGACGGCGTCTGGCGCCGTGGCCGAATCCGAAGACCCCATACGCACAGGGAGCGCTGATCATGGCAAAGCCACCCATCGGGGGTAACCGAACCGGCCGCAAGCTTGGCCAGAAGGTCAAGAAGGGCAAGCTCAAGGCGTCGTCCCGGCGCTGGATCGAGCGGCATATCAACGACCCCTATGTCCAGAGGGCAAAGCTTGAGGGTTACCGCGCACGCGCGGCTTTCAAACTGCTCGAGATTGACGAAAAACATCAGATCCTGAAAGGGGCGAAGCGCATCATCGATCTGGGTGCGGCACCCGGCAGCTGGTCGCAGATTGCCGCCAAGGTGACCGATTCGACCGACGAGGATGTCCGCGTCGCCGCAATCGACTTTCTGGAAATGGCGCCGCTTCCCGGCGTGAAGATCCTGCAACTCGACTTCCTTGATCCGGACGCCCCGCGCCAGTTGATCGACGCGGTTGGCGGCACGCCCAATCTCGTCCTGTCAGACATGGCGGCGCCGACTACCGGCCACCAGAAGACCGACCATCTGCGCACCATGCATCTCTGCGAGGTTGCGGCCCACTTCGCCGTCGAGGTGCTGGCAGAAGGCGGCCATTTCCTCGCCAAGACCTTCCAGGGTGGCACGGAGAAGGATCTGCTCAACATGCTGAAGCAGAACTTCCGCCAGGTGCTGCATATCAAGCCGGCCTCATCGCGGCAGGAATCGGTCGAGATGTTCCTGCTGGCCAAAGGCTTTAAGGGGCGCCGGGATGGCGTGGCCAATGCCTCCGTCGACGAGGACGGCTTTGCCCGCGATCCACGCGAATTCGATGAAGCGGACGAAGCCGAGGAGTGATCCTCGGCTTCGTCCGGCCAGTTGAGTGCCTTTCTGCCGCCGGAACGCGCCTGATATAGGCTCTGTTGGCCATCAGGCCGCGAAAATTGCGGTTGCATCACGTTGCCGTGACAACGCTTTCCGGCGCGACCTCATGGCCTATCTCCAGCACAGCCCGTAGCCATGGGCGGGGATGTTGATGAGGAGATTGCCATGATAACAATGAATAGACGAATGCTTCTGGGAAGTGCCGGTGTTGCGCTGGCTGCCCCCACCATCATGACCCGCGCCGCCATGGCGCAAACCGCGACGCCGCAGACTTCGATGGATATAAATCACGCGATGCCACCCGAAACCCACCGCTTCAAGGTCGGTCAGTTCGAAGTGCTGGTGGTGAAGGATGGCGCACGGGCCTCCGATGCCCCGCAGGAAACCTTCGGCACCAATCAGTCTCCTGAAGACGTTGGCGCTTTGCTTGAGGCGAATTTCCTCCCGGCCAACGGGTTCGTCAATTCCTTCGCACCCGTCCTGGTCAACACCGGCAGCGATGTCATCCTGTTCGATACGGGCCTTGGCGAAGCCGGTCGCGCCAATGGCCTGGGCCGCCTTTCGGAAGGTTTGACCGCTGCCGGCTACAAGCCCGAAGATGTGACGATCGTGGTGCTGACCCATATGCATGGCGATCACATCGGTGGATTGATGGAAGGGGGCAAGCCTGCCTTCCCCAATGCGCGCTATGTGACCGGACAGACGGAGTATGACTTCTGGGTCGATCCGGCGCGCGTCGGCACGCCCGCCGAAGGTGGCCACAAGGGTGTCCTTACCAATGTACAGCCGCTTGCGGACAAGATGACCTTCATCGGCGATGGCCAGGAGGTCGTCTCGGGTGTGACCGGTATGGCAGCGTTCGGCCATTCGCCCGGACACATGATCTACCGTCTGGAATCGGAAGGGCGCCAGCTTGTGCTGACAGCCGATACGGCCAACCACTTCGTGCTGTCGCTGCAGCGTCCGGACTGGGAAGTGCGCTTCGACATGGACAAGGCGGCCGCGGCCGCAAGCCGCAAGAAGGTCTTCGACATGCTGGCGACCGATAAGCTCGCCTTTATCGGTTACCACATGCCGTTCCCGGCAACCGGCTATGTCGAAAAACTCGACCAGGGCTACCGCTTCGTGCCGAAGGCCTATCAGTTCGATCTCTGAGAGGTCTCGTAGATGCCAGATCAGCGCCCGGTTTCGACCGGGCGTTTATCCCTCGCGAAACACCCGATCCCTCGCGCGCTCCATGAAGTCATGCAGTCGGGCCGAGATCTCGTCATCGGAAACCGCAACCTTGGATGCTGAAAAATCCTGTTTGATGAGGTCAAATAGTCGGTGGGGCTCGACGACCTGGCGCATCGCAATGTTCCTTGCGTAGCTTTCCACATCGTCGACACCCATCTGATACCCGGCCCAACGACCGAGCATGGTGCCGCACAGAGCCTGCGTCTTGAACTGCTGCTCGGCTTGTCTGGCGAATTGCACTTCGTGCGCCTGTGCCCGCTTTTTCAATGGATTCATCACTCGCCCCCTCGTCCTGAAATCAGCCCGATTCCCAGCGCCAACAGGGATACCAGAGGAGGTTTTCAAGATTGAAAAAGAGAATTATAAAATTCTAATGTACCGGACTTGGGTGGAAAGTTCAGCCCATCTTGGGCATGGCAGGTCTTTTGCTATTTCCATCCTGTCATGAACGTGTTACCAGCCCTCGCCAACTTCCAAGCATTTCATGCAGGAACCACCGGACGGAATGTTTCGTCACCGGGAGGATTCTGCCTATTCAAACGAAGGAAATTGGCATGGCACGCATCGTAATGTCGGCAACCGGCGCAGAAGCGCTCACATTTGACGACGTCCTCCTGCAGCCGGGGCATTCCGAAGTGATGCCGGGGCAGACGAACATCGCCACGCGCATCGCCCGCGATATCGAACTCTCACTGCCGATCCTGTCGTCGGCGATGGACACCGTCACCGAAAGCCGGCTTGCGATTGCCATGGCCCAGTCCGGCGGCATGGGCGTCATTCACCGCAACCTGACGCCGATCGAACAGGCCGAGGAAGTCCGTCAGGTCAAGAAGTTCGAGAGCGGCATGGTGGTCAATCCCGTCACCATCGGTCCCGATGCCACGCTTGCCGAAGCCAAGTCGCTGATGAAGGCGCATGGCATTTCCGGTATCCCGGTCGTCGAGAACGGCGGTCGCCCGGGCCGCCTCGTCGGCATCCTCACAAACCGCGATGTGCGTTTTGCCTCCGATCCGAACCAGAAGATCTACGAGCTGATGACCCGCGAAAACCTGGTCACGGTCAAGGATGGCGTAGATCAGGGCGAAGCCAAGCGCCTGCTTCACGCACACCGCATCGAGAAGCTGCTGGTCGTTGACAATGACGGCCGCTGCATCGGTCTGATCACGGTCAAGGATATCGAGAAGTCGCAGCTGAACCCGAATGCCGCCAAGGATGCCCAGGGGCGCCTGCGCGTCGCTGCTGCCATCTCGACCGGCGATGACGGTGTCGAGCGCGCTGAACGCCTGATCGATGCCGGCGTTGATGTTATCGTCGTCGACACCGCCCACGGCCACAGCCAGAAGGTTCTGGATGCCGTCGCGCACGTGAAGAAGATGTCGAATGCCATCCGCATCATTGCCGGCAATGTTGCCACCTCTGAAGGCACCCAGGCCCTGATCGATGCCGGCGCAGACTGCATCAAGGTTGGCATTGGCCCAGGCTCGATTTGCACCACCCGCATCGTCGCCGGCGTCGGCGTGCCGCAGCTTGCTGCTGTCATGGCCGCCGTCGAAGCCGCCAACAAACACGACATTCCTGTCATCGCCGATGGTGGCCTGAAGTTCTCGGGCGATGTCGCCAAGGCGATTGCCGCCGGTGCTTCCGCCGTCATGGTCGGTTCGCTTCTGGCTGGCACCGACGAAAGCCCGGGTGAAGTTTACCTCTACCAGGGCCGTTCGTTCAAAGCCTATCGCGGCATGGGCTCCGTCGGCGCCATGGCCCGCGGTTCGGCAGATCGCTACTTCCAGGCGGAAGTGCGCGACACGCTGAAGCTCGTGCCTGAAGGCATCGAGGGCCAGGTTCCCTACAAAGGCCCGGTCTCGGCCGTGCTGCATCAGCTCGCCGGTGGCCTCAAGGCCGCCATGGGTTATGTCGGCGGCAAGGACATCAAGGATTTCCAGGAAAAGGCGACCTTCGTGCGCATTTCCGGCGCTGGCCTGCGCGAAAGCCACCCGCATGGCGTGACGATCACCCGCGAAAGCCCGAACTATCCCGGCTCGAACTGATCTTTGCGAGACGTCTTTCAAGAGGCCCGGGAAAACCCCATTCCCGGGCCTTTCCGCGACCACATATTGAAAGGATTTTCAGATGACCGGTTTTGAAATGTTCTGGCCGCTTGTGGCGCATGCCTTCCTGATCTTCTGCCTTTATGCGCTGCTCGTTGTCAGGCGCGCCGAGGTCGTCAAAAGCGGCGAAGTCGAGCGCGAAGCCTTCCGGGACAATCTGGCCGAGCCGCAGGCGAGCCGGGTGGTCAACAAGGCGATTGCCAACCAGTTCGAACTGCCGGTGCTGTTTTATGCCGTCTGCGTCCTGCTCTACATTGCCGAAGCAGACAACCTTCCGGCCGTCGTCGGCGCCTGGGTCTTTGTGCTGGCCCGCTATGTCCAGGCATACATGCAGGTGACCGGCAAGCTGCTGTTCCGGCGCCTGTCCTTCATGGCTGGTTTTGTCGTGCTCTTCCTCCTCTGGGTCTGGCTTGGCGCCTGGATGGCCTTCAGCTGATCCATCACGGCGTTTTGTCTGGTCTTGCGCCAATGGCAGCCTATCTTCCCGGGATCAGCGAAACCCGGGAGGACGTGTCATGGACAAGCCGACAATCACGCAGGCGATGATCGATGCCTATGACGAATACACCCACCTGACCCTGGATCGCCGCGGCTTCATGCAGAAGCTGACCTCGCTGGCCGGCTCGGGGGCCGCTGCCGCAGTCATCATGCCGATGCTCGCGGCGAATGCGGCCCATGCGACAATCATACCGGAAACCGACGAACGCCTGACCGCCGAAGACGTGACCTATCCCGGCAAGACCGGCGAGATGAAGGGTTATCTGGCCGTGCCGAAGGACGCTGCCGGCAAACTGCCCGCCGTCATCGTCATCCATGAGAACCGCGGCCTCAATGCGCATATCCGCGATGTCGCGCGTCGCATGGCGCTGGAAGGCTTCGTTGCGCTCGCGCCGGACTTCCTCTCGCCAAATGGCGGCACGCCGGCAAACGAGGACGAGGCCCGCGCCATGTTCCAGTCGCTCGACATGGCCGCCGCCGTTGCCAATGGCGAGGCGACCCGTGCCTTTCTCTCTTCCCATGAGAAGACCAATGGCAAGGTCGGCGCCATCGGCTTCTGCTGGGGTGGCGGCATGGTGAACCGGATGGCGGTTGCATCTCCAGATCTCGGTGCGGGCGTCGCCTATTACGGCGCGCAGGTGCCGGCCGATCAGGTTCCTTCGATCAAGGCGCCCCTGATGCTGCATTATGGTGGGCTCGACGAACGCATCAATGCCGGCATCGACGCCTATAAGGCGGCGCTTGATGCCAACGGCAAAACCTATGAGCTGTTCATGTACGACGGCGTGAACCATGCCTTCAACAACGACACCTCGGCTGCCCGCTATGACAAGGCTGCTGCCGATCTCGCCTGGTCGCGCACGGTGGAATTCCTGAAGAAGAACCTCGCCTGAGCGCTTCGCCCGCATCTGTCCGGGCTGCGTCACGCATGCCCGGACGTGACATCTGGATGAAATCTGCCCCTCCTTGATACCGATCAAACGGCCGCAGGCCAGACACTCCTAAGCTCCTCCCATGGACACCGGTGAGCCCGGTGCCGACAGATCAACACGTATGGGAGAGTGATATGGCATCGACAATGAAGGCAGCCGTCGTTCGTGGATTCGGCAAGCCGCTCGTCATCGAAGAGCGACAGATCCCGGAGCCCGGCCCTGGCCAGATCCTGGTCAAATACGAAGCGACAGGCGTCTGCCATACGGATCTCCATGCCGCCAATGGCGATTGGCCGGTCAAGCCCAATCCTCCGTTCATTCCCGGCCATGAAGGCGTCGGCTATGTCGCCAAGCTCGGCGCTGGCGTCACCCGCATCAAGGAAGGCGACCGGGTGGGCGTGCCGTGGCTGCACACGGCTTGCGGCTGCTGCTCGCCTTGCCGCACCGGCTGGGAAACGCTCTGCGGCAGCCAGCAGAACACCGGTTATTCCGTCAATGGCACCTTTGCGCAATACGGGCTTGCCGATCCGGATTTCGTCGGTCGTCTACCCGATAATCTCGATTTCGGTCCTGCAGCACCCGTGCTCTGCGCCGGCGTTACCGTCTACAAGGGCCTGAAGGAAGCCGAAGTGAAGCCGGGCGAATGGGTCGTCATCTCCGGCATTGGCGGGCTCGGCCATATGGCCGTGCAATATGCAAAGGCCATGGGCATGCATGTCGTGGCCGCCGACATCTTCGACGACAAGCTGAAGCTTGCCAGGGAACTCGGCGCCGATGTCGTGGTCAACGGCCGCGACAAGGATGCGATCGAGCAGGTACAGAAGGCAACCGGCGGCGTGCATGGCGCGCTGGTCACGGCGGTCTCGCCCAAGGCCATGGAACAGGCTTACGGCTTCCTGCGCTCCAAGGGCACGATGTCGCTGGTTGGCCTGCCGCCGGGCTTCATCTCGCTCCCTGTCTTTGAAACCGTGCTGAAGCGCATCACGGTGCGCGGTTCGATTGTTGGCACGCGGCAGGATCTGGAGGAAAGCCTGCAATTTGCCGGTGAGGGCAAGGTTGCCTCGCATTTCAGCTGGGACAAGCTGGAGAACATCAACGAGATCTTCCGCCGCATGGAAGAGGGGAAGATCGACGGCCGGATCGTGCTTGATCTCGCGGCCTGATGAGCGGTCCTTGTGGGGTGGGCGGCATCGCCGATGCCGCCCCTCCACC
This sequence comes from Peteryoungia ipomoeae, assembly GCF_004912165.1. Classification (GTDB taxonomy): domain Bacteria; phylum Pseudomonadota; class Alphaproteobacteria; order Rhizobiales; family Rhizobiaceae; genus Allorhizobium; species Allorhizobium ipomoeae. Next base: position 454,428 of record NZ_STGV01000003.1, on the reverse strand, counting down.
ATTTCCGCGGTGAGGACTAGTTTGCCGTTTGGATGACGGTGACACGGGGTGGCGCACTGGTGCAGGCGCTATCCTCGCAGATGCCCGAGATCCAGACTTCCCCATTGCCGATCATCACGCCTTCGGAATTGACGAAAAGATCGCCATATTCCTGGTTCGACACCGCCTCGACGATCGGCTCTATGAAGACGGAATCGTAGGCGTCTAGCAATTCTTGCTCTGTGTCATAGGCTGCCTCCTCGCCATCGATGGTAACGGTCAGCGGATAGGTCACGAGGCTGACGACAATGTCGGATTGTCCCTCTTCAAGCGCCACCTTGAAGGCGTAGAACAACTCCTTGTAGTCAGCAGCATCTCCAAGCAGCGTCTCGATCTGGCGATCGACGGAGGCCTCGTCGGCGCGGCTTGCACCGGCAACGCCAAGGGTCGCTGCAAACAGGAGAGGCACGATCAGGGCGGCGAAGCGGGGCATCTGATATCCTTGAGGTAGGAGGGGCTGTGCCTTTCTTACTCCGGGCAAAGGCGGTCCGTATCGCATTTCTTTTGGGTCCGACAAGGTACAGGCTCCCGTCACAACGCCTGCCAGCTGCAGTCTGCGGACTGGCGTCGACCTGTCGCCTGACCTATATTGCACTGCGGCATAAACAGGGATGCGCCATGGCGGAAGATCAACGCAATGCAGCGACCGAGCAAATCTTCGTCTTTCAAGGCGGCGGGGCGCTTGGGGCCTATCAGGCAGGCGCCTACCAGGCGCTTCACGAGCAGGATGTCGATCCCAGCTGGCTTGCCGGCATCTCGATAGGTGCGGTCAATGCCGCGATCATCGTGGGAACACCGCGTGAGCAAAGAATCGCCCGTCTGGAAGAATTCTGGCAGCAGGTCTCCTCCTGGCTGGACTTTGGCCCGTCCGCGCCCGGCGAGGATAATCGCCGTCTGGCCAATGATGCGGCAGCGCTTGCGAGTGCGATCATGGGCGTGCCGGGCTTTTTTTCGCCGCGCTTTCAGTCGCCCTTTCACTGGGTCGCGGACCCACAGAGCAGGATCAGCTTCTACGACACAGAACCCTTGATGCACACGCTGGACCGCCTGGTGGATTTCGACCTGTTGAACAGCTGCAAGACGCGGCTGAGCGTCGGGGCGGTGGACATACACTCCGGCAATTTTGCCTATTTCGACAATCGCACCCGCCGTCTCGATGCCCGCCATATTGCAGCGTCCGGGGCTCTTCCGCCAGGCTTCCCGCCGGTGGAAATCGACGGTCGCTATTATTGGGATGGCGGCCTGGTCTCCAACACGCCGCTGCAGCATGTCCTGAACGCCAACGATGCCAGCCGCGATCTGGAGATTTTCCAGGTCGATCTCTTCAACGCAAGGGGCGATATGCCGCGCGATCAGTTCGAGGTGGAAAGCCGTATCAAGGAAATCCGCTATTCCAGCCGCACGCGCATGAATACCGATGATTTTGCAAGACGCCAGATCGTGCGACGGGCGGCCAAGCGGTTGCTCGAAAAGTTGCCGCCGGAACTGAAGGATGATGAAGATGCAGGAATACTGCGCTCCATCGGCCACGAATATGATGTGACCATCGTCCATCTCATTCATCGCCGGGCCTCACACGCCACCCATGCGATGGATGTCGAGTTTTCGCGGCGCTCCGTCGAGGAGCATTGGCGGGCCGGGTATGATGATGCCCGCTTCACGCTTGAGCATCCGCGCTGGCGGGAGCGTGGACGGCCCCACAACGGCATCCAGATCTTCGATCTTGCGCGCGAGCGCCAGCGGGGGTGAGGATGCGTCCTTGCGAGGGAGGGGTGATGATCCTGCGGGAGCCTCTTACTGTTTGCCGCTGCAGGTAGCAAAATCCTGACCTTTTTGGGATTATGCCCCAAATAGGCCCAGCTTTGCTCAACCGTTAACATTTTCGCCAGAAGCCGTCCCTAATGCGATTGGCGGAACAATGAGACCTGGCACATGAAGTGCAGGGCAGGTGAACAGTGAACGAGCAGATCGTCCATCGACGTCTCCAGCAGCGCAAGAAGCCGCGCCAGGAGCGAAGCATCCAGAGACTGGAAGCCATCATCGAGGCCTCCATTGCGCTGTTTCTTGAAAAGGGCGTGAATGAAGTCACGATGAGCGAAATCGCCCAGAGAGCCGGCATTCCAATTGGCTCTCTCTATCAGTTCTTCCCACAGAAGGCCGCTGTCATCAAGGCGTTGCATGATCGGCTGGCGATGCAGATAGACGCCTACATCCTGCGCATCTTCGCCGGCATAACGACGCTAGACGCCGCTTCCGCCCGCGCAGCCGACTGCCTCTTCGAACTGCACGACCTGTTTCGCAAGGAGCCGATCTACACCGTCCTTTGGCAGGCGATCATCACGGACAAGGACCTGCGGTTCCTGTCGGCAGGCTTTCACGAGCGGCTGATCGCGGCATTCTACCAGGATCTCTCGCATCTTCTGACTGAGGTTCCGCGCGAACGCTTCAACGTCAATCTCAAGCTGATGATCGTATCGACCAGCGAAGTCTTCCGGATGACAAGCCATCTCGGCGAGGATGAGGCGAGGGTGCACCTCAGCCGCTGGCGTGAGATCATACGGTTGTCGATCTTCGACTTCTCGGACTGAGGCTTACCAGCCCGGAACCATCGCGCCTGCACGACCACGCGCTGCGCTGCGCGCATAGGCCTTGCTGTCGCCGTCCAGATCATCCTCCGCCTGGGTGAGCGTGATGTTGTCGAGGCAGGCCGTGATGTGATCGGTAATCGCATTGACAAGCGAGGACGACAGGCCGGCGCGCTTCATCAGGCCGATCTGCACCGGCGGCAATGGCGGAAAGCCGTCCGCCGCCGTCAACACTTTCATGCCCGTGCGCAGCGCGGATTCCGGCAGGATTGAGACCGCCATCCCGGCAAGCACTGCGGACGCAACGACCGTCGAAGACCAGCTCGTAAACAGGATCTGATAATCACGCCCATCGGCATCGAGAGCCGAGCAGGCCAGCTGCCGCCATTGGCAGTCGCGACGACCGACGGCAAGTGGCACAGGGGCATCGTCGCGAAGCGGATGGTTGACGGAACCGACCCAGCAGAGCGGTTCGGTGCGCACCACATCGGCCTGTCGCAGGCGGGGATTATGGGTCACGAGGGCGATATCCAGTTCGCCCTTGGCCATCTTCTCGCCAAGGTCCATCGAGGGCTCGCAGACGATGTAAAGCTCGACATTCGGGTGCGTCTTTGCAAAGCGCCCGATGATCTCCGGCATGTAGCGATCGGCATAGTCGTCAGGCGTTCCGATGCGGAGCGTGCCCTCCAGCCGGTTGTCGTCGAAGGCTGCCATGGCCTCTGAATTCAGGCGGATGATCCGGCGCGCATAGTTCAAGAGCTTGTCGCCCTCCGCCGTCAGCCTGTTGCCACGACCGTCCTTGACGAAAAGCTGTTTGCCGATGCGTTCCTCCAGCCGTCGCATCTGCATGGAGACGGCCGACTGTGTCTTGAACACCCGGCCAGCAGCCTTGGTAAAGCTCCCGGTGTCCACGATTGCGACGAAGGTCTGTAGTTGGTCGATGTCCAGTGCAGCCGACATGGGGTCATTCCATCAGAAGGGTTGATGCTAATCATTAGAAACATTCGCTGGACTGATCAATATGCTTGCCGCACATTTCAACTCTCGCTGGAACCAGCGGAAAGAAGCACCCCCATACTCCGTCACCCCTTGGTCATGCCGTGGGGAACGGAATTCCCGTGCCGCTCGAAAGGAAAAGGACCATGCGCACGACTGCCCCAATGATCGCCCTCGATCTTCCAAGCCCCAAGCGGACGCTTGCCGAGGCTATGCGCAATCGTTCAGCAGATGTCGTCACCTGGGTGAAGTCCTTGATCAATCGTCGCGCTGCCAATCGCCTCCTGGATCTTGATGATCATATCCTCGCCGATATCGGTCTGTCGGCTTCCGAGGTGCATGAGGTCCTGAGAAACCATCGGATGCATCAAGACCCCTCCATGCAGTTAACGATGCTGGCGCGGAAGCGGGCCTTGCGCTGCCTGATCTGAGCCGTTTTGGCGCATTTTTATCCCCGCAGAACCGGAAGCCACTGGTTCTGCCCCTTGCCCGATTTGGTTTTGTTCCAAATCGGGCATTTTTATTATCGCTAAATTAACCGCAAAGCCCTTCAAATACTGGGGATTGGCCGCGGGAAGTAACGACTTTCTAACGCCGTATGTGGCAGCTGAAACCTGTCATTCTCTCGGGGAAAAGATTACATGCGGATCTCGAAAAAGCTGCCTGTTGCGGCGGCAGTGTTCGCTCTGGTCGCACTCAGCGCCTCGGTGGCAATCGGCCTTGTCCAACAAAGTGCGGCCCTGCGCGCGCAGGTCTATCAGAAGCTGGAGGCGACGGCCGACGGGCGGCGCAATGAGGTTCAACGCTATTTCGAGTCGATCAAGCTCGACGCGCATTCCACGGCGTCCGCCATGACCACCCAGCAGGCCTTGTTCGGTATCACGGGCGCATGGGCCAAGCTTGAACAGGATCCAGCTGGCGAACTGCAAAAACGCTACATAACGGATAACCCCAATCCGAAGGGCGAAAGGTTCAAGCTCGATAGCGCCAAGGTCGATAGTTACGACCGGGCCCATCGTCAGGCGCATTCAACATTCCTCAAGCACCTGCAACGCATCGGATACTACGACATCTTCCTGATCGATGCCGACGGCAATGTCGTCTATTCGGTGGCCAAGGAAGATGATTTTGGCACCAATCTGGTGTCCGGTCCTTACAAGGACAGCGGACTTGCCGCCGTCTACACGTCCGTGATGTCAAGCGATGACCCGGAAGCCTTCGCCAATTCCGATTATGCCGCCTATGGCGCGTCTGATGGTGCGCCGGCTGCCTTTGTCGGCGCGCCGATCATCATGAGCGACCGCAAGATCGGCGTGCTTGCCTTCCAGCTGCCGACCGATCAGCTCAATGCGATCTTCTCCAATACCCGCGGCCTTGGAACGACCGGCGAAACACTCTTGGTCACCGACCAGGGTATGGTGATCAACGACAGCATTCGCACCACAGACATCGACAGCCTGCAGGTGAGCATACAAAGTCCCGTCATCGGGGCCGCCATCACAACGGGCGAAAGCTCGGGCGAAATCGAAGGCTATCGGGGCATGGCAAGCCTTGCCTCTGCGGTTCCGCTGGAGTTCGGAGACAAGAAATGGGCGGTCGTCGCCCTGTTGGGCGAATCTGAGGTCTGGAACGAACTCCAGCTTGCAGCAATGAAGTCGATTGGCTTTGGCGCAGCACTGGTGCTTGTCGGCTCGCTGGTCGGCCTTCTGTTCTCCCGCTCGCTGACGCGTCCCATCACCGACCTGGTGTCCGCAATGCGAGAGCTTGCCGCCGGCAATACCTCGATTGATCTCAAAGGCACGGCAAGAAACGACGAAATCGGCGATATGGCTCGCTCCGTCGCCGTCTTCCGTCAGGCTGAAATCGACAAGCGGCAACTGGAGGCCGATGCCGAAATTCGCCGTTCGGCCGGTGAGGCGGAGCGCCATCAGCGCGATGCCGAGCGGGCGGCTGCGCAGGCCGAACTGACAGACGCGATCAACATCCTCGGAGCCGGGCTCCAGCGCCTGGCGAACGGGGATCTGTCCACGCCGATCCGCCAGTCGCTGAGCGGCAACCTTGACCGGCTGCGGCTCGATTTCAACGCCTCGCTGGAGCGCCTCTCGGCAACCGTTTCCGCCGTGCATGGCAATGTCGCGGAAATCAACCGCAAGAGCGCAGCCGTAGGCGGCTCGACGGCGGATCTTTCGCATCGCACCGAGCAGCAGGCTGCCGCACTGGTGGAAACCTCGACGGCAATACGCCAGATCATGGATGCGATCCGTCATTCCTCGGAACGCGCCGAAAACGCCTCGAAACTGGCGCTCGAAGCTCGCGCCAATTCCGATCGCTCCGGCGAGATCGTGGGCGGCGCCGTTGATGCGATGCAACGCATCGAAAACGCCTCCGCCGAGATATCCAAGATCATCAACGTGATCGATGAAATCGCTTTCCAGACCAATCTTCTGGCGCTGAATGCCGGCGTTGAAGCCGCCCGTGCGGGTGAGGCGGGCAAGGGCTTTGCGGTGGTTGCGCAGGAAGTGCGTGAACTTGCCCAGCGCTCCGCCAATGCTGCCAAGGATATCAAGGCGCTGATCACCAAGTCCGGTACGGAAGTCTCGGCGGGTGTCGGCCTTGTGCGCGAAACCGGCTCTGTCCTTTCCTCCATCGCCGGACAGGTGGTGGAGATCGGCGATCACATCCACTCGATCGCCTCCAATGCCCGGCAACAGTCCGCGACACTCAAGGAGATCAACGCCGCCGTGTCGCGCATGGAAGACGTGACGCAGCAGAATGCGAGGGCTGCCGAGCAGACCAACAGCGAAATGGCCGGTCTGTCTCGTGATGCCGAGATGCTGTCGGATCTGGTTGGCCAGTTCACGCTGGAAGGGACTGCAAGCGGCTTTCAAAACCGCTTTGCCGATCAGCGTGACACGTCCTTCACCCGCCCTTCCGGACTTTCTGGCGCAAGCATGCAACCGCCTCTATCGAGCTTGAGGTCAGGCGGAACCAGCGACGCCACACCCAATCGCAGCTTTGGAAAGCCGAAGGTCGCACCCGCCGAGGCCGGAAGCCGGGCCGTTGCCTCGCCGGCGCGGTCGCTGATGGACAAGATCTCGATCGGCCTCGGGGCCAAGATCAGTCAGGCCAAGGACAATCAGCCTGGCGGCGAGTGGGAAGAATTCTGATCGGCGCGGCGCACTGACCGCCCTGCTAACCAACACAAAAACGGCGCGGGCTCCGCGCCGTTGTTGTGTTTTGCATCGATTGCCTCAGGCCTTGCCCGGCGGATCTTCAGCCGGTGCCTTCGTCTCCGTCGGCGCTTGCGTCGATGAGACATAGCGATCGAAAATCTGCTCCATGCTCTTCTGATAGGTCTTCTGGACCTCAAGCCCGCTATCGAACAGCGTGTTGATCATTGCGGAAAACTGTTCGGCGGAGGCTGATTGTCCCTCGGAGGGGGGCTGGGGCGTGCTTGCGGGCTTCGGCGCTTCGGCGGTCTGGCCTGCCAGCGAGGCGCTATAGGTTGCGGCCATCTCCTGAAATGCCTTGGCAAAAGGGTTGTCGAGGAAGGGGTTCGCAGCCGGTTGCTGTTGCGGCGGTTGCGTTGATGCCCCCATCATCTCCTGAAAAGCCCGGGTAAACGGATTGTCGAACATGGTGGGCGGGGCAGGGCGCTTGGGCTGCAGCCCGGTCGTTTCCAGCCATTGCTGCATCATCGCCCCCATGGGTGTTGCAGCAAAGGCGTCCGCGGACGGGAATTGTCCTGTCGTCTGCTTGAAAAGCCCGCCCATCAGCGTATCGGCCATCGCAGGCATCATCTGCTTGAGAATGTCCTGCCCGATCCCCGTGAGCTGAGAGGCCTGAGCGGCAATCGCACGCGAGACGTCCTTGGAGCCAAAGATCTGCTGCAGGACCTGATTGCCATCCGCAATGCCCTGCGGCGTGAAGGCAGCACTCATATCTTCGAAATAGCGGGCGTAATTGCCCGATGACATCGCCTGCAGCAGCGCCGAGAAATCATAAGGATTGGCGGTGTTGCGCTTGAAGCCGGAGGCAAAAGCCGGCGTGAGGGCCGCCATGGCCTTGGCCGCCTGCTCCTGGGCAAGGCCAAACTGTTTGGCCATGGCTTCCATCGCCTTGCCGTTTTGCGCCTGGAGCATCATGTCGAACAGTGGCAGCATAAATCCCTCTCCCCGAATACGTGCAGCTTGTGCAACACTATAGATGCAAAGAGCCGTCGGCAAACCGCTTTTTAGCGGTCTGCCAGGGGCTTCAGGAAAGTTTCAGAGGTCAGCGGTCAGTACTGATATTCGGTGAACACCGGCTCGACGGAGCCGCCCCAGCGGCCGTGGTAAAGAGAGAGCAGGTCATCTGCGAGCGTCGACCGCTTGGCAAGAACTTCCTCGAGAGGGTTGAGGAAAACGCTTTCATCCTGACCGTCGCCGTTCAGCCGTGCCCGTGCCTGCAGGCCCTGTCGCGAAATCGCGATGACGTCGCGGGCAACGTCCAGGAGCGGTCGACCTGCAACAGAGGCTGCGAGGCCCTGCGCGGGCACGCTGTCGCGCAACGCCACCACGTCCTCCACGGACCAGTCGGCGGTGAGCGCATCGGCGGCCGCAAGCGCGGCGTCGTCATAGAGCAACCCGACCCAGAAGGCAGGGAGCGCGCAGATGCGCCGCCATGGGCCGCCATCGGCACCCCGCATTTCAAGGAAGCGCTTCAAGCGGACGTCCGGGAAGAGGGTGGACAGGTGGTTGGTCCAGTCGCCGAGCTGCGGCTGCCAATCGGCGATTTCGCCCTTCAACGCGCCGTCCATGAACTGGCGGAAGGTGATGTGGGTGCAGTCATGGTAACGACCGTCGCGTACGACGAAATACATCGGCGCCTCAATCGCCCAGGCAACGTAATCGCCGAAGCTGAAATCCGGCTTGAACGTGAAGGGCAGAACGCCGGCGCGCTGGTTGTCGGTATCGCGCCAGATGTCGCCGCGCCAGGACAGAAGCCCGTTGGGATTGCCTTCGGTGAACGGCGAGGAGGCAAACAGTGCGGTGGCGAGCGACTGCAGCTTCATCGAAACACGCATCTTGGCCCGCATGTCGGCTTCCGACGAGAAGTCGAGATTAACCTGGATGGTACAGGTGCGGTACATCATGTCGAGGCCCTGGCTGCCGACCTTCGGCATGTAGCGGGTCATGATGTCGTAGCGCGATTTCGGCATGCGCGGTGTTTCCGCAAGCGACCATTTCGGGCTGCCGCCAATGCCGAGGAAGCGGATGCCCATCGGTTCGGCAACATCCCTGAGGACCGCCAGATGCTGGTTGGATTCCTTGCAGGTCTCATGCAGCGTCTCAAGCGGCGCGCCCGATAGTTCGAACTGTCCGCCGGGTTCGATGGAGATTGCGCCCATGCCGGACTGCTCGCCAAGGCCGATGATGTTGTCACCATCCATGATCGGTTCCCAGCCGAGCTTCTCCTGCATCCCCTTTAGAAGTGCGGAAATGCTGGCCTCGCCGAAATAGGGAACCGGGCTGTTGTCAGCGCGGAAGAAGGCGAACTTTTCGTGCTCCGTCCCGATCCGGAACCGCTCTTTCGGCTTGGATCCCTCCGCCAGGTAAGCGGCCATATCGTCAACGGTGCCGAGCGGCGTCTGGTCGGTGGTGTCACGGGCCATGAGTAATACCTTTTTCGGGCGCCGGCGTTCGGCTTGCAATGCGTTGATACAGAGGCAAGTTTCGGGTTGATTGGACCGCTTTCATATGCGGTGCAAGTGAAAAACTCTCAAGCAGGGCTGGAAAAATCTGAACTGTTTGGAGGGACGGTCGGCGACCGTCAGTTCCAGTCGCCAATTGCGGCCTGAACGACGGCCAGCGCAGCAACGGCGGCGGTGTCCGCGCGCAGGATTCTCGGACCAAGGGGGATCGCCGTGACATGGGCCAGGCGCCTCAGAAGCTGGCGCTCCTCTTCGGAGAAACCACCCTCCGGGCCAACGAGAAGGGCAAGCTTTGGCTCGGTGATTTCGTTGAGGGCCGGTAGCGGGTTTTGCGTTGCGCTGTCTTCGTCGCAATAGATGATGCGTCGCTCCTCCGGCCAGCTTTCCAGCAGGTCCTTCAGCTTTACCGGCTCCCTGACGGTCGGAATGGCCAGGATGCCGCATTGCTCTGCCGCTTCGATGGCGTTGGCCCTGAGTTTGTCGAGATTGCCGATCTTGCCCTGCACATGCTGCGTCATGACGGGCTGCAGCACGCCCGCGCCCATCTCGACTGCCTTCTGCACGAGATAGTCCATTCGGCCGATCTTGAGCGGTGCAAAGAGGAAATGCAGGTCGCTGTCTTGCGGCTGCGGTCGGGTTTGCTCGAAGGGGAAGAGCAGGATGCGCTTGCGCGTCGGAAAGTCGAGCCGCGCCTTCCATTCCCCGTCCCGGCCGTTGAAAACGAGGATTTCCGCCCCGCTCTCCAGCCTAAGCACATTGGCGAGGTAATTGAACTGATCGGCAGAGACCTCGAAGGCGGTCTCCACCTTCAGGTCTCCGCTGACGAACAGCCGCTGCATCCGGTAGTTTGCGCGCATGTCTTGGGTGTCTCCAGCGTCAGAATGCGAGCTGAGACATAACCCAATAGAGAACGGCTGCAAGTCCTGCCGATGCCGGAACGGTGATGATCCAGGCCGCGACAATGGTCATGAAGTGCGACCGGCGAACGAGGTAGCGACGGCGCAACTCTTCCGGATTACGCTCGGGCTTCGGCTCGATCACCCATTTCTCCGATTTCATGCGCATGTATTCCATGCGGCGCTTTGAGTTGCGGGTGTACCATTCACGGAAGAAACCGACGCCGAACACGGCACCCACGGCAATATGCGTGGAGCTGACCGGAAGGCCGAGGGCGGACGCGACGATGACGGTAATAGCCGCCGAAAGCGAGACACAATAGGCGCGCATGGGGTTGAGTTTGGTGATCTGCTCGCCGACCAGCTTGATGAGGCGAGGGCCGAACAGCAGAAGGCCGAGCGAGATACCGGCAGCCCCGATGATCATCACCCAGAGCGGAACGATGACCTCGCCGGAAATCTCATGCGCCTGCGCCGCATGCACGATGGCCGAGAGCGGGCCGATGGCGTTTGCAACATCATTGGCGCCATGCGCGAAGGACAGCAGGGCTGCCGCGAAGATCAGCGGCAGGCGAAACAGTTTGCGCAGCGACTGGTTGCGGTTTTCCAGACCTTCGGACTGGCGGCGGATCAGCGGCCGGCTGAGCAGCCAGGAAATGATGCCGGCGAAAAGGCCGATGGCGAGCGATTGCCACAGGGTAACCGTCACCAGCTTGTTCAGGCCCTTGAGGACGAGATAGCTGATGAAGGCGCCCGTCATGATGCCGATCAGGATAGGCACCCAGCGGCGGGCAGCCTCGATCTTCTCATGCCGGTAGATGATGAATTCCTTGATGAAGGCAAGGAACAGCGCCGCAATGATGCCGCCGAGTACCGGAGAGATGATCCAGCTTGCAGCAATGCCACCCATCACCGACCAATTGACGGAAGCCATTCCGGCGGCGGCAACGCCGGCCCCCAAAACGCCGCCCACCACGGCATGCGTGGTCGAGACGGGCGCGCCGATCCAGGTCGCAAGGTTGACCCAGAGCGCCGATGAGAGAAGTGAGGCCATCATCGCCCACACAAAGACATCGGCACTGGGCATCTTGGCCGGGTCGACAATGCCGCGCGAAATGGTCGAGACCACGTCGCCGCCCGCGATCATCGCGCCAGCCGTTTCGAAGACGACAGCAATCGCCAGCGCGACGCCCATGCTCATGGCGCGTGAACCGACAGCTGGGCCAACATTGTTGGTCACGTCGTTGGCGCCGATGTTCATCGCCATGTAGGCGCCGATGGCAGCAGCGGCAATCACCATCAGCGAGCCGGGGCGATCCATGACGACGGCGCCGGCAAACACGGTCGCGGCAACCAGAAACAGGATGGCGATGCCAAAGGGCGCAAAGCCGCGCGACACGTGCTGTGCTGCTTCCTCGACAAAGGCGATCTTGTCGAGATCCTTGTCGAGGGTTGGCTTCAGAAGCTTGGGTGTGGATTTGCCCATGGTGCGAGGCCTCCGGGACAGGCCCGATGCGGCCTTCACGTTCGAACTTGTTTTGCTTTCCGAGATGGGAGCAAACCTGTCGGCAGCCTTCCGTCCATATCGGTCTTGCCGCGTCCCTAGCCCTAAATAGCCGGGGGTTCAATATGTCAGTTTTGTGACAGACTTAAATCAGGCGGCTTTCCCGGCTTTTTGGGAGTTCTGCACCGAATTTGCGACAGTTTTCGCAAAGTCGAGAAACAGGGTTCGCAGTTCCGGCTCTGCCACGCGGCTGGCTGCCTCTTCGCACGTCATCCATTCGAAACGCCGCATGCCCTTCTCCGGGAAGTCCTTGGCGATGCTCTTGACCTCAAGCGCGTGCACCTGGGCCCGGGTTGGCACTTTCAGTCCATTCTTCAATTTCTTGAAGTAGCTATAGTAGCCGATCGGCTCCACGGTCGCCTTGCCGCGGATGCCGGCCTCTTCAAAGGCCTCGCGTTCGGCAATGGCGTGCGGCTGCTTGCCGGGCATATGCCAGCCCTTCGGGATCACCCAGCGACCTGTTTCGCGGCTGGTGATCAGCAAAACCTCCAGTTCGCCGCTCTTCTTGCGCCGGCGATGGCAGATCGCGGCAAATTGCTGCCGCGGCGGACGCTGCAGCATGAGACGGAGATCGGATGTGATGCGACCAATGATACCCAAAGTTTCTCACCTCGATTCGGAGTCAATATTAGATCATTATTGTGAAAGTTCGAAATCGAACGCTTGCGTCCCCATTCGAACAGTTTTTGTGGTGAATGCTGTGCTAACAGCGACATCACCCAGAGATAGCCGCAGGACTGCGGCAAAGTCACGCCGGTTCGGCGTCAGACGGTGCCGATTGTGACATCCGTCATGGTTGCAGCCCGAATGCCCTAAGGCCCGCCAGGACACCGCGCGCCGCAAAGCCCGGCACCTGCACGATGCGCTCTGATGCCTGCGCGAAACTGACGAGTTCAGGCAAGGCATTTTCCGGCACGATGCCGCGAACGTCCTCGATTTCGAACATGGCAAGATCATTGCCCGTGTCGCCGGCAACGATCACTTCGTCGAGGGCAATGCCAAGCTTGCCGCAGAGCCAGCGCAGCGCCTGGCCCTTGTCTGCCATCTCCGGGATGACATCGAGGTCGCGGCTGCTGGAATAGACAATCCGCACGGGATGGCCCGCACTTCGCAACCGCTGTTCCAGCGCAATGACGTCCTCTTTGCTGGCATCATGCAGATACCAGCTTGATTTGAAGGCGTGCTGATACTTCGCCGGCTGCCGAGTCATCTGCTCGAAGGCAAACAGGTCGGCTTCAAGAAGGTCGACGTCGAACCGGCTGCCGAGCGTTGCAGCATAGGCATGCGCAATGTCCGGATCATGGTCGGCATGAAGCATGGTTCCGACGCCGCCGATGATGAAGTCGGCCCTGGGCAATCCCTCTTCCTCGGTAAAGGCCTGGATGTCCTCGATCAGGCGACCGCTGTTGTAGACGAGAAGCGGTCGCCGCTCTCGCGGCAGGTCCGACCAGAAGCGGCTGAAGGCAAGGCTGCCCTCGCGATCGCCGGCCAGTGTGCCGTCAAGATCCGAGGCAAACAGCCGGATGGGTTTCAATCCCCGTCGTTCCATGGTTCCGCCCAATCGCTTTCTTCCAGAGCCTGCGCTCCCGGACGCCCCTCGACCAGCGCCACAAGCTGCTGTGCAATGCCGGTCCAGGTGAACAGGCTGCGCGCCTTGTGGGCCCCCATCCGCGACAGGCGTCCGTATAAGCGTGGATGCTTGAGCGGTTTCATCATGGTGATCCCAAGATCGTATTTGTCAAATGGATCTGCAAACAGCGCGTGCCGGCCGTAGCTGATGGCGCGGAAAAGACCGCCATGCACGGTGACGATGGTCGGCGTGCCGCTCGCCATCGCCTCGATCGCCGTCATGCCGAAGGGCTCGTAGCGGCTGGACAAAACGAAGAGATCGGCGGCGCGATACATGTCGGGCAGGTCTTCGTCGGCAATGAACCCAGAGAACTCCACCTTGTCTGAAATGCCGAGGTCCTGCACCTGTCGCTTCAGCTGAGCGAGGATGGTCTGTTCCTGCTCGTCCATGTTTTCGCCGCCAAGCGCGAGGCGCAGACGCGCGTCCGGCATGCGCTCGGACAGAACCTGGAATCCGTCGATCAGCAGATCATATCCCTTGTTCGTTGCAAGGCGACCAAGCGCCAGCACCGTCCGCCCCTCGAAGCCGAAACGCTGACGCACCATCTGCCTTGAAGATTCCGAGACGGGGAAGAAGCGGTTGTCGTCATAGCCAGGCGGGATCATGTGCACCCGGTTGCGCGGAAGATTGTAGTCCTCCATCAGCATGTCGAGCTGGATCGGTGTCGTCGCGATCACCATCTGGCAGCTGCGATAGACGATCAGCTCATGCTGAATGCGTTCCTTGAAGTTGAATTCCGCTTCAAAACGGTCGGCCCGTTCAGGGTAATCCGTCTCCATCTGCCGCTTCTTCCAGAGTCCCAGTGAGTGCGGTGTGTGGATATGCGGAACTTTCAACGCCTCCGACAGGCGCTGACCGGCAACGCCGGCATCCCAGTAGTGGCTGTTGATGAAGAGGTAGTTGAGGTCTTGCTGCTTGATCCAGCGCAGCGCCTTTTCGTTCCACTCGGTCAGGTGACGGTGCAGATATTCCTTCGCAATAAAGTCCGGGCCACCGCAGGGAATGCGCACCACCCGCACATTCTCGTCGACCTCGTCGATTTCAGGCTGATCTTCAAAGCGGCGGGTAAAGATATCGACCTTGTGCCCCAACTGCGCCAGCTTCTTGGCCAGTTCCAGCACGTAGACCACCTGGCCACCGGTATCGGCGGCGCCAAGCGGCGGGTGGGCTGCGACATAACCATGGGTGGAAACGAGCGCAATACGCGGCGTTCCCTGCAAATGTGACTGCATCTTCTAGTCCCCACTTCAAAATTCATTTTTGGCAGAAGGGAAGTCGAACGGCGTTGCAGGTCAAATTGTTCCATCATTAGTCAATAAAAGCGCAATTCCTGGATGTGGGCTTATCCGGGCTCCCCAACCAAAACGATGTGCAAGGCCCGGGGGCCATGCGCGCCCAACAACAGGGTCTGCTCGATATCTGCCGAGCGTGACGGTCCTGTGACCAGGTTCACGGTACGCGGCATAGCCTGCCCAGAACGGGCCCTCAGCCGCGCCCAGATGGTCTCCATGTCACCCGCAATGTCGCGCGCTTCGACAACAACGATATGATGTTCGGGCAGGAAGGTCAGGGTCACCGGATTGTCCGGCCCCGACAGGAGGCATAGCGTGCCGGTCTCGGCAATGCCGCCAAAGGCATGGCTGACGGCGACGAGATCGGTTCCATCGGACGGGCCTGACGTCACTTCGAGGGCGCCAGCAGCACGCCAGTCCTGTCCAGCAAGGCGAGGATCCTCTCCGATGCGCACTCTGGCCGGCAAGTTGCGGTTCTGGAGATAGGCGCCAACGAGCACCGGCAGGCTGCTTGCATCGATGACCCGTTCCACGGTCGCATTGTATTTCTCTGCCATGGCGACAAAGAGGTTTACCCGCTCCTCCGGCGGCAATTGTCCGCGTTTCGGGATGATGCCCTGAGGGTGACTGGCCAGCCGCTCCTGCACGGTCGCGGCGCGGTTCCTGTCATGCTCGCCAACCTTGAGCGAGCTGCGGATGCGGGAAAGGATGGCGGCACGGCCGCTGCGTGGGCTGGTCATGGCTCAGTGTCCCGTCTTCTGGCGTGCCGCCCATTGCTGGGCAAAGGTTCGGCTCTCCGGTGCGGGCAGGTCACGGTATTTGGTCCATCCGCCTGCAAGCGGGAGAGCGGAGATGCGACCGCGCGCGCCACCGATCACGTTCAGCAGGCGTGCGCCAAGGCCGGTCGCCAGGCGATAAAGCTTCGGCCGCCGGGCAACGAAGGCCCAGAGACCAAGCCCGTAGCGGGTGGTGGCCGGGTTCAGATGCCGCTCGAATTCCCGCTCGCGCCAGTGGCGCATCATCTTCGGCAGCGGGATGCGCATGGGGCAGACACTTTCGCAGCGCCCGCAGAAGGTGGAGGCATTCGGCAGGTGGCCGGATTGATCGACCCCGAAGAGGGAGGGGGTGAGGACCGCCCCCATCGGCCCCGGATAGACGGAGCCATAGGCATGGCCGCCGACGGCATGATAGATCGGACAATGGTTCATGCAGGCGCCGCAGCGGATGCAGCGCAGCATGTCCTGGAAGTCACTGCCGAGCATCGCGGTCCGGCCATTGTCGAGCAGGATGACGTGGTATTCCTCCGGCCCGTCCGGATCGTCTGCCCGGCGCGGTCCGGTGGAAAAGGTGGTGTAGGTGGAAATATCCTGACCGGTCGCCGAGCGGGCAAGCAGCCTCAGGATCTGCGAACAGTCCTCCAGCGTCGGCACGAGCTTTTCGATCGAGGCCATGACGATATGCACACGCGGCAGGGACTGGGTGAGATCGCCATTTCCCTCATTTGTCACGATGACCGAGGTGCCCGTTTCGGCAATCAGGAAATTGGCGCCGGTGATGCCGATATCGGCATCGAAATAGCGTTTGCGCAGAACGTGACGTGCCTCTGAAAGCAGTGTTTCCGCTGCCGTGAGGTCACGGTCGGCCGCAAGATGGGTGTGCACGCGACGGAAATCGGCCTCCACTTGCTCCTTGTTCAAATGGACGGCCGGCGCGATGATGTGGCTCGGATGCTCACCGCGCAGCTGGATGATGTATTCGCCAAGATCGGTCTCGACAGGCTCGATGTCGTGATCCGCCAGGAAATCATTGAGATTGATCTCCTCCGTGATCATCGATTTGCCCTTGGTCACGGTTTTCGCGCCAACGCGCCCGCAGATGTCGAGCACGATGGCGCGTGCATCTTCTGCGCTTTCTGCCCAGTGCACATGCCCGCCGGCTTCCGTCACCTTGGTCTCGTAAGCCTCGAGATAGAGGTCGAGATGGGCGAGCGTATGATCCTTGATATCGCGGCCCCTGTCGCGCAGCGCCTCGAATTCGGGGAGTGCCGCTGCGGCGGCGGCACGCTTGTTGATGAAGCCGCGCTCAACATTTGTGAGCGCCTTCTGCAGCTGGCTGTCAGCCAGCGCACGGGCGGCATTGTCTTTAAACTGCGGTGCGGTGAACTGCATCTGGATCTCCTCCCTCGGCTCTCACTTGCCACCCGCAATCGGTCGGCTGTCGGTCATTCCGGCCAGAACCTCGGCCACATGCCGCACCTCGATGGAAGAGCCTTCGCGCTTCAGCTTGCCTGCCATGTTCATCAGGCAGCCCATGTCACCGGCAAGCAGCATGTCGGCTCCGGTCTCGGTTATGGTCGCCGTCTTCTTCGAAACGATCTTTCCGGAAATATCGGGATATTTGACGCAGAAGGTGCCACCAAAGCCGCAGCAGACATCCGATCCTGCCATTTCCTCCAGCTTCAGCCCGTCGATGCTGGAGAGTAGCTGGCGCGGCTGGTGGCTTATTCCAAGCTCCCGAAGCCCCGAACAGCTATCGTGATAGGTCACGGTCTTGCTCAGCCGTGCCGTCACCCCGGACATGCCACGGATATCGGTCAGGAAAGAAACGAGTTCGTACACCTTGTCGGAAAATCGCCGACAGCGTTCCTCCCATTCAGCGTCGCCCTGGAAGAGCTCCGGATAATGCATCTTGAGCATGGCCGCGCACGAACCTGATGGCGCAACGATGTAATCGAACCCTTCAAAGAGCTCGATCGCCTGCTTGGCCAGGTCCTTTGCATCTTTACGGTCGCCGGAATTGTAGGCCGGCTGGCCGCAGCAGGTCTGGGCAAGCGGCACATGCACCTCGCAACCGGCTTCCTCCAGAAGCTTGGCGGCAGCAAAGCCGACGCTTGGCCGGAAGAGATCGACGAGACAGGTGGCAAAGAGGCCAACCTTCGGTGCCTGGGTTTCAGCTGTCATCGTGCGGTCTCCGTTTTGGTATTGTTGGCTTTGCCCGGCCGCATCGAAGCATTGTCTTTGTCACGCTTGAGCAGTCGTAACTTCGAAACGCGCCCCCATTCGTCCGCGCGCACGCTCTCGTCGACCGCCCGCATGACAAAATCGATATGCGCCTGTGCCGCCTGCTTGGCGGCGATCGCATCGCCGGCAATGATGGCATCATGGATTGCCACATGCTGCGCCAGCAATTGCTCGCGCGCATCCGGTAGCGAAAACACGGCCTTGCGATTGAAGAAGATGCCTTCCGACAAAAGCCTGTAACAGGCGCGCATCGTGTGCAGGAGAACGATATTATGCGCCGCCTCGCCAACGGCATTGTGAAACTCGACGTCGGCAGCCAGCTCGTCTTCAGGCAGGCCGCTCTGATGGGCGCGGCGCATGTCCTCGATGATGCGGGCAAGCAGCGCCTTGTCCGTCTCTGAGGCGCGCCGGGCGGCAAGCTCGGCGGTCAGCCCTTCAAGTTCGCGACGATATTCGAGATAGTCCCGCGTTGCGCGGGCATGACGGGAAATGAGATCGGTGATCGGTTTTGAAAACACTTGCCCGATGATGTCGGCCACAAAGGTGCCGCCACCATGATGGCTTGTCAGCAAGCCCCGCGCTTCAAGCTCTTTCAACGCTTCGCGCAGGATAGGGCGGGATACGTCGAGGGATTGCGCCAGATCGCGTTCGCCGGGCAGCCGGTCGCCATCGCGCAGCACGCCGTCCAGAATCAGAAGCTCGATCTGCTGGACCACCTCATCGGCCGTCCGGCTGTGGCTGATGCCGGAGAATAATCTGGTTTCGTCCTTGCTCACATTCGCCTCCCGAGACGCCGAGTTAACAGCGGTCGCGGCAATTGGTCAATTAATTTGTCCAGTGCTTCAATGATGGCGCCACTCGCGAATGAGCCTTTGCCGATTGGCAAGAGCGCTGCTAGCGTGATGCGATCAGGCAAGGGGGCAGGCGTGGCAAAGGGTGACTTCGCATTTCCATCGGCGCCGGAACGCGCGATCGCACTGGGTGAAATCCATGCGCGGCCGTATCCGCTCCTGAGCTCGGGCCGGGTGATCTTCCAGCTGGCCTTCATGATGGATGGCGGAGCGGCGGTTCACCACGCCGCCATTTCCGAATTGTCGCGGGCGCGCGGCGTGGCCCCGCCGGACAGGCAGACCCGCCATCACGCGCTTGCCTGGGGGCAGGGCACGCTGCGCTGGGAGCGCCATACCGAGTTTTCCACCTGGTTCTGGGATGCGCCGCTGCCGGAGACGTTCGGCGGCGAAGTGCCGATCCACCCTTTCGGAGATGGTTTCACAGCGCCGGGCCCACTGATCTCGGGCATACGCCTGGAATTGCGGCCTGATGGTCCCGATATCGCCAGCGCCCGGGCCGTCTTCGATCCGGCCAGCCTTTGCTACAGTGAACTCAAGAACGGCCAGGCGGCCGTGCTCACCGATTTTCGTCAGGATGGAAACGGCCTGACCCAGATTCTTGTTATCGATCGCGGCATGACCGAGGCCGGGCGCGGAGCCGTGATCCAGCGCCTTCTCGATATCGAGACCTATCGCACCATGGCCATGCTCGGCCTGCCGCTTGCCCAGGCATTGTCGCCGGAAATGCGTCGCATCGAGGATGGACTGACCGCGGTGACCCAGCGCATGAAAGCCCATGCCCGCGACGAGTCTGACGAGATGCTGACCGAGATCACGAGGCTCGCCGCCGAACTCGAAGCCAATGCCGCCCTCAGCCTATACCGTTTCGGGGCAAGTCGTGCCTATGACGGGATCGTCCGCGAGCGCATCAAGACGCTCGATGAAACCCCGGTACCGGGCCACGAAACGCTCGGTGCCTTTCTGGAACGACGCCTGGCGCCAGCCATGCGCACCTGCCAGTCGATCGAAGAGCGCCAGGCCAATCTCTCCCGCAAGCTCGCCCGCGCTACAGGGCTCGTCCGGTCCTGGATCGACGTTGAACTCGAGCGGCAGAATTCCGATCTGCTGACCGCCATGAACCGGCGCGCCGAAATGCAGCTGCGCCTGCAGCAAACGGTCGAAGGCCTCTCGGTCGCTGCGATTTCATACTACGTCATCGGCCTGATCGGCTATGCCGCCAAGGCTATCCCGCACGATCTCCTGCCGGTCGATCCTGTCGTCGTCACCGGCCTTTCGGTCCCAATCGCCATCCTCGGCGTCTGGTGGATGGTGCGAAGGCTGAGACGCCACCACGAGAGGGATGATTGATCAGCGCCCGGCCGCATCTTCGATCAGGCCCGAGATCCATTCGTTGAGGCTCTTGTCCTCGGCGCGCGCGGCGAGAACCGCCGCTTCGTGGATCTTCGGATCCAGGCGGAGGTTGAATTTGCCCGAAAACTGCCGATAGGGCTCAACGCCTTTTTCAGCGCACATGTCCAGAAAGACATCGAGCGACAGGCTGCCTTCGTGACGAAGCGCTTCAATGCTGTCGGCATAAAAGTCCGCGCCGCCGTTCAAGCCCAGAAACTCACCCCGCAGCAGGCCGAGATCTGGATCAAACGAGACGACGGCCTTGTGCCCCTTGATGTCGATGATATTGTTCATGGCGTAATTCCATTGTCTTCGAGCCATTTTCGAACGCTTGCTACAGCACCTTTGTCGGTTTCAGGCGATGGATGCGGTCGATGAAACACGCGCACCTGGCCAAACAGAAAGATCCCGATGCGGGACCCTTCGCACTCGCTGATCTCTGCCCCGAGCGCCAGAAGCAAGGCCTCGATATCCAGCCAGCGGATCGTGCCGCTGACGGGACGTGCAAAGATCTGCTCCAGCGTTGATCGATGCCTCTTTTTCATAAGGGAATGATACCATAATATGGTACTTGAAAAAGGGTGTGGTGGGACGCTAACTCCTCTCACTGCTTTTGCCCTTGCCCCGCCGGTCCCTCCGTCCGATATAAGGGCCGGCAAAAGCGAAGATGGCTGGGGCAGATGGCGAAGCAGGCAAAGGCGAAGCTCGACCGCAAGGGGCTGGGCAGTCTCGGGTTGGAGAAGCTGATCGACATCCTGCTCGACGAAGCCGCCGCCAACAAGGCTCTGAAAGCCCGGTTGCAGACGGCACTGGCCGGCGAGATGGGGCCGGACGAGATGGCCAGGCTGATCGACAAGCGCCTCGATGCGATCGATCAGTCGACGGCACGGATCAACAAGGCGCGTGCCCGCGATATGGCGGTGGAGTTTTCAGCCCTTGCCCGCAATATTCTTTCTGAACTCGGAGCGGTCGATCCGCAGGCCGGTGCCGAGCGCATTCTGCGCTTTCTGGGCCTGAGGTTCCCGATATCTGCGCGGCTTGTTGCCGATAGCGCCCGGCTCTGGAAGGTGTTCGACGATACGGAAACTGCAGCGCAGGAACTGATCCAGTCGGTGGATGCCGAAGAGCAGGTCTTGCTGGTGCCGCATCTGGAACGCTTGCGTCTTCGCGACCGCTACGGCGAGCATACAGGCTTCCTGCTCGGCCTGACATCTGTCCTTGCTGCACCTGGCGCACATGCCTGGCGTGACGCGCTGATGGCGGTGCTGGCTGACGAACCGATGAAATTCGGAGCGCTGGATCTGGCGCAGCGCTTGTCTCTTAGGCTCGCTGACATCGACGCCTTCCTGTCGCTCGAAAAACGCAAGCCGGAAAACCGCCGCGACACGCTGACTGTGGCTGCGCTGCTCGCCGAAGCCGGCCGCTTCGATCAGGCCCTGGAATGGGTGCGCGAACGGCCGCGCGGCATGCGGCTGATCCCGGTCAATGGTAGCCTGACGTCGGTGGGCCCCGAATATGGTGCGCATGAGCGCCGGATGCTGGAGGCCGAAATCCTTGAGCGGTTGAAACGTCGCGAGGATGCGCAGGAGCTGCGCTGGCGCGAGTTTTCCGAGACGCTCAATCCGGAAGTCCTGAAGCTTTACCTCTCTAAGCTTGATGATTTTGCCGAGTTTGAAGAAATGGATCGCGCCTTTGCCATCGCTGCCGAACATGAGGATATCTATCTCGCACTCGATTTCTTCATCAGCTGGCCGCGGCTTGATCTCGCCGCCCGCCTGGTCGAGCGTCACAACCATGATTGGGAAGGCCGCTACTATGACGACCTCGCCCCTGCCGCAGAGGCGCTGTCGGCCAAGGAACCGCGCGCGGCGGTCCTGCTTTACCGCGCTCTCGTCGAGGATATTCTCAGGCGCGGCATCGGCATGGCCTATCCGCAGGCGGGTCGTTATGTCGGAGAGCTTGCGCGGTTGATGCCGGAATTGCCGGATGGCCATGGGCTATCGACCCATGCCGCCTTCCTCGCCGAACTGCGCCGCAACCATTCGAAGAAATATGGCTTCTGGAGTTCGGTGCCGGGTGGCATGCAGGGGTGAGCCTCAGCGCTCCCAGTAGGCCACCGGCCCGTAAAGCTCCGCCAGATAGTCGATAAACAACCGCACCTTGGCGGGTAGGAACTGGCGCGTCGGATAGACGGCAAACAGCGCCACGCTGCGGGAGCTCTCGTAGTCCGGCAGGACCTGCACCAGCTTTCCGCTCTTCAATTCGGCGCCGATGTCCCAGGTCGAGCGCAGCGCAATGCCGAGGCCTGCAATGACGGCCTCGCGAATGACTTCGCTGGAATTGGTGATCAGCTGGCCTTCGGGCCGGAGCGACACCTGTCCGTCAGGGCCTTCGAGGCGCCAATATTCGTGGTTGTGTGCGGGCAGGCAGCGATGTGCCTTCAGATCGTCCAGGCTCCTGGGCGTTCCGTATTCGGCGAGGTAGGCCGGTGAGGCGCACAGCACCCGACGAACGGAGGCAAGACGTTTGGCCACCAGCGAAGAATCGTTCAGGCCCGCAATCCGGATGGCAAGATCAAAGCCGCCGCCGACGATATCGGTCAATTCATCGGTGAGCACCAGATTGATCGTCAGGTCGGGATGCGCCTGCATGAAAGGCTTGAGGTGCGGTGCCACATGCATGCGGCCAAAGGAGGTCGGGGCAGATATCTTCAGGGTTCCATTGACCTCGGACGAGCGCCCCGAGGCATAGGCTTCCGCCTCTTCCAGTCCGCCAAGAACGGTCAGAACGCGCTCGTAGAAACCCTGGCCCGCTTCCGTCAGCGAGATCTGCCGGGTTGTGCGTTGCAGAAGCCGGGTGCCGAGCTTGTCTTCAAGCCGCTTGATGCGCTTTGACACGACGGCCGGCGACAGCCCAAGATCACGCGCCGCCGTCGACATGCTGCCTGCAGCAATCACCCGGACGAAAACTTCGAGATCGCCGAGATTGGTCATGCCTCACTCCGCCATTTTTGTCAGTTCAGTCACAAGTCTATAGCATTTGCAGCCGCCAGATCATAGTGGTAAGAAAAAAAGACCAGTTGAGCTGGGCGCGCGCCTTGGTTAGACTGGCGGCGTTGAGGGGGAAGCCGTCATGAGCGAAGCGATCGCCTTTTTGCCACCAAGAGCCGAAGTCCTGTCGCGTCGCGCGGAGATCCTTGCCGACCTGCGCGAGCTGGTGCCGTCAGGCCGTCTGGTTGCTGAAGAGACGGCCCTTGTGCCCTTTGAGACGGATGGTTTCATCGCCTATCGACGTCGTCCTCTGGCTGTCGTTCTGCCCGAAACCACGGCCCAGGTGGCGGCCGTGATGAAATACTGTCACCGCTATGGCATTCCCGTCGTACCGCGCGGAGCGGGCACCTCGCTGTCGGGCGGTGCCATTCCGCAAGAGGATGCCGTCGTGCTCGGTCTCTCCGCCATGACCCGCATCCTCGATATCGACTATGTCAATCGCACCGCGACCGTTCAAGCGGGTGTCACCAATCTTGCGATCTCCGATGCCGTCGGTGCAGATGGTTATTTCTACGCGCCCGATCCCAGTTCCCAGCTTGCCTGCACTATCGGCGGGAATATCGCCATGAATTCGGGCGGCGCCCACTGTCTGAAATACGGCGTCACCACCAACAACCTTCTTGGCGCCAAGCTGGTGCTGGTCGACGGCACAATCATCGATCTCGGCGGCAAGCACCTGGATGCAGAGGGCTATGACCTGCTCGGCCTCGTCTGCGGCTCGGAAGGTCAGCTCGGCATCGTCACAGAAGCCACCGTCCGCCTGCTTGCCAAGCCAGAAGGGGCGCGTCCCGTGCTCTTCGGTTTCGACAGTGCCGAAGCAGCAGGCTCCTGTGTTGCCGACGTGATCGGCGCCGGCATCATTCCCGTTGCCATCGAATTCATGGACAAGCCCGCGATCGAAATCTGCGAGGCCTTTGCCAAGGCTGGCTATCCGCTCGATGTCGAGGCGCTGCTGATCGTCGAGGTCGAGGGATCAGAGGCCGAGATGGAAGCCATGCTGACCTCGATCGTTGAGATTGCCCGCCGCCACGGCGTGAAGACCGTGCGCGAAAGCCAGTCGCCCACGGAGGCCGCGCTGATCTGGAAGGGGCGCAAATCCGCCTTCGGTGCCACGGGCCGCATCGCCGATTACATCTGCATGGATGGCACCGTGCCGCTCAGTCAGTTGTCCTATGTGTTGCAGAAGACAGCTGAGATCATCGATCGCTACGGTCTGCGGGTCGCCAATGTCTTCCACGCGGGTGATGGCAACATGCATCCGTTGATCCTCTACAACATCAACGATCCAGAGGACGCGGCGAAGGCCGAGGCGGCGGGTATGGAAATCCTCAAGCTCTGTGTCGATGCCGGCGGCTGCCTGACCGGCGAACATGGTGTCGGCATCGAGAAGCGGGATCTGATGCGCCATCAGTTTTCCGAGGTCGATCTCGCCCAGCAGATGGCCGTGCGCTCCGCCTTCGACGCGGGCTGGATCCTCAACCCCTCCAAGGTCTTTCCGCTGGAGGGCAGGGGATGAAGCGGTTGTGTCCGAATGCCCCCCCTCTGTCCTGCCGGACATCTCCCCCACAAGGGGGGAGAGTGGGAACCCGCCAGCGCTTCGCTCTCTGCCAGCCTTCGCTCGCTGAAGCCTCCCGCCGTTTCGCGCCCCTTCGCAAGCTTCTGTCGGATCGTATCCGAATTGCCGAGCGGTCGCCGTATTCCCTCTCCCCCCTGGTGGGGGAGATGCCCGGCAGGGCAGAGGGGGGCGAGCTGGCGCAGACATATGGAGGGGCCACCCCATGCTGACCCCCAACACCGAAACCGAAGCCGCCGAGATCATCCGCGACCACGCAGCCAGCCGGACGGCAGTTGCCATCCGTGGCGGCGGCACGCGCGCCGGTTTCGGCAATGCCGTGACGGCGGAAAACATCCTCTCCTCTGCATCGATGACCGGCATCATCGCCTATAATCCCGCCGAAATGGTCATGACCGCGCGCGCCGGAACGCCGGTTGCCGAGATCGAGGCAGCGCTTGCGGAAAACGGCCAGGGCATGGCCTTCGAACCCATGGATCATCGCGGCCCGATGGGAACCTCGGGCACACCCACCATCGGCGGTCTCTTTGCGGTCAACAGTTCCGGCCCCCGCCGCTTCACGTCAGGTGCGGCCCGCGATCACCTGCTCGGCGTCCGCTTCGTCAATGGTGAGGGCGAGATCGTCAAGGCGGGTGGGCGGGTCATGAAAAATGTCACTGGCCTCGATCTCGTCAAGCTGCTCGCCGGGTCCTATGGCACGCTCGGCTTCCTCACAGAAGTCACGTTCAAGGTCCTGCCGACCGCGAAAATGGCGGAAACCATCGTGATTTCTGGGCTGGAAGACGCGGATGCGGCGCGCGCCATGGCGGCAGCCATGTCTTTCTCGGTCGAGGTCTCCGGCGCCGCCCACCTGCCGGAAAGCGTGCGCGGTCGATTCATCGGCGGTGGCTTGGCCGAGGGCGCCGCAACGGTTCTGCGGCTTGAAGGGCTTGCTGCCTCCGTTGCCGTTCGCGCCGAAAAACTTGCGGCAGCCATGACCGGATTTGGCATGGTCAGTCGGCTTGCAAAGGATCAGACGCTCACGCTCTGGCGCGAGATCCGCGATGTCTTCCCCTATGCCGATGGTACGTCACGCCCGTTGTGGCGCGTCTCCATGGCACCGTCGGAGGCCTATAAGCTTGTCGCAGGTCTCCGGCTCAGAGCGGGCATCGACGCCTATTACGATTGGCAGGGTGGTCTCGTGTGGATGCGCATGGAGGCCGATCCTGAGGCCGAGGTTTTGCGCCACGGCATTCGTACGCTGGGCGGTGGCCACGCCAC
This sequence comes from Peteryoungia ipomoeae, assembly GCF_004912165.1. Taxonomy (GTDB): domain Bacteria; phylum Pseudomonadota; class Alphaproteobacteria; order Rhizobiales; family Rhizobiaceae; genus Allorhizobium; species Allorhizobium ipomoeae. The sequence continues at coordinate 428,591 of NZ_STGV01000003.1, read as the reverse complement.
GCTGATGCGTGCACCCGAAGCGATCAGGGCTTCCATTCCCGCGCTTGAGCCGCAAAGCCGAGCGGTCGCAATGCTGTCTGAGCGGGTCCGATCTAAATTCGACCCGCACGGCATTTTCAATCCTGGCCTGATGGGACAAGGAGCAGACTGATGCATGATCCGAATTCACAAAGCCCGATGAAGCCATCGGACGACGGCTGGTTCAATCCGGGTCGCCTCAATGCCCAGCTCGTCTATTGTCTCTATCTGATCAGCTTCGTCGTCGGTATCACCGGCATCGTCGGTCTGATCATGGCCTATGTGAACCGCGGCAAGGGGCCGGCCTGGGTGGACAGCCACTATACCTATGCCATCCGCACCTTCTGGATTGGCCTCCTCTATGCGCTGATCGCCTCTATCCTGATGCTCGTCGCCATCGGCGTCATCCTGATCTTCGCCGTCGCAATCTGGGTCGTCGTCCGCTGCGTCATCGGCCTGCAGAAGGCATCCGCCGGGCAGCCGGTGGACAAGCCGGATAGCTGGTGGATCTGAAACAGCATTTTTGGCGCAGCCCTGATGGCAGCCGCGCGGGAGGATCGACGTGCAGACCAATTTCACCGCCGAGCAGCTCGCTGATCCGCATGTGGCGGAAGCGGAATCCATTCTGCGCAAATGCGTGCATTGCGGTTTCTGCACCGCCACCTGTCCGACCTATGTGACGCTCGGCAATGAGCTCGACAGTCCGCGGGGCCGCATCTACCTGATCAAGGACATGCTGGAAAACGGCAGGCCGGCGGATGAGCAGATCGTCACCCACATCGATCGTTGCCTCTCGTGCCTTGCCTGTACGACCACCTGTCCCTCCGGCGTCGATTACATGCATCTGGTCGACCATGCGCGCATCCACATCGAGAAGACCTATCGCCGCCCGCTTGCCAATCGCCTGATCCGCAACATGCTGGCGCTTGTCCTGCCTTATCCGCAGCGGTTCCGGCTGGCCTTGAAGGCGGCCCGTCTCGGTCGTCCGCTGGCTGGGCTGTTCGATGCGGTCACGCCGCTCAAGCCGCTGGCCGCGATGTTGCGGCTTGCACCAAAATCCGTGCCTGAGCCGTCCGTCTTTGCGAGACCCGCAATCCATACACCTCAGCAAATCCGCAGGGGGCGTGTCGCGATCCTCACCGGCTGCGCCCAGCCGGTGCTGGACCCCGGCATCAACGCGGCAACCATCTCTCTTCTCACTCGGCTCGGCGTCGAAGTCGTCGTGCCCGCTGGCGAAGGCTGCTGTGGTGCGCTTGTCCATCACATGGGGCGCGAGGCGCAGGCGCTCGAAAGCGCGCGTCGCAACGTCGATGTCTGGATGCGGGCGATCGAGGAGGGCGGTCTCGATGCGATCATCGTCACCACATCGGGATGCGGCACGACGATCAAGGATTATGGCCACATGCTGCGCCTCGATCCGGCCTATGCCGAAAAGGCAGGCAAGGTTTCGGCGCTGGCCAAGGATATCACCGAATATCTGGCTACGCTTGATCTCCCCGCCCAGGCGCCAAGAGGGCTCACGGTTGCCTATCATTCTGCCTGCTCGCTGCAGCATGGCCAGAAAGTCACGCTCGCTCCGAAGCTCCTGTTGAAGGCGGCAGGCTTCACCGTCAAGGACCCGCCGGAAGGCCATCTCTGCTGCGGCTCGGCCGGCACCTACAACATCATGCAGCCGGAAATTTCCGCCCGGCTGAAGGCGCGCAAGGTCCGCAACATCGAATCCACCCGGCCCGATGTGATCGCTGCCGGCAATATTGGCTGCCTGACCCAGATTGGCTCGGCAACCGGCATTCCCATGGTTCATACGGTCGAACTGCTCGACTGGGCCTATGGTGGCCCCCCTCCAAGAATTCTACCGCTGGCTGCATCAGTTTGATTGATTATTAAGCGATCGCTTGTATGTTGCTTTCCGGATGTTTCATCGCGGGAGGACGGCATGACAAGTCGAATGCTGGCATGGGGCATTGTGCTGCTGGCATGTCCCCTGTCCTTGCTGCCAGCCTCCGCTGCAGAGCGCATCTACTGTGCGGCCTCGGATGACCATATCGACCTGTCACTCGAACTCGGTTTCGACAAGCGAGATCCGGAGCGGCTCCACCATTTTCGCGGCATTGCCGCATTGAAGGGGAGCGCACCACAAGCCGGCACGCAACGCTTTCGGCTGGAGTCCGAAATGATCCGGCAATATTGGATCGACGATAAGGACCTGCGGTTGAGCCTGCGCAATGCGCTTCCGAGCCGTCGTCCCGCGCTTGGCCTTTCAATCGTCTTGCAGACAGAGCGAAAATCGATGGGGACCCTTCGCTTTGAAGGAGTCTATGAGGCAAAACTGGTTCGCCATACGCAATCCGGCACCGCCGCCGGAGAGACCATGATGGATGAGACGGCGCCGATCTTCTGCGCGATCAAGCGCTGACCAGCGTCTCAAGCAAGCCTCCACTGCCCAACGGTTCTGCTGGACAGCAAAAAGGCCGCGCGGGGAGCGCGGCCAGTGATGTTGGCGAGGCGGTTGGTCCTCAGCCGCCGAAGATGGTGCGCAGGATGTCGACACCCTTGTCGTCGAAGGACACATCGCCCTGGCGGTTGCCGGGACCGATGACGATGACCTTGGCGCCGATATCGGCGCGCTCGTACAGATGCTCGACATCCTTGTTCATCATGCGGATGCAGCCAGACGACATGTTGAGACCGATGGTCCAGGGCTGGTTGGTGCCGTGGATGCGGAAGATCGTGTCGCGGCCGCCCTTGTAGAGATACATGGCGCGCGCGCCGAGCGGATTGTCCGGCCCGCCTTCCTGCACGACGGGTAGAATGTGGCCCTTGGCGGCTTCGCGGCGGCGCATTTCTGCCGGTGGGCGCCATTCCGGCCATTCGGCCTTGCGACCGATCTTGACCACGCCCGACCATCCAAAGCCTTCGCGACCGACGCCAACGCCGTAGCGGATCGCGCGGTTCTTGCCTTCAACGAGGTAGAGGAACTTGTTGTTGGTGTCGATGATGATCGTGCCGGGTTTTTCCTTGGTGCTCAGGCGCACGACCTGGCGCTTGAACTTTGAAGGAATTTCCTTGCGCTGCTGCGCCACCAGCGTCACGTCGCTGCGCAGCTGCGGAGGGTCAAGGTTGATGGCGGATGCCGGCATCGGGAGCGCCAGGGCGGCGCTGAGAAAGAGTAGAGTGGCTGCGGTCAGTCTGGATTTCTGCATCAGGTATCCCCCAATTTGTCGGGGGATACGCTATCTTTTCTCTGCGTTAAAGCAAGATTGAAAGTAAGTCTTGTGACTCGATGAGTGCTCTATATCACAATGACCTTCGCGCCCTGCGGAACACGATCATAGAGATCGATCACGTCTTCATTGCGCATGCGGATGCATCCTGAGGAAACGGCGCTGCCAATCGACCAGGGCGCATTGGTGCCGTGGATGCGGTAGAGCGTCGAGCCGAGATAGAGCGCGCGCGCACCCAACGGGTTTTCCGGCCCACCTGGCATATGCGCCGGCAGGAAATGGCCTTTCTCGGCTTCGCGTGCAATCATCTCCTGCGGCGGCCGCCAATCCGGCCATTCCCTCTTGGCGGTCACCTTGTGGGTGCCGGCCCATTCGAAGCCCGGCTTGCCGACGCCAACGCCGTAGCGCTTTGCCTGACCATGCTCCGTCACGAGGTACAGAAAGCGTTCGCGGGTATCGATGACAATGGTGCCTGGCGCATGTTTCCCGTCATAGGCCACCATCTGCGGCAGGAATTGTGGCTCGATCTGCGGCTTGGCCGGACGCTGGGGTCGCGACACCACCTGCCGAACGGCAGGCTGCTGGCGGGTGAAGAGGCCGCGCCGCTGGCTGATGACGCGCCGCTCGGGCCGGACCTGAGGGTTGACGGCACTCCGTACTCTCTGTGGCGAACCATAGGCCGGCACCGGCTGGCGGGTCGCCTGGGGACGCGCCTGATCGATCCGGCGTTTCTGGCGCCCCTGTGTTGCGGGGATGCCGCCGAGCTGCAGCACCCAGGGGGCTGAAAGATCGGGCGAGACCATGACGGGCGGGCGGGACTGGTAGCGGTCGCTGGCATGCGCCGGAAGCGCCATCGGAAAGGCGGCGATAAGGGCTATCAGCAAATTCCTACAGGACATCGGACAACTCGCGAACTTGGGACCGAGGATGAAAAGAGGCGCACGCATGGGGACGCCCCGGAAGCCCGGATGCTGCCAGATCAGGCACGGCCATCCGGTAAACGCATCTTCATAAAATGCGAAAGAAGCCGGAAAGCTCTGGTCAGGGTTAGCAGCGCGTTTGGAAAAATCGTGAACAAATGGTAAACGGATTCCCGTTCGGGGGAGAATCGCATGGACATGATCGCAGAAGGCCTGATCCGGGGAGATGATGGTCTCGACCGCTGCTTCTGGCATGGCGGACTTGAGGACTATCGTCGCTACCATGACGAGGAGTGGGGTCGTCCGGTCACGGACGACATCAGACTTTTCGAGAAGATCTGCCTTGAAGGCTTCCAGTCCGGCCTTTCATGGCTGACGATCCTCAGAAAGCGGGAAAACTTCCGCGCAGCCTTTGCCGGTTTCGATTTTCACGCCGTGGCCGATTTCGGGGATGATGATATCGCCAGATGCCTTGCCGATGCCGGCATCATCCGCCATCGCGGCAAGATCGTCTCCACGATCAACAATGCCCGCCGTGCCGTCGATCTCGAGGGCGAGTTTGGCTCCCTCTCTCGTTACTTCTGGAGTTACGAGCCTGACGCTTCTGAACGCCCGGCCCGCATGGACTATGCCACGCTGCGCGCAAACCCCACGTCACCCACCTCGATCCGCCTCTCCAAGGATCTGAAGAAGCGTGGCTGGACCTTTGTCGGCCCGACCACTGTCTATGCCTTCATGCAGGCCATGGGACTTGTCAATGACCACATCGAGGGTTGCTGCTGCCGCGAGCCGACGGAGCGTCTGCGGGAGAGCTTCGTCCGGCCCTGATCAGGCGAGACTGGCCAGGAGATCGGGCACATGGCCGAGATCGGGGATCTCGCGAAAGCGCGGCGCCTCCTCCGGCTTGTCGACATGCTCCAGCACCCAGGTCAGCTCATGCGGCACGAACACGCCCCAGGCGCCGGCGGCAATCGCGGGCACGACATCGGATTTCAGCGAATTGCCGATCATCATGGCGCGCTCCGGCCCCTCGCCATGTTTGCCGAAGATCCGCCGATAGGTGGTGGCATTCTTGTCGGAGACGATCTCGACCGCATCGAAATAGTCGCCGAGGCCGGATTGCGCGAGCTTGCGCTCCTGGTCGAAGAGATCGCCCTTGGTGATCAGCACGATAAAATAATGGCCGCGCAGCGCCTCCAGGGCATCCCGTGCATGGGGCAGGCATTCGACGGGATGGGTCAGCAGATCCCGTCCGATGGAAAGGATTTCGCTGATCACGGAAGAGGGCGCACGTCCCTCGGTAATATCCAGAGCCGTCTCGATCATCGACAGCGTAAAGCCTTTGATGCCGAAGCCGTAATGGGCAAGATTGCGCTTTTCCGCCTCCAGCAGGCGTTCTGACACCTGCTCGCCTTCTGCGTAGTCGACAAGCAGGCTGCGGAAGTGGCTTTCGGTCAGCTTGTAATACTGCTCGTTCTGCCAGAGCGTGTCATCGGCATCGAAACCGATCACGGAGACAGGGCGGTTGGACATGACGCCTCCTTTTCGACCAGGGGTGGCAGACTAACCGCTTGGCACGGCAAAGCAATGGCGCTTGATGGCGCCATTGCGGGAAGCGGCGGAAACTGCCTATTGGCCGTTTTTCGCCAGCCATTCCTTCATCATGGCGATCTCGCCTTCCTGGGCGGCGATCACCTCCTCGGCAAGCTTGCGGATCTCGAGATCCTTGCCGTGCTCGAGCACGATCTTCGCCATGTCGATTGCGCCCTGATGGTGCGGAATCATGCCCCGGACAAAATCGACGTCCGCATTGCCGGTCAACTCGATGTCCATGTCTTTATGCATTTTCGCATTGGCCTCGGTGAAGGCTTTGGACGACGGGCTGTCATCCATCAGGGAGTGGCCCTGATGCCCGCCATGGGCATCATGATCCTGTGCAACTGCGATGGACGAGAGCGAGACTGCGGTCGTCAGCGACGCCGCGATAAGAATTGTCTTCAGCATTGAAATCTCCTGTGCTGATCGATGAATGTTAAGCGCAAAGCCAAAGCTTAAGCGACGACATCGGATCAGGCGCGGGGAGGGGGCGTGACGGGGGCCGACATCTGGGAAACGAGCCTTGCCGGAAGCGCTGGCGCTTCGGCCGCGCGGGCTGGTTTGCCACTGTCGTCCATAGCCAGATCGGCGGGAAGGGTTAGACAGGCGGCACAATGCCAGACCGTCTTCATCGGCTTGTCGGGCGCCCCGGAACCGTCCGCCGTGCCGGCATGGGTCAACTGCGATCCCGAATGCGGGCAATCCATATCCGTCATCGCCGACGCAACGGGAGCGGCCGGGTGGTCGCCGGCATTCGTCCCGTGTGCGATCGGCATCGCCATGGCCGACATGCCGGTCATGGGCATGGCACCATAGGCGAGTGCCGCAATCAGCAGCAGGAGGCGGACAAGCGATCTCATGTCGGAGAAGATGGGTCGCCATTCCGACGAAAGCAAGACTGCCTCCGAAAGCAAGACCGCCTCACCGTCAATCACCGTGCAATGACGCTATGCACGATCTGATAGTCCATGTCCTTCTCACCGAACGGGATCACTGGCCAGTCCCATTCCTCCCGCGCAAGTCCCAGGCTAACGCCATGCAGCAGATCGCAGGTGTCGTGGCGCACGCCCTTCCGGTCGATGACTGTATGGCTCGTATCGGTGACGAGACAGGTCTCAGCGGGCAGCTGGGCCAGCCCCTCGATATGCGCCATGATCAACTGGCGGATCACGGCATCCGCATCCGCCTTTTCGCCAAGTTGACGTGCAGCGCCAACGCCAATCTGCGAGAGGAGATTGGCCGAGACCACGAGATCGAGATAGGGGACCTGCCGCAGAAAGGCGAGCGGTTCCGGTGTCTCGCCCGCAAGCCACTGATCAAGGCCTGAAAGATCGCGCTCGATCAGCCGCACATTTCTCAGGCCCTTGATGCCGATCCAGGTCCGCACGCTGGCGAGATGCACGAGATCGACCAGCACGACCGTATCGAAAAGCCGCGACAGCTCCAGGATCGGCACGTCGCGCAGCAGCCCCGAGCCGAGCACGACCACTGTGCGCCGCTGCCGGCATTTCCCGGCGGCAGAGAGTATCGACGCTTTTGTCCGCCGCTCGTGCTCCGCCCAGGCATTCGCACAGCGGGTTGCCCGCGCCCACAGATCGACGGAGGCGCGAATGAACGGACGATGGGCGGCAGATGTCAGCGGAAAGGTCGCGGCGTAATTCAGGGCTTCGAGGATCATGTCTTACCGATAGACGGAGCTGCGATGGCCGATCTCGACCACGAGCACGATGAGTTTGTGATCCTGGATGTCGCAGATGATCCGGTAGTCGCCGACCCGGTAACGCCAGTAGGAACCGAGTCGGCCACCTTGGAGTGGTTCTCCAAGGCTCCTCGGGTTGTCGCTGGTCGCAACCCGCTCTTCCAAGAATTGCTTGATGCGGCGGCGAAGAACGGGATCGAGTTTGTGCATCGTTTTTCGGACAGGCTGGCGATACTCAATCGTCCAGGCCACGCCAAAATTCCTCTGAACTCACGACCTTGTCTTCGCCGCTCCGGATACGCTTCATTGCTTCCTCGGCAGCGGTCAGATCTTGAAGGTTCTCAAGTTCACGCTGGATCATCTGGCGCAGATAATCGTCTGGTTCGGCGCCAGCCTCCGAGGCATACTCGACGATCAACTGGTGCATTTCTTCCGGCATCTCGAGTGTGACGCGCTTGTTCATCGGTCCAACCTCTGGTTTGGCGGCCAACATACCATTCCCTCCGTCCCTTTTCCAGCGCCCGCGGCGGCCTCGACCCGCCTTCGCCCTTGCCGCCAAAACCTTGTTCCTCTAAGACACCCGCACCTTTCTGAAACGAAAATCCGGTTGTCATCATGAGCGAGAAGAACAAGAAGCCCCAGAAGCTGAAGGCACGCCTGCCGCGTGGCTTTGTCGATCGCGAGGCTGCCGATATCCGCGCCGCGAACCAGATGATGGAGACCATCCGCGAAGTCTACGAGCGTTACGGCTTCGATCCGATCGAGACGCCGCTCTTCGAATACACCGATGCGCTCGGCAAGTTCCTGCCGGATTCGGACCGCCCGAACGAAGGCGTCTTTTCGCTGCAGGACGACGACGAACAGTGGATGTCGCTGCGCTACGACCTGACCGCCCCGATGGCGCGCCATGTCGCGGAGAATTTCCAGGAAATCCAGCTGCCCTACCGCACCTATCGCGCCGGCTATGTTTTCCGCAACGAAAAGCCGGGTCCGGGCCGCTTCCGCCAGTTCATGCAGTTCGACGCCGATACCGTCGGCGCGCCGGGCGTCCAGGCCGATGCCGAAATGTGCATGATGATGGCCGACACGCTGGAAGCGCTCGGCATCAAACGCGGCGACTATGTGATCCGGGTCAACAACCGCAAGGTTCTGGACGGCGTCATGGAGGCGATTGGCCTCGGCGGTGAGGAGAATGCGGGGCGGCGTCTGGGGGTGCTGCGCGCCATCGACAAGCTCGACAAGTTTGGCCCTGAAGGTGTGAAGCTGCTGCTCGGTGAAGGCCGCAAGGACGAGTCCGGCGACTTTACCAAGGGGGCGGGGTTGAATGAGGATCAGATTGCTAAACTGACGCGCTATATTTCGATCACTGCCACCGGGACGACCCACGGTGTCCCGGTTAAAGACGCTGGTCGCGATGTGTCTGATATGCAGACTTATCGGATAGGCGAAGTTGATTTTTATACGGACAACCTTGCAACGGTTGAGGGACTATTGGCCGTGGCAGGCGACAACGCGACTGCCCTTCAAGGAATCGAAGAGTTGCGGACCATCGCCGCACTTACAGACGCGGCTGGTTATGGCTCGCTTCGCATCAAGATCGACCCCTCCGTCGTTCGCGGCCTCGAATACTACACCGGCCCCGTCTACGAAGCCGAACTCACCTTCGACGTCACCAATGAAAAGGGCGAGAAGGTCGTCTTCGGTTCGGTTGGCGGCGGCGGTCGCTACGATGGCCTCGTCTCACGCTTCATGGGCCAGCCGGTCCCGGCCACAGGCTTTTCCATCGGCGTCTCGCGCCTGATGACGGCGCTCAAAAACCTCGGCAAGCTCGGCCAGGACGAGGTGATCGGTCCTGTCATCGTCACCGTCATGGACGGCGATGTCGAGAGCATGGGCCGCTACCAGCGCTTCACGCAGCAACTGCGCGCGGAAGGCATCCGTGCCGAAATGTACCAGGGCAACTGGAAGAAGTTCGGCAACCAGCTGAAATATGCCGACCGCCGTGGCGCCCCCATCGCCATCATCCAGGGCGGTGATGAGCGGGTGCAAGGCGTTGTCCAGATCAAGGACCTGATCGAGGGCAAGCGCCTGTCCGGCGAGATCACCGACAATGCCGAGTGGCGTGAGGCCCGTGTGGCGCAGGTTGTGGTTCCGGAAGCCGAGCTGGTCGCCAAGGTCAAGGAAATCCTGGAGCATCAGGCCGAAGATCGCAGTGGACCACAACCCAAGGACTACAAAAGCGAACAGCCGATCTACGAAGGAAATGATTGATCACGTGGCATTTTCGATCCGCAACGCTTACCATAAGGCGCGCTGGGCCGTTTGGCGTATGTCGCAGAAGCTGAGATCGTCATTCGCTGCAGTTGATGCCAGAGCGCGTGGTTACCCCCCTCTGCCCTGCCGGGCATCTCCCCCACACGGGGGGAGAGCGGGTTGGGGCCGGCCGCTCGCACAGCCACCACTCTCCCCCCCTGTGGGGGAGATGTCACGAAGTGACAGACGCGGGTGCTGCACCCTCAGCGGAGTTATCTCATGCCCCTGACAGACATGCCGGAATTTGCCGGTACCATCTTGGCTGAATTCTCGTCGCGTGGCACGACCCGCGTCGATACGCCTGTGATCCAGCCGGCGGCACCGTTCCTCGACATGGCGGGGGAAGACCTGCGTCGCCGCATCTTCCTCACCGAAAACGAGCGCGGCGAAAGCCTTTGCCTGCGGCCCGAATTCACCATCCCCGTCTGCCTGCGCCACATCGAGACCGCGACCGGAACGCCGAAGCGTTATGCCTATCTCGGTGAAGTGTTCCGCCAGCGCCGGGAAGGTGCCCAGGAATTCTATCAGGCCGGCATCGAGGATCTCGGCGATAGCGCCACGGCAGAAGCCGACGCGCGCGCGATTGCCGATAGCGTGGCCATTCTCACTCGCCTGCTGCCGGCAAAGTCGCTTGTCGTTACCCTTGGTGATCAGGCCGTATTCGAAGCCGTGGTCAAGGCGCTTGGCCTGCCGGGCGGCTGGCAGAAGCGGTTGATTCAGGCCTTCGGCAACCCGGTTCAGATCGAGCAACTGTTGCGCAAGCTCGCAGCGCCGACGCCGGTTCCGGGCCTTGCGCCTGAGGTCGCGGAGCTTCTGGCAAGCGGTGATCAGGCGGCGCTGATCGCCCATATCGATGCCACCATGCAGGAGACCGGCTATCTCACCAATGCCAGCCGCACCCCGGCCGAGATCGCCCGTCGCCTCAAGGAGAAGCTGGAGCTGTCTCAAACCCGGCTTGATGGCGCAGCTTTGCTCCTGCTGCGCGAGTTCCTCTCGCTCGAGCTGCCGCTCGGCGAGGCCTCTGCAGCCCTTGCCGGCTTTGCCGATGCCGCCGGCCTGAAGCTTGGGCCAGCGCTTACCCGTTTCGATGAGCGGGTGGCTGCTCTTTCCAGCACCGGAGTTGATTTGGGCCGCATCACCTATCGTGCCGCCTTCGGGCGTCCGCTGGATTATTACACCGGACTGGTGTTTGAGGTGGCGGTGCAAGGCCAAGCCGCAGTGCTGGCCGGTGGCGGACGCTTCGACCGTCTGCTGACGCTGCTGGGTGCCGAAAGCCACATTCCGGCCGTCGGTTTCTCGCTCTGGCTCGATCGTATTGAAACGGAAAGGTCATCCTCATGACCATCACCATCGGTCTGCCCTCCAAGGGCCGGATGAAGGACGACAGTTCCGCCATCTTCGAAAAGGCGGGAATGAAGATCGTCACGGTCGGCAATGATAGATCCTATCGCGGTCGGGTCGAAGGTTTTGACGATGTCGAGATTGCCTATCTCTCGGCCTCGGAGATCTCCCGCGAAATCGGTAACGGCACGGTCGATTTCGGCGTGACCGGCGAAGATCTGATCCGCGAAGGACTGGCCGAGGCGGATAGCCGCGTCCAGATCGCCGCTCGTCTCGGTTTTGGCCATGCCGATGTCGTGGTTGCGGTGCCGGAAGTCTGGCACGATGTCGATACCATGGCCGATCTTGGCGATGTCGCCGCTGAATTCCGCAGCCGTCATGGTCGACGCCTGGCGATTGCCACCAAATACTGGCGCCTGACGCAGCAGCATTTTTCCGGCAGCCATGGCATCCAGCTTTACCGGATTGTCGAGAGCCTTGGCGCCACAGAAGGTGCGCCTGCCGCCGGCCAGGCCGATATCATCGTCGATATCACGTCGACCGGCTCGACGCTGCGCGCCAATCACCTGAAAGTGCTATCGGATGGCGTCATTCTGCGCTCCGAGGCCTGCCTTGTGCGGGCGAGGAAGCCGGAGCATGAGGGCAATCCCATGGTCGGCCGCATCATCGAGGCGGTGCGCGGCGTGCTTTAAGGGCCAAATTGCTCGACATTTCAGACCCCCCTCTGCCCTGCCGGGCATCTCCCCCACAAGGGGGGAGATCGATCGGGGCGGGCGCTGCGCACTCCCTCTGCTCTCACCCCTTGTGGGGGAGATGTCACGAAGTGACAGAGGGGGGTATCTCCTCGGACAGACTTACTTGGGAACACGAAAAAAACCCGCCGGATCGCTCCAGCGGGTTTCTTTTTGCCGTGTGGGCACGGATCAGGCGGTGACGGCGGAGGTCGAACCGCGGCGGGCGTCGATCGAGTAGGCGCCGGCGCCGACGATGGCAAGCGCGATGTAACCGCCAGCCAGGGTGATGTTCTTCATCATCATGATCTGGTTCAGCGTGTTGATCCAGCCAAGCGCGCCTTCCGGCCAGCCTTCGATGGCAACGGTACCGGAATGGAAGACGAGACCGGTGAACACGCAGAACAGGGCGATCGACCAGGCGGTCAGCTTGGTCTGGAAGCCGACGAGGATGAAGAGGCCGGCAACCAGTTCATAGAGACCAGCGGCATAGGCCAGAAGGTCGGCAGCGGGCAAGCCGGCGCCGGAGATCATGCCAGCGGTACCGCTCGGGTCGGCCAGCTTGCCGAAGCCCGACATGATGAACATGAAGGAGAGGAGGATACGAGCGAGAACGAGAAGGGCATTGTTCGTGGACGACATGGAAGGCTCCGTTTCAGGGATTGCGTGGCCTATACATGCCGGTTTGGCGTTGGTCTGAATAGGTGGACAAATCTTGACTGATTGTTCAATAATCCGAAACAAACTAATCGTGATCGCGCTGCACGCCGTATCGCTTGCGATCAATCGTTATCGGCAGCGCCGACCGCCGAAAGGTGAAAGCGCGGGAATATGAACATTCCCCCGATCTCACCGCCATTTCCTTCAAACGCTGCGGACTCTCCGATGCAGAACACAGGCCGCCTCTGCGCATTTGCGATGACAATCGTGGTCGAATAGCAGAATCGGGATGGCTGTGTCGCGGCCTGCTCGAAGAGCTTGAGAATATGGGCGCGGTCGATCGGGTCGTAGCACCTCATCATCGTGAGCAAGCCGATTTCCGCGGTGTCGAGACCATGCAGCTCGCGTGCGCGATCGCCCAGCTTCAGCAATCCATTTGTCAGATTTCCAGTCCAGTGTTCCGATATGCCAAAGCGGCAGGCTTCCATGGTCAGGAAGCCATCGTCTGTCACGGGGCAATCAAACGGATTGCTCCTTTCGGTCTGCGCATTTGCAATCTTAAACACTGTTTTCCCCAAATCCTGCAGCGGAATCGGGCACCTAGAGTGGGCATCAGCATGCCCGACCACGGTTCCCCAATATTGCGACGCCAAGCCCATCCCTCGACGACGCCACCTCCAAAACGCAAAACCCCTGTTTGCAAGTCCCGGCCTCCGAAGGCCCCAGCAGCATTCGGATAGACCGTGCCCGGTGTCATTGGCCGACAGCCGGGAAAGCGACGTGATGCTTACCGATATCACGGCGCATAGACGTTGAAAATGGCCTGCCACGTATGAGGGTGGGAAAAGCCGCCACTGTGTTCAGGTGGAAAGCCGCGCAATATCTGGCAATGAATGGCGCAAGTTGCTGCCCGTGGCGGCGCCGGCTGGCAAATTTTAGCCGTCGAGACGCTATGCCGATATGATTTCTGTCCTGTCGGGGCGCTGATTCTGTTCAACGCAATGTCGCAAAGCATGAGGCCACGGGGTCGACCGGACCACCCAGGGAGCGTTACGTTGCGCAAGATGGAATGGGCGGATCGATTGCGCTGTTGGCGAAAGCGAATAGGATCGGAACCATGAGGCGATCGACGAGGATGCAAATCTGGAGGAATGTCACGCGGCGGACCCTGCTTGTGGCAAGTGCCGTTTTTGCGATCGCGGCTCCAGCCGCGTCGTCTAGCGCGCGGGCCGAGCCGTCCGCCGATGAGCCGGAATGTCTTTACGAGGGCACCTACGGGTCATCTTCGTTGTGCATCAGGCGGGACACGTTCAACGCCGATCTCTGCGGTGCGATCGAACATTTCTCGCTGGCACATGAGGTGCCGCCTGCGTTTTTTGCGCGCCTGATCTGGCGGGAAAGCCTTTTCAGGCCGGAGGCGGTCAGTCCGAAAGGGGCGGAAGGCATCGCCCAGTTCATGCCCGGCACGGCGCGCATGCGCGGGCTGTCGAACAGCTTTGACGTGCTGGACGCGCTCGATGCCTCCGCCGCCTATCTTGGCGAGTTGAAAACGCGCTTCGGCAATTTCGGCTTTGCTGCCGCGGCCTATAATGCCGGCGAAAACGGGTTGTCCCGGTTCCTCACCACCGAACGTCTGCCCATTGAAACGCGCGATTATGTCTTCGCCATCACCGGTGCAACCGTCGAGATGTGGCGGGACAAGCCACCGGAGATCGTGGCGCCGGCGCTTGATGAAGCCGCGAGTTTTCAAGATGCTTGCGTGGTGCTCGCCGACAAGCGCCGGATGAAGGAGCCGGTCTTTGCAGGCTCGGCCGACTGGGCACCCTGGGGCGTGCAATTGGCCGCGCATTTCCGGCCAGCCGTGGTCGATCAGCTGTTCACCCGCGCCATCAGCCGGCTGCCGGCACCGCTCAATGCCGAGCGCGCTCTCATCGTGCGCCAGCGCGGCGGCAATTTCGGCTACAGCCCCCGCTACGCCGCAAGGATCGGCCGCGAAACCCGCGCCGAAGCGAACAAGCTCTGCGCCGAGATCCGGGCTGCAGGTGGCTATTGCACGGTTCTCAGGAACTAGAACGTGAAGAGTGAGATCTAGGGGGGCATTCGGCCGGGCCGATGCGTAACAAAAAAGGGCGGCCTCGCGACCGCCCTTTCCGTAATTGAACCGGTTGGCTCAGATGCAAAACCCGAAGGTCTTACATCATGTCCATGCCGCCATTTCAGCGCGCTTGCCGCACTGAAGCACTTTAGGTGATGGGCGGCTTTGATGGACCTGATCGTAAGACCCGGTGGGTCTTACATCATGTCCATGCCGCCCATGCCGCCCATGCCGCCCGGCATGCCGCCGGCAGCTTCCTTCTTCGGAAGTTCGGCGATCATGGCTTCGGTGGTGATCAGCAGCGAGGCAACCGAAGCTGCGTTCTGCAGGGCCGTGCGGACAACCTTGACCGGATCGACGATACCCATGGCGATCATGTCGCCGAATTCGCCGGTCTGGGCGTTGTAGCCGAAGTTCTCTTCGTTCTTGTCGAGGATCTTGCCGACGATGATCGAAGCTTCGTCACCAGCGTTGGTGGCGATCTGGCGAACCAGAGCCTGCAGCGCGCGGCGAACGATGTTGATACCGGCTTCCTGGTCGTCGTTGACGCCCTTGACGGTGATCTTCGTGGACGAACGCAGGAGAGCGGTACCACCGCCAGGAACGATGCCTTCCTGAACGGCAGCGCGGGTTGCGTTCAGCGCGTCGTCGATGCGGTCCTTGCGCTCCTTGACTTCGATCTCGGTCGAGCCGCCGACGCGGATGACGGCAACGCCACCGGCGAGCTTGGCCAGACGCTCCTGCAGCTTCTCGCGGTCGTAGTCCGAAGAGGTTTCTTCGATCTGCGCCTTGATCTGGGCAACGCGGCCTTCGATGTCCGACTTCTGGCCGTTACCATCGACGATCGTGGTGTTTTCCTTGGTGATGGACACCTTCTTGGCGCGGCCGAGCATGTCGAGGGTGACAGACTCGAGCTTGATGCCGAGGTCTTCCGAGATCACGGTACCACCGGTCAGGATCGCGATGTCTTCCAGCATGGCCTTGCGGCGATCGCCGAAGCCCGGAGCCTTGACGGCAGCGATCTTCAGGCCGCCACGCAGCTTGTTGACGACGAGCGTTGCAAGAGCTTCGCCTTCGACGTCTTCAGCGATGATGACGAGCGGCTTGCCGGTCTGGACCACGGCTTCGAGAACCGGCAGCATGGCCTGGAGGTTCGAGAGCTTCTTTTCGTGCAGGAGGATGAATGCGTCTTCGAGATCGGCAACCATCTTTTCCGGGTTGGTCACGAAGTAGGGCGACAGGTAGCCGCGGTCGAACTGCATGCCTTCGACGACTTCGAGTTCGGTTTCAGCGGTCTTGGCTTCTTCGACGGTGATGACGCCTTCGTTGCCAACCTTCTGCATGGCTTCAGCAATGTCGTTACCGACCTGCGTGTCACCGTTTGCGGAGATCGTGCCGACCTGGGCAACTTCAGCCGAGGTCGAGATCTTCTTTGCCTTGGCCTGCAGGTCCTTGACGACTTCTGCAACAGCCAGGTCGATACCGCGCTTCAGGTCCATCGGGTTCATGCCGGCAGCAACAGCCTTGGCGCCTTCGCGAACGATGGCCTGGGCAAGAACGGTTGCGGTCGTGGTGCCGTCGCCGGCGATGTCGTTGGTCTTCGAAGCGACTTCGCGGACCATCTGCGCGCCCATGTTCTCGAACTTGTCTTCCAGTTCGATTTCCTTGGCGACGGAAACGCCGTCCTTAGTGATGCGCGGAGCGCCGAAGGACTTGTCGATGATGACGTTACGACCCTTCGGGCCGAGGGTAACCTTCACGGCGTCAGCGAGGATGTCGACGCCATGCAGCATCTTTTCGCGCGCGGTGCGGCCAAACTTGATTTCTTTTGCAGCCATGTTCAAAACTCCCGGGTATCTAGCCCATTTTTGAATTGGTTAAGAGGAAGACGGGTGTCTGGCTTCAATCAGCCGATAACGCCCATGATGTCGGCTTCCTTCATGATGAGGAGGTCGACGCCGTCGAGCTTCACTTCGGTACCGGACCACTTGCCGAACAGGACGCGATCGCCAACCTTGACGTCGAGGGCAACCTGCTTGCCGCTTTCGTCACGGGCGCCAGGACCAACGGCGATGACTTCGCCTTCAGCCGGCTTTTCCTTGGCGGTGTCGGGAATGATGATGCCGCCCTTGGTCTTTTCTTCAGACTCGACGCGCTTGACTACAACGCGGTCGTGCAGCGGGCGGAAAGTTGTGCTTGCCATTGTCTAATCCCTCGATCAAATGACACTCGCGATCCCCAAGGGATCGCATCGGATGACTGTTAGCACTCCCCTGAGGCGAGTGCCAGCGCCCCACAGATAGGAATAGGCTCGGATCGAGTCAAGGCGATGACAAAAAAATCCGCCGCCTATCGTAAATAGCGGCGGATAAGAGGTTCGCGTCTCCGAGGTTTCCAGGGATCTGCGAGGGGATCGCTCAAAAGCCGATCGTGTCAAAGGTGGCGAATTCGCCTGTTATCCCACGCTCAGCCATAAAGGCTTGAGGGTCGAAGCCCTTGTCGGCGTAAGCCGCTGCCATTTCCCGTTTCGCCGAGAGAAGGGCATCGCGGCTGATCCATTCTGCAAGCGTGACGACATAGACCAGATCGTCGCGCTCGGTCATCGCGACCCGCGTCAACAGGCAATCGGGATGCTGCTGCAGCTCTTCGTCGATGAAAGCCAGTTTTTCTGAAAAGGCGGGCCAGTGGATGCGCGGGCAGGTGAAGCGGTCGATCCGGAACACCGTCGGGCGATCCGCAAGATGGAAATTCCCGGGCAGGGCGGAAGAGTGCGGCATGATCAGCTCCATGTATGTTCGACCTTGAATTTGAACAGAGAAGCTGAGAGGGATAGAACCTCAACCTTAATTCAGGTCAAGGGGAATATGCGTGCTGGAGGAAAAGGCGAGGGCGCCCGTTTTGCTCAGTGTTGGCGAGGTGGCCCGCCGGGCGGGTGTCGCGGTTTCGGCCCTGCATTATTACGAGCGGGAAGGACTTATCCATTCCATCCGCAGCAGCGGCAATCAGCGCCGTTTTCCCCGTGGCGTGCTGCGCCGGGTTGCCGTGATCAAGGTGGCGCAATCGCTCGGTCTGTCGCTTGCCGAAATTTCTGCGGCCTTTGCAACGCTACCCGATGACAGGCCGCCTTCGGTCAGGGACTGGCGCCGGCTGTCGGAGGCCTGGCGTGCCGATCTCGACCGTCGTATCACGCAACTTCTGGGGTTGCGAGACAGGCTGGACGGCTGCATCGGCTGCGGATGTCTGTCGATGGAGGACTGCCCCTTGCGCAATGGCGGCGATCAGCTCGGCAAATCGGGCTCGGGCGCCCGGCTGCTGACTTGACTGTGACACGGTCAGCCGCTCTCTAGTCGCCGCAATGAAATGCGACGAGGGACGACATGACAGAAACCTATCCAAGCATGCGCGATCTCACCTCCGCCTTTGCCCGGATCGGTTTCCTTTCTTTCGGCGGTCCGGCAGCACAGATCGCGCTGATGCACCGCATCTGCGTCGAGGAAAAGCGCTGGATCGATGAGGACCGCTACCTGCATGCGCTAAACTATTGCATGTTGCTGCCAGGCCCTGAGGCGCAGCAGCTGGCGACCTATATCGGCTGGCTCCTGGATGGCGTGCGGGGCGGCATCGTCGCCGGCCTGCTTTTCGTCATTCCGGGGCTCATCGTCATTCTCGGCCTGTCTTCGCTTTATGCGCTCTACCAGGATACCGGCATGGTGACCGGCCTGTTCTTCGGGCTGAAGGCAGCGGTGCTCGCGATCGTCGTCGAGGCCTTGTTGCGCATCGGCAAACGGGCTCTGAAGACCGGCTTTCACCGGGCGCTCGCCGCCGCCGCCTTCGTCGCGCTCTTCGTCTTTTCGCTGCCCTTTCCGCTCGTCGTCCTGACCGCCGCAGCCATCGGCCTGCTTCAGGCCCGCTTCCGCCCCTCAGGCGGCACCGACCTTGCGCCGCCCGCCGGAAGCGGCCCGACGCTCGGTCGCCAATTTGCAACCGCTATCGTCTGGATTGCCGTCTGGCTCGCGCCTCTGCCGCTGCTCTCCCTCCTGCTGCCCGAGACCGCTCTGCCGGAGCTGCAGGCCTTCTTCTCGCGCATGGCGCTCGTCACCTTCGGCGGCGCCTACGCGGTTCTGGCCTATGTGGCGCAAGTGGGCGTCGAGCACTATCAATGGCTGCAGCCTGGCGAAATGCTGGATGGCCTGGCGCTTGCGGAAACCACGCCCGGTCCGCTGGTTCTCGTGCTCTCCTATGTCGGATTTCTCGCCGGCTTCCGCGGCAGCGGCTCCTTCGATCCGCTGCTGATCGGCCTCATGGGTGGCGTGCTCACGGCCTGGGCCACTTTCGTCCCGAGCTTCCTCTTCATTTTTGCCGGCGCCCCTTACGTTGAACGGCTGCGTGGAAACCCCAAGGTCACCGCGGCGCTGTCTGCCATCACGGCGGCCGTGGTCGGCGTCATCCTCAACCTCGCCATCTGGTTTGCCCTGCATGTGCTCTTCCGCGAGGTCGCCAATGTCGAATTCGCAAGGCTCGGCCCTGTCGCCGCCACGTTGCCATGGCCGATCTGGTCATCGCTTGACCTCAGGATCCTGCTGATCGCCCTTGTTTCCGTCGTGATGCTGTTTCGCTTTCACCAGGGCGTCGGCCGGACGCTGACCGTGGCCGCCATCCTTGGCCTCCTTTTGCAATTCGCTGTCTGAGAGGGCCGAAATTCGGCCCGTCTCGGCCTCGCCCCTTGCCTTGGGGGGAAACCTTTGCCATGTCAGCGGACATCAATAGAGCAGTCAGGAATGAAGATGGCCCGCAGCATAACGACCCTTGGCGACGTGACGGACGCTTACGACGTCATCCTGTGTGACGTCTGGGGCGTGCTGCACAACGGCATTGACGCCTTCCCGCTGGCCGGTGAAGCGCTGACGGCGGCCCGCGAAAAGGGGCTGACGGTGGTGCTGATTACCAACTCGCCGCGTCCGGCCATCGGCGTCATCCCGCAGCTGCGCGCCATCGGCGTGCCCGACACCGCCTATGACCGGATCGTCACATCAGGCGACGTGACCCGCACGCTGATTGCCGCCGGCCCGAAAAAGGTCTTCCTGCTCGGCCCCGAGCGCGACATGCCGCTGTTCGACGGCCTCGATGTAACGGTGGTTTCGGCAGAAGATGCCGATTGCGTCGTCTGCACCGGCTTCTTTGACGACGAAGTCGAGACCCCGGAAGATTATCGCGACATGCTCACCGCCTTTGTCGCGCGCAAAGTACCGCTGATCTGCGCCAATCCGGATCTGGTGGTCGAGCGCGGCCATCGCATCATCCCCTGCGCCGGTGCCGTCGCCGCTCTCTATGACACGCTCGGCGGCGAGACCCGCATTGCCGGCAAGCCGCACAAGCCGATCTATGAGGCGACACTTGCCGCGGCCCGCGAGGCGCGCGGAGATTTTGACAAGGTCCGCGTTCTCGCCATAGGCGACGGCATGCCGACCGACGTCAAGGGCGCCGTCGATGCCGGTCTCGACCTTCTCTATATTTCCGGCGGCATTCACGCGGCCGAATATGCGACGGCCGGCGTGACCGACGAGGCGCAGCTTCATCTCTTCCTCGACAAGGAGAAGGTTGCGCCGCAATACTGGATGCACCGGCTGGCGTGAGGCGACGGCAAACATGACGGTTTTCCACCGCAACGAGAAGAGGGAACCCCTGCCGGCCGCGCTGCGCGGCGGCGTGGTGGCGATCGGCAATTTCGACGGTGTGCATCGCGGCCACCAGGCGGTGTTGAGCCGGGCGCTGGAGCGGGCGGAAGCCCTTGGTGTGCCGGCACTTGTGCTGACCTTCGAGCCGCATCCGCGCTCCGTCTTCAATCCGGATCAGCCCGTGTTCCGCCTGACCCCGCCACCGATCCGCGCCCGGATCCTGGAGGCCATGGGCTTCCAGTCCGTCATCGAATACCCCTTCGATCGCGAATTTTCACAGCGCTCAGCCGATGATTTCGTCCGCGCCATCCTCGTTGACTGGCTCGGCGCCAAGGAAGTTGTCACCGGCTTCGATTTTCACTTCGGCAAGGGTCGTGAGGGAGGCCCGGCCTTCCTGATGGAGGCTGGCAGCCGGCACGATTTCGGGGTCACCCTCGTCGATGCCTTCCGTGACGAAGGCGCCGAGGTGATCTCGTCGAGCCGCATCCGCGCCCTGCTTGCCGAGGGCGATGTCGCCCAGGCGGCGGGCCTGCTCGGCTATCGCTTCACGGTCGAGGCCGAGGTGATGAAGGGAAAGCAACTCGGCCGCACGCTGGGCTTCCCCACGGCCAACATGCACTTGCCGCCGGAAGCGACGCTGAGGCCCGGCATCTATGCCGTGCGCTTCCGCCGCGCCGATGGCATCATTCGTGATGGTGTCGCAAGTTTCGGCTATCGTCCGACAGTGACCGACCACGGGGATCCCTGGCTCGAAACCTTCGTCTTCGATTTCTCCGGCGATCTCTATGGCGAGATCTGCTCGGTTTCCTTCTTCGGCCACCTGCGCGACGAATGGAAGTTTGCGGGCCTCGAGCCGCTGGTTGCCCAGATCCGCAAGGACGAGGCGGAGGCACGTGCACTTCTGACCGGCGTCAAGCCAATCGGCGCGCTGGACGAAAAGATCGCCTTCTGACGGGCAGGTGCCGGTCGGTCCGGCAGCCCTGATAGATTTCCGACTGAAACCAGGACCGGCAAGCCCGGCCAGACAACAGGAAGCCCGCGCCCATGGCCCGCCGCCCGACCAATCCCAAGGATGCCGCCGAAGCCCTGTTCCGCCCGGCACCCAAACCCGCCGCCCCCGCCATCGAGCGCCGCGCGGCGCCTGAGGCCAAGGAACTCGTCTCGCTGCGCATCGACAGTGCCGTGCTGGAGCATTTCCAGGCAGACGGCCCCGGCTGGCAGGACCGCATCAACGACGCGCTGCGGGCAGCTGTTGAAGCCGACAAGGGCTGAATGGTCTTAGCCCCGCGCCGAACCACTTGCCTTTTCGATTGCTTGCCCCCCTCTGTCCTGCCGGACATCTCCCCCACGAGGGGGGAGACCAGCGCGTGGCCGGCGCCCTCCAGAAAGCAAGCCCGTAAATGGAGACAGCGTATGCGATGATCCGCTCTCCCCCCATGTGGGGGAGATGTCCGGCAGGACAGAGGGGGGTGCATTACGGAGATAGGGTCGCGGCAGTGCTGGCGCGACGGCATAGCCAAGGGCTGAGTGCCGAACACCTAGTTTGCCTGGGATGGTTGCCACTGTTTCAATGCTATTTGCCGCCGCGCGGAAAACAGCCGTTCGGTCTCTTCCGCCGAAACCACTTTACCGGCGGCAAGGTCGGCGCGTCCCTCGGACACCTTGTTTTCAAGGAACTGGAGGTAACTCTCCTCGATCTTCTGAAGCGCTTTGCGTGTCACAATGCTTCCTTCCATACGTGATGGCGGATAGATATGAGGGTATGCACGCAGTCTAGCACGACATCGCGGCCTGTCCATCGGCGGGCATCTTGCCTCTTCCTTTTGCCGCGAAAACCTCTTAAACAACCGCCACCATGACCCGATATCGTCGCTTGATGATAGACCTGCGAATTATTGGCCCGGCCTTCCGCGCGCAGTGACTGCTGCCGGAGGGTCCGGGTTTTCGGCGCTTCTCAAGCGCCACCACTCATTCCGATATCCCGTTCGCATGCGCGGCAGACGCGCCAGAGACGATTGCAAGGCTCCATGACCGATAGCACTGAGACCACCGAAAAGCTCGATTATTCCAAGACCCTCTATCTGCCCGAGACCGAATTCCCGATGCGCGCAGGCCTGCCGCAGAAGGAGCCGGAAATGGCGGCGAAGTGGAAGGAAATGGGGCTCTACAAGCGCCTGCGCGCCTCCGCCGCCGGCCGCGAAAAATTCGTCCTGCATGATGGCCCGCCTTACGCCAACGGCAACATCCATATCGGCCATGCGCTGAACAAGGTGCTGAAGGACGTCATCACCCGCTCCTTCCAGATGCGCGGCTTTGATGCCAACTACGTGCCCGGCTGGGATTGCCACGGCCTGCCGATCGAGTGGAAGATCGAGGAAAAATATCGCGAAAAGGGCAAGGACAAGAACGAGGTCCCGGTCAACGAATTCCGCCGCGAATGCCGCGACTTCGCGCAAGGCTGGATCAACATCCAGTCGGACGAATTCCGCCGCCTCGGCATCGAGGGCGATTTCGACAATCCTTACACGACCATGGCCTTCCATTCGGAAGCCCGCATCGCCGGCGAACTCCTGAAGATCGCCATGTCCGGCCAGCTCTATCGCGGCTCCAAGCCGATCATGTGGTCGGTCGTCGAGCGCACGGCGCTGGCTGAGGCTGAGGTGGAATATGCCGAGGTCGAGAGCGACACGATCTGGGTGAAGTTCCCGGTGGTCGAGGGCGCCGCCGATCTGAAGTCGGCTGCCGTCGTCATCTGGACCACCACCCCGTGGACCATCCCGGGTAACCGCGCGATCTCCTACTCGTCCAAGATCGAATACGGCCTCTATGAGATTACCGAAGCCACGAACGATTTCGGCCCGCAGCCAGGCGAAAAGCTGATCTTCGCCAAGCGTCTGGCCGAAGATACCGCAACCAAGGCCAAGGTGACCTTCAAGCTCGTCCGCGACGTGACCGGTGCCGAACTCGGTGCGATCACCTGCGCCCATCCGCTGGCTTCGCTCGGCTACACCTTCGCCGTCCCGATGCTCGACGGCGACCACGTCACCGACGACGCCGGTACCGGCTTCGTCCACACCGCGCCATCGCACGGTCGCGAAGACTTCGACGCCTGGATGGGGCATGCCAAGGCGCTGGACGCCCGCGGCATCGATACCAAGATCCCGTTCCCGGTCGATGATGCCGGCTTCTACACCGAAGACGCACCCGGTTTCGGGCCCTCGGCTGAAGGCGGCGCTGCCCGCGTGCTCGACGACAACGGCAAGAAGGGCGACGCCAACAAGCGCGTCATCGAGGCCCTGATCGCAGCCAACAATCTCTTCGCCCGTGGCCGCATCAAGCATGACTATCCGCATTCCTGGCGCTCCAAGAAGCCGGTCATCTTCCGCAACACGCCGCAGTGGTTCGTCTATATGGACAAGGAACTCGGCGACGGCACGACGCTGCGCAGCCGCGCTCTGTCGGCGATCGATGAGACCCGCTTTGTGCCCGCTGGCGGCCAGAACCGTCTTCGCGCCATGATCGAGCAGCGTCCGGACTGGGTGCTGTCGCGTCAGCGCGCCTGGGGCGTGCCGATCTGCGTCTTCGCCGATGCCGAAGGCAATGTGTTGAAGGATGAGGCGGTCAACGCCCGCATCCTCGCGGCGTTCGAGAAGGAGGGCGCCGATGCCTGGTTCGCGGAAGGTGCCAAGGAGCGCTTCCTCGGTTCCGAGCATGACGGTGAGCGCTGGCAAATGGTGACCGACATCCTCGATGTCTGGTTCGACAGTGGCTCCACCCACACCTTCACGCTGGAAGACCGCCCGGATCTGAAATGGCCGGCCGACGTCTATCTCGAAGGCTCCGATCAGCATCGCGGCTGGTTCCATTCCTCGCTCCTCGAAAGCTGCGCAACGCGCGGCCGTGCGCCTTACAATGCCGTCGTCACCCACGGCTTCACCATGGCCGAAGACGGCCGCAAGATGTCGAAGTCGCTCGGCAATACGGTGACGCCGCAGGACGTGATGAAGGAATCGGGCGCCGATATCCTGCGTCTCTGGGTCATGAACACCGACTACTGGGAAGACCAGCGTCTCGGCAAGACGATCATCCAGACCAATATCGACGCCTACCGCAAGATCCGCAACACCGTCCGCTGGATGCTCGGCACGCTCGCCCATGACCATGGCGACGAGATCGCCTATGCCGATCTGCCGGAACTCGAAAAGCTGATGCTGCATCGGCTCGCCGAACTCGACCAGATCGTGCGCAAGGGCTACGACGAATTCGACTTCAAGCGCATCGTCCGCGCTCTCAGCGATTTCGCCAATGTCGAACTCTCGGCCTTCTACTTCGACATCCGCAAGGACACGCTCTATTGCGACGCTCCGTCAAGCCTGAAGCGCCGCTCGGCCCTCTTCGTCATCCGCAAGCTGTTCGATTGCCTGGTCCTGTGGTTTGCGCCGATGATGCCGTTTACCACCGAAGAGGCATGGCTCTCGCGTGATCCCTCGGCGGAATCCGTCCACCTCGAACAGTTCCCGGAAATCCCGGTCGACTGGTCGAACGAGGCGGTGGCCGAAAAGTGGAAGGCCGTGCGTACGGTCCGCCGTGCCGTCACCGGCGCGCTGGAAGTCGAGCGCAAGGAAAAGCGCATCGGCTCCTCGCTGGAAGCAGCCCCGGTCGTCCACATTGCCGATAGCGACCTGATCAAGGCGCTTGAAGGTCTCGACTTCGCCGAGATCTGCATCACTTCCGATATTAAGGTGGTTGCAGGCGAAGGCCCGGCGGAAGCCTTCCGCCTCGACGATGGCACCAAGGTCGCGGTCGAGCCGAAGCTCGCCGAAGGCCAGAAATGTGCCCGCTCCTGGAAAATCACCCGGGACGTCGGCTCGGATCCGGACTATCCCGATGTTTCGGCCCGCGATGCGCAGGCGCTGCGAGAGCTTGCTGCGCTGAAATGAGGAAAAGTTACCGGATGGTTTGCGCTTTTGTCCGCCATCCGGTAAAACTGCCTGAAATTGGCCGAATTCTGCCCGCACGGGTGGAAGACATCACATTCGGCACGACCAAGGTTATGCGGCGAGGCTGGTAGGCATTCATGAATTCGGCATATCTGTTCAGGGTTGGCGTCGGCTTGGCCGGCCTTTTTGCGGTCACCACCGGCCTTTCCGGCTGCGTCGGCAGCCCGACCTACGGCACTGACAAGACGGCGATGGAGCAGCTGGTCGATGACGTCGGCTCGGCCGTCTCGCTGGCGCCCAAGGAACCCGCCAACAAGGGCACGAAGTACAATCCGCGTCCCGATCTCGTCCTGCCCCCGGGCGGAACGCAGACGGCAGCGCTGGTACAGCCGCAGGCTTCCGTCGCCAACCGCGAAAATAATCCGGAATGGGTGGAATCGCCGGAAGAGGCGCGCGAGCGTCTGGTCGCAGAGGCCGATGCCAATGCCGACAACCCGCGCTATCGCTCGCCACTGCTCGCCGGTTACGGCACGGCCGGCACAATGACGGAAACCCAGAAGTGGCAGGCCTTCCGAGAGGCGCGCCAGCTGCAGAAGGGCGCCTATCTCGATCAACGTCGCCTCCTCTCCGATCCGCCGGCCGAGTATCGCCAGACGGCTGATGTCTCGGTGGACGATCTCGGCGAGCCGGAAGCGGTCAAGGAAAAGCGCCGCAAGAAGGCAGCCAAATCTGCGCAGCAGAACAATTCTTGGTGGCAGCCCTTTCAATAAGCTGCAGCCGCTCGACAGTGTGAGGGCAGGGCGGAAACGCCCTGCCTTTTTCTTTGCAAGGATTGTCCATGGCCTTTTCCATCCGCCCCGCAACACCAGCCGATGCCGGCACCATTCTCGGCTTCATCACCGAACTTGCCGTCTATGAGAAGGCAGGACATGAGGTCGAGGCGACGGAGGAGACGATCCTGTCCTCGATCTTCGGACCGGGTTCCGTCACCGAGGCGGCCATTCTCGAGCATGACGGGGTGCCTGCGGGGTTCGCCGTCTGGTTCATGAGCTATTCCACATGGCAGGCGAAGAACGGTCTCTATCTCGAGGATCTCTACGTCGCGCCGGATCATCGCGGCGGCGGCGCCGGCAAGCTGCTTTTGCGCCATCTGGCAAAGCTTGCGGTCGAGCGCGGCTGCGGCCGTTTCGAATGGAGCGTCCTCGACTGGAACGAGCCGGCGATCCGGGTCTATGACGCCGTTGGCGCCGAGCCGCAAACGGAATGGATCCGCTACCGTTTGACGGGCGAAAAGCTCAAGGCCTTTGCCGAAGGCGCCGCAAACTGATCTCTAGTCCCGTTTTTCGCGGAAGAAGTCGCGCAGCATGTCGGCGGCTTCCGTCTCGCGAATCCCGGAATAGACCTCCGGGGCGTGATGGCAGGTGGGTTGCGTATAGAAGCGTACGCCGCTTTCAACGGCCCCGCCTTTGGCATCGCGCGCCGCGTAGTAGAGCCGGCGGATGCGCGCGAAGGATATCGCGGCGGCGCACATGGTGCAGGGTTCGAGCGTCACATAGAGGTCTGCATCGATGAGCCGTTCATCGGAAAGCACCTGAGCTGCACGCCTGATGGCCAGCACTTCGGCATGGGCGGAGACGTCGTTGAGTGCCCGCGTTTCGTTTCCCGCTCGTGAAATGATCTCGTTTCCATGCACGATCACCGCGCCGATCGGCACCTCGCCGCGTTCACCTGCCGCCCGCGCTTCTTCGAAAGCCGCCTCCATGAAGGCGTTTGTCTTCAGCATGCCTCAACTTTCCGCTTAACCCGGACCGCGCGCTCTGATACGACAGCCCAAACGACAGGCAAACAGCAAATGACATTCAAAGACAAGTCCAGGCGTCCGGCGGGCAAACCCGCTGACCGCGGCGGCAAGCCGCAAACCCGCAAGCCGCGCGAGGAATTCGCCGAAAAGCCCGCCCGCGCACCCCGTGCCGCCAAGGCCGAAGCGCCTTCCGGCAGCGAGGCCGTCAAGCCCGAGCGCATTTCCAAGCTGCTCGCGCGCGCAGGCGTTGCCTCGCGGCGCGATATCGAGCGCATGATCATGGAGGGCCGCGTTTCGGTCAACGGCAAGGTGCTCGACACCCCCGTGCTGAACGCCACGCTTGCCGATACAATCGAGGTCGATGGCCAGCCGATCCGCGGCATCGAGCGCACGCGCCTCTGGCTCTACCACAAGCCGGCCGGTCTGGTGACGACCAATTCCGATCCGGAAGGCCGCCCGACGGTGTTCGACAACCTGCCGGAAGACCTGCCGCGCGTCATGTCGATCGGCCGCCTCGACATCAACACCGAGGGCCTGCTGCTGCTCACCAATGACGGTGGTCTCGCCCGCGTGCTGGAACTGCCGACCACCGGCTGGCTGCGCCGCTACCGCGTGCGCGCCCATGGCGAGGTGGACCAGCCGACACTGGACGCGCTGAAGGAAGGCATTGCCGTCGACGGCGTGCTCTACGGCGCGATCGACGCGACGCTCGACCGCAAGCAGGGCCACAATGTCTGGATCACCATGGGTCTTCGCGAAGGCAAGAACCGTGAGATCAAGAACGTGCTCGGCGCGCTCGGCCTCGAGGTCAACCGCCTGATCCGCATCTCCTACGGCCCCTTCCAGCTGGGCGACCTGCCGGAAGCTCAGGTGGTGGAAGTGCGCGGCCGGATGCTGCGTGACCAGCTCGGGCCCCGCCTGATCGAGGATGCCAAGGCCAATTTCGACGCGCCGATCTACAGCCATGGGGCCGAGGTCGACGAGGAAGATGCGCCGGCGAAAAAGCCTGCCCGCGAGCCGAAGGCCGAATGGGCGCGCGATGACCGTCCGACCGACAAGAAGCGTGCCCCGCAGAAGGACTGGTCCGACAAGGGTGACCGGCGCGAGCGCGCGCTCGGTCGGCTCGACACCCGCCGCGACGATGCCGCCAAGGGCAGCGACAAGTTCGGCGACAAGCCGAAGCGCGCTACGGCCAATACCAAGGGCCGCACCGCCAATGTCTGGATGGCGCCCGGCGCCCGGCCGCTCGGCGAGAAGGCGGCAGCTGCCGCCGCACGCCGCAAGCCCGATCCGCGCGCCGCAAAGACGGAAAGCCGCTACGACGACCGCCCGACCTCGACAGTGCAGATCACCCGCGCCCGCGATGAAGAGGGCGATTGGATCCGCGCCGACGGTCCCGACAAGAAGAGCGGTCGTGACGACAAGCGCGGTGGTTTCGGTGACCGCGGCTCGCGCCGCGAGGGGGATGACCGCGGCCCACGCAAGGATTTTGGTGATCGCGGCCCCCGCCGTGACTTCGGTGACCGTGGCCCACGCCGCGAAGATGGCGACCGCGGCCCGCGCCGCGAGGGTGGTGACCGTGCAGAACGCGCGCCGCGCAAGGATTTTGGTGACCGTGGCCCACGCAAGGAATACGGCGACAGGCCGGCCCGCGACGATCGTTCGGAGCGTCCTCGTGGCGAGCGTCCCGCCGGCGACAGGCCTTATGGGGATAAGCCGCGTGGCGACAGGCCCTTTGGCGACAAGCCGCGCGGCCGCTCCTTCGGCGAAAAGTCCTTTGGTGATCGTCCAGCCGGTGATCGCCCCGCGGGCAAGCCCTTCGGCGGCAAGCCGGGTGGCAAATCCTTCGGCGGCAAGCCGGGCGGGGGCAAGAGCTTCGGCGGCAAGCCCGGCGGTCGCTCCGGTGGGCCTTCCGGCGGCAAGTCGTTTGGCGGCAAGCCTGGTGGTGGATCCGGCGGTCGCCCCGCCGGTGGCCGAGGCGCTCCGAAGGGCAAGAGGTAAGCCGCAATGCGCATTGTTGGCGGAGAGTTTCGGGGCCGCAACCTGGCCACGCCGAAATCCAATGATATCCGGCCGACCACGGACCGGACGCGCGAGAGTCTGTTCAACATTCTCTCCCATGCGCATCCGTGCGTCTTGGATGGCACCAAGATCCTCGATCTTTTTGCCGGGACTGGTGCCGTCGGCATAGAGGCCTTGTCGCGCGGCTGCAAATCGGCGCTGTTTGTCGAAAACAGCGTCGAAGGTCGCGGTCTGCTCTGGGAAAACATCGAGGCCTTCGGCCTGCATGGCCGCGCCCGCATGTTGCGTCGGGATGCGACCGATCTCGGTCCTGCCAACAACATCGAGCCGTTCGAGCTGGTCTTTGCCGATCCGCCCTATGGCAAGGGCCTGGGCGAAAAAGCCCTGTTTGCCGCCCATGCCGGCGGCTGGCTGGCGCCCGGCGCACTCGCCATCCTTGAAGAGCGCAGCGATGTGCAGGTCTCGGTCGACCCGGTATTCCGCTTCCTCGAAGACCGCGCCTTCGGTGACACGAAAATGTACTTCTTTTCCTATAAGGCTTCCTGAACCTTCCCGGAAAGCAGGTTCTGATGGATACGACCACACCGACCGCTGCCTTGCCCGTCGCATCAGCCTCCGAGCCGACTGTCGGCCTGGCATTGGGTGCCGGCGGCGCGCGCGGCTTTGCACATATTGTTGTTCTCGAGGTCTTTGACGAGCTCGGTATCAGGCCCAACCTGATTGCCGGCTCCTCCATGGGCGCGCTTATCGGCTCTGCCTATGCAGCCGGCATGTCGGGCCGAGAGATCCGCGATTACACGCTGGAGCTGGCGGACAACCGATCCCTGGTGCTGAACCGCTTCTGGGGATTGCGGCCCTCAACGATCCGCGATGCGCTCGGTGGCTTTCGCCTCGGCCAGTTCAACCTGCCGCCGCTGCTCAGGGCTTTTCTCCCGCCGCTCTTGCCGAAGGAGTTTTTGGGTCTTCAGATCCCGTTGAAGGTCATCGCCACCGATTATTACGGGCAGCGCGAGCTTTTGTGTGAAAGCGGCGATCTGTTTGAGGCGCTGGCCGCGTCCGCGGCCATCCCGGCGCTTTTTGCGCCCGTCGTGATCCATGGCCGGCTGATGATCGATGGCGGCATCTTCAACCCGGTGCCCTATGATCATCTGGTTGGCCACTCGGATATTCTCGTCGCTGTCGATGTCATCGGTGCGCCGGAAGGCGATGGCTCGCTGGTGCCAAGCCGGATGGACAGTCTGTTTGGTGCCTCGCAGCTGATGATGCAGTCGCATGTCGCCTTGAAGATGAAGCTCTGCCGTCCGGACATCTATATCAAGCCGGAGGTCAATACGTTCCGGGTTCTCGACTTCTTCAAGGCGCGACAGGTCCTGGAGGTCTGCGAGGCACTGAAGGAGCCGCTCAAGCGTGACCTGTCGGCACGTGTGGAAGACTTCCTCCGCCACTGAGCCGTTCAGGTCAGTTCGTTCGCCTTGATTTCCGTGACTGTGCCTGTGCCCTGTTTCGGCTTGATCAGCGGCTCGGGGTTGACGGGTCTGCGATGAATGAGGTCACGCCCGGCCAATATGCCCTCCTGCGCCTGAAGCCGGAGCCGCTCTTCGTCGCGACGACGAATGTCTTCCGAAATCTCAAAGGCTTCGTCTTCGGAGACGCCCAGCCCCTCCAGCGTGCGGCGGCCAAAGAGCAGACCGGATTCGAAGGTCTCGCGGATCTCGTAGTCGACATCGCGCGCCCTGAGCTCCAGGGAATGCACGCGATCATAGGAGCGCACATAAAGGCGCATATCGGGATATTCGGATCGGATCAGGTCGACAACGCGGTCGGTGATTTCCTTCTTATGCGTGCAGATCGCAACGATCTTGGCGCGCTCGATGCCGGCTGCACGCAAGACGTCGAGCCGTGTTCCGTCGCCGTAATAGATGCGGAAGCCGAAGGTCGCGGCCTGGCGCACACGATCCGGACTGTCGTCGATGATGGTGACATCGCGGCCCTTGGCAAGCAGGATCTGCGCCGCGATCTGGCCAAAGCGTGAAAAGCCGACCATCAGGACATCGGAACCAGCCCCTTCGAAATCCTCATCCATCACCTCATGGGCCGTGGGCGCGACGACCCTTTGACCGATCGCGGCGGTCAGCGGCGTGACCGCCATGGAGAGGGTGACGATCGAGATCAGCAGAGAGGATTGTCCGTCGTTCAGCACGCCTGCCGCCACCGCCGTCGTAAACAGCACGAAGCCGAATTCCCCGCCTTGCGGCAACAAGACGGCGACCTTTACGGCGGCCTGATGCGCGGAACCTGCGATCCGGCAGATGGCGTAAAGGATCACGGCCTTGACGATGACCAGCACCGGAACGGCAATCGCGATCAGCAGGATGTTGTCGGCAATCACCTGGATGTCGAGGGATAGGCCGACCGCCATGAAGAAGAGGGCAAGCAACAGGCCACGGAAAGGCTCGATATCGGCCTCCAGCTCGTGACGATAGGAGGATTCCGCCAGCATCACGCCGGCCAGGAATGCGCCCATGGCCATCGACAGCCCGGCAAGCTGCATCAGGTAGGCGGAGCCGAGCACGACAAACAGGGCCGCAGCAATCATCACCTCGCGGGCCCCTGTTCGTCCGATCACCTGGAACAGCGGGGTGAGCAGGTAACGACCGGCAAGGATCATTCCGACCACGGCAGAAACCGCAATGCCGACCTGCAACAGGGCGGACTGGTCGGTTTCTCCGGTTTGCCCGCCGAGCACCGAGACCATGGCAAGCAGCGGCACGATGGCGAGATCCTGAAACAGCAATATGGAAAAGGAGCGCTGGCCATAGGCACTGTTGAGGTCGCCGTAGTCACCCAGCAATTGCAGCGCAAAGGCCGTCGACGAGAGCGCAAGACCAAAACCCGCCACGAGTGCGCCACGCCACTCCAGCAGACCGGAGCTGCTGGCAATCGCGGTGAGGATGAGGCCTGTCAGCACGACCTGTGTCGTTCCCAGCCCGAAGATGTCGCGCCGCATGGTCCAAAGCCGGGATGGTTTCAGCTCGAGACCGATGACGAAGAGCAGCAGCACCACGCCCAGTTCCGCAACCGCGAGAATGTCGCCGGAGCCGCTGATCAGATGCAAGACCGGGCCGATGACCACGCCAGCAGCGAGATAGCCGAGAACGGTACCAAGACCAAGCTTGCGAAACAGGGGAGCTGCGACAACGGCACCTCCCAGAAGCAGCAATGGTTGTGAGAATAATGCCTCGCTTGCGCCACCTGCCACGGCTATCTTCCCTCTGTTTTGCCGGACATGCCGGCCTCGTGAACGGGAAATCCCGCCACCGCCCTTGATGCACTTTGCCGCGCACAATAAATGGTGCGGGAACGAAAGGCCAATTCATGTCCAATCAGATTGATTCTGCCAAGCTCCTCGATCGTGCCGAGCAGCTCGTTGACCTCGCAAAGAAAGCCGGCGCCGACAGAGCGGATGCGGTTGTCGTGCGTTCGCGCTCCAAGGGCGTCAGCGTTCGCCTGGGCAAGGTGGAATCCACCGAGGCCTCTGAAAGCGATGATTTTTCGCTGCGCGTTTTCATCGGAAATCGCGTCGCCAGTGTCTCTGCCAATCCGGGCTTTGATCTTGCCCAGCTCGCCGAGCGCGCCGTTGCCATGGCGAAAGTCTCTCCCGAAGATCCGTTTGCGGGTCTCGCGGATGAGGCCGATCTCGCGAGCGAGATTCGCGATCTCGAGCTTTACGATCCAACCGAAGTTTCGGCCGATACGCTGCGTGAAAATGCGCTGGTCATGGAAGAGGCCGCAAGGTCGGTTGACGGCATCACCAATTCGCTGGGGGCAGGGGCATCTGCGGGTATGGGAGGCCTCGTGCTCGTCACCTCGCATGGCTTTTCCGGCAGTTATGCCGGCTCGCGTTTCTCGCGATCCGTGGCCGTCATCGCCGGCGAAGGCACCAAGATGGAACGCGATCACGATTTCGACAGCCGGCTCTATGTCGCCGACCTCGATGCGCCCGAGGACATTGGCAGACGGGCGGCCGAGAGGGCAATCCGCCGCCTCAATCCGCGCCAGGTGCCGACCGCTTCCAACCTGACCGTTGTGTTTGATCCGCGCGTTGCCCGCGGCTTTGTCGGCACGATTGCCGGTGCGATCAATGGCGCGTCGGTTGCCCGCAAAACCTCCTTCCTGCGCGACAAGATGGGCCATCAGGTGCTGAAATCAGGCCTCAACATCACCGATGATCCGCTCAAGGTTCGCGGTTCCTCCTCGCGCCCCTTCGATGGCGAAGGCGTGGCGGGCAGGGCGCTCACCATGATCGAGGATGGTGTGCTGAAGCACTGGTTCCTCTCCTCGTCGACCGCCCGTGAGCTGGGTCTCAAGACCAATGGTCGCGGTGTCCGTGGCGGACCCTCTGTCTCGCCATCCTCGACAAACCTTGCCCTGGAGCCAGGCGATGTCAGCCCGGAAGATCTGATCCGCAGCGTTGGCACGGGGCTTTACGTGACCGACATGATCGGCAGTGGCGTCGACATGATCACCGGCGAATACAGCCGCGGTGCCAGTGGCTTCTGGATCGAGAACGGCGAATTGACTTTCCCGGTGTCGGAAATCACGCTCGCCTCCAATCTGAAGGACATGTTCATGCGGATCACGGTGGCAAACGACATCGACCGCAAATTCGGCGTTGCCGCCCCCACGCTTGCCATCGAGGGCATGACCCTTGCCGGTCTCTGAGCTTGGGGGCCAGTTTATGGCGTCCGTTGCCGACACGCTGCGCTGGGATGCAGACCTCGCCCTGATCCTGGAGGCAGCGCAGGCTGCCGGGGACGTTGCGCTGTCGCATTTCGGTCAGTCGCCGGAGGTCTGGTGGAAGAATGAGGGTCGCTCGCCGGTCAGCGCTGCAGACTATGCCGCCAATGCGGTGCTGGAAGAGCGGCTTCGCACCGCGCGTCCGAACTATGGCTGGCTCTCGGAAGAGACGGAAGACGATCGGGCGCGGCTTGCCTGCGAGACCGTCTTTGTCGTGGACCCCATCGATGGCACCCGCGCCTTCATCGGCGGCCGACGGACCTGGTGTGTCAGCGTTGCCGTGGTACATGCCGGTCAGCCCGTGGCCGGCGTTCTGGTGGCGCCGGCGCTGGACGAGATCTTCACCGCGACGGTCGATGGTCCGGCCCGGCGCAATGGCACTGTCATTTCGGTGTCTTCAGCCGATGCGACGGGCAAGCTGAAGCTTGCCTCCGCCCAGGATATGATCGCCGGCTTTTCGCCCCAATTGCGACCGCAGATCGAGCGGGTCGAGCATATCCCATCGCTTGCCTATCGCCTGGCACTCGTGGCGGATGGTCGCATCGACGGCACGCTGGTGAAGCGCGATTCCCATGATTGGGATCTGGCTGCAGCCGACCTTATTTTGACCCGGGCCGGCGGCAAGCTCACGGATCTCACGGGCGAACGTCCTCTCTACAATCGCGAGCTTGTCTCTCATCCAGAGTTGTGTGCGGCGTCTGAGCATCTGCTGCCGATTATTTTAGGCAATATCACCTGAATTCAACGGGATTGACCTTGACGCCGAAATCGCGCAGAGGATGGGGTAACCGAAATTCCCATTAAAAAGACCTGAAAATGACTGATTCGACAGAAAACAAGCAGCTTCTCCATCTCGTTTTTGGCGGCGAACTCGAAAGCCTGGAAAATGTTCAGTTTCGCGACCTGAACGGTCTCGATATCGTCGGCATTTTTCCGGACTATGCCAGCGCGCTTGTCGCGTGGAAGTCGAAGGCGCAGGCCACGGTGGACAACGCGCATATGCGCTACTTCATCGTGCACATGCACCGCCTTCTCAATCCTTCGGAGAAATAAGCCTAGGCGCTGCGCGTCTTTGGTCACACTCTGATATTCGCTGCCCCGAGAGGGACACTTTTTCACCTAAGTATTCTTGCTTTCCGTTTTTGCGCAGCCCGGATCTTGAGGGCAGAATGGCATTGTCTATGAATATGAGCAGGTCACGTAAATGAACGCGAGCGAGGCTGCTGCATCGTTCGCCTTGAAAGTCTACGGCTGGGTTGGGCAGGGCGCTCTTCCCCTGAGCAGGCCGTGGCTTTTTCAACGTGCGCGCAAAGGCAAGGAAGACAAGGCTCGCCTCAACGAACGCTTCGGCTATCCGAGCCGGGAGCGTCCCGCAGGTCCGCTCCTGTGGCTGCATGCCGCAAGCGTAGGCGAGACGATGGCGGTCATTCCGCTGATGCGGGAGCTGCGCCGCCGCGATATCCATGTTCTTCTGACCACGGGCACGGTGACCTCAGCCGAAATTGCCCGCGATAGGCTGGGCGATACCGTCATCCATCAATATGTGCCGCTTGACCTCCGGCCCGCCGTGCAACGGTTCCTCGATTACTGGCAGCCGGATGTGGCGATTGGCGTGGAGTCGGAAATCTGGCCAACCACGCTTGCCGAACTTAACCAGCGCCAGATCCCGCAAATCCTCGTGAACGCGCGCATGTCGGATCGCTCGTTCCAGCGCTGGATGCGCTACAAGCCTGTTGCTGAGGCGCTGTTCAGCAAGCTGGCTCTGGTCATTGCGCAATCCGATCTCGACGGCCAGAATTTCCGCGATCTTGGCGCCTGGCCGGTGCAGGTTTCCGGCAATATCAAAGCCGACAGCGATGCGCCGCCCTGCGATGACGTGGTGCGGGCAAGCTACAATGTGCAGATCCGCAATCGCAAGACATGGGCAGCGATTTCGACCTTTGACGGCGAAGAGGCGATTGTCGCCATGGTGCACCGGGCGCTCAAAGCGCATACGGGGCTACTGACCATCCTCGTCCCGCGCCATCCCGAGCGCGGCGATGAAGTCGAGGCCATGCTCAAGGAAAAGGGTCTGGTGGTCGCACGCCGCACGCGCAACGATCCGATCACCGACGAGACCGACATCTTCCTTGGCGATACCATTGGCGAGATGGGGCTTTACCTCCGTCTGACCGATCTTGCCTTTGTCGGTCGCTCGCTCACTGCCGATGGCGGCCAGAATCCGATGGAGCCGGCCATGCTCGGCTGTGCCGTCTTGTCTGGACCGAAGGTCAGCAATTTTCGCGACGCCTACCAGCAGCTTGTCCGCAAGGGCTCGGCCCGCGTGGTTCGCGATGCTGAAATGCTGGCCAAGGCCGTGCATTTCCTTTTGACCAACGACCTTGCGCGCACCAAGATGATTGACGCAGGACTTGAAACCACGCAGGAAATGCGAGGCGCGCTCGCAGCAACCATGAAGGGGCTGGAAGCGCATATCAGCCCCTTGTCGGTTCAGGCAAAACTCGTTCCCCGGGCGGCTGGCACAAACTGAGACCGCACAAGGATTGACATGAGCCGCCAGCCCGCCATCGCCGGCATTCTGTTTGACAAGGACGGAACGCTTCTCGATTTCGATGCGAGCTGGGGGCCGGTGAACCGCCAGGTTGCCGATTTCGCCGCAGACGGCGATGCAGACCTTGCCGGAAGTCTGCTTCACATCTGCGGCATGGACCCGGTGACCGGCGCAATCCGGCCAGACAGCATGTTTGCGGCGGGCAATACCCGCGACATCGCGGAAGCGATGTCGGCCGGAGGCTCACCGATCGTGCTTGAGGAGCTTGTCGCGCGGATCGATGATTTCTTCGCCGAAGCCGCGAAATCCTCCGTAGCCATCACGCAACTTCTGCCGCTGTTCGAGCGGCTCGCCGCCCGCGGCCTCCGCCTTGGCATTGCCTCGAGCGACAACGAGCGCTCGATCCGGATCACCGCGGAGCGCTTCGGCATTCTGCCATTTCTCGATTATGTCGCAGGCTATGACAGTGGCCATGGCCCGAAACCCGAGGCTGGCATGGTGCTCGGCTTTTGCCGATCGACAGGGCTTAACCCCGAGCAGGTCGCCGTGGTCGGCGACAACAATCATGATCTCCTGATGGGCAAGGCTGCAGGCGCCGGTTTGAAGGTTGGCGTTCTCTCGGGCACCGGCACGCGCGACACGCTCGAAATGCATTCGGATGTTATCCTTGCCGATATCACCGAACTTGAGGCTGTCCTTTCCTGATACTTCCCCTGGTGGTGTGACCTTTGCGCTTGACCGTTCGCGAGTGGCAATGCTTTTTGTCGGGCTAATAAAGGTCGGGCAGCCGGCATCAGCGCATTGAGGCAATAATGGTTTCTGAAGCACCGCCATTCTGGTGGACCCGCAAAGGCTGGCAGGCATGGGGTCTCTGGCCGTTTGCCGCCCTTTACGGTCAGGTCGCGGGTCAGTTGATGGCGCGCCGCCGCCGCCAGAGCGTCTCGGTTCCGGTCATCTGTGTCGGCAATTTCACGGTAGGTGGTGCGGGCAAGACGCCAACGGCAATTGCGCTGGTGCGCGAAGCCCGGAAAAAAGGCCACAGTCCCGGCATCCTGAGCCGCGGTTATGGCGGTACGCTCGACGTGACGACCGTCGTTGACCCGCATCATCACCGCGCAACGGCCGTGGGCGATGAGCCCTTGCTGCTGGCCCGGGAGGCACCCACGGTCATTTCAAGGCGACGGGTTGCCGGTGCGCAGGCGCTGGTGGATCTTGGCTGCGACCTGATCGTCATGGATGACGGCTTTCAAAGCGCGCGGCTGACGGTCGACTACGCCCTGATCGTCATCGACAGTTTTCGGGGCATCGGCAATGGCGCGATCGTGCCCGCCGGTCCCGTGCGTGCACCGATCCTTGTGCAGATGCGCCATCTCGATGCCATCCTGAAAGTCGGCCATGGCGATGCGGCCGACCAGTTTGTCCGGCAGGCAGCAAGAAGCGGCAAGCCGGTGCTGATGGCGCAAGTCCAGCCCCATGACACCGGCGACCTCGTCGGCAAGAGGGTGCTCGCCTTTGCTGGTATTGCCGATCCGCAGAAATTCTACCGCACCCTCGAGGGCATGGGCGCCGAGATCGTCGACAGGCAGGCATTCCCGGATCACCATCTGATGGACGATGACGATCTTGCCGATCTCCTCCAGAGGGCGGAGGCTCAGGGATTGTTGCTCGTCACGACGGCCAAGGATCAGGTGCGGTTGCTGGGGGCGCCGGGTCGGGCATCCGAACTCTTGTCGAAGGCAAGGGTGGTCGACGTCGACATGCATTTCAACGATCCGGATGCGCCCTCGCGCATCATCGATCAGGCCATTGCGGCCTGCCGCGCGCGTCTTTTGAAGTAAAGGTGCTCAGCGCTTCTGGTTGGGAAGCGCGCCGGCGCGCTTTTCGGCCTCAAGGGCGGACGCCGCATCCGCATAGGCCTCCTGCCGGAGGACGCTCCAATATTTCAATTCGTCGAGGGGAATGGACTTGCCGGTAATGGCGCATGTCACAGTCTGTCCTGGCGACAGGATCTGGAAGTCGCCGTCAAGATAGCGGATCTTTGCCTCGCGACTGCCGCCGCCTTCGAAACGGTTCATCACTTTTCTCCTGCGCCGTCTGTCTGGAAACTGCAATACAGCGCCCTTTCGCGGAATTGAAGCCCGAAAGGGCAAAACGTCCCACGTGCGTCAACTGCGCCCGAACAGCCGCTCGATGTCGGAAAGCTTTAGCTCGACATAGGTCGGGCGACCGTGGTTGCATTGTCCGGACCCCGGCGTCTGTTCCATCTGCCGCAAAAGCGCGTTCATTTCTTCCACCCGAAGCTGGCGACCGGAGCGCACGGAGCCATGGCAGGCCATGGTCGCGGCGACGTGCTCGAGCTTGGCGGAAAGTCGCTCCGACGTATCCCATTCGGCAATTTCGTCGGCCAGATCCTTGACCAGCGTGACGGCATCCATCTCACCGAGCATGGCCGGGGTTTCCCGCACCGCAACGGCACCGGGACCAAAACGCTCAATGGCCAGCCCCAATTGCTCCAGACCCTCGGCATGGGCCATCAGCCGGTCGCAATCCTCTTCCGGCAGGTCGATGATCTCGGGGATCAGCAGACCCTGGGAGGGCAGGCGGCGCCCGGTCAGCGCCTTGCGCATCTGTTCAAACACCAGCCGCTCATGCGCGGCGTGTTGGTCAACGATGACAAGCCCGTCGCTGGTCTGGGCGACAATGTAATTGGCATGGACCTGCGCGCGCGCCGCCCCCAGCGGGTAGCTCGCCGGCGTTTCCATCTCGGTGGTCATCCGCGGTGCCTGTTCTGCGCGCGCGGCAGGTTCGGCAAGGCTTGCAAAGGCGGATTGCGCAGCCTCTGCAAACCCATGTTGGCGCATCGACGATCCGCTTTGCGGTGCAGGGAAATGAGGATATGAGGAGACGGCGGGTGCCGAAAAGCCAAGCGGTCTGGACGGCGAGGCGTTGGCAGACCAGTTTGCCGCGGGCTGCGGGCTGAAGCCGGGTCTGAAGGCACGCAGCATGCCGCCGGCCCCGGTCGTTGCAGCCCGGTCGCCGTCGCGTTGAAGAGACTGTCGAATGGCGCCGACAATTAGCCCGCGCACCAGCTGGGTATCGCGGAAGCGTACGTCCGATTTTGCCGGATGCACATTGACGTCGACGAGCGCCGGGTCGAGTTTCAACGACAGCACGGCCACCGGATAGCGCCCATGCGGCACGGTTTCGGCGTAAGCGCCACGGATGGCCGAGAGGATCTGCTTGTCCTGCACCGGACGTCCGTTGACGAAGGCATATTGATGGGCGGAATTGCCACGATTGAAGGTGGGCAGCCCGGCATATCCGGTCAGGGCGACGCCTTCGCGTTCGGCATCGAGTTCGATCGCATTGTCGCGGAAGTCAGCACCCAAGACCTGGGCGATGCGCGCCAGGTGATCGTCCCCGGTTGCCGGAAACTCGAGCGTACTGCGATCCGTGCCCGACAGCACGAAGCGGATGGCCGGAAAGGCAATCGCCATGCGCTTTACGATCTCGGTGATGGCGCCCGTTTCCGCCTTGTCGGTCTTCAGAAATTTCAGCCGCGCCGGTGTGGCAAAGAATAGGTCGCGAACCTCGACCGTGGTCCCCGGATTGGCAGGTGCTGGTCTGACCGCACCCACCTTGCCGCCGACGACGGCGATCTCGGAACCGGAGGTGGCACCGTGCGGGCGGCTGGTAATGGTGAGTTTTGCCACCGACCCGATGGATGGCAGGGCCTCGCCGCGAAAGCCGAGCGAGCGGATGTCGAAGAGCGTTTCGCTGAGTTTCGAGGTACAGTGACGCCGGATCGACAATTCGAGATCGTCGGGCGTCATGCCGCAGCCATTGTCGATGACGCGCAGAAGCGTCTTGCCGCCGGCGGCCGTTGCCACCTCGATACGGGTCGCACCGGCATCGATGGCATTTTCGATCAATTCCTTGGCCGCACTTGCCGGTCTTTCGATGACTTCGCCGGCCGCGATCTGGTTGATCAGTGTTTCTGAAAGCTGCTTGATGATCATGCCCCATTTTCGGGGATTCGGCGGCCGACGGAAAGGGCTAAAACGGAGCTCTCCACTTCTTGCCGCAGCTATTAAACCCATCTTAACGGGGTCACTCTAGTTTGACCGGTAACTTGACATGTCCAGAGCGCGGTTTCGACCGGCGGTGGAGCGCGCGCCGGAGCGTTCCGAACAGTCCGTAAGCCCGTCAAGCGCGTCTGGCATGTTGCCGCCATCCCCTGGGGAACGCGCGTCCCACGCGCATCACGTGCTGTTGTCAGAGGCTGAAGTGTGAAAGAGTTGCCAGCGGTTTTGGGCGAGAGCGATGACGGGGTGGTTGCAGCATTGTTGCATCAGGCGCCGCTGCAGTCAGCCTTGCTGGAGGCGGTTTCCGACGCATTGCAGTCGGCCTTTCTGGTCTATGACCGAAATGATGTGCTCGTTTTCGCCAGCCGTTCGGCGGCAAGCTATCTTGGCCTTTCGGCACGATCCCTGACCGTCGGAATGCGGCTTCGCGAAGTTCTGGGTGCGGCCTATGATGCCGGCTGGCATCATCTTGTGCCGGGACAGGCAGACGAGCAGACGCTGACGCGCGACGAATGGCTGACGCGGCAGGTGGCAGCCCACTGGCGCGAGCGCTTTGAAATGCAGACCTGCGAGGACGGCAAACGCTGGACCCGCTATACGAAGCGGCGCCTGGCGTCCGGCTACGGTTTCTGCGTCATGACCGACATCTCGGAGCAGAAGCGCCGGGAGGACCAGTGGCGTGCCGATGTCGAGCGGGTGCAGCTGACGGAAGAGATCCTCGACAATCTCGCACACCCCGTCTTCGTGCAGGATCGCAGTTTTCATGTCGTTGCCGTCAACAAGGCCTTTTGCGATCGGCTGTCGATTGGCAGCGAGCACGCGCTTGGCAGCACACTGCATGCCCTGTTCGATGATGTGGTCGCCACCCAGATCAAGGAATTGTCGCAGGAGATGCTTGCACAGGGTGGCAGTGCCGCGCGCGTCTTGCCCTTGCAGGCGCGCGGCAAGCCACAAGGCCTGACACGGTTGCACATGCAGCGCGTCGGCAAGCCCGGACGGTACTTTGTCGTGGCAAGCCTTGCCGACCAGGCCGGTGCCGCGACGGAAACGCCGGTCCGTTCCGCGTCGACCGCCCGCGACAACCTGAGCCGGGAGGCGGAGAGCCGCGCCGGGAACTCGGTTCCGCTCACCGGACGAAAGGCGCTTGTCGTCAGCCAGTCACCAGACTTCGAGCACACGACGCTCGATCTCTTGGGCCTTCTCGGTGTCGATTGCTGCTGCGTCAGAAGCGACGACGAACTGGAAGCGTTTCTCGATGTTGCCCGGTCGGTGAGCGTCACGATCGATCTTGTCCTGATCGACCGAAGGAGCGATCTTGTTGGCCTGGGGCTGATCCAGGCACAGGAAATCGACTATCTCCTCGTCGAAGAGGGGCAGGAGCCATCGGAGCTCGCCTTTTCCATTCTGGATCGGCTGACTGGGCTGCAGCCCGCACCCGAGCCGGAGGATGACTGGGAAATCTCGACGGAAATCGGCCGATCTTTCGAGGCAGAACCGCAAGCGAACGTTCAACCCTCACTCGGTGGCCAGAACGCCGAGGAGTTTGGTTTTGCCCCCCTCATTCTCGTTGCGGAAGACAATGCGATCAACCAGATCGTTTTTTCGCAGATCCTCGAGGGGCTGGGTCATACCTATCGGATCTGTGCCAATGGTGAGGATGTCGTTGCCGCCTGGCGACAGGCCAATCCCTCGCTCATTTTGATGGATCTCACCCTGCCGGGGATCAGCGGCCTGGAGGCGGCGCGCCGGATACGAGCAGAGGAAGCCGGGCGCGGCAGACATGTGCCGATCATCGGCGTGCTTGCCAACGCCTATGATCGTGATCGCGAGGCCTGCCATGAAGCGGGAATGGACGATGTGATCCTGAAACCGCTCAGTCCTGACATCATTGACCAGGTTATCGACCGTCACGCCCGACGATTAAAGGCCAAAGTGGCTTAATTCCATCAAATCGGGGCACTTCGCCTCAGGACTTGCACTGCAGTGCTATGTGTTTGTTAAGTGTTGCGCTGCATTCTGGTACATGTGGAAGGAACCGTACCAGGAAGAGTGAATGGGTCCCGCAGGAATCAAGGCCGCGCAGGGTGACCAGGAAGACCAGTCTCATCTGACCTATACCGATCGCTTGACCGGTTTGGGCAATCGGTTTCGCTTGCGTGACAAGGTGTGCCAACTGGCTGCGGATCGTGCCGATGATCCGGCTCCCTTCACCGTGGGCATCGTCAATCTGGACGGCTTCAAGCCCATCAACGATCTCTTCGGTCAGGACGCGGGCGACGAAATCCTCTGTCAGGTCGCGCATCGGCTGAAAGCCTGCGTGCCGGACGGTGCAACCGTGACCCGCCACGACGGCGACGAATTTGCCGTGATCTTCCCGCTCGTCTTTGAACGCAACGGCGCAGAACGCGCCGGCCAGCTGATCAAGGATGTCCTGTCTGCCCCTTATGATCTTGGCGATCGCAATGTTCGCCTTTCCGCCTCGCTTGGCTTTGCCGTCTATCCCTTTGCCGGAGACGAGTTCGAGCACCTGATGAAGAGTGCCGAGACGGCGCTCTATCGCTCCAAGCGCAGGGGCAGGGGGCAAATTACAGTCTATTCGCGCGAGATTGCCCAGGAGATGCGCCAGGCAACGCAGCTTGAGCAGGCACTGCGCAACGCTATCATCAACGATACCGTTGACGTGCATTTCCAGCCGATCGTGCGGCTGTGCGATGAACGCGTCGTGGGTTTCGAGGCGCTTGCGCGATGGATCGACCCCGATCTCGGCTTCGTCTCGCCGGCTGTCTTCGTCCCGCTGGCCGAAGAGCGCGGCTTCATCGATACATTGTCTGAAACGTTGCTGCGCAAGGCGGCGGAGGCAACGCTTGCCTGGCCGCGCGACCTGTTTCTGTCGTTCAACCTTTCATCGGTCCAGCTGATGGATCCGCGTACATCTTTCAACACGCTGTCCATCTTGAACAGCGTCGGATTTGATCCGCGGCGGCTGGAGATGGAGATCACCGAGACGGCGGTGATGTCGTCGGCCGATACGGCGCGGCGCATCATAGCCGAGCTGAAGGATGCCGGCATCCGGATTTCGCTTGATGATTTCGGCACCGGACAGTCCAGCCTTGGCCGCCTGAGAGAGTTCACCTTCGACAAGGTCAAGATCGACCGTGCCTTTGTCTCGGCAATCACGACGGACCGGACATCCGAACACATCGTGCGGGCGATCGTCACCATGTGCCATGGGCTCGATCTGGAAGTCGTGGCGGAAGGCATTGAGACAGAGGCGGAGGCGAACGCCCTGCGTCAGCTCGGCTGTGGCATGGGGCAGGGCTATTACTTCGGCAAGCCCGCCGATACCGCCGCCACCCTGCGCTATCTTCTCGACCGCCATCATGAATTCGCGATGATCGATCGCGCTTCTGCGTAACCTTTCCGGACAAACAAAAGGCGGCGCCGAAGCGCCGCCCATGGGACCGAGTATGTCGTCCCTCGTTCCTGTCAGCTCACTTTACTGAGCCGTCGTCGACGAGGTTGTCGAGCTGTCGGTCGCAGGAGTCATCGTGGTCGATGCTGCGGCGTCGTCGGCCTGATCGTCAAGCGACATGAATTCCGGAGCATTGCGCAGGCTTTCTGCGGTCTCGGTGGTGGTCAGGCGGGCATCGCCCGGTTCACCATCAGCTTCGGCTTCTTCACGGGTGATCGAGATGTTGTCGAAAGGAATGGCGACATCCTTTTCACCGATGCCCAGGAAACCGCCAACACCGACAACTGCAGCGACGATGCCGCCGTCACGCTCAACGAGCAGATCCTTCACATTGCCGATGGATTCGTTGTCGGCCGTGTAGATCGCTTCGTCCATGAAGTCGTCAACGCTGATGTGGTTTTCAGCCTGCGCGGTCAGATAGGTTGCGGTGCCAGACGTCGCGGCGTCTGCGGTCGTGTTTGCAGTGCCAGCAGCGCCGGTCGTTGCGTCAGGTGCCACAGGCGTAGCGGCAGGAGCTTCAGTGCCGGTTGCGGCAGGCGGTGTCGCGGTGGTCGCGTCCTGCGCAAAGGCTGCAGGTGCAAGAGCGGTGGAGCCGAGCAGGAGAGCTGCGGTGAGGGCCTTGAAAGACGTTTTCATAATGGGTTCCTTTCCTCTCATAGTCTTTGGAAT
The DNA here is from genome assembly GCF_004912165.1 of Peteryoungia ipomoeae. Taxonomy (GTDB): domain Bacteria; phylum Pseudomonadota; class Alphaproteobacteria; order Rhizobiales; family Rhizobiaceae; genus Allorhizobium; species Allorhizobium ipomoeae. The sequence goes on along the minus strand of NZ_STGV01000003.1, from coordinate 383,982 downwards.
GACTTGGCTGCGAGTGGCTGCCGCCGCGTCGGTTCGAGAGGAGAATGGCTATCGTCCGTCTTCGTTCCCTATTTTTCTCCAGGAATTTTTTCAATTTGACAGGGAACCAAGCCCGCAATTCGGACTTGGCGCACCCGGTCAGATTATCCTCACGGTTTGAAGTATGGTTCGGGCTTGCCCCTGACTGTCACGCCAAGATCGAACAGGGCACCGGCGAGAGGTTGATTTTGCCGCTCGTCGTCGCTCAAGCCTTCCCAGCAGGACGTGATGGCCAGCCGGTCGAAATCCTTGCCAAAGAAGGCAGGGCAGGTCGGGCGGCTGACCGGCATCAGGTGCCGCGATAGGTGGCGGCCATCCGCTGCGTAGCGATCGACTGCCCCGCCGCCCCAATTGGCATTCCAGATCGTCCCTTCCAGATCCGTTACCGATCCGTCGATCACACCCTCGCGCTTCGACTGGTCGATAAACAGGCTGGGTGCTGCGCGCGGCAGGCCCGTGGCCGGATCAAGCTCGACGCGCATCATGTGGTTGACCTTGGAATCGTTGAAGTATCCGGTCGCGCCATCGGCCGAGAAGCAGATGCCGTTCGGGATGCTGACGGCTTCAAACAGCTTCGTCACCCGTCCGCCCGCCACGTGGTAGATTGCGCCTTCGCCGGTTTCAGCCGTGCGGCTCATGGTGCCGATCCACAAGGCACCGCTTGGATGCACACGCCCGTCATTCGATCGGTTGCTGGGTTTGTCCTCGATGGTGAGGTAGGGCGTCAGAACGCCCGATTGGCGATCCCTGATATAAAGACCCTGGTCGGATGCCAGCATCTGGCGGTTGTCATCGATACCGGCAATGACGCTCGCCTTGAACGGCAGGGGATGCTGTACCGACACCCCGGACACCGGATCGAGCTCGCAGAGCGTCGAGCCGAGTATGTCGAACCAGTAGAGGCGACCGGCCAGGGGGTCGAAGCAGGGGCCTTCGCCGAGCTCCATCGGCTCACCTGAAAGTACCGATCCTACAAATGCTTGTTCCGCCACCATGTTCTGCCTCCTCGACATAATGTTCGCTGCGTGTCTTGCGCCACAGCGCGAGCTGTAACAGGGGTTTACAGTAAATTTGAAGGGCCATCTGGACCCCCGTGCATCTTGAGGCTTATTCTCCACTACAATTAAAAGGGGATTCGGCTGTGGGGGCCCGGATTCACTGGTAATGTCTTCATTGAAGAATTTATTTTCTCTACCGTGTGGATACGCCAGTTTTGCGGCAGGGCCACGGCATGATTGGTGGACGTATTGATGCTCGCGACGCACATGACGACGATCGGGACTGAAGCGGAGTGCCGGCTTTTGGCTGCGGGTGCATACCGTTGTCCGACGAGCTTGATGCCAAGATGAGTGACCAGGACACAATCTCGGCACATCGTATCGAACCCCTCATCGCCGAAGTGGCCGGGTTCAGGACCCAGTTCGATGTCTTCCGTTTCATGAAGCGCGCCACCGAACTCTATGGCGCGCGCGCCTTTATGGTTGTCAATCTTCCAGGCCCCACGGCGCAAAGCCTGGCCAGCAGTTCCATCATCACCAACTGGCCGTCGGATCTGATTTCCGAATTCGATCAGGGTGGCTTGCTCGTTGGCAGCCCGGTCCTTGCGCATTTGCGGCGGGCATCCATTCCCTTCCGCTATGATGTCGAGCAAAATCACCTGCGCAGAGACCCCGACAGCGCTTCAGTCTCCAGAACGCTGTTCCTGCGGTTTAGAATGGGAAGAGGGGCATATTTTCCGGTACACGATGCGTCGGGGGCACGCGGAGCGATCTCCTTTGGCGGGGATCGCGAGCCCTTCACCACCGAAGAGATGATGGAGCTGACCTATCTCTCGATCTTCGTGTTTCAGCAATTGGCAGAAATCCGCGAACTCGACAGCCGCAACGGCGATATGTTGACGGAGCGCGAACTCGATTGCCTGAACTGGACGGCCGCCGGCAAGACGAGCGTTGAAATCGCCGAAATCCTCACGCTGTCCGAGCACACCATCAACCATTATCTCAACCGCGCCACGAAAAAGCTGGATGCGGTCAATCGCACCCAGGCGGTGGCAAAGGCCTTGCGGTTCGGCCTGATCAAGTAGTCGACGCCCTGCCTGCTATTTAGGCAAGTGTCGTCGCAGTCGCCTTTGGATGGCGCGCTCGGTGGGCGAAAATCCTCCCGCGCCGGGTGTTTCGAGTTTGGCACGAGTCCTGCATCTCCTCCTGCAAGTCCAGAGGGGACGTGCAGGAACCCGTTCAAGGGGACCGCAGGTATTTGCCGTCATGAGGTCAATCCGGGCCGCATGACGGCATTTGCTTTTTGGGGGTGTGAGCATCTGCGGCCGCAACGCCTGTTGGCGAAGTGCTCTTGCTCGACTATCTAGTCGGATAGATCAGGGCATGAAGGGCAAGACATGACAGAGTTGACACGCGAGACGGTCCGCCAGGCATTGGAAAACGTCAAGGGACCGGACCTGGAAGGCAATATCGTTGCCCTTGGCATGGTATCGGACATCTTCATCTCCGACGGTAAGGTCTATTTCTCGATCAACGTTCCGGCAGACCGTGCGGATGCACTGGAACCTTTGCGTCAGGCCGCCGAGCGCACGGTGAAGGGCCTGCCCGGTGTCAAGGGCGCGATCGTCAGTCTGACCGCCGAACGCAAGCAGGGTTCCGCACCGACGCCACCGCGTCCCGCCGCTGCCGGCCAACACGCCCATAATCATGCGCATGGCCACAGCCACGCGCCGGGTCATAGTCACGGCGAACCGGCGGCAGCACAGCCGGCGCAAAGGACGAAGGCGGGTGTACCGGGTGTCGGCGCCATCATCGCCGTCGCATCCGGCAAGGGCGGCGTCGGAAAATCGACGACCGCCGTCAACCTTGCGCTTGGATTGAAAGCCAATGGCCTTCGCGTCGGCATCCTCGATGCTGACGTCTATGGCCCCTCCATGCCGAGGCTTCTCGGCATTTCCGGTAGACCGCAGCAGATCGAGAACCGCATCATCGTTCCCATGGAGAACCATGGCATCAAGGCCATGTCCATGGGTTTCCTGGTGGATGAGGGAACGGCCATGATCTGGCGCGGCCCCATGGTCCAATCGGCGCTGATGCAGATGCTGCGCGAGGTCGCCTGGGGCGATCTCGACGTTCTCGTCGTCGATATGCCACCGGGCACGGGCGACGCACAGCTGACCATGGCGCAGCAGGTGCCGCTGACCGGCGCCGTGATTGTCTCGACGCCGCAGGATCTGGCGCTGATCGATGCGCGCAAGGGCCTCAACATGTTCAACAAGGTGGAGGTCCCGGTTCTCGGGATCGTCGAGAACATGAGCTACTTCATCGCGCCCGATACCGGCAATCGCTACGACATCTTCGGCCATGGCGGCGCGCGCGCGGAAGCGGAAAAGATCGGTGTGCCCTTCCTCGGCGAAGTTCCCCTGACCATCTCCATCCGCGAAACCTCCGATGCCGGAACGCCGGTTGTGGTGGCGGATCCGGACGGGCCGCAGGCGCGTGTCTACCGCGACATTGCCGAGAAGGTCTGGGCCGAGGTTCAGCGCAAGTCGGCCCGCACCGCACCAACGATCGTCTTTGAATAAAAGAAGGGGCCGCCTCCGCCGGGAGGTGGCCCTGATCGCTCCGATAACCCGCCATCCGAGGCCGTGGAAAGCGGATCGCCAAAGAGGCGCAAGAGGCTTGAACGCCGTAGGCCTCGTTTCGTGCCGTGCAAGTTTTGCAGTTCAGTCCCGCAAAAATAATCTTGGCGGGCAGCCCGGCCTTGTGATTTGGTGCCGCGCATTTGCCGGTAACGGTGCGAAGCGAAGGTGATCCTCGGTGATCAGGGCCTATCGAAAAGACGGCAGTGCCGATGTGATCCTCCCCGATCCGTCATACGGGGAAATTTCCGATACCGTGCTTTGGCTCGATCTCATCAATCCGAGCCGCGAAGAAGAGCTCTTCGTTGAGCAGAGGCTTGGCATTCCCCTGCCAACGCGCGACGAGTTGAAGGACATAGAACCCTCAAGCCGGCTCTATGTCGAAGACGACGCACTCTATATGACGGCGCCGTTGATCTATCGCGCCGATACGGATCTGCCCCTTTTGACGGATGTCGCATTCATTCTGCACAAGGATCGGTTGATCACTGTCCGCTACGCCGAACCGAAGGCGTTCAATCTGTTCATCCAGGCGCTTGCTCGCGGCTATGGACGAAAACACACCGGCGCGGTTCTCGCCTGCAGGCTTCTGGAAGCCGTTGTCGATCGCACCGCAGAGGTCCTGGAAACGCTGGCCGGCCGGCTCGACAACCTGTCGCTGACGGTATTCGTTGATCGGAAAGCCGCCAAGCGCCGCGCTCCTCGGTTCCTGGAGGGCAAGCTCCTGGATATCGCCAGCCATCATCAGCTCGTCAGCAAGGTTCGAGACAGTCTGGTGTCTCTATCGCGCCTCGTTGCCTTCCTGCAATCGCAGCCGATGGTGCGCAGCGACGCCGAAAGTGCAGAACTGTGCAACCTGCTCCTGCGCGACCTTCAATCGCTCGGAGAGCATGCGGCCTTTATTGCCAACAACATCACCTTCATGCTCGACGCGTCTCTCGGGCTGATCAGCCTTGAGCAGAACGCGATCATCAAGATCTTTTCGATCGCCTCCGTGGTGTTTCTGCCGCCAACCCTCGTGGCCTCTGTCTACGGCATGAACTTCAAGTTCATGCCGGAACTTGACTGGCATTTCGGATATCCGCTGGCCCTTTTCGCCATGCTGGTCTCCGCCGTTCTACCCTTCCTGTTTTTTCGTTGGAAAGGCTGGCTCTGAAGAGCCTGTGATCCCATGCACCCTAGTGATAGCCAGCCGGTGGCTGGCCCGGAAGGCGCACGTCGCCTGCTTTATCTTGCGCTCGGCTCTGTCGGTGTCGTCTATGGCGATATTGGAACCAGTCCGCTTTACGCCTTTCGCGAGGCGCTGAAGCCGATCAGCGCTGATGGCATTGCACGGGCCGAGGTCATCGGTCTCATCTCCCTGATGATCTGGTCGCTCTCCATCATCGTCACCCTTAAATATGTGCTCTTCCTGCTGCGCGCCGACAATGACGGCGAGGGTGGCACGCTCTCGTTGCTGGCGCTTCTGTCGAAGTCAGCCAATGGTCATGGCCCGATCCTGATGGTGCTCGGCCTGATTGGCGCCGCCCTTTTCCTCGGCGATGCCATGATCACGCCTGCCTTGTCGGTGCTTTCGGCCGTGGAGGGGCTCAAGCTTGTGGCGCCCAGCCTCGAAAGCTTTATCGTGCCGATCTCGCTCGGCATCCTCTTCGGCCTTTTTGCCATACAGTCGCACGGGACGGGGGCTGTCGCCCGTTTCTTCGGTCCAATCACGGCGCTCTGGTTTATCGTCATGGCGATCGGCGGCGGCATCCATATCTTTGATGACGTCGGCATCTTTGCCGCCTTCAATCCTTGGTTTGCTGTCACCTTTCTCTGGCACGAAGGGTTTGTCGGGATCGTGGTTCTGGGCGCTGTCTTCCTTACCGTGACCGGGGCTGAGGCGCTCTACGCCGATCTCGGGCATTTCGGTCGCAAGCCCATTCAGCTCGCCTGGTTTGCGCTCGTCTTTCCGGCTCTCGTCATTAATTATCTCGGTCAGGGTGCTTTGGTCCTGAAGCATCCGGAAACGGCGTCTGATCCCTTTTTCCTGATGTTTCCCGGCTGGGCGCTGCTGCCCATTGTGGTCCTGGCGACTTTTGCAACGATCATCGCCAGCCAGGCGGTCATCACCGGCGCCTTTTCGCTGGTGCGCCAGGCCATCCATCTCGGTTTCCTGCCGCGGATGCAGATCCTCTTCACCTCCGAAAGCCAGACCGGCCAGATCTATCTTCCCTCGGTCAACACGCTGCTCTTGATCGGCGTTCTGGCGCTTGTCCTGGCCTTTGAAAGCTCCGAGGCGCTGGCCACGGCGTACGGGATCTCCGTCACCGGAGCGATGGTGGTTACCTCGATCATGGCGTTCGAATTTGTCCGAAAAAGGTGGAAGTGGAGTGCATTGACGGCGACGATGGTGCTGCTGCCTCTGCTCTCGCTGGAAATGGTCTTTCTGGGAGCAAACCTCCTGAAGATCCAGGACGGTGGCTATATCCCCGTCCTGCTTGCTCTGGCATTCACCGTGATCATGTGGACCTGGCGCCGGGGCACCGCCATCCTCTGGGAAAAGACCCGGCGTGACGATATCGCGCTCGAAGACTTCGTTTCCATGATCGAGAAGAAGGCAGAGCATGGCCCGGCGAGGGTCAGCGGCACCGCAATCTTCCTGACAAGCGACCCCTCGCGGGCACCGGCAGCGCTGATGCATAATTTGAAGCACAACCACGTCATCCATGAGCGCAACATCATTCTGACCATCAAGACCGTCGGACGGCCGCGGGTGGCGGAGGAGGATCGATTCGTGGTCGAAGAGGTGTCCGGCGCCTTCGCGCGCGTCGAGATCAGGTTCGGCTTCATGGAAAGCCAGAACGTGTCGAAGGCCTTGACGTCGTTGAGAAGGGGAGGGCTGAAGTTCGACATCATGTCGACCTCCTTTTATCTCGGCCGGCGCAAGCTGGTTGCTGGTCCGGGTATGGGCATGCCGCACTGGCAGGACAGGCTCTACATTGCGCTGGCGGAAGCGGCGGCGGATCCCTCGGACTATTTCCGCCTTCCTGCCAGCCGCGTCATCGAGCTTGGCTCGCATGTTGTGATTTAAGGCACAGTCAAAAACTATTTTCGGCCGGCCGCCTTTGGCCGGCCTTTTTCCTATGGCGGAACAAAGCCAACCCCGATCACCGGCGATGTTAACCCTCCATCAAGGTTAACGGGAGATAGTCCTTTCATCTTGTCGTCTGTCTTGCGTCGGTTGTGTCGGAGTATGGCTTTGCGTTCCTCATCCCGCTTGTCGAAAAATGCCCGGTCCCGCATGGAGGCTTGGGCTTCGCCGCTGGTGTTCGGTCTTGCCTCATGGCTGATCTTCCCATCCGTTGCAGCACAGGCTGATCTGGCAGGCTTGATTGCCGGTGCTGATCGTGGGGCCAACAATTGGCGCATGGTGATGACGGCAACGCCAGCCGGCTCGATCCACGAGGCCAAGCTTGCCTTTCTGGCCGCGGAAGGTTCCGAAACGCTCTCAGGCGGCGGCGTGATCCTGCCCGATGGTCGGCGTATTGCCTTTGATGGCGGCAAAACCAGCGAAAACCCCTTGCCCGACGAAATGCGCGTCACGCGCGATCTGAAAAAGGGACGTGTTGTGGTGGTGCAGCCCATGCTGCCGCCACGTGCCTTCTCGGCGGGCTCGATCCTGCAACGCACCAGCTTCATGCTGGAGCCTGACACGGCAGAGCCCTCGGCCTTCGTCAAAAGCAAGGCCACATCGGGACAGGTCGAGCTTGCGAGCTTCTATTTCCGGCGCGATACGCCAAAAGTCGATCCGTCGCTCTCGCCGATGGTGGCAGAGCTTGTAACCAACACGCAGCCTGATGTTCTGGCAACCGCCTATGCCCCGCCAGCGCCTGACTTCGCAACCGTCTCGCCCTTCGATTCGATCCTGAAGGACGAAGATGCAGCCAATGGCCGCTTCGTGCCGCAGATCGACCCCAAGGATCACGCCTGGGCGGCAACGCCACTGCCGCCGCATGTCTTTTCCGAGAAGGAGCAGAAGTGCCTGGCGCAGGGCATCTACTTTGAAGCGCGCGGCGAATCGGTGAAGGGGCAGGCGGCTGTCGCCCAGGTCATCCTCAACCGCGTCCGCAATCCGCATTATCCCAATACGATCTGCGGCGTCGTTTATCAGAACGAGAATATGCGCAATCGCTGCCAGTTTTCGTTTGCCTGCGACCGCATTCCCGACATCGTCACCTCGCCGCGCCACTGGAAGGTGGCAAAGGAGATTGCCATGGCTGTTACCGCTGGCAAGATCTGGTTCAAGGATGTCGGATCGGCAACCCACTATCACGCCACCTATGTGCGTCCGAACTGGGGGCCGACGATGAAGCGGGTGGAAAAGATCGGCAAACACATCTTCTACCGCACCTTTGGCGGCGGCTGGAGCTAATCCAGGCACTCCGATCTTGAACCCCTTCAAGTTTGAGGGGCGCACAAACAGGTTCAGGCCCCAACACCCCGTCGATCACGGCCATAGGCGCTGGCGGGTCTCGGCAATCCCGAGATTCTGATGCCAACTTGCGACGAAGTGACCCAAATTGTCGTCCGTCATGTCTGGCGAATCGCCAGAAAGCGACTATCTAGCTGAAATTAAACGGTTAATTTGTCGTGAAACTTGGCGCTTCGGTGCCTTGACTATGCAAGGCCTCAAAATTATGGTGCGCGCGACTTCAAAGCGGGCCGGAAGGGGTAAATCTCCGCCGTTCTTGCATGCGTTTCGGGCCAGGTTGAGGCTCAAACAAGGCGGAGCAGGGGAACCCATGACGGACAACCGGGAAGAAGGTCTGGAAGAGCGACGCAAACGACTGGCAGAAGAGCTGTCCCAAAGGGACAGCATGGCCAGGGACGGGGAACGCGCGGAGAGCAATGCCGAGGAAACCCGCAAGGGTTACGGAATGGCGATGAAGATCTCCAGCGAATTCATCTCCGCCATCATTGTTGGCGCCATTCTGGGCTATCTTTTCGACCATTTTGTCGGTACGTCGCCGTGGGGCATGATTGTCATGCTGCTGATCGGTTTCTGTGCCGGCGTGCTGAATGTCATGCGGGTCGTCGGGGTTGTGGCTTCACCACATCCGGCAGACCGCAAGATGGACTTGAAAGACAGGGGCGACGGTCGCTGACGCGGTCGATCCGGGACTAAGGTGACCGCTTCGGCGGCAAAAACGAAAGAGCAGAGCGTGGCAAACGATCCAACTTCCCAGTTTCTTGTGAAGCCGATTGTACCGATCGAAATTGGCGGGATCGATTTTTCGTTCACCAATGCGTCGCTCTTCATGGTCGCGACTGTCGCGGCCGCTTCCGGTTTTCTCTACTTCTCGACCGCCAATCGCGGTCTGATCCCGACGCGCATGCAGTCGGTTGCCGAAATGGCTTATGAATTCATTGCCTCGATGCTGCGCGAAGGTGCGGGCTCGAAGGGAATGAAGTTCTTCCCCATGGTGTTCTCGCTGTTCATGTTCGTCCTGACGGCGAACCTGCTCGGCATGTTCCCCTACTTCTTTACGATCACCAGCCAGATCATCGTGACCTTTGTGCTCGCGCTCTTTGTCATCCTGACGGTGCTGATCTACGGTTTCTACAAGCACGGCCTGCATTTCCTGTCGATCTTTGCGCCGTCGGGCGTGCCGGGTGCACTGCTGCCGATCGTATCGCTGATTGAGGTTGTGTCCTTCCTCTCGCGTCCGATCAGCCTTTCGGTTCGTCTGTTCGCCAACATGCTGGCCGGCCATATCACGCTTAAGGTTTTCGCAGGCTTCGTGGCCACCATGGGTGCGCTTGGCCCCCTCGGTGTGGCTGGCGCTGCCTTGCCCTTGCTCATGACGGTCGCCATGACCGGTCTCGAATTTCTCGTTGCCTTCCTGCAAGCCTATGTCTTCGCGGTACTGACCTGCATGTACCTGAATGACGCCGTGCATGGTGGCCACTGAGAATAAAGTCGCTGGCCCCGGCCACCCGGGTGTCAAAAACAGCCGCAACAACCCATTCGAAGGAGTATCCATATGGAAGCGGAAGCAGCAAAGTACATCGGCGCGGGTCTCGCATGCCTCGGCATGGCTGGCACCTCTCTCGCTCTCGGCCGTATCTTCGGTGACTACCTGACGGGCGCACTGCGCAACCCGTCGGCTGCCGACAGCCAGTTTGGCCGTCTGGTATTCGGCTTCGCCGTTACGGAAGCTCTGGGCATCTTCTCGCTGCTCGTTGCTCTCCTTCTCCTGTTCGTCGTCTAATCAGCGACTGGAGTTCGGGATCACGGCTTGCTGATAGGCAGCCGTGATCCCGCGCATTTTGAGCATACACCTGGAGGTGAGCATGTTTGTGACCCCCGCCTTTGCAGAGGAAACTCCGGCAGAAGGCCAGCTTCACACCGAGACCGGCGTTGCCCATGACGAAGGCCACGGCGCGACCGTATTTGGTCCGTTTGATACGACGACCTTCCCGTCCCAGATCCTCTGGCTGGTGATCACCTTCGCGGTCTTCTACATGCTCATGCAGAAGGTCATCGTGCCGCGTGTCGGTGGCATTCTTGAAAACCGTCATGACCGGATTGCGCAGGATCTCGACGAGGCAGCCCGCCTCAAGGCCGAGGCCGATGCAGCAATCGAGACTTATGAGCGTGAATTGACAGCCGCCAAGGCGAAGGGCGGGCAGATTGCTGCCGCGGCTCGCGATGCTGCCAAGGCAAAGGCTGATGCCGAGCGTGCCGCAATCGAAACGGAACTTTCCGCCAAGATTGCCGCCGCCGAAACCCGCATTGCCGACATCAAGGCCAAGGCGTTTGCTGAAGTCGACACCATCGCCATCGATACGGTCGGTTCGATTGTCGAACAGCTGATCGGCACCAAGGCGACAGCCGCCGACATCAAGGCCGCCGTTTCCGGCGTTGCCAAGCAGGGAGCCTGAGGGTCATGGACGCAACATTCTTTGCCCTGGTTGGCCTTGTTCTCTTCTTCGTTCTGCTCGCCTTCCTGAAGGTTCCCGGCATGATGGCCAAGGGCCTCGATGCCCGCGCCGACAAGATCCGTGACGAGCTGGCTGAAGCCAAGCGTCTGCGCGAAGAGGCGCAGCATCTGCTGGCCGAATACCAGCGCAAGCGCAAGGAAGCTGAAGCGGAAGCCGCAGCCATCGTGGCTGCTGCTGAGCGCGAGGCAGCTGCCCTGACGGCAGAAGCAAAGCAGAAGACCGAAGAGTTCGTTGCCCGTCGCAACGCACTTTCCGAGCAGAAGATCAAGCAGGCCGAAAGCGAAGCGGTCAACGCCGTGCGCGCAGCCGCTGTCGATCTCGCAATTGCCGCAACCGAGAAGGTTCTGGCCAAGAAGGCAGATGCGGCCGTTCAGCAGCAGCTGTTCAGCGCAGCCGTCGGCGAGGTCAAGGCGCGGCTGAACTGAGCTGCCGCCTAAGGCAACAAGAATTGGTTTTGAAATGCCTCGGTCGTATCGCGACCGGGGCATTTTTTTGGCTTGGTTAGCTGGTGGATGCGCGCGCCCATTTTCCGACAAGCGGTAGGCCGATGCGGCGGATGGCCGCTTCGGCGGGGCGCTTTAAGCAGCGGAGAGGCCGAGTTGCCTCAGGTCTATGCAAAAAGTTTGAGCGAGCCAAAACTCATGCGGTGAAGAGGGCAGGGGCCATGCACGGCAATTGCGCTCCGATGCCTCTCGGTTCCATAGCCGGCATGGATCTCAAAGCCATAGGCAGGATAGACGACACCGGCGCGCGCCATCATGCGATCACGCATCACCTTGGCGATGATGGAGGCAGCCGCTATCGAGACCGAGCGGGCATCCCCCTTCACCACGGCGTCGCCGCTACAGGCGAGCCCCGGCGGAACATCGCGGCCATCAGCAAGCACGTGGCGCACCGCAACCGGCAGGCCCGCCACGGCACGGCGCATGGCATCAAGGCTTGCCTTGCGAATGTCGATCCGATCGATGCTGCGCGGCGAGGAGGAGGCGATTGCAACCTCCCCCATGCTCAGGATCTCTTCATAGAGCGCCTCACGCTGGCGAAGGGTCAGCTTCTTGGAATCGTTGAGCCCGGCCGGGATCCGGTCAGGCTCGAAGACGACGGCTGCGGCCACAACGGGCCCTGCAAGCGGACCGCGTCCGGCCTCATCGGTTCCCGCCACGGGCCACGTGCCGCGCAACTGCGCCCGAAGCTCGAAAGAAAAGTCCGGCATTAACGGAAGCTCGGCAAAGAGGCCGGGAGAATCGGGTGGCGTGCGGCGTTTCATGCGGCAGAAATCGCACGCGCACCCGACCTCCTGCAAGTCCCCGGTCCCATTCGCGATGAAGGCGAAAGGGGGCGGCTCCAGGGACCATCCGGCGCGAGGCGGCGGACAACCGCGCCGGAAGCTCATGAATATCTACAGCAGAGACAGTTGGACCCCGTCGCTGTTCGGCGAGACGAAGAGATCCTCGCGCAGATGCAGGCTGCGGCGCATCAGGCCAAGGCGTTTGGTGGCCATCTCGAACCGGCGGCTGATCTGCCAGGCATAGGGACCTGCTCCCTTCATCCGCTTGCCGAATTCGGCATCATAGTCCTTGCCGTCCCGCATGGAGCGCACGAGCGACATGACGTGGCGATAGCGATCCGGATAGTGCTGCAGCAGCCAGTCGCGAAACAGCGGGCTGACCTCAAGCGGCAGACGCAGGAGCACGTAGCTCGCTTCAGTGGCGCCCGCTGCCTTGCCGGAATCCAGCACACGTTCGATTTCATGATCGTTGAGCGCGGGAATGACCGGCGCCATCATCACGGCCACCGGAATGCCGGCTTCCGACAATGCCTTGATTGCCTCAAGCCGCTTGGCTGGAGTGGAGGCGCGCGGTTCCATGCTTCGAGCAAGCTTGCGGTCCAGCGTCGTTACCGAAATCCCGACTTTGACCAGACCCCGCGCTGCCATCGATTTCAGAATATCGATATCCCGCAGGATCAGCGCCGACTTCGTCACGATGACGATCGGGTGGTTGGCCTTGTCCAGCACTTCGAGCAGTTGTCGCATAATGCGCCATTCCCGCTCGATCGGCTGGTAGGGGTCGGTGTTAGTGCCAATTGCAATCGGCTTCACCTTGTAACCCGGCTTCGACAGTTCCCGCTCAAGCAGCCTTGCGGCATCGGGCTTGGCAAACAGCTTCGCCTCAAAATCCAGTCCGGCAGACAGACCCATATAGCTATGGGTCGGGCGGGCGAAACAATAGATGCAGCCGTGTTCGCAGCCCCGATAGGGGTTGATGGAACGATCGAAGGGAATGTCGGGCGACTCATTGCGGGTGATGACCGTGCGCGGCTTTTCCACCTGCACCTCGGTCTTGAAGGCCGGCATATCCTCGAGCGTCTGCCAACCGTCATCGAACGCCACGCGCTCCTGGCCTTCAAAGCGCCCCGACGGATTCAAGCCTGCACCACGTCCACGCCGACGATCGATCTCGATCCGCAGGCCGGAGGCATTCATCATCGCATCGGCAATATCTGCCGTATGGCCGGGCTGAAATGCAGCCTGGCTCGCAAGAGACAGCTCGGTCATGTTGGCTCCTCGCGGGATCTGCGCCCGCTCAATGACTATTTTCCTACCGCAAAAATGAGAACAATGCAAGAACAAACTTCAGGATTCTGCCTGTGGCAAAAGTTTGTGCAATGCGTTAGATATGGGCAATGCTCACCGTCATCATGGAATGCCGCGATCACGAACCGGAACTTGCACAGACGCTCGCGGCCCTTGTGGCCGGTGCGGTGGAAGGGGTTATCAGTGATGTCGTGGTGCTTGATCATGAGGCATCGGACGGCTCATCCTTCATCGCGGATGCGGCCGGTTGCCGTTATTACCGGCAATGGGATATCCGCACCGTGATTGCCGAAGCCCGTGGGGAATGGCTTTTGCTTCTCGAACCCGGTGCCCGGTTTGTCGCGGGCTGGATCGAGGAGATTGCGGAATACATGGCGCTCAATGCCCAGCCTGCGCGGTTTTCCGAGGCGCGAGCCTATCGGCTGCCCTTCTATCGGCGGCTCACGCGCAGCCGGCCGCCTCTGGAAAACGGTCTTCTTCTGCCAAAGCGGCAGGCTTTGGGGCTGGCAAGCAGTGGCGGTGAATTGCTGCAGTTGACGCAGGTCGCAAAGCCGCGCCGGCTCGCCTGTGAAATCATTCCGTCCTGGGTCGCGCGTCAGGTGCGGACTTGAACCCTCGCGGGTGGTTTAAGGCGTTGCGCCGCGTCGCAGATGTTCGTCCAGCCGCGGCATAATCTCAACGAAATTGCAGGGCATGTGACGGTAGTCGAGCTGCCCCTTCAGGATGCCGTCCCAGGCGTCCTTGCAGGCGCCGGGTGAGCCGGGCAGCACGAAGATAAAGGTCGCATTGGCAACGCCGCCCGTCGCGCGCGACTGGATCGTGGAGGTGCCGATCTTGTCGTAGGAAATCCGATGAAAGACTTCCGAAAAGCCATCCATGCGTTTTTCAAACAGCGGTTCAAGCGCCTCGGGTGTCACATCGCGCCCGGTAAAGCCGGTGCCACCAGTGGTGATGACAACGTCGATGGTGTCATCCTTGGTCCAGGCCTCGACCTGCGCACGGATCAGCGCCGTGTCGTCGGTAACGATGGCGCGGGCCGCGAGCCGATGGCCGGCATCTTCAATGCGTTGAACCAGCGTATCGCCGGACCGGTCATCGGCAAGGCTGCGGGTATCTGAGACGGTCAGAACCGCGATGCCGACGGGCAGGAAGGGGCGGCTTTCGTCAATCCGGCTCATGGCACATCTCCGTCTCCAGCGGCAACCGTGTGGGTCAACAGTACATACCATTGCGGTCGATAGGCCGATAGCGCCAGTGCGGCTCGCATCGCCGCGCGTTCGCTTTCGTAAAGGCCAAAGCAAGTGGCGCCGGATCCGGACATGCCGGAAAAAAGCGCCAGGCTCTCGCGTAGAAGGCCGCAGGTTTCAGCGATTTCCGGCACCAGCGCTTCGGCCGGCGGCTGCAGATCATTGCGAAGGCCGGCGAAGCTCTGCAGCCAGGCATTCGCATCTGGGCTTTCCGGCAATGGCCCAATGGGCGGATTGTCGCGCCGTTCAAGGTTCTGAAAGATCTCCGGGGTGGAGACAGGCTGCAAGGGGTTGACGAGTACCATCGGATAGGAGGGCAGGGCGACGGGCGCCAAGGTTTCGCCAATGCCTTCAGCCCGCAATGGCTTTGACATCAGGCACATCGGAACATCAGCCCCGAGCGCCAGCGCCAGCGTCTGAAGCGAAGCCGGTGGCACATCGCATTGCCATAGCCTCAAAAGGCCGCGCAGCGTGGCCGCGGCATCCGCCGACCCGCCACCAATGCCTGCCGCCACCGGCAGTGTCTTTTCGAGGCGAATGGCAACCGGCGTCGTCTTCTGCCCCGATGCTCCAACCAGCGCCCGCAGGCGGTCGCGCGCCTTGATCACGAGGTTGTCGTCGGGGGGCACAGTACCAAGGCTTTGGGCAAAGGCACCGCCCAGCGTCAGGCTGTCGGTCTCCGCCACCTCGAACCGAAGTTCGTCGCCATCTTCGGCAAATGTCACGAGGCTGTCGAGGAGGTGATAACCATCCGCGCGCCGGCCCGTCACATGCAGTGCGAGATTGATCTTGGCGCGCGCGATTTCCTCGACGCGCGCCATCGTGTCTGGCCCATTGAGCGACATGAGATTTACGTCTTCTTGTCGTCTTTCTTGGGTTCTGCTGCAGGCTTTGCATCAACCTTGGCCGCATCGGCCTCGATTTCCGGCAGGCCCTTGTCGATCTTCGCCTGGATCTTCGGGATCTCGGTTTCTTCAGGCTCGGAGGCAAGCGCCCGCTTCCACTGATAGGTCGCTTCCAGCTTGCGGCCAACGCGCCAATAGGCATCGCCGAGGTGATCGTTGATGGTGGCATCGCCCGCGCGAAGCTCGATGGCACGCTCCAGCTCGACGACGGCCTCCTCGAACCGACCCAGACGATAATAGGCCCAGCCGAGCGAATCGACGATGTAGCCATCGTCAGGACGCAGTTCGACAGCCTTCTTGATCATCTCCAGGCCTTCCTGGAGATTGCGGTTCATGTCGACCCAGGAATAGCCGAGATAGTTCAGAACCTGCGGCTGTTCGGGATTGAGCTCCAGAGCCTTGTTGAAGTTCGGCTCGGCCTTTTCCCACTGCTTCAGGCGTTCATAGGCAATACCGCGCTGGAAGAAGACCGACCAGTGATTGCGCTGAGGCCGCGGGCCGATGATCTCGATGGCGCGATCATAGTTCTCTGCCATGGCCTTGTAGTCCTTGGCGTCCGAGAGCACGCTGCCATAGGCAAGGTAGCTTCGCACATCATTCGGATCAGAGGCGATCAAGGCCTGCAGATGCTTGCGCGCCTCGTCAACCTTGTCCGTCTGGGCAAGGGTCAGACCAAGCTGCAATTCGGAAATGCGCCGCATCGGCGAACCTTCCGGTACCTGGCGATAATAGGCGATCGCCTTGTCCTGCTGTTCCGCTTTCTCGGCAATGCCGCCGAGCAGGATCAGCGTGTCGGCAGCATCCTTGTCCAGCGCGCGTGACAGCTGCAGGTACATCATCACGGTGTCTTCGGCGCCATCGCGGTTCAGCGCGCCGCCAATGGAAAACAGGACACCTGCGGCACCCTGCGCTGCCATTTCAACGGTCGGCAGAACCTCCTCGTCCTTCTCGATCCTGTCGCGCAGGGCATTGAAGGGAGCGTAATTGCTGATCATCTCGTCGCCGGCCGAAAGCGCATCGAGTGCCTTTTGCTTGTTGCCGGCGCGTGCTTCCAGCGTCGCAAGCGCAATGACGGCGCGGGCAAACGTATCCGGGGCCGTTGCGCCACCGTTGCGATCGGTGATCGCTTCGGTCAGTGCCGGGCGGGCAGCGTCCACGTCGCCGGCTGCCGCTGCCATGACGCCGAGATTATAGTTGCGGAAAATGCCGTACCAGCCTGGCCCATCGAGTTTCTTGACCATGTCCATGGCCTTCGTCTCGTCGCCGTCGCCAAATGTCGACCAGGCGATCAGAAGCTGGTTCATCAATCTGTCGAGGTCGTTCGGACCCTTGTAGTTCAGAACCTTGGCCGCAGCCTCGAAGTCGCCGTCGCGGATCGCCTTGAAGGCGAGGGTCACGCTGGTCACGCGCTCGACGGACTTGTCGTTTTCAAGCGTCTTGGCAAGGGCTGCGCCCTCATCGAATTGGCCGTTCATCAGGAGCGTGATCATCAGCCGCTGCTGCAGTTCCAGTTCGTTCGGCGCAAGCTCGAGCGCCTTCTGATAGAAGCGAACCGCATTGTCGTAGTCACGGTCCGCTTCCGCCGTGCGAGCAGCAAGATAGGCGCCGGCAAAGGAATCGACCTGGGCAAGATCAAGTGTTTCCGCTTCCTGTGCCTTTGCAGTCTCGGTCGCAAAGGCGACGGAGGTCTGTGCCGTACCCAGCAGAAGAACAAGGGCCGTACTGGCCAGGATACGAGAGACGAGACTTTGCCGCATTGAATTTGGCCTTTCAGAACCGAGGGCGAGCGCGTGCATCGCGCGCGCGTATGCGCAACAGTGATTCATTAGAGAATGGCTTTTTTGAAGCAGCCTTACAAGGCAATCGCCATTCTCGCGTCAATTCACTCGGGAAATGCAGAAGTCGATCACGTCGTTCAACGCATGTTTCCAAGCCGTGTCAGGCAGTGGCGCAAGGGCGTCGCGCGCAATCGTGCCGTAGTGCTGCGCCCGCTGGATCGTGTCATTCAATGCGCCATATTTGGCAATCAGCGAAAGCGCGCGTTCCAGCCGCTCGTCGTCGCTCTGGCCGCCTTCAATGGACTGTTTCCAGAACTCGCGTTCCTCCGCCGTGCCGCGGCGGTAGGACAGAATGACCGGCAGCGTGATCTTGCCCTCGCGGAAATCGTCACCGACATTCTTGCCGGTTTCGGCCGACTTGCCACCGTAATCCAGCACATCGTCGACCAGCTGGAAGGCAAGACCCAGGTTCATGCCGTAGGATTTCAGCGCGCTGCGGGTGGCCTTGTCGGTCTTGGCGACGATCGGGCCAACTTCGGCGGCCGCTGCAAAGAGAGCGGCAGTCTTGGCGCGGATCACGGCAAGGTAATCGTCCTCGGTGGTTTCCATGTTCTTGGCGACGGAAAGCTGCAGCACTTCGCCTTCGGCAATCACGCAGGCCGCGGTCGAGAGAACATCGAGCGCGTCGAGCGAGCCCACTTCCACCATCATGCGGAAGGCCTGGCCGAGCAGGAAATCGCCGACCAGCACGCTCGCCTGGTTGCCCCAGATGGTCCGCGCCGTCGACTTGCCGCGGCGCAGGTCGCTTTCATCCACCACGTCGTCATGCAGGAGGGTTGCCGTATGCATGAACTCGACCGAGGTCGCGAGCTTGATATGGTGATCGCCCTCATAGCCGAACATGGCAGCGGTTGCCAAAGTCAGCATTGGGCGCAGCCGCTTGCCGCCGGAGGAAATGAGGTGATTGGCAACCTCCGGGATCATCTGCACATCGGAGCCGGCCTTGGACAGGATCAGCTGGTTGACGCGCTCCATGCCGCTCTTTGTCAGGTCCACCAATGGCTTGATGGATGCCTGTTTGTTTTTGTTGTCTTCAAGCGGTATGACTACGCCCAACGCACCGGACTCCTGTTCGAAATGTGTCCGACCATAAAAAGCCAAGACCGCAACGGCAAGGGGCGAATTGTCCCGCCATCGCGGCCAAAGGGGTTTTCGGCCTGATATGCACGAAATCATACGCAGCAACGATATAGTTCTCATGTCCTTTGCCGAAAGCCTGATGCGGGATGCAGGGATCGCCTCCATGGTGGCCGATCAATCCATGAGCGCGCTTGAAGGCTCGCTCGGCATGCTGCCGCGCCGTCTGCTGGTCGATTCAGATCAGGTCGATCAGGCCCGCCGCATCCTCACCGATGCAGGACTGGGTGCCGAACTGCGCAACGACGATCTCTGAACTTCGGGGGAGCCATCCTCGTGGGGACGGATAGGGAAACCATCGACGCCTTTCATCGTGGCGCCTTCCGGCTGGTTCAGCCGATCGGACGCGGGCATCGCGCGGGCATGGATGCCATGCTTCTGGCATCTCTTGTTGCGGATGACAGGGCAATCCGTATCGCCGATCTTGGGGCAGGGGCGGGTGCTGCCGGCTTGGCGGTGGTTGCACGGCTGCCGCAGGCTCAGGTGCTGCTCGTCGAGCGCTCACCCGACATGGTCGATTTTGCCAGACGCAGTCTGGCGCTGCCGGAAAACGCAGCGCTTTGCAAGCGGGCCGAAGTGCTGGAGGCGGATGTCAGCCTGACCGGCAAGGCACGGGTCGCCCAGGGCCTTCTGGACGATTGCTTCCATCACGTCATCATGAACCCGCCCTTCAACGATCCCGGTGACCGCAAGACGCCGGACAGCCTGAAGGCGGAAGCTCATGCGATGACGGAGAACCTCTTCGAGAGCTGGATCCGCACTGCCGGTGCCATCGCCAGGCCCGGTGGACAGCTGTCGCTGATCGCAAGGCCGCAATCGATAGCCGAGATCATTGACGCCTGTGGCAAGCGGTTCGGCGGCCTGGAGATCACGGCCATCCATCCGCGCGCCGGCGAGAATGCGACCCGCATTCTGGTAACCGCGATCAAGGGCTCGCGCGCGCGGCTGCAGATGCGCGCGCCCCTTCTGATGCATGATCAGGACGGTAGCCACGCCTTCGCCAAAGTGGTCGACGACCTGAACAATGGCCGCAAAGCCTATCCGCGTTTGCGTTGATTTCCCTTAATTTTTCAGGACCGCCATTGCGTTTGCCCGCCGGCATCTTACATCTCACTTGAATGCTTTGAACGGCGATGAGGAGTGTATTGCGGCAATGGCAGAGTTTTTGAAGCGACTGGTTCCCCAACGCTTTCGCAAGGACGGCGTAGTCATCCCGGTCGTGCGCCTGCACGGACCCATCATGAGCGGTGGTTCGAAGTTCCGCCCGACGCTCAATCTGGCCTCCGTTGCGCAGCAGCTCGACAAGGCCTTTGCGATGAAAAACAGCCCGGCCGTGGCGCTCTCGATCAATTCGCCGGGCGGATCGCCGGTTCAGTCGCGCATGATCTTCGACCGCATCCGGGCACTTGCCGAGGAGAAGAAGAAGCGCGTTCTCGTCTTCGTCGAAGATGTGGCTGCGTCCGGCGGTTACATGATCGCGCTTGCCGGTGATGAGATTATCGCGGATGCGACTTCAATCGTCGGATCGATCGGCGTGGTCTCCGGCGGTTTTGGCTTTCCGGAGCTTTTGAAGAAGATCGGCGTCGAGCGCCGTGTCTATACGGCAGGTGAAAACAAGGTGATCCTTGATCCCTTTCAGCCTGAAAAGCAAAGCGATATCGACTATCTGAAAACCCTGCAGCTGGAGATCCATGACATCTTCATCGAGATGGTCAAGGCGCGTCGCGGCACGGTCCTTGCGGATGATCCGGATCTGTTTTCCGGTCTGTTCTGGACAGGGCGGAAGGGACTGGCGCTTGGTCTGGTCGATCGTCTCGGAAACCTGCGCGACGAGGTTCGTACCCGTTACGGGGCTGATGCCCGCATAGAACTGATCGGTGCGCCAAAGGGGCTCTTCGGTCGCCGCACTCCGGGTGTGGGCGGCCTCATGGGCGCAGATCAAATCGCTGCACAGGCTGCCGCGGGCCTTGCCGAGACGCTGGAAGAAAAGGCAATGTGGGGCCGCTACGGCCTCTGAGCCGGGCGGATGTGACCTCAGGGAGGGCTGATTGGCGCAGCTGATATTTCTTGGACTTCTCGTCGGCGGCGCCTGGCTGCTCTACAATCGCTTCGTCGCGGACGCTAAAAAGCTTGCGGCGAGGTCCCGTGCCGAAGAACGGGAGCGGGAAAACGACGCTGTCGGCACATTGGTCAAGGATGAGGTGACTGGCGAATACCGATTGAAGAAGCACGACCAGCAGTCCTGATCGGTCAGGGGATCAGTGCCTGCCGGTCGTTCGGTTGACGTATTTCGAGAAGGCGCTAGAGAATGCCGGTGAAGGCGTTGCTTTGGGCGTCGATATCTGGTTCTGAGGTCTATGCTTACGATGGAAATGTTTCGGGCCTTGCCAGGTTCGGTGGCGCGCGAAATGGAACGGTTCGACTGGGGGCAGACCTCTATCGGTCCGGTGGAGACGTGGCCTGCGGCGTTGTTAACCACGATGCGCCTCGTTTTGTCGTCCCGCCAGCCCATGTGTTTCTGGTGGGGGGAGGACCTTCTTCAATTCCACAACGACGCCTATCTGCCGATGCTGAGTGGCCGTGCAAATGCACTCGCGCAACCCTTTCGCCAGTACTGGTCGGATGTGTGGGATGGCGTGGAGCCCTTCGTCATCAAGGCGCTTGCCGGCGAGGGGACCTGGATCGAAAACCTGCCCCTGAACATGGTTCGTAACGGTTGCCCGGAAGAGACCTACTGGACGTTTTCCTACAGCCCCCTCTACGGTGACGATGGCCGCGTTGCCGGTCTGCTCAACGTGGTCACGGAAACGACGGCCGCGGTACGCGACAGGCGAGCCCTGGAGGAAGCCTATACGGTTGCCCGCGCGCATCTCGATCAGCAGCAGAAGCACGAGGAGGAGCTGAAGCTCCTCAATCGTGAACTGGCGCATCGGATGAAGAACACGCTGGCCATGGTACAATCCATCATCAGCCAGAGCCTGCGCAATGCCACGTCGATCCCGGAAGCCGCGGCCACCATCGGCGGGCGCATCCAGACGCTTGCCAAGGCACAGGATGTCCTCACCGGTATGAGCGTGACCGCAGCCGAGATTTCGGCAATTGCCCGCACGGCGGTCGCACCACACGTCGATGCCGAGAACCGCGTGCTGATCGACGGGCCGCAGGTATATCTTTCGGCGCAGCAGGCGCTCGGGCTTTCGCTCGCAATTCACGAACTTGCCACCAATGCCACGAAGTACGGTGCGCTCTCCGTGCCCCAGGGTCAGGTCAGGCTTTCCTGGGACCAGCAGCCGGACCAGGGCTTCACCTTCGACTGGCGCGAAAGCGGTGGTCCGATGGTAATCGAGCCTTCCCGTCGCGGTTTCGGTTCGCGCCTGACGGAGCGGGTGGTCTCGGATCTCTTTAACGGCACGGCGGGCATTCGGTTTGAACCGGAAGGCGTGTCCTTTTCCCTGGTCGGCAAGCTGCAGGATGCTGCGGACCTGGAAAGATGATCGCCGGAACCGCCTGATCTCCGCCTCCGGCGCTTGACCCTTTTGTCTCCTCATGGCACCAGACGCGCCAATCAGAGATGAAACGCGGATGGATTGCCCGATGACCACGCCCCTTGCCCCGCACATGGACCCGAAGCGCTCGTTCCAGGCGCTTATCCTGACGCTGCATGCCTATTGGGCTGACAAGGGCTGCGCGGTGCTTCAACCCTACGACATGGAAGTCGGCGCCGGCACCTTTCACCCCGCGACGACATTGCGCGCGCTGGGGCCAAAACCCTGGAAGGCAGCCTATGTGCAGCCTTCGCGCCGTCCTTCTGACGGTCGCTACGGCGAAAACCCGAACCGGCTGCAGCATTACTACCAGTATCAGGTGATCCTGAAGCCAAACCCCTCGAACCTGCAGGAGCTCTATCTCGGCTCCTTGAAGGCGATCGGGCTGGATCCGCTGCTGCATGATATCCGCTTCGTTGAGGATGACTGGGAAAGCCCGACACTGGGCGCCTGGGGCCTTGGCTGGGAATGCTGGTGCGACGGCATGGAAGTCTCGCAGTTCACGTACTTCCAGCAGGTTTGCGGCATCGAGTGTTCGCCGGTGGCCGGTGAGCTGACCTACGGCCTGGAACGCCTCGCCATGTATGTTCAGGGCGTCGACAATGTCTACGACCTCAACTTCAACGGCCGCGAAGGCGAAGAGAAGATCTCCTATGGCGATGTCTTCCTGCAGGCCGAGCAGGAATATTCCCGCCACAACTTCGAATACGCCGATACCGAAATGCTGCATCGCCATTTCATCGATGCCGAGAAGGAATGCCAGGCGCTGCTCGCCGCAGGCGCCCCTTCAGACAACGACAATCAGCGCCTCCACAAATGCGTGTTTCCGGCCTATGACCAGTGCATCAAGGCAAGCCACGTCTTCAACCTGCTCGATGCGCGCGGCGTCATCTCCGTCACCGAACGCCAGGCGTATATCGGCCGCGTCCGCGCGCTGGCAAAGAGCTGCGGCGAAGCCTTCCTCATGACGGATGCCGGCGGCATCAACTTCGGCAAGGCCGTCTAAGTCTGCACGCATTGCGCGAAATTGACTTTCGTGCCAATCTCTATTATATGTAGAGAGCGGTCGAGAGAGCTGCCCTTGTAGTTCACTGAAGCCTTTGGTTTCGCTCGGCCGCCTTCATGTATCTTCTCTATGTCGATGACGCAGGTTCGATACCAAACAAGAGCGAAAGGCATTTCGTTCTAGCCGGGATCGCTGTGTTCGAGCGACAGGTATATCACCTTGATCTACTTCTGAACGACCTTGCGCGTAGCATCGTGGCAGAGGAAGCGCGCACTCTGGAATTTCACGCCAACGAGATGCAGTCAGGCCGCAATAGATGGCGTCGCTTGGGCTCCAAAGAGACGCGCCGTGCCTATCTTTGCGACGCCCTGCGCTGTGCCGATGGTCTCAAGGGTGAGTGGGCCCTGTTTGGGATCGTCGTTGAAAAAGAGGCCATGCCACATGAGGATGTCATGGAGTACTGCTTCGAGCAGCTCTGCAACCGATTTGATCATTTCCTCAGGCGGATGCATCGCCGCCGCAATACGCAGCGCGGCATCATCATTATGGATGAATCAACGAAAGAGACACGTTTACAGGAACTGGCACTCAACTTTCGCACCCATGGTCATCGCTGGGGCAAGCCGCGCAATCTGGTTGATGTGCCGTTCTTCGTTGATTCCAAGGCGACCCGTCTCGTCCAATATGCCGACATGGTGGCGTATGCTCTCTGGCGGGCTTACGAGCATCAGGACCACCAGTTTCTGGATGTAATCGCGCACAGGTTCGATCGAGCAGGGCGTGCTATGCACGGCCTCCATATCGTCAGCCTAGAGAATGAACTCGTAGAGGGCGCTATCGATCTTTAAAACTCCAGCCCTGCCGCGACCCTGTTTTCGAGACGGACCACCAATCCATTTATCTTGGCCATGAGCACATCGAAGTCGACGGGTTTGGTGAGATAGATCTCCGCGCCAGCTTCGAGGCCCTCGATCATCTTCCCGCGGTCCGTCAAAGCCGTCAGGAAGAGGAAGGGCATATTGGTCAATTCCGGATGATTGATCTGCAGTTCGCCGAGCAGGGAGAGCCCGTCCATTTCAGGCATGGTGATATCGGAGATCACGATGTCCGGCCGCTCGTGCAGGATCCGTTCGAGCCCTTCCTTGCCGTTTTCCGCTTGCAGAACGCGGATGCCCGCATCCTCCAGCTCTTCCGATATCAGTTCCCGGACGTCTTTTTCGTCCTCAACGCATAAGACGGTGATCATGACGTTACCTTTCTTCGTCAGGCGGCGTTTTCCTGTTGTGTCTGGGGTCGTGCGACCGGCCCCTTGATGGGCAGTGCAAGTGTGAAGGTCGAGCCGGCCCCAAGCCGGCTTTCGACGAAAATGTCGCCGTCATGCAGCGTGACGATCTGCCGGACAAGCGACAGCCCGATGCCGGTGCCGGCAATGCCGGTTGATGTGCGGGCGCGAAAATACGGCTGGAACAGCTGCGGGATGTCGGCCTGATCGATGCCTATTCCGCAGTCGCGCACCGAAATGAACGCATGGTCATCTTCCGTCCAGCCGCGCACCGCAATCTCTGGCGCGCGCGGCGAATATTTCACCGCATTCGACAGGAGATTGCTCAGAACCTGCGAAATCGCCAGCGCATCGCAGCGCATCACGGGTGGAAGCCCGCTGATATCGGCATCGAAACGGTGGTGCGGCGATGACAGTTTCTGCCGCTGGATTGCCTGGTTCATCAGCGTCTTCACCGAGCACTCGACAAGCGTCAATTCGAGCTTGCCGGTATCCATGCTGCCGGCGGACAGAAAGCTCTCCATCAGCTCCACCATGCGGGCGACGGCGGAGCGGATCTGCTGGGTCTTGTCTGCCAGGAAACGCGCACCGATCTCGCCCTTTTTCCGCTGGATGCGCTGTGCGGCACCATCGATGATCGCGAGTGGCGTGCGGAATTCATGGCTGGTCATGGTCAGAAACTGCCGCTGCATGGCATTGATCGCCTTTTCCTGCTGCAACGCTTCTTCAAGTGCTGCCGCTTGTGCCGCGATCTCGGCAGTGCGTTCGCGGACGGTGATTTCCAGCTCGTCGCGATTGCGGATCAGATCCTTCTCCGCGCGCTTGCGCAATGTGATGTCGCTGTAGCTCAGCACATAGCCGCCGTTTGAAAGCGGCTCGGAGCGTACGGCAAGCACCTTGCCGCTGGTGCGCTCGCGTTCGAAGCTGTAGGACAGGCCAAGCTCGGCCTGCTCGACCCGTTCGCGGATCATCGCTTCATGGTCGCCTTCGCCCCATTCGCCGCGGCTCACATTGTAGCGCAGGATATCCTCGAAATAGGAGCCGGGCGGGAATTGCTCGGGCGGCAGGTTCATCAGGTCATAGAGCCGGCGATTGGCCATGACCAGACGCGAATGGGCATCGAATACGCCGATGCCGCCGGGTATGGCGTCGAAGACCTGTTCCAGAAGCCCGAAAGCCTTGCGCTGGTCGGCACTGGCGATCACCACTTCGGCAAAGATATCCGCATCCTGCCCGCGGATGCGCCAGACCTGAATCTTCACCGGATAAACCGTACCGTTGCGCCGCTTTTGGAAACTGTCAAACAGGACGCTGTCGCGCTGCCCGCTCAACAGCGGCTCGATGCGTGCCCGATAATCGGCCTCGGAAAGTCCGATTTTCAATTCGGATGGCTTCATTTCGGACAGCGCCTGTTCGGTAAAGCCGGTCCGCAGGCACGCCGTGGCGTTGGTGCGTATGATGGTCAGGCTCTTGGGATCGAAGATGTAGATCTCGTCCGTCGACAGCTCGACCATGTCGAGAAGGGTCATGTGCGACCCGTGGCGTCTCGCCAGAATGCCGGCGATTTCGGCCGCCAGGATTTCCAGATTGCCATAGACCTCATGCTTCATCGGCTCTGCGCTGCGGCCGAAAGCGATCAGCGTGCCGCTGATCTCGTCGCCGTAGGGCGGCTTCAACGGTATTTCGTAGACGCAATGCCCCATATTCCGATGAAAATCGAGGGGCAAGCGTCCATCGATGAGGTCGATCGGCAGTCGGATTTCGTCGGCTTCCACATGGTGGATCAGTCTGTATCGGGAGGACTGTGGATCGTGCACGTAGAAGGCGAGAGTGGGTAACAGATCGAAATCGGCAAGCGCGGTGATGATGCCCGCCGTTGTCGTCAGCATGTCGGAAAGACGCCGATCCGAAGCGGCCACCTGAAGGATGGCGCGGTCGGCGACAATAGTCCATTCTGGCAGATCTTTCCAAGCGAGAGACGGCATCCACCCAACCCCAACTTTGCCTTGTACAATATTAGCCAGTACAAATTAAAAGATTTATCCATCCTGTCCCGCAATTTGACCGATTTTCATTCATTTCCACGTGAGCGCACGGGAATTCGCGTCGACCCATGACAATCCGTTTCCAAAACGCTAACGTCCTGCAAGCAAACGGGAGCCCTGCTGAATGTTGACCACACTTGCCATCCTCGTCGCCATTGGTGCCTACCTCGTCTTCATCTACAACGGCCTCGTGAAATCGCGGCAGATGGCGGAAGAGGCCTGGTCCGGCATTGATGTGCAGCTGAAGCGTCGCGCCGACCTGATCCCCAATCTGATCGAGACGGTGAAGGGCTATGCCGGCCACGAGAAGGGCACGCTGGAAAGCGTGATCGAGCTGCGCAACAAGGCGCAGGCCGTGCCGGCAGGCGATGTGGCGGGCCGCGCCCAGGCGGAAGGCCTGCTGGGCGCCGCACTCGGAAAGGTCATTGCGCTCGCCGAAGCCTATCCGGATCTTAAGGCCAACCAGAACTTTCTCGAACTCCAGCGCTCGCTGGAAACGGTCGAAGGCGAGATCCAGATGTCGCGCCGCTATTACAATGGCGCCGCCCGTGACCTGAACGTCAAGGTCGAGAGCTTTCCCTCCAATCTCGTTGCCGGTCAGTTCGGCTTCTCGAAGAAACCCTATTTCGAGATTGCCAACGAGGCCGACCGTGCGGTACCGACGGTCAAGTTCTGACGTCCGAAGAAGGACGACGTTTGAAAGACCGAGATCATGACGACTGACAGCGTGACCATCCTGCCGCCCACCCATGCCCTGACCGGCAAGGTGAGCCCTCCGGGTTCGAAATCCATCACCAACCGCGCGCTTCTGCTGGCCGGCCTTGCCAAGGGCACGAGCCGCCTGACGGGTGCGCTGAAGAGCGACGACACCCGCTATATGGCCGAAGCGCTGCGCCAGATGGGCGTCAACGTCGAGGAGCCGGATGCGACCACCTTCGTCGTCACCGGTACCGGAGAACTGAAGGCACCGGCCGCGCCGCTCTCCCTCGGCAATGCCGGCACCGCGACACGCTTCCTGACGGCAGCGCTCGCACTCGGTCACGGCCGCTACGTCGTCGATGGTGACGAACACATGCGCAAGCGGCCGATCAAGCCATTGGTCGAGGCACTGAAATCGCTTGGCGTCGCCATCGAGGCACCGACAGGTTGCCCGCCGGTCACCATCGATGCCGATGGTGCGTTCAAGAAGAACCACGTCGTCATCGATGCCGGCCTGTCCAGCCAGTATGTCTCGGCGCTGCTGATGGCAGCTGCCTGTGGAACGGAAGCCTTCGAGATCGAACTCGCCGGTGCCGATATCGGCGCGCGCGGTTATATCGACCTGACACTCTCGGCCATGCGCGCCTTTGGCGCCCGGGTCGAGCAGCCGACACCCGCCTCCTGGCGCATCGAGCCGACCGGCTATACGGCTAGTGATTTCCACATCGAGCCGGACGCCTCGGCTGCCACCTATCTCTGGGGCGCGGAAGTCCTGACCAGGGGCCAGATTGATATCGGCACGCCGTCGGCAGATTTTACCCAGCCGGATGCCAAGGCCTATGACGTCATTGCGCAGTTCCCCAACATGCCCGCCGTGATCGACGGCAGCCAGATGCAGGACGCAATCCCGACGATTGCCGTGCTTGCCGCCTTCAACGAGACCCCGGTGCGTTTCGTCGGCATCGAGAACCTGCGTGTGAAGGAATGCGACCGCATCCGTGCCGTTTCGACGGGCCTCAACAACATCCGCGAGGGCCTTGCCAGGGAAGAGGGCGACGACCTGCTCGTCTTTTCGGATCCGGCCCTTGCCGGGCAATCGCTGCCGGCAGATATCGATACCTTCGCCGATCACCGGATCGCCATGAGCTTTGCGCTTGCCGGCCTGAAGATCCGCGACATCACCATTCTCGACCCGGCCTGTGTGGGCAAGACCTATCCCGGCTATTGGGATGCACTTGCCTCGCTCGGCGTCGAACTCGTGAGGAACGATCCGAAATGAAGACCATCCTTCGCCTGTGTTCCGCACTCCTTCTCCTCATCTGGATGGCATGCGGCGCGCAGGCCAAGGAGGTCATCCGCGACTACCATGCGGATATCACCGTTTCCGCCGATGGCGGCATGGAGGTGACGGAGACGATCACCGTCAACGCCGAGGGCAATGAGATCAGACGCGGAATTTTCCGCGATTTCCCGCTCTATGCCCAGGATGCGCGCGGTTCCCGCCGACAGGTGGATTTCGAGCTTCTCTCTGTCGAGCGTGACGGCGAGCCGGAAGATCATCATACGGAAAGCATCTCTGGCGGCATTCGCATTTACACCGGATCGGCCGATGTCCTCCTCGATCGGGGCGAATATACCTACACCATCACCTACCGCACCGGTCGTCAGATCCGCTACTTCGAAGATCGCGACGAACTCTACTGGAACGTCACCGGCACGGGCTGGATGTTCCCGATAGAAAAGGCGAGCGCAACCGTCACCTTGCCTGATGACGCGATGCCGACCCGAACGACCTTTTATACCGGTCCCATGGGCTCGACAGCCCAGAATGCCCGCGAGGTCCCCGGATCGAACGGGCTCGAATTCCAGATCACACAGCCCCTCGGTCCGAACGAAGGCCTGACCATCGTTTTGGCCTTCGACAAGGGCCTCGTCGCAGCACCGTCTTCGCAAGACAGCGCCTGGTGGTTCATCCGCGATAATCTGAATGCCATCATCGGTTTCGGCGGCCTTGCCGTCATCTTCCTCTACTACCTTCGCTCCTGGGTGGCCGTCGGGCGAGATCCGGCAAAGGGCGTTGTCGTGCCCCACTGGGATGCGCCGGATGGCATTTCTCCAGCCCTGGTCAACTACATCGACAACAAGGGCTTTTCCGGCGCAGGCTGGACGGCCCTTTCGGCCTCGGCTCTCGATCTGGCGGTCAGGGGGCTGGTCGAACTCGATGATCTCGACCGCAGCATCACCATCCGCCGCACCGCAAAGCCTGTCGACGGCAGGCTTCAGGCCGGCGAAGCCGCGCTTATGGCGGAGATTCCGAGAGCCGGTGACGAGCTGGTGATCGACAAGGCGCATGGCGAACGGGTGAAATCGGTCGGCAATCGTTTCCGCCAGGCAATCGAAAAGGAGCACCGCAACAAATACTACAAGGCCAATGCCGGTTACACGTCGATCGGTATCGGGCTGTCGATTGCGGTGGTTGCAGCCCTCTTCGTTTTTGGCGATCTGGACGAGGATGTCTACGCGTTGATCCTGGTGCCGACTTTCTTCTCCGTCTTTTTCGGCACCTTCACCGTCGGACTGGTCAAGACGCTACGCGGCGGACGTTCGCTATTCAGCAAGATCTTTGCCATCATCGCGCTGGCCTTCATCGGCTTCATTGCGCTTTCGACGCTGGGCCTGATGCTGATCTCGATGTGGATGGATCTCGAAGCCACCCATCAGTTTCCGGTCCTGATTGCCTTCGGTGGCATTCTGACAATCAATCTTCTCTTCTTCTTCCTGATGGGCGCGCCCACTCCGCTCGGTCGCAAGCTGATGGATGGGATCGAGGGCTTGAGAACCTATCTGACCTTGGCCGAAAAGGACCGGATGAACATGGCCGGCGCGCCGACCATGTCGCCCAGCCATTTCGAAAAGCTCTTGCCCTATGCCGTGGCGCTCGGTGTGGAAAAGCCCTGGTCCAGGGCCTTCGAAGCCTGGCTCGCCACCGCTGCCGCTGGCGCTGCAGCGGTCGCCTACAATCCCGGCTGGTATCACGGCAGCAATCCGGGAGGCTTTGGCGACCGCATCGGCGGCTTCTCATCCTCCATGGCCTCGACCATCGCCTCCACCATCCCCACGCCGCCGCCCTCGAGCTCGTCGTCCTCTTCCGGTTTCTCGGGCGGCGGTGGCTTCTCCGGCGGCGGCGGCGGCGGTGGCGGCGGAGGAGGGTGGTAGCTCCACCTCCCCCTTGAGGGGGGAGGTCGCCGCAAAGCGGCGGGTGGGGGTGACCTTGGGAACACCGACAATCCCCCTGATCCTCAGAGTTGTAAGGCCTCGCGATACAGCATTTGATGGAGCCTTCACGGTTCCGGGAATGCAGCTATGGCAAAGCCACCCACTTCTATGGATCGGTTTCGGCGGGAGACCGCACGGCGCCTTCGCGCCACGTCGACGGATGCCGAACGAAAACTCTGGCGGCACCTCTGGCGGATCCCGATCCATGGAACACACTTCCGCCGTCAGGTGCCGATCGGCCCGTATTTTGCCGATTTTGCCTGCCACCAAATCGGGCTGGTTATCGAACTGGATGGCTCGCAGCACGGCACAAAAGAAGGTCTCTCCAGAGACGAGAGGCGCACGGCCTTTCTGGAGCAACAGGGATACAAGATTATCCGCTTCTGGAACCAGGAAGTGCTATTGGAACTCGATGCCGTTCTCGACACGATCTACGCCGTGGTTAGGGAGCGTGAGACATATCTCGAACGACACCCGGGATATCGCCTTGGACCCAGCCCAAATCTGCCAGTCGCCGCCAGCCAGGCAAACCTTGAATCCTTGGTGGGTCACCCCACCCCGGAGCTTCGCTCCGACCCTCCCCCTCAAGGGGAGGGTGTCCGGGAGGCCGGCGTCGGGCCTCCACCTCCCCCTTGAGGGGGGAGGTCGCCCCAAAGCGGCGGGTGGGGGTGATCGCTGGGCCGCCAACAGCCCCCATTTTACACCGATCCATGGATGACTTTTGTCGCGTGGCTTGCTAAGTCCCCCGCAGCCCTCTGCAACCAGCGAAAAAGTCTCAATCGATGCCCGATCTCCTGCTCGAACTCCGCTCCGAAGAAATCCCGGCACGCATGCAGCGCAAGGCGGCCGGCGATCTGAAGAAGATGGTCACGGATGCGCTTGTTGATGCGGGCCTGACCTATGAAGGCGCGCGGGAATACTGGACGCCGCGCCGGCTGACGCTCGATATCCGGGGCCTGACGGCGCGTTCCTCCGATATCAAGGAAGAGAAGAAGGGGCCGAGCACCTCTGCACCCCAGGGCGCCATCGACGGCTTCCTGCGCGGCGCGGGCCTCACCTCGATCGACCAAGCGATCGTCAAGACCGATCCGAAGAAGGGCGACTTTTATGTTGCCTACATGGAAAAGCCGGGCCGTGCCGCCGAAGAGATCATCGCCGATGTCATGCCCGGCATCGTCAGGGCCTTCCCCTGGCCGAAGTCGATGCGCTCCGGCTTTGCCTCCATGCCCAAGGGCTCAAGCTTTGGCGGCATCGATGGCAAGGGATCGGAAAGCCTGCGCTGGGTGCGCCCGCTGCAGTCCATCGTCTGCACCTTCGGCCCGGAGCATGACGAGGTTCAGGTCATTCCCTTTGAGATCGACGGGATCGTGGCCGGCAATGTCACCTATGGCCATCGCTTCCACGCGCCGGAGGCCATCACCGTGCGCCGCTTCGATGATTATGTCTCGCAGCTCGAGCGCGCCAAGGTCATGCTGGATGCCGATCGCCGCAAGGACATGATCCTACACGATGCCCGCGACCTTGCCTTCGCCAACGGCCTCGAACTGGTCGAGGACGAAGGTCTGCTGGAGGAAGTCTCAGGCCTCGTCGAATGGCCGCAGGTCCTGCTCGGCACGTTTGAAGAAGACTATCTCTCGATCCCGGCCGAGATCATCCGGCTCACCATCAAGACCAACCAGAAATGCTTCGTCGTGCGCCCGCAGGGTGAGACGGACAAGCTTTCCAACCACTTCATCCTGATCTCCAACATCGCGGCCACAGATGGCGGCAAGGAAATCATGCATGGCAATGGCAAGGTCGTGCGCGCCCGTCTGTCGGATGCGCTGCACTTCTGGAAGCGCGATCAGGGCGATCTCCCGGACCTCGATACGCTGAAGGCCTCCGCCGCCAAGTTCGACCTCGACCTGGCCAAGCCGCTCGACCAGCGCATGGCCAAGCTCGATGCGCTGAACGTAACCTTCCACGCCAAGCTCGGCACGCAGGGTGAGCGCGTTGCCCGAATCCGGGAACTCGCCAAGGTGCTGGCCCCGATCGTCGGTGCAGACGCTGCCCTCGTCGACCGCGCCGTGGTGCTGGCCAAGGCCGATCTGCGCACAGAAGCTGTCGGTGAGTTCCCCGAACTCCAGGGCGCCATGGGTCGCAAGTATGCGGCTTTGCAGGGCGAAAATGCTTCCGTTGCTGCGGCCATCGAAGACCACTGGAAGCCGAACGGCCCCTCCGACCGTCTGCCCGGAGACAAGGTGGGGCTTGCCGTTGCACTTGCCGACAAGCTGGACACGCTGACCGGCTTCTGGGCCATCGACGAAAAGCCGACCGGCTCGAAGGACCCCTATGCGCTGCGCCGTGCGGCGCTGGGTGTTGTCAGGATGATTTTGGAAAAGGGCATTCATTATCGTCTGCTGCCGAACATATTTTACACTGTATTTGCCCGCCAGATACTCCCAACGATTTCAGAAAACAAAGAACTGTTACAGCAGCTTGTAGATCTGGGCATTGAGCGAGCACCGGAGATCACATCGGCCTTGGACGAGCGTACGCGCACAGCGTTCGAAGATTCTCTGAGATTGTCAGATGCGGTTTCTCATGACCTCCTCTCCTTCTTCCACGACCGCCTGAAGGTCTATCTACGCGAACAAGGCGCCCGCCACGACATCATCGATGCCGTGCTGACGTCGGATGCTGACGACCTGCTGATGGTCGCCCGCAAGGCCGAGGCGCTCACCGCTTTCATTACCTCGGAAGACGGCCTGAACCTTCTCGCCGGCACCAAGCGTGCTACGCAGCTGCTGGCTGCCGAAGAGAAGAAGGGCACTGTCGTCGCTGATGGCGTCTCGGAAGCGCTCTTGAAGCTCGACGCCGAAAAGGCGCTCTTTGCCGCCATCCAGTCGGCATCGAAGGCCGCTGCTGAAGCCGTGGCATTGGAAGACTTCCGCTCCGCCATGCAGGCGCTGTCGACGCTGCGCGGCCCGGTCGATGCCTTCTTCACCGATGTTCTGGTCAATGACGAGGACGCCGCAATCCGCGCCAATCGTCTGGCGCTGCTGAAGGCCATCCGCGAGACAACCGCAACCGTCGCGGATTTCTCTAAGATCACAGCCTGATGAATGGGCCCCGCCGAATGAACTGCCCCCGAGGTTGGAGGTCCAACTTTCGGGGGTCAGTTCATTCGGCGGGGTCTTTCCTTGTTGACAATGGTGTCTTATGTGGCACCATTGGGCAATGGAGATCCGTGAATTCCTCGACGAGCGTGGGCGCAGTCCTTTCGGGCTCTGGTTCGAGGCGCTGGAACCCATGGCTGCCGTCAAGGTGACGACGGCCATCACACGAATGTCGCTTGGCAATCTGTCCAATGCCAAGGGTGTGGGGGAAGGCGTGTTGGAATATCGGATCGATTACGGACCGGGATATCGCATCTATTTTGGCCGGGATGGCGACCGCCTTATCATTCTGCTCGCAGGCGGCACGAAGAAGCGGCAACGGGCCGATATCGAAGCGGCGCATGCCCGCTGGGCGGAATACAGGAAGCGGAAGGCAGGCTGAGATGGCATTGACGAGAGACTTCAAGCAAACTGTTCGAGATCGCGCACAATCCGATCCGGCTTTTCGCGCGGCGCTACTCAGCGAGGCGATCGAACTTCTGTTGTCAGGCGATGTTGAAACCGGCCGCGCGCTCTTGCGTGACTATATCAACGCCACCATCGGCTTTGTCGAGCTGGGCAAAAAGTCTGGCCTGCCGCCCAAGAGCCTCATGCGCATGTTCGGTTCTGCGGGAAACCCGCGTTCCGACAACCTGTTTGCTGTCATTCGCTTGTTGCAGGATGAAACCGGTGTACAGATCGCCGTCAAGGCAGCGTGAGTGTCCTTGTCAGCACACGCATTGCTGATAGTGTGAGCATCACGGAGTTCCAAAGGGAGCAATCCGCATGAACAAGCCCGTTCAGGTGACCATCGCCGAACCCTATGACAGCTTCATCGATTCGCAGCTCGAAAGCGGCGCGTTCAAGTCTGCCGAAGACGTGGTTGAGGCGGGCCTCAAGCTTCTGAAGGAAGAGCAGGCCCGGATAGAGTGGCTCCGCGCAGCCCTGATCGAGGGGGAAAACAGCGGGCCATCCATGCCCTTCGAACCGGAAGACCTCATGGCGTCCGTTCGCGAAAGATGGAAAAGCCGTGGCTGAGATCCGGCTCAGTCCCGCCGCCCGGCGAGATTTTCTCAAGATCGGGGACTACACCCGCAATCGCTGGTCCGAGGTCCAGGCCGAGCAATATCTGAGGCGGATACTTGAGGTGATTACCGAAATCGGTCGCCATCCTTTCTCTGGGGCCGTTGCTGATAGGCTTCGTGAAGGCTATCGACGTCGCCGTTCCGGTTCCCATCTGATCTTCTACGTCATTAGGGACGACGGCACCATCGAAGTCGTCCGTATCCTACACGAGCGCGCCGACCTTCCTCGCCAACTGGAGGATTGAGCCCATGCCCTCCAAGATCCTCATCAGCGCCTGCCTTCTCGGCCGCCCCGTGCGTTACGACGGCAAGGGCAAGCCGTTGCAGGATCCGCTGATCGAGCGCTGGAAGGCCGAGGGTCGCCTTGTCGGTTTCTGTCCCGAACAGGCGGGCGGTCTGCCGACGCCGCGTCCACCGGCGGAGATCGAGGGCGGCATGAATGGCCAGGATGTGCTTGCCGGCCGCGCTCGCGTGCTGGAGGTGACGGGTGGCGATGTCACCGCGGAATTCGTGGAGGGCGGAAAGAGGGCCGTTGCCTTTGCCCGCGAGCAGGGATGCGGCTTAGCGCTCTTCATCGATGGCAGCCCCTCCTGTGGATCGGGCTTCATCTATGACGGCTCCTTCTCTGGCAATCGTCATCCGGGTTTCGGTGTCACGGCCGCTCTCATGCGCCAAATGGGCATCGAGGTCTTTTCCGACCGTGAGCTCGACCGGCTTGCAGCACGCGTGGAAAGGGCCGGCTGAAAAGCGAAAAGGCCGCCGGATTGCTCCGGCGGCCTTGTCGTTTCGTTGCAAGGCTGGCTTAGCTTGCCATGCGCATCGGCTCTGTCGCTGAGGAAGCCCGGTTCGTCTTGAAGCCGCCAATCAGGTCCAGCAATTCGCCGGTATCATTGGCCAGAACATTGGCAGAGGCCGTCGCCTGCTCAGCCATCGCGGCATTCTGTTGCGTGCCGGTATCCAGTTCGTTGATCGACGACGAGATCGAGCGCAGGGTGGCATCCTGCTCGGCAGCGGCATGGGCAATCTTGTCGACGATGTCGTTTGCCTGCTTGATCTGGGTGGAGATGCGCTTCAGGGCCTCTCCCGCCTGACCCACCAGCTGAACGCCATGCTCAACCTGTCCGGACGAGCGTGCGATCTGGTCCTTGATTTCCTTGGCGGCATTTGCCGATCTCTGCGCAAGCTCTCGGACTTCCTGGGCGACGACGGCAAAGCCCTTGCCGCTTTCGCCCGCACGGGCCGCCTCGACGCCCGCATTCAGGGCGAGAAGGTTGGTCTGGAAGGCGATTTCGTCGATCACGCCGATGATCTTGGTGATTTCGGCAGAAGACTGCTCGATGCCGCTCATGGCCGTGATGGCACGGGTCACGATCTCGTCACTCTGCGAGGCCTCGCTGCTGACATCGGCAACGCGTCCGGCTGCATTGCGCGCACCTTCTGCTGTCTGGCGCACAGCAACCGTCAACTCCTCAAGAGCCGCAGATGTTTCCTCCAGATGCGCCGCCTGGCGCTCGGTGCGGCTGGCAAGATCGCCAGACGCGCGGCGGATTTCTTCCTTGGAAACAGCGATATCGTTGCCCTTGGTGTTCACCTTCGCCATCGCGCCTTCGAGACGCGTCAACGCATCGTTGAAGTCATGCCGCAGGGCTTCGTAGTTGGGGCCGAGATCGGCGCAACGTACCGTCAGATCGCCCTCCGCCAGACGCTTCAGGGACGCGCCGATTGTTTTCACCACATGCGCCTGCTGACGGGTTTCGGCCACCTGCATCTCGGCATTCTGGTTGCGTTCGGCATCAAGCTCCTGTTGGCTCTCGCGCTGCCGCGCCGCCATGGCATGGCGTTCGCGAACCTTGTTCTGCAGACTTTTCGTTGCTTTCGCCATCAGTCCGATTTCGTTCGGCAGGTCGGTATGCGGGATGGCGATGGCAACATCCTCATCGGCGACCGATTCCAGGGCCTTGTGGATCGCTTTCAGCGGGCCGGTAATGTTGCGGATGACCAGATAGGCGGCCGCCAGCGCCAGCAGGAAGATGCCAGTCGTCCAGCCGATGGTGGTGATGATGCTGGAGCGGATTTCTGCCTTCAGATCATCGGTGTAGAGGCCGGTGATGACAACGATCTGCCAAGGATCGAATGCCTTGCCATAGGTCGTCTTGGGGAAGCTGTAGTCATTGGGGTCCTGGCCGGGCTTCGGGCCGATAAACTCGACAAAGCCGCCACCGGCACGTCCCTGCTTGACCAGTTCGTCGCGGTAGAGGAACCCGTTTGTATCGCCCTTGCCCTTGGCCGAGGTGCCGACAAGCTTGGCATTCGGGTGGAAGACAAAGTTGACGTCGTAGTCATAGGCAAAGAAATAGCCATCGGGCTCAAAACGGATCTTGCCGACTTGCGCATAGGCCAGGCGCTGCGCTTCCTCGATGGAGAACTCGCCGGCTTTCGCCCGGTCATCGTAATCCTTGAACAGAGACAAGGCGGACTCGACCTGGGTGCGCAGCAATTCGTGGCGCTGCTGGTAGATAGTATCCGTTGCAGTCCGCACCTGGAAGAAGGTTGCAACGGCAAAGGCGGCCATCAGGCCTGCCACAAGCAGGATGAGCTGGAAGGAGATTTTCAAACGGTTCATGGAGCCCCGCAATGGGATGCGCACTTTCGTCCGAATGCTGGGAGAATAAACATGACGAAGGGCGTGTCAGGCCCGGCGCTGCATCGCGCTCGACCCTGAAAATAACCATAAAATCTTAAGGAGAATTCGTTTGTGCTGCACAGCACAATAAGCATCTGCTGATGCCTGATGTTTTTTCGGTCACCGGCCAGGATTATCCTGGCACGGCGTGTCTGCGGTTAACCGCCTTGGCAGCCCCACTGCTCAGCGGACTGGCTCGTTCCTGCTCAGTCGGACAGGCCCTGGACCGTTGCCTGCGATGCTGCATCCGAACCCTCGCTACCATCGACAACAGCCGCTGTCGCATTGGTATCGATCTGATTGGGTGCGCCTGTCGCGCTGGCGATGATGGAGGAGCCGCGCGTTTCCCAACCTTCGGCGGAACTGATGAACAGGACCGGCGACCCACCCATCAGATTGTCGATGCGCTTCAGTTTGCGCGCGCCATCTTCCTCGATCACTTCGGCAAGTTCGCCGCTCTGGTTGACGGTGGGCACCTGATAGTCGCTTTTGCGGCGCTCGACAGGCGGTGGGCAAAAGTGGCAGGAAACGGTGACGATGCTCGGTTGCCGCAAGGGTTTGCCGTGCACCTCTTCAATCGACGAGGCAGCTGCCGTTCCGGCCGAAGCGGCAAGCGCGACGAAAGCAATTGTCGAAAGGGTATAGCGCATTGGGGTGTTCCTCACTCTGTGCGAAGAACCCTATCCAGGTTTCCTTTCAATCCGGTCAGGAGGTTTGGTAAAATTTTAACAAACGCTCACTTTGGGACCGGCTAGAGGGCGTTTCAGCGCTCAGATGTCATTGCTGTTCCCGAGCGATTGCCTGCCAGCCGATGTCGCGACGGCAGAAACCGTTTTCCCATTCGACTGCATCGACCAGCCGATAGGCGCCGGCCTGGGCGTCCGCAACCGTGGAGCCGGTCGCCGTCGCATTCAGTACCCGGCCGCCGGTCGCCACAAGCTGTCCGTCCTTCAGCGCGGTGCCGGCATGGAAGACCTTGGCGCCATCGCCGACCTCAGGCAGTGATGCGATCGGTGTCGCCTTGTCGTAAGTGCCCGGATAGCCCTTGGAGGCGAGAACCACGGTCAGCGCCGGATCCTCGCTCCATTCGGCCGTTACCTGGTCGAGCGTGCCGGTCGCCGAGGCATAAAGGATCGGCAGCAGATCGCTCTTCAGCCGCATCATCAGCACCTGGCATTCCGGATCGCCGAAGCGCACATTGTATTCGATCAGTTCTGGACCCTTGGCGGTGATCATCAGACCGGCAAAGAAAACGCCCTGGAAGGGATGGCCCATCTCGGCCATGCCCCGCATGGTCGGCTCGATGATCTCCTTCATCGTGCGCTCGACCATTTCGGGCGTCATCACCGGTGCCGGCGAATAGGCACCCATGCCGCCGGTGTTCGGGCCGGTATCGCCATCGCCGACGCGCTTGTGGTCCTGTGCGGTGGCAAGCGCCAGCAGCGACTTGCCGTCGGACAGGCAGAAGAAGCTCGCCTCCTCGCCATCGAGATAGGCCTCGACCACCACTTCTGCACCGGCAGCCCCGAAGGCGCCCTCGAAGCAGTCGTCGATGGCAGAGAGCGCCTCGTCGAGCGTCATGGCAACCGTCACGCCCTTGCCGGCGGCAAGCCCGTCGGCCTTGATAACGATCGGTGCGCCCTGTTGGCGCACATAGGCCTTGGCTTTCGGCGCATTGTTGAAGCGTTGATAGGCGCCTGTCGGAATGTTGAAGCGGGCGCAGACATCCTTGGTGAAGCCCTTGGATCCCTCAAGCTGCGCGGCGGCGGCCGAAGGACCGAAAACGGCAATGCCGGCCTCGCGCAGTCTGTCTGCAATGCCGGCAACCAAGGGAGCTTCCGGCCCGACCACAACAAAGTCGATGCCCTTGTCCTTGCAGAAAGCGATCACGGCTGCATGGTCGTCCGTGTCG
Source organism: Peteryoungia ipomoeae (assembly GCF_004912165.1). Taxonomy (GTDB): domain Bacteria; phylum Pseudomonadota; class Alphaproteobacteria; order Rhizobiales; family Rhizobiaceae; genus Allorhizobium; species Allorhizobium ipomoeae. The sequence goes on along the minus strand of NZ_STGV01000003.1, from coordinate 344,923 downwards.
AGCGAAACGAGTTCGGCCTCTTCGGCAATGCCCGGATTGCCCGGTGCGGCATAAAGCTTGGTAAGGAGAGGCGACTGGGCAATCTTCCAGGCCAGCGCATGTTCGCGTCCACCCGACCCGATCAACAAAACCTTCATCGCCAGCCTCCAATGCCACAAGGGAATGCCCGGCGGTTAAGGGGGAAGGCGAGAAAGGTCAAGCTTTTGCAGGCATCTCCCCTTGGAAATGAGCGATGTGCTTGCACTCGGATCGATCTATACCTACTAATAGGTATTGGAGGGAGGGGTTCTTGACCAGCCAGGACGTGCCCGTCGCCTTCTCGCCGATGGGTGGTATGAGGTCGGACAGAAGGGCAGCCACAAACACTATCGCCACCCCTTGAAACCAGGCCGGGTGACGGTGCCGCATCCGAAGCGCGACATACCGATCGGTACGCTTCGCTCGATCTGGCGGCAAGCCGGCTGGCCCTGGCCACCGACGTGAACCCGGAAAGCGTGAGAGTATCGGACATGCAGATCGTGGCGCTGATCCACCGAGAGAGCGAAAATTACGGCATTTCCTTTCCGGATCTGCCTGGCTGCATCTCGGCTGCCTCATCTCTCGACGAGTTGATGTTGGACGGCAAGGAGACGCTCGATCTGCATCTCGAACAGATGGCGCAGGACGGCGAGGCGCTACCGGAATTCCGCAGCCTTGATTCTCTGCGGGCCGATCCGGAATTCGCCGAAGACTTTGCCACAGCCGAACTCGTTACGCTGATGCCTGTGGATATTGCCGGCCGTGCCGTGAAGGTGACCATCACCATGGAAGAGCATCTGCTAATGAGGCTCAACAAGGCGGCCGAGCGTCAGGGTTACACCCGGTCCGGCTTCATCGCCGAGGCCGTGAGGCGAAAACTGGCAGGCTGACGAGGCTTGCCTTGCCGCATTCCCTCGCTATGGTCCGCCCCTCAACGATCAGACGGAAGACCCATGGCCGACGACATCAAGAGCATTGCCGCCCTCATTGCCACCGAGATCAATGCGAGGCCCGACCAGGTGATATCGGCCGTTGGCCTTTTGGACGAGGGCGCAACCGTGCCCTTCATCGCACGCTACCGCAAGGAAGTGACCGGCGGTCTCGACGATACCCAGCTGCGCAATCTCGCCGAACGGCTGATCTATCTGCGCGAGCTTGCCGCCCGCCGCAAATCGATCTTCGAAAGCATCGAAGGCCAGGGCAAGATGACCGACGAGCTGGCGCGCAAGATTGCCTCCGTCGCCACCAAGGCTGAACTCGAAGACATCTATCTGCCCTACAAACCCAAGCGCCGCACCCGCGCCGAGATCGCCCGCGAAAAGGGATTGCAGCCGCTTGCCGAGCAGATCCTCGCTGATCGCTCTGGCGATCCTCAAAAGCTTGCGGAAGCCTTCCTCACGGAAGAGGTTGCCGACGTAAAGGCAGCGCTTGAAGGCGCGCGCGATATTGTGGCCGAGCAGATCTCGGAAAATGCCGATCTCATTGGTCGCCTGCGCAATGACATGAAGGATCGCTCGATCGTCTATTCAAAGGTTGTCGAAGGCAAGGGCGAGGCTGGCGCGAAGTTTGCCGACTATTTCGAACATTCGGAGCGTTGGGCAACCATGCCGGGCCACCGGGCGCTTGCCATGCTGCGCGGCTGGAACGAGGAGTTCCTGTCCCTGACAATCGAAGTCGACCGCGACGATCCGAGCCCGGTCAAGGTCAGCCAGCGGATGATTGCGGCCGCCTATGGCATTTCCGGCAAGGGGCCGGCGGATCAGTGGTTGATGGATGTGGCTGGTTGGACCTGGCGGGTCAAGCTCTCCGTATCGCTTGCCCTCGACCTGATGCGGGACCTGCGCGAGCGCGCCGAGGAGGAGGCGATCCACGTCTTTGCTCGTAACCTCAAGGATCTGCTGCTGGCAGCGCCCGCCGGTTCGCGGCCGACCATGGGTCTCGATCCCGGCATCCGCACCGGCGTCAAGGTCGCTATCGTGGATGGCACCGGCAAGGTGCTCGACATGACGACCGTCTATCCCTTCCCGCCGAAGAACGACATCAGGGGTACGCAGGCCGAACTTGCAAGTCTCATTCGCAAGCACAATGTCGAGCTGATCGCGATCGGCAACGGCACGGGCAGCCGCGAGACCGAAAAGCTGGTGGCCGATATGCTGGCGCAGTTCCCGTCGACCGCGCCGAAGCCCACCAAGGTCATCGTTTCGGAAGCCGGCGCCTCGGTCTATTCGGCCTCGGAAACGGCCGCCAAGGAATTCCCCAATCTCGACGTCTCGCTGCGCGGCGCGGTCTCCATCGCGCGGCGCCTGCAGGATCCGCTTGCCGAACTCGTCAAGATCGAGCCGAAGTCGATCGGCGTTGGCCAATACCAGCACGATGTCGACCAGGGTAAGCTTGGCCGCTCGCTGGATGCCGTCGTCGAAGATGCGGTGAATGCCGTCGGTGTGGATTTGAATACGGCATCAGCCCCGTTGCTTGCCCGCGTCTCCGGCCTCGGCAAGACGACGGCAGAAGCGATCGTTGCCCATCGCGATGCGACCGGCGCCTTTGAAAGCCGCAAGGATCTCCTGAAGGTTCCGCGCCTCGGTGCCCGCACCTTCGAACAATGCGCCGGCTTCCTGCGCATTCCGAACGGCAAGGAACCGCTGGACGCCTCTTCGGTCCACCCGGAAGCCTATGGCGTTGCAAAGAAGATCGTTGCTGCCTGCGGCCGTGATCTACGCGCCCTGATGGGCGACAGCGCGACCTTGAAGAGCCTCGATCCCAAGCGCTTCATCGACGAGCAATTCGGTCTTCCGACGGTGAAGGACATCCTTGCCGAACTGGAAAAGCCGGGCCGCGACCCGCGCCCGTCCTTCAAGACCGCGACCTTTGCGGATGGTGTCGAGGAAATCACCGATCTCAAGGTCGGCATGACGCTGGAAGGCACCGTGACCAATGTCGCGGCCTTCGGCGCCTTCGTCGATATCGGCGTGCATCAGGATGGCCTGGTGCATGTGTCCCAGCTTGCCGATCGTTTCGTCAAGGATCCGCATGAGGTGGTGAAAGCCGGCGATGTGGTGAAGGTTCGGGTCGTCGAAGTCGACGTCAAGCGCAAGCGCATCGCACTCACCATGCGCAAGGACGGCGGTGAAGCACAACAGCCTTCGATGCGCGGCGATGCACGTGGCAATGCGAGTGCCATGAAAAATGCCAATGCGCGTCCGCCCAAGACCGAGCAAGCCTCGATGGGCGGTCTGGGGGCGGCTTTGGCCGAGGCCATGCGCAAGAAGTAACGCGTTTCAACGAGAAAGGCCGGAGCTTGGCCCCGGCCTTTCTCTTCCTCGTGCATGTTCAGTGGTCTGCGGCGCAGCGCGCGCAGAAGGGCGTGTGTGGAACGGCGTTCAGCCGCTCCAGCGGGATCGGCTCGTCGCAGCGAACACAGGCACCGAAGCTTCCCGCTTCGATCCGGGCAAGCGCGGCATCAATGCCACGCAATTCGGCTTCGCCAACCTGGCCAAACTCTTCCAGCACTTCGTCATTCTCGCTCTCGGTCGCCCGCTCGGCACTGTCGGCGCTTTTGAGTGTGCCAAGATCATGCTCGATCTTGCTCAGACGTCGTTCGATTTCGGCCTTGCGAGCGAGAAGAATGCTCTCGAAATGGGCTGTGTCCATCGCTTGATGCGGGTTTTCCATCGCCGTCACCGATCAACCAGAACCGAGATCTTCGAATGCCGCACGACGCGGTCTGCCGTCGCGCCGATGAAATAATTGGAAAAATCAGGGACATGCGATGCGATGATGATGAGGTCCGCACCATGCTCCTGCGCTGCCGCGAGGATTTCGCGCGCCGGCGGTCCGTTGCGGATTTCGACCTTCGCCTCGATGCCGCATTTCTCTTTCAGGCCGACGAGCCGCGCTTTCGCTTCCCGGATGGAGTTTTCGATGAGATCCACAGGCACGTCGATGGCGAGATAGCCCGGGATATCCTCAACCACGGTAACGAGCGTCAGTGTTCCTCCAGCGTCAAGCAGAGAAGCCGCCTTCGTCAAGATCTTCTCGCCCTTGTCGAGGGCGCTGGTGTCAACCGGGACGACGATGTTCTTGTACATGGTGCTCTCCTTGTTCGGGCTGTGCAAATGCTTCCTCTTATGGCTCCAGAATGATCATAGAGAGCGGCGCGCGCATTGATCAGGATCAAGTTGGCGCTGATCGAATTGTCAACTTTTACCGAACGAACAGTCGAGGAAATGTCGCCTTATGTGAACAAAAGGACTGCGCTAAATTGCAGTCAACATCAACTCGAAGAGTATCGGCCATGACGCAGACTGTTTCCTCGACGGTGGACAATCCGTCTTTCGCTCTGACGCGCCCTGTGCATGTCGAGGCGGCGCATTTGAGCGTTGCTGACCTCGACAGAGTCGGCGCCTTCTACCAAAAGGTTCTTGGTCTCGACGTCCTTGACCGGACGGCAAGCGGCATGGTGCTGGGGACCGGGCGGAAGGCGCTTCTGACCCTCACGACCAGGGGCGATGCAGCCCGTCAGCCGCGCAATGCCGCCGGTCTGTTCCACAATGCGTTTCTGCTGCCGGATCGGTCCGCTCTGGCCGATTGGTTTGCCCATGCTGTCAGCCTCGGGGTCTCCTTCGAGGGAGCAAGCGACCATTTGGTCAGCGAGGCGATCTATCTGTCCGATCCTGAAGGCAATGGCATCGAAGTCTATCGTGATCGCCGCCCGGACGAATGGACCTATCATGGCGATGGTACGGTCGAAATGGCCACCCATCGGCTCGACCTCCATGCGCTTCATGCAGAAGCGAAGCCTTCCAGCTGGCAGCATGCGCCAAACGGTACAGCCCTTGGACACATCCACCTCCAGGTGGGCAGCTTGCCGGAGGCAGACCGGTTCTACGAGGGGGTGCTGGGCCTGAAGAAGATGGCGAGCTATCCCGGCGCGAGCTTCTTTGCCAGCGGCGCATACCATCATCACGTGGCCGCCAACATCTGGAACAGTCGCAACGCCATGGTCCGCGAGAACAGCATGACCGGCCTGCAGGATTATCATCTGAGTTTCACCGATGATGAGACCTTGGGCACCACCCTCGACCGCCTGGATGCGCTTGAGATTCCGGTGCTGAGAGAGGATGGCGTCCACAAACTCGTCGATCCCTGGGGCATCGGCATCCGCCTCTCGCGCACCGCCGACTGAAATTCGGCGCAAACCGATGGAACAGCTGTCTGCCTGACACGTTTCTGAGCGCATTCGGGTTGGAACATGTTCCATCCAATGCGCCAGATCAGTTATCGCGGGGACCGGCAGTGAACATTGAAGTACCGACAGAAGCTCCGCCGCAACGAAAAGTGAAGGTCCATCGCACCGGGCTGGACTATGCCGCCCTTTGGGCCGTGATCGGTCTTTTCGCCATTGCCGGCATTGCCGTGCTCAATCTGGCTTCCTTCATCCTCATACCACTCACCTTTGCCGTTGTCGTTGGCCTCATTCTTGGACTGGCCGCAGATCGGCTTGGCGCGATGGGCATACCATCCGTGCTGACGGCAGCAATCCTGTCCGGATTGTTCGTCGGGATCGTGATCCTGCTGGTCTCGATCATTGCCGGTCCGCTCAACATGCTGATCAAAAACGCACCCGAGATGATCGAGAAGACCCTGCAATTTCTCGAAAGCATTTCATGGCTGGAACGTCCGGTGCAAAGCCTGATGCGCGGGCCGGGATCGGCCGATAACGTCATGGAGCATACGGGCACGATCCTGTCGACGCTCGCGACCGGCGTGATGCCGGCTCTCCTGCAGATCATGATCTTCGCCGGCAGCCTCATGCTGTTTCTGTCCTCGCGCATGACCCTGCGCCGGGCCATGATCCGCGTGTTCACCAATCGCCCGCGCCGCCTGGCAGCCATTCGGATGATCAACCAGGTCGAAGCGGTGCTGGGCTACTATTTCGCGACGGCGATTGCGATCTATTCAAGCTTCGGTCTGATTGCGGCGCTCATCGCCTGGATCGGGGGCCTTGGCAGCCCGTTGCTCTGGGGGGTGGCCTCCTTTATTCTGAGCTTCGTGCCCTTTCTCGGCATTGCCACGGTGACGGTCGCCATCGCAATTGCCGGCCTCATGGTGCACGAGACCATGTTCTACGGCCTGCTGCCGGCCATTGCCTTCTTCCTGGTCAATGCCGTCTACGAGAACCTTCTGATCCCGTCGGTCATGGGGCGAAAGCTGGAGATGAATTCCTACATGCTCTTCGTCGCCATCGTCTTCTGGACCTGGCTCTGGGGTGCTGTCGGTGCCATGCTGGCCGTGCCCCTCACTGTCATTTGCATGACGCTGCTTGGCAACTTCTTCCCCCCCGGCACGCCCAAGCCCAACCTGCCTGATTGATTGCCAATCGCGTTGATTGGCTCTCGCGCCGCTGACAATGCGTTGACGCGCGACCGACAGCAAATCGACAGCACGTGCACAAGATCACCGAACAGACCTCTTCACTCGTTTGTGACTTTCTGTCGCAGCCAAGAACCGGCAAATACTTGTTCGTCCATCCGTTTCCGGCCCGCGGGCCTTGCCTTGGAGAGAATGATGAAGGTCAAATTTCTAGTTGCTGCAGCCACCGCCCTCTGTCTCGGTGTTACCGCGGCAATCGCCGCTGGCGAACCGCAGGTCGTCCGTCAGGAAGAAATGAAGAAGGTCGGCGGCGCCATGGGCGCAATTGGTGCGATCGCCAAGGGTGAGAAGCCCTACGACGCCGCTGCGATCCAGGCAGCTTTGACCACGCTCGCCGAGGTCGGCAAGACCTTCCCCGATCATTTCCCCGCTGGCAGCGAAACCGGCATGGAGAGCGAGGCCGCTCCGGCCATCTGGGCAAACATGGATGACTTCAAGGCGAAGTCTGCCAAGCTTGCTGAAGTCGCCGAAGCGCAGCTTGCCGCAATGCCGGCAGACCAGGCTGCCGTTGGCGAAACCATGAAGGCCGTTGGTGCAACCTGCGGCGATTGCCATCAGACCTATCGCCTGAAGAAGTAATCATCATGGCGGGTGCCTGGCGTCCCTAAGACGCAGACGGGCACCCGCCATTTTTATGTCCGGTGACGACCAGAAGCGATGAAGGGGAGCCAGATGGCATCGACGTTCTTGAAGGCAATCGGCGGGCTCGCCGTTCTTGGTGCAGCCGGGTTTGCCGCCTTCGTGGTCGTAACTGCACCGGATAGACAAGAGCTATCCACCTGGGCCAATCAGGGTGATGCGGATCTCGAAAATGGCCGGTCCGTCTTCTTCGCCGGCGGTTGCAGCAGCTGCCATGCGCCGGCAGGCGCGACGGGCGATGCGCGTCTGGTGCTTTCGGGCGGCGCGCCGCTCAAAAGCGACTTTGGCAGTTTCCATGCCCCCAACATCTCCAGTGACGCAGAGCACGGCATCGGTGCCTGGACGCTTGCCGAGTTCGGGGATGCCATGACCCGTGGCGTTGGTCGCGACGGCGAACATCTCTATCCGTCATTTCCCTATGGCTCTTATGCCCGCATGACGCCCAAGGACATCAACGACCTCTACGGCTTCATGAAAACCCTGCCGGCAAGCGATGCAGTCGCTCCGCCGCATGAGCTGGGATTCCCGTTCAACCAGCGTGTTCTGCTCGGCGGCTGGAAACTCCTGTTCCACACCTCAGAACCGCGGGTCGAATTGACGGATGCCTCCGACATGGTCAAGCGCGGCCAGTATCTGGTCGAAGGCCCCGGTCATTGCGGCGAATGCCATACGCCGCGCAATGCGCTTGGCGGGTTTGAAAGCGACAAATGGCTTGCCGGTGGTCCAAACCCGGAAGGCGAAGGCACCATCCCGAACATCACGCCGGGATCGAAATCCATGGGCTCATGGAGTGAAAGCGAAATCGTCGCCTATCTCGAAACCGGTTTTACCCCCGATTACGACAGTGTCGGCGGCTCCATGGTTGAGGTGCAGAAAAACATGGCCGAGCTTTCCGCTTCAGACCGCGAGGCAATTGCGGCTTACCTGAAAGCCATTCCCGCACGCGACTGATCACAGGCGATTTCAGCAGTACAGCATGGCGCAAGCCTGCAGGGTCATGCTGGCCCCTCAAGACGATGTGGTGGAGGGGCCATGAGCGGCGAAACTTGGCGTATGGAAAAGGCGATCCGATCCTTGCTGGATAAGTATCCGGACCCGGCCTTGCATCGATGGGTGGATGAAACCATCAAGGCATTCGAATGGCGGCTTTCCGCCATCGTCGATCCGCGTGAACGGGACCATGCCTATCAGGCGGCCCTGATCCTGATCAAGACAACGCTGCAGAAATGGGCGGATTCGCCGCCAGTGCGCCACTAGCGCAGCAAGGCGCCATCATCCCCGCCGGGTCTGAGTATCAGGCCCGGCCGCGGTGCTCGGCGGAAAAACCTGAAAGCTCGGCTTCCGCTTCCGGCCCGTAAAGCTCGAGCGCCTTCAAGACTTCGATGGCGAAGGTGTCGGGGGCAAAGCCTGCGGCGGTGACGATCTTGCCCGCGCGCACGGCCTGCGGCTGATCGCGGTAAAACGCGCTGCCATGATAACCCGGCTGCCGCTGATGCGAGGCGAGCGAATTGCCGGTGTGGTCAACGCCGTCAAGGATGCCGCTCTCGGCCAGCGCGCTCGCAGCCGCGCAGATCCCGGCAACAACCTTGTTCTCGCGCACGAAGGCCCGCAGCATCGGCGTGAAATCGAAGGCCTTTCCCTTTTCCCAGGCATAGCCGCCGGGAATGACCAGCGCGTCGAAATCGCTCGGCACCAGCGCGTCATACGAGAGGTCGGGGCTGATCTTCAGCCCGCCCATGGAGGTGAGGCTTTCGCCGTCGGGGCTTGCTGTCAGAACCTCGCAATTCAGATAGTAGCGCGCGGCGGCCATCAGCAGGGCCGGTTCCCAGTCTGCAAAATCCTGCTGCAGGGCAATGGCGATCTTGGGCATCGCAGGTCTCCGGTGCGGCGGGCGAGGGCTCAGGCAATCGCCTGCAGGTAGCGCATGCCGGTGACAGGCCGCGGCACGAAATCCATGTTCTCGTAGAAACGGTGAGCGGCGAAATTGCCGGTCGCAGCAGACACCGAGAGGAAGTTGCAGCCGGATGCCCGCGCGATCTGCTTGGCGCGATCGACGAGATGCTGGCCGATGCCGTTGCCGCGCTGGCCGTCGCAGACGAAGAGATGGTGCAGTTCCATGCCGCGCTTGCCTTCCTGCGCCCTGTAGAGCGGCACCAGAATGGCGTAGCCGATCAGGTTGTCGCCGCTATCGGCCACCAGCGCCTGGATCCAGGGTGTGGGGCCGAAAAGGTCGCGCTCCAGAACTTCCGGCGTCATCGCCGAGGCATCGCCGTGATGCATGGCGAGTGCCGCGATCATCGCGTTGAGTTCCGGCAAGTCGCGCGGCTTGGCATGGCGGATCGCCACGATGGGCGGGCGGGGCAGGGTGAGGTCGCTGTCTTCGGTCATGTTGCTTTCCCGTGGTCTCTGTTTGTGCCGTCAGGGGGAAAGTCGTCCGGAAAACAACAAGGCCGCCTGACGGCGGCCTGTTGACAATGAGATCTTGTCGGGCCGCCGGTTACCGGTAGGCCCAAAAATACGTGCAGGAGATGGTTGCGCGAATATCGATCATGGCGCGTTTGATGCGCCAGTTTGAATCGAATGTCAACGGGCATCTTTGCTGTGCGCATACGATGGAGTAGGCTCCATCAGGGAGCATGCGACGAAGATGGCAAAAGCGACGTTGATCCGCAGGATGCGCAGCTTCGTCCGCGACGAAGTCTTTGTCGAGATCCTGATCTGGCAAGTGCCGGTGGCGCTGCGCGGAAGCCGGCACGCCTTCAAGTGCAGCCTGGCTCTCGTTGCCGATCGCAGGTGTGTGCTGCGCTATGACAATGAAGCCAGAAAAGGTGACCATCGGCACTGGGGAGAAGCCGAGGAATCCTATGCGTTTTCTGGGATGGATCAGCTGATCTCGGACTTTCTCGATGATGTGAAAGGATGGTTGGATGACAACCCTCAAGGTGAAGATTGAAAGTCTTGAGCAAACGATGGCGACGGCTGCAGATGCCATGAAGGCTGCTGCCAGTCAGACCGTTCCCGTCACCGAGTTCAGTCTCAGCTTTCCCTCATGGGATGCGCTGCACAAGGTCCTGACACCCAAGAGGCTGGAGATCGTCAAGACAATGACCGGACAGGGAGCGCTGACCAAGCGGGAGGTTGCCCGACGTGTCGGGAGAGATTTCAAGGCTGTTCACGCCGACATCGACACGCTCGTGAAGGCGGGGGTCATCGACACTGTGCAGGATGGTGTGATGTTTCCGTACGAGCGGATCCATTTCGAATTCGAAATCGAATCTGCTGCGTGAGCCCCGATTTTCACGCATTTGATAGAAGTCGGCAAGTTGCAGGCGGCGCGTTCTCCGCTTGCATACTCAATGCTCGTCCTCGCACAACCCGTGATCGGAGAGCGCCCGGATCACATAGCAGTCGCCGACGGTGTGGCTCTCGCCATGCGAGACGATTCGGGCGAGTTCCGTTTCGAGTTTCTTCAGTCGCGCGATCTTTTCCCTCACCTCGTCCAACTGCTCACGGGCAATCTGGTCGGCTCGCATGCAGGGCTCGTGCGGGTGGCGGCTGAGACTGAGCAACTCGCGGATCGCCTCGATCGGGAAGCCAAGATCGCGGGCATGGCGAATGAAGGTCAGGCGCTCGAGATCGCCGTTCTCGTAGCGCCGCTGATTGCCCTCGCTGCGGTCGGGCGGCGCAATCAGGCCCATCTGCTCGTAATAGCGGATGGTCGGCACCTTAACGCCGGCGCGGCGCGACAAATCACCGATGGAAAACATGCGAAAAAACCTCTTGAACCTCTAGTCACTAGAGATCCTAGATTGGCGGTAGAGTGACATCAAGACGTGAGGAACGAACAAGATGAGTGCTGCCTGCGGCCATGACCATGCCCCGTTCGACGGCATGTCGGATACCTATAAACGCCGGCTTTGGCTGGTCATCGCCATCAACGCCGCGATGTTCGTCGTCGAAATGACTGCAGGCCAGATGGCGCGGTCCCAGGCCCTGCAGGCGGATGCGCTCGATTTCTTTGCCGATGCGGTCACCTATGGCATTTCGCTTGCTGTCATCGGTGCCTCGCTGAAAACCCGCAGCCTGGCGGCGGCTGCCAAGGGGGTGAGCCTTTTCTTGATGGGCCTTTGGGTCTTCGGTGCCACGCTCTGGCGAATTTATGCCGGCGGCGTGCCGGAAGCGCCGGTGATGGGCCTGATCGGCTTCCTGGCGCTTGCTGCCAATCTCGCCAGCGTCCTGCTGCTGATGTCCTATAAGGATGGCGATGCGAATGTTCGCTCGGTCTGGCTTTGCTCGCGCAATGATGCCATCGGCAATGTCATCGTCATGTTCGCGGCACTCGCCGTCTGGGGCACAGCCAGCGCCTGGCCGGACCTGATCGTGGCAGCCATCATGGCCGGCCTCTTTCTCAGTTCTTCGGTCCAGATCCTATCGCAGAGTTACAGCGAATGGCGGGCCGGCGAACCTGTAACCCTGGCCACGTGCTGCGGCGGTCATGGCGATCCCGTGGCGCCTGCATCAGCTGCCGCCCATGATCACACTCACGATCACGGGCACGATCACACGGGGCACGTCCATCACTAGAATCTGCCGGCAAAAAGAAAGGCCGGCGCGGCATCATGCCGGCCGGCCTTTGCACCGCATCGAATGAGGTCAGAATTCCCCGTAAAGGGAAGGAGCATCATGCTCCCGATAGGCTGCTTCGACCATCTGGATGCGGGACATTTCGTTGAGATCTCGGGAGGGTGTCCCGTGTGTGCCGTGCGGCGTACTGCCTTTCGAGCGGGAGCCTTCGACAGTCCAGAGCGCTGCGGAGAGCTGCGTCGAAAGGAGCGTGCTCGAAAAGGTGCTGGGATTCATCAACCGCCCAGAGGACTGGGCAGCGGTTTCTGGCGCAGCCTCTTCCATTGTCGCCGTGCTGGGCACGTGGCGGCTCTGGTAAGAGTTGCTCAGGCCGGTTTCGATCCTCATCGTGAAAGCCTCGGTTGAAAAGTTAACCTTTTGTTAACCTTTCAACCTTGCGCGAAGCTTGCGTGCCGCACCGCACTATGACCTTTGGGGGCTTGTTAAAACTGCGGTGTGCGGATACGGCGCCGAATCAGTCGACCGCTGGATGTGGTGCCTCCGGCTTGGCAACCGTCAATTTATACCATTAAATCCTGATAGGCTGATTAAGCAATGCCAGCCACCTTGATCGCATAGGCATATTCAAACGCGATCTCCTCCAGCCGCTGGAACCGCCCCGACTTGCCGCCATGACCGGCGGCCATGTTGGTCTTGAGCAGGAAGGGACCGGCCTCCGGTGCGGTTGCGCGCAGCCGCGCTATCCACTTGGTCGGTTCCCAATAGGTCACGCGCGGATCGGTGAGACCCGATAGCGCAATGATTGGCGGGTAGGGCTTTTTCTCGACATTGTCGTAGGGGCTGTAGGCCGCGATCCAGCGATATTCTTCTTCAGACTCGATCGGATTTCCCCATTCCGGCCATTCCGGCGGGGTGAGCGGCAGGGTGTCGTCGAGCATGGTGTTGAGCACGTCGACGAAGGGCACGGCGGCGATGATGCCGGCGAATTTCTCCGGTGCCATATTGGCGACCGCGCCCATCAACATGCCGCCGGCAGATCCGCCCTCGGCGATGATCCGGTCATGGGCGGTGAACTTCTCCTTTACCAGGTGGTCGGCAGCCGCGATGAAGTCCTTGAAGGTGTTGGCCTTCTTTTCCATCTTGCCGTCTTCATACCAGGAAAAGCCCTTGTCCTTGCCGCCGCGGATATGGGCAATCGCATAGACGAAGCCGCGATCCACCAGCGACAGGCAGTTGGTGTTGAAGCCGGCCGGAATGGTGATGCCGTATGCGCCATAGCCATAGAGCAGGCAGGGCGCGGAGCCGTCGAGCACCGTGTCGCGCCGGTAGAGCAGGGTGACAGGCACCTGCTCGCCGTCATGCGCCTCGGCAAAGACGCGGCGGGTGACGTAGTCCGCCGGATTGTGCCCCGACGGCACTTCCTGGGTCTTTAGAAGCACCCGCTCGCGGGTCGCCATGTTGTAGTCAAAGAGCTGGGAGGGCGTCGTCATCGAGGAATAGGAGAAGCGGATGACGTCGGTATCGTATTCGGCGGCACCCTGCAGGCCCAGCGAATAGGCTTCTTCGGCAAAGGCGATCGAATGTTCCTCGCCAGTCTTGCGGTCGCGGATCATGATGACCGGCAGGCCTTCGCGACGCTCCAGCCAGACCAGATGGCGGGCAAAGGCCATGTGGTTGAGGATGAGACGGCCCGGTTCATGCGGCACGACCTCTTTCCAGTTCGCCTTGCCCGGTGCCGATACCGGCGCCTCGACGATCTTGAAGTCCTTGGCATCGTCGGCATTGGTCAGGATGTAGAAGACGTCGCCGCCTTCGGTCATCGAATATTCGACGCCTTCCTCGCGCTCGGCCACCAGCTGCGGCTCGGCCAGAAGATCCTTGGTCGAGAGGATGCGGTACTCCGAGGTCTCGTGGTCGTGGATGTCGATATAGATCACGTCGTCGAGCAGCGAGCCACCGACGCCCATGAAGAAGCCGGGATCGTTTTCCTCATAGACCAGCCGGTCGGACGATTGCGGCTCGCCGACGATGTGATGGAAGACCTTTGATGGACGGTGGTTCTCGTCCTGCAACGTGTAGAAGAAGCTCTTGCCGTCAGGCGCCCAGACCCCACCACCAGCGGTGTTTTCCAGCACGTCTTCGAGATCCTGCTTGGTGACGAGGTCGCGGATGCGCAGCGTATAATATTCCGAGCCCTTGTCGTCGTAACCCCAGATGCCGAAGGCGTGGTCTGTCGTGTGGTCGATGCCGGCGAGACGGAAATAATCCTTGCCCGCCGCCTCCTTGTCGCCATCCAGCAGCAGATCGCGGATTGCTTCATCGGTCGGATTGCCGTCGCGCGGAATGCGGAAATAGCGCGGCTGCTCGCCGCCGGTAACGAAGGCCGAGCCATAGGCAAACGGCCCGTCCTTCATCGGGATCGATGAATCGTCTTCCTTGATGCGGCCTTTCATCTCTGCAAACAGCGCCTTTTGCAGATCCTTCGTATCGGCCATCGCCGCGTCCATATAGGCGTTTTCAGCCTCCAGGTATGAGCGGATTTCCGGGTCGAGGATGGAGGTATCCTTGAACATCTGCTGCCAGTTGTCGGCGCGCAGCCAGGCGTAGTCGTCCGTTCTCGTTATCCCGTGATGGGTATCGGAAACGGGCTTCTTTGCAGCTTGGGGCGGAGCGGGCAGGTTCTTGAAGACGGACAAGGGACATCCTTCCGGAATGGATCATGGGATGATCGAGAGATAGAGAGGAGGAAGGCCGCGATCAAGCGGCCCCGGGCACGGCGAGCAGCGTCAAGCCGCAGCTTTCGCGCTAGACTTCGCCCAGTCCATGTAGAGTTCCAGAGCCCTGCGCGTCACTGGGCCCTCCTGCAGCTGCACGTCGTCTAGCCGCGTCACCGGCACGACCTTGGAATAGTTGCCGGTCTGGAAAATCTCGTCGGCATCCATGAAATCCTCGACCGACAGCGTTGCCTCGCGCACCTCGAAACCTGCCTCGCGCAAAAGTCCCATGACGCGGGCGCGGGTGATGCCGGCAAGGAAGGTGCGGTTGGCCGCAGGCGTGAACACCACGCCGTCCTTGACCATGAAGACATTGGAGGAGGCGGTCTCCACGACATTGCCGTTCATGTCGCGTACCAGCGCGTTGTCAAAGCCGCGGGCGCGCGCCTCGATGATCATGCGACCGGAATTCGGATAAAGGCTGCCGGTCTTGGCGTCGGTCATCGCGCATTCCGGTGTCGGGCGGCGGAAGGGCGAGAGCGTCAGCGACGAGGGCTTGGCGGTGTGCATCGGCGCTTCAAACAGGCAGAGCGCAAACCGCGTCGATTCCGGATCTGCGGCCACGATAGACCCCATCTGGCCATGCTCGGCCCAGTACATCGGCTTGATGTAGATCGCCGTCTTGCCGTCGAACTTCTTCACCCCTTCGAGCGCCAGCCGCTCGATTTCTTCTGCCGTCATGGTGGCCTTGAGGCCGATATTGGCGGCCGACCGGTTGATGCGTTGGCAATGCAGATCGAGATCGGGCGCAATACCGTCAAACCAGCGCGCCCCGTCGAACACCGTCGAACCCAGCCACATCGCATGCGAGGTCGGTCCAATCAGCGGCGGGTTGCCGGCAAACCAGTCTCCCTCGACATAGGTGAACGTGGTGCTGCGCGGGGATGTATCGACGGTCATGAGGCTTCTCCTGTTCTCGTTGCTTTGCAGCAAATGCCGATGCCCTCGAGAGGTCAAGCGCAATCCGACCGCACGGCTTCCCATCTGCCCATTCGTGACAGCATTTTTCGGATTTGATGGTGAAATCAGCAGCTTGGCTGATGTGTCCATCAATTCCGGTGATTAGCCGGACAGGGAGTGGCCAGCGACACGGTCGTGGCGTCGAACTGTTCCCGCAGACAAAGTCCCGTTTCCATCCGCATAATCTTGGCCTATCAAGGAGGCATGAGCACATCTGATCCGACCCTCGATCGCGTTGCCGACGCGCCTTCCGACAATTTTGTCTACCGTATCCTGCCGCGGTGGCTCTGGCCGCATGCGCAACTGGCGCGCTGGGATCGCCCGATTGGCTGGGAACTGTTGATGTGGCCATGCTTCTGGTCCTCGGCGCTGGCCGCCAATGCACTGGCCGCCGAAGGGCGTTTGAGCCTGGCGCAATTTGTCTTCCAGCTCTGCCTTTTCTTCGTCGGGTCCGTCGCCATGCGCGGTGCCGGCTGCACCTATAATGACCTCATCGACCACGAGATCGACGACAAGGTGGCCCGCACCCGTTCGCGACCTTTGCCCTCCGGCCGCATCTCGCGCCGCGATGCCAAGATCTTCATGGTGTTGCAGGCGCTGGTCGGCCTCGTCGTGCTCCTCTGCTTCAACGGCTTTTCCATCCTGCTCGGCATCTTGTCTCTGGCGATCGTGGCGATCTATCCCTTCGCCAAACGCTTCACCGATTGGCCGCAGTTTTTTCTCGGTCTTGCGTTTTCCTGGGGTGGCTTGATGGGGTGGGCCGGTCTGTTTGGCGCTTTGTCGCTGCCGGCGCTGCTGGTTTATGCCGCGGCTGTCGCCTGGACCATCGGTTACGACACCATCTATGCCCATCAGGACAAGGAAGACGACGCGCTTGTTGGCGTGCGCTCCACTGCGCGGCTCTTCGGAGACGACACGAAGATCTGGCTGTCCGGCCTTTATGCAGCGACGCTTGTGCTGCTGCTTGCCGCCTTTCTCTTAGCCGGCGTCGCCTTTCCGGCCTATCTCGGGCTCGGCCTTGCTGCCCTGTTGTTCGCCTGGCAGATCAAGGTGCTCGATATCAATGACGGTGCGCAATGTCTGGCGCTCTTCAAATCCAATGGCCGGGTCGGTCTGATGCTCTTTGCGGGGCTGATTGCGGCCCTGCCATTTGCCTGAGCGCTGGCCCAACTTATCCACAGATCGTACCAGCCTGATACAGCCTGCATCGGCAAGGCGGGAAAAACGAAAGGCCCGGATCATGCAATCCGGGCCTTTGCCTGTTTTGTCTTGGGACGGAATCAGCTGCGTGCGATGATTTCCTTGCCGGAAATCTTCATGGTTACGCCGAGCGTGCCGGTGGAACGGCGCACGAGGAATCGCGGTCGGCGCTCGGCAAAATAGGAATGCCGGCGGCGTGGCTGGGTTTCTTTTGTGCGTACTTCGCCGATGTGTTCTTCGAGCGGACGGGCAACGCCGTCGGCCTCCACCATCAGCATGGGGATGCGGAAGGCTTCCGCCCAATTGCGCCAGTCGGCGGCAATGTCGCAGAGGTCATGTGCCACAAGCAGCGGAATGCACAGCTCGGGGTCTTCGTGATGCAGTTCGAGGGTCACGGTAACCTCACCATCTCCATGGTCGATGGCCCGGGCCGCAACGCCTTTGAAGGCGCGTGCGGGCAGGGCGAAGGAAAGCGGCAGGCCGCTGCCGGTCAAATGCTTGCGCAAGACTGCGCCGCGTTCGTCGATCGTTATTGTGACGTCGCCGGGTGCGCCGCGCAAGGCATATGTGACTTGTTGGGGAAACCTTGTTGGGTCAAGTCGCAGCGTTGCGCCTGCCCAGGCGGGCTTCATAACCGTGTTCGTCATCTTCATGCTACCCTTGTTTTACCGAGAAGCTCGTCATGAGCTCGTCTCATCGGGACTTTTCGTCCTCTATGGCCTGAAGATAGCGAGCGGCTGTTGGAGACCGCTTAAAAGACGCAGTAAAGAAAATCTTGCCGGGTCAGATGGTTAGTTTTCTCGTACCAGCCAAGGTTTCAGAAAGCTGAACAAACGCGCGACTTGTATCAGACCGGAGCGCCTGCGCTTTGCTGACCGCGAGGAGAGGCAAAGGGCGCCTTTTTCTGCGGTATTTTTCATGAATTCATAAAGCTTGGCGCAAGGATTTGGGCGCATACTGACCGCTGCAGAATTCTGTCTTGTGCGTCGAGGAACCCCATGGTCTCCACATACCTGAGCTACAGCCTGGTCAACAGGGACATGAAAGCCGCGCTGAACCGCGTCGGCTCGGACAACCTCGTGCAGCGTCAGACGCAATATTTTGAAGACAATATCGGCAAGGTGAACTCGGTCGAGGAGTTCCTCGACGACTATCAGCTCTATTCCTTTGCGATGAAGGCCTACGGTCTCGAAGAGATGACCTATGCCAAGGCCTTCATGAAGAAGGTGCTGGAAAGCGATCTTTCCGACGACAAGAGCTTCGCCAACCAGCTGACCGACGAGCGCTACAAGACCTTTGCACAGGCCTTTCAGTTCAGCCCGGCGGAAGCGGACGCGCAGTCAAAAGTCCAGGAGACTGCCTTTCTCAAGCAGTATGATGGCGCGCTTGCCGCCCAAAGCGATGCGCTGAAGACGGAAAGCAACTTCTACAGCGCGGCGATTGACAATGTCACCAGTGTCAGTGGCATCGTCAACAACAGCCGCATGCGTGACTACGTTCTCAGTGCCTTTGGCATCGACGGTACCTATTACACGAAGGATCATCTGACCAAGGTGCTGACCAGCGATGTGTCGGACCCGAACAGCTACGTCAAGCAACTGGTCGCCAAGGGATCGAAGGACGCGGTCGCCTTCTACAAGATGGCCGAAGCCTTCAATTTCAACGCCGATGGCAGCCTTTCCGCTGCGACCGCCCAGACCGCTGCGCAAAAGGATGCCACGATCAGCCTCTATGTCGAGGAGGAGCAGACTTACGTTACCGACTTCTATCGGCAGCGCGAGCAGGCCTATTACGAGCAGAAGATGGCGACCGTGACGAAGGTCAGCGACATCACCTCGGACTCGCGCCTGTTCAACTATGTCAAGGCGGCCTTCGAGCTGGATTCCACCGTCACGGCGTCGAAATTTGCGGAAATCGTCAAGAGTGACACCAGCCAGTCGGGAAATTTTGCCGAGGTCAATGGCGGTGCTGCCTGGGTCAATGTGGCGGATGCCTTCAACTTCGCCAGCGATGGCACGGTTGCCGCCGGCTCTGCACAAAACACTGCGCAACTTGCACTCACCACCAACCGCTATTCCACGCGCTATGATGATGCGGATGAAAGCAAGAAGACGGCACTCACCGATCTCTACATCGCCAAGATGGCCAAGGTCGAGAAGGTCGACGACATCCTCAAGGATTCGTCCCTGATGCTTCTGTTGCAGAGGACGATCGGTTTCGAAGCCGGCGAGTTCAGCAAGGACGAGCTGACGAAGGCGTTGACCAGCGATTTCACCGACCCGGCAAGCTATGCCAATCGGTCTCGGGATGATCGTCTCGTGCAGCTTTCAAGGATGTTCAACTTCGACGCCGAGGGCAAGTCGTCGGCCCCCTTGCAGGCGCATGACACTCTGACGGCGACGACGATTGCCAAGCAGTATGTCATCAATGAAATCCGCTTCCTGGAAGGGGATGAAAGGACAGCCGCGAAAGACAAGGCCACGGCAGAGGCTGCGAAATATCAGGAAAAGATCCAGTCGATCGACAGCGTAGCGGCGCTTCTGAAGGACCGCGAGATCCTGGATGTTGTCATCAAGGGCTTCGGGCTCGACGCAGAGGCGGCGACCGATGATTTCCTCAAGCAGATCTTCACCTCGGACCTCGCCGATCCCAAGAGCTTTGTCTTCGAGCAGAAGGACAATCGCTGGGCCGAAATGGTCGCTTCCTTCAACTTCGACAGCGAAGGCAAGCTCGCCCGTGCAGGTGGGACAGGCATCCAGCAGCGCGGCGAAGTGATGGAGACCGTCAACAAGTATCTGCGCCAGACACTCGAGGAAACCGAAGGCGAGAGCAATCAGGCTGTGCGCCTCGCCCTCTATTTCCAGCGGGCAGCACCCAACATTACGGACGCCTACGGCATGATTGCCGACGACGCGCTGATGGAAGTGTTCCGCGTGACCTTCGGTTATTCCAGCGACTTCTCCAGTATGGATGTCGATATGCAGGCCAAGGTCATCAAGGATAAGCTCAACCTTGCCGATCTGCAGGATCCGAAGAAATTGGAGCGCCTGCTGCAGCGCTTTACAGCGATGTACGACATTGAGAACACCAGCTATGCGGGGTCCGCTCTGACCGTCCTTACCGGCGGCGGTGGAGCAGGTGTCTCTGCCGATCTCTTGATCAGCCTTGCCCAGTTGAAGGCCTGATCGGACCTGAACCATATGCATCCGCCGCTCTTGCTGGCGGATGTTTTTTTGACTATCGATATATCCCAGTGAATATATCGATAGGGAGAGGTCGTATGCGTCGCATTGGAACCATTGCCAATGTCCTGCTGGGACTGTGCGCGCTGCTTTTCCTTGGCACGCCGCAATCCCGGGCTGGTGAACAGATCACCGTCTTTGCCGCCGCAAGCCTCAAGGAGAGCGCCGAAGCCGTGGCCGAAAAATGGGAGGCCGAGACCGGCAATGCGGTCACCTTGTCTTTTGCCGGCAGTTCGACACTGGCCAAGCAGATCGAGGCCGGCGCGCCGGCTGATCTCTTTCTCTCGGCCGACCAGCGCTGGATGGATTACCTCTCCGAAAAGGGCCTCATCGACCCGGAAAGCCGCATCGATCTCCTGCGCAACCGGCTGGTTCTGGTGGCGCCGAAGGCGGACGCAAAGCCTGCCGATATCGCGCCAGGCTTTCCGCTCGCAACCCTCCTCGGCGAAAACCGGCTTGCCATGGCCAATGTCGATGCGGTGCCAGCCGGCACCTACGGCAAGGCGGCGCTGGAGAGCCTTGGCCTCTGGGACGGCGTGAAGGACAGGGTGGCCCAGGCGGAAAACGTGCGCGCAGCGCTTCTCCTCGTATCGCGCGGCGAAGCGCCTTACGGCATCGTCTATGAAACGGATGCAAAAATCGATCCATCGGTCGCCATCGTCGGGCGCTTCCCGGCAGCCAGCCATCCGCCGATCATCTATCCGGCAGCCCGCCTGCTGTCGTCGAAAACACCGGCGTCGGCGTCCTTCCTCACCTACTTGCAGGGGCCGGAGGCGCATGCAATCTTCATTGGTGCCGGCTTCAGCGTGATGGCGAAAACCGAATGAAAACAGGGCTGTTGCAGCGTCGGGAGATGACGGATTGAGCCTGACCGATGAGGAACTGACCGCGCTTTTGCTCAGTCTCAAGGTAGCAGGGGTCGCGGTCGTGTTTTCGCTGCCCGTCGGCCTGGCGGTCGCGTGGCTCCTGTCGCGGCGCGATTTCCCTGGCAAGACGGTGCTGAACGGCCTCGTGCATCTGCCGCTCATCCTGCCGCCTGTGGTCACCGGTTATCTGCTCCTCCTGTCCTTCGGCCGCAAAGGGCTGATCGGCGGTTTCCTGGAACAAAGCCTCGGTCTGGTCTTCTCCTTTCGCTGGACGGGCGCAGCGCTTGCCGCAGCCGTGATGGGCTTCCCGCTTCTGGTCCGCTCGATCCGCCTGTCGCTCGACGCCGTCGACGTCAGGCTGGAAGACGCAGCGTCCACGCTTGGCGCAAGTCCGGTCCGGGTGTTTCTCACCATCACGCTGCCGCTCATCCTGCCCGGCATGCTGGCCGGCTCCATCCTTGCCTTCGCCAAGGCAATGGGAGAGTTCGGCGCAACGATCACTTTCGTCTCCAACATTCCAGGCGAAACACAGACCCTTGCCTCCGCCATCTACACCTACACGCAGGTTCCAGGCGGCGATCTTGCCGCCATGCGCTTGACCCTGCTCTCCATCGCCGTTTCGCTGCTTGCGCTCATCGCATCGGAGGTTTTTGCCCGCAGGCTTGCCGCACGGATGGGGACGACCTGATGCTTTCCGTGTCCGTCCGCCACGTCCAGGGCGCCTTCACCCTCCATGCCGATCTTCAGCTCGACGGCGGCCTTGTCGCGCTGTTTGGTCCCTCGGGCTCGGGCAAGACGACGCTTGTCAACATCCTGGCCGGTTTGATCCGGCCGAGCCATGGCAAGATCGTCTTCGCTGGCGAAACATGGGTCGATACCGATCGGAAGCTTGTCATCCCGCCGCACCACCGCCGCATCGGCTATGTCTTCCAGGAGGGGCGGCTTTTCCCGCATCTCACTGTCCGGCAGAATCTGCGCTATGGCGAGATGCTGCTTGCGAGAGAGGCACGGCGTGAGAACCTTGACCGCGTGGTCGAGATGCTCGGGCTCTCGGCGCTTCTTCCCCGTTTGCCCTCGGCGCTTTCTGGCGGGGAAAAACAGCGCGTGGCCTTGGGGCGTGCGCTCATGGCAAGCCCAAGGCTGTTACTGATGGATGAGCCGCTCTCGGCCCTGGACGATGCATTGAAGCAGCAGATTCTCCCTTACATCGAGCGCATCCGCGATGAAGTGGGTGTTCCCATTCTCTATGTCAGCCATGCCAGAGATGAGGTCGCCCGGCTTGCCACCGGCCTCGTTCTCTTCGAGGCGGGCAGGGCAACCGCCATCGGCGCGCCGGGCGCCATTCTGGAAACCGTGGCAAGGCCTATGGCTGGCCTGCCCGCCGGCAATTTCATCGAAGGCGTCATCTGTCGCCATCATGAAGACGATGGTTTGACGGAGGCGCGCTCGCCCGGCGGCCCGCTTTTCCTGCGCAAGACGGATTTGCCCGAGGGCACACGCGTGCGGGTCTTTGTGCCGGTCTCCGATATCGTCGTTGCAACAGGTCCTGCCGAGGGATTGTCGACGTTGAACCGGATGCAGGGGCCGATCGTGGAATGCAGCGAGGAGGGCGACGGTATGCGGCTGCGCGTCAATTGCCAGGGTCAACTCATGATCGCCGATGTCACGCGCCGCTCGGCGCAGCATCTGGGGCTTGGGGCAGGGCGCCAGGTGACGCTGCTGTTCAAGACGGTATCAATCGCGCCGCAGGGTGTCTTCCATAAGGCGCAAGGCGAAAGCTGAAGCCTGCCTAGTCCGGCTTGTCCTTGCCGGTCGGCTTCTTTGCTGGGGCAAGAGCGGATACCGTGTGCGCCGAGAGCCAGTCGAGCTCAACCGACAAGGCCTTACGGCTCACCTCATCCATCCGCATGCAGCAGGCCAGCAAGTCCTGGCCAAACGGGGTCAGCGCCGCACCGCCGCCGGATTTGCCGCCATGCTGTGTTGCGATGGAGGGTTCCGTGAACATGCGGTTGATTTCATCGGCCAACAGCCAAGCACGCCGATAGGACATGCCCATCGCCGCTCCCGCCGCCCGGATCGAGCCGTGTTCCTCAATCAGCGCCAGAAGCTTCGCCTTGCCCGGTCCCAGCCGCGCGCCGTTCGCAAGGTCAATCCGCAGCGAAAGGCGAGGGGAGCCGGCCATGGTCTCAGCCGATCACCTTGCCAGGGTTCATGATCCCTGAGGGGTCGAAAGCCTGCTTGATCCGCCGCATCAGCTCCGTCTCGATGGCAGGCCGGCTTGCGGCAAGCTCGTCGC
This sequence comes from Peteryoungia ipomoeae, assembly GCF_004912165.1. GTDB lineage: Bacteria > Pseudomonadota > Alphaproteobacteria > Rhizobiales > Rhizobiaceae > Allorhizobium > Allorhizobium ipomoeae. The sequence continues at coordinate 321,912 of NZ_STGV01000003.1, read as the reverse complement.
GCTTCAGCTGGCCAACCCCATGCTCTGCCGAAATCGAACCCTGGTGCCTATGCACCACCGCATGCACCACGGCATTGACCTCGCGCCAGCGGGCAATGAAGGCGGCCTTGTCGGCGCCAACGGGCTGGCTGATATTGTAGTGGATGTTGCCGTCGCCGAGATGGCCGAAAGCGCAGATACGCGCATCCGGCATCAGCGCATGGACCGCGGCGTCAGCCTCTTGGAGAAAGGAAGGCACGCGCGAGACCGGCACCGAAACATCGTGCTTGATCGAGCCACCCTCCGGCTTCTGCGCCTCCGACATACTTTCGCGCAGGTGCCAGAAGGCATCCTGCTGGGCAAGCGAGGCTGCAATCGCTGCGTCGTCAACCAGTCCCGCCTCGAACGCCTCTTCGAGCAGGCCATGCATCATGGCTTCGGCCGTCTCGGCGGAATCCGAGGTCGAAATATCGATGAGTGCGTACCAGGGATGAACTGAAGTCAGCGGATCGCGAACGCCCGGAATATGGCGGGTGGTGAATTCCACTCCGATCCGCGGCATCAGCTCGAAGCCGGTGAGGGCGGAGCCGCAGCGTTGGGCCGCCTTATCGAAAAGGGCAAGCGCCGCATCAGGAGAGGCAAGGCCGGCATAGGCCACCTGCCGCCCGCGCGGCCGCGGCACCATTTTCAAGACGGCACCGGTGATCACGCCAAGCGTGCCTTCCGCACCGATGAAAAGGTCGCGCAGGTCGTAGCCGCTATTATCCTTCTTCAGCCGTCGCAACCCGTCCCAGATTTCGCCGGTCGGCAGAACGACTTCCAGCCCCAGGCAAAGCTGGCGCATGTTGCCATAGGCAAGCACGGCAGTGCCGCCCGCATTGGTGGCGAGATTGCCGCCGATGCGGCAGGAGCCTTCCGAGCCAAGCGACAGCGGAAAGAGCCGGTCGACTGCTTCTGCGGCCTTCTGCACATCGGCGAGGATCGCCCCGCCATCGACGATCATCACGTCGGCCACGGCATCGACTTCGCGAACGCGGTTCATCCGCTCCAGTGAAAGCAGAATGTCCCGGCCGTCCTCACGCGGCACCTGACCGCCCACAAGCCCGGTCCGCCCGCTGACGGGAACGACGGGGGTTCCGGTCTCGCTTGCAAGCTTGAGAATGGCAGACACTTCCTGCGTGGACGCAGGCTTCAGCACCAGCGAGGAGCGACCGTGGTAAAGCCCACGGTTCTCGGTCAGATAGGGCGCGATATCGCCGTCTGTGGTCAGAGCATTGGCCGGGCCGACGATCTCTGTGAACGCGGAAATCACCTCGGAAATCGGTGCGGAGGAGAGCGTGGCAATTGTCATGGATCTGATCCTTCTTCTCGAGGGTCCCCACCCCGGGGCGCTGCCGCCCGCACCAGCCGGTCGTTGATCGCTTCGCCCAGACCCTCGTCGGGAATGGGTGTCACGGCAATCGCGGATGCGCCGCTTTGATCTGCCTGCTTGAGATAGGCAAAGAGGTTGCTCGCGGCTTCTGCGAGATCGCCCGTTGGGCTGAGGTCGAGCACGAGCGTGGCCTCTCCGATGCCTTCCACCGCTTCACCAGCGAAACGCAGCACTGCTTCGCCAGGTGCGACGCTTCGCTGATTGAGCCTCACCGGGCAGTCGGGTGCATAATGCGAGGCCAGCATGCCCGGCGCCTCGATCGCTGCCGTGCCCGAAGGCTTGAGGCGCTCGACGCTGAGACCCGTCACTCGCTCGATCGCTTCGACGGGAATGCCGCCCGGCCTGAGCAGCCGTATGCGGCCCTCCTCCACCTTGAGGATGGTCGATTCCACACCGACGGGGCAGGCGCCGCCATCGACCACCAGATCGATGCGGGAGCCGATGTCTGCTGCCACGTGATCGGCGGTCGTCGGGCTGATACGGCCAGAGGAATTGGCGCTTGGTGCTGCCAGCGGGCGGCCATAGGCGCGGATGAGTTCGCCGGTAAAACCACGCGGCACACGGATGCCAACGCTGTCGAGACCGGCGGTTGCGAGCGGATGGATCGTCGAGCCCGCTGCAAGCGGCAGAACGAGGGTAAGCGGTCCCGGCCAGAAGCTTTCAGCCAGCAAGCGGGAGATCGGGTCGAAGACGGCATAGCGCTCGGCCATGGCGAGATCCGACATATGGCAGATCAGCGGATTGAAGCGAGGACGCCCCTTGGTCTCGTAGATGCTGGTGATCGCCTTGGCATCGCACGCGTCGGCGGCAAGGCCATAGACGGTTTCCGTCGGCACCGCGACAGGGCGGGCACGGCTGAGAACCGAAACAGCTCTCGCAATTGCGTGCTTCCGATCTGCGCTGGCATCGCTGCCAATTGCTACCCTGTCTGCCATCAAGCCGGTCCGCGTTTGTTTCTCCGTCCTTAGCGCGTTCAAACCACAGGGATCAAACGGGATTTTGTCTCAATCGCGTCGCGTGGGATACTTTCGGTCACAAGCGGCGGGCTATCCTTAAAATTTTAACCAGCCCCGTAACTGAAAGAAAGAAAACTTCTGTCAGTTTTGCAAACAAGGGAAACTTTGCCACAAGCCGGGAACCTCATAGATGCAGCCAGTCAAAAACCCAGCCGCCAGCATTGCACTTCGCGTGGCAACCGCCATGCACCAGATGGGCATAGACGGCCTGCCGCGCAACTACGAGCTGGTCTACGAGGCCTATTCCGGCAACAATCCCGAACTCGTCCGTGATTTCATCGCACTCGGCAAGGTGAAGACGCAGGAAGCGCTGGATGAGCTGGGGCGCAAATATCTGCCGCACCACCACGAAGATGGCATTCTCGCCCGTCAGAATGGCCAGGTTCGCGCCGAAATGAGCAGTTTCATCAGCCTCCTGAATGAGGAAAAGATCTCGCTCACCGATTATGGCCGCGTCATTGGCCACGCCTCGCAGACCATCATGACGGAGGCCGATCTGGAGGGCACTCCGCTCGGCCAGTCGATCAAGATGCTGAAAGCCGCCACCGAAAAGCGTGCCTACCAGAACAGCAACGTCGTGCGCGCCGTCGTCGACAAGACCGCATCGCTTGCCGACATGCAGCGCGAAGCGGATGATGCCGAAGCCGCGAAGTTCGTTGATCCGGTGACCCGTCTTGCAAGCCGCCGTGCCTTCAACAAGGCCGTGGCCAAGATCTATTCCAATGCCGAAATGCCGGTTCTGTGTGGCGTGGCGATCGGCGAGATCGACGACTATACCCGCATCCAGGAGCAGCTCGGCTCGACGGTCGCCGAGCGCTTCCTCCTGCAGGTCGCCAAGGTCATGGATGCAGTTTCCGGCGGTGGAGACCTCGCCTGCCGCTTCGATGGCGGCCGCTTCGGCCTGCTGCTCTATACCTCGGATCGGGAAGAGGTCTCGCGCGTCGTCGATCTCGTCCGCGCCAAGCTCAAGGCGAGTGCACTTGTCGGATCGAATGGCGGGCGCAGTTTCGGCCAGCTCACCATGTCCTTCGGCATCTGCTTCTCGGAGCAGGCGCCCAACGCCTTCGACTTCACCAACTTTGCAGATAAGGCGCTCGCCACCTCGAAGGCCGCCGGCGGCGATACCGTCACCGTCTACGGCACCTCTGACATCGTCTCCAAGGACTGGCTGATCTACAAGAAGAAGCCGGTCGGCGGCTTCGGCGCCTGATCCAGAAGGCTGGCGCCTCAGAGCTTCGCGATGATCTTGCGAAGCTCGGCATTGCGCGCGCCGAGCATCAGCACGTTGCGCAGCGCTTCCTGCGGGTCCTGCGTGGCAAATAGCAGACCGTTCTCGCGCACGGTGCGGTCGATGGTCATCGCCCGGCTGTCAGCATCCGGTTTCATGGCAACGGCAAAGTACATCCGGTCATACTGCTGTCGGATATGGTCGAAGAACGCCTCGTCCCCGCCGAGCTCCGCCACGAAATTGGCGATGTAGAAAGCCCAGCGCACATCGGCGTATCTTGCGAAATTCGCGCGTGCTGCCGTCACATGGCAGTAGCCAAGATGCGGGCTGTTATCCAGGGTCCGATGGAAGATGAGCTTCGGGAAACGGATGTCGCGATGCACGGCGCTGAGCCGCGCATGGGTCGTCTCCGCCGCTGCCTCCAGCCGTTTGCCGGTCCGTTCCGCCACTTCTGCATAGGTCAGGTAGCGGCGTTCGTCGGGAAGCCAGTCATCGCGATGGCGCGAAATGCGCCCGGTGCGCAGAAATTCCGTGTGCTTGACCTTGGCAAGCGCGCTCGGGTCGCTCTTGCGGGGTGTCGCGTAGTATCTCAGTTTCTGCATGTCCAAGGTCCCAGCCGGTGCGATCGCGCCCGAACGGGCTCCCGGCACGGTTGATGGCGATCTTTCACGAGTATGCACGGAAGAGATTTCCCGAACCTTGCCAAGGTTAACGGCATTTTTAATCAAGACTTCTGTCCGGTTTGCGCCGCAAAGTGCGGCTTTTCCGAATGCGGCGCCCATTAGCGCTCGGGAAAACAAACGGAAATGATCGAATGCTGTGCGACTGGCGAAATTGCGACATGTCGCAAACGTCTTGGGCCGTGTCGTATCGCAGTGCGGCAAGCCTGCAAGGCTGTGATTAGATAATCGTCAAGCTCGAGGTGCTGCTCCTCTAGGGAGGGCGGAAAATCGGGAAGCCGGTCGAAATCCGGCGCTGCCCCCGCAACGGTGGTGGAGAATGCGTATCGGCAAAAATGCCACTGGGGGCAACCCTGGGAAGGCGCCGGCGCGGTCCGCAAATGGACCACTCCTCAGCCCGGAAACCAGCCTCGGGACATGAAACATTCAAGGTCGCGGAGGGCGACCGGAGATGCGCCCGCCGCCATCCTCGTGAAGGGGAGGGAGCGATCGTTCTCCCACGTCTTCCGTCAGCGCTAAACGAGGACGACATGGATCTGCAGGCGACCGTACTGCGGCAGCTCAAGAACCGCCGCGAGGGTTTCTCCCTTGAGCAGCCCTTCTACATCGATCAGGACTATTTCAAGCTGGATATGGAAACGATCTGGTATCGCGACTGGCTGTTCGTTGGCCATGATTGCGAGATCCCGCGTGCCGGCAATTATTTCACCGCCCAGATCGGCGATTACCCTGTCGTCATGGTGCGCGGCAAGGATCAGGTCATCCGCGCCTTCCACAACACCTGCCGCCATCGCGGCCACCGCGTCTGCACCCAGGCGCGCGGCGCCTCCGCCAAGCTCGTCTGTCCCTACCACCAGTGGACCTACGACCTCGACGGTTCGCTCGTCTTTGCCCGCCAGATGGGCGAAACCTTCGACAAGAGCGAGTTCGGTCTAAAGACCGTGCATTGCGAAAGCGTCGCCGGTTACATTTTCATCTGCCTTGCCAATGAAGCCCCCGATTTCGCCCCCGTGCGTGCCTCGATCGAACCCTATATGAAGCCGCACCGGCTCTGGGAGGCCAAGGTCGCCCACCAGAATACCATCATCGAGAAGGGCAACTGGAAGCTCGTCTGGGAAAACAACCGCGAGTGCTATCACTGCGCCGCCAATCATCCCGAACTCTGCCGCACCTATCCGGAAGCGCCGACCGCAACCGGCGTGCAGGGGGCAGGCGACGATCCGTTCATTGCCGAACACTGGGCCCGTTGCGAGGCCGCCGGCCTGCCGTCAGAATTCAAGATGGACCCCACCGGCCAGTTCCGAACGGCCCGCATGCCGCTGATCCAGGATGCCGAAAGCTACACCATGTCCGGCAAGCCGGCTGTCAGGAAGCCGCTCTCCTCCGAGGTCCCGATCAGCCATATCGGCACCATGCTGCTGTTCCACTACCCGACCACCTGGAACCACATCCTGGGGGATCACGCGATTTCCTTCCGCGTGCTGCCGATCTCGGCCGAGGAAACGGCTGTTACCACCACCTGGCTGGTCAACAAGGATGCGGTCGAGGGCGTCGATTACGACCTCGAGGAACTCACCCATGTCTGGAACATGACCAATGACCAGGACCGGTCGATCGTCGAGGAAAATGCCTTCGGCATCCGCTCGCCGGCCTATGAGCCTGGTCCCTATTCGGTCGGTCACGAAGGCGGCGTCATGCAATTCGTCGAATGGTACACGACCTTCATGATCAACCGGTTGCAGGGCGACAAGGCCCGCCTGACGGCGGTGGCTTGACCATGAACATTGCCGTTACCCAGTATCGCCATGTCGACGAGATGCGCCCCTGGTCCGACCGGGAGCACCTCTTGGAATGCGTCGCCGTCACGCCGGAAGCCCCCGACGTGATGACCTTCACCTTCAAGCCGAACAAGCCGGGCCTCTGGTTCCGCTATCTGCCCGGCCAGTTCGTCACGCTGGAAATCCCCGTCGGCCCCGAGCCGGTCATGCGCACCTATACGCTGTCGTCGAGCCCATCTCGGCCTTACACCGTGGCCATCACGGTAAAGGCACAGGCCGACAGCATCGGTACGCGCTGGATGTTCGATCACTTAAAGCCCGGCATGGCCCTGAAGGCCATCGGTCCGCTCGGCGACTTCTCTTATGCGCGGCATCCGGGAAAGAAGTATCTCTTCATCTCCGCCGGCTCCGGCATCACGCCGATGGTGTCGATGACGCGGGATCTCGGCGACCGTGCACCCGACAGCGACATCACCTTCCTCAATTGTGCCCGCTCGCCCGACGACATCATCTTCCGCTGGGAGCTGGAGGCGAGGGCGCGCGAGATGCCGAACTTCCAGCTCGGCTTCATCATCGAGCAACTCGGCCGTGGCCAGCTCTGGTCGGGCCTGAAGGGCCGCATCGACAAGGCCAAGATCGCGTTGCTGGCGCCCGACTTCCTTGATCGGACCGTGTTCTGCTGCGGTCCTGCACCCTTCATGGCAACCGTGCGCGAAGCGCTTGAGGGCGCGGGCTTCGACATGAAGCAGTATCACGAGGAAGCCTTCCAGCCGGTCAAGCCGGACCTGCCGATCGTGGTCGCCGACCATTCGGATGGCGAGGCGGCAACGAAGGTTACCTTCGCCATGTCCGGCAAGGACGGGCTCTGTGCGCCCGGCCATACCGTGCTTCAGGCGGCCCGCGCCGCCGGCGTGCGCATCGGGGCGGCCTGCGAATCCGGGCTCTGCGGCACCTGCAAGGTAATGAAGCTCTCCGGCGAGGTCGATATGGACCACAATGGCGGCATCCTCGATGACGAGATCGACGAGGGCTATATCCTCGCCTGCTGCTCGCGCCCCAAGGGCGATATCGAGATCGAGGCCTGATCGAGAAGGCGTTGGCCTGGCAGTCTCAGACGGGCTGTCGGGCCCTTTCGTCTCTGTGCGAAACGTCACAGAAAGCCTGCATGACAGCGGTTCCCGATGGAACTTTAAACCCCTCGTTCCGTTAAGTGGGACTGGCGCCTGCCGGGTTCGTGATCAGCCGTGAAAACCGGTGATTGTGGTGTTAATCCAAGGTTCATGCAGTGGTTTGTAGCCTTGGGTCAAGATCAACACGGAGCCTTAAGCGAGCGTGAAGATCGACCGAAACATGCAGGGAGAAAATGTCATGAAGACTGCATTGAAGCACACCGCGGCCATTGCACTGGCCTCCGTCATGGCTCTGACAGGGCTCGCCCCGGCTCAGGCCTCCATGGTCGTTCGCCCGAACGCACCGGCTCAGGTAACATCTGATGTTACGGATGTTCAGTACCGCCGTGATCGTCACGACCGTTGGGAGCGCCACGGCCGCTACGAAAACCGTCGCGGCTGGTATCGCGGTCACCGCGGCTATCGTGACCGTCGTGCGGGCTATCGCTACCACAACGGCTATTGGTATCCGCTGGCGGCCTTCGCAGCCGGTGCCATCATCGGCGGCGCTGTTGCTGCCCCGCCACGCCGGGTGATCACGTCGGGGGCGCTTCCGGCCAGCCACTACAGCTGGTGTGAGAACCGCTACCGTTCTTACGACGTCGGCACGAACTCGTTCCAGCCGTATAACGGTCCGCGTCAGCAGTGCGTCTCCCCCTACTATCGCTAAGGGGAGCGACCACGCCGTAAGCTCGGCGCAGGCTTGATATCATCTACTTGAAAACCGCCCGGAGTCGTCACTTCGGGCGGTTTTTCTGTCGCCGGATCTTGAGCATTTCCTAACGCTCCGACCCCGATATTAACCATTTGTTAACCATGGGAGCGTTACTCATGGTCAACGATTTGTTTACGTAGATGACCAAAGTGCTAACCGAACCACGCTCCATTCGCATCAAAGGCAGATCCTTCCTGGCCGTCGTCCTGACGCCGGACCTTCCGTTCGCCGACTGGCTGACGCGTCTGGACGATCTGGCAGCCCGGTCGGCTGGGTTCTTCCTCGGAAGGCCCGTCGTTCTCGATATCTCCGAGATCGATACCGACCGCACGCAGCTGAAAATGCTGATCGCCGAACTTGCGTCTCGCAATGTCAGCGTCATGGGCATTGAGGGCGGTCGGCCTTCGCTGATCGAGCCGGGAATGCCGCCGGCCTTGAAGGGCGGTCGCGCTGCTGCCGACTACGAAGTACCGGAAACGGATGCGGCAAGCGACGCGGCTCAGACCAAGTCTTCCAAGAAGTCGGAAAAGGCAGCGGCAACGCCAACACCGGTCGTGGTCGAGGCACGCGAGGCGACGCCGTCGCTGATCGTGCGCGAGACGGTCCGGTCTGGTCAGTCGATCATCTATACCCAGGGAGACGTGACCGTGATCGGTTCTGTTTCGTCTGGCGCGGAAATCATCGCCGGCGGGTCCGTGCACATCTATGGCGCGCTGCGCGGTCGGGCTTTGGCCGGCTGTGTCGGCAATGCCGATGCGCGGATCTTTTGCCGAAAATTTGAATCCGAACTCGTGGCGATCGACGGCGTCTATGCCATGGCCGACGACATGAGTTCAGAACTGCGAGGTCATCCCGTTCAGCTCTGGCTGGATGGCGATGCCATCAAGGCGGAGACGATGCAGTGACACACAGCGGGGATCAACAGGAGACGAACATGGGTAAGGTGATCGTTGTTACATCAGGCAAGGGCGGCGTCGGCAAGACCACGTCGACCGCAGCCCTCGGCGCCGCGCTGGCCAAGCGCAACGAAAAGGTCGTGGTCGTGGATTTCGACGTGGGCTTGCGCAATCTCGATCTGGTGATGGGGGCCGAGCGCCGCGTCGTCTACGATCTGGTCAATGTCATCCAGGGCGATGCCAAGCTGCCGCAGGCGCTGATCCGCGACAAGCGGCTCGAAACCCTGTTCCTGCTGCCGGCCTCCCAGACCCGCGACAAGGACAACCTGACCGCCGAAGGCGTCGAGCAGGTCATCAACGAGTTGAAGAAGTATTTCGACTGGATCATCTGCGATAGCCCGGCGGGCATCGAGCGTGGCGCAACGCTTGCCATGCGCCACGCCGATATTGCTGTCATCGTCACCAATCCGGAAGTGTCCTCGGTGCGCGATAGCGACCGCATCATCGGCCTGCTCGATTCCAAGACGCTGAAGGCCGAACGCGGCGAGCGGATGGAGAAGCACCTGCTCCTCACCCGCTACGACACCAACCGCGCCCAGCGCGGCGACATGTTGAAGGTCGAGGACGTGCTCGACATCCTGTCGATCCCGCTGATCGGCATCATCCCGGAAAGCATGGATGTGCTGCGCGCCTCCAACATCGGTGCTCCGGTGACGCTGGCCGACGCACGCTGCGCCCCGGCTGTGGCTTATTTCGAGGCTGCCCGTCGCCTGGCGGGCGAGCAACTGCCTGTCACCATTCCGGGTGAAAAGCGCAGCCTTCTCGAGAAAATCTTCGCACGGAGAGCTGCATGAGCATCTTCTCCCTTTTCCGCAAGCAGCACTCGGCGCCTCTGGCGCGAGAGCGGCTTCAAGTTCTGCTCGCTCACGAACGGGCAAGCACGGGCACGGATCTGGTGGCTGTGCTGCGCGAGGAAATCCTGGCCGTCATCGCCAAGCATGTTGAGGTCGATTCCGACCGCGTCAACGTGAAGATGGATCGCGACGAGCACATGACGATCCTGGAGATCGACGTGGAAATTCCGCTCAACGCATCGCGCATGGCAGCCTGAGCGCCGCGCAGATACGAAAACCAGAAAGGCCGCCGACGAAACCCGTCGGCGGCCTTTCTGCATGGCGTATAGGGGCGGCGTTGCCGCCCCGAGATGATCAGCCGACCAGGGCCTTGTCGTCGCGCTTGACCGCAACGATCGTCGATCGCGGCAGCGCGCCTTCGCCATCCGGGAACGGCGCAGAAGGATGCTGGATGCCGACAAACATGGTGCGCTTGTCGGAAGCCCAGGTCATGCCGGTCACTTCGCCGCCCTTCGGGCCGGTCAGGAAGCGCTCGATGCGGCCCGTTGCCGGATCGCCTGCCAGCATCTGGTTGTTGCCCTGGCCGACGAAGTCGCCTTCGTTGGAATCCTCGCCATCGGTCTGGATCCAGAGGAGACCGGTGGAATCGAACATCATGCCGTCAGGCGAGTTGAACATGTTGCCGGAATTGATGTTCGACGAACCCGCATAGGGACCGTCCTTGTGCACATCCGGGTTGCCGGCCATGACGAACAGGTCCCACTTGAACTTGCCGTCGGCATGGTCGTCATTCTCGGGATACCAGCGCACGATCTGGCCAAACTCGTTGCCTTCGCGCGGATTGGCGGCATTGAGTTCCATCACGTCGCCGCCGGCATTGGTGCGCATCTTGCCATCCTTCAGAACGGCGCGGTGCGAATTGTTGGTGAGCGCGCAATAGGCTTCGATCGCAACCGGGTTGACCGCGACCCATTCCGGACGGTCCATCGTGGTCGCGCCGACCTTGGATGCGGCCTGGCGGGTGAAGACGCAGATCTCGTCCATCTTCATGCCCGTCGTCTCTTCGGTCAGTGCCAGCCATTCGCCGGTGCTGTCGTCGGAGAACTTGGCGACGTAAAGCGTGCCCTCGTCGAGCAGCTTCGAGGTGTCGCCACCCGGAACGTAGATGCCGTTCGAGACAAACTTGTAGAGGAACTCGCCACGCTCGTCGTCGCCCATATAGACGACCACGCGACCGTCACGGGCAATCACGACAGCCGCATTTTCATGCTTGATGCGGCCAAGTGCCGTGCGCTTGATCGGCGTCGAGGAAGCATCCGATGGATCGATCTCGACGACGTAGCCGGCGCGGCGTGGCTCGTTCGGGTTCTTCGACACGTCGAAGCGCTCGTCGAACTTCTCATAGCCATAGCGGGTCTCGGCCGCGATGCCGTAACGCTTGTAGTCGTCAGGCATCTTGAACTCGGCATTGGTGGAGCCGAAATAGCCGTTGAAGTTTTCCTCGCAGGTGAGGTAGGTGCCCCACGGCGTGCGGCCGGCGCCGCAATTGTTGAACGTCCCGAGACAGTCTATACCAGCAGGATCGGCAGAAGTCTTGACGAGTTCGGAGCCGGCGGCAGGACCGGAAAGCTTCATCGGCGTGTTGTGGTGAATACGACGGTTGAACGGGCTGTCGAGCACGATCTCCCAGCCGTTTTCACCTTCCGCCACTTCCATGACGGTGACGCCCTGCATGTTCTGCAGGATCTTCACGTCATCGAGCGACTGAGGCATGCCTTCCGGCGCGTGCGGCAGGTTGGTCTCGTTGTTGACGTATTCGTGGTTGACGGCGATCACCTGATGGTTGCCGATCTGGAAGCTTTCCATGCCGTCGGTGTTTTCACCAAACACCTTGTCGGAGGCTTCAAGCGAAACGCCCTTCACCGGGTCGATATCGGCAACGTTGGAAAACAGCGGCTGGCCCCATTTGGCAAGCGGCTTCCAGTTGTAGCCTTCGGGAACGTGGATCGTGGCGTCCGTCTGGGCGGCGATCGGCTTGAACGGGAAACGCGTGGCTGCGGCGTCCTGGGCGACAGCCGAGGTCGAGGACATCAGATTGCCGACAGAGCCCATGGCAACGGCTGCCGAGCCCATGGCGAGGATCCCGAGGAAACCGCGGCGCGAAACGGCGCGTTCGACCACCAGGTCGAAATCAGTGACGGCCGGGGGCGGGTTCTGCAGTTCGTCCCACTCGTCCCACGAAAGGTGGTTCTTGTTCGTGTCGGTCATCGATCACTCCTTGGTTTGAAGAATTCCAGGAGGTGAGGTAGTCGCGGCCCATTACAGTCTTGTGACGGATTGCGTTAAGTCAGTGCATTGAATGCAACCGAGAGGCATATCAGCAGGAAGATGGCGGGGATTGCGAGGCGTATATACGCCCGGATTTCGGGCTCCAGATGCGGATATCGCTGCTTGCCCGGATAATCGGCATAGATCAGCACGATATCGGTGAGCAGCACGGCGATCAGGTAGAAATATCCGAGCGACACCATGACGGCGATCGGCGAATTCATCGAGATAGAGCCCGGAAAGCTCGATTCATAGGTGAAGCTGAGGGCCGCTAGCGCCAAAAGCGCGGAATAGGTGATCGGCGCCTTGTCACCGATCAGGCTGACCCGCGCCCAAAGGATGAAAACGGCAACCGAGGTGACGGCGAGGAACGGTACGAAGAGCGGCAGCACGTAATACTGCCAGGCGCGTTCGACCTCTGCCATCGCCTTGACCCGGACGAAGGGCCGCGCATTCCAGCCGTGGTAACGCTCCATCACCACCGACAGACGCTTGCCGGTCCAGTTTGATGCCGAGACATCGGTTTCAATCGACGACATTTCCCGGTCGAGATCGTTCATGACATAGATCACTTCGTCGGCCGCATGGCGTGGCGACACCATCGACAGCGTCAGATCCTGATGGTCGAAGGGAAAGGATGTCATGTCGATATCGACGCGAAAGTCCGCATCGATTCGGCGAATGCGGGTGACGGTGCCATCAGCACGAACGGATACCGAGGTTGCTTCCGTGCGCGCCGTGGTGATCTGGTTTTCAATCTCGGTTCCGGGTGTCCACATGCTGGACAGTGTCTGGACAGCTTCGTCGCCGACCGTGTCGATGCGTCCGAAGCCGCTCACCTTCGGATCAAAGGCGAGCGCGGGATTGCTCCATCGTTCCGTCAGCTCGACCATCATCGAGGCTTCCCCTTCGGTCGCGGCAATACGCGACACATTGAGAATGCGCACGGCGACATGGACCTGGATCGGCAGAAAAACGCCGCTGGGCAAAGGGGCCGGTGTCGCCGCAGCGCCAGCGCGCGGCAGACTGCAAAGCGAAAGGGTGATGAACAGGAGACAGGCCAGGCGCTTCAACGCGCATAGAGCCATCACGACGGCCTCCCTGAGGCGCCGGGCAACAGTGCCGCGAGACGGTGCATCGCCTGGCGAAGAGCGACAATCTCGTTCGCGTTGCCGACTTCCGGTTCGAGTGTCGAATGCGGATTTTCGGCCAGAACCTGCCCATGGCGGGCAAGCTCGCCGAGCGGTCGCAGGATGATGGCGCGGATGGCGACCAGGACGATCCCGTAGCACAGCAGGAAACCGACAACGCAAATCGTCAGGGCTGTGACCAGAGACCGATTGAACTGACTGCCGAGCGTGGTGATGTCTCGGGCGATCACGATGGTGCCGATCATCCGGCCGGAATAGTCCAGCAACGGTTGCGACAAGGTGGCAAACCGCTGACTGTCCAGGCTGAACTCTCCCTCGACAGGTTCGCGCTGCAAGCCGATCTCGCCGGCCGCAAGAAGCTTTTCAAACAGGGCGGTGTCCGTCGAGGACTCGATCAGAAGCGCGCTACTGTCTTTCGAGACGGCCTTGTCCTTTGGCACATAGCCGGACATGGCTGGGCTGAGAAACAGGGCGAAATCGGCGCCGGATGCCGATTTCGCCAGATCCATCAGCGTCTTCAGTTCGATGCCCACTTCAAATGTGGCAATCAGCGTTTGGCCGTCCAGAACGGGTGCGACCGCTCGCAGGCTGAGACCCGCAATGCCCACCTCCAGCCCCTTCTGCAGCTTGCGGCTGCGATTGGCCGCAAGGATCATCGGACGGAAGCCGGACAGATCCTGGCCAAAATTCTCCGGGTCCTGAACGCGCAGATAGCTCTTGATGTCGGGGGTATGGAAGTGAAGCATGTTGACGCCCGCTTCGCTCGCCAGCGCCTCGTAGCTGGGCTTCAGGTAGGCGGCAAGCGCTGCCCGGTCCTGCGCCTTGAGATAGGCAATCACCTGGGCATCGCGGCCAATCTGCACAGCCTGGGTGGCCGAAAGGCTCGCGGCCTGCCCCATGGAGGAGGTGAGCAGAAGCGCGGTTGCCTGCATCTCCTGCCGCTTGCCCTCGGCCAGCTGTTGGCGGCTGCCCAAAATCACCACGGTCGCGGCAACAGCAAGCACAAGGGCCAGGCAGGCGGCGGTGGCCAGAGCAAGGCTTCGATCAAGCGTCATGGGGCAGGGTTCCGGATGCCAAGGTTTTCCGGTGGTAAGCCAGTCCGGCCCGGCTTGTATCGCCCAAGTTTGGGCGCATACTCCGGTCGCCTTTGGGGGTGTCAAACGAGCGGTGGTCCTCTCGTTTCAAGAGACGTCCAAGCGGCGCGGGAACCCAAAAAGATTTGACGTTTACGTAAAAATCAATTAGCCAGAAGGCACAATGGCCGCGCCTCCTGGGTGGAGACTGGGCGTGGCCAAGAGCATACGTTCGTTGGAGGAGAAGGTCATGTACAAGGCGCCCGTAGAAGAGATCGCGTTCACGCTCAAACATGTGGCAGGCCTGAGCCAGGCCATCGAGGACGGCAAGCTCGGCGACCTCAGCGACGACCTTGTCGACGCCATCCTCTCTGAAGCCGGACGCTTCGCCAGTGATGAAGTGGCGCCTCTTGCCGAGATCGGCGACCGGCAGGGCGCTCGTTTGGTGGATGGCAAGGTGGTCGTGCCCGATGGCTGGGATACCCTTTACCGCGCCTGGGCCGAGGGCGGCTGGAATTCGCTGACGGCATCGGAAGATTTCGGCGGGCAGGGGCTTCCCCATATGCTCAATGTCGCAGCCCTCGAGATGTGGAATTCCGGCTCCATGGCCTTTGCGCTCGGACCGACGCTCACCATGGGTGCTGTCGATGCCGTCACTGCACACGGTTCGGATGCCCTGAAGGCGATCTATCTGCCGAAGATGGTGGCGGGCGAATGGACCGGCACGATGAACCTGACCGAGCCGCATGCCGGCTCCGATCTCGGCGTGATGAAATCACGCGCCGAGCGCCGCGACGACGGCACCTACCGCATTTTCGGCCAGAAGATCTTCATCACCTGGGGTGAGCACGAGATCACCGAAAACATCATTCATCTGGTGCTCGCCCGTCTGCCCGATGCGCCGGCCGGCACGCGGGGCATTTCGCTCTTCCTCGTGCCGAAGTTCCTGGTCAACGCCGATGGTTCGCTCGGTGCCCGCAACGATCTCCACTGCCATTCGCTGGAGCACAAGCTCGGCATCCACGGCTCGCCCACCTGCACCATGATCTATGGCGACGGCAAATTTGGCGATGAGCCGGGCGCCATCGGCTATCTGATCGGCGAGGAGAACAAGGGCCTCGCCTGCATGTTCACGATGATGAACAATGCCCGCCTTGCCGTCGGCATGCAGGGCGTTGCCATCTGCGAGGCCGCCACCCAGAAGGCCGTGCAATATGCGAAGGACCGCACGCAGGGCAAGGCGCCGGGCTGGGCAGGATCCGGCATGAGCCCGATCATCGAACACCCGGATGTCGCCCGCATGCTCGCGACGATGAAGGCGCTGACGCAAGGCTCGCGCGCCATTTGTTACGTTTGCGCCCACGCCACCGACATGAGCCATCATGAGCAGGGTGAGGTCGCCCGCCACTGGGCCGAGCGTGCGGCACTTCTGACCCCCATTGCCAAGTCCTTCGCCACCGATGCCGGCGTCGAAGTGGCCTCGCTCGGCATCCAGACCCATGGCGGCATGGGCTTTATCGAGGAGACCGGTGCTGCCCGCTTCTGGCGCGACAGCCGTATCGCCCCGATCTATGAAGGCACCAACGGCATCCAGGCCGCCGACCTCGTCACCCGCAAGCTGCCGCTCTCGAATGGCGATCACGTGCGCGGCTTCATTGCCGAGCTGAAAGACATCGTCGGTGCCGTCCGCGCCTCCAATCTCGATGGCTTCGGCGAAACCGCCGATCGGCTGGAAGCAAGCCTCGACGATCTCGAGGAGACGACGGAATGGCTGCTGACGCAGCTCGCTGATGGCAATGCCGCAGCCGCCCTTGCGGGTGCCACGCCGTATCAGCGCCTCTTCGGCCTTGTGTTGACAGGCGTTTATCTCGCCAAGGGCGCCCTGGCGGATGAAGAGCACGGCCGCGACAACCGCCTCGCCCTCTGCCGCTTCACCGCCGAAAACATCATCGCCGAAACTGCAGCACTGAAGGACCGCGTAGTCTACGGTGCCGCCAGCCTTGAGGCGGCTCGGACGCTGTTTGCATGAAGTAGCTTCGCCGAAGACGCTGCCCCTCATCCCCGGCGCAACAGCATTGCGCCTGACCTGCCGGCACCTTCTCCCCGCAGGCGGGGAGAAGGGCGAAGGCCGCAGCGCTTCTGGTTCCCCTCGCCCCGTTTACGGGGAGAGGGTGCGCCGAGCGAAGCGGAGGCGGGGTGAGGGGCTAGTCCAGTGACTGAGACAAATCAAAGAGGGACAAGCATGACCGACCACATCCTGATTACCCGACCTGAAGCCCATCCCGGAGTCCTCGTCCTGCGTTTCAATCGGCCGGACAAGAAGAACGCCATCACGCAGGCCATGTACGAGAAGCTCACCGCGGGGCTCCTGGAGGGCGAGGCGGATGAGGCCGTTCGCGCCATCGTTTTCCTCGGCTCGGAAGGCTGTTTCTCGGCCGGAAACGACATGGCCGATTTCCTCGGTTTCGCCATGGCCGGTGCCGTGGGCGAGCCGGCCGCTTTCGGCCTCCTCAAGGCGCTGACGGAGGTCACCAAGCCGCTCGTCTCCGGCGTCGATGGCCTGGCGATCGGCATCGGCACCACGCTCCACATGCATTGCGACCTCACCGTCGCCTCCGATCGCAGCCTGTTCAAGACCCCCTTCGTTGATCTCGCGCTTGTGCCGGAGGCAGCCTCCAGCCTGATTGCGCCGCGCGTCATGGGCCACCAGCGCGCCTTCGCCATGCTGGCCGCCAGCGAAGGCTTTTCCGCCGAACAGGCCCGCGAGGCAGGCCTGATCTGGAAAGTGGTCGCGCCGGATCAGGTGGAAGCCGAAACGCTGAAGACCGCATCCTCGCTTGCCGCCAAGCCTCCGGCCGCGATGAAAATCGCCCGGGCCCTGGTCAAGGGCAGTGCGGATGAGGTGCGCGATCGCATGCAGGAGGAACTCGTGCACTTCGTCGCGCAGCTGAAAAGCGCCGAGGCCCGCGCTGCCTTCGAGGCCTTCATGAAGGGGCGCGGCTGACATTCGTCAAATTCGACTAAGATAATATGTGAAAATTCGACTTCCTGAATGGGCTTAAGCACCCATTAAAATTTACTGGATAATTTGCCGATGAGAGGCGGTTTGTCAGTCAGTCGTGCCAGCCACGGCGCGCGGCAGACTGTCTTCATGCCAGAAATTGTCCAGTCGCAGCCATCGCGCTCCGGTGGCAGCCCATCAGGAAGCTTCAATGCAGTCTCGTGCGAATCTCATGTCCAAGATCCTGGTGGTCGCCTCCCTCGTGGTGGTGGCCGCCTTGTCCGGCTTTTCCGTCTACATCGACAGCCTGCAACGCAGCGCCACCGATACTGCGGTGAAGAGCGAGATCCAGTCCTCCGGCCTTCAGGCCTCGCAGAGCATCGCCAACTGGCTCAGCGCCCGTGTCATGCTGACGGAACTGGCCGGCAATGCCGCCGCCAAAGCGCCAGACGCGGCCGCCATTACCGCCGCCTTCGACAATCCGGTGCTGATCCGTGAATTCATGTCGACCTATGTCGGCGACGAGCAGGGCGTCTTCACCAGCGTGCCTGTGCAGCCGCTGCCGGAAGGATATGATCCACGCAAGCGTCCGTGGTATCAGGAGGCCGTCAAGGCCGACAAGATGGTGCTGACCGACCCTTACAACGACGCCTCGACAGGCAATCTCATCATCAGCGCCGCGATTCCGGTGAAGAAGGACGGCAAGCTCTTTGGCGTGGCTGCTTCCGACTTCTCGCTCACCTCGCTGGTCGAGATGGTGAAGTCCGTCGACATGGGCGGCAAGGGCTCGGCATTTCTCGTCAAGCAGGATGGTACCATTCTCGTCCACCGCGACGGCAATCTTGTCACCAAGACGCTGAAGGACGCCTTCCCCGAGGCAACGCCGGCGATCGGCCCCGGCATCAGTGAAACCACCTTCGCTGATGCCAATGTTCTCGTCAGCTTCCTGCCGATCAAGGGCCTGCCGCGCGAGGACTGGTATCTTGGTGTCCAGATCGACCGTGACCTCGCCTTTGCCGCCATCGGCGAGTTCCGCACCGCCGCGGCCGTTGCGACCGTGAACGGTGTCGTGGCGATGATCGGCATCCTCGCCGCGCTCCTGTCGCGCCTCGTCGTTCGCCCGGTCGTCGAAATGACCGGCGTCATGGGCAAGCTCGCAGGGGGCGACGTCTCGGCGAAAATCCCGGGCACGGAGCGTCGCGATGAAATCGGCCAGATGGCCGCAGCCGTCGCCGTCTTCCGCGACAACATCATCGAGCGCGGTCGCCTGTCCCGCGAGGCGGATGAGACGCGCAGCCTCAGCGAACGCGAACGCCGCGAGCGCGAAGAGGCCAGGGCAAGGGAGGCCGAGCAGGTGGCCTTCGCGGTGGAATCGCTTGCCGATGGTCTCGGTCGTCTGGCAAATGGCGATCTGGTCACCCGCATCGAGACCCCCTTTGCCGGCGATCTCGACCGTCTGCGGACCGACTTCAACGCTTCACTCGACAAGCTGCATGCAGCACTCGCCATGGTGGGTCGCAATGCCCGCGCGATTGATGGCGGGGCTGCCGAAATCCGGTCTTCCGCCGACAATCTGGCCCGCCGCACGGAGCAACAGGCTGCCTCGGTCGAGCAGACGGCTGCAGCGCTTGAAGAGATCACCACCACGGTCAAGGACAGCGCGCGTCGTGCCGAAGAGGTCGGGCAGCTCGTGTCGCGTGCCCGCACCGGAGCGGAGAAATCAGGCGAGATCGTCGAGCGGGCCGTCAGCGCCATGCAGGGCATCGAGAAGTCCTCGGGTGAGATCTCCAACATCATCGGCGTCATCGACGAGATCGCCTTCCAGACCAATCTCCTGGCGCTGAATGCCGGTGTCGAGGCAGCCCGCGCTGGGGAAGCTGGCAAGGGCTTTGCTGTCGTTGCCCAGGAAGTCCGCGAACTGGCGCAGCGCTCGGCGCAGGCAGCCAAGGAGATCAAGGCGCTGATCAATGCATCTGGCGATCAGGTGAGAAGCGGCGTCGATCTGGTCAACCAGACTGGCGAGGCGCTGGAGGTAATCGTGCGCGAGGTGCAGGAGATCAACGGCCACGTCAATGCCATCGTCACCGCCGCGCGTGAACAGTCGACCGGGCTGCAGGAGATCAACACTGCCGTCAACACCATGGACCAGGGCACGCAGCAGAACGCTGCCATGGTCGAGGAGCAGACGGCTGCCAGCCACGGTCTGGCGGCTGAAGCTGCGGCACTGTCGGCACTTCTCGATCAATTCCGCATCGATGATCGCATGGCCGCCGCCAATACGCGCCGCGCCGCCTGATTGAAATCATCAAACCACCAACGGCGCCCCGGGGGCGCCGTTTTTGCTTGGCTGCGTTTCATCTGCGGCAGTTCAGTATCCGTTCAGGCTTTTTGGACTAGCTTGTGCAACCTGATGGCGTCTTGTCCGTTGCGCTGTTACCCATTTCGATCTGAGGATATTCCATGATGCGTTTGTTCTGTGTCGCATTCACCCTTCTTTTCAGCAGCGTTGCCGTCCAGGCAGGGACCGTCCAATCGGATGCGCCGCCTTATGTCCTGATCAACGATAGCAACGACATCATCACCGAGCAGTCAGGCCGTCCGGACCGGCCGCGCATCCGGCCGCAGCGTTACATCTGCGTGGTGGACCAGTCGGGCAATATCGGTGGTGGGGGGCAGGTTACGTGTCCTGCAAAACCGGCCCGTGTCGGTGGTCGTTGCCGCTGCGCCAACGTTACCGGTTCGGGCACGCTTCACACATATTGATGAGACTGCGGGCTGATCCGTGCCCGCAAATCATCCCTTCGTCAGAACGGCAACCGCTTCGACATGCGGCGACCAGAGAAACTGGTCGATCGGCGTCACGCGCTCGACGCGGTAGCCGCCCGCGATCAGGATCGACAGATCCCGCGCCAGGGTCAGCGGATTGCAGCTAACCGCGACCAGTTTCTTCACCTGCGATTTCGCAAGCTCCCGGCACTGTTCTTCCGCGCCCGCGCGCGGTGGGTCGAAGACCACGGCATCATAGCCTTTCAGCTCGAACGCCATCATCGGCCGGCGAAACAGATCGCGTCGCTCTGCCGTCACCGGTTTGAGCCCTTGCGTGTTGCGAGCGGCGAAATCCAGCGCCTTGATTGCCTTCTCGTCGGATTCAACGGCATGCACGGACATCTTGCGCCCGAGCCTCAACGCAAAGGTGCCGACACCGGCAAAGAGATCGGCGACCTTCTTCGCCTTGCCGATATGCTCTGCTGCCAGGCTTGCCATATGGGCTTCCGCCTCCAGCGTTGCCTGGGTAAACCCGCCCGGTGGCAGCACGACGCGCGCGCCGTCGAAATCGAGCAGCGGCTTGTGCGGCTCTATGACGATTTCGCCATTGGCTGATACCCGCGCAATGCCCTTGAGCTTCAAAACGGCATTGGTCACGTCCCGCCGCGCCCTGTCAGCAAGTCCGCCGCGCAGACCGTCCAGCGAGATATCGAGCCCGGTCATGGTCTCCGTTACCGTGATGCGGAAGTGATCGGCCCCCGCTGCCCGCGCCAGGATCTTCAGCGTCTCCAGATGCGAGACAAGACCCGGCGAGGCGATGGGACATTCCTCGACCACCACGACATGGTGGGTTTCGGCCTGCATGAAGCCAATGACCATGTCGTTGTCGCGGCGCCGGGCGGAAAACACCAGGCGGCGGCGCTGATGCGGATGCGCCTCGAAAATCTCGCCGACGGGCGCCTCGATGCCCTTCGATTTCAAGGCATCAATCAGGATCTGCCGCTTGAAGGCATTGTAGGGTGCTGGTGCCAGATGCTGCAGCGAGCAGCCGCCACAAGTGCCGCCGACGCCATCGGGGCCGAAATGCTTGCAAGCCGGCGCGATCCGGTCGGGCGAGGTGGAGGCAAAGGACATGATCGTGCCCTCGTTCTTCACCCGCGCAACCGCAACAGTTTCACCCGGCAGCGCAAAGGGCACGAAGATCGGGCCCTTTGCGCCATGCGCCACGCCATCGCCCTTGGCGCCGAGGCTGGAAATGGTAACGGTCTCGGCGCTCATGCTTCGTCCTCGCCCTCGTCGCCCGAGAGGTCGTCGTCGTCAGACTGCGGCTTGATGCCGGCCAAAAGGAACTCCTCGTTGCCATCCCCGCCGGCAATCGGCGAGGGGATGAGGCCGAGGCTCGTCCAGCCCATGTCTTCGGTCAGCCAGCGCTCCAGCTCGGCGGCAACGGCGGGGGCTGTCTCCGGCTCCTTCAGCAGGCCGGCCTTGCTGATCGCCTCGCGTCCGGCCTCGAACTGCGGCTTGACCAGCAGCAGACAGTGGGAGCCGGGTTCCGCCAGCTCAAGTGCGGGCGCAAGTGCGAGCTTCAGCGAGATGAAGGACACATCCGAAACCAGGAAGTCGAAGGGCTCGTCGTCGAGATCCTCTGCCTCCAGATAGCGGGCATTCAACCCCTCGATATTGGTCACGCGCGGATCGGCCGCCAGGCGCGGATGCAGCTGGTCATGGCCGACATCGATTGAGAACACGTGCGCTGCGCCACGCTTCAGCAGCACTTCGGTAAAACCGCCCGTGGATGCGCCGACATCGAGGCACACGCGCTCTGTCGGATCGAGGCCGAAATGGTCGAGCGCTGCAACGAGCTTGAGGGCCGCACGCGAAACATAGTCCTGCGCCGGATCGTCGATCTGGAAATCGTGATCGGCACTGAAGACGAGGCTCGGCTTGCTCACCACCTTGCCGTCGATCTTCACCGTACCGCGCTGGATGGCATCGCGGGATCGGGACCGGCTGGCAAAGAGGCCGAGGGCGACCAGAAGCTGGTCGAGACGCTGGGGTTCGGGACGCTTTTTCATGCCCCGTCAATGATGGCTGTCAGCGCTGCGTGCAAGCTTTTTGTTTGGCTGGCGCATTTCCGTCCGGGCTCTGCGACCTTTTTTGGTTGAAGGCTTGCTTCATTAGTTATGAATTAATCATTCGTTCCTAATCTTCAGGTGTCACCCGGGCGGTCTCCTTCCCCCAGATATCCCGGTGATACGCTGCAGCCCTCCTCCCTCCAATGCTGCAGGAGAACAGAAGCCCTCCGGATTCGGGCCCGGAGGGCTTTTGTGCGTTTGGCGCAAGCATCCGGGCTGAGCCGCATCCCGGCGCGTGTGTGACAGGTCAAGAATTGGCCGGTCTGCCCCCATTGACCGCAGATGGCGCTTCCCCGCACAAATGATGGACGCGACGGGATACCCCGTCTGAGCCGCGAGCAGGAGAGGGCAAATCGATGCAAAAAGGTCCGCTTTGGGGAGCGATGATCGTTATGGCAGGGCTGCTCGGCCACAGCGCCCATGCCAACGATACGATGGCGGTGCTTGGCGCCGGAGGCCTCTCGTTCACCCGCACGGACCAGATCAGCATGGTGGAGGAGGATCTCTATATCTCGCCGTCAAAGGTCGAAGTGAATTATCTGTTTCGCAACATGAGCGATCGCAACCTGTCAACGATCGTTGCCTTTCCCATGCCGCGCATCGGCGGCAGTTCGGATTTCATGGCCGGTGTTCCCGACACGGAGAAGGACAATTTCATGGATTTCACCGTGGAACAGGACGGCCATGCGATTGCGCCCCAATTGCAGCAGCGTGCCCTGGTTCAAGGGATCGACTTTACCGAGGAGGTGAAACGTCAGGGCATTCCCCTGATGCCTCTGAGCGAGGCCACCACCAAGGCCATCGCAGCCCTTTCGCCGGATGTGATCAAGGACTGGCAGGTCAAGGGCTTGATTGTCGATGTCAACGCGTCCGAAGAATTTGGCGGCGAACCGCAATATGTCGCCACCTGGGAACTGGATACGGTCTATTTCTGGGAAACCGTCTTTCCGGCCGATCGCGATGTGAAGGTCAAGCACACCTACAAGCCAAGCCTGGGAGGGACGACAGCCATGGTCTTCGTTCAGAACGGTCAGCCGACGGATACGTTTGAGGAGTACGAGGAAAAATACTGCATTGATGACGCCTTCATGAAGGTCGCAACGCGGCTGGAGAAGAACCAGGCGGCAAATGCCGGTCCCTATTACTTCGAGCAATGGCTCTCCTACATCCTCACCACTGGCTCCAACTGGTTCGGCGCGATCGAGAAGTTCCGCCTTACCGTCGATAAGGGCAGCGAGAAGAACTACGTCAGTTTCTGCGGTGAAGGTCTCAAGAAGTCAGGCCCGACAACCTTCGTGATGGAAGCCACAGATTTTTATCCCGAGAAGGATCTCGACATCCTGCTTCTGGTTCCTTCAAGCCAATGAAAACATGCCGGGTTTTCGAAGGTAGCGGCAGCCGGATAGGGGGCGAAAGGACGCCGATGAAAGCGCGACCATTGGTCGAATTGACCATGCCAGGGTAACGGCTTGTCAACGCGTTTGCGACACGTTCCGGCTGATCGGTAAAGTCTGGCTTCCCCCTGCGCGTGCTATGACGGCTACGCAAACCCCGGATGGATCATGCACCATGTCCTGTTCCTGCGAGGCGGCCAATGCCGGCTGCCGCGGGCCTGTGCGTCCTGAAAGAATAGCAATGAAGCTGAACAATCTCTCCCTGAGCCACAAGCTGATCCTGACCTTCTGCACCATCATGGCCGGATGTTTCCTCGCCTCGCTCGTGGTTTTCGTTCAAGCCTATAATGCAAAGCTGCTGCTGGTGGAGCAGGACATCGCAGACCGGATCGATAGCCAGCTTGAGACGGCCACGGGCGCCATGTCCGAGCAGATCGCCCGTCATCAGGCCTATCTTCTGTCCGCTGACAATGCCGAGCGGGCCGCCAGCGCAGTAGCCTATGCAGGCCTCGTCAGCGCATTGGACAATGCCGCACCCTTGGCCGCAGACGATGCCGCCCTGACGGGAGCCTTTGAACGCATGCGCGCTGCTGCGGCCCGGTACCGGCAGGCCGTGATAGAGCCGCAAACCGTGTCGCTGGCCGAGGGCAAGGCTGCGGAAGAAGTCGCCAAACTGGGGGCTGCCGATCGGGCAGGGGCTGTCGATGGTTTCCGCAAGGCCGCAACAGATGCCAAAGCCGCGCTGTCGGCAACCGTCGTCGCCGTGAAGGCAAAGCTGCAGACGGCGCATGCGTCGCTGGAAATCGCGCTGATCCTCGGCGCGGTCGTTGCCGGCATCTTCGCTGTTGGCCTCATCTGGCTCCTGGCGCGATCCATCGTGACCCCGATCACCGGCATGACAAACGCCATGGGGAAACTCGCCGCAGGCGATCATGCGGTCGAAGTGCCGGCGGTCGAGCGCGGCGACGAGGTGGGCCGCATGGCCAAAGCCGTGCTCGTTTTCAAGGAAGCGGCCATCGAGAGTGCGCGCATGTCTGAAGAGCGACGGGCCATGCGAGAAGAGGTCGAGACGGAGCGGCAGCGCACGGAGACCGAGAAGGCGCGTGAAGCCGATGAGGTGCAGTTCGCCATGGCCGAGCTTGCGGGCGGTCTGGCGGCTCTTGCCACCGGTGACGTCGTCGTTCGGTTGCAACGCCCCTTTGCGGAGCGCCTCGACAGCCTGCGTGGCAACTTCAACGATGCGCTGTCCAAGCTGCAGGAAGCACTGCGCTCCGTTGGCGCGAACGCCCATGCCATCAATGCCGGTGCTGCTGAAATCCGCGCAGCCGTGGACGATCTGGCCCGGCGCACCGAACAGCAGGCAGCGTCCGTGGAGGAAACGGCTGGCGCCGTTGAACAGGTGACCGCCACGGTGCGCGATACCACGAAACGGGCCGAGGATGTCGGTCAGCTGGTTGAAAGCACGCGCATGGGGGCGGAGCGTTCCGGCCAGGTGGTGCGCAATGCCGTGACGGCAATGAACGAGATCGAAGCCTCATCGCAATCCATCTCCAGCATCATTGGCGTGATCGAGGATATCGCCTTCCAGACCAATCTTCTCGCCCTCAACGCGGGTGTTGAAGCTGCGCGTGCCGGCGATGCGGGCAAGGGGTTTGCCGTGGTGGCGCAGGAAGTGCGCGAGCTTGCACAGCGCTCGGCAAACGCGGCCCGGGAAATCAAGGCGCTGATTTCCCGCTCGAGCGCCCAGGTCGGCAGCGGTGTGGCGCTTGTCGGCGAAACGGGGGCCGAGCTCGAAAAGATCGTTGCGGCCGTTCAGGAAATCAGCCGCCATGTGCAGGCCATCGTCACGGCTGCGCGCGAACAGTCTTCCGGCTTGCAGGAGATCAACATCGCCGTCAGCGCCATGGACAAGGGCACGCAGCAGAATGCGGCCATGGTGGAAGAGCAGACTGCGGCGTCCCATACGCTCGCCAGCGAGGCCGCCGCGCTGGACCGCCTTCTGGCACAATTCCGCCTGCGGGAAGAGGCGGCACGGAATGCCTCGCTGCGAAGCCAGAGAGCAGCCTGATGGCGGCTGTCGCTGCGGCCTGCACAATTGGGTAGGCCGCCGCCGCTTTGAGCGTTTGGCGTTTAATCAGATTGTTCAACCTGGGCGAAAAGCGATCAGGCGGGGCGGTTCGCAGGCGAATGGACCTTCTCAAAGCTCGGTTTAGCAATCGCTGCATTAACCATGCGGATTTAAAGTTCGAAGGCAAATTGCTCATCCCGCACTTCGGATATAAAAATGTTGAAATCGTTGAATAAAATGCCCTTGTCCCTGCAGATGGTGCTGGGGATCGGGCTGGCCGTGGCCGCCATTCAGACTTCGCTTGCAGTTTATGAAATTTCCGAAGAACGGCTGAGCCTGACCGAGAAAGCTGCCAAGCGCGGGGATGCCGCTCTCGACATGCTGGAATCGGTCCACACCCAGGCGATGCTGAACCGCAAGGCTGTGGGAGAAGACGATCCGGCCATCGAAACCCTGGATGGGACAATGGAGCAGTTCTCCAATTCGGGCGGCAGCGTCAAGATCTGGCTCGTGATGGGACCCAAGGTCATCGGCTTCCAGAAGTCTCAGGGCGAAACCGAGTTTGAGGATGCACGCGATGCCCTTGATCAGCAGGCCATCGCCAAACTGCAGACGCTGAACCAGCTGGAAGGCGAGACCTTCCGCATGACCCGTCCCGTCGTCCTTGGACAGGGCAGTGCAAGCGATGAGAAATGCGCGGCATGCCATACGGCGCAGATGGGCATTGCCCCCGGCGAGGTGATCGGTCTCTACAGCGCGGCCGTTGATCTGGCGCCAGAACTTGCGGCCTCTCGCGCCCATATGTGGAGCCGTGTTGGTCTCGGTGTCGGCGCGATCACTCTGATGGTGTTGCTGGTGGCTGGCTTGCTGCGGGTAACCGCGATCACCCCGCTCAGGACGCTGGCCAAGGCAACCAAGAGCCTTGCCGATGGTCATCTCGATGTCGAAGTCGGCAGCAGCGGCCGCGCTGATGAGCTCGGCGTGATGGCGCGAGCGCTTGAAGTGTTCCGCGACGGTCTACGCCGGACGCGGGAGCTTGAAGCCGAGGCAGAGACGGCCCGCCAGAAGGCGGAAGCGCATCGACTGGAAGTGGAGCGTCGTGCTGAAGCCGACGCAGCCGAAAAACTGGATTTTGCCACGGCAGGTCTTGCCAAAGGGCTCCGTCGCCTGGCTCAGGGCGATCTCGATTTCCAGATCGATGTGCCCTTCGCCGAAAACTTTGAAGCGCTTCGTCACGATTTCAATGCCTCGCTCAGGGAGCTCGCCGGCACGTTGTCGACGATCAAAACGGCGGCTGCCGCAATCGATGACGGAAGTGCAAACATTGCAGCTGGTTCGCGCGAGCTTGCAATGCGCACCGAAAGCCAGGCGGCCTCGCTCGAACAGACCGCAGCATCGCTGAAAGACATAACAGCCTCCGTGACTGCTGCGAACCAGCGTGTTGCCGAAGCCCGTGATGTGGCCAAGAAGGCAAATTCCACCGCCATGACATCCGGCAAGGTGGTCACCGAAGCCGAAGCGGCGATGCGTGAAATCGAGACGAGCGCGCAACAAATCTCATCAATCATCGGCGTGATCGACGAGATCGCCTTCCAGACCAACCTTCTCGCCTTGAATGCAGGCGTCGAGGCGGCACGCGCCGGCGAGGCCGGCAAGGGGTTCGCGGTTGTTGCCCAGGAAGTGCGCGAACTTGCTCAGCGCTCGGCCAATGCTGCCAAGCAGATCGAGACGCTGATCAAGACCTCGACTGCCCAGGTCGAAAACGGCGTTCGCCTTGTCCATGGAACCGGCGAAACCCTGCTTGAGATCGGGTCTCTTATCGAAGGTATCAACAAGCATATGGATGCGATCGCGGATTTTACCCGGGATCAGACCAGCAGCGTCCGCGATATTGGTGCAGCCGTCGACAATCTCGATTCCGTTACCCAGCAGAATGCCAGGGTTTCAGACACCTCCAGTCAGCAGGCAAAGACACTTGCAGAAGAGGCAGCTGCCATGCGCATGATGATCGAGCGTTTTCGTTTGTCGAACAGTGCACCGGTCAGAAGGGCTGCCTGACCGGCTTTTGCAGAGCGCCGCAAAAGTTGCACACACGAAAAAAGCCCGCAGCGTGAGCCGCGGGCTTTTCCGCCTGGGAGCCAGGCTTATCGAGCGTCCTCGACATCGTCGACAACACTCGCCATGGGGCGGTCCGCACCGTCCGCATGTTCGAATTTCCAGTCACCGTTCGCATCCTGCCAGCTGATCTCGGCATCGCTGCCGGAAAGCTGCTGGGCGGAGGCTGCCGCCCGCGCGGCGGACAGAGCCTCATCATGCGTCGGGAACGGCTCTGAGTAGACGTCACCCAGACGATAGGCAAAGCCCTCGTCATGCGTCACGACATGATACGTCACCCTGTCCATATCGGATCAGTTCCAGCCCCAGCGCGAATGGCGCTGCGGCGGCGTCGAGGTGGCGATGAGATAGCCGATGAGGCCACCGATGACGCCGAGGGTCAGAAGAGCCGTCGAGGCCGCTGCGGCCGGATGGCGACGGGCAGCCGAAGCGACGGTGTCGGCACGGTCACGGGCGTAATCTGCAACCGCACCGGCGGCATGCGAAGCACCTTCGAGCGCCTCGGAGGCACGATTGCGCAGATCGTAGCTGCCGCGGCTCGCCTGACGGTTCAGGGTCTCCTTAAGCGCGCTCATCTGTTCGCGGAGTTCTCTCAGTTCTGCCTGCAGATTGGACGTAGCCATGGATCTTCCTTTCGGTTTGTGTTCATCGGTGTTGCCAGACAAACGTGACCAACGGCATATAGTTCCATCGCTGCAAACGCTGTCGCAGAGCGCGAGGCGGGGACAAAAAAAGCCCGGGATGCTGCCATCCCGGGCTCCGCTGATGAACCGTGACACCGTCTTACTTGGAAGCGGCTTCGTACATTTCGAGGACGTAGTCCCAGTTGATCAGGCTGTCGACGAAGGCTTCGAGATACTTCGGACGAGCGTTGCGATAGTCGATGTAGTAGGAGTGCTCCCAGACATCGACGCCGAGGATCGGCGAGGCGCCGTGAACCAGCGGGTTTTCGCCGTTCGGGGTCTTGGAGATTTCGAGCTTGCCGTCCTTGACGGAGAGCCAGGCCCAGCCGGAGCCGAACTGGGTCGTTCCGGCGGCAACGAAATCGGCCTTGAACTTGTCATAGCCGCCGAGGTCGCTGTCGATGGCAGCCTGAAGCTTGCCCGGCAGCTTGGTGCCGCCGCCGTCCTTCTTCATCCAGTTCCAGAAGTGGATGTGGTTGTAGTGCTGACCGGCATTGTTGAACAGGCCGGCATTCTTGCCATAGGACTGCTTGACGACCTCTTCGAGCGAAAGATCAGCCATGCCGGCTTCGGCGGCCAGCTTGTTGCCGTTGTCTACATAGGCCTTGTGGTGCTTGTCGTGGTGAAACTCGAGCGTTTCAGCAGACATGAACGGCGACAGAGCGTCGTAGGCATAGGGCAGTTCGGGCAATTCGAAGGCCATGGTAAGATCTCCTCTTGGCAATAGATTGCGTTTTGGCAGGTGACGGGAACATAGGTGCGGAAGTGGTGGGAGGCAACCGCAAGAGTTTCAAAATCAGACCCACAGGCGAAAGAATTCTCCTGCAATTTCACTCTTGAAGACGCCTTGTTTGCGCCCGATCTTGCCTATCCCTGATCTTGTACAGAAGGTGCCTGATGCACAACGCTCTCCGCCTGCTCACCGCCGCGATCTGCCTCCTGCCGCTCGGCGCGATGCCGGCCTCCGCCTCATCAGCGGATGCCTGGGATGACTTCGCCAAGGATGTTGCCGCCACATGCACCACGCTTGCCGAAGGCCGGATCGAAAAGCCCCAAGTCGTGGTTGATCCCTTCGGCACGGAAAGCTACGGCGTCGCCATTTTGACCGGCAAGGCGTTTGGCGCGGATGCGGTGGTGAGTTCGATCTGCGTCTATGACAAGAAGGCAAAGACCGCCGAGATCGGCGGAGAACTGACTGCGGATCAGGTAATGATCACGGTTCCAAAGCCCTAAGTTCAGGCCTCGTAGACCTCCGGTTCCGGCAGGCCTTCCAGGCTGAAGCCGAATTCGGCGCGTGCAATCTTGCACTCTTCGTCGCCGGGCATGCAGGTGCGACAGACATGCGGCCGCACCAGATAGACGGCACAGCCGACATGTTTGCCGACCTCGCCGGTAAGGGCTGCGCAGCGACCGCCCTCGAACTTCATGCCGCTTTCATCCTTGGCGATCATCGCCTCAGGGATCGCGGCGATCTCTTCGTCGGTTTCCAGCGAAAAGCGCGGCCAGTCGGCAGAATACGCACAGCAGGCACCGCAGGCCTGGCAGTCGAAAATGTCGGGCGGCGAGGTTTCCAGCATCGTGCTCATGCCCTTGCTCCGCGCCGGCGCAGGAGATCGACGCCAAAGAAGGTGGTGACGATCAGCATGACCAGGCCAACGGATACCGGGCCGGCATCGACCGAAACGAGATCCATCGTCACGCCGGTGGTGCCAGAGCCCGCGGCACTGCCAATCGCATAGGCGAGCGCAAAGACGGCGCTGCCGGACACGAGAAGCCCGCCGCGAAAGCGCTCGCCAAGCAGGGTCAGGGCGGCCGTATAAAGCGAGAAGCTGGCGGCCCCGAGGATCGAGACCGTCAGCAGCAGACCAGCTTGTGATGTCATCCACGGCAGGGCGAGGAAGGCAAGGGCGGCAATCAGCGAGCCGGAAACGGCAATCATCGGCCGCGACACCCGGTCGAGCAGCCAGCCGACGAAAGGCTGCGCCAGCGCCGTGGGCAGCGCCACCATGGTCACGACGAAGGCCGCGAAATTCTGGGTGTAACCGCGCTCGACGAAATAGAGCGGGATCATCGAGATCGCCGCGATATCCGAAAAGCCGAAGGCGACCACCATCAGGGTGAGGATCGGCGCAATCCGGATGAAGGTAACGAGCCCGCCCGCCTCGGAGGCTTCCGGCCGGGTGCGTGCATAGCGCCCGAGCATGACCGAGGCGAAGGCCACGAGCGCCACATAGGCGGCCGTCAGCGCAAAGGCAAAGCCGCCTTCGATACCGATCAAGGGGATGGCGAGCGGCCCGGCAGCGAAGCCGCCGCACATGCCGGCACTATAGGCGCCCGAAACCCGGCCGCGCAGCCGATCTGGACAGGCCGTGTTGAGCCAGGCTTCCGACACCGTGTAGATGATGCTGGTGCAGAAGCCGAGCAGGAAGCGGGCGGCGAACCAGACGGAGAGATCATCAAAGGCGGAGAACGTGGCGAGCGAAACCGAGACGCCGCACAGGGAAAGCACGATCAGCCTGTCCCCGCGCAGGAGCTGCGTGAGACGGCCGATCAGCAGAGTGGAGGAGGCAAGGCCGAGCGCAAACACGCCGGCATTGAACCCCGCCATGCTCGAGGACACGCCACGGCTTTCCAGGATCAGTGCAATCAGCGGATAGGTCAGCCCCTGGCCGACGGCAAAGGCCGTGACGCCAAGGATCACCACGGCAATGGCTGCCCAGTCGGGGGCAAAGTCGGAGGCGAAATCTGCCGTCGTTTGAGCCGTTTGCATAGGGCCTCCCGGCGCCCATGAGCGCCCGCTGATCTGAGCGAGGTCTAGCGGGGAGGGAAGGGGAAGTCCAGCCGGGCAGGGTTGCCGTTCGGGTGACTATGTGTAGGAATGCAATCTGGGGTAGATTTCGGAATTCGACGCATGGCCACGGATGAAGAGGTTTGTTTTCGTCAATGAGGCTGCCAAGCGCGCCTTTCTGGATTTGCCGAAAGAAATGCAGCGTCAGTTCGGTGCGGATCTGCAGGCGGTCCAGCGCGGCGAACCTCCATTTTCCCGCTGGAAGCATTTGACGGAAAGTGTTGGACCGGGAGCCATCGAGTTGATCGAGAATGCAGCGAACGCCTACCGGGCCATCTACTGCGCCAAATTTTCCGATACCGTTTACATTCTGCACGCCTTCACCAAGACGACCAACGGCGTGGATTGGCATGCGATGAAGACGGCGAGTGAACGTTACAAGCTGATGATGTCATCCGTTTCCGGCAAGCGCTAGGCGGCCTGTACGACCTCGCAGATCACGCGGCCGCTGGCATCAACAGATGGTCGCAGTCGAACATCAAGACGCGCGAGAAGTCCGATCAGCTTGTCGGCAGAGAAAAGATCAATCTTACCCCGCATCAACTCGCTCACACGAGGCTGGGAGACACCCAGTGTTTCGGCAATCTCGGCCTGACGCCAGTTCCGCTCTACCAGCAGCTTTCGAAGCGTCAGCATGAGATCGGTCCGAAACTGAAGATCTGCAGCTTCAGCCGGATTGTCAGCCACCACATCAAAGATGTTGTCATAGTCAAGCTGCTGCATGTGACGCTCCGAAGATTATACGGTATTCCGTATAATCCTCTCGTGCCGGATGTTTGTCAACGCAGCCCTCAGCCCGCCGCCGTTACCTCAGGAACATCCTGCCCCAGCGCCGCAAACACCGTCTTCAGGATGCCCGCTGCATCCAGCCCGGCCTTGGCATACATGGTTTCCGGTTTTGCCTGATCCATCCAGATGTCGGGCAGCACCAGCGAGCGGACCTTGAGGCCATTGTCGAGCAGGCCCTCATTGACGAGGAAATGCACGACCTGGCTGCCGAAGCCGCCGACGGCGCCTTCTTCGACGGTCACCACCACCGCGTGGTGACGGGCAAGCTGGCGGATCAGGTCATGGTCGAGCGGCTTGGCGAAGCGGGCATCGGCAACCGTGGTCGAGAGGCCGGCGGCATCAAGATCTTCCGCCGCCAGCAGACAATCGGCAAGTCTTGTGCCGAAGGAAAGCAGCGCCACTTTCGAGCCCTGCTTGACGATGCGGCCACGGCCGATCTCGAGGATTTCGCCGCGTTCCGGCAGTGCCACGCCCACGCCTTCGCCGCGTGGATAGCGGAAGGAGATCGGGCCGGCGTCGTAAGCGGCGGCCGTGCGCACCATGTGCTTGAGTTCCGCCTCATCGGCGGCCGCCATCACAACGAAGCCGGGAAGCGAGGCGAGGAAGCCGGTATCGAAGGAGCCGGCATGGGTCGGCCCGTCGGCGCCGACAAAGCCGGCACGATCGATCGGGAAGCGGACCGGCAAGCCCTGGATCGCCACGTCATGCACGACTTGGTCGTAACCGCGCTGCAGGAAGGTGGAATAGAGCGCGCAGAACGGCTTGTAGCCCTCGGACGCGAGGCCCGCAGCAAAGGTCACCGCATGTTGCTCGGCAATGCCGACATCGAAGGTCCGCTCGGGGAAAACGTCCTGCAGCTTGTCGAGGCCGGTGCCGGACGGCATGGCGGCGGTGATGCCGACGATCTTCTCGTCATGCCGGGCTTCCTCCACCAGCGCTTCGCCGAAGACGGCGGTGTAGGACGGCGCATTCGGCTTGGCCTTGGCCTGCGTGCCGGTGATCACGTCGAACTTGTTGACGCCGTGATACTTGTCGGCGGCGGCCTCCGCCGGCGGATAGCCCTTGCCCTTCTGCGTCACCACGTGGATGAGCACGGGTCCCTTTTGGTTGTCGCGCACATTGCGCAGCACCGGCAGGAGATGCTCGAAGGAATGCCCGTCGATCGGGCCGATATGGTAGAAACCGAGCTCCTCGAACATGGTGCCGCCGGTCACGTAACCGCGCGCATGCTCCACCGCCCGGGTGATCGCCCGGTCGACGCTCTTGCCGAGATAGGCCGTCAGTTTCTTGCCGAAGTCGCGGAAGCCCATATAGGTGCGGCCGGAGGCGAGCCGCGCCAGATAGGCGCTCATCGCGCCGGTCGGCGGCGCAATCGACATGTCGTTGTCGTTGAGGATGACGATCAACCGTGCATCGAGCGCGCCGGCATTGTTCAGCGCCTCATAGGCCATGCCGGCCGACATTGCGCCATCGCCGATGATCGCAATCACCTTGCGGTCGGTCTTCGACAGATCGGCCGCCACCGCCATGCCGAGGCCGGCGGAAATCGAGGTGGAGGAGTGGGCCGCGCCAAAGGGATCGTATTCGCTCTCGGCGCGCTTGGTGAAGCCCGAAAGCCCGTCTTCCTGGCGCAGTGTGCGGATCCGATCCCGCCTTCCGGTCAGGATCTTGTGCGGATAACACTGGTGGCCGACATCGAAGATCAGCCGATCGTCGGGCGTATCGAACACCTTGTGGATGGCAATTGTCAGCTCGACGACGCCAAGGCCGGCGCCCAGATGGCCACCGGTCGTCGACACGGCATCGATCATCTCGTCGCGCACTTCACGGGCGAGCTGCGGCAGGTCGCGGTCCTCGATGCTTTTCAGATCGGCTGGAAACTTGACCTGATCCAGAAGCGGCGTATCGGGCAGGGATGTCACGGAGCTCTTGCCTTTTCCATTCGTTCGGGTGCGCGATAGCATCCCAACGCGAACTGGGCAAATATTCGGCACCAGAAAACTATATAGTCTTCATCGCCCTTCCGGCAAAGGCACGAATTCCTCTTCGTCACCCGGCACGATGTCGAAGCGGCCGGTTCTCCACTCCTCTTTCGCCTGTTCGATGCGCTCCTTGGAGGAGGAGACGAAGTTCCACCAGATGTGTTTCTTGGTGTCCATGGCAGCGCCGCCGACCAGCATGACGTGGCAGCCTGCCGCGCCACCGATGAGCGTGATGGCGTCGCCCGGCCGGAAAACCAGCAGCTGGTCGGCGGCAAACCGGTCGCCGGCGATCTCGATCTCGCCCGAGAGAATATAGAGCGCCCGCTCCTCTGCCGATGCATCGAAGGGAAAGCGGGCACCGGCCTCAAGCGTGAGATCGACATAGAGCGTGTCGGAATAGGTTTTGACCGGCGAGCGCATCCCGCCCATCGCCCCGATCACCAGACGGCCCGAGGCGCCGCCATCGTTGAAAACCGGAAGCGCGGATTTGGCGGTGTGACCAAAGGCCGGATCGATTTCCTCCATCTGGTCGGGCAGCGCGATCCAGGTCTGCAGGCCGGACATCGACAGCGGATGGCCGCGCAGGTTTTCCGGCGTGCGTTCGGAATGCACGATGCCGCGCCCCGCCGTCATCAGATTGATGTCGCCGGGCGCGATCACGAGTTCAGTGCCGAGACTGTCGCGATGCTTGATCTCGCCGTCGAAGAGGTAGGTGACGGTGGACAATCCGATATGCGGATGCGGCTTCACATCCAGCGCCTCGCCGGCCTTCAGCACGGCAGGCCCCATCCGGTCGAAGAAGATGAACGGACCGACCAGCCGGCGGCGCACGGAGGGCAGCGCCCGGCGCACGGAAAACCCGCCGATATCGCTGGAGCGCGGAATGATCAGATGTTCGATGGCATCGCAGGCAAAGGCATCGCCGGGGGTGGGATCGTTGCCGGGAAAAAAGGACATGGGGTGCGCCTCGCTTGATCATTCGTTTGCAGCCAAGACTAGCATGGACGAATGGCAGAGGAACCCGCCTGATGTCGTCCTCAGGGTGACGCTGTGTCTTCGCCGCCGCCCCTGTTTCGCTCACCAGGGGCCTCACAAGCGGAAATCACGCTCTCGTCGCCCGGTGTGGCCCCCAAGGTCATGCAGCCACGGGCGTGGCAGAGTTCCCAGCCGCTTGGCGTGAGGCCGGAAGCGGCAAGCCTGATTGAAGGCAGGGGAGGGACGGTGGGTGACCACTGCCACCAGCCATCCTTGAAAACGGCATCTTCACCGGGTTCCATGCCGGCCCCGGATCCCTTCACGCGCGCCAGCTTCAGTTCAAGGCCGGCTGGCGTCACCACCCAGTCCTCGCGCCACTCGATCTTTTCCACCGAATGCACCCAGGACAAGGAAAAGGCCGTGATGGGAACCATCACGACCTTTGCGGCGATTGTTATGCAGAGGCTCATGGGCCGGCTGGGGCGGCGCGCAGGCTACGCGTCTGCCACCAGTGGAAGGCAATGAGCGCAAAGCCGAGCGCGAAGCCGATCTCGTCGGTCCAAGGCAGGGCGAGCACAACCGAAAGGCCGGCCACGAAGGCGATCAGCCGCTCGACGATGGACAGCCGTGCAAACAGGAAGCCGACAACCGCGACGCCCCAGAGCGCGATGCCGAAGCAGGCCTTGAACACGACATAGGCGACTTCGACCGGGTAACCCCAGGCCGCCGCCATCGGGCCTGCATCCTGCAGCATCAGGGCCGGCGTATAGACGGCCATGAATGGCACGACGAAGCCGGCCGTGGCCAGTTTGGTTGCCTGCAGCGAGATCTTCAAGCCGGACGTCTTGGCCATCGGTGCCGCCGCAAAGCAGGCGAGCGCCACCGGCGGCGTCAGATCCGCCATGATGCCGAAGTAGAAGACGAACATGTGGCTGACAAGCAGCGGCACGCCGAGTTCCAGCAAGGCGGGACCGGCGAGCGAGGAGGTGATGATGTAGTTCGGGATCGTCGGGATGCCCATGCCAAGCACGAGGCAGGTGATCATGGTCAACAACAGCGATAGGAAGAGGTTGTCACGACCGATATCGATAACCGCGCCGATGAAGGTGGAGGCGATGCCCGTTAGCGTCAGCGTACCGATGACGATGCCGACGATGGCGCAGGCAATGCCGACCGGAAGCGCGTTCTTGGCACCTTCCGCCAGGGAATCGCGGCAGATAGCAATCGTTTCGCGACCGCCTTTGAACAGCGCGCAGGCCAGGACGAGTGCGATGATCACGATGGCGAGGACATTGACGCCGAATTTCAGGAAAGCGGCGGAGGCGAGGCCAAGCGCCAGCCAGAACACCAGTCGGAAGGCGAAAGGTCCAATAAGCGCGGCCAGCGGCGTGCCGAGAATGAGGACGACGACGAGGGCAAGGCCCATGGTGCCGGCAAAGATGGGCGTGAAACCTGCAAACAGCAGATAGACAAGTGCGCCAAGCGGCAGAACCAGCGGCCAGTGCTGCTTGACGGCTGCCCAGGGGTTGGGAAGTTCGGACTTTTCGAGGCCCTTCAGGCCTGCCTTACCGGCTTCCAGATAGACCATCCAGAAACAGACCGCGAAGTAGAGGAAAGCCGGAATGAGAGCCGCCTTGACCACTTCCGCATAGGGCACATTCAGCGTTTCGGCCATGATGAACGCGACAGCACCCATGACCGGTGGCATGATCTGACCACCCATGGATGAGGTCGCCTCGACGCCCCCTGCAAAGGCGGAGCGGAAGCCGAAACGCTTCATGAGCGGAATGGTAAACTGGCCACTCGCCACCACATTGGCAACGCCAGAACCCGAAATCGTACCCATCAGCGCGGAGGAAAGAACGCAGACCTGTGCCGGTCCGCCCTTCCACGAGCCAACGAGGCCCAGCGCAAAGTCGTTGAACAGGTTGAGCATGCCGGCGCGTTCGAGGAAGGCGGCAAAGACGACGAAGATGAAGATATAGGCCGCCGAGACGTAGACTGGCGTGCCGTAGATGCCTTCCGTACCGAAGGCGAAATGCTCGACGATCAGTTCAAAGTCATAGCCGCGATGCGACAGCGGCGAGGGCAGATGTTGGCCGAAGAAGCAGTAGGCGAGAAAGAGGCCCGCAATGATGGTCAACGGCAGGCCCATGAGACGTCGCGCAGCCTCGAACACCAGAACGACGACCAGACAGCCCATGGCGAGATCGAGATGGGTGAGGAAGCCCGACCGGAACAGGAGTTCGTCGTAGAACACCCAGTTATAGATGCCGGTGAGGAAACCGAGAATGCCGAGCGACCAGAACCAGATCTTGCCGGCCGCGCTTTTGGCGACGAGGTTGCCGAAGAGCGAGAAGCCGAGCAGCAGCAAAAAGCCGACATGCATGGCGCGCACGACCTGGCTCGGCAGCGTGCCATAAGCAGCTGTCCAAAGCTGGAAAAGCGCGAATAGGAGCGCAATGCCGAATGCAATCCGCCCGGAGAAGCCGGTGCCGAAGCCAGACGGCAGGCCCTCGATCGCTTCTTCAGCAGAATGCGGCGTGCTCGCAACGGAGGGAGTGAGGGTCTCGCTCATGGGGTCTCCTGAGGCAGAAGTGCCGAACTTCGAGAGGCTTGCTCAAAACGAGCGATGAAGGTCCGGCTGCCGAATTCACGACAAAAGTTGAAAATGTAGGTCCTAAACGAAACTTCTCCCCGCATGCGGGGAGAAGTGTGCGGTCATCGGCAAAGACGAGCGCGAAATGGCGCTTACTTGAGAACGCCGATTTCCTTGTAATAGCGTTCGGCGCCCGGATGCAGCGGCACCGGCATGCCTTCGATCGCCTTCTTGACGTCGATGTCCTTGGCAGCAGAATGGGCTGCCGTCAGAGCGGGCACGTTTTCAAACAGAAGCTTCGTCATCTGGTAGGCGAGTTCGTCGGAGACGCCGTCATGAGTGATCAGGAAATTGCCGACTGTCACGGTCGGAACATCTTCGGTCTGCCCCTCGTAAGTTCCAGCCGGAATGACGGCGGCAGCGTAAGGAGAGCCCAGCTTTTCGGCGACATCTGCCGGCACCGCGACGACCGTGATCGCCTGCGACGTGGAAAGATCCTTGAGTGCCGCATTGCCGAGGCCCGAAGACTGCAGGGTCGCATCCAGCTGGCGGTTCTTGATCAGCTCGACCGATTCTGCGAAGGGCAGATATTCAAGCTTGCCGAGATCTTCGTAGCTCATGCTCGTCGCACCGAGAATGGCGCGTGCATTAAGTTCGGTACCGGACTTTGCAGCGCCGACCGAAAGGCTCTTGCCTTCCAGATCGGCAACCGTCTTCACGCCGGCTTCCTGCGTGGCGACAATCTGGATGTAGTTCGGATAGATCGCCGCAATGCCGCGCAGCTTGTCGAGCGGGCCACGGAAGCCCGCTTCCGCATTGCCTTCGGCTGCCATCTTCACGCTGTCGCCGAGTGAAAAGCCGAGTTCGCCCTTGCCCTGCTGCAGAAGGTTGAGGTTTTCAACCGATGCCTTCGTTGCCTGCACCTGCGTACGGGTCTCAGCGATGTTGTCGCCGTAGATCTTGGAAAGTGCGACGCCGAGCGGATAATAAACGCCCGAGGTGCCGCCGGTCAGGATGTTGATGAATTGTTCGGAGCGAGCGGCCGTCGCTGCAAAGGCAGTCGAGGCCACGAGGGCGCCGATGAAAAGAACGTTTTTGGTACGAGACAAAGCCACTTTGTCCTCCCTGAATTGGTTAAAGGCGCCGCATCATGCTGAGGAGGGGGTGGGGCGTCAACCTCGCGGTGACGCCGATCTCACTGAGTTGTGATTTATGA
The DNA here is from genome assembly GCF_004912165.1 of Peteryoungia ipomoeae. GTDB lineage: Bacteria > Pseudomonadota > Alphaproteobacteria > Rhizobiales > Rhizobiaceae > Allorhizobium > Allorhizobium ipomoeae. The sequence goes on along the minus strand of NZ_STGV01000003.1, from coordinate 283,042 downwards.
CCTGTCGAGTGGCTCGGTGCCTGCGGCATTGCCCTGACGGTCGAGGCGGATCTTTTCGATGCGGTTTTCGGCTGCGTTGAGCAGCGTTTCGCAATGCTTCTTCAAACGTTCGCCACGCTCGTAGATCGCAATGGACTCATCGAGCGCCACGTCGCCGCGTTCGAGCCGGGCAACGATGCTTTCGAGTTCGGCTACGGCCTTTTCGAAGGAATAGCCGGTCAAATCGGCGGTATCGGCGGCGTCGGACATGGTCAACCCTTCATCAGTCTTGCGATATGCAGGCCTGCCGATTCGGCGAGGCCTTCGAGATCATAGCCGCCTTCGAGCAGGCTGACGACCCGGTTGTCGGCAAAACGCCCCGCAAGCTCCATGAGCCGTCCTGTCGCCCAGTCGAAATCGTCGCCAATCAGGTTGAGCTGGGCGATGGGGTCGCGGTGGTGCGCGTCGAAGCCCGCCGATATCAGGATAATATCTGGGGAAAAATCGGCAATCGCGGGTAGCACCCGGGACTTGAAGGCGTCGCGGAAATGATCGGAGCCATTATGCGCAGAGAGTGGCGCATTGACGATGGTGCCGTGGGGGCCCGTCTCGTTCTTGGCGCCGGTGCCGGGATAAAGCGGCATCTGGTGTGTGGAGCAATAGAGAACCGAAGCATCGTCCCAGAAGATGTCCTGGGTGCCGTTGCCGTGGTGGACGTCCCAGTCGACGATCGCAACGCGCTCCAATCCATGCGCCTTCTGCGCGTGGCGGGCCGCAATCGCGATGGTGTTGAACAGGCAAAATCCCATGGCTTTCGCGCGCTCGGCATGATGCCCCGGTGGGCGGGCGGCGACAAAGGCATTGTCGGCCTTGCCGCTCATGACGTCATCGATGGCGGCCGTCGCGCCGCCAATGGCCGTCAGGGCGGCCTGCAGCGATTTCTGCGATGCGAACGTGTCGTTCTCGATCTGCGCGATGCGATCCTCTTCTTCCGGGATCTGCCGCATGACAGAAAAAAGGTGGGCCTCCGAATGCGCCAGCGTCACCAGATCTTCATTGGCCATTTGCGCTTCGATACGCTCAAGTGGAGCGAAGTTCGGATGTTCCAAGGCAATGTTGAGGGAGCGCAGACGATCCGCTCTCTCGGGATGACCGGGCGGTGTGTTGTGCTCCAGAAAGAGCGCGTTCTCATAGAGCCGTGTGGTCATGGATGCTTGTCCTTCATTGCAAAAACATATCGCGGCGGCCAAAATCGTCCAGCCCAGACGCGCATGATCGGTCAGATGGCGGGTGTCCTGCCCTACATCCTCACGGCCTGCTTGTTAAGGCAGCACCACTTCCGTTAGATGACGACGAGTTTGACCAAAACGGGACCAATCCATGGATGAAATCGAGCGCGTCGAAGGCAGCGAGCTGATTGTTCCCTTTCGTGACATCGCCGCAACGGGTGAAATGCACAGCTATGCCTATGTCGTGCACGCGGAAGAAGCCCTGCATCACTTCTGGCGCTATCGACCGCCGCTGGAGGATGAGCCGCGCTTTGTTGTGTCCAAGATAGAACTGCGCCTGGCCGCGCCCTTGCGTGAAGGGGATCGGGTTCACCTGACGGTCCGGGTCGACAAGATCGGCGGGAAATCGGTCGGGTTCGAGGTGGAGATGCTGCGGGACGGTGCGCGTGTGGCGGTGGTCGAGGTCGCCTGGGCAGCGCAGGACCCAGAAACGGCGGCACCGGTGGCCTTGCCCGAGGATATGCGCGACTGGCTCTACCGCTATCTGCCTTGATGACAGTACCCTGCCGGGTGTCCCGGCAGGGGAGGGCTCAGGCCACCAGTGACTGCGCGCTGCGCTGCGCGGCCACGGCATTCGTGGCGGCAGAGCCGGGCTCGCGCGGGGTCTTGCGGCGGTTCAGCTTGAACATGTCGACCAGCGCCTTCATCTTCTCGGCCCCGCCGGCCATCACATCGCCGGCAACGCTGATATTGGAAACAAGACCGGCATTGTGCTGGGTTGCCTGATCGAGCTGGTTGACCGCATTGTTGATCTCGCCGAGGCTCGATGCCTGTTCGTTGGCGCCCGTGGAGATGGCATCGACATTGGCGTCGATATCATTGACGAATTTTTCAATCCGCGACAGCGAGACGCCCGTCTCGTTGACCAGTCGTACCCCTTCGGCAACCTGCGTCGTTGAGTTGAGGATAAGGGCCGAAATCTGCCGGGCGGCGCCCGCCGATCGCTGCGCCAGCTCGCGCACTTCTTGTGCCACCACGGCAAAACCCTTGCCGGCCTCTCCGGCACGGGCGGCTTCGACGCCCGCATTGAGTGCCAGGAGGTTGGTTTGGAAGGCGATCTGGTCGATCACATCGATGATGCTGCCAATCTCGTTCGAAGCGGCCTCGATCCGTGAGATTGCCTCTACGGTGGAGCGTACCACCTGAACCGAGTCACTGGTTGCCGATCGTGCCTGCTTGACGATCTCGCGCGTTTCTCGCGTTCTGACGGAGGCTTCCTTGACCGTGGCGGTGATCTGTTCGAGGGCTGCGGAGGCCTGTTCGAGCGCTGCTGCCTGCTGTTCCGTCCGGCGCCCCAGGACGTCGGCATCGCTCTTCAGGCTGGCGCTTGTATCGGCCAGACTGCCGGTCTCACCCAACACGCTTTCCAGCGTCTTCTGGAACTCGGCCATCGCCGTGTTGAAATCCTTGCGCAGCCTTTCGAATTCCGGGATGAAAGGATCGTCGATGGTGACGCGGATATTGCAGTCCGACAGGCGCTGCAGCCCGGCGGCAATCGCATCGACGGCCCTGACGCGGCCCGTCACATCGGTGGCGAATTTGACCACCTTGATCACCTGACCATCCTCATCGAAGACAGGATTGTAGGATGCCTGAATGAAGATCGGCTCACCGGCCTTCGTCAACCGGGTGAACTCGCTCGACTTGAAGGAGCCGGAACGCAGATCCTGCCAGAACTGCTGGTAGTCGGGGGAACTGGCATAGGCCTTTTCGCAGAAGATCTGATGATGCTTGCCAACGATCTCATCAAGCCGGTAGCCCATGGCATGGAGGAAATTGTCGTTTGCCGTCAGGATCGTGCCTTCAGGCGTGAATTCGATCGACGCCTGCACCCGCGACAAAGCGGTCAACTTGCCGCGTGAATCGAGTTCGGCAAGCTTGCGTTCGGTGATGTCGGTGGCGAACTTGACCACCTTCTGGACTTTGCCGTTCTTCAGGACGGGATTGTAGGAGGCTTCGATCCAGACAACCTTGCCGCCCTTGCCAAAGCGCTTGTACTGGGCGCTGAAGAACTCGCCCTTGGCAAGCCTTGTCCAGAAGTCCCTGTATTCAGCCGATTGGGCAAAGTCTTTTGCCACGAATAGGCTGTGATGCTTTCCGACGATGTCTTCGAGCGGGTATCCCAGCGTTTTGCAGAAGTTCTCGTTGGCGCCGAGGATCTTGCCGGTCGGATCGAATTCGATCACCGCCTGAGATTTGTCCAGCGCCGCAAGCACGGCACGCGAATCGCTGGCAAACAGGGAAAGGATGGACATGGTTGAACCTCTGGGGGTGATGTATCCCCAAAGTTTAGGAGGGCATCCTATATAATTGGTTACTAAGGTAGGCGAGATTCAACCAAAAGCAGGTGTCGGGATGGCTGCGGCCAGAAGCGACAGCAGCCATTGCCGGATCAATGCGTCTTGGCAGGAAGCAGCGGATAGCCAACGATGACTGCGCGGGCGGCAAGGGTCGCAATGGCTGCCTTTACGAGATCGCCCGGAATAAAGGCGAGCGAACCGAAGAGAACGGTATTGAACGGTGTGCCGGCGACAAACGAAAGCCAGGGCATGCCGCAGAGATAGACGACGCCAATGCCACCGACGACGCTTGCGATGAAGAAGCCCATCATCTGTCGCGCGGCGCTTTGACCTTCGCGCACCAGCTTTTCGGCGATCAGACCGGTGACGAAGGTGCCGATGATCCAGCCGAAGATGTAACCGCCCGTGGGGCCGACCAGGACGTTGAGGCCGCCACGACCGCCCGAAAGCACCGGCAGGCCGACAGCCACCAGCACGACAAGCAGGGTATAGGCGAGCGCACCGCGCTTGGCGCCGATGATGCAGCCGGCCAGCATGACGCCCATGGACTGCGCGGTGATCGGCACGGGAATGAGCGGGATCGGCACGGCGGGAATGAAGCCGAGCACGATGATGATGGCGGTAAAGAGCGCCGCGAGAACGAGATCTCTGGTGGTCATGGTTTCCTCCGACAAATAACGCCGACGTTACTGACCTCTAATGCCCCGTGCGTCAATCGCCTCGGCGATCCGGTCCGCATCGCGAAGGGTGGCGATGATCAACGGCCCGAGCATGCGTGACAGCCTGACGGTGATCCCACGCGCCGCATGTGCCTCCTTCAGCGCTTCGTAGCGTGCGGCGATCTCCGGCACGAAGCGCAGAACCAGACCGAAGGCAAGCCCGATATCCGCAGCCTTGAGGAGACCGAGCCGTTCCAGCGGCCGTGCAAGCGCTGTGATCGTCGCGATGAAGGCGCCGATCTCCGTACTGGCGGTCACGGCCGCTGCCAGAAACAGGATGGCAAGCAGTCTGAGCGTGATCTCCAGTGCCTCGCCGGGAGAAAGGAAGAGGATATTGACAAGGCCGAGAAAGGCGATGGTGAAGAGCACCGGCTTCAGCCGATGATATGCGTTTGACGCCCCGATCCCGGTCGAGAGATAGAGGAGGCCGGTCATCACCATCCCGAAGAAAAGCACGATGGGGTTCTCGACGAGGTAGAGCGCGAGACCCCAGACAAGCAAGGCAAGCAGCTTCAGCTTCACCGGTATCCGGTGCAAAAGGCTGTTTCCCGCGACATGGAGACTGGTCAGCATCCTGCAAGCTCGCGGTAGCGTGCCACGGCTTCATGGCCCGGACCATCATGGGCAAGCCGGCTTTCATGGAAGACCAGAACGCGGCCGTAGTCGCTGATCAGGTCAAGGTCATGGCTGATGACGACAGCCTGTTCGGGCAGCGCCTCGATGGCGGCTTTGACGATGGCGCGGTTTTTCAGGTCAAGCTGGTTGGTCGGCTCGTCAAAGACGATCAGCTCCGGCTGATTGACGACGACGGCGGCCAGGGCGGCCAGCTGCAATTCTCCGCCGGAAAGCTCATGCGGGCGCCGCTCCGCCAGGTGGTGGATGGCAAAGCGCGAAAGGACCGCCTCGACTGCGGCATGGACCGCATCCTTTGGCAGTCCTCGGCTTTCGACGCCGAGCGCGATGTCGTCGCGGATGATTGGCAGAATGATCTGGTTGCCGGGGTTCTGGAAGATGAAGCCGGTCTTCTGCCTGATGGACTTGATATCCTTCACCGTGTCGAGCCCATCAAGGGTCACACGTCCCAATGTCGGCGCAACGAGCCCGGTCAGAAGCCGGGCGAAACTTGTCTTGCCCGAGCCATTCAGTCCGATCACGCCGATCCGCTGATCGTCGAGATCGAGCGTCAACGGCTGAAGGGCCACGCGCGCGCCATAGCGCAGTTCGGTCTGGTGAAATTGGATATGCACCGGCGGTCGCTCTCTGATCTCGTCGCTGCTCTATAGACGCAAAGCCTGGGTGAGGGGAATGGCCAGACTGCGAAGGTCTCGGCGGCTTGTTCCCGCCACCGAAAAATAGGTGCGAAATTCTCCCGACGGATGGTTGAACAAAGAGAGAACATTGGTTAGCTTGCAGCCATGGTCACGCATCTTTCCAACCCGCAGGCTCGCCGAATCTTTCTTCAGCGTCAGGGGCTCTCCCGTTCGCCGTCGTCGGGCCTCAGCCGTGCTGGCTTATATGATATGGTGCATGATCTCGGTTTCGTGCAGCTCGATAGCATCCAGTGGGTGGAGCGTGCCCATCACCACATCCTGTTTGCCCGCAACCAGACCTACAAGATCAAGGATCTGAGCCATCTCGTTGAAAAGGATCGCCTTCTTTTCGAGCACTGGACGCATGACGCCTCGATCATTCCCTCTGCCTTCTTTCCCTATTGGAAACACCGCTTCCGCCGTCGCGAAGCGCGGATCCGCGAGAACTGGGCGAAGTGGCAGGGAGAGAGTTACGAGGCCGCGATTGAGGAGACCTATGCGCGCATCCGCGATCATGGCCCCGTCATGGCGCGTGAGGTGAAGGCTGAGGATCACAAGTCCGGCGGTTGGTGGAACTGGCACCCCTCGAAGACGGCGCTCGAATATCTCTGGCAGACCGGCAAGCTTGCGATTGCACGGCGCGAAGGCTTCCAGAAGGTCTATGACCTTGCCGAGCGGGTCATCCCCGCGCTGCATCATGCCGATGAGGTCGACCATAATGCCTTCGTAGACTGGGCCTGCCGCTCCGCCCTGACTCGGCTCGGGTTCGCGACGGCCGGCGAGATTGCCGCCTTTTTCGACCTCGTCACAATCGAGGAGGCCAAGGCCTGGGTCTTGGCGAACCGCGAGGAACTGGACGAGGTGACGCTTGCGACCATCGACGGCAAGGCGCGCAGTTCCTTCGCCTTCGCCGAAGACCTGCCGAGCCTGACCGATACGACCGAGCCGCCATCGCGGGTGCGGGTGCTTTCGCCATTTGATCCGCTGATCCGCGACCGCAATCGCAGCGAGCGGCTTTTCGGCTTCTTCTATCGCATCGAAATCTACGTGCCTGAGCCAAAACGGCAATATGGCTATTATGTCTTCCCGCTTCTGGAGGGCGACCGGCTGATCGGCCGCGTCGACATGAAGGCAGAGCGCAAGGCCGGTACCCTCTCCGTGCGCAAGCTCTGGCTCGAGCCGGGGGTAAAGGCGAGTGCAGGACGGCTTGAGCGGATCGAAGCGGAATTTCAGCGCATCGCCCGCTTTGTCGGCATGCAGGAGGCAAGTTTTGCCGAAGGCTGGTTGGCCGAGGCGGAGACGTCGACATGAACAAGGACATCTGATGACATTGGACAACAGCGCCTATCGTATCGAGCATCGCGTGCCCCAGGTGGACGATTATCTGAAGCTGAGGCGCGAAGCCGGTCTGTCGCCCTTTTCCCGCGAGGCGGCCGAGCGCGGTTTGCCGAACTCCATCTTCGCGGTAAGCCTGATGCATGGGGGAGAGACCGTCGGCATGGGCCGGATCATCGGCGATGGCGGCTGTTTCTTCCAGGTGACCGATATTGCAATCCTGCCGGCGCATCAGGGCAGGGGGCTCGCCAAATGGATCATGCAGGCCCTGACCGACTACATCAACGAGGCGCTACCGAAGACGGCCTATGTCAGCCTGATCGCCGATGTCCCTGCCAACCGGCTTTATCAGCAATTTGGCTTCGCCGAGACGGCGCCGCGGTCGGTGGGCATGTCGAGGGTGTTGAAGTCTGAGAGCTGACTATCCGTCGATGACTTGAAAATCGCCGTCAAATGACGTATATACCATCCATCATTTGACGGAGGTCAGTCATGCTGAACCATCACCGCATCGAGGATGCCCCATCTGTGCGACCTCAGGGGTTTGCCAATGAGGGCGAGCGCGAACGCCTTTCGGCAACAGCGCTGAAAGCCTATCGTCGTTTGGTTGGCCAGTGGGATCTCACGGGCCAGCAGGCGGCGGCTCTGCTGGGCGTCTCCCTCAGCACCTGGGAGCGGCTGAAACCTGACGCTGCAGAAAAATCCCTGACCCAGGACCAGATGACCCGGATTTCGGCGCTGGTCGGCATTTACAAGGCCCTGCATCTTCTGTTTGCCGATGGCATGGCCGACCGTTGGATACAGCTTGCCAACAATGGGCCACTGTTTGACAGACGCACACCGGTCACGGCCATGATCGAGGGTGGCATCCCGCATATGCTGGAGGTCCGCCGTTATCTCGACGCCGTGCGCGGGGGATTGTGAGTGCAGGTCGCAGGTCTCCCCGTCGCCACGCTTGCCTATCCCAAAACGGTGCGATTGGTCTCGACGGCAAGATTGCGCGAGGCGGTGCTGGCGAGCCTCGTTGATACGGCGGAGGAATTCGCCGAACTGGCCGAAATCGAAGCGGCGACGTCGAGCCGCATCCATGCCCAGGCCACCGGTATCTCGGGTCTTGCTGCCAACGAACTGGTCTATGACGTCCCGCATGCGCATTTCATCAACGCAAGCTTTGCCTATGCCAAGCCGCGCGAGCCGAACCGTTTCAATGGTGAAAATCGCGGCGCCTGGTATTCCGCGCTTGAGGTGCAAACCTGCCTGGCCGAGATCGGCTTTCACATGACGGAGTTTCTGGCGCGCACCGGGGTCTATGAAGCGGTCGTCGATTATGCCGAGATGTTCTCGAGCGTTTCGGGCGATTTCCTTGATCTGAGGGCAGAGCCGGCGCATCCCGCGCTGTCGCCCAACAAGTCTGAAGGCTATCCTGCCGGCAATGCGCTGGCGGCGGAGGCCCGGGCAGCGAGCCTCAATGGCATTATCTATCCCTCTGTCCGCCATGAAGGCGGCACCTGTTTTGCGGTGCTGCGCCCGGCAGCTGTCCAGTCCGTCCGCCAGGGCGATGTCTGGCGGCTCGCCTGGAAGGGGAGCCCAACGCCGGTGATCGACGGCCCGATCCTCTGACGTGTCGAGGAAATCGCTCAGACGATCTCCGTGCCGGCGATGCGGATGCCAAAGCCCTCGAGCCCGACATAGTGGCGCTCGCGCGAGGAAAACAGGCGGATCGAGGTGACCCCGAGATCCTTCAGGATCTGCGCGCCAAGCCCGATTTCCAGCCACTCGCTTTCGCGCGCCTGTGCTTCCGAATGCGCCTCGCGCTCATGCTTGGCCATGCGCGCCGTCGTCGATGCGCCAACGCCGACGGATCCTTCGCGAAGATAGACGATGACTCCACGGCCCTTCTCGGCAATCCGCTTCATGATGTCGTCAATCTGCCGGGTGCGCCCGAAGACATCCTTGCCGACATGCTCGAGGTGCAGGCGAACAGGAATGTCCTCGCCATCCCGGATATCGCCGAAGACGACGGCGAGATGTTGCATCGGGTCCCAGGGCAGGGAATAGGCATAGGCCTTTGCCGGGCCATAGGGTGTGTCGAGATCGAATTGCGAGGCCAGCTGGATCAGCGTTTCCTTGCGCTGACGGTAGGCGATGAGATCGGCAACCGACACCTGCTTCAGGCCATGCTGCTCGGCAAAGCTTGCCACCTGCGGCCCGCGCATCACCGTACCGTCGTCATTGACCAGTTCGGAAATCACACCGATCAGCGGCAGGGAGGCAAGCCGGCAGAGGTCGACGGCGGCTTCCGTATGGCCGGAGCGCATCAGCACCCCGCCTTCGCGCGCCACCAGAGGGAAGATGTGGCCGGGCCGGACGAAATCGGCGGCGCCGACATTGGGATTGGCGAGATTGCGCACAGTGAGCGTGCGGTCGTCGGCCGAAATGCCGGTTGTCGTGCCGTGCTTGAAATCGACCGAAACGGTAAAGGCGGTCGTATGGGCGCTGTCATTGTCGGCGACCATGGCCGAGAGATTTAGCCGCTTGGCCTCTTCCTTTGGCATCGGGGCGCAGACGATGCCGGAGGTGTGGCGCACGATGAAGGCCATCTTTTCCGGCGTGCAATGCACTGCCGCCACGATCAGATCGCCTTCGTTTTCCCGCCCGTCGTCATCCATGACGACGACGATTTCACCGGCCTCGAAGGCTCGGATGGCTTCAACGACGCGTTTCTGGTCATAGCTCATGGCATGGGCATCCCTATCGCGTGCGGCCGTTCTGACCACGGTCTCTCAAGATATGATCGAGGATCACGCAGGCAAGCATTGCCTCACCGACAGGCACGGCCCTGATTCCGACGCAAGGATCATGACGCCCCTTTGTGCGCACGTCCACCTCGTTGCCGTCGGCATCAATGGAGCGCTTCTCGGTCAGGATCGACGAGGTCGGCTTGATCGCAAAACGTGCGACGATCGGCTCGCCGGTCGAAATGCCGCCCAGAATGCCGCCGGCATGGTTGGACAGGAACATCGGCTTGCCATCCGGCCCGATCCGCATCTCGTCGGCATTTTCCTCGCCGGTAATCTCGGCCGCCTGGAAGCCATTGCCGACTTCCACGCCCTTGACCGCATTGATCGACATCAGCGCCGAGGCGATGTCCTGATCGAGCTTGCCGTAGACGGGCGCGCCGATGCCGGCGGGCACGCCTTCCGCGACCACCTCGATCACGGCGCCGACGGAGGAGCCGCCTTTGCGAATGCCGTCGAGATAGTCCTCGAAGACCGGAACCATTGCGGCATCCGGGCAGAAGAACGGGTTTTCTTCAACTTGGGCCCAATCCCAGTTGTCGCGGTTGATCTTGTGCACACCGATCTGCGTCAGCGCGCCGCGAATGGTAATACCCGGCATCGCAAGGCGTGCAAGCGCTCCGGCTGCAACACGGGCAGCCGTTTCGCGCGCCGACGAACGGCCGCCACCGCGATAGTCGCGAATGCCGTATTTCAGATCATAGGTGTAGTCGGCATGGCCGGGGCGGTAACGCTTGGCGATGTCGCCGTAATCCTTCGAGCGCTGGTCCGTGTTCTCGATGAACAGCGAGACCGGCGTTCCCGTCGTGATCATCGAGCCGTCTTCTTGCGGCATAACGCCGGAGAGCACCTTGACGATATCGTCTTCCCGCCGCTGCGTGACGAAGCGCGACTGGCCGGGCTTGCGCTTGTCCATGAAGACCTGGAGATCCTCCTGCCGGAAGCGGATGCCGGGCGGGCAGCCATCGACGACGGCGCCCAGCGCCGGGCCGTGGCTTTCGCCCCAGGTCGTGACGCGGAAGAGATGACCGAATGAGTTATGCGACATGGATCAGGTACCGTTTCCTTTGCGCCCGGCAGATCGCCATCCGCCCGGCCTTTTCAGGGATGGCGTCACTCATAGAGCAAATCTGCGAGGCTTGAGAAGCGCTTTTGCGCCCGAAGGAAAAATCCGTTCGGGCGCGCCGGTTGCAATGTAGTTGCCGAAACCCCGGTCAGGAGGCTTTTCGCTGGGGCAGCTTGCCCATGAAGCGGGTGAAGTCGTCAAAGGAGAGCGGTTTTGCGAAGTGATAGCCCTGCAGGAAATCGCAGCCGATCTCGCGCAGGATCGTGGCATGGGCTTCCGTCTCGACACCTTCAGCCACTGTTTCGATCCCGAGCGAACGGGCAATTTCAACGATCGAACGCACCATGTTGCGCTCCTGCGGCTGGGTCGTGAGCGGCATGACCAGTTGGCGGTCGATCTTCAGACGCTTCGGTTTCAGCTTCAACAGGCTGACGATCGAGGTGTGGCCGGTGCCGAAATCATCGATTTCGATGTCGATGCCGAGCGATTTCAACTTGTCGATATTGTCGACAGAGACCCCATGGCTGTTATCGAGGAAGATCGATTCCACCAGCTCGAAACAGATCGTGTCGGGCATCAGGTTGAGCTTCTGCAACTGGGCGATCAGCGTCACGTCATGCAGCCGCTTCGACGAAACGTTGACGGACACCTTGGGCGTTCTGAAGCCGAGCGCCGTCCAGCGCATCTGGTCCTTGAGCGCTGTCTGCAGCACGATCTGGTCGATCCGCGCCATCACATTGAGGTCTTCGGCCACGCGCAGGAAATCATGCGTCGCGACGATCCCGCGCTGCGGGTGGCGCCAGCGCACAAGCGCTTCGGCGCCGCACATCTGCATGGTGGTGGCGTGAAATTGCGGCTGGTAGTGGACGGTGAATTCATCCCGCTCAAGCCCGTTCAGGATATCGTCGGCCATGTGCTTCTTGGCGATGATATTAGCCTGCAGGTCGGGGGTGAAGAAGGCAAAGCCGTTCCGGCCCTTCTCCTTGGCCTGGTAGAGCGCGATGTCGGCATTGATCAGGATCTTGCGCGGATCCGGCGACGCGCCCATCGCCTGGGCAATGCCGATCGATACGCCGCAGCGGCAGGTGAAGCCCTCGAAGTCGATAGGCTGGTGCATTTCCTCAATGATCTTGGAGGCAAGACGGCTGAGGTCCTGTTGGCTCGTGGCTGAATGCGAGAGAATGACGAACTCGTCGCCACCGATGCGGGCCACCAGGTCGCCGCGCGCGACGATCCGGTTCAGCACCCGCGACGCATGCACCAGCATGGCGTCGCCCGCAGCATGGCCGAGCGTGTCGTTGATCTCCTTGAAGCGATCGAGATCGAGATGGAGGATCGCATATTTCTCGCGTTCGCGCGACTTGCCGAGCGTATCGAGGACCTGATCGAACTTTCGCCTGTTGGCAAGCGACGTCAGCGGGTCATGCAGGGCATTGTATTCGATCCGGTTCTTGGCCAGTTCAAGCTCGATATTGCGCATATCGGCCTCGGCCTTTGCCGATCTCAGCTGTTCTGCCAGCATGACGTCGGCGGTGACATCGAATGCGATGCCGATCAGCTTCTTGCGTCCGTCCCGGTCGATATGATTGCGCCCGACGGACCGGATGAAGCGGACCTCGTTGTTGGGCAGCAGGACTCTTTGCGTGGTGTGCATCAGGTTGTCGAGATTGCTTGCGCGTTTGGCGGCAAGCACCACTAGGCTGCGGTCTTCGGGATGAAGGGATCCCAGCCACTGGCTTTCGGTCACCGGACGGTCGGAATAGGGCAGGCCGTAGAGCTGGTGCATCCGCTCATCCCACATGGCGGTCTTGGTGATCGGATCACCTTCCCATGTCCCGCAATTGTAAGAACCGAGCGCCATGTCGAGGCGCTGCGAGAGTTCTGTCAGCTGGTGTTCGCGCGAGGATAGCTCTTCCAGCGCAAGTTCCAGCTCGGCGTTCTTGATATCGCTATCTTGCTTGTCTTTGCTCAAGCGCTGATTGACCAGGGCCTCGCTGGTGACATCGCAGACGATGCCGGTCAGAAGTCCGATCTCGGAGCGGGCGCCAACACAGCGAAGATGCCGGACGGCCCCGTTCTTGAGGATGATCCGGTAGGAAAAGTCGAGCCTGTCCTGGCTGTTGGCCACGGCAAAATCGTAAAACAGCTGCTCCGCGCGCTCCCGATCATCCGGGTGAATGGCACAGTACCACTCGTCCAGCCGTTCTGGATGGGGTTCCGTGTTGACGTCGCGCCCGTGCAACAGGGCGGTACGCTCGTCCCAAACCAGTTCACGCGTTGATGGGTCGACCTGCCATATGCCGGTTTTCGAGGTCTCGAGCGCCATGGTCAAGCGCTTCGACAGCTCGCCAAGACGGGCTTCGCGCGCAGCGAGGCGGGCGACGTTGAGATTGCGCTCGCGCAGAAGATAGATCGCGCCAAACGTGGCCACCATCATCGTGACGATGCCGGCAAGCAGGAACAGTCTGCCCACCGGACTGCGCGACATGGCAGCGCCCCAGCCGTCCTGTGGTACGGCGTAAAGTTCGAATTGGCTGCCTGCGACCGACAGATCGAGCCTTTCCGGCTCAAGCCCCAGAACCTCCGCATCGCCCAGCAGCACCTTGCCGTTGTGAACGACGGCAAGCGTCAGCGGGCCATCCACCAGGCCGCCTTCATGTGTGCCGAGGTCGGTTATCCTGGCGGATTGCAAAAAGGCCGCCTTGTCGATCTCGGTGACCATGGATTGCCATTGCTTGGGCTGCGCCCATGGCATCGGCGGTATCGGGATATCGACGACGATGTGCTGCCCCTGGCTCACAATCATCGGCGTGAAGGCCATGCGCGTCTGATCGGCAAGCGGCTTGAAACTGATCGCGCGAAAATGCGGATTGTCTGCAAGGGTCGCGCGGATCGTCCGGTTCAGTTCGGGAGGCGAAAGCATCGGATCGTCGGCAATGTCGTCGGCAATCGCATTGAGCAGTCCGAGCGTGTTGTCAAAGTGCTCGGCAAGCGATCTCTCGGTCATCTGCGCGGAATAGCGGACAGCCTGCTGCACCCTCAGTTTTTCCTGAAGGCCGGTATTGCGGTCGATGAAGAAACCGGTTGCCAGAATGATCGCGCTCATTGAGGCGCCAGCAATCAGCCAGAAGGTGCTACCGCCCCAGTTTTTAGAAGATCCGTTCGGATCGATCGTCTCGTAGCGCAACTGCCAGCCACCCCATTCCTGATGTGATCAGTTAAAGGGTGCCCGGTTAATTTAGCATTTCGTATCGGACCTTACGCACGAATGCGGCAACCCGCAAAAGCCGATTATTGCTCAGATCGCGTGACAGGTGAGCAGTGACCGCTCAAAAGCGTGGAGTTTCTACCCCTGACACGCCTTGCATTCGTTGCGAATTTCCCCAAAACTTGTCGGCAGAGCGGGCAAATTCTGCCACATTTGGAGGGCCTATAATGTCTTCATCCTATTTGATTCATGGTTTGAAGGTGGTTCGCATGCGTCTGATGATTACTGTTCTGCTTGCCACTGCCAGCCTTCTGGCCCCGATTTCTGCGATCGCGGGAAGCAGCGATGTCGAAGGCACCATTCGCTCCGTGAATGTCGAAGGCATGAGCCTCCAGCTCGATGACGGCAAGACCTATGACGTGCCGGCAGAGTTCAACTTCGACGGGCTCGAGTCCGGTCAGAAGGTGCTGGTGTTCTTCACCGAAGTCGACGGCAAGCGCGTAGTTGAAGACCTGGAAATCATTCAGTAAATTTTGAAGTGGCGGCGGCGCTTTAAAGCCAGCCTATGCTGCCGCCGTCGCGATCGATTTTCAGGATGCGGTCCTGTGGGATGTCAAGCGCGCAGGCCTCGTCCGGGCTCACGCCGGCGACGAGGCGGAAGCAGGCGCGAATGACGCCGCCATGGCTGACGCAGACCGTTGGTTTCACCAGAGAATTCAGCCAGGCTCCGATCCTCCATGAGAGGATCTCATAGCTTTCGGCATCCTGTCCGGGCGGAATGAAGTCCCATTTGTTGAGACCGCGTTCATCGACCCGCTCGGGAGAGATCGCGGCCAGTTCGGCAAGCGTCGACCCTTCCCAGTCGCCAAAGGATACTTCCTTCAGCCGGTCGTCCATCCGATAGTTTTCCGGTGTGAGCCCCATGGCAGCCCGGACGCGCTCCATCGTGTCGCGGGTGCGTCCAAGCGGAGAGCTGACAAAATCGAAATCCCCTGCCGTGTCGCCGAGGATATCCGCGAGCTTGCGCCCGTTATTGGTCGCCTGAGACCGGCCCCTGTCGTTGAGGCCGATGTCCTTCTGGCCCTGCATGCGGCTTTCGGCATTCCAGTCGGTCTGGCCGTGGCGGATCATGTAGATGAGCACGGCAAACCCCTCTGATCAGTCCTTGGCAACCGAGATGTCGGGCGCATCGACCGACTTCATCCCGACCGTGTGATAACCGCAGTCGACGTGGTGCACTTCACCGGAGACGCCGGTCGAAAGATCCGACAGGAGATACATGCCGGACGAACCGACCTCGTCGGTGGTGACATTGCGCTTCAGCGGCGAGTTGAGCTCGTTCCACTTGAGTATATAGCGGAAGTCGCCGATGCCCGAAGCGGCCAGCGTCTTGATCGGGCCGGCCGAAATCGCGTTGACGCGAATGCCGCGGGCACCCATGTCGACGGCGAGATAGCGCACGGAGGCTTCCAGGGCCGCCTTTGCCACGCCCATCACGTTGTAATGCGGCATGACCTTTTCCGCGCCGTAATAGGTCAGCGTCAGAAGCGAGCCGCCGTCGTTCATGATTTTCTCGGCGCGCGCTGCAACGGCCGTGAACGAGAATACGGAGATGTCCATGGTCTTGGCGAAGTTGTCGCGCGTCGTCTCGATGTAGCGGCCGGTCAGCTCGTCCTTGTCGGAGAAGGCGATGGCGTGCACGACGAAATCGATCTTGCCCCACTTGGCTTCAAGATTGGCGAACACGGCATCGATGCTGTCGAGGTTGGTGACGTCGCAATCGCCGGCCATGAAGGCATCGAGTTCCTGGGCGAGCGGCTCCACGCGCTTCTTCAACGCGTCGCCCTGCCAGGTCAAGGCGATCTCGGCACCCTGGTCGCGGCAAGCCTTCGCGATGCCCCAGGCGATGGAGCGATTGTTGGCAACGCCCATGATGACGCCGCGCTTGCCTGCCATGAGGCCGGAACCCTGTACCATATCGAGACCCTTCGAGACTTTCGTTGGAGAGCCTATGGCATAGGCCGTTCTGGCGTTCAAGATTGCGAGAGCACATCTGCAACACGGTCCCGAACTATGTCCGGCCCGATCACCGGCAAAGCAGATGTGTCGTCAAAAACGGGTGGCAAGGGCAGGGGGATGCGGATCGCGGCGAGCGGTCGGCGCGGCACCTCAGAGCAATTCCAGCCGAAGCGGGATCGCTTCGGCGTCGGACAATGCGGCAAAATCAGAAATTCTCTAGACGTAAAGGCCTTCGCGCATCAGGCGCATCAGGTCGGTGACTTTTTCGTCGGGCTTGTCCCACAGCATGACGCGCAGCTCGACGACAAAAGCACCTCGGCCCCCTTCGCCATTCGGCAGGCCAAGCTCTTCGATGCGCAAAACCTGATCGGAATTGGACCAGGCCGGCACCGTGATCGATACCTTGCCCTCGGGTCCTTCGACATCGAGTTCGCAGCCGAGAACCGCGTTCTCGAGCGTGATCGGCAGCACGGTGCGAATGTCGAGGCCATCGACGAGGAAGCGTTCGCTACGCGCAACCCGGATGGTCACGGCGACATCGCCCCGCTGCATCCCCGGCAGGCGAAGTCCCTGTTCGCGCAGGCGTACGACATGGCCGTCGGTGACGCCACGCAGCGGCACCTTCACCTCCCGGCCATCATTGAGCGTTAGGGGCACATTGCGTTGCTGGAGGAGGTCATCGATGGCAACCACCGCTTCTGCAAACACATCCGGTGCCTTTTCCGGCAAAGGTGGTGCGGGGCCGCGAAAGATCCTGACGAGAGACGTAAACAGCTCAAGCGGCGAAAGGATGGAGCCAGTCCCCGCCTTGGAGGCCGCCTCGCGCTCGCGGCGCAGACTTTCGGCGGCAGCCTCGGCTTCCGGTCCCTCGCCAAAAATGCGCGAAACCATCTCTTCCGGGCTTTCGGCCCGCGCGTGGCCGCTGTCCGGCTCAGCCTTTCCGGCCTGCGGATCGGGTGCCCCAGCCTTGGGGCGCTCGGTTCCGTCGCGCCCTTCATCAACGGACTTTCCTGATTTTTCAGAGGCAGCACCCGGCGCCGTGGCTGCCGCTGCCTGCTCGGCGGCAGCTTTCGCAGCGGCTGCCTTGGCAGCGCGAGCGGCGTGCACCGCCTGCGCGGCCTCGGTGACGGCGGCGTCGGCTTTCAGCTTTTCGGCCTCTGCCCGCGCCAGCTCTTCCATCACGCGTTCAGCCCGTTCCTTGGCCTGCTTGGCGCGTTCGGCGGCGGCCTTTGCCGCTTCGCGCTGGGCCATGATCGTGTTGTCGCGCTCGAAGCCGTCGAGCTTGATGCGCTGCTGATCATAGCGTCTGCGCTTGGCCGGATCTTTCAGGATATCGTAGGCCTGGCCGATTTCCGCAAATCGGTTATGGGCCAGCGGATCGTCCGGGTTCTGATCGGGATGGGCGGATTTCGCCTGCCTGCGCCACGCAGCCTTGATCTCTTCTGCGCCGGCATTGCGCTTAACGCCAAGAATTACATAGAAATCACGCATAGATCACCGAAACCAGAACTGGCGGCAAAGGCGCTCAACATGCCTTGCCCGCGTATACTCAATACCGTACCGCCTTACATGGCAGCCGCGGGTTAAATTGCGAGGCAAGGTCGCACGAAATTTGCTAATTGATGGTTACGCTGTCAGGAGCGCTGCGAGGCGATTTCTTGCGGTTTGCTTAAGCAATTCTTTCAAATGCCAGCGTTGACATTCGTATCAGGACCGTTTGTCGAAGCTCATCAACTGCCAGTTGCCGCCGCCATCGGTGCAGGTCTTGCCGGAGAAGTAGGCAATGCCTTCATAAGAGTGGCGCGTGGTCGAGAAGTTGCGGCAGATGTAGCCGTTGCCCTTTTCTTCCTGGATGGCCGTCACGACGCCGGCACTGCCGGTCGAAGCATTGGCCCAGGGCAGGGGATTGGCGCCCGTACGGTCAAGATCGGCAGAGGATACCGCGCTCTGCACTGTGAGTTCGTCGGAACGGCTCAGCGGATTGCCAGTCCGATTGACGGTGCTGGTGGAGATCGAGCTGTCGACCTTGTCCTCGCCGAACAGATCCATGCTGCTGCCGAAGCATCCGCTGAGCGGAAGTGCCGCAGCCAGACAAAGGATCAACTTGGATTTCAGCATGCACCTACCCATTGTACGCACGAATGACTTTGCTATGTCTTCCAAAGGGCCATCCATCCGGTGCTTCGCCACGAAGGGCCAATATGCAGATTGGGAGCAATTGAGACAATATGTCAGAAATCGGGTTAACAAATGATGACTTCACCGAGGAAAGCGAACCCCTCGGTCTCTTTGCCGCCTGGTTGAAGGACGCGCAGGCGTCCGAGCTCAACGACCCCAACGCGGTTGCGTTGGCGACGGTTGATGCCGATGGTTTGCCGAATGTGCGCATGGTCTTGCTCAAGGGATATGACGCCCGGGGCTTCGTTTTCTACACGAATTTCGAAAGCCAGAAAGGACAGGAACTTCTCGGCCAGAAAAAGGCAGCAATGTGTTTTCATTGGAAAAGCCTCCGCCGTCAGGTCCGTCTGCGCGGTCCTGTGGAGGTCGTTTCCGATGAGGAGGCCGACGAATATTTTCAGTCGCGTCCGCTCGGAAGCCGCATCGGCGCCTGGGCTTCCAAGCAGTCCCGGCCGCTGGAGGGACGGTTCGCGCTGGAAAAGGCAGTTGCTGAATACACGGCCAGATATCCGCTGGGCAATGTGCCACGCCCCGCGCACTGGTCAGGTTTTCGTATCCTGCCGCAATCCATCGAATTCTGGCACGACCGGAAATTCCGCCTGCATGACCGCATGGAATTCAGGCGCCAAGGTGACGGCTGGGAAAAAGTCCGGATGTATCCGTGATCCGAGCCGCCCGTCAGCGGCCTGAAAGGCGTGACGGGATGCCGGAGGCGAGCGCTTTGACATAACGCGCGGCCTGATAATGTCCGTTGAGGGAAATGCGCGGGAGGAGGTGCGCCTTCTCCAGCGAAGCATCTGAAAGCGTGCCGGCGCGGGTGGTGACGGAGAGCTCGAAGCCCGCCCATTGCGCATAGGCGGCCGTCCTGTCTGTCGCACTGCGCTGATCGCCATAGGGGTACGCAAAGACCCGCGGTCGCTTGCCTGTGAGCGAGGCGACATAGTCGGCACTCTGGTTGAGTTCGTCGAGGATTTCATCATCGGACAGACGCGCCAGGCCGCGATGGCTGACGGTATGCGCGCCGAGCGTCAGGAGAGGGTGGGCGGCAGCCTTGCGCAATTCGCCGCCGTCCATGATGTTTTCGGCAACGATGGCGTAAGGGTCGACGCCCACGGTATAGGCGGCAGCGTTCAGCCGCTCAATGGCAAGGGCCTCATCCTCTGCGGCGATCATTGTCGCAATTCTTGCAAAGGCTTTGTGTTTGTCGGCCAGCGTCTGGCAAGCAAGCCGCATCGGTCCGTGATCGGTCTCGATGGCAAGCGTGCGGCCCTCGGCAATCATCGCGGCTGCGGTTTCCCACCACATGGTGTGACTGCGCTCCGAAAAACCCCGGCAGGCAAAGATGGTAAAGGGTACGCCATGGCGGTCAAACACCGGAAGCGCGTGGTCGACATTGTCACGAAAGCCGTCGTCGAGCGTGAAGACCGCAAAGGGCTGGGAAGACGAGGGCGTCAGCAGTTCCCTGCGCACCATATCGGTGGAAATGAAGCGGTATCCGGCCGCCTTCAGCGTCAGGATGGCCTTTTCCAAGAAATCGGGCGAGATCTCCAGATGCCGGTTCGGAGCAAACGCGTCCGACCCCAAGGGCCGGACGCGGTGAAGGGTGAAGATGACGCCCGAACCACGCAGGGACGGGAAAAGACCGAGCGCTGCCATGGCGGCCGAGACCTCCAGTGCCCCCCGAATCGCCGAGATTTTCAGATCCTTGATCATCTGGCCTGCCATCGCCCATCGTCTCCATCACACTGCAGGCAAGCTAGCCGCCAAGACTTAACTGAAGCTCAATGGATCATCACCGGTTGCGGGTGCGAGGTGTACTCCCTTTCGCGCATCTCTTGCTGTTCGCCCCTCGGCTTTGCGCCGAAACAGCCGCGAGAAGAGGGCAGCCAGTGATCGCTTGCTCTTGCCGCGGGCGCGCAAAACGCCCTCTGGATGGCGAGGGATGGTCGTGTCGTCATCACCGAGGATGTCGCGTACGAGATTCGGCTCGTGCATGGTCTGCTCCACATGTTTTAGGGAGCAGGAACGATGGAAGCTCAAGTGCCGTTGAGGTCAAGACGCGCGGCGTGAGAAATGCGACCGAGTTCAAAAGCGCCCTAGTTTTAGGGGGTTAGGCCTCTGTGCTGAGATCTTGGCTGTCCGCGTTAACGTGATCCTAACCATGCCCGCAGCAGTTTCCGCTGACAAATTGTTACAAACCATGACAGTTGGCAGATTGTCGCCCCATTCTTGGCCTAAGGGCTGTCGGGCCGAAGGCTTTCCTGGGTTCGCAGGAAGGCGGCGGGCCGATGAAATAGCGTAAAATTCCGGAGTCGTAATGAGCAAGTTCTTGGTCCTGTTGTCGTTTTGTGTGACGCTCCTGTCTCTTTCGACAACTGCCCAGGCCGGTAGCGCCCAATTGCTGCTGGATGCCCGCACGGGCGAAGTTCTCGCTTCTGAGAACCCTGATGAGCTCAATCACCCGGCATCGCTGACCAAGATGATGTCCGTCTACATGGTGCTCGAAGCCATCAAGTCGGGCAACCTGACCTGGGACAGCAAGGTGCCGTTCTCCAAATACGCTTCCGCCCGCCCGCCGACAAAGCTTCGCGTGAAAGCCGGCGACGAAATCACTGTCAAGGAAGCGGTTTTGGCCATGATCGTGCTGTCGGCCAATGACGTTGCCGCAGCCGTGGGCGAAAAGCTTGGCGGTACCGAACGCAATTTCGGCAACATGATGACCCGCAAGGCGCGCGAACTCGGCATGGTCAACACGACGTTCTACAATGCGTCGGGCCTGCCGCATCCGGACCAGTTCACCACCGCGCGCGACATGTCGACGCTTGGCGTGGCGCTGATCCGTGATTTTCCAAAGGATTACGCGCTCTTTTCTACCAAGAGCTTCGAGTTCCGTGGCCGCACCATCAATGGCCACAACAACCTCATGTATCGCTACAAGGGCATGGACGGCATCAAGACCGGCTACACCAATGCCTCCGGCTTCAACCTCGTCAGTGCTGTCGAGCACGATGGTCGCCGCGTTGTCGGCGTCGTCCTGGGTGGGCGCACCGCCGCCAGCCGCGACAAGATCATGGAAAAGCTGATCGACGCCCATATCGGTAAAGCCGTTGCCGGCGAGGAACTGATGGTCAGCCGCGAAATCAAGCAGAATGTCGATGTTGCGCGCATCTCTGGCCAGTCGTCCGAAGATGGCGGCGGCGAAGACGCATTGTCTGCGCTCCAGAAGCTTGCAGGTATCACCGCAGCCGATGAGCCGAAGGTTGCAGCCGCCTATGCGCCGGCCCGCCAGAACTACAAGGCCGTCGCAGCGAATGCGCAGGAGCCGCTTCAGGTCCAGACACCGGCCGCGCCCGTCGCCCAGGTGGCTATCATGGACAAGTGGCAGGTTCAGATTGCCGCCTCCGACAGTGCCCAGGGCGCCATGCAGATCCTCAAGGAAGCCCGCGAGAAGATCGGCGCACCGCTTGAGAACCTCGACACCTATACCGAAGCCATGACGAACAACGGCGTGACCTATTACCGCGCCCGCTTCACCGGATTTGAAACCAAGGACAAAGCCCGCGCGATCTGCGAGCATCTCGTGCGTCAGCGCTACGACTGCGTGCTGATGCCGGCACGGGGCTGAGGCTGGAGTTTGCCAGCATCAAGGCATTGGCTGATACCCTGCCGGGGGTAGGGGCCTAGCGGCTGCCGAGATCCTCAAAACAGCGCAGCAGGTAACCATCGGGATCGGCGACGACGAATTGTCGATTGCCGACATGGTGGTCATCGCGCCGATACCAATTTTCCTCGAGCGGCAGGTAAAGCTCAATCTTGGCCGACGCCAGGCGCGACAGGATCATCTGGACATCGACAATCCTGATCTGCAGGTTGAGACCACGACCGAAGGGGCGATGCAATGCTGCGCCGTCGAGGTCGAAAGTGCGGCCCAGTCCGATCTGGTCGATCATCAACTGGGCATCACCGAGTCTCAGAAAGCTGAAGCCTTCCTCGGGCCGCTCATAGACGACGTCGAATCCCATGAGATCGCAATAGAAGGCGCGGCTCGTCCGCCAGTCGCTTACCGCAAGTTCGGGGACGAGCGCGTTTGTCTTCACGCCTTGGTGCCGCCCACCGTGATCTGGTCCATCCTCAGATGCGGCTGGCCGACCCCGACGGGCACCCACTGGCCGGCCTTGCCGCAATTGCCGATGCCGGTGTCGAGCTTCGAGTCATTGCCGATCAGCGAGATGCGCTTCATCGCGTCAGGCCCGTTGCCGATCAGCATGGCGCCCTTCACCGGTGCGCCGATCTTGCCGTTTTCGATCAGATAGGCCTCGGTGCAGCCGAAGACGAACTTGCCCGAGGTGATGTCCACCTGGCCACCACCGAAGGAGACGGCATAGATGCCCTTCTTCACCGAGGCGATGATTTCTTCCGGAGTCTTGTCGCCCGACAGCATGTAGGTATTGGTCATGCGCGGCATGGGCTGGTGCGCATAGCCCTGCCGGCGGCCATTGCCGGTCGCCTTCATGCCCATCAGGCGGGCGTTCTGGCGGTCCTGCATGTAGCCGACGAGGCGGCCGTTCTCGATCAGCACATTATAGGCAGACGGCGTGCCTTCATCGTCGACAGTGATCGAGCCGCGACGGTTGTCGATCGTGCCGTCGTCGACCACGGTGACGCCGGGAGCAGCCACCATCTCGCCCATCAGCCCGGCAAAGGCCGAAGTCTTTTTGCGGTTGAAGTCGCCTTCAAGCCCGTGGCCGACGGCCTCGTGCAGCATCACGCCCGGCCAGCCATTGCCAAGCACGATATCCATCGTGCCGGCCGGCGCTTCCTGCGCCTCGAGATTGACCAGCGCCTGGCGCAATGCCTCGTCCGCGCCGCGCTGCCAGCTTTCGGTCGAGAGAAAATCGTCAAAGCCTTGCCGGCCGCCAATCCCAAAGGAACCACTTTCCTGGCGGTCGCCGGCGCCGGTCACCACAGAGACATTGATCCGCGTCATCGGCCTGATATCGCGCACCCGGTGGCCATCGGCGCGCAGGATCTCGACCACCTGCCAGCTGGCGGCAATCGAGGCGGTCACCTGGCGCACCTTGGGGTCCTTGTCGCGCAGGTAGGCATCGATTTCCGAGAGCAGCTTCACCTTCTCCTCGAAGCTCGGAGAGCCGATCGGATTGCCGTCGCCATAAAGCTTGGCATTGGTCCGCTGCGGCGCTGCCGCATAGGAGCCGGAATGGCCGCGCGTGACGGCTCCCACGGCATCCGCTGCGCGGGAGAGGGCAGACAGCGAGAGTTCGCCGGCATGCGCGTAACCGACGGCTTCACCAGCCACCGCGCGCAGGCCAAAGCCCTGGTCGGTGTTGAAGGATCCGCCCTTCAGCCGGCCATTGTCGAAGGTCAGCGATTCTGCCTGGGCGTGCTCGATGAAGAGTTCGCCGTCGTCTGCTCCCTTCAAGGCATCGGCAACACGCTGTGTCAGCGTGGCTTCATCGCAATCGAAGAGGGAGAGAAGGTCCTGGGTCATGCTGGTCTCCTTGGCCGTTGCCCCTGCATGTAGGCGTCGAACGAAAAAGGGGCAAGCCCGGCAGGCTCACCCCTTTGATCTAAAGCTTCACGATCAGGCGAGGGGATGCCTCGCCACAGGCATCAAGGCAGCTGGTCGTAACCTTCGCCGAAGCCGGCAAGTTCGATCGGAATGCCGACGCGATCCTGATCTGCCGATTCCCTGAGCGCAAAGACCGCGGCCTTGCCGGCGCGCAGGATCTTCATCAGCTCGTCGTCGATTTCGACCTCGACATAGCAGCCCTCGGAGAAGCAGCGGGTGAAATAGGCCCGGCCGATATTGTTGCCGTCGACAAACAGCTCCATGCCATCTTTCAAGAGAACGCCGAGCGGCGCGAGGATGCGCAGGATGCGTGCCTTGCGGTCGGCCGTCTTCAGAATGACGACGGACAGGCCAACTTCCGGCCGGTCGTCGGCAATGACGTTCTGCATCAGCGCGCATTGCTCGGTGGCAGCCCCTGCCGGCTGGTCGCAGATGACGGCCCATGCGCCATGGTTTGATCGCACCGAACCGGGCTGCTGTGGGGTTTGCTGTGCCTGTGCCTGTGCCGGGACGGCCAGCGCGCCAATCAGGACGGCGCCTAAAGCCAGGCTGGTCCGGGCAAGTCGTGGAAGACCCATGAATACCTCTGGAAAACGAATCATCCCGCGCATTCTTGGCGCCGGGGTGGGGAAATGGGAAGCCCCATGCCCTCTATTATGAGTGACTGCGGCATAATTGGGACTCGCAAACGCATCAGATGCGCCGGAACGGGACCTCAAGTCACACGACCGGAAGGAAACTCACAGCCCTTGGTCGCATCTGCTTGATGAAGCGCAAAAATGCCGCACCGGCTATGCCTGCGGCGTATTGCGATTGCGGCCAATCTATGATTTGAAACGGCGACACTAGCATGATTTTTGCGCTATGGTTTGACCTGGATCAAGCGCTTGTGGGAGACCAACCGTGATGAAGAGAACCTATGCAGCCCTGGCCGCGCTGGCCTGTCTGCTTTTCGCTTCTGTCAGCTTCGCCGATCAGCCGAAGCCCTGGCAGATGGGCATGCAGGAGCCGGCAACCTCCATTATGGAGTTCAACAGCTGGTTTGAGCAGTACACACTGTGGTTCATCGTTCCGATCACCATCTTCGTTCTGATTCTCCTGATTCTCGTCGTGGTGAAGTTCCGCGCGAGTGCCAATCCGGTGCCGTCGAAGACCAGCCACAACACGACGATCGAGATCGTCTGGACCGTTGTGCCGGTCCTGATCCTGTTTGCGATCGCCATTCCGTCCTTCAATCTTCTGACCTATCAGCTGAAGATGCCGGAAAACCCTGACATCACGATCAAGGCGACCGCGACGCAGTGGCTGTGGTCCTATGAATATGAAGGCGAGCAGGCCGTTTCCTTCGACAGCTACATGCTGAAGGAAGAAGACCGCGCTGCCGCTGGCAAGGAAGACGCCGCGCGCTATCCGCGCCTTCTGGCTGTGGACAACGAAGTCGTCGTTCCCGTCGGCAAGACCGTTCGTCTGCTGGTCACGGCCGCGCCGACCGACGTTATCCACGCTTTTGCCATGCCGGCCTTCGGCATCAAGATCGACGCCATTCCGGGCCGTCTGAACGAAACCTGGTTCCGCGCCGACCGCGAGGGTCTTTATTACGGCCAGTGTTCGGAGCTGTGCGGCAAGGACCACGCCTACATGCCGATCGCCATCCGCGTTGTCTCGGATGAGCAGTATAACGGCTGGCTGCAGGCGGCGACGTCTGACCTGAACGGTGCAAACCGCGCGCTTATGGCGTCTGTCGACGGCGCTCCCGCCGCCGTCCAGACCGCTGAAAACACCACGAACTGAGAGGAGTGAGGACGATGGCTGGTTCTGTTGCCCACGACGAGCATGCGCACGATGCGCATCACGACCATAAGCCGAGCTTCTTTGCCCGTTGGTTCCTGTCGACCAACCACAAGGACATCGGAACGCTGTACCTGATCTTCGCGATCATGGCCGGCATCATCGGTGCCGCCCTTTCGGTTGCCATGCGCGCCGAACTGGAGCAGCCCGGCATCCAGATCTTCCACGGTCTGGCTTCCATGGTCTACGGCTTTGAAGGCGATGCTGCCATTGATGGCGGCAAGCACATGTACAACGTCTTCACCACCGCGCACGCGCTCATCATGATCTTCTTCATGGTCATGCCGGCGCTGATCGGCGGTTTTGCCAACTGGATGATCCCGATCATGATCGGCGCTCCGGACATGGCCTTCCCGCGCCTCAACAACATCTCCTTCTGGCTCATCGTTCCGGCGTTCCTGCTGCTCGTGCTCTCGATGTTCGTCGAGGGACCGGCAGGCGCCTACGGCGTCGGTGGCGGCTGGACGCTCTATCCGCCGCTTGCGACCTCGGGTCAGCCCGGACCGGCGGTTGACCTTGCGATCTTTGCGCTCCACGTCTCCGGTGCGTCCTCGATCCTCGGTGCGATCAACTTCATCACCACGATCCTCAACATGCGTGCACCTGGCATGACGCTGCACAAGATGCCGCTCTTTGCCTGGTCGGTTCTGGTTACGGCCTTCCTGCTTCTGCTGTCGCTTCCGGTTCTCGCAGGTGGCATCACCATGCTGCTCACCGACCGCAACTTCGGCACGACCTTCTTCTCGCCGGAAGGCGGCGGTGACCCGGTCCTCTACCAGCACCTGTTCTGGTTCTTCGGTCACCCGGAAGTGTACATCCTGATCCTGCCCGGTTTCGGCATCGTCAGCCACATCATCTCGACCTTCTCCAGGAAGCCGGTCTTCGGCTATCTCGGCATGGCCTATGCGATGGTTGGCATCGGTGCCGTCGGCTTCGTCGTCTGGGCGCACCACATGTACACGGTCGGTCTGTCGCTCCAGGCGCAGCGCTACTTCCTCTTCGCAACCATGGTCATCGCGGTGCCGACCGGCATCAAGATCTTCTCGTGGATCGCAACGATGTGGGGTGGCTCGCTGACCTTCAAGACCCCGATGGTCTGGGCGATCGGCTTCATCTTCCTCTTCACCGTCGGTGGCGTCACGGGCGTTCAGCTCGCAAACGCCGGCCTCGACCGTTCGCTGCACGACACCTACTACGTGGTTGCCCACTTCCACTACGTTCTGTCGCTCGGCGCCGTCTTCGCGATCTTCGCCGGCTGGTACTACTGGTTCCCGAAGATCACCGGCTACATGTACAACGAGTTCGTCGGCCAGCTGCATTTCTGGGTGATGTTCGTCGGCGTGAACCTGATCTTCTTCCCGCAGCACTTCCTCGGTCTTGCCGGCATGCCGCGTCGTTACATCGACTATCCGGATGCATTCGCGGGCTGGAACTATGTGTCGTCGATCGGTTCCTACATCTCGGCCTTTGCCGTCCTGATCTTCCTCTTTGGCGTCTTCGAAGCGCTGGCCAAGAAGCGGATCGCTGGCAACAACCCCTGGGGTGAAGGTGCGACCACGCTGGAATGGCAGCTGTCTTCGCCGCCGCCATACCACCAGTGGGAGCAGCTGCCGAAGATCAAGTGATCGGCGCTAACCACAACTGACAAACGGGCGCCGCGGTCCAGAGGGATCGCGGCGCCACGATCCCAAGGGCCATCAAGGCCGATGGAAGACGGAAAGCCAAAGCATGACGGTCATCGACAACAGCGACGTATTCGGCATCGAGGGCGATGTGCGCCTTTCGGAAGCCGGCCCGCGCGATTTCTTCGCGCTCCTGAAGCCGCGTGTCATGTCGCTTGTGGTGTTCACGGCCTTTGCCGGCCTCATTCTCGCGCCCGGTCAGATCAACCCGATCCTGGGCGCCATTGCCATTCTCTGCATCGCAGTCGGTGCGGGCGCCTCGGGTGCGCTCAACATGTGGTACGACGCGGATATCGACGCCGTCATGAGCCGCACGGCGAGCCGCCCTGTGCCCGCAGGTCGCGTCACTCCGCATGAAGCACTGGCCTTTGGCCTTGTGCTCTCCGTGTTCTCGGTCGGCATTCTTGGCCTTGCGGTCAACTGGTTTGCCGCCGGCCTGCTTGCCTTCACCATTTTCTTCTATGCCGTCGTCTACACGATGTGGCTCAAGCGCTCGACCCCGCAGAACATCGTCATCGGTGGTGCGGCGGGCGCCTTCCCGCCGATGGTCGGCTGGGCCTGCGTGACCGGTGGCGTCTCGCTCGACAGCGTCATTCTCTTCATGATCATCTTTCTCTGGACGCCGGCGCATTTCTGGGCGCTCGCTCTCTTCAAGATGAAGGACTATGGTGCCGTTGGCGTGCCGATGATGCCGAATGTCGCGGGCATCCCCTCGACCAAGCGCCAGATTGCCGTCTATGCCGTACTGACCGCCGTGACCGGCGTCCTGCCGACCGTGACGGGTCTTGCGTCGATTGGCTATGGCGTCATTGCTGGTCTGCTCGGCCTCTATTTCGTCCACTGTTCCATCGCCGTCTGGCGCATGGCCGACGGCGACGAGAAGATGGTGCCAGCCAAGAAGCTGTTTGCCTATTCGATCTTCTATCTCTTCGCCATTTTCTCGGCCTTGATGGTCGATTTTTACCTCGCGTCGTTCATCGGCTCGTTCGGAGGTGCTGTCTGATGGATACCGTCGAGCTGAACGACAAGCAGAAAAAATCCCGCCGTGGTCGCAACATCGCGCTTGGCGTGGTCCTTGCTGCTCTGGTGGTGCTGTTTTACGTCGTAACGATCATCAAGATCGGCAATGTCGGTTGAACGAGGCCCTGGCATGAACGCTCCCAATCCAAATTCGACGGCATCGCGGGGACGCAATCTGGGCGTCGCCACAGCCTGCGTCGTCTTTGTTTGCGGCATGGTGGGCATGAGCTTCGCAGCCGTGCCGCTTTACCGGCTGTTCTGCCAGGTCACCGGTTATGGCGGCACGACGCAGCGTGTCGAGCAGATGTCGGACGTCGTCCTTGATCGGAAGATCAACGTGACCTTCGACGCCAATGTGTCTTCCGGTCTCAACTGGGACTTCCGTGCCGTCGACAAGAAGGTCAATCCGAAGATCGGCGAGACCGTCGAGATCCGCTATGAAGCGGTGAACAAATCCGACAAGCCGGTGACGGGTGAGGCGGTCTTCAACGTCACGCCGGGCGAGGCCGGTGCCTACTTTAACAAGGTGCAGTGCTTCTGCTTCACCAAGACCACGTTGCAGCCGGGCGAAAAACTGGAAATGCCGGTCGTCTTCTTTGTCGATCCCGCCATCGTCGATGCGGAAGAGACGAAGGACATCGGTACGATCACGCTGTCCTACACCTTTTACCCGAAAGACGACGAGGCGCCGGTCGCGGCCCTTGCCACCGGGGAAGACAAGGTACAGCCGAAACTGTGAGAGAGGGGGTCCGGTTCGCCGGGTCTCGTAGTGAAATTGACATTCGGGGATTGCTGAAATGGCCGAAGCGCACCAGAAGAACCACGACTACCACATCATCGATCCGAGCCCCTGGCCGCTTCTGGCCGCGATCGGCGCCTTCGTTCTCACCTTCGGTGGCGTGGGTTACATGCGCTATCTGAACGGCGGTTCGTTCAACCTGTTCGGCGTCGATCTGGCCACGCCATGGCTGTTCTACATCGGTCTCGCGATCACGCTCTTCACCATGTTTGCCTGGTGGGCTGACACGATCAAGGAAGCGCATGCGGGCCACCACACCCGCGTCGTGTCGCTGCATCTGCGCTATGGCATGATCATGTTCATCGCGTCCGAAGTGATGTTCTTCGTCGCCTGGTTCTGGGCCTTCTTCGACGCCAGCCTCTTTGCCAATGAGGCAATCCAGGCAAGCCGCGTCGAGTTCACCGGTGGTCAGTGGCCGCCTGTCGGCATCGAGGTTGTCGATCCCTGGCACCTGCCGCTCTACAACACCGTCATCCTGCTGCTTTCCGGCACCTGCGTGACCTGGGCGCACCACGCGCTGCTGCACGATGACCGCAAGGGCGTCATTGCCGGTCTGTCGCTGACGGTTGCGCTCGGCATCCTGTTCTCCTTCGTGCAGGCCTATGAATACATGCACTCGCCGTTCGACTTCAAAAACTCGATCTACGGCGCGACCTTCTTCATGGCCACGGGCTTCCACGGCTTCCACGTTCTGGTCGGCACAATCTTCCTGATCGTCTGCCTGTTCCGCGCGCTTGCCGGCCACTTTACCCCGCAGCAGCACTTCGGCTTCGAAGCGGCTGCCTGGTACTGGCACTTCGTTGACGTCGTCTGGCTCTTCCTCTTCTTCGCCATCTACATCTGGGGCGACTGGGGTGCGCCGCTCGCGCACTAAGCGGGTGACGACAAGGTTTCAAAAGGGCGGCGAAAGCCGCCCTTTTTCGTTGGGCCTGCGACGATCCGGCCCTAGGAGCGCAAGCCCGATTGGTCTAAGGCTGGGAAAAGGCCTGACGCCCCGAGGAGCCGATACCATGCAAGACGACCATGCCCAGTTTCCGCCCACCGAACCGTTGAAAACGGCCCTGTCTGCATCCTGCCCTCGCTGCGGTCACGGCAAGCTCTTCGATGGCCTGACCAAGCCAAAACCACGCTGTGCCTCCTGCGGGCTCGATTTTTCCTGGATCGATGCCGGTGATGGCCCGGCGATTTTTGTCATTCTGATTGCCGATCTTCTGGTGGTCGGCCTGGCGCTCTGGGTGGAGTTGAACTACCAGCCCTCAGTCTGGCTGCACATTCTGGTCTTTGCCCCGCTCGGCGTCGCCTTCACCCTCTGGCTGATGCGCTTCCTGAAAGCGCTCCTGATTGCGCTTCAATACAAGCACAACGCCTCGCAAGGGGTGATCGATCGTGACTGACGGTACCAAGCTCGCAGCTGTCGGTCGCAGGCGTGGCTGGCGCCTCTGGCTGGGACTGGTCTTCGTGCCTGTAGCGCTCGCCATTCTGCTGACACTCGGCACATGGCAGGTCAATCGCCTGTATTGGAAGGAGACGCTGCTGGCGCAGATCGAGGCGCGCCGCAATGCGCCGCCCGCGGATATCGCGGCCATCGAGGCGGCCGTTTCTGCGGGAGACGACATCGATTATCGCCACGCGCAGGTGAGCGGCACCTTCCTGCATGACAAGGAACGGCATTTTCTCGCAACGTTTGAAGGCCAGTCAGGCTTCTATGTCTATACGCCGCTTCAGCTGACCGATGGCCGTTTCCTGTTCGTCAACCGAGGCTTCGTGCCCTATGATCGCAAACTGCCGGAAAGCCGTCCGGAAAGTCAGCCACCGGGTGACCAGACGATCACCGGTCTTGCCCGCGCGCGATTGGCGGCGAAACCATCCTCACTGGTGCCGGACAATGATGAGGTGGCCAACATCTTCTACTGGAAGGATCTCGACCGAATGACCGCCTCTGCCGGTCTCGAAGGCGGTGAGGTTTTGCCCTTCTTCCTCGATGCCGATGCAACCCCCAATGCCGGCGGCCTGCCGAAGGGTGGCGTGACGCAGATCGACCTGCCCAACAACCACCTGCAATATGCCATCACCTGGTATGGCCTCGCCTTCGCCCTGGTCGCCGTCACGATTGCCGGTCTGCTGCGGCGCAGATCAGACGCGTAGTGGTCAGCGGATTTTTCCTTTATGCAAAGGGACGTCAGCATGCCCCTCGTGATCGATGAACGGAGTGTCCATGTCCTATCTCGCCTCGACCCTGGTTGCGCTTGTCGCGCTCGAGCATATCTACATTCTGGTGCTGGAAATGTTTCTCTGGACCACGCCCGCCGGTCGCCGCGCCTTCGGCATGAGGCCCGATCAGGCCGAAGCAACGAAGGTCATGGCCGCCAATCAGGGGCTCTATAACGGCTTCCTCGCCGCCGGCCTGATCTGGGGCCTCTTGCACCCCGATCTTTCCGTCGGCTTTCAGATCCAGCTGTTTTTCCTTGGCTGCGTGCTGGTCGCTGGCCTATATGGGGGGATGACGGCAACGCGGAAAATTCTCTATATCCAGGCATTGCCTGCTGCCATTGCCATCCTTTTTGTTCTGATTGCCGGCTGACACGATGACCTTGCAGACCAACCGCCCCCCTTTGACGATCCGCCTCTGCGGCCCGCGCGGCTTTTGCGCCGGCGTCGATCGTGCGATCCAGATCGTCGTTCTCGCGCTGAAGCGCTACGGGGCTCCCGTCTATGTGCGCCACGAGATCGTGCACAATCGCTATGTCGTGGAAGGGCTGGAGGCCAAGGGTGCGATTTTCGTCGAGGAACTGAACGAGATCCCCGCCGAGCACCGACAGCAGCCGGTGGTGTTTTCCGCCCATGGCGTGCCGAAATCGGTGCCGGAAGACGCCGCAAGCCGCAATCTCTTCTATCTCGATGCTACCTGTCCGCTCGTCTCGAAGGTCCACAAGCAGGCCATGCGCCACCAGCGCCTCGGCCGTCACGTCATCCTGATCGGCCATGCCGGGCACCCCGAGGTGATCGGCACGATGGGACAATTGCCGGAAGGCACGGTCTCGCTGGTCGAAACCGTCGAGGATGCGGAGGCCTATCAGCCTGTTGATCCGGACAATCTCGGCTTCGTGACCCAGACAACGCTCTCCGTCGACGATACGGCCGGTGTCATTGCCAAGCTCAATGAGCGCTTCCCCAATCTCACGGCGCCTTCCGCCGACAGCATCTGCTATGCCACCACCAACCGCCAGGAAGCTGTGAAGGCGGCAGCGCCCGGTTGCGATCTCTTCATCGTCGTCGGCGCACCCAATTCGTCAAACTCCAAGCGGCTCGTCGAGGTGGCGCTGAGGGCAGGGGCAACGCGCTCGCTGCTCGTCCAGCGCGCCGCGGAAATCGACTGGGCCGAAATTGGCGAGATTGGGACGCTCGGTATTTCCGCCGGTGCCTCGGCGCCCGAGGTGATCGTCGACGAGATCATCGAAGCCTTCCGCGAGCGGTTCGACGCGAAGGTCGAGCTTGCCATCACGGCGGAAGAAAACGAGCACTTCCTGGTCAACCGGGAACTGCGCGATGTCGAACTGACGCGCGAGGACATGGCCTGGGTCAACGGCTGACCTGCCGCCGGGTCCCGCGTGCGCTCTATTGGGTTTTAAACGATGCCGAGCGCAGTTGCCGTGTCTCCGATTGCTGGGCGCAGGCAATCGCGTCGTTCATCGGCATCGGACGCCCATACAGGTATCCCTGACCTTCCTCGCATCCCAGCGATCGGAGGAAGGCGGCCTGGCTCTCGGTCTCGATGCCTTCAGCTACGGTTCTAAGGCCCATCTCGCGGCTCATCGTTACCAGTGCTCTGGTGATGGCAGTGTCAGACTTTCGTGTCTGGATATCGCGAATGAAACCACGGTCAATCTTGAGCGTGGTCAGAGGGAAACGCTGCAGTGAACTCAGCGAGGCATAACCCGTGCCGAAATCGTCGAATGCGACGCCGACGCCGATGTCACGGATGGCCATCAGGGTCTGCATGCTTGCCTCATCGTCATTCAGGGTCACCTGCTCGGTGACTTCAAGCTCAAGGCAGTCGGGACGCAGATGATGGGCGTTGAGAGCGGCTTTCACTCTGTCACTGAGATTGCTGGCGCGAAACTGCTGCGTAAACAGATTGACCGCAATGCGATAGCGCGCGCCTTCTCCGTTGACTTTTGCGGCCATCCGGCACGCCTGATCGATGGTCCACCAGCCGATTTCCGTGGCAAGTGAACTCTGCTCCAGGGCGGGCAGAAAATGCCCGGGCAACAACAGGCCCTTGCTTGGGTGGTTCCAGCGGATAAGCGCCTCGAAACCGACCACGGACTGGTGGACGAGATCGACCTGGGGCTGGAAATAGAGTTCCAATTCGCCGTTGCGAAGCGCAAGACGCAGCTCGTCCAGCATGTCGCGCCTGGCCTGCGTTTCATGGCGCATGGCTTCATGGAAGACGAGGGCGCGGCGTCCGCCGACTGCCTTGGCGCGGCTCAACGCGAAATCCGCCGAGGCGATCAGCATTTCCGCATCCGTCCCGTGTTCCGGCGCAAGTGCGATACCGATGCTCGCGCCGACATTGAGCTCCAGTCCGCCAAGGCTGAAGGGTTTTCGGAAAGCCGCGACAATGCTGTTGGCGCGCGCCTGCGCCTCTCGCGCATCCTTGGTGTCTTTCAGCAGGCAGGTGAATTCGTCGCCGCCCAGTCGCCCGATGGCCAAGGAATCGCCCAGGAGATAGCTAAGCCGAACGCCGACGGCCTGCAGAACGCTGTCGCCGATCAAATGCCCATGGATGTCGTTGATCTCCTTGAAACCGTCGAGATCCATCAGTGCCAGAGCGCCGCGTTGCCCTGTCTGCAGCCAGTCTTCGAGGCGGCTGACGAATTCGTGCCGGTTCTGCAGCCCCGTCAGCGTGTCCTGCGAGGCCAGTCGCATCAGGCGTGCGTCGCGCTCGCGCCGTTCCGAAATGTCGCGGATGGTTGCGCCTGCCCAGAAATTGCCGCCCTCATCCTTCCAGGTCGAAACCGCAATCTCGATCGGGAACTCGGCACCGCCGGCCCGCAGCGCGCTGACCTCCACGGCCCGACCGCTCAAACCCGGTTTTGCCCCTGCACTGACATTGGCCATGCCGGCAATATGCGCGCCGCGCAGTCTCTCGGGCACGATCAAAGTGACAGGCTTTCCCAGTATGTCCGCCTGGGAATAACAGAACATCTCACAGAAGGCCGGATTGACGAACCGGATGAAGCCAGCCGCATCCGCAACGATCAGGGCGAGGTTCATCACCTCGGTGAATCGCTCGGTGACAGTTGCTGGTGAGACGGCGGTCATCTTTATCTTTCGGTGGGTGCGGTTATCCTAAAGTAGAGGAATGAGATTAGAAAGAAGTAAAGGTCATGTCCGCAATCGAACCTGTTTCTGTGTGTCACTTAAGGCCCTGATGGTCCGGCCGAATGCCTTTCGGATTTCTGTGGCCGGTGTCGTTGCAGGGCTGGTCGCCTGTCATCACTCGTTATATGCCTTGGACCCGGGCTCAACAGTGACAGGGATCAGGGAACTTGGCCGTTTACACGGATATCAACGAGCAGGATCTGACGGCGTTTCTGGCGCAGTACGATGCGGGTGAACTCCTGTCCTACAAGGGCATTGCCGAAGGCGTGGAGAATTCAAACTTTCTCCTGCACACCTCCAAGGCGCCGCTGATCCTGACGCTCTACGAGAAGCGTGTGGAAAAATCGGATCTTCCGTTCTTTCTCGGCCTGATGCATCACCTGTCCGAGGGCGGGCTGAACTGCCCCCTGCCATTGCCGCGCAAGGATGGCGCGCTTCTCGGCGAACTTTCCGGCCGCCCGGCCGCCCTCATTTCTTTCCTGGAAGGCATGTGGTTGAGAAAACCGGAAGCCCAGCACTGCCGCGAGGTGGGGGCCGCGCTTGCCCGCATGCATGTGGCTGGCGAGGGCTTTGAGCTGACCCGTCCGAATGCCTTGTCGCTGGAAGGCTGGCAGACGCTCTGGGTCAAATCACAGGATCGCGCCGACGAGGTTGAGCCTGGCCTGGAAGCCGAAATCGGCGCCGAGCTGGATTTCCTGGCAGCCCATTGGCCGAAGAACCTGCCATCGGGCGTGATCCATGCCGATCTCTTCCCCGACAACGTCTTCTTCCTCGGCGATCGCCTGTCGGGCCTCATCGATTTCTATTTCGCCTGCAACGACCTTCTGGTCTACGACCTCTCGATCTGCCTCAATTCCTGGTGCTTCGAGAAGGACGGCGCCTACAATATCACCAAGGGCAAGGCGATGATCGAGGGCTATCTCTCGGTGCGTCCGCTCTCCGGCGATGAAATCGAGGCTTTGCCCATTCTCTGCCGCGGTTCAGCGCTACGTTTCTTTCTCACCCGGCTCTACGACTGGCTGATGACGCCGGAAGGGGCGCTGGTGGTGAAGAAGGACCCGCTCGAATATCTGAAAAAGCTGCGCTTCCACCGCGCTGTTACCAATGCTTCGGAATACGGACTGATTTCATGAAACATGTCGATATCTTCACCGACGGCGCCTGCTCGGGCAATCCGGGCCCCGGCGGCTGGGGCGCCGTGCTGCGCTACGGCGAAACCGAAAAGGAACTCTGCGGCGGCGAGGCGGATACCACCAACAACCGCATGGAGCTGCTGGCCACCATCACCGCGCTCAACGCGCTGAAGGACCCTTGCGAGGTCGATCTCTACACCGACAGCAAATACGTGATGGACGGCATTTCCAAGTGGATCTTCGGCTGGAAGAAAAACGGCTGGAAGACCGCCGACAAGAAGCCGGTGAAGAACGGCGAACTGTGGCAGGCGCTCGATACCGCCAACCAGCGCCACAAGGTGAATTGGCACTGGGTCAAGGGCCATGCCGGCCATCCGGAGAACGAGCGCGCCGACGAGCTCGCCCGCAAGGGAATGGAGCCCTTCAAGAAATCCGGCTATACGGGCTCACTCCTGGTGAAGTGATCCGCACCTCCGTCCAGATACTGAGCGCACCACGGCCCGCTTGCCCTTTTGCCCATTCTCCCTATGCTCGCGGCAAAAGCCGGAGAGGGAGAAGTCTGTATGATAAAGCACTGCGTGTTCCTGCGCTTCAAAGCTGCTGTGCAAGAGGCTGAAAAGAATGCGATTTACGCAGCGATTGCCGAGTTGAAAGACGTTGTGCCGGGCATGCTGGATATCAAGAGCGGTCCCAATGTCTCGCCCGAAGGCTTGAGCGGCGGCTACAATGACGGCTTCATCGTCACGTTCGAGGACGAGATGGTGCGCGACTACTACCTCAAACACCCAAAGCATGTGGAAGTTGGCGAACGTATCGTCGGCGCCACCGATGGTGGCCTCGCCGGCATCCTGGTCTTCGATCTGGCTTATTGAGCTGGCATGGAAAAAAGCCGCCCGCGTTGCGGACGGCTTCAAGTCTTGAAATGCTCAGGAAATCAGAGCTGCTCGATCATCGTGGCGGCGGACGAGACTGTTGCCTGGCCCGGATTTTCCTCGATATTCAGGCTCTTGACCACGCCGTCTTCAACCAGCATCGAATAGCGCTTGGAGCGCACGCCAAGGCCGCCGGCGGAAAGATCTGCATCAAGGCCAAGCGCCTTGGTGAAGGAGGCATCCCAGTCGGCGAGGAAGTGGATCTTGCCCATGCCGCCGGTATGCTGGGCCCAGGCGCCCATCACATGCCAGTCATTGACCGACACCACGGCGATGTCATCCACGCCGCGCTCCTTCAGCGCATCACGGTTTTCCAGATAACCGGGCAAGTGGTTCAGCGTGCATGTGGGCGTGAAAGCGCCCGGCACGGCAAAAAGCACGACCTTCTTGCCCGAGAACAGCTGCTCGGTGGAGATTTCCACCGGGCCGTCTGCCGTCTTCTCCTTGAAGGTTGCCTGTGGCAGTCTGTCGCCGATTGCAATGGTCATGGGTCCCTCGTTCCGCTTATGGATGGCAGCATGCCCGCTCATCCGATCGAGGGCGAATATAGGCAGGCCTTATTGAAAGGCAAGCGGCGCTTCCATGGCCCGACCCCCTGTAATCACGAGCAAATGCCACTTTTTCCCGGCAAGCGTGTAGGTCTTTGGCAGCTTGCGGATCGGCACACTCAGCACCGTCGTCTGATCCGCACCGGCGGTGAATGTTCCGTCGAGGAACACATAGCCGCTGGGGCCCTGCAGGAAGAAGCCGTTGGGGGGGTGGCCTGCAGGAATTTTCAGGCTGATATCGAGGCGCTTCCGGTTCGGCTGCATGGTGAAACCAGTGACCGAGAAATCCGCTGACGGCGCTTCCGGCAACCGGGCGCGTGCGGTATCGAGAAGGCCGGTCTCGTCCATCGCCGCCTCGTTCGACGGCGTGACGGTGAGGTCCGCCTGAAACGGAATGCAGATGTTGAGGCAAACGCCGATGAAGACGTGAAGCGTAACGGGCGTCCCGTCTTCAGTACCCGAGAGGCTGAATGGCAGGGTCACCGGCCCGTCGTAGCCGACATCACGCATGCCGCCGGCATTGAGCAGTTTCGGAACGGGGAATTCGACACGCGTCACGGCATAGGCAGCCCCCTTCGGCGTGGTCAGCGATGGCGGAATGCCGACATCGCCCGGCTCCTTCCAATAGGTCACCCAGCCCGGCCGCGGTTCGATGACGAGCGCACCGTCGCGCGATCCGTCGGGCTTGGCAGGCAGAAGCACAAGCCGCATGCGACCGCCCTCGTTCTCAGCCCAGGAGCTGCTGGCGGCGAACGCAGGCAGCGCAAAGAGACAGGGGAGGAGAAGGTAGAAAACAGAAAACGCGATACGAAACAGGCTCATGGACAGACGAATTCCTTTGGCGAGGTTTTCGCTCTAGAAGATAGACAGGCGTGTGGCCAGTCACGCTTCAGTATTTGTGATCATTTTGGGTTGATCATGCGGCTCTTCTGCCCCATCCTCTTATCAGAGGTCTTTAAAAAACCACGCAGCGAACCGGCTGCCGCTTGGCGGCCATATGGAGGCAGGCATGGCATCGAAGATGGAATTCAAGGGACGCGGATTGCTTGACGGCCAGTTGCTGATCGCCATGCCAGGCATGGAAAACGGCGATTTCGCCCGTTCCGTCGTTTACATTTGCGCCCATTCCGACGCGGGTGCCATGGGCTTCATCATCAACCGCCCGCAGCCGGTCACCTTCGCGGATCTATTGCTGCATCTGGAACTGATCGACCGCAACGATGCGATCATGCTGCCGGACCACGCCCGCCAGTTTCCCATCCAATGCGGTGGCCCGGTCGATCAAAGCCGCGGCTTTGTGCTCCATTCAGATGACTATCTCTCCGACAGCTCCATCCCTGTCAGCGACGATATCTCGCTGACCGCCACGCTGGATATCGTCCGCGCCATTTCCGACGGTCGTGGCCCGCGCCACGCCACGATGATGCTCGGCTATGCCGGCTGGGGCCCGGGCCAGCTGGAACAGGAGATCGCCCGCAACGGCTGGCTCCATTGCGCTGCCACCGAAGACCTGATCTTCGACCGTTTCCTGGATGATAAGTATGACCGCGCACTCGCCATGATGGGCATCAACCCGGCGATGCTGTCGATGGATGTCGGGCACGCGTGATAATCTTCCGGTGCGCTGAAGGCTGTCGGGGCGCTTGGCGCTCCCGCACTTGCTCTTCATTAGTCCTGACAGCCGCCGATCGGCTCAAGCCCGCTTCATCAGCGGAAACCGTTCCTTGAGCAGGCGCACCACGGAATCTGATCCAAGCGGCGGGCCGAACAGATAGCTCTGGCCGAATTCGCAGCCCATCATGGCGAGGTCCACCGCGTCCTGCTCGGACTGGATGCCTTCGGCAACGACGGCCATGTCGAGCCCGCGCGCCATCGAGACCACCGAGCGCAACAGAACGGAGCGCTTGTCGGACTGGTCGCAGACCAGCGCCTTGTCGAGCTTGATCGTGTCGAAGGGGAAGCGGGTGAGGTAGGAGAGCGAGGAATAGCCGGTGCCGAAGTCGTCGAGTGCCAAGCTGATGCCGGTCGCCTTCAGCTTTTCCAGCATCAGGCGGGCCTGTTCTGGGTTTTCCATGACGACGGATTCGGTCAGCTCCAGCTTGATCCGGCTCGGATCGCACTGGGTCTTGGTCAGCATGGCGCGCACGTCGTTGTAGATCTCGCT
Organism: Peteryoungia ipomoeae; assembly: GCF_004912165.1. Lineage (GTDB taxonomy): Bacteria > Pseudomonadota > Alphaproteobacteria > Rhizobiales > Rhizobiaceae > Allorhizobium > Allorhizobium ipomoeae. Next base: position 243,740 of record NZ_STGV01000003.1, on the reverse strand, counting down.
GGAGATCAGCTGCGCCGACGAAAGGTTGACCGAAATGAAGATCGGCAGTTCGCCGGTCTGCTTTTCCCAGTCCATCAGGTCGGAGGAGGCGCGCTCCAGCGCAAACATGCCGAGCGGTCCGATAAGATCGGTCATCTCGGCAATCGGGATGAATTCCATCGGCGGAATGTTGCCGCGCTTCGGATGCTCCCAGCGCATCAGCGCCTCGAAGCCGGCAATCTCGCCACTCGCCAGCTTGACGATCGGCTGATAGGCGATCGACAATTCCTGGCGCTCGATGGCGCGGCGCAGGTCCGTTTCCAGCTGCAGGCGGTCGGTGCTGACGGTGCGGAAGGCCGGGCGGAAAGGCTCGACCCGGTTGCCGCCGGCGCGCTTGGCCCGGTACATCGCAAGCTCGGCATCGGCAAGCAGGCTCGCTGCGCTTTCCTGCTGGTCGATCCAGGACACGAGGCCAATGGAGGCCGTGAGCTCGATTTCGCGATTGGCAAAATTGAGCGGCACCATGATCGCCTTGGAGATCGCATCGGCGAAATCGGCGATCTTGGCCGGGTCGCGCTCGGATACGAGGATCAGGCCGAACTCGTCGCCGGAAAGGCGGGCAAGCGTGTCCTGCGGCTTCAACAGACGGCGCAGGCGCCGGGTGATGGCGATCAGGATATTGTCGCCGGCAGCGATGCCGAGCAGCTCGTTGACGGCCTTGTAGCGGTCGATATCGATGGCGAGAACCGTCGGGCGCACCGCTTCGGTGGTGCCGGCAATCGAGAGGATCGCCTGCAGCCGGTCGAGGAAGACCTCGCGATTGGGCAGCCCGGTCAGGTTGTCGTGCATGGCGTCGACCAGCAGGCGATCGATCGAGTTGCGCTGCTCGGTGACGTCGATGATGGTGCCGACGCAGCGGATCACTTCGCCGTTGGAGCCGAGCACGGGCCGTGCCCGGATCTTCAGCCAGTGGTAATGGCCATCCTCGGCGCGAATGCGGAATTCGTGGGAAAGCCGGCCCTTGCGATGCTCGAGCAGCACGTCGAGCGTGGCGCGGAAGCGGTCCCGGTCGTCGGGATGCAGTCGCGGCAGCCAGTTGCGCGCCGCACCGTGCATGGTGCCGGGCGAGAGGCCCAGGCGCGAGGAGATATCCGGGCTCGTCACCATGCGGTCGCGCGCCACGTCCCAGTCCCAGACGGTATCGCCGGAGCCGGTCAGCGCCAGCGACTGGCGTTCGAGATCGGAGAACAGGCCCTGCTGATAGGCGCCGCCGGCAAAGGCGTGCTGCATGACGGTGAAACCGATCAGGAGAACGATGAGGACGAGGCCGCCGCCGAGCGCCGGCTGAATGATGTCGTTGTCGAGCTGGCCGGTCACCGTCATCCAGCCGCCAAACAGCCAGACGAGGATCAGCGCCCAGGTTGGCACCAGAAGCACGGCGCGGTCATAGCGGTTGATGCCGAGATAGATGATGAGGCCGATGCCCGCCACCCCCGTTAGCGCAAAGGAAAGGCGCGCGATGCCGGCGGCGATGGAGGGGTCGAAGATCGCGACCCCGAACAGCACGCCAAGCCCGAGCATCCAGGCAAGCGTTGCATAGCCGAGATGCACGTGCCAGCGATTGAGGTTGAGATAGGTGAAGAGGAATATGACCAGCGAGGAGGCGAGTGCCACCTCGGCTCCGGCGCGCCACACCCGGATATCGCTTGCGGTCAGCGTGATGAGTTTTTCGAGAAAGCCGAAGTCGACGCAGATATAGGCAAGCACCGCCCAGGCAAGAGCGGCTGCCGCCGGCAGCATCGAGGTGCCCTTGACCACGAAGAGAATGGTGAGGAACACCGCAAGCAGGCCGGCAATGCCAAGCACGATGCCGCGGTAGAGCGTAAACGCGTTGACCGTGTCCTTGTAGGCGTCCGGTTCCCATAGATAGATCTGCGGCAGGTTCGGCGTCGAGAGCTCGGCAACGAAAGTGATGACGGTGCCGGGGTTGAGCGTGATGCGGAAGACATCGGCATCGGCACTTGCCACACGGTCGAGCGCGAAGCCTTCGGATGGCGTGATCGCCATGATGCGCTGCGAGCCGAGGTCCGGCCAGAACATCTTCGAGCCCGACAGACGGAAATGCGGTGCGACGATCACGCGCTCCAGCTGCTCGTCGGAGACATTGGCGAGCGCGAAAACAGCCCAGTCGCCCTGGTGTTCGGGCTGGCTCGAGCGCACTTCGATGCGCCGGCGGATGCCGTCCGTTCCCGCTGCGGTCGAAACCTGGAAGGCCTCGCCCTGATTGGTGTAGATCTCGGTTGTCGCGGTCAGGTCGAGCGCGTTGTCATCGCGGGCAATCTTGACCGGCTCGACCGCCTGCGCCAGCGTTGCCGTCAGCGAGAAGCCAAGGGCCATCAAGCCGAAGAGCATGTGGGAAATGAGACGTGGCATCCGGTATCCTGTGCTGCGCAAACCCGCCATCACACGGATTTGCTTTGGCGCGAGGGGGCGCTGTTCAGCCGCGAAAACATCAGGTGGTCGCGCCATTCCCCGTTTATCTTCAAATAGTCCCGCAAGAGGCCTTCTTGCTCGAAGCCTGCTTTCTCAAGCAGGCGACGGCTGCTGATATTGCTGGGAATACAGGCTGCTTCGATGCGGTGCAACTCAAGAACCCCAAACATGTAGGGTATTGCCAGCTGAAGTGCGGCAAACATGTGGCCTTGCCCTGCATGACGCTCGCCAATCCAATAGCCGATCATGCAATTTTGTGCGGCGCCGCGGCGGATAAGGCCGACTGTCAGCCCGCCCAGCAATTCCTCGTTACTGCGGCGGAACAGGAAGAGCGGAACGGCAAGGCCGTTGGCATATTCCTGCTCGTTGCGCAGCACGCGCTGGCGAAAGGTGCGTTCGGTCAGGTCGTCGGCGCGCCATGTCGGCTCCCAGGGCTGCAGGAAGCCGCGGCTCTCGCGCCGCAACTGGTGCCATTGCTCGAAGTCGCGATAGCGGGGCAAACGCAGGAAGACGCTTTCCCCGGACAGGATCGGCAGGTCAGGTTGACGCGCGAGAAAGCGAAACACCGAGCGTGTCATGGCTCCATCCCGTCCTGTCTCCTTGAGCGGTGTGGCCGGGCGACCATGACACAGCCGGCTTTCAGCGTGCGGCCTTGCGGACTTCGCCGGTCTGCCGGCTCAGCTGTCCCGCAATTTCGTCAAGCGATACGAGTTGGTCGACCGGTCCGATGGCCGAGAGCGTCGGTGCGGTGTCGAAGAAAAGCCGTCCTGCCAAGTCGGTCAGGCGATCCGTGGTGATGCCGGCAAGACGGTCCATCATCTCCTGATTGGGGATGGTGCGACCATAAAGCATCATCTGCCGAGCGATCTGGCCGGCGCGTGCCGCCGGGCTTTCCTGGCCCATCAGAAGCTGCGCCCGGATCTGGGCACGCGAGCGCTCGATCTCCTGCTGGTCGATCTGTTCGGAGGCCTTGCGCAGTTCCTCGAGGATCACAGGCACCAGTTCCGGCAGGTTCTCGCCACCGGTCGCGGCATGGATGCCGAAAATGCCGGTATCGGAAAAGCCCCAGTGGAAGGCGTAGACCGAATAACAGAGGCCACGGATCTCGCGCACTTCCTGGAAGAGACGCGAGGACATGCCGCCGCCGAGAATATTGGCGAGGATCTGCGAGCAGTAGAAGTCGCGCATGTGGTAGGCCTTGCCCTCGAAGCCGAGCAGCACCTGCGTGTCCATGAGATCGCGTTCTTCGCGCGCTTCCCCGCCGGTGTAACGGGCAACATCCATCACGGGCGGCGAGGAGGGCTGGGTCGGCAGAGAGGCGAAACGCTCTTCAACCTGCCGCACCAGGGTATCGTGATCGACGGCGCCGGCGGCGACCACGAACATGCGGTCGGTGGTGTAGTTGCGCGAGAGATAGGCGCGGATCTGGTCGCTGGTGAAGGATTTAACCGTCTCCGGCGTACCGAGAATGCTGCGACCGATCGTCTGGTTCTGGAAGGCGCGTTCTGAAAAGCGGTCGAAAACCACATCGTCGGGCATGTCGTCGGCAGCGCCGATTTCCTGCAGGATGACGTGCTTTTCGCGCGCCAGCTCTTCCTCGTCAAAGACCGAATCCGTCAGGATGTCGGTCAGGATGTCGACGGCGAGCGGCAGGTCATCCTTCAAGACGCGGGCATAGTAGGAGGTTGTCTCGGTCGAGGTGGCTGCGTTCAGTTCGCCGCCGACATTCTCGATTTCCTCGGCGATCTGGCGAGCGGAGCGCCGCTTCGTGCCCTTGAAAGCCATATGCTCGAGCAGATGCGCAATACCGTGCTCGTTTTCCGTTTCGTTGCGGGAGCCGGATTTGATCCAGGTTCCCAATGCCACACTTTCCAGATGCGGCATGGTTTCCGTAACGACAGTCAGCCCCGATGGAAGCCGGGTGCACTCAACACTCATGGTTCGTCTTTCTGCGCTTATTCGGCAGCCCTGGAACGCTGGCCGACGAAAGTCTCGACGGTCTTCAGATCGGCTGACAGAATTTCGAAGCGCTCCTCCCTGGTCATCAGGTCAGCAAGCCATGTCGGAAGCGCGGGGTCAATACCGCAGGCTGATTTTACTGCGGCGGGGAATTTCGCCGGATGGGCGGTGGAGAGCACCACCATCGGGCTTTGCGGCTTCTCGAATTTCTTGGCGACATGCACACCGACGGCGGTATGCGGGTCGAGCAGATAGCCGGTCTCATCGAGAACGGCCTTGATCGTCTTGGCGACGTCCTTCTGGGTCGCCCGCCCGGCGCGGAAATCCTTGCGGATGAATTTCAGCGCCTCTTCCTTGATCTCGAAGGCGCCCGATTGTTTCAAGCCCTCCATCGCGCTGCGGATGGCGCTGGCATCGCGGCCATAGGCCTCATAAAGCAGGCGCTCGAAGTTCGAGGAAATCTGGATGTCCATCGAGGGCGAGGTCGTGGCATGCACGCCCTTCATCTCGTAGCGGCCGGTCTTCAGCGTGCGGGCGAGAATGTCGTTGTCATTGGTGGCGATCACCAGCTTGTCGATCGGCAGGCCCATCTTCTTCGCCACATAGCCGGCAAAGATGTCGCCGAAATTGCCTGTTGGCACGGTGAAGGAGATCTTGCGATCCGGGCCGCCAAGGGCGACCGCTGCGGTGAAGTAGTAGACCACCTGCGCCATGATGCGGGCCCAGTTGATCGAGTTGACGCCCGAAAGCTTCACGCGGTCGCGGAAGGCGGCGTCATTGAACATCGCCTTCACCAGGCTCTGGCAGTCGTCGAAATTGCCTTCGACGGCGATCGCATGCACGTTCGCCTCGGTCGACGTCGTCATCTGGCGCTGCTGCACCGGCGAGACCTTGCCATGCGGGAAGAGGATGAAGACATCGGTGCGTGCGCGGCCGGCAAAGGCGTCAATGGCAGCGCCGCCGGTGTCGCCCGAGGTCGCGCCGACGATCGTCGCGCGTTCGCCGCGCTTTTCCAAGACGTGATCCATCAGCCGCGCGATGAGCTGCATGGCCACGTCCTTGAAGGCAAGCGTGGTGCCGTGGAAGAGTTCGAGCACGAAGGCGTTTGCGCCGGTCTGGACGAGCGGTGCGACGGCCGGATGCCGGAAGGTGGCATAGGCCTCATCGATCATGCCGCGGAAGGTTTCCGGCTCGATCTCGCCATTGGTAAAGGGCAGGAGAACCTCGAAGGCCACGTCCTGATAGCTCTTGCCGCGCAGACCGCGGATCGCCTTCTTGGAAAGCTGTGGCCACTCGCGGGGCACATAGAGCCCGCCGTCGCGAGCCAGGCCCGCCAGAAGCGCGTCACAAAAGCCGAGGCTTGGAGCCTCACCGCGGGTCGAGATATATTCCACGTCGCTATCCTCGAATTTGACCGGTCGGAGCTTAGGCCCGACAAACCTACGGGGTTTCCGATAAAGAGGTTTGCCCTTTTGCGCCAGCCCGCAGGCCGGAATTTCGCAAATCGAGGCGGCAAAACCGGACCGGGCGTCCCACGCGACAGCCTCTCTTGCGCGCAATCGAATTTCCGCGCAAATTGCCGTCAGCCAATCGATTTTTTGCCGCACCGCTGCTATAGGCGTCTCAGCCGGGCGAAAGATCCCGGCAATTGGAACGATTTTTTGGCCTTGCGGGGCCAAGCATGCGGAAGGTGGATGCACGTGTCTCTAGTCGTGTCGCGCGGTGTTTTGGCCGTCTCGCTCCTGATGGTCCTGGCTGGCTGCAATGCCGGCAATCCGGTCTCCGGTCTCCTGCCGCAGTCAACGCCGGCAGCCCAGCCGGTTGCCGCAAGCGGCGAACCCTTCGTCCAGGGTTTTTGCCCGCAGGTAAACCTGCGTGACGGCTCTGCCTTCCACCGCGCCTATACCCGCGGCAAGGAAGAGGATGCCGCCCACGTGATCTACCAGGCCTCGATTGCCGATACGACACGTTCCTGCTCGCGGACCGAAACGACGCTGACGGTCAATGTGCTCGCGCAGGGGCGGTTGGTCTCCGGCCCGCAGGGCAAGGCAGGCACGATCACCGTGCCGGTGCGCATCACCGTCACCGATGGCGATCAGCAGGTCTATTCGGAAGTCGAGCCATTCAGCGTCACTGTCGCGGACGTCAATCAGCCGACCCAGTTCATCTACAGCCGTGCCGTTACCATTCCCGGCAATGTTTCCGGCATGACGCGCGTTCATCTGGGCTTCGACGACGGCAAGGCGAAGAAGAAGAAGTAAGCCTCCGATCCTGCAAGCCCGTGCCGCTTAAGCCTTATTCAAAGGCGGCAGTGCCTGGCATCGTGCGGGAGAGGTGCGGTCTTGTGGCGAAGCCTCTTGGGGGATGCGGATGGGCGTCGTGATCATCAGGAACCCCGTGGCCGGCGGGGCGAGGCATCGATCGCGCTGGCCGTCGGTGCTTTCAGCCTTTCAGCAAACCTTTGACGATCTTGTCGTTCAGGAGAGCCGGTCCGGAGTCGACGCCCGCCGCCTCGCGCTGGAGGCGGCCAATGCGGGCGCAACGCTTGTCATTGCCGCGGGCGGTGATGGCACGATCAGCGACGTGGTGGACGGTATACTGTCCTCAGACCGCCCCGATTCGCCGCTTGCCTTTTTGCCGCTCGGCACCGGCAGCGATTTTGTCCGCAACTTCGACCTGCCGCAGGATCCGCAAGTCCTTGCCGAAAGGATTGCCGCGGCCCGGCCCCGGCAGATCGATGCGGCACGCCTGATCGCGTCGAGCGCCGATGGCAAGGAAGTCCGGCGCCATTTCGTCAACATCGCCAGCCTCGGCATTTCCGGCGAGATCGTCGAGTGCGTGAATGCGCCGGGGGCACGCTGGCTGAGCGGTCCCGCCCGCTTCCTCGTCCATTCGCTGCTCGCCATCCTCCGCTACAAGCCCTACCGCTTCGAGGTGCTGGTGGATGGTCACAAGGTGCACACGGGGTCCCTGGCACTGGTGGCGATAGCCAATGGCGGCTGGTTCGGCGGCGGCATGCATGTGACGCCGGCAGCCGATCTGACCGACGGCCTGTTCGATGTCGCCGTCATGCGAGAGGAGAGTGTCTTCGGCCTGATCGGCCTGCTCCGCAGCCTTTATTCGGCCGGCCATATCGGCCACCCGCAGCTGAGTTTCCATCGCGGCAGGCAGGTGGAATGCCGGCCACTCGATCCGGCCCGGTTTCCCGTCGAGGTGGATGGGGAGCAACCGATCACAGGCGCATTCGTCGCCGAGATCCTGCCCGGCGCCCTGACGATCAAGGTTTGACGGGCAAGCTCTGATGTTCAGAAACAGGGCCAGGCGGTCTGCCTGCCCTGTCGCTTATCAGAATGCGCCTTCCCACTCGGCCATCGCGGCCACCACGCCGGGAAGGTCGGTCATGCGCGAGATCACGGTTTCCGCACCCGCATCGGTCAGCTTGTCGGCATGCGACGGATAGGTATGGGAGGCGCCGGTAAAGCCGACGACCCGCATGCCGGCGGCGCGGGCCGCGTGCACGCCATGCACCGAGTCCTCAACGACGAGGCACCTGCCGGGGCTGACGCCGAACTGGCTTGCACCATGCAGAAAGATGTCCGGCTTCGGTTTCACCCGGTCGGCACCGAGATCCTTGGCCGAATAGATATGTGGCGCAAATGCCTGCTTGAGGCCGACCTTGGTCAGCATCATGTCGAGCCGGTGCGCGGAAGAATTGGAGCAGATGCAGCGCGGCGCGTCGAGCCTCGCCAGTGCAAAAGCCACACCTTCGATGATCTTCACCTCGCGGGCCAGCCGCTGGTCGAGCAGCTGCTCCGACTTGTCGATCAGGCTTGCGGAAAGCGGAATGTCGACTTCCTGTTCGATCGACAGGAGGATGTTCTTCCAGGTCATGCCGGCGAAGCGTTCGCCCATTTCCTCGACCGAAATCGGATAGCCGGCCTCGGTCAGCAGCTTCGATTCGACCTTGGCGGCGATGATTTCGGAATCGACGAGCACGCCGTCGCAATCAAAGAGGATAAGGTCGAAGCCGTTCATGGAAACATCCGTCATGGGGTCCAGGGAAAGTCGCTCCCTACACGATCGGGAAGGTAAGGACAATCGCATGTCATGCATGGCTGGCCTGCCGTGCTTTCCGATGTCATTTCGGAACTAGCCGCCTGCCATCGCCAGCAGCACCGCTTCGAGATTTTGCGGATATCGTTGCAGTCCGCCGGTTTTGTCCATGATGTCGGCGAGCCAGATGCCGTCGGCGGCAAGACGAACGGCCGTCAGGTTCGGATCGCTGTCGGTGTCGAAATGCCGTTGCATTCGGCCGTCGATCCAGTTGAGCCAGAGCGATCGCAGCGCAGGCTCGGACACGCCGGCAAGAGACAGGGCGGCCCAGAGGCTTCGCTCGCCGAGCAGTCGGTCGGAAAAGCAGGCACGCACATAGGCCCGCGTGAAGCGGCCCCGCGCCACGGCGTCCGTGGCCATGGAGCGGTCGATCTCCCGGTCCATCTGCTCGAGCAGGTCCGAAAAGACGGCCGCGAGCAGGGCCTGCTTGCTGTCGAAGTGGTGCAGCAGTCCGCCCTTGGTGACACCGGCCCCTGCCGCCACCGCCTGGATCGTGATGGCATGGGCTCCCTGTTCAGCCGCGATCTGAGCAGCGCAGTCGAGCAGTGCCCGCCGCACCTGTTCCGGCTGCTTCTTGCGGCGATGCGCCGAGGGCGCACCGTTTGCGGGGGAGGGGGCCGCAACCATCAGTGCGACACCGTGCCGGACAGGGTGTTGATGACCACGACGCCCGCGACGATCAGCGCAATGCCGGCAAGGGCCGCTAGGTCGAGGCTTTGCTTGAGGTAGAAGACGCTGATCAGCGCCGTGAGGACAATGCCGAGCCCGCCCCACATGGCATAGGCGACACCGAGCGGCATGCCTTTGAGCGCCTGGGCGAGGAGATAGAAGGAGGCGACATAGAACATGACCATGCCCGCCGTCGGCAAGAGTTTGGTGAACTGCGCCGACTTCTGCAGAAGCGTCGTTCCGATCACCTCGAGCACGATCGCGGCGGCCAGCGCGCCATAGGCGGTGAGTGTGGGGTTCATGACGGATGGTTCCTCGGATACACTGACAAAACATACCGTGCGGTCGGTATCTTTTCAAGAGCCTTCCGACGTCGCCTGAATCCGGTCAATCGATCAGGGGAAACAGGGCAAGAAACTGCCGTTCGCCTTCGGGTGAAAACCGGATGATCCGGCTTTCCGCGACGCGCCGCGCATAACCACGATCGAGAAATTGCGAAAGCAGCGCCGCCCCGAGCGTGCCGGCAAGATGCGTGCGTCGCTCGCTCCAGTCCAGACAGGCGCGGCAGAGCGGCCGGCGTCTGGCCCTGAGGCTGTCGATGTCGAGACCCAGGTCGCGCAGCAGGCGGTCACCCTCGGTGGTCAGCGTCAGGGATTCGTCTTTAGCCGCGATCGCCCCTTGGGCCACCAGGCTGTCCAGCATGCGCACACCATAGTCGCCGGCCAGGTGATCGTAGCAGATCCGTGCCTTGCGCAGTTCCGGTTCCTTCGGTCCCGTGCGGTGGCGCAGATGTCCTCGGCTCGCCGAAAAGCTCATCAGGCTCTCGATCATCGCGCCGACCTGGTCGTCGGCCAGCGCAAAATAGCGGTGCCGCCCCTGCTTGCGGTGCTTCAAAAGCCCGCCGTCCTCGAGCTTCGACAGGTGCGAACTCGCCGTCTGCAGCGTGACGCCGGCCGCGCCTGCAAGCTCGGTCGCCGTCAGCGCCTTGCCGCCGGCGAGCGCCAGCAGCATGTTCGAGCGGGCCGGATCGCCGATGAGTGCGGCAATGCGGGCGATGTCTGGACCTTCTGCCATGGAAACCTCGACCTGAGATGGGACAGGGGCAATTGTCTGGCAAAAGCCTAGCACATGCTTCGATCCCGATCGAACTATCGTTCGATCACGGACGAACTGTGCTGCACAAAGCTTCGATCGGCGTCGAAGCTTCGCCTGGTCCCGCCATGGCACAACCGCCTCGCAAACCACGAGGAGCCCACCCATGATCACCTGCATCATCCGCTACCGCATCGATCCCTTCGCTCAGGACGATTTCGCAACTTACGCCCGCAATTGGGGCGAGGCGATCCCGCGCTGCGGTGCCGATCTCATCGGCTATTTCGCCCCGCACGAGGGATCGGCAACGACGGCCTATGGCATTTACAACATCGACAACCTCGCCGCCTACGAGGCTTATCGGGCAAGACTGTCAGCCGATCCGCTCGGGCGGGAGAATTATGACTTTGCCGCCAAAAAACGCTTCATCCTCGCGGAAGACCGGCTCTTCCTCAAAAACGTCTCGGCCCCGCATGCGCCAAGGATCGCACCGTGATCGCCGTCATCTTCGAAGTCCTGCCCTTTGCCGGCGAGCGGCATCACTATCTCGACCTCGCCGGTGAGCTTCGCGCCCATCTCGAAACCATGGACGGCTTCATCTCGGTCGAGCGTTTCGAGAGCCTTTCCGTGCGCGGCAAGCTCCTGTCGCTCTCCTTCTGGCGTGACGAGGAGGCGGTGCGCCAGTGGCGCGAGACCGACGAACACCGGGCAGCCCAACGGGCAGGGCGGGCGCAGGTCTTCGCCGACTACCGTCTGCGCGTTGCCCATGTGCTGCGCGACTACGGCATGAAGGAGCGCACCGAGGCGCCGCAGGATAGCCGGGCGGCGCATGGGTGATGGGCGTTTGACAATCTTTGCCATCCGTCTCATTCTGGCACCACAGGAGGGCCAGATGGCAACGATGAACGTTTCACTTCCGGATCAGATGAAGGCTTGGGTGGAGCAGCAGGCTGAGACCGGTCGCTATGGCAATGCAAGCGATTATGTGCGTGATTTGATCCGCAAGGATCAGGAGCGCCAGCGGGCGTTCGATACGCTGCAGGCAGCAATCACCGAAGGCATTGAAAGCGGCCCCGCTGAGCCATTCGATATTGAGGTTTTCAAGCGACGCATGCGCGAAACCCATGGGGCAAGGTAGCCGAACATTCACGCTTGCGCCGCGCGCGATACGAGATCTTGAAGAGATCTGGGCCTATGGTGCTGACACCTGGTCAGTTGCACAGGCGGACACGTATCTTGATGGTTTGAACCAAGTCTTCGAGGTCATTGCCGGATCGCCCCTGCTGTTTCGATTGCAGTCGGAATTCGACCCACCGGTCCGCGTCCATGTTTACCAAAGCCACCTGGTTATCTTCGTATGCGACGATCAGCATGTCACCATCGTCAGGGTGCTCGGCGGACGTCAAAACTGGCAGGCTCTTCTGCATGCACTCGACTAAAGCGGGTCGTCATCGCAAAACCGCTGCACACTTTTGCGCGATATGCTTTAGTCCCCGCCAATGACCATCCGTCTTCGCCCCCATCACCTGCTCTGCATGCTGACTTACGTCGGCAAAGGCTATTCGCCCGCTTTCGTCGCAAACTATGAAGCCATCGCCGCAAGACTGTCGGCAGGTGAGGACATCGAACTGGTCGATGGCCCGGACGATATCTGCGCGCCTCTGACCGACGATCCCTCTGCCCATTGCCACGGCGCGAGCGTTATCGACCGCGATGCTGAGGCACAGGCGGCTGTGGCTCGGATGCTCGGCAGCCCGATCGGCTCAGGCGCGCGGATTACGCCGACAGCAAGCCTGCTGTCTCGGATGCGCCAGAACTTTGCCAAAGGCGAGATCCGCACAGCCTGTTCCGGCTGCGAATGGGCGGGCCTGTGCGATCAGGTTGCGGAGGAGGGCTATGTCGGGGCACGGGTGGTGCCCTGAAGGCAGCGGTCGATGACAGGCGGCGAAACCTCTGGCACACTCCTTGCGGGAGGCCCGTCATGATCACACTCGACACAATTCGCCAGATCATCCTCACTTTGCCGACGACGGAGGAAACCACCCCCTGGGATGCCGTCTCCTTTAAGGTCAATGGCAAGGCTTCTCTAATCGGCGGTGTGAGGTCAAGCGTCTTTCGTGCTTTTCCCTAACAAGACGATGCAAGAATCCGTCCGCAGTCTGCCCGAACCTGCCATCCCAGCGCCGGACTACACATGTCTGAAATAGGGTGATTGACAACCAATCGCCGAGCCGGAAATTGTTACAACAGTGTCCTGCGACAGGTTCTGTCGCAGCCAGAAATGACGAGAAATAACATGGCGTCGAACGAAAGCGAATTTCAGGCCCGGGTTCATTCTTGGATGTTGCGGTGCTTTGGCAACAAACTCACGCAGGATAGAGAGGAGCGTAATAGGCGATTCTTAGAAGAGGCTTTGGAGCTCGTGCAGTCGTTGGGATGCAGCAAAGAGCAAGCATCGAGCTTAGTAGCCTATGTGTTCGACCGTCCCAGCGGCGACCCAGGCCAAGAGGTTGGAGGCGTTGCCGTAACTCTGGCTGCCCTTTGTCACGCGAACCAATTGGACATGTGCTCCGAAGCTACCAAGGAAATCGTGCGGATAGAAGACCCCCAGATTACAATCAAGATTAGGGAAAAGCAGTTGAGGAAGCCGACTCATTGACCAGTTGAGCCAGAAGCGGCCGTCGCCGATGAGGGTACCCAATGGCCGAGACGGGGTCGAAACAGGTCCTGCTTGTCTAGCGTTCAACGTCTTTTCGCGGCCCGCGCTTCTCTCCGGGATCGGCACTCGGCCCTCCCATGATGGGGTCCAGTAGATGAAGTGGTCCAATCTATGCTGCATCCTGATGACGAATCATCGGTATAAGCGACGCCGCGAACTCACATCACCATCGTCCGCGAAGGACGTTTTCCGCTGCTACACGGAACCTTGGATTCGAATGTCTCTCTCGTCTCTATAGCCGACCGTCATCCCGCGACCGTTGAGACGGTGTCCTCCCTTGTCCAGCGGAACTCGGTGCCATCCACCCACATGCGGTGCATGACGACCGCGAGACGACGGGCCAGCGCGACCTTGGCTTTCTTGCTGCCATGGCGCTTGGCAATGTTCATGGCCCATGCCTTCAGCCAGCACCATTTTACCACACGCGTCATCATCGACTGGGCGGCCTCATAGAGCAGTCGCCGCATCATGGCGTCCCCGCGTAGAGAAACATGGCCAACCCGGCTCACTTCGCCGGATTGTTTCAAAACGGGGGTGAGACCCAATATCGCTCCTACCGAACGCGAATGACGAAACCTGCTGGGAATATCGATCGTCGAGACATAGGCGAGCGAGACTATAGGTCCAACGCCAGGCACCGTCATTAGCCGCCTGCAAACGTCGTCCTGTTTCGCCTCGGCCAGAACCCTCTTCTCCAGTTTGGCAAGACCTTCTCGCAACTTGCGCCGTCCGGCGAGCAACGGCTCCATGATTTCCGCAAGCTCAATGTCGTGTTCGACGAGCTCGAGTATTCTTCTCTCGAATATGCCGCCCGAGGCATGGCCAACCTTCAGTCCGAAGTTGCGCAGCAGCCCACGCATCTCGTTCTCCAGGTCGATCGCCTTTTCCTGCAGCAGCGAACGGGCCGTTAGCAAGGCGCGACGCTTCTGGCTGGTGAGCGTCTTCACATGCACGTCCTTGAACAGGCCGACCCGCATCATGTGGGCGATGCCACGTGCATCGTTCCTGTCGCTTTTATTCTGTTGAAGGGCATCCAGGAAAGCTTTGGTGTGCCGCGTCTCGATGCAGAAGATGGGCAAGCCCGCTCTTGCGAGTCCTTCAAACAGCCATTGGGACAAGGGGCCCGCCTCAACTCCTACCCTTTCCAAGCTGAACGAGGGATCGCTGAGGATCGCGACAAGGTCCTCCGGGTGAGATGCCACCTTCCGTTCGCGGCATAGTTTCCCGCTTTCATCGACAATACAGACGCTCGTTTCTTTGACCGAGACATCGAGGCCGGCATAATGTTTCATGGCTGCGCTCCTCTGCATGATGGTTGTGCCTGTTCCGACAGGCGACTTTATCAACGGCAGTGCGGGGCAGCCCCTGGCTCCCTACGGATGGGATGGGGCACGAAGCCGATTAGCCCATCTATGCTGTTCTGGAACCCGACGCATGACTGCCCGGTGTTCAAGGTGCCTTTCGAGGAGCGCGACCATCTGATCGAGATGGACCCCGATACCTACTTCACCACAGACCACCATCGACCCTATCCGATGGTGCTCGCCCGCCTGGACCGGGTCGATGTCGGATGGGTGCGCGAAAACCTCACGCGTGTGTGGCGTGCGCAGGCGAAGAAGGCGGTGGTGAAGGCCTGGGATGCGGGGCGGTGAGGGGGCTCTTTTCCGCAGCGGGGAGAGAGGGGAGCGGATACAGACCAGCGTGGCTACTCCAGCCAGCTCTCGATGTCGCGCGATCCGTGAACGATTGCCACGACAAAGATTCCATAAGGCATCGGCTCGTAGATCGTTATATAGCGCCCTTCAATCAGGAGGCGCGCAGTAGGGCTGAGTTCGGGTCGCAGTGATCCCATGTGTGGGTGGTCAGCGGCGAGAGAGGCCTTGTTCAATATCCGTCTGACCAAGCCATCGGCCGCGCTCTCGTTGTTTGCAGCGATTGTTCGCCAGATGAGCCGAAGATCCTGCTCGGCGCGTTGGCTCAGGATATATTTAGCCACCAGCGTGCGCTTCGGCCTTCAGTTCCGCCAAAAGCGTATCGGCGCTCACATCCCGACCGATCCCGCTCGCCATGCCCTCATCATAGGCTGTCTTGAGACGGTCGAGGTCAAGCTTGCGAAGCTCTTCTTGCTGTTCCAGGAGCCGCAAACCGTCTCTCATGACTTCGCTTGCGCTTGAATAGCGACCGCTATGTACAAGCTCGCGAACCAGGCTTTCGTAACGCGGTCCAATATCAAAGTTGGCTGCCATCACACTCCCTTTCATCTATTTAACAATACCAGATGTCCCCACCGGCGCCAAATGTTGGAGGATAATTTTGCGACCTCTCAAGTTAGTTCGTTCGTTTTCGGTACGCTCTTCACCCTTTGGTAACCAAGTTCGGTAACCATACGCCTCGTACCCCGTGATGCGTCAGCGTAAGAGTGAGTAACCCATGGCTTCCGTATTTCCGCTTGCCGAACTCCGTCGTTCATCCGATCCCTTTGCCTGGGTCGACAGCATCATCAAGGGGGATTGCGTTGCAGCGCTCGATGCTCTGCCGGACAAGTCCGTTGATGTCATCTTTGCCGATCCGCCATACAACCTGCAACTCGGCGGCGCCCTGCATCGGCCGGACCAGAGCCTCGTTGATGCCTGCGACGATCACTGGGACCAGTTTGCCTCCTTCGAAGCCTATGATGCCTTCACCCGCGCCTGGCTGCTTGCCTGCCGCCGGGTGCTGAAGCCGACCGGCACGATCTGGGTCATCGGCTCCTATCACAATATTTTCCGCGTCGGCGCGACGCTGCAGGATCTGAACTTCTGGATCCTGAACGACATCGTCTGGCGCAAGACCAACCCCATGCCCAACTTCAAGGGCCGCCGGTTCCAGAACGCCCATGAAACGATGATCTGGGCTTCGCCGGATCCCAAGGCCAAGGGCTACACCTTCAACTACGATGCGCTGAAGGCCTCGAACGACGACGTGCAGATGCGCTCCGACTGGCTTTTTCCGATCTGCTCTGGCGGCGAGCGCCTGAAGGGCGACGACGGCAAGAAGGTTCATCCGACCCAGAAGCCGGAAGCGCTGCTCGCCCGCGTCATCATGGCCTCCACCAAGCCGGGCGATATCGTCCTCGACCCGTTCTTCGGCTCCGGCACCACGGGAGCCGTTGCCAAGCGTCTCGGCCGTCATTTCGTCGGCATCGAGCGTGAGCAGGACTATATCGACGCGGCCTCCGCCCGCATCGAAGCCGTCGAGCCGCTGGGCAAGGTCGAGCTGACGGTGCTGTCGGGCAAGAAGGCAGAGCCGCGCGTCGCCTTTAATGCGCTGATCGAGGCCGATCTCGTCAAGCCTGGCCAGGTGCTGACCGATGCCAAGCGCCGGTATTCGGCAATCATCCGCGCCGATGGAACGCTGACAGCCAATGGCGAAGGCGGCTCCATCCATCGCCTCGGCGCGAAGGTGCAGGGGCTCGATGCCTGCAATGGCTGGACCTTCTGGCACTATGAAGACAATGGCGCGATTCGCCCGATAGACGACCTGCGCAGCGTCATACGCTCGCGCATGGCGGGTCTTGAATAGAGATGTGCACGCCAAGGTGACGTGAGAGCGGTCACAACATCTAACAAAACACCCGGTGCGCAAGCGCCGGGTGTTTCATTTTGGGCGCAGAGTGCGCAACCTCACATACGCGTGAACAGTTTCGTGCAAGATGGACGCTCTAAGGCACACACACATCGGTCGTTTACGATCGATCTGGCGCGGGCCGGGGTCCGCCAACCCCACCCGCGCCAGTGCCTTAGGCATAGCTCTTAGAGCGAAACGCCAAGTGCTTGAAGATCCGCTTTCAGCTTTTCAGCGCCGGTAAAGTGCACCGCCTGCCAGCCGGCCGCGCGCGCCCCTTCCACATTCGCATAGCTATCGTCGATGAATACGGTGGCGGAAGGCTCAAGCCCGAAGTCCTGCGCATGCCGCTCGTAGATCGCGATGTCGGGCTTGAGCAGACCGATCTCGCCCGAGACCGTCACGCCGCGCGGCAGGGTAAGAAACGGATACATCATCTTCGCCTCGGCAAAGGTATCTGCGGCGAAATTGGTCAGCATCGTCACGTCGCGGCCGGCATCGATGAGGCCGGTCATGATGGCGACGCTGTCATCATAGGCATGCGGCACCATTTCGGCCCAGTGCTTGCGGAACGCGCGAATATGGTGCTCGCGATCCGGAAAGTCGGCAACGAGAAGCGCTTCCGCCTCGTCCCAGGATCGGCCGCGATCCTGTTCCAGGTTCCAGTCATGAGTGCAGATCCGCGCGAAGAAATCCGCCCTTTCGGCTTCGTCGGGAATGATCCGCGAAAATGGCAGATTGGGATCATAATGGATCAGTACCTTGCCGATATCGAAAACGATGTGGCGGATCTCGGTCATAGCGGTCTCATTCATCTGTTGGAGGTTGGAAAGGCGGTCGGAATAGCAGCGGCAATTGCCTTCTTCATGACGGTTGGCAGCGCCTGTCCGTCAAGTTCGGTAACCGGCACCCAGAAACCGTGATGGTCCGGTGGGGGATCGATCGGGCCGACCCGGAAGATCGACAGCCGCAATTCGAAATGGGTGAAGACATGGGAAATGCTGCCGGCTGGCTGCCAGTCGGCGGCAAAGGGCGCGGCCGAAATGTCTGTCACGCCATCCGCCCGCGCTGTCCAGCCGGTTGTCGGAACCTCGGTCATGCCGCCCAGCAGCCCGCTCTCCACCCGTTTGCGCAGGAGAATGCGTCCCTCCCGGTCCACCGCGATGAAGGCGGCGCCGAGACGGATGGGCTTTGCCTTTTTGGGCGCCTTTACCGGAAATCTCTCCGGCTCGTCGGTGGCGAGCGCCACGCAGAGCGCGTTGAACGGACAGAGCGCACAGGTCGGCCGCTTGGGCGTGCAGATGGTGGCGCCCAGATCCATCATCGCCTGCGCGAAGTCGCCGGGACGATCGGCCGGGGTAAGCTCCGCCACACGGGCTTTCATCAGCGGTTTGGAGCCGGGCAACGGCGCATCGATGGCGTAGAGCCGTGAGATCACCCGCTCGACATTGCCGTCCATGACGGCGGCCTGCCGGTTGAAGGCAATGGCGGCGACGGCGGCTGCCGTGTAGTCGCCGATGCCGGGCAGGGCGCGCAGACCCGCCTCCGTATCCGGGAAGATCCCGCCATGCTCAAAGGCCACGGCTTCCGCGCATTTCTTCAGATTGCGCGCCCGCGCATAATAGCCAAGCCCGGCCCAGGCGGCCATCACATCCTCGGTCGGCGCAGCGGCAAGATCCATCACGCTCGGCCAACGCTCGGTGAACTTGGCGAAGTACGCCTTCACCGCCGCCACGGTCGTTTGCTGCAGCATGACCTCCGACATCCAGATGTGATATGGATCGGGATGCGCGCCGCGTCTTGCCGCCGCCGGCGAGATCCTCCACGGCAGGTGACGATGATGCCTGTCGTACCAGTGGAGAAGGCGATCTGCGGCGGGTAAATGCTTGTTGTCCATCACGTTTGCGATTACCTCTGCACGGCTAATCCTGGAGCGCCCGAATGCATCTATTGCAACGATCGATGACAGCAAACAATCTTGCTGCGATCTATGTGTTTTTTATTCTGTCTGCACTCGGCGGTTCGGTGATGACAGGGCTGCTGACGGCATCGGCGGTCTGGGCAGCTTTCTACGCGACGATCGGACGAGTGAGGCCACGTTTCGATGGCGGTATCTCCATCCTGACGCTTGCCATCCTCGGTTATGTGGGCGTGAACAGCCTGTTTTTCACCGTCAATTACGGTGCAACCGACATGCCCCCCCTGATCGCTGCCGGCAAACTGGCCCCGCAATTGTTGTTCATCGGCACCATCCCGCTTATGTGGAGGCTGGCGTTCTCGTCCGGGGAAGATCTGTTGCGGGCAATGTCGCGGGCATCGGCCATCGGCGCAATTGCGGTTCTGCCGGTAGCTGCCTACCAGCTCTTAGTGCTTGACCTCCGGGCCGAGGGCGGCAGCGGCAATGCCATTCCCTTCGCCATGATTTGTGCTTTCCTCAGCCTCTCGTCTCTGATCAGTCTGCTCGATCAGGACAAACGCTATCGCGCACTCGCCCTTGCCGGTTTCGTCAGCGCGACGCTTTGCATATTTCTTGCCAAGACAAAGGGTCTGATGCCGGTATCGGTTCTAGGTGCCCTGCTGTTTCTGGTGGTTTTCTATCGCAAGAAGCTCAGCGCGGCCGAGATGACCACAGCCCTGGTAACCCTTGCCGCCCTGACAGCTTTGGCACTCTACATCACCGGCAGTCACGACCGCTTGCAGTCCATGGTGGAAGCCATGGAAAGCGGCGGGGGAGCAGGCGTTGACGCCTCCTATACCCACCGTCTCGATCTGTGGCAGCATGCTGTCCCAGCCATCAGCGATCATCTGTGGAGCGGTCATGGTTTGCAGAACCGCCGCGCCGTCATCCAGAGCTTCGGTTATGGCTATTCTCACCTGCACAACGGCTTCCTGACCGCTATGCTCGACAATGGCCTGTTCGGACTCGTATCGCTTCTCTGTCTCCTGTGCGCACCGCTGATCATTGCATTCAGGGCCGCGGCAGACAGCCTTTGGGCACGAAGACTGTTTCTCGCCTTCGCGCTGGTCTTCACCTATGCTATGGGCGGAATGACAAATTTCATTTTCGGCCACGACATCTACGATTCGCTCTTCCTGTGGGTCGCAGCCATCATCGCCGTCAGTGCCACTCCGGATCGGAAAGCCGATGAGTTCACGGCCTAGTCGCTACGGCGTCAGCCAGATTTCCGAGATCGCCAATGGCCTGGTCGATCCCGTTCTGGCAAGGCGGGCCGGTATCAACACGGCTCTTCTCGGGTCCTGGGATGAGATCGTCGGCGAAAATTTTGCCGATTGCACGCGACCGGAAAAAATTGCCTGGCCAAGGCGATCAGACCTTCCAGAGGATGGAGGCCATCGTCCGGGCGTTCTGACCATTGCCTGTGAAGGGGCAAGGGCGCTCTTCCTGTCGCATGCGCAAGGGGAGCTGGTTGCGCGGATCAACGGCTTCTTCGGCTATCCGGCGATCGGCCAGATCCGTATAGTGCAGAAGCCTGTATCAGCCCCTCAGCGACGCAGGCCGCCGCGCAAGCTTGAGGGCGAAAAGGCCCGCAGACTGGCCGAGATGGTGGAGGGGATCGAGAGCGACAAGCTGAAGCGTGCAATCGAGCGACTGGGAACGGCCGTCCTGCAGCAAAAACCGAAACGATAGGCGTCAGATAACAAGGCTTCGTTCCGTAAGCGAGCGACCGCCTGCCTATTTTCGCGTGGCCGTCGAGATCGCATCCCAGCCTTCAGGTCCTGCATCCGGCAGGTTTTCCAGACGCTCGCGATAGATGTCATGAGCCCCCAGCAGCAGCGATTTCGTCCGGCTGTCCGGCGCCTCAGCCAGGGCGGCGAGCTGCATCCGGGCATCTGCGAAGTCACCCTTGCGCCAGGCGGAGAGCAGGGCATCATGCAGCGTCAGAACATCGTCATCCTCAGCGCCGCATTCCTGCAGGCGTCCGGCAAGGGCAAACAGTCTGACCGGTGCTTGCCGCCCCACCACCCGCACGACATCGATCTCGATGAACTTCAGTTGCCGGGAGGCGTCAACAACCGCCTCGGTCACCAGAATGGGCAAATCGTAGACCTTGGTCAGGCCCTCCACCCGTGATGCGAGATTGACATTGTCGCCAAGGCAGGAATAGCTGAACCGCTGATCCGAGCCGAGATTGCCGACACAGGCTATGCCGGTGTTGAGGCCGATGCCGATTTTCAAGCTCATGCCGCGATCGCGGTTCAGCCTCTCGACCGCGTCAACCATCTCGAGCGCGGCAAGGCAGGCCTTGGCCGGATGGTCGGCGATCGCAAGGGGCGCGTTCCAGAAGGCCATGATGGCATCGCCGATATATTTGTCGATCGTCGCTTCCCGCTTCAGAAGCACGTCGGTCATCGGCGTCAGGAAGCCGTTGAGGAGGCCGGTCAGTTCCGTCGGATCGAGCGTTTCCGACAAGGCGGTAAAGCCGCGAATATCGGAGAAGAGGATGGTCAGTTCCCGGTCTTCGCCGCCAAGCCGCAGCCCTTCCGGGCTTTCCGAGAGTTTTTCCACCATGGCCGGCGCCAGATAGCGGCCAAAACTTTCGCGCACGAAACGCTTTTCACGATGGCTGACCATGAGCAGCAAAGGCAGGGTTGTCAGCATGATGGCGGCAATGCCGGTCAGCGGCTGCAGGGGATCAAACAGGATCAACTGCCGCGAAAAGGCACCCCAGGAGCCAAGCGCAACAAGTGTGGAAAGCAGGATTGCCGCAAGAGCACCCGCCGCCGGCGAACCGAGCCAGAGCACCAGCAGCAGAAGCCCGCCGGCAGCAATCGTTGCGCCGCGTTCTGCGCCCTTGATCCAGTCCGGCCTGTTGAGAAACACGCCGCTGACGATCTGGTCGATGATTTCGGCATGGACGCGCACACCCGGCATCACCGGATCGATAGGCGTGGCGACAAGGTCGCGCAGGCCAACGGCACTGGTGCCGACCAGGATGATGCGCCCATCCATGAGTTTAGCCATCTCTGCGCGCTTGGCCGAATCGAGAAGGTCGCCGGCCGAAATCACCGGCATCTCGGGCATGCCGGAATAATAGACCCAGAGTTCTCCATCAGCCGTCACGGGTACGGCCAGTTCGCCCACGCGCACGTCCGTCAGGGCGCTCGTCTTGCCGTTGCCCGTAGACCGCAGGATGTAGCTGCCGGCCTGTTGGGCAAGGCGCAGGGTTTCTAGGGAGAGCGCAGGGTGGAGTTGGCCATCGGCCCGCGAAACAAGGGGAAAGCTTCTGAGGATATTGTCGCTGGAAGGCGGGAAGGAAAAATATCCCATCGCGGTTGCCGCTTCCGTCAGCGCTGGAAGATTGGCGATTGCACCGGAATAATTGCGCAAGCTGTGAGCCGGGTCGGCGCCCAGATACGAAAAACCGATCCGCGGGGACGGAACGGTGGTCGCCTGCTCATCGGTCAGGGCAAAGCCGAGCACGACGGGGTTCGCAGCGATTGACCTTGCCAGTGCACGGTCTGGGTCAGGCAGAAGTTCGGCCGGCAGCGTCAGCAAGACGCCCTGGCGGCGCAAGTCCTCGGCAATCCGTTGGGGCGCGGTGCGATCCGCTTCCGAAAAGACGATATCGAAACCGATGGCAGAGGCACCTGCAGCGCTTGCCCGCTCGATCATGTCGGCGACAATCATGCGCGACCAGGGCCATTGTCCATATTGGGCAATCGACTTTTCGTCGATATCGACCACGGCAACCGGCGGGTCCGTCGCCTCGCGCGGCCGCAGTTCCTGGTAGGTGTCGAACACCAGGGAGGCCAGCCGCTGCACCTGCCGGTCGAGCAGCGCCTGCAGCACGAGCACGAGCATAAGCGCAGTACCGCCGATGACGATCGCGCCAAGCCGGCGGCGTTGCGCGCCCGTCAGCCGCTCGCGGAGGCGTGGTCGGCGCATCAGTGGGGCATGGTGCTAGGCTTGCTGCCGGCAAAGACGCCGCTGGCCGACCATCCGCCCTGTGTCGCCGTGAAGTTGCCCATCACACCCTTGACCGGATCGACGCCATCGGTGGCAAAACCGCCGTCTATCGAAGTCTGGCGAGTACCGGTGTCCGTTGCGCCTTTAAAGTTCGCAGTTCCTTCAACGAAGGAGACATCCTGCGAGAATGACTTACCATCAAAATTGGAGATGGAGACATTGCCTTCTCTTGCGCCAAAATTCATCGACGCCTGCATCGATCCCGTCGCGATATACTGCGAACCGTCATTGTTGACAGTGCCGACGGCATTGCCCGCATAGGTCGCCGTACCCGTCACGCCAGCGATCTGGGTTCCCGTTGCCTGCTGACCAACAATCCAGTTGCCCATATGCACGGACTTGCCGCTGTCGTCAGGCGCGCCGGTTCCCCACCAGCCCCAGGTCATGAAATCGCAGGAGGAGCAGATTTCGGTGCTGGTATTGCCGTTGAAAATCTTGACCGGGGCCACCTTCGAGGAGACCATGTAGCTCCCATCCTTCTTGGTGGCAGCCATGATCTGGTCTGAAAGATAGGCCGTGTCGTCGCTCTGTGAGAGCTCAACTCCGATCGCGCTGCCATCCGCACCGACAGAGATCGAGCCCGTGACGGTCCCCTTGGCCGCATCGAAGCTGAAATCGGTATGGCCGACCAACGCAGTTGCAGTGCTGCCATCGCTGCTGAGACCCGAGGCAAAGCCGGCCGTCGGCGCGCTGCCGTATAGTCGCGTCTTGTCCGTTGTCTTGTTTGTTCGGCCGGCCACATTCACGCCGTCATAGCCGTTGAACCCGGTCTCGCTGGACGAGGAGGCCGGATCCGTTTTGCCGGAGCCGATGACGAGATACTCACCGTTGTCGCCGAAGAACTGGTCCTTGCCCGGGGTCGAGCCAATGGTTTCGGCCAGCCCCTGGTTACGACCGGATACTCCGCTTGCCAGCTGATGCGATCCGGCAATCGAGCCGCTCAGCCCGTAGCCGCCACCCGCCAGCAGACCGACGGTGCCGGCAAAGACATTGATTGCGCTGCTCTGGTTGGCGCCGCTGCCATGGATCGAGATCGATGCCTGCAGCGACCGGCCGATGACGCCTGTCACGGGGTCGACGGTTACGCCGGCGACATAGAGGTCGCTCGACTTCGTCCGGTGCGAGAAATTGTCGTCCCCATCGGTAAAGGGCACAGCCACATCAAAGCAGTTCGTCAGCTCGTTCAGCGCATCCGGTTCCAGTCGGTAGCGCATGATTTCGCCGCTTGCCAGCGTGCTGACTGCGCTCGCCGGTTTTCCGCCAACCACCAGGAACGGTTGATCCTGATTGTTTTCAAGAAGATAGGCGACGAAATTTCCAGTGCCGGTGTAAGCAGCACCCGACACGGTTCCAAGCCCCTCGACCGAGCCGGTGACGTGGCGTTTGCTGAGGCTGCTGGTTCCCTCGAGAAGCGGAAGGGTAAAGCGTCCGGCCTCGCCATAGCTGCCACTGGCCTTCCCGTCATCCCCCTCGATGAAACTGCCCTGTGATTGGCGAAGGGTCCCGCCTGGTCCGCTTCCGGTCAGAACCGTCACGTCATGCCTGACAACGTCAGGCGGTGTCGGCGTTGGAGGCGTCGGCGGTGTTGTTGGCGGCGTTCCCGGCGTGGTCGGAGGAATGACCGGGCGAATGGTGTCACGCTGGCTGTCGCCCGCCAGCTTGTCCGGCGTGTTGTTGGCAATCGGCCGCGGTTTGGGAACGGGAATGCGGTTTTCATCCGGGGAAACGGCGGAGTTCTTGTTGTCCACCTGGCTGGTCGCGACGATCTGGTCGGTCGGTCTGTTCACCGATCCGCCGTTGAAGTCCGGCCGACCCGCAAGATATTGCTGCAGGCCGCTCACCCAGGCCTGCGGCGTGCGGTCCACACGGGTGCCTGCTCCCTCGGCAATGATGGAAAAGCCGGATTTGAACAGGCGCTGCGGCCGACCGCGACCGGTCAGCTCCACTTCCTTGCCGTAGACCAGCGACATATGCGGCGGCAGGGCGCGGCCTTCGGCGTCGGTGCCATTGAGATTGATGTCAACGACGGCGCCGCGAATGCCGGCCGTCCCGATCGGCGTGTTGATCTTGACATCGCCGCCCTTCTTGGAGGCTCTGCCACCGATGAAGCGCAAGGCTCCCTTGGTCATGGTCGCGCTCAGCGATGCGGTCTTGCTGGCGGGATCATAGATGAAGCTGTCAATCACGACGGAAGAGTTGGGGCCGACTGTAAACGCCGTGCCGTCGGCCAGGAGGATCTGCACCAGGCCTTGCGCGCTGGTCTCGATGCGGTGATTGCGGATGACGGGATCCCCGAGCGAGATCAGCTTGCCGCGTCCCTTGCCATCAATGGTCGAAGCCATGGGATTGACGGCAGTGGCGACGCCTGCGCGTTCGCCATCGGCTCGCGCCTCGATCGCCGAGATCATCAGGAGCGCCGTCGATGCGGCAAGCACGGTGCGGAAAGGGGTCGTCTTGTGCACGGTGTTCTCCCTCAGAAGGTGGACTGGACGGCGAGCGACAGATTGATGTTGTCAAAGGCCTTCAGATCGTAGTTCGACCAGACCTTGCGGTATCCGGCTTCGCCAACAAGCGCGAGTGTTTCGGTAAAGGGCAGGATGTGCCGCAGATTGATGGTGAGTTCGGTGTCCTGCTGCGCCTGCGCTGCATTGATCATCGCATCCGGATCGTCGTAATCGCGCTGCGCAAGGCCGGCATCGAGGGCAAGAATCCAGGCGGGGCCATCGCCAAACGGTGCCGTGTAGCGCCACGCGCCGCCAAGCACGCCGCCAACTTCCGTCGACGACAGATAACCGTCGCGCGCATCCTTGCGGGAGGCGAGCAGCTTGGCATTCAGGCTGAACTTTTCGCTGAGATAGCGCGAATAGGAAAGCTGGGCGTCAAACCGGTTGCCGCTCTGACGCTCCGCCGTCTGCCTGGATTTGGTATTGGCGTAGTCTTCATAGCGATAGGCCAGCAGGGCGCTGAGGTTGTCGACCGCGGACATCTGCCAATTGAAGGTCGTGGATGCCCCGACGGAGCCGAGATAGCGATCCCCTTCCAGGAGCACGCCGCTCGAAACCAGGAAAACGGACAGCGAGCGATCGTCGAGCCCGAACCGGGCGAGATCGAATGTCGGGCCAATGAAGAATTCCGCCGCTGCCGTGTTCAGCGAGTCGCGCTTGTCATAGCCTGCGGCATAGCCGGACGCGCCCGCCTCAAGGGCAACGCCCTGTTCGTCGAGGTCGCGGCGGTAGCGCACGGCGCCATTGGCAAAAGCGTTCACGTCTTCGCCGGCCGTCGTCTGGCCGTCGAGCACGTAAGGCAAGCCGTTCAGAATGACGATCGAGTTGGTCGGACCGGCATTGGCATTGCTCTGGTAGCGCACGCCTGTGCCGAAGGTGCCGGAAAAATCGGAGACCTTGCCCTGCCTGTCGATGGCCGCAAGATACTGACTGACGCGGGCATTGACTTCGGCGGGCACGCGCTCTGCCGTGCGGGTTGCCTCGAAATACTGCCGTGCGGTTTCGTAAGCGCCAAGGCGATAATAGAGAACGCCGAGTTCAAGCTGCAGGCGGGGCAGGCCAGGCGCGTAAATCAGCATGCGCTCAAGAGTTGCAATCGCGCCTTCCAGATCCCCGGCTTGAGACGAGAGGGCGGCATAGGCAAAAGCGACATCGAGGTCGTTCGGACGGTCGAGCATCACCTGGAACAACCGGTCCCGTTCTTCCTGGATCTGATCTTTTGAAACGCCGTCCGTACGCGGCGCAACATTCTCCGAGGACTGAGCCCATGTCGGGGTTGTGATGCACGTCACTGTCGCAAACAGGTTAACAAGTGCCGTAAGGGTAAGACGGGTAACGGCGGAGAGGTGCGGCGCCATAAGGACTACTCGGGTTACGGACTCATCGACTGCTGATACTGCAAGTTAAAGCTTTGTTAAACGCCTAGATTTCAGGGGTTAATGCCCAAGATCTGAAATACGTTTACGCCCTAATTTACCTTGGAGAGTGGCTACTTAAAGGCGCTATTATGGCAACGCAATGGCGCAACCTTCCGCTGCGTTAGCAATTCTCGTTCCTGTGGTTAATTGAGCGCAGTATGATCAAAGGACGCCCAAGATGAAGTGCATGAGGATGCAGTTGGAGATCATTGAGCGCTCACTTTTCGACTGGCTTAAATAAGGTGTCTCAAAATGAAACGCCGGTTGTCATCTCAATCCGTATTCTGGGTGCAGTTGAACTGACGATTCTCAAAGTAGTGCAATCGAAAATTGCGTTCAGCCTGTGTTAAGGGTCACACAACTTTGATGAGCGCAGATGAGCAGCGCCTTGTTTGCAGCGGGCGAGCGTTATAACGAGAAGCCAGTACAAGTCTTTTCCCAACAGGTAAGCAACTATGTCCATGTCTGAATTCACGATCACCAAGCGCCGCCTGCTGGGCGGTATCGCCGCTACCGCGATTGCCTCGACCTGCGTTGGCACATCGGCCTTTGCCGTCGACCTTCCGACGTCGGACCGCGATGTCGACATGGAGACGGCCCTGAAGCCTGGCCCATTGAAGGAAATGGCGCTCGGTGATCCGAATGCGCCGGTCAAGATCGTCGAATACATGTCGATGACCTGCCCGCACTGCGCGCATTTCCACGAGACGACCTTCGAGCCGATCAAGACCAAGTATATTGACACCGGCAAGGTCTATTTCGTGCTGCGCGAGTTCCCGTTCCCGCAGGACACCGCATCGCTCGCCGCTTTTATGCTGGCGCGCTGCACGAGCGAGGACAAGTACTTCCCCTTCGTCTCCATGTTCTTGAAGCAGCAGCGCACCTGGGCGGCCCCGGCTGACGGCGATGTGCGCAATGCCATGCTGCAGCTCTCCAAGCTCGGTGGTTTTACACAGGAGACCTTCGATGCCTGCTTGACGAATGCGCAGCTTGCGGCTGATGTGTCGGCGGTCCGCGATCGCGGCGCCCAGGAATTCGGTATCCAGTCCACGCCGTCCTTCCTGATCAATGGCAAGGCCTATTCGGGGGACATGTCGGTTGACTCAATGTCGGCCCTCATCGACAGCCTGCTCTGATCGACGCTCCGTTCTGACCGCGGGCGCCGTGCGCGCTTCATATCGCCCTTCTCCCCAGCTGCGGGGAGAAGGTGTGGGCAGGTCATTGAGAGTTGAGGGTTCGACGTCGTTCGCCGCGTTGCCCCCCTCTGCCCTGCCGGGCATCTCCCCCACACGGGGGGAGACCGGAAACACGCCAGCCTCTCGCTTACTTCTCCACGGTTCTGACGCCTGTACGCTTCAGGGTGTCTCCGCACGCCCCGCGCAGATGGCGGCCGCGGCCTTCTCCTCGCGCCGCTCTCCCCCCTTGTGGGGGAGATGCCCGGCAGGGCAGGGGGTGTCGTCGCCCGACGCCAATCGCCTGGACACGGCAGTGCCGCCATGAAGTTCAACCGTCTGCGCCTCCTCGGCTTCAAGTCCTTCGTCGAACCCTCTGAATTCGTGATCGAACGCGGACTGACCGGTATTGTCGGCCCGAATGGCTGCGGCAAGTCCAATCTTGTCGAAGCCCTGCGCTGGGTCATGGGAGAAAACTCCTACAAGAACATGCGCGCGTCCGGCATGGATGACGTCATCTTCTCCGGTTCGGGAAACCGACCCGCGCGCAATTCGGCTGAAGTCGGCCTTTATCTCGACAATTCCGATCGCACCGCACCCGCCGCCTTCAACGATGCCGACGAAATCCAGGTGACGCGCCGCATCGAGCGTGGCAATGGCTCTGTCTACCGCATCAACGGCAAGGAAGCGCGTGCCAAGGATGTGCAGCTGCTGTTTGCCGATGCCTCGACCGGCGCGCGTTCGCCCTCGATGGTCGGTCAGGGCCGGATCGGCGAACTGATCGCGGCCAAGCCCCAGGCCCGCCGGCAATTGCTGGAAGAGGCCGCCGGTATCTCCGGCCTGCATTCGCGCCGCCATGAGGCCGAGCTCAGGCTCAAGGCTGCGGAAACCAATCTGGAGCGGCTTGAAGACATTACGTCACAGCTCGAAAGCCAGATCGAAAGCCTCAAACGCCAGGCACGGCAGGCGAACCGGTTTCGTCAGTTGTCGGCCGATATCCGCGCGCATGATGCCATGCTTTTGCATATTCGCTGGGCCCAGGCGAAGCAGGCCGAAGGCGAGGCCGAAAGCGCGCTGAACCAGGCGATGTCCGTGGTTGCCGAACGCGCCAACCTGCAGATGGAGGCGGCAAAGCTGCAGGCCATCGCCAGCCTCAAGCTGCCCGAACTGCGCGAGGACGAGGCGAAGTGCGCCGCTGCCCTGCAGCGCCTGCAGATCGCCCGCAGCCAGCTCGACGAAGAAGCAAACCGCATTCTGCGCCGCCGTGATGAACTGACCCGTCGTCTGGCCCAGCTCGGCGAAGACATCCGTCGCGAAGAGCGCCTTGTCTCCGAGAACGCCGAGGTCATCCAGCGACTGGCGGAGGAGGAGGCCGAACTCGAGGAGATGCTGGCCGATGCGGGGCGTCTTGGCGAGGAAGCCAAGGAAACCTTTGAGGCGGCAACGGCGACGCTTTCGGACAGCGAGCGCGACTTCACGCGCCTGACAGCCGAGCGCGCCGAGGCCGCTGCCGGTCGCAACCAGCTGGAACGCGCCATCCGTGATCTCGCCGATCGACGCGCAAAGCTGGAGCGCCAGGTCGCCGAGGCAAGCCGTGAACTCTCCGATATTTCCGACCGCATTGCGGCTTTGCCCGATCCGGATGAAAAGCGCGAGATGGTCGAGATTGCCGAGCAGGCCGTCGCCGATGCCGAAAGTGCGGCCATGGAGGCCGAGGCTACTCTTAACGAGGCACGCCGCAGCGAAAGCCATCTGCGCCAGCCGCTGGAAGCGGCCCGCGCCCGCGTCAACGGTCTGGAGACGGAAGCCCGCACCATCGCGCGTATTCTGGCTTCGACCACCACAGGCGATTTCCCGCCGGTCGCAGACGAACTCTCGGTCGACCGTGGCTATGAGACAGCCCTTGGTGCAGCCCTGGGCGATGATCTCGACAGCGCGCTCGATCCCGACGCTCCGGCCCATTGGCACGGCAATGGCGACGGGGCAGGCGATCCGTCCTTGCCCTCGGGTGTGCCGTCGCTTTTCACCTATGTCCGGGCGCCGGCTGCCCTTGACCGGGCGCTTCGCCAGATCGGCGTTGTGGAGGAGGCTGATGCCCTTCGCCTGATGGCAAGCCTTGCCCCCGGCCAGCGCCTCGTCACGCGCGATGGTGACGTCTATCGCTGGGACGGCCATGTTACCGGCGCCGATGCTCCGAGTGCCGCAGCGCTCCGTCTTGCCCAGAAAAACCGTCTCGCCGAGATCGAAAACGAGGCCGAGGAAGCCCGCGACCAGATGGTCGAGGCCGAGGATCGGCTCGCCGAGGCCGCAGACATCATCCGCAGCCAAGAAGCGTTGCTGACAGATGCGCGGGATCGCAGCCGCCTGACGATCCGCGCGCTTGCCGAGGCCCGCGATGCGCTGTCCCATGCCGAGCGCGCCTCCGGCGATCTCATCCGTCGCCGTGAGGTGATCGAAGAGGCGGTCAGCGGCTTGAAAGGCCAGATCGAGGAAATCGTCGAGCAGGAAGAGACGGCCCGTATCGAGATGGAGGAGACGCCAGATCTTTCCGCTCTCGATGCCCGCCTGCGCGAAGCGGAGGCCGTGGTGGCACGCGATCGCGGTCTGCTGGCCGAAGCGCGTGCGCGTTTTGAGGGGCTTGCCCGCGAAGACGAGATGCGAAGGCGCCGCATTCTCTCGATCCGCCAGGAGAAGCAGAACTGGCAAAGCCGCGCCCGTTCGGCAGAAGAGCACATCGCCACCCTTCGCGATCGTGAGGCGGAAGCCCGCGACGAGATCACCGATCTCGAGCTTGCGCCCGATGAATTCGAGGACAAGCGCCGCCAGCTTTTGTCCGCTCTTGAAAAGGCCGAGAAGGATCGCCGCGATGCCTCCGACCGGCTGGTCGAAGCCGAGACAGCCCAGCGCGAGGCCGACCAAAAGGCGGCCGCCGCCCTTGCTTCGTTGGCGGAAAGCCGCGAGAAGCGCGGCCGCGCCGAGGAGCGCCTGGTATCGGCACGCGACTGGCGCATCGAGGCGGAAACCCGCATCCGCGACACCTTGAGTGTCGAGCCGCATGAAGCCTTCAAGCTCACCGGCCTCAAAGCCCCTTCCGAGATCCGCGATCTGCGCGAAGTCGAGCGCGATCTCGACCGGCTGAAGATGGAGCGCGAACGCCTGGGCGCCGTCAACCTGCGCGCCGATGAAGAGCAGAAGGAGCTTTCGGAGAAGCTCGCAGCCCTCATCAAGGAGCGTGACGATATCATCGATGCGATCCGCAAGCTGCGCGGTGCCATCCAGAGCCTCAATCGCGAGGGTCGCGAACGCCTGATCGCCGCTTTCGACGTGGTCAATGCCCAGTTCCAGCGGCTGTTCACCCACTTGTTCAACGGCGGCACGGCCGAACTCCAGCTGATCGAAAGCGATGACCCGCTGGAAGCCGGCCTCGAAATCCTCGCCCGCCCGCCGGGCAAGAAGCCGCAGACCATGACATTGCTCTCGGGCGGCGAGCAGGCGCTGACGGCGATGGCCCTCATCTTCGCCGTCTTCCTCACCAACCCGGCGCCGATCTGCGTGCTCGACGAAGTGGACGCACCGCTCGACGACCACAATGTCGAGCGCTACTGCAACCTGATGGACGAGATGGCCGCGTCGACGGAAACCCGCTTCGTCATCATCACCCATAACCCGATCACCATGGCCCGCATGAACCGCCTCTTCGGCGTCACCATGGCCGAGCAGGGCGTCTCCCAGCTCGTCTCCGTCGACCTGCAGACGGCGGAGGCGTTGCGCGAGCGGGACATAGCGTGAGGAACTAGGCCGCTTGTTCCCAAGTTGGGAACGTAGTCAAAGGTGATGCGCGTCATCGCTCGACCGGCATTGTTGGAGTTTTGCGCTCGACTGCCCAAGGGAAGTCAGGCAACAGCTCGTGCTGCAATGAGTGAATGGTACACTGCGGTGGAAGCCGCGAGTTGGAGCAACTTTGCCGATGTGAAGGCAACCTTCAATGCGGCAGACTATGTCACGAATGGCAAGGTTGTTTTCGATGTCGGTGGCAACAAATACCGCATTGTGGCGCTAGTGGGATTCAGAACCAAGCGTGTCTTCATTCTGTTCGGCGGCACGCACAAGGAATATGATGCTGTCGACGTTGCGAAGCTTTGAGGAGGTTTGATGGATATCGCCACCATAAGAACTTTGGCCAATGACGCTGAGTATCGCACGGCTCTCGCGGCGATTCGCCCTTATTTTGAATCCGAACCGGAAGAGGGGACGCCTGAGGCCGCACATTTTGATGCCCTTGCTTTGCTGATCGAGGAGTATGAGGATCGGAACTATCCGATGCCGAAAGCCGCGCCGGTCGATGTCATCAAAGCTGTGATGGTGGCCAAGCATTTGACCAGGGATGATCTGATTGAAGTGCTTGGGTCGAAGTCTCGGGCGTCAGATCTTTTGAATGGGCGCAGAGAAATCAATCTCGACCAGATCAAGAAGATCAGTCGGGCATGGAATATTCCTGTCGCGGCCTTGATTGGAGATCTGGCTGCATAATGGCAGTGCATAAGGCTCTTCTGATTGCATCTGTACTTGCCTGGTTGATAACACCAGCCTTCGCCCAGACCTCGCCACCTGCGCTGTCCGGCAACTACCTGCCGCAAGTTTTGGCCAGTTCCGAAGCGCATCGCGAGAGCCTGGAGCGTCTGATTGCGGGCAAGCCCGGACTTCCCTACTGGATCCGTTCCCTCACGCGACAGTCGCGTTACGTCGCGCTTGCTTCGGAAGAGGTCACCGTCAGGGCCAAGCCCATGCAGCTTTTCCGTGCCTGCGAGGCCGGCAGATGCGAGGCAAGCTGGCTGCGCATCCTCTATAGCGCCGACGGCAAGCGCGGCCTGCTCTACATCTTTGACGACAAGCTCGGCATCAAGATCTTCGGCGATCCACTACCGGAAGAGCTGTCGTTCCTGACGCGGGGCTGATCACGCCACAACTGTCTCCCTCCGTGCCGGACCGGCCGGCAGGGCGGCACTGGCGAAGATCGAGCCGAGGATCAGCGGCAGGCAGAGGAAGTAGGCATTGCGGATGCCGAAGCTCTCCGCAACGAAGCCGAGCAGCGGCGGTCCGAGGAAGAAGACGACAAAAGCCATCTGCGCGATCGCCGCGACATTGATCACCGCCGGCCGGTCCGTGCGCTGGGCCGCCGCCGAGACCGCCATCGGATAGACCGCGCTGCAGCCACCGCCCATCAGCGCAAAGCCGAGAAGGGCCGCATAGGGATGCGGCGCGAGCCAGACCAGCGCAATGCCGATGGCCGCGATCGCAAGCAGCACGCGGCCCACGAGCCGTGCCCCGTGGCGGTCCATCACCGGGTCGATGGTGAGCCGCGCCAGCGCCATGAAGAAGGCAAACAGCGTCAGGCCCGAGCCGGAGATGAACGGCGAGACGTCGAAGACCTCGTCCATGTAGATCGTCGACCAGTCGATGCCCGCACCCTCGATCAGGAAGGCCGAGGTGCCGATGATGCAGAGCGGCAGAAGCGCCAGCGTCGGCAAGGCGAAATGCGGGGCATCGTCGGTGGTCGCGGCACCAGTCACATGCGGAGCATTCTTCATGCCGGCAATGATCACAGCGCCGATCACGAACATGGTGCCGAGCAGCAGATGCATGTGCATCTGCATGCCGATGCCGGCCTGGCGTACCAGTGAGGCGGTGACAGCGGTGACGAAGAAGCCGAGGCTCCAGCAGCCATGCGCGCGGTTCATGATGCCGAAACCGATCTGCGCCTCAAGTCGGCCGATCTCGACATTGAGGCAAATTTCGAGTGCGCCCGCGAGCAGCCCCATGCAAAACAGCACACAGAACACCAGCGACGCGCTTTGCAGAAGCGGAATGGTCGAGAGCAGGGCCATGACGCCGAGCAGCGAAATGGCAAGCGTTGCCCGCGTGCCGAGCTTGACGATCAGCGGCGAGGAAAAGGTCAGCGAAATCAGCGAACCGATCGCCATGCCGATCAGCGTCAGGCCCAGTTCCGCCTTGTTGACGGAAAGCTGCGCCTGCAGGTCCGGCAGGCGCGAAAACAGCGATCCCGTCGACATGGCAAACAGGAAGAAGGCGATATAGACGCGAAACTGCGGCGGAAGGGACATCGGCACACCGGGGGAGCGTATTGCGGGTCGTTCTCACCTGTCAGGAGTGGCCGCACATGTCCAGCCACAACCTGCCATGAGCGGTACGCCTGAGGCGTTCGATCACGGAAGGGCATCCGCATGAACGACGTTGCCCAATGACCGGGCAAGGCTGCCGCAGACCTTCGCCTCAGATGCCCGCAGAAACGCGGGTCAGGTCTTGACGAGCCGAACCCGCGTGCCCCACGGGTCTTTCGCCTCGAAGCCGCTCTCGATGGGAGAGATGGAATAGCCGCGCGTTTCGAGATCTGCGCGGCGGGATGCGATCAACGCATCCTCCTTGGTCTTCAGCGAGAACCAGTCGAGGCCCGTCATCCCCTCCTGCCGCTGGCCGGCATCGCGGCTTTCCCAGATATTGGCGCCGACATGGTGGTGATAGCGGCCCGACGAAAGAAAGGTCGCCCCGCGCGCATCATCGCCGCGCACCACATCCAGCCCGAGACCGGCCGCATAGAAGTCGCGGGCCTTGTCGAGCGTGCCGACCCGCAGATGAATATGGCCGATGCAGAGCGCATCCGGCACTGCCGTGTAGAGGCTGCGATCCGTGGGCGTCTCGGTCTTGGCCAGAATATCCTCGATATCGAGTTCCTTGGTGCCCATCGAGACCTGGCCGCCGGCCCAGAGCCAGCTGGCTTCGGGACGGTCGCAATAGACCTCGACGCCATTGCCCTCCGGATCCGAGAGATAGACGGCTTCCGAAACCGAGTGGTCGGCAAAGCCGGTGAGGGGAACCTTGGCGATGGCGATATGCACCAGCCATTTTGCGAGGTCCGCCCGCGTCGGCATCAGGAAGGCTGTGTGGTAAAGTCCCGCCTGGCCGGGCTCCTCCGGCTTCGCATCCGGTCGCGACAGGAGCGTCAACAATGGCGTGCCGCCCGCGCCAAGCGTCACCCGGTCAGCGGTCTCGGTGATCACGGAAAGCTTCAGCATCGCCATGTAGTAGCGCTTGAGAAGCCCGATATCCCTGGCCCGAAGCGCCACCTCGCCAACATGCACCGGTCGGGCAAGAGCTGTCGGCAGAACCTCCGACGGCGTGGTCAGAACGGTCTGGATCTCAATGCCTTCGGCCTCTGCGGCCCGCGCCATGGCAGCGCCCATGGTTGCCAAGCTGGTCAGCTTCAGCAGTTTGCGTCTTGTCCACCCGATCGTCATCTTCGTTTCCGTTGTCAGATTGGTCTCAGTCAATTCGCCATACACGCCGCGCTGCGCCTTGTGTGTCACGTCTTGAAGGCGGAGTTTCACATCGGCGTAACACTCTATACCGGCGAGTGCCTCAAATATGATGCATTGCAGCATAAACTTGACAAGGCAGCGTTTTCAGTTTCAGGTCTCTGCTGTAAATGATGGAAAATAAAGCCTGATTGGGTGGAGAAGGGCAATGCGGAAGTGGGTTTACACCTTCGGCGGAGGAGCGGCCGAGGGGAGTAGGACCGAAATCGACCAACTGGGAGGCAAAGGCGCCAATCTCGCGGAGATGGCAAGCCTGGGTTTGCCTGTGCCGCCGGGTCTCACAATCATCTCCGATGCCTGCAATCTCTACTATAAAAACAACCGCACCCTTTGCGAGGATCTGAAAGCGCAGGTCCTTTCTGCCATATCAGGTGTGGAAGCCGAAACCGGCCGCCGGTTCGGCGATACGGATCATCCGCTTCTCCTCTCCGTCCGTTCCGGCGCGCGCACCTCCATGCCTGGCATGATGGACACGGTCCTCAATCTCGGCCTCAATGACGAGACGGTGGTGGCGCTCGGGCATGATGCTGGCGATGCCCGTTTTGCCTGGGATAGCTATCGCCGCTTCATCCAGATGTATGGCGATGTCGTCATGGGCCTCGATCACGAGATTTTCGAGGGGCTGCTTGAAGACGAGAAGGCGAGGCTAGGCCACGATCTGGACACCGAACTCTCCGCCGTCGAATGGCAACATGTGGTCGCCCTCTACAAGGACTTGCTGGAGCAGGAACTGGGCGAACCCTTTCCGCAGGATCCGCATGTCCAGCTCTGGGGCGCCATCGGCGGCGTCTTTTCCAGCTGGATGAACCCGCGCGCCAAGACCTATCGCATGCTGCACGATATCCCCGAGCACTGGGGTACATCGGTCACCGTACAGGCCATGGTCTTCGGCAATCTCGGCTCGACCTCGGCCACGGGCGTTGCCTTTACCCGCAATCCTTCAACGGGCGCCAGCGAGCTTTATGGCGAATTCCTCGTCAATGCGCAGGGCGAGGATGTGGTTGCCGGCATCCGCACACCGCAATCGATCACGGAGGCCGCGCGCATCGACAGTGGCTCCGACCGGCCCTCGCTCGAAAAGCTGATGCCGGAGGCATTCGCCGATTTCCGCCGGATCTGCACAAAGCTCGAAGCCCATTACCGCGACATGCAGGATCTGGAATTCACCATCGAGCGCGGCAAGCTCTGGATGCTGCAGGCCCGTGCCGGCAAGCGCACCACCAAGGCGGCCATGAAGATCGCCGTCGACATGGTGGCCGAGGGACTGATCTCGGAAGAGGAGGCAGTGATGCGCATCGAGCCGTCCTCGCTTGATCAGCTGCTGCACCCGACCATCGATCCGCGCGTGACCCGCCATGTCATCGGCTCGGGCCTGCCGGCCTCGCCGGGGGCGGCGACCGGCGCCATCGTCTTTACCGCGGAAGAGGCGGTCGATGCGGAGGCCGAGGGCCGCAAGGTCATCCTTGTGCGCGTCGAAACGAGCCCTGAAGACATTCACGGCATGCATGCCGCAGAAGGCATCCTGACGACTCGTGGCGGCATGACCAGCCATGCGGCGGTCGTTGCCCGCGGCATGGGCATCCCTTGCGTGTCCGGTGCCGGCACCATGCGCGTTGATCTGCGCAACGAAAAGCTCATCGGCATGGGCGTGACGCTGACCAAGGGCGATATCGTCACCATCGACGGCTCCTCCGGCCAGGTGCTCAAGGGCGAGGTGCCCATGCTGCAGCCCGAACTGTCGGGCGATTTCGCGCAGCTCATGCAGTGGGCGGATGCGACCCGCCGCATGACGGTGCGCACCAATGCCGACACACCCGGCGATGCGCGCGCCGCGCGCTCCTTCGGGGCGGAAGGCATCGGCCTTTGCCGCACTGAGCACATGTTCTTCGAGGGCGACCGTATTCACGTCATGCGCGAGATGATCCTCGCCGAAGACGAAGCCGGCCGCCGCAAGGCGCTCGACAAGCTCTTGCCCATGCAGCGCTCCGATTTCACCGAGCTTTTCACCATCATGCACGGGCTTCCCGTGACGATCCGCATGCTCGACCCGCCGCTGCACGAATTCCTGCCGAAGAGCGACGACGAGATCGAGGAAGTGGCCAATGCCATGGGCCTGGAGCCCGGCTTCATGCGCCGCCGCATCGATGCGCTGCACGAATTCAATCCCATGCTCGGCCATCGTGGCTGCAGGCTTGCCATCTCCTATCCGGAGATCGCCGAAATGCAGGCCCGCGCCATTTTCGAGGCCGCCGTCACCGCCGCCCGCGAGACGGGGGCCGCCGTCGTGCCTGAAATCATGGTGCCGCTGGTCGGCCTGCGCTCCGAGCTTGATTACGTCAAGGGTGTCATCGACCGTGTCGCGACCGAAGTCATGGCCGAGGGCGGCCTGGAAATCTGCTATCTCGTGGGAACGATGATCGAGCTTCCCCGCGCCGCGATCCGCGCCCATATCATCGCCGAAGCCGCCGAATTCTTCTCCTTCGGCACCAACGACCTGACCCAGACCACATTTGGCATGTCCCGCGACGACGCCGCGCGCTTCATCCCGACCTACCAGAAGAAGGGCATCATCGTGCAGGATCCCTTCGTCTCGCTCGATTTCGACGGCGTCGGCGAACTCATCCGCATCGCTGCCGAACGCGGCCGCAAGACGAGGCCTGACATGAAGCTCGGCATCTGCGGCGAACACGGCGGCGACCCGACCTCGATCCATTTCTGCGAGGATGTCGGGCTGGATTACGTCTCGTGCTCGCCGTTCCGCGTGCCGATCGCGCGGCTGTCGGCGGCCCAGGCGGCGATCAAGGCTAGGGGATAACAACACAAGACTTGTATTTTTGTAGTTTTCGGACGACAATATGTTCGAGTTGAAGCAAACCGAGACTTTTCGAAAGTGGCGCCTCGGTCTGAAGGACCGGCGCGCCGTTGGCTTGATTGCTGCGCGTCTTGACCGCCTCGGTTTCGGCCATGTCGGTGATGCAGCATCGGTCGGTGAGGGCGTGCAGGAGCTTCGCCTGCATCACGGCCCCGGCTACCGGATCTATTTTACGAAACGCGGCGACACGATCATTCTTCTCCTCTGCGGCGGAGACAAGGGCAGCCAGGCCCGCGATATCGAGACCGCAAAACGCCTGGCACGGATCTGGAGAGACACCGATGACTGAAATCCTGACCGACTACGATCCGGCGGAAGACCTTGATACTCTCGAAGCGATTTCGGTCTTCGTCAACGAGGCGCTCAAGACCGACGATGCCGCCTATATCGCCCATGCACTCGGCGTCGTCGCTCGCGCAAAAGGCATGGCCGGCATTGCCCGAGAAGCAGGGCTGTCGAGAGAGCAGCTGTACCGGACGCTATCCAGCGAGGGCAATCCGACATTGAAAACGACGCTGGCTGTGATGAAGGCGTTGGGAATTTCGCTGACGGCGGATGTGCTGAGCTGAGCGATTGCGAAGATTTCGCCGACCAACCCTGAAAAATTCCCGTCCCATGTCACATTGACCATTCCCCGCTCGTCATGATGTCATACCCAACAGAAGGAACTGACATCATGACTGCAAGACTTGATCCCTTTGCCGCAGCACCCGCCCTGATGAAGAAGTGGATGGCGGTGTCTGTCGATGTGGCCGCAAGCCTCGAGCCGAGCCTGATCGAACTCGTCAAAATCCGCTCTTCCCAAATCAATGCCTGCGCCAATTGCCTGAACATGCACACCGCGGAAGCCCGCGCCAAGGGCGAGACGGAGCAACGCATCCATCTCCTGGCCGCCTGGCGTGAGGCGCCATGCTATACGGACCGCGAGCGCGCCGCACTCGGCTGGACGGAAGCGCTGACCAGGCTATCCGAAGGGCATGGGCATCTCGCCGCCCGGCAGGCGCTTGAGGCGGCATTTACCGAGGAGGAGCAGGTGAAGCTGACCCTGATGATCAATGTCATCAACGGCTGGAACAGGCTTGCCGTCGGTTTCGGCCTCTGGGTCGAGACCCCTGCGAACCGGGCAGAAGGGGTGGCTGCCTGATGCACACCTCCGAGCACACAGATGCGGCAGCGAGTTTCGATCCCCTGAGGCAGAAGCTGATGCGGCTCGCCTATCGCATGCTGGGCTCGGTCACGGATGCCGAAGACATGCTGCAGGAGGCCTTCATCCGCTGGATGAGGGCCGACCGCCGCGAGATCCGCGAGCCGGAAGCCTTCCTGCCCCGTGTGGTCACACGGCTTTGCCTCGATCAGCTGAAATCCGCCCGCGTAAAGCGCGAGACCTATATCGGACCCTGGCTGCCGGAGCCGGTGGTCGAGGAGGAGGGGGAGGTCGAGGATGTCACCCTGCCGCTGATGTTGGCGCTGGAGCGGCTCTCCCCACTCGAACGGGCGGCACTTCTGTTGCACGATGTCTTTGGTCTGCCTTACGAAGAGATCGCCGAGACACTTGAGCGTGACGTTGCCGCCTGCCGGCAGCTGGCCGCGCGGGCACGCCGCAATGTGCGTGA
Source organism: Peteryoungia ipomoeae (assembly GCF_004912165.1). Taxonomy (GTDB): domain Bacteria; phylum Pseudomonadota; class Alphaproteobacteria; order Rhizobiales; family Rhizobiaceae; genus Allorhizobium; species Allorhizobium ipomoeae. Next base: position 204,154 of record NZ_STGV01000003.1, on the reverse strand, counting down.
GGAACGCGTCCGCTATACGGTGGACCGCAAGCAGGGCCTGGCGATGGCGGAAGCCTTTTTCCACGCCTCGCGCAGCGGTGACATGGGTGCACTCTCCGCCATGCTCGCCGCTGATGTCGGGCTGCATTCCGATGGCGGCGGAAAGCGCCCGGCGGCCATCGCCCCGATCCTTGGCCATGAGGCGGTGATGAAGGTGCATGCCTATCTCTCGGAGAAGATCTGGCCGCAAGGCTCCGAACTTCTGCGCGTCGGCCTCGTCAACGGCCTGCCGGGCTTCATCACCCGCGAACTGGACGGCGAATTGCAGACCACCGCGCTTGCGATAGAGAATGGTGCCATCGCGGCAATCTATGTGATGCGCAATCCCGACAAGCTGCGCCATCTCCACTGAGGGCGGGAAGGGCGACCCTTCGCCCCTCCCGTCGGGCCATCGCTCATCCCGCCAGCGCCAGCGCCACCGCATCCGCGCCGGCCGGGATGCGCAAGGGCGAAGCCGGATCGGTGGCCGCCTGCCATACGGCTTCTGCAACATCGATCGCCTGCGTCACCTCGGCCTCGCTTTCGTTCGCCCAGGCGTCCATCACGGCTTTCACCACTGGCAGATAGGGTTCCGGAAAGCCGCCTTGCTCCTGCATGCGCGCCCGCGCCGTATCCCCGAAAGAGGTTGTCGGTGCGCGACCGGGCAGGACGATGCGAACCCTGATGTCGAAGGGTGCAAGCTCCAGCGCGGAAACCTCCGTCAGCGCATTGAGCGCCGCCTTGCTCGCAGTATAGGCCGAAAGCAGTGGCAGCGGCTTCAACGTCACGCTCGAGGAAACGTTGATGATCACGCCGGAGCGTCGCTCGCGCATCTGCGGCAGCACGGCCTGCATAAGGGCCATGGGACCATAGGTGTTGGTCTCGAACAGCGCGCGCGCCGTCTCGCTGCTCGTCCCTTCCACCGCATTCATCCAGCCGATGCCGGCATTGTTGACGAGCACGTCGATCGATCCCGCCTGCTTTACCGCCGCCTCGATGGCCAGGGGATCGGTGACGTCGAGTGCCACCACCTCAAGTCTGTCAGAGGCCGGAAGCACGTCGCTTCGTGGGGTCCGCATGCCGGCGATCACCCGCCAGCCACGGTCGAGGAAAAGGTTTGCCGTTGCAAGGCCAAAGCCGGCCGAGGCGCCGGTAATCAGGATGCTGTTCATTGTCTGGATCTCCTTATCCGTTGAACTGATCACAGGCTATCCGGAGCGGGTGAAATCATCTATCATGCGGAGTGTTGAATTCTTTATCAGGAGTGTCGTTTGACCGATCCCTTGGCCGAAATCGTCTCGCTCCTGCGTCCGCGCGCCGGGCACGGCAAGATCGCCCGCGGCTTTGGCGCGTGGCAGGTCTCGCGCGAACTCACTGGCGAGCCCTTTTACTGCGTCGTGCTGGATGGCTCCGCCCGCCTGAGCGTCGGCAGTCTGCCGCCGATCGAGATCGAGGCGGGAGATTTCGTGCTGGTGCCAGCGCTGTTCGATTTCCAGGTGGACGGTCTGCCGGAGAAGGGTGGCCTCGCCGCAGACTGCCCCGTCCTGCCGGGCGAGGTCTGCCATGGCGATCTTAAGGCGCCAGCCAATGCCCGTCTGCTCGCAGGGCATTTCTATTTCGGCTCGCCTGATGCCCGCCTGCTGGTCTCACTGCTGCCGAGTCTGTTGCATGTGCGCGGTGCAGAGCGGCTTTCGACCCTTGTCAGCCTTCTGACCGATGAGATTCGGACGGCGCGTCCGGCACGCGACATGGTTCTCGCCCGTCTGCTCGATGTCATTCTGCTCGAAGCGCTGAGGGTCGTGCCCAGCGAAAATGCCCCGACCGGCATTCTGCGGGGCCTTGCCGACGACCGCCTGGCGGCGAGCCTGCGCCGCCTGCACGCCGATCCCGCCCGCGACTGGACGATCGAAAGCCTCGCGCAGGAAGCGGCTCTATCCCGCTCCGCCTTCTTCAAGCGCTTCCGCGCCGCCGTCGGCCTGCCGCCGATGGAATATCTTCTTGCCTGGCGCATGGCGCTCGCCAAGGATCACCTTCGCAACCAGATGCTCGGCATGCAGGAGATTGCCGAGCGCATCGGCTATGGATCGGCCAGCGCCTTTTCCACGGCCTTCACGCGCTTCGTCGGCGTGCCGCCCTCGCGTTTTCTCGCCGGCCAAGAGCCGGCGCTTGCCTCCTGATCTTGGAATTTCCGCTGTTGTCGTGCGGCGGCACCAAAGTTACGGTCAGCGGCATGGTGGCAAGCAACCCATCTGTGTGCCGTATTCCGTGTCAACTCCCGGAGATCCCTGATGCCTGGCTATTCCGCCCGTCCGCCCGCCATCCCGACCGTCATCCTCGAGGATGCCGTGACCCGCATCACGCGCTGGGATTTCGAGCCGGGTGCTGCGACCGGGCATCATGTCCATGGCCTGGGTTATGTCGTCGTGCCGCTCACCGATTGCCATTTTCTCATCGAGGATGCGGATGGCGAGCGCCGGGTAACGTCGGAGGCCGGCGAAGCCTATCGCCGCGATGCCGGCGTGGCGCATAATGTCGTCAATGGCGGCGCAGAACCGATGAGCTTCATCGAGATCGAATACAAATGAGCGGCGAAGACCAGGCCACCCCGCTTTTCGTCACCGCCTTTGATCCGCAACATGGCATCGCGGTGCCGGTGGCCGACCGGGTGCAGCGGCTCACTGCGCCAAATTCCGGTCCCTTCACCTTTCACGGCACCAACACATACATCGTCGGAGACAGGTCCGTCTGCGTCATCGATCCAGGCCCTGAGGACGAGGCGCATTTTGCCGCGCTGTTGGCAGCCCTCGAGGGGCGGGAGGTGACCCATATCGCCGTCAGCCACACCCATCGCGACCATTCGCCCCTTGCCCGGCATCTGAAGGAAAAGACCGGCGCGATCATCGTTGCCGAAGGTCCGCATCGCCCCGCGAGACCGCTCTTTGAAGGCGAGTCGAACCCTTTTGCCGAAAGCGCCGACATGGCCTTCACCCCCGATATCGCTCTTGCCGATGGTGAGACGGTTGCAGGCGAGGGCTGGCGGCTGACCGCGGTCCATACCCCCGGCCATACGGCAAACCATGCAGCCTTTGCCCTTGATGGCACCGGCATCCTCTTTTCCGCCGATCACGTGATGGCCTGGGCCACCTCCATCGTCGCGCCGCCGGATGGCGCCATGGGAGACTACATGGCTTCGCTGGAGCGTCTGCTCACCCGCGACGACCGCCTTTATCTGCCGGGTCATGGCGGGCCGGTCAGCCAGCCGCAGGCCTTTGTCCGGGCGCTGCGGACCCATCGCCTGATGCGTGAGCGCGCCGTTCTGGAGCAGATCCGCAAGGGGGTCGATCGGATCCCCGATATGGTCAGGGTTATCTATGCCTCCACCGATCCGCGTCTGCATGGCGCAGCCGCCCTTTCGGTGCTCGCGCATATCGAGGATCTCGTGGAAAAGGGCCTGGTCATGTCAGATGGGCCGCCACGCCTGACCGGCCCCTATCGGCCAGCCTGAAAAACGCGCTCAGTTGCCGGCAATGCCGAGCAGCGCCGCATCCAGCGCGTGCAGAAAGCCTTCCGCGATTTCATCGGAAAAGCCGAGATCATGCGATCCGTAGCGGGCAGCAACTCGGATATCGACAAGCGTCATTTCCGCCTCTTCACGCAGCCGCACCACGGCATCGAAGGGCAGGCCGAGCACCAGCGTGCGCGTTGTCATCTGCAGCCGCGCGGTGCCTTCCGGTTCGCCGTCAGCCATGGCGCGTCCGCGCTCGGCTGCAAGTTCTCCGGGGAGGGGGCGGGCACTCGGCAGCGGTCCCGTTTCCGGCAATGCATCCTCTGTCCCGCCGGGCCCCTGACCGGCGGCAGGCTCTTCGGCCGGGCGTAGCGTAAGGTCCGGCAGCACATAGGCTTCGCCGCGCGTTGCCGTCACCGTCAGCCGGTTTTCGTCAGCCACCTTCTGCACGGCCTCATAGACGCGGTCGATGGCACCCTCATAACGCCGCCCGTTCAAGCCCGGATAGGCTTTGAGCTGCAGTTCTGCCGAGCTGGCGCTCGGGGTGAGCCGCGGCAGAAAGCGCTGGTCGCTGGTCGGATCGGAAACCCATTTCGGCGGATCGGCAAGGTCCGTCGAGACTTCGGTCAGTTGCGGCATCTTCTGGTAAAGGTAGATCGCATAGCCGGGCAGCGCCAGCGGCACGGTTGCATAGATCAGGGCCCAGACAGCCGCCACGCCGCCAAGCGCGCCGATGGTCCACAGGCGCAGCAGGGCCACGGCGGCCAGCGGCACGGCCATCAGCGCCGGCACCGCGCAAATGCAGACCAGAAGCACGAATTCCGGCGTCTTGAGCGGCCCGAAGCGATGCAGAAGCAGCGCCACGACCAGCATGCCGAGCGACAGAAGCCCGAGGCGCCGGGCCAGAAAGGCCGAGCGCGAAACAGGGCGGTCGTATCGGATCATCATGCGGCATCACCTGAATTTGAAACGCGATCGCGGCGTTTGTAGCCGCTGTTGGTCACGACGTCGATATGCTCGGCCGCGCTTGCATTCAAGGAAACGCAGGCGGTGTGACGGATCGCGCAGCAGGGCTGCGATCGGCAGGCAGCTCGCCGGTTTCAGGGAGGGCGAGGGGATCGTCGCTTGCGGCATCCGGGGGCGGTGCTTCCCCAAACAGATCAGGCGCATCCGCCAGCCCTTCGCGAACGGCCGGATCGAGCGGCATCAACGTGCCCTCCTGATCCGTAATGCTGGGCGTTGGCGGCGGTGGCGCTTCGCCCGGCGGGGCATAAAGGGCAGCCGTCTCGATGATGCTGATGACCAGCAGCCAGGAGCCGATGATCCTGGCCGGAATGATGAGCCACACCCCGCGAAAGGGGCGCAGCATGAGGCCGGGCACCAGCAAAAACCACAGCGCACTCAAGACGGCGGATGTGGCAAACGCGCCGATCCCGATGCCGAAATCGTCAAGCCCGATAAAAAGGGCGAGCGACAAAGCAATCACCGCCGCCGAAACGGGCGCTGCAAACCGGCGACACCAGGCGGGAAGCCAAAGTACTGCGCCGGACGATAAAACGGCCGCCGGCGCAATCAGGTAGAGAACCTCGCCCAGCGGGCTTTTGAGGATCATCTGGAAGACGGCATCGAAGGCAAGCAGCATGGGCACGAGCACGCCAAGAAAGCCGGCAAGGATCAAACCGATATCCCGACGCATCTCCGCCATGCCAATGCAGACCGAAAGGCCAAGCAGGGCAAGTACCAGATCGTAGATCGATAGCGTGAACAGATAGCCCAGCTCGAAGAAGGCATACTCATGCTGCACGACAAGAGAGGCGACGACCGCCGCGATGCCGGCGAGAAAAACCGCAAAGGCGAGGCGAAATTCCAGTGTTTTCGCACCGGTGCGAAAGCGAAGAGCGGCCGCCTCCGCCCTTCCGGGCACACGCTCGGAGCCCGCCGCTGCAAAGGCGGTCTGCGTCTGCAACGCACGGTCTCCTGCCGAAGCTGCAGGTTTTGCCAGCGTGCCGGCAGGGGAGCGCTGCGCTGCCTTCCTCCGTGTCTGTTTCTGCTTCTTCATGCGTTTGCCCTGCGCCTTGGCCTTGTCATAAAGCCTATTCCATAGAGGATTTGATTTGTCACCGCTTGCAGGCGCAGTCTGTGACGACAGCCGACAACTAGCGTCATTCTCGTCATGCTGTCAGCCATCGCAAGGTCGAGCGAAAAGCCGCGACGCGCTTCGCCTTTGATGCAGTGAACCGCCGGGGCGGCGGGATCGATGGTGTGCATATGTATTCGACCGTGATGAGCGTCATCCGTTTGACGCTCATCACGGATACCTCTACCGGTCAGGGCGCGGCGCGTCGGGAGGGCAAGCTTGCTACCGCTCGCCGCTTTATGGCTGAAGGCCGCGAGGCCTCAGACGAGACCATGGCCCCGTTGCAAATCACCGTCCTCATGGTGAACGGATCTGACTCGGAGGCTGCCTGCTGCGTCGGCTGAGCCCCTGTTTCGATTTGCGGCAGAAGCCCAAGGATGCCGATAACGAAAAAACCCGGTGGTTGCCCGCCGGGTTTTTTCTTTGTCCATGGGAATGCGAGATACCTGGATATCAGGCGGCGCGCCGCTTATGGCGGCCTTCCTCGACCTCCTCGATGATCTTGGCGACGAAAGCGTCGAGGTCATCGGGATTGCGCGAGGTGACAATACCCTGATCTGTCACCACAGCCTCATCGCGCCAGTCGGCACCGGCATTGATGAGGTCGGTCTTGATCGAGGCAAAGGAGGTCGCCTTGCGGCCCTTCAAGGCGCCGGCCTCAACCAGGAGCCAGGGGCCATGGCAGATGGCGGCCACAGGCTTGCCGGAGTTGATAAAGGTCTTCACCAGATCGACAGCCTTCTGCTCCTTGCGCAGAAGATCCGGATTGATCTGGCCGCCGGGCAGGACCAGCGCGTCGAAATCATCGATGGAGACGTCTTCGACCGTCAGGTCAACGGGAACCGTGTCGCCCCAGTTCTTCTCGTCCCAGCTCTTGATCGGCGCCTTTTCCAACGATGCAATCGAAACGGTCGCCCCTTTTTCGGTGAGCTTGTCGAGCGGAACGCGCAGTTCCGAGCGCTCATAGCCATGGGTGGCAAGGATCAGAATGCGGGCAGATTGAATGGATGGCATGGGGAAGTCCTTCCTGTTTTGTCGTGGGATGCAGGACAAACCCGATGACAGCCCCGATCGTTCCATGGGAAATCTCGACTTCCCCGCACAAGAGGCATTGCCGACCGCCTTTGCCTTTGCTAATCAGGCCCCGCTTGCGAAGCGAAACACCGCTTCGAGGCCCTGCTGGGGCGTCGCCAAGCGGTAAGGCATCGGTTTTTGGTACCGACATTCCCAGGTTCGAATCCTGGCGCCCCAGCCATTTCCTCAAAGTCTTTATTTTTCAATGACTTGCGAGTTTGAAATATCCGGTACCGGAACAGTTTAGCGGTCCATAATTTCGGCCCATTCGGTTGCTGAATATCGAGGCGCCACAGTGGAGGCCAGACCTGAGCTTGCGAAAAGACATGGGCTGGGTCTGGTTTTTATCCGGCTGTATCTCAGAGTTCCTATTTCAACGGTAGACCCACCGATGGGCTCGGGCGCCACTGCAGCACTTCGCAAGTTTCGGAGATGTCGACTTGAAGGTTTTCCGTGAGCCGCGCGACCGCTTTCTGTCGTTGCGACAGGGCGCCAATCGCGTGCAAAAGGCGCGGAGGGAAGCCGACGCTGCGTGGGTTGCGCCCCGCATCGATGGTCAGCTTCTGCAGGAGTTCATGCGTGGATAGATCCTCCCCGTCACTCACCAAGAACGCCCGGTTCGCCGCCATCGGATGATCTAAGACCACGAGCAGAAGATCACACAAATTTTCGACGTGCACGAATGAGCGCTTGTTCTTGACCGCTGCAAAGATCGACGGCATTCCGCTCGCGGCCCACTTCATCATGCTGCGGAAATTTCCGCGCACACCCGGTCCGTAGACGAGGGGAGGGCGGATGATTGTGATCTCCATACCCGTTTGGCGGCCCAACTCCATCAGCGCCGTTTCAGCCTCTGCTTTCGAGATACCATATGGGTCCTGTGGGTTGGGCGGATCATCGGCCGTGAAAGCTCGTCCTGGCTCAGTCCGCTCCCCGTTCACCTTGATGGAACTGACGAACACGAAGCGGCGCACACCAGCGGCTGCCGCTTGCTTGGCCAGGTTGAGCGTTGCAACGACGTTGGACGCTCGGAACAGGGCAAGGGGATCGGACGCGGTTTCGCGCATCACATGCACGCGCGCTGCAAGATGCACAACGGTATCGATGCCCTCAAGACAGGCGCTCCAGTCAACCTCGGCGCCATAGGAAGGCACTGTGAGGAGGCCTGGAACTGCCTGCCTTGTAACGCCCCGAACCGGTAGGCCGCGTCGCAGCATTTCCTCGATGAGGTGTGAGCCGATAAATCCGGAGGCTCCCGTGATTAGGCTCATTCCCATTCAATCTGCTCCATTTGCCTGTCGAGTTGAGAAAGATGCATTCCTGCGACACTGTCGGAGGTCAGCCGATGCCGACGGCTCAGATGTTTAGTGTCTTACGCCAGATCCACCAACGACCTTCATCGCGGTCATCGCCAGGATACGAAGATCGAACAATAGGCTGTGTCGCCGCAGGTATTCGGCGTCCAACGCGACCTTGTCTGGGATCGCTAGTTCGTCCCGCCCGTTGACTTGAGCCCAACCCGTCAAGCCAGGCGGCAAGGTATGAACGTTTGCTGCAGTGCGCGCAGCAATCAGGTCGTCCTGGTTGAAGAGGGCCGGGCGCGGCCCGACAAGGCTCATGTCGCCCTTCAGGATGCACCACAATTGCGGCAACTCGTCGAAACTGGATTTCCTCAAGAAACCGCCAATCGGCGTCAGGTGCTGTGCCGGGTCATTCAGAAGGTGGGTCGCCACGACAGGTGCATTGACCCGCATCGTGCGAAACTTCGGCATTGAAAACAGGTGATTGTCGCGGCCGACACGCTTCGACCAATACAAAGCTGGCCCTTTCGAGGTCGCACGCACCGCAAAGGCGACAACAATCATTGGTACCGCCAGAATCGCGATCGCCGGAATTGAAATGGCGATATCAAGTACTCTTTTCAAAAACATGCGTAACAGCCCGTTTGCATCTCGCGGAAAACATTGGGGCAATAGGTCAAAAGACTTCAGACTGCCAGAGCTTTTGCATGGATCGGTGCCAGTGAGCTGATAGTGGACAAAGTCCTCCACTCGGCGTTTGTCAGCAACCGGCTGCCAGGGCAGGCATTGCCCGGACATTGTTCGGTCCAAAAGCCTCCTGGCGACCGTTTCTGAACTTTGAATTACCCGGTGCTTGAGATGCTTGTTGCGCAGTTGAAACCCTAACTCGGTATGAAGCCTGCGTGTCTTCTTCATATTGATCTCCCAGCCATCTCGGCGCAAATTCACATGGACGCGGCGGTGGCCATACCGCACACGTGTCTCGCAAGTTTCCTTGATGCGTAGTTCGAGTGGGGCCTGTCAGGTGCGGCGGGATTTGTAGTGATAGGTCGATGTATCGAACTTCGGGACCTTGGAGGCCCGTCGGATCGAAATGCGCCAGTCAACCACAGCTTTCGGCCGATGACGTCCTGCAGCATCTCCCGGTCCAGCGTCAAATCGGCTACACTTTTCTTAGTCCGTAATAATCATCTTCCAGAGTCTTCAATCGACCCTCTCATCGGGCAGCAGAGCCGCGTACCTTCCTGCGCCAATTGAAATAAGTCGCCTGGCTGATCCCCGCCTTCCGGCAAGTCGCTGCCACCGGCACGCCGTCATCGCCCTGCTTCCAAGCTAACGCTTGCTGGGCCTCCGAGAACTTCGATGCCTTAATGCTTCTGCTCCTTCTCCCAGCCGGTAAGTTCCCGCGGAAAACTCCAGTTATGAACGGTTCAGTTTTGGGGATCAGAGCACGTAGTAGCGCGCGTGATGGCGATTCTCCTTTTTATCCTGCAAGCCGCCTATAATGGGAACGATCCTTCGGACCCCGGTAAGCGACGTGTCGTTTTCTCCAGCATCAGTTCATCGGGGCGGTGAATGCCGTAGGTGGAGAAGCCTCACATAGCTCTCCTCTTCTGGCGGTTGCTATTTTTCCACATTAGAAGCTGGGTAAACCGACCTCAACAGGTTTGCCAATCCGATGCGGACACCCTACAACCACGAGCCGTCGACCCATGGAGAGAGAATTGTGACGAAGAAAATCATCCCTGTTATCATGGCGGGCGGCAAGGGCACGCGCCTGTGGCCGTTGTCACGCTCTAGCGCGCCCAAACAGTTCATCCAGGTTGTGGATGAGAAGACCCTGTTCCAGGAAACGCTGGAGCGAATCGCTGACGCTGCCATCTACGAGGCGCCCGTCATCATCACTAACCAGGATTTCCGCTTCACCGTGGCTGAGCAAGCTCGTGAAGTCGGCGTCGATCTCTCTGCCATTATCCTGGAGCCCGTGGCGCGCAATACCGCCGCTGCGATCGCGGCTGCAGCCATCCATCTTAAGCAGACATTCGGAGAGGAAGCGATTCTCCTGCTCCTGGCCTCCGATCACGAGATCGATGCTGGCCGCGACTGGAGCGATGCTGTCGCAACTGCGCACGAGACGGCGACCTCCGGCAAGATCGTGACCTTTGGTGTCAAGCCGACGGAGCCGGCAACCGGCTATGGCTATATCGAACAGGGTGATGTGCTTCCGAGTGGGGCTCACAAGGTTAAGCGCTTTGTCGAGAAGCCGCAGCTTGCGGCCGCGGAAGAAATGCTTGCCGCCGGCGCCTTCTTCTGGAACTCCGGTATTTTCATGTCGCGCGTCGATCTGCTTTTGAGCGAACTCGAAGCCTTCGCGCCAGAAGTGCACGAGGCAGCAGCGGCTGCGGTTGCTGCAGCGGCCGTTGATCTCGATTTTGTTCGTCTGGATGAGGAAAGCTTCCAAGCGAGCCCGGATATCTCCATCGACTACGCCGTGATGGAAAAGACGAAGAATGCAGCTGTGGTCACCTCCGCCTTCGCCTGGTCGGATCTGGGTAGCTGGGACGCCGTATGGAAGCTCGGCGACAAAGATGCCGATGGCAATGTCGTCATCGGCCATGCCACGGTCATGAATACGGAAAATTCTCTGGTCCTGTCGCGTGCGTCGCATGTCGCGGTGCAGGGACTTAAAGACGTGGCTGTGGTTGCGAGCGAAGACGCCGTTTATGTCGGACGTCTGGACGAGGCGCAGCAAGTCGGCACGCTCGTCAAGGCACTCGCGCTCTCGAAGGAAACTTCGCGCCTGACGGAGACCCACCCGACCGCCTATCGTCCGTGGGGCGGCTACACCTCCCTGTTGAATGGTGATCGCTTCCAGGTCAAGCGCCTGTTCGTTCTGCCGGGCAAGAAGCTCTCGCTGCAAAAACATTTCCACCGCTCGGAGCATTGGATCTGCGTCAAGGGCACGGCGGAAGTCACTGTTGGTGACAAGGTGATGTTCGTGCGGGAAAACGAATCCGTCTACATCCCCCAGGGTGACCTGCACCGGCTGTATAATCCTGGCAAGATCATGCTGGAGATGATCGAGGTGCAGACCGGCTCGTATCTCGGTGAAGACGATATAGTCCGCGTGTCCGACGAGTTCGGACGCGGCTAACCACCGCTTCCCGTCACGGCGCCGCCCGCATCCCGCTGGCGCCGTGACCGACTGACGACGAGGGTCTTGAAATGCGCGTTCTTCATGTCTTCAAGACCTATCATCCGGATACGTTCGGCGGTGTTGAGCGGACGATCCACGCGATCGCCAAAGGCGCTCTGGCGTATGGCATTCAGTCCGACGTGCTGTCGCTCAGCCGAGATCCCGAGGCCAACACCGTCGAATTCGACGGCCACATGGCCTACAAGGCGAAACTCGATCTCGAATTCGCGTCCACCGGCTTTTCGCGCGAGGCTTTCTCGAAGTTCAAGGATCTGAGCGCCAGGGCAGACGTTGTTCACTACCACTTTCCCTGGCCCTCCATGGATCTGATGCACCTCCTCCATCATCCGGGAAAGCCGACCGTCGTCACCTATCATTCCGATATCGTGAAACAGAAGCTCTTGCTGCAGCTTTACAAGCCGTTGATGCATCGCTTCCTGTCGAGCGTGACCCGGATCGTCGCGACTTCGCCGAACTACCTGGAGAGCAGTGAGGTGCTGCAGCGATACCGCGACAAGACGGAGGTCATCCCGATCGGCCTCGATGAAGCGGACTATCCGCGCGCATCTCAGGAACTCAAGGATCGCTGGCGCATGCGCTTTCCGAAGCCTTTCTTCCTCTTTGTCGGCGTGCTGCGCTACTACAAGGGCCTGCACACGCTGATCGAAGCGGCAAGAAGTGTCGATGCCGACATCCTGATCGCGGGGGAGGGGCCGATGGAGGGGGAGCTGAAGGCGCAGGCCGCCAGCGCTGGCCTGACCAATGTGAACTTCCTCGGCGCCGTCAGCGACCTCGACAAGGCGGCCCTTCTGGAGCTCTGCACGGCATTCGTCTTTCCGTCCCATCTGCGGTCGGAAGCCTACGGACTTTCACTCGTCGAGGCAGCGATGTTCGGCAAACCGATGATCAGCTGCGAGATTGGGACCGGGACCAGTTTTGTCAACCAGCACGGTGAGACGGGGATTGTGGTGAAGCCTCAAGACGGAAGCGCTCTCGCCATCGTCATAAACCAATTGGTGGAAGATCAAGCGTTGGCCCTATCGTTCGGGGCTGCTGCACGCCTCAGATACACAAGATCGCTGGGTGCGGACGTCATGGTCTCCGCCTATGCTGATCTGTACCTGAGCGACCGGGTGCGGTAACGTGCCTGTCATGGCGCGGTTCAGTCTATGCCTTATCGAGTAGCGCCCTGTTTTTTGCTAAGCTGCATGGTTTGCTCAAAAACAACAGAGAGTTCCCTCGCGCTTTTTGCCCAATCAAATCGCGCCGCATTTGCGGCCGCCGCCTGTTGCAGCCGATGATATAGGTTGGTGTCGGCTATAAGGCGCTCAAGCCCATGGGTGATGGACCTGACGCTGGAGGGATCCACGAGCAGAGCTGCGTCCCCTCCGACTTCTGGCATCGAGGACGACTCTGAAGTCAGCACAGGAATTCCCGCTGCGTTTGCTTCGATGATCGGCAAACCGAAACCCTCATAGTAAGAGGGCATCGCGAGAAATCTCGCCCGTCGATACAGAGTACCCAGCTCAGCGTCGGAGACAAATCCCGTCAAGCGTACAAGTTCTGCAATCTCCAGTCTCGAAATTTCAGTTTGCAGATCGTTGAGCCCCCATCCCTGACCGCCAGCTATGACAAGCTGCAATTCAGACCTCAGTTGGTCTGGGAGCATGGCGAAAGCTCTGAGGAGACCGTTTAGATTCTTGCGTGGTTCCAAGGTACCGACAAACAGCACGAAAGGGCGGGTGATGTCGGCGCGCCTAAAAACATCCTCGTCAGAAACTTTTGCCAGTGGTGTGCAGCCCGGGTAGACTACGCTGGTCTTGTGCCTTGCCCATGGATAGGCCGCCGCAACCGCCGCCTCCGTTGCAGACGAGACCGCGACCACTCGATCCGCCATGCGGATCGATCGTTCCATGAACACACGCTCTCCCAGCCAGCCCAAACTCCGCATCGTATCGGAGGCGTGGCGCCAGACAAGATCGTGAATGGTCAACACGGCTGGTATGGTCGAAGTTCCCAAAACAGGCAATCTGTGCGCCGGCCCCCAAAGGACGTCGATGTGATCATGCTTTGCAAGCTTGAGCAGAGAAGTGTTTCCCCACCAAATTCGAGCCAGAGCACCATTGTGATGCGATACGTCTGAATGGACGCCCGGAGGGATTGCCTCTTCGGAATGAGGTGGCGATGGCAGGTAGGCGAAAACCTCGTGCCCTAGCGCAGCCAGATGACGACTGGTTTCAACGACATAACGACCGATCCCGGAAAGCTTTGGGACCAGATTTCGGGCATCGATTCCAATTCTCATCAGGGGACCTGTAGCTCAATGTCTATTTCACGCGGCGCGCCGGCACTCCCACATAGATGCCCGGCTCGTCAATACTGCTCGTGACAACCGCGCCCGCCCCGATCACGACATCGCTGCACACCGAGACGGAATCGATCACCACTGCCCCCGCGCCAAGGAAGACATTGCTGCCGATCTTCGATCGACCCGCGACGACAGCGTTGACGGAGATGTGGGCAAAGTCCCCGACCTGTGCCTCATGCTCGACAATGGAGTGGGTGTTCAAGATGACGCCGCGTCCGATCTTGGCGCCAGGGCCCACGTGCGCGCCGTGAGCGACCAGTGTGCCCAAGTCCAGAATGCTCTCAACACCCAGGTGTGCTTCGGGGGATACAAGCGTTGCCAATTGTCCAGCAACATTTTCCATCTGTGATCGCCTTCGGCGGTTGTCGCCGGCTGCAGGAAAGAACAGCCAGTTGGGATCAAGTGGGTCTGGCAAAGTGCGGATTGCGGGGAATGATGAAAAATGTTCCCCATCATCCGCGTTAGCGTCAATGAAGATTATACGGCTCCATTTTGCCGCGACGGCAACGTCTGCAGCGCTACGGGCGTGCCCACCGAAGCCCAGAATAAAAATGCCGGCATTAGAGTTATATGGCGCCGAATTGGTGGTTGAGTTGTCGTTCGTTTTCATAGTTTACCTTTAGGATGTATGACCAACCGCGCTGCAGCCGGTGCAGCACGCTGTATTACAGCAAGCTAGCGGTGCAGTCTTTTGTTCGTAAGCATCGGACGCCAAAGTGGTCGATGATTCTTTCTGACCGCCGCCGATGGGGGTCGGCGAGAGCCCCTATTTTCTGCGAGTGCTTTGTCCGTTCCTGTCTCCATCGCCATTCAGGCTCGCTCCCGAAGTTCCGAGAAAGCATGTTGCGTGTCTATGACGCGCCAAAGCGGATCACGCCTGGAGCCGGTTTCTACGCTGCGATTTTTTCCGGTTGTACGGTTGATGGCGCACAGTCTATAGACACCACATCATGGATAGTATCCGAGGTCGCTTTGCTCAAACTCATTACAATTTTCCTTCCGATCGCCTTGTAGTGGCCCCCTAAATCCCCGGACACGATCTCCCACTTGCTAAGTGTTAGGAGTAATGTGCCCATTATGACCAGTCACATCCCCAAGATTGAAGTGCTGTCCGGCCGTGAGCGTCGCCGTCGCTGGTCGACAGCGGAGAAGCTGGCGATAGTCCAGGAGACCTACGAGCCTGATGTCACGGTCAGCATCGTGGCGCGACGGCACGGCATTCAACCGAACCAGCTATTCGCCTGGCGCAAACTTGCGCCGCAGGGTGCGCTGACGGCCACGGCATCGCAGGAAGAGGTCGTTCCTGCATCCGAATACAGAGCGCTTCAGAACCAGGTTAAAGAGCTGCAGCGCCTCCTCGGCAATAAGACGATGGAAGGCGAAATCCTCAAGGAAGCGCTTGAGATCGCATCAGGGTCAAAAAAACACCTGTTGCGCTCGCTCTCGTTGCCGAAGGACGGTTCCCGATGACGACGGTGTGTGAGACCTTGGGTGTCGCCCGATCCAACATCGCGGAATCTGTGAAGCGACGTCCCTCCAAAGCCAGAGGGCGTCCGCCGCTTGCTGATCGGGAGCTGGTGGATGAGATCAAGACCATCATCGACGATATGCCCACCTACGAATATCGCCGGGTGCACGCGATCCTTTGCCGTAAAGCCCGAAGCGAAAGCCGACCGTGGCCAAATGCCAAACGCGTCTACCGGGTGATGAAGGTTCACGGCATGCTTCTTCAGCGCCACACCGGTGCTCTCGACACCCATCGCCACGATGGCCGTGTTGCCGTCGAGCAATCCAATCTGCGCTGGTGTTCAGACGGCTTCGAGATCGGCTGCGACAACAAGGAGAAGGTCCGCGTTGCGTTGCGCTCGATTGCTGTGATCGCGAAGCCATTGCCCATGTCGCGACAACAGAGGGCATCAAGAGTGAGGACGTCCAAGACCTGGTCATTAGGGCTGTGGAGAATCGCTTCGGTCTCATCAACACTCTTCCAAAGCCAATCGAATGGCTGACTGACAACGGCTCCTGCTTCATCGCAAAGGACACCAGTCACTGCTTGTCGATATCGGCATGGAGCCTTGCTCCACGCCCATTCGCAGCCCCCAATCCAATGGGATGGCAGAGGCTTTCGTCAAAACATTCAAGCGCGACTACGTCTCAGTGAACCCTCGACCAGACGCCGCAACCGTCATCGCGCAACTGCCCTCATGGTTCGAACACTACAATACCCTTCACCCGCACAAGGCATTGGGGTATCGCTCGCCTCGTGAGTTCTTAAACCGTCAAACAGAATCCTGATCCTGTCCGGTTTTTAAGGGGCAAGTCCAGTCACAGACTTTTTCGCGAACATAAGCTATCCTCTTTACGTGGTTCACGGTGTTGCTGGCTACACTCTGCTGGCGGCGCTGAGGGATGCTGGCGTCAACGAGCATCTCGCACTTGCTATAGCCACGATGGCGGCTCTCTTGGCCGCCTATCTTGTCCACACTTTGGTTGAAAAGCCTTTCATGCACCGTTCAAAGATCCGGTTCGTTACAGGCTCGCCAGTCGCGGGTGGTGAAAAATGACGCTACCTCTACAATGGAATGGTTCTGACCACGCTCCAGTATTCATGGGTGAATTTTTTCTTGAATGCTTCGAACGGCAGCACGCAGCCGTTACGCGATCAAGTATTTCTCACCATGGCCATGCCTCAAGCCTAAGCGTCGAACATCTTCCGCCACTGCTCGAGCATCCCCACTGCAGCGGTCGCGTACCGCCCGCCCGGCGTGTTCTCAGCCGTTGCATGAGGGATGGCCTGATCAAGGGCGTAGTCAAATGCCGCTTCAACGGTACGCCTTCCTTACTCCGTCTTGATGGTCTCATGCAGGAGCCCGCTCACCACGAATTGTAGGGTCACTGACTCTGCCTTCAGTCTTTCGATCATCTCGTAATGCAGCTCCAACATTGTATGAAATCTGCACGGTCTGACATCATTTTGCTCCAGCGCTGCTAGCGCAGCTTTCCAATGCGTCGATGTATTCTCCCACAACCTGCCGCCACGACCTCGATGACAGCTTACTGTCATAGAACTCGCGCTGGAGCGCGCGCAGGCCATCGACATCATCAAGGGCTTCCCGAATAACGCGAGCAACATCCTTGTAATCGAAGCCGTCGAAGAACGTGCGGTCCGCTACGGCTGCATCATCAATGATCTCTCGTGACACAGCTATGTCAGCCATGACGACGGGCGTCCCAACCGAAAGACTTTCCGTAAAAGTAAATGGCATACCTCCCTCTGCTAAGGAGGGATTTACCGCCAACGTTGCCAATCTGTAGCAAGCAGCGAGTTCCTTCTCGCTCAACCCGCGCACAAAAAGTACATCTTCATGCAGGTTCATTTCATCCATGAAGCTCTTCACGTCGGCCGACTCTCGCCACTCTCCGGTCATCAGAAGTTTGTAAGGGAGGTTCTTTGTGCGGCGGAGGAAGTGATACGCCTTCAGAAGGGTCATCACATTTTTGTTCGGCCTGATTTGGCTAGCATAAAAAAGGAACCCGGTGTCCCGCGATGTATACCAGACCGCCTTTGTGTTGTTCACCGCCTTCGCTAAGGCGGTCCAAAGGTGCATCGCGCTCAGAATGTCTGTAGCCTCCTCGTTGTCGACGAAGCCAGAAACCTTAATGAGGTGCTCGAGCCTGTTTGCTCCATGGCGAACCACTGTCACGCGCGATGGATCGACGTGGAAGTGATGGACCAGAGTGCGTTCTTTGACATCCTGGCTGTAAGTGACGAATTTATCGCCGCCTTCAATCGCGTCCTGTATACGACGGAAATCCTGAAGACGCCGATCTGGAGACGGCTCCTCGGTGGCGAAGGCCACCGAAAAATGAATCGGCACCGCATCTGGCACGCACATCAATCTCGGAGCCTTGATCTGGTTGAACTCTGGCCAAAATGCTGCTGGCGCATACCAAGCCTTCACATGCCGGTATTTGTTGGCAGCTTGCGACACAGATTCTGCCTCTATATCACACATAAGTCGGTACAAAGTATGAGTCGCCCGCGCAACGTATCCGTCTCGATTGAGGCGTTTCTTTGCGGCACCCAATCGCGCGCCCAGCCTCAACCTTCGAAAGAGCCTGACTGAAAAACCCACCGCTATCAGAGCCCCCCCGAGAAAAACCGCAATCGGAATTGCAACTGCTAGCGACGCCAGCGTCAGTACAAACGCCAAAGGATTGCGCGATTTCGCCAGCTTAATGACCAAGCTTTTCGTACTCGCTTTGATGTTGGTAACGAGTCGCTTGAGTCTTCCCTTTCCGGCGATTCTCGTTCGAGGTTTCTTCCTTCGTTCCGTCAACGAAATCGCCGCCTTATAGAAAATTCCGATTAGAGATGACCTCGGCGGAGAAATGATTTCGAACGCTTCAGGGTCCAAATCGAAACTTTCGAAGAGATCGTGAAGTGGCGCCCGCATCCATTTAGGCGCGGCGATAACAAATTTTACATCTGTAAAGTCGGTTGAAGCGGCGAGGAACTCAGCTAAGTGCCTCCCAAGGCCCTCCGACCGAAGATCGACGCGCGGGCCATATGCCAAATATATTCCGTATGTCTTCACAGGCATTCCAACACCACATCTAGAATGGAGCCTTCTCGGCCGTCGACTACGAACATGTTCTTGATGTCGATGGCTTCCATCTTGGCCAGATGGGACTTCGTTTCTGCAGTTTTTACGATGACGGCCTCTGCGTCGGGAAGCAATCCCAACCGAGCGATACGATTACCCAGAGACTTCGGCCGCTTGGTATATTCTTCAGTATACTCGTGGACCACCCAGACGATTGGCTTCAAGGGAAGGATTGGCGTTTCCGTCCGGTCGCCGACTACGATCCAAAGATGACAATCCTGGAAGTAGTTTATCTGGTCGTCAGGCGCAATAAAGACGTTAGACTCGACCTCACGACCGACGTCTGCATAGATTAATGCTCGCTCTGCCGCTGACTGGGAGATATTCTTCCATGAGAAAGTTCGCAACGGCAAATCAATGCGTTCCATCTCGGCATCTTGCATCGCTGTGTACCGACCGGAAACTTTTTCCGACGCTACTTCGACTCCGAGCACTACATCGACTTTCAAGCCTAGTTCGCCGCCGCCGTTTACCAGGTCCTTAGCGACTTCCTCGGCCTTTCTTAGGTTCTTGCGTGCTGAGAGTACTGCGATCTGATAGCGGTCCGGCTTTTGCGACGTTTTGCGGACAGCTTCTGCCCTTTGAATTCTGGCAAGGCCGTCTAACCAATAAGGCTCCGCCTTCTCCGCCATCATGCAGTCCAGGAGGACTGTTTGGGCCGCCCTAATTTCATCCGCGAATTTTGTATCCCCGGCGAGCAAGCGCTTCACTTTTGCCTTTGCTTCTGACCACGTGTTAGCTCTACCGGGAAGCTCCCTTCCTCCCATGCGATCGAGCATTCCGCCGCCCATGAAGATTAGCGGCATCCCAATCTTGATCGCTTCGAACGGGTGATAGTGGATATGGCGCGGCTCTCTGCTGTGGTAGAACATGCACTGCATGTGTCTCATGTTTTCTTGGTGCTGACTGAGAGGAAGGTATCCCAGAACTTTTGGATCACGCACCTTGATCGATTGCGCCCCGCCAACTGCGTACGGTATGTCTTTGAAGTTCTTTTTAAACTCTGCATAGATATCGATATAGGCTTGATTGAATCCAACATCTGGACAGACGAAAAGGACTCTCTTGTCGCCTCCAACCCAAGGCTGATCCACGGGCGACGACGCGCCTGCCATCCCCAATGGGAGGTAAACCGTCTGCCGTCTTATCCAGTCGTCTTCTATCTCATGAAGGTTTGAATAACCCTCAGCAAACCAGAATCGCGACCCAAGCCGACGGAAAGCCCCTCTCGCACGGCGATATTGCGGGAACGACTGGAGCACTTTCGAATAGCTGTTAGACTGGCCGGCCAGACCGTAAGTCCGCCAAAGTATTTGCCCATTAAAATTTCGGCATGTCTTTTCCACCCCCTTCGGATCAAAGAGGATGCAGAAAAGTATTCCAAAATATCTGTTTGCCACTTCCCAAGCCTGACGATTCCCCCCGGAATACCAGTCGGTCTCGTTGAGGACCTTCAAATCATCTGCCGGGATTGAAAGCGTGCTATCCCAGCTCGCATCAACGGAGGCACTTCGAAAATTTGGGTCATTTGGATAGATCTTGGGGGCGAAGACCTCATACCCAAGCTTATTTAACATCGGGAGTTCAAACTTGCGTGCTGCGGTGTGATTTAATATCCACATGACACGGCGCGTCCTATCCACGCGCCCGTTGCCCATCGCGCTCGAAACTTCAGTTCCTTCCATAAGGATGACCGGCCCTCAGCTGTTTAATCGGACCGGCTAAATAGCAAGTGATAGCCTCGATTACCAGCCCGACTTGTAGGACATCGCGTAGGAGTTGAATAATGACCGTGGGAGAACGCTAGACCGCAGCCAGCCCAATCGTGCTGGCCGTTGGCGTCACGCTGTTTGGGGGTCCAGCTATAGGTCGCACTGCTGGCAACGTTCTGGAAAAGTGAAGCGACAGCGTTCCCCCGCGCAGTGACTCCTATGCGTCGGTTTCGACTGCCCGCGCCGTCATAGTACCCAAATCCCGTATTGTTATAGGAATATCCACCATTCGTCTGGCAATCGGTGCACGCTTACATGAGGTCGCCGCTGCCCGTGTTGTTATCGAACTCGCCGGCCTCGACAACAACTTCCGTGCAAAAGTTACTGACGAGGCCGGAAGTGGCCTGCCCCCATGGGGTGATCCGGTTGGAATGTTAGTGCATGCTTGGCCTGCTGGCCACCGCTGGCGTTGATGCCGGTCCGTTTTGGCGAGGCCAAACAGAGGCTTCGGGAGACGGTGGCCTGTAGCCCAGCGATGAGTGCGGGCGCACGGTGTTGTAGTGACGTCGCCAGTTTTCGATGACGATCTTTGCCTCCTTGAGCGTGTAGAAGATTTCACCGTTGAGCAGTTCGTCACGGAGCTTCGAATTGAAGCTCTCGCAATAGCCGTTTTCCCACGGACTGCCCGGCATGATGTAGGCGGTCTTGGCACCCACCGCCGCGATCCATTCCCGCAATGCCTTGGCGATGAACTCCGGCCCGTAGCACATCGGGAATCTTGCTCTAACATAGCCGGCGGCGCGCGTAGCCATGCGTAGCGCAGCGCGCCGTCGGCGGTGGTCATGGCCGGTCAACAGGTCTCTAAAGTGAAGTTGTCGAGGCAACACTTTGGAGGCGACAAGCCATGACCAAATATCTTTCTACTCCCACAAACGCCGTGCTGGTAGCGATCGATATGTCGAAGCACCGCCAGGAGGTCCTTATCGAGCGGCCCGAAGGTGGCCGGCGCCGGCGTATGTCGGTCATGGCAACCAAGGATGACTATGATCGCTTGGTGGAGGAACTGGCTTCCATGGCACGGCCAATCGTCATCGGTTTCGAAGCGACCGGCAATTATCATCGTACCCTGGCGTATAAGCTGCTTGCGGCAGGTTTCCAGTTGCGACTGATCTCTTCAGTTGCATTGGCCAGAACGCGAGAGGCACTGCATAACGGCTGGGACAAGAACGATCCGAAGGATGCACAGGTTATCTTACACATGCTGCGGATCGGGGCCACGCAGGTTTACGTCGATCCGCTTGAAGCCGGCATCAACGATTTGCAGGAACTGTCGAAGACGCACGAAGTCATCTCTAAAGCCAAGACCCAGACCTGGCACCGCATCCTGAACCACTACCTGCCGCTCTATTTTCCCGAGATCGCCCACTTTGCCGGTAACAGCCGGTCGGACTGGTTTCTGGCGTTGATCGAACGCTTCCCCACACCCAGCAGCATCACTTCACTCGGACGCGAAGCGTTTGTTGCGGAGGCGTGGTCGCTTGTCGGACGCAAAGTCTCAAAAGCACGATTAATCAATGACATCTATGAGACCGCTTGTTCATCTGTAGCGCTGCCCATAGCCGAGGACGCCGTCGCCATCAGCATGTTCCGCATGATTATTGGCCAAGGTCGAAGCCTGATCCGTGAACGCAATGAACCGCACCGGGTTTGCCGGAGGCCATTTCGTTTAAGTTATGCGGCCATGGCTGCTTCGTCCAGCATGGCGTAATACCGCTCTTCAGCTTCGGCTGGCGGTATGTTTCCGATGGGCTCCAGGAGGCGTCGGTGGTTGAACCAGTCGACCCATTCCAGGGTGGCGAACTCGACCGCTTCGAAGCTCCTCCATGGTCCACGTCGATGAATGACCTCGGCCTTGTAAAGACCGTTGATCGTTTCTGCGAGTGCGTTGTCGTAACTGTCCCCAACGCTTCCGACCGACGGCTCAATACCTGCTTCTGCCAACCGCTCGGAATAGCGAATGGACACGTATTGGGCAGATTCAACCGGTCGCCGCAACACCCTCGATCATATCTGATTTGAGCAAACCGTCGAGCGCCTCTGCAGGTGTGCGCCAGCCCAGCGTCTTGCGTGGTCTGCTATTGAGCGCATGGGCTACGGCGCTTAGTTCGTCGACGCCATACTGGCTGAGATCCGTCCCTTTTGGAAAGTACTGACGCAGCAGGCCGTTGGTGTTCTCGTTGCTCCCGCGCTGCCAGGGGCTTTGAGGGTCGCAGAAGTAGATATCGAGCCCAGTGTCGATGTGCAGTCGAGCATGCTGAGCCATCTCCGCTCCCTGGATCGTGATGATACCGTTGGCAGCCCGGATTCCCTGGCATCTTTGACCCACTTGCGTAGAACGTTCGCGTTGACCCCGTGGGCAAGCGCCAGGCTGATATGGAAACCCCTGGCTCAAGGCAGGCCGCTACAAGCCGGGCCTTTGACGATGGATCATAGCGGCGTCGACCATCACGCCCCACAAGCCGCACTCGCAGTTTCTGCTCTTCGTCACTCATATTTGGCGTCCACCTATTTTAAGTGGACACTTCATGCGCCAGAGGCGTCGGTGGTAAAAGGTGCGCCGAAATTAGCGCTTACTCTCCAGCCGCTCAATCCGCTCATCCTTGCGGGCTTCACGCGCCTGCGACGCAGCCAGCATCGCCTTCAGGGCAGCAATATCGTCTGGAAGATCGACCGCATCCAACATACTGGAAGTTTATCAAATTGGGCGGCGTCTTGCTGTCGGAATTTGCGAACAGAGTCATCATGACGCATCTATTCGATTGCTGTTGGCGCTCGCGCCTCAACAGAACGAACTCGCCGCCAATCGAGCCCTGCGAACAGTGCCTCGAACTGAGCATGCCCAAGAGTAATCAGACCGTCCCGGATGTCTGGCCAGGTGAACGTATGCTCCTCCGGCCGCTTGTAGGCCATCACCAAACCGCTGCCATCCCAGTAGATCAGCTTCAATCGGTCCGCCTTGCGTGATCGGAATACGAAGACTGTCCCCGTAAATGGGTCCTTATGCAACTCGTTCTTGACCAGTGCGGCCAATCCGTCGTGACCCTTGCGGAAATCGACAGGCTTGGTCGCCACCATGATCCGAACCCGGTTCGAGGGAAAGATCATGTCGGACCTGCGCAGGCACGCGCGACAGCGGCGATCCGGGCGGCAGACGCGCCTTCTTCCAAGCGGATAGTGACAGCGCCAACGATGATCTCGGGACGGCTGGCTTTCTTGATGGGCGGCTCCGCAACTGGTGGATCAACGACAACCGCCGCGAACTCCACTGCATCCTCAGGTGCGGGCAGAACCAGTTTGCCCTGCCGAGCCATTGTTCGCCAAGTCGAGAGGTGGTTTGGCTTCAGGCCATGGCGTTCTGCAACTTCATTCACCAACGCTCCGGGCCGAAGACTCTCCGAAACGATCTGGGCCTTCACCTCGTCCGGCCAATGCCGCTTCGGCTCACGCCCAGACTTCCTGGTCGTGAGAAACTCCAATGTACTCTCCATGGAGAAACTCCCGTTGCTCGTCCATGAAAAGGCGATCACAGATCACGGCGGCGAGGACAACGTGGGAGCAGAACATCGGTTACGCTTCAACTGCCGCCAGACCTTGCGAACGCCATAGACGCGGAAGTTCTGCTCGAAGACACGACGTATCTCGATCTTCATGCCGATATCGCTTCGAGCGCGGATCGACAGGCGGTCCACATCCAGTCGCTTGGCGACGTTCTCATAATAGGTTGATGGGGCAATCGGCAGCAGCCTGCAGATCGGCTCGACCCCGAACACGCCTCGGTGTTCGTCAATGAACGAGATCATCGCTTGAAGGGGCGGTCGAGCTCCGCCATCGCGAAATAGGCAGACGCCTTGCGCAAAATCTCGTTGGCCTGGCGAAGCTCGCGGTTCTCCCGCTCAAGAGCCTTCATCTTCTCGGTGACATCGCTCGGCAGGCCGGCTCGCTTGCCGCTGTCGACTTCAGCCTTCTTGACCCATTCATGCAGCGTGGCTGGCGAGCAGCCGATCTTGGCTGCGATTGATGAAACGGCAGCCCACCGCGACGAATGTTCTGCTTCGTGATCCAGCACCATACGGATGGCACGCTCACGGACTTCAGGTGAAAACTTGTTTGTTGTCTTGCTCATATCGGCTCCACTCTCTCAGAAGTTGGAGTCTCCGGCAAACCCGGTGCGGTTCATACGCCCGTTTTGAGCGTTTACACTCAATGTTCGAAACAATGTATCTCCATCGTTCAGTCAAGCGCATAAATTATAGGTTGTTCACCCGATTGTAATGATCTACCGCCTCTCCTATATCCCCGTCATATATTAATTGTCCATGGTGGAAGACTAGGCCGCGACTGCAGATTGAGCGCAGTGATGGAAAGTCGTGCGAGGCAAGCAGCAGTATCTCCGCCTTCTCCACAAGCTCGCGGATGCGTTTGCGCGCTTTGAGCATGAAGTTTGCGTCTCCGGCACCGATAACCTCGTCAAGCAGGAGTATGTCACCGCCAACGGCCGTCGAAATGGCGAAGGCGAGGCGAACCTGCATGCCGGCGGAATAGGTCTTGATCGGATAATCGATAAACTCGCCGATGTCGGCAAACTCGACGATTTCCGCTTCCATCGCGCGCATGAATTTGGGTGTCAGCCCGAGCAGCAGGCCGCGGTAGAGAATGTTCTCCCGGCCGGTCGCCTCTGGTTCGAAGCCGAGGCTGATGTCGAATAGTGAGCGAACTGTGCCCTCAACTACTTTCTCTCCGGATGAGATCGGATAGAGGCCAGCAACCATTTTCAGGAACGTGCTTTTGCCTGCTCCATTGTGCCCTAGCAGGCCTACGCGTTCACCGGGCAAGATCGAAAGGCTGACATCCTTCAGTGCATGAATGTCGTCCACCTTTACGCGCGCTCCGGGTCGCTTAACCGTAGACGCCAGCATGGTCTTCAGAGAGCGTTCCTTGAACGCTACCGACGCATAATGAAGATTTACTTTGTCTAGAACTATCCGGTTCGTCATAGGTAAAAGATCACTCGTTTCTCTGCTGTTCGTCCCACCACGACTGCCAGGAGCGACATCACCATAGCTGCACCGAAACACCAAAGGTAATTGGTCAAGGTCGGCCATTCACCGTGTAGCAGTGGCGCTCTTACGAGTTGCAGGAGATGATAAATCGGGTTGTAGTCTAGGAGAACGTGCAGATTTCCGCTCCGGAAGACTGATGCTTCAAAGTAGACTGGCGAGATGAACCAGATGGCCTGTAGGATCAGGCCAAGAGCATGTGGCAGATCCCTGAACCTTGCCGAGAAGTACGCCATCACTGTTGCCCATGGCCACAAGATTATGCCGATTATCGGAAATATTGTCAGTGCGGCCAGCCAACTCCAGCCAAAGTTCTGCGGCATGACCACAAGAACCCAGCCGATCAAACTTACGCTTGCGAGAGAAAGAATGATCATCCCAGACAGTACGTTTCGCAATGTGTAAATCGCTAGCGGATGCCGGGTTTGCTTGATGTAGGCATCCGCTTGAACGAAGGCGAGCGCTCCGCCGGTCACGTTAAAGACGATGTATTCCCACACGATGACGCCCGACAGGATGTAAGGCGCGTACTCGGCTATTGATGAGTTGAAGATACGGCTGAAGACAATCGATATCAGAATGGTCAGACCCAGCGGCTGCAGCATCGACCAGAAGATGCCGAAAAATGACCTCCGCCAGCGTGCACGCAGATCAGACATGACCAGATGCATCCAAAAGTATCGAGCGGCCCATATTCCGATGAGGTATTCACGCATGGCTTTGCTCCGATCGCTCAAGCAGCGCGCTCAAAATACCCGGAAACCGATTCACAGATGCGTTCGATTTGCTCTGAAGAGAGGCCGGGATAACTGGGTAGGTTTATTCCTCGCGCACTCAAGTCTTCGCCAATGGGAAGAACCTGCTCCGTTCGACAATGCGGCATGTGGTGCGCCATCGCGAAGAAGGGTCTGGTCTCAATGCCTGCCCGGCTGAGATGGGAGCGCAAATCGTCCCTGATCCTGCTGTCGTCTACCAACAGAGAGCACATCCAATAGGAGTGCGTAACCTCGCCTACGGGGACGTGAGTCCGAACAGGGAGACTGGCAAAACGTTCGGCATAGGTCTCCGCCAATTTTGTCTTCGACGCCAAGAATTCGTCGGCCCGCTCCAGCTGCGCCAGACCTATGGCGGCTTGGATGTTGGTCATTCGATAATTGAAGCCCAGCATGTCGTGCCAGTATTCACGGGTCGGGGATACACCTTGGCTTTTGAGACGCCGGCATCTCTCCATGACCTCAGGATCTCGGGCAATGACCATGCCGCCTTCTCCGGTGGTGATGGTTTTATTGCCAAAGAAACTGAATGTTGCCGCGTCGCCGAAGGTGCCGACATGTTGCCCCTTCCAGCGGCTGCCGAACCCTTCGGCGCAGTCCTCGATGAGATAAAGCCTTCTATTCTGACAGATGGCGACAATGGCATCCATGTCGCAAGGATGGCCATACAAGTGGACGGCCATCACGGCTTTGGTCCGAGGAGTGATTGCGGCCTCGATCAGGGCTGGGTCGACCTGCAAAGTTTCAGTCAGTGAATCTACGAATACGGGGATGGCTCCGCTCTGGATGATGGTGTTCACAGAAGCAATATAGGTGAAGCTGGGGACAATGACTTCATCCCCAGGACCGACCCCGAGTGCCTCTAGCGCCAGATGGATTGCCACCGTTCCGTTCGACACCGTCGTTGCGGCTTCAGCTCCGACATACTGCGCAAACGCCTCTTCAAACCTAGATATGAATTCGCCCCTGGACGAGATCCAGCCGGACGATAGGCATTCGTTTACGTAAGTGGAAACGTTGCCATCAAGTTGCGGCTGATAAACTGGGATTTTCGACATGACTATTCTTTCCGGAGGTATGAATCGTATCCGTTCTCGGCCAAGAATTTTTCACGCTCCGCGCTCTTCAAATCCTCGCTCGCCATCTCTTTCACCAGATCCATAAAGCTGGTTCGGGGGAACCAACCCAACTTCTCTTTTGCCTTGCTGGGATCGCCGAGTAGCGTTTCCACTTCCGCCGGTCTAAAGTACCGGGGATCGACTTCGACAATGCAGGCGCCTGTAACAGCGTCGTAGCCCTTCTCGTTGACACCTTCCCCTTCCCAGCGGATCGACAGACCGATTTCCTTTGCGCTCAATTCAACAAATTCGCGCACCGAGTGTTGCTCACCTGTGGCAATCACAAAATCCTCTGCAGTATCCTGCTGAAGCATAAGCCATTGCATCTCGACGTAGTCACGCGCATGACCCCAATCCCGTAGTGCATCGAGATTTCCCAAGTACAGCGTTTTTTGCGAGCCCAACTTGATGCGGGCTAGGGCCCGGGTGATCTTTCTCGTCACAAAGGTTTCGCCGCGGATAGGTGATTCGTGATTGAACAGGATGCCGTTGCAGGCATAAATTCCGTATGCCTCTCTGTAGTTGACTGTGATCCAATAGGCGTAGAGCTTCGCTACAGCATATGGCGATCTCGGGTAGAAAGGAGTCGTCTCCCTCTGGGGAACTTCCTGAACGAGGCCATATAGCTCCGACGTAGACGCCTGGTAAAACCGTGTCTTCTTTTCGAGGCCAAGAATTCTGATCGCTTCAAGAATTCGCAGTGCGCCTATGGCGTCAGAGTTGGCAGTGTATTCGGGTTCTTCGAACGAGACGGCGACATGGCTTTGAGCCGCGAGGTTATAAATCTCATCCGGTTGGACCAGCTGAATGATCCGCATCAGGCTTGATGAGTCTGTCAGGTCGCCATGATGCAGCGTTAGGTCGACGCCGGCCTCGTGCGGATCGTGGTAGAGATGGTCAATGCGGTCCGTGTTAAACAAGGATGTCCGCCGCCGAATCCCATGAACGGAGTATCCTTTTTTCAGGAGGAGCTCAGCAAGGTAGGCTCCGTCCTGCCCGGTGATGCCAGTTATCAGCGCAACCTTCTTAGTCATTTCTTCTCCGCCATGGTGAGACATGCAACCCAAAGTTAGCGTCGTCGATTTTCATCGCTCAACAAATTTGCCGCTCTATAGCGCTCAAGATAGATAAAGTCGATTCCCAACTGATGCGATCCAGAGCGCTACCCTCGCCTATCGTGCGCTTACGTTAGTATGGCCTGCTGCCGGTTTCATGGAAATCGCGTTAAAATGCTCCTCCTGAAACCGCAGAGCATGAACGCAAAGACGAG
Organism: Peteryoungia ipomoeae; assembly: GCF_004912165.1. Classification (GTDB taxonomy): domain Bacteria; phylum Pseudomonadota; class Alphaproteobacteria; order Rhizobiales; family Rhizobiaceae; genus Allorhizobium; species Allorhizobium ipomoeae. Next base: position 175,898 of record NZ_STGV01000003.1, on the reverse strand, counting down.
TATTTGGCCGCGGGTATTGCTCTGATTGCTCTGATCCCCGATAACTCGAGGAAAGTCGGGGCTCAGGTCAGACGCAGTCCTTCCCCTTCGCATATATTAAGAGCCGTACTCGGCGGCGCCGAGGCGGGGAATGGCAGCGATGCTCGGGACCGACCGACACAGCCGTGGGCCGGCGCTCACTTGCCACGCCTTGTCATGCACGCGGACGGCGGTGAAGTGTCAACGCCTCGCCAAGACTCGCCCTAGCGGGACTTCTGCCTTATGGTCGATAGCATGTGCTCCGGTTGTAAAGTTGTGCCGATACTAGAGATTCCTGCTGAGCTTGGGGCCGTAGAAATAGGGGTCAAAAATGAGCGAAAAAGACTTCAGCGGCATGGACAAGAAACGGGGCTCATCGCCGATCAATGCTGGCATGGACCAACCTGACCCCGTAAGCCCCACCGCCGGCAGAATTGCCGAGGAGGTAGACGTCGCTTCGTTTGTCAAAGAATTGCTCGTGAGCGACAGGCTGATCATGGACTACCTCAAGAAAGCTGAGGCCGACGAGCGCAGTTAACTATACCGCGCCCCTCAGCTGGTCATCAGGGGCTGCCGACCTGGAGGCGTCTATCGTGTGGTCCTTCTCAACAGCGTTCCAAGCAAGCGCCTGGCGAATCTATCCGGGGGCTGGATATCATCTGGCGCCATCCTCCTGATAAAGCTCACCCATGCAGCTTCGCCGGCGCTTCTTTCCTGTGACCCGAGCATACGCTCCATGAGGGCGATCGTCTCTGCACTGTAGAACTGCGTGAGCGCCACCCGAAACAAGGCTTTCGCATCACAGCAGAGCATCGCGGCAACGTCAGGCACCTTGTCGAGCGGCATCTTGGCGGTGCCGTCCAGAACGAGGCGCACCAGACGTTCGGGTGAGCCCGATGGACCGTCGAGATCTACAAGGGTTAGACCTGCGGTTGCCAAGCAGTCGGTGAGATAGTCGCGGATGGGTAAGCTATTCATGTCGTGCACTCATCTGTTGAAGCTGATGAATTACTTATAGCGAAGGGGTGCGTGGGGATGTCTCGGGGGCTAACAAGTACGAAGAGGACCCGTGAAATGGGCAGGGGCTCCATAAGAAGCCCTGGGAAAATTCCCGGCATGCAATTTCGGGCGTGTGCGGAATGACATGCGCCGGTCTGAAATTTCGGAGCTTGTAGAGCAGGAGGTTCGATCCGCCGATGGCTCGGTCAGTCGGCCTTCGTCTTCCTCTTCTTACCCTTTTTACCCTTCTTTTTCTTTTTCTGCTCTTCCCCCAGCGGGTTTGGCTCTACTCGTAGCTTTGCCTCTTCTACTAACGAAAACATTCGCCATAGGAATTCGCGTACGTAAGGAAGGTCATAGGACTGCTGCATGCCTTCAAGGGCGACGCAGAACAACCAGTTCTCGTCTAAATCCAGCGCCTGCGCCACGGGCTTTACAAATTCGGGCCTCAGGCGAGCTCTGCCCGACAGGAGAAAGGTTAGATACGTGCCTCTCATCCCGGCGTTGCGTAGGGCGTGCCAAGCGTCATATCCCTTTTCATCGAGGCGCTCGTTCAGAATTCCTGCGAGATAGATCCAGTTTTGGTAGTTACCTCCCATCGTCTTCTACGCTCCCTTTGATCGGTTGCGCTTCCTCGGTCTTGGTTGACTTTCGCCGCCGCCAGCTCCCTATCATGGCGTTGACACGCGGCTGCACGCGCCGGCGCGCTTCCTCTCGATCGATCCCTGTGAGCAGGAGAGTGTCGTAGTCGGTGTGGAGGTGGCGCAGATGCGTTTGCATCGTTATGCCGACCGCCTTACCCAAGGTTGCCCCTTTCCAGTTCTTGCTGGCGATCTCGGCGGCAAACCAAGCAACGGCAAAGTCTGGGCAGCGTGGATGCTTCTTCCGGATATGTTCAGTCACAGCCTCAATACTGTATTTCGTCACTGTGTGCTCCAATTCAAAAAATGGAGCTGAATAACGATCACAGTGGGTGCCAGATAAACAAACGCTTATCTCTGTGGATTTCGGGGATAAGCTGTGTTTGCTTGAGAACGTTTTTAGCAACGTGTCCTTGCCGCAACACCGAGGGCATCCTTCAGCCGGAAATTGAAGTCCTAGGTTTCCCGAGGAATGTCGATGGGGATGCCTTTAGGCGCCGCCGACGTTTTTGGCACCAAGCCTCCCATGTCGGAAATGCAACCTATAGGTGCTATACGAAGTTGACGGTCGAGCTGTCACTGACAACCTAACTCGGCTTTTGAAGTTGCAGGCGTCAACCTTTGACGTCATCAGGTTGACGAGCAGGGGCTGGAGTGGTCGTGAAGCGCAACACGATGTTGACGAAGCTTAACATTTAATTGTCGCTTTAGGTCCGAAAATCGAAATTTTCTCACGGTGTCAACGTCTGACTTCGCGCTGCCGATCGACATTGCGGTGCTTGAGCTCACGGCACCGGCCCGAGACTGAAACAATCAATGGTAGTGTTGAACGCATTCGACTTTGGTGTCGATGCAGCGCGTCAGAAGCCTTGCCGGCCAGGGCCGAAAACATATTTTCCAAGACGTGGGCCGAGCGAAATGATTGATCGATATCCGCCCCGTTTCTCGTTCCATTGTCCCGCCGTTTCATGCCTTCCACGTGTCCTGCAATTACGATGCGGAAACATTCTGATGACGGGAGAGGAGTGACGGCATAGCGCCGACAGCATGTTGCCTCCACAAATGCGCCGCCGAACCTACCATCTCGCAACCTGAAGGTTGCAAGGGCGCGGTGGTGTATCACCGCGCCCAGGTCACTCAAGTCATCGACAGCGGCTCGACCAGGTCGTTGATCGCGCGGCGGATGGTGTCGACCTCTTCCTTCAGCGACACGTCGTCTTCCATCACCTCGAGATGGAAGCGAAGCCTATCAAGGATGGCGATCGTCGCATTACGATTCCCGCGGATCAGGCGCTCCTCATCGCTGAGTTCATCCCAGTCATCGTAGTCGACAAGGATGTTGCGGTTACCGTCGCGATCAATCTGATGGCCGCGAGAGTCGCAATCGGGGTAGTGGTTTGCGATTTCCCGGAAGAACGCCGCGCCCTTCGGGTCGTCCTTCTCCAGATCACGTGCCAGCATCAGGTAAAACTCGCGACGCGGCAGCGTCAGACCGCTGACGCCGGTCTTGACTTCGATTTCGTGCGGATACTCGAAGCAATAGCAGTTGCTGTTTGCATAGAGGTTTTCGATATTGGGCATGCTTGTTCTCCTTGCTTTCAAGGTCCGGCGACAAGCCGGACCTATTTGCAGGGAGGGTGCGAAGGGGTTGAAGTCATGGTGGAATCCTCTGCCGTTACTTTCCTTATAGCGTCCACCTGGCTGTGATGCAGACGATTGTCCGCATCGCAGCCAGTTTTTTTCAGTCGCAGCTTGTTTGCAGCATCGAACCACTACCGCTTAGCTTCGACTGGGGGGCTCGTCACCGCCAGCCGGGCCCGACATGCTCATCCATCAGCGCAATCATCTGCTCGGAGGCTTCCTCGTCGTCAGGCGCCACGTGCCCATCGAGGAGGTATTCAATGTAGCCAAGTGATGCCGGGCGGGTGCCAAAGCTGAGCCGCGCTGCGTCCTTCGGCGAGAAGGTGAACATGAGGTTACTAAAATCGGTTTCGATGATCTGCTTCTCGTCGTCATCAAGCCAGTGCCGATCGACCATTGCTGCCCGGTCCTCGGTTGGGGTCTGAAGAGTGTTGGTGCTCATCTGCTCTATCCTCTGCTGCTACGGACTGCCGGAGTGGTTGTTCCGTTGACGGTTCAGCATCACGGGGCGGAGCAATATGATGATACGGCTTTGTGGGGTGCTCATTCGTCTTTCCTTGTCTGGTAATTTCCCTATAGCCAAAACCCATGTGGCAACGCACATTTTTCTGTTGCGGATTGGCAACAGCGTGCTGACATTTCTCAGCCGGTAGTGGATCGGTTGCGCGATGCGGCCTATCCGGACGCTTCACATGAAGCCGGATGCCATTGATGACCTCCACCTACACAGTCATTATGTATCGCAGCGAGGAGCTCGATGCCCCTGTAGGGCTAGATTACGTAGAAGAGACTCTCAGGAGCTCACAGAGGCGCTTCCAGGGCCGGATAGTGCTTCGGCCGCAGATTGATCTCGGAGCCTACCGGTGGGCTTCTGTGGTCGATTGGATCGATGTCGAGTTTATTCTCGGTCGACGGTCGCAATATTGGCACCTGAACCATCGAATCGAGGGACTGACGGGACGCAAGGAATATCCGGAGGCGTTGGATGTCGGCCCTGGTGGAACCGCCAGACGCTACCGCCTTCGTGTCCAGGAGCCCGACTTTAGTGTGCTCCGGCGTGTGCTCGCGGATATTGAAGGCGAATACGGCTTCGCTTCTCCGGCGGCTATAACCGGGGTTGAAGTGAGCATCGACGCTTATCCGCACTTCCCCGGCGAGGAGGCCAGGGCTCGACTTCATGGCGTCATGGTCCGACATTTCTACCCGACGACCAAGTGGCTGACGACAGGCATGAAGTGGCCTCGAGCGACGCCCGGGATCGTCGATAAAAGAGGTGACTACATCGTTGCCCGGAATGGCCAGGACGACTTCCGGGATATCCAAGTCCGGATGACCCCAAGTTCGGACCGTCCAGCTCCTTACGCGTCCACTTACTATCTCGGAGAGGAGGACGACCCTCACGCCATGTGGCGGATTCAGAACAAGACGCTAGACAAGCAGAACAAGGCCACCGGAACACGTCAGGAGTTGACGGAAGAGGAGAAGCGCATACGCATCGAGGTCACGCTGGGACCGGATGGATGCAAGGAGGCTGGACTGGCCGACTTCGACGGCCTCGCCGAGTTCAACTTCACGGGGCTTCAGAAGAATTTCTTCCAATTTCGGCTACCGACCTTCGGCACATATCCGCCAGGCAGCTTGAAGAGCTCATCCAGACCAGTTGCTGCGGTTAAGGAGCGTGTCGAAGAGACCAGGAAGCAGCGCTTCCTCAACGCTGGTGTTTTGGGTCTGCAGATCCGGGAAGATGCGAGATGGGATCACGCACGCCTGAACCGGGACTATTTCCTGAGCTGGCATAAGGCACGTGGAAGCAAGATGCCGAAGAGGAGCAGGGTCGGAGTGGGCCCCCATGGAACGCACATCAACTACAAGGAAATGGCCCGCGTCATCGAGCGCGCGCTTGCCGGCCTTCAGAGGAAGGTACGGAGGGAGATGAAGGGGTAGGGGAGTGCTGTTGCTTTGATCGGTTGCTTTCAAAGGCTGAAGGAAGAGGAAGAATGGGGATCAGCTTACATAGAAACAAGTTATTAGGTCGCACACGGAATCCATTAGCGACTTCTCCTAAAGGCGGGGCTTTTGGACGCAAGGAAGCCGGCAGGCCTTCGGGAAAATCTTGTTCGAGGTTGCCCCAAGGGAGGTGTTCGTAACAGATCGAGCCGTCCCAGACGTGATAGCGTGGGATGGTAGTAAACCCGTGGCGCGGCACGCGTCACTTCATAAGCAGGTGGTCCAACTCCAACCCCGGATAAGCGATAGCATCCACCAGTTCGGCTCGCTGCTCGAGCATTCCTTGGTTCAGCACGCCGTAGCCACGTGTCACCGGATTGCCGCTTACGTGACCAAAGATGAAGTTGAACTGCTCATCCAGGTGGCCTGCGCGGCGCAATGCGTCAAAGGCACCATGGCGGAACGAATATAGTGAGAGGCCTCTTCCTTCCTTTATTCCGATCCGTTCAAGGTATCTTCCAAACTCGCGACTGAAGTCAGCCATCATCTGGCCGCGCTGGTTGCGAACGGCAAAAGGGAAGAGACGCGTGTGACCCAGGGATCGCATCTCCTCAATGTAGTCAAGCAGGCCAAGAGCAACTAGTTGCTTATGCAGGGGCACATGACGGCGGGAGCTGGAGCTCTTCAGGCTCTTGCGGTCGTCGCCGTCATCGTCCGCGGTCTCGGTAATGTCCATGAGCCAGATCTGCTCCTGTTCCCGGACGTCTGATAGCGTCAGCTGTGCAATTTCGGCTGGACGAGCTCCAGAATATAGCATGATGAGCGGCACCCAATATCGGTGATCCCGGACCTTTACATCGCCTGGCTTGTGCCAGAAACGCGGCGCTTCATCGCTCTCGCAGCCGGTGAATAGCGGCGACTGGAAAAGGAGGTTCATCTGATACGTCGAGAAGGGGAAGACCTTTTTACGCTTGTCCTTGGCGAGTGCCATGCCTTCGGTCGGATTTGAGTCGATGTAGCCATGCGCCACAAGCCAACTGCAAAACGCGCCGAGGCTGGCGAGATGTCGATTGACGGTGCGCGGCGTGATCGTTGGCTTTCCCACCTCAGCATTGTGTTTGACAATCTGAGCAATCTTCATGCCTTGGAACGCTTTCGACTCCGCGGCTTTCACCGGGTAGAGCATGAGGAGCGCTTTCCACTCCCGAACTGCCCGCTTGTCGATTTTCGCAACGGGGAAGGTGGTGCCGACATGGTCCACGAATAGACGTACGTCGCGGCGAGCCTGCGCCAAGGTGTCCGATGTGATGCTGCGCGGGTTCTCGCGGGCATAGACCTCGAAAAGCTCCATGATCGATTGACCCGGTGCCGCTGTTTCGCGCGGTGCTGCGTAGGCCGGCTTAACGACGGGATCGGTAGGGTGGCCTGAGTAATCTCCGTCATCACGCTCAAGCGTCCGCTCAAGTGCTTGGATTTCCGCGCGCATCAGAAGGTGCTCGAGCTCACGAAATTCGTTCGATTCCTCTTCCACCAGTAACCGATGCCTGTGAATGAAATCTCGGACACTGTCGCCGATTAAAAGGTGCCGCCCCGCAGCGAGATCACGGCGCAATGCTGCCAGCCGGCGCGACCGGAGGTTCGCATCGTCTTGACGCGCACGCTTGAGCAGTTCCAAGTCGGCATAGCCGTTGATCATGCTGACCATGTCGTCTGATCGGATTTCGCCCCTGTCTATGCGTTGCCAGACAAGCTCTGCTTCCCTCTCCAGGTCTGCGTCAGTCGGCATTGAGCGCCGCTTCTCCACGTCGTCTTGCAGCCTGGCTTCGTAGTGCTCCCAAACGGCAATTGCCTTGTCCTGCTCTGCCAGTCGCCGCCGTGCTGCCATATCGGCGAACTTGACCTCCCACTTATGCACTTCGGCACTGAGACGAAGCTTTGCGGTTGCCTCGTCCTTGGTCCGCAGCGAGATCTTTTTATCCTCACTCGGGAAGTGGTCCCGCAGATCAGCAGGGATATAGATCCGTGCATAATATGTGCCGCCTTCGCGGCGAATGAGGTTGGATCGTCGTGTCATTTTGGAGCCCCCGGAACCGCTTACCGGAACAGTAAACCGGAACACCTCTAGACAGAAAAGCTATTTAATGGCAATATGTTGAGGCAATTCAAGGCTGTGGAGAAAGTTGGATTATGTTCCTGGCGCCCCAGCCCTTTCCCCCAACGATCCAGATCGCGGCAGCCCGCCTGCTTCAACCGTTCTCGCCGCCTCAATCCACGCCAGCTTGATCGTTCGCTCCAGTGAATTCGCCCTCAAGGTACCGCTAACCCTCTCGCATGCCCAGGTGCCGGGTCCCCTCTGGGCCTGCGTCTTGGGTTCGTTGCCAAAGGCGGGTTCTGGCGGGTTCTGGCGGCTTCGGGTGGGGAGCCGGTCGGGCGGGAATACTTGACGAAAAGGGTTTAGTATTGCATGACGCGAAGCGGTGATGGTTCCGCCCGTTCAGCGATTGACGAACGATGCGGTGCAAACGATGTGCTGCCACCGGCGTCGCGGGTCGCGGTGATGGTCGGGCAGGTTCACATCTCTGGCTCCTTCCGGAGGTTTCGATGGGCTTTCGTCCCCGCATGCAGGCGCTAACACGGGCTTACCGCACGCTCAAACCCTTGTGCGTGCGCAGCTGGCCCGGCGTTGTGGCCGATGTCTGGCATGTGGAAAGTGGTGCCAATGCCGGCGGCTTTTATGTTTCGCCGGACCCTCGATTGTTCGTCCTTCTCGGCACGCCGCCCAAAGGCCTTTTGCTGAAGACTAGCGAAAGTGGCAAGGCCGTGTCTGCCGTTTCCATCGCCTATGTTCCGGCAGGTCAGCCACTCTGGGGCGCCATGGGCGCCGGGGAGCGGTTCTCCCATCTCGACTTGCACCTGGAGGCAGGTCCGCTGCAGCAGCGCCTCATCGGTCTCGTTTCTCCGGGAAAACTGTCCGAGACGGTGATGTTGACGAGTGAGCCCGCTTCGGAAGGGGCAGGGGCAGGGGCCAGAACGCTCGCGCGGATGCTGGCTGATGAGGTGGAGCGGCCTTCGCGCCCGGCCATGATGCTGGATGGTCTTCTCTCCGCCATGCTGGCCGAAGTGCTGAACCTGTCGAGTGACGGGCCGGAGCATCATGGCGGTCTGTCGCCGCGCCAGGTAACGGCGGTCAGGAGGTTCGTCAGCGATGCCTTTCCCCGCCGCGTCACAGTCAGCGAACTGGCTGAGCTTTGCGGGCTGTCGGAAAGCTGGTTCAGCCGCGCCTTCCGCCAGAGCACCGGGGAGGCGCCGCAGCGTTTCATGGCGCGGCAACGTTTGGAGGTGGCGATGGATCTGATGCTGACGACCGATCGCGGCCTTGCGGACATCGCCGATGCCACCGGCTTTGCCGATCAGGCCCATCTCACCCGCATCTTTCGCACAGCCCAGGGCCTTCCGCCGTCGCAATGGCGCCGGATGCGCCGCGGAAACGACTGAGGAAAACAAGGCGAAATTTTGAAAATTGAGCAGATCCGATCAAATCGCACGGCATTCGTTCAAGCGCCGCCTTAAAACAAGACTTATTCAGTCATGAATTCTTTACGCCTTGTTGGATGAACCATGAACAGCAGAATTGTCCTTTTCGCCGGAGCCAGCCTCCTTGCCCTGCAGACCGCAGCCTTTGCCCAGGAGGCGGCAACGACGGAATTGAATGAGATCGTCGTTTCAGGGCAGGGGGATCCCACTGCGCCGACCGATGGTTATGTCGCAAAGAGCGCGGCCACGGGTACGAAAACGGGGGCTGCTGTCCTCGAGACGCAGCGCTCCGTCTCGGTTGTCACGCGTGACGAGATCGCCGATCGCGGCGCCCAGAACCTCGGTCAGGCCCTGTCGACCACAGCCGGCGTGATTGGCGAGCCCTATGGGGTCGATCCGCGTTTCGACAGCCCCTCCTTGCGCGGCTTTGACATGCGCAATGCGCAGTATCTCAATGGTTTGCGGCTGATGCGCTCCATGGGCGCGCCCTCTTACGAGCTCTACGGCCTGGAGCGGGTGGAGGTGCTGAAGGGCCCGGCATCGAGCCTTTATGGCTCCGGCACACCGGCCGGTGTCGTCAACATGGTTCAGAAACATGCGCAGTTCAAGGATGCCTATGAAGCCGGAACCGGTTTCTCGATCGATGGCGATGCGGATGTCTTTCTCGATGCCAACAAGGCTCTCACCGATACCTTTGCAGCCCGCCTGACCGGCAAGCTGATGAAGTCGGAAGAAGATATCGACGAGCTGACCAACCGGCGCGGTTATCTTGGGCTTGCCGCCCGCTGGTCGCCCTCCGATGCCACCACGGTAGATTTCCTTGGCTCCTACCAGAAGGATAGCCCGATCAGCCCGGCCGGCATTCCCTTTGCGCTCACCGGTCGCGGCAACGACAAGAGCCTGCGCGATCTCTATATCGGCGACCCTGCCATTGATGGATCCGACCGGCGGATGGCGAATATCGGCTATGAGTTGCGCCATGAATTCGACAATGGCTGGGTGCTGGATCAATCCGCCCGCTATCAGACCTTCGACTGGGACTATACCGGCTTTTACGCATCCGGCTACACCGCCCCTTTGAGCATCAGCCGCGGCGTGACCTTTCAGGATGAAGACACCTGGACGGCCAATCTCGATACCCGCATCTCGCGCGAATTCGAAACCGGGCTTCTGCGCCACGATCTGTTGTTCGGCCTCGACTTGAGGAAGCATGACAACACCACGACGACCGCATTCTCGTCGTCCTCGGACTTCGACATGGCCAATCCGACGCCGACTGTCGTTGGCGCACCGTGGTACACGAAAACGGATGATCTCGTCCTTCAGCAGGCCGGCATCTACGCGCAGGACGAACTGTCCTTTGACCGCTGGCGTGCAACGCTCGGTCTGCGTCACGACTGGGCCGATCAGCACGGCCAATCCGGCGCCGCGATTGTCGACCAGCAGGATAGCGCCACCACCGGCAATGCCGGTCTGTCCTATCTCTTCGATAATGGTCTTGCGCCCTATGTCAGCTATGCGACGTCATTCGATCCGGAACTCGGCACGGATATCGGTGGCAACCAGCTGCAGCCCACGACCGGCGCGCAGTGGGAAATCGGCCTGAAGTACCAGCCGACCTCCTTTGACGGCCTGTTCTCGATCGCGCTTTACGATTTGCGCCAGGACAATGTCAGCGTGTCCGTCACCGAAATCATCAATGGCAACCCCGTTTCCGGCATCCGCCAGATCGGTCAGGTCAAGTCCCGCGGTCTCGAGATCGAGGGTGCCGCCGAGATCGCCATGGGCTGGAGCGTCAGGGGCGCCTATAGTTACACGGATGCCCAGCAGGTCGGCTCCAATGATGGCAAGATGCCGGCCAACACGCCGGCCCATCTGGCAAGCCTCTGGCTGGACTATGAATTCGCCGAGGATACCGCACTGGACGGTCTCTCGCTCGGAGGCGGCATCCGCTATATCGGCAAGCGCTTCGGCGACAATGCCAATGCCTTTGAGATGGATCCGGTCACGCTGGTCGATCTCGCAGCCCGTTACGAGGTGACTGAGAAGGCGACGCTGTCGCTCAACTTGAACAACGTCACCGACGAGAACTATGTCGCCAATTGCGGTTCTTTTGGCTGCTACTACGGCTCGGGCCGCACCGTCATGGGAAGCCTGACTGTCCGGTGGTAATGTCTGACCGATCCTATGGCCGGCGTGCCGTCCTGCAGCTTGTGGCTGCCACGGGGCTTGCCGGCCTTGCCGCTCCGCTTTCAAGAGCCGCTGCGTCCTCGACGGGCGCTGCGGCTCAGCGCCTTGCGGCCATCGACTGGGCCATGCTCGAAACCGCCTGCGCCATTGGCCATGTGCCGGTTGCGGCTTGCGAGCTGATCCGCTTTCGTGCCGAGAGCGCCAGTCTTGCGCTTCCGCAAGACCTGCTGGATCTCGGGCTTCGCGGCTCGCCCAATTTCGAGCAGCTGCGTTTCGCCCGGCCAGACCTCATTCTCTCGTCGCCCTTCTATGTCAGGCTTGAAGGCGCTTTCACCGCCGTTGCGCCGGTCTACAGTCTGCCGTTCTTCGTGCGCGGCGAGCCATCCCTGCCACATGCGCTGGATGCCTTGCAGGCGCTTGCCCTGCGTCTCGACGATCCCCGATCCGGCGAACGAGCCCGGCACGAGGCGGAAACACGCTTCGACCGCCTTGCATCAAGGCTTAAGCCCCATGCCGACCGCCCGGTGATGCTGATCGATTTCGGCGATTCCCGGCATTTTCGCGCATTCGGTTTCGACAGCCTCTATGGCTCGACGCTGGCCCGTCTCGGCCTCGTCAATGCCTGGCAGGGCGGCACACAGTTTTCCTTCGCAGCCCCGGTGCCGATCGACCGGCTGGCGGAAATCCCCGATGCGAATTTCGTCATCGTCAACCCGGTGCCGATTGAGGCACGGGGGCAGTTGCAGACCTCCCGGCTCTGGAATGCACTGCCGCCGGTGCGCGAAGGGCGGGTTCATCAGCTTGGCGCCACCAATGCCTTTGGTGGCGTTCCCTCGGCACTCGCCTTTGCCGAGGGGCTGGCTGAGGCTCTGGCTGCCGCATGAAAACGCTTCCCGTCCTTCTTGTTCTCGCAGCCACCCTGCTGTGGGTCGCCGCCGCCCAGGCGCTGCTTCCCCTGCCGCTCTGGCTTGATGCGCTGTGGTCTGCCGGCGACCAAAGCATAATCGAAATCCGTCTCGTTCATGGCCTGATGCCGCGCGCGGCCATGGCCCTTCTCGTCGGCGGCGCCCTTGGGCTCGCCGGTGCGCTCCTGCAGCGGGTTCTGCGCAATCCGCTGGCCGATCCGACCGTGCTCGGTGTCTCGGCCGGTGCGCAGCTGGCGCTGGTCGCAGCCACCCTTTTTGTGCCGGCCCTTCTTTCCTCGGGCCGACTGCCAGTGGCGCTTGCAGGGGCGGCGGCAGCCGCGGCACTGGTCTTCCTGATCGGTTCGAAGCGCGGTTTCGAACCGGCTCGCATGGTCGTCGTCGGCATGCTGATCGGCCTCCTGGCCTCGAGCCTCGCCACGGCACTGACGCTCGCCCATGGCGAATATCTGCTGTCGCTGGTGATCTGGAACGGTGGCTCGCTGGTCCAGCAGGATTGGTCCGCCGCGCTCAGGCTTTCCGCTGTGCTTTCGGCCTGCCTGACCGTCGCCCTCTGCCTCGCAAGACCGATGCAGATTCTCGCCATCGGCGCAGAGACGGCCGCAGCGCTTGGCATGCGCGTCGGTCTCGTCCGCGCGATCGCCATTACAATTGCCGTCTTCCTCACGGCCATGGTGTCGGCCGAGGTCGGGCTGATCGGCTTTATCGGCCTTGCCGCACCGACCATGGTCCGCGCACTTCCGATCCGGCATGAAGCATCGCGGCTTCTGGCCTGCGTTATGGTCGGAGCCGGCCTGCTTCTCCTTTGCGACAGCGGCGTGCTCTTGATCGATCATGCCGTCGGCGAGATGTTCCCGGTCGGCGCCGTGACGGGGCTGATCGGTGGGCCGCTGATGCTCTGGCTCTTGCCGAAGCTTTCGGGGCGTACCCCGCCACAAGAGGTCCAGTTGGCAGACGCCGGCCAACAGGGGAGGGTCTGTCGACTTGTCGCCTTGCTGGCGGCGCTGCTTGTCGGTTGCTCGCTCCTGGCGCTGGTTCTGGGGCGCGGGCCGGATGGCTTCGCCATTCTCAACGGCGAGGAACTTGCAGCCTTCCTGCCGCTCAGGCTCCCGCGGCTGATTGCAGCGATTGCGGCCGGCGCGCTGCTTGCCGGTGCCGGCGCCATTCTGCAACGGACAACCTCCAATCCGCTCGCCTCGCCTGAGGTCATGGGGGTATCGGCCGGCGCCGCGCTTGGCTTCGGCCTTGCGGTTTTCCTCATCCCGGCACCGGCATCCTGGATGTTCCTGATTGCGACCGCCCTCGGTGGCGCGGTCGTCCTCCTGATCGTCGCCCGCGCCGCGATGGCATCCGGCATGCCGTCCGTACGCATCCTGCTTGTCGGCCTGGCGCTGAGTGCCTTTGCCTCTGCCGTCTTGTCAGCGATGATGGCAGGCGGTGACGCCCGCGCCTGGGTCATCCTCACCTGGCTTGCCGGCTCGACGGCGACCATAGGCATGGTCGAGGCTGCGATCCTCGCCATCCTTGCCGTATCGCTGCTGGTCTTCTCGCTCTGTGCCGCACGCTGGCTGACCGTGCTGCCGCTCGGAGCCGAGATTGCATCTGCACTCGGCCTCTCGCGCTTTGCCCGGGTGTGCCTCTTCCTGGTCGCCGGCCTTGCCACCGGCACGGCGACGGTGCTGGTCGGTCCGGTCAGCTTCGTCGGGCTTATGGCGCCGCATATCGCCCGCATGCTTGGCTTGACCACGGCGGCTGGCTTTGTCGCCGGTGCCATGCTCATCGGTGCCTTCCTGATGATGCTGGCCGATGCAGGCGCCCGCTTTGCGGCCTTCCCTTACGATCTTCCGCTCGGCCTCTTTGCAACCCTCATCGGGACGCCCTGGCTCCTGCTCACCATGACGAGACAGACGCGATGAACTGCCTGTTTGAAATCCGCAACCTCACCATCGATCTTGGCAGCGGCAGGGCGCCGCGGCGGGTGATCGACAGCCTTGATCTCGATATCCCCGCAGGCCGCACCGTCGCGCTCATCGGCCATAACGGTTCGGGCAAGTCGACGCTTCTGAAGGCGCTTGCGCGCCAGATAGAGCGGACGTCAGGCGAAATCCGCACCATGGGCCGGCCGCAGCAGGCCTGGTCGCAGCGCGACCACGCCCGCGCGCTCGCCTATCTGCCGCAATACACGCCGTCAGCCGAAGGCATGACGGTGCGCCAGCTGGTGGCACTCGGCCGCTATCCCTGGCATGGCGCGCTCGGCCGTCCAAGCGCCGAGGATCGGGTGGCCGTTGAGGCGGCCCTCGTCGAATGCGGGCTTGTTGAATACGAGGGCCGCCTCGTCGATACGCTGTCTGGCGGCGAACGGCAACGCGCCTGGCTTGCCATGCTGCTCGCCCAGGGCGCGAATGCCCTTCTCCTCGACGAGCCGATTTCGGCGCTCGACATCGCTCATCAGATCGAGGTCATGAGCCTCGTCCACCGCCTGTCGCAAGCCGGACGCTCGGTGCTCGTCGTTCTCCATGACGTCAACCTTGCGGCGCGCTTTTCCGATCACATCATCGCGCTGAAGGCAGGAAAGGTTGTGCTCAACGGCACGCCGGACGACCTGATGCAGCCCGACGCCTTGTCATGGGTCTACGGGCTTGCGATGGATGTGGTAACACGTCCCGGTCGCGCGCCGCTCGCCAGCGCCCTTTGAGGGTGCAACGGACATTTGCAGGAACATCGCATGCTGAAACAATTCTTCGCCTATTATCGTCCCTGGAAAGGCCTGTTCTGGCTGGACTTCTCCTGCGCTGTCGCCTCCGGCCTGCTGGAGCTTGCCTTTCCGCTCGCCGTCACGGCCTTCATTGACAGGCTGCTGCCGACCGGCAACTGGACGCTGACGCTGATCGCTGCAGCCGGCTTGCTTGGGATCTATCTCGTCAATGCCGCCCTGATGGCGATCGTCATCTACTGGGGCCACAAGCTTGGCATCAACATCGAAACGGCAATGCGTGCCAAGGCCTTCGAGCATCTGACAACGCTCTCCTGGCGTTGGTACGATACGGCGCGCACCGGCAAGCTCGTCGCCCGCGTCACGCGTGACCTGGAAGAGGTCGGCGAAGTGGCCCATCACGGCCCCGAAGACCTGTTCATCGCCATCATGACCTTTGTCGGCGCCTTCATCCTGATGCTCAACCTGCATGTCGAGCTCGCACTCGTCACGGCCCTCATCGTGCCGGGCACCGTTGCCATCGTCTCGATCTATGGCGGCCGCATGACCCGCACCTGGCAGGAGATCTACGGCCGGATCGGTGCCTTCAACGTGCGGCTGGAGGAAACAATCGGCGGCATCCGCGTGGTCCAGGCCTATGCCAACGAAGATCACGAGCGGAAACTTTTCGCCAAGGACAATGCCCGCTATCGCAAGACCAAGCTCGACGCCTACAAAGTCATGGCCGTCTCCTCCTCGCTGCACTACATGGGCATGCGTTTCGTCCAGGTGGTGATCATGGTGGTCGGCTCGGCCTATGTGCTGTCAGGCGCCATGTCGACCGGCAGCTTCGTCGGCTTCCTTCTGCTCGTCGGCGTCTTCTTCCGCCCGCTGGACAAGATCAGCTCCGTCATCGAAACCTATCCGCGTGGCATCGCCGGCTTCCGCCGCTATCTCGATCTGCTTGCCACCGAACCTGAAATCACCGACAGCCCGAATGCCCGCCCGGTTGCAACGCTGTCAGGCGAAATCGTCTTCTCCAATCTCTCCTTCGCCTTCACGCCGGGCCGCCCCGTGCTGCACGATATCGCGCTGCATGTGAAGCCGGGAGAAACCATCGCCTTCGTCGGGGAGTCCGGTGCCGGAAAATCGACCTTGCTGTCGCTCCTGCCGCGTTTTTATGAGCCGACGACAGGCACCATCACCATCGACGGCATGGCACTGCCGGAGATGACGGTCGAGAGCCTGCGCCGCCAGATCGGCCTTGTCTCGCAGGATGTCTTCCTGTTCGGCGGAACGCTGCGGGAAAACATCGTCTATGGCCGAATCGGCGCCAGCGACGAGGAGGTGCTGGAGGCCTGCCACCGGGCGCAGCTCTCGGCCATGCTGGAAAACCTGCCAGAAGGTCTGGACACCATCGTTGGCGAGCGCGGCATTATGCTATCAGGCGGCCAGAAGCAGCGTGTGGCGATTGCCCGTGCCTTCCTCAAGGACCCGCCGATCCTGCTGCTCGACGAAGCCACCTCGGCCCTCGACAGCACGACCGAGCGCGAGATCCAGTCGGCGCTCGAGGACCTGTCCAAGGGCCGCACGACGCTCGTCGTCGCCCACAGGCTCGGTACCATCCGCAATGCCGACCGCATCGTCGTCATGC
Source organism: Peteryoungia ipomoeae (assembly GCF_004912165.1). Lineage (GTDB taxonomy): Bacteria > Pseudomonadota > Alphaproteobacteria > Rhizobiales > Rhizobiaceae > Allorhizobium > Allorhizobium ipomoeae. Next base: position 159,659 of record NZ_STGV01000003.1, on the reverse strand, counting down.
AGCAGGGCCGTATCGTCGAGGTTGGCAATCATGCCGAACTGATGAAGCGGGAAGGGGCCTACGCCAGGCTCGCGGCCTGACGGGCCTAGGTCCCACCTGGCCCGCGCCCGTGGCAGACTGCCGTTCTCACGGGCGGCGGCAGCCGGTCACAGTCTGGTCTTCACCGGACGCCAGATGATGGTCTCGGGTGTCCTGTCATGCGGGTTTTCAACCAGCGTCACCTTGCAGTCCCGGCTGTCGCAATCCGTGCAGCGGAATTTCAGCGTGCGCGGGTTGCGGCCATGACCGTAGAAAGCGGCGATGTCGGCAGCCAGAAAGCGCGCCTGTTTCTCACAGCTGCGACAGGTGGCCATCACCAGCATGTTGTGGCGCAGCGCCTTGCCAAGCGTATCGATCTCCTGGGTCATGCGAGCGATTTGGAACAAAGGAAGAACATCGTCAAGTAGGCATATGGCATAAAGTGCCGGGTCTGCGGGTTTTTCAGCGCCTTTTCCACGCAAAACGCGGAGCGCGCGAAAAGCTCGCAGCGACCCATGGTCAGGCGGAGAAGCGTGCCCGAGGAATGCGCGCAGCTAACTGAAAATTAACGATAAAAATTACCTTGCGTAAGGCATCTGTTAACCGCGGTATTTCTATAAGGAGGGTGCTTCCATCAAGGTCTCGCGTCGAGAAGCACATCGGTTTCAGTATTGCGTATGGGGAGAACGTCATCCACGGCGTTCTCCCCTTTCGCGTTTTGGCTCGTGCGAAAAACGCCGGTCTTGCCGGGCGGAAACAGGTGGTCGTGAACGGCTGGTCCGAACAAAAGGAAAGCCTCCGTGCAGGGCAGGGAGGCTCTCAGGATCGGGTCTTTGCAGAGCGGATCAGGCGCCGGCCAGAAACTCTGCACAATAGCTTTTGCCACCCGCCGTCGGGCGATCGACAATCGTGCGGATGCCGCGAATGATGTAATCGCCGGAAACGGTGAGCTGCACTTCGCAACGCAGATATTCGGTGCGGGCCCGCGTCAGCAGCTTGCCGCGCTTGCCGTCGGGCAGCGTCTCGTAGGTGGCAGGCACCGTGCGGGTCTTATGGCCGCCGCGCCAGGTATAGGTCGTGGCATTGCCGGCGGCGGCATCGCCTGCGGGCGGACCAAACTTGGCAAAGAAGGCGCCGGCCTGCTGGCCGATCCAGCGGGTCTCGACCTCATTCTTGGGAGCGGCCGTGGTCGTGCAGCCGGCAAGTGCCAGCGCAAAAGCGGCCATCAGCGTTAGGTTCATGCCCATGCGCAATTTCATCGTGTGTCTGCCCTCATTCCTTGCGGAGTTCATCAGGCAGCGTTGCCCTGTTCAAACAGGCCCCCACACGCTGCCATTCCTGCCTTAACGTCAAAGCGTATCGCGTGACATCGCGCAAGTGATGGATTTAACGAATTCTTCAGAAATGATGTTTCCCTGCAACGTGATTTGATCGGGAAAGGCGAAGCCGAAGCGCCTGTCATGAATTCATCAAGAATCCTCCCGAAAATTGTCGATGCCCGCTTGTGCAGATAAAATCACTGGTCTATAGAGGCGCCGCTGGTCACGGAGTGTAGCGCAGTCTGGTAGCGCACCACGTTCGGGACGTGGGGGTCGCAAGTTCGAATCTTGCCACTCCGACCAGCTGATTGAACATTTCCCCAAAAAAATCTGACTTGCTCCAGCGCTCCGGCGCGCGCATCCGTCTTATTGTCATATTCGGAATTTCTGCTGCATCTGCAAGCTCTTACCCTCCGTATCCGCGCGATCAATTGTGACCATGCAACCATATGATGCGGCGTTGCCAGACGCGGTTAACGCCCGGTAAACCGTTGCGTGTAATCGCGAAAGGGTTTAACCCTCGTCGGGGATTGAGTTGTAGGCGGCGCCTCCTGAGTTGTGCCGAATACGACCGGGGATTGTGCTACGCGGTGGGGGTCTCATGAGGTCGAATACACGGCGACGGCGCCAGCGACTGGAAAAGATAACGCTGTCGGATGTTGCTGCCGAGGCGGGTGTCAGCGCCATCACGGTGTCGAGGGCGTTGCGCGAGCCGGACAAAGTCTCGCCGCCTCTGCGTGAGGCCATCCTCGAAACCGTCAAGCGTCTCGGCTATGTGCCGGATCTGGCTGCCCGCGCGCTTGCCAGCCGCAACAGCGGTTTTGTCGGCGTCATGTCGCCGGGGCTCACCAATTATTCCTTCATGGCCCTGATGCGCGGAATTGAGGATCGGGTTCGCTCCAGCGATCTGCGCATTCAATATGCAGTGCCCGACAACGACGTGGATGATGAAGCACGCCAGCTGCGCTTCTTCTTCTCGCAAAATCCGGCCGGCATCATCTATATCGGAACCGAGCGGGGCGAAGCCGTCCGAGACCTCCTGCACAAGGCGCCGTGCCCTGTGGTGGAGGTGATGGACCTGAGCGACGAACCGGCCGAGATGGCGATCGGTATCGATCACCGCCGCGCGGCGGAGGTTGCAACCCGCCACCTCATTGACCAGGGCTATCGCCGGATCGCGCTTGTCGGCGGTCGCTGGGATATCCGCGCCCGCCGTCGGCACGAGGGTTATCGCAGTGCCTTGATGCAGGCCGGCCTGTTCGATCCGTCGCTGGTGATAGCAGTGGATGGCCATACCAGCGCCTCGCTCGGGGCGCAGCTGCTCGAGAGGCTGCTGCAGGAGCATCCTGACGCAGATGGTGCCTTCTGTCAGAATGACGATCTTGCCCTTGGCATGCTATTCGAGTGCCAGCGGCGCGGCCTCAATGTGCCCGAGGACTTTGGCATTTGCGGCTTCAACGATCTCGATCCGTCCGGCGTTGCATGCCCCTCGCTGACCTCGGTCAGAGTGCCGCGCTACGAAATCGGCTACCGGGCGATCGACATGCTGATTCGAGCCGCTGGAAACGTCAATCCACCGCCGGCCAAGGTCGACCTCGGCTTCCAGCTGATGGAGCGGCAGTCGACCGCGCGGACGAAGGTGCCGATCGCCCTGCCGATCACCGCCTGACACGCCGCCCATAGAGCGTCCCGTGGACGGCCGCACCGATGCTCTCAGGCTGCGCGACGCAGATCGTGCAGCACGATGCATCAAAGCGGCATAAGCTCCCTCCGATCAAGAGAGCCGCATTCCACGAAGCGGCGCGGCCATGGCGCGCGATGCCCGCGCCGCCTTGCCGGCCAGGTCGCGCCCATGGCGGGCAAGGGGGCAGCCGTCTTTCACAAGCAGGGTGGCGATGCGCAATGAAGCACGTGTATTCTGCGCGCTTGGCCCCCAATGCGCCTTTGGCAAGGTTGTAGACCAAGCGCCTATCATCGCGCCCAGGATAGGCTCCAGGGGCGCCGTCACGGGATGTGAAAAACCCGCTGGCGATACCGGCGGGCTTTTGCGTGTGGAGAGGCCTCAGCCGTCGATGTCGTCGAGCAGCTGGCGTGCGGCACTCGTGGTCACGCGGCGGGTTTCCACCTCGTCACGACGGCTGGCGAGAAGCTCGGTCGCCAGCAACTGTTCGGCGAGATCCGCCGGCAGCGACAGGATGACCCGGCCCTCATGGCTGTTCAGTCCGCCCAGTTCCGTGCGTTTGCCCGAGATCATGCCCCCGGCCACCGTATTGTTGGTGTCCGGATCGATCACGATGAAGGCGCCGGTTGCGCGGTTGAGTTCGTAAGGGTCGAAGATCGCGGTTTCGTCGAAGGAAAGATGCACCTTGCCGATCGCGTTCATCTGCAGCATTTCGCTCGGCTGCCACTTGCCAGTCTTCAGGTCCAGCTGCTGCACCGGCTCCACCTGCACGCGCTGGCGGCGCGAACCGGCCTTTAGCCAGTAGCGCTTGCCGGGCACGATGCCATCGGGCTGCAGCGCCACGATCTGGGCGTCGAAGGCAAGGCCCGTCTGCGGCTGCGCGTCGAGCGAAACGATCATGTCGCCGCGTGCCACGTCCACCTGGCGGTCGAGCACCAGCGTGATCGCATCGCCTGAAACGGCGGCATTGCGCACGAGGTCGAAGGTGACGATCTGCTTGACATTGGCGATCTGGCCCGAGGGCAGGATGGCAACGCTGTCGCCCGGCTTCACAGCACCGCCGGCAACTGTGCCCTGATAGCCTCGAAAACTTTCGCCCGGCCGCGAGACGCGCTGCACCGGCAGGCGGAAACCGGTCGACTGGCCGGAGCGCAGCGTCGCCAGTTCCAGCGTCTCGACCAGCGTCGGGCCTTCGTACCACGGAATTTCCGCCTTGGCCGAGTAGACGACGTTTTCGCCCTTCAGCGCCGACATCGGGATGGCCGTCACCTGGCGCACGCCAAGCGTCAGCGCCAGTTCCTTGAAGTCGTGGCTGATCTTCTCGAACACGGCGCGGTCGTAAGCCACGAGGTCGAACTTGTTGACCGCCAGAACGAACTGCTTGATGCCCATCAGCGAGGCAATGGTGGCGTGGCGGCGTGTCTGTTCCAGAAGGCCGGCACGGGCATCGACCAGAAGCACGGCCAGATCCGCCGTCGAGGCGCCGGTTGCCATGTTACGGGTATATTGCTCATGGCCGGGCGTGTCGGCGACGATGAAGGAGCGGCGATCGGTGGCGAAATAGCGATAGGCGACATCGATGGTGATGCCCTGTTCGCGCTCAGCCTGCAGACCGTCGAGCAAAAGCGCGAAATCCGGCAGGCCGAGATCGTTCTGGCTGCCCGAATCGCGCCGCAGCGTCGCGGCCTGGTCTTCCTTGACGGCCTTGGTGTCCCAGAGCAGGCGGCCGATCAGCGTCGACTTTCCGTCATCGACCGAGCCGCAGGTGATGAGGCGCAACGGACGCGAGTCGCGGATGACAGGAGCGGCTTCGGTTTGGGGTGCCTCGGTTGCGAGGGTGACGGTGGCAGCCTGGGTCATATCAGATACCTTGGGAAGAGATTGTGTGCAGGGCGGCAGCAGAGAACCCGCTCTCCCCCCTTGTGGGGGAGATGTCACGAAGTGACAGAGGGGGGTGCGCCGCAGGCGAAACTCGTGCGCGGCCAAGGCGGAGCGAAGGGTTCACCCCCCTCTGGCCTGCCGGCCATCTCCCCCACATGGGGGGAGAGCGAAAGCCGCCGACGTCGCGATGCGAAGCCATCAGAAATATCCTTCGCGCTTCTTCTTTTCCATCGATCCGGCCTGGTCGCGGTCGATGGCGCGGCCCTGGCGTTCGGAGACGGTGGCGATTTCGAGTTCGGCGATCACCTCGTCGAGGGTCGCCGCATGGGAGCGGATGCCGCCGGTTAGCGGCCAGCAGCCGAGCGTGCGGAAGCGCAGCATGCCTTCCTGGATCTGTTCCCCGGGAAGCGGCTCGAAGCGCGGATCTTCCGCCCAGAGCAGCATGCCGTCGCGCTCCACATATTTGCGGTTCTTCGCGTAATAGAGCGGCGGCAGCGGAATGTTTTCCGCCTGGATGTAGCGCCAGATGTCGACTTCGGTCCAGTTCGACAGCGGGAAGGCGCGCACGCTTTCGCCACGCCGCACCATGCCGTTATAGATGTTCCACAGTTCCGGACGCTGGTTGCGCGGATCCCACTTATGGTCGGGCGTGCGGAAGGAATAGATGCGTTCCTTGGCGCGGGAGGCTTCCTCGTCGCGACGCGCGCCGCCGAAGGCTGCGTCATATTTGCCGGCGTCCAGTGCCTGACGCAGCGCCTCCGTCTTCATCACGTCGGTATGGTAGGACGAGCCGTGGGAGAACGGGCCGATGCCTTCGGCCGCACCGCGCGGATTGGTATGCACGATCAGGTCGAGATCGAACTTTTCCGCCATCTCGTCGCGAAACGCGATCATTTCCGGGAACTTCCAGCCGGTATCGACATGCAGAAGCGGGAAGGGCACGCGGCCGGGGAAGAAGGCCTTTCTCGCCAGATGCAAGAGCACCGAGGAATCCTTGCCGATCGAATACAGCATGACCGGCTTCTCGAACTCGGCCGCCACTTCGCGGAAGATGTGGATCGCCTCGTTCTCCAGCGCCTTCAGATGCGGATCAAGCGGCGGCTTGGTGGCCGGGTCCTTGGAATGCGGATCGAATTCGGATGTGTGTACGTGCATGGTCTTTGTCTGCCTTGATGGCCATCGATGATGGCATTTCGTGGCACCCCCCTCTGCCTGCCGGCATCTCCCCCACAAGGGGGGAGACCGAAATCCGCTTACCCGGTGCCCGGTCCGGGCAGGGCGGCGATTGGCTGGCGCCCCGCTCTCCCCCCTTGTGGGGGAGATGTCACGAAGTGACAGAGGGGGGTGAATTCTCGTTCCAGTTCAAGCCGGCGTCGGTATCGCCGAAGCTGGTGCCTCCGGCACATGCAGCCCGCATTCGCGCTTCTCGTCGTTTTCCCACCACCAGCGGCCGGCGCGTTCCGGTTCGCCCGGCTTGATGGCGCGGGTGCAGGGCTCGCAGCCGATCGAGGGGTAGCCGCGTTTGTGCAGCGGATTGGTCGGCACGCTTTCTGCCTCGACATAGGCGTTGATGTCCTCGATCGACCAGTCGGCCAGCGGGTTGACCTTGATCAGGCCGCGCTCGGCGTCATATTCGGCAAAGGGCGTCGCCGCGCGATTGCCGGACTGGGAGCGGCGCAAGCCCGTGATCCAGAAGCGGGCGCCGGCAAGCGCCTCCGCCAGCGGAACCAGCTTGCGCACATGACAGCAGGCATGCCGCGCTTCGACGCTTTCGTAAAAACCGTTCAGGCCGAACTTCGCCGCATAGGCGTCAATGTCGTCCTGCTTCGGCACGAAGCGTTCGATGGAAATGCCGAAGCGCTCCTCGGTCTCGGCGATCAGGTCGAGCGTCTGCTTGAACAGCCGGCCGGTCTCCAGCGTCGAAACCGAAATCGGCAGCTGCGCGAGGCCGATCGCCGCGGTGATCACCTGGTCCTCGATGCCGAGCGAGGTGGTGAAGACGGCGCGGCCTTCCTCGGCGGCGATGATGGCAAGGCGCTCCTGCAAGGAAGCGGCGGCCAGCCGCGCATCAAGTGCTTGGGCCGTGTGCTCCGGGCTGTGAAGGGTCATGAGGCTATCCTGCTTGTTTTCGCGATTATGCAAATATTCCCTTGGTGTAGACAGCAATGCGCTTTCGTCGTGACGCGGGCTTGGAGCAAATATCTCTCCAGTCCGCGGCAATCGCGGCAATTCCTGCCGCTTGCCTGCATCAAGGTTTGAACCTTCGCCCGATCTGCGCTATGGCCGAGCCAGGCTTGCGGCAGCAAATTGCCTCCAATGCCGCGCGGGTGAGACGAATGATTACGCAGAAAGCCAAATATGCGCTGAGAGCGCTCAATCTGCTGGCGCGCGCCGAACCGGGCGTAACGGTTCAGATCCCGGAGATTGCCGGGCAACAGAAGATCCCGAAGAAGTTTCTCGAACAGATCATGCTCGATCTCAAGCGTGCCGGCATGGTGGAAAGCCGCCGCGGCAAGCAGGGCGGCTATCTGCTCGCCCGCCCGGCCGCCGAGATCACCTATGGCGAGGTGCTGCGTCTGATCGACGGTCCCGTTGCGCCGCTTCCCTGCCTCTCCCTGACGGCCTATCGCCGTTGCGAGGATTGCGATGGCGAAACCGACTGCGAAATCCGCCGCGTCTTCTCCCGTGTTGCGGATGAGACGCGGGCCGTGCTGCTGACAACCAGCCTGGCCGATAGCGTGTCCTGTGAGACGCCCGAGCTCGTCTGACCGGCCTTGATGCCGCCTTCCGCCCGCAGTCGTATTCTGCGACATCCGCGCTTGCTGCCAATTTCATTCGGAAACATTGGCAGGATCGGCAATGCTTTGCCCCAGATCCGCACCGAAAAGAGATCGCTTTTCTGATTGCAACTCTTCACGTTGACTAAGACGACTTGTTCGGTAGTCTTTAATCGTTAACGCCAAAGAGGAGGCAAGGCGCATGAAAGGCATCTGGAAACACTTCGCCGGACTGCTGGTCGGTATGGGATTGTCCACCGGCCTGGTCCTGACGACATCAGCCCAAGCAGCCGAGCTCTTAAACGTCTCCTATGATCCAACGCGGGAGCTTTACGCGGATTTCAACGCATCCTTCGCCAAGGCCTGGGAAGCGCAATCGGGCGAGACGGTGACGATCAGCCAGTCGCATGGCGGTTCCGGCCGCCAGGCCCGCGCCGTCATCGAAGGCCTGCAGGCCGACGTGGTGACGCTGGCCTTGCAAAGCGACATCGACGTCATTGCAGACAAGGCCAAACTGATTGCGCCGGAGTGGCGCAGCCGCCTGCCCAACAATTCCGCGCCCTACACGTCGACCATCGTATTCCTGGTGCGCAAGGGCAATCCGAAAGGCATCAAGGACTGGGGCGACCTGGTCAAGGGCGACGTCCAGATCGTGACACCCAACCCGAAGACATCGGGCGGCGCGCGCTGGAACTACCTCGCCGCCTGGGCCTGGGCCAACAAGGCCTTTTCCGGCGACGAGCAGAAGATCCGCGACTATCTGGCCGAGATCTTCCGCCGGGCGCCTGTGCTCGATACCGGCGCCCGCGGCGCACTGACGAGTTTCGCCCAGCGTGAAATCGGCGATGTGCTGATCTCCTGGGAAAACGAGGCCTATCTCGCCGGCAAGGAATTCGGTGCCGACAGTTTCGACATCATCACGCCGTCGCTGTCGATCCTTGCCGAGCCGCCCGTCGCTGTGGTCGACGCCAATGTCGACAAGAAAGGCACGCGCAAACAGGCGGAAGCCTATCTCAACTATCTCTATACCGCCGAAGGCCAGACCATCATCGCCCGCCACTTCTACAGGCCCTCGCGTCCCGATCTGGTGCCGGACGCGGCAAAGGCCGATCTTCCCACCCTGCCGACCCTCGATCTCGTCACCATCGACGACCCGATCTTCGGCGGCTGGGCCAAGGTGCAGCCCGAGCATTTCGGTGATGGCGGCGTCTTCGACCAGATCAATCGCCGCTGATGGTAAAGGTCTCGCAAGACTGGAAAACGGCTCCGCAAGGGGCCGTTTTCCGCAATCGGCCGGCGGCGATCGCTGGGGCGATGCCGGCCAAGTTCGGAATGGCGGAAGACTGTCCGGCCGCTGGTTGCGGGTCGATCTCCCCGAAAATGATTTTTGTCAGGCAATTTTCCCCGCGCTGCAGCTGAGTTACCTTTCCTCTGATGTATCGGGGGAATTCATCATGCCGCAATTGTCCGTCTGGTATTTCCGGACCGCCATCCTGTTTCTGATCGCCGGTATCTGTGTTGGCCTTTACATGTCGATCACGCACCAGTTCGAGGCCACCGGAGCGCATGCGCACATTAACCTGCTTGGCTGGGTGACGATGGCGATCTTCGGCATCTACTATGCTCTTAACCCGCAGCAGGCGTCGACCCGACTCGCAAGATTGCAATACCTGGTCTATACGCTCGGTTGTTCTCGTCATGGGTCCCTCGCTCTTCCTGATGCTGACAGGCAACCCTGCGCTCGAACCTATCGTCGCGATCTCGTCGCTCGTGACCTTCGCCGGTGTGCTCATGTTTGCCGGCATCGTTTTTACGCGCAAGGCGTGACCGGCGAGCGCTGAGGTTGAGCTGAACGGAAGTCTCACCCCTCCAGCGCCTGCGCGAGCGCATGCGTCGCCATCCGTGCAATGGCCATGAGCCGATCGAGGGGAAGTCCGGTGCGGGCCTTGGCCGACATTCCCGACATGGTCGCACTGATGAAGTCCGTCAGTTCCCCGGCCTTGTTCGGAGTGCGCTCCGCGATAAAGGCCCGGATCACCGCCTCTGCGCCTTGCTGAAATCCGCAGGCCGCCGCCCGTGCATCCGGGTCGTCAGAGCGAATACCCTCCACCACCAGACATCCCGTTGTCTCGGGATTGCTCGCATAGCGCCGGGCTGCCTCTTCCAAGAGCGCGCCAAGGCATTCCGCCACCGGTCGGTCGCTGCGCAGAAGATCGGCAAGCGGGATCGCGCCTGTCTCCGCATAGCGATCGAGAACGCGGCCATAGAGACCCATCTTGCTGCCAAAGGCGGCGTAGAAGCTTGGCGGATTGATGCCGAGTGCCGCCGTGATGTCGGCAACGCCGACAGCGTCATAGCCGCGCGCGTGAAACAGTGACTGGGCGACCGCCACACCTTGCTCGGGATCGAAGCGGCGAGGGCGGCCGCGTGCTGAAACATTTTTTGTATCGTTCACTACATAAATCCTTGAACGGTTAGTGCGAATGTTTATGTAGCGTTCGTTACGTAAATTCCCAAGGAGCGACTATGTCCAATTTTCAGGGAAAATCCGTCCTGGTGCTCGGCGGCAGCCGCGGCATCGGAGCTGCCGTCGTCCAACGCTTTGCAGCCGATGGTGCAAACGTCACCTTCACCTATGCTGGGTCGCAGGCTGCTGCCGAACAATTGGCGCAAGAGACCGGCAGCATGGCGGTCTTGACCGACAGTGCCGATCGCGATGCCGTCATCGCAAGGGTGCGCGAGAGCGGCCCGCTCGATATCCTGGTCGTGAATTCCGGCATCGCCGTCTTTGGCGATGCGCTGGACCAGGATCCGGATGCCATCGACCGGCTGTTCCAGATCAACATCCAGACACCGTATCACGCCTCCGTGGAAGCCGCCCGGCAGATGCCGGAAGGCGGGCGCATCATCGTCATGGGCTCCGTCAACGGCGATCGCATGCCCGTTCCCGGCATGGCCTCCTACGCCGTCAGCAAGTCTGCGCTGCAGGGACTTGCAAGGGGCTTGGCGCGCGACTTCGGGCCGCGTGGCATTTCCATCAATGTCGTGCAGCCCGGACCGATCGACACGGATGCCAATCCGGAGAATGGACCTATGAAGGACCTGATGCACAGCTTCATGGCGATCAAGCGCCACGGAAGGCCAGAAGAGGTGGCGGGCATGGTTGCCTGGCTCGCCGGACCGGAGGCGAGCTTCGTGACGGGGGCCATGCACACGATAGACGGTGCATTCGGCGCCTGATCATCAACGGCGAGAGGCGCGCGCGGGCTTTCGACGTCCGACGCGCGTTTCAATCCGCGAGATGGCGGCCGTCAGGCCTGCTGCCACCGCTCCAACGCCTCATGCCCCGCCACCGTCAATCCATAGACGCCGCGCTCCAGCCGTTCGAACCAGCCATAGACATTGCCCGGCAGGATCTTGACGGCCTCAGGCACATGCGCCCGCACCGCGGCAAGCTTCAGCGGACCTGCGGAAAGCGCTGCGGCACAGGCAAGCGCCTGCTGGCGGTAGGCGGTCATCAGCGGTGTGCGGGTGCTGCCGCCGATGGCCGGATCGCCCTTGCGCCGCTGATGTTCCCGCATCAGGCGGGAGCGTCGCTTCGGATTGGTGCGCGGCATCGGCGTGACGGAGCCGACGATGACGCCGACCTCGCCCGTGTCGGAAATGCCGAGCATGCCGAAGCCAAGCCGGCGGCAGAGATCGCGGTAGCGCTTGTCGGCCTCGCGGCCCCGGCCCTTGGCCGAAACGCGGGCGGCAATCCACACCTCGTCGGCAATCGACGCCCGGTCGACCGCCTGCAGGATCAGTTCGAGATTGAAGCTCATCTTCAGCTCGCAAACGACCAAGACGGACGGATCGTCGGCACTGACCCCTACGAGATCGCAACCGCCGATCTCGCCCTTCACGGTATAACCGGCCTGTTCGAGAAAGGCTTTGACGGGCGGATAGAGCGCTGTTTCCATGAACCTGCAACGATGATGGTGAAGACCGGCAAACCGTTAGCGTGGATTGCCTGACGGAAACAGGAAATTCCGCAAGCGGCCGGCGCAACACCCGGCGAAACAGCCGGCGCAACAATCGGGTGGCAGGATCGGCCCCTTATGCAGCATGCTCGGTCGCATCCCACTCCGGAGTATCCCATGCGCGTACCATCCCCTCCACCGACAGCAGCCGAATGGCAGGCCATCCGTGTCCGCGATTCCTCCGCGGATGGCCGCTTTTTCTATGGCGTCCTGTCCACCCGCATCGTCTGTCGTCCGTCTTGCGCTGCACGTCCCGCCCGGCCGGAAAGCGTCGTCTGCTATGAAACGGTGACCGCGGCAGGCGAGCAGGGCTTTCGCCCCTGCCGGCGCTGCCGTCCCGATCAACCCGATACGTGGTGAGAGGAGGAGCTTTCGCCCCTCACACCAGGAAGATCGAAATGATCGGAAAGGCCGTGAGAAGCACAATGCGCAGGAGATCGGCCGTCACGAAGGGCACGATGCCCTTGTAGGTCTCGCGGATCGGCACGTCGCGCGCCATGGCCGAGATGATGAAGAGGTTCAGGCCGACAGGTGGCGTGATCATGCCGATCTCGGCCACCATCAGCACGAGAATGCCGAACCAGATGGCGAAATGCTCCGGGCTCATGCCGAAATCCATCGCTGTTACGATCGGAAAGAAGATCGGGATGGTGAGCACGATCATGGAGAGCGAGTCCATGATGCAGCCGAAGATGATGTAGAGCACGAGGATGATGATCAGCACGGTCATCGGGGCAAAGCCCTGCGCCGTCACCCATTCTGCGCCCACCTGCGGCAGCCGCGAGAAGGCGAGGAAGGAGTTGAACACGGACGCGCCGAGAATGATGAAGAAGATCATGCCGGTGGAGATGGCCGTTTCCTTGAAGCAGGCAAGCAGCGATTTCGGGTCTAGCCCGCCATTGATCAAGGCGACGAGACCGGTTGCGACCGCACCGATGGCGGCCGCCTGGGTCGGCGTAAAGAAACCGAGATAGATGCCGCCGACCACCGTGAGGAAAATGGCAACAACCGGCCAGACGGCAATCAGCGCCGGCATCCGGTCGCGCCAGGCAAGCCGATCGGAATGGCCCGCACTCTCGGGCTTCAGCCGCACATAGATGGCGATGACGACGAGATAGGAAAGGGCAGCGATGATGCCGGGCACGAAGGCTGCGAGAAAGAGCTTGGCGATATTCTGTTCGGCAAGGATCGCATAGATCACCAGCACCACCGAGGGCGGGATCAGGATGCCGAGCGTGCCGCCGGCGGCAAGGGCTGCGGTGGAAAGTCCACCGTCATAACCCTTGCGCTTCAGTTCGGGCAGCGCTACCTGCGCCATGGTGGCTGCGGTCGCAAGCGACGAGCCGCAGATCGAGCCGAAGCCGGCGCTGGCGCCGACCGCCGCCATGGCAACGCCACCCTTGCGATGTCCGAGAAAGGCGGCAGCCGCATTGAACAGCGCCTGGCTCATGCCGCCGCGCGCGGCAAACTGACCCATCAGCAGAAAGAGCGGAATGATGGAGAGCGAATAATTGGCATTGGTATTCCAGGCCAGCGCCTTCATCTGCCCCAGAATGGGTGTCCAGCGCCCGAGCACGAGATAGGTCCCGATCATGCCGGTGGCGAGCATCGCCGCGCCAATCGGGACGCGGAGAAGAATGAGGGTGATCAGGACGGGAAACGACCAGAGCCCGATTTCAATGCTGCTCATCAATGGGCTCCGGCGGATGCGACGATGACCTGACCGCGCCTGATTGCGCGCAGATCGGCCAGGATGACAAAAAGGCAGATGATCAGATTGGCGACCATCAGCACAAAGGCGATGGCAAAGCCCCACCAGACCGGTAAAAGCAAAAGCGGCGTGGTTTCGCCATTGCCGAACTTGTCCATGGTGCCGATGAAGTGGCGCCAGGTGACGATGGCGAAAAGCACGCCGATCAGAATATCGCCGATCAACTGGCTGATGTTCATCGCCCGGGGCCCAAGCGCCGAAAGGAAGAGGTCGACGCCGACATGACCGCGCTTCAGCTGGCAATAGGGCAGGAAAGCGAAGACTGCAAAGCCGCAAAGCGCCTCGGCAAGCTCGATCTCGCCGGGCAGCGGACGAAGCGCAACGCTGCCGACAACCGAGGTCAGCGTCAGGCCGCAGGCTGCAAGAAGGCATAGGCCGCCAAAAGCCACAAGCAACGAGGACAGACGGCGAATAAGGGCTTCAAACCGGTCAAAGCCGGTAGGGGTAGGGGCTATGCCCATGAACAGGCTCCTGGACGCTTGGCACAGTTCGCCCCGGATCCCGTCCGGCATCCGGGGCGCTTAATGGGCTTACTTGCTGTATTGCTCGATCAAAGCAATCGCGTCCTTGTAGAGGCCGGTGCCGTCCATGCCCTTGCCGTCCATCTCGGCAATCCAGGCCTTGGTGACGTTTTCGCCGGCGGCCTTCCAGCGCGCCGTTTCCGTCTCGTCCAGCGTGATGACGGTGTTGCCGGCCTTTTCGGCGATCTCCTTGCCGCGAACGTCTCCTTCATCCATCGCCTTGCCGAACAGGCGGGCGAGTTCCTTGCCGGAATTGTCGTCGATCACCTTCTTCAGGTCATCGGGCAGGGCATCGTAGCTGTCCTTGTTCATCGCAAAGACGAAGGTGCCGGTGTAGAGGCCCGTCGTGCCGGCAAAGCCGGTATGGTTCGGTGCCAGCTCGGCAATCTTGATCGCCGGGGTCACTTCCCATGGCACGACCGAGCCGTCGATGACGCTCTTCGACAGGCTTTCCGGAACCGCCGTCACCGGCATGCCGACGGGCGAGGCGCCCATGGCTTCCAGCATCTGGTTGATCACCTTGGAGGTGCCGCGCAGTTTCAGGCCGGCCATATCTTCAAGCTTGTTGACCGGCTTGGAAGCGATGGTGTGGATGAGACCCGGACCGTGGGTGTGGACGGCGAGCACGTGATAATCGGTCAGCTCGTCCTTCAAATGCTTTTCGTAATAGTCTTGGAAGGCAACCGAGGTGGCCTCTCCGGTGGTCACCATGAAGGGCAGCTCGAAGGCTTCCGACTTCGGGAAGCGGCCAGGCGTATAGCCAAACAGCGTCCAGGTCAGGTCGACGACCCCGTCCTTGACCTGGTCGACGAGATCGGCCGGCTTGCCGCCCAGCTGCATGGCCGGATAGAGCTCGACCGCGATGCGCCCGCCGGAATCGGCCTGAACCTTCTCCGCCCAGGGGGCAAGCACCTTGGCCGGAATGGTCGCCTGCGGCGGCAGCATCTGATGAAGCTTGAGCGTGACGTCTGCGGCAAAAGCCGAGCCGCCAGGGCCAAAAACGGCAACGCCGGCAAGCGCGGCAAACAGTCTACGACGCAACATGAATTTCCTCCCATGAATATGGTCAACGCAACAGGAGCATTGCTACGCTGCAACGCGCGATCGAACAACTGAAAAGGTGATAAATTCGGTCAACTTCTCAATCTCGAAGCGTGTCTCCTCCCAGTCACAATGCTCCCTCGGCGGTTATGCTTGCAGAAGACCAGCGCGGCGGCAAATAATAATATCGGGCGGATGCATAACTAAAATGACATGATCTCCCGCTCCGCCGGGCCCGTCATCCCCGGAAGGTCAGGACTTGCGATGGGGCCAGCGCTTGGCGAAGCATGTGGAAGCCATTATAGGTCGCGCTTCAGACACCGGCAGAATGCCGGGCCGGGGGAGTGGCCCCCGGATCGAATGATCTCGATGACAAGGACAGGCCGGGACATGCGTTTTTCATCTTCTGCGTCGCGTGGAAAAACCCCTTTCCTCACGGTGGCCGCGACAGCACTCGTCTGTCTTGCTGTTCAAGGTTGCGCAGGGCGGCCCGGCCCGGAAACCATTGCCTCTGTCACCGCTGCCGATTTCAAGCCGCAGCGGGTCGAACGCATCTTGACTGTCACCACCCGTGACCGCGCCAAGCCCGGCGAGAACGTTTTCACCACGGAGAAATCGATCGAGCCGAATTACGCCCGCTTTGACGTCTCCATTCCCCCCAATCACAAGCCCGCGAACATCGAGTGGCCGAAGGGCAAAACCGTCAATCCACGCACGGATTTCGCCGTCATGGCGCAGGACGCCCTCGGGCGCGAGGCCTTGCTGCGCGACATCGCCGCAAACGCCGCCAAGGGCCAGAAACCCGGCGTCTTCGTGCACGGCTACAACTATAACTTCCAGGAGGCGCTCTACCGGCTGGCGCAGCTGAAGACGGATTCCAACATCGGCGGTACGCCGATCCTCTTTTCCTGGCCGTCCTTTGCCGCCATCCCCGCTTATGTTGCCGATAAGGAGGCTGCGACCTATTCCCGCGACGCGCTCGCCGCCCTTCTCGTTGATCTCACCAGGGCAGGGCGCGGCGAGGTCGATGTCTTTGCCCACTCGATGGGCGGCTGGCTGACTGTCGAGGCCTTGCGCCAGCTGAAGCTCGAGGGGCGCCAGGATGTGCTTGATCGCCTGCGTGTCGTGCTCGCAGCACCTGATATCGATGAGGATGTCTTTGTCGCCCAGATGCGCGTGATCGGCCGCATGAAAACCCCGATTACCGTGCTCGTCGCTCCCGACGACCGCGCGCTCCTCGTCTCGCGTTTCCTCGGTGCCGGCACGCAGCGCGTCGGCTCGCTCGACGTGACGAACGCGACGGTGGCCGAGGTCGCAAAGCAGGCCGGCGTGACCATCATCGACATCTCGTCACTGCCGCCGGTCGATTCGACCAACCACAATCGCTTCGTCGATGCGCAGGTTCTGGCCGGCGCCTTGAGCCGTCCGGCCGCCGCGGCCCGTCTCGGCGATGCCGGTGCCTTCGTCTTCGACGCTGCCGCGCAAACGATCTCTAGCCCCTTCTCGCTGGCGGCAACGGTGTTGCGCGGACAGTAGTCGATGTCGAGCCCGTGGTTCTTCAGCGGTCGCTCGTTTCCCAGCGCGGATTGATCCACGGTTCCTGGTTCGAACGGGGCAGCGGCGTCTTGCCCAGAATATGGTCCGCCGCCTTCTCGCCGGTCATGATCGAGGGGCCGTTCAGGTTGCCATAGGTCAGCTTCGGGAAGATCGATGAGTCGGCGACCCGAAGACCCTCCACGCCGATCACCCGGCATTCCGGATCGACAACCGCCATTGGATCGTCCTTCGCCCCCATCTTCGATGTGCCGCAGGGGTGATAGGCGCTTTCCAGATGCTCGCGCAGGAAGGCGTCGATCTCATCATCCGTCTGCACGCTTTCGCCCGGCTGGATCTCCGGTCCGCGGAACGGATCAAAAGCCTTCTGGCCGAAGATCTCGCGCGTCAGCCGCACGCAGTGGCGGAATTTCACCCAGTCCTCCTCATGGCTCATATAGTTGAACTTGATCACCGGATCGGCCATCGGATCGGCTGAAGCGAGCGTGACATTGCCGCGCGACTTTGAGTGGTTGTAGCCGACATGCACCTGGAAGCCGTGGCTCTTCGCCGCCGCCTTGCCGTCATAGGAGATTGCGACGGGCAGGAAATGGAACTGGATATCAGGCTGCTTCACGCCCGGTGCCGAGCGCACGAAGGCGCAGGATTCGAACTGGTTTGATCCGCCGAGACCTCGACCGGCAAACAGCCACTGCGCGCCCGCAACCCCCTGCCAGAACCAGGGCAGCCAGGAATAGAGCGAAACGGGCTTGGTCGCGACCTGCTGGAAGTAGAACTCCATGTGGTCCATGAGATTGGCGCCGACGCCCGGCCGGTCGACATTCACCTCGATGCCCCTCTCTTTCAGATGTGCCGCCGGTCCGATGCCGGAGAGCATCAGCAGTTTCGGCGTGTTGAAGGTCGAGGCCGAAACGATCACCTCGCGATTGGCCCGGACCACTTCGATCTTGCCATTGCGCTCGATCTCGACGCCGACGGCGCGGCCGTTTTCGATGACGATCTTGCGGGCAAAGCAGCGCACCAACTCGACATTTTGCCGCTTCATCGCCGGCTTCAGATAGGCATTGGCGGCAGACCAGCGGCGCGAGCGCCAGATGGTCTGCTCCATCAGGCCGAAACCTTCCTGCTTCTCGCCGTTATAGTCTTCGGTCGTCTCGAAGCCCGCCTGTTTCCCCGCCTCGACAAAGGCCCGTACCAGCGGGTTTTTCGCCGGTCCGCGCTGCACATGCAGCGGCCCATCCGTGCCGCGCCAGCCCTCCTGGCCGCCGTGGGAATTTTCCATGCGCTTGAAATAGGGAAGAACGTCGGCATAAGACCAACCGGCAGCACCGCTCTCGGCCCAACCGTCGAAATCCTCGGCCGAACCACGCACATAGACCATGCCGTTGATCGAGGACGACCCGCCGATCACCTTGCCGCGGGGTGCTGTGATCCGCCGGTTGTTGAGGTTCGGCTCGGGCTCGGAAAGATAACCCCAGTTGTAACGCTTCATGCTCATCGGCCAGGCAAGGGCCGCCGGCATCTGGATAAACGGCCCGATATCCGAGCCGCCATATTCCAGAACCATGACGGTATGCTTGCCGTCTTCCGAGAGGCGATAGGCTAGCGCCGATCCGGCCGAGCCGGAACCGATGATGATGAAGTCTGCTTGCATTGTCATGGAAGGCGTCCAGCGTTAGTGGCGAAGGTGACAGGTGTATCGCGATACGCTATAGTCTTGCGTATCGACATCGCTGAGAGCGAAGGCGGCAGGATGAAGGAAGTCGTGGTGTCGCAGCGCGCTGACAAGGCGCTGCAGAGCATGCAACCCAAGCGCCGTCTCGCGATCATCGCGAAGGTAAAGGCCTATGCTCGAGGCGAAAGGGTCGACATCAAGAAGATGAAGGGCATGCCCTTCTGGCGTATCCGGGTTGGCGACGATCGCGTCATCATTGACGATCAGGGTAGGATTGTCCTGGTTGTGGCGGCAGGTCCGCGCGGCAGCATCTACAAGGAATGAGAGGCCATGGGACGGATTCAGAGAATCGAAATTGAGGGCAAGGCTTATGTCTTGCTCAGCGAAGAAGACTACGAAGACCTGATTGACGGTCTGGAAGCAAGTGCTGTCCTGGCTGAGATTGCGGCAGGGCAGGAAGTCTGGCCACTGGACATCGTCGAGGCACGTGCCAACGGTGAAAACCCTGTCCGTGTTTTCCGCACCTACCGCAAGATGACCGTCTCCGACCTCGCCATGGCCGCCGGCATTTCCCAGCCTTACCTTTCGGAAATCGAGAGCGGAAAGAAGACCGGTTCCGTCGACGTGCTGAAGCGTATTGCGGTGGCACTTAACGTCGATCTCGATGACATCGTAGTGTGAATTTCTGCCGCGGTTAGGCTTCTGAAGGTTGAACCGCGCCGCCCTCTCCCCCCCAGCGCAACGCGTTGCGCTTGAGCTCCGCTTCGCTCGGCCATCCTCTCCCCGAGGGGAGAGGAGGTCACGCAATCGCCGCGCGCTCCCTCTTCTCCCCAGCGGGGAGAAGGTGCCCGAAGGGCGGATGAGGGGGGCGAAGCTGCGCCCGTCTTTCTGTCGCCGGGGGTACCCCCCTCTGTCGGCTCCGCCGACATCTCCCCCACAAGGGGGGAGAGTGGCCGCCAGCGCTGTGCCTCCTGAACGTCCGACCGGCCATGTGCTCGTGGTTTTTTGTCGGTTGCGCGCCCAGCCGACATCCGCTCTCCCCCCTTGTGGGGGAGATGCCCGGCAGGGCAGAGGGGGGCGAATTTGCGCGACGGCCACGCTCATCTCAATACGGCGCCTCGCACTTGCCCATGCCGACATAGACCGTCTTCAGCTCGGAATAATGCTCCAGCGCCGCTGCCGAGTTCTCGCGACCGAAGCCCGACTGCTTGGAGCCGCCGAAGGGGATCTCGACCGGGCAGAGATTATAGGTGTTGATCCACAGCGTTCCGGCCTCCAGCTGATCCACCACGCGATGCGCACGGGAGAAATCGGCGGTGAACACGCCGGCTGAAAGACCGAACTCGGTGGCATTGGCCCGTTCGATCACCTCGGCCTCGTCGTCGAAATCGAGCACGCACATCACAGGCCCGAAGATCTCTTCCCGCGCGATGGTCATGTCGTCGGTGACATCGGCAAACACGGTCGGCTGGATGTAGAAGCCCTCGCCGGTAATGCTGTTTGGAATGCCGCCGCCGGTGACAAGCGTCGCACCCTCCGCCTTGCCCTTGTCGATATAGGACATGACCTTGTCGCGCTGGCTCAGCGAGACCATCGGTCCCATCTGCGTTGCCTCGTCCTGCGGATCGCCGATCACGATCGCCTCCGTGCGGGCCTTGAGCCGCGAGAGGAAGGTCTCCTTGATCGCCTTCTGCACGAAGACGCGCGTGCCGTTTGAGCAGACCTGGCCGGTCGAATAGAAATTGCCCAGCATGGCGCCCGAAATCGCGCTGTCGATATCGGCATCGTCGAAGACGACCAGCGGCGACTTGCCGCCGAGCTCCATCGTCACATGCTTCAGCTGGCTGGCGGCGGCACCCGCCACCTTGCGCCCCGTCGGCACGGAACCGGTCAGCGAAACCTTGGCGACGTCGGGATGGGAAACCAGCAGCGGACCTGTTTCGCGGTCGCCCTGGATGACATTGTAGACGCCCTTGGGTGCGCCGGCCTCGATGAGGATCTCGGCGATCTTGAGTGCGCCGAGCGGCGTCACTTCCGAAGGCTTGAACACCATGGCATTGCCGGCGGCAAGCGCCGGTGCGCCCTTCCAGCAGGCGATCTGCTGCGGGTAGTTCCAGGCGCCGATGCCAACGACCACGCCGAGCGGCACGCGCTTGGTATAGGCCCAGTCACCCCCCAGCGGGATCTGGCTGCCATTCATGGCGGTTGCGATGATGCCGCCGAAGAATTCGAAACTGTCGGCACCCGAAGTCGGGTCGGCGACGATGGTTTCCTGGATCGGCTTGCCGGTATCGAGGGTTTCGAGTTCGGAGAGTTCGCGGTTGCGCTCGCGCATGATCTCGGCGGCCTTCTTCAGCACGCGACCGCGCGCCGCCGGGCTCCACGAGGCCCATTCCTTCTGCGCTCGCTTGGCAGAGGCGATCGCCATCTCGACGATTGCAGGCGTTGCGGCGTGCAGCCTTGCGATCACTTCGCCGGTCGCCGGATAGATGCTTTCGATGACGGTGCCGTCGGTATCTTCGACATACTCGCCGTCAATGAAATGCGAGGCTTGCGGTTGGGCTTTCATGTCTTGTCTCCAGACGGGTGGTTTCTCTCCACCTCCCCCTTGAGGGGGGAGGTCGCCGCGAAGCGGCGGGTGGGGGTGATTTCAAGTCTTCGCTACGCTCGGCATTCGTGGCTCATGCGTCACCCCACCCCGGACCTTTGGTCCGACCCTCCCCCTCAAGGAGAGGGTGGGAGGCAAGCTGACCCGCCACATAATCCTCGACCAATGCGACAGAGGCATCAATCGAAAGGGGGGCTGCCTTCAAAGATTGCCGGATATAGAGCCCGTCGATCATTGCCGCCGCGCCATCGGCAATCCGACCTGCCTCAGGTCCGCAAAGCGGCCTCAATCCCGACATGAGGTTCGAATGCAGACGTCGCGCGTAAAGTGCCAGCAGCCGCCGCACCTCTTCGGAGCGTTGCGCCTCGGAGTAGAAGGCAAGCCAGGCCGCCACCACATCGGAGGCGAACTGATCGGCCTGGAACGAGATGCGGATGACGGCCGAGATCCGCTCGCGCGGCGTCTGCGCCTCAGCCAGCGCCAGAACCGCATCCGCCTTCAACTGGCGCAACAGCGAGCGGATGGTCTCGATCAGAAGCTGGTCCTTGGAGCCGAAATAATGATGCGCAAGCGCTGCCGAAACGCCGGCCTCGCGGGCGATCTCCGACATGGTGACGCTGAGCGAGCCATGATGGCCAATCGTCTTCAGTGCTGCGTCCACAAGCGCCTTTCGACGCAGCGGTTCCATTCCGATCTTCGGCATGATGTCTCCTTGGAAGACGTCAGCATAGTTTTGATTGACTGATCAATCAATAAAAATCGGACTGCATCAAACACACCACAAATGCCGGGTAAACTTCATGGAACTGTCATTTTGAGGAAAGGATTTGTTGACGCTTGTGACGCAGATTTCACCCATTAAAACAAAGGGATAATCCAGGAGTTTCTAATGGTGTCGCAGCTGATGGAGGCTCAGCCCAACGCCCGGCGTTTTGCCGGCGATCAGCTCGTCACGCTCGTCAAGCTGGTGGTGGAAAATGCCTTCCAACCGATCGTCGAGGTCGGAACCGGCGCCGTCTTTGGTTATGAGAGCCTGCTGCGCGGCCATGATCGCATCGGCTATGACAGCCCGCTGGACCTCATCGACCATGCCGCCGAAGCCGGCCAGCTTCTGGCGCTGGAGCAGATGGTCTCCACCCGCGCCGTGGCAAAGTTCGCCGCCTTGCCGGATCGCGCCGGCGCCACGCTCTTTCTGAACCTCGATGTCCGGCTGATCCGCGAGGGCAATGCGCTGATCGACACGCTGCTCGACCAGCTGCGCAAGGCGCAGGTGCCGCCGTCGTCCATCTGCTTCGAGCTTTCCGAGCGCTTCGACAACACCCAGGTGCCGGAATTTGCGGGGCTCGTCGAGCGCCTGCGCCGCTCCGGCTTCAAGCTCGCCATCGATGATTTCGGCGTTGGCCATGGCGAGATGAAGCTGCTCTGCGATTACCCGGTCGACTATGTGAAGATCGATCGCCATTTCATCGCCGGCCTCGACCACAACCCGCGCAAGCGCCATCTGGTCAAGAACATCGTCAACTTCTGTCATGTGCTCGGCGTGCGCGTCATTGCCGAGGGTATCGAGACCGAAACGGAATTCCTCGCCTGTCGCGAATTCGGCGTCGATCTCGTGCAGGGCTGGTTCATCGCCCGCCCGACCACGCTGATGGCAGAGCTCAAAAGCGCCTTTCCGCATCTGCAGGATGTCGGCAAGGCCCGTCGGGCCGGCCAGTCGCTCGACGAGATCCTCATCCGCAAGCAGATCGAGGCGCTGCCTACCGTTTTCGAGCACGAAAGCATCGAACACGTCTTCGATCTCTTCCGCCGCCATCCGGGCCAGAGTTTCTTCCCCGTGCTCAACGCCAATGGGGAACCGCGCGGCATCATCAACGAGCGGCATTTGAAGGAATACATCTACCAGCCCTTCGGCCGCGATCTCCTCAAGAACAAGGTCTATGAACGCTCGATCTCGCATTTCGTCGACCGAGCCCCGATCGTCGGGCTGGATGCCGATGCCGAGCGGCTGATGACCATCTTCGCCAACATGGAAGGCTCCGACTGCGTCATCCTGACGGAAAACATGCGTTATGCCGGCGTCGTGTCTGCCGCCTCGCTGATCCGCATCATCAACGAGAAACAGCTGAAGACGGCGCAAGACCAGAACCCGCTCACCGGCCTGCCGGGCAACCGCGCCATCCGCGATTTCATGCGCGACAGCGCGCTCGACGGCGATGCCACGCGCTTCTTCTGCTACTGCGACTTCGACCACTTCAAGCCGTTCAACGACCATTACGGCTTCCACCAGGGCGATCACGCCATCTCGCTCTTCGCCGCCCTCATGCGCCGCTATTTCTTCTCCGAGGGCGATTTTCTCGGCCATGTCGGCGGCGACGATTTCTTTATCGGCGTCACCGACTGGACCCGCGAGGATCTCACCGAAATCCTCGAACGCCTGCTCTCGGATTTCCATGACGACGTGATCGAACTCTATTCCACAGCAGACCGGAAGTCCGGTCGCATCCGCGGCGAGGACCGCCTCGGCCACGCCCGCGATTTCCCGCTGATGCGCTGCTCCATCGGCGTGCTCGAACTCCCCGCCGGCCGCGTCATCGACGACGTCGACGCGATCAGCACGGAAATCGCCGAGCTGAAGAAGCGCGCCAAGGACGGCGAGAGCGGGCTGGAGATTGCAGCGCTCGGAATGTGAAGTGCGGCAGGGGTTGGCTTGCCGTCACAACCACATTCTTCCAAAAGCCACGCGCAAGGATGCACCTATAAGGTGTTTTCTAGATTTTATTCACGCAATTGGTTTTTTTGGGGGAGTGCCATTCATGCAAGTGCCTTGCAGCCACGGAACGTCTTCATCCTACTCCAAGCCTGCAAAGGCCCAGGATTGCGCCGGTGGTTTTTCTGAAGCCGTTGGCACGGCGGCGCGCGCGGATCTTGAGAAGATGCTGGACAACCTGTGTCAGGATCCGTCTATCGCAAAACGTGTCAGCGAAGATGAGGAGGGCCGCTACAGCTTTGATATAAAAGGCCAGAATTGGTCCGAGAAAAGCTTTGCTGCACGCGCGCTCGTCTTGGAGTTGAATGATCAGGATTTCAGCCTGATCGGCAACGAGGGTTTCGTATATCCCAGTGACGCCGACAGGAGTCTGTTCAAGCAGATGACCGGCTACAATATGCTGATCTTGGGTGGAACTTGCGTGGTACTGGATAATGAAGGATTCCCTCCGGCCGCCGCGGACAAGTCTTCGGTTCAGCAGGCATTTGACTTTTTTCAGGACGTTGCCTGTCACCGGCAGGCTGGCTATCTGGAAGGCGAATTGTCCGCTGAAAAAATTGGAGCATTCCTGGCGGCTCGCAATCTGGGGCCGGGATCGAGGCCCTTCATCGACCATTTGCTGCAGACATTGAATGTTTCCTCGGGAGATTTGCTTGGCTTTAGCGAGGCGGCGGCGCTCAGCCAGGAAGACCAGTTGTTGGCTCTCGTGGAGCAGCTGGATAATCAGGACAGGGCCGCGCTGGCGAACTAGGGTTCACTGGAACCAAGCCGCGGGAGGTCGCGAGATAGCATGTCGGAGCAGTATCAACCGCCGCTTGAAATCGCCGTTGAAGCCGCAGAGCAACCGGATGTTGATCGACTACTGCAGTTGTCGGATGCCGCCGCAGCGCGTCTTTATCCCGGGGAATACCGCAAACCGATTACCCGCCGCAGTCTTGATCGACCCGGCACATATGTTGTTATAGCCCGGCTTGGGGTTCAGGCCGTCGGCTGCGTCGTTCTGTTCGATCTTGGCCAGGGACAGGCCGAGGTCAAGCGTCTGATTGTTGATCCTCGACAGGCCCGCAAGGGCATTGGGCGCCGGCTTATGCAGGAATGTCTAAAGCTTGCGCACAGCCAGGCACAGGAAACGCTTCTGCTTGAAGTGGGAACGCGCAATATCGAGGCGCGCGCCGTTTATGAATCTCTGGGATTTTGTCCTTTCGGACCCTACAGGGAGACGCAAGTCGCCACATTCATGCGATGCGACCTCTGCGCTGAGTCGGGGGCTTCTTCGCCGTCCTGATTGCCAACCCGCGACCATCAACCACCTTCCCAATCCGCACGCCGTGCCCTAGCTATTGCACTCCCACTGCAACCGGAGTGCTTCCCATGTCCCTTCCTTCCACCATGCGCCATGTCGAATTCACCACGCCGGGCGGGCCCGAGGTCATGCGCATCGTCGAAGGGCCGGTGCCGACGCCGCGGGCCGGAGAAATCCTGGTGAAGGTCGAGGCCGCGGGCGTTAACCGGCCGGATGTCGCGCAGCGCCAGGGCAGCTATCCGCCGCCGAAGGATGCAAGTCCGATCCTCGGGCTGGAGATCGCGGGCGAAGTGGCAGGCCTTGGCGAAGGCGTCACCGGCTTCACGCTGGGCGACAAGGTGTGTGCCCTCGCCAATGGCGGCGGCTATGCGGAGTATTGTGCCGTTCCCGCCAGCCAGACGCTTCTCTGGCCAAAGGGCTATGATGCGGTGAAGGCCGCAGCCCTGCCGGAAACCTTCTTCACCGTCTGGGCCAACCTCTTCCAGATGGCCGGCCTGACCGACGGCGAGACGGTGCTGATCCATGGCGGCTCGTCGGGCATCGGCACCACCTCGATCCAGCTCGCAAAAGCCTTCGGCGCCACCGTTTACACCACCGCAGGATCTGCGGAAAAATGCGCCGCCTGCGTTGAGCTCGGTGCGGCCAAGGCCATCAACTACAAGACGGAGGATTTTGTCGAGGTCATCAAGGCAGATACCGGCGGCAAGGGCGTCGATACCGTGCTCGACATGATCGGTGCCGCCTATTTCGATCGCAACCTGCAGGTGCTGGCCAAGGATGGCTGCCTGTCGATCATCGCCTTCCTCGGCGGCGCCGTGGCCGAAAAGGCGGATCTCCGGCCAATCATGGTCAAGCGGCTGACGGTCACCGGCTCGACCATGCGGCCGCGCAGCCCGGAAGAGAAGCGCGCCATCCGCGACGACCTTAAGTCGGAGGTCTGGCCGCGTCTCGAAGCGGGTGAGGTCGCGCCCGTCATCCACACGGTTCTTCCCTTCGCCGATGTCGCCGCCGCGCACCGGCTGATGGAAAGCTCCGAACATATCGGCAAGATCGTCCTGAGCTTCGATTGACCTTTGTGCACCTGCGGTCCTGCGCGCCGCCGCCCTGCAACAGGATTGCCTCCTTCAAAATGCAAGGGAAATGGAACGGGAGCGGCGCTGAAAGCGTCTAGCGTATGTCTCTCGAAAGTGGTCACCGGTTTCGGGACAAAGACATGCGCAAAAACAACAAGATAAAGCGCGGCATGCGGATCTGAGAGATCGCGGCGCGCTTGAGGGACAGCGGGCAGGGTGGAACAATCGCCTTGTCCGTCAGAAGGACACCGGCTTGCCGCGATACTGCGGCGAAGAGGGCGGTGGCCAAGGTCTCAAGGACGTGAAAGGATTGCCGAATGACTGTCGTGCTGGCCACCGTGTGCAAAGATGGCGTGATCCTGGGCTCGGATTCCCAGATCACCGACAAGGCGCGCGGCATGACCTATCCGGCTGAAAAGCTGCATCCCCTTGGTGACAAGGCAGCCTGGGGCGGCAGCGGTGCGCGCTCCGTGCTCACCGATGTGCAGCGCTGCTTTAACGAAAACAGTGCTGCGATCCTTGAGGCGCCGGATATTGGCCGCGCCCTGCAGGGTCATGTCCTGCCGATCCTGCGCCACCACTATGATACCTTTATCGCGGATGTCCCGGGCGAAGAAGGGGGCGGCACGCCCTCGGCCTATGTCATGGCGGCCGGCTGGCGCGATGGCGCGCCATGGATCATCGAGATCACCCCCTCTGGCATGATCGGCCACTATGCCGATATCGGCTTCCACGCCATAGGTAGCGGTGCACCGCTTGCCCAGCAGGCGGGTTCTCTGCTCTCCCATTTCCACCTGACCGAGCGGTCGGTCGATTTCGGCTGCGCTGCCGTCCTGCGCGTCCTGCAAGCCCTTGATCTGACGTCCGCCAGCGTCGGCAAACCCTTCAGCCTGTGCCGGATCGATGCGGACGGCGCGCATCATTTGAGCGAGGAGGAAATCGAGAAGGTGGCCGAGGTCGTGGCCAAATGGGAGAAGGCCGAACAATCGGTGATCGCCAAACTCTTCGACTGAGGGCCGTGCTGCCTATGACGCAATGTTGATGCCGGCGCGCAAATGCAGCTATCCTCCAGCCTTCATTCCGCCCCCTTTTTAAGGATTGCCTAA
This sequence comes from Peteryoungia ipomoeae, assembly GCF_004912165.1. Lineage (GTDB taxonomy): Bacteria > Pseudomonadota > Alphaproteobacteria > Rhizobiales > Rhizobiaceae > Allorhizobium > Allorhizobium ipomoeae. Next base: position 132,542 of record NZ_STGV01000003.1, on the reverse strand, counting down.
GAGTTCAAATCCCCTCGGAGGTCTTCATGGCGCTTGGCGCATCGCATCGTTTGCAGGATGGCGTCCTGGCCGTCGAAACCATGACCCGCTTTGCGCTGGCCGTTCTGGCGCTTGCCTCCGGGGTTTACACCTATCTCGGCGTTCGCAGCCTGCTGGATGGTTCCGCCACCGCTGTCTTCTTCGCCGCAATCATCTACTCGGCGTCCGTCTCGGTCGCGATCTACGCCTTCTGGTCCTACATGGCCCGCTTTTATCCGCACGTGACCAGCACGGCTGCCCGTGGCGCGATGATCGGCGTGATGGCGCTTGGCTGTGCCATGATCATCGCCATGTCGAGCTGGCTCAATGCGGCAGCGCTTGCAGGCTCGGCAGCCCTTGAACAGCACCTTGCCGAAACGGTCGAGGATTACACCGCCGACCTCGACCAGGCGCACCAGAACGCGCTTGCCGCGCAAAGCCTGCTCCCGGATATCCAGCGCACCTCGGAACGTTTTGCCCGGCTTGCCGAGGACGAGCGGCAGAATGGAGCGCTGACGGGCACGACAGGCTCAGGCAGCGTCGTTCAGCTCCTGTCGCAGATGTCCTCGCAGCTCAACGAGCTGGAAACCGGCATCACGGCATCGCGCGAGCGGGTGACAACGCTGTTCGATCAGGGCCGCGCGCATCTGGAAACCATGCGCAAGCTCGTCTCGGCGCCCGGCGCGGTTGCCCCGCGCAGCGATGATTTTTCCGCCGAAGTCGTGGCGCTGTCTGGCGTGATCACCTCGCTCGAACAGACCTCCATCGCCCCCTCCGTCAAGCGGGCGGCGGAAGATCTCTCCCTCGGCTTCATCGCCCCGGTTGCCGATGGCAGGGCAGCTGATCTCGCCAACCGCCAGGATCAGGTGATGCAGACGATCCGCGCCTCGGTCACGGCGCAGTCGCAGGTGCTGTCGCAGGCGGCAGACGATATCCTGGCGCGCGAACCGGTGGCGGACCGCCGCTTCGTGCCCCTGTCGTCTGCGGAAGCGGTCCTGCGTTATGCCGCAGATTTCATCCCCGCCTGGGCCGGCGCCATCTCCATCGATCTCCTGCCCGCCGTTCTCGTTTTCATCCTCGCCATCGTGCATGGCGCGATCCGCCGTCAGGAAGAGCGGCTGCCATTTGCCGAACGCATCACCGCTGCCGAACTTCTGGAGGCGCTGGAGGTGCAGCGCGCCCTTGGCCGGCATGGGGTTGATGCGGAACGGGCCGTGCAGGCGGCAGAGCGCAGCGGTGAGCCCGACGAGGAGCGCGATCGGGGCGATACCAACATCACCAGCCTCGACATGATCACCAAGACGCCGCGCAAGGGGCCGCCCGCGTGAGCCCGGCAACACTGGCCTCGCGGCTGAAACACGCGGTTCTCAGCGCCGATGACGGCCTTCTGATGCGCGGCGCCTTCTTCGGGCTTCTGGCCGCAGCCAGCGCCTTCCTCATCATCGATCTGCGCGAGTTGAGCCTTCAAACCGCAGATCTGCCGGGCCACGACCCGATGACGACGGACGCGCCGGTTCTGCCGCCCGCGTTGACCGATGGCGTTCCCAATGCGCCGCCGGTGGACCCGGAGACATCGCCGGATGTGCTTCGCCAGCCCATGCGCTTCGAACTCCTGCCCGGCGGCGTCATGAAGGCCGAAGGCTCCATCGATCTCGGGGCTGCCGATCGTTTCGCCAAGGAAATCGAGGCGCGCGGCGAATATGTCAAATCGGTCTCGCTCAACTCGCCAGGTGGGTCGGTTGCGGATGCGCTCGCCATGTCGAAGCTGATCCGCGACAAGGGCGTCAACACGCACGTCGCCGCCAAGGCGCTCTGCGCCTCTTCCTGTCCGCTGATCTTCGCCGGCGGCGTCGCGCGCGAAGCGGAAGAGAACGCCATCATCGGCGTCCACCAGGTGTTCAACGCCGGAGAACAGCGCCCCTCGCCGGAACGCGCCATGTCGAGCGCCCAGAGCACGACGGCGCGCATTGCACGGCATCTGGAAGAGATGGGCATCGGCAACGGCCTCTGGCTCCACGCCCTCGAAACGCCGCCGGACCGGCTCTATTATCTGACGCCGGAGGAGATGAAGGCGTTCAAACTGGTGACGGAACCGGTGGCAACGGCAAAGCAGGCGGCTCGGAAATAGCCTGCCCGCAGGGATTGCTCGCCGCTTATCCCTGGCTGGAGGGCATTGATCGCACCGTCAGCTTGTTTCCATCCGGGTCACGCATATAGGCGACGAATTGTCCATTCGGCCGCTCTGATGGCGGGGTTTCGATGGAGGTGCCTCCATGTGCTGTTCCTGCCGCGTGCCAGGCGCGCACGTGCTCAGGGCTTTCCGCCTGTATGCCGATTGTACCTCCATTGGCCGCCGTCGCCGGATGGCCATCGATCGGGGTGGTGATCATCAGGCGACCGCCTTTATGGGTGTAGATGAGCCTGCCGCGCGGATCCGTCTCGCCGCACTCAGCGCCCAAGGCCTCGAAAGTCGCGTCGTAGAAGCGCTTTGACCGCGTCAGGTCGTTGCTGCCAATCATGATATGCGTAAACATTTTATCTCCTATATCTCTGCGTGTATTGGAGGACCTGAACTGCGAAGGTGGCGCGCGGCACAAGCCGGCGGGCGCCCCTTTGCCGAAGGTCCGCGTGCCCTCAGATCCCCGAGCCGTCCAGCTCCCGCTCGTCCTCGCCCTCCCAGGCGGACGGCCGCACCGTCGCATCCATGTTGACCCCCGGCAAAGGCATCCAGCATTTGAGCTCCGGTTCGGCATATTCGACAATCAGGCCCGGCGTGGAATCCGAGGAGCGCCAGGCCTCACGGCCAAAGCGGTCGCCATTCGACCAGTAGACGAGATCGACAGCACCCGGCCCCTGTTCGGAAGCGCGAATGGTCACCAGAATGCGGCTGCCGTCTCTCGGCGCCGTGCGCATGTTTCGCCAGCGGTTGATCTCGTCCATGGGCTCCTCCTGCTTTTCTTTGAAAGGAAGTGTCACCGCCAGCAGTGGTGCGGTCAACCACGAATGCAGGCAGGCGGCATTCAAAGCCTTGCAACGTTCGCGCCTCTCATGGGCATTTGCGTATCGGCTGATGTCACGCTACCTTCACAAACGGTTGAGGAGCCGAAACACGGGAGGATTTTTCCATGAGACGCATGTGGCCGGAAGAACTGAAGCCGATCCTTGAAGGCGCCGAAGAGGTGATGCTCGAGATACCGGTCTCCGACCGGGGAGGCGACCATCCGGCGGGTGCGACCCGAAGGGCAGCCCTTCGTCTGCGCCTCACCGAGGCCGAGTACCAGCGCATCTGGCCGCTTGCCGATGCGCGTTACCGGCTGGACGGCAAATATGCCGGAAAGGCCGTGACACTCATCGTCAACAATCCCCATTACCACGCCTGGCACCCCGCCGATGGTGGCACGGAAGAGCGTTTATCCGGCAGCGGCGCGCCCTTCACCGTCAAGTATATCGTGGTCCACCTGTTGATGGATGACGTGCGTGAAGAGGCGGTGGCGTAAGCCATCAGCCACCGACGAGGCAAAGCAACAAGGGCCGGTCCTCTCGCGGGGGTCGGCTTTCCTCTGAGGATGCTGGGGGCCGTCACCGAAGCGTCGGCGGCCATTCCGTCCAGCATTTGCCATTGCACCCCAAAAATGTAGTCTGCCGCGCATGTGGCCCACATTTTTCATGACGACGCTAATTTCTTTCGCCCTGATGATAGCGGAATTGCGTCGCCTTGCCGCGAACTACGGCATTCTGCTCGCCATGGTGGCGGGAGGCTGCGGCATTCTTCTGGTGTCCGGCTGGTTGCTTGTCCTGGTAGAGTTGGCAGCGGAAATCAGGGGGCCGTTTTCCGTTTTCAATATCTTTGCGATCCTGGCCATGGCCGGTTTGCCGCTGACAAGTTTTCTCTACGCCCGCCGCCGTTTCGCGGTTACGCCAAGCCTTTTTCCTGCAGCGCTTGTCTTCGCGGCGGTGGCCGGCGTCTATTTGTCGATCAGGTTTGGTCAGGCGTTGACTTGAATAGGGGGAATGGTCCCCTGTTTCAGCCATGACCGAGGATGATCAGAAAGCCGTCCTCTTCCCTAAACGGAATATGCAGGCGTCTGAGAATGGCAACAAGCGGTACAGAACAGTCCTCGAGACGGGGAGGCAGTAGCTGACCGACGCTCACGCTTCGCCTCGGCGCCACTTTCAGCCATTCGATGCAGATACCGAGAGAGGCTTCCGGCGACGCTGCCCAGTCACCACAGTACCAGGGAGCGGCATCAAAAACCGCTGGTTCCGGGTTGTCCGAAAGCACAAGCTTTCTCTGATAGGCGGGAGGGAAGGGAAGCTCCTCGACAATGGCCGAGCAAAGCGCCCGCCATTTGGTGTCGTTCATGTGGGATGCCAGTCCACGTTCCTCGATCCGGCGACGCACTCTGGCAACCTCATCCTGATCGGTGGTGCCGACATAGAGCATTTGGTGACCTCTCATTACGGACTGCCAGAATCTGCAACCGCACCCTCAATCACCGGCGCGCGAATTGTGAACGAAACCTGCCGCGATGCAACACAATTATCTGCACAAACAGTCACACAACGTGCCTTGTCGAATCTCTTTCGCCACCCTACCTTTCAATCATCGGCAACGTAACGAAAGGAAGGTGATCCAATGTCTAATGAGATTTCGGTCTGCGTAGGTGACTTTGGAAAGGGTGTGGTTTTGACGGGGCAGCCCTCGGTCTGATCCAGCCTTCCTTCGGATGCCGCAAGGTTTCCGGGTCCCCACTAGGACCAGAACTCATGGGAGCCACCCTCGCGGGTGGCTCTTTTGATTCCGGGTGTAGCGTTCGTTGTTAAAACCCGACGGCGCCGAAGCCCGGCACCTTGAGCGCGGGTCGGGCAATGTCGATCCCGGCCACCAGTCCAAGGAAATTCACTTCCAGGCCGCTGCGCGCGCCGATCGACACTCCGGCAAAGCCGCCCAGGCTTAAGTGCAGGTCGCGGCCATCTTCATCCAGCGCATAGAAACCGCCATTCGGCAGATAGTCGCGTCCCACGGCATCCGGCGGCAAGACGGCGCCGAGTTCGGGCACGTCGCGCAGCACATGCGCAACGAAGGTGTTGGAGTTCGGTCCCGGGTAGATCCGGTAGCCGCCCGGCTGGCCGTAAGGATAGGCCTTGATCGCCGCTTCCACCTTGGGGATCAGCCGCTCGGCCTGCTGGCCCTTGATCTCGACAACCAGCCGCGGCGGGTTGGAATACCAGAAGGCGTCGGGCGCACGATGGTTGCGGCGGATCGGCGATCCCCAGCCCACCTTGTCATAGCGCTGGTAGTCGCCGCCTTTCTCCTTGGTGACGATCCAGGCATGGCTGGCGATGGCACCTTTCAGGCCGCCGGTCATGGCGGAGAACACGTAGATCGCCGCGTCCTCGCTCTCTTCAGCCTCTGGCAGCAGGCCGGATGAACCCCAATTTGCCTCGTTCCATCGGGTTGGCCGGTCCTTGGTCACCCAGAGGCCTGCAGACACCAGGGTCGGCAGAATGAAGACGGCAATGATGACGGCCAGAAGGCGAAGGACAATTTTCAACTCGGGGGTCTCGCGAAAGGTGAGCAACTCGGGTTAGGTATGGGCAAAATCACACATTTCTGGGGCAGGGCATGGAAAATCCGATCACGGTTGAAGTCACGCGCGGTCAACTCGTCGAGAGCCGTCATCGCGGCATGGCCGTGGTGGTGGATGCCGATGGCAGCGTTGTTTTCCAGGCGGGCGATGTCGATGCTGCGATCTTTCCGCGCTCGGCCTGCAAGGCCATGCAGGCCCTGCCGCTGGTGGAAAGCGGCGCGGCCGACGCCTTCGGTTTTGGCTATCGCGAGCTGGCGCTGGCCTGCGCCTCGCATTCCGGCGAGCCGGAGCATGTGGCGGTTGCCGCCGCAATGCTGAAAGCGGCAGGTCAAAACGAAAGCGTGCTGGAATGCGGTGCGCACTGGTCCTCGCATCAGCAGGTGCTGCTCGCCCAGGCACGCACCCTCGAAAAGCCGACCGCGCTGCACAACAATTGCTCCGGCAAACATTCCGGCTTCGTCTGTACCTGCGTGCACACCGGCGAGGATCCGCGCGGCTATGCCGGCTACGATCACCCGCTGCAGGAGGCGATCCGCTCCATCATGAGCGATCTCACCGGCGCCGTTCTGTCGCGCGATACCTGCGGCACGGATGGTTGCTCGATCCCGACCTACGCCGTGCCGCTCACGGGCCTCGCCCGCGGGTTCGGCAGGCTGGCGACGGGCAAAGGGCTGGAGCCGATCCGTGCGGCTGCCGCCCGCCGGTTGATTGCGGCCTGCATGGCTGAACCCTTTTATGTCGCCGGCACGAAGCGCTTCTGCACGAAGCTGATGCAGGTGGCGCCGGGCAAGATCTTCGCCAAGACCGGCGCGGAAGGCGTCTTTTGCGCGCTGCTGCCGGAAAAGGGTCTGTCCTTTGCGGTCAAGGCCGAGGATGGTGCCACCCGTGCTGCCGAGGCGATGATTGCAGCCCTTCTTGCCCGCCATTACGAGGCGGACAGCGAAGAGCGGCATGCCCTGATGGCGCTTGCCAACCACGGCATGACCAACTGGAATGGCCTAGCCGTCGGCAAGGTGCGCGTGACGGATGTGCTGTTTCACTGATCTTAAGGGCATTGCGATCCCGCGCTGACGACGATCTCTCGCCTCTCAAGGGAGGTTTAACCCTTGGTGGTTAGACTGGCGCGTGAACCCATAGCGCGCAACCCGAGAGCCCGATCCCATGGATGCTTCGACCAGAGGTCTAGAACGGCGCCCCGGCGAAACCGCGCCCCGTTTCTCGGTCGCGCGCATTCGCTTTGAGGGGCGCCAATTCGACCTTGAATGCCGCGATAGCCTTGCCGATCTGGCCGCGCTGGAGGAAACCTGGAAAGCGCTTGAAGAGCGTTGCCCTGAACCTTTCACCTATTTCCAGAGTGCCGACTGGTGCTTGAACTGGGCAAGGATCTTCCTTGCCGATGCGGCGGGCTCTGACGCAAGCGCCAAGGTCTACATCCTCTGGGAGGGGGCGGACTGCCGGATGATCTGGCCGTTGATGATGCGCCGGGCAAGCCCCGCGATCACCGTCTTGGAGCCGCTGACGGCCCCGATGAACCAGTATACGACACTGCTTTATGATCCCCAGGGCTTCGGGCCGGATCTGGGCCGCCAGGTGTGCGATGAGATCGCCAGGCATTGTGGCGGCGATGCGATCTGCCTCGATCACGTGCCGCAGTCCTCGCTGCTGGCGCAAATGCTTGATGGCAAGGGCTATACGCCCGACAGGCAGCAGCACTCCTCCATCCTCGATCTTGCCGGTCTTGCCGACTGGGAAAGACATCATCGCGCTCTGCCGAAAAAGCAGCGCCTGCAGCGCAACAGCCGTCGCAACCGTCTGGAAAAGCTGGGTGTGCTCGACTACCAGGTCTGGCCTGCGGACAGCGCGGGTTATGCTGCCCATATCGACCGCTGCATTGCCATGAAGCAGGACTGGCTGAAGGAAACAGGCCGTCTTGGCCGCGATCTGTTCGATCCGCGTTTTGCCGCCTTCCTGCGCACACTTGGCGCCGTCAAGGGCGAGGATCACGGACGTGTCTATCTGCATGCGCTCACGCTGGATGGTACCCCCATCGCCATGGAACTCGGCATGCGCTTCCATCAGGATTACTATTGTTTCCTCGGCGCCATCGACCTTGCCTATCAGAAATACTCGCCCGGCAAGGTGCAGATGGAAAGCGCACAGCGTTGGGCCATCGAGACCGGTATCAGCCGCTTCGATTTCCTGAGCGATCCTTCGGCCTACAAGTCGAGCTGGACCAATACCTGCGTTCCGCTCACGGCCAGCTACATGCCCTTCACCAGCTTAGGACAGCTCTATTGCCAGCACTGGATGGCCGGGCTTCGCCCGCGCCTGCGCGCTTTCTACCATGGCTTCGGCCCGGCCTGGAAAGCCCGGGTCCGAACCCTCTTCGATAGCGTCAATCGCTTCATGGGGCGCAATGGCAGCACCATGGGCTTCGTTTTGTGCTGCGTCCCATGATCGCAAGACTGCGGCGCAAGGCGCTTGATCTTGCCGGTGACGCCGCGTTGCGCGGCGCGCTTGTCAGCATATCCGTGCGCATTGCCGCAGCCTTTGTCGGGCTTGCGCTGCAGATCCTTCTGGCCCGCCTGATGGCGCTGGAAGACTACGGCGTCTATGTCATCCTCTGGACCTGGGTGAGCGTCGCAGGCCAGGTCGGCGTGCTCGGCTTTTACGATTCCGCTGCCCGCTTCATTCCCCGTTATGGACGGCGCCAGAAACACGCCCACCTTGCAGGCTATCTGGCAACCGGTTTTCGCGCGGTGGTAACCGGCTCCGGCCTGCTTGCGGTCTCAGCGCTCGTATTCCTTACCGTGCTGCCCGATCTGGTCGATCCGGCATTCCTGCTGCCGATCGGCGTTCTGGCGCTCGGCTTTCCGGTTCTCGCGCTCGAATCCTACCTGATCGGCGTTGCGCGCGGCTTTGGCTGGTACGCACTCTCCACCATTCCAGGCTATATCCTGCGCCCGGCGCTGATCATGATCGGCGTCGGCGTCGCCAGGGTCGCAGACCTTAACCTGACCGCCACGACGGTGCTCACCATCGTCGTGCTCGCCTCCATCGTCGTGCTGCTGGTTCAGGCCCTCATCCTGCGCGCACGGTTGCCGAAGGGGGAACGCCCGACGAAGAACCGCGAGCGTCGCCGTTTCTGGCTCCTGGCCTCCGTGCTGATGATGCCGGCGATGACGGCAGAAGAGCTCTTCGTCTGGATCGATGTGCTGATTCTCGGCTTTCTGGTCTCCCCGGATGAAGCCTCGCTTTATTTCGCCGCCCAGCGGTCGCTGTCGCTGGCCGCCTTCGTGCAATACGGTTTCATGCTGGTCGCTGCCCGCGGCTTTTCGCTCTCGCTTGCCTCGGCAGACAGGGCAGGGCTTCAGGCGCGCATCACCCGCTCCACCAATGCCACCTTCTGGCTCACCATCCCCTCCGTTGCACTGACGCTGATCGCCGGCTATCCGCTGCTTGCCCTGTTCGGGCGCGCCTTCCTTGCCGCCTATCCCTGTCTCGTGCTGCTCGGCCTGGCCTATATCATCCGCGCCGCGACCGGTCAGGCTTCCGAGCTGCTCGTCGTCCAGGGGCGCTATCGCCTCAGCCTCGCCATCGTTTCCGTTTCGGTCGTTTCCTGTCTTGCGGCCATGTTCCTGCTCGTGCCGCTTTACGGCATCAACGGTGCCGCCGCCGCGATGGTCCTCGTCCAGCTTCTCCGCCTCGTCGTGGTCACGTCCCTCGTTTATCGCCGCACGGGTTACTGGGTCCTGGTCCGCCCGTTTACGCGGGTGGCGCCGGAGGGGTGAGGGTCGGGCCTCTGCCGAGGAAGGTCCGCCTCGCAGGGGCAGTCAGCTCAAGTTGACAGAAAGCGTTTTCCCAACCGCTGAGGCAGCCTTGATCAGAGTATCGAGCTGAATCCGGTCATTGTCCGGGTCCAGCAACCGCGCAAGCTGTGTCGCGCTGGTCTTCATTCTCCGCGCCATCTCCGACTTCGAGAGCTGCTGCACTTTCATTTCATGTTCGATATCCAGCACCAAAGCACGTTTGATAGCGACTGCCGTGACCGCCTCGTAAATACCCTCGTCGCGTAGAAAGCTATCGAAGCTCTCGCCGATGTGCGGATTGTCGTCATGCGCCATGTCGCGATACTTCCTTCATGCGTGTGATTGCGATTGTCAGTTCCTTTGTCGGTGCCTTCTGTGTCTTCTTCTCAAAGCCATGCAGAAGAACCATACGTCCCTGGACCATGGTGAAGAAGACGCGGGCGATACGCCCGTGCTCAAGCGACGAACGGATTTCGAAAAGACCTTTCACGCCAGAGATGGCGGCACATTTCGGCATTCCTACAGGCCAGCAATACTCGAGCGTCGCGATATCTTCGCCAATGGTCCTCCGGTCATTCACACTAAGCGCCATCAACCAGTCCCGCACCGGACGCTTTCCGGAGCTGGATACGTAGAAATATGCCTCGACAATCTTCCTAGATGGCACCAGGACACCTTACACGGTAAACCTCATGCGGTGCGATTGCAAGCCCCGCAGCGTTTCACACTTTATGGCTGCAGAATGCTACGGGTTTACGCATGCATCAAGGGGACGACGCCCCGCCTTACTCCACCTCGGCCAAGCGCTTTTCCCACATGGACTTGAAGCCGGGGCGGGCCTGCATGCGGTTCAGCCATTCAGCCGTTTTCGGGTGCGCGTCGAAAAGTGGTTGGAAGGCCTGCGCATAGCGTACGATCTCTGCAACATTGATATCGGCCACGGTGAATCGCTCGCCGACGAGGTGGCTATGCGTGGCGAAATGATGCTCCAGCACGCCAAAGGCGCGGCTCAGAATGCGGGCGAGCGCCTTGGCCTCGGCCTGACCGGCTTCCGTCGTCAGGCGACCTTCGGTGTTTGCCATGGAAATCTTCAGCGCATCGGTCTCGATGGAGGTCGCGGCAAAGAGCGTCCATTGCATCATCTGCGCGTCTTCAACGACTTCTTTCGGCGCCAGAGGCCCGCCGTGCTTCTTTGCCACATACAGCGTCTGCGCCAGCGATTCGTTCAGCACCAGTCCATCGTCGTCGATCGTCGGAATGCTGCCCATCGGATTGACGGCAAGAAACTCCGGCGAACGGGTATTGATGCGCACATCCGGCGCCATCGGGTCCGCAAGTTTGTAAGCCTGGAGAACCGGTACCAGCTCGAAGGGAATGCCCAGCTCCTCCACCAGCCAGAGAATGCGTGTCGCGCGCGATTTGTAGACGCCATAGATCTTCAGCATGCCAGTTCTCCCGTGGGTTGAGCCGGGACGCTAAAGGAGAAGCCGTGGCGAAAAAAGGCGTGCAGCGGTGAAGATGCGATGAAATTTTCTGATGGCTTGCAGGGGAGGCGGCAGAGAGCTCAGGCGAACAGCCGCTCCGCGACGGACTGCTCCACGGTCGCTTTCCAGGCCAGGTGAAATCCCTTGCCTTCATTGAGCAGCAGGCGCACCTGATCGCGGGCCATCGGCCGCGCGAAGAAGTAGCCCTGGCCGGCCGTGCAGGTGAGTTGCGAAAGCTGATCGGCCTGGTCGGGGGTCTCGATCCCCTCGGCAATCACGTCGATCCCAAGCCCATTGGCGATCTCGAGCAGGCCACGGGTCACAACACTGCCACCGCCTGCCTGGAAGAGCCTTTGCACGAAAGACCGCTCGATCTTGATCATGTCCACCGGCACGGTCATCAGCTGGGTCAGGGAGGCAAAGCCGGTGCCGAAATCATCGAGCGCGACCCTGAAACCTTCCTGCCTGAGCAGGCTGATTTCATCGGCCACGATCCCGTCCTTGCGGGCGAGATAGACGCTTTCGCTGACCTCGGCGACAAAGCTCTCTGGCTTGATCCCACACTGCAGACAGACGGCCTTGATGCGCTCAGTCAGGCCGCCGCGATAAAAATCCGCGGCCGTCAGATTGATGCCAATCGTGCCATAGGCCAAGGCCTCCGATTGCCATTGCCGGACATCCTTTCCAATCCTGTCCAGCATGCGATTGGTGATTTCGATGGCGATATGAGCGTCTTTCATCGCCTCTTGAAACTGCTGCGCCTCGATGATGTGCCCCTCGGGCGTGGTCATTCGGCAGAGCGCCTCAAATCCCAGGATGCGTCCGTTGGAAAGGGAGATCACCGGCTGGTAAAACGTGTCGATGCGGTCGTCGCGCAAGGCTTCGTCGACGTCGCGCACGGAGCGAAAGCGCCGGATGATGGCGCTGCCGTGGCCCGGCACGAATTCCACGAAGCGGCCGCGCGCGGTCTCCTTGGCGTCGTAGAGCGCATAGTCGGCGTTCTGGCGCACCTGTTCGGGGCTGCGTTCCCCGTCTGCGCGGGCACCACCAAGGGTCGCCTTGGGAAAGATGACGTGGCCGGCGCAATCGGCCGGTGATGAGATGCTGTCAATCACTGCGGCTGCCAGCGCCTCGGGCTCCGTGGTCTCGGCGCAGGCGATGATGATGGCAAACTCGTCGCCACCCAGGCGGAACGCCGTGCCTGGCGCGCAGACACTCGCCAGGCGATGACCGACGGTTCGGATCAGGTCGTCTCCCGCCGCGTGGCCGAATGTGTCGTTGACCATCTTGAGATTGTCGACATCGAGCAGAACAAGAGCCCAGTTCGGTTCGGTGCGCGCCACACTGGCAAGCGCTCCATTGAAGCGGCTGCGGTTCGGCAGGCCCGTCAGGGCATCGATTTCGGCCAGTCGCTGCTGTTCTGCTCTGCGCTGGTCGCGCTCTATGGCGATGGCGCAGAGGTGGACGCAGGCTTCGACCAGCATACGCTCAAGGTCTGAGGGGCCGCGCGGGGTGCGATAGTAGAAGGCAAAGGTCCCGAGAACCCTGCCGGATGCGATGATTGGCGTCGACCAGCAGGCCATCAGGCCAAGCGGCAACGCCAGAGATTTGTACAAGGCCCAATAGGGATGCGTCTCGATATCGGTCACTTCGACCGCCTTGCCCGTGAACGCCGCCGTGCCGCAGGAGCCGATGCCAGGCCCGATCTGCGTCCCGTCGATCGCCTGGCAATAGTGCAGCGGCAGCGATGGGCCGCCAAGGTGTCGCAGCCGGTTTTCACTGTCCAGCAGCAGTACCGAGCTCACCACATCGTCTGCCATCGCTTCCACGGCGCGACACAGATAATCGACGATTTCGCCAATGGGACGTCCCTTGGCGGTCATCTCCAGAATGGTGTTCTGCGTCGAAAGCAGCATTTTCATCCAATGGGTTGAGTTTACTTGAGCTAAGCACCTTGGGGGTGAAATAGAAACAGGAAATACATCTCTACCTAATATTGGTTTATATGAAGATAACCTCTCCGGCCGTGTTGCTGGCCTGGCGCGCCGAAGCGAAAGGCAAGGCGAGACCCGCGAGCACGGCAGGAAAAGTTAGCATTTTCAGAGCTTTGTGGCGGAAGACTGTGGCCCTGCAACAGGCTGTTTCGATGTGCGGGTGATGGCCGGCAGCACCAGCGGCGCTTCATTAGCCTTTGGTCTAGTGCCGTCTTGCGGATCATTTGAGCCAGATCAACTGGCATTTTCCCGGCAGTGCTATGGTTGGAGCAACATAACGATCGTCTGGAGATCAGCCATGATCAGGCTTGCCATTGTCCTCTATATTCTCATTGCCAGCGCTGTTGCCGGTTCTGCCGTCATTGCGGTTCTGACGCTTGATATGCGCGAAGCCTGGCAGATTGCTGGCGCTTTCGTCGCAGGTCTGCTGATCGCGGTGCCGATCGCAGCGGTTCTCGGTCGCAAGATCTACAACGAGCTGAATGGACCGAACGCGGTCTGACCCTGGTTCTCTTTCGGCGCGGGGGGTAGGCTTGTGGCAGCCTGAGATGGGCTGACCGGCAGGACACCGCCCCGTGACGACCGACCGGCATTTTCTCGGGGGAGGGGATGCCGGTCGGGTCTTTTTGTTCTCTTGCGGCTTTCCGGCCCTGTCGTTGCGCGCATCGCAAGGCCGCTATTCCATCGACAAAACGTGCCGGCCATAAGCTTCGCGCCAGCCGCGCCTGACAGCATGCCGCTAACGACGTCAGTGTGAATCGGTGTGGCATGCCCAATCAGTTGAGCGCTTTCAAAGCGGAAAAGTCCTTGGTCCGGATGCGGCATCTCGCCGGCTTCGGTCTCGGCGCGGTCATGATGGCAACCCTGTCCGGCTGCATCCTGGTGCAGGATACCAGTCGGATGAACATCGATGTCTTTCAGGACGAGGTCGCACCCGTCTGGTATGATCCGGCCCGCACGCCGCCGGCCGCAGACCAGCGCGCACCGGTGCGCAAGAACCTGTATCAGACGCAATTTCACCAGACCTATGGCCTGCCGGTCTCCAATCCGTTGCATCGGGTGATCTATAGCCAGATTGTCGATGAGGGGCACACGATACCGGCCATTCCGCTCGATCGGGTGCGTACCGACAGTCTGCGTCACGATGTCGACTATCAGACGACGGAGGCCCCCGGCACCATCGTGGTCGATACCAGGGCGCATTACCTTTATCTCGTGCAGGCCAACGGCAAGGCCATCCGCTATGGTGTTGGTCTTGGCAGCGAAGGCTTTGGCTGGTCGGGCCGCGGCGTCGTCGCGCGCAAGGCGAAGTGGCCGCACTGGACCCCCACCAAAGATATGGTCGAGCGCAATCCGAGCTTGCGCACGGTTGCTGCGGATCGCGGCGGTCTGGTGGCGGGCCTCAACAATCCGCTGGGCGCGCGGGCGCTCTACATCTACCAGAATGGCAAGGACACGCTGTACCGCGTGCATGGCACACCGGACTGGCAGTCCGTCGGCAAATCCACCTCGTCGGGCTGCGTGCGCATGTTCAACCAGGATGTCATCGATTTGTTTGAACGTGTGCCCGACAAGACACCGATTGTTGTCATATAGCGACACTCCCTCGCGCTCGGGTGCCTCTCCCTAAAAAGTGAAGGCGCCGTGCGGTTGCGTTAACCCACCCTTTCCTGTTTGCATCGCACCATCCCTGGAACATTTTCGCCATTGATGCGTCATGGTTCCGCTGCTTTCGCTTACAGGAAACCTCAACTTTCATGTCTTCTTCCACCTTTCTGACCCGCCGCTCCCTTCTGTCTATGACGGGCATCGGCGCCGCAGCCGCTTTGGCAAGCTGCACCACATCGCGTCCGCTCCCGCCGGGTGTCCGTCTTGACGGCCCGGTAACCCCGGCACCTGCAGCCGAAAGCGGGCGCACGCCGGAACTCGACGCAATGTATGGCGAGGTCTATGACGGCGGCTACGTCATCCCCGCAGTGCCCTACTGGAAGATCCCGTCGCGCTTCTACCGCCAGCAGGTGGTCGATCCGACCGGCGAGGCCCCCGGCACCATCGTCGTCGACACGCCGAACCGCTTCCTCTATCTCGTCGAGCGCGGCGGCACTGCCATGCGCTACGGCGTCGGCATCGGTCGCGACGGCTTTTCCTGGGGCGGTGTTGGCGTCATCCAGTGGCGTCAGAAGTGGCCGAAGTGGACGCCGCCGGATGAGATGATCGCCCGCCAGCCCGAGCTTGAGCAGTATTCTGCCCGTAACGGCGGCAAGCCCGGCGGTCTCGACAATCCGCTCGGTGCCCGCGCGCTTTACATCTTCAAGGATGGCAAAGACACGATCTACCGCCTGCACGGTTCGCCGGAATGGTTCTCCATCGGCAAGGCGGTCTCGTCGGGCTGCGTGCGCCTGATGAACCAGGACATCATCGACCTTTACGAGCGCGTGCCGACCAAGGCAAAGATCATCGTTCGCCAGTAACCGCCACGCGCCATCGCAGCACAGTTTGAAAAGCCCCGCCGGACGGTTCCGGCGGGGCTTTTGTTTGTTCGCGTCAGGCTGCTTCCAGCGCCTTTTCGATCTCGGGAATGGAGTGTCCCGTCAGATCCTTGTCCAGTTCCTTGACGAGAACCGCCGACAGCGCCTTGTGATAGGCCTTGCGCATTTCACCCAGCGTGCGTGGGGCAGCAATGATGACGAGGTTTTCGATCTTGCCGTCGAGCACTTGCCGGTTCAGCATGTCTGTCACACCGCTGCCGAAGGCGTCTTCTTCCTGCAGATCGTCGGAGGGATTGGCGGCGCTGGACGGATGCCGGCTGCCGGAAGGGTGCTTGGAGGCATCGACGTCATCGACCGGCAGTGCCTTGAGCTTGATGTTGAGGCCTTGGCCTTCGTTCTGAAACAGCGCCAGCTTCTCGCCGTCTGCGACAGCGACAATGGTGTTCTGCGGAAGGTTCATGGAGGTCTCCTCTGTCTGGGCGCCCGCCCGCCGGATGCGGAAGGCAGCGCATGGTTGCGCTGGGACAACCCCTGGACGCCGCGTCGGTTCCGCCAATTTTCTGGCCTGCCTTTGCCGTCAGCTGGCCCAACTGGCCGCAGCCGCGATCAGTTCGCTGACCACCGGATTGGGAAACTGCCGTGGCATGGTGAGGGCGTAGAAGCGTTCGCTGATCTGTGGCAGCGCCACGACCTCCGATAGCGTGCCGGCCTGCAACTCGTCGCGAACGACAATCGCCGGAAGCGGCGCAAGCCCGATCGCCTCCCGCGCCATCAGGCGCAGCATGGCCATGTCATCCACCTCGGCAACGATGCTGGGCGTGACACCAAGCCGCTGGCAAAGCGCGTCGAACTCGGCGCGAAGCCCCGTGTCGCCCGTCGGCAGGATGACGGGGTGACGCGTCAGCGCCTCCTTCGGCGTGCTGGCCGTGCAATGGAGGAGCGGGGCAGCGACAAGGCTGATCGGCTGTTCCGCCAGCCGCTGCGCAATCAGGCCCTCGGATTCAGCCCCCTGCGGCGGCTGGTTGCACAAGACCACATCGAGGTCGAGCTGCTTCAGCGCGCCCTGCAGCTCGGAAAGGCTGCCGGAGGTAAGCACGATCTCGATGTCAGGTCGCCCGAGACAGGGCCGCAAAAACTCGATCTGGAAATTGCGCGAAAGTGTCGCCAGCGCACCGACCTTCAGCAGCCGGCGCGTTCCGGTCCCGGCCTTCAGTGTCGCAAGAAGGTCGTCGCCGACGGCAAAGATTGCGTCGGCATGCTCAAGGGCAATCCGTCCCGCTTCCGTCAGCACAAGGTGCCGCCCGATCCGCTCGAACAGCGGATGGCCGAGCCTCTCTTCGAGTGTGCGGATCTGGGTGGAAAGCGCCGATTGCGAAACGGCAAGCCTTTCGGCCGCGCGTGTCAGGTTCCCCTCGCGCGCCACTTCGCGAAAATAGCGCAGGTGATTGTAGTTCAACGGAGCCATTCTTCTATTTTATCGAATGAAATGTTCGAAACAATGAATTTTTAAGAACGGTCCATCGCCGCTACATCGCGCCGCACAAATGGTGTCCCATCCAGCAAGCGGGGTCTTATTGATGGATGTCCTGATCTCTCCGATGATCCTCTTCTTCGTGCTCGGGGCCTTGGCGGCCCTGATCCGCAGCGACCTTGCCATTCCCGAGGGGATCAGCAAGGCGGTGGCGCTTTATCTGATGGCGGCAATCGGCCTGAAAGGCGGTGTGCAGCTGTCGGAAACGGGCTTTACCGGCGATCTCGTCGCTGCCGGTTTCGCCGGGGTGGCGCTCAGCCTCCTGTTGCCGCTTCCCGTCTTCTGGGTGGCGCGGGCCATCGGCCGGCTGGATCGCCTGAGTGCCGGCGCCATCGCCGCCCACTACGGCTCCGTCTCCGTCGTCACCTTCGTCACCGGCATCGAGGTTCTGAAGGCGGCCGGTCTTCCTGCCGATGGTTATATGGTTGCCGTCATGGCGCTGATGGAAGCACCGGCCATTCTGGTGGGTCTCTGGCTTGCGCGCTCCGGCATGGAAAAGTCATCCAGAGGGGATCAGGGCAAGTCCGCAGGCCATGGCATGACGGAGGCCTTCACAAATGGCTCGATCGTGCTGCTTGCCGGCAGTTTCCTGATCGGCCTTGTCGTCGGACGGGAGGGTTTTGCGCAGGTGTCACCACTGTTCGAGGGCGGCTTCCGCGGCATGCTCTGCCTCTTCCTCCTCGATATGGGCCTGCTTGCCACGCGGCAGCTTTTGAAGTCGCGCAATCTGACGCCGGTTCTCGTGCTCTCGGCTGTCGTCATGGCCTTGATCAACGGAACCTTCGGCGTGCTGCTCGGCACGGCGCTTGGTCTGTCGCCGGGGTCAGCGGCAGCGCTTGGCATCCTGGCAGGCAGTGCAAGCTACATCGCCGCACCCGCCGCCGTGCGCCTTGCACTGCCACAGGTGAATGTCGGCCTGCCGCTCACCATGTCGCTCGCGGTCACCTTTCCTTGCAATCTGATCGTCGGCATTCCCGTCTATGTTGCCATGGCACGCGCCCTGGGGTGATCTGTCCGGGCCCCTCGCGGCGGGTGTGAAGTGCGGCTAGCCGAAGCGGATCGCTCCAGCGCCGGGCAATCTGGTGGAATTAAAGCCAAGGACATGGAAGGTAATCCCGTGATCGCCTTCAATGCGTTATGTCTCGCAAGGATCGATCAACGGCGGGAGAGGGACCGGCATGGATTTCATGAGGCTTTTGAAGTCGCTCGAAGAGCTTCTCTACGAGCTTGTTTCCTGGCTGGTCTTTTATCCGCTCACCTTCTGGCGCGCGCTCAGCCGTCCGCTGCCAATGATGCGCTATGCCGATCTGGAACTCGGCGACCGGCCGGAGGACCAGTATGAGGATACGCTGTCGCCGCCGCTCTTTCTGCTGATCACGCTGATGATCGCCCAGGGGCTCGCAAGCCTGATGCCCCTGGTGCACCGGCCGGATGAAATCGGTGGCGAACTGTCCTCGACGGCCAATCTGTTGATTGCTCGCGGCGTCATTTTCAGCGTTTTTCCGCTGGTCATGTCCGTCACGCTCCTGCGCCACAAGGGGCTGCGCCTGACGCGTGAAAGCCTGCGTCCGCCTTTCTACAGCCAGTGTTATGTCGCCGCACCCTTTGTACTCGTCGCAACGCTTGGCCTGGATGCACTGATGGTCAAGGCCGAGGGCGGCTGGCTTGCCGCTGGTCTCGCTGCCATAGCGCTGGCCATTCTATGGTACGGACAGGCACAGGTCCGCTGGTTCGTCCGGGACCTCGGCATCGGCTGGGGCAGGGCGGTCGCTCTCTTTCTGAGCGCCTTTGCCATCGCCTTGGTCACGGCTCTTTGCCTGACGGTGGTGATCGGCCTCAGCTTCGGCCATCTGCCGCTTGATGGCGCCGTCAGTTCTGCTGCCGGCAGCGGAAAGGGCTGAAGGTCGAGGCAGCGCCCGCATTCATCGTGGCAATCGTCAGCCCGTTGGCGATCTCGATATCCTTCGGCGTCTTCGGGCAGGCATCGACAGGGGCCAGGCAGCCGCTTGCGATATAGGCCCGGTTGTTGTCGATGAAATCGGGGCTGACATCGTCGGTGCCCATGCGCGCCAGAATGCGGTCGAGCGCCTTGGCAAAGACCTCGCATTTCTCCACCTGCCAGGCAGAGCGTGCTTCCGTCGATGCTCCGGGCTCAGTCTCTCCGGCAAGGCTGACCCCGCAGCCCATCAGGATTGCGATCATCAGGGCGGCGGGCAATACGAACGTCGGTCTCATCGCGCAAGGTCCGCAAAGATCGCGTCGCCGAGCTCTGCAATCGCCGCATCGCGCACCTTGAGCGGATGCGCCTTGCCGGTCATGTAGATCGCGACAACGACGGGATCGCCCGTGTCGGGCCGGATGAGCGCCACGATGCCGCGGCTGCCAAAGCCCCCGGCACCGCTTCTGTCGGCAATCGGCCAGCCCTTTGGCAAGACCTTGCGCAGCAGCCCGTCGGCCACGGCATTGGCCTGCATCCAGGCGTCGAGCTGCCGGCTGGCGGCAGGCGATAGCCCGGAGCCGAGCGTCAGGTGCCGAATGGTGCTGGCCATGGCGCGCGGCGTCGTCGTGTCGCGCGGATCGCCGGGCTTTGCTTCGTTGAGCTCCGGCTCGAAACGGTCGAGCCGGGTCACGTCATCGCCTTTGGCACGCAGGAAATCGGTGAGCGCCTCCGGCCCGTCGATGGCCTTCAGCACAAGATTGGCGGCCGCATTGTCGCTGGTCCTCAGCGTGATCTCGCAAAGTGCGCGGATTGCGATTGTCGAGCCGATCCGGGTCTCCGTGACCGGCGAGTGCGGCAGAATATCTCCCTTGCGGACAGTCACGCGCATATCGAGAACCTGATCGCCTCGATTAAGCGCTGCAGCGCAGGCCAGCGCCTTGAAGGTGCTGTTCATCGCAAAGCGTTCGTCGGCCCGGTAGCCATGCTGCATCTCGCCAGTCGGGCCGATCATCGCATAGCCGAGGCGCAGATCAAGCCGTGCTTCGATCGATTTTGCGGTCTCAAGCGCCTTCTCGCCGGCGGCCGTCGAAGGCGACGCGACAAGGCAAGCGAAGAGAACGGCAAGCGCGGCGGGGCGGCCTCGGGCAAGGCTTCGCCATCCCGCGGCACGAAACGGAAGAAGACGATAAAGTACGGCCGTCATGGGCATGGCTTCTCCTGAGCTGAAGCCGGTCTTGATCCCGCAATCAGGGCGAGAGTGAGGCGTCAGTCGTCGGGCAGCGCTTCCAGATGCCCCTTCAGCCGTTTCAGGCTGTCCCTCAGGCTCTCGGCTTCCGCCTTGCAACAGCCGGTCGATTGCGCAATCGAGGCAAAAACCTTGATGGCTTCGGCCTTCAACGCGCGTCCGCGCTCGGTGAGAGAAATGAAGACCTGCCGCTCGTCGGCCACGTCGCGCTTGCGCTCCACATAGCCAACCTGCTCCAGCCGCTTCAGAAGCGGGGAAAGCGTGCCTGAATCCAGGCCCAGCTGTTCGCCAAGGCTTTTGACGGGAATGCCGTCCTCTTCCCACAGCGCCATCATGACAATGTATTGCGGATAGGTGAGACCCAGCGGAGACAAGAGCGGCTTGTAGGCGCGCGTGAAGGCATGCGCAGCTCCGTAGAGCGCGAAGCATAACTGCTTGTCGAGCGTCAGCTCTTTTTCCAGGTCGAGATCGTTCATCATCTCAGGGAACCTCTCGGATGTCGATTTTGTTTCAATTGTGGTCAAATCCTGACCGATATGCAATGCGCAAAAAACAATTGCGCACAATTCAATTGTGCTCTATATAGGTGGTCAGACCCACCCAGACAAGGAGATACCCGATGCCAATTCTCTATACTGCCCACGGCCACGCAACCGGCGGCCGCTCCGGCCACGGTGTTGCCAATGATGGCGCTCTCGATGTGACCCTGACGACGCCGAAGGAACTCGGCGGCGATGGCGCTGAGGGCACCAATCCCGAGCAGCTGTTTGCGGTCGGCTACTCCGCCTGCTTCCTCGGCGCCTTGAAGGCTGTTGCCGGCAAGCAGAAGGTCAAGATCCCGGAAGATGCCAAGGTCCACGCCGATGTCGGCATCGGCCCGCGCGAAGACGGCACCGGCTTCGGCATCGAGGTCAAGCTTTCCGTCGAACTGCCGGGTATCGAGCGCGAGCTTGCCGAGCAGCTCATCGCCGCCGCCCACATCGTCTGCCCGTATAGCCATGCCATGCGCACGGCCACAGAAGTGCCGGTGACCCTGATCTGATTGCCGCCTCCGCATTGATCCACCGCGTGGAAGGCCGGCCCTCGCGCCGGCCTTTCTGCGTCAGGGGCAGGGGCGCATGGATGGGCGCGCTTTCGCGCTTGGAGCGGACGGCAGCGCTTCTCCGCGCCTCGCCTTTCGCCAGCCCGCGGCCTGCGCTTCGGCCTCCGAGCAGAACCACCGTTCGCCATGGCGGTGTGAGATTTTGGTGGCGTCGTAAAATTCCTGGCCGGGAACGTGGTAGATGCGCTCGCCGGAATTGATCGAGACATTCCCCTTGATCGTGCAGGAAGCATCAAGGTCCCTGGCCGGGATCAGCTTATAGCCTCCGCTTGCCACAAAAGTGACGGCAGAAACGGCCGCAACGATGAGTGCGAATTTGCTCATCGCGCAATGCTGCCGCCAAGAGTTGAAGATATGGCTTGCACATTCGATAAAGTTGTCTGAAGCCGGGAACTTACTGGTGCACCGATGGTTGAAACTGATGCAACCAGAAACAGGAGCCACCCATGCAAACCACCAGGGCAAACGACGTGATCGATGACGGTCGTCCGTTGCCGGACGCAGCTGTTGCCGAAGCCAGTCGCCATGCAATCCGCCGGGTTTACCCCGCCTCAGCCTTTCGCGGGCCTCTGTTTGAAACGCGCGACAGGGTGGCGCTCGCGATGGCGGCCGTCATGCTGATTGGTCCTCTCGCCGCGTTGCCGCTCGGGCTGGGCTGATCGCTTTCAGTCCCGCAGGCCTCAGGCAGCGTCTCGGGCTGTGTCAGGCATGCGCATCCGCTGCGGCGAAATGGGCCATCTGATCGGCAAATGCTTTCTGAAAGGCCGGTCGTGCAACCGCCTTGGCGACATAGGCCTGGCAGGCGGGGTGCGCGCCGAGGCCGTCGAGCCGGCCCACCAGTCGCAACACGTCGGCCATCGCGATGTCGGCGACGGAGAAGGACCCCGCCAGCCAGGTCCCGCTGGACAGCACGTCTTCCAGGCTCGCAAGCCGCTTCGACAGATAGGCCGTTATCGGTTGCGGGATGCCCGCCTCCGGTGGCGAGAAGCGCAGGATCGACCAGGGCAGGCTTGCCGACTCGACCGAATTGAGCGCGGCGAACAGCCATTCGGTGACCTTGATGCGCCCCTCGGCATCGGTTGGCATCAGGCGTTCGCTTTTGCTGCCCAGGTAATGCAGGATTGCGCCGCTCTCGAAGATCGAGAGGTCGCCGTCCGTCAGCCAGGGAACCTGGGCAAAGGGCTGATGCTGAAGATGGTCGGCGCCGCGGCTGCGAAGAGGTGTGCTCTCGACACGATAGGCGAGGCCGGCCTCCTCCAGGGCCCAGCGGATCCGAAGATCGCGCACGAAACCGCGGGGCGCCTCCGGCACCCAGTCATAGGTGGTCAATACCAGGGTCATAATGCGCTCCGATCCTTCCTTCATCTTTGAACGGCATGATTCTGCCGGAACGCGTTTGCGCCGGCTGGTGCGGCAATGCGGCCTAGAGGCTCACCTCCAGCAATCCCTTGCGCAGCGCATCGGCATCGGTTTCCATGCCGGCCTCAAGCAACCCATGAACCTTCGTCCAGATCGGCAGCGCCGAAGCGAGCGCCATGGCCCCTTCCGGCGTCAGCCGCAGGCGCTTGCCGCGGCGATCGTTCGGGTCAGGCTCGATCGCCACCCATCCCCGTGTTGCAAGCGGCTTGAGGGCTGCCGTCAGGGTCGTGCGGTCTATGGCAAGCAGTTTCGCCACCGGGCCCATGGGCGGGGGCTCAGGCCGGTTAAGCGACATCAACAGGGAAAATTGCTGGTTGGTCAGGCCGGTGGGTTTCAGCGCCGTGTCGAACCGGCGGGCAAGGGCGCGGGCTGCCCGCTGCGCATGAAGGCAAATACACGTGTCTCGCACATGGATTGTCGTCGAGAAAGGAATCAACTGTTGGTTTGACATGCCGTAAATATGTTGATATCAACGTAAAAGTCAATGGGAGGAGCAGTGACATGGAACATCAGATTGTCTCGCGTGATCAATGGCTGGAGGCCCGCAAGGCGCTTCTGCAGAAGGAAAAGGCGCTGACCCGGGAGCGCGACCGCGTCAATGCTGAGCGTCTGGCCCTGCCTTGGGTCAGGATCGACAAGGATTATCGCTTCCAGACCGGGAAGGGAGAGGTCTCGCTTGCCGATCTCTTCGATGGCCGCAGCCAGCTGATGATCAACCATTTCATGTTCCATCCCGATTGGGAGGCGGGCTGCGAGGGATGCTCGTTTTTCGGCGACCATATCGATGGCATGTTGCCGCATCTCAACAACCACGACGTCACCTTCGTCACCGTTTCGCGCGCGCCGCTTCAAAAGATAGAGGCTTACAAGCGCCGCATGAACTGGCATTTTCCATGGGTTTCGTCCGCCGGCAGCGATTTCAACTATGATTTCCATGTCTCCTTCACCAAGGAGGAGCTTGCCTCGGGATCGGTGAACTACAATTTCCGCGAGACCCCAAGTGAGCAGGCCTATGATGAATTGCCCGGCCTCTCTGCCTTCTATCGCAACGACAAGGGCGAGATCTTCCACACCTATTCGCAATATGCTCGTGGCGGCGAAGAGGCGCTCGGCACGCTGATGATCCTTGATCATGCACCCCTCGGCCGCAACGAGACGGGCACGCTGAGCTTCGTCAAGCGCAAGGACGAATATGTCCAGGCGCCGGTCAAGCAATCCAGCTGCTGCCATTGAAGGAGGTCTGCCGATGGAAACCCCGAAACCCACGGAGCATCACCGCTTTCTCGAGCGCCTGCTCGGCGACTGGCTCTATGTGAGCTCCAGCGGCCATGAGGCCTATGACCCGGAAGACCCGCTCAAGCGCTGGACCGAAAAGGTCCGCTCCATTGGCGGCCTCTGGTTCATCGCCGAATCCGAGGGGCACATGGGTGACAAGCGCGAAACGATGATCATCACCCTCGGCTACGATCCCCGTGAGGGTCACTATGTCGGCAGCTGGATCGGCTCGATGATGGACAAGCTCTGGATCTACAGGGGCTTTCTGGAGGAAGATGGTCAGACCCTTGTGCTGGAGGCGGAGGGCCCGAGCATGACGGATCCGTCGAAGTCAGAGCTTTATCGCGATGTCATCCAATTCATTGATGATGACACCAGGCGCTTTTCCGGCAGCGTGCGCCAGCCGGACGGCAGTTTTCACACCTTCATGACAAGCGTTTCAAAACGCATCCGCTGATTTCAAAAGGGAAGGACATTTTTATGCATGGTACATTCATCTGGCACGAATTGATGACGCCCGATCCGGAAGCCGCCAAGGCCTTTTACGGTCATCTGCTTGGCTGGGAACCGACCGATATGGAGATGGAAGGCTTCACCTACACCTCGTTTGCTGTGCCCGGATTTCCCTTCGGCGTCGCGGGGATGATGGGGCTGACGGAGGAGATGAAGACGCAGGGCATCCCGCCCAACTGGACCGGCTATATCGCCGTCGATGACGTGGATAAGATGGCAGCGGACTATCAGAGCAATGGTGGCGTGATCTGCCGTCCCGCCGAAGATATCCCCGGCGTTGGCCGGTTCGCCGTCGTTGCGGATCCGCAAGGCGCTGTTATCTGCGTCATGACCCCGATGATGGAAGACAGGAGCACCGGCACCTGGCCGACACCCGGCAGTGCTGGCACCGTCGGCTGGAACGAGCTGATGGCAGGCGACTGGGAAAAGGCCTGGGACTTCTATTCCGCCCGTTTCGGCTGGGAAAAGGATATGGCCGTCGACATGGATGCCATGGGCATCTACCAGACCTTCAAGCTTGGCGATCACGGAATCGGCGGCATGATGACCAAGAGGCCGGAAATGCCCGCGCCCTATTGGGGCTACTATTTCATCGTGCCCGCCATCGATGCCGCGGTCGAGAAAGTGAAGGCGCTCGGCGGCACGGTGCTGATGGAGCCGCATCCGGTTCCCGGAGGCTCCTGGATTGCAGCCTGCGTGGATCCTCAAGGGGCGCATTTCAATCTGACGTCTTCAACACGCTGACATTGGCGCCACCTCGGCGCTTCGCGGGATGCGGCGGCCTCTTTGGCTGCTCATCCCGCCTCTGGCGTTTCCCCGGTGATCTGCTCTCGACGCATCCTGCGTAGAAGAGGTGACGTTTCCGTGTCCGGCATGCTGTCGACCAGCGGCAGAGCGAAAGCGGAGGGGCGGATGCAGATTGATCGCAGAGGTTTGCTCGCATCCTTGCTGGCCCTGTGCGCACAGCCGATTGCATCAAGACCGGCGCTTGCGAACGCGGATCTCTGGGCTGCCTTCAGCAAAGGCCAGGCTTTCATCCTCCTGCGCCACGCCTTGGCACCCGGAACCGGCGATCCGCCGGGGTTCCAGCTCGGCGATTGCAGCACGCAGCGCAATCTCTCGGAAGCCGGACGCCAACAGGCGCGCCGGATCGGTGATCTCATTCGGCAAAACGGGCGGCAAAACGGGGTGGAGGAGGCGGCGGTTCATTCGAGCCAGTGGTGCCGTTGTCTCGACACGGCCACTGCACTTCGTCTTGGCAAGGTCGAGTCGCAGCCGCTGCTCAACTCTTTCTTCGGCACACCGGCCGATGGAAAGAGACAGACGGAGAATTTGCGCGCCTGGCTTGTCGACGGCGCGGCACGCAAAGCACAACCGGCTTTTATCCTGGTGACCCATCAGGTCAATATCACAGCGCTCACCGGAATCGTGCCGTTGAGCGGTGAGATCGTATTCGCTGCAGTTTCAGGAGATGGCACAGTGTCCGTGCTCGGCCGTCAGGCCGGACCCGGCTGAAGGGCAAAGCCCTTAGCCGCGCTTCACGACCTTTTTGACGGGGGGCTTCTTTTTCGGCGCCGGTGCGTTTTCAGCCTCGCGCGCCTCACGCTCCAATCTCAGCGCCTTCAGCGCCTCGGTCTTGCGGATACGGGCGCTCTGTTCGGCTTCGATGGCTTCCCAGGCGGCGGCCTCGGTGGCGGCAGCGCGCTGCTGCGGCGAGAGTTTCGCCGGGCGTGCGGTCGTCTCGAATGGGGTCTCGGTCGTCGTGTCGGCGGTGATGGTCATGATGATCTCTCCCGGACGTCGTGCTTCCGATCAGCGGGTGATAGACCCGCGGGCGGGCGTCCGCGCATCGAGGCGCGGACGAATGGCGATCAGCGCGAAGGACGCGCGACGCGCTTTGGACCCGGGATCAGGCCTTCGCGCTGCATTTTCTTGCGCGCCAGCTTGCGGTGACGGCGAACGGCTTCTGCCTTTTCGCGCACGCGCTTTTCAGAGGGCTTTTCAAAGGCGCTACGGGCCTTCATTTCGCGAAACAGGCCTTCGCGCTGCATCTTTTTCTTCAGGACCCTGAGGGCCTGTTCGACATTGTTGTCGCGGACGAGTACTTGCAAGTCGTCTCCTTCCGGGCGTCTGCCCGTGTGTTGGCGTTGCGATGTGGGTGAAGCCAAAAGTTACGCCGCACCCGGCGAAACTCCCGATGAAATCGGGAAAATAAAAAAGGCCGGGCAAGGCCCGACCTTCCCAAGTCACTCAGCCCAATCCGCCGGTAGAAACCTGGCCGCTGGGCGAGAAACAGATATTAAGCGGCGCGCAGGTTGTCGGCCGAGCTCTTGCCCGAACGCTTGTCCTGGACGATGTCGTAGGCAATCTTCTGGCCTTCGACGAGGTCACGCATGCCGGCGCGCTGAACGGCCGAGATGTGAACGAATACGTCGGCAGAACCTTCATCCGGCTGGATGAAGCCAAAACCCTTGGTGCTGTTGAACCACTTTACGGTGCCTGTGTTCATAACGATTTCCTTTCAATCGTTGGGCTTGCCGGCGAGACATTCGGCCGGCGTAGTATCGTCGTTGAAGGAAATCTGTCGTACGCCAAAGGCGCTTAGGCAAAGTCGCTCACAATCTTCGATAGTGGCAATATAGGTGAGAGGCCCGGGCTTGGCAAGGCGGCTTCATTTGATTTTGCAAAAATGTCCGTCACCATTTGCCGCAAATTGCGTCGTGGACTTGCGATTTCTGCTTGGCGGGCACTCCAGTTGGCCAGAAATGGGTGGCGGGCGGCTCTCGGTCGATACAATTATGAATTGAAATTATGGAACGCGGCTTGTCAACACGTCCCTGCCTCTCATCGCTGCCGCGATCCAAACCGGGACAAAGTCATCCAAAAACAGTCAGGCAGATGCGGCTTGCCCCTGCTAGACTCCGCGTGCGCTTTGCCTTCCGCAAAAGCGCCTGAACCTCAATCCTCGCAGGGACATCACGCGATGAAATCGCTTCTCACCGGCTTTGCCTTTCTGCTTGCTGCCACCACCACATCGCTGGCAGCCACCTTCTCCTTTCCCTCCGATGACCCGGCAGCCACGGTCGACATTCCGGATGCCTGGCAGCCCTCCGAAACCGATTATGGTGTCGAGGCGACCTCTGAAGATGGCAACACCTACATTTCCTTCGACATTGCCGGTGAGAGCGACATGGACCAGGTGATGACGGATGTCTTCGCCTTCCTGGAGCAAAACGGCGTGGTGCCGGATCCGGCAAGCCAGAAGGAAAGCAAGGATACCCTGAACGGCATGCCGTTTGAAACGCTCGACTGGTCCGGCACGGATGCCGATGGTCCTGTGTCTATTGGTGTCGGTATCCTCGGCCTTTCGCCGGAGAAGATTGCCATCGTCACCTATTGGGCGTCGAAGGAGGGCGAAGCGGCCAATATGGAAGGCGTCGGCAAGATCCTGGCCACGATCAAGCCTGCACCCTGAAGGCCCGACCACAGAAACGCGGCATGGCGGGCAATGCGCCGCCTGCCATGCCGTTTTTCCTGTGCAGAAGACGGGGGCAAGGGGAGCTGGCAGCGGCACCTTGCCTCATACATTGTTCCATAGCGACATCGCCCTTTCGATCTGTTAGGAGAGCGCACCCGCAATGGAACAGACGCGGAATCGATCTCTCCCTCCACGAAAGCCAGCCGACCATGACCACTGCTGAGGGCCGCTCCCCGGGACGCCCTGCGCCGAGTGCTGCAAGAACCGAAGCCTCCGGCCAATCCATCATTTTCCAACACGAGACCAAAGGGAGGGCGAACCGATGAGCGCTGCTTTTGATATGCGCGAAGACGCCCCGCTCGGCGAGCCCAGCATCGACGCCAAATCCTGGCTGAAGATCGTCAACGCTTACCGCAAGCCCAACCTGAAGCGCTCAAGCTTCGAGCTCGGCGTCACGCTCGTGCCCTTCATTCTGCTCTGGGCTGGCGCCTGGGCAAGTTTCCATTTCGCCTTCTGGCCGGGCCTTGTGCTCGTTGTGCCGGCGGCAGCCTTCCTGCTTCGCCTGTTCATCATCCAGCATGATTGCGGACACGGTGCCTTCTTCGCCCGCCGCGCGGTGGATGATTGGACCGGCCGTCTGCTCGGCGTCCTGACATTTACCCCTTATGACTACTGGCGCCGGGCGCATGCCGAACATCATGCCACCGCCGGCAATCTGGAAGAGCGCGGCGTCGGTGACATCACCACGCTCACCGTCTCCGAATACCGCGCCCTGCCGCGCTGGAAGAAGCTCGGCTACCGGCTTTATCGCAACCCGGTCGTACTGTTCGGCATCGGGCCGATCTGGGTCTTTCTCCTGAAGCAGCGTCTGCCCTTCGGCATGATGAAGGATGGCGCGCTGCCTTGGGTTTCGACCATGGCCACCAATGCCGGCATGCTCGTCATGGCCGCGCTGATGATTTGGCTTGCCGGCCTTGATGCCTTCCTCGTCGTGCATCTGCCGATCGTGCTGCTCGCCGGCGCGCTCGGCATCTGGCTCTTCTATGTCCAGCACCAGTTCGAGGACACGCACTGGTCGGCCCCGCCGGAATGGCAGTTCCAGCACGCCGCGCTGCATGGCGCCTCGCATTACGATCTGCCCTGGGGCCTGCGCTGGCTTACCGGCCATATCGGTGTGCACCATGTGCACCACCTGTCGAGCAAGATTCCCTTCTACCGCCTGCCGGAAGTTCTGCGCGACCACCCGGAATTGAAGACCATCAGCCGCATCACGTTGAAGGAAAGCTTCGCCTGCGTGAAGCTCGTGCTGTGGGATGAAGCCCGCGGCCGAATGGTGTCCTTCCGCGAAGCACGCCGCCTGGCGGTGGTTGCCTGAGGCGAAGCCCTCTCTAATTGGACCGAAACGCCCGTCGCCCCTCCGGCGGCGGGCGTTTCCATTTGGTCGACCCTGGCTGCGCGCCGGTCAGGCACTGCCTGTGTTCTGGCCAGAGCTATCCCACCCCGCCACCCAGAGCTTGCGCAGCCGGTCACCCTCGCGGCGAAAATGCGCGCCCGTTGCCCGGCAGGCGCTCACCCGGTCGACGCGGAAATTGCGGATGGCGTCGCGCAGCTCGCACCAGCCGACAATGACGGCCGCCTCGGCATAGTGGATGACAGCGATCGGGCGGATCCGCCGTGTCGTCGGCTGCTGCTGTTCGTTCACGTAATCGATGTCGAGTTTTTCTTCGTCGCGGATGGCGCGGCGGATCATCGCAAAATCGATGGCTTCAGGCGCTTGCGCCACGCGGCCCCAGGCATAGAGCGAGCGCGAGACGATGGCATCTTTCAATGGCCCCGGCACTGCAGCCGCGATCTTGTCGAGCACGCGGACGGAGGCCTCGCGCAGCTCTCGGTCGGCCGTGCGCCTGGTGAGCGCCATGCCGAGCACGATGGCTTCCGTCTCCTCCGGCGTGAACATCAAGGGCGGCAGGTGGAAGCCCGGACGCAGAATATAGCCGATGCCGCGTTCGCCCTCGATCGGCACGCGCATGGCCTGAAGGGCGGCAATATCGCGGTAGATCGACCGCTCGCTCACCTCGAGCTTTTCCGAGATCTCAAGCGCCGTTATCGGGTGGGCGGCAAGACGCAAAATCTGGATGATCTCGAACAGCCGGGATGCCTTGCGCATGGATGAGCCTCATCACTCCTGACACACCTCTGTCAGGAGCCCTTCTTTAAAGCATCCGCAACCCATTGAAAACAGGCGATTGCCCGCCGATAACGTCAGCATCCGAGGAGAACTTCCTGACATGAGTTATGCCGAAAACCTCTGGCTGTTCACCCTTCTGCTCGCCGGCATCATTGTCGTGCCGGGCATGGACATGATCTTCGTTGTTGCCAATGGCCTCACCGGCGGACGCCGCGCCGGCATGGCCGCGACCTCCGGCATCATGCTCGGTGGCGCTTTCCACACCCTCTTCGGCACGGTCGCCGTAACCGCCTTGTCGACGCTGGTTCCGCAACTGGCCGGTCCCATGCTGGTGATCGGTGCCGCCTATATGATCTGGATCGGCTATACGCTGGCCAAAAGCGCCATCGTCATCGACGGCATCGAGGCCTCGCACCTCAACCGGACAACCCGCATCTTTGCCCAAGGCCTCATCACCTGCCTCCTCAACCCGAAAGCCTGGCTCTTCATCCTCGCCGTCTATCCGCAATTCATGCGCCCCGAATACGGCCCCTTCTGGCGCCAGGCGCTGCTGATGGGCGCGCTCACGCTGCTTTTGCAGGCGCTGATCTATGGAGGGCTGGCTCTTGCCGCCGCTAAGGGCAGGGATGCCCTGATCTCCAAGCCGCAGATCACCATCTGGATCGGCCGCGCCGCCGGCTGGCTGCTGATGGCGGTGGCAGCCATGATGCTGGTGGAGGGCTGGAGCGGCTGGTGAGGGCTATGCGACACCTAAAGCGCGTCGCGATCTTTCAGATTAGCTTGCCGCGCTTTACCTTGTTGTTTTTGCGCATGTCGTTGCGCCGAAACCGGTGGCCGCTTTCGGCAGATACCCGCTAGCCCAGAAGTCGCTTTTCCATGAAGAGGCTGAGCGGATCAGATCTGTAACTGCCAAAGGGCGGTATCGCGACATAGCCCGCCTTGCTGTAGAGACCGATGGCCTCCGGCTGGCGAATTCCGGTTTCCAGCCGGACGATCAAGATTCCGCGCCGAAGGGCTTCGGCTTCCAGGCTCTGGAGCAGTTGTTTGCCCAGCTTAAGCCCGCGCGCAGCCTCATCGACGAACATTCGCTTGATCTCGCCGCTGCCGTCGTCATGCCCAACAAGGGCGACACAGCCGAGGATGACATCGCCAGAGCGGGCAACAAGGAAGCAAACGTCAGGCTCTTCCAGTTCATCGAGCTGAACCATGTGGTTGCTCTCGCTTGGATAAAGAGAGGCCGCATAAGCGTCTGAAAGCTCAAGCAACCGGACGACGCCCGCCTGGCGGGGTGACTCGCAGGAAATCGAAAGCGCACCCTGCCTGGATCCATCCGTGTCGGCAAAAGTGCGGGGGTGTGGATCGGCGTTGCCCTTCACAGGCCCACAGCCTTGCGCAGTACGTCGTTCATCCGCGATTGCCATCCTTCGCCACTTGCCTTGAAGCGATCGATCACCTCCTGATCAAGCCGGATGCTGATCGCCTTCTTGGGGCTTTCCGCCTTCGGACGCCCCAGCTTCCGGTCGATTGCCTCGGCAAGATCGGGGAACACCTCGCGGAAGGGACGGAACTCCTTCAGTTCCTCTTCAGTGATTTCGGGATTATCGGGGTCCGACGCTATCATCGCCTGGATTTCGGCCTCCTCCTCGTCCGTCAGCGGCCTCTTGGAAGAAAATTTCCCGCTCATATCAGGCTCCTTTCATGCCGGCTGGCCGGCCGCATATAGATGATCGACACGGCTTCGCGACCCAGTGGCATGTAGATCACCGCAACAACAATACGATCGTTCAATTCTCCGATCGCGATCGTTCGGCCCGATTTAGCCGGCCGGATACTGGCGTCAGCAAAGAAGCGCTCGTCCAGCTCGGCGAAGTCCAATCCATGCTTCGCAATGTTCAGCAGCCGCTTCGGCTCATCCCAGACGATCATCATAGTTTATGTGTATACGGAAATTCCGCAAGCCGGCATCCTGCCGATTAAGGGGAAACGCTCAAGGTCGCTCAGGCCAGAGGATCACCGCCGCGCCCATCAGGCAGATCAGGGCGCCTGCAAGGTCAAATCGATCCGGCCTCTGTCCCTCGATCAGCCAAAGCCAGGCAAGCGAGGTGGCGATGTAGATGCCGCCATAGGCGGCATAGGCGCGGCCCGCGGCATCGGCGGGCACAAGCGTCAAAAGCCAGGCGAAAAGGCCAAGCGAGACCAGTCCCGGCGCAATCCAGAATACGGACCGGTCAAGCTTCAGCCAGGCCCAGAAGGCAAAACATCCGGCAATTTCGGCAAGGGCCGCAAGCGCGTAGAGAAGGAGGGTCATCGAGCAGGGCTAAAGCAATGGCAGCAAATGTGTGGAGCGGTTTTGCGTCCGCACGTGCGTGAAAACAAAAAGATAGAGCATTGCCGGCCAACTCCGTTTTCGCCGGAACCGCTCTAGCATGCCGGGCGCAGTGCGGCCAGCCTCAGTCGGTCTCAAGCGCCAGGAGATCTTGGCGGTTTGCCTGGCCCTGCAGATTGAGCACGTGGCAGATCCGCGGCACGAGATCGGCTTCCTTCGGCGTGCAGACGAAGAACCCTTGCACGCTGTCGAAGCCGAGCGCAACGGCCGCTTCCATGTGGGCTTCGCTTTCCACGCCGGCTGCCGTCACCGTCAGGCCAAGATCATGGCCAAGCATGATCACGCTCTTGACGATGGCGCGGTCGATCTTGCTCGCCATGGCGTCGCGAATGAGCCGCCGGTCGATCTTCAGCCGGTTGAAAGGGTGGTGGCCCAGCGCCTTCAGGGCGGCAAAATCGGCGCCGAAATTGTCAAGTGTCAGTGAGAAGCCGGCGTAGTGAAGGCCTTCGAGCGTCAGAGAAACCTCGCGCCGGTCCTTGCCCAGAAGCGCGCTCTCTGACACCTCGATTTCCAGCATCTGCGGCGTAAGGCCGAAATCGGCGACCATATCCGCAAGGTTCAGGGCAAAATCCGCGGAGCAGAGATCAAAGGCCGTGGTGTTGACGCTGATGCCGGGAACCTTGTGGCCCTGGGCGCGCCAGCGGGCAGCCTGGCGAAGTGTCGTAACAAGCACGAAGTCGCGGATCGACAGCGCCATGCGGCGATCGGCAAAAACGGCGGAAAAATCCTGGGCCGCCTTCAGCCGATCCGGCCCCGTGCGCCAGCGCAACAGCGTCTCGAACGACGCGACTTCGCGCTGATCCACCGAATAGATCGGCTGATAGATCAGTTCGAATTGGCCGCGATCCAGCGCGCGCCGCGCATTGCTTACCAGAACGATTTGTTCGAGGTCCCTCACCGAACTCCATCCTCTCGACGCAAGATTGCACCGTCTGCCCGGATCGCCCGATCACTCAGGCGACAATATCACGACTGTCTTGAACAGACATGAACAAAGTTTGCGAGAAACAGCAAGGATTTACCTGTAACTTTCCGAGAGAACATGGTAAATTAGTGAGTTCTACATACTATTATGGGTTGAATTTGCCTATCGCTTCAGGCTGCCCAGAATGCCGCGCACCAGAGCCCTGCCAACAGAGGTTGCCACGGACCGGGCAGCGCTCTTCATGGCTGCTTCGATGACCGTTTCGCGCTGGTAGCCGCTGCTGCGCTTCTGCGTGCGGCCGTTGCTCTCAGGCTTTTCGTCATCGCCGAACCCGGGCAGGGACCACCGGCTGGCCGCGCTGTCCTCCGCCTTCGCCTCTTCCGCCTCTCTGGCGGCCTCCGCGTCTGCGGCTTTTTTCGCCCGGGCGGTCAGGATTTCATAGGCCGATTCCGAATCGAGATCGACGTCATATTGCCCGGCAACCGGCGAGAGGTTCATCACCGCCTGCCGCTCGCCATCGCTGATCGGCCCGACCTTGGCCGATGGCGGCCGGATCAGCGTGCGCTCGACCATGGAGGGAATGCCCTTGGCCTCGAGCATCGAGATCAGCGCCTCGCCGATGCCGAGCTGGGTGATGGCCGTGGCGCAATCGAAGGCGGGGTTGGGGCGGAAGGTATCGGCCGCCGTCTTCACCGCCTTCTGCTCGCGCGGCGTATAGGCGCGCAGTGCATGCTGCACCCGGTTGCCGAGCTGGGCCAGCACCGTTTCCGGCACGTCGAGCGGGTTCTGTGTGACGAAATAGACGCCAACACCCTTGGAGCGGATCAGGCGGACCACCTGTTCCACCCGTTCCACCAGCACCTTCGGCGCATCGTTGAACAGGAGATGCGCCTCGTCGAAGAAGAAGACCAGCTTCGGCTTGTCGAGATCGCCGACTTCCGGCAGTTCCTCGAAGAGTTCGGAAAGCAGCCAGAGCAGGAAGGTCGCGTAAAGCCGCGGGTTCATCATCAGCTTGTCGGCGGCCAGGATCGAGATCGCGCCGCGCCCGTCATGCGTGGTGCGCATGATGTCGGTCACCTTGAGAGCCGGTTCGCCGAAGAAATTCTCGGCCCCCTGCTGCTCAAGCACCAGAAGGCCGCGCTGCAGCGTGGCGATCGAGGCCTTGGAAATCAGGCCGAACTGGCTGGAAAGCTCGGTCGCATGCTCGGCCATGTAGGTCAAAAGCGCCTGCAGGTCTTTCAGGTCCATCAGCGGCAGTCCGCCCTGATCGGCAATCTTGAAGGCGATGTTGAGCGCGCCTTCCTGGGCCTCCGAAGCGTTCATCAGCCGCGACAGGAGAAGCGGTCCCATCTCGGCGACCGTGGTGCGCACCCTGTGGCCCTTTTCGCCATAGAGATCCCAGAAGATCACGGGGAATTCGGCCGGCGCATAATCGGTAAAGCCGATCTGTGTTGCCCGCTCTGTGATCCAGCTCTTGGCCTCGCCCATGGCGGCAATGCCGGAAAGGTCACCCTTGATATCGGCGGCAAACACCGGCACGCCGGCTTCGGAGAAGCTTTCGGCCAACACCTGCAGCGTCACCGTCTTGCCCGTGCCGGTGGCGCCGGTGACGAGGCCGTGACGATTGCCGTATTTCAGCGCCAGATATTCGCCCTTGTTCAGGCTGTCATCGGGGTTGCGGCTGGTGCCGAGATAGAGCGAACCTTCTTGCAACATGCGCATGCGTCTCCCAGGAGCCTCACACAGCAGGTGAAGCGGTGTCATCGATAGTTCAGCTTGCTCTTATAGGGATAGTGTGGAACATCGACAACGCCCGCTCGTGCCGTTTCGTGACGTGCGTCAGGCCTCCAGCGATCGCCGGTGGCATTGAGGGCAGGGGAGAGATTGCGGGGCTGAGCGCCCTTTCGTCTCATAGGGCTTCGCGCCGGCTTGCGGATTTTCAGCGCAGAGGCGAAGCGCCCCGCTTGAGTTCCAGCGGAACTTGTTTTACTTTGACGTTAACGTCAAAAATGACTGTCAGGAGGATTCTTCACTATGAGCGAACTCGTCACCCGCATCGCCGACAAGGTCGGCATTTCCCAGGATCAGGCCGAGACGGCGCTCGGCATGATGCTCGGCTTCCTGCAGCGCGAAGCTGCCGACGGCCCGGTCGCCAAGATGATCGAAGCCATCCCGGGTGCAGCCGCGCTGGTTGCCGCCCATAACGGCGAAGGTTCAGGCGGCGGCGGTCTCCTCGGCGGCCTGATGAGCGCCATCGGCGGCGGCGGCATCATGGGCCTCGGCCAGCAGCTGATGTCGCAGGGCCTCGGCATGGGCGAAATCTCTGCGCTCGCCAAGGAAACCATGGCCGTCGCCCGCGAATATGCCGGCTCCGAGGTGGTGGACGAAGTGGTTGCTTCCGTCCCGGGTTTGAGCCAGTTCGTCTGAAATCCGCCGGATTGCAGCATTTCAGAAGCCGTCGGGGCAACCCGGCGGCTTTTTTGATGCGTCTCGGAGCAATTTGACGATTTCGTCATTTCGGTATAAAACCTATATATCGTATAGGCTAGAGACGCTGCTCGATGGACAAGCGCGAATACGAAAGACAGGTTCGCTCTTTGGTCAACGCGGGTCGACTGAAGTTCTCACAGCATGTCCTGAGGGATCATCCCGAAAGAGACATCACGCCGTTGGAAGTGCGTGAATGCATCCTTCGTGGAACACTGCAGTCAATGCCGGTGTTGACGATCAAGGGCGACTGGAAGGCCGAGTTTTTCAGGCATGCAGCCGGACACGGGCTGACAGTTGTCGTTGCGCTTCAAGTCGAAACGCGCGTTGTTGTTGTCACGGCGTACTGAAGGGGAAGGCAATGGAGCGTTATCACTATCGCGAATGCGGTCTCGACAATGTCTGGCTGGTCGATGGGTTTACTGTCGAGGAAGACCCCGATTACGGCACGCTTGTCAGCTTCGAGGATTTGCCCGGTCTTCATGCGACCATCGCGGAAACCCTGCTTCGCAAGCCGACGACGCTGACCGGCGCGGAATTCAAGTTTCTCAGGAAACATTGTGAATTGTCGCAGGCCGATGTCGCCCGCCATTTGCGCTCCAATGAGCAATCCATCGCCAAGTGGGAAAAGGCGCGGGAGAAGCCGGTCGGCAACAGGCCGGCAGAGGCCCTGTTTCGAGCCGTCGTCGCAGCGATTGTCGGTGGCGACTCGCTTGTCGTCGAGACCATCAGGCAACTTCAGTCGCATGTTGAACCCGGCACAGAGCGCCCGACGATAGACCTGGCACACGAGAACGACTGGTCGCTTGCGGCCTGATCGTCTCCGCCGCCCGCCATCTCCGGCATGATCCGCCGCGACGACTGACACGCCCCTCACACCCCCTCATACGGCGTGGCGACTGCCACCCGTGAGGGTGCGATGCTGAAGTCCTGGGGCAGCATGCGGTGATGCACCATCATCATCTGGCAGGCGCTGCGGGCATCCTGACGCAGGTCGTGGTGGATGACGAAGGTCAGCTTTCCCTCGGAAAGCAGCGTCCGGTTGTCGCTGTCGAGGTCATGCGCAGCGATCACGTCGATGCGACGTTTCTCCTCGGCAAAAGCCTTGAGGATGGCCCGGTTGCCGCCGCCGATCGAATAGACGGCGCGGATGTCGGGGTGGTCGGCCAATGCCGCGCGCACCAGCGCACCCGTCGTGCGGTCGACGCCGAAACCTTCCGAAATCGTTGCGGCCTGCAACTGCGGCGCCTCTCTGGAAAGGGCGGTGCGAAAGCCGCGCTCGCGTTCCTCCTCGCCGGAAAACCGCGCGCTCGACAGCGTCAGAAGCACGGTGCCGGGTGCAGGCCCCGCCATGCGGGCGAGAAGATAGGCGACGGTTGCCCCGGCCATGCGGTTGTCCATGCCCACATAGCCGGTGCGCGCAAAGGCAGGCAGGTCGGTCACCAGCGTCACCACGGGAATGCCATCGGCCAGCAGTTGCGCGGCCATCTCCGCCACGGCCGGTGTCGAGGGCACTTTCAGCACCACGCCATGGCTGCCCCGCCGGCGGATGGTTTTCAGGATCGCCAGCAATTCGCTCTCGCTGATCGTTTCGGCCAGATGATAGCGCGCCGAAATCGTCGCCGGGCGGATGCCGGGAAGCTCTGCCTCGAAAGCGGCGCGCACGGCATTGGAAAACCGCTGCGGTGTCTCCATCACCACGTCCAGCACCAGCCGCCGCCCGCCGATCCGCGCCTCGGCATATTGCCGCTCGAGATCGGCGATGGCAGCGGCGATGCGCAGGTCCGTGGCCTTCGCCACATGCCCGCGTCCATGCAGCGCCCGGTCGACGGTCGCGAGGCTCAGGCCCGATTGCAGGGCAATCTCCTTGAGCGGGAAGGGCGGGCGCATCAGCGGTATCCTTGAGGTGTTTTTGAGGTGTTTGCCCGCTCATTTCTCTGCGCTCTCCTGGCTATGGTCAAGTCGAGGATGAGAAAACGGGAGAAACATCATGGACACCCAAACCCTGAGCAGCCGCCGTCGCCACAAGGTCTGGCTCGACAAGGACAGCGGCAATATCGAGGCCTTCAAGGCGCTGGTCTCGCAAAAGACCAACCCGGCAGACTGGCCGCTGGCCACCGGCGTCGAAAAGAATGTGCTGATCTATGACGGCATCAAGCTGCGCGATATCGCCCGCGACCCGGAGCGTCGCCGCGAACTGATGGCCGAATGGGTGGAAGCCTTCTCCAGCGGCCCGGGCGTCATCGTCATCAAGCGCGCCATGGCCGATCTCACGGTGATCGACCGTGCAACCGAGGTCTTCAATGCCATCGTCAAGGCGGAGAAGGAAGGCGGCAAGGGGGCCGGCGACCACTTTGCCAAGCCGGGCGCCAATGACCGCATCTGGAATTCGCTGCAGAAACACGCCCTTGCCGATCCGGAGAATTTCGCCCGCTACTATGCCTCGGAAGCCATCGCCATGGTTTCGGAAGCCTGGCTCGGCGCGGGATACCAGATGACCGCCCAGATGAACCGGGTCAATCCGGGCGGCACGGCGCAGAAGCCGCATCGCGATTATCACCTCGGCTTCATGTCGCCGGAGCAGATGCAGGCCTATCCCGGCCATATCCACGCCATTTCGCCGGTGCTCACCCTGCAGGGGGCGGTTGCCCATTGCGACATGCCGCTCGAAAGCGGGCCGACACTCTTCCTGCCCTATTCGCAGTCCTTCTTCGAAGGCTATCTCGCCTTCGGTCGGCCGGAATTCCAGGCGCATTTCGCCGAACATCATGTCCAGTTGCCGCTTTCGAAGGGCGATGCCGTCTTCTTCAATCCGGCCCTCATGCATGGCGCCGGCAACAATGTCTCCACGGATATCTGGCGCATGGCAAACCTGTTGCAGGTCTCCTCCGCCTTTGGCCGTGCCATGGAAACCGTCGACCGCGATGCCATGGCCAAGGCGGTCTATCCGGCGCTGCTCGCCGCCCGCAAGGCCGGCTCGATGACCCAGGCCGAGATCGCCAATGCGATTGCCTCGACGGCCGAGGGCTATGCCTTCCCGACCAATCTCGACAGCGATCCGCCGGTCGGCGGACTTGCGCCGAAGACGCAGAACACGATGATGGCGGAGGCACTTGCCGCCGGCATGGAGCCCGGGGCCTTTACCGCCCTGGTGGACACTCAGGCGGCAAAGCGCAAGGCGTAAGCGAGATGGGAAGAGACATGGGAAGACTGGATGGAAAGATTGCCGTCGTCACCGGCGGCACGCAGGGGCTCGGGGCGGAGGTTGCACGCCTCTTTGCCGAGCGCGGCGCGGCAGGCCTCGTCATCTGCGGCCGTAACCGGGACAAGGGCGAGGCGAAGGCGCGCGAGATCACCGAGCGCTACGGCACGCCGGTCGCCTTCGTCGCCGCCGATCTCGGCCGCGTCGAGGATTGCCGCGCGGTGATTGCGGCAGCGGATGAAAAATTCGGCCGCATCGATGCGCTGGTCAATGTCGCCGCCATCACCGATCGCGGCACGATCCTCGATACGGACGAGGCGCTGTTCGATCGCATGTTTGCGGTCAACACACGTGCGCCCTTCTTCCTCATCCAGGATGCGGTCAAGCTGATGCTGCGCGATGGCGTCGAGGGCACGATCGTCAACATCTCCTCCATGTCGGCGATGGCCGGCCAGCCCTTCATCGCCGCCTACTGTGCTTCAAAGGGTGCGCTCGATACGCTCACCCGCAATGTCGCCTTCGGCCTGTTGAAAAACCGCATCCGCTGCAATGCGCTGAATATCGGCTGGATGGCCAGTGATGGCGAGGATCGGATCCAGCGCGAGCATCATGGCGCTGCCGACAATTGGCTTGAAGAGGCCGCCGCCCGCCAGCCCTTCGGCCGCCTCGTCGATCCCGCCGAAGTGGCCCGCGCCTGCGCCTATCTTTCGTCGACGGAGAGCGGCCTGATGACAGGCGCCACGATCAACTTCGACCAGTCCGTCTGGGGCGCCTACGAAGATAGCCCGCATCCGCGGGATGCCCTGCGCCTTTGAGGCGCAGGGACGCTCCGCATTAGATACGCATTACTAACGGATAGGTAGAGCCTGCTGGTGTTGCGGCATTGTAAGGTGCCGCAGCATAGTCAATCTAAACAATGCTATATTGGCTTTCGCCGCAACAGGTTCGCTTCTGTGACTGCTCAGCGTTCAATATAAGAGATCTTTAACGCAAGCCTGAATAGAATGCGTTACATCTCTCAGGAAAGATTGAACGCATGTCGCTATCGAACATTTTTCATGCAAAAAAACTTGCCGCCGATATGGCCGCCCTCAGCAACGCCCAGGCCATGATCTGGTTCAAGCCGGATGGCACGATCCTCGACGCGAACGACAATTTCCTGAAGGCCCTGGGCTATGAGCGGGCGGAAATCACCGGCAAGCATCATCGGATGTTCTGCGAGGAATCGCTTGTCAAATCGCCGGACTATATCGCCTTCTGGGCCGATCTGGCCGCGGGCAAACACAAGACCGGCCAGTTTCGCCGCATCAGCAAGACAGGCAACGATGTCTGGATCGAAGCGAGTTACAATCCGGTTTTCGAGGGCAACAGGGTCGTCCGGGTCCTGAAGATCGCCTCCGACATCACTGCGACGAAGACCACCTCCCTGCACGATGCCAACCGCATCCGCGCCATCGACGAATCGCAGGCCATCATCGAGTTCGAGCCTGACGGCACCATCGTCACGGCCAACAAGAATTTCCTGAACGCCATGGGGTACGGCCTCGACGAGGTCGTCGGCAAGAAGCACATGATGTTCTGCGATCCTGCCTATGTCGCATCATCAGCCTATGCGGAGTTTTGGGAGACTTTGCGCAGCGGGCAGTCGATCGTCAGCAATTTCGTGCGTTACGGCAAGGGCGGACGGGAAGTCTGGATCCAGGCGGCCTATACGCCGATCGTCAGTTCCCGCGGCAAGGTCTACCGCGTCATCAAGGTGGCAACCGATATCACCGGCCGCATGAAGGCGGTGACAACCATCGCCGGCGCCATCAAGCGTCTCGCCGATGGCGATCTCACGGTCCAGATCGTCGATCCTGTCGATCCCGTGCTGGAGACGACCCGGCAGGATTTCAACGTCACGGCCAAGGCGCTGAACAACACCATGCGCGAGATCATGGAGGCTGCCGAATCGCTGGCGGAAAACGCAACCGCCATCAATGACATCTCCACGCAGATCGCCCATGGCGGCGAACGCCAGGCGGCAACCGTGGAAGAGACTGCCGCAGCGCTTGAGCAGATTACCACCACGGTGCGCGAAACTTCCGTGCGGACCGCTGAAACGACAAAGATCGTCAGCGCCACCCGCAATGATGCCGAAGCCTCCGGTGAAGTGGTCACGCAGGCAACCGCCGCCATGGACGAGATTGAGACCTCCTCGCGTGAGATCGAGAACATCATTGGCGTCATCGATGAAATCGCCTTCCAGACCAATCTTTTGGCGCTGAATGCCGGCGTCGAGGCCGCGCGCGCCGGCGAGGCGGGCAAGGGCTTCGCGGTTGTCGCCCAGGAAGTGCGCGAACTTGCCCAGCGCTCGGCAAGTGCGGCCAAGGAGATCAAGTCGCTGATTGCCAAGGCGTCCAACGCCGTGCATCACGGCGTTCAGCTGGTCGACAAGACCGGCGAGGCCCTGCAGCAGATCGTCGAGAAGGTCAAACTGATCGACGGCAATGTCGAGGCCATGTCAACGGCGGCGCGTGAGCAGTCCGTCGGCATCAACGAGATCAACAGTGCGATCTCCGCCCTCGACAAGGTGACGCAACAGAGTGCCGCGACAGTCGAAGAAGCAAACGCCGCTTCCACCACACTCGCGGAAGCCGCACGGGCGCTCTACAGCTCCATCGGCCGCTTCAAGACCGTGCCCGTCCAGTCGCGGCCATCCAGCCAATCCTCCAGCTGGGCCGCATAAGCCTAAAGCCGATTGATCCTCAGCACACCCTCAGGCGGGCGTTTCGGCGTCCGCTTTTTCTTGAATCGGGAAGCGGATCTCGTAGCGGGTGCCCTGATGGTCGTCCTGTTCCTGGCTGCGCTCCAGCGTGCCGCCAACCTGCCGGACAAAAGCCTCCACCATGCCCGTGCCGGACCGGCGGCTCGGCTCGTTAGGCATGCCGACGCCATCGTCGGAGATCACCAGCAGGCCATGCTCCTCGGCATCGATCTCCAATGTCATTGAGATCGTGCCCTTGTCGCGGCCGATGAAGGCGTGTTTGACCGCATTGGTCACGATTTCCAATGCCGCAAGGGCGAGCGGCGAGGCGGAGTCGGGCGAGAGCAGCAGCCCTCTGACAAGGTTTGCCTCAAAGCCGATGTCGCGGTCGTCGGGGATCAGCGTTCGCGGATTGCAGGCCCGCTTGAGAAGATCGCCGAGATCGATCTTCTCATTGTCCGTCGATTGGTAGAGCAGGTCGTGCACGTCTGCGAGGGCCTGGACGCGCAGCTGCAGGTCGCGCCCGTTGATGGCACCCTTGCGCGCCTGGATGCTGATCAGACTGTTGATCATCGCCAGATTGTTCTTCACCCGATGGTTCATCTCGCGCATCAGCTGGTCGCGCTGGGCGGCCAGGCGCTCCAGCTCGGCAAGGTGAAGCTTCTGTCGCTGACTTTCGAGCTGAAACAATGCGCCGCGCCGCGCCAGGCTGGCAAAGATGACGGTGAAGGTGCCAATCGCGACCATCAGCAGCCAGACGGGCAAAGCCCGCTGCCGCATCTGCTCCCAGACGAGCGAGGTCGGCACGCCGAAGTTTGCGACAAGCGGCAGATCCCCGATCCGGCTATAGGCATAGATCCGCTCGACGCCATCGCTCACGGCAACGGTGGTAAAGGTGCCGGAATCGGCCTTGGCAAGCTCGGTCAGGGCAGGGGAGGTCTGCGGCAGCATGATCGGTGCGTCGGCATCCTTGCGCAACAGCAGCTTGCCATCCTCGCGCATCAGCGAGGCGGATTCATTGGGCATCAGGGCCGTATTCGCAAGAAAACCGCGGATCCGCCCCGGTTCCATCGACGAAACGATGACACCGCGAAACTGCGGCGTGACAAACGGGGTCACCACGACAACCGCATCCTCGCCGCTGGCGACAAGCTTCACCCGGTCGACAAAAATGCTGTTGGTCTCGTTTTTCAGCGCCTGCAGGTAATCGCGCTGGACCACCCGCGTGGTGGCCGGAAAACTCAGGCTTGAGGCCACGACCTTGCCGTCGAGCGCGACAACGGCAATCCCGTATCCGTTGCCCGCTTCGCCGTCCACGGCCACGAGAAACCGGTGAAAGCCTTCGGAGCGAAGATAGCCGACGGGCTCAACGGAGGCGCGGCTCAAGGCGGCGCGATGTTTGAATGTTTCCGTTTCGATGATGCGCTGGAGATATTGCCGCACGAGCGCGACCGTATCGCGCGCATGATCTTCGGCAATGCTGCGCTGGTCTGTCCAGGCAATCAATCCCCAGATCAGGCAGCCAATCACCGGAAGACCGATACCCGCAATCTGTAGCGCCCGGAACCAGCCCAGGACGCCATTTGGTGTCGAACCTGTCAACGAATGCCACTCCCCTTCGCCGAAGTGCGAACTCGCTTCGATGCAGGCATAGAGCATGTTCGTTCTGGCTTGGCAATCGGTCAAGATTGAACAGCTTTGCGGTTTTCGCTGCCCGGCCTGTCCGTCGCCGCCGATGCAACCAAGGCGCAGGCCATCCGCTAGCGGTGCAGGAAAACGATCATGGAATGCCGCAGTCTGAGCCTGCCGCCAAGGGCGCGGAGGCTTGCGCATGCCGTCTTCTCCTCACCTGATGTCCTCTGGTTTTCACAGGGATACCGGTCGATTGCCTAGGAGAAGGCCCAGCTGTCCGCCTCGCCTTGTCGTCCGCGCCACCGGCACTTCACGCCAGCCGGAACACTTCCACCCTGGCGGTCAGGCGGGCGCAAGGCGCGGGCTGACCTGGCCAAAGGATTGCTGTCTCAAGAAGCGTGGCACGCCGGTTCGGTTCATGCCCTCCTGTTGCAAAGATAATACGGTTTGACGGTGCGAGCCCCGCTCGGGCATGGCGGATGCCTCGCCAGGGATATGCGTGAGATCCGGCCGCCTCTCTCTCAAACACTTGCCTGCAGGCGTTGGCACCTTTTTCCCCCTCGCGCGTTGAGAGAAAGAGACTTCGCAAGGGAGAACGAGCAGATGGAAAACCGCAACATTGAAGGCATGAGCGATACCGAACTGAACCGCGTCATCCCCGCGGCCGAGCGCGCGCTCGGCACGCATGATCCGGATTATGAATCCGACGATGCCCGGAACCCGGGTCGACCCGAGCAGGACGTTCACGATCCCGATCACGGCGTCATAACCACGCCGTCGCCCAAGCATCCCGGAACCGATGACAGTGCCGATCTGCCCGAGGGCACCCGCATCGAAGGCACCGAGATCAGACAGTAAGGCAAGCGCCTTGATCCATGCATGGCCAGCCGAAGCGGCATCGCTGCGGCGATGGAGAATGCAGCGAAATCGAACCGAGGGGCAAGGTCTGGGGAGTCGGTGATCACCGGACAAAACCCAGCCCTCCCCAATTGCCCGGCGAGACCGCTTCTGCCGGGCAATTGCCTTGAAGGGCCTCACGCGCTAGAGCGGCTTTCGTGTTTACCGATCTCGCCGCCTATCTCGGTCTGTTTTCAGCGGCCTTTCTCGCGGCAACCCTTTTGCCTGCGCAGTCGGAAGCCGTGCTGGTCGGGCTGATCCTTGCTGACCGTCACCCCCTCATTGCGCTTCTGACCGTTGCCACCCTCGGCAATGTGCTGGGTTCGGTCGCCAACTGGCTGATCGGCCGCTTCATCGAGCATTTCCGCCATCGTCGCTGGTTTCCCGTGTCGGACAAGGGGCTCGCCCGCGCCGAAGCCTGGTATCGCCGCTACGGTCTCTGGTCGCTGCTGCTCGCCTGGATGCCGGTCATCGGCGATCCCATCACGGTCATCGCCGGCGTCTTCCGCACACCATTCCCGATCTTCCTGCTGCTGGTCGCAATCGCAAAGCTCGGCCGTTACCTCGTGCTCGCTG
The DNA here is from genome assembly GCF_004912165.1 of Peteryoungia ipomoeae. Taxonomy (GTDB): domain Bacteria; phylum Pseudomonadota; class Alphaproteobacteria; order Rhizobiales; family Rhizobiaceae; genus Allorhizobium; species Allorhizobium ipomoeae. The sequence goes on along the minus strand of NZ_STGV01000003.1, from coordinate 87,615 downwards.
CCGTCACGCAGGGCGTGATGGGATGACGCGCTGACGCGGAGCGTTACGCCGTATATCTGACGCCGGCCTCGATTGCGGCCTCGATCAGCGCTTTCCTCGCATCCTCGTCCTTTGCCTTGCCGTTCGAGACAGCGGCGCAGACGGCAAGCGCCTTGTCGAGCACAGGCCCTTCCTCAAGTGGCCAATCCTCGATCAATGCCCAGGAGGCGCCAAGCGTCGTATCCACCACCACATCCTCACCCTCTTCGCCAATGGCATGAAGGGTCACCGGGTTTTTCCAGACTGTACGCATCCTCTCGTCTTTCCATTCTCGCCACGCCCGAAGGCGCCGCATCGGCTGCTTTGCGCCTCTATAGAGCCAAATACCCCTGGCGCGCCAGCCTTCCGGGCAGGGTGGCCAGAAGACATCGGATGGATCCGCAGAGGCTGCAGCGCAAATCTTTTCCCTCGCCCTCGATCGTGCCCGCAAGCCTGGTTCGTCGCCCTGCCTCACGTCGTCTGGCCGGCTTGCCTTCCTGACAGCCCAATGCGCCCACCACAGGCTTGGGACAAAGCACCAATCTTGGCCTTTCCCATCCTCCCGGGGCCTCGCTAGGCTCGGAATCGAGGCTGTTGCCGTTCAAGCGCTTTTTCCATCGCAAAGGTGCGGGCCCCGAGCGTGCAGCGTGACCGCATTCACACCCGGATCATCTCATACAGGCATCCTTCAAGATGAAAACGAAACACAGCGTCGTGGTCATTTCTTTTTCCAATTTGCTTTTGCTCGCCAGTCTCGGCGCGACCCATGCCGACAATCTGCCAAGCAGATCTCTGCTTGATATGAACGCAAGTGGTTCGGTCTATCTCGAGGCCGTGACGACCTTTGATGCCGATACAGGCGACGCGACGAGGTCTTTTCGCCTGGTCTCCAATCTCGGCGCCAAGACGGTCACGCTGGCACCGCCTGCGGGTACAAGCAATCTGGAAGCCTACGGTCTGAGCCGCGACGGAACCTATGTCGTCGGCAGTTACTTCGATGAGCGCGCCGGAAAATACGTCGATTTCATCTGGAAGAACGGTCGGTACCAGATTGTCGATTCCGAGACGGATGGCCTCTCCGGCATCAATGGGGTCGGGAATGACGGCAGCGCCTTCGGCTTCAGGGAGCGCGGCGGTATAGCGCAGTCCTTCATCTGGAAAAACGGTGTCTTCACGTTCACGCCGACGGACCCCGGTGTTTACCAGAGCACGCAATTGAATGCCCGCACCCCGGATGGACGCTTCGCTGTCGGTTCGCTGGAGCGCGTGGATGATAACCAGTCGCATGCGATGATCTGGGATACGAAGCTCAATGCGGTCACCGATATCGATACCGTCTATCGATACTCCTATTCCTCGCTCGTCAGCACGGATGGTTCGGTGGTCGCCGGCGTGGGCGGCCAACTGAATGGGCCATCTCAGGTGTTCCGCTGGACAAAAGACGGTGGGATGACGGATATCGGCGCCCTCGAAGTCGGCCAGAGCATGGTCCTGCGGGATATGTCCGCTGACGGCAACGTCTTGGTTGGACGCGGTTATATGTTCGATCCGAATGTCGGCGAGGACACATTCTATGCCTATCGGTACTCGGTGGATTCGACCGGGCAGGGAACTCTGACAAACCTCGGTGTGCTGTACCAGCCGGAGCCTGGCTGGGTTTCTGAGTCCGAGGCGATTGCGGTCAGCGCAGACGGGGCCTATGTGGTCGGCTCCGCCTATACGGATTACTACGGAGAGCAAGGATTCCGCTGGTCCGAGGAAACCGGCATGCAGTCCATCGAAGAATGGCTCGCAGGGGCCGGCGTTGACCCTGGTTTTGACAGTAAGGATGCCGAGTTCATTTCCGACAACGGCAATGTCGTCATGGGCTCCACCCTGGACGGTGACATCTATGTCGCCCGCGTCGGAGACATCAGCGGAGTCATCATCGAATCCGAGTTCTATCCGACGGTCGTGCAGGCTGCATCAAGCGCCGTGCAAAACAGCGTCTCCAGTGCCAATACCGTGATGTTCGGGGCGCAGGGCAATCCCCTGCGCAACCGGCTGGGCGCCGGCGAACGGTCGGTCTGGGGCACGGTGGATGGCGGCTACGACAATAGCGATATCTCCGAGGGCGGCTTGGCGCTCGGCGAATTCGGCCTGGGTTACGGCATAACGGATGGCATAACGGCCCGCATCTCCGTCGGCGGCACCTATTCCGATCAGGATCTGGATGCCGGTGGCTGGGTGAAGCAGAGAGGCTTCTTCCTCTCCCCGGAAGTGACAGCCGATCTGGGCTCGAACCTCTTCCTGACGCTGGGCGGCTATGTCGGTCGTGCGGATATCGACACTGCGCGCGGCTACCTGAACGGAACCATACAGGACAGTTCCGAGGGCAGCACCAATGCCGACACATGGGCGGCAAAGATCCGCCTCGACTGGCTGAACGCGGCCAATCTGGCCAATACCGATATCACCCCATACATCGGCCTCTCCTATGCCCGCACCACGGTGGATGCCTTTACCGAGCACAGCGGCGCCTTCCCGGTGAGCTATGACGAGACCAGCGACCATTCGACGATCGCCCGTCTGGGTGCCGATTTCGTCCACCCGGTGAGCGATACCGTGCGCCTGCTGGCCAAGACGGAACTGAGCTACCAGTTCGAGGATCACGCCGCCGCCACCTCGGGCACGCTGACCGGCATCAGCGATTTCAGCATCGATGGTGCGGAGTTGAAGCAGCTCTGGCTGCGCGGCGGCGTGGGTGCCGAAGTCGATCTCGGCGGTGGCACGGCCTCCGTCATGGTCAACGCGACCACGGAAGGCCAGGACCCGTCGCTCTGGCTGCGCTCGAACTACACCGTCAAGTTCTGATCGGTTCGCCGGTCAAGGTCGGCAGCCGCTCGGACGTTCGAGCGGGTCTCCCTCAATCCACAGAGCGCCGCGCCGCAAGCCTTTTGCGGTCGCGGTCGACGTGGTCGAAGCCAAGCTGCGTCAGGCGGAACTGTCGCTTCTGGAACTCGCCGCGGATCAGGATGAAGCCCATGGCTTCGGCTTCACCCAGCGTCTTCAGGCTCGTGCCCTTCGGCGGTGCCTGCCATTCCATTCCCTTGGCTGCATGCAGCAATACCATAATCTTGATAATCGCGGTCTCTCCATCGCTTTCCACGCGGCCCGCAACCACCCGGTCATGCTGCGCTGAGGGGGGCGAGGGGTGGGCCGGCCGGTTTCGGTCTGTCAAACAGTCCTATGCCCCAGCGCGGTTGAGCCGTCGATGAAAAAAGCGCGGGCTCACGTTTTTCGACCCGTAGAGGCAAAGGCTTCGCGTGAGCGCATGATCGCGTCATGGTGTTTCTCCGCCCATTTCCACACGCCGCAAAAGGCCTCGCCCAGGCTGTGCCCAAGCGGCGTCAGCGTGTAATCGACATGCGGCGGGATCACCGGATGCACGGTGCGTTTCACCAGCCCGTCTTCTTCCATGCGGCGCACCGTCTGGGTCAGCATCTTCTGGCTGATACCCGAAACAATCCGTCCGAGCTGGGTAAAGCGCAGCGTGCCATGTTCCTCCAGCGCCTCCAGGATCAGCATGGTCCATTTGTCCGCCACCTTGCCGATAATGTCGTCCACCAGCGCTTCGATGGCGGGGTCGACCACCTCGGGAATGGTGTCCCCGCCGTGTAAGGCGAGATCCGGATCGATGAAATTTCGCTCGGAAGCCTTGCTCACCAGTCACTCTCCTTTTGGTGTGTATAAATCTTTTCGGTGCCTACTTTGGAAAAGAGAGTATGAACTCTAACTTGGGCAAGCACAACACAAATGAGGTTTTCCCATGCAGATGACAGGCAACACCATCCTTATCACCGGTGGCGGCTCGGGTATCGGTGAGGCGCTCGCCCACCGCTTTCATGATCTCGGCAACACCGTGATCATTGCCGGCCGCCGGCTTGACGCGCTGGAAGCGGCCATCGGCGAACGCGACAACATGCACGCCATGGTGTTCGACGTTGAAAACAAGGACGGCATCACGGAATTCGCCCATCGCGTGATTGGCCAATTTCCGGCGCTCAACGTCGTCGTCAACAATGCCGGCATCATGCGCTTTGAGCCGCTGGATCAGCCCCGCGATCTTGCCGATGCAGAAGCGACGGTTACCACCAACCTTCTCGGACCGATCCGCCTGATCAACGCATTGACCGAGCACCTGATCGCGCAGCAAAACGCCGCCCTGATCAACGTTACCTCGGGCCTTGCCTTCGTGCCGCTGGTCTCGACCCCAACCTATTCCGCCACCAAGGCGGCGCTGCACAGCTATACCCAGAGCCTGCGTGCAGCCCTTGCCGGCAAGGTCGAGGTCATCGAACTCGCGCCCCCGGCCGTCCAGACCGACCTCACCCCCGGCCAGTCGACGCGTGAAGGCTATCTGCCGCTCAAGGATTACATCAACGAGGTCATGGCGCTCTTTGCCGTCAAACCGACCCCAGCGGAAATCCTGGTTGAACGCGTCGGCTTCCTGCGCAATGCCGAAGCCGAAAATCGCTTCGAAAAGACCTTCACGATGCTGAATTCGGCGCATTGACACGGACGTGTGGGGAGAAGGGATCGCGGAGCACGCGGTCTTTTCTCCCTCGGCACGCAAGGGGAAATGTCTGCCGAGCGTCAGCGCAGTCCGGGTGAGGGGCCGCAGCTGGGGGCGCGATGGTTTGCGCCTCCATTGTCACTCAGCCCTTCGAGCCGAGCCATTCCTTCAGTGCCGCGTTGATCCGCGACTGCCAGCCGGGGCCATCGCGCCGGAAGGCCTCGATCACGTCCTGATCGAGGCGGATGGTGGTCGACACTTTCGGCTTTTCGCTAGCCGGTCGCCCGACCCGGACGGGAGTAGCCTTGAGCATCTCGCGCCAAGGTGAGAGCGTAAGGTCGGGGGCATCGTCGTCAGTGTCCAGTGAGCCTTTGGGAGTAGTGTGATTGTTCACGCTCGTTTGCCTTTCTCATGCTGATGATCCGGATCGTATCGGCGCGATGGGTCCAGACGAGCACCACCATTCTCCCGTCAATGTATCCGATTGTGATGAATCGGACCTCACCATAGTCCCTGCGGTTGTCCTCAATGGTCAGATGCGGTGTGTCGAAGACCTCGCCTGCGCGGAGGAAATCAAGTCCCCGCTCTCGAGGGGTCGTAAGCCGCTTGGCCGGATCGCAGGTAATCTTCATTTTTGTTACTACAAAAAATCGGAAATGTCAGCTATGTCTGCAAGTGCCACCATGGATTGCATTGGTGAGGTGCCAGGTCAATCGCCGCCGCGTATGAGCTGACCGGCCCTGAGCAATTGGCGATCGTTGGTGCGCTGTCACGGCGCGGACTTGCGCCCGCTTTTTGCAGGCATGAGGTCATCCCCTCACACCCCAAGCCCCTGTTCGATCTCGGTCAGCGCCCGGTCGACATGGCCCTCGAAGACGAGCGTTTCCTCTTCGGTGATGATGAGGATCTCCGGTGAGCCGCGCACCTTCACATGCAGGGATTGCGCCAGGCCCTCGTCGATCCCGCGGCTGAGCAGGTCCATGAAGCGCGTGCCGGGGCCGGTGATGGCGATCGGCATGGTCTCTTCGGCAAGGCTCAAGAGCCGCGACAGTCCCTGGCCGAGCGCCAGCCCCGCCTGGCGGAAGGCATATTGCGAAGCGCGGTGGCCCTGGCGGGCGCGGGTCGCAATCTTTTCCATCTCGGTGAGCGGCACGAATTGCGCCGGGATCGTGTCTGGCGGCACCTCAAAGGCGGTGCGTAAGATACCGTAGAAGCCGGCGGAGGCCTCGATGCAGCCGCGCGCGCCGCAGCGGCAGAGCTTGCCGTCATCGGCATGCAGCATGTGACCGAAATTCGGCGCCCGCACATCGAGCGCGCCATAGCGGTCGCGCATCGCCACGCCAAGCCCGATGGAATGACCGAGCGACAGCGTGGCGAGGGAGGCGAGCGGTACGCCGCGCGTCTTCTCCAGCCGGGTGGCGAGCGCATGCGTCACCAGCAGGCTCTCATTGAACAGATGCACGCGTGCCGCGCCGAAACCCTGCAGCGCCGCCTCGAAATCCAGCGGCTCATAGCCGAAGACCGGCGACCAGGAGAGCCTCGCCCCCTCGCGGTCGGCAAGCCCCTTGCTGCTGATCGAGACGGTGGAAATCGCATCGGGCTGAAGCCGCGAGCGGGAAGTCAGCCGGTCGAGAGCGGTCCGGAAACCGGTCAGAAACTGCTGCGGCGACACGGCCCCCTGGTCGCGGGCTTCCTCGATCCGGTCGACCATCGTGCCGCGAAAATCAGCGAGCGAATATTGCACGGCATGCGAGGAAATCCGGACCGCGATCACATGGGCGGCGGAGGCCCGGCGGCCAAAGAGCACCCGCGGCCGGCCGCGGCCGCCGACACTTGCGACTTCGCGTCGCTCGATGAGGCCAGACTTTTCCAGTGCCGCCGTGATGGAGGAAACCGTGGAGGAAGAAAGCCCTGTAACCCCGGAAAGATCGGTATGCGCCAGCGGTCCGTCGCGCCGAAGCGCGGTCAGCACCAACCCGTTGTTCTGGTGACGGACGGCTTCCGTGCTCGCTTTTGCACCCGTCGTCATCTGGGGCTTTTCGCCCGTCTTGCTGTGGTCCACCGCATGCTCCTCCCAAAGCATTTGGTCACTGTCTTGGCAAGCGCTCCTCCGCCCGTGTTGACAGCGCTCAAAACATCTGACAGTTATTTTCTCGACTGTCGAGAAAAACCATTGGACGGGGTTCCATGGGGCAGGGCAGTTTTCAGGCGGGGCGTCGGTGGGGAGGTACTTCCGACGATCCGCTTTCACCTTGGGAGGTTTAAAATGAAATCCGTTTATAAGCTGATGGCAGCCACTGCCGTCATCGTGAGCCTGCATTCCGTCGCCAGCGCCGAAGGCCTGACGGTCGGCGTTTCCTGGTCCAACTTCCAGGAAGAGCGTTGGAAGACCGACGAGGCTGCAATCAAGGCAGCGCTCGAAGCTGCCGGCAACAAGTATATTTCCGCTGATGCCCAGACCTCGGCTGCCAAGCAGCTGACCGACGTCGAAAGCCTGATCGCGCAGGGCGCAAACGCCCTCATCGTCCTCGCCCAGGACTCTGAAGCCATCGGCCCGGCCATCGAAAAGGCCACTGCCGAAGGTATTCCGGTCGTAGGCTACGACCGCCTGATCGAAAATCCCGATGCCTATTACATCACCTTCGACAACAAGGAAGTTGGCCGCATGCAGGCCCGCGAAGTGATGAAGGCAAAGCCGGAAGGCAATTACGTCTTCATCAAGGGCGCATCGACCGACCCGAACTCCGACTTCCTCTATTCCGGCCAGATCGAAGTGCTGAAGGAAGCCATGGACGCTGGCAAGATCAAGAATGTCGGCGAAGCCTATACCGACGGCTGGAAGCCGGAAGCTGCCCAGAAGAACATGGAGCAGTTCCTGACCGCCAACAACAACAAGGTCGACGCCGTCGTTTCGTCCAACGACGGCATGGCCGGCGGTGTTGTGGCAGCGCTCGAAGCCCAGGGTCTCGCCGGTTCCGTTCCGGTCTCCGGCCAGGACGGCGACAAGGCTGCTCTGAACCGTGTTGCCCTCGGCACGCAGACCGTGTCTGTCTGGAAGGACAGCCGCGAACTCGGCAAGAAGGCCGCTGAAATCGCCAACGAACTCGCAGCCGGCAAGGCCATGGGCGAGATCGAAGGCACCGTGAAGTTCTCCGGCGGCCCGAAGGCCGTTGAAATGAACTCCTACTTCATCGCTCCGCTGCCGATCACCAAGGAAAACCTCTCCACCGTCATCGAGGCGGGCTGGATTTCCAAGGAAGAAGCCTGCCAGGGCGTTGCCGCGGGTTCGGTTGCAGCCTGCAACTGATCTGACCGGATAACGCACACAAGAGCTTGAGCCGGAACGCCGCAGCCTTTGCGCTGCGGCGTTTCGACTGGTCGAAGGCAGGAATGCGAAAACCGGCAGGCCTTTCCAGGCGCCGGTGGCTTTGCGGCAAGGCGGCAAAGCCTGGCAAAACCTTAAAAAATGCCTCGACCCGCAGGCCGGATTGATCCGGCAGCCCGGCGCTTGGATGAAGCGCGGGCCTCGATCGCAAGCCGCACTACGACTGGGGAGACAATTCGTAATGGCCGATAACAGCATTGCCGCCGCCACGCATGGCGCGAGGGCATCCAACATTTCAGCGGTAAAACGCTTCTTTCAAGCCACCGAAATCGACACGCGCCTCCTGGGCATGGTGATCGCGCTCGGCGTCATCTGGGTCGGCTTCGACCTTCTCTCCGGAGGCCTTTTCCTCACCTCGCGCAACCTGTGGAACCTCTCGGTTCAGGCGGCCTCGGTCTCGGTCATGGCAACCGGCATGGTGCTGGTCATCGTCACCCGCAACATCGATCTTTCGGTCGGCTCCATTCTCGGCTTCGTCGGCATGATCATGGCCGTCCTGCAGGCCCGCATCCTGCCGCCGATCATCGGTTTCGAGCATCCGCTGATGTGGGTGATTGCACTCACTGCCGGCATCGTGCTGGGCGCTGCCATCGGCGCCTTCCAGGGCGCCATCATCGCCTTTCTCGGCGTTCCCGCCTTCATCGTCACGCTGGGCGGCCTGCTCGTCTGGCGCGGGGCGGCCTGGCTCGTCACCTCGGGCGCAACGGTCGCGCCCATGGACACCACCTACCGCCTGATGGGCGGCGGCGCGGATGGCTCGATTGGCGTTACGGCCAGCTGGATCGTCGGCCTCGTCGCCTGCCTGCTCATCGTCCTCACCATCTTGAACACCCGCAAGCAGCGCCGCCGCTTCGGCTTCCCGCTGCGTCCGGTCTGGGCGGAATATTTCCTCGTTGCCGCCGGTTGCCTGGCCATTCTTGGCGCCGTCTATGTCGCGAACACTTACTATATGCCGGTCAATCTGGCCCGCCGTTACGCGGAGGCCAACGGCATCGCCTGGCCGGAGGGCGGGCTGCAGATCGGTCTTGGCATCGCCATCCCGGTCCTGATCGCCATCGGCATCGCCATGGTCATGGCCTTCATCACCAACCGCACGCGCTTCGGTCGCTACGTCTTTGCCATCGGCGGCAATCCGGAAGCAGCCGAACTCGCCGGCATCAAGGTGAAGTGGGTCACGGTGCGCATCTTCGCGCTGATGGGGGCGCTCTGCGCCGTCGCCGCGGCTATTTCCACCGCCCGCCTCAATGCCGCGACCAATGCGCAGGGCACGCTCGATGAGCTTTACACCATCGCCGCGGCCGTCATCGGCGGCACCTCGCTTGCCGGCGGTGTCGGCACCATCGCTGGCGCCATGCTCGGCGCCATCGTCATGCAATCACTGAATTCGGGCATGGTCCTGCTCGGTCTCGACACACCGCTGCAAAGCATCGTCATCGGCATCGTGCTCGTGATCGCGGTCTGGCTCGATACCGTCTACCGCGCTCGTGCGAAGTAAGGGGAGTTGAACTCATGTCGGACACACGCACCCCCCTCGTGGAAATGCGCAATGTTTCCATCTCCTTCGGCGGCATCCACGCCGTCGATGATGCCTCGGTCGATCTCTTTCCGGGAGAAGTCGTGGCGCTGCTCGGCCATAACGGTGCCGGCAAGTCGACCCTGATCAAGATCCTGTCGGGCGCCTACAAGCGCGATGGCGGCGATATCCTGATCAATGGCGAGCAGGCGGATATCAACAACCCGCGCGACGCCAAGAAATACGGCATCGAAACGATCTACCAGACGCTCGCCGTCGCCGACAATGTCGATGCCGCCGCCAATCTCTATCTCGGTCGCGAATTGCGCACCCCCTGGGGCACGCTTGATGATGTCGCGATGGAGGCAAAGGCCCGCGAAGTCATGGGGCGGCTCAACCCCAACTTCCAGCGCTTCAAGGAACCGGTGAAGGCACTCTCCGGCGGCCAGCGCCAGTCGGTGGCGATCGCCCGCGCCATCCTCTTTGACGCGCGCATCCTGATCATGGACGAACCGACGGCAGCCTTGGGACCGCAGGAGACCGCCCAGGTTGGCGAACTGATCCAGCAGCTCAAAAGCGATGGAATCGGCATCTTCCTGATCAGCCACGACATCCACGATGTCTTCGACCTCGCCGACCGCGTCTTCGTCATGAAGAACGGCCGCGTGGTGGGCCATGCCCGCACCGAAGATGTCACCAAGGACGAAGTGCTCGGCATGATCATCCTCGGCAAATGCCCTCCGGGTGCCATCCCCGGACCGGGTGCCATGCAGACGGCGTGAACGATGCCACCATGAGATGAAGAGGCGAGGGGGCGAGAGCTCCCTCGTTTTGCGTTTTGCGAGGAGGTCGAGGGAGATCAGACGGGAGCAGATGTCGCGGCATCGCCCTTATCCCGGCTTGCCACCTGCCATCCTCGGCTTGGCACATGACAAAAAGAAACCGGGGCAAAGCCCCGGTCGCATTGCTCAATCCGCAGGAGGACCTCAGAATTCCTCCCAGCTATCCTTGGCTGCTGCGGCACTGCCGCCCATGCCGACGGCGCTTGCGACCTTGGCAAGCATGCGCCGGGCCGGCGAGGCGACGGGGCGTTGGTCTGATGTTGCGATCTGCGGGCGGCCGGTCTTCATCGTCTCGCCAAGCTGGAAGACGGAGATGATATCGCGCAGCTTGTTGACTTCGTCGGCAAGCGATGCGCTGGCAGCCGTCGACTGTTCCACCATCGCGGCGTTCTGCTGGGTCACCTGATCCATCTGGTTGACGGCGGTGTTGACCTCAGCAAGCCCGACCGACTGTTCCCTGGCGGATGTTGCAATGGCATCGAGCTGGGTGTTGATGGTGACGACCTGGCTTTCGATCACCTTCAGCACGGCACCGGTCTCCTGCACCAGCTTGACGCCGGTAGACACCTCGTCGGAGGAGTTGCGGATCAGCTCCTTGATCTCCTTGGCGGCTTGCGCCGAGCGCTGGGCAAGCTCGCGGACTTCCTGCGCGACAACGGCAAATCCCTTGCCGGCCTCACCGGCACGGGCCGCTTCGACGCCGGCATTGAGCGCCAGCAGGTTGGTCTGGAATGCGATCTCGTCGATGACGCCGATGATATTGGAGATCTGGTTGGAGGAATCCTCGATCCGCTGCATCGCGGTCACGGCATTCGACACCACTTCACCGGAGCGGCGGGCCGAGCTGTTGGCCTCGATCGCGACATTGCGCGCTTCTTCGGTCCGCTTGGAGGAGTTTGCCACATTGGTCGTGATCTGGTCGAGGGCTGCGGCAGTCTCCTCAAGCGAGGCAGCCTGCTGCTCGGTGCGCTTGGAAAGATCGTTGGCGCCCTGGCTGATTTCGCGGGCACCGTTGTCGATCGAGGCTGTGCCCTGGGCAACCGAGCGCAGGCTGTCGGCAAGCTGCGATACGGCCCTGTTGAAATCGGCGCGCAGGCCTTCGAAGTCGCTGGCGAAGGGCTTCGAGAGCTGGAAGGTCAGATTGCCGCTCGACAGATGCTTGAGGCCCTCTGCGAGGCCGGAGGTGGCCTCGGCCATCTCCTGTGCACGGATGCGTTCGGCTTCCGCCACGCGCGCACGCTCGGCCTCGCCGGCACTGCGGTTGCTTTCGGCTTCGCGTTCCAGCTCCCTGGCCCGCAGGCCGTTGTCCTTGAACACCTGAACGGCCTTGGCCATGCCACCGATTTCGTCGCGGCGCTCTATGCCATCGACCTCGGCTGAGAGATCTCCATTGGCAAGAACAACCATGGTGTTGGATAGCGCCCGGATCGGACGAACCAGCCAGCCGCGGATGGCAAAGAAGCCGAGGATTAGAACGACGACGAGGCCGCCGATCACGCCGACGATGGTCGTTGTAATGGTATAGTCGGCATTGGCGGAAAGGACATCGCTTTCCTTCTTGGCCTCATCGACCACCACATTTGTGACAGCGGAGAAGCGCGCACCGATTTCGACGAATTTCGGCTGACATTGCTCCAGGAAGGTTTGCTGAGACGCTGCGACGTCGGTTTCGCTGGTTGCAGCATGTGCTGCTGCGATCGTTGCCGCGCAGCTGTTCTCGATCACAGCCAGGCCGTCGATCTTCAGCTTGGGAATATCGGCGTTTCCAGGCATGGCTGCCTGTGCCGTGTCGATGTAGCTGACAAAGCTTGCCTTGTTCTCCTCCAGTTCCTTTTCGGAGGCCGCGTTCATGGCATCCGTGCGCGACATCAGCAAATCGCCGATCGAGGCGCGTGCCGCCTGCAGCGAACGGTTGCTGCGCGCGAGGTAAAGTGCCGCAGTCTCTTCCTGCTCCAGCAAGGCCGAGTAGCTGTCGTCAATCTTGGAGATCTGGTTGCCGGAGAAGAAGGCGACGCCGAGGGAAAAGATGCCGAAGCTGGCCATGATGACCAGAAACTTGCCGATGATAGAGATGTTTTTCACGGTGTGCCCCACCTGCTGTGTTCATGCCAAAAATTGCTCATGGATCCGGGTGGGCAAAGAAATGGAATCGGTCAGATTCCCTCTAAGCCGGAGAGAGGCACAGAAGGCCTTGCCTTCTTTGACAGTCTTGAGATCGCCCTGGTTCCAGTGCTGGACAAATTAGCGGCAAAAGCTGTATGGGTAGTTAAGGCTTCCGTTGTTTAGGTTATCTTTTAATTCGGATTGTCAGCTCGGATTTATCGTGCCTGGCGGATCGGCAAGGGCAATCGCTTGCCAGTCGTCCTGCAGTTGGCGCCACCCGCGTCGTTACGGCGTGAGAACCGCCCCCAGCGTACCGCCCACCAAAAGCACGATGCCGATCAGAAACGTCAGCGCAGCACCAGGTCCGCGTTTCTTGGCGTCGGCATAATATTCCGCCGCATAGAGCACGCGCGCCGCCGTCCAGCCGAAGCCGAGAAGCCCGGCCAGCATGTCGGACACATAGGTGCCGAACAGCCAGAGCGAGGGCAGGAAAAGCACCAGTTGCTCCACCGTGTTCTGCTGCACCCGGAACACCCGCTCGAAGTCTGCATTGCCCGTGGTGCGCGGCGCCTCGATGCCGAATTTCTTGCGCGCCTGACCCACCTTTAGCAGGAACCAGCAATAGGCAAGAAGCGCGGTAAAAGTGGCAAGCACGGTAAAACGCATGAAATTTCTCGTCCGCTGTCGAGGGGAGTAACGAAAGATTGGTAGGCGTTGTGTTAGCGTGACGCAAGCAGAGGAGGGGAGTCGTCACGACAGTTTCGTGAAGCGCTGCGATCTTGTCGCGCGCGGGCTTTTCCGCCATTGTTCTGAAATACGCTTTGCCGGCGAAGACAGTTACGGGTTTTCATGACGATCGAACATTTCAAATTTGGGCGTAAATACGACCTCACCGAACTGGTCGCCGACGGCATCATTCATGGCATCGGCGTGGTCTTCGCGCTGGTCGGCGCCACCGCGCTGATTTTTTACGCCACCGTCTATTCCGACTATGCCAATATCGCCGCCAGCTGGATCTACGGGCTTGGCCTGATCATCGCGCTTGGCGTGTCCTTCACCTACAATATGTGGCCGCATTCCCGAGTGAAGTGGATCCTGCGCCGCTTCGACCATTCGGCAATCTTCATCCTGATCGCCTCCACCTACACGCCCTTTCTCGTCCAGGGGGCCGAACGCCCGGCAATCCTCGCGCTTTTGATCGGCATCTGGGCAACGGCCATCATCGGCATCTGGCTGAAATTCCGCTTTCCCGGCCGTTACGATCGCCTCGCCATCCTGCTTTATCTCGGCATGGGCTGGAGCGGCGCGCTCGCCATGGGGCCTTTGTCGGAAATCATCCCCGAGATCACCCTGACGCTGATCATCGTCGGCGGTTGCATCTATTCCGCCGGCGTCATCTTCCATGTCTGGGAAAAGCTGCGCTTCCAGAATGCCATCTGGCACGCCTTCGTCGTCGCCGCATCGATCGTGCATTATTCGGCAGTCTTTACGGCGATCAGCCTCGGCTGAGACAGCCGAGACAAGGTCAACCGAGACACGGCAAGCCGATACATGGCAAACCTTCACCCTCCGTCATCCTTAGGGCTTGTCCCGAGGATCTGCCAAGGCCTGGCCCCGCGCCGAAGTCGCCGGATCTGTTCCGCCCCTTCAAGGAGCGGACCACCGGCGGTTCATCTCCGCCGATGGCTTTGCCCATTCAGGCCGTGGCGTTCGCGGCCTTCTCGGCATCTTCCTTCTGCGCCAGCTTCGCAGCAGCGCCGGCACCGATCCGCAGGCCAACCAGCGTGACGGGGTAGGACAAGAGGAGGCCAAATCCGAGGAACACCAAAGCCGCGCCAACCGACCCCAGCCCCATCTCGTCGACAAGCCCGGAAACTTCGGCAGCTTCAACCCCGCCGGAAATCATCATCAGGGCGAACAGCAGCGTGCCGAGCGCCAGGCTGACCAGCGACATGAAGAAGGCAAGGCCAAAGGACAGCGACCAGCTTGGCTTGGCGCGCAACTGCTGGCCGACATAATTGCCAGCCGTGGTGGCGCTGCCGATCAGGATGGCAACATTGGCCGCGCGGAACAGATCCTCGTCCCATCCAAGGGCTTCCGCCACCACGAACAGAATAAGCATCAGGACCTGCAAGCCGATCAGGGTTGCGGTGTAACGGGTCAGGAGACCGGGAAGAAGAGCGCGCATGGCCGCGTTTCCTTTGTGGTTGGAATTCATCGGCGAAGCTCATGCCGCATTTTTGTGCGAAGCGAAGTGGCAGATATCACACCTCCGCATCCACCCGCTAATTTACCAAGCCGTTCCAAAGGCTGGCGCCAATGACCAGAACGCCGACGGCAACGATGGCGCCGATGATCGAGCCTGCCGTGCCGCGCGGTCCGAGCTTCAGGCAAAATCCGGCCAGCACGGCGGCGACAAGCTGCAGGAGCATGGCCTCAAGCGGACCTGGAGCGCGCACCAGAAAAAGAAACGGGATGGGCAAGAGGACGGACAGAAGCGGCACCGCCGCGCCCTTCCAGGCAGGCTGGCCGGTAAGCCTTGCCCCGGCTGCGCCGCCCGCGGCACCGACGATCAGGCCGATCGACAGTGCAATCAGAATGAGGATCGTCATGGTGCCCGTATCGATCGGCTGCATCCTTGTCTCCTTTCGGGCCGAGGTCCGGCAAGAGGCGAACCTCAAGGTCACGCCATCGAAACCGGAGCGGTCAGCCGGGGCCGTCAGGCATTTTCCGCGCCGCTGCGGCTTGCAATATCGTCAGAGATGGCGAATGTCAGCCGCCTTGGCAGTGCGTTGCGTCACACATCCCTTTATGGGGGCCGCACCTGCTGCCGCACGGTTGTCCGATTGTCCTGTCCATTCGTCCCCCGGCCTTGCGCCGCCTGCCTGAGAGTGTCATGCCCGCATCCCTGATCATCCGCGACGCCATCGAAGCCGATCTGCCGCCCGTGCTTGAAATCTACAATCACGCGGTCGCCGAAACCACCGCCATCTGGAACGAGACGCTGGTCGATCTCGACAACCGCCGCGCCTGGTTCGAGCTCAGAAAGGCCCGCGGCTTCCCGATCCTGATCGCGGAGCTGGAAGGCCGTGTGGCGGGCTACGCCTCCTATGGCGACTGGCGCCCCTTCGACGGCTTCCGCCAGTCGGTCGAACACTCGGTCTATGTCGAGAAGGATCACCACGGTCGCGGGCTCGGACGGGCGCTGATGACGGCGCTGATCGAGCGGGCGCGGGCAGGCGACATCCATGTCATGGTCGCCGCCATCGAGGCCGGCAACCAGGGCTCGATCGCGCTGCACGAAAAACTCGGCTTCCGCCTGGTCGGCACCCACCACGAAGTCGGCCGCAAATTCGGCCGCTGGCTGGACCTGACGATGATGGAACTGAAGCTGGGCTGATCTGGCCAGAGCTGGCTTGACGCAACCTCCCGTCTCCAGAGCGGGAAGATGGTGGCGCTCAGGTGCACCGTGTTGTCCCGCAGATGAGGGGCTCACTGCGGCAAACGCCCTGCCACACCGCCCCCTCACCCTGCCTCCGCTATCGCTCGGCCTCCCTCTCCCCGTGGGGGAGAGGCGGTGACGCTGCCGTCGTGCTGCAACCTCTCTTCTCCCCAGCGGGGAGAGGGTGGCGCGCAAGCGCCGGATGAGGGGGGGAAGCAGGGCGGCGACATGCGGTCGTCGCGGCAACGCATCCCCCACACGCATTCAACGTTGCATGAGCCTCAACAAAGCCTTCGCCGCCTCTTCGGAGGAAGCCGGGTTCTGGCCCGTCACCAGTTTGCCATCGGTCACGACATGCACGCCCCAGTCGGCACCCTTTTCGTAGCGGCCGCCGCGGTCCTGCAGCATGTCCTCGACGAGAAACGGCACGACCTGCGTCAGGCCGACAGCCTCTTCCTCCGAATTGGTGAAGCCGGTCACCTTGCGGCCGTTGACCAGCGGCTGGCCGTCCTTGCCCTTGACGTGGCGCAGCACGCCCGGCGCATGGCAGACGGCCGCAACGGGCTTGCCGTTCAAGGCAAAATTCTCGATCAGCGCAATGCTGTCCTTGTCTTGGGCGAGATCCCAGAGCGGTCCGTGACCACCCGGATAGAAGACCGCATCGAAATCGGCGGGGTCGATGTGGCTGAGCGGCGTGGTGGCTCCGAGCAGCCGCTGCGCCTCTTCATCCGCCTTGAAACGGTCGGTCGCCGCCGTCTGTGCATCCGGCTCGTCGCTCTTCGGATCGAGCGGCGGCTGGCCGCCCTTGGGCGAGGCGAGCGTGATCGTAGCACCCGCATCCTTCAGCACGTAATAGGGTGCTGCAAACTCTTCCAGCCAGAAGCCGGTCTTCTTGCCGGTATCGCCAAGCTTGTCGTGCGATGTCAAAACCATAAGCACTTTCATGGGGTTGCGTCCTTCTGTTGAGAGTTGAGAGATTGCTTTAAGCCAGGCTGTCGGGGCCAACGCGGATCACCCGCTTGCCAAAGGCCTCGCCGCGCAACAGGCCGATGAAGGCACGCGGCGCTTCCTCGAACCCGTCGATCATCTCCTCGCGATACGTGATCTTGCCGGCCTCCACCCAGCCGCCCATCTCGCGCGCGAAGTCGGGATAGAGATGACCGAAATCATCAAAGACGATGAAACCGCGCACGGTCACCCGCTTCTTGAGGAAGAGGCCCATCAGCCAGCCCAGACGATCCGGACCGTCGGGAAGGGAGGTCGCATTGTATTGCGCAATCAGGCCGCAAAGCGGGATGCGGGCCGCCGTGTTGAGAAGCGGTGCCACCGCGTCGAACACCGCGCCGCCGACATTCTCGAAATAGATGTCGATGCCATCGGGCACCGCCTGCTTCAGCGCCTTAGCAAAGCCATCGGCCTTGTAGTCGATGCATTGGTCGAAGCCGAGCGTCTCGACGGCATGGGTGCATTTCTCGCGCCCGCCGGCAATGCCGACCACGTTCAGCCCAAGGATCTTGCCGATCTGGCCCACGGTCGACCCCACCGGCCCGGTCGCACCGGCAACGACAAGCGTCTCGCCGGCCTTTGGCTTGCCGATCTCCTTCAGGCCGGACCAGGCAGTAAAGCCCGGCATGCCGGTCACGCCGAGCGCCCATGAGGGGTGGCTGGGATTGCTGCCAAGCGAAGTGACGCCGCGGCCGTCCGAGAGCGCATAGTCCTGCCAGCCGGTAAACCCGACCACCCAGTCACCCTCCTGGAAGCCCTCAAGCTTCGAGGACACCACGCGCGAAACCGTGCCGCCCACCATGGTCTGGCCGATCTCCACGGGTGCGGCATAGGACGGCGCATCGCTCATCCGCCCGCGCATGTATGGGTCGAGCGAGAGAAACACGGTGCGCAGCAGCATCTGCCCCTCCGAAGGCTCGGGGATGTCGGCGGTTTCGAGCCGAAGCGTCTGATCCGTCGGTTCGCCCTTCGGCCGTTCTGCCAGAACGAAACGACGATTGCGCGTGCGCGATTGCGGCATGGTTTGTCTCCTGTGCTAGAGGCCGTCTCTCAAGACGAAAGAGGGTCAGGCTGCCGGAACGGCAAGCCACCGGCGCCGCATCTCCGCGACGCCGGTTCCTGGCCAATCAACGGCAGCCCTCTTCAATTGTTCCATGCCACACTGTCGCACTCATGATGGGGCGGGCGAGGCGAGCGGCGCAAGGTCACACGCCCGGTCTGAACACCCTTAGCACGTCGAGCCTGCATCGATCACCGGATGCTGACCCGCACCATATCGCCGCGAATGCGGATATCGGGCTTGGCGCCCGGCGTATTTGGAAGGGCGCTGTCGACGAAGGAGGCGACGGCCTCGACCCCATAGGCGATTTTGGTCGGCACGAGAAACCGCAGGCTCGCATCGAGCATCTTGCCGGAGATCGAGTTCGCCTCGCTCTGTGTGATCCGCTCGAAGGTCAGCCGGGCCCGGAGCGCGGCGCCCTCGATCGCCAGTTTCGACGCATGGCCCACCAGCGAAAAATCGCCCGCATCGCTGACGAGATCGATGCTGGCAAAATCGCCTGTCATAACCATGCGCGCCGCATTCTGCCGGATGGAGACGGCAGCCTCCGGTTCGAGACTGGCCTTCAGCGACAGCGTGCAGTCGTCCGCGTCGTTCCAGAAGAAGTCCCTCCAGGCAAGGGCGTCACTTTTGCCTCCCATATGCACCGTCACCGTGTCGCCATGGCGTTCCATGCTGCCGATCGACGCGCAGTCACGGCCAAACCAGCTCGAGCGCCAGATCGCGCCCCAGCCATGGCGGGTTCCTGTAAGCACGGCCTCGGCCTTCCCCTCGCCATCGGCGGAAATCTCGATCTCGCTGGCGCGACCGGTGATCGCAAGCAGCTTGACGCCGGCAAGATCGATCGGACCGGACAGCGTATCGTTGGCGCGAATCCGCTGGATGCTGCCATCGATGATGCCAAGGCAGAGAAGGCCACCGAGGACCGAGAGGATGATGGTGCGTTTGCGCATCGGACGTTCTCCTTCAGAACCTGCCGCGAAGATCAGGGCAGGGCGTTTCGATGCCCGATCGGACTTCGTCCTCGCGCCGCACGCGACCTTGATCGCGTTTCAGGTCGACCTCGTTTGCGCTTTGGGTCATGGTGCAGCCATTCCCAGCCACATCCTTGCCGATCGTGACCGATGATCTTTGTTCCCCTGTCCTTTCTCGTTGCCATGCTTCTGGCCGTCTTCTTGATCCGCCTGCTGCGCGAAAATCCGCGGGCCTGGCAGTCGCATGGCCTGTTTGTCCGCCTGATTGCCCTGCACATCGTCCAGAGCCTCCTGATCGGTCTGCGCTGGGGCTATGGTGTTGAGGCCGTGCTTTGGCTCCTGCCGATCCTCGCAAGCCTCGTGCCGGTCCTGACCTTTCTCGCCTTCCGCGATCTGGCGCGCGAGGCCTCGGGCGTCACCATGCGCGACTGGCCGCATCTTCTGCCGGTCCTCGCTTGCATCGGCTTTTTCTTCACATGGCGGCTGCCGCTCGATCTGGTCCTGATTGCAAGCTTCCTGGGATATGGCCTGGCATTGCTCTGGATCGCCCGTTTCGGTCCTGATGGACTGGTCGCGTCCCGTCTCGACGGCAGTCTGCGCTCCTACCGGGCGCTGCTTCTAACCGCGGCTGCCTTGATCCTCTCGGCCTTTACAGATATCGCCATCAGCCTCGATATGACCTATGCCGCCGGACGCAATTCACCGATGGTGGTCTCGGCCGCCACCACGCTGATCCTGCTCTTGCTTGGCATCGGCGCTGCAACCGCGGGGCAGTCCGAGGCGTTGCAGGAGGGGCCGTCAGGCTCGACGACCACGGCTGCCGGAGGCGTGGATCATCCAGCGCAAACCGGCGCAAACCCCATCCGATCACCCCGCGAAGATGAGTATCATCTGGCAGCGCGCCTCGATGCGCTGATGGCCGACAGGCGGCTCTTTGCCGATACGGATCTGAACCTCACCCGTCTTGCGCGCCGTCTTGCCGTTCCCGCCCGGGCGGTGTCGGAAGCCGTCAATCGCGTGCATGGCATCAGCGTTTCGCATTACGTCAACAACCAGCGTGTGAAGGAAGCCTGCCGGCTGCTGTCTGAAACCGAGATGCCGATCACCTGTATCCTGTTCGAAGCCGGCTTCATGACCAAATCCAACTTCAACCGCGAATTCCTGCGCGTGACGGGAGAGAGCCCGACGGACTGGCGGCGACGGATGTCTCTTCTCCCCAGCGGGGAGACGGTGGCGCAAAGCGCCGGATGAGGGGGGAGCGCGAGCGCTGTGCCACACGGCAATCGCGGTGAAGTCCGTCCCCGTGCCGCCTCCGCTTCGCTCGGCATTCCTGTCCCCGAGGGGCGAGGAAGGCACGCGGGCGCCGCACTTTCCCCCTCCCTAAGGAGAGGGTAGGCACCTCACCTTGAATACGCCGTGATCACCTCGAGAAACGCATCGCCATAGCGTTCCAGCTTTGATTGGCCGATGCCGGAAATGCCGAGCATTTCGTCCTCGTCCATCGGCCGTTCGGTGGCAAGCGCAATCAGCGTCGTGTCGGGGAAGATCACGTAAGGCGGCACCGCCTGTTCGCGGGCAAGCTCCATGCGGCGGGCGCGCAGCGCCTCGAACAGTTCCTGATCCGCCTGGTCGAGACCCGCCTTGGCCTGCGCGGTGCGCGAGGAGGAAGCCCCGCGCGCCGCCTTGCCCGTCGTCGGGCGGTCCTTGCGGAAGCGCACGTCGACCTCGCGCTTGAACACGGACCGCGCCGTCTCTTCCAGCTTCAGCGCGCCAAACGCGGTGTGGTCAACGCGGATGTAACCGGCGGCGAGCAGCTGGCGAAACACCGATTGCCAGGTTTTGGTGGTGAGGTCCTTGCCCGCCCCGAAAACCGGCATGTCGGTATGGCCGAAGCGGATGGTCTTGTCGTTTTCCGTGCCCATCAGCACGTCGATCAGATGTCCGGTGCCAAAGCGCTCGCCGGTGCGGTAGATCGCAGCCAGCGCCTTGATCGCGGCCTCCGTGCCCTCCCAGGTCTCGACGGGTTTGAGGCAGGTATCGCAATTGCCGCAGGAGCCGGCATGCGCTTCGCCGAAATGCTTGAGGATCGCCTGTCTTCGGCAGCCGGGCGTCTCGCAGATGGCCAAGAGCGCATTGAGCTTGGCGCGCTCCACCCGCTTGATCTCGTCGGCGGCACCGCCTTCGTCGATCATCCGCCCGCGCTGGATGACGTCGGCCATGCCATAGGCCATCCAGACATCGGAGGGCAGGCCGTCGCGGCCGGCGCGTCCCGTTTCCTGGTAATAGGCCTCGACGGACCCCGGCAGGTCGAGATGCGCGACATAACGCACATTGGGCTTGTCGATGCCCATGCCGAAGGCGACGGTGGCAACAAGGCAGAGCTCCTCCTCTTTCAGGAATGCATCCTGGTTGGCATCGCGCACGGCCCGGTCCATGCCGGCATGATAGGGCAGGGCCCGGATCCCTTGGGTCTCAAGCCAGGTCGCGATCTCCTCCACCTTGGCGCGCGACAGGCAATAGACGATGCCGCTCGATCCCTTGTGGCGCGAGAGAAAACGCAGGAGCTGCTGGCGCGGCTGGTCGCGCTCGACGATCTCATAGGCAATGTTCGGCCGGTCGAAGGAGGTGGTGAACACCGCCGCATCCTGAAGCCCCAGCCGTTCGATGATGTCGTCGCGGGTGTGGGGATCGGCCGTTGCCGTCAGCGCCATGCGTGGCACGCCGGGAAAGAGCGCCGTCAGCTTGCCGAGTTCCCGATATTCCGGCCGGAAATCATGCCCCCATTGCGACACGCAATGCGCCTCGTCGATGGCAAACAGCGCGATCTCGACGCCTTGCATCATCTCGACGAAACCCGGCGTCGCGCAGCGCTCCGGCGTCACATAGAGAAAGTCGAGTTCGCCCCGGGAGAGTGAGCGCCGGATCTCGACATAGTCCTCGCGGCTCAGCGTCGAATTGAGCGCGGCTGCCCGCACGCCCAAGCCTTTGAGCGCCTGCACCTGGTCGCGCATCAGCGCAATCAGCGGGGAAACGACAATGCCGACGCCCGGCCGGCAGAGCGCCGGCACCTGGAAACACAGGGATTTTCCCGCCCCGGTCGGAAACAGCACCACGGCGTCGCCGCCCGCCACCACATGGGAAACCACCGCCTCCTGCTTGCCGCGAAAGGCGGAATAGCCATAGACGCGCTTCAGGACGGAGAGCGGCGTTTCAACGCCGGGCTGGGAAAACAGCGGATCGGTGAGGGAATGAATCGGCATGATCAAGGGGTTTAGCCGATGGCGCTGCGGATGGCCACAGCGCTTGGGCAGGCCGGGCCTGCCGAAGCCGGCGAAGGCGGCGTGCCTTGGGCCGGCATCGGCAACCAGGTTGCGGCGCCGAAACCCTGTCCCCCGACCGGGCGCCGATGGGGCAGGGCCAGCCCGACGGTCAGGAATCGACTTCGCTATCCATCGGATCGCCGTAACCGAAGACGATCTCGACCTGATTGCCGTTCGCCACGGTATTGCTGCCGTTGAAGGTCATGACGTAGCGATAGACATAATTTGTCAGCGTGCCGCGGTTCGTCGGCTGCAGCGCGAAGGTGCCGGTCGTGGCAACGCAATTGTAGAACACGGCGGTTGCCGGCGGTGAACTGGTCGCCGTGCTGATGCCATTGCCCAAAAGTGTGCCCGGGCTCGGCAGGGGCAGCGTCTTTGCCTGATTGATCAGGCTGTTGATGGCACCCTGATTGGTCGTGTTGCAGGCGCCGGCGCACAGGCCGGCATACTGGCTGGCGGGCGGTTTCGGATTGACGTTGGGGTTGAGGTTGAACGAGCAGACGACGGCCAGCGTGTCGCCATTCTGCCATCCGCCGGTCTCGTTCGGATTGAAGGGCGACCAGACCGCCTCTGTGTGGCTGCCCTGATAGATGCCGTTGCGCAGGGTGATGAGCCCCTTGGGAAGTGTCAGATGATAGTCCATGCGTCATTCTCCCCTTGCTCTTGGGTTTGCAGGTCTCGCGCAAGATGGAAGACAAGAGGGGCTTTCACGCCCCGGATCTTGTCTTTCACCCATGTCAGCTCTGGTTGATCGCGGCACTCAGCTGATAGCCGTAGCCGACGCCGATCATCACCTGACGCTGGTTGCCGATCACGGTGTTGGCGGCGTTGTAGGTCAGGGTCCAGGCATAGTTCAGCCCGCTCAATGCGCCGCGCGTCGAGGGTTGCAGGGTGATCGGCAAGGTGAGGGTGCTCGGCGTGGCATTGTAGAAGATCGCCGCATTGGCAGCAGCCCCTAAGCTCACGCCTGTCCCCACCGGCACGCCGGTCGATCCGGTCAGCGCCTGGATGCTCGACATCAGGCTGCTGACGCCAGCCGTATTGCCGCGGCTGACCGCGCCGAGGCTGAGCCCGTTATAGCTGGAGGCCGGCGGCAGCGGCGTGACGTTCGGATTGAGGTTGAACGCGGCCGTGATCTTCAGACTGTCCCCCTGAAGCCAGCCGACATAGGTGTTGGGGTCATGCGGCGACCAGGTGGCGTCACCGCTGCTGTCGAGCGAGAGCGTATAGGTCTGTCCGCCCGGCGGGAAGGGGTAGATCGTCTGGAAGGCATTGACGCCCCACATCGAGGCATCGATCCCGCACTGGCCGTAGCCGATGTAGAAATAGCCCTGCATCCCCCAGCCGGTGCCCCAGCTGTTCTTGCAGAGCCAGGCGGATTTCGTGTCGTCGTATCCGACAATGCAGATGGCATGGCCGCCAACGCGCTTTGCCTTGCCGTTCCATCGGTAGACGCCGCTCTTGTAGGCGTGGAAGTCCTCATAGACGGTGAAGGCCGCCGTCAGCGGGCCGCTGGCCACCAGATACTGCTTCATCGCCTGTGCGGCGTTGAGATAGTCGTAACCGGCGATCTTGGTGATCAGGCTTTGCCAGTTCGTTGGCAGGTTGCAGGCCTGCTGGCCCGCCGTATACGGGTAGTTCGACGCCGGAACCACGCCGGTGCCGCTCAGATAGTTGAGCGCGGCACTGATGTACCAGCCGGTCGAGCAAAGCCCGCCGCCGCAGTAGAACAGCTGCGCCTCCGAAAGGTCCTGCAGGGTCGAGGCATTGGGTGCATTCATCGGCAGGTTGGCCGCAATGCGCATCGCCGCATCGACCATGGCATTGGTGCCGAAGGCGACACAAGACCCGCAATTGCCCTGATCTCTGATCGGGCTGATGAAATTGTTGCCGCCGATGCTGCGCCAGTCGATCGTCTGCGGCAGGGTCCCGTCGCCAAGACCCTGCTTGGCGAGATTGGCTTCAGCCACCTCGATGCGCTTGTCGAGCGTCATGTCCGCCGGGTCGTCAAGGCAGCCGAGCCGCAATTGCCGCTCTTCCTCGCTGAGCGCGAGCATCGACGTTTCCCCGGCCTCCCAGGTCACCTCGGCTGCCGCATTGTCCCGTAGCACCTGTTCCAGCAAGTCTCGATCCATGTCAGCTCCTCCCGAGCTAGTTGTCACGAACGCGAACGATCACCTTGAACGATTTGATGAACTGATCCGGCCTTTCCCATGCGCGCTGGAGCCGGAAGATCAGCCGATGCTCCACTGCCGTGTCGGCATCGAAGGAAAATCGGCGAAGGCCGCCCGCCCCCGGGGCCGTGTCGGCCGGCGGGGTGAAACCGGATGTGACAAGTGGCAGATCCCCCTTTTCTGTCAGCTCCCAGCGATAGCCGGTGGTGGGGTTCTCTTCGAGTTCCACCAAAAGCACGTCGCCGAGGTCCGCGGTGATCAGCGTCTCGTCGTCTGCGTCGGTTACAAGAACGGTTTTCAGGAAATTTCCCTCAGGCTCCAAGGGTATCTATGCAACTCAAGATGAGCTTAAAGTTTGTCTGCCATCTTAGGTAGCACCATTTAAGGATGTGCGCAATATGCTCCGACCGGGCTGGTAAACAGTGCGGCAGGGGCGGCGATGCAAATTTAGTCGAACTCTCCGCAGGGCTGGCTCACGCAATGGCCGCCGGCGCCGGCGTGCCCCGGATGCTGGTGCGACCGGAGGCCGGCGCTCAGCGCCCCGCAGGCCGGCCGCCGCCCTCGCCAAGCGCCGCAACGGCATCGGCGGTCGCGTCTGTTGCCGTGTGCCTGGCCGCCCACACCACGATCGCCGAGAGCACGGGTGCAAGATCCGCCCCCTTGTCGGTCAGGCTGTAGACATGCCGACGGCCATCCGCGGGATCGCGTGCCTTGGTCACGAAGCCGGTGGCCTCCAGTCTGGCCAGACGGTCGGAAAGCACATTGGTGGCGATGCCTTCACCGGCGCAAAGGTAGCCGTTGTAGTGGGAGACGCCGCTGATGGCCCTCGCGCACCGGCAAACGGCCTAGACTCTATCCGGTGACCGCCGGCTCACCGGATCTAGTCTATTGCTATGATTGTTGCCGCCGTGTTCGATCCCGCGTTTAGATCGGACACGGCCCGCAATCCCAGCCTCACTCGATCGGCGTAAACACCATCGAGTGGCCGTTGATGCAATAGCGCAAGCCGGTCGGCGGCGGGCCGTCGGGGAAGACGTGGCCCAGGTGGCCGCCACAATTGGCGCAGCGGATTTCGGTGCGCACCATGCCGAAGCTGCGGTCGGTGTGTTCGGTCACCGCATCCGGCTTCACCGGCTCGAAATAGCTCGGCCAGCCGCAGCCGGCATCGAATTTGGTGTCGGAAACGAAGAGCGGTTCGTCACAGGCCGCACAGCGATAGAGGCCCTTGTCGAAATTGTCCCAGTAAGGCCCGGTAAAGGCGCGTTCGGTGCCGTGCTCGCGCAGGATGCGATACTGCTCCGGCGTCAGCTGTTCGCGCCATTCCTCATCGCTCTTGGCGATGCGCGGCGAATTTGCCGTGTCGGTCGGGGTAAAAGCCATGAAAATGCTCCTCGAATGCAAAGGGCGCACAAGAATTGAGCGCCGCGTTGCACTATAGATAGGGCGCCGACAGGCGCGCCGCAATCGCGCTGCATTGGTCGAAAGGCCACTTGACCACCGCTGCTGATCACGAAACTCTGAACTACATCGGGCGGGCCTCACAGAATCGTGGGTTGACGCGTCCGTGATCGCATTTTGGTTCGTTTTTGCTTGAGACCAAGGTTGGCTTGTCCTAACACCCTCATGCTTGTCACCACGGTTCCCATGACCCGACGGGGAGTTTGAATGCCTGAACTTTCGAGCGATCTGACCTGGATCGCGATGCTCTTGCCCTTCGTCGCAGCGCTTGCGGCGCCTGCCGTGGTCGGTCGGATGGGTGCCAATGGCGCCTGGTTTCTTGCTCTCTTCCCAGCGCTTGCCTTCGCCCATTTCGCCGGTTTCCTGCCGGAGATCGCAGATGGCGGTCGCGTCACCGGTGGTTATGCCTGGGTGCCCAGCCTCAACCTGTCCTTTTCCTGGTTGATCGATGGCCTGTCGCTCACCTTCGCGCTTTTGATCACCGGCATCGGCGCGCTGATCGTGCTCTATGCCGGCGGTTACATGAAGGGTCATCCGCAGCAGGGGCGGTTCATCGCCTATATCCTGCTCTTCATGGGCGCCATGCTTGGCGTCGTCGTGTCCGACAGCCTATTGATGCTCTTCGTCTTCTGGGAGCTGACCTCGATCACTTCCTTCCTGCTCATCGGGTTCGATCATGCCCGCGAAGCCTCGCGCCGGGCTGCCCTGCAGGCGCTGGTGGTCACCGGCGGCGGCGGCCTCATTCTCTTGGCCGGCATCTTCTTCCTGTGGAACATCACGGGCGTCAGCCAGCTGTCGCTGCTGCTCGCGACCGGCGATACGCTGCGCCAAAGCCCTTTCTATCTTGCAGCCTTGCTGCTCGTGCTCGGCGGCGCCTTCACCAAGTCGGCGCAGTTTCCCTTCCACTTCTGGCTGCCCAATGCCATGGAAGCGCCGACCCCGGTCTCGGCCTATCTGCACTCGGCCACCATGGTGAAGGCCGGCGTCTATCTGTTGATGCGCCTCAACCCGGTAATGGGCGAGACACCCGCCTGGGAAATCCTGCTTCCCTTCTTCGGCGGCATCACGCTTCTGGTCGGCGCCGTGCTCGCCGTGCGCCAGACGGACTTGAAGCTGATGCTGGCCTATACGACCGTTGCCTCGCTCGGCCTTTTGGTCATGCTGACCGGCTTCGATACGCCCTATGCGGTCGAGGCAGCCGTGCTCTATCTCGTCGCCCACTCGCTGTTCAAGGGCGCGCTCTTCATGGTCGCCGGCGCCATCGATCATGAGGCCGGCACGCGCGATATCACCAGGCTCGGCGGTCTCAGAAAGCTGATGCCGATCACCTTTGCCGCAGCCCTTCTGGCCGGCATTTCGATGGCCGGTCTGCCGCCGCTCTTCGGCTTCCTCGCCAAGGAGGAGATCTATGCGGCCCTGGCCGGCACAAGCCCGCGCGCCATCCTCTTCACCTCGGTTGCCGTCATCGGCAATGCGCTGATGTTCGTCATTGCCTTTGCCGTCGGCCTCAAACCCTTCCTCGGCGAAGAAAAAGCCGCGCCGAAGCACGCGCATGAGGGGCCCATTCTGCTCTGGCTCGGCCCGCTGACGCTCGCCGTCCTGTCGCTCGCGGGCGCGCTCCTGTCCTCTGTCGCGCATCGCTACATTTCTTCCCCCATGGCCAGTGCCGTGGATGGCGAGGCGCAGACGATCACCATCAGCCTTATCCCGCATATCGGTGCGGCACTCGCGCTTTCCGTGCTGACCGTGGTTCTGGGCATCGTGCTCTATCTCGGCCTGGATCGCCTGCGCGCCGCCGTCGATCACTTCGTCACGGCGCTGGGCTTGAGCCCGGACCGTGGTTTTGATCACGCGATCTCCGGCCTGGTGCGTTTTGCCACAAAGGTCACCCGGTTCGTGCAGAATGGCCGGCTTGAAACCTACATCGCGATGAGCTTCATCTTTGTTGCGATCGTGCTTCTGGTCACGCCCGTTGTTTATGGCGAGCTGCCGCCTGTGCCGGCCTGGCCGAACGATGCGTCGCTGCATGAGCTTGCCATGCTGGCGATTGCCGTTGTCGGCGTCGTGGCGGTGCTGACCGCCAAGGATCGCCTGACAGCCATCGTCTGCCTCGGCATCCAGGGGTTTGCCATTGCGGTGCTGTTCCTGATCTATGGCGCGCCGGATCTGTCCTTCACCCAGTTCATGGTCGAAACCCTGTCGGTCGTCATCCTGGCGCTGGTCATGACGCGGCTGCGCCTCTCGCTCTCCGATCACCGTCCGGCCGGCGCCGTGCTGATGGATGGGGCACTCGCCATTGCCTGCGGCATCGGCTTCATGCTGCTCCTCATCGGCACCACCGCCGGCAGTTTCGATACGAGCCTGACGCAGTTCTTCTCGGAATATTCCAAGATCATTGCGCATGGCGCCAATGTCGTGAACGTCATCATCGTCGATTTCCGCGGTGTGGATACGATGGGCGAGATCGCGGTCGTGATGGTCACGGGCCTGTCGATCCTCGCACTCATCCGCATCCGGGTCGCTCCGCCCCCCATCCAGACACCTCAGCCGTCCGCAATCGCCCCGTCGCCGGCGCCGGCGAAGAAGAAAAAGGCGGCAGGCAAATGACCATGGTCTCTCCGATGATCCTCACTGCGGCTTACCCCCCTCTGTCGGCTGCGCCGACATCTCCCCCACAGGGGGGGAGAGTATCCACTGCCGCTGTGGCCGCCTCCCATGATGCCCTTATCTTGTCGTTTGCGCCGGGCCTTGCGGCTTTCCGCTCTCCCCCCTTGTGGGGGAGATGCCCGGCAGGGCAGAGGGGGGTAACCACGACCCGCAGCGCCGCAAGTCTTGAGGTCGCCCGATGAACACGCTGATCTTCCGCACCTTTGCGCCATTGCTCACGGCCCTGATGCTGCTCTTTTCGGTTTTCGTGCTCCTGCGCGGTCACAACGAACCGGGCGGCGGCTTTATCGGCGGTCTGATCGGCGCTTCGGCCTTTGCCATCTACGCCATCGCCTTCGGTGTGCAGGCGGTGCGCCGCGCCTTGCATTTCCACCCGATGTCGATTGCCGGCTGCGGCCTGTTGATTTCCGTGCTTTCGGGCTTTGTCTCGGCGCCTCTGGGCTACCCCTTCATGACCGGGGTCTGGGTCTACCCCACACTGTTTGGCGTCGAAGTGCCGCTTGCCACCGTCATCTCCTTCGATATCGGGGTCTATCTGGTGGTGCTCGGCACCTTTGCCTCGATTGCGCTGACGCTTGAAGAAAGGGATGACGGCTGATGGAACCGATTTTCGCGCTCGTCGTCGGCATCTTCTTTGCTGCCGCCATCTATCTGATGCTGTCGAAGAAGGTCATCCGCATCCTGCTCGGCATCGTGCTTCTCGGCAATGCCGTCAACATGCTGATCTTCACCAATGGCCGGCTGACGCCCGCCATCCCGCCGATCATTCCCGGTGGTGAAGACACGCTCTCGGCCGCTGCCGCCAATCCCTTGCCGCAGGCGCTGATCCTGACGGCCATCGTCATTTCCTTCTCCTTCTTCTGCTTCCTGCTGGTGCTCACCTGGCGCGCCTATCAGGATCTCGGCACCGATGACAGCGACGAGATGCGCCTGGCCGAGCCGAAGGACGAACCCCTGCCACCGATGGGGTATTGAGAATGATCGCAGCCATCGCGTGCACCGGTTCTTCGGCTGGCCAGATTGTGCCGGGGCTTACCCCCCTTGAGGCAGGGCAATTGCCTATGGATTTTGAGCAGCGCATGAAGAGGGAGGCAGAAGACGACAGCGATACCCCAAATGCCATTAACCTGCCCCGCATGAGAGAGATGCCTGCCTTTCGCAAGGTTCAGGGCACCAAGGGGGGTGACCACACCTCCCGACCATTGACATTTCATGAAGACCACGGAGGTCGCGCCTGATGGCTGCACCCAGCACCCAAGTTGTTGATTACGCTGCCGCCATGGTCACCGAGCCGGCAAGTTTCGCGCAGTGGCTGACCGTCACGCCGATTGCGCTTTGCATGGCCTTTGCCGCCTTCCTGATGATGATCCGCCACCGCGTGCACTGGCATCCGCCGGTCGCCATCCTCGGGCTGCTGCTGCTCGTTCTCAACACGATCCTTCTGCTTCGCCAGGTGCTTGCAGATGGCCCGATCACCATGATGATGGGCCGCTGGCTGCCGCCCTTCGGCATTGCCATCACGGTGGATCTCACCGGCGCGCTGCTTGCGCTGTCCGCTGCCATCGTCGCCTTGGCCTGCGTGCTCTACGCGCAGGTGGAGATTGATCGCAGCGGTCGCCGCTATGGCTTCTATCCGCTGTTGATGATGCTGATGGCCGGCGTTTGCGGCGCCTTCCTCACCGGCGATATCTTCAACCTCTATGTCTGGTTCGAGGTGCTGCTGATATCGTCCTTCGGTCTCCTGATCCTCGGCTCGGAACACAGGCAGATCGATGGCGCGCTGAAATATGCGGTGCTGAACCTCATTGCCACCACGCTCTTCCTGATTGCGGTCGCCTATCTTTACGGCATCTTCGGCACGCTCAACATGGCCGATATCGCCCGCAAGGTGCCGCTCTACCAGGAAACGGCGCCGCTGGTGACGCTGTCGGCACTCTTCATCCTGGCCTTCTCGATGAAGGCTGCGGCCTTCCCGGTCAATTTCTGGCTGCCCGCCTCCTATCACACGCCGCGCGTCGTCGTCTCGGCCCTGTTTGCCGGGCTTCTGACCAAGGTCGGCGTCTATGCGCTGATGCGCGTCATGGTCATGCTGTTTCCGGTGGAGCGCGAAACCCTGAGCCTGCCGATTGCCGTTGTCGCCGTGCTGACCCTGATCTTCGGGGCGCTGGGCGCGCTGGCGCAAAGCGATGTTCGCCGCTTTCTCGGCTTCGTCGTGATCGCCGGCATCGGCAACATGTTCGTCGGCGTCGCCATCGGCGGCGAGGCGGCGGTTGGCGCGGCGCTGCTTTATGCGCTGCATTCGATCATCCTGATGACGGCGCTCTATCTGGTCGCCGGCGAAATCGCCCGCATCGGCGGCAGCTTCAATCTCGCCTCCGTGTCCGGCCTGTGGACCGCAGCGCCGGTCTTCGGCGCGGTCTCGCTGGCCCTGTTCTTCGCCGCAAGCGGTCTGCCGCCGTTTTCCGGCTTCTGGCCCAAGGCGCTGCTCGTCAAGGCATCGATCGATATCGGCGCCTGGTGGCTTGCCGCAGCCGTGCTCATCTCCGGCTTTTTCACCACCATCGCCTTCGGTCGCGTCTTTCTCTTCGCCTTCTGGAAGCCGGCGCCGGCAGACCGCCCCGTGTCCGCCGGTCCGATCAGGCCAGGCGAAACCGGCTGGCGCTTGACGCCGATCGTGCTGCTTGGCGGGCTCGTCGTCTGGTTCGGCCTGTTTCCGGAACAGCTGATTTCGGCAACGCATGACGCCGCCATCGGCCTGTCGAGCCCCGTTGCCTATATCGGGTCCGTCTTCACCCAGGGAGGTGCGCAATGAGCCTTTATCTCTTGAGCCTCGTCATGGCGGTGATCTGGGCTGTGGTGAGCGGCAGCTTCACCTTTCACAATCTGCTGTTCGGTCTCGCCATCTCGGTGGTCACCCTGATCCTGGTGAAGGATCAGATCGCCGGACCCGATTATGTCAGCCGCACGCGTCGCATCCTCTCGCTCATCCTCCTTTTTGTCGTCGAACTCGCCAAGTCTGCCTGGAAGGTCGCGATCCTCGTGGTCTCGCCGAAGCTGGATGTGAAGCCCGGTATCTTCGCCTATCCGCTGACGGTCAAAAGCGATTGGGAGATCGCGCTCCTGGCCAATCTCATCACGCTGACCCCCGGCACGCTCTCGGTTGATGTCTCCGAAGATCGCTCGACGCTTTATGTCCACGGCATTGATTGCTCCGATGTGGAGGCCGCTCGCCGCGATATCGCCGAAGGCTTCGAGAAGAAGATCATGGAGGCCTTTGCCTGATGACACCCGAACAGATCATCTCAGCCGCCAGCTATCTCGCCGTCGTCATCCTGATCGTGGCGCTGGTGCTCACCGTCTACCGAGCCATCATCGGCCCCACACTGCCTGATCGGGTCGTCGCCCTCGACATGCTGGTCGGCATCGTCATCGGCTTCATCGCCGTCGTGGCACTCGGCACCGGCTACACGCTCTATATCGATATCGCCATCGCGCTCGGCCTTGTCGGCTTCCTCGCAACCGTCGCCTTTGCCCGCTTCATCCTGGCGCGCGGGCGGGTGGGCGAGGGGGAGACGACGGGCAGCGGCCCTGCCGGCCGAAATGGCCCGTCGCGGAAGGCCCGCGCAGCAGGCGCTAAAAATCCAGCCGCAGCTCCGGACGGGAAGGTCTGATCATGGCCACAGTCTTTGCCCTCATCATCGCCCTGCTTATCGTCGGTGGCGCCGTGTTTTCGCTGATCGCGGCCATCGGCGTCAATCGCCTGCCGGATGTCTATAGCCGCATGCATGCAGCGTCGAAGGCCGGTACGGTCGGCTCCGGCCTGCTGCTGCTCGCCATGGGCCTGCACTCGGGCGATATCGCCATCTTCGGCCGGGCTTTTGCCGGAATCATCTTCTTCGTCCTCACCGCCCCGATCGCCGCGCATTTGCTCGCCCGTGCGGCCCATAAAGTGGGTTATCCACTGGATTCTGTCTCAGTTAGGGATGATCTGCCTAAGTAAATCGGTTTGAGGTGGAGAATTTCGTGCGTTGAGTGACATTCGTTACGCAATCCGCTGTCGCAACAAAGACAGTGTTTGCGTGGTCGCTTATCTTTATACCCGTGAAATCCTGCAGAAATACCGGGTGGACTTTTGCGGTGGCAATGATATTCCACTCGTGAGAATGCTTTCTGCTGCTTCGCAAGGTTGAAGGTTGAGGGGACAGGTATTCACCACAAGAGATTCATTGTGGTTATGCAGGTTTTATCAATCTTGTTGAAAGTAAGGCCCTAAAAAATGGGGGTGGCCGGAGGCGAGTGCTTTCTCAAGGTAAGCTATGTTCTGCGTTTCAGGCATCTAGGCTTGAATGCAGGGCTTCTGATCGTGAACAGGCTGCGGCGGCGCCTGGGATGGATGAACAGGAGACTGAAATGAGTGAAGTACAACAGGGTCTCGACCCGCAACTGCTGGTCGAACTCACGGCGGATATCGTGGCGGCCTATGTCGGCAACCACGTCGTCCAGGCGGGCGATCTCGCCCAGCTGATCGGTGATATCCACCAGGCCCTTAGCAATACGTCTTCGCCGACCCCGGTTATCGTGCCGGTGGAAAAGCCGAAGCCGCCAGTGCCGATCCGCAAGTCGATCGAGGACGACTATCTGATCTGCCTGGAAGACGGTCAAAAGTTCAAGTCGCTCAAGCGGCACCTGATGACCCATTACAACATGACCCCGGACGAATATCGCGAAAAGTGGGGCCTCCCCGCCGATTACCCGATGGTGGCACCGGCCTATGCCGAAGCGCGTTCGCGTCTCGCCAAGGAAATGGGTCTCGGCCAGCGCCGCAAGCGCTCCAAGTAATCCATCAGGCCTCATTGAAGGTTGCGTTTGAAGGCTGGGAGAGATCCCGGCCTTTTCAACTTTAGGAATAAGATCCGGATCTCTTTGTCTGAGGCAAAGCTTTCAGCCGCGGGAATTGCGCTATCCCTATCAATTCAGGGTTTTTAATCGGCATTCCTCTGCTATCTTCATAGGAAGAAAATCCTAGAGGAGCGAAACATGCAAGCCAGCCCATCCCCGCATTATGCCCTTCGCGTCATCGAGCTGCCAGATCTTCCGCCGCAGCAAGGTGCATCCCCTTTTCCCGAAGCCGCCCCGTCGCCGCAGAACGTCCCGAACCGGCTCCTCTGCATGATCATCCGCGAGTTTGCCCAGCATCTGCTGGAAGGCTTCGGCATGGTGCCATCGGGCGTCAATTCTCGCCGGGCGCATGCCCATATCCGCCAGGTCTCCATGTATGTTTGCCATGTCACGCTGCCGCTCAGCATGGAGGAGGTGGCACGCGCCTTCGGCCGGGATCGCAGCACCGTCAGCCATGCCTGCCGGATGGTGGAAAGCCGCCGCGACGATCCGGCCTATGACGCCTTTGTCGGCACGGTGGAGCGCATGGCGGGTGCCGTCGCGCTGCTTTCGCGCCATGCAGCCTGAGGGGGAGGGCACCATGACCAGAACCGCAACCGCAAGTCCGCGCGCAGCCGGCCTGTCCGCTCCAGCAAAAGCCGCAGGCGCCTCCGCTCTGCGCCAGGAGGCCAAGGCCATCCGCCGCCTGCTGCGCCAGCTTCTCGACGGCCCGATCAGCTTGCCGAACAGCCACGAGGCGGACGGGCCGGATCATGCCCCCGGCATCGAACGCGCGCTCGTGCGAAGGCTGGTGGCGCAAGGACTGATAAGGCTGGAGGGCAACAGGCTTGCCGCCACGGGCGAAACACGCGCTTATCTCCGCCGCGCCTTGAGCGATCAGCCCGAATCGCGCTTTGCCGATCAGCACCGCGCCATCGAGCCGGTCTTGGAGACGGAGGGCAAGGTCCGCCGCGTGCTCCGGCGCAATGCCAAGGCCTCAGCCCTCCAGCCGCTGATCAGGCTGCGCGAGCGCAATGGAGCGCCCTTTTTGTCTGCGGAGGCCATAGAGGCCGGCGAACGTCTCGCTGCCGATTTCGACTTTGGCGGCCTGCAGCCGCGCATCACTGCTTCCTGGGAGCCGCGCCTTTCGACGAAGCTGCGCGGCCAGCCATCGGCGTCCACGGAACTCTCCGACAGCCGTTATGCGGCCCGCGCCCGCGTGTCGCACGCCGTCAACGCCATGGGACCGGAACTTGCAGGCGTCGCGCTCGATATCTGCTGCTTCGGCAAAGGGCTGGAGCTTGTGGAGCGCGAGCGTCAATGGCCGGCCCGTTCGGCAAAACTCATGCTGCGCGCAGCCCTTCTGGCGCTTGCCCGCCACTACGCCCCGCCAGCGCCCGCAAAAAGGTCAAGGCATTGGGGCGCTGACGGCTTTCGCTCAGAGATCGACTGACAGGCAAGAGAGGCCGTCAGGCCATGCGCCTGGCGGCCTCTTCGCGGATCCGCTGGATCATCGAGCGCAGCCCATTGGCGCGCTGCGCCGTCAGGTGTTCGAGAAGCCCGAGCTGACGGAAAAGATCGAGCGCATCGAAGGCAACGACCTCGGAGGCTTTTCTGCCGGAATAGGCTTGCAGCACGATGGCCACCAGCCCCCGCACGATAAAGGCATCGCTGTCACCGGCAAAGGTCATCACCGGATCGGGCCCTTCGCCCGCCGACACCGAAAGCCAGACCTGGCTTGCGCAGCCCTGCACCTTGTTCTCGGAGGTCTTCTCGGCATCGTCCAGATCCGGCAGCGCCTTGCCAAGCTCGATGACATAGCGCATCCGGTCCTCCCAATCCTCGAGAAACCCGAAATCATCGATCATCTGATCCAAAGTCGTCATTCAGCACCCGCCTGTTGTCTGGGTCTCATATAGGGGAAGCGGATTGGCTTGTGTACTGGGGCAGGGGTGGAATTGGGAGGGCTCTTTGAGCGTTCGCCACGCTATGGGTCCGTCATGGGTTACTGGATTTCTCCCACTGTTATTGACTATCTCGAAACCACACAGCTGACCAAATTTGTGTGAAATTTTCTTCCAGCCAAAGTCCCCAGTCCGCTGGGGCCGGGTCAATACGTCGATGTTGCGGCTCGATGTCCGCTGCCTTACGCAATGTCCGAGATACCAGACGGTTGGCATCTGCATTGAAGTCGTCTTCTAGGTACTCGGCAGCATCCCACCATCGCCAGCCGCCGGCATGCGCAACAAATTGGTTGCGAAGAAAATATATGCGTTCGGCAAGGTCTCCTGCGTTTTGACCGAGCCCGAGTGCCTGAACAAGGTCCCGTCGATTACGCTTAGGATTGCCCGGAGCCCAATTCCAATCAAGATATTGAAGCGCATGCAGAACACAATCATAGGCAACCAATGCTTCCAGTTCAAACTCGGCGGACATTAAGCTCTGAGCTCGGAGAAAATGAAAGACGCCCTGATGTATTGCGGGGTCTAGAGTGTTTCTCGACACCCACTTGGAACGAGAGTCTCGTGGTGTTGCGGAATAGGTGCACCACATGTCTGCGCAGCTTCTTTCAGCCCGCGCAAAGATCTCTCGGTTCGAAGGTCTTGGCCAAGCATCACTGTACCGTTGATATGCTCCACCAATGCCAAAAGGCTGCAGGACGAGACCGTTCCGTTCCCAAACGGCCATAATCACCTTTGCGATGTTGGAACGGTGTATGTATTGGCGTGCGTAATGCCCAAACCATCCAAGAGCATCCGAGGCGACGTCGTCTTTGAGGGTTCCCTGCCAGCCAAAAGCCCAGCCAGGCACGATCGAGCTTACGACAAGACCCTTTCCACTCGGGCGAGCGCGCCACTCGTTTCCCTTCATTGAGAACTCCACCGCACCCTTGTCATCTAGGAGTGTTGAAATGCACTCACACCAGTTGGTCCGTTTCGCAAGCGCATCAAAGAAACGATCAACATCTGCGGCAAATCGACCGCGTTGTAACGCTGTCGGCTCGCGTTTATCGAACCAAGTCAAGATTAGCGATTTAGCTTGCACTCGTGCGGAACTCATTCAATAGCCTATTAAGTGTTGCGGTTCGACTTGTCGCAGAATAGCTCGCATTTTTTCGAATGTCGGCTTTACACTTCTCCATTAGTGTCGGTATTGAAGTAAAGATGATATGCGTCGAAGAAATACAAGCTGAGTGCGCGGTCCTCCAATGTCACCTGCTGCACTTTTTAACTTAGGCCAGGCCCGTCGGCTAACGTCCCAAACACCTCCGCACCCCAACATCCCAAAAAAGTGCCGCAAGGATTGCTCCTTGCGGCCCGGTAAATACCGATAACAGTTTGGGACAGGCAGACAGGCAGCCGCCGATAGCGCGGCTGCAAGAGGGGTGGGCGCTCGGCCCGAATGGGTGTCGGCTTCAGGAGAGAGGCCGGGTGATCCGGGTCAGTAGACCGGTTTGCGATAGGGTTGCGGCAGGTTGCCTTCGCGGGCGGTCGGGGTCACCGTGCCGGTGGTGAACGGCGCGTCGGTTTCCGCGTGGGCATGAGCCGGCTGCACGATTTCCACCGCATGGCCGCGCTTCAGCTGAGGGGCGGCCTCGATCGCGTCGGCAACCGTTTCCGGCTCGCCATCGCCGGCAAGCTGGCGGTCGATGAGCTGGTAGGCGACCAGCGCGCCTTCGCGAGCTCTGGCGCCGATGGCCTCAAGCGTTTCCCGGCCGCTTTCGCAAACCTCCGGTTTCTCCACGCAGAGCGAGGAGACATAGTCATAGGCGCCGCTGACGGCGGTAAAGGCATCGGTGACGTTGAACTGCGGTCCGCCCTCGACTTCCTCGCGCGGTGGCGCTGCCAGGAAGGAGAGCGCCACCAGCGCCACCGTCGAATAGAATGTTCCCTTGATCAGAAACCACATGTCGTCACCAGTATCCCTGTATCCGGTCGTGCCGGAAGGCGTCGGGTTTGTCCCGAACTTCTGCTGCAAACTCTTAAGGCCGATTCGCGAAGATCACTTTTCGAAAGCCGGTCGGGTTTGAGGCGAATTTGATTAAAATTGTCGACATCGCTCAACCCTTGCGCGACGTCTGCGCAATTTGGCCGAAGCGGTTAAGCATATTTGTGGCAGGAGGCCCCGAAATCCACCGCTTCTTGCGATGCCCGTTTGCGGCAAACGTTAACACCACTGCTAAAATTCTAGTAAAATCAACAGATACGCTCCGTTAACCATAAATCCGAAAGGGCAAAATCCCTGTCCCGAAACGGATCAGAACGGCCCCATCCAAGGCTTAGCGAGGCCCCGCCTTATCTATTCCTTAAGCGCGTGGCGGCTATCGTCCGGGCATCGAATTTCTCTTCAAACCGGTCGCAGGTTCCTCGCGTGGTTGTATTGCGTAAAATGTCGGAGGATGTCGCCTCCCTGCTGGACGAGGTGGCAAGCCGCTGCCTGCCGTTGCAGTCGGAAGGTCGGGCCACCGATCAAGGCGAGGTCGTGCTCTTGCGGCGTCTGACGCTTGCCGCTCTGCCAGGCTTTTTCCTCCTGCCGGCTCTTCTGTCTGCAATTTTCGGTTATGCCGTCGGCCTGCCGCTCGGCGTCGGTCTTGCCGCTGCCTGCTACATGCTGTTTGCCGTGGCGCTGGTTGCCGGGCGCCGTTACGGCCGCGCCACGGTGTCTGCGGAAACGCCGCTGCCCGGCCTCGTCGACCAGTCGTTCCAGACATGCCCCGGCCTTTTCCTGACGCTTGATCCGACAGGCATGGTGCGTTCAACCGGTGGCCGCGATCGCGAGATCTATCTGGGCTTCCTGCGCGAGCCGGTCCTGCGCCCCTTTGCCGAACATGTGCATGTCTCGGATCGCATTGCCTTTGCGCAAGGGCTCGATGCGCTACGCCAGGGAGCTGATGCCGTGGTGGCCGATCTGCGTCTCGACCGCCCGGTCATTGCTGCCGGCCAGCCGCAATTCCTCAATGCCCGCATGGACATGACGGCACTGCGCAACGAAGACGGCCAGCTGCTTGCCGTGCAGGCGCAGATCCTCGATATCGAAGGCGAGATGCGCATGCGCGATGCCGTGCGCCGCAAGGAGCATGAGGCGATCGATGCGCATGAAACCAAGAGCCGGTTTCTTGCGGCCGTCAGCCATGAGCTGCGCACGCCGCTCAACGCCATTCTCGGCTTTTCCGATATCCTGATCGGCGAATATTTCGGCAAGCTGGAAACCGATCGCCAGCGCGAATATGTGCAGCTGATCCGCCAGTCCGGCGCGCATCTTCTCTCCGTCGTCAACACCATGCTCGACATGTCGAAGATCGAGGCTGGCCGCTACGAGCTCAATCTGGAGCGCTTCGAGGTCGATAGCGCGGTCACCGCCTGCGAGCGCATGCTCTCGCTGCAGGCGTCGGACAAGGGCGTCAAGCTGACGAGCCGCATCGCACGCGGCGTGGGTGATGTGGTGGCCGATGAGCGGGCGCTGCGTCAGATCCTTATCAATCTCGTCGGCAATGCGATCAAGTTCACCGAGGAAGGCGGCGTTGTCACCATCGATGCCGCGAGCGACGGCGCCAATCTGACGCTTTCCGTCAGCGATACCGGTGTTGGCATCCCCGCCGACAAGATCGCAATGCTGGGCCGCCCCTTCACACAAGTGCAGAACGATCTCAATCGCCATTACGAGGGTTCCGGTCTCGGCCTGTCGCTGGTAAAGGGTCTGGCAGCGCTGCATGGCGGCAGCTTCTCCATCACCAGCCGCCCGGGCGAGGGCACGGTTGTTTCCGTCACCCTGCCGCTCGATGGCTCAGGTGCTGCCGCCGCCGAAAGCGACGGCAATATCATGGTCGAGTTTCCGCCACGCCTTGCGCAAAACGAAAAGACAGGAGCCTTGCTCGGGAACGCAAACGGCCATGACGAAGCGCAAGCGAAAATCGCCTGACAAGAAAGTATCCGTCACCGGTCGCGTCCTGACGCTTGCCGTCACGGGCGGTGCAGCACTTTGGCAGCTTGCCGGTCGCCATCCGCGTCTGGTGGGCGGCGTCTCCACCTTTGCCGTGCTCTTTGCCACCGTCGCTGCCAATGCCATCTGGTATCAGCCGGGTCAGCACCCGTCGCCGTTTTTGCGCACCCGCAGCGCAAGCGATTTCACCAGCCTGCTCGGCGCCCCGCGCTCGACCCTTCTGGCGGATCGGGATCAGACCGATGTCACCACCTTCCGCGTCGAGCGGGAAGGCGAGGGCGAGGCTGCCCCGCCGCCCTTCACAGCCGATAGCGCAGCCGTCATGTCCGTGCAGCGCGCTTTGACCGCCCGCGGCCTTTATGACGGCGCCGCCGACGGCGTCATCGGCCCGCGCACCGAAGCCGCGATCAGCCAGTTCCAGACCTCGGTCGGCATGCAAGCCGATGGTCAGGTCACAGAGGCGCTCGTGGCCATGCTGGCAGCTCAGGACCCGGGTTTCACCGCAGCCGTTCCGGCCCAGCGCCCGTCGGATCTTTCCGGCCTCGAGACCGCTGTCGATCCGGTCGCTGCCGCCATTCGCAGCGCGTCTAGCACCATCAGCACCGAAAGACCCGCAGATCAGGCGCGCAAACCCGTGAGCCCGGCCCGCTATCAGCCGGCAAAACCACAAGCCGCAAAACCGCAAGCGCCCGCACAGCAGGCCGCCGCCCAAAAACCTCAGCGCCAGGTGCAGCCCGCTGGCCCCGTGCCACCGCGCGCCGTTGCCCCATCTCCGCCACAGGCTGCAACTGTGCAGCCAGCCACGCCCGCGAGCTACGATCCCGGCCTTGTCATGGATATCCAGCGCGGCCTCACCAACATGGCCTATCGCGACGTCGTCATCGACGGCATGCCGGGCGAAAGCACGCGCGAGGCGATCCGCCGGTTCGAGCGTCACTACCAGATGCCGGTCACCGGCGAACCCAGCACCGCCGTGTTGAAGAAACTGCGCGCCATCGGTGCGCTCTGATCCCAAAGCGGGGACTGCAAACGGGCCTCTTGCCCAGCGGCCGGCAGCCTCAATCTTCCCAGGGCAGAAGCGTCTCGCCGCGCGCCGCGCGCCCCTCGACCACGCCATCATGCAGCCGCGCACCATTGGCAATCCGCTCGTAAAGGGCAAGATAGCGCTCCGTCATCCGCTCGGCAGTGAAATTCTCCTGGAAATGCCGGTGGATGGCGCGACGGTCGTAGTCGCCGATCGCTTTGATCGCCGCCACCAGTTCATTGCCATTGGCTGAAAGCGCACCGGCAAAGCCCGGTACCAGCTCGGGCAGCGCGCCATAGGGCGTGGCAAAAACCGGCAGGCCGAAATACATCGCCTCGATCACGGCAATGCCAAAGGGTTCGTGCCAGCGCACGGGGAAAAGAAGCCCGCATGCCGGTTTCAGATGGCGCGCCTTTTCAGCGTCGTCGACCATGCCGTAGAACCGCGCATTGGGATCGAGCGTCAGGCGAAATCCCATCTTGAAGTTCACCCGGTGGCCGCCCAGCACCGAAAGTGGCCGCTGCGCCTTGCGCGCCACCCGCACGGCCCCTTTGATGTTCTTCACCTTCCACGCGGCCTTGGCGAGAAACACCAGCGGTCCTCCGGTCGCATCGAGATCCGGTGGCGGATAGGCGCGTGGATCGACACCGTTATGCACATAGGCGTTCGCCCCATGGCTTGCCGCATGGTGGGCGGAGACGAAGATTGTGTTGGGGTGGTAGCGCGCCGGTGTCTTGGCATTGCCATGCACGGTCTGACACACAGGACCGTCCCAGTCCGGGTCAAGCCCGCAATGGCTGTGCACCACATCGACGCCGGCGGGGACCTGTTCGCGCAGCGGACGGTCCGGATTAAGCGGCAGGACGTCGCCGTGCTCGAAACGCGATCCCGCTGGCGCAAGCAATGTCACCCTGTGGCCGCGTTCGGCCAGGCCGCGCGCGAGCCAAAGGATCATGCGCTCTGTCCCGCCATACTGCAGCGCCGGAAGCTTGGCTGAAGAAATCAGAAGAATATGCATGTCTGTCCGCTCGTTCGTTCTGTCATCGTCGCGCTAGCACAGGGGCAGCCGCTTGAGAATGCGGCACCGGATCGCCAAGAGCCAATGGTCGCGCAGGCTTCAGTGACTTTCCAACTCTTGGTTTATCCCAAAGCCGATTTCGCTCAACCTTAAAGCTTTCGTTAAGCATAGACGCCTACCCTCTGATGTTTGAGTAGGGAGGATGCTCATGACCTTGGCACGAAAGATCAATGAGGCGCACGGGTTGGCAAGCCGGCCCGAAGGGGCGGGCGCGGTCGAGGATGAACCGCCG
Organism: Peteryoungia ipomoeae; assembly: GCF_004912165.1. Lineage (GTDB taxonomy): Bacteria > Pseudomonadota > Alphaproteobacteria > Rhizobiales > Rhizobiaceae > Allorhizobium > Allorhizobium ipomoeae. The sequence continues at coordinate 45,947 of NZ_STGV01000003.1, read as the reverse complement.
GCAGCGCGAGAGCCCCATGGCCCCGATGCGCCTGACCTTCGTGCCATCATCGAGCGCCTGGCCAAGGAGGCCTCGAGCCTCGGTCTCGATATCGTCGATATCGGCGGTGCCATTCAGGATGTCGCGCAGATCTCGCGCAGCCATGCGGGCACATTTGACAGCATCACCCGCACGGCCCTGTCTTTGGCCGAGACCAGCCGCGAGGTGGCAACCACCCTTGGCGAGACCGACAGATCGGCAGGCGAGGCCCGCCATATGCTTGGCGAAAGTGCCGACAGGCTCACCGGCGCCGTCGGCAAGATCGATCACATGGTCGAGGCATCGGAGGAAATCGGCACCGAAATCGGCACCTTTGCCAAGACCCTCAGCGAGGTCGACAAGGTGGCGGAGGAAATCGGCACGATTGCCCGCCAGACCAATCTCCTGGCCCTCAATGCCGCCATCGAAGCCGCAAGGGCTGGCGACGCCGGCAAGGGCTTTGCCGTGGTGGCGGCAGAAGTGCGGGCGCTTGCGCTCCAGACCTCACAGGCGACCGGCACCATCCAGCAGACGCTGAACGAGCTGCGCCAGAAGATCAACCGCCTGACGGAAGCCGGGCGCGGCGCAACAGAAAGTGCACGCGATGTCCGACAGACCTCGCAGGCGATGAACCAGTCCTTTTCCGCCATGGAAGAGGTAATCACCCGCATCCTCGATTCCTCCTCGGTGATGGCGAGAACCACGGAAAACGTCGATCGCCAGTGTTCCGATCTCGTCGTCACGCTGAACACGATGTCTGGCGAAGTGCGCCAGTCCGACCAGTATCTGCAGGCAACCGCCGGACGGATCGACAAGGTGGTGGCGCTCTCGGAAACCCTGGTGCAGCTCACCGCCAGCGCCGGCATCCGTACGGTCGACAGCGAATGGATCGATACGGCAGTCGACGTGGCCTCAAGGATTTCGGCCGTCTTCGAACAGGCGGTGGCCACAGGCCAGATCAGCCAGCGCGATCTTTTCGACCGCACCTATCGCCCGATATCCGGCACCGATCCGGTGCAGATGATGACGGCCTTCGTCGCCTTCACCGATCAGGTCCTGCCCGAGATCATCGAGCCGGTCGCGGCAAGCTCCGAGTGTATCGGCTTTTGCGCCGCCGTCGATGAGAATGGTTTTCTGCCAACCCACAACAGGAAGTTTTCCGCGCCGCAGCGCCCCGGCGATACGGTGTGGAACACCGCCAACTGCCGCAACCGCCGCATCTTCAACGATCGCGTCGGCCTTGCCGCCGGCCGGTCCACTGCGCCCTTCCTGGTCCAGACCTACCGCCGCGACATGGGCGGCGGCAATTTCGTGCTGATGAAGGATATCTCCGCCCCCATCACCGTCAACGGCCGCCATTGGGGCGGCCTGCGGCTGGCGGTGAAGGCGTAGGTGTAGTGTGTGGCTTGTCGCTTCCAGACTGGTGTTCGACAGTAAAGAGCCACTCGGTCTGACACGTTGGAAGTCGCCCCATGGAAAGAGATCCCGGATATCGTCTGAAAAGCCCTGTTCATCCAGGTGACTTCATTCGCCATGAGATCGTCGAGCCTCTCGGTCTCACCGTGACCGTGGCGGCCGCCGCGTTGGGTGTAACGCGTGCGGCCCTCTCGGCGCTGCTCAATCAGCGCGCCAGCCTCTCGCCTGAAATGGCGCTGCGCCTCGAAAAGGCCTTCGGTGTCAAGATGGATACGTTGATCCGCATGCAGAGCAGCTTCGACATCGCCGCCGCAAGACGCCGTGCCGATGAAATTGCCGTTTTGCCCTACAAGAGCGCGGCGTCTCGCTGAGCCTCGGTGTTCAGCACGCCGCTCTATTGCCATGACGTCCGCCCTTGCTTCCGACCCATTGCTGACAGATGCCTGAGGGCAAGCAAGCCTTCGTCTCATGGATCGGTCGATGTCATATCGTCCGACAGTGCCGCTGCCTCTCGACTAGCCCTTACCAGCGCGGCCCAATCGTCAGGCGGATTGCCGTCGACGAGCATTTTTGCAAAGACCCGGTAGGCATCGGTCTTGCTGCCATAGGCCCGCTTGGTTTCATCGTCATTCACCCAGGCCAGCACGATGACCCTTTGCCTTTCGTGGTAGCGAAAGAAGAGGCGATACTGCTGAAGGTATTTACCGCGGAACCAGTGCTTGTAGGTCTCGCCCAGCGTGCCGCCCTGGCGGAACTTGGGATCGGTCGGATCGGCCGGAATATCGACAAAGGCCATCTTTCGGGTTGCCGCCAGCAGTTTGAACGCACGCTTTTGCCGGTAGGTGTCGGGATCGGTTTCCCGTTGCCGGCGCACCTCCTCCATCAAACCTTGAAGCGCGGAAAGGAAGAGGGGGTGGAGATAGATCGTCCACCCGTTGATCTTGACCTCAGTCATCCGGCAGTGCGTCGTTCATGTCGACCTTCTCGCCCTCCAGAAGGTCATCGAGTTCGTCGAGCAAAGTCTGCTGAAGTGGCACGACATTGCCGCGTGCGATGTCCTGTTCGAGAAACTGCAGGAAAGCGCCGATGGCCGGGTCCTCCTGTTCGTCTTCGATCTTGGCTTCGATGACCACGGTGCCATTGGAAAGTGCCCTGAAGGTGATCTGTCCCGTTTCCACGCCGAGCATCTTGCGAATGGCGGAGGGAACCGTAGTTTGGCCGCGTGCGGTGATCGTCGCATCGACGGACAAAGTAGTTCTCGCACCCATGGCTAATCTCCCTGATACCGCAAAGGTAATGCATTTGCATTGTATAGACAAGGAGCGCCATGTCGGTGCGGTCTGTGCGCCGTATCCACCACTTCCCCCCGCCGCTGCAATCGCCTAGAACCACCCCATGCGCATCCGGTCCGATATCTTCGTCTCCGCTCTCACCCGCCGCGTCTTTGCCGATGGCGGGTATGCGGCTGTCGTATGCAAGGGATCGGATGCGGCGGGCGCGATCTTTGTGCGCCAGCGCTTTCGCGATGGGCTGGAAACGCTCTATGGACCGGCGCCGCAGATGATGATCGGCGAAGACGCGCGCGACGACCGGCTGTTTGAAGAACGCGTGAGCAAGGCAGATCCAGAAGCCACCGAGGCCCTGATTGCCCGGGAAATGAAGTTCGACAGCGATCTCTGGCTGGTCGAAATCGAGGTCGATGCGATCGGCGACTATCTGGCTTTGGTGACAGTCCCCGGCCCCTGACGGGTGGGGGGAGGGTGCCGCACTCAGCGCTTGCGGGCGCGCAGCACCTGGCGGGCGTGATCGTCGCCCACAGGTCGACGGGTGGCTGGGGACGTCCCGGCCTGTCCGGTGAGCTTTGCAAACCCTGTTTGCAGGCTGGCGCCTGTGGTGGCAGGGGCTGTGACATCGCTGCCCGGCACACTGACCGCTGTTTCCCCATAGGTGTAGCGATCGGCCCTCAGCCAGCTTTCGATGCGGCTTTCCGCCGCCAGCGGCTGGATCTCGGCAAGCAGTCGCTCGGCACGCATCTTGCCCTCTTCGCTGCGGCCAAGATGCGGGTAAAGCTTCGCGAGGACAAAGACCGCATCGGCCAGCTCCATGCCGCAGCCGACAAGCGTCGTCGCAAGCTGGCGTCCGGAAATGTCGATCAGGATGCGCTCGGCCAACCAGCGGCTGGAGGAAAGCACGTCGGCAAGCGTGGTGCAGAAGGCGCCGCCGTCATGGGCGCGGGCAAACCGCACGAGAAGCGCTGCCTGCACTGGGCCAATTGTCAGCCGCCCCAGCCGATCCGTCTCAGCCGGACTGTCCTTGAGGGCAAGCGTCTTGATCGTCCGGCGCAGTGACTCTTCCCGCTCGATCCGATCCTGTTCGGCCGCTTCCAGTGGCGCAACCTCGGTCTCTGGGCCAGCGATTGCCATGCGGCGGACAGCCGGTGTTTCCGGCGCCGGAGCAGTCGTCTGCGGTTCGGAGATCTCTGCGACCTCTTCCGCTTCTGCGCGGCGCGGTGCCTGATAGTGGCGCAGCGATACCAGCGCGTCGATCACCATCGGCGAAAGCTTCTCGCGCTTGACGATGGCGCGCGCATGGTCTGCCCCCTGGCAGCGGGCAATGATGATGAGCATGTCATCGGAAAGGGCAGGGGAAACGGCGAGGAAGGGCGCGGCGATCGAGATCGGCTGCGAAGCGATGAAGGCGGCCACGGACAAGGGCAAGTTCGGGCTTTGCGAAAGGGCTGCCACCGCATCGCGCCGCGCCTCGATCGAGGAGGCGGCAAACAGCGGCTGGAACAGCTCGGCAAATTGCCTCAGTTCCGATTTGCCGGGATGCGAAAGGGCCTGAAAACTCGTGACCGTGGCCATGAGAACGACATCCTTGTTCCGCGTGCCGGCCGGACGCTCCAGCTCCCTGAATTGTTCGCTCACCAACCCGACACTCCAACGCAATACACTGGTCATTCACATTAGAGCGAAAGTGTTAGCAGGCTGTTAACTAACCTATGGCTTCCTCACGGTAGACGACTGGCGCAAGGTGCCGATTCGTCACATAATTCGGGACATTCGGATATTCGAATGTTAATGTCGATTGCGTGCATGTGCAGGAAAGCGACAGTGTCCGAGAAAGGCGCAAGTGAGCCGGTGCGTGGCCAGAATCCGCGACACAAACCGGAATGTGCCGGGGCCTGAGGCGAAAGCCGGCCAGGATGAAATGAGACAGTCATCCCTCTCGATCTTTCCTTTTGAAAGGAGAACGAGCATGGCGGATATCATCAGCATCAAGGACCGGTTGAAAACGGGGCGCCAGAGCCTTGCCACGCAGGTTGCGCAGGAGCGCGCCAAGGGCGAGGTGCTGCTCTTCACCGGCATCTTCTACGAGCGCTTCGAGCCGCTCTCGACCTGGAGCCGGGTCGAATTGTCGACCGGAATGCCCTCGCTGCCGTCCCCTGCCAATCCGGCCTGAGAGTGCCCTCGGACCGTGACGTTACCGCCCGGTAAAGGGCAGGCATTCGGCGTCTTCAAGAAAGGCCAGCGCATCGGCCTCCTGGCTTGGCTGCGGCACCATGGCGCGCAGCACCGCATAGCCGGTGGTGCCACGATGCTCGACCAGAATGGTCTGGGCGAGCGCTGCAATCGGCGTCTTGCGCAATTGCGCCACCTGCACCGGCGTTGCCAGAAGCACGTCGAGATCGCCCGCCACCGAGGTGCGGTCATTCATCGAAAACACTTCATTGGCATCGCGGTCGTAAATGGCGATCGACCAGAATTTCACCCGCCCGGCGGCCGTCAGCGACAAGGGCTGCGTGCCGATGTCGAAATGGCAGACGGCTGTGCGCAGATAGGGATCGCGGCTCGATAGCCCGACTTCATCTTCCGCTGCCGAAAGCTGATGGAAAGCGAAAGGCGCCCCCTCCGCCGTCACCCGCGTATGGGCATCGCGCCCGGTAAACAGCGGCACCCCGAGAATGATGATGATATGCAGGAGAACCGCGCCGATGAGGCCGGTCAGAAGGGCATAAAGGATCTTATTCATTGCCGCATCCGATCTGTTCGATCACCGGCATCACAAGGCCGGAAAGACCGGTGGAGGCGGCGGCCGGCGTGTCGAGCAGCGTCAGCACCAGCCGGAAGGAGCCGGTATCGGGGATCGCCAGCCAATTGCCCGCTTTTGCCGTGCGAGACACGACAATCTCGAAACTGCCATCGCGATTCCTGAGGATCGTCTGCGAATTCTGCGCCGTCGGCAGGTCCGGCGAGGCATTAAGCGGCTGCCCGGCGTCATCGGCGGCATAGAGCGTCCAGGCGCGGGTGGCCGGTGTGCGGCCGCTCATCCGGTAGGAGCAGGTGCCGGTCAGCGCCAGGCCCTTGTCGTCGCGCTCGGCGGTAAACTGCAAACCTTCGGCTGCCCCATAGAGCAGCAGGCCAGCCTTGGCCCGATGCGCCTTCGCATAAGGATCCGCCTCGATCGTCTGCGCCGCCGGAAAGGCCCGCCAGCCGGCCACGTCGATCGATCCGAAGCCGACGGAGGCATTCAGCATGGAAAGCGCCGACAGAATGCCGCCGCCAAAGGCGATGATCAGCGTCAGGGCGACAAGGAGGGGCACACGAAACACGGGGGGCGGACAACCTCAAGGCATGGCGCGGGTCAAACCCGCAAGGATCTATCGGGCAAGAGCGGTAGCATTGATTCGGGAAGGAGGGAAGTTTTGCAGGGGCGACGGATGTCACTCGCCGTGCACGGCGCAAGCGCCGCTCAAGCCTTGCTCTCCCATTCCCTCAAGCCTCGTTTGCATTCAGCGCCGCCCGCCCGTGATCCTAAAGCAGGCGGCGGCATGGTCGCGAGGTCCTTCTTTTTGAAGGAAGCTTACAGCCGAGAGAAATAACTGCCGATGATAGCCTTCCTTGCTTAAGGATAGCGTCTGAATACGGCCGCAGAAATGCAGTCCAGTTTTAATCGAGGTGGGCACCGAACGACACAATTGTTCAAGCGGGATCCCTATACCGACCGGAGCGATCCTCGATCGATGTCTGCCAGTTTACTCGTTGATGATAGATCGCATAGATCACATTGACCCCGGACACATTGGCAAAGAAAAACCGATAGCCGTTGCGCGCTCGCTTGAAGGTCAGGCGTCGTGCCTCGCCGTCGGATCGGCATCGCACGCCTCGGCATCCTGATAAAGCTGCTCTTCAATCTCGTAGGCTCGTCCCTCATCACTGAGGTTTTCGTGATGCTGGAAAATGCGATGAAAGTCATCCGTGGTCGACGGATCGAGTTTCATTAGAGCCCCATGGGCTTCTTCACTGCAGATTGTTTCCGCTCGACCCTCTGATGCCGGACGATCTCCCGGTGCTCATCTGCACTTAAGGCCGTGTCGGCTGACACCTGCCGGGATTTCTTCAGCAGGTCCTGGTAGATCTCTTCGGGCATCCCGGCAAACTCCGGGGCGTCTCGTCCGGCTTCGTCCATGATTTGCTCCTCAGTAAACTCAGCAGCCAGTTTATCAGTTGCGGGAACCTGATGCCAGCGCTTCAGGTTTGGGCCCATGCCCCCCCGCCATGCACTTTACCGCAACACCCCCGTTGCCAGCGCCCGCTGGATGCCGCGCACGTCGGTGCCTTTCTTCAAGGTTTTGGTCAGCGGTGCCGCATTGCCGGAAATCCAGATTTTCAGTTCGCTGTCGAGATCGAAGGTGCCGGCGGTCTCAACCGAAAAGCTTGTGATCGCCCGGTAGGGCACGGAGGTATAATCGACCTTCGACCCGGTGATGCCCTGCACGTCGATGAGGATCATCCGCTTGTCGGTGAAGACGAAGATGTCGCGGATCACCTTGAAGGCCAGCCCCACGGTCTCACCGTCGATCAGCACGCCATCGAGCCGTTTGGCCAGATCCGCCGGATCGACCGCCGATCCATGGCCCAGAAGTCCGTCAAAAAGTCCCATCGCTGATCTCCGTCATTGTCGTTTGAGGGAGATGGGTTGATGCCTCTCGCAAGACAAGGCCAAGTTTGGTCGCTTTGCTGCGATTGCAATTTTTGGTGGTAAATTCTACCAATGCACACGGGGCGTGGATGCGCATAGAAATCCGTTGGGCTTGGCCCTTCGTTTCACCGGCACCTCCCTGACTTGAAACGGAAAGCGTAGGGGAATGATCATGTCGACACTTTTGACGATCAACATCCGCAATGACGAGCGGCAGGCCCATGACTTTTTTGTCTTCCAGCAGCCGGCGACCTATCCGAGTGAGGCCATGGCCTATTCAAACAGCCTGTTTTCAGCTCGGCTGGGCAATTACAACGATACCGGCGCGACACTGACCTTCCGCGCCGAGTTGCGATTTTATGCTGGCCTCCAGCAGAGCAATACGCTCCCCCATGTCGGCAACGTATCCGGAGATATTCTCGCTACGAGGCCAATCGATCTCGCATCCGGAAGCGGTACGGAAAATGACTCCACCACCGCAATTATCTCTGAACCGATCGGTCTCACGCAACCGGTTAACGGCGATGACGTGAAACCCGGCGCCTTTCGCATTACCACGCCGGTCTTTAGCTCGCAGAACTACTACAATGCCGGCCTGGCCGTTAACGCCAACGGCCAGATGGTGCTGTCAAATTTTATCGTGGTTGATCCGGCCACCGAGACTGACTGCCAACCAGTCCTGAAATACTTCGTCGGCAAAGGCGAATATGTGCCGGGCACTGTCATCAACTTCACGCATTCAAGCCTGAATGCCGCCCTCTGTGACTTCACCGGCGGCATTACCACCGCAGAGGTCGCCAATAACGCGGACGGAAGCTGGACGGTCAGCATGGGTTGAGGCTCGCCGATGTCGGCAGCAATGCGCAGACAAAGAGAAGGCGGGGAGGAACGTCTCTCCGCCTCCAGCGCGGTCACAGACCCCAAACGATCACTGCAAACCGGCAGTGCTCAAACATCCACATACTTTCGCCAGTCATGCTCTTCCTTGAAGCCCAGCACCTCGCGCGCCTTGCGGTTGGAAAGCGGCGCGTCGAAACCGTCGATCTCGCCGGTGATCGGCGTCCCCGGCGCATATGTCGCCAGAAATTCGCGGGTCGGGATCGTCGCGGTGATCGTGTCGTTGACGGCGTTGAACACCTGAAAGCCCAGCCCGTCCTTCTCGGCGCACAGATGTACGATCTGGCCGAGATCGCGCGCATCGATATAGGACCAGGCATTGCGCTTGCGGCACGGCGGATCGGCGAGATAGCCGGGGAAGGCGGCATAGTCTTCCGGTGCAATCACATTGCCGATCCGAAGCGCATAGACATCGATGCCGTAGCGCATGGCAAAGGCGCGCGCCGTCTTCTCGTTGACCACCTTGGAAAGGCCGTAGCTGTCCATCGGATCGACGTCATAGTCCTCGGTCAGCGGAAATTCCTTGTAGTCCTTGTCGCCCTCGGCAAAGCAAACGCCATAGGTCGTTTCCGAAGAGGCGATGATGACCTTGCGGATACCGAGCTTCGCCGCAGCCTCGATCACATTGTAGGTCGAGACGGTATTCTCCGAAAATGTCTGGTTGTCGGGATGCATCAGGATGCGGGGCACGGCGGCAAAATGCACCACCGCATCCACCGGCTTCGGGCCGCCCGCCTGTTCATAGCCCTCATAGCCGAAATGGCAGGAGAGCGCGTTGAACACCTGGGCGCCATCGGTCACATCGGTGAGCAGCGTGTGCACGCCTGGCACTTCGAGCACGGCCCGGTCGACATTCAGCACCTTGTGCCCCTGACCCAGCAGATAAGGCACCACATGCCGCCCCGCCTTGCCGCTGCCGCCGGTAAATACGATCCGCTTGCCCATGATAAACCTCCCGCATGGATGGATGATGTCCGGCAACCAGATAGCGCGGTTCCCCCGCCAGCGGTAGAGGCATCTCGGTTGACGACACTGGGAAGCGCGAGCCCCCTTGGCGAAACGGGTGCAGTGCCTACATCCTGGCCATGGAAATTCTCGATCCGCCGGGCCTTGGCCTCATTCCCCAATGGACATGGCTTGCTGCCACCTGGTTTGGCAGTGGCCTCGTCGTGCCGTTGCGGGCGGGGCTCGCCGTCTTTGCCTTGCTCCCGCTCCTGCTGATCGCCAGCCATGCGCCGCGTGCGGTCCTGCCGCTTGTGGCGCTGCTGGTCTTTGCCATCGGGGTGCATGTGGGCAATGTCATCGAGCTTGCAACGGGCGTGAAGGACGATCGGCGCATCGTGATCGACGAGGTCGGCGCCTTTCTCGTTGGCGCCACCTTCATCCGCTTTACCGGCTGGCGTGCCGGCCTTGCGGTGCTTTTGCCCTATGCCACGGTCTTCCTGTTTCTCGACAAGCTGAAGCCATGGCCGGTCTCCGTGGTGGAGGGATTGCCCGGCGGTTGGGGCGTGATGGCCGACGATCTGCCGCCGGCACTCGCTTTCGCGCTCATTGTCGTGCTGTTCAGCTGGTGGCGCCGCCGCGCAGCACGACAGTGACAGCTCCCGCCTGTCTCAGCCGGGGGCCAGTCTAAGTCGAGCGTCAGGAAGGTAGCTTGCGCACGATCAGCTTGTCCACCCGCCGGCCGTCCATGTCGACCACTTCAAAGTGGAAGCCGCCGACGGCGAAGTTCTCGCCAAGGCTTGGCAGGTGGCGCAGCGTGTCGATGACGAGGCCGGCCACGGTTTCGTAGTCGGGCTCCTTGTCGAGGCCAAGCCCCACCGCATGGGCGAATTCGTCGATCGGCATCCAGCCGGAAACGAGGTAGGAGCCGTCCTCGCGCTCGATGATCGCCGGCTCGCCGGTCTCTTCGTCCTCGAACACGCCGGTGATCGCCTCCAGCACGTCGCCGGAGGAGACGATGCCTTCGAAATGGCCGTATTCGTCATAGACGAGTACCATGCGGGCGGGCGCCCGGCGCAGTTTTTCGATGACGGTCAGCGCGCTGGTGCGGTCGGAAACGACGGGCGCCTCGCGCGCCAGCGCCTCGATGTCGACAGGGCGGCCTTCCAGCAGTCCGTCCAGCGCATCCTTGACGACGACGACGCCGACAATCTCGTCCGACGAACCCTTGCGCAGCGGCAGGCGCGAGCGCTGGGTATGGCGCAGCTGTTCGCGGATCTCGGCCGGATCGTCCTCGAGATCGATCACCTCGACGTCGCGGCGCGGCGTCATCAGGCCGCGCGCCGTGCGGTCTGCAAGCCGCATGACGCCGGAAATCATTTCCTGTTCCTCCGCCTCGATGACGCCGGCGCTGTGCGCCTCGGCAATCACGGTGCGGACTTCCTCGTCGGTGATCTTTTCGTCGGAACTGCCGGACTGTCCCAGCAGCGCCAGAACGAGTTTGCCCGATCCGTTCAGCAGGATGACGAGCGGCAGCGCCACACGCGACAAGAGCTTCATGCCCGGCGCCACCTTAGCGGCCACTGCCTCGGGCGCGCGGAGCGCAATCTGCTTCGGCACAAGCTCGCCGACGATCAGCGACAGATAGGTGATGGCAACGACGACGGAGCCGACCCCCAGGCCGTTGGCCATGGAGGCCGAAAGCCCTTGCTCGACAAGCCAGCCGGAGAGCCGCGCGCCGAGTGTGGCGCCGGAAAAGGCGCCGGAGAGAACGCCGACCAGCGTGATGCCGATCTGCACGGTGGACAGGAACCGACCGGGATCCTGGGCAAGCGCGATGGCGGTGGCAGCACCCCGGCTGCCCTGATCCGCGAGGATCTTCAGTCGAACCGGGCGCGACGAGACGACCGCCAGCTCCGACATGGCCAGAAGGCCGTTGAGGAGAGTGAGGAAAACAACAATGGCAATTTCGGTAAACACAAGGGGTCCATTCGGTGGGTCGAGGCCCAGGGCGGATGAAAATTCCCCGCCCAAGGCCGGGAATGCCGATCATCCGGCCGCTCCCGCGAGGTGGCGCCGGAGAGATTATGCTGCGCCGGATCCTCGTCGATCTCGCGCGATTATATGGGGCGGCAGCCGGACGGTGCAAGGGGGGGCAGAGCCACGATTGTGGAGTGCATCCTGGGATTGCGTATTCGTAAAATGCGCGCGAATGTTTGATATGGGTCATCGCGCCGGCTCGATGTTGCCGGAGGGTAGCACTTGGTGCTATATTTATGATGTCGTTCAGAGTGTTTCAAACCGCGTGGTTCGCCAAGGCCTCCCGGAGGATCGGGTTGACCGACGCCACCTTGTGGCGGGCGGTCGAGGAGGCGGCGCGGGGGCAGGCGGATGATCTCGGCGGCGGCGTCTACAAGAAGCGTCTGAGCCGCAACCAGCATCGGGCGATCCTGCTGGCGAAGGCGGGAGAATTCTGGGTTTATGTCTATCTGTTTGCCAAGCAGGACCGAGCCAACATCGATGATGCCGAATTGACTGCCTTCCGCCATCTCGGAGCGCTCTACCGCAAGAAGACGGACGCTGACCTTGAGGCAGAACTGCGTCTTGGCGTTTTAAAGGAGATCAAGGGCGATGAATGAACGCAGTTATCGTTCGGATGCATTCGAGGCGATCCACAGTGCGGTGGAGGGCATGGCGCGGGCTGGCACCGTCGACAAGCAGACCCTGAGACACTTCGACGAGGCATGCCTGAGCGACGTTCAGCCGATGTCCGCTGAGGAGATCCGGTCTCTCAGACAGGAAAACAATGTTAGCCAGCCCGTTTTCGCCCGCTATCTCAACACCAGCCGCTCGACCATCGAAAAATGGGAAACGGGCGCCAAGCAGCCCAGTGGTCCGGCGCTGAAGCTGTTGTCCCTTGTCAGGAAGCACGGCCTGACCTTTCTGGCCTGACCCATCGCGACCACCCCATCCCGAGCACCCCATGCGCTGACCCTTCGTTCGGATATCGCGCCGATCCGATGGAACTATGGCACGTCGGCCCGTGTTTCCAACCGGACCCGGCATCGGGCCGGTGCCACGAACCCCGAGGAGACAGCCGTGAAGCTTGAGGATTTTGAAGCCCGCCAACCCGCCTTCATTCTGGAGGAGTTCTTTTCCGGCACCTTGCGGGGTTATGGCGTGACGATCGGGCGTCTTGGGGGATTTCAGAACCGCTTCACCATCGATGCCCGCGGCAGCTTCGATGCAATGGCGAATGTGCTGACCTTGAAGGAAGACTATTTCTTCGATGACGGCCATTCCGACACGCTGAGCTGGACCATCCTCAAACGCGCCGAAAACCGCTATGAAGGCCGCGAACCGAAGATCGACGGCACCGCAGACGGCAACCAGTCCGGCTCCGCCTTCCTCTGGCAATACACCCGCGACGTCCCCTCAGCCGACGGCTCCACCACCCGCTTCGGCTTCGAAGACTGGTTCATCCTGCATGACGAACGCCACATGAGCGTGCACGCCTCGCTGACCAAACTCGGTGTGGAAGTGGCAACAATCGAGGCGTTCTACGAGAAGAGCTGAGGGCAAGGAGAGGGCGGGGGCATAGGGTTGTTGCCCGTTGCGCCATGCGCCTGGCCGGTTATGATCTCCGCCAACGAAAAGTCGTGGGGGTGTAATTGATGCAGGCTCAGGTTGAGGCAGGTATCAGGCAGGGTAGGGCGCGGGAAGCGTCCAATGCTGTTGCCATCGACGTTGGCCGCCATATTGGCGTGGCTGTCATGGCCCTCGAAAGGGGCGCGTAGTGGCCGCGAAGCACCCAGTTAAGATCAAGGCGGCGCCCAAGGTCGGGTCACTTTACTGGTGTAGCCTGCATGCGGAGGCGCAGATTCACATACCCGAATTCTGGAAAAAGCGGCCCGTCGTCGTCATCAGCAGAAAGAATACGCTCCATGGTAAAGTGACCGTCCTCCCCATCACGACCGACGAGGACAATGTGACCTACGAGCATTCCATAGAGCTTTCGCAAGCGACGAGGGACAAGATCAATGGCAAGAGGTCATGGGTTGTCTGCGATCACATCATGACCGTCGCAACGTCTCGGCTCGACTTCGTAGACAAGAGCCCACCCCGGATCGACCCGATAGAGCTTGGCCCCATCCTGGAAAAGGCCCACTCTCTTCTGGCTGGCTGGCCCCCGTCTCAACCGTTGAGAGTCGTTGTAGCGGAGTCGACGACAGTCATGGAGACGCCAGAGGAGATTATCACCACGGTTATCGATACCGTCACGGTGACAGTAGCGGGCTCGGCAGTAGGAACCACTGACAACGAATGAGGCAGCATGGCACCCCCGACGCCGGGTCACCATTGACCAACATGATAACCAGGGCTATATACAAATCATCTGCGAGGCGTGCGATGCGCGTCATCGTCTCCCGAAAGGGACATATAAGCCAAGCCACCCCACAAGGGTGGCTTTGGTCGTTTTAGGCCGCCGCTACAGGACTTGTAGATGCGTGGACGGGTTGCCGGACCAGCTAGCCCCGATAGCGCTCCCTCAAGAGAAAGCATCTGACTCTGCCTCGATCATGTCCACACGTGTTCCATGCCTGCCGCCTTCAAAGCCGGCGCTCAGAAACGCGTCCACGATCTCAAGTGCCAGCCCTTCACCCACGACACGCACACCAAGTGAAAGCATGTTTGCATCGTTGTGTTGCCGTACCATTCTGGCCGAGAATGTGTCGCTGCAAACGCCACAGCGAATGCCTCTGACCTTGTTCGCGGCCATCATGATCCCTTGACCGGTGCCACAGAGAAGTATCCCAAAGCGGCAATCGCCAGAGGCGACGAATTCCGCCGCCGCCTTGCCATGCGCCGGATAGTGCGTGCTCTCAGCGGTGGTTGGTCCGATGTCAACCACCACCCACCCCCTTTCCGAGATATGAGTGGCTATGGTCTGGCGCAGTTGGAGGGCAGTGTGGTCGCTGGAGAGAACGATCCGGTTGTTGGCTTTCATGATCACGTCTTTCTGTGCCCAAAGTCGATGTGAAGGTTTAGTCAACCTGTTGTCGTGGCCGCAAGCCATCAGCTTGGGTCTCGCGGTTACAAAAGGTGCTGTGTGCCGATCACTGGCCCAAGTCCTTCACCCACACCACTCTTGAGAATCGCGTCCCACCCTGCCAGTGTCGCGCCACTGAACATCGCATGCGAAAGCCGAAGGGAGATGCGGTCATGCTTGCGCTTTTGCGCGCGACGCCGATCCTCGGTGCGCTTCTGGCCCAGGTGGTGGCCCTGCCGGTTGTCGCCACGGTCACCGGAGCCCTGTCCGGCAGCGTGGATCGGCTGCCGCTGATCGGGCTTGCGCTTCTCCTGCAGGGCGTCCTTGCCGCGGTGCTCTGTCGCGTGATGGGCCTGCCGCGCTGGTGGCTGCTGATCGCCTTCGTCTTTCCGCTTGCCATGGGCCTGGCGCTCGGTGCCGGGCAGATGCCGGCATGGCCGTTCGGGCTTGCCTTTCTTCTCCTGGCGCTTGTCTTTTCCAACACCACGCGCGGACGCGTGCCGCTCTACCTCACCAATGACGAGACGGTCTCCGTGTTGAAGCGGTTGATGGCCGAGCGCGGGTTTACGACAATCACCGATCTCGGCTGCGGGCTGGGCGGCGTCGTGCGCGGGCTGGATGGCAAGGGCAGGCGGGCGAGGGGGGTGGAAAACGCGCCCGGCCTCGTCCTTGCCGCGCAGCTTCTGGCAAAGATCAGCGGGCGCGGCGTCATTGAGCGCGGCGATCTCTTTCGCGCCGATATCGCGGGCGAGGATCTGGTCTATGCCTTCCTCTCGCCAACGCCGATGGCCGCACTTTATGCCAAGCTTTCCCGCGAGATGAAGCCCGGCAGCCTCTTCGTGTCGAACAGCTTTGCCGTGCCGGACCGCGATCCCGACGAAATCTGGGAATTGTCCGACCGCCGCAAGACGCGGCTTTATCTCTACGAGATGAGCGCCAAGGAAGAGACGCCAGGCGGCGGATCTTGAGGGTTAAGCCTTGCAGAATTACCCGGAGCCTGCGGCAAGGGCCTCAGGCCACGTCGCGCTGCGGCTCGGCTTCGGTGGTCTCGATCGAACCGCCGGAATGGGGTTCGCCAGCGCGTTCGCCGGGGCTCTCGGACTGGCCGGTCTCGCTCTTGTCCTCGTTCACCCGCCAAGTGTTGCGGCCGTCCGCCTTGGCGGCATAGAGCGCCCGGTCGGCGCGTTCCATCAGATCGTCGAAATCGCGGGTCGTCGCCATCGAGCCTGAGGCCGCGCCGATGGAAATCGTCACATGCCGGTTGCGATCCTGGGTCAGCTCATGCGGAATGTCGAGCTGGCGCACGGCGCGGCGCAGGTCCTCTGCTATCCGGTGGGTTTCCTCCGGCGGGTGTCCGGCGAGGACGGCAATGAATTCCTCGCCGCCATGGCGCGCCAGATGCGCGTCGATCGGCAAGGCGCGCCGCATGGCGCGGGCCAGCCGCTTCAGCGCCATGTCGCCGGCGCCATGGCCATAACCGTCGTTGAAGGCCTTGAAGTGATCGACGTCGATGATGAACAAAAGCGCGCTCTCGGCAAGCTCCGGCGTCTCGTTGCGCAATCTCAGAAGCTCGAGATCGGTGCCGCGCCGGTTGGACAGCCGTGTCAGCGGGTCGGTCACGGAGAGCCGTGCCAGATCCTTGTTCTGACGTGACAATTCGCGCTTCAAGGCCTCGTTTTCGGCGGCGCGCAGATAGCCCATGCGGGCCTCGACATCCAGATGATGGCTGACAAGCAGCGTCATCACAACGGTTGGCATGTAGACCACCAGGTGCTGCATGACATAGCCGATCGTCACGCCTTCGAGAAAGAAGATGGCCGAATAATTCAGGCAGAAGGTGAAGATGCTGGCCCGCAAGGCCGGGCGAAATGGCGATGCAGCCGCAAGCGTGATCGCCATCTGGAAGGTCGGCGCCGCATAGAAGTAGCTCAGCACACTCGGGCTGTTGCTCGAAAGCAGGATGACGCACCAGACGATATTCGCCGCAAGCGCCACCCCGATTGCCGCGACCTCCTTGTGCTGGATCGGATTGTCGCGGCCGAGATAGATCAGAAGGCCAAGCGTCAGCGGCAGAATGACGCCAAAGCGCAGAACACCGCCGATGAAGGTGACATCGCCGAGCAGGAAGACATCGAACAGATAGCAGGACAGATAGAAGAGAGAGACGGAAATGACCGCCGTCTTCAACATATGGGTGCGCACGGTGGCACGGTGTTCAAAAAACTCTGCACTCTGCTCCGGCGTCATGCGGGGCATAGCGGGAATGCCAAGCCATCTCTTCATGGATGTCCAATCACAGATTGAAAAATGCGATACGAAAAACACAGGCGAAGTCTAGGCCTGCCCCCCTTAATCTGGGGTGAAGGAAGTGTACCATTGCGGGAAAGCTGGAAAATTCGCAAGCCGTATGGTTGCTCAAACGGAAACATTTCCGCCCAAATTCGGCCATAATTCACCAAGGCTGTCGGAATCCGGCACAGCAATACGTGAAAATGCGGCAGTCTGGCCGATCGTGACCGTCAAGCGCTCGCCGCACAAGCGAATCGCCGCCACCATGGCGCGATGTGCGTCTTAAGCCTAGAGTTGCAGCCTGCCGATCGGGGGTGATCGGCAGGCTTCGCAACCGATATCAATTCAAGGTTGTGGTTGTGGCGCCGGTCTGATCCATCGCTGTCTTGCCTGCGGTGGTCGTCGGCAGGGCGAGTGGCGGGGCGGATTTGAGCCTTTGGCCGAGATCGCGGATCATCCGGGTGGATTGCGAGGAGAGCGAGCGCGGCCGCACGAGCGCGGTGAGGTTCAGGTCATCCTCGGCAGTGTCGGAAGCAACAGGGGCTTCCTTTTCCGGCATCGGCGCATCCACGCCGAAGATCGGCTTCAGGTCGATGCCCTGATGCGCATAGTCCATCAGCTTCTTGAAGGTCATGGCGGGCAGCGAGCCGCCGGTCATGTTGTTGGTGGAAGTGTAGTCGTCATTGCCGAACCAGACGGCGGCCGTGTAGTTGCCGGTATAGCCGACAAACCAGGCGTCGCGGTAGGCCTGGGTGGTGCCGGTCTTGCCGGCGGTCAGCACCCCATCGACCGCCGCGCGCCGCGCCGTGCCGATATAGGGGATCTTGGTCATCATCTGGTTCATCGCAATCGCTGCCTGTTCGGTCAGGATCTGCGGCGCCTGCGGCTCGTCGCGCTCGAAATCGTAAAGCACTTCGCCGGCATAATTGGTGATCTGCGCCACCCCGTGGCGCCGCGTCGCCCGCCCGCCGGCCGGCAGCACGGCATAGGCGGTTGCCTGGTCCATCACCGTCACTTCCGCCGTGCCGAGCGGAATGGTCACATCCTTCTTGATCGGCGTTTCCACGCCCATGGCCTTGGCGGTCTGGATGATCGCATCGATGCCGAGCTTGTCTTTCGCTAGCCGCACGGGAATGGTGTTGATCGATTTGGCCAGCGCCGTTTCCATCGTCATGCGGCCGGCATAGCTGCGGCCATAATTCTGCGGGCTCCAGTTGCCCCAGGAAACCGGGCCGTCGGTCACGATGGTCTGCGGCGTGTAACCGTTTTCCATGGCCAGCGCATAGGTATACATCTTGAAGGAGGAGCCCGGCTGGCGCAGCGCCCGCGTCGCGCGGTTGAACTGGCTCTCGCCATAGTCACGCCCGCCGACCATGGCGCGCACAGCCCCGCCATTCTCGATCATCGCCAGCGCGCCCTGCTTGACCCGGTAGCTCTCGCCATATTCGCGCAGGCTTGCAGCCACCGCCTCTTCGGCGGCCTGCTGCAGGCCAAGATCGATGGTGGTGCGCACCACCAGCGTGTGATCCTTGAACTTGCCGGCAATCCGCTGCACCTCGTCGAAGGCCCAGTCGAGGAAATAATCCGGCGCTTCCTTTTCGTCACGGTCGATGACGGTGGCCGGATTGCGCCGTGCGGCCACCACCTGGCCCTCGGTCATCAACCCGCTCTGCACGAGATTGGTCAAGACGTCGTTGGCGCGCGCACGTGCGGCCGGCAGGTTGACGTGCGGCGCATATTTCGCCGGCGCCTTGAAAAGACCGGCCATCATCGCGGCTTCCGCAAGCGTCACCTCGGTGATGTTCTTGCCGAAATAGAATTGCGAGGCGGCTGCCGCGCCAAAGGTGCCGCCGCCCATATAGGCGCGGTCGAGATAGAGCGAGAGGATCTCCTTCTTGGAGAGGTTGGCCTCAAGCCAGAGCGCGAGGAAAGCTTCCTTGATCTTGCGCTCCAGCGAGCGCTCATTGGTGAGGAAGAGGTTCTTCGCCAGCTGCTGCGTCAGCGTCGAGCCGCCTTGCACGACGGAGCCGGCGCGGGCGTTTTCGGTCATGGCGCGGGCAAGGCCGAGAAAGTCGATGCCGTAATGCTCGAAGAAGCGACGGTCTTCCGTTGCCAGAACCGCTTTCACCAGATGATCCGGCAGCTCGTCGACGGGCACGGAGTTTTCGTGAATGATGCCGCGATGGCCGATGAAATTGCCGTAGCGGTCAAGAAAGGTCACGGCGAAATTGTCGTGGTTGCGCCAGTCCTTCTTGGTTTCCTCGAAGGCGGACTGGGCAAGGGTGAGAAGCACGACCGTTCCGGCGGTGCCAAGCGTCATGGCTTCGCCGGCGACTTCAAAGACAAGCTTCTTCCAGCCGCGCACGCGAAAGCGGCGGAAGAAGATGGTGATCTCCTCCCAGGCCTCGCCGAGCTTGTAGCCGGCATTCCACAGGCCAGAATCGATGAAGCTGTCGATGCGCAGCAGAATATGGCGCTTGAACTTCTGTCTGGGGCCTTGCACGGGCTTTTTGGCCTCGGCCGGTGTCAACCGTTCGTCGCCTGTGTTCGGCATTTCATCCCGCGGCAGGTCATCCTCGGACACAGTCGATCTTCCTGAAATTGTTGAACCCGTCCCTTGACGCCGCCTGCGTTAAGGCTGAAGGAGCAGGAAAACGGCAGTCGGCGTTCATGAGTGATGGTCGATTTGCCATGAAAGAACAAGCGTTATCGCGCACAATGGTGAATGGGCACGGCCCTGTTTTCACCAACCCGTGGCGCCACCGCCACCACCTGGCCACACAAGGACCGCGTGACAAAGGAAGCCATGACCGACCAACCCTTCTGGAAGACAAAGACGCTTGCCGAGATGAGCAATGCGGAGTGGGAAAGCCTCTGCGACGGCTGTGGCCTCTGTTGTCTGAACAAGCTCGAGGACTGGGACACCGGCGAAGTGGTCTTCACGTCGGTCGCCTGCAAGCTGCTCGATGGCGACAGCTGTCGCTGCTCCGACTACGAGAACCGCCAGGAAACCGTGCCGGATTGCATCCAGCTGACCCTGCAGGGACTACGCGAAATCAAATGGCTGCCGCCCACCTGCGGCTACCGGCTGATCGACGAGGGCCACGATCTCTACTGGTGGCACCACCTCGTCTCGGGCAGCCTGGAGACCGTCCACGAAGCCGGCGTCTCCGCCCGCGGCCGCACGATTTCCGAAGAGGGCCTCGATGTCGAGGATCTCGAGGACTACGTCGTCGACTGGCCGCTGAAGGTGGGCGCGGAGCGGGGGTAGGGGTAGCTCGCAAGCCGAGCGTCATGATGGTATATTGGCGCTGATAGGAGACAACCCATGCTCGCTTTGACCCTGCCCAAGGATCTGGACGCCCGCCTCGAAGAGCTGGCCCGCACGACCGGCCAGACCAAGGCTGCCCTGGTGGAGGAGGCGATCCTCGCCCATATCGAGGATCTGGAGGATGCAAAACTCGCCAGCGAGCGTCGCGCTGCGTTAGAGCGTGGCGAGAGCGATACAGTCTCGCTGGAAAGTGTGATGAAGCGCCATGGCTTGGCGAATTGAGTTTGAACGTTCGGCGGAACGTGAACTGGACAAGCTTGGCCCCGAGGCGATCAGGCGCATTTTGAATTTCCTTCACAAGCGTATTGCACCGCTTGAGGATCCACGAAGTATTGGCGAAGCTCTGAAGGGCGCGGAACTCGGGGTATTCTGGAAATACCGCGTTGGTGATTATCGCATTATCGCAGACATTCGCGACAGAGAGGTGGTTATCATGGTCATACGCATCGGTAACCGCCG
Organism: Peteryoungia ipomoeae; assembly: GCF_004912165.1. GTDB lineage: Bacteria > Pseudomonadota > Alphaproteobacteria > Rhizobiales > Rhizobiaceae > Allorhizobium > Allorhizobium ipomoeae. The sequence continues at coordinate 25,563 of NZ_STGV01000003.1, read as the reverse complement.
TGATGTTTATCGGCGATAGTGGCGAGATTGTCAGCAGGCTTTGGGAGCTGATCCGTAGCATCAACGCCGCTCAAAATCCTCCACTATCAATCGACCTTCCCGCAGCAGGTGCTGACTGGCATAGGCAAGCGACAGTGCGTCATCGAGCGCATCATGGGCGCTGAGTGGTGCATGGCTCAGGCCGAAATAGGCGGAGAGCGCATGGCTCGGCGTCTTCAGCACATTCACCTCACCGCCATAGCGCCTCATTCAACCACGGCTGCGGCAGCAGCAGCTGGCCGGTCAGATCCTGCGTCGCACCGTCCAGTCTTTGCCATTGCCAGGCCTCTCGCCACTGTGCCGGAAGCGGAAAGGGCGGGGTGACACGGGCGGCCGGGTGAAAGCCGCTTTTCGAATAATAGGCGGGATCGCCGAGCACCAGCACCTGGGCGATGCCGCGGGCGGTAAGCTGCGACAGTCCGTCGGCGATCAGGTTCAGCCCAATGCCCTGCCTCTGATCGTCGGGATGAACGGCAAGCGGCCCGAGCAGGGCCAGTGTTTCGGTTTTTCCTTGAAGCTTCGCCTGCGTGAAGAGGCAGTGCCCGGCCAGCCGTCCGTCGCGGGTTACCGAAAGCGACAGCACGTCGTGCCGTCCGACGAGTGCCGCAACGAGTGGCATCAGGTCTTCATCGGGAAAGCTTGCGGCATAGAGCGCAGTCAGGGCGACGATATCCTCGGTCATGGTGCATCCCTTGCGGATTTTCGGCTGTGTTCGCAACCCTCAGGCACAGGTCTGGCCAAAGGTCAGGCGGTTTTCGCCTCTACCACCTGGGGCTGTTGGAGGCGTTCGGTTTCTTGCCCTTGGCGAGGTGGCGGCTAAACGTTCAAGGGAAATCTGGCAACCGTCAAGATCAAGGCCATTTAGATCTTACGAATTGCTAAACCATGTCGCGAGACGGAGTTTCACTTGACGCTGAATTAAGCAGTTCACCCGATAATAATCCCATAAGAATTTAGGGGTGTGTTTTTGAGGCGGGAGCTGCCTCGCATCCCTGATATTGGAGACATTTATGTTGGGTTTTGTTTCGGGCGCAAACGCGGTTCTGGAGGCCATGAGCCGCTCGCAGGCTATTATCGAATTCAAGCTCGATGGCACCATCCTCACGGCCAACGAGAATTTCTGTCAGGCGCTCGGCTATAGCCTCAACGAGATTGTCGGCCAGCATCATCGCATGTTCGTCGATCCGATCGAAGTCAGCGGTCCTGACTACGCAGCCTTCTGGGCCAAGCTTGCGCGCGGCGAGTTCGATCGCCGCCAGTACAAGCGCATCGGCAAGGGTGGGCGCGAGATCTGGATCGAGGCCTCCTACAACCCGGTCTTCAAGGGCGGCAAGCCCTACAAGGTGGTGAAGTTCGCAACCGACATTACCGCTTCCAAGCTTCACGCTGCCGATGCGACCGGAAAGCTCGACGCCCTTTCGAGGGCGCAGGCCGTCATCGAATTTACCCCCAAGGGCGAGATCCTCACCGCCAACGAAAACTTCTGCACCGTGCTCGGTTACCAGCTCGCGGAAATCCAGGGCAAGCACCACGCCATGTTCTGTGATCCCGAGTATACGCGCAGCCCGGACTACCAGGATTTCTGGGCGCGGCTGGAGCGGGGGGAGTTCTTCTCCGACGAATATCTGCGCCTCGGCAAGAACGGCAAGCGCGTCCACATTCAGGCGACCTACAACCCGATCCGCGACATGAACGGCCGCGTCTTCAAGGTCGTCAAGTTCGCAACGGACGTCTCCCGGCGGGTCGGCAATGTGCATGTTCTGGGCCAGGCCCTGAAAGATCTGGCCGATGGCGATCTCACCTGCCGGATCAACGAGGGCTTCCTGCCATCGCTCGACATGCTGCGCACCGATTACAACCTCGCCGCCACCAAGCTCAGCGAGGCCATGCGCACCATTACCTCCAATGCCGGAACAATTGCGGCAGCTTCCCAGCAGATCCAGCAGGCGTCCGGCGAGCTTTCCAAGCGCACGGAGCAACAGGCCTCTTCGGTGGAAGAAACGGCGGCAGCGCTGGAAGAGATCACCACCACCGTGTCCGACAGTTCGCAGCGCGCCCAGACCGCCGGCCAGCTGGTGCGCCGCACCAAGGAGAATGCCGAGCATTCCGGCGCGGTGGTGGGCGAAGCGGTTTCCGCCATGGGCAAGATCGAACGCTCCTCGGGTGAAATCGCCAACATCATCAGCGTGATCGACGAAATTGCCTTTCAGACCAATCTTCTGGCGCTGAATGCCGGCGTCGAAGCAGCCCGCGCCGGCGAGGCCGGCAAAGGCTTTGCGGTGGTTGCCCAAGAGGTGCGCGAACTTGCCCAGCGCTCGGCCAAGGCTGCCAAGGAGATCAACGAGCTGATCAACGCCTCGAACGCCCATGTGCGCAGCGGCGTCGATCTCGTCGGCGAAACCGGCCGCGCGCTCGAGGAGATCGTCAGGCAGGTGGTCGATGTCGATGCCAATGTCGCGGCCATCGTCGAAGCCGCCCGCGAACAGGCCGTCGGGCTCAAGGAGATCAATGTCGCTGTCAACAGCGTCGATCAGGGCACGCAGCAGAATGCCGCCATGGTCGAGGAAACCACAGCGGCCGCCCATAGCCTGGCGCGCGAAGCGCAGGCGCTGTTTCAGCTTCTGGCAGGCTTCAAGCTGGACAATTCGGCGGAGTTCGGCCGTCAGCGCCCAGCCTCTGCGGCTTACGCGCGCGCGGCCTGAGGCCGGCACCGACCTGACAGGGCAAGCCGGGGCTGCCGCAAGTCAGCCCCATGCGCCGGCCTTCGGCGCGAGACGATCGAGTAATGCAAGGCCACCGTATTCTTCAGGAGGACGGTGGCCTTCTTGCGTGGAGGCTATTGCGCCGGCGACGCGGCCTTGCCTGAAGGGACAGGGCTCCGGCATCGTTTCAGGTGCAAAAATTAGGCAAGTTGGTCGCCTGACTGGATTCTGCTCTCGGATATCGGCACACCCCTGCAATTTGCCGTTTTTGCCGCCGGTTTTTCGCAGAAAACCCGCGATTTTAAGGGTGCTGTTTGACCTCGGTTTAACGCGGCCGGGCTAATCTCACCTCATAGGAACCAGCCGTTGCCGGCATGGCCTGACCGACATCGCGCTGGAACCCGACGGCACCGAAACGTGCCGCCAGCCGACCGAAGGGCCAGGCATTGTGGCGAGGATGGGACGGATGGCGCGGGCCTGCCCGGGTCCTCCGGTTTTGAGCACGCAGATATTAAGACCAGAGCTTTTCATCACGCCCTTTTTCAAAGGCCCGCCGCCGGTTTCTCTTGGGGAACCGGCGGTTTTTCATTGGGCATGCGCGTGCAGCCTAGCCGCAGAACACGCGTCCGCCGGAGATGTTCTACCCCTTAGAATATGCGACAGTGTCCAAGGCCGAAGCGATCCCGCCGCGGCTGGACTATTCCGCTTGTTCAGACCAGCTTTCTGGCGCCGAACCCGAGCCAGAGTGCGCTTGAACCCGCGCCCGAACCCGAACCCGAATGCGCCTGAGCCCGCACGCACAGGCTGTTCCCCCAAAAGGCCGCCCCTTACGCCAGCGCCGCGCTGCGCGCATGGGCACGATGCAGGATGTGAACCGGATCTGTCTCAAGCTTCGGACTGAGGCCATCGTCCACCAATTCGACCCCCGGGCCGAGGTGGCGGCTTGCATGATGCAGCACATACCGGTCGAACCAGTAGAGGCGCGTTTCGCAGAAAAGGTCGCGCGCATTCATGTGGCCGTATTCGGCGTGGGTATGGCCCGGCGATCCGCCCTCGCACAGATCATGCCAGCGACAGCTGCGACAGCTTTCGATGTGGCGCGTGCGGTCTCGCATCATCTCGAGCTGGGCATGGAATTTCGGCGTCTGAAACGCCGTTTCCAGCGTCATCCCGTCTTTCAGGTTGCCAAGGAACCAGTCCGGCGAGACCCAGAGCTGGTCGGCGAGGATATCGCCCTCCGGCGTGATGCGCGGAAAGGCGTTGTAGAAATACAGATGCTTGGGAAAGAGCGGAGACTCCAGATCGAGGCGGCCATTGGCGGCGTTGCGCAGATCCCCGTGGAAATTGCCGTTCACCGTCATCGCCGGATTGCGGTAGGCGAGAACCCGCTCCCCGGCTGCAATCCACTGCTCCGTCTCCGGCGCGATGGTGGACCATGGCGTCTCGGAGGCGTGACCCTGCCGCTGCCACTGCGAAAAGACCACATGGCCGATGCCATGGCTTTCGGCCAATTCGATCAGTTCGTCGATTTCGTCGATATTGCTCCGCGTGATGCAACAGAAGAGCACGACGTCACGGGCAAGCCCGAGCTCCTTGAACATTTCGAGACTTTTCATCGCTTCGGCATAGGCGCCGGCGCCCCGCACCATGTCGCTGGTCTGCCCTTTGGCGCCTTCAAGGCTCATCTGGATGCGCACATGGCCGATGGCGCTCTCGTTGATATCGCGGATCGTCTCGGCGAACTTCCGCGGAAATTTCCAGGCATTGGTATAGAGATCGACCCTGTGGCCGCACTCCATGGCGGCGTAGCGCACGAAGTCCATGCAGTTCTTGCGGGTGATCGGCTCGCCGCCTGAAATGGCGAGCTGCATGCCGGAATAGGGCGGCAAAAGATCGATCGCCCGGTAGATCTCCTCATCCGTCATTTCATTCGGCAGCGTCTTGCCCGAGGAGACGTAACAGTGCTTGCAGGTCAGGTTGCAGGCATTGGTGATCTCCAGATGCAGGCCCACGGGATCGGCATAATTGTAAACCGGCAGGGCTGCCTGGCGATGCGACCGCATGCTGTCAAACACCAGTCCGGCGTCGATCAGGCTCTGCCAGAGACTAAGCGCATCGACTTCGCAGAGATCAGGCGATACCGCCTCGATGATGTCGACGAGCCGGCGCCGGCCATCGGCAAGAGTGGTGAAGGCCCGTGCGCGCTGGTCAAGAATTGCCCAGGCCTGGGTGCCGGGGTCGATGGTGAAATCGAGCGTCTCGTCGCCCTGCCGGATCACCCGGCGAATGAGATTGGGCGCAACATAAGGCCGGGTGAAATAGGCTTCGAGCGGGATGGCCATGGCATCATCTCTGGGTGATGCCGACCAGCATGCCTTGGATCGGCACCGCGCGGACCGCCTGGCTTGGGGCGGCCCGCACCATGGCACCGGGTGCTGCCCGCACCATCGCACCCGGCACGGCCCGCACCATGGCGCCGGGAACCGCGCGCACGGCCTGCGACGGCGCAGCCCTCACCATGGCGCCTGGCACCGCGCGGACCATGGCGCCGGGGACTGCCCGCACCATCGCTCCCGGCACGGCGCGCACCATCGCACCCGGCACCGCGCGCACCATGGCGCCTGGCACCGCGCGCACGGCCTGCGACGGAGCAGCCCGGACCATGGAGCCCGGCACCGCACGCACCATCGCGCCGGGTGCTGCCCGCACGGCCGCACTGGGGTGTACCGCCATCGCCTGGGCTGCCGGCAGAGCCTGACGCGCGATCAGGCTTTCCACCTCCTCGGAACTCATCTTGAAGCTTTCCAGCTGCTCTTGCGGCAGTTTGTAGAACTTGCCGTCAGCACCTTGAAAAACGGAGAATTGGGGATTGTCGGTCTCGGGCATGATTATCTCCAAAACAAGGGCTCAACGGGCCGCCGGAAAAGGGATTCTGGATAACATGCAAACAAAACAATCCCAGGCGACAACGGGGGACGAGGGCACCTGGGATTGCTTTGGTATCAGTCTGCTAGGACGTTTGAAGCCTAACACAAATTAACGAATATGCCAGAGGCCTACATCAGGAAAGTGTTTATTTCGTTGAAAATTACCACCATGAGATGCAAATCCAGTTAGTTTTAATGGGCTGTTTTGATTGTCTGCATGGGCAATGCTGCGGCCGGATTTCCGGTGGGGGAGCAAGATGCATCGAAGGCCGATGATGACGAGGGGGGAAAAGGATCGACCCTCGCTTGAGGAGCTGCTGGCGCTCGATGCCGTCTGCCTGCGGGAAGCGGACGGCGCGCCATTGGATCTTTGCGCGCATCGGCAAAAACTGATGCAGACCCTGCCGCGCTCACAAGGGGTGTGGCTGCGCCAACGGGGCGCACTCATCGCCTATGCCTATCTCTGGCCGCTTGAGGAGGAGGGCGACTGGTTCGTTGGCGGCCTCGCCCTGCATCCGGGGCATCGCAGGGCAACCGTGGTCGCAGACCTTGCCCGGACGGTGTTCAGCCTGCTGGAGAGCCTCGGCGCTGTCACCCTCAAAAGCCATGTGCTGCGCACCAACGCCGCCTCGCTTGCCCTGCATCGGCGGCTGGGTTTTGAAATTCAACAGGAAAACGAGGTCGCGGTGGCCTTCATGGCCTCAGTCGCGAAGATAGGCGGGCGCTTGCCGGTCGGGATCATCAGATGATCCTGCGATGAAACGACAAGGCCATGCCTGAAAAACCGGCACCACCCCTTGACCTTCCCATGATGGGAAGGTCCATCTAGGAGGGCGGAGGTGAGCGCCATGAACATGCAGTCCCGGCCCGGTGTGGCCACAAAAACAATCGAACCGATCCTGTTGCCCGTCGAGGGCATGACCTGCGCGTCGTGTGTGCGCCGCGTTGAAAAGGCCGTCGCCGCTCTGCCCGGTGTGGCCGAGAGTGCGGTGAACTTTGCCACCGAAACGCTGTCCGTGACGCCGGGCGAGGGCTTTTCAGCCGAGGCGCTGCTTCAGGCGATCGACAAGGCCGGTTACGAGGCGAAGGCCGAAACGCTGGCGCTCGAGATCGAGGACATGACCTGCGCCTCCTGCGTTTTACGGGTGGAAAAGGCGTTGAAATCCATCCCCGCGGTCGAGTCGGCAAGCGTCAATCTGGCGACCGGCGAAGCCGTGGTGAAGGTGCTGGGCGGTGGCTCCGCCCTGCCGGCGCTGAGCGCTGCGGTGGCAAGAGCCGGTTATGCAGTGCGCCTTGCGGGCGGGATGGCGAAGGCCGAAGGGCGCAGCGATGACGGTGCTGGCGCATCCACTGCAGAGGCTGGGCATGCCGCTGCCGCGGGCGCGCCCGCGGTAGCGGAGGCCGATGACGGCCGCGAGGTGCGCCGCGCGCGGGAGATTTCAGGCCTGAAACGCAATTTTCTGGTGGCGCTCCTGCTCACGCTTCCGCTGTTCATCGTCGAGATGGGCGGTCATCTTTACCCACCTCTGCATCATCAGCTGATGCAGATCTTCCCCGGCAACACATTGTATCTCCTGCAGTTTGCGCTGGCGACAGCGGTGCTTGCAGGCCCCGGACGGCGCTTTTATGAAAAAGGCATTCCGGCGCTGTTGAGGTTCGCACCCGACATGAATGCGCTGGTCGCAATCGGCACGGGGGCGGCCTATCTCTATTCGCTGGTGACAACCTTTGCGCCCTCTCTGCTGCCGGCGGACGCGCAGCATGTCTATTATGAAGCGGCAACCGTGATCGTGACGCTGATCCTGCTCGGGCGGCTGCTGGAAGCCCGCGCCAAGGGTCGCACGGGCGCGGCGATCCGCAAGCTGGCCGGGCTGCAGGCCAAGACGGCGCGGGTGGAGCGCGATGACAAAACGCAGGATGTGGCGCTGGCCGAGGTGCGCCGCGGCGATACCGTGGTGGTGCGGCCGGGCGAGCGCATTCCGGTCGATGGCCGGGTGATCGACGGCGCAAGCTCTGTCGACGAGGCGATGATTTCGGGCGAGCCGATCCCGGTCGAGAAGGCGGCGGGCGCAACCGTCATCGGCGGCACGGTGAACGGGTCCGGCTCCTTCCGCTTCGAGGCCACGGGCGTGGGCGCCGACATGATGCTCTCGCGCATCATCCGCATGGTGTCGGAAGCGCAAGGGGCAAAGCTGCCGATCCAGAAGCTGGTCGACGAGGTCACCGCCTGGTTCGTGCCTGGTGTCATCGGCATTGCGCTTGTGACTTTTTTCCTATGGCTGATCTTCGGGCCGGAGCCGGCCTATACGCATGGGCTGGTCGCGGCGGTTGCCGTGCTGATCATTGCCTGCCCCTGCGCCATGGGGCTTGCGACACCCACCTCGATCATGGTCGGCACCGGCCGTGCCGCCGAGCTTGGCGTGCTGTTCCGCAAGGGCGAGGCGCTGCAGAGCCTGAGTGCCATCGACTGGGTGGTGATGGACAAGACCGGCACGATTACCGCCGGCAAGCCGGAGGTGAGCGCGATCCTGACGGCAGAGGGTTTTGCCGAAGCCGAGGTGCTGAGGCTCGTTGCAAGCCTTGAAGCGCGCTCGGAACATCCCCTGGCGGACGCGATCGTGCGTGCGGCTGAGGCAAAGGGCCTGGCGCTTGCGAGCGTGGAGGCGGTCGAGGCGGTCACCGGATTTGGCGTGACCGGTGTTGTCGAAGGCCAGCGGGTCGCCGCGGGTGCACATCGCTATATGCTGCGGCTTGGCGCGATGCAGGCGGACGAGAAAAACGACCTTGCCGCTGCCGTGACGCGCCTGGCGGATGAGGGCGCAAGCCCGCTGTATGTTGCGATCGACGGCAGGCTCGCCGCCGCGATTGCGGTTGCCGATCCGATCAAGGAGACGAGCGTTGAGGCGATTGCCGCCCTCAAAGCCCGTGGGCTGAAGCTGATGATGGTGACCGGCGACGCCAGCCGCACAGCAGAGGCGGTGGCCAAAAAGGTCGGGCTCGATGCTGTCGCGGCAGAGGTGCTGCCGGAAGGAAAGGTGCGTGCGATCAAGGATTTGCAGGAAAAAGGCGAAAAGGTTTCGTTTGTCGGCGACGGCATCAACGATGCGCCAGCGCTTGCCACCGCAGAGGCCGGGATCGCGATCGGCACGGGCACGGATGTGGCAATCGAAAGTGCCGATGTGGTGCTGGTGGGCGGCGATCTGATGGGCGCGCTCAATGCCATCGAGCTCTCCGACACGGTGATGGCCAATATCCGCCAGAACCTGTTCTGGGCCTTCGGCTACAATATCGCGCTGATCCCGGTTGCGGCGGGTCTTCTCTATCCGCTGTTCGGGCTCACTTTCTCACCCATGCTGGGGGCCGCCGCCATGGGGCTTTCGAGCGTGTTTGTGCTCACGAATGCCTTGCGGCTGCGCACGGCGAAGGTGACGGGGTGAGGGTGGGAGATGGACGTGTGGTGCAGGCCGAGGATGGCCCGCGTCTGGATCCTCGGGTCAAGCCCGAGGATGACCAACGTCCGGTCCGGCATTCGGAAATCCTCCGTAGGATGTCCCCCCTGGTCCGTCAAAGGAGGATGCCGACCTGGCCCAATGCACCGTCATCCTCGGGCTTGACCCGAGGATCCACGCCCGAGCCCGCTTAAAGATCGGACAAGGCGGGTGCCTACAGCGAGGTCTGCTACCGGCAAAGTAACAAGGAAACAGGACCATGACGATGAACATCGGCGAGGCCGCAAGCGCATCCGGCGTCTCGGCCAAGATGATCCGCTACTATGAGGAGATCGGGCTGATTGCGCCGGCGGGGCGGACGGCATCGAATTATCGGTTTTACGACGCAGACAGCGTCAACCGGTTGCGCTTCGTGCGCCGCTCCCGCAGCCTTGGCTTTTCGCTGGAGGAGACCGAGCGGCTGTTGAAGCTCTGGGACGACAAGGCGCGGGCAAGCGCCGAGGTGAAGGCGCTGGCCCAGACGCATGTGCGCGAACTCGACCAGAAGATTGCCGAGATGAAAGCCATGCGTGACACGCTCGCCGATCTGGCCGCGCGCTGCCATGGCGATGACAGGCCGAATTGCCCGATCCTCGCGGATCTCGAGGGCCGGCCGCTGCGGCAAAAGACCGCTCACCAAGGGGCAGCGGGCAACTGCTGCGGGGATTGACCTTACCACCATGGGAAGGTGTTAGATGATCTGGATGACAACAGGCTGACATGCCCGGAAGGACGACAAGAATGACCCTGATGACAACGTTTCGCATTGACGACATGACCTGCGGCCATTGCGAAAAGACTGTGGCGAAGGCGCTGGCGGAGGCCCTGCCGGGCAGCACGGTGACGGTCGATCTCGCCGCCCGCAAGGCTGTGGTGGAAGGCAATGCGGCCCTGGCGGAAGAGGCGATCCGCGAGGCGGGCTATACGCCGGTGCGCGAGGGGTAAGGGAGGAGCGACGAGGGAGTAGGTCGGGGACTGAGTACAGGGATACGCAGGGCCGGGCAGGGGGCAGCCTGCCCGGGCTTTTGCGGCTTTGGATGCTGGCGATCACCAGAGGCGGCTGACGTGTCTGCAGGAAATGGAAGTTCAGGCGAGCCTTGCCATGAATGCCTCTGAAGCTGATCGCGTTGCGACAACCTTCAGAGGGGCTGTGACTGCGCTTCGCTTAAAAACACGCCTTGCGGTCGTTGCGCGGTGACCACCTTAGACGTTCTGCCTCAGTTGAAGGAAGCACCGCCCTCTTGCAGCCGTGTGACCATGTGCTCGACCGGAATGAGGCTCGAGGGCATATGGATGCCTGCAGGCACCGGCCGGCCCGTCACTTTTCCGGCCAGGACTTCAATCGCCACGGCAACACCGAGCGCCGTCAAGGCCGTCTGGCCTTTCTGATGCGAAAGCTGCGCCTTGATCTTCTGCCGCTGTCCACCGGGCAGGATGCCGTCGATCTCATAGACAATCTCGACCGATGGCGAGCCATGATCGCGGCTTCCGGGGGAAACCCCGTAGGTGAAATCCAGCCGCGCTGAAACCGGGTTGATCGCAGCCGCGATGTCGGGGATGTCAACAGACGGGAAGCTTGTCCCGGTATACTCCGTCCCGTCGGTGAGCGAAAACTTCCGTGTTGCCTGATGGGCCTCGGGCTTCTGCCAGTTGGAGTTGGACAGAACCAAGCCGGGAGGCGTCTCGTCGAAATCGCCAGCATCCGCAAGGCTTGCAGGGCCGCCCAAATCCTTCTCGTCCATGAGGGCGCCAATCTCGACAGTCAGCACCTTTTCGAACCGCGTCGCGATGTGAAGACCTGCCAGAATGAGAACGCCGGCAAAGCTGGTATCGAGGATCAGGGATGCCGCCTGCGATGACCATTTGGCGTGAAGGGCAAGCTTCGGCCCCAAATGGTTCAGCTGCGTGGCGATGCTGGTGTAAGGAATGCCATGGCGCGCCGCAAAGAGGGCGGGATGGGTGGAGAGATCATTGGTGAGGACGGCCACCCCACTGAAACCCTGTCCGGCCGGCAAGCCCAAATCTTCGCGCGTGGTATCGACGGCAAAGCCGAGGACATTGGAATGACGGCTGGCGGCTGCCATTGCCTTGTCTGCGTTGCGCCCAGCGATGGCGAGCGGCAGTTCAGGTTGAAACTTGCGCAGGGCATCGACCGCCTGGCTTCCAACGGTGCCGTAGCCGCCAATGATCAGAAACGCTGGCATCATCAGGGGGTCCTTTCGAGTGTCATTGCAAGAAGTCTGGTCCGCAGGGCTTCGCGGTCGCGCGGTGCAACGCCCATCGCCGCGCCAAGCCACAGGCCCTCCGCAGCAAACCGGACGACCTCAAGGGAGAGCCCTTTTTCACTTGGAGGCTGCGCCTCGATCTCATCGATCAGCCAATGTCGCCATCGCTCGGTGAGCGCGGGGTCGAGCAATGCGGATTTCCAGAGTGCGCCTCCGGTTACGTCATCATAGGCCCTTATGGCGAGTTCGAGATATGCCCGCGTAAATCGGCCGTAAGGTTCTGGATCTTTTGCCATTTCTGCCGCCAGATCTGCCGCGAAACCCGTCAGGATTTCCGCAAATACGGCATCGATCAGCGCCCGCTTGTTCGGGAAATGATGGAAGATCGCGCCGCGCGTCACGCCGGCAGCACTTGCAATCATTTCGACGCTGATCGCCGGAAGCCCATGCAAATGGGCATGCGAAATGGCCGCCTCAATAAGCTGCGTGCGGACACGTTCCGGGTTTTTCTGGCGGCGATGAGCATCAGACATTAAACATACATACCGGTATGTTTCTTTGTGTCAAGTGTGGGAGCGGCCGGGACAATCCTGTTCTTTCGCCTCGCCCTTGAAAGGCATGAAACCTCAATATATATGAAGAAACGTATATAATGATGGAGAGCGCCCCGATGGCCAAGGACTATATCGAGATCACCCGGCAAATTTCGAGCGGGATCAAGACCTTGCGGAAGGATATTCCAGACGTGATGCAGGGCTTTTCAGCTCTGGCCGGTGCGGCGACCAGGGATGGGGCGCTGTCGAAGAAGACCAAGGAACTGGTGGCGCTCGGCATTGCCATTTCCACCCGCTGCGACGGCTGCATCGGTTTTCACACCGAAGCCCTGATCAAACTCGGCACGACCAAGGCCGAATTCGAGGAAACGCTGGGCCTTGCGGTCTATATGGGCGGCGGCCCTTCGCTGATGTATGCGGGTGATGCGATGACGGCCTGGGAGCAGTTCGGCGGACCGGAGGCCTGACGACAGACGGCGCCAGGCCTGCTGAGACATCTGAACGAATAGCGCTCATAAATTACCCCTATATTTGTAGGGGTTTTGTGCTTGTGGCACACAGCGGTCATAAAAAATGCGCATAACCCAAAAAAGATCAGGCTAAATTAGAACTGGATTCATTCTGGCTTCGTCATAAGGGAGCGGGCCTTGCGCACGCGCGCAACCGAGTGACGGGATTTTGATGTGCTGATGAGTGGAACGAAGGGGCGCCTGGACTGGATGATGCGGATGCCCGCAGAGGTCGAGGATGCCTATGAGCGCGCCCACGGGGCAGACCGGGTGACGCATCTGCGCCGGTCGATCCTGATCGGGTTGATCGTCTACAACATCTACAATCTCACCAGCCTGTTTCTGATGGCCGACATCCAGCCGACGACGGTTGCCTTGCGTCTGGGCCTGCTGACGCCGGGCTCGCTTCTCTTGTTCTGGGCGATCCGGCGTGTCAACGCGCAGTGGCGCGAGCGGCTGCTTTTTGTCGGCATGCTGGTGGCTGCCCTCCTGCCGCCCTATCTGCTCTGGCTCTCCAACTCCGTTTATGCCTCCTATACGCTGGGCGAGTTTCCGCTCGTGCTTCTCTTTGGCAACATGCTGCTTGTGCTGCGTTTTCGCTATGCGCTGATGCTGACGACAACCACCTGTATCGCAGCACTGCTGGTGGTCTATACCAAGCAGACCATCGAGCCGGCGCTGCTCTTTCCGCTCACCGTGCAACTGGTAAGCGGGCTGTTCTTCACCCTTTACGGCAACTGGCATGCCGAGCGGCAGCGCGCCCGCGGTTTTCTCGCCCAGTATGACGCCGAAAACCGGGCGGAAGAGGCCGAACGCGAGGGGGTTGCGCTGCGCGACATCAGCCGCACCGACATGCTGACCGGCATCCCCAATCGCCGCCATCTCGACGAGCATCTGCCCGGCCTTTTCAAGGACGGCGAGGATCATGTGCTGCTGATGGTCGATGTCGATTACTTCAAGGCCTATAACGACGCCTGCGGCCACCAGGAGGGCGATGCCTGCCTGAAGCGCATTGCCGCAGCCCTTGCCGATTTCGCCGACCGCCACCAGGGTTTTGCCGCCCGTTACGGCGGCGAGGAATTCACCCTGATCCTGCCCGGCGACGTCAAGACCGGCGGCGCCTTTCTGGCCGACAGGCTGGTGCGCCGCATCCGCGCACTCTCCATCGCCCATCCCGCCCGCCCCGACGGACTTTCACGCATCACCGTCTCCATCGGCTATGCCGGCACGGACGAAACGCGCGAGATGACGGCGCTGATCGAAAAGGCGGATCGGGCGCTGTATGAGGCGAAACGGGCGGGGCGTGGGTTGGCGAAGGCTGGGTGATGTGTGGGGCATAGGAAAGTAATCTGAATGCCCGCGAAAACAGTCGCGCAGCCCTCAAGATTAGCGATGAAGAACGCGCCGAAGATGTTCTTTGTCAGGCTCGCGACAAGCGTTTGACCCATCGGCGGATTGGTGAATCTGGTCACGCCTAAGCAAAAGGCGAGCAGAATTCTTAACAATCGGAAGAAACGCAACCTGTGAATTACGGGTATTGCGGCCGCAACCTATTGCGACATTGCGAACAATCCCGGAACATTTGAGATGGCGACCACTGATTCTCGGGCAGAGGCGTGGTCGCCATCCCTGTAACCAAGCCATTGGACGGCTCGATATGTACACAGCGACTTTTAATCTGCGGATGAGTCCCGTCAAGCCGTCCTTGGCAACACGAGGACTAAAACGCGCATGGCTAATTACATACTCTCCTACGACCTCAACGGCAGCCAGCCGTCTCATGAAAAGATGGATGACCATCTTCAGAAGCTGGACGCTTCGGTAGGACGTATCCTCGAAACTGTGTGGTATGTGGGCTACTCAGGTTCACTCGCTGATCTTAGGGACTACGCGAAGCGCATTCTTTCGACGAATGACCTGTTGTTCGTTGCTGGTTGCAATGAAGCGACATGGACAAAGCTCCTAGTGGAAACAGAAAGCCTCAGGAGCGCTTGGAAGACGAACCGCTAGTTCCGTCCTCTTCCCTCCCAGGTTTCGGCTTGGGAGGGTTTTCGGCTCAGGCGGGGTCTTCAGAATACGCTGGAAGGCGCCGTCGCCCTTCTTGTGGTCAATCTTCTGTTTGGGGGCTGTTATGGCAAAATCCAAAGGCAGTGAGTTCATACCCGTTCCCGGCGAAAAGATGCTGGAGGCCATCGGGCTAGTCGCTGTCAAATGGTCTGCGCTCGAATTTCAGATAGATAATCTACTTTATTGGGCTTCAAGCCCCGATGATCAGGATACGACCCACGTCCTCAATCACTTTGGTACACAGCAGCGATGGGAGCGGCTAAAGAACATACTTCGTCAGGAGCACTCTAAGCATCCCGGAACAGCTGGCTTGGTCGCCCTTGTCGACAAAGCACTCGGCATCAAGGGCGAACGAGACCAGATTATTCACGGCCTTTATTCAGAGCCAGCCTCGAAAGCCACAAAAGCAGAAGTTGTTATCATCACACTCAAGAGCCACAAGGTCAAAACAGAATGGCCTGTGAACAGACCGCGCGTCCTTCAGGCCGCGAAGAAGATCGACGCTTTGCTAGCTCAGATCCTCAATCACCTTCTCGATCACGGCGAGAGGCTTGGTAACTCAATTCTGACGAACGCATGGCGGCACAAAGACCGCATATGAATTCTACATCCGCTTCATGCCCTGCTTTTTTTGTAAGTGAAGCAGGGATGCCGTCACTCAAGCGCTGCCGATATCGCAGCGTAATGAATTTCTCTCAAATGGTCTCTGGTTTTGTGCCGGCCTATGGCGACCCAGCATCGATCTTGCTCTTTGGTACATCAAGCACCCATATAGGAAAATAATCCTTGACAGCGTGACGGTGCTTCGGTAGGGTTATGGCATGATCGGAAAACTGCGGCGGTGGGCATCCTTGAAGGTGCTTCGTCGGGCTCGGTCGAAAGGGTTTGGGTAAAGGTCCGCTTGGCGGGCCTTTTTGCGTTTTGGGAGATCGGTCATGGATGCTGAGGATGGCGATGCGCTTGGCCTCTTCGAGGTGAAGGGGCTTTCAGGGTCTGAGGATTTCGAGGGGCTGTTGGCGGGCTTCATGACCGAGATGCGGGCGCAGTTCGACCTGTTCAGGCGTCTGCGCGAGAGTGCCGAAAGGCTGCTTGCGCCGCTTTCGGATGGCGCGGACGAGGCGGCGGCGAAGCTGGCGCGGGCCGATATCAAGACGGCGACCGATGCGATTGCGCTCATCGTGCGCACGCTGGAGAAGATCGATGCCTTGATGCGCCAGCTGGCGCGCGACCGGGCAGAGGCCGAGGAGCGGCAGCTGGGGGATCGCGACCCGGAGGTCTTGCGGGCCGAGGTGGAAGCGCTGATTGCCGCCCGTGTGGCGGCAGTGGTGGCGGAGCGGTTGGCGGTGGCGGAGGGGGTTGGTGATGGGGCGCTGGCGGAGATTGCCGAGGGGCGGGGGCCGCCTTGAAGGGCTTGGGGAGCTGCCTTGGCAACTAAACGGATCCCCTCACCAACAAGATCTGAAGTTTAGCCCTTGATCGCCTCAAGCCTTCGATTTTGTAACCTCTCCCACAAGGGGAGAGGAGCTGGTGGCGCTGGCCCCGTGCGTCTTCTCCCTCGCTGTGGGTGAGACTTCCGGGTGTTGGCCGAAGGCCTGACATCGATCCAGTCAATCGATTTCAGCGGACGGAGGCCGGAGCGCTTCGCCGCGCGAAGGGGATGAAGCGGCTTGAGGTCAGCGCAAGCGGCCTGAGTTTCAGAGGTTGCAAGGGAGGGACAGGGGCAGGGGGCAGGCTTGCTCGTGACCCTTGACCGCATGTCCTTCCCGCCCTAGCTTCCATCTGTCTGAAACAGGTTAGGCGTGGGACGGTTGGCCCCGCCCTCATTCCTTGCTCTCAAGGATGGGTCCTTCCGTTGCGTCGCAACGGCCCGAGACTATGAAGGCGCTGGCATCGGGTTGGCGCCCATAGAAGGGATATGACCATGAAACCCATAATTTCAGTGATCACGCTGGCTGTTGCCGATCTCGACCGGGCCTTTCGCTTTTACTGCGAGGGGCTGGGCCTGCCGAGTGACGGCATTGTCGGGCGCGAGTTCGAGCATGGGGCGGTGGCGTTTTTCGATCTGGCGGGCGGCTTGAAGCTTGCCCTCTGGGCCGAGGACGACATTGCCCATGATACCGGGCTTACGAAAGGCGAGCCGAACCCGACGGGCATGACCATCGGGCATAATGTGTCGAGCCGGGAGGAGGTGGACGCGGTGATGGCGCTGGCCGAGCGGGCCGGGGCACACCTGTTCAAACCGGGGGCGGAAACCTTCTGGGGCGGTTATGCCGGCTATTTCCAGGATCTCGACGGCCATGTCTGGGAAGTGGTGTTCAATCCGCAGATGATGCCATGATGTTTGATGGTGCAGGGATCGGTGATACTGGTGCCAACTGAACTGATCCCCTCACTTGCAAAATCTGAAGTTTAGGCGGCGTACGCTCAAGCCCTCTCATCGCCTTCGCGCGGCGACGCGCTCAGGCCTCCGTTCGCTGATATCGATTCACTGGATCGATTTCTGGCCTTTGGCCAACGCTCCGAAGTCTCCCCCACATGGGGGGAGAGGGAGCGTGGGGTTGGTGGTGACATCTCCTCTCCCCTTTGTGGGAGAGGTTACAAAATCGAGGGCTTGGCCCGATTGAGGGCTAAACCTAAGATTTTGTTGCTGAGGGGTTCGGTTCAGTTGGCACAGTTGTAACCACATGCACCAGGGGGCTTGCCGATGACGCGGAAATCTCTGGCGCGGTTGGGGCGGGAGCGTCGGCACAAGGCGATCGACATAGCCCGCGATGCGGCGGATGGCTTGGGTGCGCTCTCGCAGACGATGGTCATGGCGGCCGCGCGGGGGGCGGCGCTGGCAGAGGGCATGTCTGTTGCGACACGGGCGATGACCGGGCTTCCAGCGGCAGATGTCTCGCCGCCGGGAACGCTCGATCTTTCCGCACTCAGCCCCGAAGATCTGGCCTTTCTGGCCCGCGACTGGCCGCTTCTGGCGCGGCCCGAGCAATTGCCGCCTCAGGGCAGGTGGCAGACCTGGATGATCATGGGCGGGCGCGGATCAGGCAAGACGCGGGCGGGCGCCGAATGGGTGCAGGCTTGCGTGATGGCCGCCGGCAGGCGGACCGACCTGCGCATTGCACTGGTGGCGGAAACGCTGGGTGATGCACGCGAGGTGATGATCGACGGTATATCGGGGCTGTCGCGGATTGCCAGGCGCATGCGGCCGGAGGTGGAGATTTCACGAAGGCGGCTTGTCTGGCCGAATGGCGCGATCGCGCAGATCTTTTCCTCCGAGGATCCCGAAAGCCTGCGCGGGCCGCAGTTTCACCTCGCCTGGTGCGACGAGCTGGCGAAATGGAAACATGCGGACGAGACATTCGACATGCTGCAGTTTGCGCTGAGGCTTGGCGATCAGCCGCGCCAGGTGGTGACGACGACGCCGCGGCCGGTGCCGCTGGTGCGGCGGCTGATGGGCGATCCGGGCACGCGGCTGACGCGTATGGCGACATCCGCCAATGCCGCGCATCTGGCGCCGGGGTTCCTGGCGGCGCTCAGCGCGCGCTATGGCGGCACACGGCTTGGCCGGCAGGAGCTCGACGGCGAGCTGATCGAGGACCGGGCCGATGCGCTCTGGAAACGGGCGCGGATCGACGAGATCGTGGTGAAACTGGCTGAGCCTTTGCGCCGCATCGTGGTGGCGGTCGATCCGCCGGCGGGTGGCGTTTCAGCCTGCTGCGGCATCGTGGTGGCGGGGCTGAAGGAGAATGGCCAGGCGGTGGTTCTTGCAGATTGTTCGGTCGAGGGTGAGGGCCCGGCGGGCTGGGCGCGCGCTGTGGTTTCGGCCTATCGGCGCTTCGAGGCGGACCGCGTGGTGGCCGAGATCAACCAGGGCGGCGATATGGTGAAAAGCGTTCTGCAGGGCATCGAGGCCGGCCTGCCGGTGTCGACGGTGAGGGCCAGGCGCGGCAAGTTTCTCCGCGCCGAACCGGTGGCGGCCCTCTATGAGCAGGGGCGGGTTCTGCATGCCGGGCGGTTTGCAGCGCTTGAGGACCAGATGTGCGACTTCGGGCCGGAGGGATTGTCAAACGGACGCTCGCCGGACCGGCTGGATGCGCTTGTCTGGGCGCTGACGGCGCTGATGCTGGAGGGCGGCGGGGAGCCACGGATCAGGGAGGTGTGAGGAGGGGCTGGAAGTCTGGAGCCATGACGGCAAAAGCCGGTGCAATTCTCGTCATTATCGATATAGGGGGCATCTTTAGAATTCAGTTCCACTCATGAATAATTGGCACATTATCACGCATGTCTTGCGGCATGTTGAAGTACTGCCCTCTAGTCATTAGTAGAGTAACATTAGCCATCGTTCCTCCTATAACAGTAGGAGACTCGAGTGCAGTGACGCCCCATAGCGTGACACCTTCTCTCACGATGACTATTTGGCAGTGCCTAAATTCTACACCATTGAGCGTGCCGCCATTCATGTGGAGCATCACCGGACCATACATATCGCAATCAATAAAGTTCTTTCTGATGTGGGCGAAATAGTATGGGCTAAAAAAATTAGCTAGCGGGATTTTTCGTCTTTCGAAGCGACTCTCTCTAGGGTTCACTCCATCATTAGCAACTGAAATTTCCACCTGTCTGTTTATGAAGTGCCGGCTATTAATAGCCAGCCAAGTGTATCTTATTCCGAGTGCCAAGAATGCTCCGAAGAAGAAAGCCACACCCCAAGCAATCGGCCCCCAAGCATTCAGCCAATCTGTGGCAGCTGCCAAATAACTAAGTCCCCCGCCTCCGAGAAAAAAAATGGAAGCTTGAGCCCAGTTGTCGCGGACCATGTTCCAAAGCGACCAGATAGACTCAATTTTAATGATTTTTTGCAGTGTCCCCATATCTAGCAGCATGCCTAGATTCCTCTAGGTTGTGGAGTCTCTTTTACTTTCATCCATCGAATTCGCAGTGAGGCTGGAGGTGGGAAGGCTTTTTGAGTCCGATGCCTAAGCCTTCGATTTCGCTTTCTCCCCCACAAAGGGGGGAGAGGACTTGTGACCCAAACGAAAAACCGGCGCCTGGAGGGCACCGGTTTTTGTGAACGTCTCAGCGGTGGATCGATTACTTGGAAGCGGGGCCCTGAGGAGCCGGACGGCGGACCTGGCGCCATTCGTTTTCCAGGCGCTCAAGCACATGGGCCGGAATGGTGGCGGGGGCAGCAGTCTTGGGGCTCATCGAAGAATTGGTCTGCATGTCATCCTCCTGGGGCTCGCCGCTTCATGGACGGTCGGCGGGGTAACGTCTTTCGGGGCGGAAGGTTCCACACTGTAAATACTTTGTAAATGTGAACGGAACGAGGTCTAAACGATTGAATTTTGTTCAATCGGTTTAAAACTCAAGGTTTTTTCATGGCGGGCTCTCAGCTTTCGCCGGACCCGTTGCCATACCCATGCGAAAGGTCGATCAAACCATGCGGATCAATCGAAAAATCTTCTTTGATGCGGTGCGTCCGGGCCTGTTCGGCGGCGCCCTTTCGCGCGCGCAAGTGGCCGGATGCGAGGTGATTCTGGACCGTGCTAGGGGGCGTAATGGCGGCTTCTTCGATCCGCGCATGCTGGCCTATATGCTGGCGACCGTGCATCACGAAACGGCGGCGACGTTCGAGCCGGTGCGCGAAACGCGCGCCCGAACCGACGAGGAGGCCGTGGCGCGGCTGGAGCGGGCCTACCGCGCCGGGCGGCTGCCGACGGTCTCGAAACCCTATTGGCGGCGGGATGGCAATGGCCGGAGCTATTATGGCCGCGGCTTCGTGCAGCTGACGCATCGCGACAATTACGAGCGCATGGGCCAGGTGGTGGGGCTGGATCTGGTGGCGGAACCGGACCTTGCGATGAAGCCGGATGTGGCGGCGACCATCCTGGTCTGCGGTATGCAGGAGGGGCTGTTTACCGGTGCCAGACTTCTCGATTTCTTCTCCGGCCAGAAGGCCGACTGGACGGGGGCGCGCAAGATCATCAATGGTCGCGACCGGGCAAAGACGATTGCGGGGCTTGCCATTCGCTATGACGCAGCCATCCGCATGGCGCTGACGCATTGAGTGCATGGCGCGAGGATGCTACCTCGCAGCCGTGTCTGCCAAGGAGTGTCATGCCATGATCCGCCATATCGTTTTCTTCACCGTCAGCCCGGAAAACCTGGAGGCGGTGCGTGCAGGCCTGTCCATACTGACAGAGATCCCCCATGCCAAGAGGCTGGAGATCGGCAGCAATGTGAAAACCGACGGCTTCCATCGCGATATCGACCTCGTCGTCTATGGCGAATTCGAGGATGCGGCAGCGCTTGCCGCCTACAAGGCGCATCCGCTGTACGAAGAAAGCATCCGCCGGGTGAAGCCGCTGCGCGAGGAGCGCTATGCGGCGGATTACCACGTGGCGGACGCCGTGCACGAACCGATCTGACGGATCAGGCGCGAGGTTAGCGCCGGTGCAAGACGTCTCTGCCGGGGCATGGTTTTGACAGGGCGCCGGGGGCGGCGTCCGTCCGGTGACATCAAGGGAAAAATCTCATGAAACTTCCGTTTCGACTGCCCTGGGGCGCTGCCCCGGGAGGATTTCCCATGGCCGAGGAAAAGGCGGCTGCGGCGATCACGGCTCACCGGTTCGCGCTGATTGCCGGCGAGGGCGAGGCGCGCTGGACCGGGCGCAGCTATGGCGCGCTTGCCAGAGAAGGGTTCATGAAGAACCCGGTGGCGCATCGGTGCGTGCGCATGGTGTCGGAAGCGGCTGCGAGCATCGGCCTGCTGGCCTATCACGGCGAACGGGAGCGGCCGGAGCATCCGGCCCTGGCGCTGATTGCGCGGCCGAACAGCGCGATGACAGGACCTGATTTTCTCGAGGCGCTCTATGGCCAGCTGCTGCTTTCGGGCAATGCCTATGTCGAGAGCGTCGGATCGCGCTTGCAGATCGCGCAGACGGGCAATGCCCTTCATCTCCTGAGGCCCGACCGGGTGAGCATCGTGACCGGCGCCGATGGCTGGCCGATCGGCTACGACTACCGCGCGGGAGCAAAGACGCGGCGGATCGCGCTTGGCGATCTCCTGCATGTGAAGCTCTTTCATCCGCTTGACGATCACGAGGGCTTTGCGCCGCTTGCCGCCGCGCAAGTGGCACTTGACCTGCACAATGCCGCAGGCCGCTGGAACAAGGCCTTGCTCGACAATTCGGCACGCCCTTCCGGCGCTTTGGTCTACCAGCCGAAGGAGGGCGGCAATCTGTCCGCCGACCAGTATCAGCGGCTGAAGACCGAACTCGACGAAGGCTATTCCGGCCCGATGCGGGCGGGGCGTCCGCTTTTGCTCGAAGGCGGTCTCGACTGGAAGTCGATGGGGCTTTCGCCGAAGGACATGGATTTCGTCGAGGCAAAGAATGGCGCGGCCCGCGACATTGCGCTCGCCTTCGGCGTGCCGCCCATGCTGCTCGGCATTCCCGGCGACAACACCTATGCCAATTACCAGGAGGCGAACCGTGCCTTCTATCGTCTGACGGTCCTGCCGCTGGTAACGCGGACGGCAGCCTCGCTCTCCGTATTTTTAGGCGATCTGACCGGCGAGGCGCTGAAATTGGTGGCCGACCTCGACACCGTGGCCGGCCTTGCCGCCGAACGGGATGCGCTCTGGGCAAGGCTTGGCGCTGCGACCTTCCTCACCGACGAGGAAAAGCGCGCGGCTGTGGGGTACTGACGGGGTGAAGACCTTGCGCCTGGATCCTCGGGTTAAACCCGAGGATGACGGAGGGAGGCGCCATCGCGATCCTTCGCCCACGTTCAATCCGCCAGTGCCGGGGGAAGATACTGCACCATTGTCGACCGTCGTCATCCTCGGCCGTGCGGCGCAAGGAACGATGCGCAACAGCACCCTGACGCTCGCGGTAAGGATCGTCGCATTTGCCAAATCTGAAGGAGGGGGCGCGCCGGCCGCGGCCCTTGCGGGCGGGATCGTGTCGGCCGGCGCCAACAATCACCTTATCCTGGAAAGATGAACAAATGACTGATTTCAGCCATGACGGCGGCGTGACGACCGCACGCCTTATGGGCGCGGTTGCAGGCTCGGCGCTGTCGCTTGTCTATCTGCTGCCAAGGAGCCAGCGGGAAGCCGCGGTCCGGTTTCTGACCGGTGTCGCCTGC
Source organism: Peteryoungia ipomoeae (assembly GCF_004912165.1). Lineage (GTDB taxonomy): Bacteria > Pseudomonadota > Alphaproteobacteria > Rhizobiales > Rhizobiaceae > Allorhizobium > Allorhizobium ipomoeae. The sequence goes on along the minus strand of NZ_STGV01000003.1, from coordinate 2,901 downwards.
GGCCTGATCTTCGGCGGGCCGACGGGGGTGTGGTGCGCGACGCGGCTGTCGCTGACGGCGCATCTCTCGGCCTCCGAAATCATGCTGGCAGGCGCCACGCTCGCCTCCTTTGCCGCCTGGTGGGCCATGGGGCTTTTGGTGCGGCTGATCGGCCGGGCGGGGAAGGTTGGGTGAGGTGCGGGATAGCAGGGAATGGCCCGAGCCTTGGCAAAAAGCTGGGCGTGCCGCGGAGGTGGGGGAACCCCCCTCTGTCACTTCGTGACATCTCCCCCACAAGGGGGGAGAGTGGAGCGCTGCGGCTTCTGGCATCGCCTGCCTTGTTCGGTGACGCGTTGAATGTCTGCCCTTCTGTTTCGCTCCCCCTCATCCCCCTGCCGGGACCTTCTCCCCCTGGGGAGAAGAGGCGTGTGGCGGATGCCGGGGCATTGATTGACGTCGTATTTGCGGCTGGCTTCTGAATTTGGACAGTGACGCGCTAATTGCGTGAGGGGCTTGCGTGACCGCCTCTCCCCACGGGGAGAGGATCGCCGAGCGCAGCGGAGGCGAGGTGAGGGGGCGGTTCGGCGAGGCGTTGAATGTGTGCCCTTCTGCTTCGCTCCCCCTTATCCCCCTGCCGGGACCTTCTCCCCCTTTGGGGAGAAGAGCGACCCCGCTTTGTGCGCCGCTCAAAGTTTCTATGCAATTGCCCTGTCCCCATGTGGGGGAGATGCCCGCCAAGGCAGAGGGGGGCTGAGGCGGTCCTGGGAACTTAGACGGTTTTTCACAGGCTGCCCCTCGTCCCCGGCGCATCGCGTTGCGCCTGAATTCGGGCAGCTCCCCCCGCAGGCGGGGCGTAGCGCAGAGGGCGCATTGCGCCTTCACCATCATCATCAGGAGACAGTCATGAGCAGTTTCAACGGCGCGGCAGCGCCGCGGTTTACCTATGCGGGTCTGACGCTGAAGGGCGTTGATCGGCAGGGGGTGTTTTCCGGTTATGCGAGCCTGTTTGGCGAGGTGGATCTGGGGCGCGATGCCATCGAGCCCGGGGCTTTTGCCGCCTCGATCGAAAAGCGCGGGGCAGCGGGTGTGCGCATGCTCTACCAGCACGATCCGGCCGAGGTGATCGGCCGCTGGACGGTTTTGAAGGAGGATCGCCGCGGGCTTTATGTCGAGGGGCAGCTTTCGACCGATGTCGCCCGCGCCCGCGAGGTGCATGCGCTGATGCGCGAAGGCGCACTCGACGGACTGTCGATCGGCTTTCGCGCGGTGAAGACGAGAAACGAGCGCGGCTCCGGCGTGCGCCGCATCGTCGAGGCCGATCTCTGGGAAATCTCGGTGGTGACCTTTCCCATGCTGCCGGGGGCCAGGGTCTCCGACGTCAAACATCGGCGCTTCTGGCGCGACAGGGAAACCGAACTCGTCCGGCTGATGCGCCGGGCGGCACGGTCGATGGCCAAGACCCATTTCACGAAAGGATGAGGGGTATGCGAGAGATGACAACGACACAGGCGAAGGTGACGGGGAAGGCCGCGGACCGACAGGCGCGCAAGGCCTTGATGGCCACGGATGCGGGCTTAAGGGGGGGCGATGGTCTGGCAGACGGGCTCGCGGCGAAAGGCGGTGCCGGTGGCCGCAGCGAGGGCGCGCGCGGTTTGCGACGGGCACCGGAGGTCAAGGCGGGACCGGATACGGTGACGTCTGCATTTGCGGAATTCATGAGCGCGTTCGAGGCCTTCAAGGAGGCGAATGACGAACGGCTTTCGGAGCTTGAGGGCAAGCTTGCAAGCGATGTCGTGACCCGCGACAAGGTGGAGCGGATCAACAAGGCGATCGACGATCAGAGCCGGGTGCTGGACGATCTGGTGCTGAAGACGCTGAGGCCCGAACTTGGCCAGGCCGGTCGAGATGGGCGCGTGGACGCGGAGCACAAGGCGGCGTTTGAGGCCTATGTACGGCGGGGCGACGAGCAGGGCTTGCGGGAGCTCGACCAGAAGGCGCTGTCTGCGGCCGTTGCCGGCGATGGCGGCTATCTGGTGCCGCCGGAGCTGGACGGTGCGATTGGCCGCAGGCTTACCGCAATCTCGCCGATCCGGGCGCTCTCGACCGTGCGGCAGGTCTCCGGCTCGGTGCTGAAGAAGCCCTTTGCCGCGACCGGCTTTGCCACCGGCTGGGTGGCCGAAACCGGACCGCGGGCGCAGACCGGCACGCCGGAGCTTTCCGAGCTTTCCTTCCCGACCATGGAGCTTTACGCCATGCCGGCGGCAAGCCAGGCGCTGCTCGACGATGCGGCCGTCGACATCGAGGCGTGGATCTCGGCGGAGGTGGATCTTGCCTTTGCAGAACAGGAGGGCGAGGCCTTCGTCAAGGGCGACGGCGTGCTGAAGCCGAAGGGCTTTCTCGCCTATGATCAGGTGGCGGACGCCAACTGGACATGGGGCAAGATCGGCACGATCGCAACCGGGGTGGCGGGCGGCTTTGCCGCGTCAGGGGCGTCCGATGTGCTGGTCGATGCGGTCTATGCGCTGAAAGCCGGGCATCGCCAGAACGGCAGCTTCGTGATGAACCGGCACAGCCAGGGGGCGGTGCGCAAGCTGAAGGATGCCGACGGGCATTATCTCTGGGCGCCGCCGGCAAAGGCAGGCGATGCGGCCTCGCTGATCGGCTTCCCGGTGGTCGAGGCCGAAGACATGCCCGATATCGCAGCCAATGCGACGGCGATTGCCTTTGGCGATTTCCGCGCCGGCTATCTGGTGGTCGATCGTGTGGGCGTGCGCCTGCTGCGCGACCCCTATTCGGCCAAGCCCTATGTGCTGTTTTACACGACGAAGCGCGTGGGCGGCGGGGTGCAGGACTTCGAGGCGATCAAGCTCATCAGGTTTGCAGCCTGACGAAGGTGGCCGCCTCTCTCCCTTCGGGAAGAGA